>NZ_JBZXDP010000002.1:0-682123 GCF_058725515.1 Nitratireductor sp. WH36-1 | reverse complement strand
TCGGCCATCGGGTCGGAGAAGGGCATGCCCAGCTCGATCACGTCGCTGCCCGCCGCAGGCAGCGCCTTCATGATCGACAGCGCGGTCTCATAGTCCGGGTCGCCGCCCATGAAATAGGTCACGAGCGCGGGGCGGTTCTCTTCCTTCAGCCGCGCAAAGCGGCGGTCAATGCGGGTGGTCATGGGAGGATGCTTTCTCTTCGGACAGATTGTGGGTTCGGATCCTGCGGCTCAGATCTCCATGCCGAGCATCTTTCCAACGGTATGCACGTCCTTGTCTCCGCGACCGGAGAAATTGACGATCATGATCTGGTCCTTGCCCATGGTCGGCGCGAGCTTGATCGCATGGGCAATCGCATGGGCCGATTCCAGCGCCGGGATGATGCCCTCAAGACGCGTCGTCATCTGGAACGCCTCGATCGCCTCATCGTCCAGAACGGGCGAGTAGATCACACGGCCTGAATCCTTCAGCCAGCTGTGCTCCGGCCCGACACCGGGATAGTCCAGCCCCGCCGACACCGAATGCCCGTCGAGGATCTGCCCGTCATCGTTCTGCAACAGATAGGTGCGGTTGCCATGCAGCACGCCCGGACGGCCAGCCGTCATGGAAGCGCAGTGCTCGTCACCCTCCAGCCCGTGGCCGCCAGCCTCGACGCCGTGGATCTCCACCTGGCGGTCATCGAGGAAGGGATGGAACAGGCCGATGGCGTTCGAACCGCCGCCCACCGCCGCCACGATGGCGTCGGGCAGCCGGCCTTCCAGCTCCTGGATCTGCTCGCGCGCTTCCGTGCCGATCACCGACTGAAGATCGCGCACCAGCTCGGGATAGGGATGCGGGCCTGCAGCCGTGCCGATCAGGTAATAGGTGTCCTCGACATTGGTCACCCAGTCGCGCAGCGCCTCGTTCATGGCGTCTTTCAGCGTGCCATGCCCCGAAGAGACCGGCTTCACCTCGGCGCCCAGAAGATGCATGCGGAAGACGTTCGGCTTCTGCCGCTCCACATCGGTCGCGCCCATATAGACCACGCAGGGCAGGCCGAAGCGGGCCGACACGGTGGCCGAGGCCACGCCATGCTGACCGGCCCCGGTCTCGGCGATGATGCGGGTCTTGCCCATGCGCTTGGCGAGCAGGATCTGGCCGAGGCAATTGTTGATCTTGTGCGAACCGGTGTGGTTCAAATCCTCGCGCTTGAAGTAGATCTTCGCGCCGCCCAGATGCTCGGTCAGGCGTTCTGCGAAATAGAGCGGCGAGGGACGGCCCGTATAGTGACGGCCGAGATATTCGAGCTCGGCCCGAAACGCCGGATCGTCCTTGGCCTCGTTCCAGTGTTTCTCCAGATCGAGGATCAGCGGCATCAGCGTTTCGGCAACGAACCGGCCGCCGAAGATGCCGAACATGCCGTCATCATCCGGGCCAATCCGGAAGGAATTGGGTTCAATGGGTGCAGTCATGCGTGCGCGTCCCCTTGTTGCTTTTCGCCCATTCACACATGGCGGACAGGGACAAGTCAAACACATGTCTCACCGCGAGACTTTCAGCAATTTATTGAAATATCTACCGAAATCACCGTCCGCCGATGTTCGGTTACCCGCGACTTGTCCCTTTCGCGGCTCAGCTTCCAGTGGACAGGATGATCCCGCCTGATATCTTCACGCCCCATGGTGGTGACTGATCTCATCGACGCGTCGCAAAGGCTTGGCCGGGTTCCCGGCCTGCATTCGCTTGACGTTGCGGAGGCCGAGGCCGCTATCGGCGCGCGCTACAGGCCGCATCGCCTTCTGATGCCGTCCGGCGAAGCATCGCTCGACTTCCGGCACCATGCCGTCGCGGGCGAGGGGGCTTCTCTCAACCTCCTGCGCTATGGCCCCGACATCGAGGTCGAAGCCGGCATTTTCGACACGTTCTACATGCTGGAGTTCCCGCTTTCCGGCGGAGTGGACATTCTCTACGGGCGCGACCGTGTCGCGTCGCGTCCGGGTCATGGCCTCATCCTGTCTCCCGGGCCGTTCGTGCGCTCCAACTGGCGTCCGGGCACCACGCAGGTGATGTTGCGGCTGGAGCGCGATTTCGTCGAGCGTTCCTGGCAGCGTTACACGGGCGACCCGGTGCGCCGCACACCGTTCTTCAAGCCGGAGATCGACCTCGACACGCCGGTCGGGCGACGGCTGGCGCGTCTCTTCGGGCTCATGGTCGCGGAAGAAATCGAGGCCGCCGACAGCACGGCTCTTTCGCCCATGCCTCTCGTCAATGCGGTTCTGGAAACGCTCTTTGCCCATGTGCCCTGCCGCGAGGCAGAGCCTTCGGCGCTCGCCGCCGCCGGTCCGCTGCCGCACTATGTGCTGAGCTTCAAGGCGCTGCTCGACGACCCGTCCGCGCTTCCGCTCACCGTATCGACGCTGTGCGAGCGGCTTGAGGTGTCCCAGCGCACGCTGACCACAGGCATGCGACGGTTCACCGGGCTCTCCCCGCATGATTATCTCACCATGCGCCGCATGGAGCATGCCCGGCTTCTGCTCGAGCATGGCGATCTGCCGGTCGCCACAATCGCCGCCCGCGTCGGATACGCCCATGCGGGACGGTTCGCCGCCGCCTTTCGGCGTTACTGCGGGCACAGCCCCGCACGCTCCAGAACCCTTTCCTGACGCATTTTCGGAAGCATCTGTCCCATTCGGGAAGCGAAATGCAGCTGTGCGCCGCCCCGGCGTTGACACGGGACGCGTCCAGACCTGCACTCACGGATCACCGCGTAAGAAAAAACGGGAACTGACCTTGCAAAAAGGTGCGTGCGCGGCGACACGGTGGGCAACATTGTTTTGTCCACTCCGTGAGAGGGAGGGTGGTTTTGAGCCGGGCTGTTCTGGCAATCGATATCGGGTCTTCGGCCCTGAAAGCCGTTCTGTTTTCGCAGGACGGCGCAATGCTTGCCACGCGTTCGGCGGCGATCTCCACCGTCTCTGGTGCAGACCGTTCGCAGACCCAGAACCCGGCAGACTGGTGGGCCGCGCTGGTCAGCGCTCTGACCGACATGCCACACAGGCAGGATGTCGCGGCGCTGGTTTTCACCGGCTCCATGCAGAACCTGATTGTTCTCTCGCCCGAAGGCGAACCACTCGCGCCCGCCGCGCTCTATTCCGACCGCCGCCTCGATGAAGACGAGATTGCCGCGCTCGAAGCCCGCCTGCCGGGCGATTATGCAAAGCGTGTCGGCAACCGTCCGGACCCTGCGCACACGATCTTCAAGCTCATGCGGCTTGACCGTTTCGCACCTGATCTTCCGGGCGAACACCGCTTCTTCTTCGGCGCGAAGGATGCCGTCACGTTCAGGCTCACGGGCCGGGCCGTGATCGATCCCACCGTCGCGTCCACCACCGGCCTGATGAACATTGCAGAGCGGTGCTGGGATGCAGAGCTGCTCGCCACGGTCGGTGTCGAAGCGTCGCGCCTGCCCGAAATCCTCCCGGCCGATGAGATCGTCGGTCCACTGCGCGCGGAAGCTGCCGCAGCGCTCGACCTTGTCGCGGGCATCCCGGTGTTCAATGGCGCGGGCGATGCCGCGGCTGCCACCTGGGGCGCCGCCGCTGACGAACCGGGCCGGGCCTACGCCTATCTCGGGACCACCGGCTGGGTCGCGGCCACGCTCACCATGCAGGATGCTGCGCCCCCGCGTGACATCTACACGCTTGCCGATCCGGTCCACCCCGACCGCGCCATCATCATCTCGCCATTTCTGACGGCGGGCGCGGCCATGGACTGGCTCGCCGAAATCACGGGCGACAATGTCGAAGCCCTGCTGGAAGCGGCTGCGACGGCGGACAATGCGCGCGCCGCGCCGCTCTTCCTGCCCTATCTCTCGGGCGAGCGCGCTCCATTCGAGGATCAGCGCGTGCGCGGTGCATTCCTTGGCCTCGACCGCACCCATGGCAAGGGCGCAATGGCGCGCGCCGTGCTCGAAGGCGTGGCCTTCGCCATCCGCCACAATCTGGAAACCGCCGGCCTGCCGCCGTCGCCGCTCACCGTCATTGGCGGCGCGGCGCGCGATGCGCTCCAGCGGCGCACGCTCGCCAATGTTCTGAAGCGCGAGATCGCCTTTCCCGATGCAAGTCAGGAGATGACGGCGCTGGGCGCGCTGCGCATGATCGCCGCAAAGGCCGGTCTCTCACTTGCCGCCATGGATGCGCCGCCCGTTCTCGCGCCTGATACAACCAATACCGAACGCTGCGACAGCCGCTATGAGGCCTATCTCGCAGCATCCCGTTTCGCGCGGGAACAGGCCCGCCTGCTGACGTAAACGAAAGAAACGAAAACCGTTCAACGGATCGGAGGAAATGATGAAACGCCTGCTTCTCACCACAGCCGCACTGGCCGGTCTTGCTCACGCAACTACGGCCAATGCCGAGGACATCGCGGTGCTGACGCCCTATTTGAGCTCCGTTGCCACCAATGAAATGGTCGAGACCTTCACGAAGGAATCGCAGGCGAAGGGCTGGACGGTCAATGTGGTCGACACGCGCGGCGACTTTCAGCAGCTCGCAAGCCGTGTGGAAGACGTCACCAATGCGGGCGCGGACGCCATCGTTCTGGTCAGCGTCGATCCCAACCAGATCGGCGATCAGGTTGCAGCCGCAGCCGGCAAGAACATTCCCGTTTTCGTGCTGGACGGCGCGCTTGCCGATGGTGTGACCGCCAACATCACCACCGACAATTTCGCGCTTGGCACCATCCTCTCGGACTATCTGTTCGAGGCGCTGGGCGGTGAAGGCAAGATCGTCAAATTCTTCCACTCGGCGCATCCGGGCGTTCGCCAGCGTGAGCTGGCGCTGGATGAAGCGCTGAAGAAGGATCCGGATTTCGAGGTCATTGCCGAGCATTACGTGCAGGTGCCAGGCCCCATCGACAATGCGCGCCAAGCCATGGAGACCTTCATTCGCCAGTATGGCGAGGAGATCGACGGCGTCTGGGCCGCCTGGGATGAGCCTGCCGTTGGCGCGCTGCTCGCCATCCAGAGCGACATGCCCGATGCGGACATCGTCATCGCCGGCATTGACGGCAACCCGCAGGCGATCGACCTGATCGAACAGTGCACCAACCTCGCCGCCACGGTGCGGCAGGATTTTCCGGGCATTGCGAGCGCCGCAGTCGGTGAGATAGAAACCGTTCTGGGCGGCGGCGAACCTTCCTCCCGCGAGATTTTCGTGGAGGCCAAGGTGATCGACCGCGAAACGCTCGGCTCAAACTGCGAGTAAAACCCGCAAAAATGCTGGAGATCGCAGGGCTCACGAAACGGTTTGGCGGCGTCACGGCGCTCGATGGCGTGCGCCTCAACGTCGCCGCCGGCCGTGTGCATGCCCTTCTGGGGGAGAACGGGGCCGGCAAGTCGACCCTGCTCAAATGCCTCTCCGGCGTGCACCGGGCGGATGCCGGCGCAATGCGCCTTTCCGGCAGGGATTTTGAGCCTGCCAGTCCCCGCGCGGCGGAAGCCGCCGGTCTGCGCTCCGTGCATCAGGAACTCAATCTCGTTCCCGGCTTCACGGCCTATGAAAACGCCTATGTGGGCCGGGCCTATCCCCGCCGTTTCGGCCGCGTCGACTGGAAGGCGATGCGCACGCGCTTCGCCGCCCTGCGGGACCGTTACAGTCTCGATCTGGATATCGACGCGCCGGTTGGTCGCCTCTCGGTTGCCAAATGCCAGATCGTGGAGATCCTGCGCGCGCTGATGGACGATGCGCAGGTGCTGATCCTGGACGAGCCCACCGCCTCGCTGAGCGAGGATGAAGCGACCGTCCTGCGCCGCATCGTGCGCGATCTGGCCGATCAGGGCTGCGCCATCATCTTCGTGTCGCACCGGCTCGACGAGGTGTTCGCGCTGGCCGATGACTACACGGTGCTGCGCAATGGCCGGGCTGTCGGCAGCGGGCGGATCGCCGACACCTCGCGCGACGGGATCGTCGCGCTCATGGCGGGCGAGGCGTTTCGGCATGAACGCCATGGCGATGCGCGCGCGCCGGGCGAACCCGTTCTGGAGCTCTCGAATTTTCGCGCGAGCTCCGGCCGGTCGCCCATCGATCTGACCGTGCGCGCCGGCGAAATCGTCGGGCTCTACGGCGTGGTCGGCAGCGGGCGCTCAAGCCTGTTGCAGGCGATCTGGGGGGCGGCCGGACAGGCGCAGGGCCATATCGCGCTCAAAGGAGCATCGCTCCCACCATCCGGCATTGAAAGCCGCAAACGCGCCGGCGTCGCCTATGTCTGCGAAGACAGGCGCAACACCGGTCTCGTCATGCACCATTCCATTCTCGACAATGCCGTCCTGCCGCATCTGGAGCGGCATCGCGCAATGGAAGCCCTGCCGGTCGTTTCCTGGCGGCGGGCGCGGGCCGGCGTTCGCTCCGCGCTTGAAGGGCTCAGCGTCAAATATGGCGGCCTCGGCGACCGCATTTCCACCCTGTCGGGCGGCAATCAGCAGAAGATCATGATCGGCCGCTGGTTCGATCCATCGCTGAAACTGTTCCTGCTCGATGAGCCGACGCGCGGTGTGGATGTGCGCTCCAAGGCGGAAATCCATGCACTGTGCAATCGCCTTGCGGGCGAGGGCGCGGCCGTTCTCTTCGCCACCAGCGATCTTGAAGAACTCCTGATGCTCGCAAGCCGCGTCGTGGTCATGGCGCAGGGGGCCGTCACGCTTGATGCGCCCAACAGCGCCGTCACGCGCCAGTCCGTCATCGACGCCACCTTCCATGCCCCGCCGCCTGCGCCTTCCCAGCCGGAGACACGACCTTGAGCTTTTCCGCCCGCTACGGAACCCTGATCGGCCTTCTGGCCATCGTCGCCCTTTTTGCGGCGCTGTCGCCGGAGGCATTCGCCAAGGGCTCGAACCTCATCAACATCACCCAGCAGATGTCCCTTCTGGCCATCGTTGCGCTGGGGGCCACATTCGTCATGTCGCTGTCGGAATTCGATCTTTCGGTCGGCGCGGTGGTTTCCATGGCGGGCATTGTTTCCGTCACGCTGTTCGGGGCGGGGTGGGGCATCGTGCCGGTCATGCTGGTCACGCTCATTGCAGGCTTTGCCGTCGGCGCGGTCAGCGGGCTCGCCATCGCCACCTATCGCATGCCCAGCTTCATCGTCACGCTTGCCATGGGCACCATTGTCGGCGGCATCACCTACTGGATCAGCGATGGCGCAACGCTCTTCGGAAACATTCCGGTGGGCTTCCGCGATCTGGGCCGCGGCTATCTCGCCGGCATTCCCGTTCTGACCCTCTGGGCGCTCGCGGCAACACTGTTTGCGGCCTTCATCCTCGACCACACGGAGCTTGGCCGCCGCATCCTCGCCATTGGCGGCAACCGCGAGGCCGCGCGCCTGACCGGCGTGCGCATCGTGCCCAACAGTGTGTGGGCCTTCGGCCTGTGCACGCTTTTTGCCGCCCTTGCGGGCCTGCTTCTCACCGCGCGCCTTGGCAGCGCCCATCCGACCGGCGGCAACGGTTTCCTGCTTCAGGCCTATGCGGCTGTGTTCCTCGGCATGACCGCCTTCCGCGACGGGCAGGCGAATGCGCTCGGCACGCTTCTGGGCGCGGCGATCATCGCCGTGGTCGCCAATGGCCTCACCATTCTCGGTGTGCCGAACTACCTGCAGGACATCTTCACCGGCTTGATCATCATCGGCGCTGTGCTGGTGCGCAACATCGGCGGCAGGACGGCCTGAGCGCATGGGTGCGGACCACGCCTATCAGCGTCTCGCCAACCGGCTCATCAGCGAGCTGACGGGTGGCCTGTGGCGCAATGGTGATCCGCTGCCATCGGAAAACGCGCTGGCCACGGCCTATGCCGTCTCACGGCGCACCGTGCGTCAGGCGCTGGAGCTTCTCCAGCGCGAGGGCTTCGTTTCCAAAGGGCAGGGGCGCAGCACGGTCTACCGTGAACGCGCCATCGGGCGCAGCAGCGAAAAGCTGGTGGATTTCCCCACCGCTGCGCGCGAAGCGGGCTTTCGCCCCTCCACACGGCTCGTCTCCACCGCGCGCCGTCAGGCATGCCTGTCAGCCGCCCACGCGCTGAACCTTCCGCTTGGAAGCGAGGTGTTCGAGATCCGCCGGGTGCGCCTACTGGAAGGTCGTCCAGTGGTTCACCAGACCTCGCTTCTGCCCGCGGCTCTGGCCCGGCGGCTGGACGTTGCCAAACTCGCGGACACGTCGCTCTACACCATGCTTCGCACGGCGCTCGCAGGCGAGATATTCCTCGCCCGCGAACATGTTTCGCTGCTCACGGCCTCGGCGGAAGAGGCCGAAGCGCTATCGATCCCACAGGCCTCGCCGCTGCTTCGGGTACAGCGCGTCGTGGTCGATAAAGATGGAACGCCGGTCGAATATTCCAACTCGGCGCTGCAGGATTCCTTTTTCCGCTTCTAAAGCATTTCCGCTTTTTCCGGAATTGCTCCAGGCACTCACGCGCGGAGCACTGCTATTGCGCATGGAGCGCCGTGTCGAACCTGCCCGACACCTTCACGCATTTGCTCGTATCCGCTTCGGAAAACGGCCCGTCCTTGCGGCAGATGGATGTGTCGAAACTCCCTGTCACACGCGCTTCGCCATCAAGGCTGAGACTGTCGAGCGTGATGCCGGCATGCCCCGCATTTTCGTCACTGATATAGAAGGGGCTGTCCATCCCTTCCGGCCACCAGCTGATGCTGCCGGTGATCATCTGCGCCGTGGCGTCCGTTCCCAGCGCCGTAAAGTCGATCACCAGCATGTTGTTGAGGCGTGACTCTGCTTGCGGGTCCATTGCCTGAACCGAGACAGTCACGGAGGGGCCAACAGGCACGAAGGTCGCCATGGCCGAGCCTTCGGAGGGGAACGCCAGTGTCTCGCCCGTATATCCGGTTCCATCGATCGTTGCCGTCACGCTGCCGATCCTTTCGCCTTCCAGCGCCATGGCGGGGAATGTAACGAGCGAACCTGCCAGCAAGAGAAGGCGCAGAGTGGGCTTCATGTAAGTGCTCCTGGGTTGTTCAGGGAAAGGTGAGGGGACCGGAATCACGGGAAATCCCAGTCCTTGTGGCTGATGCGGAAAATGCGCGGTGTACCGTCCGGCTGATCGGGATCAATACGCAGGGCGTATTCGGTGCGCTGCGCCCGCCCGAAATTCACACAGTCCACAATGACGGTGATCATGCCGCGATACATGGGCTGCGTGGGATGGCGACGCGGCTCTTCGCATGCGCCGTCGAAATCCTGAGCGCCATAAATGGGGTCGGCCCCCGCAGCGCCGGATATGAAGCGCTGCACGATGGCTTTCTGGAAGAACCGCCCGGCCCCCGTGCGCGTGTAAAGCTCGGTTCGAATACCCTGATCCTCAAGCGAACGCAGTTCGTACAGCGCGCGCACCAGCCCTTCCGATCTGGCGATCAGGTCGCCGCCAGGCTCCACGGAAACGCGTTTGGCCGGCTTTTGTGGTTTTGCTGGCTGTCCAAAATCAGGCCGCAGATAGTTCGCATTGACCCAGCCCGCCCGGATCAGAGCGCGATCCTGCATCAGGCACCAGCGCGGCGGCAACGCCCGGCGCTGCGCTTCGCTCATGCGCTGAAAATGTGCCGGCGGGATGTATGGAACGCATGTGACCTGTTTCAGGCCGCCTTCATTGCTGCGGAAACGCTCAATCACCGGATAGCGTGTGCCCGGGCCCATACGTGCGTTGAGCGCGTCATTTCTGGAGACGCCAACCACCCGCCAGCTATCCGGCCCATGCCCGTCGATTTCAGCCGAAGCCGGGGCCGACATTGCTGTCAGCGCAAACAGAAACCCCGCGATCAGTTTTCTCATTCCATCGTGCCTTTGCTTCGTTTTCGCCCGCCAGCGCGCTTCGGCCGGGCAGGGCGAAAGAAGCGGCGATAAAGACAAAAGGAAATAGTGCAGATGCACTACGGTCTTGCGCCCGGGGCTTTCGGTGTGTCCGGAGCGGTGAACTGGCCAAAGGTCGCCAGGTGCAGTTGCACCAGCTCTGTCCGGCTGGCGACGTGCAGTTTTTCAAAAATGTTGGCGATGTGGTTGCGCACCGTGGAAGGGGCGATGGCCAGCTCCGTCGCGATTTCCCGAAAAGTCAGCCCGGTCACGTAGGAACGCACGATCTCCATTTCGCGAGGGGTCAGGCGCGCAAATGCGCCAAGTGGTGTGAGCCGCACGAGAAAATGCGCACCCCGGCGCTCGGCGCTGGCAAGAAGCGCCGTGCCCTGCCAGGCGCCGGTCTGCACAAGCCCCTCCCACATCCCATGCGGCAAACGGTTGGAAAGCGCCCCTTCCTCGCGCGCCAGCTCCGAAAACCGGTCGAGGCCCACCAGAATCCAGCCGCCCCGATCCACAAGGCCGATGGCTTCGCTCTCGCGGCCGTGACGCATGAGCGAGGATTGCCGGTTGATGCGAAGCGCTGCCGAGAGATGCGGCACGATCACGTTCTTCATCATCCGGGAGGCGTCGCAGAAGACGTTTGTTCTGGCTTCGGAACAGAGGCCCACAAAGCTGACATAGCCATCCAGAGGCTCGGCCGAGATCGTCGCCATCATCTGCCGCGCTCCAAAGCGCCGCCAGTGATCATTATAGGCGATGCTGTCCCGATAATTCCGGATATCGTCGAAACGGGCGGCTTTTCCCAATTGCCCCAGCGTGATGTCGCAGAAGGCATCCTGATCGGCCACCTGAGACCAATCATAGAGTATCTCGGGCGACTGCTCATAGGTAACCAGATCCGTCACGTCGCGGCTTTCAGCCGCTCCGCCGCCCCAGACCGCAAAATCGAAATCGATCAGCTTTGTGAGCCGCTCCAGCGTACGAAGCCGAAATGCCTCGGGATGGCAGTCGGCCGCGTCCGAATAGAGTTCGAGCAGGAAATCGGAAGTGGAGGCAAGCCGGTCGTTCATACCAGTGAAGCGTGGTTTTCAGCGAGTGAAATGAATGAAGTGAATCTGCATTTTCCTTACGTAAGGGCAATAGAAAATTACAGATTCAAGAAATTTGTCAATCAACCACAATTCATGGAAATTAATCAGGCGGGAAATGCCAATAAAAACCAAACAAATGGCTCCATTCATAAGCGAATGTCTCATTTGAGCGATGGTTTCTGATTATTATTGGATTCTGAGCTTGAAAACCAAATTTTTATAATTAAATCAAAACCATGCTTATGAATCTGAAAAACGCGACGATCAGGTGCGCCCGGGAAACTCATGTTTCTCCCGGGGCGGTGTGTCGTTGAGATAAGCATAAGTTCTCTTCCGTCCCGGGTGCCAGCCAGAGCATCGATCCAAAAAGTGGAAGCCGGTTTTCGGTTTCCTCCGATGCTCCATCGAAACTCTGGACCGTCTTTGGTGCGTCCGAATGGATGCACGGCGATCCAAGTGCCTGGAAGAGATCACAAATGTCGAGAAAAATTCAGCCTCTGGTTTGCGCGCATTGCGGAAGCCTGTCTCCGCGCGCCGCTTCGCGGTGCCTTCACTGCCTGAGCCCCATTCGCCCGGACGATCAGCCGGTCAAACTGCCTGCGCGCCCGCGCGAGCGCCCCGGTCGCGGCTTCCGCCATGTCGACCTGGAGGTGAGCCTGATATGAGTGCGATCCGCAAAACCTTCCTGCGCATACTCTGGCCGCTGCTTTGCACCGGGCTCGCCATTGCCGCCTATATGCTGCACCAGCCGGTCATGGAGTGGCTGGAACTGGGCATCCCGCCCAAACCCATTCGCGTGCTGACAGGCGCTGTCGCCTATTTTTCGGCGGCGTGGCTGGGCGGGCGTCTTGTCGCCATGGCGCTGGAGCGGGCCGGGCGAAAGCGCCGTCAGGTGCCAAAGCTTCTGCCGGAGCTGATCTCGGCTGCCCTGTTCCTGGCCGCGACGCTGGCGACGGTGATGCTGGTGATCGGACAGAGCTGGAGCGGCGCGCTGGCCGGTTCCGGGCTTATCATCGCAATTCTGGGCTTCGCGCTGCGCAGCACGCTGGCGGATGTCTTCGCCGGCATCGCGGTGGGCATCGAAGCGCCATATCGCATAGGCGACTGGGTTTCCATCGACGACCAGACGCGCGGGCGGGTGATCGAGATCGGCTGGCGCACCACGCGCCTGTTCACCCGCAACGACACCTATGTGATCCTGCCCAACAGCCAGATCGCACGGCAGAAGCTCACCAACTACAGCGCTCCGAACCGGAAATACCGGACGCAGGTGGAAGTGGTGCTGTCTCACGCCTTTGCCGTCAGCGATGCGCGCAAGCTTCTGGCCGAGGCCGCCAGCCGTTCACCGATCATCGTTCAGACGCCGGCGCCGGACGTTCGGGTCGCGTCATATGATCCGGAAGGCATTCGCTATAATGTGCGGTTCTGGGTGCCCAGCTTCGCCGATGACATCGACTGCCGGGATGCGATCTTCGCCGAGATCGATGCGGCCCTGCGCAATTCAGGCCTGCCGCTGCCCGTGCCGGGGATACGCATTCTAAATGGTGGAGCGGAGGCGACCTCCACTCCACGCAAGGTCATGGAGCACTAAAGGGAAAGCCGGGCTTGGAGCGTTTCCGCTTTTCGTTGAATTGCGAAAACGCCCTACTCATTGTTTTTAACGCAATTCCGGTCGGAAAACCGGTTCCCACTTTTCCTGGAATTGCTCTAGGCCGACAGATCTTCCAGCTTGGCGTCCGGGGCGTTGTTCTTCACGGACTGGATGCCGTTCTCGCGCGCGCTTTCGCTGCTGTAGGATTCGCTCGTGCCGATCACCTGGCCATTGGAGGCCTTCAGGTTGAACATGGGCTTGCCCGAAGAAGTATCCTTGCGCTCGTAGCGCTCGTCCTTGGGAGAATTGGTGCGAACGGACTCGATGCCGTTCTCCGCGCTCGACTTCTGCTTGTAGCCTTCACTGGCCAGAATGATCTCGCCATTGCCGGCTTTCAGGCGAAACCTGAATTCACCCGCCTTGTCCTTGTAGAGTTCGAACTTTCCCGCCATTGCGGATGCCCTCCTGATGATGATGCGTCGTCACGTCTGGATCCGTGAATCCATATGCGCAAGATGCTTTGTTATGCCGGGTCTGTCACCCCGGGCGGTGTGGATTTCACAACTAGAGAGCACTCTTGCCCAGCACGCGGACCTCTTCGATCCAGCTTTTGCGCTTTTCTTCACTCGCTTCTTCCACTGCGCCGAACAGGGTTTCGCGCACAGGCGAAAAACCGACGAATTTCAGCACGTGGCGGCGAAGGCTGCGCAGGCTGTGCGAGAAGAACCAGAGCCGGTAGATCAGCGCCGGCATGCCCATGGTGACGATAACCCGCGCCGACTTGCCCTTGAGCAGCGTTTCGGGAAACCCCTTCTCCTTGTAGGCAAAGGCAACGCCCGGACGCAGGAGCTGTTCGAGAAAGCCCTTCAGGAGCGCCGGCATGGTGCCGAGCCACAGCGGGTAGATGAACACCACATGTTCGGCGGCGGTCACGGCCTCCTGCGCCGGCTTCAGCGCGTCTGGCAGGGCTCCGTGCAGAAAATCCTGCTGTGACTTCAAAAGCGGGAAGTCCAGCGCCGCCAGATCGATGATGTCGACCACATGCCCGGCCCCCTGCGCCCCTTCCGCATAGGCGGCAGCGAAGGCGCGGCAGAGCCGGTCGGGGCTGGGGTCGGGATGCCCCAGCACGATGGCGATGCGCCGGGTCATCGGGCCGCTAAAGCCGTTCGACCAGCTTTACCTGAAAGGTGTGCATCTGGCCTTCACGGGAGATGGAAACATATTCGCCCTGCCGGAAGCGTTCCTCCCCGAGGCGGAAGCCGATCTCGTCATCGCGCTCGCCTTCCTCATAGTCGAAATACCACTGGCCGCCGGGCTTGCGGCGCAACCGCCCGATCTTGTCCTGCGCGTCCGGTTCAAAACGGCGCACGCGGCACTGCATCTGGTGCTTCTTCCACTCCACGGGGTCGAGGCGGCCCTCCGTGTCCAGCGGTACGAGCAGATCGTAGCCCTCGTCATGCTCACCCATCGGGTGCCCTTTTTCGCGGGCGAGTTCGAGCCGGACATGGCGAAATTTCGGAGAGAGGTCAGAAACTGTGGTCATGCTGGATCCTTTCGTTCTTCACCACCCTAGAAAGCCGATTCTGAAGGCGCTTTGACAAAGATCAAGTCATTGTTTGCCGCTGTTCCTTGACCCGCATCAAAGTTTGCTATGCTAAAGCTGATAGTTCTTGAATCAATTATGATCCGAAAGGCTGGAAATGCAGAACTTCACGCTCCGCACGGGCGTCTTCGCGGCGCTCTTCGCAGCAGCCTGCGCTCAGGCGATGGCAGACGAAGCTGATGAACTCGTGGCCTATGGCCGGGAGCTGATCGAGACGAACTGCTCCAGTTGCCATGCCGTCGGCGCGACCGATGAGAGCACGCATCCGGAGGCGCCGCCCTTCCGCGAGCTCTCGCAGCGCTATCCGCTGGAGGCGCTGGAAGAGGCGTTTGCAGAAGGCATTGTCGTGGGCCATCCCGACATGCCGGTCTTCATCGCCGAGCCTGACCAGATCGACGCGATCCTGACTTACCTCGCCACGCTCCAGTAGCGCTTTTTCAGAAGGAGAAGAACCATGGCCGATAAACCGAAATGCATTCTTGTCGGCCTTGAGGCCAGCGAGGGGTTCACCTCCACGCCGGCGCTCGATTATGCGGTGGCGCTTGCCGCCCATCATGGTTCCTGTCTCACGGTATGCGCACTGCCGCCATCCATCTACCTGCCGATCTCGCGCACCGGCGGCGGCCTGGCCAGCATCGTCAAGAAAGAGCTGGACGCACTGGAAGCCACGACGCGCGAAACCGCGAAGGCTGCGGCGCGGCTTGCCGCAGGGGCCGGCGTGGAATGCGTGACCGAGCAGTCGCTTTCGCGGCTTGAGCCACGCAGCGCACGCCTTGCGCGCCTCGCAAGGGTCAACGATCTGTGCGTGCTCGACGCGCCGGGCGAAGGCTCGGATATGAAAAGCGATGTGGTCGAGGATGTGCTGTTCGACAGCGGCCGGCCTGCGCTTCTGGTGCCGCAGGCGGGTGGCAATCCAGCGCCGAAGCGTGTTGCGGTTGCCTGGGACGGCAGCGCCCGTGCGGCGCGTGCGGTGGACGATGCGCTGTCCTTCCTGCAGGAAGCAGAGCAGGTGTTCATCGTTTCGGTGACCGGAGAGAAGGATCTCTCGCGCATGGCGCCGGGGGCCGACCTTGCCGCCTATCTCGTCCGCCACGGGGTCAATGACCCGCAGATTGAAACACTCACCGCCATTGATGGCGATGTCACGGCGCGGCTGAATGCGTTTCTCTCGGCAGAGCAGGTGGAGCTGATGGTGATGGGCGCTTTCGTTCATTCCCGCTTCCGCGAGGCTGTCCTCGGCGGTGTCACCCGCACCATGCTCCAAAGCGCGCCCGCACCGCTTCTGTTAGCGCACTAAAGAAATTCCAGGAAAAGCGGGAACCGGTTTTCCGTCCGGAATTTCGTAAAAACAATGCGTCAGGGAGAGGGGAGAAGCGCCTTCCCCCTGCCGGGCACTTGTGCGCCCGCATGAGGGGGAAGGCGAGGGCTTTCTCCGCGATCAGGTGCGCAGCACGCGGTAGATCGCGGGGATAACCAGCACGGTCAGCAACGTCGAAGACGCCAGACCGAACAGGAGCGAGATCGCCAGACCCTGAAAGATCGGGTCCGCAAGGATAACCGCCGCACCGATCATCGCCGCAAAGGCGGTGAGCAGGATCGGCTTGAAGCGGATCGCGCCAGCTTCGATCAGCACCTCGGTCAGCGGCCGCTCGGGCGACGCCGCATGGCGGATGAAGTCCACCAGCAGGATCGAGTTGCGGACGATGATGCCGGCAAGCGCGATGAAACCGATCATCGACGTGGCCGAGAAGGGCGCGCCAAACAGCCAGTGGCCGCCGAGAATGCCGATGAAGGTCAGCGGGATCGGCGTCAGGATTACCAGCGGCACCTTGAACGAGCCGAACTGCGCGACCACCAGAATGTAGATGCCGAGCAGGGCAACCATGAAGGCAGCACCCATGTCACGGAAGGTGACCCAGGTCACTTCCCACTCGCCATCCCACAGAAGCGTGGGGGTGCTTTCGTCCGAAGGCTGGCCGTTCAGGCTGATGGCCGGCTTTTCGAGCCCCGTCCAGTCCTGCGCATCCAGCGCCTCCTGCACGGCCATCATGCCATAAAGCGGAGCCTCGAAATCGCCGGCCAGTTCCGCCGTCACCATCTCGGCCGCACGGCCATTGTGGCGGAACACCGGATAGGAGGCGCGCTCCTCGGAAATCTGAACGACATCGCCCAGTTCCACCACGCCGCGGCTGCCCGGCAGCACATTGGCGGGGATCGGCGTCGTCAGGAAATCCTCGTCCAGCGTCTTCTCGCCTCTGGGCCGCTCAACACGGATCGGGATCGGCTGACGGCCTTCGCCGCGATGCGAATAGCCAACGGTCTGGCCGCCATTGAGGATGGCCAGCGTGTCGAACACGTCGCTTTCCTCGACACGGTAGAATTCCGCATCGTCGGTCGAGACCGTGGCGCGCAGACGCCGGGCAGGATCGCCGAAGGAGTTGTCCACGTCCACCACGAAGGGAACGGAGCGGAACGCAGCCTCTACCCGCTCCGCCACCTGGCGGCGCGTTTCGGCGTCGGGACCATAAATCTCGGCCAGCAGCGTCGCCATGACCGGCGGGCCGGGCGGCGGCTCAACGACCTTCAGGCTCGTGCCCTCGGGCACCGGCAGTGTGGCAAGACGCTCGCGAATGTCGAGCGCGATGTCATGGCTGGCGCGGTCGCGCTCGCCCTTGCCGGTCAGGTTCAGCGCCACGTCGCCCTGTTCAGGGGCTGCACGCAGGAAGTAGTGACGCACCAGCCCGTTGAAGTTGAACGGAGCGGCCGAGCCCGCATGGGTCTGCACCGAGCGAACCTCGGGCAGTTCGAGCACGTTTCGCGCAACCGCCTGGGCGACCGCATCCGTGGCTTCCACGGAGGAGCCCTCGGGCAGGTCGATCAACACGGCCAGTTCCGACTTGTTGTCGAACGGCAGCAGCTTCACGGTCACGTCCTTGGTGTAGAACAGACCGAGCGAGCCAAGCGTCACGAGACCGACGGCGATGAGGAAGAACCAGCTCCGCCCCTTGGTCTTAAGGATCGGCCGGGCAGCCCAGCTATAGATGCGCCCGAGCGAACCGCCCTGGTGATGACCGTCACCGCCATGCGCAGCGATCGGGGCCTTGCCGGCGGTCTTCATCATCAGCCACGGCGTGACCATGACGGCGACGAAGAAGGAGAAGATCATCGCAGCCGAGGCGTTGGCCGGGATCGGGCTCATATAGGGCCCCATCATGCCGGACACGAACAGCATCGGCAGAAGGGCGGCCACCACGGTCAACGTGGCGACGATGGTCGGGTTGCCCACTTCCGCCACGGCCTCGATGGCCGCACGGCGGCGGTCGCGCCCGTCACCCATGCCCCAGTGGCGTGCGATATTCTCGATCACCACGATGGCATCATCCACCAGAATGCCAATGGAGAAGATCAGCGCAAACAGCGAGACGCGGTTCAGCGTGTATCCCATCACGCGGGCGGCAAACAGGGTGAGCAGGATGGTGACCGGAATGACGATGGCCACCACGATCGCTTCCCGCCAGCCAATGGCAACCCACACGAGCGCGATGATCGAAATCGTCGCAAGAGCCAGGTGGAACAGCAGCTCATTGGCCTTTTCATTGGCCGTTTCGCCATAGTCGCGGGTGATCTCCACCGAGACACTGTCGGGAATGACATTGCCTTCGAGCAGCTCCACACGCTCCAGAATCTGATGCGCAACGGTCACAGCGTTTGCACCGGCGCGCTTGGCGACTGCCAGCGTGACGGACGGAACGCGTTCGATTGCGCCATCCTCGCTGCGGGTCACGGTCGAGACCAGCGCTTCGCTGGCGTCCGTCGTGAAGCTCACATCGGCCACATCACGCACATAGACGGGGCGTCCGTCACGCGCGGTCAGCAGCAGATTACCGATTTCGGCCGGCGTGCGCAGCGTTTCGCCCGCAACAACGGTGATCTGCTCACCCGCATCGCGCACCTGCCCGACGGGGAAGGCGCGGTTTGCGCCCGACACCTTGCCGGCCAGCTGCTGCAGCGTGATCCCGTTGAGCGCCAGGCGGCGCGGATCGGGCGCGATGCGGATCACCTCGCCGGTTTCGCCAACCAGATAGGTCAGACCGACATCCTCGATCTTGGCGATCTCGGTGCGCAGCTCGCGGGCGATCCGGGTCAGATCAGTCGCCGTGGTGCTGTCGGCGGCCTCGGGCTTCGGAGACAGGGTGAGCGAGACGATGGCGACATCATCGATCCCGCGTCCAACGATCAGCGGTTCGGGAATGCCGACGGGAATGCGGTCCATATTGGCCCGCACCTTGTCGTGCACGCGCAGCACTGCGGCGTCGGACGAGGTGCCGACAACGAAACGCACAGTGACCATGGTGCGGTCGTCGCCGGTCTGCGAATAAACGTGCTCGACACCGTCAATGCCCTTGACGATAGTTTCCAGTGGCTCGGTCACGAGCTTGACGGCGTCTTCCGCCTTCAGCCCGTTGGCCTGGACGTGGATGTCCACCATGGGAACGGAGATCTGGGGCTCTTCCTCGCGCGGCAGGGTGGCGAGCGCCACGAGACCGAAGGCGAAAGCCGCGATCAGGAAGAGGGGTGTGAGGGGCGAATTGATGAAGGTGCGCGTCAGCACACCGGCAATACCCAGCTTTTCTGGTGCTTGGTTCATGGCGCGATGACCGTGTCTCCGGCCGCGAGGCCGCTCAGGATTTCAACAAAGTCGCCATCGTCGCGGGTAACGGTTTCGCCCGGAACCACCGTGCGTTCGATGGTTGCCCCGCCTGCTTCAACGGTGACGAAATCGATGCCCGAGCGCGTGGTGACGGCAGCGGTGGGAACGAGGAGCGCTTCGCGCTCGCCCACCGGCACACGCACGAGCACACGCGCATCGACAAAGGCAGTGTCGAGGCTTTCCACCTCCACATCGGCGATGACGCGGCCATTCTCGATCTGCGGATAGATCTTGGCGAGACGGCCTTCCACTTCCTGCCCCTGGCTGGTGATGTGAATGGCTGCATCTTCTTCGAGCGCAGCTGCGTGCCGTTCGGGGATTGCAAGACGCAGGAAGAACCCACCGCCGCCAATCGTGGCGATCGGTTCACCGGGCAGAACCACGGCGCCCCTTGTGACGGGAACCGTAAGGATCCGGCCATCGAGTGGCGCAAAGATTGCGCCCTCGGCACCCTGCTGTTCGATCACCGAACGCTGTGCTTCGGTGGCGGCGATCTGGTTGCGGATCACGTCCACCTGCGTGCGCAGCTGGTCGAGCCGCTGGGTGGTAACAACGCCGCGTTCCACCAGTGTCTGGCCGCGGGCGAGTTCAGATTCAGCCGTTTCCATCTGCGCCTCCAGCGCGCGCAGCTGCGCGTCGAGAGCGGCGATCTGGAATGCGATCTTGTCGTCACGGATCGTGCCGATCTGCTGCCCCGAAGTGACATTGTCGCCCTCGCTGACATTCAGTTCGACAACGATGCCACCGATGCGCGCACGCGCCGGCACCGTATCCCGGGCTTCCACGCGGCCATAGACCGGCTTCCA
This sequence comes from Nitratireductor sp. WH36-1, assembly GCF_058725515.1. Taxonomy (NCBI): domain Bacteria; kingdom Pseudomonadati; phylum Pseudomonadota; class Alphaproteobacteria; order Hyphomicrobiales; family Phyllobacteriaceae; genus Nitratireductor; species Nitratireductor sp. WH36-1. Next base: position 662,489 of record NZ_JBZXDP010000002.1, on the reverse strand, counting down.
CTCGGTTATCGCAGTTGGCGTCAGGGTGATGTTTTCGGCGAGTGCCGGGCCTGCTGAAAGAAACCCGGCGAGAAGAAGTATGGCGCGCATCGGAGCCTCACTGTGGTGATTAAAACGCGGTGCCGGACTTCACGCCCAGCTTGCGGAACAGGAACGCTGCCGGGCAGAAGCCCGTGAAAGCCGACTGTAGCATGTTCAGGCCGATAAAGACCGTGAACCAGATGAACAGCGGCGAGACCCACATGGTCAGAACCACGGAGAGAAGTATCATGATGCCAGCAAAGGCGAGAACTGCGCGATCGAGTGTCATGGCTATGCCTCCTTGAATATTATGATGTCTTCATATATTAATATACGAGTGAAATGCAAGACCCGATGATTTGAACTTTCCCGCAACGATATGGATCGGATTGTGCAGCAGCCCGCGAGAGCGCTTGACATGACTGCCCGCGCACCCGACATCTGAGATGCTCATAAATTCATGTATTCAGATGAACGAAAACGACATCGCCGCCTTTGAAAGCAAGGCGCGGCAAGCCTCGGACCTCCTCAAGGCCATGGCCAACCAGAACCGGCTCATGATCCTTTGCCACCTGCTCGATGGCGAAGCGAGCGTGAATGCGCTGGCGGAAGCGGTTGGCATGTCCCAGTCGGCCTTATCCCAGCAGCTCGGCAAGTTACGGGCGCTGGGGCTGGTGGAGACGCGGCGAGACGGCCAGCAAATCTATTACAGCCTTGCCGCACAGGAAGTGGAGCAGGTGCTCCAGACTCTCTACGGAATCTATTGCGCGTCCGGCAAGGGCTGAGTCTGCATATCCCTTGCAAGGGCCCGCTCGCGGAAAACGATGTAGAGCCCCGCGCCAATGGTGATGGCGATGCCGAGAGCGGCGAGCCCGTTGGGCAGGTCGCGGAAGATCAGCCAGCCGATCACGGTGGCGAAGGGGATCTCCAGATACTGGATCGGCGCCACGGTGGCCGATGGCGCAAAGCGCAGCGACCAGGTCATGAGCAGGTGCCCGAACGTTCCGAAAAAGCCCGATGCGATCAGGAGCAGCGTCTCCCGCAGGTCTGGCTGCACCATGCGCAGCTGCGGCAGGTCGAAGCCGAGATTTATGAACGCGACCGCCGCAAAACCGATGACGGCGTAAATGCCGCTCACCACCTGAAGCGCAATCGGGTCGGCCACGCGCGAGATCTTCCGCGTTACCAGCATGTAGCCTGAAAAGGCAAAGGCGACGACCAGCGGCAGCAATGCCGGCGCGCCCACGGTCACGAGGTTCGGCTGCACGACCAGAAGCGTGCCGATGAAGCCGACCGTGCAGGCTGCAAGACGCCTTGGGCCAATCGCTTCGCCAAGAAAGAACTTTCCGAAAGCGAGCATGATGAACGGCATGACGAAGGCGATTGCCACGGCGTCGGCCAACGGCAGATACCGCAGCGACATGAACATCGCGCCGATGCCGGTGATGTGCAGCGCCGTGCGCAGCACTGTCAGCCGCATCACATATGCGGGCAGTGCGAGCCGTATGCCGCTCCACCAGACGATAGGCAGAAGAAAGACCACCTGCGCGGCGAAACGCACGACCAGAAGCTCGAACAGCGGAATGGTCTCGCCCAACAGTTTCGCAATCGAGTCGCCCAGAGGGGCGACCGCGCAGAAACCGATCATCAGGAGGATGCCGACTAGCGGCCGGTCGTTTGTCATCGCGCGAGATTATGGAGGGGTTCTGACCCGCGCAATGTCACATGAGGCCGAAACGGTACGGCCAGCGACCTATTTCGCCGCTGGCCGAAAAATGCCCGATCAGGCCGCTTTTGCCTGCGGGCCGCTGTCCGGCTGATAGGTGCGGCCGAAGCGGTTTGCCAAAAAGTCTTCCAGCGCGATGTCTTCCTGCTGCACGAAGCCTTTTGCGGGAAGTTTGCCATTGGCGAGCAGGTCAAGCACGGTGCAGATGCCGGCTGCGGTCGTCTTCTGGATGGCGCTGCGCGCATGCGGCCCTGCCGGATCGGCGAACACGGAGTTGGCGTAGCTCTCCTGCACCAGACGGCCATTCTTCAGGCCCGTGATCGTCACGAAGATCACCACCACGTCCTGCATGGTGGTCGGCAGTGCGTGCTCGAAGATCTCCTTCAACAGATCGCGGCGCTCGATCAGGCGCAGATCGTTCAGCAGCATCTTCATGATCGAGGCATGGCCGGGATAGCGGATCGTGCGGTAGTTGAGATTGCGCACACGTCCCTTGAGCGACTCGCAGATGGAGCCCAGGCCACCGGAGGTATTGAACGCTTCGTAGCGCACGCCATCGAGCGAGAACTCTTCCAGCCCTTCAAGCGGCGCGACTTCCTTCATTTCGCCATCGACAATGGCCTCGCAGGATTCGCAATACTCGTTGATCACGCCTTCCGGCGACCAGGTGAGATTGTAGTTGAGCGCATTGGCCGGAAACTGCGGCAGCGCGCCGACGCGCATCCGAACATCGTGCAGCTCGTCAAAGCGCTTGGCGAGCGAATTGGCGGCGATGGTGATGAAGCCCGGCGCGAGACCGCACTGGGGAATGAAGGCCGTGTCGGCGGTCGCCGCGATCTCCTTCACGCGACGCGTGCTTTTCACATCCTCGGTAAGGTCGAGGTAATGCACACCGGCTTCGGCTGCGGCCTCGGCAATGGGAACGGTCAGATTGTAGGGCGCGGCGTTGAGCAGGGCGAACTTGCCCTTCAGAACGGCAGCCAGCGCCTTCGTGTCGGAAAGGTCGACCTCGACACCCGCAATCTGCGGGTGCTCGGGCAGGGCCGCGAGCTGTTCGGCCGAACGGTCGGCAACGGTGACCGAATAATCGCCCGAGGCGACCAGCATGTCAGCAATGGCAGCGCCGATGCGCCCGGCTCCGGTGACGACGATTTCCTTCATTCCGTTCCCTTTCGATTCTGTAGAATGTGCACCAAGTGTCACCCCGATCTGCGTTGAATCGAAGAGATAAATCGGGTAATTTGACTTATCATTTTAAACATATTGACGATAAGATTGGACAATATGACGGTATCGCAAGCGGATCGTGCGGTGATCGCTCTCCTGCGGGAGAATGCCCGCATGTCGGTGTCGGAAATCGCACGACGGCTCGGGGTCTCGCGCTCCACCGCGCAAAGCCGGCTCGAGCGGCTGGAGCGCAGCGGCACAATCGCCGGCTATGCGGTGCGGCTCTCAGGCGAATATGACGCCGCGCAGATCCGCGCGCATCTTCTGGTAACGGTTTCGCCAAAGCTCTCCGGCGATGTCATCGCAGCCATGGAGAAGATGCCGGCCGTGCGCGCGGTCCATTCCGTCAGCGGCTCGTTCGACATGATCATCGTCGTCGAAGCGCCCTCGGTGGCCGAGCTTGATGCGGTGATCGACACGATTGGCGCACTGAAGGGCGTCGACCGGACAATGAGCTCCATCATCCTGTCGACGCGGATCGATCGTTAGATCGCTGGGCTAGAGCAATTCCGGAAAAAGTAGGCCCCGGTTTTTCGTCCGGAATTGCTCTAATCCGCCGCCATCCGCGCAGCGCTGCGGCGGCGGGCAATCTCATAGGCGATGGCTCCAAGCACCGTGATCGCGATCATGATCAACGCCAGCGCATTCACGGCGGGCGTCAGGCCCGTGCGCACCTTGGTGGCGATGTAGACCGTCAGCGGCGTATCGAAACCGCGCACGAACAGCGTCGTGTTGTAGTTCTCGATGGATTGCAGGATCGCCAGGAAACCGGCTGCGATGAGCGCGGGTTTCAGGAAGGGCAGGAGCACGCGGCGGAACACCATGAATTTCGATGCGCCGAGGCCAAGGGCCGCTTCTTCCTGTGTCGGGTCGAAGCGCTGGAGCCGCGCCGTGATCATCAGCATGACATAGCAGATGATGAAGCTCGCCTGCGCCACCACGATCAGAAACACGCCGCCGCCGACGCCGAGCTGCCGCCACAGAACCAGTGTGGCGATGCCGATGACCACGCCGGGCGTGAGCAGCGGCGACACCATGACCGCATACATGAAGCTGCGGGCGCGCGCATGCAGGCTCGTTAGAACAAGCGCTGCCGCCGTGCCGATGGGCAGAACGGTGATCACAACGAAGAAGGCGACGATGAAGGAGGTCCACAGCGACTGCCACATGCCGCTGTCGCTCCACAGCGCATCGAACCATTGAAGCGTCGTGCCGCGCCACGGCGTCACGGTCGGGAAGCGGCTGGTGTTGAATGTGGCGATGCCCATGATCGCAAGCGGTGCGAACAGGTAGAGAAAGAACGCCACCATATAGAAGCCGAACATGGCCCGGGCGATGCGGTCGGCGGCACTCATGCGCGAACCTCCGGCGCTGTCCAGAGAGGCTGGCGCTGCCCCTCACCTGCCTGCCGGCATACTCTCCCCGTAAACGGGGCGAGGAAAGGCTGCGGATATCTCGGCGCATTTCCTTCTCCCCGTGCGCCGGGAGAAGGTGCCCGAAGGGCGGATGAGGGGCAGCGCCTGCATGGACGAATGAACGCCAGACTCATTTCGCCACCTCCGTCAGGCTCACGCGGGCGATGCGCAGCGTGATCAGCACCACTGCCAGGCACAGCACCAGAAGAACCAGCGCATAGGCGGCGCCCCGGTTCCAGTCACCGCCTTCGAAGAACCAGTTGTAGATGATCTCGGTGAACCAGCGGCTGCCGGGCGCGCCGAGAAGGGCTGGCGCGACATAGCTGCCGGCGGCGAGCATGAAGGTGAAGACACAGCCCGTGGCGATGCCCGCCTTGGCATGCGGGATGACCACCCGCCAATGAATGCGCCAGGTGGATGCGCCAAGATCGCGCGCTGCCTCGATCTGCGACTTGTCGAGAGACTCAATCGCGTTGTAGATCGGAAACAGCATGAACAGGATGTAGGCGTAGGTCATGCCGGCCAGCACGCCGCCATCGCCATACCAGCGCACCGGTTCATCAATGATGCCGAGCGACAGAAGAAAGGCGTTCAGCGGACCGCGAAACGCAAGCAGGATATACCAGGCAAGCGTACGCAACACCTCGTTGATCCAGAACGGAATGGTCAGCGCGAGAAGCACAATGGCCGTCTGGTTCACCGTCGCGTTCTGGGCAAGCCAGAAAGCCATCGGATAACACACCAGAAAGGTGATGAAAGCGACAAGCGCGCTCGCCCACACGGTCTTGAAGAAGATCGCGCGGTGAACGCCCTCATTCGCGAGGTAGAGAATGTTGTCGAGCGAATAGACATCATTCGGCCCGCCGAGCTGCGATGGCGGCAGGTTGGGCCGCAGCGCGTAGTCGATCATCATCACATTGGGCGCGAGCACCATGCCGGCGAGCCACGCGCCGACCAGCGCCAGAAACAGCGTGCCAAGCCCCCCGCCAAAACGTCTGTAGAGGTCAGACATCGGGCAGCACCACGGCGTTTGCGCTCTCAAAGCCGAAACCGGATTTCTCGCCAATGGCAGGTGCGGCTGCGAGTTCCGTGCTGGCGATGGAGGCAACCAGCGGCATGCCGTCCCCGGCCATGCCGTGCGCGAGCGCAAAAGCGCCCTCGAAATCGATACGCTCGATGGTGGCGGCCAACCGGTTGGTTCCACCGTTCGGCTTCAGCGCCTCGGGGCGCACATAAAGCTTCGCTGTCGCACCCGCTGAAAGCCCGTCGCCCGCGCGGCCGCTCAGCGTGCCATGGGCGCTCTCCACCGTGGCGATGCCGTTCTCGATGCCTTTCACCGTGCAGGGCAGGGCGTTGGTCTCGCCAACGAAGGTGGCGACGAAAGGCGTGGCCGGATTGTCGTACAGTTCGCGCGGTGCGCCCACCTGCTGCACCACGCCGGCGCTCATCACCGCAACGCGGTCCGACATGGCGAGCGCCTCGGACTGATCATGCGTGATGTAGATGAAGGTAACGCCGGTGCGTTTCTGCAGCGCGCGCAGCTCGGCGCGCATGTGCTGGCGCAACTTGAGATCAAGCGCGGAAAGCGGCTCGTCGAGAAGCAGCACCTGCGGCTCGACCGCGAGCGCGCGCGCAATGGCCACGCGCTGGCGCTGTCCGCCGGAAAGCTCGCCCGGCATGCGGTCGCCATAGCCTTCAAGCGCGATCAGTTTCAGAAGCTCGTCGGCCTTTTTGCGCCGCTCGGCCTTTGCGATGCCACGCGCCTCCAGCCCGAAGGCGATGTTTTCCCAGACTGGCATCAGCGGGAAGAGCGCGAGCGACTGGAAGATCATCGCGGTGGGGCGCTGATTGGGCCCCAGCGGGGTCATGTCCCTGTCGCCGATCAGAACGCGGCCTTCGGTCGGCTTCAAAAAGCCGGCGATCACCCGCAAAAGAGTGGTCTTGCCACAGCCGGAGGGGCCGAGAATGGAGAAAAACTCTCCGCCTTCGACCGTGAAGGAGACGTCGTCGACGGCACGGGTCGCCCCGAAAGTAACGCCGACATGATCGAGCTCTACGGAATGTGACATGGTCCCCCGGTTCTGGTGCGCGCGGTATTATGGTCCGCGTTCTTTTGAATATGTCGGCGCTCGCCCCTCCGCTTCGTCCTTCTCCCCGTACGCGGGGAGAAGGTGCCGGCAGGCGGATGAGGGGCGAACGCCATCGTCCGTTGTTTATCGTGCCTCAGGCCGAGAGGAAACGGTCCTGATATTCGTTGCGCTTGGCGACGAACCAGCTTTCCTGGATCGGCCACCACCACAGCTTGTCCAGCGCGTCGCCGGGATAAGCGGCGGCGAAGAAGGCCTTGGCCTCGTCCGTCGTCTTGTCGGCAGCGCCAACGGCGGTGGAGTTGATCGAGGTTGCATTGGTGTACATGGCGCCGGCTTCCGGCGTCAGGAACCAGTTGATGAAGGCATAGGCCTGCTCAAGGTTTTCCGCACCCTTCGGGATTGCAACGCCTTCCATCCACGCCAGCGCGCCTTCCTTCGGCGCGATGAAGCCGACGGGAAGACCTTCCTTGCCGAGAGCCGCTGCAGTGGAATCCCACGTCTGGCCGATGGTGCAGCCATTGATGCGGAATGCGCCCTGCGCTTCGTTCTCGTTGGACCAGAACTGCGCGATGTTGGCCTTGCGGGCAATCGCTTCCTCAAGAATCACGTCATAGATCTTGACCATGTTCTCTTCGGACTTGAAGGCGTCCGCCATCGGCATGGGCAGCTTGCCTTCGGCTTCGAGCCAGAGGCCGAGACCAACAAGACCCGAATGGCCGCGCACGGTGGCCTTGCCCTTCATTTCCGGCTTCCAGATGTCGCCATAGGAGGCGGTGCCGTATTCGAGCGGAGCCTGGTCCTTGTCGAAGGAAACTGCTTCCGTGCCCCAGTCGGTGGGCACCTGATAGCGCTTGCCGTCGATGACCGCGCCGAGATTTTCAGAATTCTTCCAGGCGCTCGGCAGGCAATTGTCGACGTTGACCTTGCTTTCGTCGATCGGCTGCACCAGCTCGAACTCGACATAGTTGGGCACGCGGTCGACCGTCGGCCAGATGATGTCGAACCCGCCGCCATTGTTGGCGCGAAGCTGGTTCAGCAGTTCGTCATTGGTGCCGTAGGGGGTGTAATTGGCCTTGATGCCCGTCGCCTTTTCGAAAGCGCCGATCATGTCGTCGTTGAGGTAACCGGCCCAGGCGAAGATGTTGACCGCGCCGGAAGAGCCCTGCGCATAGCTGCGCGAGATGAGCGGCGCCGCCAGCGACAGTCCTGCCACAGCGCCCGCGCCCTTGATGAAGTTGCGTCGTTTGATCAAAGTCATGAAAGCACTCCCATTGTTTCTGCGTTGATATCGCAGCGGTTATTCCCGCCATGTTACAGCGCGATGACCGGTCGGCAACAAAAATCAGTCTAACGGACCGTCAATGTTGATGATCCTGCGTGGACATCAGTGTTTAGCGCACAAATTATCCTCTCTGGCCCATTTGTTCCACGCGAAAAGGCTGCTTGTATGCAAACGTTTGTAGCGGGCTGCTGTCCGACAGTGAGGGGAGAACTTTGCATGCGACTTCAGGGGAAGCGGATTCTGGTATCGGCAGCAGCTCAGGGCATCGGCCGGGCAAGCGCGCTGGCCTGCGCAGCAGAGGGGGCGTCGGTCGTGGCCGTCGATATCAACGAGGAAGGGCTTGCCTCTCTTGCCGCTGAAAACGCGTCCATCGAAACGCACCGGCTGGATGTACGCGACCGCAGCGCAATCGATGCGCTCGCCGGCAGGGTCGGCCAGCTCGATGGCCTCTTCAATTGCGCCGGCTTCGTCCATCACGGCAGCATTCTCGATGTCTCCGAGGACGACTGGGCGTTCAGCATGGATCTCAATGTGACCTCCATGGTTCGCATGACGCAGGCGTTTCTCCCCGGCATGCTGGATCGGGCCGAAGAGGCGGGCAGCGTGTCCGTTCTCAACATGGCGTCGATGGCGTCATCCATCAAAGGCTTCGTCAACCGCGCGGTCTACGGCGCCACGAAGGCGGCGGTGATCGGCCTCACAAAGTCCGTTGCGGCCGATTTCGTAAAGCAGGGCGTGCGCTGCAATGCGCTCTGCCCCGGCACGGTCGACACGCCGTCGCTGCGCGGTCGCATCGCCGCCGCACCGGATCCCGTTCAGGCCGAGAAGGATTTTATCGCGCGTCAGCCCATGGGGCGGCTTGCGACGGTCGACGACATCACACCGCTGGTCGTGTTGCTCCTGTCGGACGAAAGCCGCTTCGTCAGCGGTCAGGCCGTTCTCGTGGATGGCGGCGTGACCATCTGATTTCAGGGCGGGTGGTTGATCCTCTCCGCCCTTGTTTGGTGATATCGAATTTCTGCAAAAACCGGGTCGCGCCAAAGTGTGCGCCCCGGCATTTTCCGACCCGGTGTCCATCTTCCGGAGAACGCTGCATTGCCGGCTGGAGCCATGCAACTCCGGGAAACGATGATCGGCAGCATTGAATCCGGCTTCGGAGCATGCCTTCGGTCTCCACCTCCAGGCTGGCACGAACCACAGAAACCGCTTGCCATCACCCAGGGCAGGAGCGAACCTCCACACCTCCACACCTCCACACCTCCACACCTCCACACCTCCACACCTCCACACCTCCAGGCCCCTAGGCCCCAAGGCCCCAAGGCACGTCTTGCGCTTCGTATTCGTTATGATATTACATACCATATTGCAGCAAAGGAACCAAACATGCCGAACCAGGACAAACGCCTGCCCGTCACCGTGCTTTCCGGGTTTCTGGGGGCGGGCAAGACGACGCTCTTGAACAATGTGCTCAACAACCGGGCAGGACGGCGCGTCGCGGTGATCGTCAACGACATGTCGGAAGTGAACATCGACGCCGACCTCGTGCGCGAGGGTGGGGCGAACCTGTCGCAGACAGACGAAAAGCTGGTGGAGATGACGAATGGCTGCATCTGCTGCACGCTGCGCGACGATCTTCTGAAAGAGGTGCGGCGTCTGGCGGCGGAGGGGCGGTTCGATTACCTGCTGATCGAATCCACCGGCGTTTCCGAGCCATTGCCTGTGGCCGCTACCTTCGAGTTTCGCGACGAGCAGGGCCACAGCCTTTCCGATGTCGCGCGGCTCGACACGATGGTCACAGTGGTCGACACGCTGAACCTGCTCGAAGACTACGCCAGCCATGATTTCCTGCGCGACCGGGGCGAAGTCGCGGGCGAGGGGGACGAGCGCACGCTTGTGGACCTGCTGGTCGACCAGATCGAGTTTGCCGATATCGTGATCCTGAACAAGGTCAGCGACGCCGGCCCGGAGCGCCTTGATGCAGCGCGCAAGATCGTCACCGCGCTCAATCCCGATGCGCAGATCATCGAGACAGACCATTCCCGCGTCGCGCCCGCCCGCATCTTCGATACAGGCCTTTTCGATTTCGAGACGGCTCACCAGCACCCGCTCTGGGCCAAGGAGCTTTATGGCTTCGCCGATCACGTGCCGGAGACCGAGGAATACGGCGTTTCCTCCTTCGTCTATCGCGCGCGGCGTCCCTTTCATCCGCAGAAAGTGCATGCGGTGCTGAATGCCCCGCTGCCCGGCGTCATCCGCGCCAAGGGTCATTTCTGGATCGCAACCCGGCCCGACTGGGTTGCCGAATTCAGCCTCGCCGGCGCTTTATCCAGCGTGAAGCCGCTTGGCACCTGGTGGGCGGCCGTACCGCGCGAACGCTGGCCAAACCACCCGGAAGCGAAAGCCTTCATGGACCGCTACTGGAGCGAACCCTACGGAGACCGGCGTCAGGAGCTGGTCTTCATCGGCACAGGCATGAACCGCGAACGCATCACCGCAGCGCTGGACGATGCGCTGGTGGGCAGTGAAACCGACTTCGAGCCAGCGCAGCACCGTGCGCTGGCGGACCCTTTCCCGCGATGGCAGCGCGCGCAGGCAGCCTGAGGGGAGGTGGTTGCCTTCTCCCTCGCCCTTCGACAGGCTCAGGATGACGGAGAAGGCAGGCAAAAGCTGAGACTGATGCAGGGGCTCAGTAGCTATAACTTACAGCCAGAGACCCCGCAGAAGCATGAAAGCATTTGGCGCACCACACAGCCCTCATCCTGAGCCTCCTGAGTTTGTCGAAGGGCGAAGGGCGAGGGCGGCATGAAGTCCGCCGAACCTACCTCCTGACCCGCAAAAGATAGGTATCCATGATCCAGCCCTTGTCTTCCCGCGCCCTGACCCGCGCCTCCACAATCTGCCCGGCAACATCCCCAAGCGGCCCGGCGATCAGAAGCTCATCCGGCGTACCCAGATACGCGCCCCAGTAAATCTCGTAGGCATCGCCATCGAGCATTTGAAAGGCGCAGTCGCCGTCGAGCATGACGAGAAGCGTATCGGCATTCGGCGGAAAGCCCTCCGCTTTCAGCCGCCGACCGGTGGTGATCAGGATCGAACCGCCAATCGTGTTGATCGGCATATGGTGGCTGGCCGCGAGCGCCTGAATGCTGGTGATCCCCGGCACCACTTCCAGCGCGACGTCAAGCCCGGCTTCCCGGCGCATGTGCTCGATGATGCGCAGCGTGCTGTCATAGAGCGAAGGATCGCCCCAGACGAGAAACACCGCGCGGCCGGTCTCGCCCGTATGCGCCGCAAGCAGATCGCCATAGGCGCGGGCGATGGCCATGTGCCAGTCGTCCACGCCCCGGCGATAACTCGGATTGGCGGCGTCACGCACCGGCAGGTCGAATTCCACGATCCGCGTCTGCCGGTTTTCCAGAAACCGCTCGCAGATGACACGGCGCAAATCCGCCAGATCCTCCTTCGCTTCCCCCTTGCGGGGGATAAGGATCACGTCAGCCCGGTTCAGCGCATTGATGCCCTGAACTGTCATGTGTTCGGGATTGCCGGTGCCAATGCCGATGAGCGAAAGCGTGCGCATGATCAGCCGTCCGAAACGCCGGCTTCGGCAAAGGTCGCCATGCCGTTGTGGCAGGCAAGCGCGCCGCGCAGAATGTTGATCGCAAGGCATGCGCCAGAACCTTCGCCAAGCCGCATGTCGAGATCGAGCAGCGGCTTGAGGCCCAGCTCGCCAAGCAGCCTGCGGTGGCCGGGTTCAGCGGAAACATGGCCGGCAATGGCATGCGCCAGACCGTCTTCGCCAAGGCGCGCAAGCGGGGCGACTGCCGATCCGCACACGAAACCATCGAGCAACAAGGGAATGCGCTTCTGCCGCGCGGCAAGGGCCGCGCCAAACATGGCGGCAAGCTCGCGACCGCCGACGCGGCGCAGCGCCTCCAGCGGATCGGAAAGCGCCTCGCCGTGGCAGGCAAGCGCTGCATCCACGGCCTCAGCCTTGCGCGAAAGGCCGGCATCGTCAACGCCTGTGCCCCGGCCGACCCAGTCGGCTCCCCGGCCACCGAACAGCGCGGCGGCAAGGGCCGCTGCGGCGGTGGTGTTGCCGATGCCCATTTCCCCGAGTGAGATGAGATCCGCTCCCTCCGGCGCCGCATCGAAACCGGTCTGAACGGCCTTCAGAAAATCCGCTTCATCCATGGCCGGCGCTTCCGTGAAGTCCGCCGTGGGACGCTCGATCTCGAGCGATGTGACGGTGAGGCTCGCCCCTGTCTGTTTCGCAAGCTGGTTGATGGCCGCGCCCCCGGCGGAGAAATTCGCTACCATCTGCGCTGTCACCTCGGCTGGAAAAGCCGAAACACCGAGTGCAGTCACGCCATGGGAGCCAGCGAAAATCAGCACATGAACCCGCTCAAGCGCAGGCTTTTCGCGTCCCTGCCAGCGGGCAAGCCGGATGGCTGCGTCTTCCAGCCGGCCAAGGCTGCCGGGCGGTTTGGTCAGCACTGCCTGGCGGGCGGTTGCAGCCTGCGCGGCGTCCTCGTCGCCACTGGGGCGGTCGTTACAGGCGGCGCGCAGATCGTCGATCTTGAGAAAGCGGGTCATGGAAGTCCTTCAGATGAAATGAGCAACGGCCGCGATAAGCACGATGGTTTCGGCAAGCTGCTGGAGCGCGCCAAGCACATCGCCCGTCTGTCCGCCGATCTGTTTTTCGGCGAGCCGTTTGATGAAGAAGAGCGCCAGCAAGAGAAGCGGCGCGGTCACAAGCACAAAGCCGGGACCGGAGATGAAAAGCAGCGCGCCACCAATCGCGAGCGCCACGAGAACGGTAGCCGTTTCCGGTCGCCCTGCGCCTGCCGAGAGCCCGTTTTCGCGCGCCGCTGGCGAAAGGCGCATCAGCGCCGGCATCAGGGCGCGCGAGGCCGTGTGCGCCATCAGAAGGGCGGGAACCGCGACAAGCCCGAGCGACGAAAGCGCCGTCCAGCGCATGAGAAACGACAGGATCAGTGCGGCAACGCCATAGGACCCGATGCGGCTGTCCTTCATGATCGCGAGCTTTTTCTCACGCGTCGAACCGCCGCCGAAACCATCGGCCACGTCTGCAAGCCCGTCCTCATGCAGCCCGCCGGTCACAAGCGTCCCCGCTGCAAGCGCGAGGGCGGCTGCAATCGTGGCCGGCAGGCCAAGCATCGCCGCGCCGATCAGCACCGCACTGCAAATCGCGCCGACCACCAGACCGGCCAGAGGCGCTGCCCACTGGGCGGCGGCAAACCCGTGCGCCGGCATCTCGAACGCAGGCAGCGGCAGCCGCGTGTAGAAGCCGAGACAGGCGGCCACATCGCGAAGGGCTGCCACGAGCATCGAGCGGGGTCCGGCCATCGCGTCAGCTCCGCGCTATGGCGTGAAAATAGGTGCCGGAGACATGCCCGCGCCGCGCACCGGATGGGCCGAGATCGCGGCCCTGTCCGTCCGCGAGCATGGCGAGCGGCGCATCACTGCCCGGCTCCACCAGCCGCGAATAGTGGAACTCATGACCACGGATCGTCTCGCCCTTGCTGCCGATGGCGCAGTCGCTCATCAGCGTTGCCTGTCGGTAGCCGAGGTTCATCTTGCGCTTCGCATAGCTCGTCACATGACCGAGCAGCCCCAGCATGGCGTGGCGAACCCCTTCGGCATCCTCCAGCGCCTCGCCCAGAACCATGAACCCGCCGCACTCGCCATGAACGGGCCTCGTCTCCGCAAATGCCTTGATCGCAGCGCGGAAGTTCTCTGCAGCGGCGATCCGCCCCGCATGAAGTTCGGGATACCCACCCGGCAGCCAGCAGGCGTCGGCGCTTTCCGCCGGTCCTTCATCGGCAAGCGGCGAGAAGGGCAGAAGCGCGGCTCCCACCTCGCGCCAGTGCCGGGCGAGATGCGGATAGACAAAGCTGAAAGCGGCATCCTGTGCGATGGCGATGCGTTGCCCCGGCGGCGGCAAGAGCCGCGCCGCATCGCCCGCCTGCATGGAAAGCGGCACGGCGGCTTCCACCACGGCGTCGAGGTCGATGGACTGCTCCATCACATCCGCAAGCCGCTCGATGAAGGCTTCGAGCGCGGCATGTTCGCTCGCCTGCACAAGGCCCAGATGCCGCTCCGGCAGCGCCATGTCCGGATTGCGGTAGACCGCGCCCAGAACCCTGATGCCGATGGCCTCAATGGCGTCGCGCGCCATCGCTTCATGTCGCGGGCTCGCCACCTGGTTGAGCACGACGCCGGCAATCCGCACCTTCGGGTCGTAAGCTGCAAACCCCTTTGCCAGCGCGGCTGCGGTCTGCGACTGGCCGGACACATCGAGAATGACAAGGCAAGGCACATCATAAAGGCGCGCAATGTCCGCCGCAGCGCCGGAGCGACCCGGCTCCGACACGATACCGTCAAACAGGCCCATGGCGCTTTCGATCAAAAGCATGTCGGCGTCTTCACCCTGCCGGCTTCCCAGATGGGCGAGCAGATCCGGATGCATGGCCCAGCTGTCGAGATTCACGCCGGGCTTCCCGGTCGCCGCCTGATGAAAGCCGGGATCAATGTAATCGGGGCCGGATTTCGCGCCATGCACGGCGAGGCCACGCCTCTTGAGCGCGCGCATCAGGCCGATGGTCACACTGGTCTTGCCCGAACCCGAACGGGCCGCGCCGATGATGATCGCCCGTGCCGTCATATCAGCGCCTCGCGCAGCGCCACGATGCCGCCGATCACGATGATGGACGGCGAGCCGTACCCTTCCACCGATGCGTCGGAGACAAGCGTGGAAAGCGCCGTCGTCAGAATGCGTTCTTCCGGTTTCGTCGCGTTCATGATGAGCGCCGCCGGCGTATCGCCCGCCATGCCGCCGGATGTGAGCGCGTCCACGATCAGGGCGAGCTTGTGCATCCCCATATAGATGACGATGGGCTGACCCGTTTTCGCCAGCGCCGCCCAGTCCAGATCGTCCGGCGTACCGGCGGCGTGGCCGGTCGCGAAGATCACCGCCTTGTTCACGCCGCGCATGGTGGCGGGAATGCCCGCATCGGCGAGCGCCCCCACCGCCGAGGTGACGCCTGGCAGAAAGCGGAAGGGAATGCCGGCGAGTGCCAGCACCAGCGCTTCTTCCCCGCCACGGCCAAACATGTTGGGGTCTCCGCCTTTCAGGCGCAGCACCCGCTGTCCCGCCTCGGCGTGTTCCACCAGAAGCCGGTTGATTTCATCCTGCGCCGTGGAGGGCTGGCCTGCGCGCTTGCCGACGAAAATATGCCGCGCTTCCGGCGCAGCCTTCAGGATATCCGGATCCACCAGCGCGTCATAAATCACCACATCCGCCGCATCGAGCGCAGCCAGAACACCGAGCGTCAGGCAGCCAAAGCCACCAGGCCCGGCACCGGCAAGCCACACATGGCCCGGCTCAAAAGGCGTTGGTTCAAAAGACAGGCGGTTGAGCGCCTCAAGCGTGGTCATAATCCCTCCCGCCCGCGAAACCGGCGCTGATAATCGGCACTGTAGAGCGCGCTCTCGCGAAAATCCTTGGCGCCCAGCCCCGGCCCGACGAGAATGAGCGCCGTGCGCTCGATGGGATCTTTCGCCATCTCCGCTTCGATGGTGGAAAGCGTGCCGCGCAGAATGCGCTCATCCGCCCAGCTTGCGCGGGCAACAATGGCAACCGGGCAGTCGGGTCCGTAATGCGGGGTCAGCTCCGCCACCACACGGTCCAGCGCGTGAATGGCGAGATGAATGGCGAGCGTCGTGCCGGTGGCCGCGAAATTGGCGAGCGTCTCGCCCTCCGGCATTTTCGAGGCGCGGCCGGAAATGCGGGTCAGAACGAGGCTCTGCGCCACTTCGGGAATGGTCAGCTCGCGTCCCAGCGCCGCCGCAGCCGCCGAGAAGGAAGGCACGCCCGGCGTCAGCGTGTAATCGATGCCGAGCGCCGAAAGACGGCGGATCTGCTCGGCCACCGCGCTCCAGACGGAAAGATCGCCCGAATGCAGCCGGGCGATATCCTCACCCGCTTCATGGGCGCGGATATATTCCGCCTCGATCTCTTCAAGCGACATGGGTGCGGTGTTGACGATGCGCGCTCCCGGCGGGCAGTGCGCGAGCAACTCCTCCGGCACCAGCGAACCGGCATAAAGGCAGACCGGGCAGCGCGCGATCAGGTCGCGGCCGCGAACGGTGATGAGGTCGGCAGCGCCCGGTCCGGCGCCAATGAAATGAACGGTCATGATTTTCTTCCTGTGGTCGCGATGGCGCAGGTCACGCCGTCAAGTGTGATCCTCGGGCCGAGAAGCCGGCCTGCCGGGCCGCAGACGGCCAGCGCCGCCGCCTCTGAGGCCGATGGCAGGCCCGTGGCTGAGCGCGCCTGTTCCGAGCGGGTCAGGCAATGCATCGCCGCCGCCTGAAGTGCCGCATCATCGGCAATGACAAGCGGCAGGCCGAGCGCCTTTGCAGCATCCGTCAGGCCGGGCTCTTCCCGCTTCCGTGGCACGGTCGCCACCGCATCGAGCCTGTCCCGCGCGATGTCATGCGTTGTCAAAGCGGCGTCGAGCGCGGCAAGAACAGCATCGCGCGTGACGCCTTTTCTGGCTCCAAGCCCGGCGCAGATCATGGTTTCCTCCAGCGCCATTGAAGCACCGGCATGGCCGGGCGCAGCGCCGTCATGCCGCCAACGGGCGCGGCGCGCGCGACGGCGATCTCGATCAGTTCTCCGCCGTGCCGCCCGTGGCAGTCGATCAGAAGCGCCTGCGTTTCGAGCGTCACCCCGTTTGCGACAAGACGCCCCCCGGTTCCAAGAGCGGCCATCGCCGCCTCCATCAGCCCTGGCGCAGTCGCCCCGCCACCGATGAAAACCACATCGGGCGCGGCAAGGCCCGCGAGCGCGGCGGGAGCCTTTCCCTCAACCACGGTGAGCTGCGGCACGCCCATGCGCTCCGCGTTGCGGGCAATGCGCGCCGCGCGCTCCGTGTCCGCCTCGATGGCGATGGCGCTGAGCGATGGGTGCTGCCGCAGCCATTCGATGGAAATGGAGCCTGAACCCGCTCCGATATCCCAGAGCCGTTCACCGCGTTTCGGGGCAAGCGCCGACAGGGTGACGGCCCGCACCTCCGATTTGGTGATCTGCCCGTCATGCTCGAAAAGCGCATCTTCCAGCCCGGTTCCAAGCGGCAGGATGCGCGCATCCTCATCCGCCGCCACCTCGATTGCGACCACATTCAGATCGTCAAAGCGGTCTGCGGAAAGCGCGGAAGCCATGAAGCTTACCTGCCGTTCGCGCGGTCCACCCAGCGCTTCCAGCACGTGAAAGCGGGAGGGGCCAAAACCCTCTGCCGTGATCAGCTCTGCAATCTCAGCCGGAGCCGCGCCATCGGATGTGAGCGCGAGAATGCGCGCGCCGGGATGAAGCAGCGGGCGGATCAGCGCAATGGGCCTGCCGTGCAGTGAAACCGTCTCGACCGATTGCAGCGGCCAGCCAAGCCGGGCAGCAGCAAGCGCAAAGGAAGAAGGCGCGGAAAAGACACGCATCTCGTCCGCCGGAATGCGCCGCGTCAGCGTCGCGCCCACACCGAAGTGAAACGGATCGCCGGAGGCGAGCACGCAGACCTTCTTGCCTCTCAGCGCTTCGATCTCATCAAGCGCCTTGCCAAAGGGGGAGGGCCACTGCCGCGTCCCACCGGAAATCTGGCCTGCTGCCAGTTCGAGGTGCCGCGCACCACCAAACACGATCTCTGCATCGGCAATCGCGCGGCGTGCTTCCTCACCGAGCCCGGCCATACCGTCCTCGCTGATCCCCACGATGGCAAGCCAGCGCCTTGAGGTTTCCGCCTGACTGCAAAATGCTCTAGAAGACGTCATGGCAAAGCAGACCCTTCTCATTCTTGGTGGAACAGGCGAAGCGCGGCTTCTGGCGGAGCGGCTTTGCGCGCGCAGCTCGCTGCGCGTCATCACCTCGCTTGCCGGGCGCACCCGCACACCGGAAGCCTTGCAGGGTGAGGTGCGTGTGGGCGGTTTCGGCGGTGCTGAGGGGCTTGCGCGTTATCTCGAGGACGAGGGCATCGACCTGATGGTGGACGCCACGCATCCCTTCGCCGCGCGCATGGCGCGCAATGCAGCGGAAGCCGCCAGCCTGACCGGCGTGCCGCTCATCACGCTCATGCGCCCCGCCTGGCAGCCGGTCGCCGGCGACAACTGGCAGATCGCGGCCGACATGGCCGAGGCGGCAACGCTGCTCGGCCCTGAGCCCCGGCGCGTCTTTCTGGCCATTGGCCGGCAGGAAGTTCAAATGTTTCGCGCGGCGGCGCAGCATCATTATCTGGTGCGCAGCGTGGAGCCGGTCGAACCGTCCCACCTGCCGGCGAATGCCGCATGCATTCTGGTGCGTGGTCCGTTCTCTGAAGACGATGAAATCACGCTGCTCGCCGATCACCGCATCGAGATCGTGGTTGCCAAGAACAGCGGCGGTGCTGCGACCTATGGCAAGATCGCAGCCGCGCGCAGGCTCGGCCTGCCGGTGATCATGATCGACCGGCCAAAGCCGACTGGCGCAGCCGTCGTGGCCGACATCGAAGATGCGATCGGCGCGATCAACACTCACCTGGCGGCTCCCGTCGCCGAGCGCGGCGCATAGACCAGCGGCGGTTTGCCGGGGCGCTCGATCATCCGCGTTTCAGGCGATCCGATGATGACGCAGGTGGCCATGTCGGCCATCTCGCCGCGCGCCTCATTCAACGGAACAATCGCCATGCGCTCGTCGGGCCGGCCTGCGGCGCGGCCGAAAACGACAGGCGTGGAGGCCGAGAGAATGCCGCTCAACAGTTCAAAGGCGCGGCCAAGCTGCCAGGGCCGGGCGCGGCTGATCGGATTGTAGAGCGCGATCACAAAGCCCGCACCGGCAGCAGCCGCAAGCCGCGTTTCGATCAGGTCCCAGGGTTTCAGATTGTCCGAAAGCGATATGGCGCAGAAATCATGCCCGAGCGGCGCGCCCACGCGGGCGGCCACCGCAAGCATGGCCGTCAGCCCCGGCACGATCTCCAGATCGAGCGCGCGCCATTCCTGCGGCCCTTGCTCGATGGCCTCGCACACGGCCGCCGCCATGGCGAAAACACCGGCATCCCCGCCCGAAACCACGGCCACATGCCTGCCTTCAGCGGCCATGGTGAGCGCCGCCTTGGCGCGGGCCAGCTCTTCCCGGTTGTCGGAGGCGTGACGGGTCTGGCCGTCATTCAGTTCAAGCCGGTCAAGATAGGGACCGTAGCCGAAGAAATCGCTTGCCGCCGCAATGGCTGCGCGCGCCTCCGGCGTTGTCTGTGCCGGTTTTCCGGGGCCGGTGCCGATGACGACGAGACGCCCGCTCATGCCGCGCCCTCCTGCGGCCTGGCCTGCCAGCCCGGTCCGAGCACGAGCGAGAAATAGGGGGCGGTGTCGTCGGCCTTGTCGGCGAGCGGCGTCATACTGGTATTGTCCATCGTGCCGCGTTCCACATAGACCGCACCGACGAGCCTGCCGGCCCGCGCCAGCGCCCGGCGGATTTTCGGCAGATTGCGCCCCACCTTCATGATGACGAAGGCTTCCGTGTCGCTCACGCGGCGCACAAGCTCGTCTTCATCGAGCGTGCCGGGCAGGACGGTCAAGATGTCGTCGCCCTGAACGATTGCGATGCCCGCCTGCGACCAGCAACCGGACATGGCCGTGATGCCGGGGATCACCTCCGTCGGGTAGAGCGCGGCAAGCCGCACATGCAGATGCATGTAGGAGCCATAAAACAGCGGATCGCCCTCGCTCAAAACCGCAACCGTTCGGCCCGCTTTCAGATGCACTTCCACCGCGCGCGCCGACTCCTCGTAAAAGCCGGTGATGGCCTCGATATAGCGCGGGTCGTTCTTGTCGATTTCGGTCGTGACCGGATATTCCAGCGGCAGCTCCACCGCCGCCTCCGGCAGGAGGTCGTCGACGATCTTGCGGGCATTGCCCCGGCGTCCGCGCTTTGCGAAATGCGCCACCACGTCCGCCCGCTCCAGCGCCTTCAGCGCCTTGACGGTGATGAGTTCGGGATCGCCGGGTCCGGTGCCGACGCCAATCAGGGTTCCGCTCACAGTCCCGCCCTCGCAAGTGCGTTGATCGCCGCCGCCGTCATGGCGCTGCCGCCCATGCGGCCACGCACGATGGCAAAGGGGATGCCAAGCCCGCTCTCCGCGAGCGCTTCCTTGGATTCCATTGCGCCAACGAAACCGACCGGCATGCCGATGATGGCGGCAGGCTTCGGCGCACCGGCGCGCAGCATGTCGAGCAGGTAGAAAAGCGCGGTCGGCGCATTGCCGATGGCGATCACCGCTCCCTCCATATGCTCACGCCACAGTTCCAGCGCAGCGGCGGAACGCGTGTTTCCGATCTCCCGCGCAAGCTCAGGCGTGCGCGCATCGCGCAGGGTGCAGATCACCTCATTGTCGGCGGGCAGCCGCGTGTGGGTCACGCCGCGCGCCACCATCTCCGCATCGCACAGGATCGGCGCGCCGGCTTTCAGCGCCGCGCGGCCTGCCGCAACGAAACCCTCGGAAAAGACAAAGTGCTCCGCCGCCTCAACAAGCCCGCAGGCATGGATCATGCGGATGGCGACATCGGCCTCTTCCGCACTGAAGCGCGCGAGATCGGCCTCGGCGCGGATGATCGCGAACGACTTTTCATATATGGCGTTGCCGTCGCGTATGTACTCGGTTTCTTGCATTCAGCCTGTCTTTCGAAGAAGGGCGGCGCGCAGCTTCTCGCCGCGCTCGATGAGGAAGGTGCGAAGGCGTTCGGAAGGCTCCGCGCCAACGGAGGAAAGGGTGCAGCAGCCCTCGGCCGCGATCAGGTTCACCGCAGCCCCGGCGGGCTGGGCGCATCCTTTTTCGCAGGCCGAAAGGTGAAGACGGTAAGGGCCATCCGGCAGACCGGCTTCCGCCGCCTCGGCGGCAAGCGCCTTGGCGTCGAACCGCGCCGAGGCACAGGCCGGCGCACCGGCGCAGGCGGCTATGGAAAGACGCGGATCATGCCCGTCCGTGACAAATCCAAGAGCCTCAGCCGCGCGCGACAGCGCTTCCTGCCGGGACTCATCAAGCCCGATCAGCAGCAGGCCGCTGCGCGGCGCAAGACGAATTTCCCTGGCATCGGAGGCGGCCTCGCAAAGCGCGACCAGCGCTTCCGCTGCGACCTGGCCGAAGGGCAGGGCGATCCCGAGCGCGCTGTCCCCGTCTTTCAGCGCAAACCGGCCAACCGGCGCGCTGTCAGTCCGTGCGGCATATTGCACGGCCGGCTCAAGCCCCGCCCGGAGCGCATCCTTCTGCGCCTGTGTGAAATCGCGTGCGCGTCCGCCGGTCTGCGCCAGCAGATCAAGAACCGCAAGCGCTGCAGCGCCCACCGCCTGCTCATCGCCATGGCCTAACCAGCCCGCCGTCGCGCCATTGCCGCCGACACCGAGCTGCCAGAGACCGTCTCCCAGCACCACAAGCTTGATGTCGGCTCCGATGGCGTCGAGATGCAGCCTCCCGCCACCATCGACCGTCACCGAGACCTTGGGGGCAAGGCGCGTGGCAAGGCAGTGCGCTGCCGCATGTTCATCGATCCGCCGGGCAAGCGCGGTCGGGTCGCTCAGCGCATCCCGCGCCAGACCGTCAAGCGGTCCCGTTTCCACCGCGAAGCCATCCACGGCCCCAAGATCGAGCGCGTTGATTTCCGCGCAAATCAGGGGCGCGCTCTCAGCCGTCAGGCCCCGGATCTGCAACTTTCCACGCGCGGTCACTTCCAGAATTCCGTTGCCATGGCGGCGCGCGGCCCGCGCGATGCCCGCAAGTTTTTCAGGCGTCAGCGCGCCATGGGCCGGCGCAATCCGCGCGAGCAGCCCGTCGCCGGTCTTCATGGGGGCGGAGAGTGTGGGGCAAGCGCCACGCCGCATCGTCATGCCGTCGCCTCCGCAAGAAGTGCCGCCAGATCATCATCGACAGAGTTGCGGCGCGGGTGCCAGAGGCCGCGCCTTCGCGCAGCGTGAAACCGTTCCGCCATCGCCCGGGCCGCCGCCGGGTTCTCTGCAAGCAGGAAATCGCGCACAACCTCGTCGCCGAGATAGGCATCGAACACGGCATCGATCAGGCTGCCTGAAACCGCATCCGTGGTCTCGGCGAAGCCGATCAGCCGGTCGACCGTTTCCGTCAGTTCCGCCGCGCCGCGCGGGCCGTGGCGCAACTGCCCTTCGATAAAGCGCGGATTGACCGCACGGGCGCGCACGGTGCGGGCAATGGCCTGCGCCAGCGAGCGGGCGCGCGGGCGCTCCGGATCGGTCGTGTCGAGCACCACCAGATCAGCCTTGCCGCCCAGCGCTTCCACCGCCGCCGCGAACCCGCCGATAAAGGCCACATCCGCCGAGCCTTCGAGAATGTCCCGCCCGGCATCGTCGCCCGTATGGATGAGCATGTCGGCATCCGCCACCTGCCGCGCAAACGCGCCGTCTTCCCGCCGGCCTTCGCCCTCCGCACCGCCGAAGGCAAACGCGCCGGCGTCCAGATAGGCCTGCCCGAGTTCGGCGCGTTCCTGCCAGTCTCCGCGCGCAAGCTTTTCTTCCGGTCCCGCGCCATAGGTGCCCGGAGCGGAACCGAAAATACGCGCCGGAGCCTTGCCGGCCACGCGCGCAGCAGCGGCAAGCGGGTTTTCGCTCTCGTCTTCGTCGCGCGCGGCCACGGCGGCAACCGCTGTGTCGAGCAACGCGATCTGGGTCGGGAACATGTCGCGAAACAGGCCGGAGATGCGCCACGTCACGTCAATACGCGGGCGACCAAGGCTGGCTGGCGGCAGCACTTCAATCCCCGTCACGCGCCCCGTCGCCTGATCCCATTGCGGCCGGCAGCCCATCAGCGCCAGACCCTGTGCGATCTCCTCGCCGCCAGTGCGCAGGCTGGCGCTGCCCCACAGGTCGATGACGAGCGAGCGCGGCCAGTCGCCATGCTCCTGCAGATAGCCGCGCACGGCCTCATCCGCCGCCATCCTGCCCAGTGCGGTTGCGGTCGGCGTCGGCAGTGTGCGCGGATCGGCGGTGAAGATGTTGCGGCCGGTCGGCAACACATCGGTACGCCCCCGCGCCGGCGCGCCGGAGGGGCCGGGCGCGATGTGTCGGGCATCGAGTGCGGCCAGAAGCGCGCGCTTTTCGCTCTCCGCGCAGGCGCTGCGTTCAGGTCCTTCATCCATGCCGCTGCCCCGGCCATAGATGTGCAGCCCGTCCTTGATGGCGAAATCTTTCAGATCACAGAGCCAGGCGTCGATCTGCATCAGCGCCGCATCCGTGTCGCCCGTGTCCTCAACGCCGGCATCACGGGTCAGACCGGTGCGCTCGGCGGTTTCCACGATCAGCTGCGCCAGCCGGTCGCGGCGGCGGCGGTCCAGCCCGTCGGCCTGCGCATATTCGTCCACCAGCCGTTCCAACTCCTGCTGGTCCTGCGAGAGCCCTGCGCCCGCCAGCGGCGGCGTCAGATGCCCAAGCGTCACAGCGCCGATCCGGCGCTTGGCCTGCGCCGCTTCACCCGGATTGCTGACGATGAAGGGATAGACCACCGGCAGCGCACCAGCCACGATCTCCGGAAAGCAGGTTTCCGTCAGCGCCACGGTCTTGCCCGGCAGCCATTCCAGCGTGCCATGCGCACCCACATGGATCAGCGCATGGGCATCGAGCCCCTCCCGCATCCAGTGGCCGAAGGCGACGAGCGCATGGCGCGGTGCAAGCGTCGGGTCATGATAGTCCACGCGTCGGTCTGCCGAGCGCCCGCGATCCGGCGCAAGCGCCACGGTGACATTGCCGAACCGCGCCGCGCGGAACGGAAAGACGCCATCTTCCGCATCGCCTTCCGCCGGTCCCCAGGTGGCGAGCAGTGTTTCGCGCGCCTCTTCGGGCAGCGCATCGAAAGCGCACCGGTATTCATCCAGCGAAAGCGCTTCCGACGGCTCTTCAAGCTGCTGCATCAGCGCCCTTGGGGTCTCCGGAACACCAGAAACCGCATAACCCGCTTCATCAAGGTCATGCAGCATGGCGAGCACGCTCGATGGCACGTCGAGCCCCACCGCATAGCCGGTGCGGCCGGGCGCGCTTGGATAGTCCGGGATGAGAACGACAATGCGGCGCTCAGCCACCGGAGTGCCACCGAGCTTCAGAAAGGCGGCGATCCTTGCCGCAACCTGCCGGATGCGCGCCGGTTCGGGCCGGTTGCGCTGAACGCCGAAGGAAAGCCCTTCATCCAGCGCCGCCTCATCCTTGAAGGAAATCGCGCCGGCCATCAGCCGGCCATCGAGTTCCGGCAGCACCACATGCATGGCGAGGTCCGCAGGCGCGAGACCGCGCTGCCCTTCCTGCCACGCTTCGCGCCGCGTGGTGGCGGTGACCACCTGAAAAACCGGCACGCCAAAGCGGTCGAACAGCGTTTTTTCGCCGGGCTCCGCGCCGCTCGAAAAGGCCGTCGCGGTGATAAGCGCCTGCGGCTCCAACGCCTCCACGGCGTTGCGCACGAGATCGGCGGCAACCGGGTCACGCAGGCTGGAAACGAAAACGGGAACCGCACACAGCCCCTGTTCCTCAAGCGCCTCCACCAGCGCGTCGATGGGCGCAACATCGCTTGCCAGCAGCATGGAGCGATAAAAGAGGATCGGCACGACAGGCCTGTCGGCATTCGCACTGGCCGGGAAGAACGACGCTTCGACAATGCCATGGCCCGGCGCATAGAAACCGGCCTTGGCCACCGGTTCCGCCTCCGGCGCTTCGATGTCCCGCCCCGCAAGGCACGCAAGCTGCATGGTCAGCGCGCGCATATTGTCCGGTCCGCCTTCGCGGAAGCAGGCGAGCAGCGCCGCGCGCGCTTCCGGCGAAACGGTGGAGCGCTCGGCCAGGCGCGCGTCGTCCTGATGGCATTCGCCGGGAAGCAGCGCCAGCGCGATGCCCTTTTGCCGGGCCAGTGCGGAAAGCCGGTCGCAGCCATAGCGCCACCACTCATAGCCGCCCAGCACCCGCACCAGAATAACGCGGGCATGCGCTGCCGTGTTGTCGATCCACAGATCGACCGACATGGGGTGTCTCAGGTCGCGCAGCGCGGCAAGTCGCAGCGCGGGCAGAGCCTCGCGCTGCGCCTGCCATGCAGAGGCAATCCCCGCCAGATCGCTGTCGGTGAACGACAGCGCCACCATGTCCGCCGGCGACTGCTGCAGATCGACAGGCTCGATCAGATCGTCGAGTGAGGCACTGGTGGTGGCGAGGATGTGCATCGGATCAGGCCGAGAGAAGGCTTTCGATACGCGCGCGGTCGATGCCCTTGAGGCCGATCACGACAAGCCGCGTCTCGGCGGCTTCGCCGGCCTTCCACGGGCGGTCGTAATGGTGCGACACGCGCGGACCAACCGCCTGCACCTGCAGGCGCATGGGCTTGCCCTTCACATGCGCAAAGCCCTTGAGGCGCAGAACCTCCCCGGTCTCCACCGCCGCATTGACACGCGCTTCCAGATCTTCGGGCCGCAGAACCGATGGCAGATCGACAACGAATGTATCGAAATCGTCGTGCTCGTGGTCATGCGCATCGTCGTGATGCGTCTTGCGGTTCTCGATGTCGTCCTCGACGGCAAGCCCGAGACCCAGCAGCAGGGCAGGGTCCACCTTGCCATGCGCGCTCGGCACGATCTGCACATTGCGCGACAGATGCCCCGCAATCCGCGCGCGGGCGCGCCCGGCGGCTTCCTCATCCAGAAGATCGTTCTTCGACAGAACGATCAGGTCAGCGCAGGCCACCTGGTCGTCGAACACTTCTTCGATCGGATCATCATGGTCGAGCGAATCGTCGGCTGCGCGCTGTGCATCCAGCGCGTCCATGTCCGCAGCCACATGACCGTCGGCAAGCGCCGGCCCGTCCACCACGGCAATCACGCCATCGACCGTCACACGGTTCTTGATTGCCGGCCACTGAAAGGCCTGCACCAGCGGCTTTGGCAGCGCCAGACCGGACGTCTCGATCAGAATGTGATCGACCTTCGGCTCACGTGCGAGGATCTGGTCGAGCGCCGGCACGAAATCATCGGCAACCGTGCAGCAGATGCAGCCATTGGCCAGTTCGAGAACGTTTTCCTCGGGGCAATTGTCCAGCCCGCAGCTCTTCAGCACCTCACCATCAATGCCGGCATCGCCGAACTCGTTGACGATGATCGCCAGCCGCTTGCCATGCGCGCCTTCCAGAACATTGCGGATCAGCGTCGTCTTGCCGGCGCCGAGAAAGCCGGTCACGACGGTGCAGGGAACCCGGTCGAAACTCGTGGTCATGGGATATCCTTCAGGTGATGGAGTGTGGAGAACGATAAGACGCGGGTGAGGGGCGCACGGGCCTTTTGCGGCCGCGTACTGGCAGAGACACCATGAATGGTCGGGAGAAGGCGCGCAGCGGCGCTGTCAGCAGTCACAATGCACACTCCTTGCCCGGGACACCCGCCAGGCGGTCAGGATTTCATTCGCAGACGGCAGGTTTCCTGGCTCACGGGTCGATGCGCTCTCCAGCCTTCCCAGGGCAAACCCCAGTGGCGTGTCAGGTGCGCTCTCCGCTTACAGTTGCGGGGACAGCTGCGGCATTGGGCAAGGCCCGCACCGCATTCCCTCTTAGCCCTCTCCATTGCGGGAGAAGGACCGTCTGCTGCGCATTTACGGCTCGCCCGCCACGTCTGTCAATGCGGGCAACAAAGCGTTTGCGGGGCGTGGCGATTCTTGTATGCTCCGCCCGCTGTCGGTTCCGCTGAAGCGGACCCAGAGGGAACGTGGTGCGGCGCAATCGCGCCAAGACCACGGCTGCCCCCGCAACTGTAAGCGGAGAGCGTTTTCCTGATCGCCACTGAGGCATGACGCCTTGGGAAGGCTGGAAAGCGCATCGACCCGTGAGCCAGGAAACCTGCCGACGGCCTGAAAGAAACACCGCAACCCTCGGGTGGAGGGGAAAGGACCAGACATGAACACGCGTTTCCTGCGCACTTTTTCCGCATTCGCATTTGCATCGCTCTTCGCAACCAGCGCCCACGCCCATCACGCCATGGACGGGCAGACGCCCACGACCCTTTACGAAGGGCTGGTCTCAGGGCTCGCCCATCCCGTGATCGGGCTTGATCATCTGGCCTTCATCCTCGCTGCCGGCCTGTTTGCCGCCGTCGCCGGCATGAGCCTTTTCGCGCCGCTTCTCTTTGTTGCCGGCTCGCTTGTCGGCGTCGGCCTGCATCTGATGCTGCTCGATCTTCCGGCAGCCGAAATCGTCATCGCGGCAAGCGTTCTTGCTGGCGGCTGGCTTCTGGCGCGCGGTCGGGCCGTGGAAAGCCACATGCTCGTCTTCGCTCTGTTCCTGGTGGTCGGCGTGTTCCATGGCTATGCCTTCGGCGAAGCCATTGTCGGCAGCGAACAGACGCCGCTCATCGCCTATCTCGCAGGCCTTGCCGCAATCCAAAGCGCCATCGCGCTTGGCGTCTATCTTCTCGTCCGCTCGCGCGGCTGGGCGGTAGAGGCCATGCAGCCCCGGCTTGCTGGCGCCGCCATTGTCGGTGTCGGCATAACCTTCCTTGCCGGACAACTTGTCGGCTGAGCCGGCGGATCTGACGATGCGTTCACTTCATTTCGTTCTGGGCGGCGCGCGCTCCGGCAAGAGCCGCCATGCCGAAACGCTGATCGAAGCCGCGCCCGCGCCCTGGCACTACATCGCCACGGCCCAGGCCTTCGATGACGAGATGCGCGAACGCATCGCCATTCACCGCGCGCGGCGCAAGGGGGCAGTGGCGGGGCCGGGGGAAGTAGCGGGGGCGTGGCAGACCCACGACGCCCCGCTCGACCTGCCGGGCATGCTTCAAACCCTGCCGGCCCGCGAAACGGTTCTGGTCGATTGCCTCACCCTGTGGCTCAGCAATCTCATTCTCAACGACCATGAGCTAAAACCTGCCGCCGAGCGACTGCTTGCAGCTCTTGCCGCAAGAGAGGGAACCACGGTTCTCGTTTCCAATGAGGTCGGCTTCGGCATCGTGCCCGAAACCCCGCTCGGCCGCCGTTTCCGCGATGAGGCGGGGTTCCTGAACCAGAAAGTCGCCGCCGCTGCCGACAGCGTCACGCTGGTGGTTGCCGGCCTGCCCATGAAAGTGAAGTGACATGCGAGAGATCGACGCAAACGAAGCCGGGCGCCACAAGGCAAAGATGGCCAAACGCAAGGCTGTTCAGGATGCCGAGGTGCGCGACAAGACGGTCGAAAAGGGGCTTCTGATCGTCAATACGGGGCCGGGCAAGGGCAAGTCCACCGCTGCCTTCGGTCTTGCGCTGCGCATGCTCGGCCATGGCCGCCGCGTCGGTGTCGTGCAGTTCATCAAGGGCGCATGGCATTGCGGTGAGAAGGATGCCTTCGCCGCCTTTGGCGATCAGGTCTCCTGGCACACAATGGGCGAGGGCTTCACCTGGGAAACACAGGATCTCCAGCGCGACATCGCCGCCGCCGAGCGGGCGTGGGGAAAGGCCGAGGAACTGATGGCCGATCCGACGATCGGTCTTGTCGTTCTCGACGAGCTGAACATCGCACTGCGCTACGACTATCTCGATCTTGAACGCGTCGTGACCACGCTGACCAACCGGCGCGACGACCTTCATGTGGTCGTGACCGGCCGCAACGCCAAGCCAGCGCTCACCGAGGCCGCCGATCTCGTCACCGAAATGGGGCAGGTAAAACACCACTTCGCCGCTGGTGTGAAAGCGCAGAAGGGCATCGAGTTTTAGATCGCCCTGCTTTGAGGTGGTGTGTGGTTCGACAAGCTCACCTTGAGGGAAGCGGTATCCTGCGAGCCTGTTCATCAGCATGGAGACGCAATTGCAGCGTCTCTCCCTACCTCATGGTGAGCTTGTCGAACCACGCACCACGTCGCTGCCACGGATCAAATCAGATACCAAAGCCCCGCCGCCACCGCCACAAGCCCGATCAAAAGCCCGTCTGCAATCCGATAGAGCGTGAGCGCCCGGCGGATGTCGCCGGCATTGGCCTCGCGGCGGCCGCCATCGCCCATCACCGCGTCATCCACCACCTCGCCGCCATAGCGGCGCGGGCCGGCAAGGGCGAGGCCCAGCGCACCCGCCATCGCCGCTTCCGGCCAGCCGGCATTGGGCGAGCGATGATGGCGCGCATCGCGGCGCACCGCACGCAACGCCGCTCCGGCCGAGGCATCACGCATGAAGAACGCGGCGGCAATGAAGAGAAACGCCGTCAGGCGCGAAGCGGGCAGGTTGATCAGATCGTCGAAACGCGCCGCCGCCCAGCCGAAATGAAGATGCCGCGCGGTCTTGTGGCCGATCATGGAATCGGCCGTGTTCGCAGCCTTGTAGAGCGCGCCGCCCGCCAGTCCGCCAACCGCCAGCCAGAACACCGGCGCAACCACGCCGTCGGAGCAGTTTTCGGCAAGGCTCTCGATGGCCGCCCGCGAAACCCCGGCCTCGTCGAGGCTTTCGGGGTCCCGGCCAACGATCTGCGAAACCGCTTTTCGGCCTTCCGGAAGCCCGCCGGCGTCCAGCCCGTCCGCCACCGCTTTCACATGGCTTGCAAGGCTCCGCTGGGCGATCAGCGAACTGCCGGCAAGAGCGGCGACCAGCAGCCCGGCCCAGCCGGAAAGGGCCGTCTGGATCAACCAGCCGGCCAGACCTGCGAGCATCAGAATGCCGACCAGCGCAAGCGCGCCATTCAGACGGCGCGCACCGGGCGAAAGGGTTTCGACATTGCATCGCGCGTCCGCCAGCGCGATAAGACGGCCAATCCAGGTGACGGGGTGACCGATCAGGCGAAAGAGCTGCTGCGGATAACCGATGGCGAGCTCGACCAGCATGGATGAAAGGGCGATCAGAATGGACATCAGGCCTCGACTGGCTGACCGGGCGGCGGAGAAGGTGACCGATCACGGCGGCAGTCTCGTTCGGGCTTCGGCGCAGTTTCCAGACGCGCCGACGCCCTGGCTCGACCTGTCCACCGGCATCAACCCGCACCCCTATCCTTTTTCGCCCCTGCCTGCCAGCGCCGTCGAGCGCCTGCCCGAAGAAGCCGACATTGCCGCGCTGACCGCGCACGCGGCCCGGCATTACGGCGCGCCGTCTGCGGCAAACGTCATCGCCGCGCCCGGAACGCAGCTTCTTCTCCCGCTGGTCGCATCGCTTCTGGCACCCGGCCCGGCCCGCATTCTCGGCCCCACCTATGCCGAACACGCGCGCGCAGCCGCACTGGCCGGTCATGCGGTCGAAGAGGTGGAGAGCTTCGATGCGCTTCGTGGCGCGCGGCTCGCCGTGGTGGTCAATCCAAACAATCCCGACGGGCGGCTGATCGGTCGAAGCGACCTTCTGGATCTCGCCGCAAGCATGCGCGGCAATGGCGGCGTTCTGGTGGTCGATGAGGCTTTCATGGATGTCGGCCCGCAGGCCGAGAGCCTCGCCGGCGATCTGGAAGCCGGCAACATCCTCGTGCTGCGCTCGTTCGGAAAGTTCTTCGGTCTCGCAGGCCTGCGCCTGGGGTTCGCGCTCACCTCCACTGAACGCGCCCAAAAACTCTCAGGCTGGCTCGGTCCGTGGGCTGTTGCAGGGCCGGCGCTCCACGCCGGGCTCGAGGCGCTTGCAGACCATGGCTGGCAAAGCGCCATGCGCCAGAGGCTCGAAAGAGAGCGCTTACGTCTCGACGCGCTCTTTCACGAAAAGGGTCTGACCATCGCCGGCGGAACGGATCTCTTCCGCTTCCTGCGCCATCCGCGCGCGGCGGATCTTTTCGATCATCTTGGCCGCAGCGGCATTCTCGTTCGGCGCTTCGCCGGACGGCCGGATTGCCTGCGCATCGGCCTGCCGGGCGATGATGAGGCTTTCGAGCGCGTGCGCGCCGCACTTCAAAGCCGGGACGGGGGAGGGGCATAATGCTTTATGTCTGCCCCGGCGCGCATCTACAGCGCATGCTCAAGGCCACCGGCGCACAGCACATGATTTCGCTCACCTCGAACGGCGAGCCCCCGGCTCTGGATGATGCCAGCGCCGTGCCGAACCGCCTGCATCTCGCCATGCACGACATCGCGGATCTGCGTCCCGGCCTCATCGCGCCGGAGCTCGATCATGTCGAACGCCTGCTCGATTTCGCACAGGACTGGGACTGGCGCTCGCCAATGGTCGTGCATTGCTATGCGGGCATCAGCCGCTCCACGGCCGCCGCCTATGTCATCGCCAACGCCTTCGCCCGCGAGATGGACGAATTCGCCCTTGCGCAGATGCTGCGCGAGCGCGCGCCGAGCGCCACGCCCAATCGGCGCATCGTCGCGCTGGGCGACCGGCTCCTTGAGCGCGAAGGCCGGATGATCCGCGCGATCCACCAGATCGGCCGTGGCGCAGAAGCTTTTGCGGGCGAGCCGTTTCACTACCCCGCCCGCTGAATGTGAAACAGGCCCCGTAGATCGCCGCGCGTCCATCCAAGGGGCCTGTCCGTGTCACAGCGGCCTATTCCGCCGGTGTCGTGCTTGGTATGGCGGGTGTCTCCCAGCCATGGTCGCTCAGGTCAGCGATGGTCTCACCGCTATCGTGCCAGCCCTGTATCTCCGCCTCGCTCGCCCGTGGCGAGAAAAGCCCCGTATAGGCATAGACGAGCCCGATCACCGGTGAGAGCCAGCAGGCAAAGGCGAGCGGAATGTAGAGCAGGTTCTCCAGATGCCCGTCCGAGACGCCGAGCGCCAGCGCGCTGATGACGAATGCGCCGCCAGCATTCCACGGAACCAGCGGCGAAATCAGCGTACCGCCTTCCTCGATCGCCCGCGACAGGTTGAGCGTGGAATAGCCCATGCCGCGATAGACCGGCGCATACATGCGGCCGGGCAGCGCGATGGAAAGATAGGGATCGCCTGCTACCAGATTGGTCGCCATCGAGGTGCCGACGGCAGCCGTCTGGATGCCGGCGAAGCTCTTCACCTTCATCATGATGGCGCGGATGATCGTCTCCAGGCAGCCGGTCTTCTCCAGAGCGCCGCCAAAGCCGAGCGCGATCAGCACCAGTGAAATCGTCCACATCATCGACTGGATGCCGCCGCGATTGAGCAGCGAGTCGATTTCGCTCACACCCGTGTCGATCTTGTAGCCGCTATTGGCGTAGGTGAAGACATCATGCAGCCCGACGCCCTGCACGAGCATCGCCGTCAGGCCGCCAGCCAGAACGCCTGCAAAAAGAGACGGGATCGGCGGCATGCGCTTCACGGCCAGCGCGATCACCAGAATGGCCGGCAGAAGCAGCCAGGGCGAAATCACGAAATTGTCCTGCAGCGACGAGGTGATCGCGGTGATCTTGTCAAAGGATGCACCACCGGACTCGATCAGCGCATAGCCGGCGAAAAGGTAGATACCGAGCGCAATCAGCATGGAGGGAATGGTGGTCGGCATCATGTTCTTGATGTGCGAGAACACGTCGACACCCGTCACCGCCGGGGCAAGGTTCGTCGTGTCGGAGAGCGGCGAAACCTTGTCACCGAAGAACGCGCCGGAAACCACCGCGCCTGCCGTCCAGTAGACGGGTATGCCGAACCCCGCACCAATGCCCATCAGCGCCAGGCCGACCGTGCCGACCGTGCCCCACGAAGTTCCCAGCGACAGCGAAACGACCGCGCACAAAAGCATGGCGGCGGCGAGGAATATCTGCGGAGACAGGATGGTGAGACCGTAATAGATCAGCGTCGGCACCGTGCCGCTCGCGATCCACACGCCGATGATCATACCAACCGTGATCAGAACCGAAACGGAAGGCAGTGACACGTGGATGACGTGGAACACGCCCTTTTCGATGTCTTCCCAGTCAAACCCCAGCTTGACGCCGACAAGGCCGGTAATCGCCAGCCCTATGGCCAATGGCACATGCGGGGTGAAATCGTCGAAGTAGAATAGCTGTACGCCAAGCACGATGAGCGTGAGCAGCACCGGCGTGAGCGCAAGCGGTAAGCTCGGCAATGCCTTTTGCGAGGACGACATGTCTCTCTCCCATTATCGTTCGAAGAAAGGCGCGTTTTCCCCGCGCTCTTGTTCACTTGACGATAACAGGAGCAAAAACTCGTTTGGTCTTAATTTGCCGATTTCAAGGTCGATCAGACCAAATTTTCCAAAATCCTTGGATCAGTTCAGGCTTAAAGCATATCCCTAACAGAGCTGTTATGAGGTCATCCTGTCACCTCAGACCTCCTGCGAAGTCCGGGTTTCTGAAAGAATTTCCGCCGCGATCCGGAAGGATTTGAGGCGCGCCTCATGGTCGTGGATCTGGCCGGTGATGATGATTTCATCCGGCCCGTAGCGGGTGATGAACCCATGCAGCGCATCGCGCACCGTATCCGGGCTGCCCGCCGCTGTGCAGGCCAGCGCCTGCGCCACACCTGCCGCGATTGCCGGGTCGAACGTTGCTTCCACATTCTCCATCGGCCGGGGCAGGGGGCCTGGCCGCCCGAGGCGCAGATTGGCAAAAGCCTGCTGCATCGTGGACTTCAGAAACAAGCCTTCCGCGTCCGTATCGGCTGCAAAAACGTTCAGCGCCATCATGAAATACGGCTTCTCCAGATGCTCCGAAGGACGGAAGGTCTGGCGATAGATCTCGCTCGCCTGTTCCAGCGCCGCGGGTGCAAAATGCGAGGCGAAGGCGTAGGGCAGGCCCAGATGCGCCGCAAGCTGCGCGCCATAAAGGCTTGAACCGAGAATCCAGATCGGCACATGCGTGCCCGCGCCGGGAATGGCGCGCACTTGCTGGCCGGGCTGCCCGTCGCCGAGATAGGCCATCAGTTCCATCACATCGCGCGGAAAGCCGTCGCCATCTTCCAGCCCGCGCCGCAGCGCCCGCGCCGTCGCCATGTCGGTGCCGGGCGCGCGACCAAGGCCGAGGTCGATGCGGTCGGGATAAAGCGTCGCGAGCGTGCCGAACTGTTCTGCGATGACCAACGGCGCATGGTTTGGCAGCATCACGCCGCCCGCACCAACGCGGATCGACTGTGTCGCCGCAGCCACCTGGCCGATAAGCACTGCGGTGGCCGCACTGGCAATGCCGCTCATATTGTGGTGTTCGGCCAGCCAGAAACGGCGATAACCCCAGCTCTCGGTGTGGCGCGCCAGATCAAGCGTATTGCGCAGGGCGTCTCCAACACTCGAACCGTCGGGAACGGGAGCCAGATCGAGAACGGAAAACGGAACCATGGGGAAACTCCGGAGGGGCAGGACACTCCCCGGCATATGGGTGCCGTTCAACGCCGATCCAAGGGTGGCGCACCAAATGGCCCCTAAAGCAACGAACCGAGAGAATGCATCTGGGCCGCTCTTTGTACCACCGAACAGGTAGACAACGCCCCATTGCAGCGACGCTGTGCGTGGTTCGACAAGCTCACCATGAGGGAAGTTGTACCTGGCAATGAGCCTTGATCAGAGACGTTGCAAGGAGTTCAATAGCTAACCCCGTCCCTCATGGTGAGATGGCATAATCGCTTTCTCAGGGGGCAGCGGTTGCCCCCGGCGCTTCGGTTGAACCGTGGTCGACATGGTGTCGCCACAAAGCGAAGGAGGGAGCAACCATGGAGTATTATGCCGGATTGGACGTTTCAGAGGAAGCCACATCGGTCTGCGTGATTGATGGGCGCGGGCATGTGGTTGAGGAGATAAAGGTCTCCACGACGCCTGCAAGCCTCTCTTCTGCTTTGTCGGGTTTTGGCGATGCGCTTGCGCTGATCGGTCTGGAAGCCGGCGCGCTGACGCCATGGCTGGCCCGGGAGCTGAAGGCGCAGGCGTTGCCGGTTGCCGAGATCGAGACGCGGCGCATGAAGGCCTATGCCAAAGCCTCCACGGTGAAGACCGACCGGCGCGATGCCAGGATGATCGCCCAGGCATTGCGGGCGGGGCTGTATCGGGGGGTGCATGTCAAGGACGAGGCGGCCCACAGGCAGCGCCTGATGCTGACGGCGCGCGCGACCCTGCTTTCCCAGGCCCGCCAGTTGCAGGTCAAGATCCGTGGCGATCTGAAGCCGTTCGGCATCCGGCTTGGCCGCGTGGGCCCGGGAGGCTTTGCGGGGCGGGTCAAGGAGCGGCTTGCCGCGCGTGACGACCTTATGGCTCTGGTTGCGCCGATGCTGACCATGCGCACCGCCCTTCTTGCACAGGTGCGCATCTATGAGCGCGAGATCAAACGTCAGGCCGCCGCCGACCCGGTGTGCCGGCGGCTGATGACGGCGCCTGGCGTCGGATCGATCACGGCCTTTGCCTTCAAGGCAACCGTGCACCAGCCGGAGCGTTTCGCCCGCTCGGCCGATGTGCCGGCGGCCTTCGGCCTCGTGCCGCGCATCGACCAGTCTGGCGAGTACGAGCATATTGGCAGCATCTCCAAAACCGGTGACGTCATGATGCGCAGCCTCCTGTTCGAAGCCGCAAACGCGCTCCTGACGCGCACGAGGAAGAGTTTTGCCCTCAAACGGTGGGGGCTGAAGGTGGCCCGGCGACGTGGCATGAACCGGGCCCGCGTGGCGGTCGCCCGGCGGCTCGCCATCATCCTTCACCGCATGTGGGTCGATGGCAGCGACTTCCGCCTCATGCTGCAGGAAAGGCCGGCTTCGTCCAGCGCATGAGCGCGCCAGAGACTTTCCAGCCCCTTCTTCGACAGCTCTGACAGCGGTCGAAAAGGAGCGCGTCCGTCCGGGACGCACCGGCGCGGGCAATCGACGACGACAGGCTGGACGGCGGCCACGATACAAACCGGCCGCACGACGTTCCTGAGATGGTCATGCCCGTTTCCGACGCCATCGAGCGGCAGCCCGTGCGCTGACCCGCGAACAGAAGCAGGAAGCCCGGACACGCATTCCTATTGACCGTGATTACAGAAGCTTGTCGAACCACGCACAGCGCTCTAATCGCCACCGATGGCGCCCTCTTTTGCCAGCGCCTCAATCTCGTCCGCAGAGAAACCACTCGTTTCCAAAACCGCCCTGGTGTCTTCCCCCAGTGCGGGGGCGGGGTGGCGTAATCTGCATGGCGTTCCACTCAGCTTCACCGGGAAACCCAGCATTCGGATCGACCCATGGTTCGGCTGATCCACCTCGATCACCATTTCCTGCGCGCGCGTCTGCGGGTCATTCAGCGCCTCGGCCAGGTTCTGCACCTTGCCGCAGGGCACACCGGCGGCGTTCAGGCGCGCAATCCAGGCCTCCTGCGTGTCGCCGCCGACCGCGCCGTTGATCATCTCGTTCAGTTCGGCGCGTCGGCCGAAACGCTTTTCATTCGTGTCATAGCGCGCGTCCTCAAGCAGATGGCCAAGCCCCAGCACATCGAGAAAGCGCTTCAGGATCACATCATTCGATGGAGCCACCGCAATTTCGCCATCGCTCGCCCGGAACAGCCCGTAAGGGGCGACCAGCGGGTGGTCGTTTCCGGTGCGGGCCGGCAGTTCCCCAGTGGTGAAATATTCGGACGCCAGATAGGCCATCATGCTGATTGCGCCATTCATCATGGCGGTTTCCACGTGCTGTCCCGCGCCATTCAGGTCGCGGGCGCGCAGTGCGTTGACGATGCCGAAAGCGCAGTAGAGGCCGGCCACCAGATCGGTGATCGGCTGCGCAACCCGCATGGGTTCCCCGCCTTCCGCACCGTTCACGCCCATCAGCCCGCTCATCGCCTGTGCGATGAAGTCGAAGGCCGGGCGCTCCACATAAGGGCCGGTCGAGCCGTAGCCGTTCACATTGGCGGTCACCAGCTTCGGGTTCAGCGCCTTCAGGCGCTCTTCGCCAAAACCCATCCTGGCCATCACGCCGGGACGAAAATTGTCGACCAGCACATCCGCGCCGGCGATCAGGCGTTCCAGAACCTGCCGGCCGCTTTCACTGTAAAGATCGATGACGACCGACTTTTTGTTGCGGTTGAAGCTCGCATAATAGGCGGAAAACCCATCCCGCAGCGTGCCCTGTTCGCGGATAGGATCGCCCTTTGCGGGCTCCACCTTGATGATTTCCGCGCCCATGTCGCCCAGCATCATGGTGCAGAAGGGGCCGGAGAGAACGCGGGTCAGGTCGATGACGCGAATACCGTCGAGAGGCGCTTTCATGTCGGTCATCCCGTCAGCCATTGGCCGTCGCAACACTGTCCATGCCGTAGGTTTGAAGCCGTGGCCCCGCCTTCATAACCTGGCCGGGCAGGGTGCGCCCGATCACCGCTTCCGCCTGCCGCGAAACCCTGATCAGCCTGTCGAGATCGACGCCGCTTTCCACGCCGCATTCATCCAGCATGTAAACCAGATCTTCGGTGCAGATATTGCCCGTCGCATTCGGCGCGAAGGGGCAGCCGCCGAGCCCGCCAATGCTTGCCTCATAGCGGGTCACGCCTTCCAGAAGCCCGGCATAGACGCAGGCCAGCCCCACACCGCGCGTATTGTGAAAATGCAGCGCGATGTCGGCTTCCGGCACCGCCTCGCCAAGCGCGCGGCAGCGCTCCTGCACCAGCGGCGGCGTGGCCATGCCGGTGGTGTCGCCCAGCGAAAGCGTGGTGATGCCCATGTCCCGATAGGCCCGTGCAATGTCCACGATGGCGCTCACCGGCACATTGCCCTCAAACGGGCAGCCGAACGACGTCGCAATCGCGCCGAAGACGGGAATGTTCGCTTCTCCGGCAATCCGCACGATGTCCGCAAACCCTTCCAGAGACTGGGCGCGGGTGCGGTTCACATTCTTCAGATTGTGGCTCTCCGACGCCGACATGAAAACGACCATCGCGTCGATGCCGGCCTCGGCTGCACGAACCGCGCCCTTTGCGTTGGGCACCAGCGCAGTCAGCACCGCACCCTTCGAGCGGTCGATCCCGGCCAGAACATCTGCTGCATCGCGCAGTTGCGGCACCGCGCGCGGCGAAACGAAGGAGGTCACCTCCAGATGACGGATGCCGGCATCGATCAACCCGTTGACGAGGGCGATTTTCCTGTCCGTCGGCACGAATTCCGGTTCCGATTGCAATCCGTCGCGCGGCCCCACCTCAATGACGCTGACGGTCTCGGGGAAGCCCTTCACATGGTGGCCGGTTGCTGCTGTCACGATTTTTCCTCCCACCTGATTGCATCGGTAGACCGGATTGGTATACCGTCTCGCAAAGTCCGGTCAATGGCCCTTCAGAAAATGGCCACCGGAAGAACAATGGCGCGGCCCGGGCATCGGCTGCGCATCCGGGAGGAAGACAGACGACCCATGGGTGAGGCCGCGCGCGACATGTCCGAACAGCCGCTTGGCGAGCGCGTCCTGTCGCGCATTCGCGGCGATGTGCTGTCGCTCAAGCTCGCGCCGGGCGAGGTCGTCTCGGAGCGTTCGCTGGAGGCCGCCTATGGCGTGTCGCGCACGCCCATCCGGCAGGCGCTGGCAGAACTGATCCGCGAAGGGCTCGTGGTCAGGGCAGAACGCGGCTACGCCATTGCGCCATTCGATCTCCAGCAGCTCGAAGAGATCTTCGAATACCGCGAGATCGTTGAGGATGCGGCGATCCGCCTTGCCTGTGAACGCGCCAGGCCCGAAGAGCTGGATGTCATTCTGCGCACGGTGGATGAGGGCTTAAGCGATTTCACGCCGGACGACTGGTTCGAGGCCGGGCTCGACGTTCACGTGCAGCTTGCGGCCCTTTCGGGAAACCGCTTTTTGCGCGACGCGGTGCAGGATGCGGTCAACCGCACGATCCGCGCCCGCTGGCTGGTTGCCAGCTCGCCGGAGGCGCGCGCGATCGCCCATCGCGAACACAATGAAATCATAGCGCTTGTAAGGCAGCGGAAGACTGAGGAGGCCGCCGCCGCCATTCGCAGGCATGCGCAGGATGTGCGTGGGCAGATCCTGCAGGCGCTGGAGGATTCGCGTCGCCTTTTTGGCGCGCGCGGGTTCGTGGAAGGAGGCTGAGGCCGGTCAGGGAAACCGGCTTCGGGATCTCGCATCTCGGTTTCAACAAGGGAGGACTTGATGATGAAATTATCGAAGCTCTTTGGAGCGGCCGTCGTTTGGACGTCGCTCTCCGTTGCCGGCGCGACGGCAGCCGAATGCATTGCGCCCGCCGACCCCGGCGGCGGCTGGGACTTCACCTGCCGCACCATCGGCAAGATGCTCTTTGACCAGAAACGCGTGGACGCCCCGGTGCAGGTCACCAACATGCCGGGCGGCGTGGGCGCAGTTGCCTATGCCAAGGTCATGTCCTCGCGCGCCGATGACGCGGATCTGATGGTCGCCACCTCCACGGTGGGCGTCACGCAGATCGCGCAGGGCAAATATCCGGCAGACACATCCGTGATGCGCTGGGTTGCCATGCTCGGCACCGATGTCGGCGTCATTCTCGTGCCGAAGGATTCCGAATTCAAGACGCTCGACGATCTGGTTGCGGCGCTCAAGAAAGACCCGAGCGCGCTTGCCGTCGCCGGTTCGTCCGGTGCGGGCGGCTGGGACCACATCCGCCTTCTCATGCTGGCGCAGGCCGCAGGCCTTTCCGGCGATGACTACAAGCAGATCCGCTGGGTGCAGTTCGACGGCGGCAGCCCGGCCGTCACGCAGATGATCGGCGGTCAGGTGCAGGCGGTCTCCACCGATCTCGGCGAGATCGCAGGTTTTGTGGAATCGGGCGATGTGCGCATTCTCGCAGCCCTTTCCGACGACCGCATTCCTGCCTTCCCCGACGCCCCGACCGCCAAGGAGCAGGGCCTCGACGTGACTGGCTACAACTGGCGCGGTTTCTACACGGGCGGCGAGGTGTCCGATGAAGGCTACAGCGCCTGGGTCGACCGTCTGCAGAACCTCTATGACACTGATGACTGGAAAGAGACGGCGCAGGCCAACGGCCTTGTTCCGGTCTGGCGCGGCGGCGACGAATTCGAAGCCTATGTGAAGGACCAGTCCGAGCAGATGCGCAAGATTTCCCAGGAGATCGGAGTCATCAAGTGACAGACAGGATCGTCGGCCTTTTTCTTCTGGCCATTTCGATCTGGTACGGCGTGACCGCGGGAGACTATGAGGCGAGCTTCGGCGACCCTCTTGGCCCCGCGGCCTTCCCCGTCATGCTGTCCGTGCCTGCGGCCATTCTCAGTCTGGTCATGATCATCCGGCCCGATGAGGAACCGGCCTGGGTCACGGGCAAGCCGCTGTTGCTGCAGGTGGCGGCGGTCTCGCTGCTGCTTGCCTATGCGGGCTTTCTGGAAGTGCTCGGTTTTCCGCTTGCCACCTTCATCGCCGTCGCGCTTTTCGGGCGCATTCTGCGCAGTTCCTGGCCGAAATCCATCGCTTCGGCGGCAATCATGAGCGCGTTCCTGTTCCTCACCTTCGACAAGCTGCTCGGCCTGCCGCTGCCGCTTCTCCCAGAATTCGTGAGCTGATTTCATGGATATGCTCTCCGCCCTTGCGCAAGGCTTTGCGGTCGCCATCACGCCGACCAATCTGGCTTTGGCGCTGTTCGGCTGCTTTGCGGGAACGCTGATCGGCGCGCTGCCGGGCCTTGGTCCGGTAAACGGCGTTGCCATTCTCATCCCGCTCGCCTTCTCGCTCGGGCTGGAGCCCACCTCGGCGCTCATCATGCTGTCATGCATCTATTATGGCTGCATGTATGGCGGGCGCATTTCGTCGATCATGCTCAACATCCCCGGCGATGAACCGGCGATCATGACAACGCTCGACGGCTACCCCATGGCGCGCGCCGGCAAGGCGTCGGAAGCGCTGGCCATCTCTGCCGTCGCCTCCTTCATCGGCGCGACCTTCGCCACCATCGGCCTCACCTTGTTTGCGCCGCTTCTGGCCAAGGCCGCCATCTATTTCGGCCCCGCCGATTATTTCGCACTCTATGTCATGGCGTTCGCCACCATTGGCGGTATCACCTCGGTCAATCCGTTCAAGACGTTGCTCGCAGCCTTCATCGGCCTGATGATCGCGACGGTCGGTCTCGACCCGGCCACGGGCACCGCGCGCTACACCGCCGGTTCGTTCCATCTCTATGACGGGTTCGATCCCATCGTTGCCATTGTCGGCCTTTTCGCCATCTCCGAAGTGCTGGTCTATCTGGAGCGGGTGCATCAGGGCGAAACCAAAATGGTCCCGCTTGGCCGTGCGCTGCCGCGCTTCAAGGACATGATGTCCGGCGGCTGGGCCAATCTGCGCGGCTCGGTCATCGGCTTTGTCTGCGGCATCCTGCCGGGCGCCGGCGCATCACTCGGCGCGTTCATGTCTTACATCGCCGAACAGCGCTGGAGCGCCAAGGACGGCAAATTCGGGCAGGGCGATCCACGCGGCATCGCTGCGCCCGAGGCCGGCAACAACGCCGCGTCCGGCGGCGCGCTCATTCCGATGCTCACGCTCGGCGTTCCCGGCAGCGGCACCACCGCCGTCATGCTGGCGCTGCTCATCTCGCTCAACATCCAGCCCGGCCCGCTGCTCTTCGACCGGCAGCCGGAACTGGTCTGGGGCCTCATCGCCGCGCTCTATCTGGCCAATGTCGCGCTGCTCATCATGAACATCCCGATGATCGGCCTGTTCACGCGCATGCTTTCCATGCCGCAATGGGTGCTGATGCCCTTCGTCGTGATGGTCAGCTTCCTGGGCGTCTACTCGATCAGCCATTCCACCTTCGACCTGTTCGTCATGGTCGGGTTCGGCGTGATCGGCTACATCCTGCGCATGCTGGGCATTTCGCTGGTGCCGGTCATTCTGGGGCTGCTTCTGGGTGCGGACATGGAAAACAATCTGCGCCGCGCACTCTCCATCTCGAATGGCGACTTCCAGATTCTGGTCTCAAGCCCCATCGCGCTGACACTCTACGCCATCACCGCAACCATGCTGGGCCTCGCCTTCCTGCTCGCCTTCCGCGCCCGCAGGCGAAACCGCGCTGCGGCGGGCTGAACCAGCGCGAGCCCACCTCCACACTTCGTCATCCTCGGGCCTGCCCCGAGGATCCATGCCAGAACCGCAATCATCTGCGCCGACAACGGCATGGATACCCGGCTCAAGGCCGGGCATGACGAAAACCGGAGAGCAAAGCGGGACGCCCAACCTTCAGCGTGACCGGCAACAACCTGCGCATGTCAGGCCCCGCCTTCCTACGCACTTTCCCCGCGCACTTTCCGCGCGCAGAGGCAAAACAGCGCGACAGCGGGCTGAACCAGTTCCAGCCCACCTCGACACTTCGTCATCCTCGGGCCTGACCCGAGGATCCATGCCAGAACCGCAATCATCTGCACCGACAACGGCATGGATACCCGGCTCAGGGCCGGGCATGACGAAAACCGGAGAGCAAAGCGGGACGCCCAACCCTCAGCGTGACCGGCAACATCCTGCGCATGTCGGGCCTCACCGTCCTACATGCTCTCCACGCGCACTTTCCGCGCGCAGAAGCAAAACCGTGCTACGGCGGGCGGAACCAACCCCAGCCCTTCACACTTCGTCATCCTCGGGCCTGACCCGAGGATCCATGCCAGAACCGCAATCATTTGCGCCGACGACGGCATGGATACCCCGCTCAGGGCCGGGCATGACGAAAACCGGAGAACGGGATCAAAACACCCGAGCGCCCTTCACGACACACTGTTGACAGGTGTCACCCGAAGACGACCGTCTTGTGCCCGTTCATCATCACCCGGTTTTCCAGGTGCAGCTTCACGGCGCGGGCCAGAACCCGGCTTTCAATGTCGCGGCCGGTGGCAACGAAATCCTCTGCCGTCATGGCATGCGTCACACGCTCGGTTTCCTGCTCGATGATCGGCCCCTCATCGAGATCCGGCGTCACATAATGCGCCGTCGCGCCGATCAGCTTCACGCCGCGCTCATGCGCCTGATGATAGGGCTTCGCGCCCTTGAAGCTCGGCAGAAACGAATGGTGAATGTTGATCACTTTGCCGTAGAGACGGTTCGAGAGCTCGTTCGAAAGCACCTGCATATAGCGCGCGAGGATGACGAGATCCGCGCCCGTCTCCTTGAATAGCTCAAGCAGCTTTGCTTCCTGCTCCTGCTTGTTCTCCTTGTTCACCTTCCAGCAGTGATAGGGGATGCCCTCCATCTCCGCCGTGTGGCGTGAATCCTCATGGTTCGAAACGATGGCCACCACCTCGGCGTCCAGCCAGCCGACACGGATCTGGTAGAGCAGGTGCAGCAGCGCGTGATCGAACTTCGACACCATGATGATGATCTTCGGCCGCCGCGTCGTGTCGCTCATCGCGGTCTTCATGTCGAAGCGCGCAATGGCCGGCTCCAGCGCGCGCATCAGCCCGTCGCGTTCCACGCCCTCGGGCGCGGTCGCGGCAATGCGCATGAAGAAGCGGTTGCTCTGGCGATCCCAGAACTGGTTGGATTCAGCGATGTTCGCACCCAGACCGGCGAGTTCCGTCGTCACTGCCGCCACGATGCCGGGGCGATCTTCGCAGGTAAGATTGATGTGAAACGTCTTCTCGGTCATGGCTTTGCCTGAACTTGTGATCTGAAAGGAAAAGCGCCCGCAGGCGCGGGGCGTTTTATACGCCATCGAACGAGGATTGAAATGGTTTTAGTGTCTCACCAAGGCTGACGCTGAGTGACAGCCGGGCGCAGCCTGCCTCAGGCAGCCAGCCAGCGTTCGGAAAGATGGGTTTTGGCCGTCCGCACGCT
The DNA here is from genome assembly GCF_058725515.1 of Nitratireductor sp. WH36-1. Taxonomy (NCBI): domain Bacteria; kingdom Pseudomonadati; phylum Pseudomonadota; class Alphaproteobacteria; order Hyphomicrobiales; family Phyllobacteriaceae; genus Nitratireductor; species Nitratireductor sp. WH36-1. The sequence goes on along the minus strand of NZ_JBZXDP010000002.1, from coordinate 619,103 downwards.
TGCCTCCAGCGCATCGCCCCGGGCAAGGCCAGCAGCGACGGCGCTCGCCAGCATGCAGCCGGTGCCGCGCATTGCGCCGGGCAGGCGCGGTCCATCAAAACGAAGCGACGGCCCGTCCGCCCGAAAGAGCGTGTCAACCGCGCGAACACCACGCGCATGTCCACCCTTCACCAGCAGCGCGCGCACGCCCCCGGCAAGCATCCGGCCTGCCTGCGCATGCCGGTTAGCCTCGCATTCCGCTTCTTCCTCTCGCGTCAAAAGCGCCAGTTCCGGCAGGTTGGGCGTCACAAGGCTGCAAAGCGGCATCAGCTTTTCGCGCATGGTTTCAATCGCATCTTCGGCAAGCAGCGCCCGCCCGGAAGACGAAGCGATCACCGGATCGAGCACCACCGGAATGTCGGCATTTGCGCGCAGAATGGCCGCGACGCGCTCCACCGTCTCACCGGCTCCCAGCATGCCGATCTTGATCGCCGTCACCCGGTTTGCCGAAAGGGCGGCAAGCATCTGTGCTTCCACCATCTCAGGGGCGCAGAGGTCGACGCGGCTCACCGACTCATGCGTCTGCACGGTCACTGCCGTCACGGCAAGGCATGTCTTCACGCCGAACGCCGAAATCGTCTCGATGTCGCGCGCAATACCGGCCCCGCCGGAGGAATCCGAGCCGGCGACCACCAGCACATGCGCCGCACTCATCGCCATTTCTCCGTCGCCGCAAGCCATTCGCGGGTGCGCGCTTCCGGATCGGGGTTCAGCGTTATGTCCGTCACCACGGCGGCGCTGTCCGCACCGGCTCCAAACACGCCGGGCAACCGCTCCGGGTTCAGCCCGCCAATCGCCACCAGCGGCACATCGCCGACACGCTTTCGCCAGTCGGCCAGCCGGTCGAGCCCCTGTGGCGCCCATTTCATCTTCTTCAGGATCGTTGGATAGACCGGGCCGAGCGCCACATATTCCGGTTTTTCGGCAAGCGCCGTGCGCAGTTCCGCTCCATCATGGGTGCTGATGCCAAGTTTCATCCCCGCCGCGCGGATCGCGCCAAGATCGGCTTCCGCCAGATCTTCCTGTCCCAGATGGATGAAGTCGCAGCCCGTCTCAATGGCAAGCCGCCAGTGGTCGTTGACGATCAGCTGGCAGTCGTGACCGGCACAGATGCGCTTTGCCTCGGCGATCTCGGCCTTGAGGTTTTGCTCATCCATCTCCTTGATGCGCAACTGCACCAGCTTCACGCCCAGAGGCACAAGCCGGGCAATCCACGCCGCGCTGTCAACGATGAGATAAAAGGGATCAAGCTTCATTCGAAAACGGCCTTGCCAATAATCGGGGTTGAGGGAACGGCCATGTCGCGCGGCTCCAGCGGCCCGGCGCGAAAAGCCACGTGGCCGGCCTCGACCGCCCCGGCAAAGGCTGCCGCCATCGCTGCCGGATCGCCGGCCTTTGCAACGGCCGTGTTCAGAAGAACCGCGTCGAAACCAAGCTCCATCACCATGGCCGCATGCGAGGGGCGTCCAAGTCCCGCATCCACGATCAGCGGAATGTCGGGGAAATGCGCCCGGATCGCCCGCAATCCGTCCACGTTCACAGGCCCGCGCGCCGAGCCGATGGGCGCGCACCAGGGCATCAGAACCTCGCATCCCGCCTCAAGAAGCCGTTCGGCCACCACCAGATCGTCGGTCGTGTAGGGAAACACCCTGAAACCCTCGGCACTCAGGATGCGCGCGGCTTCCACGAGGCCAAACACGTCCGGCTGAAGCGTGTCATGGTGGCCGATCACTTCGAGCTTGATCCAGTCCGTGCCGAAAAGCTCGCGTGCCATCTGCGCCGTGGTCACCGCTTCCTTCACCGAGTGGCATCCGGCCGTGTTGGGCAGAACCCGCACGCCCAGTTCCCGGATCAGCTCCCAGAACTGCCCGCCAGTGCGGTTTCCCGCCGTCTCGCGTCGCAGCGACACGGTCACGATATCGCAGGCCGAAGCCCGCACCGCCTCGGCCATGATGGCGGGGGAAGGGTATTGCGCAGTGCCCAGCAGAAGCCGCGATGTCAGCGTTTCGCCGTAGAGCGTCAGCATGTCAGCCTCCCTGCATGGGCGAGAGGATTTCGATCCGGTCGCCTTCATCGAGCGTGCAGAGAACGCGCTCTCCCGCCGGCACCAGTTCGCCATTACGCGCCGTGGCGAGAAAGTCGGGCGCATAGTCGAGTTCATCGAGAAGGGCGGCAAGCGTCGTTGCCGTCACGCGCTGCTCCTCGCCATTAACCGTGAGCTTCATTCAGAGCCTCCACGCGTTCGTTCAGGATCAGGGCCGCCGCCTCCTGCGCCATTGCGGGTGAGAGCAGAAAGCCATGGCGATAAAAGCCGTTCACGCTGATTCCCTCCCGGGTCTGCTTCACCCGCGGCAGATTGTCGGCATAGGCCGGGCGCACACCGGCGCCCGTCTCCACGATCTTCGCTTCCGCAAAGGCCGGGTGCAGGCTGTAGGCCGCGTTCAGGAGTTCCATTGTCGAGCGGGCGCTGATCGGCCCGTCATCATCGCTTTCGATCATCGTCGCACCGACCATGAAGTGATGCCCCTCGCGCGGCACGATATAGACCGGAATACGCGGATGAAGCAGACGCACCGGGCGTGAAAGGCTGATCTCTTTCGTGCGCAGCAGAAGCATTTCGCCGCGCACCCCGCGCAACCCGTCGTCAGCGGCCGCCATGCCGGTGCAATCGGCAATCCTGTCCGCCTCAACCGGCGTATCATTACCGTAAGCGAAGCGTACACCTGCCGCTTTCAACCTGGCGATCAGCGCCGTCATCGCCCGGCGCGGGTCGAGATGCGCTTCGTCCCGGAAGAAGAGCCCACGCCGAAACCGTCCGGCGAGATCGGGCTCCAGTGCGGCCACGCCGCCGCCATCCAGCCAATCATGGCCGCCCGTGCGGGTGGCGAAGCGGTTGAGTTCTGCTGCATCGCGCGCAGGCGCGACCACCAGCGTTCCATTGCGCAACACATGGCCGGGCAGCGCCGTGTCCCACCAGTCCGCAGCAAGGCGTCCCAGTGTCAGAACCGGCTCCTCCGCGCTCTCGCGCTCGCACCAGGGCGCAAGCATCCCGCCGGCAAGCCATGAGGCGCTGCCCGCCGGTCCGGTGCGAACGTCGCAGACAGTCACCTGCGCGCCCGCCCGGACAAGCTCATGGGCCAGCGTGAGGCCGGCAATGCCGGCCCCGCGAATGAGGACATGCATGGGTCAGTCCCCGTTCTCCGCCGCCACCTGGTCGAGCGGCATGTAGAGATCGCCGCCCTCGCGGAACTTCTCCGCCATCTTCGCCATCCCCTCCTTCTGCGCCTCGGCGCGGATATCGTGGGAAATGCGCATGGAGCAGAATTTCGGGCCGCACATGGAGCAGAAATGCGCCACCTTGTGCGCCTCCTTCGGCAGGGTCTGATCATGGAAATTACGCGCCGTTTCCGGGTCCAGCGAGAGGTTGAACTGATCCTCCCAGCGGAACTCGAAGCGCGCCCGCGAAAGCGCATCATCGCGGATCTTCGCCGCCGGATGCCCCTTGGCGAGGTCCGCCGCATGCGCTGCGATCTTGTAGGTGATGACGCCTGTCTTCACGTCATCGCGGTCAGGCAGGCCCAGATGCTCTTTCGGCGTGACGTAGCAGAGCATGGCCGTGCCATACCAGCCGATCATCGCCGCGCCGATGCCGCTCGTGATGTGGTCATAGCCCGGCGCAATGTCCGTGGTGAGCGGCCCAAGCGTATAGAACGGGGCCTCGCCACAGACCTCGAGCTGCTTGTCCATGTTTTCCTTGATCTTGTGCATGGGCACATGACCGGGGCCTTCGATGATAACCTGACAGTCCTTCTCCCAGGCGATCTTCGTCAGTTCGCCCAGCGTTTCCAGCTCGGCAAACTGGGCTGCGTCATTGGCGTCGGCGATGGAGCCGGGCCGCAGGCCGTCGCCCAGCGAGAACGACACGTCATAGGCGCGGCAGATGTCGCAGATTTCCGCAAAGTTCTCGTAGAGAAAGCTCTCCTTGTGGTGGTCCAGGCACCACTTGGCCATGATCGAGCCGCCGCGCGAAACGATACCCGTGACACGGTCGACCGTCAGCGGAATGTAGTGCAGGCGCACACCCGCATGGATGGTGAAATAGTCGACGCCCTGTTCGGCCTGTTCGATCAGCGTGTCGCGGAACACCTCCCAGGTCAGGTCTTCGGCAATGCCGTTCACCTTTTCCAGCGCCTGATAGATCGGCACGGTGCCGATCGGCACGGGCGAATTGCGGATGATCCATTCGCGGATGTTGTGAATGTTGCGGCCGGTCGACAGGTCCATCACCGTATCGCCACCCCAGCGCGTCGCCCACACCATCTTTTCCACTTCCTCTGCCATGGAAGAGGTGACGGCGGAATTGCCGATATTGGCGTTGATCTTCACGAGGAAGTTGCGGCCGATGATCATCGGCTCGGCTTCCGGGTGGTTGATGTTGGAGGGGATCACGGCCCGGCCGCGCGCCACCTCGTCACGCACGAATTCCGGCGTCACGAAATCGGGGATCGATGCGCCAAAGCTCTCGCCGTCGCGGGCAAGCGCGGCCTTGGCCTGCGCGCGTCCGAGGTTTTCGCGGATGGCGATGAATTCCATCTCCGGCGTGATGATGCCGGCGCGCGCATAGGCGAGCTGCGTGACGGCCTTGCCGTCCTTCGCTTTCAGCGGCTGATGGCGAATGGGAAATTCCGGCGTCAGCCGGTCGCCGGTGGCAAAACCATTGTCTTCCGGTTTGACGTGGCGTCCCTCATAGGCTTCCACGTCGCCGCGCGCCTTTACCCAGGCTTCGCGGATGCGCGGCAGGCCCCTGTCGATCTCGATCAGCATGTCGGGATCAGAGTATGGGCCGGAGGAATCGTAAACGGTCACCGGCGGTTCGCCGGCGCTTGGATGCACGGCGATTTCGCGCATGGGCACGCGAATCTCGGGGTGAAGCGTTCCGGGTTTGTAGACCTTGCGCGACGCCGGCAACGGGCCGGTGGTTACGGTCGGGGCAAATGCGTCCATGGGTTCAGAGCCTCCTCTGCTCGTTCAGCAATGGAGACCCAGTTCGTGCCGAGAGGAGGAAGAGCTGTGACGTTCCTGTACGGAAACGGTTTTCGGCCGCGATAAGCCTGTGACCCGCCAAGCATGCACCATCCCTACGCCAGTATGAACTGGATCAGGTTCATCGGGTCACTGCGCTGCATGGAAAACCATGCCAGCAGAATCTCAGCCCCTTGGCGGGACCCCCCAGGTGAGGCTTTAGGGTGGGCGAAGGCGGTGCTGCTTGTCAAGCAGGCTGACGCGGTTGTGCAGAACTCCGCGTCAGGGAGGGCCGGCCGCGCTGAGCGGCCGGGCCGGAATGCTTAGGGTCAGGCCCCATTAATATGGCCGCAATGGTCGGCCTGATTTGTGCGGATACGCGAAGCAAGGCCGCAGGAAGACTTCACGTCTTTCAAGGCTTTGCGACAAAGTAGCCCGTGCAAATCAGGCTGATCCGAAGGACGCTCGATAGACCGGCGACCTGCCGCGTCAAACCCCTTGACCGGGGGAAGACCCCGCTCTGCGGGCTTTTCCTGGCATCTCTTGGTCTATCGAACGCCATTGCGGTCATATTAATGGGTCCTAACCCTAGGTCAGGCCGGTTCGGTGACCTTCCGGGCGACCTTGCCCAGGAAATCGAGGCAAAGGTCCAGCTGCTCGATGGCAACGAACTCGTCGGGCTTGTGCGCCTGGCGGATCGAGCCGGGGCCGACGATTACCGACGGGATGCCGCCGATGGTCTCGAACACACCGCCTTCCGAACCGTAGGACACCTTGCCCGACCACTCCGGCATGATGTCGCGGAAGAAGGCGAAGCCGTCGGTCGACGTGCTGTCGCCCATCGCCGGATAGGCGAAAATTTCTTCCCATTCGATGCCGGTTTCGGCGCATTTCGCCTGCATTTTCGGCAAAATTTCTTCGTTTGCGCGCTTTTTCAGAGATTCCAGTTCGGCCCGCGCATCATGGGTCGGCAGGCTGCGAATCTCGAAGGTGAAGCTGCACAGATCCGGCGTCACATTGGTGGCGACGCCGCCGGAAATCATGGTCGCCAGCATGGTCGAATGCGGCACCGTGAAGTCGCGGTCGAAGGGGCCTTCCTCGCCGATCTGCTCGCCGCGTTCGGCGATCATCGAAACGATGCGCGCCGCATAGTCGATGGCGTTGACATGATCGGGCGCGAAGGAGGAGTGGCCGGACGTGCCATGCACATGGCAGCGCATGGCGATCTTGCCCTTCTGGCCGGTCACCAGCGTCATATCGGTCGGCTCGCCGATGATCGCCAGCATGGGCGGCACGTCGAGCGCGGCCAGCCATTCGGCGATGGCCGGCGCACCGAGGCAGCCCACTTCCTCGTCATGCGAGAAGCAGAGCCAGACCGGCCTTTCCAGCTTCGCGGCTGCCAGCTGCGGCACCATCGCCATGACACAGGCGGCAAAGCCCTTCATGTCGCAGCTTCCGCGGCCATAGAGCTTTCCGTCGCGCTCGGTCAGGTCGAACGGACCGGAGGTCCAGCCCTTTTCCAGCGCCGGCACCACATCGGTGTGGCCGGACAGCACGACGCCGGGAACGTCGGCAGGGCCGATGCGGGCGATCAGGTTTGCCTTCTCGCCCGTCTCGTCCAGCAAAATGACCGGCTCGATGCCGTATTCCCGCAGGAACGCCGCCATGTGGTCGATGAGCGGCCGGTTCGAGTAGCGGCTCGTCGTATCGAAGGCGACCAGATCCTTCAGGCGGCTCTTGGCATTCTCAAGCAGTGACATGGTGGACTTTTCGGCCTCAGGCATTCTGTGCAGCACGGTTCTCTCGGTATTTTTGCCACTCCCGGCGGATCGTCAGGCCGACGAAGAACACGATCAGACCTGCGAAAATCCAGGAAATGGCGGACTGGAAGAAGACGGACGGGTCACCGCGCGAAATGGCCAGCGCGCGGCGCAGATTGTCCTCGAACATCGGCCCCAGAATGAAGGCGATCAGGAACGGCGCCGGGGGGATGTTCAAAAGCAGCATGATGAAGCCGACCACGCCCATGATGAGCAGGACGGTGACGTCGAACATGTTGCTGGAAATCGAATAGATGCCATAGACGCACAGCATCAGGACCACAGGCGTCAGAAGCACCTGCGGGATCGACGCGATGTGCGAGAAGAAGCGCACCGTCAGCTTGCCCGCACCGAACAGCAGAACCGAGGAGAACATCATGCCGATGAACAGCATGTAGACCTCGTTCAGATTGTTCTGGAACAGAAGCGGGCCGGGCGTGAGGCCCTGGATCATGAACGCGCCGAGCATGACGCCGGTGATCACGTCGCCGGGAACGCCGAGCGCCAGAAGCGGGATCATGGTCGCGCCGCAGCAGCCATTGTTGGCCGATTCAGAAGCCGCGATGCCCTCCAGCTCGCCCTTGCCGAAATTCTCGCTGTTGGGGGAGGAGCGACGCGCCTCACCATAGGAAAAGAAGGCGGCGGCCGACGGCCCGATGCCCGGAATGGCGCCCAGAATCACACCGATGAAGCTGCCGCGGATGATGGATTTCACGGAGCCACGGAATTCCGCCAGCGTCAGCCGGTTGTCGCCAAGTTTCATGGCCTGGCCATGGTTTTCCTCGCGGAAAACGATGAGACGCAGAAGCTCGGGCAGGGCGAACAGACCGATCAGAACGGGTGCCACGGAAAGGCCACCCTTCATGTCCTCGGTCATGGCGAAGCGGAACGAGCCGTACATGTCCTCGCCGACGGTTGCCAGAAGCAGACCGAAACAGGCCGACACGACGCCGAGCAGCAGCGAGCCGCCGGAAATGGAGGCGACCATGGTCAGCGCGAAGGCCATCAGCATGAAATATTCCGGCGGACCAACGCGCAGCGCCAGAAGCGCCAGCGGGGCCGCGAGGAAGATCAGCGAAATGTTGGACAGGAAATCGCCGATACAGGACGAGATGAGCGCCATGTTGAGCGCCTTGCCGGCCTTGCCCTTCTGGGCGAGCGGCCAGCCATCAAGCACCGTACAGGCGGCGGACGCCGTGCCCGGCGTCTTGATGAGGATCGCCGAGATCGACGCGCCATAGGTGCTGCCCTTGTAGAGCGCAACGAGCAAAAGAATGCTGGTGACGGGCGACAGATAGAAGGTGAAGGGCAGGGCGAGCGTCACCGCCATGGTGCCGGTCATGCCCGGAATGGCGCCGATGATTACACCGGCCAGGATGCCCGCGCCCATGGCCAGCACATTGGCCAGCGTGGCGACGGATTCGAATGCGAAAAGAAGATCGTTCCACATGTGTTGAGCGGTCCTGGTGGCGTTCTCAGTTGAAGGTGGGGAAGATGCCCCAGCTCCCCTGAGGGAAGGGCGTGTGCGTTACATTACCGAAGAAGAGCTGCAGGCCGAGCGGCAGCAGGACGGCCAGCGCAAGCACTGCGACCCAGCGCGACGAAGCTCCGGCGAGAATGAAGGCAGCGAGCGCCAGCAGCATCGATGACGGCAGAAAACCGAGGCGCGGCGCAAGAAAGACGAAGCCTGCAAATGCGGCGAGCGCCAGCGCGAGCCGGATCAGCCGGTTGCGCCATTCCGCAGGCGAGGCAGGCGAATATTCCGCCTCTTCCGGAGCTGCACGCCCGCCGCTGAGAGCCACAAGCACCATCGCCAGAATGCCGAGCGCGAGGCCCAGAATGGAGACGGTGCGCGGCCACATGTCGGGCGGGGGCGCGAAGCCTGGAATGAAGGAAGGACGCGGCACGTGGATCGGGATCAGTGCGAAAAGCACCACGCCGAAGAAGAGGGCGATCAAAAAGCCCCGGAGCATTCCCTTGTTCAGCATGCCGCGTCCTCCTGGTTCTTAAGTTGGCTTACTGAATGTAGCCGAACTCGCGGGCGAGCCCGTTGAACAGCTCGTACTGCGACTTGGCATAGGCAGGCATGTCTTCCTTGCCAGCCGTGGAGATGGAGCCGCGGCGCTTGGCCAGCTCAAGCCAGGTCTCGTCCTCGCCAACCTTGTTGAGGGTTTCCTGCCAGCGGGTCACGACCTCTTCCGGCAGATCCTTCGGGCCGTAGAGTGCGCTCCAGCCGGTGATCTGGCCAGCCTTGTCGAAGCCGAGCTCGGCTGCGGTCGGGACGTCAGGCAGCGTGTCCATGCGCGACGGTGCGTAGACCATCAGAGCGCGCATCTTGCCGGACTCGATATGCGGCATCAGCGAACCGGCCGCGATGGCGAGGAAATCCACATGGCCGCCCAGAAGCGCGGTCGCGAGAGCGCCGCCGCCCTTGTAGGGCACGAGGGTCGCTGCCGTCAGCGGGTCGAGTTCATTGTCGGCCAGCAGCGCCTGAACGGTGAAGCCGTCAATGGCGGTCGCGCCGGATGCGCCATAGGTGAGGGCGCCCGGCTCGGCCTTCATCGCCGCGATGAGCTCTTCAGCCGACTTGTAGGGGGAGTTTTCCGCCACGGCGAGGATCATCGGGGTTGCTTCGAGCGAACCGAGGAAGGTGTAGCCATCCCAGCCGACCGGGGAGCTTTCCTGAACCGCCGGGTAGAGCGCCATGCCGACGCGGGCGAGAAGAAGCGTGTAACCGTCCGGCTCGATCTCGGAAACGAAACGAGCACCGATCATGCCGCCATTGCCCGGCTTGTTGACCACGACAACCGGCTGGTCGCCGAGATAGTCACGAGCGGTCTCGGCCAGCGCGCGCGCCGCCATGTCCGAAGCGCCGCCTGCGCCATAAGGCGCAACGATGGTCACGGCCTTTTCCGGATAATCGCCCGCGTGCGCCGTGCCGGCTGCGAGAACGAGAGCGGCAGCAGCCACAATGTTTTTCAGTACAGATTTCATGCAGGGTCCTCCCTGGGAGAGTGAAGCCATTCGCCCGGATAGACCGAGCGCACGCTTTTTTTTGCACAGTATGCTTTATTTCGCAAATTATGCCTGTTAGTATTACTATTATTAATAGTGACTATTGAGGATGCGCAGATGAACCTGAAACAGCTCGAGGCGTTCGACGCCTTCATGAGCCATGGTTCCGCGACGCGCGCGGCTGCGGCGCTGAAGATCAGCCAGCCCATGGTGAGCCGCCTTCTGGGGCAGCTGGAAGAGACGATTGGCTTCCCCCTGTTCGTGCGCAAACGCAACCAGCTCATGCCGACCCATGAGGCGATCCTGTTCCACACAAATGTCTCGCGTTCACTGACCGCGTTTCAGGAGCTGGAGCGCGAAGCGCGCGCCATCGCCAACCGGCAGGTGGGGCGCATCGTGGTGGCTGCGCAGCCGATCTATGTGGACACGTTCCTGCTGGATGTGGTGGCGCGCTTCAAACAGACGCACCCGGACGTGGCGGTGAAGATCGTCGATACGGGTCTTGAAGAGCTTCTGCGCATGTTCAACGAGGGAAGCTGCGATCTGGGTGTCGGCATCACGCTGGATGCGAGCCCCTATGGCGCGAGCCTCATTAACCTGGGGGCCTGCGAGGCGCGCTGCCTGATCCCGAAGGGGCACAGGCTGGCGGGCAGGGATGTGGTGCAGATTGAAGATTTGCGGCGCGAAGTGTTTGTGGAGCTGGCCATCGGCAGCCCGCTGCGCACCCGCGTCGACTACATGATGCAGACCGCCGGCGCGCAGCGCCAGATCGCGGCGGAGGCGCGCACCCTGCGCGCGGTGCACGGCCTCGTGCGGCGTGGCGTCGGCATTGCTATCGTCGATCCGTTCAGCAGTCTTCTGCCTTCGGGCGACGATGTGATCGAGCGGCCGCTAAAGCCCTCCATCCCATGGGAAATGGCGATCTTCCATCACGAAGACCGCCCGCTGAGCCGGATCGAAAACGCCTTCATCGACACGATCCGCGCCGAGATCGGCATGCTGCGCGAGCAGGGCGTTCTCTCCTAAGGCAGGCCCTCAGGGCACGTCATTGTCGGCGGCGCGGCCGCCTTCGCTTTCCCAGTCGGACATGCTTCTGGAAAGGGTCGCATCGAACCGAAGGCGCACACCTGCGCCGCCATATCTGTCTTCATCGATGAATTCCGCGCCAAGCGTCTCAAGCGCCGTCTCGATGCTTTCAAGCTGCGCATCATCCGGTTCCGACAGCATCTGCTCATATTGCTCGATCACGAAGATCGGCACATTCGCGGCATTGGCCAGCACCTCTCTGGAAACGCGGGTCATGGCCCGCGCCGCGCGGCACTGTTCGGGTGTGATCGACATTGCAGACGTTTCCCTTTCGTCGGTTTGGCGCGCCTCTCGTTCAGCGTGCCCCCATTCAGCGTGCCCCGCGCTCAGCGCGCCATGAAGACCGGCACTGCCGGTTCTTCGATCATCGACCGCGTGACGCCGCCGAAAATGCGTTCGCGCAGCCGCGAATGCCCGTAAGCGCCCATGACCACAAGATCGGCCTGCATGTCCTGCGCGCGACGCTGAAGCGTTTCGGCGACGCTGCGGCCGGAGCTGGTGACGCGCTCCACGGTCACTTTCGCACCCAGGCGGGCCAGATAAGTCGCGAGATCCGCGCCCGGTTCTTCGCCATCCGCACGCTCGCCGGCCTCGGGGTCGATCATCACCACATGGACATTGCCGGCAGCCGCGAGCAGGGGCCTTGCCTCATGCACGGCCCGCGACGCCTCCAGACGGCAATCCCAGGCAATCATGATGTTGCTCGCGACGAGCGCCATGGGCCTGTCGTCCGGGAAGATCATGGCGGGAATCTGGGCATGGAAGAACAGGCCGTTCAGCACCGGGCCGCGCAGATCCTCGTTGTTTCTGAGATCCGCTCCAATGACGGCGAGATCCGCATAGCGCGCCCGGCGGCCGACCACATCGTCCACCACGGTCCGCTCCACGAAAACACTGTCGACATCCGCCGAAACCTGCGCCTTGGCGATGATATCATTGACCTCTTTCACCCGCTGGCTGAGGCGCTCGATATCTGCCTGGCGCTCGACGGCCCAGGTTTCCGAAACGGTGGCGGCATAGGTGCCAACCGGCGGTGGAGCGGCGATGCCGAGCACCTGAACGGCCAGATGAGACTCGTTCTGCTCGCAAAGCGTCAGCGCCTGCTTCAGGTCATTGTCGCCCTGACTGGCAGAGATCACACAGAGTATTGTCTTGTAAGACATCGTCGCTCTCCCAAAACCGTTGAATGCAATCAAGTATGGTCCCTGTCCGGCCCATCCGCCTTGTTCTGGATCAAGGCGGAAGGCTGCGCCATGGCTCTATTCCGCCTCACGGTCGGCCAGCCGGCCCGACATTTCCTCGACCGCAATGCGGAAGAACAGGTGCGGCTGTTTCGTCGTGACGGGAAGAACCGGCTTCAGACCGCCAGGCAGCCACCAGTTTTCGTGCTGGCTCAGCAATTGCCACGCCTGCTCACGCTGCTTCTTGTGGCCGATCTCGTTTGGCAGTTCCTCGAAACGGCCATTGACGACCACGCTGCGCCAGCCCTTCTCGTCCTTCTCCTCAATCAGCATCGAAACACGCGGATTGGCGCGCATGAAATCGATCTTGCGACCGGGAAGCGAGAAGGCATAAAGGCTGCCCTGCGCATGCACATAGTGGATCGTCGCCAGATAGGGCTCGCCATCCCGGGCGCAGGCAAGCCGGCCGAGCCGGTTGCGATCCAGCACCGCGACGCATTCTTCTTCTGTCAGGGAGCGAATGATCATCGAGCCTGTTTCCTGCTGCTGCCATTACCTCTGACCTTCAGCCGAAACCGACTGAAAGTCGTTGATGCAGATCAAGGGCATTCCATTCCTGTCGACAGGATGCGAGATCTGCGCGTCGACAGTATTGCATCACCCCGCTTGATCTTAATCAAGGAAAATAGCCGTCTATTGTCTTATCCATCGCAATGAATGTGGCTCCGGATGAAGTATCCCGCAGGCCACGACAAGCAGGGAGGCTCTGACCTTGAACAGACGCCAGTTCATCACTCTTTCCGCCGCCGGCGCCCTTCTTGGCGCATCCGCCCACACCGCGCCGGCCCAGACCGTGAAAACATCCGCTTCCATCGTGATCATCGGGGCAGGGGCCGCTGGCACATCGCTCGCCAACCGCCTGGTGCGCAGGCTCGATGGCGCGAAGATCACCATCGTCGATCCAAGCGAGCGGCATCTTTATCAGCCGGGGCTCTCCCTCGTTGCAGCCGGGCTGAAACCGGCAGATTACGTCGTCTCCTCGACGGCGCACTGGCTGCCGGACGGCATCGACTGGATTGCCGAGGCCGCCACGGAAATCGACCCGGAAGCCCGCACGGTCACGACCAGCGGCGGCCAGACGGTCCGCTATGATTTCCTCGTTGTGGCACCGGGCCTGGTTCTGGATCACGACGCCATCGAGGGGTTCTCGCTCGACATGGTCGGCGAAAACGGCATCGGCGCGCTTTATGCGGGACCGGACTATGCCGCGCGGACTTGGGCTGCGGCCTCGAAATTCACCGAGGAGGGCGGTGTCGGCGTGTTCACACGGCCCGCCACCGAAATGAAATGCGCGGGCGCGCCGCTCAAGCACACCTTCCTCATCGACGACATTGCCAGAACCAACGGCAATGCCGGCAAGACGGAGATCATCTACGCCAACAATTCGCAGGCGCTATTCGGTGTGCCCATCGTGGCCGAGAAGGTGCGCATGCTGTTTCAGGATCGCGGCATCGCGCCGGCGCTCTCGCATGTGCTGAAGCGTGTGGACGCCGGCCGCCGGATCGCCACCTTCGACACGCCGGAGGGCGAGAAGGAGCTTGGTTACGACTATCTCCACGTGATCCCGCCGCAGCGCGCGCCCGATGTGGTGCGCCAGTCGGGCCTTTCCTGGGCGGACAAATGGACCGATCAGGGCTGGGTCGAGGTGGACATGCAGACGCTGCGCCACCTGCGCTATCCCGATGTTTTCGCGCTGGGCGATGTGGCTGGCGTGCCCAAGGGAAAGACCGCAGCCAGCGTGAAATGGCAGGTGCCGGTGGTCGAGGATCATCTGGTCGCGGCCATTGCGGGGAACGAAGGCACGGCAAGCTACAATGGCTACACCTCATGCCCGATGATTACCCGCGTGGGCCGGGCGATGCTGGTCGAGTTCGACTATCAAAACAATCTCGTTCCATCCTTCCCGGGCATCATCGCGCCGCTGGAAGAATTATGGATCAGCTGGCTGATGAAGGAGCTGGCGCTCAAGCCGACCTACAACGCGATGCTACGCGGCGAAGCCTGAGAGGACAGGATCATGAAAGACCTTACATTTGGCACGATGATCGCGGTGTTCGAAGAAATGTTCGGACGCGGTCTGTTCTGGTTTCTGGTTGTGGCGGCCGTGGTGATCACGCTGGCCTATATCTATGTGCTGATCCGCGACCGCTCGGTTTCCATGAAGAAGTTCCTGTGGGCGCAGCTTTCCATGCCGTTCGGCGCGGTGGCGGCGGTGGCGCTGGTGCTGTGGGTGACGAAATCCAGCCTGTCGGATCTCGGCGGGCCGATTGACGTCATCATCTTCCTCGGCATCGCGGCGCTGGGCGCGGTGGGACTTTCGATCCTCGTCTACACCGCCGGCTCACTCATCGCACCGCCGGAGCGCTCGGATGGTTAGATTGGTTCCATAATGTATGTTATGCGATCATTTGATATAGCAGGGTGAGTCCTATCTTGAAGTGCGACTTGCGAGAGATAACAACGACGTATCTCTCGCAAGGAACACCCCATGAAACGCACCTACTCACAGATTGGCGTGGATGAACGCCGCAAGATTGCCCGCTGGCGGATGGCCGGCATTTGCGTTGACCACATCGCCGCGAAACTCGACCGGCATCGTTCAACGATTTTCCGCGAGGTCAAATAGCGGGCATTCGTGACAAAGCCACCTGCCAGCAGCCCCCAATGACTGTCATGCGGACGAACCAGCCGTTGCTTCGCTCTGGATCAACGGCAGCTATTCGTTTACTTTGACTGTCATGCCCGCATTGACCCAAGCCAACCCTCCCCGCGTTCATCGCTGGACCTACGCAGTCGGGGCCAAAGAAGTCTCGGTGGTTCTTCCAGATGGTTGTGTCGATCTGGTTGTCTTGTCCTGCGGCAGGGCGGGAAGCGAGGTTCTTCAAGTCACTGACTGGGACTTCGCGCCAAGGTTGGTCAGGCTCGACGCAGGAACCTGCCTGACTGGATATCGGCTGCGGCCTGGCACCACGCTAGACCTTGCCGAATTCGAGATCGCGGACCGTGACGTGTCGAACCTTGATACAGAGATCGAAGCCCTCACGCGGCATGACCAAGAGATTTCGGAAATCATCGATGCCCTTTGCTTGCCGGGCAACAGCGTTCATCGCCTGGCCCGGCAACAGGGCGTATCGGAAAGAACCCTGCAACGTCGGTTCAGGCACCTGTCGCTTCCAACCCCGGCCTTCTGGCGTCAGCTGGGTCGGGCCCGGCGGGCGGTTCAGGCCCTACCATGTCGCGTTCCGCTTGCCGAGATCGCGGCGCACTACGGCTATAGCGACCAGGCCCACATGACGCGAGAGTTCGTGCGGTGGTTCGGCTGGACGCCCGTCCAACTCCGCCGGAACCCTGCTGCGATTGCCGATCTAGCGCAACCCGGGCTTGGCAACTGGTCATTGGAGATCGCGGGCCTGACGTAGGAAATCCCCGCATCGCTTGTCCACGATGTCGGCGAGGCTGGCGAGCTTGATGTGACGCCGGTGCTTTCCGCCGCCTTCTAGCACCTTTTCCGGATCAGCCAGCTGCGCGCCGTTGGTGAACTCTAGGGAAACGTGGTCCTTGTAGGCGAAAATCCCGCAGAACTGCGATTTGGGCTGCCCGGGAACGCTCTCGACCATGGTTCCCCCATATTTCGCGACAAAGGCCGCCTCCGGCTCGACCGTTGCGACAACAGCTTTCAACTGAGCGACAATTTTGGCTTTCTCTGACTCCTCCATCATAGCCTCAACCCGGCAACTGTACTGCTGTGCAGATTTCGATCAGATACCCATTCGGGTCCGCCACGTATGACGTTGTCTGCCCCCATGGTTCATCGCGCGCGTCCTGAATGAGCGTGGCCCCCGCGTCGAGCGCCCTTTGCAGGGTGCCAGCCACATCCACCGTCTCGAATGCGATCTCGAACGTCGGGGCGTCCGGTCTCGGCAGCGCCGGGTCCTTGTCCAACTGACGCATGAGGGTTCTTGAGGAGAAAGCCAGTTTGGTTTCCCCTGTTAGCAGCTCGCCGTAATCGCCGCTTTCGTGAAGGAAGCCGCGTTCGAACCCAAAAGCCTTTTCGAAGAAGTCGAGCGACGACGAGACGTCATCCACGTAGAGAATCGTGTAGCGAAAGATCATGTGAGGTGTCTCCAACAATGCGACCACAACGATAGGCCACGATGGGATGGCGGTCTTGAAGAAAGCCGACATTCAGCGGCTGCGCAGCATCACGCACTCCGGGCTCCAACCCGCCATTGTGACAGCAGCCATTCGGATTGCTGGTGTACGGCCCCGGCGACCGCTCTGAGCCCATGCTACCGAATGCTGCGCGATGCACGACGGCCGCTTTCGGAGTTCACGTTTGACAGATTAGGACGCTTGTCCTAATCTTGGCTATAGCGACTCTTCAGGGGCCTCCATGTCTCGATCAGCCACTCGCAAACGTATCGAAGAAAAGGCCGATGCGCTGTTCTACGAAGCAGGTTTCGAGGCGACATCCTTTGCGGACATTGCGGGAGCGGTCGGCATCTCCCGCGGCAATTTCTACCACCACTTCAAATCCAAGGACGATATTCTCGACGCGGTCATTGACCGTCGCCTGGCAGCAACACAGACACTGCTCGAGTCCTGGGAAACGGATGCCGCACCGAAAGACCGAATACGGTCTTTCATCCGCATCCTCATCACCAATCGGACCAAGATCATGGCATTCGGATGCCCGGTCGGGACGCTAACGACCGAGTTGGCCAAGCTGGATCACATCGCAGAATCGCGCGCCGCAGAGATTTTCGGCCTGTTTCGCGACTGGCTTGCGGATCAGTTCAGGGCGCTCGGGCATAAGGATGATGCCGGTGCTCTGGCGTTGCATGTTCTCGCCCGCTCGCAAGGCATCGCAGTGATGGTCTCCGCCCTCAAGGATGAGGCATTCCTCAGGGCGGAAGTCTCCGCGCTGGAGGCGTGGCTTGACCGACTTCCCGTTCAAACCTCAACGAAAGACGAGACAACAGTGTTCATCATCTATCTCCGCTTCTCCGAAAACAAATCAGCCGCCTCGGATTTCATGCCGGCCCACAACGATTGGATCGCTCAGGGTTTCGGCGACGGGATCTTTCAATGTGTGGGCTCCCTGACACCGGAAGGCGGCGGCGCGATTCTGGCGACAGGAGAAAGCCGCGAAGAGATCGAGAGGCGCATCAATACCGATCCGTTCGTAGAGCACAATGTCGTCATTGCCGAGATCACCGAAGTCGACGTCAAGAAGACAACACCCGCGCTTGACTTCTTGAAAGCCTGAACGATGCCAAAGCTCTTCACATGAGCCGATGGTGAACCACGCTGGAGCTGGTCAGGTGCGGCGCCGGAGTTCCTCGACTATTACGACAAGGAATGGGGTTCTCCGGTTGCCGTCTACGCTCGGAACGCCAGCTTTCGGGCAGCCACCAGTGCTAATGGGATGACAGAGATGGAGCCGCCACCTGTCCTTCTCCAGAAGGAGACGATCAGGCTGTCAAAGTAAAAGCCAGAGGACTAAGGACAGAAAAATGGTGCGAAGCCAGCAGGGATCAGCCTGCGGTGAGAAAACGGCAACGCCGAACGTCGCCACAGAAGAGCACGAAAATGAAGTGCGTCAATCCAGAACTGTCTAAGGCCCCGCGAAAGCGTCACCTGGCCGAGCAATTCAACTCCCTGGGCACGAACGATTGTCAATGCCTCAGGGATTGCGGCGCGTCCGGCAGAAAATCCTGTCGGACGTCTAATTCCGCCACTTGAAAATCCTGCACATTCGGATCGGGAACTACTTACGGCACCGGGCCCTGTAGATCCGACCGTCGCGACCGCGATATTCGCAATATCCGTTGCGAAGGTTTCGAACGAGAAGCCCGCCCAGCGCCCCTGCGCCGGCGCCAATAAGCGCTCCTCGACCACCGTCGGCCAATCCGCCGACAACAGCACCTGCTGTGGCTCCCACGCCAACGTCCCGCTCTGTGGTGGTGCAGCCAGCTATGGCAAAGGCGGCTGCTGCAACGACAAGCATATTCCGAACCATCGTGTACCTCACAAAAATCCACCCATTGGCACCCTAAAAGGCTACACTTGTTGCAATCTTCAAACAAGCGGCTCCGTCTCACCATCGATTTCAAGAGGATGCAGGCAGGCGCCAGCGCGTTGATTTACGGTGAGCAAATTCGCGTAAGGAACCATGCTAGCGTGGAGTTCTCCGGCTCATGACAGACTGACGGCCTCCCAGCCGTCTCGCGGAAGACGGATTGGACTGGCTGGATGAATGTCCAGACATGTCCCACGGGATCGCGTGTGCGGTAGGTGCGGTCGCCGTGGATCTGGTCTTCCGGCTCCTGCAGGATCTCCGCGCCTGCCTGTCGGGCGTGCTCGCGATGGTCGTCAAGCCCGTCCGCCAGCTTGATGTAGAGAGCCTGCGTGTTCTTCGCCCCGGCGAAGCCGTGCTGGTGACTGCAACCCGATAGGCTAGAAGATGATAAGAGCTCAGAACCCCGGCCCAGCGTTTTTTTAGGAGGCAAGGTTTCCGGGCCAGATGATCATTGATTTGAGGCACGGCCTACCCCGCGCTGTAGTTCCAAAACGAGCAGTATTCAGGCACGCTTTCCAGCAACGTTCTGTGAGAGCCGCTCGCGACCATTCTGCCATTCCGCATGAAAATCACGGCATCGGCGGCGGTCGCGACACTTTCGGAATGGGAAATAAAGATCATCGTCGATTTTCCGAATCTCGACCTGCGGAGGATTTCGACGGCTTTCTGCTCACTGATGGTATCGAGGGCAGATGTGATTTCGTCCATAACGATCACGGGTGCCTCAAGCGCGGTCAGGCGCGCAATTTCAAGCTTCTGACGTTGACCGCCAGACAGGCTGCCACCTTTGTCGCCAACCGAAGACTGAAGATCAACGCTGTCATCTTCGATGAAACGAAGTTCGTTCAGGACGGTTTCAAGATCGGCGCCGGCAATCCTGCTCGGCGGATAAGAGCCTGTTTCCGCGACGGATCGCGGGAAGAATGTGAGGTGCTGCGGAACATAAAGCACGTTCTCGGGAGCAATTGATATTGTGCCCGATTGCGCAACTTCCAATCCTGCCAGAATCTTGGCGAGGGTCGACTTTCCAGAACCGTTCGGGCCGACGATTGCGACTGCCTGCCCCGCCTCAACGGCAAAGGAAAGCTCCGCCAGAATCGAGTTTTCACCATAGGAAAACGAGAGATCATCAACTTGGACGGCCAAGGGAGCGGGCGACAGGCGCAGCTCATAGAGGCCAGCTTTTGGGGTCTCCCCGATACCTGCCAGGTGAAAGGCATCACTGACATTAGCCGACGATACGCCAGCTTGGCGCAGGACGAAACCATAGCTGCTAACGGGAAGCGCAAAACTCAGGACATAGGCCTGCAGGAGAACGAAGTCGCCAACGGTGATGCTACCACCCGCCACGTCAAAAATCGCAACGGAAAGGATGACCACAATCCCCAGACCGATGAGGCCGTATTGGCGAACGGCCGAGTGCAACAGTTTTCTGGACATGCTGACATTGGCGCTAAGGCGATTATCGGCAGCACTGGTGACGCGAGCGACCTCAGATGCAGTCTGGCCATTCACGACTGCCCGGAGCATGTTTCCGAGAAGATCAGAAAGCGCCATTGAAAGCCGGTAGGCTGCGGCATTGGTCTTGGCGGATTCATCCTCATAGGCTCCAGACGTGCGGTAAGAGAACAAACCGTAGGCGACCAGCAGGCCCAACATTATAACACTGTAGGCCACACCGACGACGACAGCGACGATCACGGTTGTCACAATGATCTCGGTCACAAGAGGAAAAACCCGAAACAGCAGCCCTTCGACCAGGGTTCGCAAGCTGTAAGGCAGCCGCTCAAAGGTTCCCTGAAGCGAGGAAGCCCTGTCATCCTGACCGGCCGCCATGGGACGCAGTCTCCGGCTTAGGGCCTTGGTGAGCAGATAGCTCGTAAGATTGTCGCAGATGCGACCTGTATAGGTGATCTTTCCCACGCTGATGACACAGGTGAAGGACCACGAAGCAACAAAGGCGAGCGTTAGAGCAGTTGCCAAAACTGCTTTACTGCCGCCTTCCGTCAAAACGTCAACCGCATATTTCAGGAACAATGGCCCGGACACAGATGTTAGAATAATAAAAAACTCAAAAATAACCCCAACAATAAAATCATAAATTGAATTATTGCTATTTATAATACTAATTATTTTTAGAGTATTTCTAATTATATTCATATTAAATAACAATATTTACTAAATTATATTGACATTAAGCTTATACAGCTCAAAATCAAGATACGAACTCTCAACGACAGATTTTACGCAACACTGGAGTTAAGGAAGGACGCCATGCGCCTGCTTGCCCATCTTCTGAAAACGGCGGCTCCAACCAAGACGCTAACTCTGAACACCACAGCAGCACCGCAAGGCCAACCAGGCTACGCCTCGTTCGACACGCCTTCAGCGCTCGTAACGGTCAACCGACTTTTTAATAAGACTTTTCAAGCCATTCAGAAGAGGTGGGAATGCTGCATCACGTCGAAATTTACGTGTCGAGGATCGAAGCATCGCGGACATTTTGGACGAACATTCTGGCCAAAATCGGCTGGAAGCTCTCGGTAGACTGGCGGGACGGTTTTACGCTCATCCACGGTGAAGATGCCTACCTGACATTCGTGCAGGCTGCAAATAAGTACAAGTCAAATGTCTACCATCGATGCGGCGTTGGTCTTAACCATCTGGCCTTCCAGGTAAAAACCCGCAAAGAGGTCGATACGATCAGGCAGCATTGCTTCGACAACAACATACCAAATCTCTATGATGATAAGTACCCGTTTGCGACCGGCAGTGACGACTACTACGCGCTATTCGTCGAGGATCCCGACCGCATCAAGGTTGAATTCGTCGCATCCGCTTGATGAAGGGACTGCAACTCCGGGCTCCCTGATAAGCCCGCTTTCCTGAAATTGCTTTCCTGGCGCAGGCAGACACCTAACCTTCGTGCCAGCCCTCAATGGACCAGCCTGTCAGGTTCTGAACCTCCTCGCGGGAAACGGATCGGACAGGCTGGATGAATGTCCAGACATGTCCCTCGGGATCGCGTGCGCGATAGGTGCGGTCGCCGTAGATCTGGTCTTCCGGCTCCTGCAAAATCTCTGCGCCGGCCTGTCGGGCGTGCTCGCAATGATCGTCGAGCCCGCCCTTGAGCTTGATGTAGAGAGCCTGCGTGTTCTTCGCACCCACCGAGGCCGGGCTGGCGACATGGGAAGACCATTCGGAATCGACAATGATGTAGGCATCCCCGATGCGCATTTCGGAGTGAACGAGTTCACCGTCCCTGTCCCGCACCACGGTATGACGCTCAAAACCGAATGCCCGTTCGAGCCAGTCCAGCGCGGCGGTCGGATCGCGGTAGAAGACGCCCGCCCCCAGCGTGGCGCGCCTGAATGGGTCCTGCATGTTGCCGCTCCCGATATCGGCCGAGATGTGCGCAGGCGCCGATCAGGCAAGCCATGATGCACTCAGCCACAACAGTTATAGATTGCAGCCGGTTCGAAGCATTTCCGGGCGGGTCGCGCAAGACTGAACGTCGAATGGCTCCCTCAGATCGCCTCATCCACGATGAGATGCGGTTCGCCCCGTGAGCAGGGCTCGACGCGGGCGCGCACGCGGAAGCTGGTGGCGAGGTTGTCGGGGGTCAGCACATTGGCCGCCGGCCCAAAAGCATGAAGCGTTCCGTTTGACAGGATCGCCACCTCGTCGGCGAATTTCAGCGCCAGGTTGAGGTCGTGCAGCGCGATCAGGACGAGCATGTCCTTTTCGCGCGCCAGCCCGCGCACACAGCTCAGGGCTTCCAGCTGGCGGTTCATGTCGAGCGCGCTGGTCGGCTCGTCCAGAAGCAACACCTGCGGATCGCGCACGAGGCACTGGGCAAGCCCGACAAGCTGGCGCTGCCCGCCACTCAGTTCCGACAACACCTCGTCGGCGAGATGGTCGATGCCAAGCGTTTGAAGCGTCTGGTCGACCGCCATCAGGTCACCGTTTCGCAGCCGCCAGCCGCTCACCTGCTTGCGGGCCAGAAGAACGGCCTCGAAGACGGTCAGAACCGCACTGCCGCTCTGGTCCTGCGGCATGTAGGCGATGGCCCGGGCGGGATCGCGCACATTTCTGATGCTGAAGGAGCCCGGCCCCGGCAGAAGGGCGGCGATGCGGCGGAAGAGGGTCGACTTGCCCGCCGCGTTGGGGCCGACAATGGCAACCACCTTGCCGCCGTCGCAGGGCGGCAGCGTGATGTCGCGCAGCACATCGCGCGACCCGAAGCGAACACCCAGGCGATCCGTGCTCAAAACTACCATATCTCTCTCCCGTTCTTGAGGATCAGATAGAGGAAGACCGGCAGGCCGACGGCTGCCGTCACGATGCCGATAGGCAGCACGACGCCGGGCACGGCGACCTTTGCCAGGATCGAACTCAGCGACATGATCAGCGCGCCGGTCAGCGCGCTTGCCGGCAGGAGAAAACGCTGGTCCTCGCCCACCATCATGCGCGCGATATGCGGGCCAACGAGCCCGACGAAGCCGATCGTGCCCACAAAGGCCACCGGAATGGCCGAAAGGAGCGATACGAGGATCAGCGTTTCAAGCCGCAGGCGGCGCACCGGTATGCCGAAGCTGGCCGCCCTCGCCTCGCCCAGCCGCAGCGCGGAAAGCTGCCAGCGGCGGCGCAGGAAGATCGGCAGCGTGATGGCCACGGCAAACGCGGTCATGAAGAATTTCGGCCATGTGGCCTTGGCGAGGCTCCCCATGGTCCAGAACACGATGGCAGCAACCGCCTCCTGATTGGCGAAATACTGGGTGATGGCGAGCGCGGTGTTGAAGCTGAAGACAAGCGCGATGCCGAACAGAACGATGGTCTGGATGGACGCCCCGCGCCTGATGCTCGCCATGTGGATGAGACAGGCCGTCGCCATGGCGACCACGAAAGCGTTGACCGCGACCACATATTCGCCCGCTGCCGGAATGAGGGCGACACCGAAGGCGATGGCCAGCGCCGCGCCGAAGCTCGCGCCGGCTGAAATGCCCAGCGTGAAGGGGCTCGCCAGCGGGTTGTTCAAAATGGTCTGCATCTGCGCCCCGCCAATGGCGAGCGCCATGCCCACGACAATGGCCATTAAGGCGGCGGGCGTGCGGATGGACCAGACGATGACCCGCATCTGCGCATCGGCCTCGGCCGGCGCGATCAGCGTGCGCGCCACATCCCACAGGCCATAGCTTGCCGGGCCGGTGGCGATGTCGCCGATCAGCGCCAGAACGAGAGCGATGGAGAGAGCGGCAAGAACGAGCTTCCGCCGCAGGGTCAGCGCCTGATAGGAGGTGCGCCCCGAAAGGGGCGCTGTTTCACTGCGAATGCCGGTCATGACGGATTGTCGGACAGGCTCACGGCGTAGCCCGGCAGATAGTCCACGGGCAGGAAGCGGCGGTGATAGTCCGCAAATGTCTCGTCCGGGTCCAGATCGGCAAAGAGCTCGGGATGGAACCATTTCGCCATCTGCTGCACGGCCACGAAATCATAGGGGCTGTTGTAGAACTGGTGCCAGATGCCGTGGAAATTCTGCTTTTCCTGCGCCTCGGTGCCGGCATAGGCATTGCGCGTCGTGTACCAGTCCAGCTTTTCGCGCGCGTTTTCGGTGTCTTCGCCCGGACCGACCGGTATCCAGCGTCCGCCTGGAACATAGGCTTCCCAGTCCGCGCTGGTAACGACCACATGCTCCGGATTGGAGACGATCACCTGTTCCGGGTTGAGCTGGCCGAAGGTGGCGGGCAGGAAATCGCTGCCGATATTGTGGCCGCCGGCGAGCTCGACATATTTGCCAAAATTCTCCGGCCCGAATGTGAGGCAGCATTCCTCCGAATAACCGCCGATGCGCTCGATGAACACGTTCGGTCGTTCAGGCTTCTGCGCGGCGATGACATCGGTCACCTCGGCCATTGCCTTGCGCCGAAAGGCGACGATTTCCTCGGCCCTGTCCTCACGGCCCATGATCTTGCCGAGAAGGCGGATCGTCGGATCGGTGTTTTCGAGCGGCATGTGCCGGAAGTCCACATAGAGGACCGGAATATCGAGCGCGGCGAGCTTCTCGACATATTCGGCGTCCTCATTGGCGCGCATGGCCTCGAGGTTGAGCAGAACCACATCGGGCTTCTGGATGATGGCCGACTCGATGTCGATCAGACTGTCTTCCTGCCCCTTGAACGTGGTGAGGTCCGCAAGCTCGGGAAACGCCATCAGATACTGCGCATAGGTGGCGGGGTCCGCCTCGATCAAGTCGTTGCGCCAGGCGACGATGCGCGAAAGCGGGTTTTCCGGGGCGAGCGATGCAATGAGGTAAAGCTGTCTGCCCTCGCCCAGCAAGATCCGCTGAACGGGCGCCTGAACGGTGACCTCGCGGCCTGCAATATCGGTCACGACAAGCGGTGCCTGCGCCTGAGCCGCCGGCTTGTCATTGGCAAGAGCCAACCCTGATGGCACGGTCAGGGTCAGCAGAACTGCCATGGCGATGGAGCCAAGCAGGGTTCGTCTTTCAGTCATTTGAAATCTCCTGTTTGTTTGTGTGTCGCTCCCTCAGCCATGTGCCGAGCGCGATGCAGGTGGAGAGGGCGTAGAGGGATGAGACGAGTGGGAACGCGGCTTCCAGTCCCAGGAGCCGCGTTGCGATGACGCCGGCGGTGATGCCGATCACGGATGCGCCCTGCTGCCAGCTTTGCGCGAGGCCAAGCGCCCGCCCCTGCCGGTCGCCCGGCGTGGCTGCCGAGACAAGCGAGAGCAGAACGGGCGTGGTGCCGCCCAGAAGCACACCCCAGAGGAAATAGAGCATGGTGAACGTCGCAACGGAGCTGGTGGCCCCGGCGAGATGCGTGACGAGCAGGCACGCGGTCGAGATCAGCACGCTCCAGCCCAGCACAAAGGCGTTGGGCCGCTCTTCGAGGAACCGCGCCCACAGCGGCGCGGCAAGCACGAAGCCGAGCGCGAGCAGGCCGTAGCTGAAACCGGCAACCCAGTGGGCCGCGCCGAAAACCTGCGTCATGTAAAGCGCAAACGGAACCTGAAGCACCATGCGGCTGGCAATGAGCGTGCTCATCAAAACAAAGAGCGCGGTGACAGGCGCTTCGGCCGGCCGCGCCTGCACCCTGCCCGCGCCCACGGCGGGCGCTTCGCCCTGCGGTGTCGGCAGGCTTAGCCAGGCGACAAGGGCGCAGAGGGCGCAGACCGCGCCGGCGGTGAGGTTGATCACGGCAAAGGGGTAGGCATCGAGGATCAGCCCGCCCAGAAACGCGCCGCCAAGCGAGCCTACATTGGTGGCCACCTGGAGCCAGGCGAACAGGCTTGTGCGGTCCCTGCCCCCGGTGACCTGAACCCCATATGCCTGCGCCGGGGCGATATAGCCCGCGCATCCCCCCTGCAGAAAACGCAGGGCCATGATGGTCCACACATCGGTTGCGAAGGCCACCAGCAATTGCGTGACGGCCAGCCCCGCAAGCGCGCGCACCATCATCAACCGGTTGCCGTAGCGGTCACCCATCCGCCCCCAGAAAGCGCTGGTCAGCGACATGCCGAGCATGGGGAGCACGTAGACGCCGATGCCGGCAAGGGCGAAGGCGTTTTCAGAAGCGCTCAGCGCCTCGATGTGAAGCGGCCAGAATGGCCCGCTCATCTCCATCGCGCCCATGGAAACGAATTGCAGCGCAAAGAGCAGAACAAAGACCGGCCCGAAGCCGCGAATGACCGTTGCCGTGAGCGTCATTGCGCCTCCGCCAACGGGTTGGGCAGCGTGTGCTCGGCGCGGTAGTCGCGGTATCGCTCCAGATGCATGCGCAGGACGGATCGCGTCGGCCAGGGCTCTTCGAGAAACGCCGTCCGCTCCCGCTGCCAGAAGGCGTCGCTCAGCATGCGCGGGCGCAAAGCATCGAAAACGCTTTCCGTTTCTTCTCTGAGAATGCGCCACAGGCCAGTGTCGCCCGGCGCATAGTGGTCACTGAGAGTGAGCGCGATCTCGTGCAGATGGCAGACGAAGCAGGCATCGATGAGGAAGGACCGCACCGGGCCGATATCCTCGTCGAATGTGGTGGGCAGAATGCCCTCCCGCACAAAGGGTTTCAGCCGGAAGCCGCGTTCCTCGAAAAGCGGTGCGAAGCTGCGGCCATCACCGAAATCGCGGATCAGCAGTTTTCGTGGTCTGCCCGCCGCATCGAACAGGATGGTGCTGTTCTGCTGATGCGCCTCGAAGGCGATGCCATAGAGCAGATACATGGTGAGCACGGGCTCGATGATGGTGCGTGCATAGGAGCGGAAGAAGGCTTCCACCGCCGCATCGCCCTCGCCGCCCTCGTCTCCCCGGGCGATCAGCTCGCAGATGAGAGGCCGGCCATCGAGCGGGCTTTCGGCAAGAAGGGCGGCAACGGCGACCGCGATCTGACCGTCGGCAAGCTTCAGCGCATCGGTGTTGCGATAAACGACCGAGAGAAAGCGGCCGGGATGCTCATCGCCCGTTTCGGGATCGCGGAGGATCGCGCCCAGCTCCTCGGTGAAAATGTCGAGCCTGTCGGTTAGCGCCTCCCCTTCGCGCATCAGGATATCGCGGATCATCGTGCTCAGGCGCGGCCCCATATGGATGGACTTGGCCTGCAGGGTGCGCTGCTCGCTGGTCATCCAGATCGCGACCGGCAATTTGATGAAGGGGCGCGGGGTTTGCGTCTCCGGCAGCATGGTGCGGAACGACATGGAAGGCAGCGTCACCAAGTCGGGGCCTTCCGGGTCGAGCACGCCACGGGCGATCTCGTCTGCAAATTCGTGGCGCACGAAATGCGTCAGATGCCAGGCATGGATCGGCAGCGGTATCCACTCCGTTACCACCTGGCCGCACGCCTCCAACCGGTGCGACCAGTCCCGCCAGCAATCGGGGAAATTCTGCGCGAACCAGTCGGAATAATCGCCCACATAGGGCATTCTCTCGACATAGGCCCAGTCTCTGCGAAGCGCGGCGATGCGCGCCGGCACCCGCGCGCCGAACTCGGGCGAAAACGCTTCCACGTCTTCTGCCGAGAGGCCCGGGCGCGCCTTCCACGTTGGATAGAAGGGGTGTCCTTCAAGCGCACCCCATTGATCGAGGAACATCGCCGCCAGATGGGGCGGCAGGGTCTCCTGCAGATAGGCAAGGAGGCCGGGGGCCTTCGCATCGTCGATCCGGCGTCGCAGCCCCGCGCTCCAATCCGCGCGGTAGCGACGCGCCAGAATGTCGTTTGCCATGCTGTTTTCGATGTCGCGCAGGAGATGTGTGATGCCATTGGCCGCGGGCGACATGGCAAGGCTCGGGGCAATCGCCCGAACCAGCGTGACGGGATGCTCGATGCGGGTGCGAACGCCTGCCGCATCCACAAGCTCCATCGGTCCGAAATTGCGCAGTGTGCCGGCGGGCGCACGACGCAGATCAGCGAAATGGAGAACCCGGCGCGATGGCCAGAGCGGAAGTTCCGCCTCATTTCTGTCCCCGGCCCATTGCAGGGCCGCCGGATCGAGCAGGCCTTCGGCGAACAGGCAGCGGATGAGCCTTCGCAGTGCGTTCTGCACTGCGTTTTCCCGCAAAGGCGCTTCATCGAGACTGGCGGCGGTGTAAAGGCGAATGTCATCCATCACGCAGCCTCCGGCCAGTTGCGGGGCACATAGGCTGGCGCGGTTTCAGCCAATCCGCCGTGATAATCACAGGCCCAGCGATAGGTTTTCGCGATGTTGGGAACCGCCACGCCGAGCCGTTTCGCCATCTCCACCAACAGCGCCTGCCCGATACCGATGTCTTCGTGAAAGGCGCGGCTTTCGCGATCGATCACCAGCCCCCGCCCCTGCGGATCAGGCGTCATGGGGGCTTCGATGCCGGCATAGGCGCGGTTGGTGCGCAGAAGCGAATAGAGGCTTCGCGCATCGCCGATCTGGTCGCCATAGGCTTCGATCAGCTCCTGCCGGAGCGGCTTCACGCTGCTGAGATCGATGCCGAGCTTCGCCTCTGCCGCATGGCGGATTGCCTGATTTTCCGCATCACACGCCACAAGCAGATCCGCGCCCTTTTGCGGGCAATCGCTCCACCAGCAGACGGGTGCGTCGAACGCTCTGCCCTGCCATGGCCCGTCCGGGCCGATCAGGCCATAGAGCACGGCCGGGTGCATGAGTGCATTGCCGGGGGTGAGCGTGATTTCCAGATAGTCGCGCAGCATCGTCACCGGGGCCGCAAACAGCGTGGCAAGCATGCCAGCCAGTTCCGCACCGTGGGCGTCATCCTCGCGGCGGTGAAGCGCTGCATAAAGCTGCGCCTTTGCGCCGCCCATGCGCACGCGCTTTCCGGGCGTCAGGTCGAACGCCGTGTGGGGCACATCCTTCATGCCCCAGATCACGACATTGTCGTGTCCAGCCAGAATCTCGGCGGCCAGCCAGTCGAACCCGCAAAAGCCGGGAATCGCGCCGAGAAAGACGCGCCTCTCCTGCGGGAGGTGTGGCGCAAGCTGTTCAAGAAGCCCGGCGCGCGCCTGTGCGGGCTGGGTCACCACGACGAGATCCGTCTGCGAGAGCGCCCGTTCGGCATCCGCGCCCACATAGTCTGGCCGCGCCGAGAGCACACCGCCGTCAGCGGTGTGCGCCTCCCAATGGCTCTCGCCAGAGGCCCAAAGATCGGCCAGTTCGGCGTTCCGGGTGAAGACGGAAACGCTGACATTCGGCTGCTGCCTGAAAAGCACTGCGTTGAGATGTCCGGTGCGGCCCGCGCCGCAGATCGTGACCTTCATGCCGCGCACGCCATGCCGGAGAGCCAGAACTCGAGCTGCTCGCCAATCGCGGGGTCGAGCAGGTTGCGTTTGAGCATCCAGTCATCATCGAAGATGGAGCCAAGATATTTCTCGCCGCCATCGGCCACCACGGTGACAACCGTGCCCGAAAGATGGCCCGACGCGATGAATTCCAGCGCCTTGTAGATGGTTCCGCCCGTGGAGCCCCCGACCAGAAGACCATGATGGCGGGCGACATGGCGCGCGGTTTCAAACGCCTGCGTGTCGGTAACCTGCACGCCTTCATCGATGCAGGTGTAATCGAGCACTTTGCCCACTTCGTCGCCGGCCGGGGTTCCCGTACCCGACTGATAATAGGCATGCCCCGGCTTGCCGAAGACGATGGAGCCCGCCGGCTCCACCGCGATCGTGCGAATGCGCGGGTTGTGCCGCTTCAGACGCCGGGCGATGCCGGTCATGGAGCCGCCGGTACCGACACAACCCACAAAGGCGTCGATCCCTCTGGGAAACTGAACGAGCAGTTCATCGACAAAGCCGGCATAGCCATCCGGGTTCGCCGGGTTGTCGGACTGGTTCATGAAGAGCGCGCCGGGTAGCTGCGCGCCAAGCTGTGCGGCAAGCCGCTGCCGCTCCACCACCGCAACCTCGTCTTCGCGAAAATCGCCTTCGACAAAGCGGATCTCCGCGCCGAGCGCCCGCATGGTGCGGATCTTGTCGGGTGCGGCGTGGTGGTCAACCACGGCGATAAAGCGCAGACCGAACTCCTGTGCGGCAAGCGCCAGGCCTATGCCGGTATTGCCGGAAGAGGATTCAACAATCGTCCCGCCGGGGGAAAGCCTTCCGTCTTCAAGTGCGGCAATGACCATGCTGCGCGCCATGCGGTCTTTCATCGAACCGCCTGGATTGTTCTTCTCGATTTTGAGTGCCAGCGTAGCGTCGCTATTCGGCACAGGGATCGTCATGACCGGCGTATAACCGATCAACTGGCCAATGGTGCTGCAAAGCATGTGCGCCTCTCGTCAGTGTGTCAGGAACAAGAGCTGGCTGCCCATTTGAGTCCTGAACCACGCGAAGGCGGCCCGGCATCGGGTGGCGATGAAATTCGTTTTCGAGGAGGTCCATCTGGTAGCCGCCGGTGTTGGCGCAGACCAGAATGTCTCCGGCGCGTGGTGCAACCGGAAAGGTGAGCCATCGGTTGCACAGCACGTCTTCATCCAGGCAGCTGTGGCCTGCGATGTAGGCACGAACGGGCCTGAGTAAGCGTGCGGAGCGACCCGTCGGCAAAAGGATCGGATCGACCAGAAATTCGGACGAAAACCACGTCTCGCAGGCGCTGAAACTGCTGCCTTCGACGAAGATGACATGGTCATCGGCGGTGAGCGCCTTGACCCGCAGAATCCGAAAGAGCGTCAGCGCCGTCTGATCGGCGAGCGCGCGCCCCGGCTCCAGCCCAAGCGTCAGCGCTTCGCGCTTCAGATAATCCGCAACGCTGTGGCCATCACCCATGGGAGCGTCGAGCAGATGGCGCAGCCAGTCGGCGGCGGAAAGCGCGCCCCCATAGGGATAGAACGCGGATGGCACTCTTCCGGTTCGATAATCGTCAGGCCTCTGCGCCTGCAAATGCGCGCGATAGGCGTGCGGATCGACATATTGCGCCGGCAATCCGCCGCCAATGTCGATCATGCGCGGGGCGAGCCCCATGGCGCGGGCTTCGGCGATCAGCGGTGCGGCTTCACGCAATGCTTCTGCGCGCTCTTCCCAGGCATAACCACTTATATGAAAGTGCAGCCCATCGAAGCGCAGTCTCTTTTCGGCGGCAATGCGCGCAAGGCAGGCGCGCAGGCGCGGTGCGGGCATTCCGAAACGGCTCTTTTCATGACCGGCAGGCTGCAGGCGCAAAAGCACCGGCTGCACGCACTCCCAGTCTGGAAGGCGGGCGATCAGATCGTCGAGTTCTTCCGGTGAATCCACCGAAATCAGGGCCTGACAATCGATCAGGGCCTCGTGAAACGCCCGGGATTTCGCCGGTCCCGTTGCCACGAGCTTTCCCCCATCGGCTCCGAGATACAGGGCATCCTTAAGCTCATAGAGGCTCGACACATCAATCCCGGCACCGGCTTTCAATGCCGTGGCCATCAGGCCCGGTGATTTGTTGACCTTGGCGCCATAATAGACCGCATGGGCGACGCGATGCTCTGCGAGAACCGCCTTCATCGCGGCAAGATTCTTCGCCAGCTGTCCGGGCCAGATCAGGTTGAGCGGGGAGCCGTGCCGGTCGATCCACTCCATCGGAAGCGTGCTTTCTTCGGCCAGAAATCTTGCGATTTCCGGGCTTAAGACGGGGGAGAGCCCGGCATTGGGCTTGTGGCCATGAAAGGTCACGGGCGCGCCTCGGGCGCTGACCCGAAGAAACGCGGTGCGATGCCCGGGTGACGCAAATGGCCAAGCGGCAGCGCGCAGTCGGGCAGATCCTCCACGAGTACATGCCGCGTGGTCTTGCTCGGGAATTTGCGGCCGCTGCGCGCCATCGCGACGATGCGCGCGGGCGTTATCGTCATGCCCGGCCGCCAGCTCTCCACCTTCACATCGCAATAGTCGCGCAACACGACCGGAACGACGGCAAGACGCAGGCGCTGGGCGACGGCGAGACGATGATGGCCATCCATCACGAACAGGGCGTTCCTCTCGACCGCGATGGGCACGGTCCAGAAGCCATGGCGCAAAATAGCGTCCTGAAGCCCGGCAACCCGGTCGGGGTCGACGTCTTCGGTCGGTATCAGGCTTTCTGGCGAAAGGAGACGATACTGCATCACGAGTGATCCGCTGTTTTCGTTCCCAATCATCATTAATATGAGTATCTTTGTCAAGATTAAATGAGAGGCGCTGCACAACCCATGGCTGAGACCGCCGCCCCCTCGCCTGCCAGGCAGATCGGCGCTGCGACATCGCGTCTGTTGAGTGGACGCGCCTTCATGATAAAAGTGGCATCAAATATATCACTTTAGGAGCATGCCATGAGCGATGCATTGTCGGCGCGCCCAAGGCCGCAGCCGGACGAGGCCCTGAAAGACCCGGCGGTGGACCGCGCTTTCATCGGCCGTCTGGTGCGGGAATTCTATCGCCGTGTTCGCAGCGATGCGCGTCTCGGCCCGATTTTCGCCGGAGAGATCAAGGACGACTGGGAACCGCACCTGGAAAAGATGACGGACTTCTGGTGCGCCGTGATCCTGAAGGATGGCAGCTATCACGGCCGACCCGTGCCGGCGCATGTGAAGCTCACCACCGTCGAGGAATCCGACTTCGACATCTGGCTCGGCATCTTCCGGCAGACGGTTGCGGATCTGTGCGCGCCGGGCACCGCGGCAGTCTTCGTCGAGCGGGCCGAGCGCATTGCAAGGAGCCTGCGGCTGGCCATGTTCTTCCGCCTGCCTGCGGCGCTCGGACCGGATGCGGCGCGTGCGAGGAGTGCGGGCAATGCGTGAGAACGAAACCAGCCCCGTGGCGCTCGCCGCCTATGGCTTCATCGCCCTCATCTGGCTGGGCATGGTGTGCGGCGTTTCCTTTCTGGCCACACCGGTGAAATTTCAGGCGGGCTCGATGTCGCTGCCCGTCGCGCTGGAGATCGGCAATGTCACCTTCGCAGCCTTTTCGCGCGTTGAATGGGCGCTGGCCGTCCTGCTGATGATGGCGACGGTGTTCGTCTATCGGCGACGCGTGCTTCTTCTGGCGACGGCGCTTCTGGTGGTGATCCTCGCCGTGCAATCGTTCTGGCTTCTGCCCGTGCTTGACGCGCGCATGGCGGCCGTTATCGCCGGTTCGCCGCTGCCGGCCTCCATGCACCACTTCATCTACGCTTCCGGCGAGGGCCTTAAAGCGCTCATCCTGCTTGGCGCATCGCTTTGCGCCCTGTTCGGTCTGGTGCGCTCCCACAGGGTTTCCGGCGCAGCGCAGGGGTGACGCCATGCGTATGACGCAGCAGACGGATTATGCGCTCAGGATGCTGATTTATCTGGCGCTGCGGGGCGATGCCGGTTGCACGGTAAGCGAGGTGGCGAATGCCTATGATCTGTCGCGCAACCATCTGTTGAAAGTCGCGCGTCGGCTTTCGCAGATGGGTGTGGTGACCACGGAGCGCGGCCGCTCCGGTGGCATCGCGCTGGCGCGTGCGCCGGAGGAAATCACCCTTGGTGCGGTCGTGCGGGAGATGGAGGAAAGTTTCGCGCTGGTCGCCTGCATGGGCGGTGGCGCGACGCGCTGCGCACTGAACCCGGCCTGCCGCCTGAGGGGCGTCGTGGCCGAGGCGCTGGATGCATATCTGGCGGTGTTCGACCGCTATTCGCTTGCCGATCTCGTGGCCGAGCGTTCCGCGCTTGCCGGGCTTCTGGGCCTTGCGCTGGAGCCTCCCGCGGCCCCGGCCCTGAATTAAAGCCGGGCAGGAAACCCGCCCGGCATAGCCCTGCCCGGATCAGTTGGCGGCGAGTTTTTCCGGCAGCGCTTCAAACAGTTCGGCAAAGTGCTTCTTCGCCTTGCCGGGGTGCTTGACCTTCGCCGCAGCGTCGGCGTTTCCCGGCTCGCCGACCACCACCAGGGCGACCATCCCCATGCCGTAATGCGGGGTGCATTTGACGCCGTAAATGCCTTCTTCCGTCAGCGTCACCGAGAAATCCTTGCTGACCTTGCTGCGGAATGTTTCGGCGCCTTCAGGAACCATGCCCTTGATGGTCTCGGCATTGTGGCCGGGATCGACCGAGACGAAATTGATCGTGTCGCCGGGCTGCGCGCGAACGAAATCCGGCTCGAAAACCATCACGCCCTTCTCGCCCTTGTTGAGCATCCTGATCTCAAACTCGGCGGCGAAGCCGGGCGTTGCGACGATGCCAAGGGCAAGGCCGGCAACTAGTGCCACGGCGGCAGTTTTGATCGCTTTCATGAATGGTCTCCTGGGTTCGGCTTCGAACGCTTGATATCGACGGCTCCTTCTAGCCGTCGACATGGAGGCACACTTTGCGATTGGTCAAACAGGCCGCATTTGAGCGCAGGTTTTCTACTGGAATGCGTTCTCGTCTATCGGCCAGATTGGGCGGGCGAGTTTGGTGTATCCCGCCGTCTTCGGATTGTTCGGATAGCACCCTTCCACCGCCGCGTAGATGATCTCTTCCGCGATGGGCGCAAAACCCGCATGGAAGTGGTTGGTCGACTTGATGAGAAGCACCTGCTTTTCCAGCGGATCGACCCCGAGATTAGAAAAGATATCCGGCTCGAAGGTCTGGGTGCGGTTGGTGTTGAGCACGATGTCTATCTCGGTGCCGACAAGCCGCACCACAGCCGCCGGGCCAAGCGTGACGCGGCTGGTGCCGAAGGTCTGCCACCCTTCTTCCGCCAGCCTGCGGATTTCGAATGTGCCGTCAAACGGCGTGCCACTGGCCGCATTCGCCTTGCCGCCGATGCGCATGTCGAGAATGGTGCCCTCGCCTGCGCCATGGGCAAAGCCGACGGCCTGCGGATCCCAGATGGTCGCAACACCCGCGCGCGTGATGCCGCTTTCAACAAGCGCATGCAAAAGCGCGGTGTTGTCGCCTGCGGTTCCGCCACCGGGATTGTCCCACATATCCGCGATCACGACGGGTTTTCCGCTCCTGCCGCCGGCGCCGGCTTTCGCGATGGCGTCTTCGATGGAGAGGCTGTTCATCGCGGTCACGCCACGCATGCCGCGCACCTCCAGCCCCAGTTCTTCGGCCAGTGCGTCACCGGCCTCCGGCGCATTATCGGTGACGACCATGACCTGGGTGCCAAGCTCGGGCACGTCGCCGCCCATGAAGCCGTGGATCAGCGAGGCCGAAAGAACGTCCCCCCTGCCCTGCAGCGCCTTCATGCGGTCCACGAAGGAGCGCATGGGCTCGCGGCTCGTGGGAAAGACGTCGATCATGCGGCAGTCGAAGGTGGAGATCACGGGGCGGATTTCGCCGCGCGTGGCGCGCAGCGCCAGATCCACCACATGCTCGGCGCGCTCGAGAAAATCCGTATGCGGAAACTCCAGAAAGGCGGCGAGAATGTCCGCCGCCGCAACGCGCTTCGCCGTCAGATGGCTGTGCGGATCGAGTTCGGCGGCAACGATCACATTGGGGCCGACGATCTCGCGCACACGGGCAAGCAGATCGCCCTCGCAGTCGTCGAGCCCGCGCGCCACCATCGCGCCGTGCAGGCCGAGCACCACGCAGTCCACCGGCATGGCGGCCCGCAGCTGATCGAGAATCTCATCGCGCAGCGCCTCATAGACATCGAGACGGACATAACCGCCCGGCTCCGCCCAGGTGGCGGTGCCCTCGATCAGGGTGAACCCCTCCTCCTTCACCCGCCGCCGCAGAACCGGAATCGGCGCGGAGCAGAGCGTCGGGGTTTCGGGATGGTCGCCGGGTCCGGCGTAGAAAGCCATCTCGAAATCCCTGCGATCCGTGGGGATGGGCGAAAAGGTGTTGGTTTCGGTGGCGAGCGACGCCGTGAAGACACGCATGCGATGAGATTCCGGTTTGTCTGGATCAGAGCGGCTTGTAGGCGACGGCCTCGACCTCGATCTTGATGTCGAGCATCAGCCGCGATTCAACGGTGGTGCGCGCCGGCGGATCCTTGGGGAAGTGCTTTCCATAGACGGCGTTGAAGGGGCCGAAATCGCGCGCATCTTCCAGCCAGACGGTGGTCTTGACCACATCGTCCAGCGTGCAGCCGGCAAGCGCCAGCGCGGCCTTGACGTTGGCCATCACCTGCTGGGTCTGCTCGGTGATGCCGCCCTGAACGACAACGCCATCTTCACCCACCGGCACCTGGCCTGAGATGTAGACGAAGTCGCCGGCACGAACGGCGGGGGAAAGCGGCACATGGGATGTGCCAAAGCACTGCTTGGTCATCGATAAACTCCGTTTTGAGACCTATTTCACCGCGCCGATGGCGAGGCCGCGCACGAGATAGCGCTGCAACCAGGCAAAGATGATGGCGACGGGAATTGTGGCGACGAACGTGGCCGCCATGACATGGTGCCATTCGACCGTGTAGCGGCCGGCAACCAGCGAGAAGATCTGGATCGGCAGCGTGTAGCTCTCCTGCCGTCGCAGCATGGTGAGTGCGATCACGAACTCGTTCCACGCATTGATGAAGGAGAAGATGGCGGTAACCGTCATGGCCGGAAGGGCAAGCGGCAGGAACACCATCACCAGCGCCTTTGCCGGGCTCGCGCCCTCGATCCAGGCGGCTTCCTCCAGATCCTTCGGGATGGTGGAGAAATAGCTCTGCAGCATCCACACCGTGAAGGCGACATTGAACGCGCCATAGACGAAGACGATGGAATTCACATTGTCGAGCAGGCCGAGCCACACGACCAGCCGGAACAGGCCGATCACCAGCACGATGGGCGACAGCATCTGCGTGACCAGAAGGAACTGGCGGAAGAAGCCCTGTCCCGCGAAACGGAAACGGCTCATCGCATAGGCTGCGGGAATGGAGACGGCGAGCGCCAGCACGGTCGACAGAACCGACACATAGACCGAGTTCCACAGCGCATTGCCGAAATTGGTGACGGCCCACATGTCGATAAAGTTGCGCCATGCCGGCTCGCGCGGCCACCAGGTGGGCGAAAGCACTTCATTTGCCGGCTTGATCGCGGTGATGAACATCACGGCGAACGGGAACAGGATCAGCACGATGAGCGGCGAGAGCAGCGCCCAGTAGAGGAGGGATTTTTTCAGCTTCGGGCTCATGTGCGTTCCCTCCGCATGGCCAGCGAGACATAGAGAACGGTGAAGGCAAGCAGCAGCACGAACATCATCACCGAAAGGGCCGAGGCCTCGCCGAGTTTCCCGAAGCGGAAGCCCAGCTTGTAGAGATAGGTGACGAGAATGTCGGTGGAGTTCGCGGGGCCGCCCTGCGTGGTAGCCCAGATGATCGGGAACGAGTTGAACACATAGATCATGTTCAGCACGATGGAGATGTTCAGGAACGGCTTCATCAGCGGCAGGGTGATCTCGCGGAATGTCTGCCAGCGCGACGCGCCCTCAAGCTTCGCCGCCTCATAAAGATCGTCGGGAATGGAGGAGAGGCCGCCCAGAAAGATCGTCGTGGTGAAGGGCACTGTGACCAGAATGCCGATCATGATCTGCACCGGAAAGGCGGTGGAGGCGCGGGCGAGCCACTGGATGTTCTGGTCGATGAGACCGAGGCCATGAAGGCCGGAATTGAGCATGCCGCTTTCGCCGTTCAGCGCCCAGCGCCAGACAATGGCGGTCATGGTCAGCGACACGGCCCAGGGCAGCATGATGATGACGCGCGCAATCGCGCGGCCATAAAAATCCTCATTGAGGATCATGGCGACGGGCACGGAAACGACGAGCGTGCCGATGACGATGGCGCCGGTCCAGATGAAGGTGCGCCACAGCGCGCCCAGAAAATCAGGATCGGTGAAGACCGCCACGTAATTTTCGACACCGTTGAAACCGCGCAACTGGCCGAAACGATTGACGTCATTGAGCGAAATCGTGCCGAGCTGGTAGAGCGGCCACAGGATGATGAACGCGGCGAGCAGGAACCCCGGCAGGATCAGCAGATAGGGATTGGTCAGAGGCGAGCGGATCATGGTCCCGTCACGTTTTGCCGGCTCATCGCCGGATGAAACTTGGAAGTCGGCATGCGCGGCGCTGGGCCGCGCATGCCGGTTCGGTCAGGCCGTGATCAGTTGCCGAGAATGCTGTTGATCTCGCCGGCAGCGGCATCAAGCGTGGCCTTGGCCTCGCCATTGCCCAGATAGATGGTCTGGACCGCATCCGACGTGGTTGCCGCGATCTCCTCCCAGCCGGCGATGACCGGTGCAAAGCGGGCGTCCGGCAGAAGCGCGGTGAACTCCTTCAGATCGGCATTGTCGGCAAAGGCCGGCTGCGCCGCGACTTCCGGATTGACCGGCAGGAAGCCCTCGCCGGAGGTGAACTTGGCGCGCCATTCGGTGGTGAACAGCTGGTCGAGGAACTTCCAGGCCAGATCCTTGTTCTCGGAATTCTCGAACATGATGATGGAATCGGTCACGCCATAGGTGCCACGGTCACCCTCGGGACCGGCCGGAATGGCCGCCACGCCATATTTGAGATCCGGCGCTTCTTCCTTGATCTGGTTGGAAAGGAACGGCGCGGTGATCATCATGCCGACCTTGCCCTGCTTGAACAGGTTCTGCACGTCCTCACGATTGTAGGAGGTGACGCCCGGCTGCGTTGCGCCGGAATCGATCAGCGACTTGTACATTTCCGCCGCCTTGTAGCCGGCGTCGCTGTCGAGGCCGGACGTGCCGTCTTCTTCCACCAGCTCGCCGCCATAGGCCCAGAACGCATAGTAGAAATAGACGTCCGTCTCGATTTCCTTGCCCTGAAGTCCGAAGCCGGCAATATCATCGCCCAGCGCGCCGATCTTCTTGGCTGCCTCGGCAAGCTCATCCCACGTGTCGGGAACTTCGGTAATGCCGGCCTGCTCGAACAGGTCCTTGTTGTAATACATGGCGCGGGCCGATGCGGCGACCGGCAGCCCATAGGTCTTTTCCTGCATCACCGAAGGCTCAAGGAAGACCGGGAAGAAGCGATCTTTGAAGTCCTGTGTCATGTAATCATCGAGCGGCGCGGCAATGCCCTGATCCACAAAGTCGATCAGCCAGCGCGTGCCGATGATCGAGAGATCGGCATTGGCGCCGCCGGAAATATCGGTGGTCAGCTTTTGCAGAAGCACATCCCACGGCACCACTTCGACCTGGATTTCGGAGCCCGGATTGGCTTCCTCAAAGGCTTTTGCGGCTTCCTCGAAATACGGGCCGGTTTTCGAGCTGTATTCCGCAACGGTCACGCGCACGGTCTCTGCATGCGCCCATCCCATCGCGGCTAACAAAGCAGCGCCGGCAACGGCTGTCCTGAGTGCAGTCCTTTTCATGTCTGTCTCCCTGTTCCTCTCTTGGGTTCCTGTTCCATCTCCCGTTCGGGAGGCGGCGGCCTGACCTGTTTTCCCGGCTGCCTTCTCGGCGTGAGCGGCAATCTTTTATGTAATTTTTTTACAGAAATTCGCTTCTGGCAAGGAAAATCGCACAATCGTGTTGCTAAATTACGATTTTTCGGCAAGCTTTAGATGTCGGCTGGTGTAACTGCCGACGCCCCGTCTGCCTGTGAAACGAAAAACACGAGCACAAAAGCGGCGGACGAAACGAGCGAATGAATGGGAGTGCAATGATCGATCTTGGTGGCCAGAGAATCGTCGTAACAGGCGCGGCCGGTGGCATTGGCCGGGCCATGGTGGAGGTTCTGTCGGGTTTCGGGGCTTCAGTCGTCGCGTGCGATCTGGATGAGGCTGACTTATCGTTCGACGGCGTTGCCGAGGCGCAGCGTTTCGACCTGCTGGACGATAAAGCGGTCGAGGCGGCTGCAAAACGGATCTGCGAAAACGGGGTCCCTTCCGCCATCATCTCCAATGCCGGGTGGACACGCGCCGAAACGCTGGATGATGTCACGCCCGAAGCGCTGACCCATGAGCTGAACCTCAATCTGCGCAGCGCGGCGCGTCTTTCGCAGGCGTTTCTGCCCGCCCTGCGCCAGCGCGAAGGCGGGGCGGCCTTTGTTTTCATCTCCTCGATCAACGCGCTTTCCCATTACGGCAACCCCGCCTATGCGGCTGCCAAGGCGGGGCTGATCGCCTGGATGCGCGCGGTCGCCACGGAAGAAGGCCGGCACGGGATCCGCGCCAATGCGATCACGCCTGGTTCCGTTCGCACCATGGCGTGGGATCATCGCATCGAGCGCGACCCGGAGATTCTCGGCAAGGTCGGAGCGCTTTATCCGCTGCGCCGCATGGTGGAGCCTGCGGAGGTGGCGCGCGCCGCCGCTTTCCTCGCCTCCCCGCTTTCAAGCGGCATCACCGGCACGGTGCTTCCCGTGGATGCAGGCATTTCCGCCGGGAACCTGCCCTTTCTCGAACAGATCGCCGGCTAAGGAGCCCCTTCATGGCTGAGTTGAAACTGACGGATATCTGCAAACGCTACGGCTCTCTGACAGTCATCGAGAAACTGTCTCTGGCCATCGACGATGGCGAGTTTGTCGTTCTGGTCGGGCCGTCCGGCTGCGGCAAGTCCACGCTTCTGCGCATGATTGCGGGGCTGGAAGCGATCAGCGCCGGCGACCTCATGATCGGCGGGGCGCGCGCCAACGATATCCCGCCACAGAAGCGGGACACCTCTATGGTGTTCCAGTCCTATGCACTCTTTCCGCATATGAGCGTGCGCGACAATATCAGCTTCGGTCCGCGCGTGCGCGGCGAGCCCAAGGACGAAACGGAGCGCCGCATCAAGAAGGCGGCTGAAATTCTCAATCTTGGCGACTATCTGGATCGCAAGCCGGGACAGCTTTCCGGCGGTCAGCGCCAGCGCGTCGCCATGGGCCGCGCCATCGTGCGCGATCCGAAAGTGTTCCTGTTCGACGAGCCCTTATCCAATCTCGACGCCAAGCTGCGCATCCAGATGCGCACCGAGATCAAGGCGCTGCATCAGAAGCTCGGCACCACCATCGTCTATGTGACCCACGACCAGATCGAAGCCATGACAATGGCCGACCGGATCGTTGTCATGAATGGCGGCAATATCGAGCAGGTGGGCACGCCGCTGGAGCTCTATGACAACCCCGCAAACACCTTTGTCGCCGGCTTCATCGGCTCGCCTGCCATGAGCTTCCTTCAGGCGCGGATGGAAAGCGCCGATGGCGCGCCGGTTGCCGTTCTGGGCGATGGCAGCAAACTGCCCATCGCCGCCGGCGCGGGCGACGGACGCCCGGTCACGATCGGCATCCGGCCTGAATCCTATGTGCGTGACCCGCAGGGACCGCTGGCGCTCAAAGTGGCGGTGGTGGAGCCGACAGGGCCGGAAATCCATGTGTTCGGAACGATTGCGGGCGAGGATGTGCGCGTCGTCCTGCGCGACCGCGATCTG
Organism: Nitratireductor sp. WH36-1; assembly: GCF_058725515.1. Classification (NCBI taxonomy): domain Bacteria; kingdom Pseudomonadati; phylum Pseudomonadota; class Alphaproteobacteria; order Hyphomicrobiales; family Phyllobacteriaceae; genus Nitratireductor; species Nitratireductor sp. WH36-1. Next base: position 578,061 of record NZ_JBZXDP010000002.1, on the reverse strand, counting down.
CCGCGGCCCGGTGAGGAATTGCGGCTTGCGGTGCCCGTCGAGCACGTGCATCTGTTCGACCACGACAATGGCCAGCGACTGAAGGCAGCCTGAAAATGGACGAACGCGCGCCCAACGACACGGAACGTACGGTCGATATCATCGCCCGGCTGCAGGACCGGCTGGAGCGGGGGCGCGGCGCGGAAATTCGTCTGGTCGAGAGCATTCTGGCCGATCCGCATTTCGCGGCGCACGCGCCGATTGCGCAGATCGCCGAACGGGCGGGCGTGAGCGAACCGACCATCACGCGGCTGGCGCGGGCGCTCGGTTTCCCCGGCACGCGCGACATGCGTTTTCACCTTGCGCAGGCGCTCGCCATTGGCGGGGCCTATCTGCGTGAGCCGAGCGCACCGGTGGAGGAGCTGCCGCTTTCCGGTCAAGTGGTAGCCAAGGTGGCGACCGGCGCACATGCCGCGCTCGACCTCATGTCGATGGCGCTGGCCGATATCGACCTGGAGCCGATGGCCCGCAGCATCAGCCGGGCAAGCCAGATCCTGATCTATGGCACTGGCGGCAGCTCGTCCTTTGCCGCCGTGGAATTGCAGAACCGGCTCTTTCGCCTTGGCCTGCACGTCACCGCCCACACCGATCCGCAGTTGCAGCGCATGAGCGCTTCCGTTCTGGAGCCGAAAGCGGTGGTGATCGGGTTTTCCGTTTCGGGCCAGGCGCCCTCCGTCATGGATGCGGTGACCATCGCCCGCCAGTATGGCGCGCGGGCCTACGTGGTGACGACGCCCAACACGCCGCTGGCCGAGGCCGGCGACGCGCTTCTGCCGCTGACCTTCAAGGAAGACGGCAATCTCTACAAACCTTCCTCCATGCGGTATGCGCTGCTGGCGAGCGTCGACATCATCGCCATGGCCACGGCCCTGACGCTCGGCAAGAAGGTGCTTGAACCGCTGCGCCGCGTGCGCCATAGCCTTGCCAGCCAGAATATCCGCGATCCCGAACTGCCCATTGGAGACTGATGCCGTGCGCATTCTCGACCTGGAAACGCCGGCGGTGGTCATCGACCGCGCCAGGGCGAAAGCCAACCTTGTTCGTGCCCAGGCCTATGCCGACGAACATGCTCTGAAGCTGCGCCCGCACATCAAGACGCACAAACTGCCGTTGTTCGCAAAGCTTCAATGCGACCTCGGCGCAGTGGGCATTACCTGCCAGAAAATCGGTGAGGCCGAAGTGATGGCCGATGCCGGGATTACCGACATCTTCATTCCCTACAACATTCTGGGCGCGGGCAAGCTCGACCGGCTTCTGGCGCTGCACCGGCGCATCACCCTCTCGATCACCGCCGACAGTGCGGTGACGGTGGCAGGCTATGCCGCGCATTTCACCGATCCCGATCATCCCCTTCCGGTTCTCATCGAGTGCGATACGGGCGCGGGGCGCTGCGGCGTGCAGACGATGGAAGAGGTCGTGACGCTCGCGAAAGAGATCGACGCAGCACCTGGCCTGCGCTTCGAAGGCTTGATGACCTATCCGCCGCGCGGGAAACTCGCCGAGGTGGAAGAATGGCTGAGCGAGGCCATCGCCGCACTTGAGAAAAACGGCCTCAGGGCGAACACGGTTTCCAGTGGCGGCTCGCCCGATTTCTACGAGGCGGGAAGCGTGAAGAGCGCGACCGAGCACAGGCCCGGAACCTATATCTATTCAGACCGGATGCAGGTGGCTTTCGGCCATGGCACGCTGGAAGACTGCGCGTTCACGGTGCTTGCGACGGTGGTGAGCCGCCCGACGGAAAACCGCGCGGTCATCGATGCCGGCTCCAAGGCGCTCGCCGCCGACCTCGCGCCCGTGCCCGGCCATGGTCACATCGTGGAATATCCCGATGCGGTGATTACCGGGCTCAGCGAGGAGCACGGCGTCATCGATCTTTCAGGCTCTGCCAAAAAACCTCAAATCGGCGAGAAAGTGCGCATCATTCCCAACCATGTCTGCCCGGTGTCCAACCTCTATGACGAGGTGAACCTTGCCGATGGCGACATCGTCACCGAGACCGTTCCGGTCGCCGCGCGTGGCCGCCTGACCTAGAGCAATTCCAGGAAAAGTGGGGACGCTCTAGACCCTGCCCCAAACCCCATCATCAAGACGGAGGAGCTGATGAACTACGACAAGAATCCCTTTCCCGAAGGCGACGCCGACCGTCATTACTTATGGGAGATGCTGGTGCGGCGCGATATCGACGCGTTCCTCTCGCAGGACTGGTCGATGGTGGAAGGGGATTTTGCCGAAGACCGCTTCTTTGGCATGCACGCGCATTTTCTGAGCGATGCGGATTCCTGGCGGCTTCAGTTTCCCAACGTCGAGACCTATCGCGACGAGTGGCTGCGTCAGGGCAAGGAGACGGCGGCCACTGCGTTTGCCGAGCCGCTGCGCGAAGCCCTGTTCCGTGTTACCAATATGCGCGACATCGACATCAATGGCGACCGCGCGGTGCTGCACAAGAAGTTCAACGGCATGGTTGCCAAGGCCGACGGCACCGTCGACCGGCTGAACTGGCAGACGCTCTATTTCTGCTCGAAGATCGACGGGCGCTGGAAGATCACCGGCTTTGTCGGCTATATGCCGAACCCGCTTTGCGCCTGATTTTCAGAAACTTGCGCTAATTTTTTCAAGCGCCGTCGGGCCTCTCGCCCGGCGGCGCTTTTTGTCAGAGGCGCTTGCCGGTCTCGGCATCGAAGAGATGCGTCATGCCCTTCTGGATGGCAAGCGGCAGCGTGTCGCCGGGGGCGACCTGCGCGCTGCCGGACAGCCGGGCGATCAGTTCGCCGCCCGCGCCATTTGCGCCGGACAGTTTGCCGTGAGCAAGCGTGTCCGCACCAAGCGTTTCCACTGCGGTGACCGACAGGTTGAGCGTGGCCTCATCCGCCGAAACAAGCTGCAGATGCTCCGGGCGCACGCCGAAGAGAACCGGCCGGCCAGCTTCTGCGGGCTGGGCGTCGAGCGCCAGCTTGCCGCCGCCTTCCAGCTCAAAATCCGAGCCCGAGACGCTGCCCTGCAGAATGTTCATGGCCGGCGAACCGATGAAGCCGGCGACAAAGCGCGTGGCCGGACGTTCATAGACATTCATCGGCGTGTCGATCTGCTCGGCAATGCCGCCATTCATGACCACCAGCCGATCAGCCAGGGTCATGGCTTCCACCTGATCATGCGTCACGTAGAGCGCGGTGGTGCCCACCGAGCGCTGCATCTGCTTGATCTCGAGACGCATCTGCACACGCAGCTTGGCATCGAGGTTGGAAAGCGGCTCGTCGAACAGGAAGACGGCAGGATTGCGCACGAGCGCACGGCCCATGGCGACACGCTGGCGCTGACCGCCCGAAAGGGCGCGCGGCTTGCGGTCGAGATAGGGCTCGAGCTGCAGCATGGTGGCGGCCTTGTCGACCCGCTGGCGGATCTCGTCCTTCGTCTTGCCGGCAATCTTCAGGCCATAGGCCATGTTGTCGAACACGCTCATATGCGGATAGAGCGCATAGTTCTGGAACACCATGGCGATGTCGCGCTCGCGCGGTTCCAGATCGTTGACCAGCCGGCCGTCGATTTCCATCGTGCCGCTGGTGATGCGCTCAAGGCCTGCGACCATGCGCAGAAGCGTGGACTTGCCGCAACCGGAGGGGCCGACAATGACGATGAACTCGCCATCGGCCACATCGAGGCTTACGCCGTGAATGACCTCGGTCTTTGCGTAGGATTTGCGGATATCGCGAATGGAAATCGTCGCCATGCCGATTTCGGTCCTTCTATTTTTCTGTCTCGACGAGGCCTTTGACGAACAGGCGCTGCATGAAGATCACCACAGCCACCGGCGGCAGAACGGCCAGCATGGCGGCTGCCATGGTCACGGGCCAGTTGCCGTAGTCATCGGCGGTCGGCATCATCTGCTTCAGACCCATCACGATGGTGTTCATCTCCGGCTTTGTGGTGATGAGCAATGGCCAGAGGAACTGGTTCCAACCGTAGATGAAGAGGATCACGAACAGCGCTGCGATGTTGGTCACCGAGAGCGGCAGCAGGATGTCCTTGAAGAAGCGCAGCGGCCCCGCGCCATCGACGCGCGCAGCCTCCACCAGCTCGTCCGGCACGGTCATGAAGAACTGGCGGAAGAGGAAGGTGGCGGTTGCCGAGGCGATGAGCGGCAGGATCAGGCCGGTATAGGAATTGAGCAGGCCAAGCGAGGCCACGACCTCATAGGTCGGCACGATACGCACTTCCACCGGCAGCATGAGCGTCATGAAGATCGCCCAGAAGGCGAGCATGCGGAAGGGGAAGCGGAAATAGACGATTGCATAGGCCGACAGGATGGAGATCGCGATTTTGCCGATCGCAATGCCCATGGCCATGATGAACGAGTTGAACAGCATGCGCCCGACAGGCGCGGTCACGCCCGAAGCCAGCGCCTCGCTGTAATTGTCGATGAGATGCGGCCCGGGCAGCAATGGCATGGGCGGGCGGATGATATCAAAATGCGTCAGCGTCGAGCCGACGAAGGTGAGATAGATCGGGAAGCAGACGATGGCGATGCCGATGATCAGCACCGCATGCATCAGAATGGTTCCAAAACCCCGTTTTTCGACCATGATCCGCCCTCCTCAGTAATGCACGCGCCGCTCGATGAAGCGGAACTGGATGACGGTCAGAATGCCCACGACAACCATCAGGATGACGGACTGGGCGGCGGAGGAGCCGAGGTCCTGCCCGACGAAACCGTCGGAATAGACCTTGTAGACGAGAATGGTGGTCGACTGACCGGGGCCGCCTGCCGTCATCGTGTGAATGATGCCGAACGTCTCGAAGAAGGCATAGACGATGTTGACCACCAGCAGGAAGAAGGTGGTGGGCGACAGAAGCGGGAAGATGATCGTGCGGAAGCGGTGCCACTTGCCCGCGCCGTCGATGGCGGCAGCCTCGATCAGGCTCTTCGGAATGGCCTGCAGACCGGCCAGGAAAAACAGGAAATTGTAGCTGATCTGCTTCCACGCGGCAGCGAGGATGACAAGCGACATGGCCTGACCGCCATTGAGAACCGGGTTCCAGTCGATGCCCATGGCCTTCATGTAGAACGCGATGACGCCGATGGAGGGCTGGAACATGAACAGCCACATCACGCCGGCAACGGCAGGCGCGACGGCATAGGGCCAGATCAACAGCGTCTTGTAGGTCCCCGCGCCTTTAATGACCTGATCGGCCATAACGGCGAAAAGCAGCGCGACCGACATGGAAACCACCGTCACGAAGAAGGTGAAGACCGCCGTCGTGATGAACGACTTGAGATAATACGGGTCGCTGAAGAGATATTCGAAGTTCGAGAACCAGACGAACTGCGCGCCCAGACCAAACGGATCAGGCAGAAGCAGCGACTGGTAGAGGGCCTGTGCGGCAGGCCAGAAGAAAAAGACAATGGTCACCAGAAGCTGCGGCGCAAGCAGCAGATATGGCAATAATCGATTGTCGAAGGTAACGCGTTTTTCCATGGGCCGACCAAATGATACGGGGCCGGCAGCTGTTGTGCCGGCCCCGCAATTTTACAAGATTAGCGCGTCGACTGCTCGAAGCGGCGCAGCAGCTGGTTGCCGCGGTTCACAGCTTCGTCGAGTGCGGTCTTGGCGTCTTTCTCACCCTGCCATACGGCTTCCAGTTCCTCGTCGATGATGGCGCGGACCTGATCGAAATTGCCGAGACGGATGCCCTTGGAGTTGTCCGTCGGGGCCTTGCCGGTCATCTGCAGGATGGCAATGTCGGTGCCCGGGTTCTCGTCGTAGAAGCCCTGCTCCTTGGTCAGCTCGTAAGCGGCGGTGGTGATCGGCAGATAGCCGGTGTCCTGGTGCCACTGAGCCTGCACTTCGGCGCTGGAGAGGTAGTTCAGGAAGTCGGCAACGCCGGCATATTCCTCGCCCTCATGGCCCGACATGACCCACAGCGATGCGCCGCCGATGATCGTGTTGAAGGGCGCGCCTTCCGCATCCGCCCAGTAAGGCAGGTTCGTCACGGTGAACGGGAAGTCGGCCTCGGCCTTCACACCGGCATAGCCAGCGGAGGATTCGGTAAACATGGCGCACTCGCCCGAACGGAAGCGCGCACCGCCCTCATTGCGGCGGCCGGAATAGCTGAACAGGCCGTCTTTCGCCCATGCGCCCATCTTGTCGATGTGCTTCACCTGCAGGTCGCCATTGAAAGCGAGCTCGGTGTTGGTGCCGGCAAAGCCATTGGCTTCCGTGGCAAACGGCACATTGTGATAGGCGCTCAGGTTCTCAAGATGAATCCAGGACTGCCATGCCGTCGTGAGCGGGCACTCGGAGCCCGATTCCTTCAGCTTGACGAGGATTTCCTCGACTTCCGACCAGGTAGCCGGCTTGGTCTCGGGGTCGAGACCGGCAGCCTCAAGCGCGTTCTTGTTGATGTAGAGAACGGGCGTGGAGGAGTTGTAGGGCAGCGACAGCATCTCGCCGTCGGTGTTCGTGTAGTAGCCGGCAACCGGCGCGAGATACGCGCTCGGGTCGAAATCGGCTTCGGCTTCCGCCATCACTTCGTAGACCGGCTTGATCGCGCCCTTGGCAGCCATCATCGTCGCGGTGCCGACTTCGAAGACCTGCAGAATGTGCGGCTGTTCGCCGGCGCGGAATGCGGCGATGCCTGCGTTCAGAGCTTCCGAATAGTTGCCCTTGAGCGTGGCAACGACTTCATACTGGTCCTGGCTGGCGTTGAAGTCCGCTACCTGCTTGTCCAGAAGTTCACCGAGACGACCGGTGAAAGCATGCCAGAACTGGATCTGGGTTGCTTCGGCCTGTGCGACGCCGACCATTGCCGGCAGCGCCACCGTTAAAGCAGTCGCGGCGGAAAGCATTGCGCGAAATTTCATCTCTTATCTCCCTGTAGAGCTGGTCGCCGATTTTGAAACCGATCTCTCTTGACCAGCTATTGTTACCGTTGGATGACAACACCTGAAGAACAATATGTCTATACCTGTCGGACACAGAATTTTCATATTACTTTCATTTACCTTCGTTTTTGGCATAGCGAAAGAGGCATTCGATGCGGCGTTTTTGTCGCGCGTGCGGCGCGCGGAAGCACACTGCTTTCGCGTGTCACCGCGGCAGTGCGCATCAATTGGCAGGGTATTCAGACAATGCGCCTGGCAGCCACGACAACTGCATTTATTTAATTGTGGATGGCATTGCAGCCAGGCAGGGCGACAGGGAACAGCCGCCATCACATGGCGACAGCAGCCGTCTCACGGCCTGAAGGAACAACCGAATCGTCAATGCCATGAGCCGGCGCGCATGGGACGGCGTCGGTCCAGACAGCTAGAAACGCGCCGTTATGGAACCCTGCAGGTTCCAGTCACCGGCCTGCGTGTTTCCACCGTCACTGAGAGCAACGCCGGCTATGAAACTGGCAGAGAAGGTTTCGCCGACACTGTAATCGAACCCCACTCCAAGCCCGCCCAGCGTCGTGCTCCGGTCCGTGCTGTGATCGCCCCCGAAGCCGAGATCGGCGAAGAAGTAGGGGGACAGGCTGTCCTGAACGGGCGGAAGCCAGTCGCCCCCGACCCCGTCTCCCAGCAACGAGATGTTCGGCAGACGCAACTCGTTGCGCCAGATGATACCGCTGTCCACGCTCACATCATCGTAATTGTAACCGCGCACCGCATAGCGCCCGCCAAGAGAGACGCGCTCGGTATCCGGCAGCGCCTCGCCGGCAAGGGTTCCCGAGAGTGAGGAAATCCAGGAGAGCTGCGCCGGCAGTGGTGTGGCGCGGGTGAGATCCATGGCCAGGTAGGCGTATCGAAGGTCATCGATGCGGCCATTGGAAAACGGGTGCCAGCTGGTCATGTCGTTGCCGTGAAGCACGCCGCCCGGATTGGCTTTCACGCGCATATCGACGACCGTTTTGCCCCAGCGGTCCTCGAAATCCCCGCTCCAGCCCAGCACCAGCTGGAAAAGCTCCGCACTTCCCTCTGCCACCGACACTCCGTTGAACAATGTACGGCGTTCGAGACGCTTGAACTCAACACCGCCATAGATATCGCCCCAATAGCGTCCCGGCAGGATGTTGGAGACCGCCGACCGATAGATCACCGGCAGTTCGAACGTGGTGTTCTCAATGGTGAAAAAGCGGTTCGGCCGGTCGCTGCTCGCAACCAGGGCCGGGGCGATTTCCAGACTTTGGCGGGCGAAGGTCGGGATGGTCAATCTGCCCGCATGACTGATGTAACCCGGATAATCACCCCCCCGCGGAATGATGATCCCCGGATCACTCCAGATGTCGTCGCTTGCCGTCATCTGATAGGAAATCCAGGGTGCGCCCGGCAGGGGCAGACGCGCAGAACCACCAAGGAAATAGCGGTCCCGCCCGGTGTCGCTTGAGCCGGAATTCGACCAGCCGGCAAAAACCTGCCAGGGCCGCTGCGTCCGGATCATGACGTCAAGATTGCTGAGCGCGGTGTCCTCGCCGGGCCGAAACACCCCTTCGGCGCGCCGGTATGGTGTGCGGTTCAGCCAGTTCAGATCCTCTTCCAGCGCCCGTGCATCGATTTTCTCTCCGCGCGCTGCGCGCAATCCCTTCCGGATGCCCTCGGCTTCGCCGGCGGCAACGCCTTCGACCGTCACTTCACCGGTGCGAAACTCTATGACACGGACCTGCAGCACACCGCTGGTGATTTCCTGCGGCGGCAGGGTGACGGAGACAAACGGGTAACCGGCATCCCTGTAGACGCGGGCGATTGCGGCCTGGATCCTGCCCGCCAGCGCCAGCGTCAGCGGCTCGCCGATGAACGCGCCCAGTGCAGTCTCAGCGGCCTGCCGGTCGATGATCTCGATTTTTCCCCCGACGCCTTTCGGCGGTGCAGCGGCAGCCGCATCATCTTCCCCGATCAGATAAACGCCGGCGAGATCGACACCGAGTGGCGTCGTGTCCGTCGCACCGAACTCCTGTTCATCCACGCCGAGGGACACCGGCTCGCCCGGCGCGACCTGCGGCAGGTTGCGCTCGAGAGCCGACTGCGCAAAAGCTGCCGGATGAAGGAACAGGATGCCAGCGCTCAGTGCGATGGGCAGCATCAGCAGATGCTGACGGATCGAAAACTCTGATGTCATCATCATTCCACCGCAGCGCTCAGCCATGCGCCGTAAGATCGGTTACAGGGGTAGACGGCCAGCGGGCCGCTTTCGCTGACAGCCACCGGTTCGCAGGTCTCGGTCTCTCCATCGCCTGCTTCGATCAGCAGAGGCGGTGAAGACTCATATGCCTGAGGCTGGATATCGGGTGTCGGGATATTCGACCCGTCGAGGACGGTGAGAATGCCACCGAGATAGGTCAGTTCGTAATTGGGCGAGAGCGCCAGTGAGCCCTGACCAATGGCGTATGCGCCGACCGGTGAGTTCAGGTTCGCCGTCGTGGACAGGCTGCCGCTCATATGGTCGCCATTGACCAGCGAACCGGAAACGATGGCGTAGGTCAGCGCGGGATTGGCTTCGTCAATGTCGCGCTGCAGATCGTCCGCCCGCACCGTGACTGCCCGCCTGTTGACGGTCACGTCAGCGCCGGTGAAGGCGATCTGATAGTTGCCGCCAGCCGATAACGACCCCTGCGTGATCCCATAGGCACCCACATCGCTGGTGGAGGTCGCGCCACTGGACAGCGCTCCGGTGAATACCGATGCGTTGTCGCCGCCGACCAGTCCGCTGTGGGAATAGCCAAGGGTCGGCGCACCGTCGCCATAGGTCATGCTCGCCGCATTTGCCGTCACCCACAGGGTGGCGGGCGTGATGGCGAGAGAACCCGATGCAAGCGTCAGATCATAGCCAAACTGGCCGGAATAAAGCCCCGCCAGGGTCAGGTTGCCGCCCGTATAGGTGCCCGCATCTGCGTTGGCTGCAAGATAGCTGGCCGTGCCGAAAATCCGGGAGCCGTCATAGGGGCCGCCATAAACGAGCGTTCCCACATCGGGACTTGCTGCGCTGCCGTCATAAACCTTGCTGACGCTGCCGCCCGTCACGCTGAGACCGGTCATGAAACCGCGCAGGAGCGGGGTCGTATACCCATCGTAGATGCGCCAGACCGCGCCTGTCCCGCCCTCATCATCAATGTTGAAGCCATAAGCGGTGAAGGTCGAGAGCTGCGTCATCTGCGCGCCTGTAAGGCCGGTCACGCCGGGAACCGTGGGATCATACGAGAAGCCGACAGCATCCGTCAGGCCAGACGCATCGGTGTCCCATAAAGTCGCACTGAAGGAAGCGCCGGTATCAACGAGCCCTGCAATGCCGCCCTCATTGCCGTCGCCGGCAGAGGCGGAGCCTGTGGCATAGGCTCTTGCAACCGATCCGGATGTCGTCAGTTGCCCCAGAAGGCCGCCCGCGAACGCGGCAGCCGAAACGGCGCCCGTCGCATAGGAATCCGTGATCGACCCGTCATTCACGCCGGCCAGGCCACCGGCCCCGTTGCCGCCTGCCGTCACATTGCCGGTAGCGAAGGATTGCGTGATGGAGCCCGTATTGTACCCGACCAGACCGCCAAAGTTGAAGTTCAGGTTGATCGCGCCGCCGACGGTCACATTGCCGGTGGCGTAGGACTGATGGATCGTCGATCCGCCATAGGCGACACCGACAAGGCCACCAATATCGCTGACGCCGCCAATACCGGTCACCGCGCCGGTGGCGGAGGATCGGGCGACTGTCCCATCCAGCGTGCCGACCAGACCGCCAATGCTGTGGGCTGTGCCGGAAACGTCCGTCGAGGTCTGCACATCACCGATGGTGGATCCGGCGTATCCAGCCAGTGCGCCAACATGACCATTGCCGGAGACGCTGCCGCCGGACAGGATGAGATCCGACAGGGACGAACCGGCAGCGGCATAGCCGAACAGGCCGACATAGTCGTCGGCGGCGCGGTCGATGGTCAGGCCGCTGATCGCATGCCCCTGTCCGTCGAGACTGCCGCTGAATTCAGCGCCGTAGACGCCGATCGGGTCGAAGCCTGCACCGCCATTCCAGCCTGCCGTACCCGATGCATCGATATCGTTGACGAGGACGAAGGCGCTGCCGAGAAGACCGCTCGATCCCATGCCCTGCAATCCATAGACATCCGCGATCTGATAGGGCGTTGCAGATGAGCCATCGCCCCCGAGCGCACGAAGGAACTCGCCGCCCGCTATGTTGAAATCATTGGCGTGGAAACCCGGAAGTGTGCTGCCGACCTGCGTCCAACTGGCGTCAGACTGGAACCGGTCGACATAAATGTCGCCGGTCACCATGGCGGCGACGTTGGTTGCGGTGCCTGTCCGGTCAACGCGCAGCCTGCCACTGGCGGCCGTCACCGATCCGTTGACCGTGATCGAAGTGTTGCTGGCATGACTGTAGAGAGTGAGTTCATTGGAACTCGCCCAGGCAAGGTCCCCGTTTACCGTCAGGTCGCCATTGACGGCCCCGACAAACACGGAACTCTTGTCGACAGAGAATGTGCCGCCGGTTGAAGCGGTCAGCCCGCCCCCTGCGTGCATACTCATGTTGAGTGAAAAGTCAGATCCGGCGTCCAGAACAATATCAAGGCTCTTGCCATTGTTGTCCGATCTCAGAACGCTGCCCGGAAGATTGGTTATGAAATCCAGATCGCTGTCGCTGAACGAACCCAGCGTGGCCTGCAGGTTCGTGGAAACATCCGTAAGAGCCGCGGCGTCCGTCTCGAGCCGGAACGTGTTGCCCCAGATGTCCGCGCCGGAGACCCCGCTGGCAGTCATGCGGTCGGAATAGGTTGCGCTTTGCGTGCTCTCGCCATCGAGATAGGTGAGAACGCCGGCAGCGTCGAGCGATCCCGCATCGGTCAGGATATAGTAGTAGCCATTGGCGCCGGTAACAGCAGAGCCAAACAGGCTGCCGCCGGAAATGCCGCTGACATCAGCCCCGGAAAGCGGCGTGCTGCCGCTGTCAGCATAGGCCGTGCCCGAAACGGCAACCGGCGTCGAAGCATATTGCCAGCCGAAATAGGGGTAGAGGTCGTTGCCAGTGGCCCAGATGGTGTTGTTCAGGCTGAAGCCAAGCCCGAAGTCGAGCGAGCCCTGCATCTGCGCGGTGGTCCGGCTGCCGGTGTTGGTAACTGTCGGAGTATAGAACGCCGTATATCCGATCGCGTCGCTCTGTCCGGTCGTGCCAATGTCCCAGGCCGCGTTGGTCATGGATACATTGTTATTCCGGAGCGTACCAATAAGTGCGCCCGCATAGCCATCGGCCGCCACGCGCCCCGTGACAAAGGAGTTCATAATGGTCGTGTACCGGTCGGCCTCGCCAATGAGACCACCCGCAGAAGCACCATTGATGCCGAGCACCTGTCCGGCAAAATAGCTGTTCTCAATCGTGAGGTCCTCGGAGCCCCCGACAAGACCTCCAGCCACACGGAAGTTGCCTGACGCAACAACCGTCGCGGTCGAGTAGGAATTTTCGATCCTGTTGCTGTTGTCATTGGCGGTTCCAACGAGTCCGCCAGAACGCGATCCGGTTATTGTTCCAGTCGAGCTGGAATTCGATATGGTCAGCCCCTCAGTCACAATGCTCACCAGGCCACCGACGGCGCTGCCCGTGCCGTTTTCCGTGACAGAGACATCCGCATGCACATTGGTCATCGTCGATCTGTCGAGGTTTCCATAAAACCGGCCTACGACGCCTGCGCCCCACGTTTCTGTCTCAACCGTACCGCTGACAGTGACATTCGACATGTGATGACCGATGGCCCCGCCGCTGTTCTCACCGACCAGGATCGCTGTCTGAGAATTTCCGGTCACGCTGGCATTGGTGACATTGAGGTCCTTGATTTCCGGCTCCGGCGAACCGGGGGTTCCCTGGTCCCCCCAAGAAGAAATGAGTGCAACATTGTGATCGGAGGGCCGGTTTATAAACAGCCCGTCGATCGTATGGCCCTGGCCGTCCAGATTGCCTACCAGGCTCACGGGCCTGAACCCTGCACCGCTGTTCCAGCCCGACACTGGCGACGCATCGATGTCACTGACGAGCTGATAATTGAGTTGATCAACCAACCCTGTACGACGATCCTTTTCTACTATTCCCTGAAGCCCGTAGATATCGGAGAGCTGATACGGGTTTGCTGCGGTCCCGTCCCCGCCGCGCGCCCGCAGAAACTGCCCAGCATACTCATCAACCCGGAAGTCGCCCGCCTTGAATGATGGCAGGGCAGCCCCGACCTGCCCCCAATAGCCGCGCTGAAGGGTGAAGGTCCCGACATCGACAAGGGCATAGTTGGAATGGGTGTGGATCGTGCCGACGCTATCGGGTCCGCCCTGACCTTTTGCGATCAGCGTCAGGCCGCCATTCGGCGCCAACACGCCAGCGTTCATCTCGATATCGTTGTAGGCGTCCAGCGTCAGCGTGTTTGTGCTGCTCCAGGCCAGGCCATTGTTCACGATAATGTCGCCCTTACGACCGGGGCCAGGGGTTCCGGCCACGGGGCCGTTTGCGGTCGTCGCCGTCGTTTGCAGCGTGACGTTCGAGTTTGCGAGGGCGTTCTGAATCGTCTGCGCCGGCCCGTAGGTGATGATGATGTCTTCCGGGTCGATCAGCCAGTTGCCCGTCGTGCCGCCCGCAGCGGATGTGTCGATCGAGACGCCGTTGAAGTCGACGGTCTTCCTGCCCGAAGTCTCGATAAAGCCACCCGTGCCGCCAGTCCCGCCCCGCGCGCTGAGCGCGCCGGAGACGGTTGTATCCTTTTCGGCGAAGATCATGATCTCGCCGCCCCTGTCGCCATCGCTTTCAGCGGAGGCGTCAAAGGTTCCGGTGACCGTGATGTCCCCGCCGGTGACGGTGATCGTTCCGCCCTCGCGCGCCGGACGCGGTGTCGGAATGGGCACGTTCGCCGCCATCCTGCGGGCCTTGAGGCGACCGCTGGCCCTTACCTTGCCCGTGGCCCCGGCGGTCAGAAAAATGCGGCCGCCGGAACTGGTGACGCCCGTCGCCTTGATGACATCGTCCGTGTTGCCGGCCAGTGCATAGACATTGCCGCCATTGGCGCGGATCTCGGCATTCGCGGCAGCAATCGTGCCGGAATTCACCGCTTCTGTGTCCGGGCCACCAAGTTCCACGGAGAGGAGCCCGTCCGTATCGGCGGCATCTTTCATCAGCACCTTGTAGCCTGCGCCAAGCGCGGCGGTGCCGTTGGGGGCTTCCAGTGTGCCGGTATTCTCCACCCGCCGGGCAATCAGGGCGATGTCGCCCTGTGCAGAGCGGATCGTGCCGGCATTCGTCACCTCGGCGGTGCTGTTGCCGGAGAAGGTCATCCCGCCGCCATTGAGGAAATCACTGTCGGTCACGTCATGGGTGGAGGCGACAAACGAACCTCCCGTAGCGACCAGACCGCCACTGCCGACCACCACACCTGCTGGATTGATGAGGAACACGCTGCCGGTCGCGGTGAGGCTGCCGTCGATCTGGCTTGAAACATTGCCGGTGACGCGATTGAGCGTCGCGCCGTTGCCGTTGTCGAAATGAACCTGATTGCCCGATCCTACAGAAAAGCCGCTCCAGTTCACGACGCCGGTTTCGGTCGTCTGGCGGATATCCAACCGCGGGCCGTTTGCCGATATTGTCCCGTTGCCGGTCGTAAACTGTCCCCCGGTGGGCAGAGCGTCATCAGCCATGGCGGTGGCGGGAACGAGCGCCGTGGTCAGCATGAGCGACGCGTACAGCGCGCGGGAGAGCCGGACATGCTTGGATAAGGTCCTGCTACCCCTCCCGGTTTCCGTCGCACAGAAACCAACCATCCGATCCGTCATGCCTCAATATCCTCCCGGAAGACACGTGTTCCAGCCGATATCACTTTCAATACAGAGTGTTTCAGGTCAGATTCCACCTACCAATTCTGACCAATACTGACTGAATCTGACGACCGGGCTGGCTTACTGGAGCGCATTCGTGATCATTGTTCGGTCGAACTCATTGTCAGGCCGTGCGACGCTGCTTCTTTCCCGG
The DNA here is from genome assembly GCF_058725515.1 of Nitratireductor sp. WH36-1. Classification (NCBI taxonomy): domain Bacteria; kingdom Pseudomonadati; phylum Pseudomonadota; class Alphaproteobacteria; order Hyphomicrobiales; family Phyllobacteriaceae; genus Nitratireductor; species Nitratireductor sp. WH36-1. The sequence goes on along the minus strand of NZ_JBZXDP010000002.1, from coordinate 563,056 downwards.
CTCGCGCAGTGTCTAGGCCATGCTGGCCTCATTCAGCGCCATCACAACGCGCCAGCCTGCTCGCATGTTTGACCTGCTCGCATGTCTGACCGGCCCGCATGTCTGAGATGTAAACAGCGACCTGCCGCGTAAACGCCTTCCCTTTCGTTCTGGAAGCGAGGGGGGCATGATGGGCAAAACCGTGTGCAGCGACGGTTTCAAAGTAAGAAAATCTGGCTTATGGGCCAATAAGCCCCGCATGGCTGACCAGTGCGACCTCTTCGGAGGAGATCACAGTGCAGGGAACGATAACGCCCCGCTCTTCACCGAAACCGGTCAGTCAAGCAGAGGCCTGACGCTCCCATAACGTGTCAGGCTCCAGTGTGTCCGCACATTTTATGGCGCAGGTAATTCATGCTGTTTTCAATCGCCGTTATTATTTGGCCGCACGCTGCAACCGTTCTATACAGCGTCTGAATCTGGTTTCCACGCAAAGCTCCAGGGGACACAATGGCATTTTTGTCGCGGGTGGCGGCAGGCGCGATCACGCTGTTTGCACGTTTCATCACCGCTGTACGCGCCGACTGGCAGGGCATCGAGCCGGTTCCCCGTCAGCGCGTCTATTTCGCCAATCATGTGAGCCATGGCGATTTCATCCTGCTATGGACGGTGTTGCCGCCGCGCATGCGCCGGCAGACCCGGCCCGTCGCCGGCGCCGATTACTGGCTGAAATCACCCGTCAGGCGCTTCATCGGCCGTGACGTGTTCAATGCGGTGCTGATCGACAGAAACCGGGACACGCGCGCAAGCGACCCCATCGGGCAAATGGCCGATGCGCTGGATGGCGGGGCCTCCCTCATCATCTTTCCCGAAGGCACGCGCAACGAGACCGACGCGCCGCTGCTCTCTTTCAAGAGCGGCATCTACCATCTGGCCAAGGCGCGGCCAGACGTGGATTTCGTTCCGGTGTGGATCGACAATCTGAACCGCGTCATGCCCAAGGGCGAATTCGTGCCCGTACCGCTCATCTGCACGGTCACGTTCGGTGAAGCCATGCGGGTCGGTGATGACGAAACGAAAGAGGCTTTCCTCACCCGGGCGCGCGATGCGCTTCTTTCCCTCTCGGCAGCTTCGGAAGGTGACGCGTGATGAGCGAACATCAGATCGACCTTTTGAAACTGCTCGGCGGATTGGCCGGCGTGCTGATTGCGGCATCGCTGGTGGGCTATGTGCTTCAGCGCAAATTCTCGCCCGATGGCTCCAACACGGCCATCGAAAACCTCAACGACCGGGTGAACGCCTGGTGGGTGATGATCATCCTCATGGGCGGCGCGCTCATGTTCGGCCGGGTTGGCGCGATCCTGCTGTTCGCTTTTGCATCATTCGCCGCACTGCGCGAATTCGTAACGCTGACCAACACGCGGCGCGGCGACCACTGGGCGCTCGCCTCGGCCTTCTTCATCTTCCTGCCGCTGCAATATTATCTCATCTATATCGACTGGTACGGCCTCTATTCGATCCTGGTGCCGGTCTATGCGTTCCTTCTTCTGCCCATTGTCTCGGCGGTGCGCGGCGATACGGATCATTTCCTCGTCCGGGTGGCGGAGGTGCAATGGGCGCTGATGATCTGCGTCTTCTGTGTGTCCCACGTGCCCGCGCTCCTCACGCTGGATATCCCCGGCTATGAGGGACGCAATTTGCTTCTGATCGCCTTCCTCGTGGTGGTCGTGCAGTCGAGCGACGTCCTGCAATATGTCTGGGGCAAGCTGCTCGGGCGCACGAAGATCGCGCCCAACCTCTCACCCTCCAAGACACTGGAAGGTTTGATCGGTGGCGCGCTCAGTGCAACGCTGGTGGGCGCAGGGCTGTTCTGGATGACGCCCTTCACCCCGGTTCAGGCCGGGCTTCTGTCCTTCGTCATCGTGCTTCTGGGCTTTTTCGGCGGGCTCGTCATGTCGGCCATCAAGCGTGATCGCGGCGTGAAGGACTGGGGGCATCTGATCGCCGGGCATGGCGGTTTCATCGACCGGCTGGATTCGGTCATCTTCTCGGCCCCGATCTTCTTCCACCTGGTGCGCTACTGGTGGTCGCTCACATGAGCCCTGCGCTTGCCCGACTGGCGAGATCGAACGCCGTTCACATGGCGTTCGCGTTTCTCGCCATGGGAAGCTGGGCCGTGTTCGCCAACCGGGGGCACGCAATGCCGCGTCCGCTGGTGGCGGGCATGGTGCAGGGGCTTTTGTCCGCCTGCATCACACTGTTCCTGAAACGCATCGTGGAGTGGCTGACCAGCCGCTTCTCCGGCCTTGGCGCGCTGGTTCTGCCGCCGCTCATCGCCTGCCTCGTTTCCGCAACGCTTCTGTCCGCGATCCACGCGGCGGCGGGCACACCCGAACTCCTTGCGACGGTCGCCCTGCCGCTGACGGTCGCCACATCCTATGCCGCCCTTTACACCTACACCCTATGGAGCGCCCGACCGTGAGCGATACTGAGAACCGACGTCCGCTGGCCAGCCGCGACACCGGCTGGGCGCACAGCATCACGCGCTGGCTGGCCGCCACATCCATCACACCGAACCAGATTTCCATGGCGAGCATGGGCTTTGCGGCCCTCGCCGGTCTCGCCCTTTGGCAGGCGGGATCTGCCGATGGCGTGATCCGGGCAGTGCTTCTCATTCTGGGCGGGCTGTTCGTGCAGTTCCGCCTCCTGTGCAATCTGTTCGATGGCATGGTTGCGGTCGAGGCGGGCAAAAGCGCGCCGGACGGCGCTTTCTGGAACGAGTTTCCCGACCGAATTGCTGATATCGCGATCCTCATCGGTGTCGGCTATGGCCTTGGCCTGCCAGCACTTGGCTGGGCGGCGGCGGGTTTTGCCGTTCTGACGGCTTATGTGCGCGAGCTCGGTCGCGCCTGCGGCCAGCAGGCAGACTTTTCCGGCCCGATGGCCAAGCCACACCGCATGGCGACCATCACGGCGGCGGCCGTGCTGTCGCTCTTCGAGCCGCTCTGGAACGGGCGCGGTGAAGTGTTGACCGTGGCGCTATGGATCGTGGCCATCGGCGCGGCCCTCACTGCGCTGCGCCGTTCGGCGCGTCTGGTGAAGGCGCTTCGCGGATAACGCGTTTCGCTTTGGGCTGAAATCCGCACAAATACGAGAGCAGATCGAGCATCGCGCCATCACCCCGTTTGAAATCCGGGGTGACGGCATGTCCGTTGTCAGTCCGCCGCACTCGCCAGCGCATCGCGGCTGGCGGTGAGGAAGATTTCCGCGTTTTTCGACAGTGACGGGCCGAGATAACCGCCCTCCTGGATCAGCGCAGTCGGCAGGCCGAGACCAACGATCTCGCGCGCCATGGTCGCGAACCCTTCGCCTGTAAGTTTCACCTCCGACAGCGGATCGTCTTCCGCCATGTCGAGGCCGAGCGAAACCACCAGCGCTTCCGTGCCGAAATCCCTGAGCGCCGCGAGCCCTTCGCGAAAGCGCGTCAGGATCGTCTCGGTGTCGGAGCCGGGTTTCAGGCAAAGATTGAGCGTCGCGCCCTCGCCTTCGCCCTCGCCACGCTCATCCTCATAACCCAGATAATAGGTCGGGTAGAGATCCGGGTCCGTGTGCAGCGAACAGACGAAAACGTCACCGCGATCATAGAAGATGTCGAGCGTGCCATTGCCGGTGTGGGTATCGATATCGAGCACCGCCACCTTGCCGAAACGCGAGCGCAGGCTCTGCGCGGCAATGGCCGCATTGTTGAACAGGCAAAAGCCGTTCGAGGCGTTGGAAAGCGCGTGGTGTCCCGGCGGGCGGCACAGGCCATAGACCATGCGCGCGCCTTCCTTCACCCGTTCGGCGGTTTCAAGCGCCGTCTGCGCCGACCAGTAGACCGCGTTCCAAGTGCCTTCCGTCAATGGCACCGACGTGTCGGTCGCCCACCAGCCGAGCTGACCGAAAACGGAGGATGACGGACGCCCCCGGCGCGGGCCGGGATGACAGTTCGGGATCGGCTCCTGATCCGGCGCTTCGGCGCGCCAGCGCTCATAGGCGTCCTTCCAGAAATCCACGTAATCGGGATCGTGCACGGCCTTGATCGGGTCCTCGCCGAAATCGCGCGGGGTCTCGATTGGGAAGGCGTTGCGCCTGAGCATGTCGCGGATGAGGATGGCGCGTTCGGCCTGCTCGGGATGCGGCATGTAGGCCCCGCGCCGGAAATAGCGGGCGGGCGTATGTAACAGCTGACGTTCGTCGAAAATGGCTTTCATTGTCATCCTTCAATATCCGTTGGCTCTGTCGACCACCGTTTCCGGTATCCGTCCTGCCACCACGTCCCTGGCTGCGCGGGCGAGTTGTTCCGCCATGCGCCGGGGTGAGCAGTCGCTTGCCTGATGGGGCGTGACGAGAATGCGCTCATCCGCCCAGAAGGGATGCTCCGCCGGCAGCGGCTCGATGTCGAAGACGTCGAGCGAGGCGGAGGAAAGGCGTCCGCTGTCGAGCGCCTTCAGAAGATCGGCCTCGATCAGATGTTCCCCGCGCCCAAGCTGGATCAGCGCCGCGCCCACGGGCATGCGATTGAAGAAATCGAGATCGAGAAGGCCGCGCGTCTGCGCGGTCAAAGGCAGCACGTTGATGAGGATGGCGGCCTGCTCGGCAACCCGCTCGGCAGCCCCCTCCCCGCTTTCGAAACGCACACCCGGCATGGCGTCGCGTGGTGCGTTGCGCACGGCCGCAACAACGGGAAACCCCATCGCTGTCACCGCGCGCGCGATGGCGCGGCCCATCAGGCCGAAACCCAGAATGCCGACGAGCGTTTCCCGTGGCGGCTTCATCTTTGCCGAGATCAGCCGCGCCCATTCATGCTTCGCTTCATGTACAATGTGATGGCGCATGTTGCGGTGATGCCAGACCACGTGCCACGCCGCGAAACCGGCCATGACATCGCCCTGATCCTCGTCGCGCACACGCGTCACCAGCGCATCGGCTGGCAGGCTCGGGCAGCTGATGATGCTGTCGACACCGGCGGCGATGGAACTTGCCAGCCGCAGATTTGGATAGGGCAGGAAGGCGTCGTCCGCAGGACGCCAGCACAGCGCGAACCGGATCGTTTCGGGATCGTCGATCTCATGGGGATGGCGCAGCCGGATCTTGTCTGCATGGGGTGCCAGCGCCTCGGCGAAAATCTCCCGAAGATCGTATGCGGCACTGAGAAAGACGCCCTCGATCACGTCCTGCTCAGCCATTGCCGGCCTCTTCCTCGATCGGTTCGACCCCGCACCAGTCGGCGATGAAAAGCGCAATCGCACCCGTCACGCGCTTGATGGACGACAGGCTGACGCGCTCGTCGAAACCGTGGATGTTCTCCGTGATCGGGCCATAGACGAGGCACGGCATGCCGGCATAGATCACGAAGACCCGCGCATCGAGATAGCCCGGCGTGACGAAGCTTTTCAGTTCGCTCGATGTGGCCTTGCGATGGGCTTCGGCCAGCGCCTGCTCGGCCTCGGTTCCTTCTTCCAGAACGTAGCCGCGCGCGAAGAACCCGTTCCAGATCACCTCCGGCGGGCGGTTGCCCAGAAACGGATCATCGGCCAGCTCACGCGCCAGATGCGCCTCGATCTGCGCTGCCCGGTCCTTCGGGTCGTCGCCGGGATAGATGGCGATGCGGCAGGAAATCCTGCACCATGCGGCAACGGTGGACGCCCAGTCGCCGCCCTCGATCTTGCCGACATTGAAGTTGATCGGGTGATCGAGTTCCTCGAAATAGGGATAGTTCACCTTTTCGGCGTTCCATTCCTCGGTCAGGCGTTTCAGGCTCTCGATGACGCGGTAGCTCGCTTCGATGGCGTTCGCGCCCGTGCCGGCCTCGCGCACATGCACCGGATGGCCCGACACATTCACCTCGAACCACAGAACGCCGGTGTTGGCCCGCACCAGCATTTCGTCTTCCGGCTCGGGAATGATGGCGGCGTCCGCCGTATAGCCTTCCACCAGACAGGCGAGCGCGCCATTGCCGGTGCACTCCTCCTCAACGACGCTCTGCACATGCACTTTTGCCGCCGGCTGCAGGCCGATGCGACGCAGTGCGTCGAGCGCGAAAATATTCGCCGCGATGCCGGCCTTCATGTCGCCGCCGCCGCGCCCATAGAGCCAGTCGCCCACGCGCTTCGGCTCATAGGGCGGCGAAACCTCCCACATGTCGTGGGGGCCTTCCGGCACAACGTCCATATGGCCGTTGAGGATCAGCGAACGGCCCTTCTCGACGCGCGGCGCATGCGTGGCAATCACATTGACCGCATCGGAATAATCGACGGCCACGGGCGAGAAACCGGGATGATCCCTGATCTTGTCTTCATCGATGTGAAAGGTCTCAACCGCGTAGCCGCGCGCTTCGAGCGCCTTGTGCACGAATTCCTGAGCGGGCTTTTCCTTGCCGCGCAGCGAGGGGAAACGGATCAGGTCTTCCGTAAAGCCGATCTGCTCTTCAAAACCTTCCTCGACTGCGGCGAGGATCTTCTGTGCCAGTTGTTCGTCCACGTTGGTGGTTCCTGCAGATTAGTATTGAGGATGGTGGGAGATGGTGCGCGCTGCTTCTCCCACCGTTACAGGTCGTGCAGCAGCAGAACGTCGAATGCCTGCGCGCGTCATCCCGCCCTCGCCCTTCGACAGGCTCAGGATGAGGGCTTGTGGCGGTGATAGCTGGCTGAGCGCTGGTGTTGGTGTTGGTGAGAACCGGCTCAGGGCTGGTGACAGTGATGAGAGCATGGGGAGGGTTGGGGAAAACGCTTCGGCCGGGATGTCGGCACCCGATGCCACACCCGCCAGCCTCTCCATGCCACTTCCCTCATCCTGAGCCTGTCGAAGGGCGGGGGAAGGTGCACGCACCGCGCTGCCACAGCCACACATAGCAACCATTCTCACCCCGCTGCCGCCAGCTCCTTCTCGCGGCCGGGAATGGCCTCGATCAGGGTCCGGGTGTAGTCGCTCTGCGGATTGTTGAAGATGGCGTGCGCCGGTCCCATCTCCACCACCTTGCCCTTCTGCATCACTGCGATGCGGTCGCAGATCTGTGCGGCGACCCGCAGATCGTGGGTGATGAAGATAAGAGCCAGGTTCAGCCGCTCTTTCAGATCGGCCAGAAGATCGAGCACCTGCGCCTGGATCGACACGTCCAGCGCGGAAACCGCTTCGTCGGCGATGATGACGCGCGGCTCCAGTGCCAGCGCGCGGGCGATGCCGATGCGCTGGCGCTGGCCGCCTGAAAACTCGTGCGGATAGCGGTCGATGGCAAGCGCATCGAGATCCACCAGTTCCAGAAGCTTGACCGCGCGGGCATAGGCTTCCTGTTTGGAAACCCCGTGCGCCATCGGCCCCTCGGCGATGATGCGCCCCACCTTGGAGCGCGGGTTCAGCGAAGCGTAGGGGTCCTGGAAAATCATCTGGATCGACTTGCGCGCCTCGCGCAGCGCATCGCCGGAAAGCTGCGCCATGTCATGACCTGCAAGCTTCACCGTGCCGGAATCCGGCTGCATCAGTCGCACCAGACAGCGCCCGACACTGGACTTTCCAGAACCGGATTCGCCCACAATGCCGAGCGTTTCGCCTTCGCAGAGGGTGAGGTTCACATCGTTGACCGCATGCACGACGCGCGGCTTGGAGAAGAACAGGCCGCCACCGGTGACATAGGTCTTGTTGAGCCCCTCCACCTCAAGGATCGGCGTCTTGCCCACCGGTGCTTCGGCCTCTTCGGCCGCAAGTTTCGGGATCGCAGCGATCAGCTTCCGCGTATATTCGTGCTGCGGATTGTCCAGCACCGCGTCAGCGGTTCCCGCCTCGACGATCTTGCCATACTGCATCACGGCCACGCGGTCCGCGATTTCGGCCACCACACCAAAATCATGAGTGATGAACATCACCGCCATGCCGTGCTTTTCCTGCAGATTGCGGATCAGCTCAAGGATCTGCGCCTGCGTCGTCACGTCGAGCGCAGTGGTCGGCTCGTCGGCGATCAGGATGCGCGGTTCGAGCGCAAGCGCCATGGCGATCATGACGCGCTGGCGCTGGCCGCCCGAAAGCTGGAACGGATAGGCGCGCGCAGCCTTCTGCGGATCGGGAATGCCCACTTCCGTCAGAAGTTCGATGGCGCGGGCAGCGCGTTCCTTCGGCGTAAGCAGACCATGCGCCTCGAACACTTCCGCGATCTGATCTTCCACCCGCATCAGCGGGTTGAGGGCCGACATGGGCTCCTGAAAGATCATGGCGATCTTCTTGCCGCGCAAATCCATCATCTCGGCTTCGGACAGTTTCAGAACATCCGTGCCGTCGAAGATGATCTCGCCGCCGACCGGCCGCACCAGATCGGGCAGCAGGCCCATCGCGGCATTGGCCGACATGGATTTGCCGGAACCCGATTCACCGACAATGCAGAGGATTTCGCCGGGAAACAGATCATAGGTCACATCATCGACGGCGAAGTCGCGGTCGGCGCCTTCCGGCAGCGCGATCTTGAGGTTCTTGATGCTGAGCACTGGGTCTTTCATCGCGCCCTCCTATTTGCCACGCCGCGCAAGGCGGGGATTGAGCGCGTCATTCAGGCCCTCACCGATCAGGTTGAGCGCCAGAACGGTGAGCAGGATGGCAACGCCGGGGAAGAAGGAGAGCCACCAGGCCTGGCGGATGACCGTGCGCGCAGCGCCGATCATGTAGCCCCAGGACATCAGGTTCGGATCACCGAGCCCGAGGAAGGACAGCGAGGATTCCAGCAGGATCGCGGTTGCCACCATCAGCGATGCAAGCACGATGATGGGCGAGATCGTGTTGGGCAGAACCTGCCTGAGAATGATCGTCAGGCTCGTCTGGCCGGAAAGGATCGCCGCTTCCACATATTCGCGTGAGCGCAGCGACAGCACCTCGCCGCGTACAAGACGGGCGACCGGCGGCCAGCTCACAATGGCGATGGCGGCGATGATCGACTGGATCGACGGTTCGAAAATGGCGACCAGAACGATGGCCAGAGCGAAGCTCGGCACGGTCTGGAAGAACTCGGTGAAGCGCATCAGCGCATCATCCGCCCAGCCGCCGAAATAGCCGGCGAGCGCCCCGATCGGAATGCCGATCAGAAGGGCAGCCACTGTCGAGACGAGGCCGACCAGAAGCGAAACCTGTGCACCATAGGCAAGGCCCGAAATGACATTGCGGCCGAGCGCATCGGTGCCCAGCGGATACTGGTCCATGGCGAAGGGCGGCAGGAAGGGCCGCTGCACCATGCGCCAGGGCGACTGCGGGAACAGAAGCGGCGCAAGGATCGCCACGAGAACGACGATGGCGAGGATCGCAAGGCCGATCACGGCGCCGCGATTGCGTGAGAAACGTTTCCAGAAATCAGCCATCATGCCACCCGGATTCTTGGGTCAACGAACCGATAGAGAATGTCGGTGATGAGGTTGAACACGAGCACCATGGCGGCGGACACGAAGAACACGCCAAGAAGCAGATTGTAGTCGCGCTGGGCGAGCGCCTCGAACATCAGGCGTCCGATGCCCGGCCACGCGAAAACGGTTTCGGTCAGAACCGCGCCGCCAACCAGCTGGCCGGCCTGAAGGCCCGCGAGCGTCACCACCGGAAGCATGGCGTTGCGGAAGATGTGGCGACGCTGGATGATGCCCGATTTCAGGCCCTTGGCGCGCGCCGTCTTCACGAAGTCGAGCTGGCTGACCTCCAGCATGGAGGCGCGCGTCATGCGCATATAGACCGCCATGAAGAACAGGCCGAGCGTGGTGGCCGGCAGGATCAGGTGCTGGCCGATGTCGAGCGCACGACGGAAGCCGGTGTAGTTCGCGCCGACCGTTTCGTAGCCGAAGCCCGGAAGCCAGTTGAAATAGACGGAGAACAGAAGCACCGCCATCAGCGCGGCCCAGTAGAGCGGGGTCGCGTAGAAGAGCAGCGCCAGCGTGGAGATGGCCGTGTCCGACCATTTGCCGACACGCGCCGAGGCGAGAACGCCGGCTGCGGTGCCGAGCACCAGCGAGATGACGAAGGCCGTCATCGTCAGAAGCAGTGTGGCAGGCAGACGGTCGAGGATCAGGTCCGCGACGGGCATCTGCTGCCGATAGGAATAGCCGAGATCGAACTGCAGCACGCCCTTCAGGTAAATCCCGAGCTGGGTCAGCAGTGGCTTGTCGAGGCCGAACTGTTCACGCAGCTGGGCGATGAACTTGGCGTCGGCAGCACCCGCTTCGCCCGCCATGACGGCGGCCGGATCGCCGGGGGCGGCGTGGATCAGGAAGAAATTGAGCGTCAGGATGGCGATCAGGATGATCGCCGCCTTGCCCAGGCGCATGAGTATGAAGCGTAGCATCGAGCCCCTGCAGGATCAGAATCAAGGCAGGGATGCGCGGACGGTCTGGCCCGCGCATCCGGATCAGGGTGACGACCTATTTTTCGATATAGGTGTCCTTGAAGCCGTCATTCACGCCAATGGCGGTGGTGACGAGATCCTTCACGTTACAGCGGTAGATGGTCGGGAAACCGAGCTCGAGGAGCCAGGCCACCGGCACATCGTCCACCAGTTTCTGCTGAACCTCGTCGTAGAGCTTCTGGCGCTCTTCGGCTGTCACGGCCACCGCAGCCTTGGCGAAGAGGTCGTCGACCTCCTTGTTTTCGTAGCCCTCGACATTGTTCCACTGCGAACCCTTCGCAATGTTCGTGGAAATGTAGCTGCGGGCGACGCCAAGTGCCGGATCACCGTACTGGTAGAGATAGGTGAAGGCCATGTCGTAGTCCCACTCGGCCAGCTTCTGGTTCCAGCCGGCCACATCGGTGGAGACGATCTCGACATCGATGCCGACCTCGCCGAGGTTTTGTTTCACGGCTTCGGCCCAGCGCTGCCAGGTCTCGCCATAAGGCAGCGGCAGAAGACGCACGGTCTCGCCGTCATAACCCATCTCTTCGAGCAGGGCCTTGGCCTTCTCCGGATCGTAGTCGTACTGGTTCACGTCATCGGTGTAGAAGCGCGTGGACGAGGAGACCGGACCGGTCGAAACCTTGCCGAGACCGTTCCAAAGCGCATCACGCGCGAAATTGCGGTCCATGGCGTACATGACGGCCTGGCGGAAGCGCTTGTCGGCGGTCGGGCCTTCGCGGTTGTTCAGCCACATCCACGACAGCGGACCGAAATACTCCCAGCCCTTGTCGGTGATGCAGGTGTTCTCCATGTCGGCGATGCGCTGCACGTCGAAATTCTCGACCGAGCCGCCGGGCAGGATGTCGACCACGCCGGTTTCGTAGGCAACGGCGCGCGAGGCTGCATCCGGGATCACATGCCAGTAGATCTCGTCGAGATACGGCTTGCCGTCCTCGTAATAGTCCTCGAACTTGGTGAGCAGGATGTGCGAACCCTTCTCCCATTCCGCGAACTTGAACGGACCGGTGCCGATCGGCGTGTTGTTGGCCGGGTTGCTCTTGTACTCCGTGCCTTCATAGATGTGCTTGGGAACCATCGGCATGGTGCCGGCCTCGAAAATGCCGAGGAAGGGACCGAAAGGCTGCTTCAGCTTGAAGACGACAGTGGTGTCGTCGGGCGCGGTGATGGATTCCACATGCTCCAGCGAGGTGCGCAGGCGCGCATGGGTTTCACGCAGGAACACATCGGCGGAGAACACGACGTCAGCGGAGGTGAAAGGTTCACCGTCATGCCATTTGACGTTGTCATGCAGGTTGAACGTGTAGGTCAGGCCGTCCTCGGAAACTTCCCAGGACTTGGCGAGCTGCGGCATGGGCTGCAGCTTTTCGTCATAGCGCAGAAGGCCTTCATAGATCTGGCCGGCGACCATCTGGGTCGGGCCGTTCTGCACGAGGCCCAGCATCAGGCTCGGCGGTTCGGGCTGGATCACCACATTGGCGCGCCCACCCGTAACGGGCTCGGCGTGCAGCGCGGTTGTAACCATGAAGGCGGCGGCGAGTAGGGTCAGTCGTTTCAGCATGGCTATTGTTCCCCTTCTTGCTGACTGGCGCCGGGCGTTCTCCTTTGCCCGCACCGGAAAATGGATTGGCCTCAGGTAACGAGGTCGGGATAGTGCTTGATGGCAAGGCGCTGGAACGCCTCCCATTGCGGGTCCGGCTTGTTGCCGGCGTGGTGCTTGTCCCACCCTTCGTATTGACGGGCGGTCTTTTCGGCGAGTTCCTCATTCACCCGCACCGGCTTGCCGCCGGAAGACATGATCGCAAGCTGGGCGCGGCAGGCGCGCTCCATGTTGAACATCAGCGCAAACGCCTCGCCCACCGTGCGGCCGCAGGTGAGCAAACCGTGATTGCGCAGGATCATCGCATTGCGGTCACCGAGATCGGCAACGAGCCGTTCGCGCTCGTCCAGATCCAGCGCAATGCCCTCATAGTCGTGGAAGGCGATGCGGTTGTGGAACTGCAGCGACCACTGGTTCAGCGGCAGGATGCCCTCCTCCATGGAGGAGATCGCAACGCCCGCGACCGTGTGCGTGTGCAGAACGCAGTGCACGTCGGGGCGCGCGGCGTGAACGGCGCTGTGAATGGTGAAGCCGGCCTTGTTGATGCCCGCGCCATAGCTGTCGCGCAGAATGTCGCCATTGATGTCGACGGTAACGAGATTGGAAGCCGTCACCTCGTCAAAGCGCAGGCCAAACGGATTGATCAGAAAGGCGTGCTCGCCTTCATTTTCCGGCGCGCGCGCCGAAATGTGCGTGAAAATGCTGTCGTCAAGATTGTAGTGCGCGACCAGCCGATAGGCGGCGGCCAGCTCGATTCGCTCTTGCGGCTGTTGAATGTCGGTATCGGCGACAAGCTGCGGCTGTGCGCTCATCCAGTTCTCCCTGCTTTCTGTGCGCCTGCGGGCTTTGGCCCTGCCGGCGCCTTGTCTTGCCAAAGGACTCCCCTCAGAGCCGTGCAAGAAGCATCTAGGCAAACACAGGCGGGGGTAAGTGTCAATTGTCGACAATCGTCATTGATGGTGCCATACTCCCAGCCGCGGCTACCCGCCCTGGTGGCAATTGGCAGGGTGGCCTAACCAGATGCACGGACGGTATGCGTGAGCTTGTTCTCGGAAGTTTCAACGACAGATCTGGTGACACAGATCGCCCGGCAGATCACTGCGGCGATTGTCGCCGGCCAGTTGAAGCCGGGCGAACGCCTGACCGAATTGCAGTTATCGCGGGAGTTTGGCACCAGCCGCGCGCCGGTGCGTGAAGCCGCCCGGCTACTGGAAAGCCAGGGGCTCGTCACCTTCTCTCCGAGGCGCGGCTTCTTCGTCCGCACCTTCAACGCCACCGAGATGCGCGACATCTATGAGTTGAGAATCGGTCTGGAGCTTCATGCGGGCTGTCTCGCCGTGGAACGCGCCACCGAAGCCGATATCGCCGGTCTGGAGGCGCAGCTCAGCCTGCTCTACCAGAACCAGAAGGGCAGCCAGGCCTCCCTCGAAACGCAGATGTTCGAGGATTTCACCTTTCACCGCATGCTCTGCAAGGCCGGCGGCAATGCGCGCCTTTTGAAAGTCTATGACGAACTGGCGATGGAAATGCGCGCCGGCATCACGCTGATCGGCAAGCTCTATGACGATCCGCAGCGCATGGCTGAAACGCATGAGCCAATCATGGAAGCGCTCAAGAAGCGCGACGGAGAAGAGCTGCGCGAGGCCCTTCGATATCACATCGCGGTCGCCCGCGACGAAGTCGTCGCCTTGTTCCATGAGATAGAAAAGGGCGCCTGAAAGCGCCCTCTCCTTTCATGGAATGCAATCAGTTGCGGGCCTTGGCCGTCTCACCGATCATTCCGTTCAGCTTCTGGGCCAGCGCCTCATCCGTCTGTGCGGACTGGATGATCTGGTTGTACTCATCGACCGAGATGCCGTCGGTCTTCTCCACGGCCTGCTCCATCTGCTGTGTGGCTTCCGCCTGAACCTGCTGCTTGTCATTGTCGGAAGACGCGCCCTGGAAACGCTTGGTGTATTGCTCCTTCACGTCGCTGACGGCGAGAAACGCGACCGTGAAGGCCTGCAGCTTCTGATCGTCGAACGACTGCGTCTGCGCCTGCGGAGCCGGCGAAGGTGACGGAACCGCATCCTGCGCCATGGCCGGTGAAAACACGGCCGCACTGGCGGTAAAGGCAATTGCGGTGGCGGCAGTGCGCAGCCTGGTGCGAAGAATCATACTGGAACTCCTTCCTTTCGGGTGTCCCTCCACGAGGGACCATGCATGGCCCGACCCCGGGTTCATCCCGGCTGCCACCCTCATGAAGAATGTGGCGAGAAGAAAGAAGACGCCGCACCCGCCCAATCAATTCGGATTGCCGGGAAAAACAAAAAATGAGTCTTCTGATGCAACCAAAGAAAAGCCCCGCCGAAGCGGGGCAAATCTTTTTGTTTGGAATGGCGTTCTAGTGGCCCGCCGGAGCGGGCTGTATTTGCTGGTCTGGATGATCATCTTCTTCCTGAACCAGCTGCGCCTTCGAAATGTAGGTGTAGAACATCGGAACCACGAACAGCGTGAACATGGTGCCGATGATCAGGCCGGTGAAGATGACCAGACCCATCGAGTAACGCGCCGCGGCACCCGCACCATCCGCGAGGATGAGCGGCACGACGCCCAGCGCCATGGCGGCGGTGGTCATCAGGATCGGGCGCAGACGCACCTTGGCCGAGGCGATGATCGCCTCATGGCGCGACATGCCATGCTCTTCACGCTGCTGGTTGGCGAACTCCACCATCAGAATGCCGTGCTTGGTGATGAGGCCGATCAGCGTGATCAGGCCCACCTGCGTGTAGATGTTCAACGTCGAAAGGCCGAGGTTGAGCGGCAGGAGCGCGCCGAAGATCGACAGCGGCACGGTCATCAGGATGATGAGCGGATCGCGGAAGCTTTCAAACTGCGCCGCAAGCACCAGATAGATCACCACGATGGCGAGCGAGAAGGCAATCACGATCGTGTTGCCCTGCTCCACCTCCAGGCGTGACTGGCCGGAATATTCGATGAAGAAGCCGTCCGGAATGGTGCTCCGGGCAATATCTTCGATCACGGCCAGTCCGTCACCCGTCGAAACACCCGGCACCGGAAGCGCCGAAATCGTCGCGGAGTTGAGCTGGTTGAACTGCTCGATGGCCGCAGCCGCCACATCGGTCGACACGGTGATCACCGCCGAGAGAGGAACCATTTCGCCCGTTGCGCTGCGCACGAAGAAGTCGCCCAGACGCTCGGGGTTGTTCCGGTATTCCTGCGGCACCTGCATGATGATGTCGTAGCTGTTGGAATCGCGGTCGAACTGCGCGACCGATCCGCTGCCGACAAGCAGGCTGAGCGTGCTGCCGATGTCGCTCACCGGAAGGTTGAGCGCGGCCGCGCGATCACGGTCCACCGTCACGACAACCTGCTGCGCATCGTAGGCGAGCGAGTTCTGCACGACGATGAAGCGGCCCGAAGCCTCGGCTTCCGCCTTGATCTTCTCGGCAACTTCGTAGACGCGGGACGAGTCGTCGGTCGACTGGATGACGAGCGAGATCGGCAGGCCACCACCCGCGCCGGGAAGCGAAGGCGGCGCGAAGACCAGAGCCTGAACGCCGGCGATGCCGGAAAGCCGCTGCTGGATATCCTGCTGGATTTCCTTCTGCGACCGCTCACGGTCGGCCCAGTCCTTGAACGCCCAGAGCGCGATGCCCGAATTGGTCTGTCCGCCAATGCCGACAATCGAGAAGTTGGCCTTGAGTTCGGGCAGATCCTTGGTCAGCTCACGCATCTGGTCGGTGTAGAGCGTGGTGTAATCGCTCGTCGCGTAAGGAGGCGCAGTGACCAGCGAGAACAGAGCGCCTTCATCTTCTTCCGGCGCAAGTTCGCTGGACGTGTTCATGAACATGAACCCGCTGAGCCCGACAAGAACCAGCACCACCAGAACGGTGATCGGGCGATAGTTGAGCGACCCCTTGACGATCCTCTCATAGAAGTTCGCCAGCCGGTCAAACGTGCTGTCGACGATCTTCTGGAAGCGGCTGTGGTTGCCGCGCTTCAGAATGCGCGCCGACATCATCGGCGTGATCGTCAGCGCGACGATGCCCGAGATCACCACCGCACCCGCCAGCGTCATGGCGAATTCGCGGAACAGCGAGCCGGTCAGACCGCCGATGAAGGTGAGCGGTGCGAACACGGCTGCCAGCGTGATGGTCATGGCGATGACCGGGCCGGTGATCTCCTTCATGCCGACAAAGGCGGCGCGGCGGGGCGAAAGCCCCTCCTCGATGTGACGGTGGATGTTCTCCACCACGACGATGGCGTCATCCACCACCAGACCGATGGCCAGAACCATGGCCAGAAGCGACAGAAGGTTGATCGAGTAACCGAGCGCGAACAGCACGAAACAGACGCCGATCAGCGAAAGCGGGATCGTGATGATCGGCATGAGAACGGAGCGGAACGAGCCGAGGAACAGAAGAACGATGACGATAACGATCAGCACCGCTTCCATGATCGTCTTGAACACTTCCTCGATGGACGCGCTGATGGAATCGGTCGCATCATAGAGGACTTCAATGGTCATGCCCTCGGGCAGGCTGTCCTGAATGGACGGCAGTTCGGTGAGCACTGCTGCCGACACGTCGAGCGGGTTTGCGCTCGGCGACGGGAAGACGCCGATAAAGGTGCCCGGCTGCCCGTTGAAGTTCACGCGCGTGTCGGTGCTTTCGGCTGCCAGCTCCACATCCGCAACATCACGCAGGCGAACGACCTCGTCACCGACGGCCTTGAGCGGCATCGCGCCAAAGGCTTCCGGCGTCTGAAGAGTGGATTCCATCTGGATGGCGTAGGAGACGTAGTCATTCTCCGTCTTGCCGGGAGCGGCAAGGAAGTTCGATGCCCGAATGCCGGCCAGCACTTCAGCCGCCGTCAGCTTGCGCGCCGCAAGGCGCACGGGATCGATCCACACGCGCATCGAGTATTCCGCCGCACCCATGACCTGAACCTCGGCAACGCCGGGGATCGTGGACATGCGCGGACGGATGACGCGTTCAATATATTCGGTGAGCTGCTCGCTCGTCATGTTCGGGTTCTGCATCGCCAGATACATGGTGGCGAACTGCATGCCCGTTCCCTTGACGATGGTCGGGTCCTTGGCGTCCGGCGGCAGATCGCTGCGCACCTCCTGCACCTTGGACATGACCTCGGTCAGCGCGACGTCCGGATCCGATCCGAGGCGCATCTTCACGCTGATCGTGCTGGCGGACGGACGGCTCTGAGAGGTGACATAGTCAACATTCTCGGTCGTCGCGACCGCACGCGCGATCGGGGCCGTGATGAAGCCCTGAATCAAATCGGCGCTCGCGCCGGGATAAATCGTGGTGACGGTGATAACCGTCTCCTCAACCTCCGGGTACTGACGCACCTGGAGATTGAAAAGGCCCTGGAAGCCAAGCAGCAGGATCATGAGGCCGAGAACGGTCGAAAGGACCGGTCGGCGTATGAAGATGTCAGAAAAACTCATTTGTCCGCTGCCTCTTCAGCCTTGCTGTCTTCGGCGTTGGTGTCTTCGGTCGCGGCGTTCTGAGCGCCCGGGGTGCCAGGGGCGCCAGGGTTGATCTGGTTGTCGATCTTCACCGGCGTTCCGTTGGAGAGACGGTTCTGGCCTGCGGTCACGATGATGTCGCCCGGCTCGACGCCGGAGCTGATCTCGATACGGTCGCCGGAGCGACGGCCAACCTTGACGAAGACCTGGCGGGTCTCCAGTTTCTCTTCATCGCCTTCCCCGGCGTCCTTCGGCTTGCGAACCGCGTACACGTAATCGCCGTAGAGGCTGGTGACGACGGCCGTCTGCGGCAGCGAAATGACGCCGTCTTCTTCCGGCAGGATCACGCCAACCTGAACGAACTGGCCGGGGGTGAGCTTGCCAGCGGTGTTGTCGATGCGGGCGCGCACCGAAACGAGGCGGCTCGACGGGTCAACCTTGGGATCGATACCGGTGATCGTGCCTTCAAACACGTCATTGCCGGAGTTCAGCCACAGGCGAACCGGCTGACCGATCTTCAGAAGGCCAAGGCGCTGCTCGGGAACGGTGAAGTCGGCGCGCATGGTCTCGGTGTCCTGCAGCGTGGCGACAATCGTGCCCGGCGAAAGATACTGACCGCGATCAACGCGCGGGATGCCGATCGTGCCGCTGAAAGGCGCGCGAAGCTGGCGCTGCTGCACCACGGCTTCTGCCTTCTCCACCTGTGCGGCGGATGCCTGGGCGGCGGCTTCGGCATTGTCCAGCGAAGCGCCGGAGCTGACACCACGGCTGCGCAGTTCGCGGGCGCGGTCGAGCGCCTGCTTGTCGAGGGCGGCCTGTGTGCGCGAGGCGCTTAAGTCGGCCTGCTGCACATTATCCTCGAGCTGCAGAAGGATCTGGTCCTTCTCCACCTGCTGGTTTGCCTCGAAGAGGATGTCGGTGACGATGCCCGTGGTCTCCACGGTCAGGTCGACACCCTGATTGGCATTAACCGTGCCAATGGCTTCAATGCTGGGCGTCCACCTGGCCTCTTCCGCTTCCACGGTGGAAACCGTCACGGTGGGAACGGGCATGTTCGCGAAGAACTGCTCGATCGCCTGATCTCGGAACATGTTGAAGCCGACTATTCCGCCTGCGAGAACCGCAAGCAGGACAATGGCAATAAGAAGACGCTTGATCATGTCGTCGGCCCCCGAAGGCGTATCTGAAAAATAATGGTTCGCTTACATAAGAATGGCGGAGATAGCGACGTTGCTGTTCACCCACAAGTGGGGATGGTCACGATCCTGGCTTGCAAACTGCGGCGCATTTACTGTACCGTCTGGACGGTATTGTCAAGACACAGGATAATTGTTGTGGCCAGAACAGGCTCAGGGGCGCGGGAAAAGATCCTGGCGGCGGCGGCGGAGATTGTCCGTGAGGCCGGCGCCGGGAACATGTCGCTCGACGCGGTCGCAGCGCGGGCAGGCGTTTCCAAGGGCGGCCTGCTCTATCATTTTTCCAGCAAGGCGAAGCTGTTCGAAGCCATGGTGGAAGAGTTCGTTTCCGAAGAATATGAGCGCTTTCAGGAGCGCCAGAAGCATCACGAAGGCGGCGCCAATGGCGGCGTCCATGCCTATCTCGATCTCTTTGTCGATGACCGCAAGAAGTGCCAGCCGCCGCCCTCCGGCCTGCTGGCCGCCCTTGCCGAGAACCCGGATTTTCTAAAACCGGTGCAGGCCTATGAGCGTGAGATTCTGGACCAGATGCGCGCCACGGCAAGCGACCCCGCGCTGGCCGTCATCACCCTTCTCGTCGTGCATGGCGTCCGGGCGATGGAGCTGCTTTCCATCAACGTGGTGAACAATCAGGAAATTTCCGAAACGGTCGCCGCCCTGCGCGGCATGCTCGACGGCCAGACGCCACAGCCAGCCTGAGTCGTTTTCAGTTTCGTCAGGCGCTTTGCCGCGCCCCCACCGCCGCGCGCGTGCCATGGCTGCGGTCTGCAAAACGCGGGATCGGCTCCTGCAGATGTTGCAAGGCGCTGACCGGTTCGCCGGCGATGCGCCGGACGAGCAACCGCCCCAGCAATTCGCCCGCCTCTGCAATGTCCTCATAGACGGCATCCACGCGCGGACGCACCTCGTCATAGAGCTGCGAAGTCTGCTTGACGACGAGGTCAAAGTCCTCGCCCACCTTCAGCCCCCGGTCGCTCAGCGCCGCCATGATGGAGAGCGCCGAAACCTCGCCCGCGCACACCACACCGTCAGGCGGAGCGGGCTGTTCAAGCCGCCAGCCCAGCCACGCGTAGAGATCGGCCGCACTGCTGTCGAGATTGATCTCGGCGGGCAGCTCCCATTCGACGCCGTTTTCGGCAGCGGCGGCAAGAAAGCCGTCGCGCAGATATCGGTGAAAGGTGAAGCGCTGCGGCGGCAGGATCAGCGCAAGGCGTCGCCTGCCCTTCGCGACAAGACGCTCCACCGCCATGCGGGCAAAGCCCGCATTGTCGTAATCGACGAAGGCGTGCTCGATCCCAAGATCGGTGCGCCCATGGGAGACGAACGGAAAATCGTTTTCGACCAGCAGCTTTACGCGCGGGTCATCCGGTTCGGTACGCGAGAAGACGACGCCATCCGCCGTGCGGTTGCGCAGGATGTATTCGATCGGATCGAGCGTGGGCGCTTCGGCGAAATGCGGCGTGATCACCAGATGATACTGCGTATCGCGCAGGGCGCGTGTGAGACCGCTGATCATGGAAGTGGAGAAGCCAAGCAGCTCGTCATGCGGGTCGAGCACGAAGCTGATGACATTGGTGCGGCCCGTGCGCAGATGGCGTGCCGCGCGGTCTGGCTGATAGCCGATCTCGCGCGCCACGCGCTGAACGCGCTGGCGCGTCTCAAGCGCAATCTGCGGCGCGTCGAGCAGCGCCCGCGAAACCGTGGTGACGGCAAGCCCGGTAATCTCTGCGATGGTGCGCAGCGTCGGTCGGTCGGATCGGCGCGCCATGTCAGGCTCCGCCGGCAGACGTCATCCAGCCCCCGGACGCGTCTGAATTTCTGATTTTGTTCATTTCAATCGATATAAATCGGATCTTTTGCGCTCGAGGCGCGACCTGCCTGTTGTGATTTCGTTTTGAGTTTCAACGTTCTACCTCCTTCCGCCAATCAGACAAGAAACTGATTGACCTTCCCCGGATTTATAACGTTATAAATATATAGATCGCAGAGGAGCAAGCGATCCCATTGGGAGGAGTATCATGATCATTCGCAAATTCGCCGCGCTTGCGGCGGGAGCAGCCGTTCTTTCCCTCACCGCTGGCAGTGCAATGGCCGAAGACAATGTCGAGGTTCTGCACTGGTGGACTTCGGGTGGCGAGGCAGCCGCGTTGAACGTGCTCAAGGAAGATCTGGAATCCAAGGGCGTGACCTGGCAGGACATGCCGGTGGCCGGTGGCGGCGGTGAAGCCGCGATGACCGCCCTGCGCGCCCGCGTGACCGCCGGCAACGCGCCGACTGCCGTGCAGATGCTCGGGTTCGACATTCTCGACTGGGCCGAACAGGGCGTGGTCGGCAATCTCAACGACGTCGCCGAAGAAGAGGGTTGGGCCGAAGTGGTTCCCGCCGCCCTTCAGAATTTCTCCAAATATGACGGCAACTGGATTGCCTCGCCGGTCAACGTCCATTCCACCAACTGGGTGTGGATCAACAAGGCCGCGCTTGATGCTGCCGGCGGCAAGGCCCCGGAAACCTGGGAAGAGCTCGTCGCCGTGCTCGACAAGATGAAGGAGAACGGTATCACCCCGCTCGCCCATGGCGGTCAGCCCTGGCAGGACGCCACGGTGTTCGAGGCGGTGGTGCTTTCTCTGGGCAACGACTTCTACAAGTCCGCACTCAACGATCTTGATCCCGAGGCGCTTGGCTCCGACAAGATGAAGGAAGCCTTCGACCGCATGGCCACGCTGCGCACCTATGTGGACGACAATTTCTCCGGTCGCGACTGGAACCTGGCCTCCGCCATGGTGATCGAGGGCACCGGCGGCATGCAGATGATGGGCGACTGGGCCAAGGGCGAATTCCTCAAGGCCGGCAAGAAGCCCGGCGAGGACTTCGTCTGCATCCGCTTCCCCGGCACGCAGGGTTCCGTGACCTTCAACTCCGACCAGTTCGTCATGTTCCAGGTGGGTGAAGACAAGCAGAAGGCCCAGAAGATGATGGCGTCTTCCGTCATGAACCCGGAATTCCAGTCCGCCTTCAATGTGGTGAAGGGCTCGGTTCCCGCACGCACCGACGTGCCCAACGAGGCCTTTGACGATTGCGGCAAGAAGGGCATGGCCGATCTTGCGGAAGCCAATGCCAGCGGTTCGCTGTTCGGCTCCATGGCCCATGGTCATGGCGCGCCGGCTGCGGTGAAGAACGCGGTGAACGATGTGGTCACGCAGCACTTCAACGGTGACCTCACATCGGAAGAAGCAGTCGAAGAGCTTCAGAACGCCGTCGCTGCCGCACAGTAAAACAGGCCAGTGCAACGCATCGTCAGGCGGGGTCTTCGCTCCGCCTGGCTGATCCGGCTGCCGCGCCGCACCGTTCAACGGGAAGCCCCGCATGAACCGCAATCGCCTGCAGGAGATCATTCCGCGCCTGGTGCTCAGTCCGAGCATGGCGCTGATCCTGATCTTCGTCTACGCCTTCATTCTCTACACCTTCTACCTGTCGATGACCGACTCGCGCATGCTGCCGTCCTACGGCTTTGTCGGTTTCGAAAACTACGAGAAATTATGGAACTTACGCCACTGGTGGCGGGCGCTCACCAATCTGGCGATCTTCGGCACTCTTTATATAGTGATCTGCTCGGTGCTCGGTCTGTTCCTGGCGATCCTGCTCGACCAGAAGATCCGCGGCGAAGGCTTCCTGCGTCCCATCTATCTCTATCCGATGGCGCTCTCCTTCATCGTCACCGGCACGGCCTGGAAATGGTTTCTCGATCCGGGCATCGGTCTTGAGAACACCATGCATCAATGGGGCTGGGCGAGTTTCGAGTTCGCCTGGATCAAGGACCGGACACTGGCCATCTACACGGTGGTGATCGCCGCTGTCTGGCAATCCTCCGGTTTTGTCATGGCCATGTTTCTTGCGGGCCTGCGCGGCGTCGACAGCGAGATCATCAAGGCCGCTCAGATGGACGGCGCGTCGAACGTCACCATCTATCGCCGCATCATCATCCCCATGATGCGCCCCGTCTTTCTTTCCGCCTTCGTGGTGCTCGCGCATCTGGCGATCAAGTCCTACGACCTGGTGGTGGCGCTCACAGGCGGCGGCCCCGGTCAGGCGACCGAACTGCCGGCAACCTTCATGTATTCCTACACCTTCACCCGCAACCAGATGGGCATTGGCGCATCGTCGGCCATCATCATGCTGGTGATGATCTTCTCGATCATCATTCCCTATCTCTATTCCGAGCTGAAACCGGGGAGGCAGAGATGAGCGCCGGGAAAACCGTTGGCGTCAGCGGCAACAGGCTTGCCCGCGCCCTGCTCTACACCGTGCTGATCGTCTTCGCGGTCTATTATCTCCTGCCGCTCTACGTGATGCTGGTCAATTCGGTGAAGCCGCTGGACGAGATCCGTCAGGGCAACATGCTCGCGCTGCCGGACGTCTTTACGCTCGAGCCATGGGCCAGGGCCTGGTCGAGCGCGCAGATAGGCGTGCAGCCGACCGGGCTGAAACCCTATTTCTTCAACTCCATCCTGATGGTGGTGCCGGCGGTGGCCATCTCCACCGTTCTGGGCGCGCTCAACGGCTATGTGCTCACCAAATGGCGTTTCCGGGGTGACGACATCGTCTTCGGGCTCATCCTTCTGTCCTGCTTCATCCCGTTCCAGATCGCGCTCATTCCCGCAGCGCGCATTCTGGGCATGCTGGGCATTGCCGGCACGACGCAGGGGCTGGTTCTCATCCACGTGGTCTACGGGCTGGGCTTCACCACGCTCTTCTTCCGCAACTACTACGCCGCCTTCCCCACCGAGCTGGTACGCGCGGCGCAGATCGACGGCGCTGGCTTCTTCCAGATCTTCCGGCGCATTCTCCTGCCGTCCTCCGCGCCGATCATCGTCGTCACGGTGATCTGGCAGTTCACGAACATCTGGAACGACTTCCTGTTTGGCGTGTCGTTTGGCGATTTCGACTCCCAGCCGATGACGGTGGCGCTCAACAATCTGGTGTCATCGTCGGGCGGCGTGAAGGAGTACAACGTCCATTTCGCCGGCGCGATCCTCGCCGCACTCCCCACGCTCGTCGTCTACATTGTCTCCGGACGCTATTTTGTGCGCGGCCTCATGGCCGGCGCCGTCAAAGGATAAGCCATGGCCTTTCTCAAGATCGACAATCTCAGGAAATCCTTCGGCAAGGTCGATGTGCTCAAGGGCATCGATCTGGAGATCGAGGAAGGCGGGTTTCTGGTTCTCGTCGGCCCGTCCGGCTGCGGTAAGTCCACCCTGCTCAACACCATTGCCGGGCTCGAGCCCATCACCAGCGGTTCGATCAGCATCAATGGCAAGGTGGTCAACGACCTGCACCCCTCGCAGCGCGACATCGCCATGGTGTTCCAGTCCTACGCGCTCTACCCCAACATGACGGTGGCCGAAAACATCGGCTTTGGCATGGAAATCCGCGGCGTCCCCAAGGCGGAACGCGATGCGGCCATCGCCAAAGTGGCCGAGACACTGCAGATCGGCGCGCTGCTCAACCGCAAGCCGAGCCAGCTTTCAGGCGGCCAGCGCCAGCGTGTCGCCATGGGCCGCGCGCTGGTGCGCGATCCGATGGTGTTCCTGTTCGATGAGCCGCTTTCCAATCTCGACGCCAAGCTCCGGGTCGACATGCGCACCGAGATCAAGCGCCTGCATCAGCGCATGGGCACCACCATCGTCTATGTCACGCATGACCAGATCGAGGCGATGACGCTGGCCACCAAAATTGCCGTGCTCAAGGACGGCGTTCTGCAGCAATTCGGCACGCCGGCTGAAATCTACAACACGCCCAACAACCTCTTCGTCGCCGATTTCATGGGCTCGCCTTCCATGAACCTCATCCCCGCAAAGGTGAAGGCCAGCGGCGGAGATGTGGCCATCATGATGGAGCGCGACGAGGGCGAGCCACTTGCCCTGCCCTTCGCCGGCGCCAATGGCGCGCTTGCCGGGCGAGACGGTCAGAACGTGGTGTTCGGCATCCGGCCCGAAGCGCTGACCGATCCGGACAGCGCCGACCGCAATGCGCGCCATGTGAGCGAACTCGACTGCGACATCGAGGTGATCGAGCCGGCCGGCTCCGACACATTCGCCGTCACACGGCTCGGTGGTCGTGAGATCGTCGCGCGGCTTCGCGCCGACGCACCCATTTCGGCCGGGCAGACAGCCCGCCTCGCCTTCAATCTCGACAAGGCGCTGCTGTTCGACCCGGAAACCGAAGCGCGGATTGTCTAGGCTCAGGACCTACCCGTTGCGGAAGGCGTAGCTGTAGCCATTGATGGCCGGCACGCCGCCCAGATGCGCGTAAAGCACTTTCGAACCTTCGGGAAAGTAGCCCTTCTTCACGAGGTCGATCATGCCCTGCATGGATTTGCCCTCATAGACCGGATCGGTGATCATGCCTTCCAGCCGCGCGCAGAGGCGGATCGCCTCCTTCGTTTCTTCCGAAGGCACGCCATAGGCGGGATACGCATAGTCCTTCACCAGAACCAGATCGTCTTCCTCGATGTCGCGGCCGAGTTCCACCAGCTTCGCCGTGTTGCGCGCGATCTCCAGCACCTGGGCGCGCGTCTGGTCCGGTGTGCCCGAGGCGTCGATGCCGATCACATTGCGGGCGCGGCCATCGGCGGCAAACCCCACCAGCATGCCGGCATGGGTGGAGCCCGTCACCGTGCACACGACAATATAGTCGAAGGTGAAGCCGAGTTCGGCCTCCTGCGCGCGCACCTCTTCGGCAAAGCCCACATAGCCAAGCCCGCCATATTTGTGCACCGATGCGCCGGCGGGGATCGGATAGGGCCTGCCGCCCTTTGCCTCCACGTCCTTCAAAGCGTCTTCCCAGCTTTGCCGGATGCCGATGTCGAACCCCTCATCCACCATCTGCACATCCGCGCCCATCACGCGGCTTAAGAGAATGTTGCCCACGCGGTCGTAGACGGCGTCTTCATGGGGCACCCAGCTTTCCTGCACCAGCCGGCATTTGAAGCCGATCCGCGCAGCCGTGGCGGCAACCATGCGCGTGTGGTTCGACTGCACGCCACCGATGGAAACCAGCGTGTCCGCGCCAGAGGCGATGGCGTCGGGCACTATGTATTCCAGCTTCCGCAGCTTGTTGCCGCCGAAGGCGAGGCCCGAATTGCAGTCCTCCCGTTTTGCATAAAGCGCGACCCCGCCGCCCAGATGCGCCGAGAGACGTTCCAGTTTTTCGATATGGGTGGGACCGAAGGTGAGCGGGTAGCGCTCGAATTTTTCCAGCATGGCAGACCTTTCCAGAAGTTGGATCGTTGCGGAAAGGCTAGCCAAAAACCGAAGAAAGGTGCTTCCATAGTTCGATGAAGTTTGAAGCAGGAAAGCGACAGCAGTTCCGTACAATGCTTCAAGCCGCAAAAATTATGGGGAAGATATGGAAGAACCTTCCGCAGGCACGGAACTCGACCGCACCGACATGCGCATTCTGCGCCATCTTCAGCGAGACGGGCGGTTGAGCAATGCTGATCTGGCAAAGCGCGTTGGCGTCAGCGCGGCCACCTGCCATCGCCGCACCGAGCGGCTGTTCAGGGATGGCTATGTTCGCGGCGTCCACGCCTCAATCGCGCCCGGGCATGTCGGGCGCGGCGCGCTGGTCATGGTCGGTGTGGTGCTCGACCGTTCAACGCCGGAGAGCTTTTCCGCCTTCGAAGCCGCCATCCGCGAACTGCCCTTCATCCTCGACTGCCATCTGGTCGCCGGCGATTTTGACTACTTCCTCAAGATAAGAGTGCGCGACATGGCTGATTTCAACAGGCTGCACGGCAGCCAGCTGATCGCGCTGCCCGGCGTCCGCCAGACCCGCACCTTCTTCGTGATGAAAGAGGTGGTGGACGGCGCAGCGCTCGATTTCTGAGCGCCGCGCCGTTCCCGTCATTTCAGCCGCGTCAGAAGTCCCGCCATCAGCTGTGCGCGTTCGACAAGGCTGTCGATCTGGATGTGTTCGCCAAGCGTGTGTAGGCCCGCGCCGCGCACGCCGATGGAATCGAGCGTCGGTATGCCCAGCGCGCCGGTGAAATTGCCATCGGAGCCGCCGCCGGCGCTGGCATGGGTCAGGTCGAAGCCGATCTCGTCGGCAACGCCGCGCGCGAGGTCGTAGACGGCCATGGTTCCGGCGTCCGGCTCCCAGACGGGGCGGGTCACGCCGCGCGTCACCTCGATCACCACATCGTTCTCCTCGCCCGAAAGCGCGAGCATCCGCTCGATGCCGCGGTCGAGATCGGCCTGACGCTTGGCCATGGAAAGCACTTCCGCATCGCAGAAGGACGAGACGCAGTTGACCCACTGGCCCGCATGAACCACGCCCACCGAGAAGGTGCAGTCGTCGCCGGTCATGCTCTCGATTTCGAGTATCTTGCGCGCCATGGCGGCGATGGCCGAGCGGCCATCCTTGAGCGCCCAGCCGGCATGGCTCGGGCGGCCCGACGTTTTCACATTGTAGCGGGCGATGGCGTAGCGGCCGGTCACGGCCCCGCCATCCTCGCGCGCGGGTTCGGGCACCAGAACGATCTTGTTCTTGCGCGCCTCCATCTCGATCAGCTCGCGTGTCGAAGGCGTGCCCACCTCTTCGTCGGGCGTGAACAGCACGGTGATCGGCAACGGGGTTTCGATGCCGGCGAGAATGAGCTGGCGGATCGCCTCGATGCTCACATAGTTGCCGCCCTTCATGTCCTGAATGCCGGGGCCGTAGCAGCGGCCATCCTCGATGCGCCAGGGGTTCTTCTCCAGCGTGCCGACGGGATGAACCGTGTCGAGATGGCCGGAGATCAGAATGCCAGGCTTGCCGAAGTCCCGGTGCGGAAAGCGCGCGCGCACCGAACCGCCAAAACCCATGCGGCCGGGAATGCGCTCGATCTCCGCGCCCACAGCGGCAAGCTCATAGGCGGCGAGGTCCATCATGCGGTCCACCGCAGCCGCGTCGAATGTCGGGCTCTCGCAGAGGATCCAGGGTTTGAGCCCGGCCAGCATGGTGTCCGTGTCGAATGGCAGGTTCTTGAAATTCATGGTCTGTATCCTGAACTGGAGCAATTACGGGAAAAGTGGAAACGGGTTTCGTTCGGAATTGCGCAAAAACAATGGGTTGGAGCGTTTTCGCATTTCAGCGAAAACGCTCATATGGCTGGCTCAGAGCGGAAGGCGCTTTTCGACGATACGGGCCATGATGCTCGCACCCACGGGCAGAATCCCGTCATCGAGAATGAAGCCCGGATTGTGAACGGGGACCGAGCCCTTGTGGCCAAGCGTGCAATAGGCCCCGGGAACCGCTTTCAGCATGTCGGCGAAATCCTCGCTGCCCGTGACCAGCTCCCTGGTGATGGTCGCATTGTCCTGGCCGACAATCTCGGCCGCCGCTTCGCGATAGGCTTCGGAAAGGTCGGC
Organism: Nitratireductor sp. WH36-1; assembly: GCF_058725515.1. Classification (NCBI taxonomy): domain Bacteria; kingdom Pseudomonadati; phylum Pseudomonadota; class Alphaproteobacteria; order Hyphomicrobiales; family Phyllobacteriaceae; genus Nitratireductor; species Nitratireductor sp. WH36-1. The sequence continues at coordinate 534,978 of NZ_JBZXDP010000002.1, read as the reverse complement.
GTCGTTCATCAGAACATCGAAGACGGGGCGCAGGTCCGGAACGATTTCCACGTCGTAACTCGTGGCAAAACCGGCGCAGAGCTTTTCCACCCGCTCATGGATCAGGTCGCGCACTTCGTCGGAGAAATAGCGGATGGTGCCCGAGATCACCGCCTTGTCCGGCACCACATTATAAGCCGATCCGGAATGGATCTGGGTAACCGAGAGCACGGCGGGCTGCGTCGGTTGCACGTTGCGGCTAACGATGGATTGCAGGCTCTGCACCAGCGCCGTGGCAATGACGATGGGATCGCGTGCATGATGGGGCATCGCGCCATGGCTGCCGACGCCGTTGATGGTGATGTCGAAAAAGGTCGCGCCGGCCATCGCCGGTCCCGGCTTGACGCCGAATTTGTTCGGCTCCGCGAGCGGGTTGTTGTGCATGCCATAGACTTCGTCGCAGGGGAATTTGTCGAACAGCCCGTCGGCCAACATGGCGCGCGCGCCGCCAAGCCCCTCCTCCGCCGGCTGGAAGATCATGACCGCACGGCCGGCAAAGTCGCGCGTTTCGGCCAGATAGCGCGCCGCACCCAGAAGCATGGTGGTGTGGCTGTCATGCCCGCAGCCGTGAAACGCGCCGGGGTTTTTCGAGGCGTAGGGAAGATTGGTCAGCTCATCCATGGGAAGCGCATCCATGTCGGCACGCAGGCCAATGGTGCGGTCGCCTTCCTTCTTGCCCTTGATGACGCCGATAACCCCGGTCTTGCCGAGCCCGGTGTGAACTTCGTCCACGCCCCACTTCTTCAAAAGCTCCGCCACGATGCCCGATGTGCGGACTTCCTCGAAGCCGATTTCGGGGTGCTGGTGGAAGTCGCGGCGGATCTCCGTCAGCTCATCTGAGTAATCAGCGATTTTCGGCAAAACGGGCATTTTTTTCTCCAAACTGACGCTTTTCACGTCAAACGGTCTGCAATTCTCTGAAATTCGCGAAATCCCACTGACGCCCGGGTGCTGCCTCGATCAGCGCGCGGGTGTAGGCGTGTCTGGGGGCGGAAAGCACATTGGCGGCGCTGTCATGTTCGACCACGCGCCCATGCTGCATCACAACCACCTCGTCGCAGATCTGGGCGGCAACGCGCAGATCGTGGGTGATGAAAAGAATGGCGATGCCGAGTTTCTGCTGAAGCTCGTCCAGAAGGTCGAGCACCTGCGCCTGAACGGAAACATCGAGCGCGGAAACCGCCTCATCGGCCACCAGCACATCCGGCTCCATGGCAATGGCGCGCGCGATGGCGACGCGCTGGCGCTGCCCGCCGGAAAACTGGTGCGGATAGCGGTCGATGGCGTCGTCGGGCAGACCAACGAGTTTCAGGAGTTCACGCGCCCGCGAAAGCGCTGCCTTGCGCTCCGTTCCCATATTGAGCGGTCCCTCGACGAGGCTGCGCCCGATGGTCCATCGCGGGTTCAGCGAGCGGAAGGGATCCTGAAAGACGATCTGGATGTGACGGCGCAGCGGCTGAAGCGCACGGCGTGAAAGCGTGGCGATCTCATGGTCGGCAACGCGGATCTCGCCCTCCGTCGGATCGATCAGCCGCATGATGCAGCGCGCGACGGTGGATTTGCCCGAGCCGCTTTCGCCGACAATACCGAGCGTGCGCCCGCGCTGAATGGCGAAGTTCACATCGGTGGCCGCCTTTGTGGGTTCGCTGCGTTTGAACACGCCATGCGCGCCATAAACCTTCTGCAGCCCGCTTACCGACAGAACCGCCTCCCCACCGGGCGCATCGCGCGCGGCGCGCGGGGTGAGGCTCGGCACGGCCTGAAGAAGCTCGCGCGTGTATTCCTCCTGCGGGTGGCGCAGCAATTGCTCGACCGGGGCCTGTTCGACGATCTTGCCAAGCTTCATCACGTGAACGGTGTCGGCAATCTCGGCCACCACGCCCATATCATGGGTGATGAAGAGAACGGCGGTGCCGTGCTTTTCCTGAAGCTCGGCGATGAGGGTCAGGATCTGCTGCTGCGTCGTCACGTCGAGCGCGGTGGTCGGCTCGTCGGCGATCAGAAGCTGCGGCTCGAGGATCAGCGCCATGGCGATCATGATGCGCTGGCGCTGGCCGCCGGAAAGCTGGTGCGGATAGGACCGGTAGATGCGTTCGACATCGGGCAGATGCACCTGGTTCATGATGTCGAGCACACGCGCCTTCTTCTCCTTCGCGGAGAGCCTGGTGTGCGTGTTGAGCACTTCCTCGATCTGGTCGCCAACCCGGATAACCGGGTTAAGCGCAGTCATGGGCTCCTGAAAGATCATCGAGATCTTCTGCGCGCGCATGTCGCGCATCGCCTGCGGGCCAAGATCGAGCAGGTTCTTGCCTTCAAGCCCGATCCGCCCGCCGGTGGCGGCAAGCGCGCCCTTGGGCAAAAGCCCCATGACGGAGAGCGAGGTGACCGATTTTCCCGAACCGGACTCCCCGACAAGACAGACCGTCTCGCCCTGCCGGATTTTCAGCGACACATGGTCGAGAACCGGGGCCGCCGTTTCGTTTCCGGCAAGGCGGACCGTCAGTTCCTCGATTTCCAGAACGTTCGGCATGTCATCGAAATTGCGGGTCTTGAATTTCATGGTCACCCCTCCCGCTTCTTGAGACGCGGATCCAGCATGTCGCGTGCGGTGTCGCCCAGAAGGTTGATCGACAGGATGCACAGCGAGAGCATCAGCCCCGGCCAGAAGATGAGCGACGGCTTGAGCTGGAAGTAGACACGGCCCTCGGCCATGATGTTGCCCCAGGTGGGAATTTCGGTCGAAACACCGGCACCCAGGAAGGACAGGATCGCTTCGGTGAGGATCGCCGATGCGCAGATATAGGTACCCTGCACGATGAGCGGTGCGAGCGTGTTGGGCATGAGATGCTGCCAGAGGATTTTCGGCATGGAGGAGCCGAGTGCGATGGCGGCTTCCACATAGGGTTCTTCACGCGCCGACAGAACCACCGAACGCACCAGCCGCACGACACGCGGTATCTCGGGAATGGTGATGGCTCCCATGACCGACCAGATGCTCGGCCCGTTGAGCGCGACCAGCGCAATGGCGAGCAGAATGGAGGGAATGGCCATCAGGCTGTCCATGATGCGCATGATGATGGCGTCCGCCGTGCGGAAGAAGCCCGAGACAAGACCGATCAAAAGACCGATGAGCACACTGACGACCGCAGCCGATATGCCGATGAAGAGCGACACGCGGCCTCCGGTGATGACGCGCGAAAGCACGTCGCGCCCATAGGCATCGGTACCAAGCGGATAGGTCTCGCTCGGCCCTTTGAGCCGCTGGAGCGCATCGATGGCCATGGGATCGTGCGGCACGATGAGCGGGGCCAGAAGCGCCAGCATGACGATGATGAAGAGCACAATGGCAGCGATGACCGGCCCGGCGCCGAGACGCCAGCCCCGCGGCAGCGCCATCGCGCCGAACAGCCATTGCATGCGGGATGCGGGTTGCGGGGAAGCGACCATCAGTAGCGGATCCTCGGATCGAAGAAGGTGTAGGAGAGATCGATGAGCAGGTTGATCAGAACGTAGAGACCGCTCGTCAGTAGGATCATGCCCTGAATGACCGGATAGTCGCGCGCCAGAATGGCGTCGACCGTGAGGCGCCCGATGCCGGGAATGTTGAACACGCTTTCGGTGACCACCACGCCGCCAATCAGAAGCGCAAAGCCGGTGCCGATGATCGTCATGATCGGCACGGCGGCATTGGACAGCGCGTGGCGGAACAGGACCACGGTTTCCTTCACGCCCTTGGCGCGCGCGGTGCGGATATAGTCTTCACCCAGAACCTCAAGCATGGAGGCGCGGGTCATGCGCGCGATAAGCGCCACATAGATGGTGGCGAGCGTGAGACAGGGCAGAATGGCGCGGGACAGGAACTTTCCGAAATCCTCCGTTGGCGCGACATAGCCCTGAACGGGGAACCAGCGCAGCTCGATCGAGAAGATCTTGATGAAGATGTAGCCGATGACGAAAACCGGGATCGAAAAGCCCAGAACCGAAAAGGTCATGACCGCGTAGTCGACCCAGGTGCGATGACGCCAGGCGGCGAGCACGCCCATGGGAACGGCGATCAGAACGGAAAGCAGAATGGTCAGGACGGCGATGTTCACCGTGGGCCAGATGCGCTGACCGATCATCTGGGTGACCGGTGTGCTGGAAATCAGCGATGTGCCGAGCTCGCCCTGCATGAGAAGGCCGACCCAGGTGATGAACTGTTCGTGCAGCGGATCGGACAGGCCAAGCGAGGTGCGGATGCGCTCAAGCTGTTCGGGCGTCGCCATGTCGCCGGCGATGATGGCGGCCGGATCGCCCGGCGTCAGCCGGAGCAGCAGAAAAACGAATATGGCGACGATGACCATGACCGGAATGACGGCCAGAACGCGCCGGAGAATATAGCCTAGCATCGGAACGTGACGTCCTTTGACCTGTGACGTGCGAAAGGCTGCCGCCTTGCAAAAAAGCGGGGCGCGCGATCCCGATCAGGGAGCGAAAGGGAATCGCGCCGGGCGCATGGCCCGAATGCCCCGTGAATGACCCCGCCAGACAACCGGCGGGGCAGGAGTTCACGCGGTCAGTCCGCTTTCTCGATGTTCCAGAACACCGGAACGGGAGACGGGATCATGCCGGTCAGCTTGTTGGTGCGCGCCTGCGGCATGACATATTGGCCAAGCGGGACATACAGAACATTGTCCAGCGTGTGCTTCTGGATGTCGACGGCGACTTCCTTCTGCTTTTCAGGCGTATCGGCGGCGATGAAGGCTGCGCGCAGCTCCTCGATCTTCTCGTCCTCGGGCCAGCCGAACCAGGCGGCGTCTCCGCGGCCGTTCAGCATGGGGCTGATGAGCGGCGAGTTGATCTCCGGCACCATCCAGTTGGTGAAGAAGATGTTCCAGCCGCCTTCGGCGGGCTTGGCCTGGCTGGCGCGGCGGGTGACGAGCGTCTGCCAGTCCATCGCCTGCATGTCGACATTGAAGCCGGCCTCGCGCATGGCCTGTGCGGCCACCACCGGCTGGGCGGTGAGGCTGACCACGTCGGTCGGCTGCATCAGCACGATGGGCGTGCCGTCATAGCCGGCCTCTTCGAGGAGCTTCTTCGCGCCTTCGATGTCGCCGCCGGAGGTGAGCGTGTCGGAGCCGGATTCATCACCCAGCGGCGTGCCGCAGCCAAAGATCGCGCCGCAGACCTTGTAGTAGTCCGGATTGCCGATCAGCGTTGCGAGAACCGCTTCCTGGCTGAGCGCCATCTGCGCGGCCTGGCGGATCTTCACATTGTCGAAGGGCGGATGCTTGAAGTTCATGCGGCCGATGGTCTGGTAACCCAGGTCGTCGCGGGTCTCGACCGTGATATCCTCGCTCGCCTCAAGCAGCGGCAGAAGGTCGATCTGCACCTGCTCGATATAGTCGATTTCACCCGACATGAGCGCATTGATGGCGGTCTGGGCATCGGGCATGGTGACCCACTTCACCTCATCGACCTTCACGTTCTTGCCGCCGGCCATCCAGCTCGCTGCGCCATCGCGCGGGACATAATCCTCAAACTTGCGATAGGTGACCGAAACGCCGGGCTGGTACTCGTCGGCAACGAAGACAAACGGCCCGGAGCCGGTGTAGTCGGTGATGGCCTCGTCGGCGGAGCCGCTGGCCACGCGCGCCGGCATGATGAAGGGCGGCACGGCGGACTGTTTGCCGACCGTGTCAAGCAGCGCCGGGAACGCGCTCTTCAGCTTCCAGACGATGGTCTTGTCGTCTGTGGCTTCAAGGCTTTCGGTCACATCGAAGATGAGCTGGCCGCCGGAATCGCGCTTGCCCCAGCGCTGGAGCGAGGCAACGGCGTCGGCTGCGGTGACCGGCGCGCCGTCATGGAACTTCAGACCGTCGCGCAGCGTGAACGTGTAGGTGAGATTGTCGTCGGAGATCGTCCAGTCGGCCATCTGCGGCTGCGGGGCGAAGTTCTCGTCAACGGCCACCAGCACGTCATAGACCATGTAGCCATGGTTTCGGGTGATGTGGGCGGTGGTGATGATCGGGTCGAGCACGCGCAGGCCCGAATGCATGACGGCCGTGATCGTGTTGTCCTGCGCAAGGGCCGGCGTGGCCGCCCCGATGCCCGCGATCAGCGCTGCACCGGCGGCAAGGCCAAGCGACGCACCGCGCACATGGCTCTTTAAGTGGTGAATTCTATCCTGAAGACGCGACATGAGTTCCCTCTTTTTCTTTGGAAAGTGAAATTGTGTTCGTCGTGACGTCTCAAACGCGGTTCTCCCGCCGCGCTTTTCTCCTGTCAGCCCTCCATCATGAGCGGTTCGCTCTGTGAGCGGCGGAAAACCGGCCCCCGGGGCGACAGGCGCATTCCATCCGCCAGTTTCGTCCACGGCAGGTCCGCCGGGTCGAGCGGCATGGGCCCCGGCGCCGTGCAGACCAGAACGGTCTCGGCGACGGGATCGAAATCGGCGCGGAAATGCACCGAACTCTTGTTGACCAGAATGGCCATCTCCGTCGGCTCGATGCCGACGAAACGATACATGGCGAGATCGGCCATCTGCGCCTTGTGCGTGGCGACGACGATCTTCACACCGTCGATCGACAGGCAGGCGGACGGGCCGACATTCATATGCGTGCCGCCGTAATAGGGGCCGGTCGCATGAAGATCGCCATTGGAGAGCTTTTCCACGCGGAACGTGCCGGTGAAGGGCGCGTCACCCGGAACGCCGGACTGACCGCCCAGCGGAATGGTGATCTCGGCCCCCTCCCCTGCTGCGTGGGCGGCAAGGGCCGCAAGCGGATCGATGATCATGCCGATGGCGGCGCGACGCGCGCCGTTTCTCAAAAGCGCGCGCAGCATGCCGGTCGTGTTGGAATCGCCGCCGGCGCCGGGATTGTCCTGCGTGTCGGCAATGACCACCGGGCGGCTCGCCCCTTCGGCAATGCGCATGGCTTCGCGCACGCCTTCATCAGGGCCCCAGGCGCGGCCGGCAAAAGCCTCCTCCGCTTCCATGATGCGCGCATAGAGTTGGTCCGCCGCGCGGTCGGCCGCGTCCTGGGTTTCTGCATAAGCGAGAACGGTCTGGCCGCACGCCTCGATATCGGCTGCGGGAAAGCCCATCCAGTAGGACACGCTTGCAACCGGCCCCGTCTCCAGCGCGGCAACCTCTTCATAGAGGCTTTTCGCCGGTTCGATGAAAGTGCACTGCCAGGGAATGGAAGTGAGATAGGGAAGCCGCCGGAAGGCGCTGGCGAAGGAGCGGCCCCGCGCCATCAGCCTGTCGAGGCCCTCGGCGGCGCGCCGGCCGGTCTCGGCCATGTCCACATGCGGATAGGTGCGGAAGGCGACAAGCAGATCGGCTTCATCGACCATGAGCTGCGTCGTGTTGCCATGCAGATCAAGGCTCACGGCAATCGGCACGTCGGGACCGACGACCGCGCGCACACGGGCGATCAGTTCGCCTTCTCCGTCATCGAGATGTTCGGCGACCATCGCGCCATGCAGGTCGAGGCAGACGCCGTCCAGCGGACCGGCCGCAGCGATCCCGTCCACGATTTCACCGGCGATGCGCTCATAGGCGTCCCGCGTGACATGAGCCGACGGGATGGCGCCGGTCCACAGAACCGGGACGATTTCCCATCCGGCTTTCTGCGCATGCGCAACCGCGCCGGATATGCCCAGATTGACGCCCGGCGAGCGCTCGATGATCTCGTTTCCGCGCGACAGGGGCAGATAGCCGCCCCCCTGCTCGAAATGCGCATAGGTCGCGGGAGATGGTGCGAAAGTGTTTGTTTCGTGAAGGAAACCGGCGAGTGCAACGCGCCTTTTCATAAGACGCCTCCCCGCAAGAGACTGCCGATCGATAGGCTACGCCGCATTCACAAGCCCCGCTGTTGCAAGACCGCATTTTCGGGTCGACGCCCGTGAAATGCGTGATAGGGTGAAGGACCAAGTATCGCTGTACGATACTTTCGTATCGATATAACGATAGATGTACAGCGGATCGGGTGTCAAACGAATTCTGGCGGGATTGGAAGTCTGCGTGCGTTACATTCAGAAGGGCGAATACGGTGTCCCGCCGAGCACAAGCATCGATGAGAACGATCCCCTTTTCGTGCAGGCGATTGCGCGCGCCATGCAGGTGCTTTCGACCTTTCACGATGCGAGCAAACCGCTGACGCTGAACGAGATTGCGGCTGCCGGCGGCATGGGCAAGAGCGCCGCGCAGCGCGTGGTGCACACGCTGCGCCAGCTTGGCTATGTGCAACGCGACGCAGACGACCGCGGTTATGTGCCGGGCATTCGCATTCTCGATCATACACGCGACTATCTGCGGCTGAACCCTCTGGTGGCGCGGGCCTCCCCGGTTCTGATGGAGCTGCGGCGCAGTGTGCGCGAGCGCGTGGATCTCAGCCTGCGCGACGGATTGCGGCTCATCTATGCTGCGCGCCTTCAAAGCAAGCGCGAAACGTTCTTCGCAACGCTGGTCGGGCAGAGCGTGCCGATCTACTGCACCTCTGGCGGGCGCGCCGTGATGGCGCATATGAGCGACGACGAAGTGGACGAAATCATCGAGCGCTCCGAGCGCCGCGAGATCACGCCAAAAACGATCACCGACCCTCAGGCCATCCGGGCCAAGGTTCAGGAAGCGCGCGAGAATGGATATGCGCTGGCGCTCGAAGAAGTGCTCCAGGGCGAGATCGCGATCGCCACGGCGCTGCTCTCTCCGGAGGGACGACCGCTGGGGGCCATTCACATTGCCGGCTCGCTCAGCGAATGGGATGCGGAGAGCTTCTGTCGGCGTTTCGCCCCTCTTGCCGGAGAGGCCGCAGGCGTCATTAACAGGTTTTAACGCCCTCCCCTCCCCTGCCAGATCTTTTAGCGGCGCGCGCAGCGCTCCGATTCTGTCCGCGCGCGAGCTGCGGTTAAGAAAATGTGTGCCTTTTCAGAGGCCCGGGCGGCGTTTTGGTCTACTTCCAGCCGGCCCTGTCGATTTGTTTTCGATGCGATATGCTCCGCCGAAAGGCTTAAGTCACGGTAACGGCTGCATTATTCGGCTCACTTCCATCACAGAACATGTTCCGTTAACGTCTTGTTAACCAAAAACTTCTTGACGATGGCCGCCTGCATCGTGGCATTAGTTACGGAACTGGCGGCGAATGTGAGAAATTGGCGTAACCGCGATGCGTACCTGTTAGTAGCGGTTACTTCCGATTTCAAACCTGCCTCAGCGCGTTTGCATTTTAAGCGTATCTATACCCTCAAGCGTAGGCCACTCGCCGAATGGCTCCGAATCGGGTTACGTTGCGCAATATTATTCCGTCATGCGCCCTTTTGAGGGTGGTGACGTTAAGGCAATTCGCGCTGCGCCCGCCAACGGGATGCGTTGCGTTGACACCTGTCAACCAGCGCCGACTTGATTGGATGACGAGGAGCGGCACGGCATGGACATGGCCATTGACCATGAAGGAGAGCGGGAGTTGGACAAGGTTGCTGAAGTAGCGATGGAGGGTGCGGACGCGCAGCCGGTTCTGGCGGCTGACCAGGCCATCGCGGCGGACGCTGCGCGGCTTTCCGAACAGCTGCGCGTCATGCGCGACCGTCTTTATCCGCCGGCAGCCCAGAAGACGCTCCGCACATTCTCAAGTGGTGAAGCGGCGCGTCTGATCGGCGTCTCCGATGGATATCTGCGTCAGCTCTCCATTGCCGGCGAAGGTCCGCAGCCAGAGACCGGGTCCGGCGGACGCCGTTACTATTCCCTTTCAGACATCAACGCGCTCCGGCAGCATCTTGCGGCGCAGGCCAAGGCGAAGGGCAACCTCGCCAAGGCCCGTTCCTATGTGAAGTGGCGCGACCCAGAGCACGAGCACCTGCAGGTCATCTCGGTGACCAACTTCAAGGGTGGCTCCGGCAAGACGACGACCAGCGCGCACATGGCGCAGCATCTGGCCCTGTCGGGCTATCGTGTGCTGGCGGTGGATCTCGATCCGCAGGCGTCTCTCTCCGCCCTCTTCGGCTATCAGCCCGAAATCGATCTTTCGGGCAATGACACGCTCTATGGCGCGATCCGATATGACGAAGAGCGCAGGCCGCTTTCCCAGATCATCCGCAAGACCTATTTCGACGGGCTCGATCTGGTGCCGGGCAATCTCGAGCTGCACGAGTTCGAGCACACGACACCGCGCATGCTGGCCGAGCGCCAGGCGGGTGACGGTGCGGACGAATTCTTCTTCGCGCGCATTCAGGCCGCACTTGCCACGGTTGCCGATGATTACGATGTGGTCATCATCGACTGTCCGCCGCAGCTCGGCTTCCTGACGCTATCCGCACTGTGCGCATCCACCTCGGTCATCGTGACCGTGCACCCGCAGATGCTGGACGTCGCCTCGATGAGCCAGTTCCTCTACATGACGGCCGATCTTCTGTCGGTTGTGCGCGAGGCAGGCGGTTCGCTGAACTTCGATTTCCTGCGCTACCTCGTGACGCGCTACGAGCCGAATGATGGTCCCCAGACGCAGATTGTCGGCTTCCTGCGGTCGCAGTTTGGCGAACGCGTTCTGACGGCGCCCATGGTCAAGTCGACCGCGATTTCCGATGCGGGCCTGACCAAGCAGACACTCTATGAAGTGGGCCGGGACAACTTCACACGCTCGACCTATGACCGCGCGATGGAAGCGTTGACATCTGTCAACGCCGAGGTCGAAGCGCTGGTCGAGAACGCCTGGGGTCGTAACGCGACAGGAGACGGGGCATGAGCAAGCGCAAGGACCATCTGAAGGCGCTGTTCGGTGGTGCAGGTGAGGGCGAAGCCCCCTCGCCTTCCCATAAGCCGCAGCCTGCTCAGGCAAAACCGGCCCAGTCGAATTCCGCGCAGTCAAATCCCACACAGTCCGCGCCGGAAGCCAGACTTGCAGCAAAGCTTGCTCCGTCTAGCACAGAGGCGCCTGCACGCAGTTCCTCCGGCGCGGTCAAGGCGATGGGGCTTTCGCTCTCATCCATGACACGTGAAGTGGAAGATGCGCGGGCCATTCGCGAGAGCCTCGCCAAGGGCGAACGCGTGATCGAAGTGGAGCCGCACCTGATCGACCCATCGATCGTGCGCGACCGCCTGAGCCTCGAAGATGACGGCGACGAAGATTTCTCTGCGCTGGTGGACAGCGTACGCGAGAATGGCCAGCAGGTGCCTGTTCTTCTGCGCCCCCATCCGACGGAGAATGGCCGCTTTCAGGTGGCCTATGGTCATCGCCGTGTGCGTGCCGCGAACCGCCTCAAGAGGCCGGTTCAGGCGATTGTCCGGACCCTGAGCGATGACGATCTTGTGCTTGCCCAGGGCAAGGAAAACACCGAACGTCGCAATCTCTCCTTCATCGAGCGCGCCTTCTTTGCCGATGCGTTGATGCGCCATGGTTTCGACCGCAGTGTCGTTCAGCGCGCACTGTCGCTGCACAAGGCGGAGATGACGCGGCTTCTGCAGGTGGCTGAAGCCGTTCCGGCAGACATTGCAGCAGCGATTGGCCCTGCCCCGAAAGCCGGACGCCCGCGTTGGATGGCGCTGGCAGAGTATCTGAAGCGTGAAGCAGCTGTGGCCCTCGCACAGGAGGAGATTCAGTCCGTCGCGTTCCGTGCCGCCGATTCAGACGAGCGGTTCCGCAGGCTCTACGAACGCCTCGCCAAGAGGGTGTCGGCAAAAGCCAAGAAGGCTGAGAAAACGCGCTCTGTGGAAGACAGGAAAGGCCGTCTGCTTGCAAAGGTGACGCCGGGAAGCAAACCCAGGCTCGATTTCGACGAGAAGACGCGGCCGGGCTTTGCAGACTATGTGGCCGGGCTTCTGCCCGAACTGTCCGAACGTTTTGAAAAAGAGCGGGCGGACGGCAACTAGGTTCATCAGCCGCGAGATGCGGTGAAACAAATCCGGCGGAAACGCCGGTCAGACGAAGAGTGAAGAGGTAGAGCGAGAGGAAAAACGCGCAAGAAAAAGGCCCCCAGAACGTTTAAATTCCGGAAGCCCCTTTCGATGTAGCAATCTGAAAGAATCACTTCCAGCGTTCAAAGTCAAGCACCGGGTTACTCGGTGAGCGTCTTTTTCTTGCCTAATGCAAGGTGAGACAATGACGGATAGATTTGCAATCTCGCCATTCGGCGGGAAAGGGATGGCGCGTGCCCAAATCATAGTCAGTGAGCAGGTTCGGCGTGCCCGCAAGGCCCTGAACACGCGCTCGGACGATGCACGTGCCTGTTCTGAAAATACCGTGGATAAATGGCATTTGCTGCGGGCCGTAACCGAAGCACGACCGGCGCTTGGCCTCTCCGACAGGACGATTGTGGTTCTGGAGGCGCTTGTGAGCTTCAACAGTGAACGCATGCTGGATCCCGGCGGGGAGCTTGTCGTGTTCCCGTCCAATGCCGAACTCTCCATTCGCGCCCGTGGCATGGCGCCAGCAACACTGCGTCGGCATCTGGCCGCGCTGGTGAAGGCCGGGCTCATTCTGCGCCGCGACAGCGCCAATGGAAAACGTTTTGCGCGCCGTGGTGAAGAAGGCCAGATCGAGGAAGCTTTCGGCTTTGATCTAGCGCCTCTGGTCATGCGTGCGGGCGAAATCGAGGCTTACGCAGCAGAAGCACGGCGGCTTGCAAAGGCCCTGAGAGCCCTCAGGAGCGAAGTAACGATCCATCTGAGGGATATTGCGGCCATTGTTCACGCAACCGCCCAGGAGGGCAGGGGAGAGCGTTTTGCAGCCTTTGCAGAGCGTCTCGAGGCGCTTTCTGGAAGATTGGGCCGCAACACCGATTGGAAAACGCTCAAAGCACGCAGAGACGCACTCGTGGAACTGCGCGACGCAATCGAAAACGCCTATCTCGATAACCTTCGCGACGAAGAGCTGGCGGCTCAAAATCCAGAGCGCATGGTTAATGAAATCACAAAAGTGAGCGCCAATGAGTCCCAAAATGAGCGCCATATTCATAATTCAGACTCAGACTCTAATTTTGAAATAGACGTAGACGACATCGAAGCGGAAACGCCGCGAAAGGCTCATGAAAGCGTAGCCCTTGCCAAAGCACACCGGAAAAGCCCTTCCGGAAGGCTGGAAAGAGCCCCACGACCGACAAAACAGGCTTCTGCAAGCGAAAATACTGGCAGAACCGCAACGATGCGGCTGGAAATTGTGACCTCAGCCTGTCCGCAAATGCGCGATTATGCGCCCGGTGGCCTCACAAACTGGCGAGATCTCATGAAAGCCGCCGAAACGGTGCGTTCCATGCTGGGAATTCCACCGGACGCCTGGGCGAAAGCGCGGACAGAGATGGGCGAAATCAACGCGGCAATCACCATTGCAGCCATGCTGGAGCGGGCCGAGGCCATCCGGTCGCCCGGCGCCTATCTCCGGCGGTTGACCGAAAGGGCCCATGGCGGCTCGTTCTCCGTCAAGCCGATGCTCAATGCGCTCGTTTCGGCCCGCCAGCGAGCCCTTATAGGCTCAAGGAGAGCGCAAGCTTGAAATGAACATATTCTGGGCATAGATTAATCGGGTAGTGATCATTATGTGCTCATTTCGCGTTGATTCAGGAGGTCAAAGAGCATGACTGCGGCAGAACTCGATTTCGCAGCGGCCCATTTCGCTGACGAACGCGCACCGTTTCTATCCGCCCGGCGGGTTTCTGAACTTCTGGGCGTGACAATGGTGGAGCTCGCACGGCTGATTGGCGTTGCCCGCAACACGCTGACGGCCAAATCCGGCCAGAGAAAGGTTGATCAGGCGCTGAGCCCGGTTGTGCGCATTCTGGTAATGGCGACGGAAATGGCCGGGGATGAGCACCGGGCCGTGATCTGGTTCAAGCATCAGCCCATTCCCGGCTGGGCGGGAAAAACCGCTTATGATTTGGTAGGGGAGGGGAAGGCCGACAAGGTTTTGACCTATCTCGAAGCGGTGCGTGCCGGCGTCTATGCCTGAAGAATTGCGCAATGAGACCCTTTGGCGGGCCTATGTGCCGCGTTGGGCGCACGCGCCGCTCTCAGGGGAGGGGGCCGCACGCTTTGGCGGACGCTGGAACCCGGTTGGAGCAGCCACGATCTACGCGGCGCGGGAGCTTTCCACGGCCTGGGCTGAATATAATCAGGGATTTGTGCAGCACCCCGCACTGATCGCCCAGCTGACGCTTTCAAAAGCGCGCCTTGCGGATCTGACGAGCGAAGAGGGGCTTGAGGCAGTCGGGCAATCGCCAGCTTTGCATCAGTGCGAGTGGCGGGCGGATATGGATGCCGGAAAGCTGCCCGAAACCCATCTCCTGCGCGAAAAACTGCTTCTGCAAGGCTATCACGGCGTGATCTATCCATCCTTCATGTCGCCCGGCGGAAGCTGCGTCGCGCTGTGGAGCTGGAATGGAGAGAAAGGGCCCGGTCTTTCCGTGACGGATCCCGAGCACAGACTGCCAAATGACGCGGCTTCCTGGCTTTAGATCCTTTTTTCGGTTTTCTCGGTATTTTCACCTGAAAATGGCTCGTTTCAGCTCATTTCGGGATGATATCCGCGCTTTTCCTTGATTTTGCGCAGGCGCTGGAGGGCTGTCTCCGCAGCCCCCGTCGTGTCGAAGAGATTGATCTTGAACTGCCCGCGCGTGCCGATCCGGCCCCACTGGCGCACAAGAGCAGCGTCGCCAAACAGTGTGGGCTCAACGGAAAGCGTGTAATAGCGCGCCATGTTGCGTGCGGGATCGATGCGTTTCAGACAGCAGAGATGTGGGTTGGTAGCCATGCCTATAGCTGGCCCGGAAAAACCGGCTGCGTCCAACGCATTTGCTGAATCGATCAGCGGTGACCGATTCACGTCGCTTATCGTTCCGTCACTGAAGATCGAGGGCGAATGCGCGGTATCGAGAGCGCTCAATCCCTTTGTTTCTATAGAGTGTGGGACGCAAAACCGATGCTGGAACTGCTCTAGAGACCACTCGCCTTGGTGAGATTGACCCGGAAACGATCGCGGCGACGCTGATAGTGGCGGGTCATTTCAGCGCTTGTGTGGCCCAACTGCTTTTGAACGAAGCGTTCGTCCACCTCGGCTGAAGAGGCAAGCCCGGCGCGCAGGGAATGGCCCGAAAACAGCTTTTCACGCTCCTTTTCAGACAATTCCGGACGCAAACCGGCGTCGAGCGCGGTCTTTTTGACCAGTCTGGCGACATGTTTGTCGCTGAGACGGCTTTCCTGAACCGATTTCTCACCGCGAATTCTGCGAAACAGCGGACCATGGGCCACGCGCCCGAGCCGCATCCAGATTTTCAGCGCTTCAACGGGGCAGGAACGGTCTGCCGAGCCGCGCCCGATCTCCACTTCACGCCATCCGGTTTTGCCGCGCAGCGTGAGAAGCGCGCCGTTTTCGAACATCTCGACCCAACCACAGCCATCTTCCGTCTGGTCGACACCGGCATCGAGGCCAACGATCTCGGAGCGGCGCAATCCGCCAGCAAAGCCGACCAGCAGCACCGCCCTGTCGCGCAGTCCTCGCAGATCGTAGGGCAGGGTTTCGAGCATGGCCAGAATGTCGTCAGCCAAAAGCGCTTCCTTCTGAACCGGCGGGCGGCCGTGTTTGCGGCGAATGCCGGCAAAGACTTCTGCAATGTGCGGATCCTTGCGGTCGAGACGGTCCCCACGTTGCGAGAACGCCTGAGAGAGCCCGGAAAGCCGCCGCTCCAACGTCGAAACGGTCGGCCGCGGTGAGGATGAAGCGCAGGCGGACAGGTATAGCCCCACGGTCTCTGGATTGGCCGGTAAGGGCGAGAAGCCCGTGCGCCGGCACCAGGAGGCGAAATGACGCCAATCGGCAGCGTAGGCGCGCTGTGTGGCTTCCGAGCGGGCCGCGCGCGCGTAACTGCGCGCCGTTTCGACGAGCGGGTCCGTTTCGGCGGGCAGGAGAGGGGAGGGGGCCTCCGGCTCATCCATGGCCAGCACGATGTCGACAATGTCCGGCAGGTCAGGATTTTCTGGCGATGGTTGATCGCATTTTAACGTTGTTATGGCATTCTGAGTGCGAGATTCGTCGTTTTGCGACGTGCTCTCTCGCGTCGCAGACGGGGCTAAGTGCCAGTTTTTGGTATTCTGCTCGATCTCAGAGGCCATTTCGCCATCTAGTACGCAGATGTCCGATAATGCAAGATTATCGGACATTATTTGTACCCGACAGGCGCGGCGGTTTTGTTGTTGATAGCGCACAAAAAGCGCCGGGCGATGATACGCCGTTCCTGCCATTCCCTGAACAGGGCTTGTCACGTTAACGACGAGGCAGGTGTTTGCGAGATAGGCTGATGGGGCGCTGTCACGTTAACGAGATCGGGACGCGATTGGATGTGTGGCGCTGTTTTCAGCGGCCGATGGTTACAGCGTTCCATTCTGCCATGGCGCGCAGGCGATGACTGCGAATGCCAAGAGCGGAGCACTGTGAGCGAGGCGGGACGAAAAGGTTGCGGGCGGCGGAGAAGATCGAGATGAAAAGCTGCAGGCTTCCAGGTGATTGAAAGCCCTGCATTGACCATTCTCGCTTTCTAAGCGGCACATGCGAATTCTCCGCACGGTTATTCAATCCCTTATGCGACCAGTGCTCGACAGTCGGCATGACCTGTCGCCTGGCGGCTCCATAAGAGCGCAGCTTGTCGGTGATCATCCGTTTTGGTGCGATCCCCTGCTTTTTCAGGAGCCGGGTTAGCAATCGCCTGGCAGCCTTGGTGATGCGCCGGGTCTGAACGATTTCGTCCAGCACATAGCGGTCCTGATCGACGGCGCGCCAGAGCCAGTGCTTCTTGCCAGCAATAACGATGCGCATCTCATCAAGAAACCAACATCACTGGGGGATGGCTGCTTGCGGCGCAGGTCACGCGCATAGGCAGTGACGTTGCCCCCCAAGTTTTATCCAGTTTGAGGAGACTCTGGCGGTGGGTTTGGCCGATATGGCCGGGGCTATTGACGGGGTCTGACGCGGAGCTCGCGAGCGAGCGGAGCGGCAGATCCCGTTTCGGGTTCAAGGTGTCGGCATATTCGGTCGGGGTCAGCCAACCGAGCCGGGAGTGTGGGCGGTTGAGGTTGTAGTCGTTCCTCCAGGCCTGAAGAGTTGCTCGGGCGTGCGAGAGCGACGGGTCGCAAGATCCGCGTTCTGACCGTCGTCGACACCTTCTCACGGTTCTCGCCGGTGGTCGATCCGCGGTTCAGCTACCGGGGAGAAGATGTCGTGGCGACGCTGGAACGGACATGTCGCTGGTCGGCTACCCGAAGACGATCCGGGTTGACCAGGGCTCGGAGTTCATCTCCCGTGATCTTGACCTATGGGCCTATCAGCGTGGCGTCGATCTCGACTTTTCGCGTCCGGGCAAGCCCACGGACAATGCGTTCATCGAGTCCTTCAGTGGCAAGTTCAGGACGGAGTGCCTCAATGCGCACTGGTTCCTGACGCTTGACGACGCCCGCTTGAAAATGGAGGGATGGCGTAAGGACTACAACAATGTCCGCTTGTGCCTATTGACGGCTAAGCTATGCCGATGAGTGGAGTTATCGGGCAACACTTGATTAATGAATCATGGATCGATTGACGTGCATTCGCACTATTCAGCTGTATGCACCCCCATACAGTCGAGGTTGATATGAAGGTAATTTCGCTCATCGGACAGAAAGGCGGTACGGGCAAAAGCACGTTGATCCGAGTGTTGCTGTCCGCGATGGTAGCTGATGGCAAGCACGTCTTGCTGATCGATTCTGATCCGATCAGAAGCACAATGGCATTTGCCGAAAGTCTGGCAGAGAATGACCCGGACAGTGCAGCATTTGTGTCGGCTCATCATTGTCTATCGACTGAAGATATTGAAGAGCTGATCGACAAGGCACATGCATCTGGCAAGGTCGATTACTGCCTCATAGACACGCAAAGCGTCCTTGAGGTGTGGGTTGATGAAGTGATCGCACTTTCCGACCGCATCATCATTCCATTGAAGGTTTCCAAGACGGATTTTTCCGAGCAGATGGCGACATACAATCGGTACATGTTGCTGAAAGAGGCGGTTGAGAACCCTGAAGACCTTCCGCCAATCTGCTTTGTCCTCAACCAGATCAAGCCAGGCACCAAATATCCGAAGGCGCTAAGCGAACATTTCTTCGAAATGGCCGAGCATCCCGCGATGCTGCGCGTCTTCGTGTCGGACAAGAACGTCTACAACACGACGGATAACGGTATTCTGCTTGGCGAGATGATGAAGCGCCTACAGGAGAACAAACAGCCGGCGCGCTATGTTGCGGACGCACTCGAAGAAGCGCGGTCGCTTTTGCGTGCCGTCATGAATGTTGATCTTGTTGGAGCTGAGGAACCAGAACCGGCAAATGGGACCGAACCATCGCAGCCCAATATCGTCAGTAAGGCCGGCTCCAACAACCAGCCAAAGCCAAGCCACCAGTCTCCAAAAGAGAATATGGCAAACGATGTTCCGCCCGTTCGCGTTACAGTGCGAGTTGGCTTTGCCGAAGATGCGCAACGGCTCGCCAATCAATGCCTTGAGAAACATGGCGGGCATACAAGCCAGCTCGCAAAAGTTATTGCTCGAACTGTTACCATCGCGGATAGCGACTTTTCCGATGCTGGTGTGCCAGGTGCACGCGACCAACTCGCGATCACAACCCACCAGATCATATGCAAGGTTGATCACAACCTTTATGCGAAATGGGCAAAGAAGTACGATCCATTTGGTAGTATGAAGCCGGGGGATATTGTTCGAGGCGCTGCAAATGTTGCGTTTAACAGGGCAGCTCGAACCGTACTAAAGGAACTGATTGGATGATGCGCAATTTCGGGAAACTCGTCGTCATGACTGGTTTGATTGGCAGCACCTTTGCAGCGGTGCCTGCGTATGCCGAAGCGTGGAAGATCGAGAACGACAAAGTGCTGGTCATTCACAATCTGAATGCCGCGCCCTTCCAACTGACGCTTGTTTGCGATCCGGATGGAGCGTTCATTCCGCCGCAAAACTACATGCTTGTAAAGCTAAGCGGCAAGGAACTTGAGAGCGGAACGCTCGAAGTTGAGCAGGGCGATGACACTGCGTCCTTGAAGATCAATGCAGCCGCGATCTTGTCGACGCAGAACGGCGCGGAATGGAACGCGGCGACCAATCTGCTGTTCGCCGGTGGAACTGTGACGCTCAAGGCAGACGCGAAGGAACTTCGCATCGAGCTGGAGCCTGTGTCCGGGAATCCCTGCCTCACTCGGGGCTGACGCTTCAACCATTGGACAGATTGACGGGATATCCCTTCTCGCATATTTGAATATGCAGAAAGGAATATCCCGATGGCCCTTTATATCCGAGATTCCAGCGTAGACGATCTGGCCGAGAAAGTGCGCATCGCGCTCGGTGCCAAGACCAAGACCGATGCTGTCCGCAAAGCGTTACAGCATGAGCTGGAGCGCGCCGATGAAACGATCCCTGTACGCCAGAAACTCGCAGAGCTGCGGGCCAAGGCGCGTGAGCGCCTTGGCCCGCCCGTTCGTGATATCGACATGAAAAAGTTCATGAATGAGCTTTGGGATGAAAGCGAATGAGCCTCGTTGATGCATCCGTCATTGTCGCGATCCTCAATGAAGAGCCAGGTTTTGAAGAACTGGAAAAGCGGCTCAACGATGCGCCGGGCCAGCTCTACATATCGCCGCTCGTGCGGTTCGAGGCAGTCGCCGCAATCTCCTGGCTCCATATCGCGGCCGCGAAGGGCAAGATTGATCGAGAACAGGTGATTGCTGACGCCCGCTCGCTGGTCGATGAATTCGTCCAGGCGATCCGGGCGAAGGAAGCGCCGATTGACGCGCGGGTGGGCGCTGAAGCCATCGACGCCATGGCGCGATATGGCAAAGTTGCCGGTCATCCGGCATCGTTGAACTTTGGTGATTGCTTCGCTTACGGTGCCGCTCGGGTCTACCGTCTGCCGTTGCTCTACAAGGGCAACGACTTCTCCGAAACCGACATAGGGTAGGGGCGGGCGTGGAAGCCGACACAGCCCCGTTTACCACAGCCTCCGGGCTTCTCTTCGGCGCTATATGATGAGCGCGTTCAGCCCTCCGGCTGCTTCGCTGCGCTGCGCCCCGCCTGCGGCGGGATGGAAAACGGGGCTGCGCCGGAGACAAAAGCGCGACCGGCAGCGGCTGCTATTCAGCCGCTTCGGGAAGCTCGTCGCCCTCGTCTGCGGGCGTGGTGATCCGAATGGGGGAGGGGAGCCATCCAGTGCCCTCAACCTGACGGTCGGCATATGTGGCGGCTTCCGCCTTCTTCATACCGGCGATGCTCTGCCGGTTAAGGTGACGGAAATAGCTGTCGCCGGTGGTCGTGAACCAGTCGCGCATGTCCACATTGAGCGCCTTGCCGATCTGGTTGGCGTGAGCGATGCCGGCTGAACGGCAATGGAACTTCGGTTCCATGGCATTGAGGCTGTGAGCGGCGGCGAAGGCCATGAGAGAAAGAAGCTCATCGTGGGACTGGTCATAGCACCATTCCCACAAGTCAGCGGGATTGCCGGGAAGCTTGTCGCCCCAACGCTCCTGCATGTCAGCGAACGCCTTTGCTCCTTTGCAGCTTTCGGGGTTCTTCATGGCAACCTCGTGCGCCTCATGGGTGAGCGAGATTTGCAGGGCAGAATGTCCGCTTGCAGAATTGTAGGCGCTGCCGGTCCTGTAGACGCTTCCCAAAAGAAGCGCATGGACCACGGCCACCAGCGCGATATCGGGATTGTTGGCAAACTCCACACGCAGGGCGGCGGTCTTCTGTGCGGTCAGATCTTCGATCAGGGCCGCCGAATACTTCATGACGGGGGCCTCGGCTTCTGCTTCGGAATTGCCCGCCTCCGGGCCTTCTTCGGTGCCGCCCTCGTCGTTCTCATCCTCGGCGCGTACAAGGCCACGCGCGATTTCGGTGTTGCCGTAAAAGTCCATGAAGACCATCGCCCCGGCTTTCGCCTTGTCGGCGGGCTTATATACATCCATTGCAGCGGTCAGCGTTTCCATTTCCGCCTCGATCTGCTCAAGACGCGCGCGCATCCTTTGCGTCTTCATCCGCATCGATCTGGTCGGCCAGATCGTCAACCACGGCAGTCAATTCGTCCATCCGCTTCTGATCGGCTTCGGGCAATTCCTGCCGTTCGGGGTATACGCGGCCAAAGTCGAAAATGTCATCGGGGCGCGCCGCGAGCGGTCCCGCAGTCAGTTCTCGGCATCGCAGGAGACAATCGCCTCCCGTTTGGTCTGGCTGCCGTCGATGACGACCCGCTCGGGCCGGCCATGGCGTTCAAGCACGTTTCGGAAAAACCGCTTGGACGGGTTACGCCGGATCATCGCTCACTCCGTGTATTCAGACACCATGTCGGCCGCCATCACCTTTCCCATTCCCTCCATCATCGCCTTGAGGTCCGGCGCCAGCAGTTCCTCCTTTTCTTCGAACCAGCCTTCAGAACCAAATTTGATCGAGGTGCTTAAACCGGCAGATACGGCTCCGAATGCGGCCCCAGTCCCGGCATCATAAAGCACCATGACCTGAAGTTCATCACACCCGTCCGGGCCGCAGGCCAAGCCCATATAAGTATCGCCGACCCGCCTGTTTCCCGGCATATAGGTTGCGGTGTTGAAATACTGCGCGAACACGTCACGCAGGCCTTTCCCATTTTCAGAATCCGCCATGGCGGATTGCACTGCATCCTGAGCAAGGATGTCGAAGACATTCCCACCATCAAGTTGCCCAGCGGGTCTGGCGGACTGACGTCTGACCTCCAGTTGCGCTGCGCGTTCATCCCTTCGGGCTTCCCTGGCCTGACGCTGCGCCTCTGCCGTTTGCTGTTCTTCGGCCGCAAGGCGGGCTTTGGCTTCGCGGCGTTCGATTGCTTTCCAATCCTGTTCATCGAGCGGCGCGAACTCAATCGACGGACCAGAGGTGACGGACACCCGCAGCGGACTGCGGCCATCCCTACGTGACGGAAAGATACTGAATGTGCTCGCCACCCCAGCTTCCGGCGTGATTGTTGCCAGAAGCTTCGCGCCTTGCCATGTCAGCTCAACCTCTTCCGCTTCGGTGCAAGCCCCGAAGGGGGGTGACATCAGCCCGTAATCAGGTTCCGTGACCCAAAGCCAGCGATAGGCTTCGGCGCAGCCGTTCGGCAATATCGGATCTGAATAACGGATCAGAGCATATGATTCAGTCACCGCAACAATTCGTGCAGCATCAGGCTCAAATCCGGGCATCAAAATGCGCCCGCCGATCCTCGGTGATCCATTTTCGAAATCAACCCGTACCGGATCACTAAGATCCCATGTTTTAACGTTTCGGATCGGGATGTCGTCATAGCGCCCGAACCAAGGATATTCGATCTCTCGCTTGTCCATCTCAGGGGCGCTCTCTACAGGCTGCGCTGGTTTCCACCCGGCGGCAGCCAAAGCCTCCTCCCTTGCCGCGCTGATCTTCGCATCTACACAAGCAGCGTCGGCACCACCAAAAATAGAGCCTCCGCAGTCTTCGCCTTCCGGTGGTGGCACTTCGGCAGAGAGGACCTCGGCCACGGTATCGGTAGAGGGAGCCGGTTCAGGCATGTCTCTCGGTTTTGGCGCGGCAGGGGTATCGTAGCGGCCCAATGCCAGGTAGATCAGGTTGCCCTCAGACCGGTCGTTGCCGCGCTTGAACAGCCGCAGCCGCTCATGCTCGATCCGCAGCTCCGCGCATTCCTCATCTATACAAACATGCCGCGCCCCGTATTCTGTCTCTTCAATCTGACGAACCCCCCTGGATGACAACAGTGCGCCGGTGCCATCAGGGCGCACCTCAACCGCGAATACGCCAGTACCGAGATCGTCGAAATAAAGCCGGCCGGGCAGCGAATCGCGCAGATCTCCGGTAAATGAAGCCGGGTTGTGGCGGTGATGCCCCGGCCAGGCCGCGAAAATACGCGAAGAGCCATACGGGTCTTCCTGATAGGGGCGCCAGCCGCCATCCTCTCGTGGATAGACCGTGGACCAGCCGCTGCCAATGCCATAGGCGCTGCCACGCTTGCAGGTTTCCGCGCCGCTGTCATCGAATGCAAAACAGATCACCTCCTTGTCGGCAGCGCGCCAGCGCGCCGTGCCAGTGTTGCCGCTGGCATAGGAGAATTCGGCGCGCCCGTCATGGCCCAGATAGACCGACCAGACCGCGCCGCTTTCAGCTGTAGCGCCGAACAAGGTGTGTCCGGCCAGGTCCGGGAGGGGAGGCATCGGCCCAGCCTTTGCGCCGGACGCTGACACCAGAAGGCTCAGCGCCATTATCATGGATTTAAAGAGTGATATTCCATGCGAGAAACGCGGCGTTTCATATGGCACATTGATACTATCACCCATCATAACTGCGAGCTTATACAACTAGTCAGCTTCCTTCTTCCCAGCGTTACTGAAGCCGTTCAGCGATCCACAGCTTGATCAGCGATTGCCGGGTCACGCCGAGGCGCCGAGCCTGCTTGTCTAGGCTCTCAACGACCCACGCCGGAAAATCCACGTTCACGCGCTTAGGCTGGTCTTTTGGGCGGCGCGCCTGGGACCAGTCGATTGCATCGCTCACGTCCTCACCGGCGTCGAACTTTTTATCGAACTCAGTTGCCTTCATAGTATCCGATCTCCTCTTTTCGGGCACGGCGCACCGAGATGATCCGCACCGCATCACTTCGCGGCGTCCAAACCGCCGCCCAGTGCTTGCCCTCGATCTTCCCGATCGACAGAAAGCGCGGTTCGCCCTCGGTCTTTGCGGGCGCTTCGAGCATCCACGGGTCATCCCAAAGAGCCTGTGCCTGATCAAAGTAGATGCCATGCTTCGACAGATTCGAGGCACTTTTAGCGGGGTCACACTCAAAATCCATGCGAAAATATGGTATAGTAATTATCCATTTCCAAGCATGGTTTTATGTGACTACCATCGCCAGTTCGGCCCTCCGATATTGGATGTCTCCGGTCGGGTCCGATGTGGCAGCCATAGGCGGCCGCAGCTATGTCCAGCGCGACAGGCGAGGGGCGTCGGTTCCCCTCAAAGAGCCGGCGCTGTCTTGTTATGCTGCCGGCTGGGCGGGCTTGAAGGACAGGCGGATATTGAGCGCCCGGGCAACCTTCATCACGGTTGCAAGTGTTGGGTTTCCTTCGCCCGACAGGGCCTTGTCGAGACCTTGGCGGCTCATGCCGACTTCGCGCGCAAGCTGGCTCAGGTTTCGGGCACGGGCCACATCGCCAAGCGCAGCGGCGATAAGGGCGGGGTCGCCGTCCTCCATGACCGCTTCCAGATAGTCGGCAATGTCATCTTCGGTCTTGAGATAGTCGGCGGTATCGTATCGGCTGAATTTCACGTCCATCATTCTTGCTCCTTCCATTGTGCAGCAATGGCCTTGGCGGTCACGATATCCCGGTCTTGGCTGCTCTTGTCGCCGCCACACAACAGCACGACCACAACGGGCCGTGCTTGATGAAATAGACCCGGTATCCGGGGCCGAAGTCGATCTTCATTTCCGACACGCCTTCGCCCACTGGCTTGACAGTGCCGGGATTTCCAAGGCTCAACCGGCGAATTCGGGCCTCAATGATGGCCCGTCCCTTACGATCACGGAGCCGGGTGATCCACCGGTCTTGATTAGCTCGATTATGTGACAACTATGGTTGCTAGCGCCGGAATTGTCCACTTTAGTTGCTAATTCCAATGCGGATCACTTAGCCTTTTTCAAAGAATCCGGGGTGCGCCTGATTGACGCTGAAGGTGACAACCCGGCCTCCAAATCTGCGGTTCAATCGGTCGATTGTCGTGGCGAGCTTTTCGCGTGAGCTGGCAGCGCCGGGTTCAAGCGGCAGGAACAGTTCTCCGGGCCGTTCGGCAAGAGCGATCACATCGCTCAACTGAACGCCAACAGACAGGATCACGCGCGGTTTCGTGCGCATGCAATCAATCCAGAGTCGGTCTAGCAGGCTATGGAATGCCGCCGTGTCTTGGCTTGCCGTGAGCGTGAGACTGCGGGAATGCCTTGCCGGTCGGGCATATGCACCATGAGGGAGAAGCGCTTTGCGCAATATCCGTCACGGCGCAGGCGGTCAGACGCGGCCGTGTCCAAACAATTGAGAGGCCCGTTATCCTTCGGACCTGATGCAGACTCGATAGCGCAACATAGCCCTGCTTAAAGAGTTGATGTAGGCGGACTAGATCGACCAGAATAAGCACTCAGTCCCAACATGATAGCCCCTACAGCCGAGATCAGAACGCCCCACAAGACATAATAAAAAATCGCATCGTCGATGCCGGTCACCGTAGGCGATATATAGATCGCCGTGCCCAATAGGTTGACCACCATTGATGTGGCAGCACGGACACGACCGATTTCTTCATTCTTCGCAAGAATTAGTATTCGACCGTCACATATAGCTCTTCCCAATGCGAACATACCGCCGAGAACCGCGTAAATCATGACCAACAGGGGAATATTTCTAGAGGCGGCAAATGCCACCATTGCGACCCCGACCACTACGAGGATGATAAGCTCCCAGCGATGAGCGCTGAACAACTTTGTTTGCGCCGCCGCCGTCACCAAAATTACCCCCCCCCCCAACGGCCCAAGCTGCTTCAAGGAGACCATAGACGTCACTGCCTTGATTCAAGGTGTCTTTGACGAAACCGGGAACGAGAACATTCGCCATCTGAGAGGCGGAGAAGAGAAGTCCAATATTAAATATGGTGAATGCGAGCGTCCGGTGCCCCAGAATCGCTACTACCCCCCCCTCCATACCGCAACAATGTCCTGTTGAGACTTTGAAGGGGTGTTTTGATAGTCCACAAAAAACCTACTGATGATTACAAACTGAATCATCAGTAGGGCCGCCATCAACAATACCGACCAGATCGCCGGAAAATGGTGAAGCCCCTCCCCCCCCCCCCAGACCTGTCCCGCACAAGATTCCGACTTGGCGACATATAGAGACTCGGATTGAGAGTTTCATGCGCTTTTGCTCATCGAATGCCAGTTGGACAATCCCGTCCAAAGCACCAGCATTGAGAGTGGTCCCCACAACCTTTTCGTCCCGCCCCGCTCACAGCGCTCCGCTCTCGGCATTCGCAGTCATCGCCTGCGCGCCATGGCAGAATGGAACGCTGCAACCATCGGCCGCTGAAAACAGCGCCACACATCCAATCGCGTCCCGATCTCGTTAACGTGACATCGCCGTCGCACACTCGACCAAGCTGCAATGCATCGATTGTATGAGATTGCATTCATTCAACATGAAGCGCTCTTGGGAATACGAAGCCGACAAAATTGTCACGGGGTTGTAAGGCAGTCGTCACGCAGGTGTCATGTCACGTTTCTAGGGGGAGGTTCTGCTTGCCCAGCGCAAGCCATGTGAACATCTCACCCGGAGAAATCCATTGAAAATTCTGTCCGCCATTGCAGGCGTCGCCTTCGGCCTGACTGCAGTGCTCGGCGCGTCCGCTGCAACCGCCAGCGATCGCCCCGACATCGTCGTCGCTGTTCCGGATCTCCCGCCGACCCTTGAGCCCGCCAAGGAACTCTCCAATATCGGCACCCGCATAACTTATGACATCTTCGACACCGTGATCCGCCGTGATTTCCTGTCAGCAGAAGATGGCTCGGGCTCGCAACTGGTTCCCGCGCTCGCTGAAAGCTGGGAATGGACCGATGACCGCACGCTCGCCTTGAAGCTGCGCGAAGGCGTCAAGTTCCACAACGGCGAGACAATGACCGCCGAAGACGTCGCCTTCACCTTCTCCGCCGAACGCCTGTCCGGCCCGGAGGCGATAATGGCCAATGGTCGCGGCTATTTCGGCAACATCGAGAGCGTCGAGGCAACCGGCCCGCTCGAAGTGACCTTCACCCTGAAAGTGCCTGACGCGATCTTTGAACAGCGCCTGGCCTCCTGGACTGCATGGGTCGTCAACAAGAGCGACTGGCTGAAAAATGCCGGCGACAGCTATCCTCAGTTTCCTGTCGGCACCGGTCCTTTCATGCTGGACGAATACAAGCCAGACCAGTCGATCCGCCTCGTGGCCTTCGACGATTATTTCGGTGGCAAGCCCAAGGCGGCGTCTCTTACTTTCGTGAAGGTGCCCGAAGAAGCTGCGCGCATCGCCGGTCTCGTCGCCGGTGACTTCGACATCGTCACGACCATCGGCCCGGATCAGATCGCCCAGATCGACAGCTACGACAATGTCGAAGCGCGCTCGGTGGTGCTGTCGAACTCCCACGTCCTCGTCTACAACACCAAGAACCCGGTGATCGCCGACAAGCGTATCCGCCAGGCAATGA
Source organism: Nitratireductor sp. WH36-1 (assembly GCF_058725515.1). Lineage (NCBI taxonomy): Bacteria > Pseudomonadati > Pseudomonadota > Alphaproteobacteria > Hyphomicrobiales > Phyllobacteriaceae > Nitratireductor > Nitratireductor sp. WH36-1. Next base: position 507,665 of record NZ_JBZXDP010000002.1, on the reverse strand, counting down.
ATCTGGCCATTGACCGTGACCTTCTGGTGCAGGCCCTTTGGGCAGGCAAGACCGTCGTGCCGCTGTCGCACCAGTACAAGGAGTATGGCGCACTGTTCGAGCCGAACCGCGAAGGTCTCACCTATGATCCCGAACGCGCGAAGGAATTGCTGGCCGAAGCCGGTTATAACGGCGAGACCATCTACTACAGCACCAACCCCAACTACTACGTCAATACCGTGCCCGCCGCAGAAGCGATCATGGAGATGTGGAAGGCCGTCGGCATCAACGGCAAGCTGAACCTCGTCGAGGACGTCATGGGCGTGCCTGAGAACGAGCGTATGGTACGGACCTGGTCCAATACCACCCGCTTCCCCGATCCCGCCGGTGGCCTGTGGAACCTCTGGGGCCCCCATCAGGGTGTTCAGCGGAAGAATGAGTGGACGCCAGAGAACTTCAATGTGCTCGGTGCAGAGCTGGACGTGACATCTGATCTGGCGGAACGCAAAGTGGTTTTCCAGAAAATGCTCGACATCTGGGAAGACGAAGCACCGGGCACTATCCTTTACCAGCCGCTGGAAACGTATGGCGTGCGTTCATCGCTCGAGTGGCGCCCCTATTCGCACTTCTATCTTGACCTGCGAAATTACAATTTCGAAGATCAGGCCGCTACTCAGTGACCCTGATGGAAAACATGATGCGCGCCGGAAATAGCCGGCGCGTATCGATGGCCTGCGCTCCTGCCGGAGCAATGGCTTCGCGATCTGAGCCGTTGCTCCGGGTCGATGGGCTTTGCGTCGGCACGGAACACTCTGATCTGGTGTTGGATGTCTCCTTCGACCTGGCTCCGGGAGAAACCCTTTGCCTTGTCGGCGAAAGCGGCTGCGGAAAGTCCCTTACCTGCCTGGCGACAATGGGTTTGCTGTCCGCGCCGGTGAAGCGCAAGGCCGGGCGAGTGATGTTTGCTGGTGAGGAGCTTTCCGGTCTGTCTGAAACAGCTCTTCTGCGCCTCAGGGGCCGCAAGGTTTCGATGATCTTCCAGGATGCCACCGCTGCCTTGAACCCGGTTCGCAGGGTCGGCGATCAGGTTGCCGAGGTGTTGTCCCTTCACGAAGGGCTTACGTCCCGCGCGGCTCGCGACCGAACGACAGAGCTTTTCGAGATGGTCGGCATTCCAGACCCACGCGCGCGTCTGCGTGCATACCCGCATGAGCTGTCCGGCGGTATGAACCAGCGGATCATGATTGCCATGGCGCTGGCCTGCAAACCCCAGCTGATAATCGCCGACGAAGCCACTACGGCGCTCGACGTAACAACCCAGGCGCAGATCCTGAAACTGCTGCGCAGGCTGCAGGCGGAAACCGGTGCTGCAATGATCTTCGTCACGCATGATCTGGGGGTGGTGGCAGAAATCGCCGACCGTGTCGCGGTCATGTATTCTGGCCGGATCGTCGAACTGGCGACCGCTGACACTCTCTTCGACGCTCCCTCGCATCCCTACACTCGAGGCTTGATGGCCTGTCGCCTGCACGCGGGCACCCACAACACCGGACGTCTGGTCGCCATCGAAGGCGTTGTGCCCAACCCGACCGCGCGTCCACAAGGCTGCGCCTTCGGGCCGCGTTGTCCACAGGCCACAACGACCTGTGTTGAGATGCCCGCTCTGACGGCCCGAGAAGAGGGCCACAGTGTCGCATGCCACTACCCCGGGGATGAACGATGAGCGGAGATATCCTGACGCTGACAGGGATTAGCCGTGTCTACGGCGGGGGCTTCCTCAGCCGCCGTCCTGCAGTGCGCGCGGTTGATGATGTCAGCCTGAACCTCGCACCCGGTGAAGTACTGGGCATCGTTGGCGAAAGTGGGTCCGGAAAATCGACCCTCGGCCGGATCGCCGCCCGTATTGAACCACCCACCAGCGGAGAGGTCCTGATCGATGGAGCCCGGGGGCCGCGCATTGGCACAGCTGCATGGCGCCGGGAGCGGGCGTGTATCCAGATGATCTGGCAAAATCCCTCGCGCGCGCTGGACCCGCGCATGTCAATCGCAGCGCAGATCGACGAGGCCATGGCAGCTCATGGGCTGCCCGTGTCAGGCAATCGGAGACTGCGGCGCGACAGGGTGGAGGAGTATCTGCATCTGACAGGACTCGACGGGCTGGGAGAGCGGTTCGTGCACCAGCTCTCCGGCGGTCAGCAGCAGCGCGCCGTAATCGCGCGCGCATTGTCTCTCGAACCAAGGCTGGTGGTCTGCGATGAAGCGGTCAGCGCACTCGACGTCTCGGTGCAGGCACAGATCATCAATTTACTTGGAGATCTGCGACAGCGGTTCGGAATAAGCTACCTGTTCATTTCTCACGATCTGGGCGTGGTGCGGCACATCTCCGACCGAATCGCGGTCATGCGCAGGGGCAAGGTCGTTGAAAGCGGCTCAGCCAATCAAGTCTTCACCACACCTCAACACGACTACACCCGGGCCTTGCTGGCGGCCGTGCCAGCTGCGACCCCTGCCGCAAGGCGCGCACGTGATGAAACTCAGCGTGCACCCCGCCACATTGCCCGCGCTCAAGGCAATGAACAGACCCCGGTCGCAAAACCCCGCGCCATGGAAAGACTGTAACAATGATCGACCGACCCCTTCTGATTGCTCACCGTGGGGCCTCGAGCCATTACCGTGAAAACTCTCCTTCTTCATGGCGTGGAGCCGTGACCGCGGGCGCCGACATTATCGAAGCCGATACCCGCATTACCAAAGATCATCGCATCGTCATCAGCCATGATGCAGATCTGACCCGTGTGGCCGGACAGCCTGCGATTGTCGCACAGACAACTTTCTCCGAGCTTCAGGAGCTGCTTGCCGAGGGTGAACCGGCTGCACCGGCACTTGCCGAGCTCTTTGCCACTGTACCGACGGATCAGGCGTTGCTCTACGACATAAAGGATGAACGCCCCGAGGCACTGGCGCTGCTGGTCGAGGCGTCACTCGCCAGTGGCCGCAAAGCGCTGATATTTGGTGTGCACCATGTGGACAGCCTGGTTCGGCTCCGAGCACTCGGCTGGCGCGGAGACGTGCTCGGTCTGCTGGTGGACATGGAGGAACAGGAAGCTTTCTTCGCCGAAAGCGGAACCGTCCTCAGAATGTGGGAAGACTACGCCCTGTCAGCTCCCGAAAGACTGCGCCAACATGTACAGGCGGACCACGCAGTCTGGATCACCACAGGTAGAACTAACGGGCGCCAGGTCGGAGATCACGATGCATCAAACCTTCTCGGGCTGGCCGAAATGGGTGCATCCGGCTTCCTCGTCAACGACCCGGCTGCGTGTCGCAGTTTGCTAAATCAAACGAAGGGCGCAAGCGAATGACCTTCGGCTTCGTCACTCTGAAATTACTGCGCGGGATTTTGACGCTTTTTCTGGCCGTCACCTTCGTCTTCCTAATCCTGCGGTTCGCGGGCGACCCGATGCGCCTAATGCTGCCCGATGACACACCGCCGGATGTGCTGGAACACTACCGGCACGTCTACGGGCTGGACCTGCCACTGCCAGTGCAATATCTGCGCTATCTGCAGGGACTGACACAGGGTGAATTCGGCTACTCATTCCGGGATCAGCAGCCAGCACTGGACACAGTCATGAGCCGTGTTCCTGCAACACTGCTGCTGGGGCTGGTCAGCTTCGCCCTGTCCACCATCTTCGGCATGGTGGCCGGCGTTATTGCTGCGCTCAAACGCGGCAGTACAGTGGATCATGCCGTCATCAGCTTTTCCATCTTCGGCCATTCAATGCCGAGCTTCTTTCTGGGCATCCTGATGATCCTGCTATTCGCCATGACTTGGCGGATCCTGCCCAGCGCCGGCATGGGAACGCCGGCCCACCTGGTCATGCCGGCGTTGACGCTGGCCGTTGGAGGGGCAGGAGCGATCGCGCGCTTCACGCGGTCATCCATGCTGGAAGTGCTCAGCCAGCCTTACATTAGAACCGCCCGCGCCAAGGGCGTACCGGTGCGGACACGGGTTCTGCGCGATGCGGTGCCGAATGCAGCGATCCCAGTCATCACAGTTCTGGGCCTGCGTATGGGGGGACTCATCTCCGGCACGGTGGTTGTCGAGACCGTCTTTGCATGGCCGGGCATCGGGCAATTGCTTGTGACTGCGGTCGGGCAGCGCGATCTGGCTGTGGTCCAGACCATCGTCATCCTGATCGCCTTCACGATGGTCACGGCCAACTATCTGGTGGATCTGGCCTATCGGTGGCTCGATCCACGCATCGCGACCGCAGGAAAGGACGCAGGATGAGCACTCCAGATATCTCCCTCACTCCAGAACGTCCCGACGTCTTCTGGCGGCGAAGGGCCCGTGCGAAACGTTCCGCAACTGCTCCCGGTCCCATGGTTCAGCTCTCTTTCATCTGGCTGGCGCTGGTGGTGTTCGTAGCCATTTTTGCTGACCTCCTCGCGCCATATTCCTACACCGAGCAGAGCCTGCTTTCCCGCCTCAAGCCCCCCGTCTTCGCAGGTGGCGATGCCGCTCATCTACTGGGTACCGACAACCTCGGCCGCGATGTCCTCAGCCGACTGCTTTACGGCACACGGATGAGCGTGATCATCGCGCTCGCGGGCTCCCTGATCGGCGCAACGGTTGGCACGGTAATTGGCATTGTCGCTGCACATTTCCGTGGCTGGGTTGAAGAAGCGATCATGACCCTGGTCGACCTGCAGGCGGCCATGCCTTTCCTGATAATCGTCCTGGCCATTCTGGCTTTCTTCGGAAACTCGATCGAACTGTTCATCCTCATTGTGGGGCTGCATGGCTGGGAAACATATGCGCGTGTCACCCGCGGGCTGGTTCTGCAGGCAAACAGCCAAAGTTATGCATTCGCCATCCGCACCCTCGGAATCCCGCCGGTGCAGATCTATTTACGCCATATCCTGCCGAACATCCTGTCCATTCTGATCGTTCAGGTGACCCTCAATTTTCCCGACCTGATCCTTCTGGAGACATCGCTGAGTTTCCTGGGGCTTGGGATCCAGCCGCCGCAGACGAGCCTCGGGCTGGCGCTAGGGGACGGACGCACCTACCTGGCTACGGCCTGGTGGGTAGGTGTGCCTGCGGGCGTGGTGATTTTCCTGACAACGCTGTCGATCAGCCTTGCAGGCGACTGGCTGCGGGATCGACTGGATCCGACACTCAACAACGCTCACAACTAGAGCATCTTCGATGAACGCAGAGTCGATTTAAGGTTTCACGCGGACGGCCTTGTCTGTTTCACTGCTGCGGGTGATTTGGCAGGAAAGGCCGCCGCCAGAACCGCCGGCAACCACTCCATCTATTCAAACATTGACGCGTAACCAACCGAAATCAGCCTCCGGCAAACCCGGAGCGGTTCACCATCACCGCGAGCCGAGAACCACAGCCATGCAAATGTGGAGTGAGATCACTTTCCTACGAACCGCGCAACCGAAAGAAAAGGGCGAAGCTCTTCACCCGTATTCGTTGAGTTGCAACGCAGTCTGGACCTATGCCGGGGCGATGGCCTCTGAGGAGAAGAGATAGCCGTCGAATTCCGGATCATCGACGTCAGAGAGCGCCATAAGAGTGAGGCGGACGTTCTCCAGATGCTGCCACATTGCCTGACGCGCCGCCGGGGCGTCCTTCATCTGCAGGGCATTCAGGATCGCGTGGTGATCCGACAGCCAGTTGGAACGGTAGGTCTTATCGAAAATTCGATTGTGCAGCCGCGCCCACATCCGGCTTTGCGCGCGTTTGCGCCACAGCTCCTCGACCATGTCGACGAGAACGGCGTTCTGGGTAGCTTCGGCAATCAGTCGATGAAAAAGTTCATCACCAGAATAATCGTCGTCGCCAGCTTCAATGGCCTTGTTCTCTAAAGCGAGCGCCTGCCGCATCTGCATGATGTCCGCCTTGGTGACGGTGACGGCGGCAAGCGCTGCGATGCTGCTTTCCAATAGCTGGCGCGCTTGCAGCAGTTCAAAGGGGCCAAAGTCGACCGCCGTTTCATTAGGGCACGCATGGGGCAGGCGCGCCAGATAGATGCCGGAGCCCTTGCGTACCTCGACCAGCCCTTCGATCTCAAGCATGATGACGGCTTCACGGACGACGGAACGGCTGACGCCCATGTCTTCGGAAATCTGGCGTTCCGTGCGCAGGCGGTCGCCCACCGCACAGCCGCGCGTGACGATGTCCTGCTTCAGTGCTTCGGCCACATCCTGATAGCGTCGTTTGGCCGTTGCAGCCATTTCTAGTCCTCCTCGCGTTCTCCGGCTGCCAGCTCATGATACCAGGCCGCCAGAATGGAAAACGCCTCCTTGCGCGTTTCCTTGTCCGCGTGGATCAGCCCTTTCCGGTTGAAGCCAGCCTGATAGATATTCTGCCGCCGCTCAATGCGGAAATCATAGAGTATCCACGGTGATATGCCCTTCACATAGGGAAGGCGACGCAGCATCGCGATCTGGTCGCGATAGACGTCAGCCATGTAGCTTTCGCTGAAGAAGCCCTTCTTCGGCGCCCCTTCGCCGATGGCAGCATCGGCGCCTGTCTCGGAAATGACAACCGGACGGTCGGGCGCGGAGTTGCGGCCGATCACTTCCAGGTCGTCGATGTTCTCATCGTACCAGCCGTAATATTCGTTGATGCCGATCACGTCGATGTGGTCGGCGAGGCGATCCTCGATCTTGCGCCTGGCGTGATTGATGAGGCAGGCCGCGGAAGTGAGGCGCGTCGGATCTGCCTCCTTGGCGGTCTCGGCGAGACGGCGCATGAAGGACAGCCGTGCATCGGTGTCGGGGTTCTCATTGCCGACCGACCAGATGATCACGCTGGCGCGGTTGCGGTCGCGCTTGATCAGTTCGAGAAGTTGGTTCTGCGCATCCTTGAAGGTTGCCGGGTTCTCGAAATCGATTGCCCAGTAGACAGGGATTTCCTCCCAGAGCATGAAGCCGAGCTCGTCGGCCATCTGTGCCGCGCGCTCGTGATGGGGATAATGCGCAAGGCGCAGATAGTTGCAGCCCAGTTCACGCGCATGTTCGAAACGGCGGCGCAGGTCGTCCTCACCCGTCACCTTGCCATGCTTCAGATCATCTTCGTGTACGGAGATGCCGCGCAGGAAAACCGGCTTTCCGTTGAGCAGGATGTCGGTTCCGCTGCGCTCGATGCGCCGGAAGCCCACACGGTCCTGGACGAGGTCACCGCCCGCTTCCAGCGTGACATCGTAGAGACGGGGCGAGGCGGGCGACCAGAGTTCCGGTCGGGCGTCGAGAAGCGCGTGGAAACGGCTATCCTGAATTGGCAGGGTCGCATCAATGCCGAGTGCGGGAATGGTCAGCCGCGCGCTTTGGGCGTTGCCATCGACGTCGCCCGACACCTCGATGCGTTCGTAACCCGCGTCGCCGGCAAGGCGCACGAACAGGTCGCGAATGACGGTCTTCGGCGTTTCGTAGAGCTCCACTTCGCGGTAGATGCCGCCATAGTTGAACCAGTCGGTGTTGCGCATCGGTACGCGGTCCAGCGTACGGGTGTTGTTGACGCAGAACATCAGCCAGTTGCGGCCTTCGCGCAGATGATCAGTCAGTTCAAGGAAAAAGGGTGTCGACCCACCGTAATGATTGCCGAGGAATTCGCCGTTGAGGAACACCTTGCAATCGTATTGTGCCGCGCCGACGCGCAGGAAGTAACGGCGATCGGCGCTCAGCTCTTCCATGTCGAGCGGGCGCGTGTACCAGGCGCTGCCCTCAAAGAAGTACCACTTCTCCTTGAGCATTGCCCAGCATGAGGGAACCGGAACCGTCTCGCCCTCATAGGGATCGTAATCCCAGGGCTCGGTTTTTTCCTCCTGGGGCTGCGGCAGCATGGAAAACCATTTCTGCCGCAGCCCCGTGTCGAGGAGATCGACGCAGAAATTATACGCGCCGTCGAGCGAGCGCGCCTGCCGCCCACCGGTGAAGATCATGGTGGTGTTGTTCAGCGATTGCGTATTGAAGGGGACGTCATAGTCCTCGTCATGCAGCGCTGTCAGCGCGTTTTCGGCAAGGTGAGATCGCTCGAGCACGTCTTTTCTCCGTCGGTCGGGTGTGGCTTATTCGCCGGCGGCCTTGATGCGGTCGATCAGGTCGGAGACCTTCTCGGACTTCGCGGCGGTTTCCTCGTGCATCGGCGCGACGGCTTCTGCGAAGGCAGCCTTGTCGACCTCGTGGAACTCGACATTGAGCTCCTTCTTGGCCTGCTCGATGGAGGCTTCGCTGGCCTTGTTCCACTGTTCGCGGTGGAACTGGGCGGATTCGGTCGCAGCCTGCTTGAGCGCTTTCTGCTGCTCTTCGCTCAGTTCGTCCCAGACCTTGGTGGAGATCACGACAATCGACGGGATCATGGTGTGCTCGTCGAAGGAGAAGTGCTTGGAGACTTCGCCGTGCCGGGCGCTCGTGAGCGCGGTCGGGTTGTTTTCCGCACCGTCGACGACGCCCTGCTGCAGCGCGCTGTAGAGCTCGCCCCAGCTGATCGGGGTCGGGTTGCCGCCAAGGAGCTCGACCATGCGGATCGCCGACGGGCTCGGCTGGACGCGAACCTTCATTCCCTTCAGGTCGGCCGGCGTCTTGACCGGCTTGTTGGCGTAGAAGGAGCGCGCGCCCTCGGTGTAGTAGGTCAGGCCGATGAAACCCTTGTCGCGCGACGCCATCAAAACCTCGTCGCCGATCTCGCCGAGCAGAACGTCGAAGAGATGATCTTCATCCTTGAAGATGTAGGGCAGGTTCAGCGCGCTGTAGGAGTCCTCGAAAGCCTCGAGCTCGCTGGCATTGGACTTGGCCATGTCGAGCTGGCCGTTCTGCACGAGCTCCATGGATTCGCGCTGGGTGCCGAGCTGGGCGTTGGCGTAGACCCGGATCTTGATCTCGCCGTCGGTCAGTTCTTCGACCCGGTCGCCCATGAACTCCATGCTCTTGTGGAGCGGATGGTCGTCCGGGTTGTTGTGGTTGAGCTTGAGCGTCTTGGCATAAGCGGTCCCGGCCATGAGCATGGCGATTGCACCAGCAAGCGCGCCGATAGCGGACATCTTCTTCATCGAGGAAACCCTCCCTGTTGAAATTAGGTACGCAAGGGAGCAGCCGGCAAAATGGTGCGCCAATAGTTCTCCCTGGTCGCAAACTTTCCAAATTGGGCGACCAAAAGTCAATCCATAACTGAAATTTGGTTGACCAATTTTGCAAAACAGGGAATCCTGACCGGAAATGCGCCGCCGAGGCGCCGAAACTGTCGGGGAGGATTCATGAACGAGTCCGCTGGAAGGCCGGCCAGGACTGGTGGCCTGGAACGGATGCACCGTGTCATCGACGCATCGCTGCGCGCGATCATCGGCATCATCTTTGCCGTTCTGGTCGTCTGTGTGGTCTGGCAGGTGGTCAGCCGCTACGTGTTCGGTACACCAAGCACGGTGACCGACGAACTGGCGCGGTTTCTGTTCATGTGGCTGGCGCTGATCGGCGGGGCTTACACGCTTGGCCTGAAACGGCATCTCGCCATCGACCTTCTGCCGCTCAGTCTGAAGGGCGCTGCGGAGCGCAACCTGCGCCTGGTGATCGTCGGCATGGTTGCCGCCTTCGCGGGGCTGGTCATGGTCTATGGCGGCGGGCAGCTTCTCCTGGGTGTGCTGCAGACGGGGCAGGTTTCGCCGGTGCTGCGGGTGCAGATGGGCTACGTCTATGGCGCCATACCGTTCTCCGGCCTGGTCATGCTGTTCTATTGCGGGCTGTCGGCGCGCGACATCCTGATGGGGCACGACGTTGCCCCGCTGATGGGCGACTAGGAGAGGATCATGGAAGACTATTTCAACGCCATCGTCCTGTTCGGTTCCTTCGCCTTCTTCATGGTGCTGGGCGTGCCCATTGCCTTTGCCATCGGCCTTGCGTCTGTGGTGACGTTCATGACGTTCATGACCTTCAACCAGTCGGTCTTCATCGTCGCCCAGCAGATCGCCTCGGGTCTCGACAGTTTCACGCTTCTGGCCATTCCCTTCTTTATCCTGGCGGGGCACATCATGAATCGCGGCGGCATTGCCATGCGACTCATCGATTTCGCCAAGGTGCTGGGCGGGCGGCTGCCCGGCGCGCTGGCACACTGCAATGTCCTGGCCAACATGATGTTCGGTTCGATCTCCGGCTCCGCCGTCGCGTCGGCTGCCGCCGTGGGCGGCGTCATGGCGCCGCTGCAGGAGAAGGAGGGTTATGACAAGTCGTTTTCGGCGGCGGTGAACATCGCCTCCTGCCCGACCGGCCTTCTGATTCCGCCAAGCGCGACCTTCATCGTCTATTCGCTGATCACCGGCGGCACGTCGATCGCCGCTCTTTTCGTGGCCGGCTATGTGCCCGGCATTCTGATGGGCCTTTCCCTGATGCTGGTTGCCGGCATCATCGCCAAGCGGCGGGGGTATCCGGTGGCCGAGCGGTCGTCCTGGCGCGAAGTCGTCGATACGGGGCTGCGCGCGCTGCCGCCGCTCGGCCTTATCGTGATCGTCATGGGCGGCATCATCGCCGGCATCTTCACCGCCACGGAAGCGTCCGCCATCGCGGTCGTCTACACGCTGTTCCTGGCGCTGTTCTGGTATCGCGAAATCACCATTCGCGACCTGCCGTCCGTGCTCATCGAGGCGGCCGTCACCACCTCGATCGTCCTTTTGATGATTGGCGCGTCGATTGCCATGTCCAAGGCCATGGCCTTTGCCGACATTCCCTACATGATCTCGGATGCGCTTCTGGCGCTGTCGGAAAACCCGATTGTCATTCTGCTCATCATCAACCTGGCTCTGCTCGTCATCGGAACCTTCATGGACATGACGCCGGCACTGTTGATCTTCACGCCGATCTTCCTGCCGGTGGTGAAGGATCTCGGCATGGACCCGGTGCATTTCGGTGTGATGATGACCTTCAACCTGTGCATCGGCATCTGTACGCCGCCGGTCGGTTCGGCGCTTTTCGTCGGCTGCTCCGTCGGCAAGACGTCGATCGCCTCGGTGCTGCGGCCTCTTCTGCCCTTCTATGCCGTGCTTTTCGCTCTGCTGCTCGCCGTTACCTACATTCCCGCGCTCAGCCTGTGGCTGCCGCGTCTGCTTCTGAATTATTGAGCTCGCAAAGATGAAGACGCTGAAAAACTGGTCCTTCATCGAACGGAGTGAAACCGGCCTGACGCTTCTTGTCGATGGCCGGCATCACTTCAGGGTCGATGTGCTGGAAGAGGCGCTGTTCAGGATTTCGCTCAAGCGCGATGGCGTCTGGCGGCTCGACCGGAGCTGGAGCATCGCGCCCGGGGGCAAGGCCCCGTGGGAAGGGCGCAGACGCGATGATCTCTCCGGTTTCACTTGTCCGGGCTTCGTTTTCGAGGAGCGCGGAACAAGTCTGGTTCTCACCACGCCGCAACTGCGCCTGACCATTCGCCGGCCGCTGGCGCTGGAGTGGGAGGCGAGCGACGGGGCGGGCGGTTATCGCCCGCTTGCTGCCGATCGCGCCACCAGCGCCTACATGGCCGGTGTGCGTGACAGTCGCAACGCGCATTTCCTGGCCTACCGGCCGGAAGATCTCGTCTACGGCCTCGGCGAGAAGGCGGGTGACCTGAAGCGCAATGGACGCCGCTTCGAGATGCGCAATCTCGACGCCATGGGCTATGATGCCAAGAGCACGGATCCGCTTTACAAGGTTCTGCCCTTTACAGTGACACGCACGCCGGAGGCCGGTTCCTACGGTCTGTTCTATGACAATCTGGCGGGCAGCTGGTTCGACATTGGCAATGAGTACGACAATTATCATGGTCGCTTCCGCGCCTACCGCGCTCTGGATGGCGATCTGGATTTCTATTTTAGCTGGGCACCGACCGTCCTCGACGTGGTCAAGACGCAGAACTGGCTGACAGGCGGCACGGCGTTTCCGCCGCGCTGGACGCTTGGCTATTCCGGGTCGACCATGTCCTATACGGATGCCGGGAATGCGCAGGAGCAGCTTCAGGGGTTCGTGGACCTGTGCGCTGAACACGCGATCCCCTGCGATAGTTTCCAGATGTCATCCGGCTACACGGCCATTGGTCACAAGCGCTACGTGTTCAACTGGAATCATGACCGCGTGCCCGAGCCGAAACGGCTTTCGAAACATTTCCGCGATGCGGGCATGCACTTGGCGGCCAACATCAAGCCGTGTCTTCTTCAGGATCACCCGCTTTACGAGGATGTCGCCGCCCGCGGACTGTTCATCCGCGACAGCGAAAGCGATGCGCCGGAGCGCTCCAGCTTCTGGGACGACGAGGGCTCGCATCTCGATTTCACCAACCCGGCGACCATCGACTGGTGGAAGGAAAACGTCACCACAAAACTGCTCGACCAGGGCATCGAATGCACCTGGAACGACAACAACGAATACGAAATCTGGGACGATGAAGCGCGCTGCCACGGTTTTGGCGAACCGATACCGGTCGGTCTGATCCGCCCGCTCTTTTCACTTCTGATGACGCGCGCTTCTTTCGAGGCCCAGCTTGAACACAGGCCGCACGAGCGCCCCTATCTTATTTGCCGGGCCGGCGCGCCGGGCCTGCAGCGTTACGCGCAGACCTGGTCGGGCGACAATTACACATCCTGGGAGACGCTGCGCTACAATATCCCCATGGGACTCGGCATGAGCCTTAGCGGGTTCTACAATATCGGTCACGATGTGGGCGGTTTTGCCGGCCCGCGGCCCGAACCCGAACTGTTCGTGCGCTGGGTCCAGAACGGCATCTTCCATCCGCGTTTCACGATCCATTCGTGGAATGACGATGGCACCGTCAACGAGCCGTGGATGTACCCTGAGGTTACACCGCTCATTCGCGCGGCGATCCGTTTTCGCTATCGGCTTTTGCCTTATCTTTACACGCTGTTGCGTGCGGCGGTGGCATTGCGCGAACCGATCATCCGGCCAACCTTTCTCGACCATGAACACGATGCACGCTGCTTCGAGGAGACGTCCGATTTCATGCTCGGACGCGATCTTCTCGTTGCAGGCGTGGTAGAGCCGGGTGCGTGCGAACGCTGCGTCTACCTGCCGGACAATGGCGCTGGCTGGTGGGATTTCTGGACCGGAAACTGGCATGCGGGCGGGCAGGAAATCACCATTCCCGTAACACTGGAAAGCATGCCGCTCTTCGTGCGCGCCGGATGCGTTCTTCCGCTCGGCGATGCCGTCGACCGCGCCGACGCCGCCAGCGACACGGCGCGAACGCTGGCTGTTTTTCCGTCGAGGGGCGAGGGGGAAGGCGAAAGCTGCGAATATGAGGATGACGGTATTGGCATCGACGCGGCGCAAAACGCCTTCCGTATCAGCACCTACCGGTTGAAATGCACCGGGGCGCAGATCTCGCTTTCCATAAGCAGCGAAGGTGCTTTCGAGCCCCATTATGACAGGCTGCGCATAACATTGCCCGCGGGCGAGACGCGCCCGCTTGCGGTGAATGGCAGACCGTTCGCCCCGGGCGACTATCTGGAGAAAGACTGACGCATGGCCGAAATCGTTCGTGAACGCTACGCCTACGACCGTTCGAAGCTGAAGCCGCGTGTGCTTCATATCGGCTTTGGCGCGTTCTCGCGGGCGCACACGCTGCGCTATCTTGACGACGCGCTGGACACGGCGGGCGGTGACTTCGGTGCGGTGGTCGCGCGTCTCAATTCCGGTGCCGACGAACTCAGCGAACTCGACGCGCAGGGCCGCGAATATCTGGTTATCGAGGCCGATGACACAGCTATGCGCGCACGCACCATCGGTTGTGTCGTGGGTACGTTGAACCCGCAGCGCGACGGTGTAGACGCGGTGCCGGACCTGATGGCCAGCGCGGCGCTCTGCCTCGTGACGCTCACCATCACCGAGAAGGGCTATTGCCTGCGCAACGGACAGCTTGACCGGAGCAATCCAGCCATCAGCGTCGATCTGGAGAATGCGCGCGCCCCGCGTTCGGCAATTGGTGTTCTGGTGGAGGGTCTGCGGCGCAGGCGCGAGGCGGGAGCTGGCGGGCTGACTCTGATGGCTTGCGATAACCTTCCGGAAAACGGGACGGCTCTGCGCGCAGCCGTCATTGCCTACGCCGGGGCGGTCGAGAACGACCTGGCGGACTGGATCGTCGGCAATGTCGCATTCCCCTCCACCATGGTGGATCGCATCGTGCCGGCGCTCGACGCTGCGGGGCGGGAACTGGTGACGAAAGTTGCCGGGGATGAGAACGCGATGGGCATCGTTTGCGAGCCCTTCCGCCAGTGGGTGATTGAAAACAGTTTTTCTGCCGCCCATCCCGATTTTGCTGCGGCCGGTGCGATGCTGGTCGAGGATGTGCGGCCCTACGAGGAAATGAAGCTGCGCATGCTCAATGGCAGCCATTCCTTTCTCGCTTATCTCGGTGCGCTTGCCGGGCACGAGACCGTGGCTGACTGCATGGCGGACCCCGTGTTCGGCCGTGCTGCACAGATGCTGATGCTGCAGGAGCAGGCACCGACCCTGTCGGTGCCTGCCGATGTAGATCTTGACGCTTATGCGAAGGCGTTGATGCAGCGTTTCTCCAATTCGCGCCTTGGCCATCGCACGCAGCAGATCGCCATGGACGGCAGCCAAAAGCTGCCGCAGCGTCTTCTCGCGCCCATCGCCGCGCACCTGCAAACAGGCGCGCCATGGCCTCTGTCGGCGCTCGGCGTTGCCGGCTGGATGGCCTATCTGCGCGGCAAAAGCGAAACGGGCGAAGCGCTGTCGCTTTCAGATCCGCTTGCCGGGCGTCTCCTGGAAATCGCTGGCGGCGAAGACGGCGCGGCCTATGTCGACGCTCTTCTCGGCGTGGAGGCGGTTTTCCCGCAGCCACTGGCGAAAGATCCACGTTTCAGACAGGCGATCCATGAAGCCTACCGCGCCCTTCGCGGAACAGGTGTTCGCGCTGCCATCGGCGCGGCGTGCGACAGACACGATCTGGCCAACGGGTAAAACGGGTAGAAAAATGCAGCCTTTTCTCGGACCGGACTTCCTGCTGCCGAACGAGCCGGCGCGGCGGCTTTATCACGAAGTGGCGGCGGATCTTCCGATCATCGATTATCACAATCATCTGCCGCCGCAGGAGATTGCGGAGAACCGCACCTGGGACAATATCGGCGAGCTCTGGCTCGGACATGACCACTACAAGTGGCGGCTCATGCGCTGGGCGGGCATTGAGGAAGAGCGCATCACGGGCAAGGCCGGATGGCGCGCAAAGTTTGATGCGTTCGCCGAAACCATGCCGCAATGCATCGGCAACCCGATGTACCACTGGTCGCACCTGGAGCTCTGGCGCTATTTCGGCCTTGAGGGCACGGTGTTTTCGCCCGCCACTGCAGATGAATGCTGGGAAGCGGCCAATGCGCAGCTTTCCCGGCCCGCGTTTTCGGCGCGCGGTCTTCTGGAGCGGATGAAGGTCGAACTGGTCGGCACCACCGACGACCCGACCGACACGCTGGAACATCACGAGGCGATGCTCGACGCGGGGCTGCCTTTCAAGGTGGTTCCGAGCTTTCGTCCCGACAGGGCAATCAAGATCGAGGCGGAAGGCTTTGCGACCTATGTCGAAAAGCTGGCCACCGTGAGCGGGACGCCGGTAAGGCGCTTTGACGATCTCGTGGGCGCGCTGAACAATCGGCTCACGCGTTTCGTGGCGCTTGGTTGCCGCGCGAGCGATCACGGGCTTGAGGTTTTGCGGGCCGGACAGTACGCGACGGCCGCACGTCTCGACGCCATCCTGCGGAAGCGCCTGGATGGCGGAACCCTGGATGAGGATGAGATTGCCGATTTCCAGACCGCGCTGCTCGTTGAGCTTGGCCGTGCCTATGCGAAGCACGACCTTGTGATGCAGCTCCACATCGGACCGTTGCGCAACACGCGCACGCGTCTGTTCGACGCGCTGGGGGCGGATTCGGGCGGCGATTCCATGAACGATCTGGCCGTTGCCGGCGCTCTCAGCGCGTTTCTTGACCGGCTCGATCGGACGGATGAGCTGCCGCGCACCATCCTCTACTGCCTCGACCCCACGAAAAACGCGATGATCGCCGCGACTGCCGGCAATTTTCAGGACGGCAGCACGGCGGGCAAGGTGCAGGCGGGCGCGGCCTGGTGGTTCAACGATCAGCTGGACGGCATGGAGCATCAGCTGACGCAGCTCGCACAGATGGGCCTTCTGTCGCGTTTTGTCGGAATGCTGACAGACAGCCGCTCCTTCCTGTCCTTTCCACGGCACGAATACTACCGGCGGCTTGTCTGCCGCATGGTGGGCGGCTGGATGGAAGAGGGGGCCATGCCCCCTGACCATGACCTCGCCGCGGGGATCATTGAGGACATCTGTTACCGCAATGCGCGGCGGTGGTTTCTCTAGAGCTCTTCCCGAGCATTGATCGGTTTTCCGGCGGGAATTGCGTGAACAAGAACTCCTGGATCGCTTCACCGCATGCGTGAAACGATGAAGCGGTCCAGCATTTGCATGCGGCGCTCCACTGGCGCTGCGACAGGGTGACGAGGATAGTATGCGACAGACATGGCGATGGTTCGGGCCGAATGATCTGGTTTCGACGGACGACATGCTACAGGCCGGGGTGGAGGGCGTGGTTTCCGCGCTCCATCAGGTGCCGACCGGTGACGTCTGGACCCCCGAGGCCATCGCCGCGCGGCAGGGGGAGATCGGAACGCGCCGTGACGGCTCTCCGTCCGGCCTGTCCTGGGAGGTCGTGGAAAGTCTGCCGGTCTCCGAGGCCATCAAGAAGCAGAAGGGCGACTGGCGCCAGCATATCGAGAACTACAGGCAGAGCCTGCGCCATCTGGCCGGGGCCGGCATCGAGATTGTCTGCTACAATTTCATGCCGATCCTTGACTGGACGCGCACCGATCTCGCCTACCGGGTGTCTCATGGCGGCACCTGCATGCGTTTCGACATCGTGGATTTCGCGGCTTTCGACATCCACATCCTGAGGCGCCCGGGCGCGGTTGAAGACTTTCCGGAAGACGTGGTCGCCGCTGCGGCAGAGCGCTTTTCCGGTATGGGCGCGAAGCGGCGGGAAGAGCTGACCCGCAATGTGATTTCGGGTCTTCCCGGCGCGACGGAAAGTTTGACGCTGGACGGTCTCCAGGCGCACCTCGACGAATACGGAACGATCTCGCCGGATGAGCTTCGCGGCAATTTCATTGCATTTCTGGAAGAAGTCGTGCCGCTGGCGCAGGAGTTGGGTATCCGCATGTGCTGTCATCCGGACGATCCGCCGTTCCCTCTGCTCGGCCTGCCGCGCATCATGTCGACGGAAGCTGATTACAAGGCGATGATGGATGCGGTGGATGTACCGGAAAACGGCATCACCCTTTGCTCAGGTTCGCTCGGTGTCAGACCAGATAACGATCTGCCCGGCATGATGCGCCGGCTCGGCGAGCGGGTGCACTTCCTGCATCTGCGCAATGTGCAGCGTGAGAGCGACCAGGTCGCCTGTTCTTTCCATGAGGCCGAACATCTTGGCGGGTGCACGGACATGGTCGATCTTGTCGCTGCCGTGGTGGAGGAAGAAGCGCGCCGCCGGGCCGCCGGGCGTGCGGATGTGTCTATTCCGTTCCGTCCCGATCACGGGCAGGATATTCTCGACGATCTCGGACGTCGCTCCCAGCCGGGGTACCCGGCAATCGGTCGCCTGAAGGGGCTGGCGGAGCTGCGCGGCATCATCGCCACGCTGGAGCACCGCACGCATGGTCTGGGGGCAAGCTAAACGGGGGCATTGTAAACTGACCTGCTCCCCGGAAACCGGACACTGACGTAAGCTGCGATTTGTTGTCTGCTGGTCTTCGAGAACAGGAGATCAGAGATGCAGAAACGCTAGCAGCGCTCGCCGGAATCTACGGCGACAATCGCTCTTGAAGCGTTGAAGCGTTGAAGCGTTGAAGGGCGAGAGCGAGATGAACCTCGCCCTGATGCGCCAGACCGATCAACAGCTTCTGGAGACGCCGTTTTTCGATGTGCGCAGACGATTTTTCACCGGAAGAACGAAGGTCATCCGGTGAACGAGAAGCGGATAGGGCGAGTGATGCCGGCCGTCGGCGCAGGAAACCTATGTACCGATGAACCAAAGACCGGTCATGCACGAACAATCAAACTGGGCCACTCAGGTGGTGCTGATCACTCGGCAATTGAAAACAGCATCACAATTCCATCTGCATTCACACGCCCATTACCTGACATGATGTCATCGCACATCGATGGATCCTTAAAATGGATCTATGCACCAGAGTCATCCTACTGATTGTACTGCGGTGGAACCGGGGTTATCACAGGTTTCTCGAATGTTCGATGCAGCTTGCCCCAGCCGGGCTCGTGCATGTGGTCTTGCAGTCCCGCCCGCTCGACCAGTGCGCGGGCTTCCTTTTCGCCTTCATCGAGCGCCGACTGCACATCTGCCGTCAGAACGCGGCCACCTTCCATGAGCACTTTTCCATCCACGATCACCGTGTCCACATCGCTGCCCAGAACCTGATGAGCCAGTCTGTGGACCGGCATCCAGTTGGGTGTGAGATGCGGCTTGCGCATGTCGATCACGGCAATATCGGCTTTCTTGCCGATCTCCAGCGAGCCAATTTCATGATCCATGCCGATGGCGCGCGCGGCATCGATGGTAATCATCTCGAACAATTTGCCGGGTGGCAGCAGATAGCGGTCGTGATTATGCAATATGTGCTGGGTCTGCTGCGCGATGCGCGCCACCTGGAACATATCGAAATGGCGGCTGGGCGCTGCGCCGTCCGAGGTGATTGCGACCGGCACCCCGCGCGCCATCATGTCCATGATCGGGGTGGAGCGTCCGGGCGGTGCGTGGGTGACGAAGGTTCCCGTCTCCGCCAGAATGTCGATCTCTTCATGCGAAATACCCCAGCAGTGCTGCAGGTGGACGTCTGGTCCCAGAAGCGCGTTCTCCTTGTCTTGAAACGCCATCCGTATCTGCCCTGCGAAAGCGTCTGAATGAATGCGAACGCCCCAGTTCCGGGCTGTTTCGCGAACGCGTCGCGCTTGCATGCGGTCGTCCGCCGTCAGGTTGACAGCCATGTCGGGGGACGATGCGTTGGAGGGCTCGACCGAGGGCACGATCGTGAATGGCGTGAGAAAGACGTTGATGCGACCGTCTCCGCTGCCATTGACCGCGTCGATGACGGCCTCGGCTCCTTCGATCATTTCCTCAAAGGAGATCTGGCGTCGTTCCGGCTGGCCGCTCTCCCAGCGCGTAACGGTTTGCGGCCAGGGCAATCCCGCCGGGCCGACACAAACGATCTCCCGAAGGCCGATTTCATCATAGGCGCGCGCATGATTGATGGCGAAGGCCGGATCGTCGCTGCGCGGCATGGAGGTGATGATGCTCGCTCCTGTCGTCACGCCGGCGCGCAGTCGCTCAAGCCCGGAAACGAGCCCGTCCGCATACCAGTAGTCGCGTGTCACATAATGATAATAGGCAGGTGTGACGATGCGCATCCACAAGGCGTTGGTGTCGGCGCCGATGCTGCGGATCAGCGCATGGCCGGCGTGGCCATGCGCGTCGATCAGGCCGGGGATCAGCATCTTGCCCTTGCAGTCCAGCACCTTCTTGCCTTCGTGGCGCTGCGCCAGCTCGTCGGCGGTGCCGATGTCGACGATCCTGTCGTCAACAATGGCGAGGCCGCCATCCTCGATGATGCGGCGGGTTCCGTCGACGGTGACGATTGTCCCGTGCAGTAGAAGAAGCTCACTCATATCTCACTCCCGGCTTGGTTGCGCGGCAATCTACCCGACGCATTGGCTGACATTTTTTACAATAATTGCCGACAATATAATTGACAATTGCTGTTTTGGCCGTGAGTGTTCCATCAACTCGTTCCTGAAAGCGACCAAGCGGGAGGCATCAGCATGCGCTTCAAACGAACAATCCTATCGGCCTTGATGGCGACGGCGCTTGCGCTGCCCGCCGGTGCGGCAACCCTTAAATGGGGCAGCCGCGCCGACATCTATTCGCTCGACCCCGTCTCGGTGGCGTCGACATCGAACCTTGCATTCCTCAATCACATTTATGAAGGGCTGGTCCGCTATGGTCCGGACTTCCAGATCGAGCCGGCACTTGCGACCAAGTGGGAGCTCATTGACGATAAATACTGGCGCTTCACGCTCCGCGAAGGTGTGAAATTCCATGACGGAGACGCGTTCAATGCGGATGATGTGATCGCTTCGCTCAAGCGCGTGAGCGATCCGGAATCGCCCCTGCGCGGCAACATCCCGCTTTATGCTGGCATTAAGAAAGTCGACGATTACACGGTTGATATCGAAGTCTCTGCGCCGACATCCCTGTTCCTGAACGACATGACGAACATCTTCATGTTCAGTGGCGAATGGCTGAAGGAGCACAACAGCGAAAAGCCCACGAACCTCGCATCCAATGTCGAAGGTTATGCCACGCACAACACAAATGGCACGGGGCCGTTCAAACTGGAAAGCCGGGTGCCGGACAGCCAGACGATCCTGGTCGTCAACGATCAGTGGTGGGAT
Organism: Nitratireductor sp. WH36-1; assembly: GCF_058725515.1. Lineage (NCBI taxonomy): Bacteria > Pseudomonadati > Pseudomonadota > Alphaproteobacteria > Hyphomicrobiales > Phyllobacteriaceae > Nitratireductor > Nitratireductor sp. WH36-1. The sequence goes on along the minus strand of NZ_JBZXDP010000002.1, from coordinate 487,132 downwards.
GAGAAGAAGCACAATCTCGACCGCATCGAGTTCATGCCCATTGCATCGCCGGCCACCCGTGTTGCCGCGCTCCTTTCGGGTGAGGTCGATCTGGTCGATTCCGCACCAATCCAGGATCTGCCGCGTCTTGAGGCTGCGCCGGACATTCAGGTTAACAAGCGAACCGAGCTGCGCACCGTTTTTGTCGGGTTCAACCGCCGCGAAACGCTGGAAGATGGCCGCCCGAACCCGTTCAACGACATCCGCGTCCGTCAGGCTGTGGAAGCGGCAATCGATCGTGACCTGATTAATGCCAAGGTGATGCGAAAGCTGGCGCGTCCTTCCGGCTCCCTGATCGCACCGGAGGTCGCTGGCTATGCCAAGGCACTCGATGTTTACGAGCCGGCAGACCCGGAAAAGGCGAAGGCGCTTCTTGCCGAAGCGGGGCAGGAAGGACTGTCGTTCAACTATATGTGCATGAACGATGAGAGCATCAACGAAGAGGAATTCTGCACCGGCATCGCGAATATGCTGGAGCGTGTGGGGTTCAAGCCGACCATTGATATGGGGCCGCGTGCGGTGCAGTCTCCCAAAAGAACCAACGGCAAGGCGGACATGTTCAATATGAGTTGGGCAAACGAGCCGACGCTGGATGCCTACTCCTTGCTTTCTCAGATTCTTTCCACGCGTAGCGAGTCGACCGGCGTGTCTAACTACGGTGGCTGGAGCTATCCCGAGATCGACGAGCTGGTCGGTAAGGCGGCACAGGAACCGGACAATGAGAAGCGTCTCGCCTTGGAAGAGGCAGCTTTGAAGATTGCAAAGGATGATACTCTTCTCATACCGCTTCATCAGCAGCCCATCGCCTGGGCCATGATGGACACGGTGCAGGACGTCGACTTCCGGGCCGACAACAAAGCGCGCCATTGGCTGACACGCATGGCCGAGTAACGGCCCCAGGCACTATACGCAAAAAAGGGCGTTTCATCTCTCCGATGAAGCGCCCTTCTTCTTGCGCTGTGCCGCCCGGCTTCGAGGGTTTGGTTGCATGTTTGTCGACATTTTCAATCTTAGATTCGGGAAAAATTGTAGACAATATAGTTGACACAATTCTGGCCTCCTCCATAATGCCTATGGGTCTGACGGGAGGCAATGCGTTCAGACGGGAGAGTAGCGTGGCGGCCGCAGAAGAGGCCCCCCAAGTGGGGTTTTCTGGACTGCCGGGGCGTTCAACCGGTCGCATGCGCGGCATTCGCTTCCTGAAATTCCTGTCCTGCCGGTTTGCGCTTTCGCAATCGTGAGACGCATCCCTCGTGGTTGGCCACGATTTCCGGTGGGTTGAAGCGAAGCAGACCTCCGTCAAGGAGGCGCAACTCTCTAGGAGTGGAACAAACCAATGTTGAAGCAAATCGGAGTGGCGGCGACCATTGCCCTGGGCTTGAGCGGAGCCCTGACCGGAGTGGCGTCTGCGGAGACCCTGAAATGGGGCGCCGCGCGGGATATCTATTCGCTGGACCCATATTCCTATGGCGACAGCTACACGCTTTCCTTTCTCAATCACGTATACGAGGGGCTGGTTCGCTACGACGCCGATCTTCAGATCGAGCCCGCACTGGCCGCGTCCTGGGAGCAGGTTTCGGACACGGTTTGGCGTTTTCATCTGCGCGAGGGCGTGACATTTCACGATGGCGCTGAATTCACGGCCGACGACGTTCTGGCCTCGCTGAAGCGTGTCAGTGATCCGGTTTCGCCGCTGCGCGGAAATCTGCCAGCCTATAAGTCGTCGAAAAAGGTGGACGATTACACGGTCGATATCGAAATGACCGGCCCGTATCCGCTCCTGCTCAACGACCTGACAAACATTCACATGTTCGATGCGGGCTGGCTGGTCGACAACGATTCCGAAAAGCCAACGGATGTCGGCGCACAGATCGAGGGCTACGCCACTTATCATACCAACGGCACCGGTCCCTTCAGGCTGGAAAGCCGTGTTCCGGATAGCAAAACGGTCCTTCTCGTGAACGAAAACTGGTGGGATGAGGCGGCCCACAACATCGATCGCATCGAGTTCGTGCCGATCACCTCTGCCGCGACCCGCGTGGCTGCACTTCTCTCCGGCGAGATCGACTTCAGCGAGGAAGCGCCGGCGCAGGATGTGCCGCGCCTTTCCGCGCAGCCCGAACTGAAGGTCATGGAGCGCACAAACCTTCGCACGGTCATGCTCGGCTTCAACCGCAAGCCGACCCTGGACAATGGTTCGGAGAACAAGTTCAACGACCTGCGCGTGCGCCAGGCGTTCGCCCACGCGCTTGATCCGAAACTCATCCAGCAGCGCATCATGCGCGGCAAGTCGCGAACTGCCGGAACAATCGTAGCGCCGGACATTCCTGGTTACTCCACTGAACTGGACACGCCCTACCTGTATGATCCAGAGCAATCCCGCAGGCTCCTGCAGGAGGCCGGTGCAGCCGATTACCCGTTCACGCTGGTTTGCACGACCGACGCCTACGTGAACGAGGAAGAGCTTTGCCAGGGCATTGTCAACATGCTCAGCCGTGGCGGGTTCAAGCCTCAGCTCGACATCGCACCGACCGCCGCTCAGGCGCCGAAGCGCACCGGTGGCAAGGCCGATGTCTATCTGATCGGCTGGGCCAATGAGCCGATGCTGGACAGCTATTCGATCCTCGTTCAGATGATCAAGTCCAGGTCTGACACCGCCGGCGTGTTCAACTGGGGCGGCTGGAGCTACCGGGAAATCGATGACCTGATCGAACAGGCATCGACTGAAATGGATCGGGAAAAGCGGCTTGATCTACAGACCCGCGCGCTTGAATTGGTCAAGGAAGAGATCGTTATGCTCCCGCTGCACCAGCAGCCCATGGCGTGGGTGATGGACAAGAAGATCGACAAGATCGCGCAGGCTGCGGACAACAAGGTCCGCCACTGGCTGACGCACGTCTCCGAGTAACAGCCACGACAGCTGGCCCGGAGCAAGCCTCCGGGCCGCGATCTAGCCAAAGGTTACCTGAATGCTGGTTTTTATCATCAAGCGCACGGCCAACGCCATCATGGTCATGCTTGCCGTCGCCATGCTCGCCTTCCTCATCTTCCGGCTGGCGGGCGACCCGGTCGAGATGATGGCCAACGAACAGATGACCCAGGCCGACCGGGACGAACTGCGCGAGCGGCTTGGCCTCAACGACGGCGTCCTGACGCAATACACACGCTTTGTGGTCAACGCGGCACAGGGCAATTTCGGCATTTCCTACCGCAACGGGCAGGATGTCCTGAAGCTCATTGCCGAACGCTTTCCGGCCACGCTCGAACTCGTTTTTCTTGCGACGCTGATTTCCCTGCTCGTGGGCATACCCCTTGGCGTTTTGACGGCGATCAAACGCGGGCAATGGTATTCGGAGAGTTTGCAGTTCGTGTCCATCATCGGGGTGTCGTTGCCAAGCTTCGTGGTTGGCATCGTCCTGATCCTGGTGTTCTCGGTCGTTCTTGGCTGGCTGCCCGCCTTCGGGCGCGGCGAGGTTGTGCAGATCGGGTGGTGGTCCACGGGCCTGCTCACGCCTTCGGGCCGTGCCGCGCTGTTGCTGCCGGCGCTTTCCCTTTCGCTTTATCAGGTCACACTGGTGATGCGCCTCGTGCGCGCTGAAATGCTGGAAGTGCTGCGCTCCGACTATGTCAAATTCGCCCGCGCCCGAGGCATTCCACGCTGGCGCATCTATTTTCGCCACGCGCTGCGCAATTGCCTGATGCCAGTGGTGACGATGACGGCCATGAACATCGGTTCGCTGATCGCTTTCGCGCTCATCACCGAGACTGTCTTCCAGTGGCCGGGAATGGGGCTCTTGTTCATCCAGGCGGTGACATTCCTCGATATCCCCGTGATGGCCGCGTATCTGTGCATCATCGCCTTCATCTTTGTCCTCCTGAACACCGCAGTGGACATTGCCTATGCGGTAATCGACCCACGCCTGCGCACCGCGCAGTGAACGAACGAAGAGATGAGTTCGATGTCCACACAGCAGATTTCCGAAGTATCGAAACCAGTGGCGCCGGTTAAGACAGCGCGACGCTCAATGTTCTCGCGCATGCGTGACAGCGCGGTCTGGTGGTCCTTCACTCACAGCAAGGCGGCTATGGTCAGCGCCGCGCTTCTGGCGATCCTTGTGCTGACGGCCGTTTTCGCGCCGCTCATCGCGCCGCAGAACCCCTATGATGGCGCCCAGCTCGACATGTGGAAAGCAGAGCTTCCGCCGATCTGGGAGGCGGGCAGCGAGTGGCCCTACCTTCTCGGAACGGATACGCAGGGGCGCGACATGCTCTCGGCGATCCTTTACGGAACGCGCATCTCGATCATCATCGGCGTCGGCTCCGTTGCGCTGTCGCTCCTGATCGGAATGAGCGCTGGTCTGATTTCCGGCTATTTCGGTGGCTTCATCGACAATCTGCTGATGCGGTTCGGCGACATAACGCTTTCGCTGCCCACAATCCTGGTCGCCATTCTTGTCTCGGCCGTGATCCGGCAGATGTTGCCGCTTTCTCTGCGCGAGATCGGCGCGTCTGCGGTGCTCATCTTCGCAATCGCACTGTCCGCCTGGGTACAGTATGCGCGCACGGCGCGCGCTCAGGCCATCGTCGAGGCGGGCAAGGATTATGTGCAGGCGGCCAGGCTGATCGGTGTTCCCGCCCGCCGCATCATGGTCAAACACATCCTGCCCAACACACTTACCCCCATTCTGGTCGCGGCGACGCTTAACTTCGGCATGGCGATCCTGACCGAAGCGACTCTTTCTTTCCTCGGCATCGGCATGCCACCCAGCCAGCCTTCGCTGGGCACACTGATCCGTATCGGCAACCAGTACCTGTTCTCCGGTTCCTGGTGGATCGTGCTGTTCCCCGTGGTCCAGCTCTGTCTTCTGGTCGTCTCGGTCAACGTGCTCGGCGACTGGCTCCGTGACGCCCTCAATCCAAAACTCAGGTAGCATCCATGACCAACCTTCTCCTTCGCAATGTTCGCCCGCTGGCTGACGAAGCGTGCGACATCCTCATCGAGAACGGCAGGATCGCCGGTTTCGGCCAGTTCGAGCCTGTGGCCGGGATGCCTGTAGAAGAGGGTGGCGGCGCCATCGTCATTCCGGGACTGATCGATGCGCACACCCATCTGGACAAGACCACATGGGGCATGCCCTGGCACGTCAACAACCGCGCCGCCATCCTGCGCGAGCGCATCGATTTCGAGCGGGAAAACCGCAAGGAAATCGGCATCGATCCCCATCGCCAGTCAATGCGCCATGCAATTGGCCTTGTCGCGCACGGCAGCACGCACATCCGTAGCCATGTGGATATTGACCCAACCCATGGCCTGTCTCTGGTCGAGGGCATCTGGGAGACCCGTGAGAAGCTCCGCGGCGTGATTGACATCGAAGTGGTCGCTTTCCCGCAATCGGGGCTCATGGTCATGCCGGGAACGGCCGAACTGCTCGACGAAGCCCTGAAGCAGGGTTGCGAAGTGCTGGGCGGGATCGATCCCTGCGGCATCGACCGCGACCCGAAAGGGCAGCTTGATCTTCTTTTCGCACTCGCCGTCAGACATGGGGTGCCAATCGACATCCATCTGCACGAAGCCGGTGAGCTCGGCGCTTTCACCATGGAGCTCATTTTCGAACGGGTACGCGCCAACGGCATGGAAGGCCAGGTTGCGATCAGCCACGCCTTCGCACTGGGCATGAACGATCATCTGCGCGTCGGCCGTCTGATCGAGGAGATCGCAGCGCTCGATGTCGCTATCGTCACCACCGGCGCGCCATCGGCCACGGTGCCCTCAATTCGTCAGCTCAAGGCGGCCGGGGTGCGCGTTGCCGCCGGTTGCGATGGCATTCGCGACACCTGGGGGCCATGGGGGCAACCCGACATGATGGACCGCGCGCGGGTGATCGGCATGAAAAACGGCGTGCGCTCCGACATTGAACTGGAGCATGTACTGCACATCGTCTCGCAGGGCGGTGCCGATGTGATGGGCATCGAAGGGTATGGCCTTGCCGAAGGCTGCGCTGCGGATTTCACGCTTGTTGCCGGCGAAACGCTCGCTCATGCGGTGGTGGAAACCGCGCCGCGCCCGATGGTGGTGAAAGGCGGTCGGGTAACCGCGCGCGATGGTAAAGCGCTGGTGGAGATGCCTTGATGAACCCCACGCCTCAAAAACGGCCTGAAGGTCTGCCCCAGGATTTGCCATTGGGCCACCGGCCGGAAGGTCCAACGCTTCTCACCGCGCGGTGGGTCGTCGGGCACAGGGATGGTAGCCACCGTCTTCTGCGCGATGGCGAAGTGGTGATCGAGGGCGGCAAGATACTCTTTGTCGGGCACGGCTTTCCCGGCACGGTCGCCCGCCGGATTGATTTCGGCGAGGCGCTCATCAGCCCTGGTTTCATCGATCTCGATGCGCTTTCGGATCTCGATACGACGATCCTGGGCATCGATCATCATCCCGGCTGGGCAAAGGGCCGCGTCTGGCCGCGGTCCTATGTGGAAGCCGGGCCTTATGAGATGTACTCAGCCGAAGAGCTGGCGTTTCAGAAGCGCTTTGCATTCGGGCAGCTTCTCCAGAACGGCATAACCACGGCTGCACCCATCGCCTCGCTCTTCTACCGTGAATGGGGCGAGACCGTCGCCGAGTTCGATGCCGCTGCAGACGCCGCCGGCGATCTTGGCATGCGCGTCTATCTGAGCCCCGCCTATCGCTCCGGCGGCATGGTTCTTGAAAGCCCGGACAAGATCGTTCCCGTCTTCGACGAGGAGCGCGGCTTTCAGGGACTGCGCGACGCAATCGCCTATATCGAACGCCAGAACGGGCGTCATGGCGATCTGGTTCGCGGCATGCTTGCGCCCGATCGCGTGGAAACCTGCACACTCGACCTGTTGAAGCGGACGGATGCTGCCGCACGCGATCTGGATTGCCGGTTCCGCCTGCACATGGCGCAGGGCACGATGGAGGTCGACACGGTGCGGGCGCTGCATGGCAGCACGGCGCCGGTCTGGCTGGCGAAGGCCGGTCTCTTGAGTGAAAGAATGATCGCACCGCATGCCACAAACGCCACCGATGAGGATCTGGCGCTCTACACGGACAACGGCGTTTCCATCGTCCATTGCCCGCTGGTTTCCGGCCGCAGCGGTGGCGCGCTCAACTCATTCTCGAAGTGCCGCGCGCGCGGCATCAACATCGCCATGGGAACCGACACTGCCCCGCCCGACATGCTGATGAATCTCCTGGTCGGCCTCATCACCTGCCGAATGAGTGACGGTGCGCCTGATCGGGTGCGCTGCGCTGACCTTTTCGACGCTGCGACACTCGGCGGTGCAAAAGCGCTTGGCCGCGACGACATCGGGCATCTCTCGGCCGGCGCGTGCGCGGATATCGCCGTCTTCCGGCTTGACGACACGGCCATGGCGCCCTCGGTCGACCCGATCACAACCCTTGTGACCGGCGGTTCGGGCAAGGTCACGCAGGCGGTCTTCGTGGACGGGCGTGTCTCCATGTGGAACCGCGCCGTTGCCGGGATCGACATGCAGGCGGCGCGCGCCCGCGCGCAGGCGCAGTACGACGGGCTCATCGCCAAATATCCGGAGCGAAGCTGGGGGCATCCAGCGGTCTCCGAGATATTTCCCCCTAGCTATCCGATAGAGGTGGAAGATCATGGGTGAAGCGGACAAACCAGTCATCGATGTTCGCGAGTTGCGGGTCGAGTTTCCTGGCCGCCGGGGAAGCGTAACCGCACTGTCGGACGTTTCGCTTTCCATCAAGGCGGGTGAGATATTGGGCGTGGTCGGTGAATCGGGTGCCGGCAAGTCCATGACGGGCCTGGCGATCCAGGGGCTGCTGGAACGTCCCGGTCATATTTCCGGCGGGGAAATCTGGCTCGCAGGACGGCGCATTGATCAGTTGAACGACCAGGCGATGGAGCAGATACGCGGCCGTGAAATCGGTGCGATCTTCCAGGATCCCCTGACCTCGCTCAACCCGCTGTTCACCGTTGGCGCGCAACTGGGGGAGACGATCCGCCAGCATCTGCCTGTTTCGAAGCGTGAGGCGAAACTGCGGGCAATCCAGCTTCTGCGGGATGTCGGCATCCCCTCACCGGAAGAGCGGGTCAAGCAGTATCCGCATCAGTTCTCCGGGGGCATGCGGCAGCGTGTCGTTATTGCGCTTGCATTGGCGGCGTCGCCGAAGCTGGTGATTGCCGATGAGCCGACGACGGCGCTCGATGTTTCCATCCAGGCGCAGGTGATTTCCCTTTTGCGCAAGCTCTGCAAGGAGAAGCAGACGGCCGTGATGCTCGTGACCCATGATATGGGCGTCATCGCCGAGGCGGCAGACCGTGTTGCGGTCATGTATGCCGGGCGTCTCATCGAGCTTGGCCCGGTGGAGCAGGTGCTCCACGCTCCGCGTCACCCTTATACGCAGGGCCTGATGGCGTCGATCCCCTCTCTTGACGGTCGCGTGGAGAAACTGAGCCAGATCGACGGCTCCATGCCGCGTCTGGATGCGATCCCGATCGGCTGTGCCTTCAGCCCGCGCTGCAGCCATGCCGGCCCGCGTTGCCTGAAGGAACGGCCCGAACTCACTTTTGCAGGCGAAGGCGCAAGCGCCTGCTGGCTCAACGCGGGAGGAACCGCATGACGATGCAAACGGGCGAAACGGCCGCACTGACGGTCTCGCGGCTGACCAAAACCTTCGATGTTTCGGCTCCCTGGCTCAACCGGGTTGTGGAGCGCAAGCCACGGCAATTGCTACAGGCGGTCGATGATGTGAGTTTCAGTGTGCCCGCCGGCGGCTGCCTTGCGATTGTCGGCGAAAGCGGGTGCGGAAAGTCGACGGTCGCCCGTCTGGTCACCGGTCTTTACAGACCGAGCGCCGGCGATCTGAACTTTGCCAATGGGCGCGATGGAAAGACCCTCAGAGCGCAGATGATCTTTCAGGATCCCTACGCCTCGCTCAATCCACGCTGGTCGGTGAAGAACATCATTGCGGAGCCGTTGCGGGAACTGAAGCTGCGCACCGGCGCTGCGGAAATCACCGAGCGTGTTGAGGAACTCCTGCGGATTGTCGGTCTTTCACCGTCGGATGGCGAAAAGTACCCGCATGAGTTTTCCGGCGGCCAGCGGCAGCGCATCTCCATTGCACGTGCGCTTGCAAGTGAGCCCGAATTTCTGGTCTGCGACGAGCCGACATCGGCACTCGATGTTTCGGTGCAGGCGCAGGTTCTGAACCTGATGCGCGAGTTGCAGGATCGGCTGGGGCTGACTTACCTGTTCATCAGCCACGATATGAGTGTGGTCCATCATATGTCCGACCGGGTGGCCGTGATGTATCTGGGGCGCATCGTGGAGGAGGGCGATACGGAAGAAATTTTCGCGCGTCCCCTGCATCCCTACACGCAGCTTCTGTTGCAGACGATCCCGAACGTGCGAACCCCGAACCGGGATCGCGAGCCGGCCAATGGCGAGGTGCCAAGCCCTCTCAACCCGCCGTCCGGCTGCACGTTTCACCCGCGCTGCCCGCTTGCTACCGCCCGGTGCTCAAGCGAGGCCCCGAAGATCAGGACCTCTTCGAGCGGAGCGCGCATAGCCTGCCATATGGTCGATGTTGAGGAGTAGAGGGGAAGCCCCTGCTGCGCGGTCCGCGGGAGCAGGGCGATCCGTGCGGTGAATTATGAAAGGGCAGCTTTCAGATCGTGTGACAGGTCGCGGATCTCAGTCAGGTCGAGTTCGGATTCGACGTGTTCCAGATGATGCCCCATCAGGTCCGAGGCCTTGCGGGTGTCACCTTTTGAAATGGCCTTCACGATCTCGATATGTTCGTCCGGGCCGCAATTGAAACGGGAGGTGTTGCGGTAGACGGCGGTTATCAGCGAGGACCGAGCAATGAGGTCCCGCATGGTCGTGAAGAGAAAGTCGGAACCGGTGATTTCGGCAAGCAGCAAGTGAAAGCCGCCAGACAGTTTGATGATATCCGTCGTCTGGTCCTTTGCATTCGCTTCGCGCTCCAGGGCGACGTGGTCGCGCAGGCGCTTGGTGTCGGCCTTGCTGATGTGGCTGCAAAGCCGTTCGACGATCCGGTGCTCGACGGTGCGGCGTATGAAGAAGACGTCTTTGGCTTCGTCTACGGTCGGTTTGTAGACGAACGCCCCCCGGTTGGGGATGATCGTCACAAGCCCGTCACGCTCCAGAAGCGTCAACGCCTGGCGAATGCGGGCACGGCTTACGCTGAAGATCGAAGCCAGTTGACCTTCTTTCAACTGAACGCCGGGCCGCAGTCTGCGCTCGGCGATCGACAGCCAGATTCTTTCAACGATCTGATGCGTCGATACTCCAGTCTGCTCACTCATGCCGCTCCCTCCATTGTGCGGGTAGACAAGCGTGATGCGGAGCAAAAAGTCAACTTGTGAGCGTGTTTTTCATTGCAATATTGTCAACAATGTTGGATGATATTGTATATTATAATGACACCCATCGAGAGCGGTATGGAATTTGATTTCGAGCAGTTGGAGCCGCAGAGCCGTTACCGGCTGCTGACGAATTTCATTGGGCCGCGACCGATCGCGCTGGTCTCGACCCGCTCTGAAACGGGGCGGAACAATGCCGCTCCCATGAGCTTCTTCAATGTCTTCTCGCACGATCCGGCCATTGTCGTGCTGGGCATTCAGCCGCGCCTTGGCGGGGCGGAGAAGGACACGATGGTCAACATCCGCCGCACCGGCGCTTTTGCTGTCAATATGGTGGATATGGCCATTTCCCGGCAGATGCTGGTCTGTGGCCTGGGCTTTGAAAGCGGGGTGGATGAGCTGGAGGTCTCCGGGCTTACGCCGGTTGAATGCCGCAAGGTGGAGGCGAGCTACGCGCAGGAGGCGCCGTGCGTTTTCGAATGCCGGGTGGAGCGTCTGATCGACTATCCCCGGCGTACGCTCGTTCTGGGCGAGGTTGTTCACATGCATGTGCGCCAGGACTGTCTCGACGCCGAAAGCCGCTATGTGGACCCGGAACGATATCAACCCATCGCCCGCCTCCATGCCGATAATTACATCGTTTCCGATCGTCAGTTCGTTTTGAAGGCGCCAGACATTGACGACTTTTCAAAACCGCCTTGCGATTAATCCCTTCCGAAGGTTGCCGTAATGCATATTCGCATCATCAATCCAAACTCCACGGCGTCGATGACCAGACAGGCTCTGGAGCGCGCGCTGGTCGTCAAGAATGCGGATACGCAGGTTTCCGCCGTCAACCCGCTCGATACGCCATTGAGCATTGAGGGCGGCGCCGACGAGGCCATGGCCGTTCCCGGTCTGCTGTCCGAAATTATCAGGGGCGAGGCTTTGGGGGTGGATGCCTACATAATCGCCTGTTTCGACGATCCGGGCCTGCATGCAGCCCGTGAAGTTGCGCGAGGCCCGGTCCTGGGCATCTGTCAGGCTGCGGTGCAGGTCGCGATGACCATCAGCAGGCGCTTCTCGGTCATCACCACTTTGCCGCGCTCAGTACCCATTATTGAGGAACTGGTCAGCGCATACGGTGCTGATCGCCATTGCCGCAAGGTTCGATCCATAAACTTGCCGGTCCTGAGCCTGGAGGAAAGTCCGGTTGAGGCAGAAGCGCTGCTTCTCCGGGAGATTGAGCGCTCCACCCTGGAGGATGGAGCTGAAGCGGTTATCCTGGGTTGTGCTGGCATGAGCACGCTTTGTGACCGATTGACGGAGGTATCGGGCGTGCCCGTGATCGATGGTGTGACGGCGGCAATGAAGCTTGCTGAAGCGCTTGTCGTTGCAGGTTACACGACGTCGAAAGTGAATTCTTACAACTACCCTCGCGAAAAGAGTGCCGGCTGCGTGGTTTGCGCCTGAAGACAGCGGAGTTTGTCGGCTTCCACCTGCGTGTTTGGCGATGCCTCCCGTGTTCTTAATACGGTGTTGTCATGTCTGGATGGCGCCGTTGGGCAGAGCTACCCTTTCGGCGGTTCGCCCTCGAGGTCTTCTCGCCACCGAAGTTGGACCTCGTGGCCTGATACTGCGGCACGGTTATTCCTCTTTTCTCACGACAACTGGAATTCCATTCCTAGGCCTCCCCGGTATGCGGTGCGATAAGCACGGGGCAAGTTGTCATGCCGCAGCAGGCAAGGGTTTGATCAGGTGAATGTAAAGATGCTAATGCGGTGCCAAACCGTCCGAATGTGGACTTTGAGCTGACTTACCGGCGCTTGTGCGTCGTCTCCGCATGTGCGGCATTCACCACAGAGAATTAAATGACCTACCCGCTCACACCCCGTGAAGCTTCCCTGCGAGGCCTCCGATGAACCGCGTCGCCCCCCCTCAGACTCCGGTTGCCGTTCCCATGGTCACGTTCGAGAACGTCATCAAGCGCTTCGGCGGAACGGGGAACCAGCCCGAATTCACCGCGCTTGACGGCGTGAACATGGTTGCCCCCCGTGGCGCGATCACCGGCATCATCGGCAGGTCGGGCGCTGGCAAGTCGACGCTTATCCGGCTGGTCAATGGTCTGGAGAAAACGACTTCGGGACGGGTCGTCGTTGACGGCGTCGACGTGGGCGATCTTCCGGAAACGGGCCTGCGCGATCTGCGCCGCCAGGTTGGAATGATCTTCCAGCACTTCAATCTTCTCTCGTCGCGTACCGCCTTCGACAATGTGTCGCTGCCGCTCGAGATCGCGGGGATGGACCGCAAGACGATCCGCAATCGCGTCGCACCGCTGCTCGACCTCGTCGGTCTTGGTGACAAATCCGACCGCTATCCGGCAGAGCTTTCCGGTGGACAGAAACAGCGTATCGGAATTGCCCGGGCGCTCGCGACGGAACCGAAGCTCCTGCTGTCGGATGAGGCAACATCAGCTCTCGACCCGGAGACGACGCAGTCGATCCTCGAGCTCCTCAAGACAATCAATCGTGACCTCGGCCTCACCGTTCTCCTCATCACACATGAGATGGAGGTGGTGAAGACGATTGCCTCGCAGGTCGCGGTAATCGACAAGGGCAAGATTGTCGAAAATGGCAGCACATTCGACGTGTTCACCGCGCCCAAACACGAGACCACCCGTTCGCTCCTGTCGGCTGTGATCGGCGCCAAGCTGCCGGAATGGATCAGCGCCGATCTGAAGCAGGCGCCGGCTGAAGGTGCGCGTGCGCTGGTGCGGCTGGTCTTCTTCGGGGACACGGCCTTCCAGCCGCTGACCGCGCGTCTGGTGGCCGAGATCGGACCGGACGTGAACATCCTGGCCGGCGCGATCGACGAGATCGCCGGTGAGCCCTACGGATCTCTTGTCGTTTCCTATCCCGCCGATCCGGATACGCTCAGAAGGGCCGGTGATTTCTATCGGCAGACCGGACTTTACACGGAGGTGCTCGGCTATGGCGCCTGACATGCTCGTTTCCCTTCTCTGGAAGGCTTTCCTGCAGACCATGTACATGGTGGCTGCTGCGGGTTTCATCGGTTCGCTCATTGGCCTGCCGATCGGCATCTTTCTCGCGACCAGCGGGAAGGGCGAATTGTTCCCTGCGCCGACCGTCAACAAGATCGTCGGCGCGATTGTCAACGCTGCACGGTCCACGCCGTTCATTATTCTCGTTGTGGCGATCATTCCCTTCACGCGACTGATCGCCGGGACCTCGATCGGAACCGCCGCGGCAATCGTGCCGCTGACGATCGCGACCATTCCCTTCGTCGCGCGGCTGATCGAAACCTCGATCCGCGAAGTCGACAAGGGCTTGATCGAGGCGGCAAGGGCCATGGGCGCGACGCCGTTCCAGATCGTCACAAAGGTCCTTTTGGCGGAAGCCCGTCCGGGAATTATCCTCGGCCTTACGCTGACGCTCGTAAGCCTTGTGGGCTATTCCGCCATGGTCGGTGCGGTTGGCGGTGGTGGCCTCGGTGACCTCGGCATCCGCTACGGTTACCAGCGCTTCATGCCGGAAGTCATGCTTGCTGTCGTGGTCGTGCTGATCGTGGTCGTCCAGGCGATCCAGAGCGCAGGCGACATGCTCGCACGCCACTTCGACAAGCGGACCCGCAAAAACTGAATTTCGTGTACTTTGAGAAGGAAAGAACCATGAAGAAGATCATACTTGCGGCTGCGCTCACTGTCTTTGCCGCCGGCTCAGCGCTTGCCGAAGACATCAAGGTCGGCGTCACCCCCGGCCCGCATGCCCAGATCATGGAGAAGGTCAAGGAAATCGCCGCGACCAAGGGTCTGAACATCGAGATCCTCGAATTTTCCGACTATGTCGTGCCGAACCAGGCGCTGGCCGATGGCGACCTCCACGCCAATTCCTTCCAGCACCAGCCCTATCTCGACAATCAGGTCACTGATCGCGGCTTCGGCATCGTGAGCGTCGCCTCGAACGTCAATTTCCCGATGGGCATCTATTCCAAGAAGGTGAAGAGCCTCGACGAACTCGAGGACGGCGCTTCTGTTGCCATTCCGAACGACCCGACGAACGGTGGACGCGCGCTGTTGCTACTCGCGGACAAGGGGCTCATCAAGGTCGACGAGGCCAAGGGCGTTAAGGTCACCATTGCCGACGTGACCGAAAACCCCAAGAACATCCAGATCATCGAACTGGACGCCGCCCAACTGCCGCGCTCTCTCGATGATGTCGACGCGTCTGCCATCAACACCAACTACGCCATCGAAGCCGGGATGAACCCGAAGACGGACTCGATTGCGCTGGAAGGCGAGAAGGCTCCCTACGTGAACGTCATCGCCGTTCGCCTGGAAGACCAGGATACCGAGTGGCTGAAGACGCTCATCGCTTCCTACCACAATGACGACGTGAAGGCCTTCATCGCCGAAGAGTTCAAGGGCGCTGTGATCCCCAGTTGGTGATACCTGCTGAGGAAATTTAAAGAAGGCCGCGTTCCCTGAGCGCGGCCTTATGGCCTTGTCGGGTGTCAGGTCGGCGACGATCTTCCTCACCCGGTTGTTCTCATCCTAAAGCTGACCCAGGCGTTTGACCTCCGACGGCGTCAACCCGCCATAACGCTTGCGCCAGTTGTAGAAGGTCGCGTCACTGATGCCCGCCTTTCGGCACACCTCCGCGACCGAAGCGCCTTCATCCGCCTGACGCAGAATGAAAGCGATCAGCGCCTCCTAACACTTCGACTTCTTCATGGAACTCTCCTTCTCCCAGAGCAGGGATCATAATTGGAAAATTCCAGATCAGAATGCTCCGAAAATCGGGGAGCAGCTCAGACCCTACGCGCCGTCAACATTCGAAGGCCGGGCGGAAATCGCAAGCACAGGCAAACGGCGTGGGGCATGCCCCAGAATTGAGCAGGGATGCCGCCACACCACTTTCCGATCGAAATCGTAGTCCGGGCGTGCGGCATCCGCCGGAGGACGGGAGCCTGACGCTGGCAGGAGAGCGGATCGATCCATTCAAGACTCCAATCTTGAAGGTGGTTAGAACCGTTTGCCGACTTTCAGCCCGAACGTGTGATCCTGGCGCGCATTTCCGAAGGCGGTTCGATAGTCGAAGCCAAGCGTCCACGCCTGCGGAAGCTCCGCATCGAGTGACAGGCCCAGCGTCACGTAACTCCTGTTGGAGGCTTCGACGTCGAGCCAGTAGGGCAGGTGATTCAGGTCGATATAGCCCAGGTGCGCCCGGCTCGACCCGGCGAAGTCGTGAGTGTATTCGACCCGCGCTCCTGGTGTCAGCGTGCCCCAGCTCCTTTTGAACGCATATTCTGCACGAAGACCGATCACGCCGGAAACCGTGTCGATGGTCTGGTCTCCGTAGCGTAGGCCGAAAGTGCCTCCGCCTTCCTCAGCGAAGCCGTCGAGCCATGTCCGGGACATCTCGATGCGGCCGTAGGGCGAAAGGAGCCATGTTTCGTCGCGTAACTCGTAAGCTGCGCTCAACGATCCGAAGACCTGTTGCCCAGACCTGCTGCCGGTGGCGAAATCGCCGGTGGCGGTGACATAGCGTTGGCTGTCGAAGTCGAGCCAGCTTGCACCGATGAGCCCGTCGATGAAAAAATTGTTGGCGGGCTTGTAGCTTCCATAGAGTGCGGCGCTGTAGGCGAGCCCTGTATTTTCGGTGCCGTTTCCGCCGATATCGGTATGGTCGCGGCCGAACCCGACGCCGAACCCGGCGATGAACCTGTCGGAAAAGCGGTAATCGATGCCGGCGCTCACCCCAACGAGCGTGCCGTCGAGATCAATGCCGCCCTTGTCGCTTTGGCTGAAATCGACGAAGCCGCCGGTCCAGATTGCATAGGGTCCGAGATCCATGCCACGGCCATCCGAAGCGCCCGGTCCATTCGACTGGCCCTTGGCCAGCGCCCCATTGCCAGACCCGCCGGAAGATTGCGAAGCATAGCCGAGAAGACCGGGCACATCGGCTCCTGCCTCGTTCAGTGCATGGGCCGCTTGGTCGCCGCGCTGCCCGTTTTCATTATAGCCCAACCGCACGTTCAGGCTGTTTCTGCGACGGTCGCCCTCGTCGTGCAACTGCTCGAGCCGGCCGTTGAAATTGCCTGTCTGCACCCGCGCGAAGCGCTTTGCGGTATCGGTCTGAGCCCTCAGCAACCCAAGGACTTCGGCATCCAGCGTGGGGTCGGGCCGTGCAAGAACGGTGAAGGAGATTGTTCCGGGAGCCGAAGTGCCATGAACGCTTGAAAGCGTGAACCGGATGTCTGCGCCCCCTGAAAAGGTCGGGCTGGAAGCGAAGACGAGCAGGAAACTCTGCCCGTTCTGTTCGATATGGGCGGAACCGGCGCTGCTGTCGGATATGTCGATCATCGCCGCGCTGGTAAACGGACCTCCGGTCGCGCCGTCCGTGAGTTCGACGGACGCCGTCTGGCCCGCGTTGATCGCGACGGTGCGGGACATCACGGTCGGGGCAGAAGACGCCCGCGTGACCGTGACCGTATAGGTGCGTGTGGTTGTGCCGTCCTGTGCCGTGACCACCACAGGGATCGCCGTTGCTCCGACTGCGAGGGCGAGCGGCTGGCTGGTGCTGCCGGATGCAACCGTCGTGCCGTTAACGGTGATCGTCGCATTGGCGTTGTCGGCGGTCGGGGTCAGGGTCAGGTTGGCAACGGAATTGGCGACCGCAACGGCATAGTCGAACGTGGCCGGATCGAAAGCGGGATCGAGGGCGCTGGCGCTCGGCGCAAGGCCGGCCAGCGACGCGTTGGAGGATCCGCTGCGCACCCAGGGCGTTCCGGCGGCGTAGACTGCGGTCAGCGGATTGCCGGGTGTATCGGTGATCGACCCGTCCGCCAGAACATCGAGCCGCAACGAGCCTATCCCGGAAACACCGGTGACGCTGACCGTATATGTCACGTTGTCCGAGGTGGCGACGCCGGAGATCGTGCCCATGGCGCTCCCCGTGGTCGTCAGGACGAAATCCGATGAATCGACGCCATTCACCGGCTTCGAGAATGTCACCAGGAAATCAATGGCGACCGCATCCGGCGCCGGATTGGCGCCCACCGCGCTGGAGGTTACCGTTGGCGCCATTGTGTCAACGAGGACACCGGTGGTGCTGCCTATGCTGTTGAGGGCCAGATCGGCAGGCGTTCCGAAGACGTTTGCAATTGCGCCGCCGTTGAGACCGATGGCACTGCCGACCTGAATGCCGTTCAGGTCCAGATCGCCCGGATTGACGGCATATTGGAAGACAAGCGCATTCGATCCGCTTCCGGACACATAGCCGGCATCGACCGTTGCGGCGCCGATCACCACGGGAAGACCCGGTGAACCGCCAGATGTGTCGACCAGAACGGTTTCATTGAAGTTGACAGTGAAGGAAAGAACCTCCCCCGCGCGATAATATCCGTTGGCGGGAACACTCACGGAACCGACCACCGGCGGAGCAACGGCGCTTATCTGAAACGAATAGGCCCGGCTGTCGCTGTAGGGGCCGCTGCCAGTGCTGCTATCGGTGGCGGTGACGGTGAAGTTGAATGTTCCGTTTACCGTCGGCGAGCCGGAGAGCACACCAGAGCTGCTCAGGTTCATTCCTGAAGGCAAGGCACCGGCGGTAGTCGAGTAAGTATAAGGCGCGGTGCCGCCGCTGGCGGTTATGGTCTGGGCGTAGGGGACGCCCTGGGTGGCGGGTGGCAGCGTGGCGGGGCTCAATGCGATGACGGGCGCGGCAACGGTAAGCGTATAGGCCCTGCTTCCGCTGTATGGCCCGGTTCCGCCGCTGCTGTCGGTGGCGCTGATGGTGAAATTGAACGTGCCCTCATCCGTTGGCGTTCCGGAAAGCACGCCTGAAGAAGTCAACGTCAGGCCGTCAGGCAAGACGCCGGCGGTGGCGGCATAGGTGTATGGACCCGTCCCGCCGCTGGCGGTCAGGGTTTCACTATAGGACGCTCCGACTGTTGTCGCGGAAAGGCTGGCAGGAGCCAGGGTGATCGTGGGTACGGGGTCGTCGTTGACGATGGTGCCCACGCCCTGGCCATCGCCCAAGATAGCGTTTGTTACGTTGGTGATGTTGACGAAAAACCACTCATTGGGTTCGTTGGACGTATCACCGTAGACATTAACAGAGAAGAAATAAGTGCTCTGCCCTGGCGCGATGGTGGCGCCCACGATGCTTTTCGCTTGATAGTCCTCGCCTGCCGTCGATGTGCCATTGGCGGTTGCGATGTCGAACGTTACACCACCGGGTCCGGCAGGCTGGCTGAGCGATATTGTGAACGATATCGCTTGAGTTCCGGAGCCACCCTCGGGAAAGGTGACGTCGTTGATCGTCAGAACCCCAAGGTCGTCGTTCAGGATGGTGCCCGTGGCAGAGGAAGGCACACCGATGGTATAGCCTGAGCCGCTCTGTATGCTAACGATTACAGTCTCGTCCGCCTCCACGGTGACATCGGCAGACGGGTTAATCACCACGATGCCGCTGGTCGAGCCGGACGGAATGGTCACGGTCAAGGTCTCACCGGTATAGTCGCTGGCATCCGCGCTGCCCGTGTAACCGAGATTGACGATCGTGGATGACGACAGGTTCTGGCTGCGCGTGACCGTGTAAACCAAATTGCCTGCGCTGTCCTCACTCATCGAGGCCGGGCTGACGCTGATGGACACCGACGGTGCGGCTGCGACTGTCAGAGTGAAGCTCTCAAGCTCGAAATAGACACCCGGTCCGGTGCTGGAATCCGTGACCCGCAGCGTCAGAGGATAAGATCCGGGCGCGCTGGAGGTGGTGCCGCTGAGAAGGCCGCTGCTGGACAGGGATATCCCCGCCGGCAAAAGGCCGCTCTCCACTGCAAAGGTATACGGGCCGACACCGCCGCTGGCGGTGATGGTCTGTGAGAACGAGACGCCCTGAACGGCCGTCGCCGATGTCGGGGCAATGGAGATCGTCGGGTTCAGCACCGTGCTGGTGTAGCCCTTGTCGACAAACTGCCCGATATTGTCGGTCGCCCTCACGGCGAAAGCGTAGCCACCGCGCTGCGTTGGCGTACCGCTCAGCAGTCCCCCGGAGGTCAGGGTGATTCCGACAGGGAGCGATCCCGACTGCACACTGTAGGTGTAAGGCGCCGTACCGCCAGTTGCCGACAGCGACTGGCTGAACGCGGTTCCTGCGGTCATACTTGGGAGCGCGCCTGGCGAAACCGTGATCGGCGAGGCCGGCGGATCGATGGTTATGTTGACAGTCACGACACCCAGGTCGTTGTCTTCAAGGGCGAACTGATCGCTCGTCGCCGCATCGCCACTATGCGCATAGGTCACGAACTGCGTGCCGCCGGTGTTAGAGCCGATGGTCACCGTGCCGTGCTGGGCAAAAGGCGTAATCGGGCCGCTCATACCCCCGTCAAACGGGCCATCGCATGCGCTTACATCGATGGCCACCGATCCGCCATTGGCGACAGTGGCGTTCAAGGTCGGGCAGTAGACAGATGGTGCGGCGAAAGCCGTCGCTGGCCAGACCAGCACGCCGATCAGAAGCGCAAGACCTGACAGGATGAGCCGGCTCACGGCGAACATCCGCGTAAACCAAGTTTGAGCCTTGGTCCGTAGATGGTGCCATCGAAAATGATCGGGGCGGGTGGGCAGTTTGGAACTGGTGCCGAGCGCCGTCTTCTGGATCACGGCCAAAAGGACGAGCAGGGAAGAGCCTACGAACAGACCTAATCGATACACCAATAGCGTAAAATCTGCCATCGCGAGTTTTCCCCTCGTCTGGCGAATGCATCCATTTGGATACTATCGCTCTGCATTATCCCCCGCCCGTTTGGAAGGGGGCATCTATCCAACCCTCCCTGTAATAAAGAAAGTTGTGCAGTAGATTCCATCATTCAATTCTGATGAATTTTGACTAATTCTGACGGTTCTGGAGCGAATATTAGAATGGACGACATGCATGGTTCCGCTGGGCAGATTTCAGCTCGAACTATTCCGTGAGTGATGGGGCCGGGTTGTCGGCAAAGCCGGCATGGCACTTACGCTTGATGTGAGCCATTTCGATGCCAGCCAGAGTGACGGTGCCGAAGAGAATGACTTGAATCCAGCATCGCCCGAACCCTCCGTGTGAGGCGGCGATGATCCTGCCCGGTCCGGTTATTAAGGTATTGGGTCTAACGGATATGGATTGCCTTCAATGCTCGGCGGGACTAATCCTTCAAGCGGTTCTCGGCATCGCAGTAAGCGAAAAATTTGCAACAGAACCGACGAGATACGGGGTCAACGCCACTGCCGCTTACACGGATCAGAGCGCCCAAATAGCCTGGCAATACCGGCCTTTCACGACAAGGCCCCATAGGAGAATGAAAAAGGGGGCGGGAATATCCCGCCCCCTCTGCGTTGAAAAGCTTACTGCCAAGAGGCGACGAGCTCGTCATAAGAGACGGTTTTAGGCGCTTCGCGCTCGTTCTCGATAGCCGGCTTCGGCGCGCCTTCTGCCGCAATCCAATCCGCAGCGTCGGTTTCTTCGTTCATGACCGGGCCAAGGTCGCCCTGGATGCCAGCGCGCTCCAGACGCTCCATCACACGCTCCATATCGGCACAGAGGCTGTCGAGCGCATCTTGAGCCGACTTCGCGCCGGACATGGCATCACCGATGTTCTGCCACCACAGCTGAGCCAGCTTCGGGTAATCCGGGACGTTGGTGCCTGTGGGCGACCAACGCACACGGTCCGGGGAACGGTAGAACTCGACGAGACCGCCAAGTTTCGGCGCACGATCCGTAAAGCTCTCATGCTGGATGGAGGATTCTCGGGTGAACGTCAGGCCAACGTGGGATTTCTTCACGTCGACGGTCTTGGAACCCACGAATTGCGCGTAGAGCCAGGCGGCTTTGGCGCGGTCCTCTGGGGTGGATTTCATCAGCGTCCAGGAGCCCACATCCTGATAGCCGACCTTCATGCCATCTTCCCAGTAAACCCCATGCGGGCTGGGTGCGAGACGCCATTTCGGCGTGCCGTCCTCGTTCATCACCGCCGGGCTGTCGACCAGAGGCGCCACGAAGGTGGTATACATGAACATCTGCTGAGCGATGTTGCCCTGTCCCGGAACCGGGCCAGCTTCGGAGAAGGTCATGCCCATGGCGGATGGCGGGGAGTATTTGTTCAGCCAGTCGATGGCTTTCTCCACCGCATAGACTGCCGCCGGAGAGTTCGCCGCCCCGCCACGCGCCATACAGGCGCCGACCGGCTGGGAGTTCTCGTTCACGCGGATGCCCCATTCATCAACCGGAAGGCCGTTGGGTTCGCCCTTGTCGCCCATACCCGCCATGGACATCCATGCGTCGGTGTAACG
The DNA here is from genome assembly GCF_058725515.1 of Nitratireductor sp. WH36-1. NCBI lineage: Bacteria > Pseudomonadati > Pseudomonadota > Alphaproteobacteria > Hyphomicrobiales > Phyllobacteriaceae > Nitratireductor > Nitratireductor sp. WH36-1. The sequence continues at coordinate 465,376 of NZ_JBZXDP010000002.1, read as the reverse complement.
CCAGCCGAGCGAGGGGTCTTTCTTGCCGTAATCCATCGAACCGTAGACTTTGACACCGTCGATCTCGCGCCCGGTGAAAAATTCGGCGATGTCCTCATAGGCCGACCAGTTGACCGGAACACCGAGATCGTACCCGTATTTCTCTTTGAACTCGGCCATGATCGCGGGATCGTTGAACCAGTCGTAGCGGAACCAGTATAGGTTCGCGAACTGCTGGTCGGGAAGCTGGTAGAGCTTGCCATCGGGCGCGGTGGTGAATTGGGTGCCAATGTAATCATCGAGATCGAGACCAGGATTGGTCACATCCGCACCTTCGTTCGCCATAAAGTCCGTCAGGTTGCGCACCTGTTGATAGCGCCAGTGCGTGCCGATCAGGTCGGAGTCGTTGACATAGGCGTCATAGATATTCTCGCCCGACTGCATCTGGGTCTGAAGCTTCTCGACGACGTCGCCTTCGCCGATCAGATCGTGCGTGATCTTGATGCCGGTGATGGCCTCGAACGCCGGCGCAAGCACCTGAGATTCATATTCATGCGTGGTGATGGTCTCGGAGACCACTTTGATCTCCATGCCCGCAAAGGGCTGGGCCGCGTCGATGAACCACTGCATTTCGGCTTCTTGATCAGCGCGAGACAGCGCGGACATATCGCCGATTTCAGCATCCAGGAAGGCCTTCGCGGCATCCATGTCGGCAGAAGCCGGCACCGACCAAAGGCCGAGGCACAGCGCCAGTGCGGTGGTTGTCTTGAGACGTTGGTTCATTGGTTTCCTCCCTAAGTGAACCTCTGGTTTTGGGTTTCGATCAGTCGCGGGGCCTCCTCAGACCCAGCGAAATACGACGGCTGCAAAAATCAGGCAGACGACAAGCGCGAGCGCCTGGTTCGCGCTGACCAGGCCGAGCCACGCAAGATTGATGAAGGCTGAGCCAAGAAGGGTGATGAACAAACGATCCCCCCGCGTGGTCTCGATGCCCAGAACACCAACCCGCGGCGTTTCGGGGAATTTGATCGCCAGAATGGTGAAGATCACCAAAAGCGTTGCAATGGTTCCGAAAAAGGCGGCAGTCGGCCACGTCCATGCCATCCAGTCCATGTCTAGATCCTCCTGTCAGACCCGGCCGAGCGCGAAGCCCTTGGCGATGTAGTTGCGCACGAAGTAGATAACGAGCGCGCCCGGTACGATGGTGAGCACGCCTGCGGCGGCCAGCACGCCCCAGTCCACACCTGCCGCACCCACCGTGCGGGTCATGGTGGCGGCGATGGGCTTGGCTTCCACAGAGGTCAGCGTACGTGACAGCAAGAGCTCGACCCACGAAAACATGAAGCAAAAGAATGCGGCCACACCGATCCCGCTGGCGATCAGCGGCATGAAGATTTTCACGAAGAAATGCCCAAAGCTGTAGCCGTCGATATAGGCGGTCTCGTCGATCTCTTTCGGCACACCACGCATGAAACCTTCGAGGATCCAAACGGCGAGCGGCACGTTGAAGAGACAATGCGCCAAAGCCACGGCGATATGCGTGTCAAAGAGCCCGATCGAGGAGTAGAGCTGAAAGAACGGCAGCGCGAATACTGCAGGCGGCGCCATTCGGTTGGTCAAAAGCCAGAAGAAAAGATGCTTGTCGCCCAGGAAGTTGTAGCGCGAAAACGCATAGGCGGCAGGCAAAGCCACGGCGAGCGAGATCACCGTGTTCATCACCACGTAGATCATCGAATTGACATAGCCCATATACCACGCCTCATCGGTGAGGATCGTGATGTAGTTGGCAAATGTCAGATCGCGCGGCCAAAGCGAGAAGCCCCCAAGAATTTCTGCGTTGGTCTTGAGGCTCATGCTCAACAGCCAGTAGATCGGCAACATGAGGAACAGAAGATAGAGCGTCATCACCACGGTGCCGCCCTTCACCTTCGGGAAGCTGCGGGATTTGACGGCGGCGGGGGACTGTGCGGCTGCATCCGTCATCTCAGGCGCCCTTTTTGTCGAGGTTGACCATCACGGTGTAGAAGACCCAGGAGATCGACAGGATCACGAGGAAGTACATCAGCGAGAAGGCCGCAGCTGGTCCAAGATCGAACTGGCCCAGAGCCATCTTCACGAGGTCGATGGACAAAAGCGTCGTCGCATTTCCCGGACCACCGCCCGTCACCACGAAGGGTTCGGTGTAGATCATGAAACTGTCCATGAAGCGCAGCAAGATCGCGATCATCAACACGCCCGTCATCTTGGGCAGTTCGATGAACCGGAACACTTTCCAGCGGCTGGCCTGATCGATCCGTGCGGCCTGATAATAGGCGTCGGGGATGGATTTGAGACCGGCAAAGGCCAAGAGCGCTACAAGCGAGGTCCAGTGCCAGACATCCATCACGATGATGGTGATCCACGCAGAAATCGTGTCCTGGGTGTAATTGTAATGAATGCCCAGCGCGTCGAGCGTGTAGCCCAGCAGTCCGATGTCTACGCGACCGAATATCTGCCAGATCGTGCCGACCACGTTCCAGGGGATCAGCAGAGGCAGGGACATGACCACGAGGCAGAAAGAGGACCAAAAGCCTGATTTCGGCATGTTCAGAGCCACGAGAATGCCCAGCGGAATTTCGATGGCAAGGATGATGCCAGAGAACATCAGCTGACGTTGCAGCGCATTCCACATGCGCTCGTCGGAGAGCATTTCCTCGAACCACTCGAGCCCCGCCCAGAAGAACTGGTTGTTGCCGAACGTGTCCTGTACAGAATAGTTGACCACCGTCATGAGCGGGATCACGGCCGAAAAGGCAACGAGCACCAGCATCGGCAGCACAAGGAACCATGCTTTGTGATTGGTTGTTTTCTGTTGCATCACGCGGCCTCCGCGCTTTCGGGCGCCACGCGCCAATCATTCGCATAGACATTCACCCGCGATGGGTCGAAGGTGACGCGTGTCATGTCCGCGCGCACCGTATCGTCCTCGTCCGCGATGATGTTGATGTCCTGTCCAAAGAACTCGGCGCGTATGATCTTGTGACGCCCCGCATCCTCTACGCGGCGCACTCTCACAGGAAGGCCGTCCGTCTCGCTAAGCCGCGCGAACTCGGGTCGCACGCCGATCTCCACCTTGCCGTCCAGGGGCGCATAACCTGCGCCAAGCGCGATTTCGCAGCCGTTGATATAGGCTTTCGCGCCCTCGACCTTGGCCGGGATGACATTCATGCCTGGCGAGCCGATGAAATAGCCCACAAAGGTATGCGCGGGACGTTCGAACAGCTCCTCTGGCGTGCCGATCTGAACCACGCGGCCGTCATACATCACCACCACTTTGTCAGCGAAGGTCAGCGCCTCCGTCTGGTCATGGGTCACATAAATCATGGTGTGACCGAAATCGTGATGCAGTTTCTTCAGCTGGGTGCGCAGCTCCCACTTCATATGGGGGTCGATGACGGTCAGAGGCTCATCGAACAAGAGTGCGTTCACGTCCTTGCGCACCATGCCGCGGCCCAGAGAAATCTTTTGCTTGGCGTCAGCGCCAAGGCCACGTGCCTTTTTGCGCAGCATGTCCTCCATGCCGATCATCCGCGCGATTTCCTGTACGCGCTCTGCAACATAGGTCTCATCATGGCCCCGATTCCTGAGCGGAAAGGCCAGATTGTCATGCACGGTCATCGTGTCGTAGACCACCGGGAACTGGAAAACCTGCGCGATGTTGCGCTCTGCCGTGGGGGCGCCGGTGACGTCGATGCCATCGAACAAGATACGCCCCTGTGACGGCATCAACAGACCCGAAATGATATTGAGAAGCGTGGACTTGCCGCAGCCCGACGAGCCCAGAAGCGCATAGGCCGCGCCGTCTTCCCATTCGTAATTGAGTTCCTTGAGCGCATAGTCACGTTCCGAAGCGGCATTCGGATTGTAGGAATGCGCAAGGTTGTCGAGTGTAATCCTGGCCATGATCGCGCCTCCTCACGCCGCCGCTGCGTAGGCAGCAGGCGCAACAAGCCCGCCGTCTTCGCTGAATACATAGACATGACGGGGATCAAGCCAGACATCGAGCGCGGCGCCGATCTCAAGATCATGCACGCCGTGAATCAACCCCACCCAACGCGCGCGATCGTGGTCGAGATGGACAAAGGTTTCCGAACCGGTCAGCTCTGTCACATGCAGCTGTGTGGTGAATCTCATCGCGTTTTCGGAATGCTGCACGATTTCGAGATGGTTCGGACGGAATCCCGCCGTGTAACGCCCATCCGCCAGTTCAGCGAGCTTGCCGGTCGCAACGGCGCTTTGTCCGTCGCCGAACATCAATCGATCACCGGTCTTGGAGATCTGCAGGAAATTCATCGGTGGATCGGAGAAAACCCGCGCCGTTGTCGCATCGACTGGCTTGCGATAGACCTCGGGCGTCGGCCCGAATTGGGTGATTTGGCCCTCCCAAAGCGTCGCAGTGTTGCCCCCCAGCAAGAGCGCTTCTTCTGGTTCCGTCGTCGCATAGACGAAGATCGATCCGGACGCCGCGAAAATCTTCGGGATCTCCACCCGCAGCTCTTCGCGCAGTTTGTAGTCAAGGTTCGCCAAAGGCTCATCCAGCAGCACAAGCCCGGCGTTCTTGACCAAAGCCCGTGCCAGAGCACAGCGCTGTTGCTGCCCGCCCGAGAGTTCCAGAGGCTTGCGGTCCAGCATCGGCGTCAGCTTCATCAACTCCGCCGTTTCCCGCACCCGGCGGTCGATCTCCGCCTTGTCCACTCCCATGAGCTTTATCGGAGAGGCGATGTTTTCATAAACGCTCATCGACGGGTAGTTGATGAATTGCTGGTACACCATCGCGACCTTGCGATCCTGCACCCGCATCCCGGTCACGTCTTTGCTGTCCCAGAAAATCCGTCCTGTGCTCGGTTGATCGAGCCCTGCCATCAGACGCATCAGCGAGGTCTTGCCCGACAGGGTCGGCCCCAGCAGAACGTTCATGGTCGCCTTTTCGAGCGTCAGATCGGTCGTGGCAATATGGGTCTGCCCCTCCACGATCTTCGACACGCCCTTCAGTTCCAGCGTCATAAGGCCCTCCTCCCCGCGCTTTATTGAATTTGGCCACTGGCTTTATTCAGCTGCGGTATTCTCCCGCACGGTGGTTGTTCATCCAGTCACCCAGGCGCAGCCTGCCATAGAACCGTTTCGAAGAGAAAGAAGGGGACGCAAACGCAAGGTCGCCCTTTTCAGCAAACGTTACGAAATGGCCGCATCCCGTTGTGTCATGCACAATCCGGCAGCCATGGATGCCGCCGCCGGTCGCAAAAAGAGCGACCGGATAAACACTCTCGTTTCCGCGCACAGACAACCTCCCGAGTTATCGTCCCAACGTAAAAACGAAACAAAGCGAAAATCAAGCGAATTATGTTCGAATATTCAAAATCAGTGACTTAGCCTGCGATTTTCTGCCGCTTTGGAAAAATGCTCACGACACAAGAACGGTAATCGCGATAATTATTCAGGATTTGACGCGTGTTTTGGTGTTTTTCGGGGGGGGCGCGAAAAACGAAGAAAACCGAACATAACATCCAGCAAATTTCGTCGCGACCTGTCCGATCTGGCCGTGATCGGCTGTTCCGCGCGCGAGCGCGACGACGACCTGCTCGAATTCGACATTCAGGAAGTCAGCGTGAGTGATGAGATACTGGATCAATCCCGCAAGACGTTTCTCACTGCGGATCACACCAAGTCCTCCCTCAGGGCTATTCCAGAAGGTCTATCAGGAAAGACGACATTTCCGGCAGCGCCGCGACGATGGCCAGGCCGATGGCGGCCGTCACGAGGAACGGCATCGCGCCCTGCGCAACGCGTTCGAGCGGAAGCCGGGTGACGTTCGCGGCGACATAGAGATTGATCCCCACCGGTGGTGTGAAGAGGCCGATGGCAAGGTTGATCATCACCAGAATGCCAAACCAGACGGGATCCCAGCCGAGCTCTCGCGATACCGGCAGGAAGATCGGCAGGCAAATGAACATGATGGTGATCGCGTCCATGAACATGCCGGCAATCAGCAGGATCACCATGATGATGAGCAGGATCACCCACTGATTATCGCTGATCCCGAGCAGGACGGAAGAATATTGTCCTATGAGATCGTCAACCGTGACGACCCAGCCGAAAAGGCTGGCGTAGGCAACCACCAGCATGACGACCGCTGACGAAGCCGCCGCGTCTGTGAGTGCTTCGTAGAGCTTTTTGAAGGTCAGCGTACGGTAGATGGCGCCACCCACGAACAGAGCGTAAACCGTGGCCACCAGGGCTGCCTCGGTAGGCGTGAAGGCACCGGAGTAGATGCCGCCGAGAATGACCACCGGGGTCATCAGGCCCCAGAATGAATCCAGGAAGGAGCGCCAGAGCCGCGCGCCGTAAGGCAGTTCCGCATGGGGTGCCGGCATCAGGCGGTCGAGGCTGGGCGAACCTTCCGCAACCCTGCTCCTCCTGGCGAATGGCAGGGTGAGCAGCATCAGGGTGCCCATGAAGAGACCGGGGATGATTGCGGCGATGAAGAGGTGGGAGATCGATGTTTCGGCGATCACGCCATAGATGACCAGTCCGATTGACGGCGGAATGACAATGGAGAGGGCCGCGCCCGTGCAGACCAGACCCGCCGCGAAGGAGCGGGTGTAGCCATCTTCCTCCATGCCCTTGATGATGAGTGGACCGATGGCTGCGACAGAAGCCGGACCGGAGCCGCTTACTGCGCCCCAGAACAGGCAGACGACCGTGCCGACCACGCCCATGCCGCCTGGCAGGGCGCTGATCAGCGTGCGGAAGAAGCGGATCATGCGTTCGGCGATGCCGAGGGAGCCCATCAGCTCGCCGGCAAGGATAAAGAAGGGGATGGCCAGAAGCGAGAATTTCGCCACGCCGGTGGCGATGAGATCGCCCACGAGGTCGAGCCCGAAGCCCAGCTGCCACATTGCGTAAAGAGCGGACAGGCCAAGCGCGAAGGCAACGGGCAGACGCAGGACCAGCAGAATGAAGAAGAGGAGGAGCATCTGCGTGCCCGCACCGAGATCATGCATCGCCGGGCTCCTCGTCGGAAAGCGCCTTCCACGTGTCGAGCATGTGCTGGACATAACGGATCAGAATAAGGGCAAAGCCGAAGGGCAGGCCGACGCTGTAATACCAGGCGGGAACCTGCAGGGCGTAGGAGCGTATCCCGCTCGACACCTGGTTTGAAACCAGTATCCCGCTAAACCACGCGGAAAGGGCTAGAAGCACGACCGACAGCAGGCCCGTCAAAACGAGAAGCAGTTTGCGCAGAGGCTTTGGCAGAAGCTCGAAGAACAGGGTGACGGCCAGGTGGTGGCCATTGCGTGCGGCAATCGCGGCACCGAAAATCGTGAGCAGCAGGAAGCCGTTGGTAAGAAGCTCCTCGGACGAGGCGAAGGAGTAGCTGGTGGTGTAGCGGACGACGACATTGATGAAGCCAAGCGCCGTCATGGCCAGAAAGATGATCGCGCAGGCGATCTTCTCCGCGTCGCGCAGGATGAAGGACATCGCTTTTCTCCGGGGTGCCGATGGGGCGGGACCGGCCCGGAAGGTCGGTCCCGCTGCGGTTCGGATCGCGCTGTGGTCAGTTCGTTCCCGCGACTGTGTCCTGGAAGTTCTTCACGAGGGTGTCGCCCACCTTGGCGGCCCATGTGTCAAAGGCGGGTTTGGTGGCCTCGCGGAAAGCCTGCAGCTCCTCGGCGCTGGGCTCATAGATTTCCATGCCCTTCTCGCGCAGGAAGGCGATGCCTTCCTCGGTGCTCTTGCGGGTGATTTCCTTCTGATAGGCCATGGCTTCGGTGGCGGCTTTCTGGACCTTCTCCCTGGTCGCATCGTCGAAGGAGTCCCAGCGCTTCTTGCTGACGCCGATGAAGATCGGGTCGTAGGAGTAGTGCCAGGTGGTCAGGTATTTCTGCACCTCATAGACGCGCTGCGGAATGATGACCGCTCCGATGGGGTTTTCCTGACCATCCACGACACCCTGCTGAAGCGCCGTGAAGGTCTCGGTCCACTGCATCTGCTGCGGATTGGCGCCGAGTGCATTCATGACGTCAATATACATGGGGCCGGCGACGCGCATCTTCAGGCCCTTCATGTCTTCGGGCGATTTGATCGCGCGCTCGTTGTTGGTGACCTCGCGAAAGCCATTCTCGCCCCAGGCAAGCACGATGATGTCGTTCTCGGCCATGATCTCGCTCATCTTCCGACCGGGCTCGCCGTCGGTGGTGGCGTCGACCTGCTCATAGTTCGAATAGAGATAGGGCAGCGAGAAGACGGCCATCTCCGGCACCAGCGGGGTCACGTTGATCGCCGAGGTGATCACGAAATCCAGCGCGCCGCGGCTGACCATCTCGGCCTGCTTCATCTGATCGCCACCCGAGAGCGTGGCGTTCGGGAAAACGCGGACCGAGAGATTGCCATCGGTCGCGGCGGTCAGAAGCTCGTTGAACTTTTCGGCGCCTTTGTGCCAGCTGGTGGCATCGCCGGTGTTGTGGGAGAGGCGCATTGTTTCGGCGCTCGCTGAGCCGAAGATGGCGAAGCATGCGACAGCAGATGACAGGGCGATCGCGCCCAGCTTTGCGAATTTCATGATTTCTCCTCCGTCAATATTGCCGTTGTCGGCATGTGGGCCGCGTGACCTCCATCACGCTATGGTCCACATTATGGATCGTACTCCTCGTCCAATACAGTCACAATTTACATTCTGATCTGCCTGCTGCAAGATAATTCGTGAACCCTAAGATTTGCAAAGCAGGATGATTGTTTAAGTGTTCCACATTATGAAACTTTGGAGAATGTGCAGTTGACAGTGCTGAGCGGTGCGCAAAGCGTTGATCGCGCTCTGGCGCTTCTGTCGGCGGTCGGCAGACATGCGGACCGGGGTGTGTCGCTGACAACCCTGACCCTGGAAAGCGGCCTCAACAAGCCAACAGTTCGCCGGCTTCTTCTGGCGCTTATCCGTGGCGGTCTGGTGGAACAGGACGAACAGAACCGGCTGTATTTCCTCGGCACGGAAGCCTATGTCCTCGGCACGTTGGCCTCGCAGCGTTTCAATCTTCTCGAAATTTGCCGGGCAAGTCTTGGGCGGCTTTCCGAGACCACGCAGGACACCAGTTTCCTGTCGGTGCGCCATGGCATGCAATCGCTGTGCCTGTATCGCGAGGAGGGCACCTATCCGATCCGCACGCATGCGCTGCAGATGGGGCTCGAGCATCCGCTGGGCATCGGCGCGGGATCGCTGGCCATGCTGGCCGCTCTCTCCGACACCCAGGTGGACGAAGCGATTGCGGCCAATGAGGCCATATTGCTGGAGCGCTATCCGAACCTACCCCCGGAGCGCGTGCGAGCCGATGTCGTCGAGACCCGGCGCCGGGGCTATTCGCTCAACCCTGGTCTGATCGTCACCAATTCCTGGGGCGTGGGCGTGGCGTTTCACTTTCCCGATGGCCGGCTGGCCGGCGCACTGAGTGTTGCTGCCATCGACAGTCGGATGCAGGAGGCGAGGCAGGTCGAACTCGCCGGCTATCTCAAGCAGGAAGTCGCACACATAGAAGAGAAACTCGCAGCCATGTTTTCCGCGCGCGGCGACGCCGCGGAGAAGCTGTAGAGGAGGAGGCAGAGCACATGACAAAAGCACAGATTGTCGGCTGGGCGCATTCACCCTTCGGGAAATCCGAACTGGAAGATACCGAGCAACTCATGGCCTCCGTTGCCACCCCGGCGATGGACCATGCAGGCATCGAGATGAACGATCTCGACGGAATTTTCGTCGGCGTCATGAACAACGGGTTCTCGAAGCAGGACTTCCAGGGGGCGCTCGTCGCCATGGGCAACGAGAAGCTGGCGCATGTGCCGGCGACCCGACTTGAGAATGCCTGTGCGACCGGGTCGGCCGCACTCTACAGCGCGATGGACTTCATCGAAGCGGGCCGTGGGCGCATCGCCCTCGTGGTGGGGGCCGAAAAGATGACCGCGCTGCCGACCTCGGAGGTGGGGGATATTCTTCTCTGTGCAAGTTACCGCAAGGAAGAAGCGGATGTGGAGGGTGGTTTCGCTGGCCTGTTCGGGCGCATCGCGCAGACCTATTTCCAGCGCTATGGCGATCACTCTGAGGAACTCGCCATGATTGCCGCCAAGAATCATGCCAATGGCGTGCTCAATCCTTACGCCCATATGCGCAAGGATTTCGGCGTCGACTTCTGCAACACCGCGTCCGAGAAGAACCCCCGTGTTGCCGGTCCGCTGCGCCGCACCGACTGTTCGCTGATTTCCGACGGTGCGGCGGCAATCGTGCTCGCCGACGAGGAAACGGCCGCTTCGCTTCAGCGCGCCATCAGCTTTCGCGGACGCCGCCACGTCAATGATATTCTCGCACTGAGCCGCCGTGACGTGCTGGCCTTCGAAGGGGCGCGCCGCGCCTGGAACGGAGCGCTTGATGAGGCGGGGCTCAGGATCGACGATCTGTCCTTCGTGGAGACGCATGACTGTTTCACCATTGCCGAGATGATCGAGTACGAGGCCATGGGCCTTGCCGGCCCCGGCCAGGGATACCGGGTCATTCGCGAGGGGATCAGCGCCAGAGGCGGCAGGCTGCCGGTCAACCCGTCTGGCGGTCTCAAGTCGAAGGGGCATCCCATCGGCGCGACGGGTGTTTCCATGCATGTGATGGCCGCGATGCAACTCGCCGGCGAGGCCGGTGACATGCAGGTGCCGAATGCGGAGCTTGCGGGTGTCTTCAATATGGGTGGCGCTGCCGTGGCCAATTACGTGTCCATCATGGAGCGTGCGAAATGAAAACTCCCGCACCCGAAGGGGGCGTTGCTCCCTGTTCGACGCGCGTGATGAATCTGGCCAATTTTCTCACGCAGGCGGCGCGCCGCGATCCGGACAAGGCTGGTTTCGTCTGGGGGGATGCGGTCTGGAGCTGGTCGCGGATGGAGGCGCGTGTCGAGGCCATGGCGCACGCGCTCGTCGCTGAGTTCGGGGTCACGAAGGGCGACAGGGTTCTGGTGCAGTCGTCCAACTGTAATCAGATGTTCGAGTCCATGTTTGCGTGTTTTCGGGTGGGTGCCGTCTGGGTTCCCACCAACTACCGGCAGTCGCCGGAGGAAGTTGCGTATCTGGGCCAGGCGAGCGGCGCGCGGGTGATGATTTGCGGCGCGGAATTTGCCGAACATGCCTGTGTCTGCAGGGATACGTCGCCTCATCTGGAGCACATGATCGCCATTGGTCCCGCCGGTTTTGCGGAGGATTACGACGTGCTGGTCGAACGCCATCTTGGCAGGAAGCTGCCGAGCGTGGCGGTCGACCGGGATGATCCGTGCTGGTTCTTCTTCACGTCAGGCACAACGGGCCGCCCCAAGGCAGCAGTGCTGACCCATGGCCAACTCGCGTTCGTCATCACCAATCATCTCTGTGATCTGATGCCGGGAACCGGCCCGGACGACGCGTCCATCGTCGTCGCTCCCCTTTCGCATGGTGCCGGGGTGCATCAGCTCACCCAGGTGGCGCATGGCGTCAAGACGATCCTGCCGCCATCCGAAAGACTGGATGTGGATCTGGTCTGGTCGTTGATCGAGAAATGGAAGGTCACCAATGTCTTCACCGTTCCGACCATTCTGAAGATGCTGGTGGAAGACCCTTCCGTGGAGCGGTACGACCACTCGACGCTTCGTTACGTTATCTATGCTGGCGCTCCCATGTACCGGGCCGATCAGAAGCGGGCGCTGAAGACACTGGGCGCGGTTCTCGTGCAGTATTTCGGGCTTGGCGAGGTAACGGGCAACATCACCGTTCTGCCGCCATCCGCACATTCGCTGGGGGATGGCGAGCATGCGCGCATCGGCACGTGCGGTTTCGAACGCACGGGCATGCAGGTGCAGATTCAGGATGAGCAGGGCGGCGAGGTTGCGCTGGGCGGGCAGGGCGAAATCTGCGTCATCGGTCCCGCTGTCTTTGCCGGCTATTACAACAACCCTGAAGCAAACGCGAAATCCTTCCGTGACGGCTGGTTTCGCACAGGCGATCTGGGCCGGATGGACGAACGGGGCTTCGTGTACATCACGGGTCGTTCGTCGGACATGTATATTTCGGGCGGCTCCAACATCTATCCCCGGGAGATCGAGGAAAAGATCCTGTTGCATCCCGACATCAGCGAGGTGGCGGTCCTGGGCGTTCCTGACCCGGTCTGGGGAGAGGCTGGGGTTGCCGTCTGCATTGCCCGACCGGGTGTGGATGTGGCGCGCATTGATCTGCGCGGTTGGCTCGACGGCAAGGTTGCGCGCTACAAACTGCCAAAGCAGTTCCTTTTCTGGGATTCAATGCCGAAGTCAGCCTACGGCAAGATCACGAAGAAGATGATCCGCGCGGAACTCGAAAGGCGCGGGGAGATAACCGTTTTCGACACGGCCGGTACGGGCTGACGCGCGATGGGAGGAGAGGACATGAAATGTGTCGCCATCACGGGGGGCGCGTCTGGAATCGGTCTGGCTTCGGCAAGGCTGCTGCTGGCACGCGGTTTTTCACCCTGGCTCCTCGATCTGGAGCCGCAGATGCTGGCGGATGCCTGCTCCGAACTCGGCATTTCGGCGGATTGCGGGTTCGTTTGTGACGTGGTGGACGAGAAGTCGGTGGCCGGGGCCATTGGAAAGATCGCGCAGGCCGGGCAACTCGTCGGCGTCGTCAACTCCGCCGGCATCGGGATGGATTGTCTGGCGGTCGAGACCAGTGTGGAGGATTTCCGTCGCATACTGGACGTCAACCTGACCGGCGCATTCATCGTTTCGCGGGCTGCTGCCCGGCACTGGCTCGAGCGCGGTGCGGGAGGCTCCATCGTCAACATCAGTTCCATTTCGGGCCTGCGCGGAAACAGGGGCCGCACCGCCTACGGGGCTTCGAAAGGGGGGCTGAACACCATGACCATGGTGATGGCCAATGAGCTGGGGCCGAAAGGCATTCGCGTAAATGCCGTAGCGCCCGGTCCGATCGATACGCCGCTTTCGCGGGCGGTACACACGGAGGATGTGCGTGCCCAGTGGCATAAACGCGTGCCGTTGCGCCGCTATGGCACCACTGGCGAGATCGCCGGAACGGTTGCTTTCCTCATGTCCGAGGATGGAGGCTATGTGAACGGCCAGGTGATTTCCGTCGATGGTGGCTTTGTCACGGCGGGGCTTTCGACATGAGTGGCCGTAGCATCCGGCATCCCGGTCCGCCCGCGCATGACCGCCATGCCGCCGTGGCGTGCGAGGCGCATTCGTTGACGCTCACTCTGGAACCGGGCAGGTGCATCGTTTCCAGCGTGGCCGACGCATTGTCCGCACAAGGGTTTGAGGCAGGCTATGTTCTGCTTGAAGACGTGCCGATGAAGCGCATGGACTATGTAATCCCGGCCGAAAGCCCCGATGAGAGCCATGCCGCCTGGTATAGCGAGACCCATGCGCCCCCCTCGGGGGGCGTGATCCGGCGCGCGGGGTTTCATCTGGGGCGTCGCGACGGTGAACCGTTTCTGCATTGCCATGGATCATGGGACGTGCCGGGCGAGGGACTTCGCATGGGGCATCTTCTGCCTTTCGATGCGGAAGTGCGCAGCCCCACGCAGGTGCGTGCCTACGGCGTTTCCGGTGCAATTCTTGACGTTACAGATGATGTAGAGACGAATTTTCGCCTGTTCACGCCGCGTGTTTCGGCGGCTTCCGAACGCTCCCGGGCCCGGGGGCGGCATGCGGTGCTCGCCACGGTTCACCCCAATGGCGACATCTGCGAAGCGGTCGAAGCGATCTGCGCCGAACATGGCTTCAATGAGGCCGAGGTGCTTGGCATCGGCAGCCTCGTCGGTTCCGATTTCGAGGGCGGTGGCCACGTCTCTTCCTATGCCACCGAAGTGCTGATCCGGGAAGGCAGGGTGCGGCGCACGGCGCAGGGGCCGAGGGCGCGGCTCGATATCGCCCTGGTCGGCATGGATGGTGCGATTGCCGAGGGCGTGCTCGTGCGCGGCGTGAACCCCGTATGCGTCACGTTCGAGCTTTTGATACTTGGATGAAGGGGGCGGGGCGCAGAATCTCACCTAACGTTGCGAAAGCGTGAACGATCAGGAAGACGAGGGCCTGTCCATCGGTTTGCTAAAGCAGTCCTTATCCTCTTCGCCCCGTCCCAAACCAACCGCTCTGCAGCACAGCTTCGAAATCATCGGCGTTATGCCCTGGCTGAATGGAGGGCCATGCGTGCACTGCCAGCCTGACAAATGTTGTGACCATCTTCGCGCGACCGCATTCAATTAACCTCACAGCACCTACATAGCTCTTCATTAGCTGGCGGAAATAAGGCTATGTGGGCTTGTTACCCGCTATGATGTCAGTGTGGAGCAGGGATTGGTGCGCCAATCGTTTGATGGGCAGTGCAATCCAGATAACAAATGCCGGCAGGGAGACCCTGCCGGCATTTTCTCTGACTCAGTCGAGACTGTCAGCGGGCCTTATCCGGGAGGTGTAGGCGGGTTGCATCATGGCCTCGATCGCTGCTTCGTACCCGGCGTCTGCATGTCGTGCGACACCGATCCCCGTGTCGCAATCGAGCACGTTCCTGATCCTTGCTGCTGCGCTGCTGCTGCCATCGGCGATAAGCGTTACGCCCGCACAACGCGCCCAGTCATCCATCTCGTGGATCGCTACAAGGTCGGCGCCGGCAGAGGCGTTGAGAAGTGCGTTCAACAGAGGCCAGTCGGCGATGGCATCCGATCCGTCCCGCATCCCGTCAGTCTCGCGGAATGGAAGCGCTGCAGACCCGGAATCAAGATGGTCCCGCGTGAAGCAGATGGGGGCCGACAGCTGCCCATCGGCAACGGCCTGGTTTACCAGGAGCGCCAGTTTCGAGCGTTCACCAAAACCAAGCCACCCGATCCGCGCTGGGAGACCCGTGTGCTGGACATGATCGCGAGCGACCTGAATCCATTGGGAGATCGGGCTGTCGGGGGCGAAGTTTTCCAGGATCAGATTATCAATCAGGTCAATATCCCGAGGGTCGCCGGAAGCGGCGATCCAGCGAAACGGGCCTGTTCCGCTGCAGAACAGTGGGCGGATATATGCCTTCACGAAGGAATCCACCTCGAAAGCGCGTGCCTCGCCGAGCGCGGATACGACGCTGCGGAAATTGTTGCCATATTCAAAGAAGATTGCACCCTGATCACGCAGGGTCAGCATGGCCCGGAAGTGCTTCAGCATGGTCTGGTTTGCCGCCTTCGCAAGCCCCTCGGGGTCGGACTTTCTGGCCTCCAGACACTGCTCGGCAGTCATGCCTTCAGGCACGTAGCCGCGATAGGCGTCCGGCTCGGTTTGATCCGTCACCACGTCGGGAATGATGTCGCGTTCGATGAGGCTCGTCAGCACGGTTGCGGCATTTGCACAAAGGCCGATTGCCGCGCCGTCACCGGCTGCGCGTTTCTCGTTGCAAATCTGCAGCGCGCTGTCGAGATCATCGACAATCAGATCAAGATATCCGCTCTCCATCCGCCGTTCCAGGGCCCGCCGGTTGACGTCGACCACCAGCGTAACAGCCCCGGCAAGTTTGCCCGCCAGCGCCTGTGCTCCCCCCATGCCGCCGCAGCCGGCCGTGACAATCCAGCGCCCGGCAAGACTGCCATCGAAATGGTGGCGGCCGACGGTTTTGAACGTCTCGTAGGTGCCCTGCAGGATGCCCTGGCTGCCAATGTACTGCCACGCGGCTGCGGTCATGCCCGGGAATATGGTGAGGCCCCGGTTCTCGAGCTCGCGCCTTTTGGAGACCTCCGTCCAGCGGCCAACGAGGTTGCCATTCGCCATGATGACGATCGGCGTCGTGTCCTGTGTGGGAAACAGCCCGACTGGCTTGCCTGACTGCATGACCAGTGTCTGATCCGTTTCCAGTACCTTCAGGGCGGCACAGATGCGGTCGAAGGCCGGCCAGTCCCGCGCCGCCTTGGCGCGCGACATGTAGATCATCAAGTCCTCGGGGCGCTCAGCGTTTTCGAGGTTGTTCTCAAGCATGCGGAGAATTGCTTCCTGCCGCCACCCCTTGCAGCGCAGCGCAAGTCCACGCGCAGCGGCTACGGGCCTGTGGTTATCGGACATTGTTCACCCCTGTTTTAGTCGGAAAGGTTGCGGTTCGAGACGACCTGGTGACCTTTCAGCCAGAGGTCGCGGACGTGATTGCCGCCGAAGCGGTCGATCACCTGTCCGTGCCGTTCGACGTCCCACACGATGAGATTGGCTTCTTTGCCGGGCTCCAGGCTGCCGATGCGATCACCGCGTCCAAGCGTTGCGGCAGCGTTCAGCGTCGCCATGTACCAGGCCGGTGCAAAGCCGATCCGAAAAATGCGCGGCAGGAGCTGCATCATCATCTGCATCGACAGGCACGGAGATGAGCCAGGATTGTAGTTGGTGCCGACCGCGGGAACGCAGCCCGACTGAAGCAGGAGCTGCCCGGTCTGCGGCAGGTGATTTTTCGTCGCCGGGCCGATGGTGTCGCCGTCGAGTGTGCTGACTGCTTCGAGCATGTGAAAATTCGCGCCGGGCAAAAGCGTTAACGCGACGCCGGCGGCGGCCATGGCCTCCAGGTCCTCCCGGGTAGCGTAGTCACCATGATCGGCGCTGGCGGCTTTCCACTTTGCCGCCAGTTTCAGGCCCGGCCAGTGCGAAGCCTGATTGGCATGGATGCGCAGTCGCATTCCAAGGTGTGTCGCCGCTTCTGCAATGCGATCACTTTCCTCGAAAGTGAAGCAAACCGCGTCGCAGGCAATGTCGCAGAACTCGGCGATTTGCGCGGCCTGCGGCAGGGCGTCGATAACCGATTGCACGAAGGCTTCCCGTCCTTCCTGTGGCGGGATGTGGGCACCCAGAAATGTCGGGATCACCTCTACGGGATGCAGGACATCCAGATCACGGGTGAGCTTCAGCAGGCGCAGCTCCTGATCCATGTCCGCCCCATACCCGGTTTTGGCTTCGACGGTCCCGGTGCCATTCAAGACCATCTGGTCCAGCGTATGAAGGGCGTACCTGGTGAGAGTTTGGTCGTCGGCTACGCTGGTTTGCTCAATGGTGGTGCGGATTCCTCCGGTCGAGATTCCCTTGGTTGCACTGCTGCCGGTCGCACGGGCTTCGAGTTCGTCTTCACGGCTGCCCATATGGACCAGATGTGTATGGGGGTCGACCAAAGCGGGCGAGACAAGCCTGCCCTTCGCGTCGACCAGCTCCCCGGGAGAGAACCGGTTCAGGATTTCTTCTGTGGTGCCCGTGGCCGCAACACATCCCTCCTGAATCGCTACTGCCCCGTTCAGTACCACCGGCAGGTCGGCCAACGCGGCTCCTGCAACTCCGGTCGCCGGACCGGCGCAGGTCACCAGCTCACCGGCGTTGGCGATAATGAGGTCGACAGCTGTTTTCATAAAACTGACTCCGTATAGCGGAATTAAACTCCGTCTTGCAGAATTTGAAACTGTCCTATACGACAAAAGGGAGAAGTCAAGCAAAGGAGGTGCCTGATGGCAGGATCGACGACGGTCGGCGAGGCTGGCGACAAGAAGGGGCGCGATAGCGTACGGTCTGCCCTGCGTGCCTTTTCAATCATCGAATTGTTCACTCCCGAGCGCCCCAAACTTTCGATGAAGGACATCGCAGAGGAGCTTGGCCTGCCCTCGAGCACGACAGTGCGTCTGGTTCAGACACTCGAGAGTGAAGGTTACATCCGTAAGCGCGATGATGGCCTTTACGCGCCCGGCGCACGGATGATGCGCATCGCGCTGTCCCTGTCGCGCTGCCTGAACCTGCCGGACGTGATCCGCCCTCATCTGGAGCGACTGCGCGACCAGACCCGGGAAACCGTCTGTTTCGGTCAGCTCGCGAGCCCTGACGAGGTTGTTTATCTCGAGCAGTGCGACAGCCCGCTTGCCGTGCGGCACGTGCGCTGGGTCGGACAGCATGTTCCGGTTAAGGGCACGGTCATAGGCGCTGTTCTCAGCGAGGGTTGCCCAAGAGGAGAATTCCGCAGTTCACGCACGACACTGGAGCCGGATGTGACTGCAATCGCGATGCCGGTCTACGGGTCCGATGGAAAACTTGTCGGCGCCGTGAACATCACTGGTCCCACGTTCCGCATCTCCGATGACGACATCCCCCAGATAGCCGGTTTGCTGCGCGCGGAAGTCGCAAAAATGGAAGAGAACCTTTGAAACGAGGCAGATTCATGAATGGTTACGCCACCGTGCAACAGGGACCGAGCTTTCTCGGCGCCCCGACCGGAGTGGTGCAGGACGTTGAGGCGGGCGGGTTTGCGGTTATCGGCGCGCCCTTTGGCTTTGCTTACACGGTACAGGGTATCGCGCCCGGCGCGTCCCGTGCTCCCGGCGCGATCCGCTCGTCTTCTGCACGGTATCACGCATTCAAGGGGCGTTACGATTTTGATCTGGGAGGGCCGTTCTTCGATCCCGACAATATCGGTCTCGTCGATCTGGGTGACTGCATCGGCCCTGTCGAAGATCCCACCCGTCATGTTGGCGTTATCGAAGACCGTGTGCGTGCCGCAGTTGAAAGGCAGGCCCTGCCAATCGTCCTGGGTGGCGACGATTCGACACCTATTCCGATCTGCGCCGGGCTGGATGCCCATTCTGATATCCATCTGCTGCAGATTGATGCGCATCTCGACTACCGGGATGAGGTGAACGGAAACCGGCAGGGATATTCGAGCCCAATGCGTCGTATCCGCGAGATGGCGCATTTCAGCAAGATCGTGCATGTGGGCGCGCGCGGCATCGGCAGTGCTTATTGCAACGATTACGAAGATACACTGGCCGCAGGAAATGCGATCATCACAGCCCGTGAGATTGCGCGTGATGGCATAGCCCGGGCTCTGGCGCAGTTTCCCGATGGCGCCAATGTCTACATCAGCATTGACTGTGACGGCTTTGATCCGTCGGTCATGCCGGGCACCAGCGTGCCACTGCCCGGCGGCCTTCAATTCTACGATGGCGTGGACCTGATCCGCGACCTTGTCACGCGATGCAACCTGCGCGGAATCGGGTTCGCCGAGCACTATCCGGAATTCGACACCCATAACATCACATCGGTCGCGATCACGCGGCTGATCTGCAACGTCATCGGCGCCACGCTCGACCGGCGCCAAAACTGCAAGGAAACCGCCTGATGCTGCGCCATATCGTCATGTTCAAGCTCAAGGAAGGCGTCTCGCGCGATGATCCCCGTGTGATCAAAGCCGTCGACATGATTGAGCAACTGCCCGCGCAAATCGACACCGTGGAAACTGCCGAGCTGGGTTGGGACGTTTCCCGCAAGCCGCATTCCTTCGACTATGCAACCCTGTGGCAGTTCCGGGATCAGGAAGGGCTGGACCAGTACAGCGCCCATCCCGCCCATCAAGCGGTCCTGGTCGCTACGAAGGACATTTTCGATGCGCGGATCGCGGATTACCTGATGTCCTGATCCGCCGCGTCTGCCGGGACGCATTCCCACCAAAGAGCCAAGTAACGCAAAGATCCGCATGTGAATGCATCGCGGAAAGGGAGGAAGCATGACCACAATTACCACAGAGAAGTCATCCCGAGGGGCCTCCCTCGCCAAGATGATATTGCTAAGCCTTGTCGGTATCGTGATTTTCTTTGTCGAGATGCCGCTGGGAGGGCGCACGACAATTTTGCCGGTACATGCTGCGAATGCGGTGGTCGAACATGCCCGGCCCGCAGCCATCGTCTTCGTGCTGATGCTGATCGCGTACGGAGCAATTTCGCCTTTCGTTCAGGGCACCTGGCGCAGTTCTTTCGGAGAGGCCGTATTCTCTGCTTTCAAGGTTCTGGGCCTGATCGTGACGGTGATCTATCTGCTTGGCGTTGCCCCCGCAGTGATCACTACTCCCGACATGATGCCCTTTCTGTTTGAAAAGCTGGTTCTGAATCTGGGGCTGATCGTTCCGATCGGAGCCATTGGGCTGAGCTTCCTGATCTGCTACGGGCTTATCGAATTTTGCAGTGTCTTTCTCGAGCCGGTCATGCGGCGCGTCTGGCGCACACCGGGCTACTCGGCAGTGGATGCCGTTGCCTCGTTTGTTGGCAGTTATTCCATCGGCCTGCTCATCACCAACCGGATGTATCTGAACAAGTCCTATTCCTTCCGCCAGGCGGTCATCATCGCTACCGGTTTCTCGACGATCTCTGTCACTTTCATGGTGGTCGTGGCCAAGGTTCTGGGACTTCTTCCCATCTGGAACTTCTACTTCTGGACGACCCTTCTGGTGACCTTCACGGTGACCGCCATCACGGCACGAATTCCGCCGATCACACTTTATGAAGACCACCCCGAGCCCGACCATAAACAAGCCATCGCCAGTCAGGGCTATTTCAGGTCCGCGTTGAATGCCGGACTGAGCCGGGTTGAAGAAAATCCAACCCTCGCACGCCTGCTAATGGTGAACATCAAGGACGGACTGAAGATGACTTCGGTCATTCTGCCGACCGGTGTGTCGGTTGGCCTGCTCGGTCTTCTGCTCAGTGCGTATACGCCTGTCTTCGATTGGCTGGGCATGATTTTCTACCCGCTGCTTGCCGTTCTGCAGGTGCCAGAGGCGATGCTGACGGCCAAAGCCATGGCGGCAGCGCTTGCCGAGATGTTCTTTCCTACCGGCATGCTGGGCGATGCGCCGATGCTATCCCGCTACATCTTCGGTGTAACATCGGTCTCGGGTGTCTTGTTCTTTGCAGGTTCCATCCCCTGCATTCTGGCCACCGGGATCCCGGTGAAAGTTCCGCATCTGGTGCTCATCTGGATCATCCGCGTTCTTCTGAGCATCCCGCTTGCAGTACTGGTGGCTCATCTCGGACAAATTGTCTGAACGTCAGAGGCAGGGCCCGCCAAACCTGTCTGATTGGTGAACGATGGGCACAGAGATGCAACGAGATACGTGCCGGGCGGTCTTTTGCCCGGCAAAGCGGCCTGAAGAGCCGCGAAGGCCTTTCTTGCTTATGACTATCCGCCTTCCAAACGGCGTACCCCGTGTGGATCGCAAAGTCCGACGAGGACTTCGTGAAGGCGGGCGACGACTTCAGCACGCGGTGAGACGATCCGCTCAACGATCCCGATCTGCCGCGTAACCTGCGGATTGCCAAATGGCACCTTCACCAGATTTCGCTCATCGGGCTCCTGAAGCGCGACATGGGGCACAACAGAAACGCCCATACCCTGTCGCACGCATGTGACGATGGACCCGATGGTGTCAATTTCGGCTACGTCGTTGGTTGCAACACCCATCCGCGAGATCTCGGTGTTTATCAGATTGGCAAGTGGCACGGGGCTGCAAAAGCGGATGAACGGGTGATCCGTCAGAAGCTGCGCTGCGTCTGCGGCCTCTGTGGCCCCGGGGGCGATCAGCCAGAGCGGCTCGCGGAGAAAGGGACTCCAGCGCAGCGTCGGGGGAATTCCAATGTGTTCGGCAACCACTGCCGCATCAAGGCGTCCGGCCGCGACATCTGCAATCAAGGTGGAGGATAGTGAAACCCTGAGATTGGTCTTCAACTCGGGATACTGATGGCGCATCTGAACAATCGCGTTCGGTAGAAGATTCAAGGCGCTTGAGCGGACGGAGCCCAGCATCATCGTGCCGGCGAACTTTTCGCCGCGCAGACTGGCTTTGGTGTCATCTTCAAGACGGAGCATCTCCTGCGCCATTTCAAGGATTTGCAGGCCCTGCGAGGTCAGCTTGGGAGGGCGGGAGGTCCGTTCGAACAGGCAGATACCGAGTTCCTGTTCCAGGGCCTGGATCTGTTGGCTGACGGCCGAGGGGGTCAGGTTCACCTCGTCTGCGGCACGGGCGAACGTGCCATTTGTTGCGATTGCAACCAGTGTCTTGAGCTGTCGGGTATCCATATTTAGATCCAGATTTGCTTAATCTATCAGCGAGAAATATTCGCTTTCATTAAGCTATTCTGCCGTTTATTCAAGACGGTAGAGGAGTTTAGCCGGGCGGGTTGGGCGTCAGGCGCAGTCAATCAATCAGAATGGAAGCATAAACGCTTTCCGCTTTGCGGAGAGCGAAGAGATGTACGTATGAGCAAGAAAATCCTTGTGACCGGACCGTATCTGGATCAAAGCGCGGTCGATCTTGTGAAAGAGCATGGCTATGAAACCGTTCATACTCCGGCCTATGCCGACGGCGCACTGATCTCGCAATTGCTGATCGAAACCGAAGCAGAAGGCATTGTCTCCCGCATGGGGCGTCTGGACGCGACCGTCATGGACAACGCTCCAAAATTGCGCGTGATTTCCAAGCATGGCGTTGGCGTGGACAATATTGATCTCAAAGCAGCGGCCGCCCGGGGGATACCTGTTCTCGTTGCGACCGGCGCGAATGCCGTTTCGGTCGCGGAACATGCTGTCGCGCTGATGCTGGCAACCGTGAAGCAGATCCTGCCGCTCGATGCGGGGCTGCGCGCGGGTCGGTGGGAGAAGGCGGGCTTTCTTGGCCGCGAGCTTGCGGGAGCCCGGTTGGGCTTGCTCGGAATGGGGGCGATCGCACAGGCGACGGGCCGCATTGCGAAGGGGCTTGGAGTTGAGGTGCTGGGGCACGATCCCTATGCCGCTGCGTCGGCTTTTGAGGGAGTCGGGGCGACACGCTGCAGCTCTCTTGAGGAATTGCTGGAGCGCTCTGATGTTCTCAGTCTGCATTGCCCGCTGACAGATCAGACACGCGGGGTCATCAATGCCAGCGCAATCGCACGGATGCCCGAAGGCAGTTACGTGATCAATACCGCTCGTGGGGCGCTGATTGATGAGAATGCCCTCTTGGCCGCCATCGGGTCGGGGCATCTCGCGGGGGCGGGATTAGACACATTTTCGGTGGAGCCGCCGTCGGCAGATCATCCGTTCTTCGATGAGCCGCGTGTTGTTCTGACGCCGCATATTGGCGGTGTCACCCGCGAGGCCGGCGCGCGTGTCGGTGTCGAGGCGGTGCGCGGTATCTTGCAAATCCTCGAAGGCCAGCCAGTGCCCGCCGAACGTATCGCCAATCGTGCACTTCTGGAGCAAGCCGGCAATCTAGACGCCAAGGCAGGAGAATGAGTATGTCCATCGGTTTCCGAATCTGCAGCCGAAACCAGGTCGCGTCTGCCGCGCTTGTCGCGGAGTTTGCCAAGCTACCCGTCGCCAACGTTTCCGACAGTATGGCGCGCCTGTGGGCAGCAGGTCCGCGGCTGCGGCCAATGCATGCCTCTGGCGGGCTTGCGGGTGTTGCGCTGACCGTAAGGAGCCGTCCAGGCGACAATCTAATGCTCCACAAGGCGATTGATCTGGCTGAGCCGGGTGACGTGATTGTCGTTGATGCAGGCGGAGACCTGACGAATGCGCTTATGGGAGAACTGATGCTGGCCCATGCGGTCAAGCGCGGCGTTGCCGGGTTCGTTCTGAATGGCGCAATCCGTGACCTCGAAGCATTCGTCACAACCAATCTGCCGACATTCGCTGCCGGCGTTACCCATCGCGGCCCCTACAAGGACGGGCCCGGTGAGATCAATGTTCCGATCAGCCTGGACGGAATGGTGATTGAGCCTGGCGATATCGTGATCGGGGATGCCGATGGCGTCCTGTCCGTTCCGCTTGCTGATGCAGACGACGTTCTCCAGAAGACCCTTGCGAAGCAGGATGCGGAATTGCGCCAGATGAAGGCAATCGCGGAGGGCAAGAACGACCGCAACTGGGTCGACGCCGCCCTTAAGGAACGGGGTTGCGAGTTTCCACTGAACTGAAATATCCCAAGAAAGGGAGGGGATACCATGTTTCATTACCTTAAGACATCTGCACTTGCTGGTGCAATGATCATGGCTGCGGGCGCAGCCATGGCGGAGTATCCGGAAAAACCCATTGAGGTGATTGTCGGCTATTCCGCTGGCGGTGGCACCGACGTAATGGCGCGCACCACCGCGCCTTTCATCGAGAAATATCTAGGTGATGGCGCAAGTCTCGTCGTCAAGAACATGCCCGGAGCGAGTGGACAGATCGGCGTGACTGCGGCCGCGAACGCGGATCCGGACGGTTACACGCTCGGAACCTTCAATCTGCCTGGCATGATGGCCCGCACGATTGATCGTGAGGCGGATTACGATGCCGATAGCTTCACTTATCTTGCAAATGTCGTGAACGATCCAAACGTCATCGTGACGTCGAAAGGTAGCGGCCTCGATACCCTCGACAAGCTGCTCGCAGAGGCCAAGGCGAACCCTGGTGCCATCACGGTCGGCATGTCGAGCCTCGGCGGTGATGACCATTTCGCGCTGATCAAATTGCAAGGCCTTACTGAAACCGAGTTCACGATCGTGCCCTTCAAGGGCTCGGCCCCTGCCCGCACTGCACTGATGGGTGGGCACGTTGCCATGGGTATTCTTAACATTTCCGAGGTTGCTGAGTTCCAGGAAGAGCTCAATGTTCTCGGAGTGGCGACCGTGGAGCGTTCGAACTTCGCGCCGGATCTGCCGACCCTCAAAGAGCAGGGCCTGAACCTCGTCAACGGTTCCATGCGAGGCTTCGTAGCACCGGCGGGGCTTCCCGAAGATGTTCAGGCAAAGCTTCTGGCGGCTTTTGAGCAGCTTGCCGAGGATTCCGACTTCCTCAAGGCCATGAAGGAGACCGCCAATCCGGTCGAAGTGGTGACAGGGGAAGAGTTCGAGGCTTTGACGAAGGATCTGCGCGCCCTGGCTCAGCAGGTCTGGGATACCACTCCCTGGAACTGATGCTTATCACGCGGGGCCTGGTCCCCGCGTCTCCATCCTCTTTGAGATAGAGCCAATGCAATGTCTGAAAACCGCATCCTTCGGCCCGAGACGCTGACCGCTCTCGGCATCGTCGCCGCCGCGTCGGCATTTCTCTTTCCGACGGTATCGTTGCGACCGATATCGGCATTGCTGCCCGCTGCGATGCTTGCCGGTCTCATCGTTCTTGCCATCGTTCTGCTAGTCGCTGATCAGCGCAAGGCCTCCGCTGGCGAAGAAGCGACCACCATGACAAAGTCGCCTAGGCGTGTCGCCGGCGCCTTCCTGCTGATTCTCGGCTATGCTCTCGCCACCGATGTGATCGGTTTCTATCCCAGCACTGCACTGTCTATCCCGCTCGTGGCCTGGGCCTTCGGATATCGCAACCCATTTGGTCTCGGCGTTGCAACGCTGATCGTCGTGGGGACGGTCTGGCTGATCTTTGATTTCGGGATGTCGCAGGACTTTCCGACAGGTCGTTTCTGACAGGACTGAGCCTCATGTACTCCGATCTTCTCAATGCACTCCCGGAGGTCATTGGCCTCGCGAACTTCGCCGCGGTCGTGATCGGTGTGATTGCCGGCATTGTCGTGGGGGCCATGCCGGGGCTCAGCGCCACGATGGCGATATCCGTTCTGGTGCCGTTCACATTCGGTCTGGAACCGCTGGTGGCTCTGGGGCTGATGGCCGGCATCTATAATGGCGCGATGTATGGCGGCGCCATCCCCGCGGTGCTCCTGCGCATCCCCGGCACTCCTGCCGCCGTTGCCACGACATTCGACGGCTACCCGCTGGCCCAGAGAGGTGAAGGTGGCTTCGCCCTGCAGGTTGCAGTCGTTTCCTCGGCGATCGGTGGTATTGCGAGTGCCTTTGCGTTGATGCTTCTTGCGCCGCCGCTCTCGAAGGTTACCCTGTTGTTTGGTCCTTCGGAGGTGTTTTGGGTAGCCGTTTTCGGCCTTGCCAGCATTATCTTTCTGCTGGGTGGAAACCCGATAAAGGGCCTGATCAGCGCCTGTTTCGGGGTCTTTGTTTCAGTTGTGGGGTCTGATCCCATCTACGGCAATGATCGGTACACCCTCGGCCAGCTGGAACTTCTCGACGGCGTGAACATCGTCATCCTTCTGGTCGGCCTTTATGCTCTTCCTCCCGTGATCGATCTTCTGGAGACGCCTCTCAAGACGGACGGGGTCAAGAGCTCGAATCTTGGGACAGAGCCAATCTGGCGGGCCTTGCCGCGCATGTTTCGTTTCTGGAAGACTTGGATCCGCTCGTCGATCATCGGGATCTGGATCGGCATACTGCCCGGAGCAGGAGGCTCGATGGCAGCGTTCATGTCCTACAATGAGGCGCGTCGCACTTCCAGGACCCCTGAAACTTGGGGCAACGGTGAACCTGAAGGCGTTGCCGCTTCCGAAACTGCCAACAACGCGGATACCGCATCCGCCCTCATTCCGGCGCTGACGCTCGGGATCCCGGGTACCGCAGTTGCTGCTGTCATGCTCGGCGGACTGCTCGTCCACGGCCTTCAGCCGGGCCCGATGTTGTTCCGTGATAATCCAGATGTCGTCTTCGGTTTCATGTGGCAATTTCTTTTCGGAGCAATCCTCCTCATTCTGCTTGGCGGCTCGCTTGCGACGAACAGTTTCGCGCGGCTCTTGAATCTGCCCCGACCGCTTCTGGGTTCCGTGATCGTCGTGCTGATGCTGATCGGGGTGTACTCGATCCATGGACGCATGTTCGACGTCTATCTCATGCTTGGTTTCGGCGTGATCGGTTGGGTGATGGACAAGCTGAAGTTTCCGCTTCCACCGGTGGTACTCGGGCTCATCCTTGGGGGCTTCGCCGAAGAGAATCTGAGGCTTGCTCTGCGTATCGGGCGCGGTGATTGGTCGGTGCTCTTCGCAAACACGACGAGCCTGATCCTTGTCGCGCTTACGGTGGCGGTGATCATCGGGCCGATGGTCAAGCGACGCTTCTACGGCGGCCGTAAGAAAGAGACGACTGGCTAAACGTTGGTCATGATTGAAGCGACCTTCTCCATCTGGATCGACTTCCATCGCTCCGACGTGCGTAACAAACCGCACGCCGGAGCGATGACATGTCGCAGCCGCCTCAGCCTGAATTTTCGATGAGTGGTCTTCTGCGATCTCCACAACTACTGGCGTATCTTGCAGGCAATCTTGTTTCGATCGCCGGCACCTGGGGGCAGCGTGTCGTCGTGTTCTGGACAGCGTGGGAGCTCACCGGTTCCATGACGGTCCTCGGGGTCTTGGCCGCACTCGATCTTTTGCCTTCTGTAGTGATGGCTCCGGTCGCGGGCTCTCTTGCTGATAGCCGCCCCGCGTTCGTTCTCACGCGTAACGTTCAGGCGATATCCGCTGTCCCTCCTCTCATCATGGTCGGCGTACTTCAGTTTGGTGAAGTGACACTGCCAGTACTGATGCTCCTGACCCTGGCAGGGGGCATCCTGAACGGTCTCGACCATCCATTGCGCCTCTTGCTCATTGGAAGCATCGTTCCACGAAAGCTGGTTTCAGGAGCGATCGCTTCAAACTCCATCATGTTTAACATCGGCCGGATGGCCGGTCCCGCAATCGGTGGCTGGACGGTCTCTGCAGGCTCACCAATCGCGATATTCGGGGTCAATGCAGTGTCCTTCTTGCTCTTTGCCGGGGTCATATCGTGCCTCAAACCAGCCGCGACTAAAACCGGGCAAGGGAACACCGGCAGCCTGAATGGTGAAATCATTGGCTGGAAAGGGGTGATCTCGAGCTTCGAGAAATCATTGCTCCTCGCGTTTGCCCTGTTTGCGGCAATTGCGGCCTTGATCCGGCCGATCTTCGAGCTTTTGCCAAGTTTTGCGGATGGAATTGCGCAGGATCAAGACAGGGCGGCAGTCGTTTTTTCTCTCCTGACGTCATCCCAGGGGCTTGGAGCCATGATTGGCGCATTTTCCGCTGCTCACCTTCTTGCGCGTATGAAGTACCAGAGCTTCGTCATCTTGACGGGGCTGGTGTCCACATTGGCGGCGTTTGTGTTTGTCGGGACCAGGCAGTTCCATATCGCCCTGGTGGCGATTGCGGTCCTGTCCGGCGCAGTACTTGCCAACGGGATCGCGACACAAATCGCGCTGCAAACTCGTTTACCGGAGCGTGCAAGAGGTCGCGCCCTCTCGCTCTATACAATGACGTTTCGGGGGTTGCCTGCCATGGGCGCTCTTTTCGTTGGAGCCATCGGCGAGGTCGTGCCGCTTGGGCTTGTTTTCATGGGGCTGGCTATCTTGATGACCATCCTCATCGTGTGGGTTTTCATCGAAACAAGACGGGCGGAAGCGTCTGAGTGATACACCATGGCAGTGCCACGTCCGTGCACGCCAATCCGCCTGACGCTCCTCTGGGTCTCCAGCCCTTCTCAATGTGAATTACTTCACAAGGGCGGCCTGTTTTAGAAAAATCGTACTGTTACGCAAGTTTTGGCGTCGACCCGACTAAACGAACGGGGCGGCGCACCAGAACCGGTGTTAGAGCCTTCCGTCACGAACACTGGCATCAGAAGGGTAGCGTCGATGAGTTCATCGCAAAGAGCGTTGGGGCGGTTTGCCTGTACTTTTTTTACAGCTCTTTTTCTTTCAGGCGCGGCGTGGGCCCAGACTACGGTGCCGATCGGTACGGTCGAGGCCACCATAGATGGCGCGTCCTATCGCGGGGAAACGTTGCATGTGCCCTCGGAGGGGACGGCTACTGCGGAGGTGCGCGACTTTGGCCCCCTCCGCATGGTGGATATCCAGGCGCATGACCCCGACGCCGCGAGTATTATGCGCGGCGTGCTGAGTGTGGAGTTTGGTCTCATCAGCGGCGCAGATGCATCAGCCACTGACGCGTCGGTGAGTTATTTTCCCGAAGGGATGCGGAACTTCTATGTCAGCGATGAAGAGCCCGCTCATGTCTCGGTTACCCTGGAGAGCCTGCTCATCGACGGCGCGCAGGGAAATGCACGCGGCACGTTCTCTTCGCTTCTGTGCAAGCGCGAAGGCATGATGTCTGAGATCGATACCGAAGATTGCATCACTGTCGAAGGAACCTTCGATACCGTGCTTCATCTCGCGGACTGAGCTGCATCAGGAGACACAAGCGAAGCGATGCAATCGGTTCAGTGTGGTCGCTGTGACGTGACTGGTGCAACTCCATTTCGAGATCACAGAGAGCCGCGCGCCCAGCTTCGAATGGGAAACTCAAGGAACACTCGTTGGCTCGGGGAGGGCGCCCTTCAGCGTCTTCTGCCGGCAACGAGCCAGCAAAAGCAAAATCGGGGAACCAATATGAAAGCGCTAATGGCTGTTTCGGCTCTGGGCATCTCGCTTCTGGCCACCACTACACTGCAAGCCGGCGATGTGATGGTCGTTTATGATGCCTCGGGTTCCATGTGGGGCCAGATCGACGGCGTGCCCAAGATCGAGATCGCCCGGGAGGCGATGAGCGATTTGCTGGCGACCTGGCCAGCTTCCACGAATCTGGGGCTTGTCGCCTATGGCCATCGTGAGAAGGGCCTCTGCTCGGACATCGAAACGGCGATGCCTGTGGGCCCGGTGGAGCGCGATGCTTTCCAGCAGGTCGTCAACGGGATCATGCCCTTGGGACGCACGCCTCTTTCGGCAGCGGTGCAGCACGCTGCCGAGGAACTCTCGTGGCGTGACACGCCAGCGACCGTGGTTCTGATTTCTGATGGGGTCGAAAACTGTGACGCAGATCCGTGCGCGTTGTCGGAGCAGCTTGCCAGGCAGGGCGTGGCGTTCACCACCCATGTCATCGGCTTCGATCTGGCCACTGACGAGCACCAACACCTCGCCTGCATCGCCAAGAATACGGGAGGAATGTTCCTGCCTGCTCAAGATGCCGCCCAACTCGCCGCCGCCGTCAAGCAGGTTGGAGAAACCATAGCGAAACCGGCCCCTGAACCGGAACCGCTCCCCGAACCGGAAGCCGAATTGCCGGCAATGTCGATCAGCACGCCCGAAACGGCGATGGCGGGCAGCAGCTTTGGCGTCACCTGGTCCGACCCTGTTCATCCGCGCGACTGGGTGACCATTGTTCCCGTGGGCGCTGATGAGGGCACCTATACGGCTTTCCATCGCGTCGGTTCGGACGGTGGGCGTGACATTGTAGCGCCGGCCGAACCGGGTCTCTACGAGGTGCGCTATGTGCTGAACGATGGGGATGTCACGCTTGCCCGTGCGCCGATCGAAGTCATGGCGGCTGAGGCGTCGATAAGCGCGCCGGAAACGGCGATGGCGGGCAGCAGCTTTGGCGTCACCTGGTCCGACCCTGTTCATCCGCGCGACTGGGTGACCATTGTTCCCGTGGGTGCCGATGAGGGCACCTACACGGTCTTCCATCGCGTTGGCTCGGACGATGGGCGTGACATTGTTGCCCCGGCTGACCCGGGTCTCTACGAGGTTCGCTACGTTCTCAATGAAGGCGGTGTCACGCTTGCCCGCGCGCCGATCGAAGTCATGGGGGCTGAGGCCTCGATAAGCGCGCCGGAAACGGCGATGGCGGGCAGCAGCTTTGGTGTCACCTGGTCCGACCCCGTTCATCCGCGCGACTGGGTGACCATTGTTCCGGTGGGGGCCGATGAGGGGACCTACACGGCTTTCCATCGGGTGGGCTCGGACGATGGGCGTGACCTTGTAGCGCCGGCTGATCCGGGTCTCTACGAGGTTCGCTACGTTCTCAATGAAGGCGGTGTCACGCTGGCTCGCGCGCCGATCGAAATCACCGGTGCCGAGGCATCCATCACGGGGCCGGAAAGGGTTCGCGCCGGGAACGCTCTGCGTTTCTCCTGGTCTGATCCTGTGCATCCACGTGACTGGGTGACTATTGTTCCGGTGGGCGCCGATGAGGGGGCCTATACGATTTTCCACCGCGTGGGCGCAGATACGCAGCGCGACATAGCTGCTCCCGATGAGCCGGGCCTCTATGAATTGCGCTATGTGCTCAATGAAGGTGGGATCACGCTCGGTCGGCATGTCGTTGAGGTGGTTGAAGCCACGGCCAGCCTCGATGAAGGCGCGGGCCTGTCGGCCCCTCGGGCTGCCGCACCGGGCGAAACCGTGACTGTTACATGGACCGGAGGTTCGGACGGCGCGGATCAGCGTATTGCGCTGGCTCGGGAAGATCAGGCGCTGTTTGCGTGGATCTCCGCACAACCGATCGATCCGGAGGGGGCATTGACCTTCGTCATGCCCGAGCAGCCTGGTCGCTACGAGTTCCGTTATCTTGACATCTCTGGCCAGGCGGTGCTCGGTCGCGCCATCATTGATGTGGAGTAAGCGAAGCAATGCAGCAAACTGACCTATCTTCGCGCAGTTCCGGAGGCACGATGAAAACCACAATCGCAATTGCCCTTTTCTCGGCGGCAATGATGACGGGCCTTGTTCCGCATGCCGTACATGCGGATCCACATGCGCAGTTCGTAAACGAGAGCGGCTACGCTGCAGTTGACCCGGACCGGTTGTGGGACGAAATCAACGGGGCTCTTTCCCCTGCCAATCCGCGATCTGCCTTTTTGCCCGCCGCTGATATTGGTCCGATACCCCTGTCTGTTTTTGCTCTTGAGATATCTGAACAAGCGCTGGAAAGAGTGCGCTATCGGCTTCGTTACGCGACGAACTGGATTGAGGCGGAGCCGGGCGGTGCACCTCTTCCCATCAGCTATATCGAAGTGGTTCGCTTCAATCTCGGACCAGCCATTCACCAAAACCTCGTTAATACGCTGGGTCATGAAAACGTGGCGAATGCCAGTGAATTCGGTGTTGGCCCACATGCGGGGTGGCGGTTGATTACCAGGCCGGTGATGGGCAACAGGGCCATGATTTTGGCCGCTGGACGCATGGAAATGGACGAGAAGGTAGCACAGGGCGAAGAGTGCTTTGGTGCCCTCTGCCTCGACCTTGGTTCGCCGATCGAGGCGGCTGCCGCGTGGGGAGAAATGGAGCCTGTCAGCGCCGTTTCCGAAAACCCATGGCCGGTTCCCTCGGACAATGTCGTGACTTCGGTGGTGGCCACCGATCTGCTGCTGGGCGAGGTCGACAGTATTGAGTCAGACATGGCTCCTTCCGACCCGCAGATTCCCGAGTGGGCGATTGAAGCCGTCATCGATGTGAACCTCGGGCAGGATGAAGGTCTGGATGCCGCCTATCGCTGGGGTGGATTGCTCGATGACTCGGTTGCCGCAATCTGGAAAAGGCTGGCGTCGTTTTCGGGGATCGACGGGCAACCGGCAGTGTTCGGGGCCAGCGCTTACGAATGTGCGCGCGGGCCGGAATTTGCTGCACCGGGCGAGTTTTGCCCCTGAGTCTAAGCAATGCGGCGCGAGGCAAATCTTCCCTTGGCGAGAAAACCGTTCTGGATGGGCTGGACGCACAGGTTCGCGCGCTTGAGGCGACACAGTCCGGCGCTTTGATCGATGTTGCCCTCAAGGCTGCGAAGGATACGGTTGAAGAGTTCACGCAAAAGCCAAATCAGGCGGGGCGCGCGCGCAACTTTGCGGAAAAATCCTTAGGCCTTCCTGACCCCGGACAACTGGCGCTCGTGGTTATCACGGAGGGGCTGCGCTGAGGCGGATCTGCGCACCCCGCTCCATCTGATGTCACGAAGCGATCAGCCCGGGTCGTGACTTACTTCGCCACTTCGTGCTGTTTCGAGGGCATCGATTTGATCTGTCGACGTTCGAATGCGGCTTGCGGGATGAGTGGCGGAGCGAAGCTGTCTGCGTTGGCGCGCTCCCAACGGCTATACCATTCGGCAAGTTCTGGAATTTCCGTTTGAGCAGAAAGAAATCCATCGGGGAGATAGGGATAGACCTCATTGCCATCGAGGAACTCATTGTCTTTCTGCCGGAACATGAAGTGGTAGGGCATGAAGTTGCTGGGGTGGCTCAGGCCCGCTGCTCCGGCAAGTTCACCCAGCGCCTTCATGGAGTTTTTGTGGAAGCGGGCTACGCGTTCGCTCTTGTCGGCAACATCGACGCCGCGCTGACGCACCGGGTCCTGGGTGGCGATGCCAACGGGGCACTTGTTGGTGTGGCATGCCTGTGCCTGGATACATCCAACGGCAAACATGAAGCCGCGGGCGGCGTTGCACCAGTCCGCACCGAGCGCAATGGCGCGGGCAATATCGAATGCGGAGATGATCTTGCCAGCAGCACCGATCTTGACCTGATCGCGAATGCCGGCGCCGCGCAGCGTATTGTGCACAAACGTCAAGCCTTCCAGCATCGGCATGCCGACCCGGTTGGCAAATTCTACCGGAGCGGCCCCCGTTCCTCCCTCTGCACCGTCCACAACGATGAAATCGGGAACAATGCCGGTCTTCAGCATTGCCTTGACCATGCTCATGAATTCGCGGCGGTGCCCTATGCAGAGCTTGAAGCCAACGGGTTTTCCTCCGGAAAGCTCGCGTAGCTGACCGAGGAACTCCATCAGGCCGGTGGGGGTGGAGAATGTGGAGTGCGCAGGAGGCGACACGCAGTCAATGCCCATGGGAATGCCGCGAGCCTCGGCGATCTCCGGGGAAATTTTCGACGCCGGCAGCATGCCGCCGTGACCGGGCTTGGCGCCCTGGCTTAGCTTGACCTCAATCATCTTGATCTGTGGGTCGGCGGCAAGCTCTGCGAATTTCTCCGGCGAGAAACTGCCATCATCCGAGCGGCATCCAAAATATCCGGATGCAACCTGAAAAACGAGATCGCCTCCACCCTGGCGGTGATAGCGGCTGATGCTGCCTTCGCCGGTGTCGTGGGCAAAGCCGCCTTTCCGTGCGCCTGTGTTTAGCGCGAGGATGGCATTGGCCGACAGCGAACCGAAGCTCATGGCTGAAATATTGTACAGGCTGGAGTTATACGGCTGGCGGCAGGCGGGACCACCGATGCGAACACGGAAGTCGGTATCAGCAATGGTAACGGGGGTGGCCGAGTGCGTCAGCCATGCATAGCCTGAACCATAGACGTTCTCGATCGTACCGAAGGGGCGCTTGTCTTCCTCACCTTTGGCCCGCTGGTAGACAAGTGCGCGGGCCTCGCGGCTAAACGGCACCTCTTCATGATCGCTTTCGATGATGTACTGCCGGATTTCGGGCCGGAAGCCTTCAAGCAGGAACCGCAGATGCCCGACCACCGGATAGTTGCGCAGGATGGAATGCCGCCTCTGCCGAACATCATGGACGCCTACCAGAAACAGCGCGGTCGAGATGACGGCGGGCAGCAAAAACCAGGGGGTGTAAAGCACCGTGCCAACCAGTGCAGCCAGGGCTATGAGCCCGCATAAGACAAACACCGTGTAACGTTGGCTTGAGATCAGTTTGTTGAGCATTTCGAATAGGTCCAGGAAGTGCGCAAGGTAACAAGAGCGGGGGACGTGACAGAAGCCGCTGTTTGAGGTTTTCCGTAGCACCAGCTGATAGCACAGGATTGATGGCCTGCGGTGATCATTTGTATGCATTGGTGCATGGCTGGATTGTCGTTGAAGAATGCGGCGCCCCTCCCTGCCTGGACAGCCTCCTTCGGCGAAAGACCAAAGTGTCGGCTGGAGCTGGGGCCTCAAGAGGCTGTCATGTGGCCTGTGCCAATTGCATCTATGTAGCCAGACAGGCAGTTCGGCGGCACGAACCTGCGATGTTGGGTATGCGATGGTTTAGGCCCGTGCCCGCACACGCTGCAGCCTTGAAGCGCTCGGCCGAGCGGCCACGGATCTTGGCCGACACCCCATATGTGCGCGCCGCCTCGCAGAGCCGAGTTCGAGCGCATGGTATGGGAGATGCTATCCGCAGAACCCGTTTCTGCGGAGACTTTATCCTCGCAGTACGGTGTCTACTAAACGATGGAGACGACCGTGCCCGTCTCGAACGAATGTGTCGCGGCATCTGCAAGTAACTGGGCGCGCAATCCATCTTCTATCCCGGGGGCGATGGGTTTCGAATTCGCGATGCAGTTCACGAAATGCGCCATCTCAGAGCGATAAGCGGTCTCATAGCGCTCCAGAAAAAAATGTTGCGCCGGTGACTTTCTGAACCCCGCCGAGGTAGCTACTTCCACGGTGTTTTCCAGCACGTTTTCCGCACGCAGCATTCCCTTGGCGCCGTGGACTTCGATCCGCTGGTCATAACCATAGCTTGCTCGCCGCGAATTGCTGATCTGGCAAATGCGGCCACTGGCTGTCGAGAGTGTCACGGCTGCGGTATCCACGTCGCCTGCCTGCCCGATCTCTGGATCGACGAGCGCGGCGGCGACGGCATAGACCGACACGGGTTCCTCGCCCAGCAGGAAGCGGGCCATGTCTAGATCATGGATCATCATGTCGCGAAACAGCCCGCCTGAGGACTTGATATAGCTCATCGGAGGCGGTGCAGGGTCGCGGGAGTGGATGGTAACGATTTCGACGTCGCCAATCTCACCCTCCGCGATACGCGCTTGCACATTGGCGAAGTTTGGGTCGAACCGACGATTGAAGGCCGTCATGAAGGGCACGCCTGCGCGCTCAACCACCTTGATGCAATCGCGAATACGGTCGGCGGACAAATCCACCGGCTTCTCACAGAAGATCGCCTTGCCAGCGGCTGCTGCTGCATGGATCAGATCGTAATGTGTGTCGGTGGGCGTGCCAATGACAAGCGCATCCACTTCGGCGCTCTCGATCAGTGCAGAGGGTTCCATGACCCTGGCGCCGGTCTTGTCACTTAGCGCCCTGGCTGCGTCCTCAAAGGCGTCAGCGACTACCGAGACGCGTGCGCCCTCGATCTGCGCGATGGAGCGGGCGTGGACCTGGCCGATGCGGCCGCAGCCCAGAAGTCCGATATTGAGCATGCTAAGCTCCCTTGAGTGCCCGCAGCACCGTGCGGGTGGCGGCTACCAGTGGGTTGTGGGTTTCGCGGAGGATCTGCAAGCGGTCGAAGCGCTCTGGATCACGGTTGACGGCCTCGCGCAGCGCGCGCCCGAAGGCCATGCGCAGTTCGGTTCCGATGTTGAACTTGCAGATCGAAGAGCTCCGAGCCAGCGCGCTGCGCTGCGACACTGGCACACCGGACCCTCCGTGAATGACCAAAGGCACCTCTGTGACCGCTTCAATAGCGCGGATACCGGCCTCGTCGAGACGGCTTTCCTTGTCCTGTTGCAGATGCACGTTGCCAACAGAGATGGCCATTGCGTCCACGCCGGTCGCGCGAGCAAATTGCGCGGCTTCTTCCGGGTCGGTTCCGGAAGAGCCTTCGCCGCCGGAATAGCCGACGAAGCCGATCTCGCCCTCACAGGACACGCCCGCAGCATGAGCCAGTTCGACGATTGCAGCGGTTTCCTCGATGTTCTGCGCCAGCGGCTTGCGTGATCCGTCATACATTACCGAAGTGAATCCACTTTCGATGGCAATGCGGCAGTCCTCCGCACTGTACCCGTGGTCAAGATGAGCCACTACAGGGACGGATGCATTTTCAGCGAGATGCCGGAACATGGCGCCGAGCACTGGCAGTGGCGTGTGTTCGCGGCATGATGGCCCGGCCTGCAGGATCAACGGGCAATCTTCAGCCTCGGCGGCGGCGACATAGGCGCACATGTCCTCCCATCCGAGGGTAACGAGACCCGCGACGGCGTAGCCTTCCCGGAGCGCAGGCTGCAGGGCCTGGGACAGAGTGACGAGGCTCATTTGAACTTTGCCACCATATCCATGATGCCGGGAATGGTATGCAGCTGCTCTGCATGGGTGGGTTGGAAGTACTGCTTCAGGCTTCGCTGGCTGAGGCCGCCGAGGATGGTAAAATAATACATCTCGTAGCCCGGCAGCACCGCGCAGGGGTGATAGCCCTTGTCGATCAGGATCGTGGAGCCGTCCACTATGTGATAGGCATCGCCCGGTTTGCCTTCTTCGCGCTGCAACATCTGGAGGCCGGAACCGTAATCCGGGCGGAAGCGGAAGTTGTAGGTCTCGTCGTGGCGGGTCTCGATCATCTCGCCATCGTCGCCGCGACGGTCGGTGTCGTGCTTGTGTGATGGAAAGCCGGACCAGCCGCCCTGTCCCACGGTATAAAGCTCGGAAACCAGCAGGCGGCCGACCTTGTCGTGGTGATTTGCCCCCAGGATGTGCTTGATCTTGCGGTGCGTTTTGGTCTCGTCAGATCCGTATTGCACCACATCCAGATCGGCGGCGCGGACAGCAAAAGGCGCCAGCTTCTTGTCGTATTTCGCGCCGGCGATAAAGGTCTCGGTGGTGTCCGTGGTGCAGGTGATGCGGACTTTGGAGCCGGTGGGGGCGTAGACACCCTCGGGCTCTCCGTCCCAGACGTTCTCGGTACGTTGGCCGATACCATCGAAGGAGGTGCCGTCGATATCGACGTTCACCGTCCCGGTGGCAGGCACGACGCACGTTTCGTAGCCATCGACAACGTATTCGAAGCTCTCGCCCTTTTTCAGTTTTACGATGTTGAAGTAGTTCAGTGGAACGAGATCATGATCCGCATCGACGATGGGCTTGTTGGCATTGTCATGGGGCGCGATATGCATTGGCCTCTCCTTTCAGGTCTCAGTTGGGCCGGGGTGGTCGGCCAGGAAGTCTTCCAGCTGTGCGGTGGTGGGCATTGCCGGAGCGCAGCCCGGTTGGCTCACCACCATGGAAGCACAGGCAGAGCCGCGCAGAACCGCTTCGCGCAGCGGCCGGCCTTCAGCGATTCCGGCCAGCAACCCAGCGATAAAACTGTCGCCCGCGCCGTTGGGTTTGATAGCAGTGACGGGGTAGATGCCGGTGCGGATCTCTTCGTCTCCAACGAGAGTGATCGCCCCCTCGTGCCCCATCTTGTAGATCACCATCTTGCCTTTGGCGGCCAGCTCGCGCGCCTTGTTTAACCCCTTCTCGATGCCGCCCGCCATGAAGCCGAACTCCTCGTCGTTGCCAACGATCAGATCGCTTTGCTCACCGGCGCAGGTCAGTACGTCAGAAGCGACCTCCGCCGAAGGCCAGCTATACGGGCGATAGTCGATGTCGAAGATCACCGGCAGTCCGGCCTCGCGGGCATTCTCGAAGGCGCGGAAGGTTGAGCTGCGCGACGGTTCGGCGGCAAACACGGTTCCGGCAGTGATCAACGCGCCGAAATCTGCATAGTTCACCCGATCCACGTCTTCTTCCGTCACCTGGAAGTCGACCGCATTGTTGCGGTAGATGCAGAGCTGGAAATCGTCCATCGTGCTTTCGTAAACCGCGAGTGAAACGCGGTGTTCGCCGCCGATGACCTTCACATATTGCGTATCGACGCCATAGTGGCGCAGCCGGTTGGTGCAGAAACGCCCGACTGTGTCGTCGCTGACCGACGTTACAAGCGCCGACTGCATGCCCAGCTTGCAGAGACCGGCACAAATGTTGGCGGAAGAGCCGCCCAGGTCGGCGAGAAAGGTCTCGGCGTTTTCCGCCTTGACGCCCTGGGGGGTGGCGAACATGTCCATGCCCGCTCTCCCAAAGACGGCGAAGCGGCCCCGCTCAATGGCCTGGATCAATTGCTTCATCAGACCCCCCGCCGCTGCCTGGCACGCTCGGCTTCCCAGTCCTTATGCGCCTCGCGCACACGATCGCTCTTTGTCACGTGCGGTGTTCCGACTTCCCACCAGGCGTGGCCTTCCGTCGTCCAACCCTCATAGGCGTCGACATCCATGACAATCACGTAGCTCTTGTCCGAGTTCTTGGCGCGCTTGAACGCCTCGCCCAGTTCGACAGGGTTGTCGACCTTTTCAGCCTCTGCCCCCATGGAGGTCGCATGTGCCACGTAATCCACGCGGAAGGGTTCCGGGATGGTCGGGCAATCCTCCAGCAGGTTGTTGAAACTCTCGTTGCCAGTGTTGTTCTGCAGTTTGTTGATGACCGCGAAACCGAAATTGTCGAGCAGTACAACGATCAGCTTTTTGCGGCTGAGCACGCTCGAGTAGAGATCCGAATTCAGCATCATGTAAGATCCATCGCCGCAGAAGGTGATGGTGTCCTGTTCGGGCTCCTGCTCCATCTGCGCGATGCGGGCGCCCCACGCACCGGCAATCTCGTAGCCCATACAGGAGAAGCCGAACTCAACGTCCACCGTGCCGATCTCCAGCGTGCGCCAGTTGGCGGTGACCTCGGCCGGAAGGCCTCCGGCCGCTGCGACCACGCGGTCACGCGGATCGCAGAGATCGTTCACCACGCCAATG
Source organism: Nitratireductor sp. WH36-1 (assembly GCF_058725515.1). Taxonomy (NCBI): domain Bacteria; kingdom Pseudomonadati; phylum Pseudomonadota; class Alphaproteobacteria; order Hyphomicrobiales; family Phyllobacteriaceae; genus Nitratireductor; species Nitratireductor sp. WH36-1. Next base: position 426,408 of record NZ_JBZXDP010000002.1, on the reverse strand, counting down.
GCCTGCGCATAGGAATTCGGACGGTTGCCGGGTTTGATGTTCTCGGCGACATAAGCGTCCCACTTCCGGCGCTCATCCCTGGCGAAGCGCACCCACGCGTCAGGGGCGGTGTAGTCGAGCGCCTCGTCCAGCGTTGCGAGTGAGAGTCTTGCATCACCCACAACCGGCAACGACATGTGTTTGCCAGCGTCGTGCCGGGCGGCATTGATTGAGATAATTTGAGCGTCCTTGGCGAAGGCCGTCCAGGAGCCTGTGGTGAAGTCCTGCAGCCTCGTGCCGACGGCGAGGATGACATCCGCCTTCGCCGCCACTGCGTTGGCGCTTTCCGAACCGGTTACGCCAATGGGGCCGGTGTTGAGCTTATGGGTCGCCAGCATGTTTGCCCGGCCGGCGATGGTCTCAACCACGGGGATCTGATGCCGTTCGGCGAAGGCGGTGAGTTCCGACACCGCACGGGAATACTGCACCCCGCCGCCCGCGATGATCATCGGACGTTTCGCGGTTTTCAGCGCAGCTGCGGCGTCGGCGATCTCGGATGCGTCCGGCGACTGGCGGCGAATGCGATGTACCTTTTCGGCAAAGAACGCGACCGGATAGTCGTAGGACCATCCCTGCACGTCCTGCGGCAGACCGATGAAGGCTGGGCCGCAATCCGCAGGATCAAGCATGGTTGCGATCGCCGCGGGAAGCGACTGGATAACCTGCGCGGGATGGCTGATCCGGTCCCAGTAGCGGCTGCACGACTTGAAGGCGTCGTTCACGCCCAGGGTCGGGTCGTAATAGTTCTCCATCTGCTGAAGGACCGGATCGGGCAGCCGCGTGATAAAGGTGTCGCCGCAGAGCATCAACATCGGCAGGCGGTTCGCATGGGCCAGTCCGGCGGCGGTGAGCAGGTTGGCTGTGCCTGGCCCCGCAGAGGCGGTGCAGAACATGAAACGCTGGCGCAGCCATTGCTTGGCGTAGCCAGCAGCGGCAAACCCCATGCCGGTCTCGTTCTGGCCGCGATAGAGTGGAAGTTCTTCCCGTGCGCCATGCAACGCCTCGCCGAGGCAGGTCACGTTGCCGTGGCCGAAAATGCCAAAGCCACCGCCGCACAGGCGCCGCTTGGTCCCGTCGATTTCGATGTACTGGTTTGCGAGCCAGCTGATGATCGCCTGGGCGGTGGTCAGCCGGATAGTGTCATCGGACGCGCTCATATCAGCGTAAGCCTCCCTGGGAATTTGCCTTGCCGGCGAATGTCGCTTGCGAGTCGTTGATTCTCAGGATACTGTTTTTGCAACCGGTTGCAAATTTTAAATTCGGGGGACAGCCGATTTGACCCAGATTGGAATAGGTATTGTTGGTGGCGGCTACATGGGTAAGGCGCATGCGGTGGCCATGTCCGCGGTTGGCGCGACCTTTGGCACCAAGCTTCGCCCGCGGCTTGAAATGGTCTGCGCTTCGTCATCTGAAAACGCGGAGCGCTACCGCTTGAAATACGGGTTTGCGCGGGGCACTGCGGATTGGCAAGCGCTGGTGTCCGACCCCGGGGTCGAAGCCATTGTGATTGCCAGTCCGCAGGAAACACACCGTGCCATAGCGGAGGCCGCGTTGGCTCTCGGCAAGCCAGTGTTCTGCGAAAAGCCACTGGGCGCCTCTCTTGAGGATAGCGCTGCCATGGTCGCAGCGGCCGAGGCCGCTGGTGTCGTGAACATGGTGGGGTTCAACTACATCCGAACCCCGGCCAGTCAGTTTGCCCGGCAACTCATTGCCGCCGGGGAGATCGGCGAGATCACATGGTTCCGCGGCGAGCACACCGAGGACTTTCTGGCCGATCCGCAGGCGTCTGCAAACTGGCGGACGACCGGAATGGCGAATGGCACAATGGGGGATCTTGCGCCGCATATGGTCAATGGGGCACTGGCGCTGATGGGGCCGATCGCAAAGGTCATCGGCGTATACGAGACGGTCCACAAGGCCCGCCCGGGCGGCGAAGTGACCAATGATGATCATGCTCAGTTGATGTGCAGGTTTGAGAACGGCGCGATGGGGCAGATGTATTTCTCGCGCATCTCGACCGGGCGCAAGATGGGTTATGCTTATGAGATATCGGGAACCAAGGGTGCGATACGGTTCGATCAGGAGGATCAAAACACTCTTTGGCTCTACCGAATGGAAGGCCCCGAAGCGACACGTGGTTTCACCAGAATTCTGACGGGCCCCGAGCATCCGGATTACGAAGCATTCTGCCAGGGGGCGGGGCATGGCACCGGCTACCAGGACCAGATCATCATTCAGGCAAAGGACTTCCTGCAAGCGATCGAGGTTGGCCAGGCTAAATGGCCAGCCTTCCGAGACGGGCATGAGGTCAATCGTGTGATCGCTGCCGCACTCGCTTCGGCGGATGCCGGAATATGGAAAGACATCAAAGACTTCTGATGACGGGAGATATCGAACTATGACTATTCAAATCGGCAATGCGCCCTGTTCCTGGGGGGTGGAATTCGCGGGCGATCCGCGCAATCCGTCCTGGCAGCATGTTCTCAGGGAATGCGCCGAGGCGGGCTACAAGGGTATCGAACTTGGCCCGGTAGGCTTCATGCCGGAGGACCCCGAGGTGCTCCGGGACGGTTTGGCGGAGAACGGTTTGGAACTGATTGGCGGCGTCGTGTTTCGCGCCTACCACGACCCGGATGCCTGGGGCGATGTGCTGGATGCGACGCACCGCACCGGCAAGGCATTGAAGGCGCATGGTGCGCAGCACATGGTGCTCATCGATTCGATCTCTCCACGCCGCGCGCCGACCGCCGGCCGCGCCGGAGAAGCAGAGCAGATGGACAAGGCCGAGTGGATTGCTTACCGCGACCGCATCGCCGAATCCGCCCGGATAGGGACCGAGGAATATGGGTTGACGGTGGGCATCCATGCCCATGCTGCGGGCTTCATGGATTTTGAGCCGGAGCTTGAGAGGCTCCTGGGCGAGGTTGATGAAAACATCCTCAAGATCTGCTTCGATACCGGGCACCACTCTTATGCAGGGTTTGATCCGGTGGCCTTCATGAAGAAGCACATCGACCGCATTTCCTACATGCATTTCAAGGATATCGATCCGGAGGTGAAGGCCCGTGTAATCGAAAACCGCACCGGATTCTATGAAGCCTGCGGCCAGGGCATCTTCTGTAATCTGGGTGAAGGCGACGTCGATTTCTCTGCCGTCCAGCAAGTGCTTCTGGACAACGGGTTCGAGGGTTGGTGCACGGTGGAGCAGGACTGCGATCCCACCCTTGATCCGGACACTTTGGGCGACGCCCGCAAGAACCGCGAGTACCTCGAATCCATAGGATTCAAATAGGAAGGCAATGACATGACGAAACTGAAATGGGGCATGATCGGCGGCGGCGAGGGTAGCCAGATCGGTCCGGCACATCGTCTGGGTGCGCTGGCCGACGGGCGGTTCGATTTCGCCGCAGGTGCGTTGGATCACCGTCCCGACGTGGGGCGGGCCTATGCAGAGAAGCTTGGCATTGCCGCCGACCGCGCCTATGGCGACTGGACCGAGATGCTGGCTGGAGAAAAAGGCCGCGACGACCGGATCGATCTTGTTACCGTGGCAACGCCAAATGCCACGCATTTTGAAATCACCAAGGCGTTCCTCGAGGCAGGTTTCAACGTGCTTTGCGAGAAGCCGATGACCATGACCGTGGAAGAGGGTGAGGAAATCGTGCGTGTGGCGGAGAAAACCGGCAAGATCTGCGCGGTGAATTACTGCTATTCCGCCTATCCGATGGTGCGGCAGGCGCGCGCAATGGTGCGCAACGGTGAGATCGGCGCTGTCAGGGTCGTGGTGACGAATTTCTCGCACGGCCATCATGGCGACGCGACGGATTCCGACAACCCTCGCGTACGCTGGCGCTATGACCCGAAGATGGCCGGTGTTTCGGGTCAATTCGCCGACTGCGGCATTCACGCCCTCCACATGGCGAGCTTTATCTGTGATGACGAGGTGAATACGCTCTCAGCGGACTTCGCATCGACCATTGCCAGCCGCGAACTTGAAGACGATGCGATGGTCAATTTCCGTATGTCCAATGGCGCCGTGGGGCGGCTTTGGACCTCGTCTGTAGCAATCGGGCGGCAACATGGTTTCGACGTCCAGGTGTTTGGCGAAACGGGCGGCTTGCGTTGGTTCTCGGAGCAGCCAAACCAGCTCATCTATACGCCGGTCGGTGGACGTACGCAGATCATCGAGAAGGGTGAAGGGGGGCTGCACGAGGATGCGCGGCGCCTGTCGCGAGTGTCGATTGCGCATCCCGAGGGCTTTCCGCTGGCGGTGGCCAATCTTTACTGCGATTTGGCCGATGCGATAGCCGGCGAGAAACGTGATGGATTGCCGGGTGCATCGGCTGGTGTGCGGTCAATGGCGGCGGTCCACACTGCGGTGGCGTCGGCCAAAGCTGGGGGCGCCTGGATGGACGCGCGGCCCCCGATGTTCCGTTAGGAGTGGATCCGGGTGTCCTGAGTTCCCGTTCTGCGAGAGCCGGACGGGAACCAGGCGCGTCCGGCATTTCCTGGTGGGCATCAGGCTGGCGGTAAGGGCCGCAATGTGCCCCGCTCAACCACAGGACATGAGTAAATTCGGGCCTCCGGATGCCGGTTGGCGTCCTCCAGCAGCGCAAGCATCAACTCGATCGAGGACGTAATAATCTGTTCGATCGGCTGATGAATGGTGGTGAGGTTGATGTTTTCCCACCGCGCCATTTCCATGTCGTTCAACCCGATAATGCCGATGTCTTCGGGGCAGGATAGCCCGCTGTCGGCGATGGCGGAGAGCGCCCCGATCGACAGTACATCATCACCGCAGAAATAGGCCTCGGCCGGTTTCGACTTCAGCAGGCGCTGCATCTCGCGACGGCCGGCATCGAAGGAATACGCATCGGCGAAGGAGTAGCTGCTGCGGCAATTGGGGTTTGCCGACATTTCAGACATGAAGCCAGCATAGCGGTCCTGAGTCGAGGTTGCGCTCTCCGGGCCACCGAGAAAGGCAACATCGGTATAGCCGCGCGCAATTAGCGTACGGGCGGCCATCCGCCCGGCCTCACGGTTGTCTATGGTGACGACATGCACATCCGGGGACGAGGAATAGCGGCCAAATGAGTGCACCACCGGGACGCCGGCATCGCGGAAGGCCTTGGCGAACTCCGGGGGGAGGGTGGAGGACGCAACCACGACACCATCGACGGAATACTGGCGCAGCATGCGGACGGAGTTTCCTGGTTCGACCTCGTCCGAGAGGTTGACCAGCAGCGGGCGCAGGCCCTTGTCCTGAAGTCCGCGAGTAAAAAGGTCAAACACCTGCAGGAAGATCGGGTTGTGGAAGTTGTTGGACACCAGCCCTATCAGCTTGGTCCGCCCGGTGGTCAGTGATGAGGCAAGCGCATTTGGGCTGTAGCCCAGTTCCCGGGCTGCCTTCTCCACCTTCCGGCGCATTTTCTCGGACACCGAGGCACCGTCGGTAAATGTACGTGACACGGCAGAGCGCGAGACCCCAGCTCGCTCAGCAACCTCTTTCAACGTAACCGGCATCTCCGTTCTCTCCTTGTGTCCTGAACTACCGGTATTACACCGAGCTGGCAGTCTGTGCAGCTTGCATGATATGAGTCCATTTTGCAACCGGTTGCAAAATCGAAAAGTGTGAGTTAGGCTTGAGTCGTTGACTTGAGCTGCGTCTGGAATCCCAGGCCGGTGAGACAAACATCCAGGGAGGACCAACATGATTTCGATAGTGAAAAAGATCGCCATGGCGACCGCAATTGCAGCGCTGCCGCTGGTGGCCGCGACGGGCGCATCGGCGGAGGGTGAGAAGTACATTCTCGTCAGCCACGCCCCTGACAGTGACAGCTGGTGGAACACCATCAAGAATGGCATTGCGCTTGCCGGTGAGCAGATGGGCGTCGAGGTCGAATACCGCAACCCGCCCACTGGCGATCTCGCGGATATGGCGCGGATCATCGACCAGGCTGCAGCCTCTGGTCCCAACGGTATCATCACCACGCTTGCAGACTATGACGTGCTGAAAGACCCAATCAGCAAGGCGGTCGACAGCGGCATTGATGTGATCATCATGAACACCGGAAGTGGCGAGCAGGCCCGCGAAGTGGGGGCGCTGATGTATGTGGGACAGCCGGAATACGATGCTGGTTATGCTGCCGGTCTTCGCGCCAAGGGAGATGGTATGGGCTCGTTCCTTTGCGTGAACCACTCGATCCAGCAGCCCACGCTGGTCGAACGCTGCCAGGGGTTCGCGGATGGACTTGGCGTCGAATTGGGCAATTCCATGCTCGATAGTGGCGCGGACCCGGCCGAGATCAAAAACCGTGTGCTGGCGTACCTCTCCGCCAATCCAGAAACCGATGCGATCCTGACACTCGGCCCTGTTTCAGCGGACCCAACCCTGCTTGCACTGGAAGAAAACGGCATGGCGGGTGACATCTACTTCGGAACCTTTGATCTGGGCGAGGAAATCGTCAAAGGCATCAAGTCTGGCGTTATTCAGTGGGGTATTGATCAGCAGCCGTTCCTGCAGGCCTACCTGCCGGTGGTGATCCTGACAAACTACCACCGCTATGGCGTTCTTCCGGGTAACAACATCAATTCCGGCCCGGGTTTTGTTACCGCAGATGGCCTTGAAAAAATTGAGGAATTCGCAGGCGAATATCGCTGACGCTTTTCTTTAGGGGCGCGGCAATCGCTGCGCCCTTCCTTGTCCCGTTCCTGAAAACCTAGTCATTGCGGAGATGTCGCATGGCAAACGCGACCCAATCCACGGCGAAATCCGACGAGCGCGTCAAAGAGATTTCTGCGATTCGTAAAGCGTTGATACGTCCCGAACTGGGTGGCATCGTCGGAACTGCCGCCGTGTTCACCTTCTTTCTCCTGTTCGCCTTCGACAGCGGGATGTTCAACAGTCAAGGTATCATGAACTGGTCCGTAGTCTCGGCGCAGTTCATGATCATCGCAGTCGGCGCGTGCCTTTTGATGATCGCCGGCGAGTTCGATCTTTCTGTTGGCTCGATGATCGGTTTCGCGGGAATATTGATCGCGATTTTTTCCGTCTCGTATGGTTGGCCGGTCTGGTTGGCGATCCTCACGACGTTTGTACTGTGCGTCGCCATCGGAGCGCTTAATGGCTGGATCGTGATCCGCACCGGGCTGCCGAGCTTCATCGTGACGCTTGCATTTCTCTTCATTCTGCGAGGCTTCACGATCTTTCTGCCGCAAGTAATCGAGCGCAAGACCATCATCGGTGGTGTTTCGGATGCTGCCGAGGGCGATTGGTTGGCGCCGATCTTTGGCGGCAAGGTCCTGCAGGGGTTATTCACCTGGTTAGGCGATGCCGGGATGATTGCGACCTTTGAGCGGGGCGCGAATGCCGGAAAGCCTGTCGTCGATGGTATTCCGATGCTGATCGTATGGGCCATCGTCCTGATAATCTTCGGGCATATCCTTCTGACCAAGACAAAGTTCGGTAACTGGATTTTTGCGGCTGGCGGCGACGCCGAGGCAGCCCGCAATTCGGGAGTTCCGGTCAACAGGGTCAAGATCCTGATGTTCATGTTCACCGCCTTCTGCGCCACCGTCTTCGCGGTCTGTCAGGTGATGGAGTTCGGTTCGGCGGGTGCTGATCGTGGTCTGCTAAAGGAGTTCGAGGCGATCATCGCGGTGGTCATCGGTGGCGCGCTTCTGACGGGTGGCTACGGTTCGGTTCTTGGGGCGGCGCTCGGGGCGTTGATCTTCGGCGTTGTACAGCAGGGCTTGTTCTTCGCGGGTGTCGAAAGCTCGCTCTTCCGGGTGTTCCTGGGCGTGATCCTCCTGGGAGCAGTCATTTTGAACACCTACATCCGACGCATCATCACGGGGGAGCGTTGACATGACCAATGATGGCAAATTCCACCACAGTGACCCCAAGGATGATGTCGCCCCGATCATCGAAATGAAGAACATCGAAAAGCATTTCGGCAGCGTGATTGCGCTGGCCGGGGTCAGCTTCGATGTGAAGCCCGGGGAATGCCATTGCCTTCTGGGTGACAATGGTGCGGGCAAATCAACCTTCATCAAGACCATGTCAGGTGTGCATAAGCCGACGGCGGGCGAAATCTACTTTGCAGGCAAGCCGATGCACTTCGAAGATCCGCGCGACGCCATTGCCGCAGGGATAGCCACGGTCCATCAGCACCTCGCCATGATCCCTCTGATGAGCGTGTCGAGAAATTTCTTCATGGGCAACGAACCGGTGCGCAAGGTGGCCGGCATCCGCCTGCTCGACAAGAGGTATGCCGATGAGGTGACCATGGAAGAAATGCGCAAAATGGGTATCAACCTGCGTGGTCCTGATCAGGCTGTCGGCACCCTTTCGGGCGGCGAGCGTCAGACAGTGGCTATCGCCCGGGCGGTCTATTTCGGCGCCAAGATCCTGATTCTGGACGAACCGACATCGGCGCTCGGCGTGCGACAGACTTCCAACGTGTTGGCGACGATTGACAGGGTCCGCAAGCAGGGGGTCGGAGTGGTTTTTATCAGCCACAATGTACGCCATGCTTTGGCCGTCGGGGATCGCTTCACCGTCCTGAATCGTGGCAAGACACTGGGGACAGCGAAGCGGGGTGAGATCTCGCCCGAGGAGCTACAGGATCTGATGGCGGGTGGGCAGGAGCTGGCCGAACTCGAAGGTTCGCTCGGCGGTACGGTCTAAGTTCACCGATATTGAGGAGTTCGTCGAGCGGCTGCCCGGCAAACTCTTCTGCTTAAGCCCCTCAGGGCAGGAGAAGCTCAGTCAGCGCAGCTGCGAAGGCGTGCGGTGTCTCCAAAGGCTGTCGTAATCAGGCTGACTACAGGTCGTGGTTTCGACCCCGTACTTGCACTCGGAATTGCTTCGAGACAGCGCACGCTGCCGGTGCTTCTTGCCGGCGACGGTGATCTGCCTCGCCCATATGTCACACGTCGCCCGGTTTGGCTGCCTGCCAAGCAAATGTCGTGCGCAGAACGGATCGTCCTCTTTCCTGCGGTAACCCCATGAGAGCCAGGGCGCCTGTGCGATGGCCTGTGACGGTATGTGGTGGCGCTTGTAGCTGATTGGCGAGGCATTGACCTCATTCAGTCTACCCAACGAACTATTGGCCGGAATTCACTTTGACATAGCCTGCCAGTAGCCTGTGTCGGATGCCTTGCCATCTTTCCGTCGTGAAAAGACAGGTCCAGATTTAAGTAGTGGTTCTGTGCATCATTTATAATTAATCGGCTAAAGTTATTGGAATTCGATAATCAAATATCAAATTTGTTCAATACCGCTTTCGCGCCATTTAATATTGTTATTTTTATTGAACTAATGGATTAGTATTTTATATCGCTTGGGAGTTTATTTTGAATTTTAATTTTAAATTTCATCGGGCGTCTTTTTGTTTCAGTAGGCATCTCGAAAGATGCAATTCTTATATCGATTTTGAATGCGGCCACGGTCAGGACATCGCAAAGCTTGATCGGTGAACAGGCCTGCTTGGTTAAACAATCTCTCTGAACCACTCCAGATACGAACTGATCCGCCGAGCAACGTTTCTCCGGCGGGTTGATCTCTAACAACCAAAAAAACACACCGCATCGTGTGTGCATAAGAAACACCAAGGGGAACAAGATGTTGGATATCGCAACTGCCGGCCGATTGGCGCTTTGCCTTACGTTCGGATCTCCGGTTATCGCCCATGCTCAGCAGGCGGTGCCTCCAATCGAAATTCTGACGACCACGGAAGCCTATGATCCGATCCGCTATGAGGGCGCCTATATCATTGCCGATGCCTGGCGGGAGTTGGGGCTGGACGTCACGGTTTCTCCGACAGAGTTCTCAACCCTGCTGAACAAGTTTTACGATCAGCAGGATTTCTCCGTGGTTATCGCCGGCTGGTCTGGTCGAGTGGCTCGCCTGGATCCGCAGTTCTTTCTCGGCACTCTTTACAGCGAGAACGCGGTAATGGGCGCCAACAACCCCGGTGGCTATGAGAACGCAGAGTACGACCGGCTGTTTGAGCAGCAATCCAGGGAGTTTGATCAGGCAAAACGGCAGGAGATTGTCCACCGATTGCAAGAAATCGCCGCGCCTGACGCCCCGTTGGTGGTCCTCTTTCAACGCGATGAAGTCGTCGCGTATAACAATAAAACCTTTGAGAACATGAATGCCATGCCCGGCGAAGCCCTCTATTCCGAGTGGGTCCCGATGCAGGCAAAGCCACTTACCGAGCGAAAGACCCTGCGCTACGGCGGGCCGCAGTCGCCCGATAACATCAATCCCATGCTCGCCAACACGGTATGGGCCTGGAAATGGATGCGGCTGTACTATGACCGTCTTGTTCGCCTGACGCCCGAAGTTGAGGCGCAGAACTGGATGGCTGAATCCATTACCAGCGTTGACGAGACGACAATTGAGGTCAAGCTGCGTGAAGGGCTTACCTTCCACGACGGTGAGCCTGTCACTGCCGAAGACGTGAAATTCTCATTCGACTATCTGGTCGGTTCGGACTACGGCTATTTCAACAGCTATCTGACCGCGCTGGATAATGTGGAGGTCATTGATCCGCTGACAGTTCGTTTCAATCTGAGCGAGCCTTCCGCGCCTTTCACGTCGATTACGCTTAGCCAGATTTCGATCCTCCCCAAGCACATCTGGGAAAAGATCGAAAACCCGATGGAGTTGGCTCCGGCCGACATCCCCACAGTTGGCTCGGGGCCGTTCAAATTCAACCAGTATTCGCCGGGTGAGTTCATGAAGCTCGACAAGAACCCGGATCACTTCCATGCGGATGAAATCGCGGTCGATGCGATCGAATTTCAGATTTTTGCCGACAGCGAAGGCGTCTTCACGGCCATTCAGACCGGCCAGATTGACGTAACCGCCTGGCGCATGGAGGCGGGGCAGATCCCCTTGGCCGAGGAGAACACGGACCTGAATGTCGTGTCGGTGCCGGACTTTGGCTATTATCACCTGACCTACAATCTGAGAGAGCCACATTTCGATGATGTTGAGTTCAGGCGTGCACTAACCCAGGCGGTCGATCGCGAACGCATCGTCAACGTGCTTTTGGATGGGCGAGGCGAGGTTGGATCCGGCGTGATCGCTCCGGTGAACAGCTTCTGGCACAACCCGTTCACGGAACGGTTCGAACATGATCCAGAGGCGGCTCGGGCCGCACTGGAAGCTGCTGGCTACACGTGGTCTGACGACGGAAAACTCCAGAAGTAAGCGCAATCACTCCATTGTTCCGCCATGGCGTTCCGGCCATGGCGGTCTCTCACGCTTGCAGGATTTCCCATGCACAGCCGCGGCTATCTTTTACGTCGCTTTCTACAGGCGCTTCTGGCCCTGTTCATTATCGCGACTCTCTTGTTCTTTCTGTTTCGTGTGGGGTTACCTGACCCGACAACGGCTCTGGTATCCGAGGGGCTAAACCCCGAGCAGCGTGCGCAAGTTCGCCAACAATTCGGCTTGGATAAGCCCTTGTGGCAGCAATATATGATCTTCCTGCAGAATGCCGCTACCGGCGACTTCGGAATGTCATTCCACTACCGCGCGCCGGTTGCGGAGATCATCTGGGAGCGGCTGGGCAACACGCTGGTTCTGATGCTGGCGGCGATCTTTCTTGCCTATGGAGTGGGCGTGCCGTTGGGCGCCTGGCTGTCCTGGCGACGCGGGACCAGCGCGGATTCTCTCGGTATTTTCCTGGGGCTGATGTTCCGCTCAGCCCCGATGTTCTGGACGGGCATGATCGCGATCCTCGTGTTCGGCGTCTGGCTTGAATGGTTGCCGACATCGGGGATGCGCACGCTTCCATATGAAGCGACGGGCTTTTGGGACAAAATCCTGACTCTGGATTTCCTGCACCACCTCATACTGCCGGCGATGATCGTGGCGCTCTTCTATCTGGGCTCCCCTCTGCTGATCATGCGCAACACCATGCTTGAGGTCTATGGAGAAGACTTCATCGAGATGGCGCGCGCAAAGGGACTGCGAGAACGCACGGTGCTGTATCGCCACGCGGCCCGCAACGCGCTGCTCCCGGTGGTGACACAGCTTGCAGTCACCATCGGACTTGCCGCCGGCGGGCAGGTCGTTGTGGAGGTGGTCTTTTCGTGGCCTGGCCTGGGGCGCGAAATACTCAACGCCGTGCGCACGTCTGATTTTCCGCTGGCGCAGGCCTGCTTCCTCATCATGGCGGCTTTCGTGGTGTTTCTGAATCTGTTGGTCGACATCCTCTATTCGACCCTTGATCCGAGGGTGCGACTGGCATGATGTCCCCGGCTCTGAGAGAGACTTTCGCTCCATTGCGGCTGATGATGCAGGACAGGTTGGCCGTTGTCGGTCTGTGCGTGCTCGGGCTGATCTTCGCCATGGCCGTATTCGCCCCGCTGATCGCACCGCAAGATCCTTTCGCCATCAACGAGGACGAGGATGGCTCCGTCCTGATGAAAAGCGATGAGGGCTGGGTGCTCCAGCCTTCCCTTGGTCATGTCGCATTAAACGATACGGCATCGCGTCCCGGTGAAGACCTGATTGTTGGGCGCGAGGGTAGCCTCTGGACTCGAAAAAACGGCGGTTGGTCGCGGACTGTTCTTCCCGCCGAAGTCGATCTGTTCGGCGTCGATGTCACAGCATCCGGCGTCGCGCTGATTGTGGGTGAGCAGGGAACATTGCTGCTGCGCGAGGGGGACAAATGGCAGTCTTTGCAGTCCCCCGCTCCAGTTACATTGCGCTCCGTCTCCTGGTTGGCTGATGACACGGCTTTGATTGTTGGTGACGAAGAGACGTTGTGGCTCTTTGCGCTTGCTGATCGAAGCCTGACCCCTGTTACCAGCCCGATCAACCGGGGGATGTCTCTGAGTGGGGTCGAGCGCGATGTCGATGGAACGGCATTGGTGGTGGGTGAGCGTGGGCTGGCTTTGCAATATGATCCGGTCAGCCAACAGGCAAAAATGCTGCGTCTGGGTACCAGCCGCGACCTCAACGATGTTCATGTTTCGCCGGCCGGCATAGCCCTGGCCATAGGTGAGCGCGGAACCCTACTGCGTCGGGACGGTCCCAACGCTGATTGGGTCAGTGATCGCACGCCGGACAGCCGCGCGCTGATGTCAGGCTGGATCGGTGACGATGGCACTGGATATGCCGTGGGTCGCAATGGCATCGTGATGGAGCTTGTGCGCGGCGGGGAGTGGACGTTGGCAAACACCGAGTCCGAGCGGCATTTGCGGGCAATTCTTGTCACTGACGCTGATGCGCTGGCGCTGGGCTCCGACAGGTTTGTTATTCGCTTCTCGCCACCGTCACCACAGCACTGGTTCGGCACAGACCATCTGGGCCGTGACCTGTTCAGCCGCAATATCCATGGGGCAAGAATTGCGCTTCTGGTCGGCTTTCTTGGTGCTTTTCTGGTCATGCTGATTGGCACCAATGTCGGGCTGATCGCAGGCTATTACGGGGGGCGTACGGACTCGATTCTGATGCGAACCGTGGACGTGATGTATGGCATTCCCTTCGAGCCCTTCGCCCTGATCCTCGTGCTATTGTTCAAGCCCAGCCTGCTGATCGTCATTCTCGCTGTTTCACTGCTTACATGGCGGACGACCGCACGATTGATCAGGGCTCAGGTGCTGAGTCTGCGCGAAAGGCCATTCGTGAAGGCGGCGCGTGTCGCGGGTGCGTCGGATCTGCGCATAATGTATCTGCACATCCTGCCAAATGTGATGCCGCTGGTGTTTCTGGAGCTTGCCATCACAGTCGGCGTGTCGATCATCGCCGAAGCCACGCTCTCGTTTCTCGGACTTGGACCGCCACAGTCGGTTTCATGGGGCGGTATTTTGCATGATGCACGGCTCTCTGGCGCCTGGCGAACCGCCTGGTGGTGGAACCTGCCGCCGGGACTGTTCATCATGTCAACGGTGCTGTCGGTCTTCTTCATCTCACGATCATTGGAAGTCGTCGCGAACCCGCGGCTGAGGGCACGAACATGAAGAATGACGACAAGCCGCTGTTGAATGTGCGCGATCTGGCGATCCAGTACGGCACGGGGAAAGGGCCGATCAAAGCCGTCGACGGCATCGATTTCACTATCCGGCCGGGTGAAGCCCTGGGACTCGTTGGTGAATCCGGTTGCGGCAAGACGACTGCCGCCAAGGCGATACTGAAGCTGTTGCCGCCCAATGGAGAGATTGCTCGAGGACGCATAGATCTGGATGGTCGCGATCTCGCTCCTTTGCGCGGGGAGGCAATGCGTGCCGTGCGGTGGAAGGAGATCGCCTGGATATCGCAGGCCGCAATGAATGCGCTTGATCCGGTTTACCGGGTCGGTGACCAGATCGTTGAGGCCATGCAAACGCATATCACGATCAGTCGGGATGATGCTCTGAACCAGGTAGCTGAACTGTTTCGAGCCGTGGGCATAGACCCCACACGGTTACGTGCCTATCCACATGAGATGTCGGGCGGCATGAAGCAGCGGGCGGTCATCGCCATGGCAATGGCGCTTGGACCGAAACTCGTGATCGCGGATGAGCCCACCACCGCTTTGGATGTGGTGACGCAGGCTCAGATCCTCGCCCGGCTGGCGAAACTGCGCCGTGAGCGCGGGATGAGCCTGCTGTTTATTACGCATGACATTTCTGTCGTGGTGCAGACATGTGATCGGGTAGCGGTGATGTACGGGGGCAAGATCATGGAGATCGGCCCGGTGCGTGAAGTGTTCGGCGCCCCTTTCCATCCCTATACGATGGGCCTCACCAACGCATTTCCGACATTGGACGGCGCACAGAAAGAGCTGATCTCCATACCCGGCAATCCCCCTGATCTGTTGAGCCCGCCTGCCGGGTGCCGGTTCTCTGAGCGATGTCCTTTTGCCACCGAGTTATGTCGCAACGAGATGCCGCCTCTTCACAAGATCGATGAGACCCGTTCGGCCGCGTGTCATTACGTCGACCGGGTCCATGAATTCCGTAAAACGGCAGCGAACAATGAAACCTGGGAGGCTGTGAGCCGCCGCTTTGGCGCTGAAGTAGTGGGGAAACCGTCTTCCGCGCGCGAAACAGTGAAAGGCGAGGTGCTGCGGGTCGAGAACCTTTCGCGCCATTTTGATGCGCCGTCAGGCTTCCTGGGCCCGGAACGCAAGGTTCATGCAGTCGATGGCATCAGCCTGAGTGTTCAGGCAGGCGAGATTCTGGGGCTTGCCGGGGAGTCAGGATCGGGCAAGACCACCACGGGAGAGGTTCTGGTCAAGTTGCAGGAACCGACCGCCGGTGTCATTGCTTCAGAGGGGGAGGATATTTCTGGTCTCAGTGGCGCAGCACTCAAGGCATTCCGCCGCCGCGCGCAGATGGTGTTCCAGGATCCCTATCAAACGCTTAATCCCCGCTTCACCATCGCACAGATCGTGAGTGAACCACTGATCGTCCACAAACTTGCGAGAAAGGCCTCCGAGCGAAAGGAGCATGTCACAAATGTGCTGGAGCGCGCTGGCCTCAAACCAGCGGAGCTTTACCTGGAGCGCTTTCCGCATGAACTGTCCGGAGGGCAGCGGCAACGTGTGGCGATTGCGCGTGCAATCGTGCTGGAGCCCCGGATTATTGTCGCAGATGAACCAGTATCGATGCTGGATGTTTCTATCAGAGCCGGGGTTCTGAACCTGATGCGGCGGTTCCGCGATGAGATGGGTATCAGCTTTATTTATGTAAGCCACGACCTTCCAACAATTCGCTACGTCGCCGACCGTACCGCCATTATGTACCTGGGCCAGATCGTTGAGATTGGGCCGACCGAAAAGGTCATCCGTGAGCGCCGCCACCCTTACACACAACTGCTGATCGAGGCGTCGCCGGAACCCGATCCAGAGGTGACAAAGCCACCGTTGGAGGTCGCGGGTGAAATCCCTTCTGCGATCGATGTGCCTAATGGTTGTCGCTTCCACACCCGCTGTCCGCTGGCGACCGCAAGCTGTGGCTGGGAGGGGCGCGATGTGCTTTCAGCGCTTTCTGAGGAAGCGGTGCGTGATGGTGCAGCAAAGGAACGGCAGACGGCTGCTCTGGGAAAGATCACCCGAGAAGGGTTGGATCTTGTGGTCAAGGCACCGCAGGGTCTGGCCTCTGCACGTACTGCATTGTTGGCAGCGATGGAGGCGAAGCACGCATCGCTGGTAGAAGCGGCGCAGATTGTCGAAACTGGATCGGATCTGCGTGTCACCTTCGCTTCGCAGCCCCCTCCGGGACTTCGCGACCTTGGTGGCGGGCACGCGGCGGCGTGCGTCCTTCTTGACGAGGTTTAGAAGAGTGGGGTGCTGTCAGGGCAGACCTTGCCTGGAGTTTCAGGCAGTTCTGGCGCAACCTGTTGGCCGCCGGCAGAAGGGTAGGGGACCGGCTGAAGATTCTGAACTTGTCCCTTTAATAACGGGACGTCGGTTCGTGCGCCCGTTGTTGAAGTGACCAAGGGGCATGAAGACTGCACTGAGCGTTCCCGTGTACCGCTGGAACACGGGAACGAATGACGCTGACTTCCGGTCAGTCGATGGCCTGCCCCTCCATTTCGATTTCCTCTGCTCTACGCAAACATCTCGTTCAGACCGTTTCGCCCAGCGCCTTTACTGCCTTCTGGCCATCGGCTGAATGGAAGACGTGAGTGTGCTGCCTGCATCCGCTCACTACCTCAGGCCTCGAGAGCAACAAAGTGATCGCGTGTGACTTCCACCAATCGTGAGTTCACCGTTCTGCTCTGGTCGGACATGGGATCGAAATAGTTTGTCTGATCCTCCCTTGGAACCGCCTGCAGGGAGCTTTCGCGAAGTCGATATCCGTGCTCTGTCTCAGATAGGACGGGGACCGCATTCATCAGCCGACATGTATAGGGATGATGCGGTTGTTCGAAGAGCCGCCGTGTTGGGGCTTGTTCCATGATCCGGCCACGATACATCACAAGAACGCGGTCACACAGCGATTCAACCACACCCAGATCGTGGCTGATGAACAGGCAGGAAAAGCTGAAGCGTTCCTTGAGTTCTCGAAGCAGCTTCAGAATCTGAGCCTGCACCGTAACGTCCAGCGCGGACACTGGTTCATCTGCCACCACCACCGATGGGCGCGTCACCAGAGTGCGGGCAATTGCAACGCGTTGACGCTGTCCACCGGAGAGCTCGTGAGGGAAGCGTTCGCCATAGGCGCCGCCCAGGCCGACGGCGTCAAGCATCTCGGCCACTCTTTCACGTTTCTCCCTGCGGCTAATGCCTGGAATATGACGCAACCCTTCGGCGATTAGCTCTGCGACCCTCATGCGTGGGTCGAGAGAAGAAAACGGGTCCTGAAAAACAATCTGGAGCTCCCTTCGTACCGCGCGCAGCGGTTCGCCGCGCAGGCCGAGCATGTCTTTGCCGCGGAATGTCACTGTGCCGGAAGATGGGTCTTTTAGGCGGATCAGGGCGCGACCGAGAGTGCTCTTGCCGCTTCCGGATTCTCCTACCAGCCCCAGCATTTCACCTTCATGCAGATCAAGCGAAACACCAGCTACAGCACATTTTTGCCCGGCACGGGCAAATGGCCACGGAGAGGGAATTTCATAATTCACCTTGACATCGCGCGCACTCAAAAGAGGCTTCGCCCGAGCTGGTTCGGTTACGTCGTCCGGCTTTGGCCGCGGGCCGTGCGGCAGTGATGCGAGTAGCTTGACCGTATAGGGGTGGGCCGGCGTGGTCAGTATCTTCTCCGACGCCCCCTGTTCAACAATCAGCCCTTTCTCCATGACGGTGACCTGGTCGGCGTAGCGTGCCACCAGTCCCAGATCGTGGCTGATCAACATGACGGCTGCACCAAGCTCGCCAACCACATCGCGCATAATGTCCAGCACATCCTTCTGCACGATGGCATCGAGCGCAGTTGTTGGCTCATCTGCGAGCAGAAGCTTCGGACGAAGCATCATAACCGACGCGATCATGATGCGTTGCCGCATCCCGCCAGAGAACTCATGCGGATAACGGTTGAGGCAGTCTTCAGGATCAGGAATCCGAACTGCCTTCAGCATCTCGATGGCACGATCTCGAATTTCATCGTTTTCCAGATTGCTGTGAAGTTTCAGTCCCTCGGAAAGTTGTTTGCCGATCCGGAGTGCCGGATTGAGCGAAACCAGGGGCTCCTGAAAGATCATGCCTATCTCGGCACCTCGCACGGCTCGCATCTGCCGGTTGCTCAGGGAGGCCAGATCACGCCCCTGAAATAGCACCTGCCCGCTCGCAATTTCTGCGGGTGGGGGCAAAAGCCGCAGGACCGAACGTGCGAGCATGGTTTTGCCGCTTCCCGATTCACCTACCACGGCATGTATCTGGCCGGGCTCAATGGTGAGACTGGCTTTGTGCACGGCGGTAATCGGCGTCTTGAAGGGGAAAACGATCTCGAGATCGCTAATCTGGAGCAGAGGCGTGGTAGGAGAGAGCGTCACGGCGAGGCCTCGTTCGGATCAATTGTTGCGGGGGTCGAGTTCGTCGCGCAGGGCATCGCCAAAAAGATTGACGCCCAGCAAAGCGAAGGAGATGCAGATGCCCGGGAGGATGCCGAGCCAGGGAAAACGCATTAGATAGCTGCGCGCTTCTGCCAGCATGTTGCCCCAGGTTGGAGCCGGTGGGGGTACACCCAAGCCCAGAAATGCGAGCGAGCTTTCTGCAAGAAGAACCCAGCCAAACATTGTCGTTGAAAGAACGATCAGTGGTCCGAGGCTGTTAGGCAAAACATGCCGAAACAGGGTGAACAACGTACCGTTTCCCAACGCAACGGAAGCCTCAATGTATTCCTTCTCGCGTAGAGAGAGCACCGTCCCACGCACAAGGCGGGTGACCGATGGAAGGTAAGCCAGCGCCAGAGCGAGCACGACACCATATTTGTTCGGGCCGATCGCAACCATCAATGCCAGTGCGAGCAGGATGCCCGGAAAAGCCATCAGCGCCTCGACCACCATCATCACCAGACGGTCGAACCAGCCGCGCCAGTAGCCGCAGAAGGCCCCGATGATGACGCCGCCGGTTACCGCTGCTGCAACTGTGAGAAAAGACACAGTGACTGAAACACCTGCGCCAGCCAGGAGGCGCGACAGGAGATCGCGACCGAACATGTCTGTTCCCAACGGGTGCAGTCCGGAAGGACCTTCGAAGCGGGCGAGGTAATCCTGCGCAGTTGGATCGTAGGGGGTGTAGATGGAGCCTATGCCAGCGACCAGCAAGACGAAGCCCAGCATCAGGCCGCCGGCCAGACCATTGGGGCGGGAGAGAATTTTCTTCAGTTTTTTCATTTCAGGGTCACACGCGGATCGAAGAAGCCATAGAGGAGATCAACCGCCAGATTGACCACGACATAAACGCCGGCAATTAGAAGAAGCGCGCCCTGCAGCATTGGATAGTCACGCGCATAGATGGAATCCACCACCAGTTTGCCGATGCCGGGAAGGCTGAAAACCGTCTCGGTCACTGCTGCGCCTCCGAGCAATGAGGCCATGACAAGTCCCAGCATGGTCAGGGCCGGAGCGAACGCATTCTTGAAAACATGACGGGCGAGCACAGTGCCTTCGGAAAGCCCTTTGGCACGCGCATGGGTTACATATTCCAGCCGCAGAACCTCCAGCGTGCCTGAGCGCATCATACGAGTGAGAACTGCGATTTCGGTTAGGGCCAGCGAGATCACGGGCATGATGAGGTAGAGAACCCCAACACCGAAATCCGTACTCAATTCCACATAACCAACAGTCGGAAGCCACTGCAGGTAAACTCCGAAGAACAGGAGCAGCATCAACCCAACCCAGAAGCTGGGAAGCGAGAGCTTGAAAATCGCCAGCAGCACAATGGCGAAATCTATCCTTGTATTCTGCTTCCAGGCGGCAACCATTCCTGCAGGAACCGCAATCAGAACCGCGAATAATACGGCCCAGAAGACCAGAGTGGCAGTGACGCTGAACCGCTCCAGAAGCGCGGGCAGGACAGCCTCATGTGTTCGGATGGAAACACCAAGGTCACCCGTTGCCAGATTGCCCAACCAGATGAAGAACTGCACGGGGATGGGTTTATCAAGCCCCAGGTCCTCGCGCATTTGCTGAACGACAGCCGGGTCGTCCAGCTCGTAGAGCATCAACTCCGCCGGGTCACCAGGAATGAGCCGGATGAGGGTGAAAACGATAATCAAAACGAGAAAAACGGTCGGGATGGCCGTTAACACCCGCTTCAGTGTGTAGCTCCACATGAAGGTACCCCAAGAATGATAATGTCGGGCAAAGGAGGGGAGAGGGCGCTGCCTCTAGCGCACCTCTCCAGAAAGGGGGCTGACTATTTCAGCTCCACGCCCCAGAAGATTTCTTTACCCGCACCCCACGGTGTGAAGCCTTCGATTGTGTCCCTCACGGCATAGAACTTATCCCGGTGGCCAAGGCCGATCGCCGGAACTTCTTCGATGAAGCGGCGGTGCAGCTCATCAATGATGGCCTGACGTTCTTCCCGGTCGGAAACCACCATGGCCTTCTCGACCAGCGCGATGGCTTCGGGATCTTTCCAGACCTTGCGGGATTGCTCACCGGAGATCATCTCAAAACTCAGTGCAGGATCGAGCCGTGGCGAGTAACTGAAGGACTGCATTTGGTAATCACCCGAAGTGTACGCGTCGAGTTGGGTACCCCATTCGAGAACCTTCAGTTGGGCGTTTATGCCTGCTTCTTTAAGCATGGACTGTGCGATAAGTGCCCGCTCATAATATGCACCTGACCGCTTGTTGGTCAGAATTTCAATCGGCTGTCCTTCGTAGCCGGCTTCTTCAAGCAGCGCCTTTGCCTGATCCCTGTCATAAGGCAGTTGCTCCCATTGGGCATCGGTGAAGAAGGATGAGGCAGGGGGAAGAGGCGAGGGATTGGCGCGCCCGCGACCTTCCGAGATCACAGCCACGACCTGGTCGCGATTGATGGCATGCGCCATGGCCCGGCGTATCCGGTTGTCCTTCAGCAGGGGATCGTTCGAGTTGATCAGCAATGCATCCCACAGGGCGGTCTCTGCATTCACGATCTGTGTATTGGGCGCAGTTTCCATCTCCACCAGATCTGCAGGCTGGATCGTGAGAAGATCAATGTCGCCGGCGAGGTAAGCTGCTTTTGAAACGGAGGGTTCGGGCAATATCTGCAACCGGACCCTGTCGACCAGAGCCGCTTTTGCTCCCGTATAACCGTCCTGAGGCTCGGAGCGGCTTGCATAGTCGTTAAACTTTTCGAGATCGATGTAGCGTCCGTGTTTGATCTCTCCGAACTTGAACGGGCCCGTTGCTACGGGTTGTAGCCATTTCCCGTCTGCACCAACGGAATCTGGATGAAGGATCGCTGTATTCCCACAGTCAAAGCGCGCAAGATTGCCCAGAAAGGTCGAACTTGGGCTCGCCAGATTGTAGACGACTGTATGTGCATCGGGAGCCTCCATTGAGACCACTTCGGGCCCATTCTCGCCATCGAAATAGCTCCGGCAGCGCCATTTGGTTTCCGGATCCATGAAGCGGTCCCATGACCATTTGACATGCTCGGATGTCATGATCTCGCCGTTGTGAAACGGGACATCTTCGCGGAGCTTGAATGTGTAGGTGAGCCCGTCGTCACTTACTTCCCAGGAATCTGCGAGCATCGGCTGAACGGAGAAGTCTGCCGCATAAGCCACAAGTCCCTCAACCACATGCATATGGATCGTATCGGTATTGCCGTCTCGGTCCACACCGGGATTGGTACCGCGAATATCCTGGATGAAAGCCACTTTCAGGACCGTTTCGGCCTGAACGACACCGCTGGTTGAAAGCAGCAATGCGGACGCAAGTGCTCCCAATATGTATGTTCCCCTGGATTGATTGCGCATATCTGGTCTCCCATTTCGCCAGCTGTTGTTGTCTTCGTGTTGTGGAGTTCAATTGCTTTGTGGCGTGAACTCACAGGGTGTAGGTTGCATATTCACTGTTCTTGTACGGAGATTGGCAGACCCGCATCATGCGCGCTTCGGCGTCCATCAGGATTGTCGCGACCGTAGCGGAAATGGACTGCTTTCTGCTGCGAGACACGGGCGAGCGAAGCACGGCCGCTGGATGGCCAAATGTATCGGAGAACGCGTCTTCAAAATCAGATTGGGTAATCTTGTCTTGCGCCTGCTCAAGCCGGGCCCGCACACGGCGGTCGCGGTAAAGCGAGTCCATGCCGTTCAGCAGGCCTGCGTCGACCACTTTTGCCTGTGCTGCCAGGGATACAAAATGATTGGCGTGGACAAGCAGACCGTTGTCTGGTGCAAGCCAGAATATCTCCTGAGGCGTGGTCTCCAGATCGAATGCTTCGCCTCCATCCCTGGCACAGGAGATGATCATGTTGTTGGAGACAGTGCGCGGCGATGAAGCGACAGCCTGCAGGGCTGCGGGGTAGGTTTCAGCTTCCAGTGCCAGACGGCGAATGACAGAAAGTGGAATACCCGGTTTCGCCCAGGTCTCGTCGGTGGTCTGAAGATTGTTGCCGGTAATCGCGATTCCAGCATCGTTGAAGCCGGCGCGAGCAAGCCCTCCGGCTTCGACGTAGGTCATGAGGTCAGGCCCGTCGCTTCGACGCACAACGAGAATGACCGTTGTGTCTTCGCATTCAGGGCGCCAGTCCCAGTTTTGCCCATGGATCAACCGGCCCTCGGCCGTTCGCTCTGGCATCGCAACCGCCGCAGTGCACCCGTCGTCGAGATGCTTTCTATCCTCGGCCTCGATATCTATGCCGGCGGCATTCAGAATCTCGCTGCGGCCATTGATCAGGAGGACGTCTGCCAGATCGACGCCCGCACCTTTGGCAACTGAGTTCAACTCGCGGTACTGTTCTGGGCAGGCTTCTTCCAGCCGTCCTGCCAGGAGGCTGCTTGCCCTGACAACGGCATCCCAGGTGCAGCCCTTTGCGGCCAGGAAAGACTGATATCGCTCGACACCACACTTGATCTGTGTGTCGGTGGCACGGCCATAGGCTTCACCCCGCGCTTCTGCCGGACCTTCGATTTCAACAAGAGGGGGGGACTTGACGATGCTCATTTTGAAGCCTGGTATTCCTGCTGCCGGAGAACGCTGCGGAAGAACCGGATGGTGTAAGGAACAATGCCCTCCATGTTGTGTGCCACCCCGGGTGCGATGTCCTGGTTGACTGTCACGCCCTGTTTTTCAAGCGATGAGCGAAGGCTGTTGTTGCGGTCAATACGGGTCAGGCCTGCGTCATTGGCGCCCTCCATGAAACGTCGACCGTCCTTTTTGTGCTGGATCTCCCAGGTTTCCACATCAGCTCCACCGACGACGAGATGCACCTTGACCGCGCGCAAGGCCTGAACATTCAGTTCCCGTCCGAAGAGCTCCTTGAGGTTGCGAATGCCGACCCACCAGTCCTTGTCATGGTCCAGCAAGGTGACGGAACCCGGCGATCCTATGGAGGCGGCGCTGAGTTTCTCTGGATGCAGGATCAGGAAACGATGTGTGAAATGTCCACCACCGGAGAAGCCGAAGAGCATGAACGGTGGAAAGCGACAGCCGAGCATTTCCTCGACTTCAGCCACCATCGATAGCAACACCAGATCATACCGTATGTCGCCTTCGAGAATGTACTTGTACCCATCCGCATCTCCGTCGCCACACACGCCGACCGGAAAAAGCGGTGCCAATACAACGGTGTTGTTGTACTGACCGAATCCGGTGAACGCCTCGCGATACTGGAACTGCATACGCGCAGTTCCATGGACCGAAACCAGAAGGTTCGGCTCCCCGTCTACCTTGATGTCTTCGGGAACGTAGAGGCTGTAGCTAAAGCGCGGGTCAGCCTTGCAGGCAAATATGGTTGTCCGTCCGCGCTGATAAAGCGCCTTGCGGCGATCTTCAGCGGTATGTGTCGATTGCGCTAGCACACGCCTCTCCTTCTTCAAATTCGAGGCCACGCTAATTAGTAACTTTAATTTCGTCAATATTGGCGCCAATTTAAATTCAGATTTTTGTCTGGCTCCCTTCATTCCTTTAAAATCGGGCTTTTCCGCCGTTCTGAAGCCCTAAGTCAAAGGTCGGGGCGGAGCGGAACCAGTCGAACATGTGTCTCTGTCAGGTGGAAATACGGCAGGCTTGCCGCTATAAATGCGCTTAAATCGAGACTGCGTTGTGCAGACGCCTTTCCAACGAAACCATAGGTGCGCCATTGTCGGAAGCCGCAGAATCGCTGAAAAATGTCGACAGCGAGCATGTTCAGCTCTCTGAGCGAATTGTCAGAGACATCAACATCGGAAAATACGGTCCGGGCGAATGGCTGAAGCAGATCGACCTGGAACAGCGGTATGGTGTCACGCGTATCGCTGTGCGGCGGGTGCTTGATGAACTGGTGGCCAAGCGTTTGGTCGAGCATATTCCGAATCGCGGTTACCGGGTTTATGCACTCAGTCCGACACAGCGCCGCGAGGTTTCCGAGATTCGTACGCTGCTGGAAACGGCCGCGGCTCCAGGAATAGTGGAACGGGCGACCGAGAAAGACATCGAGGACCTCACAGCGCTTGCGGAAGGCTTCAAGGAAGCAGCATATAACGGAACCATTCTGGAGCAGAATGAGGCCAATCTTCGCTTCCATCTCAGGCTTCTGGAACTTTGCGCGAACAAGTCGCTGGTGGAGTTGATTACCGAGTTGCGACAGCGCGGTCCGGCTGCTCCGGTAACGCGTTGGCACACCGTGGCACAGCTCGAGAAGGCCTCCAACGATCATTTCCTGATTGTCGACGCGATCAAGAACAGGGACGTGGAAGCCATGAAAACGGTTATCACGAGCCATATCAACGACAAGGGCCCGGAACGGATGGCCGGTGGCTCTTCGGTCAAGCGTTGATGGCGAAAGATCCCTGAGCGAGGTGCCGTCACACTGGTTTCTCACCAAGTGAGCGATTGGATGGGGAAGCGCATTGGCATGGATGTCTCACCCATCAGTTAGGAATGGCATCTCCGTTTCCTTTGATGCGGTGGATGTCTGCAGGGCAGGCCGCTATTTTGCGGCGACGGAGCCGCTGAGCCTGATGAGCGCTGACAGCAACAGCTGTGCGCCCTTTTCGATTGCTTCCCAGTCGGTCCACTCCTCCGGCGCATGGCTGACGCCATTGTGGCTCGGTACGAAGATGAGGCCGGAGGGGCACAGGGTCTGCATCGTCTGGGCGTCGTGGCCTGCGCCGGATGGCATGGTGAGGGCTTTGAGCCCGAGCTGGTCCGCTTCCCCGTTCAACAGTGAGACGAGTGTGCCGTCGAGACGGACCGGTTCCATCCGGCTCTGCTCCTCGATGGAAAAGCTGAGGCCGTTTACCTGCGCTGCATCGCGCACGGCCTGTTCCATGGCCTGGGCGAGAGCCGCCATCGTGCCGGGATCGGTGTCACGGATGTTGATGATGAAATCGGCGCAGCCCGGCACGGTGTGAATGAAATTGGGCTGAAGCGCCACCTTGCCGATGGTGATGCGGCTGCGCTCTCCGCCGTGTTCGGCAATCACGCCACGCACCGCCTGGCCGACCGCCGAGAGACCGGCGAAGGCGTCGGCGCGGAGCGCCATCGGCGTGGTGCCTGAATGGTTGGCGCGGCCGACCAGCGACACGGCGAGATTGATGACGCCGGCGACACTGTCGGCGATCCCGACGGGGATGCCAGCCTGTTCCAGTACCGGACCCTGTTCGATGTGAAGTTCGAGGAAGGCTTTGACGTCGCGGGGCGGGCGGGCGGCGTCGAGCGCCTCACGGATGTTCAGGCCCTGATCGCCCATTGCGTCGGCAAGTCGGATACCGTCGGCGTCGCGGGCTTCATCCAGCCATTTACCGGTCACCAGGCCGGCAATGGTCTGCGAGCCCAGCATGCCGCCGAACCGTCCTTCCTCCTCGGCGGTGGCGACCACTTCTATGGCGGTCGTCGGCGTGAAGCCGGCGTCCTTCATGGCGCGCACGCATTCGAGCGCCACACAGACGCCGAGCGCTCCGTCGAAGGCGCCGCCCTCGGGCACGGTGTCGAGATGCGAACCGGCCATGATGCATGGACCGTCCGCCGGGCCGTATCTTCCGAACAGGTTGGCGACCGGGTCGCGATGCACGGTCAGCCCATCAGCGCGCATCTGTTCCAGAAACCAGTTTCGCACGGCCATGTCCGCGTCGCTGAAGCCGACGCGGTTGAAGCCGCCGGTCTGCGGATTGCGACCGAAGGTGTTGACCCCGTCGAGCAGGGCGCGCAGGCGCTGTGAATTTATGACGGGTGTGTTGGCCATGAGACGTGCCTGTTTTTCAAACGTTTATTCGGCGTCGATGAGCCCGGAGAAATGACGCACCGTCTATTTATTATAATAAATGCTTGCCAATGGATAGATTGTTAGGATTAATTATGGGCAACAGAGGGAGGAACCTCCATGAGGAAACTGATTGCAGCCGCCATGACTGCCGGTACGATGTTCTTCGCATCGCCGGTTTTTGCGCAGACCCCGCCCAACGTTCTGGTTGTGGGGCAGATCGCGGAGCCGAAGTCGCTTGATCCCCATGCGGTGACAGCCGTGAACGATTTCCGCATCCTGATGAACGTCTATGACGGCCTGACCCGTTACAAGGACGGCACGCTGGAGCCGGAACCGGCGCTGGCGGAGAGCTGGGAGATTTCCGATGACGGGATCACCTACACCTTCAAGCTGCGCGAAGGGGTGACGTTTCATGACGGCACGCCGCTTAACGCGGAAGCGGTGAAGTTCAACTTCGACCGCATGCTGAACGAAGATCACCCCTATCACGACACGGGACCGTTCCCGCTCGCCTTCTATTTCTCGTCCGTGGACGCGGTGAAGGCGGTGGACGACCTGACTGTCGAGTTCACGCTGAAAGAGCCTTTCGCGCCCTTCCTGTCGAACCTGTCCTATCCGACAGGTCTGATCGTTTCGCCCGAGGCGGTGAAGGAACACGGCAAGGACTACGGCCGCAACCCGGTCGGAACCGGGGCCTTCAGGTTCGAGGAATGGCAGGCCAATTCCCGCGTCGTCATTACACGCAACGAAGACTACTGGGATGGCGCGCCGCCGCTGGAGGCCGTGATCTACCGTCCGATTACCGACACCAACACCCGCATTGCCGAAATGCTCTCCGGTGGTCTGGACGTGATGGTGGAGGTGCCGCCGGACAGCCTGCAGCAGTTCCGCGATGACGCGAATTTCAGCGTTTACGAGCAGGCGGGCCCGCATGTCTGGTTCCTCATCCTCAACATGAAGGAGGGGCCGTTCACCGAAAAGGCGGTGCGTCAGGCTGCCAATTACGCCATCAACAAGAAGGCGCTGGTCGAGAACATCCTGCAGGGCACGGCAGACGTGGCCGCGGGCCCGACGCCGCCGGCCTTCGCATGGGCCTACAATGAAGAGCTGCAGCCCTATCCCTATGATCCGGACAAGGCCCGACAGCTTCTGGAAGAGGCCGGTTATGGTGGTGAGGAACTGACCTTCTACGTCACCGAGGGCGGCTCGGGCATGCTCGACCCCATCGCCATGGGCACGGCCATTCAGGCCGATCTGCAGGCCGTGGGCATGAAGGTCAACATCGAGACCTATGAGTGGAACACGTTCCTTGGAAAGGTGAATCCGGGCCTCGAAGGCAAGGCGGACATGGCCGAAATGGCATGGATGACCAACTCGCCGGACACGCTGCCCTTCCTGGCGCTGCGCTCGGAAGCCTGGCCCGAAAAGGGCGGGTTCAACTCCGGCTACTACGCCAATGAGAAGGTCGACGAACTCCTGAACAAGGCCCGTACCTCGACCGATCAGGACGAACGCGCTGCGCTCTACAAGGAGATGCAGGAGATCGTTCAGGACGACGCACCGTGGGTCTTCGTCGCCAACTGGAAGCAGAATGCGGTGACCGGCGCGAATGTCGAGAACTTCAAGCTCCAGCCGTCCTTCTTCCTGATGCTGCAGGACGTGGCCAAGCCCTAGGGGTGTGAACGTGGTTCCCACCCTCGTCCTTCGCCTTTCGACAAGCTCAAGAGGCTCAGGATGAGGGTGGGACGACGGCGCACATGCAAGATGTTCAAACGACGCACTGCGCATCCACAGCCCTCATCCCGAGCCTCTTGAGCTTGTCGAAAGGCGAAGGGCGAGGGTGGCATGCAGGGCACCGGACCAAAGGCGAACCGCGCCCATAACCGAATCTGAAACGAGGCCCCAGCCATGGCAGCCTACATAGCCAAGCGCCTCCTTGCCGCCATCCCTGTCCTGTTCGGACTTTCGATCATCGTCTTCCTGATCATGGCGATGATCCCCGGCGACTCGGCAACGGCCATTCTCGGTTCCTATGCGACGCCGGAGAACGTGGCCAGGATCAATGCCGATCTCGGCCTCGACAAGCCACTGCCCCAGCAATATCTGATCTGGCTCGGGAACCTTCTTCAGGGCGATCTCGGACGCTCCTATGCGCTCAACCGACCGGTGCTGGACGAGGTGCTTGAGCGTTTCTCGGCCACGCTGATCCTGGCCGGCACGGCGCTGGTGCTGTGCTCGATCCTTGGGCTTCTGGCGGGCGTCGTCTCGGCCGTGCGCCAGTATGGTCTGGCAGACAAGGTGATCACGGTTCTGGTGCTGATCGGCATTTCGATACCGTCCTTCTGGCTCGGCCTGCTTCTCATCCTGGCGTTCGCCGTCAAGATCCGGCTGTTCCCCGCCAGTGGCATGTACGCCATTTATGGTGGCGGCGATCTGCCGGACCTGCTTCATCACCTCTTTTTGCCGGCGCTGACGCTGGCGGTCGTCGCCACCGGCGTTATCGCCCGGCTGACCCGCACGGCCATGCTTGAAGTGCTTCGGCAGGACTACATTCGCACCGCGCGCGCCAAGGGGCTGAGCGAAAGGCGCGTGATTTACCGTCACGCCTTCAAGGCCGCACTTGTCAGCGTCATTCCGGTGATCGGCATTCAGGCCGGGTTCGTGCTCGGCGGTGCGGTCTATATCGAAACCGTGTTCCAGTGGCCGGGCATCGGTTCGATGCTGGTCAACGCCATTTCCACCCGCGATCTGCTTCTGGTGCAGGGCGGTGTTCTGGTGGTGGCCGCCGCCTATGTTCTCTTCAATCTGGCCGCCGATGTGGTGCAGACGCTTCTTGATCCGAGGTTGCGCTGATGAGTGAAGCCGTTTCCACCGCAGCGAAGGGCAGGGCGCGCGGGGCAGGCCGCCCCGGTCCGATCCGTCTGCTTCTCAACAACATGCTTGCGGCTTCCGGGCTGGTGCTGCTGGTGTTGATCATCGCGGCCGCGCTTCTGGCGCCGCTCCTGCCGCTGCCCGACCCTGACGCGACAGCGCCGGCCGACAGGCTGTTGCGCCCGCTCACGGAAGGGCATCTGCTTGGCACGGATGCGCTCGGGCGCGATATCCTCTCGCGGCTTGTCTGGGGCACGCGCGTCAGCCTTGCCGTGGGCATCTCGGCCACGCTGATCGCCGCCTTCTTCGGTTCGCTCATCGGGCTTGTTGCAGGCTATGCGGGCGGGCGCGTGGACGCCTTCCTGATGCGCGGCATCGACATGGTGATGGCGTTTCCCTACATCCTGCTGGCACTTGCCATCGTGGCAGCGCTCGGGCCGGGTTTGCTCAATGCGCTCTACGCCATCGCTGTGGTGAACATCCCTTTCTTCGCGCGCAACATTCGCGGCATCACCATCGGCCTGTCGCGGCGCGAATTCGTCGATGCAGCGCGTCTTTCGGGCAAGTCGAATGCGGGCATTCTGTTTGGCGAGATCCTGCCCAACGTGCTCCCGGTGATCATCATCACCATGTCGACCACCATTGGCTGGATGATCCTCGAAACGGCCGGCCTGTCCTTCCTCGGGCTCGGCGCGCAGCCGCCGCAGGCTGATCTCGGCTCAATGCTGGGCGAGGGCCGCAAGATCCTCTTCACCGCGCCGCATGTGTCGATCATTCCCGGCCTGATGATCTTCGCGCTGGTCATGAGCATCAATCTACTGGGCGATGGCGTGCGTGACGTGCTCGACCCGCGGCTGAAATCGGGTGCGCTCACGCGGCCCGTGGCCCGCACAGCCGTTGAGCGCCGCACGGTGCCCGAAACCCGGACCCATGGCGACAGCGTTTTGGAAGTGGCGGATCTGAACACGGAGTTTCACATCGGCGGCGACGTCTATCGCGCGGTGGGCGGCATCGATCTGCACCTGAAGCAGGGCGAATGCCTTGGCATTGTCGGTGAATCCGGTTCGGGCAAATCGGTGACGGCCATGTCGCTCATGGGGCTGGTGCCGACACCGCCCGGCCGCATCACGGGCGGGGCCGCCTGGCTCGACGGTGAAGATCTTTTCGCCGTCAGCGATGAGCGCATCCGCGCGTTGCGCGGCGCGGATGTCTCCCATGTGTTTCAGGACCCGCTGTCCACCCTGCACCCGCTGTTCACCATTGGTGACCAGCTTACGGAGGCGATCATGGCGCACCGGCCGATCCGGCGGTCGGAGGCGGATGCGCGCGCCGAGGAGCTGCTGCGTCTGGTGCGCATCACCAATCCGGCGGAGCGACTGAAGGTCTATCCGCATGAGCTTTCCGGCGGCATGCGGCAGCGCGTCTGCATTGCCATGGCGCTCGCCAATGACGCCAAGATCATCATCGCCGACGAGCCGACAACGGCGCTGGACGTGACCGTGCAGGCGCAGATCCTCTCGCTGATGGACACGCTGAGGCGGGAAAGCAACGCGGCGATCCTGTTCATCACCCATGATTTCGGGGTCGTGTCGGCCGTCTGCGACCGGGTTGCCGTCATGTATGCGGGACGCATCGTCGAAACGGGCACGACGGAAGAGGTGCTCAATGCGCCGGCGCATCCCTACACCCGCAAGCTGATCGACTGCGTGCCGGTTCTGGGCGAGCCCGGCCGGAGGCTCGACGCGATCGAGGGGCGCCCGCCGGTGGTCAACGATCTGCCGCCGGGCTGTGCCTTCGCAGCACGCTGCCCCCGGGTGAAGCCCGATTGCCGCAGGGGGCACATCGCACTTTCCAGCCTTGGCGATACGCAGGCTGTGCGCTGCCTCTACCCACTTACCGGGGAGACCGCCGATGACTGACACGCCCCTTCTGGAAATCGACACTGCGGAGCGGGTCTTTGGCGGTGGCCGCACATTGTTCGGAAAATCCCTGCCGGCGGTGCATGCGGTGCAGGGCATATCGTTCGATGTGCGCAGGGGCGAGACGCTCGGCGTGGTCGGGGAATCTGGTTGCGGCAAGTCCACACTCGCGCGTCTGATCGTCGGTCTCGATACGCCCACCAGCGGTGCGATCACCTTCGACGGGATGGATCTGGTTGCCGAAGCCAGACGCGATCCGCAGAAGCTTGCGCAGCGCGTGCAGTATGTCTTTCAGGATCCCGTCGCATCGCTCAATCCACGCAAGACGATCCGCACCATTCTGGAAGCGCCGCTCAAACACCTGCTCGGACTGGACCGTGGGGCGCGCGAAAAGCGCCTGCGTGAGCTGATGGAAGCGGTCAATCTCGCGCCGGAGTTTCTGGAGCGCTACCCGCACGAGTTTTCAGGCGGGCAGGCGCAGCGTATCGGCATCGCCCGTGCGCTGGCCGCCGACCCCGAACTGATCGTCCTTGATGAGCCGGTTTCCGCGCTTGACGTCTCGGTGCAGGCGCAGGTTCTGAACATTCTCGACGACCTCAAGAAGACGTTCGGCCTCACCTATGTCTTCATCAGCCACGATCTTTCGGTGATCGAAAGCGTCAGCGACCGGGTGGCTGTGCTCTATTTCGGCCGGCTTGCCGAACTCGGGGCGTCAGAGCGCATCTTCTCTGCGCCGCGGCATCCCTATACGCATCTTCTGTTGAAATCGGCACCGGTTCCGGGAAAGCGGTCGCTCATCCCGGAAGATGCGAATACAGAATTGCCTGATCCGTATGATCCACCGCAGGGCTGTGCGTTCTTTGCCCGTTGCCCGCGCGGAACCGACCGATGCAAATCGGAGCAACCACCACTCGAGGCCGCGCCCGGTCATCCGGGGCATATGGCGGCGTGCCATCACCCCGTCAAAGAGAACGAGGATGCCTGACCGCAGTAGTCCGCCACCGGCTCCAGAGGCGTCGCAGCTTTCCACGGTGCTCAAACGCCGCAAGCGACCGGATATCATCGCCGACCGCATACGCGAGATGATCGTCACGCACGGGCTCCGACCCGGCGACCGCATCCCGCATGAATGGCTGTTGCCGGAAACGCAGGAAGCATCACGCGGAACGCTGCGCGAAGCCCAGAAGATACTTGAGTTTCAGGGGCTCGTTGTCAGCAAGACTGGACCGGGCGGCGGCGTGTTTGTCTCCACTGTCGGGGCTGATCAGGCAATCCGGCTACTCGACAATCTCTTCCTGTTCCATCCACCGTCCATCGCCGAGATCTATGCGATCCGCAAGGTTCTTGAACCGCAGCTTGCAGCGAGTGTCGCCGGGCGTCTTTCGCCCGAGGCGTTCACCGCGCTGCAGGCCAAGATCCGACTCTATGAGGCGGAACCGGAGACGGCGGAAGAGGAATACCGGCAGCGTCTCGCCGAACTCGACTTTCACGTCGAGCTGGCGCGCCACGCAGAAAACGCGCTGCTCGGCTTCAATTGCATTTTCCTTGTCAGCCTTCTGCGCGACATGACCGTATGCCGGGCGATCTACAAGGAGCCGAACCCGGCGCTGCGCGAGGCGGGCCTGCATTATCAGATCAGCCTAATGCGGGCGATCAAGGCCGGCGACGGCAAGCGGGCCGCGCAGATCATGCGCGACCACATGGAAGCAGCGGAGTGCTACATGCTGGAACGGGCCGAAATTCGCCGGAAGGGATAGCGGCCAAGGGTTTCGTTGCAACAGAGCCAAAGAAACGCTGGGTCATTCACTCCCATGAGCCAGTCACTGCAAACACTGTGCTCTGGAGCTGGACACTGCCTTGCCACGCGTCCGGAATTCGCAAATGTTGCGACAGCATCCTTTCGAGCAAACGCGGGTCTGTCGGAGCATACGGTCGGCGATTACGTCAAAAGCATCTACAAAAGGCTGCAGGTGACATCACGCGCGCAGGCCACGCGCATCGCGTTGGAGACAGGTCTGGTGCGTTCGGGCTCTCGCTGAGCATTTCTCTTCCGCCGGTGCACGCTTAATCTTGGGCCACCCTGCCAGGGGGGGCATTCAGCCGCCCTTTTCACGATCATCCGCCGCGATACTCGTAGCCGTCCGCATTTGAGGCTTTCGAATGCAGATACTTTTTAAGCGCATCTATCTCTTCAGAACTCCAGTTTTCCACTCCTGTCACCTCAAGCCAGGCATCCAGATAGTGATCCGGCGCATAGACATGGCCATACCCCATCGGCACACCATCGGATAACGGCATGTCGACCAGCAATTGAAGCATGCTGACAATCGGATACCAACTCAGCAAAGGAGAAACATCAGGACCTCTTGGAGCCTTCATCCAGTCGGCTTCTCTGTAGAGCAGGTGCTTGTCGAAGAACGTGATCGCATCACTGGCATACTGCAGATAGACAATGCGAACATTGCCCCACGATGCACTGTTGCCCTCGGGGACGCCATTCTGGTTCATGAAGCGGACAAAGCGTCCACCCTGATAAACCGGTAGCCACTGTGTGGAACCTGCATCGCGGTCTGCGGTGATTGTCTGCCATTTCTCGCTTGGAAAAGGCGTTCCGCTCCAGACAGCGCCGTCGATCGGGTCTCCGAGGAGGTCAAGGAACGTTATGGAACGCTGGGAATTGAACGCACCGAGGCTGAGCCCGTGCAGGAAAAGCTTGGGCCTCTGACCGGCAGGGAGTTTCTGCCAGTATCTGTAGATGGTTCGGAAAAGGCTTTGCGACGATTCAAGGCCGTTTTCAGACTGGAACACCAATGAGAGCGGGCTGTTCAAGTAGGAGTACTGCAGAGCGACACTGGCAGTGTCGCCATCATACAGGTACTCCAGACCATCGATGGCAGACGGATCAACCCAACCTGTGCCAGTCGGCGTAACGACAACCAGGGCAGCCCGATCAAAGGCATTCAGCTCAATGAGCTCATCAAGCAGGAGCTGTGAGCGCTCATCGGGCGTCTCTGCGACTTGCAAACCGGCATACAGACGGATGGGCTCAACTGCGGCTCTTTGGGTAACCTGGCTGATATCTGCCGCCGTCGGGCCCGATGCGACAAACTCTCTTCCAGCTCGACCCAGTTTTGGCCATTCCAGCCGCGAAGACGGATTGCCTGCGCGCTCGATGACTGAAGGCTGCGGGCGTTCAGGTTCGTGTAGTGCGTCGAGTTCCGCAAATGACTTGTCCAGAAGACGAAACGTGTACTCGATCAAAAGGCCGTTCGCGAGTGTGGCAACGACGATGAGCGTCACCGCTGCACCAGCGATGATTGAAACCCGTCGCGGGAGAAATTTATCAAGCCTGTTTGCTACGGCGCGACCCAGCGCAATGATTCCGCGCGCCAAGAGAAACAGGAAAGCGAAGGTGAGAATGGCGATGATGATGACGCTTACAGGATAGGCGCTATCCACCGGTTCCATGTTCAGAACACCGCGAACCGAATTTTGCCAAGCGGCAGAATTATACAAGCCGACGACTATGACGATCAATGAAATCAGGGAAAGAACTAATCTTGTGAGCCTCAGAAGCCCTTTATCAACCGACGGCAACTGCAGATAGCGCCACGTGGCGACAAGAAGAACACCGATGCCATAGCCTGCACTGAATGCCACGCCGCCAAGGATACCCTGCACCTCGAAGCTGCGCGGAATGAGGCTGGGGGTCAGTGAAGCAAAGAAGAACAAAACTCCAAGAACCATTCCGGCACCACTAAAATGGCGCTGAAATGCAGAATACAGCCTACCCATCAAAAACCCCAAAACTTAGATCCGAGCCGAAGCCAATGATTTTCACATTTCAAGTGAATTGAAATGTTCTCTACCGATTAACCGCCAGCGGGAAGCTCAGAGAGAGGAAGACTGAATCACCCTCAAGGTGATTTTTTGCGCTGAACTGATGGTAATATCTCAGGCGGGTCGAGACGGGTGCTTCGCCAATCTGGAAGTTATAACCAACCTGGACACCCACACCTGCTATCTCGCCCTTGAAATCGCCAAGAACCGCGGCGATTGGCGGGGGCGCCTTATCGGCGGTGAGCTGCTTGTAGTAATACCCGACGAGCCCTGCCGAGAAACGCTCGGTCAGCTGCTTGGTAATCGCGCCTTCCCAGTGGAATTCAATTCCGGTCTTGTAATTGGTCGCCTGGTTTTTCGCATTGAAGGTGATCCCGATCGTGTTCGAGATATCAATGCCCCATTCGGGATCGAGCCAGGTGATGGCCGTATAGACGTCTGCCGCCAGCCTGTGGCGAGCAACATTCGCCAGTGCAGCTTCCCTGTAGTCACCAATCGGGAAATACCCGGTGACGCCAGACTGTATGTGGAAGTTGCCAACGTTCCAGCCAAGGAAGGTGGTCAGGGCAGGGTCTCCGAACGTCAACACACTGTCGCTCGTCCTCCCAAACGGGTTCACGAACCCGCTGACACTGGTGCGGCCAAACGGCGTTGTTACCGAGAAACCAAGCCGCCCTCCGAATATCTCGGCCTCGGTCACCCAAAGCGCCGTTGGAATGTTAATGATGAGGTCAGCGTCGACGCCACCGGCCAGCACGCCGCCGGCCAGCTCAACACGCCCTTCAAGCGACCCGTTATACATGAAGAGCTGATCCGAAAAGAACAGCCCCGGAGGCGGAGTGAAACCAGCGCCGCTGCTGCGCAACCCCAACAGATAAACACCAGCGCCGCCTTCAGCGGCATGGAGGTCACCCACCGGATAGAGACAGCCAAGAGCAAGGGAAATCGCACAACCGAAACGGAACTTCATATTATCAGCCTAAACTCCCAGCGCATCTGCCTTGACCATTGCGGCTCGATGGCTGATCCAACGATCAAAAAACGGCCCTGAACACCGGCCTGAAAAGAACCCCGCGAGCGACACCAGGGCTGCCCGACCGACTTTGTCAGTTCTCCGTGACGATGTTCTTTTCGATACGACCGTCCTTCATGATGACCAGCAGATTCTTGGCGGGATCTGCAAACAGGTCGATCTGAGCGATTGGATCACCATCGACCAGAAGCAGGTCGGCAAGCGCCCCGACTTCAACGACGCCCAGCTTTCCCGGATAGGGATTACGCCTGTCAGACAGGGCCAACAACTCGGCATTGTCTGCCGTCGCCATCTTCAGCACCTCTGCCGGAGTGTACCACCGCGTCATTGTCTCAAGCTGCGCGCCCTGTCTTGCAGCGCGTGCGGCATCAAACAGGATATCCGTGCCGAAGGCGACCTTAACGCCATATTTGCGCGCCAGCTCATATGCCCTGTCGGTGCCGGCGTGAATCTCGGCTGAGGCGGCCTGACGTTCGGCATCCGCATGCTGGTTTGCATTCTCATCGCCAACGAAGGGTTGAAGGCTCCACCACGTACCGTTTTCAGCCATCATCTTGACGGTGGCCTCATCAGCCAGCTGGCCGTGGTCGATGACTTTTGCGCCAGCCTCGATGGCGTTGCGTATGGCTTCTGGCGTGTAGGCGTGCACTGTTACATAAGTGCCCCAGTTTGCAGCGGCTTCGACCGCTGTCCGGATTTCGTCAACACTCAACTGGATTGTGTCGATTGGCCCATAGGGGGACGAGACCCCACCGCTAACGGTTAATTTGAGCTGGCTGGCGCCCTGCAGCAATTGCTCCCGACTGCGCTTGCGAACCTCGTCCGGCGAGTCGACGATGGCGGACATGCCCATACGTTCAGGATAGCTCAAGGTGTCCGGTGTGGCCGGAATTTCGGAAAGCATCCGGAAATCACCATGCCCGCCAGTCTGCGAGATCATGGCCCCGGACGGCCAGATCCGCGGCCCGCGGGTCACGCCTCTGTCAATAGCCATCTTCAGGCCGAATGCGGGCCCACCCAAATCACGAACACTTGTGAAGCCGCGCATGAGCGTTGCCTCAGCCTCGGCGCCCGCAAGCAGGGTGATAAAGGGAAATGGTGCAGTGGACGCAACCATCATCGAGGGGCGGACCATGAACGTATGCCAGTGGGCGTCGATCAGCCCTGGCATCAGCGTCCGACCATCGCCCGCGATCCGTGTGGTGGCCGCGTCCGTACTGATCGGGTCAGCTGATATCTCTGCGATCTGATTTCCTTCGACCAGCACGTTCATTGGCTCGGTCAAGGCAGCCCCGTCGAAAATGCGAACATTTTCAAAAACGACTGCGTTCGAAGAGATATTTTGTGCCTGAAGGGGGCTGGCTACAAACAGCGCCAACATGGCGCTCGCGAATAAATTGCCAAGTTTGCCGATCATTTTTCTTTCACCCGCCCATTCCATGCAGCCAATTTCAACACAATTTCCAGACACTTAAATGATCAGGATAAGCGCAGCAATACAATGAATATGCAAATATTCAACAGGAGAAAAATCAGAATCTCTTAGAGAATGGGGATTTCTGGGCAGATTTTATCTTATTTATTTTTGATTGTGTTGATCATAATAAATGGCGGCGATTTGCATAGCTTGTCTGCGCGGCGTCAGCTTGCGCGCTGGAACGCAGCCGCAGGCATTTCCGCAAAGCTGCCTCGTGGCCCGCTCTAGCCCTGACGTGCGGGAACGCGCACCACCAGGCCATCAAGCGCGTCGGTTACCGTCAACTGGCAGGAGAGGCGCGAATTGGCCGATGGCTCCCAGGCAAAATCGAGCATATCGGTTTCCATGCCGTCAGCTTCGCCAACCGTGTTCATGAATTCCGGCTCTACGTAGACGTGGCAGGTTGCGCAGGCGCAGGCCCCGCCGCATTCAGCCTCGATGCCGGGAACGCCGGCACGCACGGCGGCTTCCATGACTGAGGACCCGTTTTCAGCATCATGCTCGAAACGCTGGTTGTCGTGGGTCACATAGATGATGCGTGCCATGGGAGTGATCTTTCGGGTCTTGTGTGATTAAGGGCGCGGCCGTTTTGACTGCTGCGGCCCGGATTGTTTTGTCTGCAGGGTGGGAAGAGGAAGGCTATTCGATGCCCAGTGCGCGCAGGAAAAGGGACGTGACCTCTTTTTCGATCTGCCCGTAGTCCGGCTCCTCGCCCTCATCCAGATTCATCATGTTGCGGACCTGAACATCAAAATCCGCATAATGCTGGGTAACCGCCCAGATATGCATCTGGAACAGCAGGGGGTCGACCGCTCTGACCAGCCCCTGATCAACCCAGGACTGGATCAGCCCGACCGCTTCGCGGGTTGAGGCCTGATAGGGGGCCCAGTGACGGCCCAGCACGGGCGCGCCATTGGCTATCTCGGTGGTGAAGAGGCGCGAAGCGTTGGGGTTCCTGCGTCCATATTCGAGCTTCTTGTGCACATAGGCGCGGATCACGTCTGCAGGCGTGTCACCGGTGGAGGCGCTGAGAAACAGCTCCTGCCATTCGTCGAGGATATAGACCAGTATGTCCTCATACAGCTCTTCCTTGCTGGAGATGTAGTAATGCAGTTGGGGTTTCGTCAGCCCGGCACGCTGGGCAATGGCCTGCGTGGAGGCGCCGATGAGACCCTTGCTGGCAAACTCATCGATTGCTGCATCGCGAATGGTT
The DNA here is from genome assembly GCF_058725515.1 of Nitratireductor sp. WH36-1. Lineage (NCBI taxonomy): Bacteria > Pseudomonadati > Pseudomonadota > Alphaproteobacteria > Hyphomicrobiales > Phyllobacteriaceae > Nitratireductor > Nitratireductor sp. WH36-1. The sequence continues at coordinate 387,723 of NZ_JBZXDP010000002.1, read as the reverse complement.
GCAAGGATCATGCGCCGCCGCTCGAGAACCTTGTCCCTGGCGCGCGACGTCTGAGTTTCCTGATTTTCAGCGTTTTGCTGCGTCATTGCCTTTGCACAAAGGTGATGGGCAGAACGGCTGCCCATCACTCCACTTTCCGTTTTGCGTTTATGGGTTGAGCTGCTTCTTCACATCGAGCCCGACGCCCTTGTTGACGAATGCGTCGGTTGCAACTTCCGAAATGTCGATCTTGCCATCCTCGACGATACCCGATTTGACTGCAAGTTCGTAGAACTGCTTCACACGGTCAAGCGACATCGCGCCGATGCCTTTTTCCAGCGTATCGCCACTGTCGATCATCTCCAGCTTTTTGAGCATCTCGATCTCGCCATCCAGCGTCTCGGCGCTCATGTCGGGATTGTCCTGCATGATCAGCTCATAGGCCTTGCTGCGATCACCATAGAGGAAGTTGTTCCAGCCGATGATGCTCGCATCCACGAAGCGCTGAACAAGATCAGGATTGTTCTCGACCAGATCCGTACGGGTTTCGATCGTGTTGGCGTAAGTGCTGTAGCCATAGTCGGCCAGCAGATAGGTGGCGACGTCAGCCCCTTCCTTCTTGGCATAAAGCGGTTCGGCGGTAGCATAGGCCTGCTGAACCATTTTTGGGTCGCTCAGGAACTGGGCGAGGCTGTAACCATAGGGGCGGATCTGCTCGTCCTTGAAGCCGAAGTCGCTGACCAGCCAGCGCCACAGACCATACTGGGTGTCCTTGGCGATCAGCACGGAAGGCGCATTGGTGAGGTCCTCAAAGTCCTTGTAAGCGCCTTCATGCGCCATCAGCGCCTGCGGATCCTTCTGATAGAAGGAAGCGATGACGGTGGTGGGAATGTCATTGGCGTTGTTGTGGAAGGACAAAAGAAGGTTGCCGGTAAGCAGGAAGTCCAGCCGGCCGGCGGCGAGCATCGGCCGGTTGTTGACCTGCGGGCCACCCATCTCGATGGTGACGTCGAGACCGTATTTCTCATAAGTGCCGTCGGCCACGGCCTGATAGAAACCGCCATGGCCGGCCTGAGCCAGCCAGTTGGTGCCGAACGTAACCTTGTCCAGCGCCATGGCGAATTGCGTGGAGACCACAAGAGCTGCTGCGGTCATTGCGACTTTGTGCATGCTTTTCATAAGAACTTCACTCCCATTCGTTCTTCGGTTCAGTCTTTGGCGGCCATGTCGGCCGTCCAGCCACGGGTCTTGCCAGGGTTGAGCAGGCCAAAGGGATCGGCCAGTTTCTTGAATTCGATCTGCATGGTGTCGATCTGCTTCATTCCACCATCCTCAATGGTGAAAGCGTGCGGATCGTAGATGTCGCAACCGTCCAGCTCTTCGAGTTCGCGGATAACCTGATAGGTGTCATCGCGGTCCTTGTAGCGGACCAGCGGCAGGCCGAAGATCTGCACTTCGCCTTCCAGCCGCGCCATTTCATGATGCATGTACTGGTCGTCGCCATAGCGCTCCATCTGGCGCATGACGGTCTCGGGATCGAAGGGGCGCGGGTAGGCGACCTGCAGGTAGGTCCAGCCTTCCTCGGCTTTCAGCGCCTGCAGGGTGGTGTGGTTCCAGCCGCATTCATATGCAGGTTGCAGCCCGTTCGCGTGAAGCTCGTCCTGCGTCATGCTGAAGGAAACGCGCCCGCCGAACGATGCCGCCAGTTCGGCAAAGCGCTCCTGCTCTTCGGGCGCGATCATCGCGAACACCGCGTCGCGGTCTGCCGGGAACAGGTCTCCGAACTTGGTGTAGAAGCGCGAGAAGCGGCGATCCACGGTGGTCAGCAGATAGCAGTCGAGTTTCTCTTCCAGCGCCTTGAGGCAGAAGCGAAGCGTTGCATCATAGCTGTCGAAGAGGGCTGCGGTGTGAACCCAGTCCGTCTTCTCGGTCAGGCCGATCTCCAGTTCCATGACAATGCCGTTGGTGCCATAGGCATGCTGCACCTTCTGGATGTCGTGGCCGTGCAGCTCGATGATTTTCGGTTCCGGCTCCAGCGTCATGACCTTCACCGAATAGATGTTGCCATCGTCGCGCAGCATGCCGTGACGCAGCGAACCGATGCCGCCCGAGCCGCCGGTGAAGAAGCCGCCAATGGTGGCGATGCGCCGTGTCGACGGGTACATCAGAAGTTCCTGGCCGGTTTCGCGCACCGCGTCGTCCAGCCGGGCGATGCGCGCACCAGCCTGAACCCGCACACGGCCCGGCTCTATCGACAGCACCCTGTCGATTTTGGTCATGTCGAGAATGATGCCGCCTTCCAGCGGAACGCACTGGCCGTAATTGCCGGTTCCGCCGCCACGGATGGTGATCGGGATGCGCAGCCGGGCCGCCGCTGCCGCCACGCGGCGCACCTGTTCCTCATCGGCGGGGATGACGACGAGATCGCCGACGAAATGGCCGATATCCTCGCTGAGGATGGGGCTGTACCAGAAGTAATCGCGGGAGCGCAGCTCGACCTGTTTCGGATCGTCATAGACGCGAATGCCATCGATCTCGCTGCGGAAAGCGGCCCAGTCATAGGCGCGCGCGGACTTGGTCGCGAGGTTCATGTGTTTCTCCAGTCGTTGGTTGCCGTCGGCAGCGGCGTACCGCTCCGATAGACAATGCGTTCGCTGCGGGGCCGGCTGATGAGGTCGCCCATGTCTGTTGCGGCATGCCAGATGAAGTCGGCCGGCATGCCCTTTTCGATGAGCCCTGAAATGCTGCTTCCGCATCTGCGGGAGGGCAGTGAGGTAATGCTGTCCAGCCAGGCGTCCGGTTCCAGATGCGCGGCCGGCACCGCCAGCCGCAGAACGGACAGCGGGTCGTAATCGCCGTAGGGGTAGAAGGCGTCGCCGACATTGTCGGAAGCGATCATCACTTCCATGCCCGCCGCGCGCGCTTCCTTCAGCGGCGCGAGGCCGCGAAGATTTGGCGTGCGGCCGTTTCTGCGATCCTGCAGGTAGAGGTTCGTTGAGGGCAGGGTAACGAGCGCCACGCCTGCGCGCGCGCCAGCCGCCAAAATCCGCTCCAGTTCGTCTGCCGGTCGCAGCGACAGGGAGCAGGCATGGCCGCACAGAACGCGACCGGCCATGCCGAAACGCGCTGTGGCGTCGATCACGAGCGACAGCCCGTCGGCTTCCGGCTCCAGCCCTTCATCGATGTGGAAATCGAGGTCGAGGTCATGGCGCGCGGCAAGGGTGAACATGGTTTCAACCTTCGCCGCCAGATCTGCGTTGCGGTAGAAGAAGGCGCCGAACACGCCACCGTCATCCGCGACCCGCGCCGCAATGGCGCTTCCGGCCTCCGGTACGATATCTCCCAGAACGAGGGCTGCCGGTTGCAGATCGATCCGGCCTTTCCACTCTTCGCGCAATTCGCAAATGATGGGCCATGCATCCGGCACTTCCGGCGTTACCCAGTCCACATGGCTGCGTACTGCGCCGACCCCATGGGCGAAGGCCGCTTCGAGCGCGCGCACGGCCCGCGCGCGGATATCGGCTGCCGACCAGTTCGGTCTGTCTTCTTCCATCAGCGCAATGGCGTCAAACAGGGACTGGATCGGGGCCGGATTGCCGGCCCTGATCCTTGCGATGGTGTGGGTCTTGTCGAGGTGAACATGCACATCGGCCAGAAGCGGCGTGATGAAGCCGCCGTGTGCTTTTTCGGCCTCGCCGGGGGCTGCCGTAATGATATCGGCGATAACCCCATCCTTCACCACGACATCGTGGCGTCCGGGAAGTGCGGCCACGCCCACGCCTGACAGGCGCAATGTCCCATCCGGCGCAGAAACGTGTGGAATGTCGTGGCCTTTGTACACGCTCAGGCCTCCCGGCGGATTTCGCTTTCATGCCACCGACCAAGCACAAGGCGCGACAGCCAGCTCGTTGCAAGGAAGATGACAATGCCGAGAACCGAGACGAGGAACAGCGCGGCAAACATGCGCGGTATCTCGTTGCGGAAGCTGGATTCCAGAATGCGCGAGGCGAGCCCCGTGTTCTGACCGGCGGTGCCCGCGACGAACTCCGCCACCACGGCCCCGATCAGAGCCAGACCGCCGGCGATCTTCAGCGCTGCCATGAAATAGGGCAGGGCGCTGGGCGCGAGCAGGAAGCGCAGACGCTGCAGGGGCGTGGCGCGATAGAGCTTGAACAGGTCGCGCAGGTTGTGATCGGCGCTGCGCAGGCCGATCACGGTGTTCGACAGGATCGGGAAGAAGGCCACGATCCAGGCGCAGATGAGCAGCGCTGTGAAGGTGTCATGCACATAGATGAGGATCAGCGGCGCAATCGCCACGACCGGCGTGACCTGAAGGATCACCGCAAAGGGAAAGAAGCTCATTTCCACGGTGCGCGATAGAGCGAAGATCATGCCCATCAGAACGCCGCCCGCAATGGCGCAGAGCAGTGAAAGCATGGTCAGCTTCACCGTGAACATCATCGAGCTCATCAGCGAAGACCAGTCCTTCACCAGCGTTTGCGCGATCAGCGACGGTGCGGGGATGATGTAGTGAGGGACCTCATGGTAGCGCACCAGCCCTTCCCACACGAGAAGCGCGATGATGATGGCCATTGTCGGCATGATGACCGCCTTGCGGCGCTCGATGCGGGCGCGGCGGTTCTGTTCTGAATTGAGTACTGGCGTCTCGGTTGTCATGGCGCGGCCCTCAATGGTTGATGTCGTCATTGCCGAGCGTCTGGTTGAGCGCGTCGGAGACGATTTCACAGCTTTCGGTGTATTCGCGGGTGGCGCGGAAATTGTCCGCACGGGGGTAGCTTCCCGGAATGGCGATATCGTCGACCACGCGCCCGGGCCTTGCGGCCATCACCACGACGCGGTTGGACAGATAGACCGACTCATAAACGCTGTGGGTCACGAAGATGACCGTCAGCCCGTGCTCCTGCCACAGACGCAGAACGTCGTTGTTCAGCTTGAAGCGGGTCATTTCATCGAGCGCGGCGAACGGCTCGTCCATCAGCAGAAGGCGGGGCTTGGTCACGATTGCGCGCGCAATCGAGACACGCATCTTCATGCCGCCCGAAAGTTCGCGCGGATAGGCTTTCGCAAACTTGCTCAGCCCCACCTGCGCCAACACCTCCTCGACGCGCGGCGCTGCCTGCGCACGCGACATGCCGCCAAGACGCAGCGGCAGGTACACATTGTCGAACACCGATGCCCAGGGCATGAGTGTCGGCTCCTGAAACACGAATGCGACGTCCTGCGGGCCGGAACTGCTTCCCGGCGCATGGCCGTTCACCGTGATCGACCCGGCGGACACTTCGGACAGGCCGGCGATCATGCGCAGTGCAGTGCTCTTGCCGCAGCCGGAGGGGCCAAGGAAGCTGACGAACTGACCGTCCTCAATGGAGAGTGACATGTCGCTGACAGCCACAATGCCCGTTCCATACTGCTTGTAGACGTTCTTGATTTCGATCAGTGGCTGCGAGCCGGTCGTAGCTGCTGCTCTCATTGTGCTTCCTCACCCCAGGCAGGATTGTTGTCGAGCCAGGTCAAAGGCGCGCGCTCCACCTCGGCGAGCACTTCGACGAGACGGTCGGCTGCATAATCGATTGTCTGGTGACCTTTCTCTGCGGTCGCCGCCGTGGCGTTGCCGGCAGCTCCGAAGGGATTGATGTCATGCATCTGCCAGCCGGGCTTTGCGCCCGCCAGCGAGATGTGGCGATATTCGCTGGCGAAGGTCTCGGTGAGGGCGGCGAAGTTCTGCGCCTTGCTCATCACGACCAGATCGGGATGCATGGCAAGCATCACCGATGTCTCCATGTCGCCGGCATGAATGCCGTGCAGCGTTTCATGCGCGTCATAAAGGCCGTCCGGCAGGCCATGTCCGAACCAGTTGACGGAAAACACCATCATGCCGTGGCGCTGGCGCAGTTCGCGCGCAACGATGTCCATGATGCTGATCTGTCCGCCATGGCTGTTGAGCAGCACCATCTTGCGCACACCGCTGGCGGCGACGCAGGCTCCAATCTCGCACCACATTGAAATGAGTGTCTGTGCCGAATAGGTCAGTGTGCCGGGATAACGCGCATGTTCATTGCTTTTGCCGATCGGCTGCGTTGGCAGAAACAGGGTCCGGCTTGTTTCCGGTAATCGCTCGACGATGGCCGAAACCATTCCGCTGACGATCGCGGCATCCACCGACAGGGGCAGATGGGGTCCATGCTGCTCTGTCGCGCCGACAGGCAGAACCGCCACCATGTTGCCTCGATCAAGCCGGGAAAACTCTTCGCTCGTATAGTCCGACCAATATCTCTTCAAAATCAGTATTCCTCCCTCATGTTCCGTGCAGTCTCGCCACGGCAAGACGCCAAGCCGCCCCACATGGCGGTGTGCCTCCACACACCGCCGAAGCGACTTCCCCATCCCTGAAACTGAAGGCTTCCTCCCTGCGTTCCATGGGGGTTGGAACGATGTTCTGAGCAATATTACTAACTGATCTGACCAATCGGTCAAACTAATTGTTTAAATGACGTTGGAAATATGCAACGAAATGTCCTGCGGCCCCTCGAGGGAGAGCGAAACGTGCAAATGGCGCGGTAAGCGGGCCGCTTGAGATTGCTCTGGCGCAGGTCTTTGTGCCGGGGCTTTCAGCGGAGGTGTTTATGGTTGAGAGATGCATCATCGTGGGCGGCGGGCACGGTGGCTCGCAGGCTGCTGTCAGTCTGCGCCAGGAGGGATATTCCGGCGAGATCGTGCTGGTCAGCGATGAAAAGGATCTGCCTTACCACCGTCCGCCGCTGTCGAAATCCTACCTGAAAACGCCCGATGGAGAAGGGTTGGTGCTGCGCACCGAAGCCGTCTATCGCGACAATGCCGTCGAACTGGAGCTCGGCGTGCATGCCGAGCGGATCGACGTGGATGGCAAGCGCCTGATCGTTGCAGATGGACGAGAGCTCGGGTTTACCGATCTCGTTCTGGCGACGGGCGCACGCGCTCGCATGCCACAGCTTCCCGGAATGGAATTTGACGGCATCGTCACTCTGCGCACCATGGAAGACGCCCGCCGCATCCGCGCGGCAATGCCGATGGTTGAAAATGTCGTGATCGTCGGTGGCGGCTTCATCGGCATGGAAATGGCGCATAGCTGCATCGGCCTTGGCAAGTCGGTCACCCTCATCGAGGCTGCACCGCGCGTGCTTGCCCGCTCTGTCGCGCCGGTCGTTTCCGCTCACGTGGAAGAGCGCAGCCGCTCCGCCGGCATCGATCTGATCACCTCCACGCAGCTTGCCGCTATCCATGGCGAGGGTGGAAAGGTCGTTGCGGTTTCCACCGCAGACGGTCGCCGCTTCGACGCTGATATGGTCGTGATGGGCATCGGGGCCGTGCCCAATGTGGAGCTTGCCGCCGAGGCGGGGCTTGAGGTTGCGAATGGCGTCGTTGTCGATCCAAACCTGCGCAGTTCAGCACCGCACATCTACGCCATTGGCGATTGCGTGAGTTTTGATCACCATCAGCTTGGTAACCGGGTGCGGCTGGAATCGGTGCAGAACGCCACCGACCATGCGCGGCACATCGCTCGGGTTCTCACCGGCGGTGGCAGGCCCTATGCCGAGGTTGCCTGGTTCTGGTCCGATCAGGGGGACATGAAGATCCAGACCGCGGGGCTGGCGGCGGGCGCAGACAGTCTCATCGTTTCCGGCGCTTCCGAAGACAATGCCTTCTCCGTCTATCATTTCAGGGGTGAGAAACTGGTCGCCGTCGATTCCATCAACAGGCCAGCCGACCACATGATCGCGCGCCGACTTCTTGGAGCCGGCATCAACCCTTCGGCTGCGGATATCGCGGAGGGCGCCCAGCGCCTCAAGCAACTGATCAGCGCCTTCAAGGCGAACTAAGCCCTTCACACATTGCGCGGCTGAGGCGACAGTCGCACAAAATCATCCGGAGTTCTGTGAAATGCTTCACTGCCTTATCATCGGCGCGGCCGGCATGCTCGGCGACGGGCTGGCAAAGCGCCTCGTAAAGGATGGCGAAATCGGAGGCCGCAAAATCGGACGGCTGACGCTGTTCGATATCGTTCCAGCCCAAGCGCCTCACGTGGAAGAGATAAGTGTCACGGTTGAGGCGGGCGATATCTCGGCCGTGGAAACGGCGGAGCAAATCGTTGCTTCCCGTCCCGACGTGATCTTCCATCTGGCGGCCATTGTATCGGGCGAGGCGGAGCGGGATTTCGAAAAGGGCTACCGCATCAATCTGGATGGCACCCGCAATCTGTTCGAGGCGATACGCAAGGCCAATGAAGAAGACGGATACTGCCCGCGCGTGGTCTTCACCTCGTCGCTGGCGGTTTTCGGATCGCCACTGCCCGATGTGATTGGCGATGACCACATCATTACGCCGCACTCCAGCTATGGCACCCAGAAGGCCATCGGCGAACTTCTCCTTGCAGACTACAGCCGGCGCGGCTTCTTCGACGGCATCGGCATCCGCCTGCCGACCATCTGCATTCGACCGGGAAAGCCGAATGCTGCAGCTTCCAGCTTCTATTCCGGCATTCTGCGTGAACCGCTGGCCGGACTACCGGCCATCCTTCCGGTCGATACATCCATGCGGCACTGGTTCGCCAGCCCCCGCGCGGCAATCGGCTTCATGGCCCATGCGGCAGCAGTCAGCAGCGAATTGCTCGCCGGGCGGCGCAACATGACCATGCCCGGCGTTTCGGCAACCGTGGCCGATGAGATCGAGGCGCTGCGCGCCATAGCCGGCGATGCCGCTGTTGCCCTCATCCGTCACGAAAAAGACCCGGCCATTGAGGCCATCCTCTCCACATGGCCCCAGGCGTTTGAAGCCGACCGGGCGCTCAAACTCGGTTTTGAGGCCGACGAGTCGTTTGAAGCGATCGTGCGCGCCTATCTCGAAGATTACGCAACAGATGCGGAGCAGGCATGATGAACACAGCAGTGCAGGACAACACCGCCGGAAACTTCCTTCTGATCGGTCTCGGCGCGATGGGCTATGGCATGGGCAGTTCGCTGCTGCGCGCCGGTCTGGGCGTGGATGGTTTCGATTTGAATGGTGATACGCAGGCGCGCTTCCGGGCTGAGGCCGGGCGAGACCGCCCGCTGGCGGAGGCTGCCGGCGAAGCCGATGGCGCCATTCTCGTCGTGGTCAACGCCGCACAGACGCGTGAGGCCCTGTTCGGCGCGAACGGTCTTGCCGCAATGCTGAAGCCGGGTGCGGTTGTGATCAGTTGCGCCACCATCGATCCGCAGCAGGCCATTGCGTTCGAGAAGGAGCTTTCTGAGAAAGGCATTCTTTATCTCGACGCCCCGATCTCCGGCGGCTCCGCGCGTGCGGCACAGGGCAAGCTTTCGGTCATGGCCTCAGGCTCGGCGGAAGCGTTTGAGAAAGCGCAGCCAGCGCTGGACGCCATGGCTGAAACAGTCTTCCGGCTTGGCGACCGGGCCGGGCCGGGGTCGGCGATGAAAAGCGTCAACCAGCTTCTGGCCGGCATTCATATCGCCGCCGCAGCGGAAGCATTCTCCTTCGGCATCGCGCAGGGGCTGGATGCGGATCAGATCATGCAGGTCATTCCCGCCTGCGCCGGCTCGTCGTGGATGTTCGAGAACCGGGGGCCATACATCACAGATGGCGACTACCGGCCACACTCGGCGATCGACATTTTCGTCAAGGATCTGGGTATTGTCACCGATGCGGCATCCGGCGCGAAACTCGACCTGCCGGTTTCGCAGGCTGCACTCGAACGCTACCGCGCGGCTTCTGCCGAGGGCATGGGGCGCGAGGGGGATATTGCGCTCATGAAGCTCTATGCTGCCCAAAGCGGCATCGACCTGCCGCCGAAGCGCTACGAGGACAAATAGAGTTGTTGCCCGGCTGCAGGTTCAGCTGAGCAAAGCGGTTTCGCCGCAGGGGAGCCTGCGGCGAAACTGTCTTGGAGCGACACGCTCACAGCGCCAGGCAGCAATATTTCATTTCCAGATAGTCCTCGATCCCGTGGCGGGAGCCTTCCCGGCCCAGACCCGATTGCTTGATGCCCCCGAACGGCGCGACTTCCGTTGAAATCAGGCCGGTGTTCACGCCGACCATGCCGTATTCGAGTTCTTCCATCATTCTCCAGACGCGGCTGAGGTCGCGGCTGTAGACATAGGATGCGAGACCGAATTCCGTATCATTGGCAGCCTCCACCACCTCTTCCAGAGTGGAGAAGCGGAAGACCGGCGCCAGAGGCCCAAACGTCTCTTCTTTTGCAACGGCCATCTGAGGTGTGGCGTCCCGCAGGACGGTCGGCTGGAAGAACGTGCCGCCGAGGTCATGCGGCGCGCCGCCCAGAACCACCGTGCCCCCTTTTTCCACCGCGTCGTCGATATGGGCGCGAACCTTGTCCATCGCAGAATGGCTCACCAGCGGGCCGACCGCGCAGCCTTCCAGAAAACCATCGCCAACCTGCAGGCTGGATACGGCTTTGCTCAATCTCTCGACAAACGCGTCATAGACGGCATCCTGAACATAGATGCGGTTTGTGCAAACGCAGGTCTGTCCTGCATTGCGGAACTTCGAGGTGACGCAGCCTTCCACGGCGGCGTCGAGGTCGGCATCGTCAAACACGATGAATGGCGCATTGCCGCCGAGCTCAAGCGACAGTTTCTTTATCTGGTCTGCCCCGTTGCGCATCAGAATGCGCCCCACATTGGTCGAGCCGGTGAAGCTGATCTTGCGAATGGTCGGGTTTTCCGTGAACTCCAGTCCCACGCCGACACTGTCTGTCGACGGGAGAACGGAAAGAAGTCCCCGAGGCAGGCCTGCTTGTTCGGCCAGCTTTGCGAGCGCGAGGGCCGAAAGCGGTGTTTCGGTTGCCGGTTTGACCAGAATGGCGCAGCCGGCGGCAAGCGCTGGCGCGACTTTGCGCGTGATCATCGCATTGGGGAAGTTCCAAGGGGTGATTGCGCCAACCACGCCAACAGGCTGCCTGATCACCATCAGCCTCTTGTCTTCATGATGCCCCGGTATGGTTTCCCCGTAGATGCGTTTGGCTTCTTCTGAGAACCACTCGACAAAGCTTGCGCCATAGAGAATTTCGCCGCGCGCTTCAGCCAGCGGCTTTCCCATTTCAGCCGTCAGGATGGCCGCCAGGTCGTCGACATGATCGACAATCAGGTCAAACCAGCGGCGCAGGATGCTGGCGCGCTCTTTTGCGGCGCAACGCGCCCAGACTTTCTGCGCTGGCGCGGCCGCCGATATGGCGCGGCGAACATCGTCGCGTGTGCAATCCGCGACATCGGCCAGCTTTGCTCCCGTGGAAGGGTTCGTCACCGGAAAAGCCCGGTCGGTGCGGTGCCAGTCTCCGGCGATGAACGCATCCGAAATGAGAAGGTCGGGTCGATCAAGGGGGATCATCGTTTCTCTCGCAATCTTGGGAAAGGGACGTTGCGGCCGTGCTCTGTTTCGAAGAACACGGCCTTTCTCTTGTACGCCTTGATCAACGCTTTGCGGTGAGTGTGCGGATCAGGCTGTGCGGCTCAATGCGCAAGGGATGCTGAGCCAGGTTTCCAGCTCGTGGTTCACGGTATCCACCGCTGTCAGGTTCACCATGTGGCGATGCCCGGCGACGATAACCGCGTGACCGTTTTGTGCTGCCTGCGCCATGGCGCGCGACATCGCCGGTGTGGAGTTTGGATCACCTTCACCGGTGAGCGCCAGCAACGGACATTCAATGCCTGAGACGTGATCGGCATAGTATGTATCGCCACGGGAGAAGGCCGTGTAGGCCGTTGCATAGCCCGCATGATCGACACTGCCGAGCCATTCGGCCACCTGATCGCGCGCGTCCTGCTCGGCAGGGCTGTCACCGAACCAGCGGCTCAATGGGGTGGCGACATCAAAGGCGCCAGCCCGGATTTGCGCGGCACGGTCTTCGACGGCGGCACGCGCGTCAGGATCCCTGCGGTACACGCCGTTCAACAGTGCAACGCGCTCAACCATATCGGGATAGGTGACCGTGAAGCCAACGGCGATCAGGGCGCCCATGGAGTGACCCGCCAGACTGATCTTCTGCAGGTTGAGTGCCTGCAGCGCCGTGCGCAGCCAGCGCACATAGTCGCACACCTGCGCGCCTTCGGGCAGGTGGCTGGTGAGGCCGTGCCCGGGCATGTCCAGAGCAAAGACATGATGCGTCTTTGAAAGTGCATCGATCTGCGGCCCCCAGGCCGCAGACTGCATGCCGACGCCATGGATGAGGACGACAATGTCGCCCTCTCCAGCCTCGCGATACCCCAGTTGGCCGTAACCCTCAGACAGCTGCAGGGTTTTCAACGTCATGCCCGAGCTCCTTGAGGTCCTGATACCGGTCGCCGATGCGGTGGTGCGGCCGTCCGCCAATCGAAGCACCAAGCGCGATCACGATTTCATCCGCTGCCGGTGCGTCTGCTATTGAAAGCTGGATGGTGAGATAATGACTGCGCTTTCCGCCGTCATTCTTGTCCATGAGCGGGATCATGAGCGGAGCGTTCGCCGGACCGCGCGTGTTGCAGAAAGCCAGGTATGACTTGGCGCCCACCGCCTCACGGTAATGGTTGCCGAAACGGAGCGTGTGGATCAGAGCCGAAGCGTGCTCGACTTCGCCGGACAGGCCGACGATTGCCGATTTTCCGTAACCCTCGACCTTGTCGCCGCCGCCTGCTGCTTCCAGAATCATTTCGGTGAGGAGTTCGCCCAGTCCGGGGGCGCAATCCATGATCTCGGGCCTCAGATCCTCGACAAAACCCCGTCCTGCCCACGGGTTCCGGATGACGGCCACTGCCGCGATCATTTTCAGGGGCGTTGGTGCAGCTTTCCCGCCTTCGATGAGCGTTTCCTCGACGTGTAGTAGTGTTTTGCGGATCTCAGCAGGCATTCGCAGCTCCCGGTTGATTCGAACGGTTGGTGTTGATTATGGTATACCGTAATACAATCATTCAAACAACCTTGCTTGCGGGAATCGACGCTGCTATCTCGTCGGCATGACAAATCTTGGCCTGAATAAAATTGAGCAGCAGCCCACCACCCTGCGAGACATGGTTCTTGAACGCCTGCGCGATGCGATAATCGACGGCGTGTTCAAGCCGGGCGACCGACTGGTTGAGCGCGTGCTCTGCGAGCAACTGGGCGTCAGCCGTACGGTGGTTCGAGAAACGCTGCGCTATCTCGATGCGGAAGGTCTGGTGGAGCATCTGCCCAATCGCGGGCCGATCGTCGCCAGGATGGACTGGGACGATGCACGGCAGATCTACGATATCAGGCTGAAGCTTGAAACGGCGGCTGCCGAGGCCTGCGCAAGGAATATGACACCGGATCTTGAGCGGCGTCTGCGCGAAGCGCTTGTCGATCTGGAAGCCGCTGCTGCAAAGGAAACACCCGGTGCGCTCTTCAAGGCCACGACGCGGTTTTATGCTCTCATCTTCGAGGGGGCAGGGCACAATATCGCCTGGGAAGTCGTGCAGCGCCTGAACGGCCGTATTTCCCGCCTGCGCGTGATGACGCTGACCAGCGAAAACAGAAAAGTGTCTGGCCCGACCCATATGCGCAACATCTGCGAAGCGATTGCTGCGCGTGACCCGGACGCGGCCCTGGCTGCCGTTGAAGCCCACCTGACGGACGCCACGTCCATCGCACAGAAACTCCTGGCCGGAGACAAGGAAAAATCATGAGCGCATTCGACGAAGACCTCTTCCTCAAGGGGCTGGAGAAACGAAAGTCCACGCTTGGGGCCGAGTATGTCGAAAGCAATCTGGCAAAGGCTGATGAATTCACACGCCCTTTTCAGGAAGCGATGACGGCCTGGTGCTGGGGCTTCGGCTGGGGCGATGAGGTCATCGACGCGAAAACGCGGTCGATGATGAACCTCTCGATGATTGGCGCGCTCGGCAAGATGCACGAGTGGGAACTGCATTGTCGCGGGGCCATTCGCAATGGCGTGACCCAGGACGAACTGCGCGCCATCATTCATGTGATCGGCATCTATTGCGGCGTGCCGCAGGCGCTGGAGTGCTTTCGCGCCGCGCGCAAGGTTCTGGAAGAGGTGGAAGCGGAGTAGCAGGCCGGTCACCGGCGGCGACTGCTCTGCCTTTTTAGATGTGCTTTCACGACTGGAAAGAAAACGGGCCGGTCTTGGACCGGCCCGGAAGCATCAATCGGCAATCGCGCCGATTTCCTTGAAGTAACGCTCCGCGCCGGGGTGCATCGGAACGGTCCGCTTCTGCGCTCCAAGCTCGACGGTCAGTCCCTTGAAGCTCGTGTTGCTCTCGCCGAGCGCCTGCAGGTTTTCCCAGAACGCCTTCGTGAATTCGTAGATCATGTCCTCGTCGGCTTCCGCGTCTGTGTAGATCACCTGCGCCAGACCGAAGGTGGACACAGGCTCATCCTGCCCGCGATAGGTGCCTGCGGGCACTTCGAACGGTACGAGAAGGTCATAGTAGACTTCGTTGAGGCGTTCGATCACCTCGGGGTCGAGGTTCAGATAGCGCATCGGCACGGTGGACGAGAGCTGCTGTGCGTTTGCCAGCCCCACCTGGAAGACATGCATGCCGCCGTCGAAGACGCCATTGCGGATTTCATCGAAAACCTGCCCGGTGGAAACCGTTCCTGCCTTGATGTCGTCCGTGGAAAGGCCGGCTGCCTTGAGCAGCTCCAGATTCAGCCCGTAGGTGAAACTCGACGGCGTGTTGAGGTTGATCGCATGTCCCTTGATGCCCTCAAGCGATGTGATCCCTGAATCTTCGCGCACAAAGACATTTTCCGGCACGACACTGAAGATGAACAGCTGACGCAGGTTCTTGAACTCGTCCGCGATGGGGATGTTGGCGAAGTCATTGCGCTTGTTGTAGGCGAATTCCAGATCGATCAGCGTGTTGAGAGCGATGTCGAGTTCGCTGTTCAGGACCAGACCGAGATTGTCGCGGTAGCCGCCGGTGGTCTGGACGGACAGTTTGTACTTGTCCTGCGCGTTGTTGAACACTTCCGAGATGGTTGCGCCGTTGATGTAGGGGCCGGAGCCGGAGCTGCTGGTTCCAATGGAAAGCTGCTCCTGAGCCGAGGCGGCGGACGAAACCATGATCGAGGCGGCGGCAAAGAGTGCTGCATGCCGGATTTTGGACGGTATCTTGAACATTTACTTCTCCCTTTTGATTACGTGTTCTGGTGTTTTGCGCCGGTTGCCGGGGCGCTCTGGATTCCATCGAGCCTGGCGCGGCGCAGATAGATCAGGGCGACGACGGCGACGCCTGCGATGTCGGTGAGGTAGCCGGGGTTGATGAGCGAGATGGCCGCTGCCGCCAGCAATGCGCGTTCGATCCAGTTGATCCGTCCGGCGCACCAGCCCTGCACCGCGGCTGCCATGGCAAAGACGCCGATCGCAGCCGAGCAGGCCGAAAGCGCGACCGTCATGGCATCACCCTGAAGCAGCAGGGCCGGTGAGAACAGGAACATGAACGCGACAATGAAGCCCGGCAGCGAGTGAACGAATGCGGTGACTGCCGTGCTCCACCAGTTCGCGCGTGCAATGCCGGCAGCCACCACGGCCACGAGGGCCACCGGAGGTGTGGAGCCGGATTTGATCGCGAAGTAGAAGAGGAACAGATGCGCGCCGAGCAGCGGTGCGCCGGCGGCGGTCAGAGCCGGAGCCGTGAACATCGCCAGAAGCAGGTAGGCGATGGGCGTGGGCATTCCCATGCCGAGCAGCGTTGCCGCAACCACAGCGAGGATGGCGGTCATCAGCAGCGAGCCGTCGCTGACCGAGAGGATGATGTCGGCAATGCGCGGTCCAAGGCCCGTCGTCACGATCGCTGCCTGAAGAAGGCCGATTGAGACGATCAGGGCCGTGATCGCGGCGGCCTGGCGCGCGCCACTGTCGAACTGGTCGAGAATGGCCCGGAAAGGCATGCGCGAAACGCTTCGTGCGAGACCGCACACCATTGCGATGCCGATGGCGATGAGGCTGGCGTAAGACGGTGTGTAGGACTCGACGATCAGCAGATAGAAGAGCACGGCGGGCGCGACCAGAAGATGCCAGCCATCGGCAAAGCTCTGTCGCAGGCTGGGGATCTCGTCTTCCGGAATGCCTGCAAGGCCGGCCTTGCGCGCCTCGAAATGCACCACGCAGTAGAGCGAGAGATAGTAGAGAACGGCGGGCAGAATGGCGGCAACTGCAATCGTTGCGTAGGGGATGCCGGTGAGCTGCGCCATGATGAAAGCGGCCGCGCCCAGAATTGGCGGAACGAGCTGTGCGCCTTCCGAGGTGTTGGTTTCCACGGCGGCTGCCACATGCGGCCGGAAGCCGGTGCGGATCATCAGCGGGATCGTGAACGTTCCCGTGGTGACGACGTTGCCGACAGAGCTTCCCACCATGGTGCCGAGACCGGCGCTGGCGACCATCGCGCTCTTGGCCGCGCCGCCGACCTGCCGGCCGGTGGTGGCGTTTGCGACCTTCATGATGAAGTCGCCCGTGCGCGTTGCCTGCAGGGCCGAACCCAGCATCATGAACATGAACAGATAGGATGCCGCGACGCTCAGGCCGGTGCCGAAAAAGCCTTCGGTGGTATAGGCGGTCAGGTAGATGATCCGCTTGAGGTCCATGCCCGCATGCTGCATGACGCCGGGAAAGTAGGCTCCGTAGAGCATGTAGACGACACCGAACACGCCAAGCGCGAACAGTATGGTGGAGTGCCGGCGCGCGGCCTCCAGCGAAATGACGATGATCGCGACGCCGATGGCGACATCCGTGCCTGTGAGGTAGCTGGAGCCCCAGAGATTGATCAGGCGTTCGAAATTGACGATCACATAGCCCATGGTCACGATGGTGGCCGCGGCAAATGTGGCGTCCAGGCCCCATTGAACGCTTCGCATGACCTGCTGATCGGACCGCGTCCGGTCAAGGAAGGCGATGCAGAGCATGGCGCAGGCAAACAGCGCGAGGTGAACGATGGTTGTCTTGTACGGTCCGAAAAGCGTCGCGTATGCCATATAAGCGAATATGAGCATCCCGACCGCTGTCAGCACCCAGTCGACGCCGGAGCGACGCTCTCGCGTGGGTTCTGTCATTTCAACTGATCTCCTTGTGGGGTGGAGCCCTGTGGCGCCTTTTTCAGGTGGCGCAGGGCCGCGTCACACGCTGCAGCGACGTGGACGAAACTTGCTTTTTCGGCGGCGGCGGTGTCGCGGGCAATCAGGGCAGAAGCGATTGCCTGCATCTCCGAATGGCTTGCGTCATGACGTTCCGGGTCGGACATGGACTGCGTCCGCAGAAAGTAGACGCGTTCGATGATCGCGTTCAGGGAACGCTGGATTTCCCCGTTTCCGGACCCTTCGATCATGATGTCATAGAATGTCGTGGTCGCTTCCCTGATCGCTGCGAGTTCGCCGGCTCTGAAGGCATTCTTCAGCCTCTCGGCGGCCCCGGCGATGTCGTTGATCGTGTCACTGGAGGCGCGCTGGGTGAAAAGTCGCGCCGCCAGAGCTTCCAGGCTGGCGCGTACTTCGTAGATGTCCCGGATCTCGCGTGCGCTCATCAGAACGACAATTAGATTGTTGTTGGCGTCGCGACCGACCAGCCCTTTCTCTTCAAGCCGGGCAAGGGCCTCGCGAACAATGGTCCGGCTCACGCCGGTTGCTTCGCAGAGTTCGCGTTCGACGATCTTCTGGCCGGGAGCGAGCTTCCCATCAAGGATTGCACCCTGAATGGTGTCCTGAACCCGCGACCGCAATGTCGGCGTGGTCCGGTCGATGCGCAGCATCTCCATAGTGTGAACGCTCATCAGCCACCTCCCATGCCTGAGACCCGTCATCTGTTCCTGCCCAAAGCGGGCGGGCCAGCGAATGCCTCGCCGCCTGAACATCGGTATACAATAATACCGTATTACAGAATACTCAACCCGTTTTCTGTTTCGGGGCGGAATCCGGGCATTGTCCGCTCGACCGAGCCTTGTGTTCAGCAATGGATGCTGTTCCAGGGGACGAAGGCGAACACCTCGGGGGGCTGACCCGATAAGCTCTGAGATCGTGGGAAACGGTGCACCGTGTTGCGGATCAGGGACGGCGATCGGAAAAGTGGGGCAGGCTGGATAAGGCCGTCGGCGGGAGAGCGCACGCGGCGATGAAGTTGATGTGCCCCATGAAACGATTTATGCACGCAAAAGGCGTGGACGTTCATTGTGATGAGTATGCCCTTGAGCAGGAGCCGGCAGAGGTGAGGTTGCTGGGATCCGCAACAACATCGTCTTGGTGCAAGGGGCTTTTGCCACGCGCACGGCTATCGCCGGACCATTCGGGAAACCCGGCGTCGCCCTGAGGATATCGACGCAGGAAACGCCTTGGAGCGATGACTACAGTCGCCATTACTGCCTGCGCCTCTGCACGGCTATCAAGGCCCTAGGATGTCACCGATATGCCGAGGGCGACATAGTACGCTCCGGGCGCGGGGGTCAGGCGTCGATGGTCGCTCTTTCCATTACAGGCTGACGGGGTTCCCTGAGCGCCGAAACTGCTTCGTGCTGGCTGAGGAAGACCCTGCCGTTGAGATGTTTCAGGAATTCAGTGTCCCCGAGGCGGTCCATGACCGGCCCTTTGACCTCCGACAGGTGAAAACCTAGGCCAGCATCGGAGAGGCGACGGTTGATCTCTTCGAGGCTTTCCAGCGCCGATGCATCGATCGCGTTAACAGCCGAACACATCAGGATCACGTGCTTGAGGTCCGGCCGGGCGGCCACGTGCTTGGCGATTGTGTCTTCAAGGTAGCGCGAATTGGCAAAGTACAGGCTTTCATCGACGCGGATCGACAGGATTTCCGGGCTGGTGAGGACGGAATGCCGCTCGATATTGCGGTAGTGCTCGGTGCCCGGCACCTGGCCGATGATGGCCGTGTGTGGCTTGCTGGTGCGGTAGAGATGCAGCAGCAGCGACAGCAGGACACCGGCAACGATGCCGAGTTCGACGCCCCAGCCAAGCGTGACGAGGATGGTGGCGGCCATGGCTGCGAAGTCGGATCTGGAATAGGCGAAAACCCGGCGCACCGCTCCAAAATCCACCAGCGAAAGCACGGCAACGATGATCGTTGCGGCAAGGGTCGCCTGTGGCAGGCTGGCGAGCAGCGGGGTGAGGAACAAAGCTGCGAGCGCGATCCCGACAGCGGTGAAAATGCCCGCGGCGGGGGTTTGTGCGCCGGCGTCGAAATTGACCACGGAGCGCGCGAAGCCGCCGGTCACGGGATAGCCGGATGAAAGACCGGCAGCAATGTTGGCGGCGCCCAGCCCGATCAGCTCCTGATCGGGATTGATGCGCTGTCGCCGCTTGGCCGCAAGGGTCTGTCCCACGGAAACGGATTCGACAAAGCCGACCACCGAAATGAGGAAGGCAGGTACGAGAAGCGTCGACAGGAGATCGAGCGAGAGAGCAGGTGCGCCGAAGGCTGGCAGGCCCTGCGGTATTGCGCCAACCAGCGCGACGCCGCGCGCACCCAGATCGAGGGCGGCAGCCAGTGCAACCGTTGCTGCAACCGCGAGGATCGGAGCTGCTTTCGCCACCATGTCTGCGGCGCGCGCGGGGATGCCCGCGGCGACCAGCAGGGGTTTTAGATATTTGCGGGCGAAATACAGGAAGGCCAGAACGCTGACGCCGATGGCGAGCGTGACCGGATTGATGGCAGTGAACTGACCGGACAGCGAACCGAGGATTTCTGGAAGCGTGCCGCCGCCACCCGATACGCCGAGGATGTGGCGAAGCTGGCCAGCTGCGATCAGCAGGCCGGATGCGGTGATGAAGCCCGATATCACCGGATGTGACAGGAAATTGGCGAGGAAGCCGAGCCTGAAAATGCCCATGATGATGAGCATGCCGCCCGACAGCAGCGCCACGGCGATTGCTGCGGTGAGATAGTCCAGCGTGCCTTGCGCTGCAATCTGCCCGACGGCCGAGGCGGTCATCAGCGAGACGACGGCGACGGGGCCGACAGCGAGTGTGCGGCTGGTGCCGAATATCGCATAGGCCACCAGAGGCAGGATCGAGGCGTACAGGCCGACTTCCGCCGGCAGGCCGGCCAGCATGGCATAGGCGAGTGATTGCGGGATCAGCATGATCGTGACGATGACCGCGGCCAGAAGGTCGCTGGTCAGCACCGTTCCGTCATAGTCCCTGATCCACTGGAGAAACGGAAAATATCGAGATGCTTTGGTCATGATCGGTCTGTCACGCGAATAAGGGGTGGACGCCATCGCGTCCGGCGCGATGGCGTTGGGTCGGTCACCGGCAGATCACTGCCTGATGGATGAGTAGAGCACGGCGGCCCGTGCGCCGGATCGGCAATATCCCAGAACCGGCCCGTCGAAAGCTTTCATTGCTTCCTTGAAGCGGTCGGCCTGTGCCGCCGACGGCGCTCCCGTGACCGGGACGTGGACGGCTTTCATGCCGTGGTTCTCCGCCTCGCAGGCAATCACCGCGAATGCGGGCTGACCCGGCTCTTCATTGTCGGGCCGCGCGCAGAGAATGGCGACATAGCCTTCCTGCGCCAGTTGAGCGATGTCTTCGGGCCGAACCTGCCCGGCGGTCGCGAAACGTTCGTCGATCTTCCGGACGTTCGTTTTCCCGGATCTCCGGAAAAGACTAAAGGGCCACATTTTCAGACCGCCTTTCCGGCTGCGCGTGCGGCCATGGTGTGCCGGGCAATTCTGGCAAGCGCGATGCCGGCGACCATCGAGCCGACGAAAACCCAGGCATCGGAATAGCCCAGCCCCAGCGCCGGGATTGCGCCGCCCGGGCAAAAGCCGGTGATGCCCCAGCCGATGCCGAACACGGCCGAACCAGCGAGAAGCGGCAGATCGATATCCCGGCGGGTCGGCAGGTGGAACAGCCGGTCAAAGACCGGTGCTTTGCGCTTCAGGACAAATGTGTATCCGATGGCGGTAACCACGAGGGCGCCACCCATGACGAAGGCGAGGGAAGGATCCCAGCTTCCGGCAACATCAAAGAAGTTCAGCACCTTTGCCGGATTGGCCATGCCGGAGAGTGCAATGCCGGCCCCGAAGATCAGGCCAATGACGAGAGCGGAGAAGATCCGGGTCATTAAAGACCTCCAATGACGTGACGGATGACAAAGACGGTGATGGCGGTTGACGCCATGAAGGTGAGTGTCGCGACGATTGAGCGGGGCGAGACACGCGCCATGCCGCAGACACCATGCCCGGAGGTGCAGCCCGAACCGAAATAAGCGCCGGCGCCCGCAATCAGGCCGCCGATGATGAGCCAGGGCGCGGGGGTGGGGCTTTCAAAGGGTATGGTGTAGCCCGTCAGGCCGACGATCAATGCCGGTGCGCCGATGGCTCCGACAATGAATGCCGCGCGCCAGCCCCAGTCGCTTGAAAGGGGTGGGATGAGAGCGGAGAGGATTCCGGTCATGCCGGCTATGCGGCCGTGGAAAGCCATCAGCAGCACTGCGGCAAGGCCGATCAGGCTGCCGCCCAGCAGCGAGAGCCACGGGGTGAATTCAGTCATTTATTCTAGGTCCTTGATGTCGACGGTTTGAGGAGTGCTCAGGCCGGGGGAAGTGGTGGGCGGTTCCAGGTGGTGTGCTTCTCCGGGAAGGCGGCCGTTCCGCCCCCTTTCCCTTTTGTCGCTGGGCTCCACCCAGAACTGCAATCCTCCATCAGTCGTCCCAGGCGGCGCCTTCCAGCAGGTTCATCGGAATCTTGAGATAGCGCTGTCCGTTCTTCTCGGGTTCCGGAAGCCGTCCGGCATTGGTGTTGATCTGCAGGGCGTGCAGGATCAACTTCGGCATGGAAAGCGTCTTGTCGCGCGCGTCCCGTGCGGTGACGAACTCCGATTCAGTCTTGTAGACCGACATATGGATGTTCTTCGCCTTCTGCTCGGCCACGGTCGATTCCCACATGGGCTCTCGCCCGCCCGGCTGATAGTCGTGGCCGGTGAAGATGCGCGTTTCGTCGGGCAGGGCCAGAATATCCTGAATGGACTTCCAGAGTTCTGTCGCACTGCCGCCGGGAAAGTCCGCGCGGGCCGTGCCGCCATCAGGCATGAACAGTGTGTCGTGAACAAAAGCGGCGTCACCGATCACATACGTGATCGACGCGAGCGTATGGCCGGGTGAGAACATCACCTTTGCAGGGATGTTGCCGATCTTGAAGGTCTCGCCATCGGCGAAGAGCTTGTCCCACTGCGAGCCGTCTGCCGGGAAATCGGGCCAGTTGTAAAACCCCTTCCACAGCTTCTGGACCTCTGTCACCTTTTCACCGATTGCGGTCGGCGCTCCGGTTTTGTCCCTGAGATAGGCAGCGGCGGAAAAGTGGTCGGCGTGCGGATGCGTGTCGAGAATCCACTCGATCTCATAGCCCTTACTGGCAATGAAGTTGAGAATGTTGTCGGCATGTGTGGTCGCTGTCGCTGCCGACTTCTCGTCATAGTCGAGAACAGGGTCGATGATGGCGCATTTGCCGGTTTCAGGATCGGCGACGACATACTGGATCGACCAGGTGCGCGGATCAAAAAAGCCGGTAACTTCGGGCTTGGCTGTCATGGAAACGTCCTCTTGTTCATTGTCATGATCGACAGGCGGCTGACAGTCGAATGATGCTGTCTGCGTTTCTGTGCGGATGTTGTCTTGTGGTTGATTTGTGCGCTGACGATGAGCGGCGCTGGTTGGGCTGGTTGGCACGCTTCAGGCGACGGGTGATCAGGTGCCGGCTGAGCAGTAGTGATTGTAGAGCACGCCCACTACCTCTCGGGCGATATCTCCCTCAATGTGGTACCAGATCGTCTGTCCGTCGCGGCGACCGGCAATGATGCCGTCCCGACGGAGCAGCGCCAGATGCTGCGAAACCGTGGAATCGCGGATGCCGAGGAACTCCGCGAGTTGTCCAACGGATTTCTCCCCGTCGATCAGTCTGCAAAGGATCAAAAGGCGGTGCGGGTTCGATAGCGCCTTCATCAGCTCGCTCGCCTGATCTACGGCGGTGCGCATCTCGTCCGGGTTGATGGCGGGTTTAATATTCATAAATGCGTATATACGTTGATGCGTATATAAAGTCAACATCAATTCCGCTGCGGTCGTACGGTGGGTCGGAGGTCGATTTTCAGGAGGTGTGTAACGCCAGCGGCGCAATGGCGTTTCGTTGCGCCGCAGGGCGCGCTTTTGCTCAGGGCGGGTCGTTGATTATTGGTGGTGCGGAGCCTCGCCCTGATGCGTGAAGGGCGGGGCCGTGCTTGCCGATAATGTGGCAGGACCGATCGCGGCAATGTGCGCGGACTTCAGTTGATCGGGGGGGCGTTTTTCGCTGAGCGAAGTCGCTCAGCGCTTCCGCAGTGCGGGTTCATACGGGGTTGAGGTGGATTCTCGCGCCCAGTCGGGCTGATGGGTAGCGCCCTATGACGAGGTCCCGTCAACCACTGCATCGAACTCCGAAATCTCGGCAAAGGCGGAGAGCGCCGTGCGGCCGAACTTGCTGGGCGCTGCAATCAGGAGCTTCCGGGAGGCTGCCTTCATGGCGGCCTTTTTGACTGCGATCTTCGACAGGTCGAAATCCATCACGCGCCCCTCGGTATCCACTGCGGAGCACCCGATCAGCGCGAAGTCGAAGCGCAGGGCTGCGAGAGAGAGCATGATTTCCTCTCCGACAAGCGAGCCGTCGCGCCCCTCGACCTTGCGGCCAAGGACATTGACGTCATGCTGCGCGGGGTCGAAGGCGAGGGCGACGCGCATTGAGTTGGTGAATACCCGAAAGCCGGGACGCTGGTTCAGGACGCTGGCTGTCATTTCGCTCGTCGTGCCAACATCGAAGAAAACGCTGGCTCCGTCAGGGAGAAGGGCGACGGCAGCCTCTGCAACGCGCAATTTGTCGTCCACCGCCATGCTGCGCTTGTGTTGGTGATCCAGGCGCAGGGTTTCGGTGCTGCCGATGACACCTGCGCCGCCGTGAAAGCGCTGAAGCAATCCGGCTTCCGACAGCAGGATGATGTCGCGACGCACCGTCTGCGCCGACACGCCAAACTCTTCGGCCAATCCTTCGATCGTCACAAAGCCGGATGCTTCCGCGCGGGCCAGTATCTCGCTTTGTCGGGTGTTCAGTTGGGCTCGTTGAGCGTCATGCTTCATGTGCTTGTTCAGATGCTCGCTGTAATGTAAGAAAACTTACAATACTGAACATGCGCAAGAAAAGCGAGGCATAAAATGACACAACCGATCTATCGTCTGGCGGACGGGACCGTCTACGGCGTCAATGGCCGTCTGGATCCCTGGGGCTGGTCCTGGAAGCCGGCAGCCGCGCCCGAGGGCGCGCGCGAGGCGACGGCGCGACAGGCCATTGCGCAGCTTGCAGCTACGGCAGCGCGCCGGATTCCCGTGGGCGTCATCGGTCCGCGCGAATGCGATGCGGAAAAGCTGGCGCTGGCCGAGCAGGTCGGGGCGGGTATAGGCGCGCTCGGCCTCACGATGATCTGCGGCGGGCGCACTGGCGTTATGGCCGCAGCAGCAAAGGGTTGCCGCGCTGCCGGAGGTCTTACGGTGGGTTTGTTGCCGGGCCATGACTGGCGCGAGGCCAATGATGATATCATGCTGCCCATTGCAACGGGCTTCAGCGAAGCCCGCAACATGATCATTGCCAAATCCTGTGCTGTTCTTGTTGCGGTCGGTGGCTCCTACGGGACCCTTAGCGAAATCGCCTACGGGCTGCATTTCTCGAAGCCGGTCATCGTCCTTGGAGATGCGCCTGATATCGAGGGGACAGAGCGCGCGAACGGCGCTGACGATGCAATCGAGCGTTTGTCGTCGCACCTCATTGCCAGTGCTATATTGTCATAAAGGTTACATATTGGCCTGATACGTGTAAACTATCTCACATTCGAGAGGGCGACATACACCCATGTCAGCAATACTTGAGTTGCGCGACGTCACGCGACGCTTTGGCGATAAGACCGTGCTGGACAAGGTATCGATCACGATTGCGCAGGGAAGCTTTACCGCGCTTCTCGGCGCTTCCGGATGCGGCAAATCCACCAGTCTGCGCATCATGGCCGGTCTCGACCGGCCGACATCCGGCGAGGTGCTTCTCGGCGGCTCCGATGTGAGCGGTCTGAGCGCCTATGAACGCAACGTCGCCATGGTGTTCCAGTCCTATGCGCTTTATCCGCATCTGACTGTCGCGCAGAACATCGCCCTGCCGCTCACCATGCGGCACCTTTCAGCACTGGGGCGCGTCCCGTTTCTCGGCTCTCTCGTGCCGGGAGCGGCGGAGGCGCGCCGGACCATTCTCTCGAAGGTTGGCGAAGCGGCTGAAAGTCTGGGACTGGCCGAACTGCTGGACCGGAAACCCGGCCAGCTGTCGGGAGGGCAGAAGCAGCGTGTGGCCCTGGGGCGCGCGCTGGTGCGTGATCCTGCACTGTTTCTTCTTGATGAGCCCTTGTCCAACCTCGATGCGCGGCTGCGCATTCGCATGCGTTCCGAGATCAGCGCGCTGCATCGCAGAACCGGCAAGGCGTTCGTCTATGTGACGCATGACCAGACCGAAGCGATGGCCATGGCCGACCAGATCGTCGTGATGATCGGCGGCGATGTCGCACAGGCAGGTGCGCCTCGTGAACTCTATGAGCGGCCGGCAAATCGCGACGTCGCCGCCTTCATCGGACACAACGCCATCAACTTCCTTGAGCCGGGCGACGGGATCGATGTCGACGGGGCCATCGTCGGCCTGCGGCCCGAAGATCTTGCGCCCGCCGCGACCGGCGCACTGACCGGGCGGCTGGAATCTGCCGAATATCTGGGCTCGGAAATCGTTCTCAGCCTGCGCAGCGCGAAAGGCACAGAGATCCGGGCGATAGCGCCTGCCGATTTCGACGTGCCCGCACCCGGCAGCGAAGTCCGCCTCGGGTACGCGCCGCACAAACTGCATCTGTTTGACGCTGCAACGGGCGTTCGGCGGAGGACAACCCCATGAGGCTGTCAATCGAACGGCGTCAGGCGCTGACCGATCTGTGGCTCGTCGGGCCGGCGACCCTTGCGCTGTTTCTCTTCATCTTCCTGCCAGTGGCCATTGTCGCGGTCCTGTCCTTCACCGACTACCAGTTCGGCGCTGCGAGCTTCAACTGGAGCGGCCTGGACAATTACATCAAGCTCTTTTCCTCCAGCATCGGAAGGCGCGCGGTCACCAACACGCTGATCTATGTGGCGATCGTGATCCCGTTCTCGGTCGGCTTCGGCCTGCTTGTCGCGGCCGGGCTGCATCAGATGTCGAACTGGGCTCCGCGTCTCTCCAACGTGTTGAAGACGGTTTACTTCCTGCCGGTGGCGGCAACGCTGGTCGCCATGTCCGTCGCCTGGCAGATGGTTCTGCACCCCTCGCTCGGGATTGTGAACCAGACGCTGTTCTCGATGGGGCTGCCGACGCCAAACTGGCTCAGCGACCGCGGGCTGGTGCTTTACACACTCTCCATGATCGGCATCTGGCAGAGTGTCGGCTACAACATGGTGCTTTTTCTGGCCGGCCTCGCGGCAATCCCGTCAGAACTCTATGACGCCGCCGAAGTTGACGGCGCGGGGAGCGGGTGGTCGCGTTTCTGGACCGTCACATGGCCGATGCTCGGACCGACGACACTGTTCGTGATGGTCGTGACCGCGACCAATGCGTTCCGCGTGTTTGAAACCGTGGCCACGATGACCAAGGGCGGTCCCGCATTCGCATCGGACACGCTTGTCTATGCGCTTTACCGGGAAGGTTTCGTCTACTTCAAGGCCGGCTACGCCAGCGCCATCACGATGGTGTTTTTCGCCTTCCTGCTCGCGCTCGCCCTCATCCAGTTCCGTTTTGTCGAAAAGCGGGTGCATTACCGATGAACCATCCGATCCGCAGCCGCGTGCTACCTCTCGTTCTCCTGCTGACGGGTGCAGCCGTCATTCTGCTGCCCTTCGTGTGGATGCTGTCACTGGCGTTCAAACCGCGCGACGAGATCTTCACGACGACAATCGAGTTCCTGCCGTCGCAGATCGAATGGAGCAATTTCACCTTTGCGCTCACCGAAACGGACATTCCCCTGTTTCTGTGGAACGGGCTTGTGATGGTGACGGGCATCCTTTTCTTCCAGATCCTGTTCGCCGTTCCGTGCGCCTATGCGCTTGCCCAGCGCAGATTTGCCGGGCGCGGCCTGCTTTTCGGTCTGGTCGTCGCCGCCCTTCTGGTGCCATTCCATGTGACGGCGATCCCGATTTTTCTGGGCTTTGCCCAAATCGGCATTCTGAACACGATGTGGGCGCTGATCCTGCCGTTCATTCAGACCGCATTCGGCATTTTCCTCTTCCGGCAGTTTTTCGCGCAATTGCCGGCGGATCTGTTTGATGCAGCCCGCGTGGACGGGATGAGCGAGACCGCCATTGTCTGGCGCATCGCTTTCCCCCTGGCCCTGCCGGCCGCGACGGCATTCGCGATCTTCTCGGTCACCGCGCACTGGAACGACCTGTTCTGGCCGCTGATCGCGACGACGGACCCGAATCTGGCCACGCCGCCGCGCGGCATCCTTTATTTTCGCGATCAGGAATCCGGCGACAATGTCGGCCCGCTGATGGCTGCCGCCGTTATCGTCACCGCACCGCTCGTGATCGCTTTCCTATTGGCTCAACGCAAATTCATTCAGGGCATTGCCGCTGGAGGACTGAAGGGTTGAGCCGAGCAATTCCAGAATGTGCCCGGATCCAACCGCGCCGACGACTTCCATCAATCAGGAGTGAAACGACATGAGAAAGACACTACTCGCATCAGTCTTTGCCATAGCCGGCGTGACCGGCGTGCACGCGCAGGAAACCGAGATCCGCGTTCACTACGCGATCCCCACGATCTGGGCCGACACCCAGAAGACGCTGGCCGATGCATTCATGGAGAAGCATCCGGACGTCAAAATCACGCTCGACGGCGCCGCCGAGGGCTACGAAGACGGGGTGCAGCGCCTGCTTCGTGAATCGGTTGCCGGCACAGGCCCGGATGTCGCCTATGTCGGGCTCAACCTCTGGCGCGTTCTGGAAGACCGTGGTCTGGCCCAGCCGCTTGACGGGTTCCTCGGAGACGAGCCGCTCGCGCAGGGCTATACGCCGGCGCTTCTGTCCCTCGGCCGTTTCCAGGATACGCAGTATGCGCTGGCCACCTCGGCCTCGACCCTGGTCATGTATGTGAACCCGGTGCTTGTCGAGAAAGCCGGCGGCTCGATGGAGGAATTCCCGGATACGTTCGATGGCGTGATCGAACTGGCCGCCAAAATCAATGCGCTCGACGGTGCAACGGATGGCGTATGGATCGGTCGGCATGACTGGCGTTTCCAGTCGCTGCTTGGTTCCCATGGCGGTCGTCCGATGAACGAGGACGAAAGCGACATCACCTTCGACGGCCCGGAAGGGATCACGGCAGCGGGGCTTTATCAGCGCTTTGCCGATGAAGCGGGCATGAAGTCCTATTCCGAGAACGACGCCCGTCAGGCTTTCCCTGCCGGAACGCTTGGCATCATGTTCGAAAGCTCCTCACTGCAGACGCGCTTTACGGAAGGCGCTGGCGACAAGTTCGACCTGACGGTCAAGCCGCTGCCGGTTGCTGCTGAAGACAAGTCCAAGGTCTACTTCCCGACCGGCGGCTCGGCCATTGTCATGCTGACCGATGACGAAGCCAAGCAACAGGCTGCCTGGGACTACATGGCCTTCGTGACCGGCCCCGAGGGCCAGAAGATTATCGTGGAGAACACCGGCTACGCGCCGGCCAACGCCAAGGTGATCGAGGACGAAGCCTATCTGGGCGAGTTTTACGCAAGCAACCCCAATGCCCGCGTGGCGCATACCCAGGTCGCAAACTATGCCGGCCCCTGGTACGCGTATCCAGGTGCGGAAGGCGTGGCGGCGACTGATCTGATCGCAGCGTCGCTGGTCGAAGTGACCGAAGGTGCAGACGCTGAAGCAACGACCAAGGATCTCGCCGAGACACTGCGCGACCTCCTTGGCATGAACTAGCCCAAGCGCAATGCCGGCGGGCGGTTTTCTCTACCGTTCGCCGGCGTTTTTCGGGCCCGTGGAGTCAGTCTGTCTTTTGCTTTTTCGCAATCATGCGGTTGTCAGACGCTTCCATCTGACAGCAAGTTGTACAGAGCGGACTTCACAGCGAGCGCTGATTGACCCGTTTCGACACTTCCTCCGCGCTCTCAACGCGTTCGGAATAGCGGTCAGTCAGGTATTCCGTGCGGTCGCGCAGGAGCAGCGTGAACTTCATCAGTTCTTCCATCACATCGACGATGCGATTGTAGTAAGGCGAGGGTTTCATCCGGCCCTCGGCATCGAATTCGTTAAACGCCTTGGCCACAGACGACTGGTTGGGGATGGTAACCATCCGCATCCAGCGACCGAGCACACGCAGCTGGTTTACCGCGTTGAAGCTCTGTGATCCGCCGCAGACCTGCATCACGGCAAGGGTCCGGCCCTGTGTCGGCCTTACGCCACCGAGTGACAGCGGCAGCCAGTCGATCTGCGCCTTCATGATCCCGGTCATTGAGCCATGGCGTTCGGGCGAGCACCAGACTTGTCCCTCCGACCACATCGACAGATCGCGCAGTTCCTTGACCTTTGGATGGTCCGCTGATGTCGCGTCGGGCAATGGCAGGCCCGAAGGATCAAAGATGCGAACCTCCGCTCCCAGCCTGCGCAGGATCCGTGCAGCTTCTTCCGTGGCCAGTCTTGAATAGGAGCGTTCGCGCAGCGAGCCATAAAGCATGAGAATGCGTGGCGGATGCGTCGAAAGGGGCGGCTGGAACAGGGCTTCCGGATCGATTGTCCGAAACTGTTCCTCGTCGAGGTTGGGGAGGTTGTCTATGGGCTGGCTTGGAAGGGTCATTGGCATTCTCACGGGCGCGCAAGGCGGCATCGCCCCTTATTTCGATGATTGTCGAAATATGCGTAACGTCGTGCGAATGCGCAGTCAAGGCCATATGCGGCCAACGGGCCGGCAGGTCCACCACGCCTCCGTTGGCTGAACGGAAGCGTTTGGCCCGTCCAAGCTCCTGAGGGACGGGCCGGTATTTCTGTCGTCAGACCACCATGCACGGGGCGGTCTGTTCGAGCGGCCGGCCGGGGCGGGCGCCGGTTTTCTCGCCATCGACCCAGACTTCGCGTCCGTTGACGAACACCCGGTCGATGCCCACCGCCGGGCGGATTGGCGTCTCGAAGGTTGCGCCCTCGGCGATGGTCTCGGGATCGAAGATGACGAGATCTGCAAAGCCGCCGACGGCGATGCGACCGCGACCGCCAAGCCCGAAGCGGTCTGCTGGCATGGAGGTCATGCGGCGCACGGCTTCTTCCAGCGAGAACAGCGACAGGTCGCGGGCATAGTGACCAAGCACGCGCGGGAATGTGCCCCAGACGCGCGGGTGGGGGTGCTTGCCGCTGGGGATGCCGTCCGAACAGATGATCGTGTGTTCGTAAGACAGGATGCGCTGAACATCGTCTTCGCTCATGATGAAGAAAATACCGGTCGCGGGCAGAAGCTTCTGCAGCGCGGTGTCGATGTCGGTGTCCCATTCCCCGGCGATGTCGGACAGGTCGCGGCCAGCCATCTGCGGATAGGGCTCGCTTTCAGCCACGATCACGCGGGTCGCCTGCCTGTGCCTGCCGGAATCGAGGATGGTGGATGACGCAATCCACGGTGTGGTGTCGAGGCCCACATCCTGCTTCTGCATGGCATCGTCGATCATTTTCAGCGTGGTGACCGACATACCGTGGTTGGCGAGCCCGGCGCATTTGTGATGGGAAACATGCACACCGCAGCAGGATTCACGCCCCACGGTGAAGGTCTCCTCAAGCCCCTGAACCACGCGGTCGCCCTCGTCGCGCATGTGGGTGACATAGAGCTTGCCGTGGGCCTGCGTGATCTTCGCCACCTCGATCAGCTCTTCAGTGGTGGAGGCGCGTGCGGGTGGGTAGAAAGGGCCGGTGGAGAGCCCGATTGCGCCTTCGCCCAGCGCACGGTCGAGCTTGCGGCACATTTCTTTCAGCTGCGCTGCATCGGCGGCTTTGTTCAGGTCGGGCAGTTCGTTCACGCGCAGCGTGGAGTGTCCGATCAGACAGGCTGCATTGACCGCTGCCGGTTCCGCCAGAAGCCGGTCGCGATAGGCGGCGTAGGTTTCAAACCGCAGCGCCTCATCTTCAATGATCATGCGCAGAGGGGCGGGGATCTCGCCCTTCGGCACGAGCGGCGCGATGGAGAAACCGCAATTGCCGTTGATGACGGAGGTGACGCCCTGCGATGTCATGAACTCCATGTCGGGCAGGGTGAGCATCGCGGCATCATGGTGCACATGCGGATCGATGAAGCCGGGCGCTACGACGCGGCCCTTCGCTTCGATCTCGCGTCCGGCGGTCCAGTGTTGCAGGTCACCGGTGGCGACAATGCGGTCGTCGGACACGGCCACATCACCCTTGCGACGGGGGGCGCCTGTACCGTCGATGATGTCTGCGCCGCGGATGATGAGATCAGCGTGCATGGGAAGGCTCCTGTATTGTTATGTCGAAGGTCAGGTGGCGTCGCTGTCCGCAGGCGGCACGCCGTCATCGCCGCACCATCGGGCGGCGAGATGAACGAGAATGAAGACGATCATGATCGGAACGGCCACGGCCACCCAGAAGGTGCTGAAGGGCAGTGCGTCGGCCATGGTGCGGCTGTGGCGCAGCAGAAAACCGCGCGCCGGGTTCATGTTGGGACCGTAGAAAACGTACCAGAGGATCGGCAGAAGATAGATCAGAACCACGGCCGACCGCATCAGCGCGGCGGCAAGCCCGAGAAGGGCGTTGCGTGAACCTTCCCCGGTGAAGAGCGCCGGATCGAACCGGCGCTTGAATGATATCGTGGCGCCCATGAGGCCGGCCCAGATCATCGCGTATCGGGCCAGCTCCTCTGTATAGGCCGGCGGCTGGTTGAAGACATAGCGCGCCAGCACCTGCAGCATGACGGCCCCCACGAGGATCACCAGCGCCACGCCGGCCATCACTGTGGCCAGACGATCGAGTCCGTTGCTGAAGCGGATGACGGATTTGGCGATGTGTTTCATGGGGGCGGCCATTGCTTAGTCTGCGACGGAGTCGCGGGCTTCGGTCCAGATGCTCAGCTGGTCGTCCGGCAGAGACGTCGCCCAGGTGGCGCGGGCCAGCTCGGCCATCTTTCCGCGTTCGCCTTCGGCAAGCTCGGTGATGGTCACGCCAGCGGCTTCATGCTTTGCGCGCACTTCGCTGGCCCAGTTGTTGACCCAGTCCCTGTTCGCTTTCTTGCCGGCAGCGAGGGCAGCGTCGATCTGGCCCTTTTCCTCATCACCCAGCGATGTGTACCAGTCTTCCGAAATTAGAACGATGCGCGAGGACGGCGTGATGTCGGCGGGCGTGAAGTGCTTCAGAAACTCGGTGTGGCCGGTGCGGATGGCCGAGTTCGGCGGGTTGAAATAGCCATCGGCAACGCCGGTCTGGATGGCGTTTGCCACTTCCGACCAAGAGACGATCGTGCCGGTTGCGCCCAGCGCTTCCTGCAGTGCGATCTGCTCGCTGTTGAGCGCGCGGAAGCGCAGGTCGGACATGTCCTCGACCTTGGCGATCGGCTTCTTGGAATTGTGAATGCCGATATCCATGCCGATGTAATTGACGTCCACGAAACGCACGCCATTGTCGAGAAGCGGACCGTTCATCTGCTCAAGCATGTCCGTTTCCGAAAGCACGGCGTCGATCTGTTCGCGGTTCTCGAAGAAGAACGGGAGCTGGACGCCCTTCATCAGCGGTGACATGCCAAAACCGGTGGAAAGGGCGGCGAGATTGACCTCCAGAAGGCCCTGGGCAACCTGGTCGAAACGCTCTTTTTCCGAGCCCAGCGTGCCGGACGGGAAAATGGAGACCTCGAATTCGGTTCCCTTGAGCGCATCGGCAAAGCCGTGGGCGAAGGCTGCTTCCGGGTTGGTCGCCGTATCGTCGGCGCCGTTCATGGCGATCTTGATGTCAGCGGCCTGTGCAGCGGCGGTCATGAGCGCAAGCGCCGAGATGGCGAGGGCTTTGGGTAAAAACTTCATTTTTTCTCCTCCGTTTTGTTTCGTTTTCCGTCAGGCGAGCCCCAACAGGCGTGGAATGGCCAGAGAAATCTCCGGGAAATAGGTGAGCACCAGCAGCAGCGCGACTTCGGCCAGAAAGAAGGGCAGGGTGGCGCGTATCAGCCGCCAGTAATTCATGCGCACCGTGGTCGCGAGGATCAGCAGAACCCCTCCAAGCGGCGGCGAAAGAAGGCCGGTGGTGATGTTGAAACAGATCACGATGCCCAGATGCACGGGGTCGACGCCCATGGCGATTGCGACAGGTGCGAAGATCGGCGCGAACAGCGCCACGGCGGCCTTCACATCCATCGCCATGCCGGCCACCAGAAAGATCAGGTTGATCAGCATCAGATATTGCAGCGGGCTGAGGTTCCAGTCTTCCACCGTCGCCTTGATGGCCTGCGGCCATTGCAGAAGCGCGGCGATGTAGGAAAAGGTTGAGATCGCGCACAGGATGATGAAAAGCCCGCCAAGCATCACCGCCGTGCGTTGCAGGCTTGCGCCCACCTGGCTCCAGGTGAGATTGCCATGGGTGAAACCGACCACCAGAGCCGCAATCACGGCCACCGCTGCCGCTTCAGCCGGCGTCATGAAGCCGAACAGCGTGCCGCCGAGAATGATCACCGGCAGGGTCATGGCGGGCAGGGCCCTCAGGAGCGAGGGGAAGAATGCAGGCACGTCCTCGCCCGGGCCGCCGGGGTGGTTGTCGCGATGGGCGTAATAGGCGTTGATCGCCATCAGAACGCCGGCCAGCAGCAGGCCGGGCAGAATGCCGGCGGCGAAAAGCGCAGTGACGTTCGTCTCCATCAGCGCGCCATAGAAGATCAGGATGGACGACGGCGGGATGATCGGGCCGATGATCGACGATGCGCCGGTGATGGCCGCAGCGTAGTCGAGCGAATAGCCGCGCCGGCGCATCTCGGGCACCAGCGAGTTGCCGAGTGCGGCGGCGTCGGAGACCGCCGAGCCGGATACGCCGGCAAAGAACACCGAAGTCATCACGTTGACATGGCCCAGGCCGCCCTTGAGGCGTCCGAGGAAGGACATGCAGAAATCGATCAGCGCGGTTGCCAGACCGCCACGGTTCATCAAATCGCCCGCGAAGATGAACAGCGGCATGGCCAGAAAGGCGAACACATCGAGCTGGCTGAAAAGCCGCTGGGGCAGCACCGCCATATACATCTGACGGTCTGCGGCAATGAAGGTCAGGATCGCGGAAGCGCCAATGACATAGGCAATGGCGGCGCCGGCCATGAGGCCGAAAACGGTGAATGCGATGATAAGCGGCGCCTGCATGGCTCTTGGGTTCCCCTCCCCGATGGCTCACACAAATCTGGCGAAAGCGCTTGCGTTAGAAAATAGAAAAGTTTTCACTATTCCATAGCATTTCTCTATGGAGTGGCGGAAAAACGGGAAGGCAGCGCGGCCATGAAACCATTGACTTTGCAGCGTTTGCAGGTTTTCTGCGCGGTCTACGAGCGGCAGTCGATCACGGCGGCGGCGCGGCAAATGAACCTGTCGCAACCCACGGTCAGCCGCCATCTGCGTGACCTCGAAGCGGCCATCGGCCTGACGCTTTTCGTGCTCGACAAGGGGCGCGTGATCCCGACCGTCGAGGCGGACGCCATCTACAATGAGAGCCGTTTTCTCTATGACGGGATCAGCCGGCTGGAACAACGCATCGACTCGCTGCGAAAGGGCGTCGGCACGCGCCTTCTGGTGATGTCGGTCGGGCTTTTCGCTCCCTATTTCGTGCCCACCGCGCTTCGCAGGGTGCTGGATGCGATGCCGGGCCTGCGCGTGGCCGTGGATGTGGGGACGGCGCAGCAGCAGGTTCAGGCGATACGTGCGGGCATGGTCGATGTAGGGCTCGTCATTGGCAGGTTTCAGGCTGACGACATATCCACAGAGCCGCTGGGGCGTGGCCGTCTGGTGGTACTGAGCCCAAAGGACGGCCCGCTGACCCGGCTGGACCGTGTCAGGCTGGAAGATCTGAGCTCTGTGCCGATGCTGGGGCTAACCCCGCGCGGTCCCATCGGGCGTGTGCTGAACGAGGCGCTTCTGGAGCGCGGATTGCCTTTCGACAATACGGTGACGGGCAACACACTGGTTTCCGTACCCCATCTCGTTCTGGCAATGCAGCGTTCTGCGGTGGTCGATGAGTTTACCGCCGCCTTTCACGGTCTGGATGGGCTGGTGACGCTGCCGCTGGAGCCCGACCTGCCGCTCGATATCCAGTCGATCTCCATGGGTGCAACGGCGAGCAAAGTGGCCAGCCAGCTCTTCCTCAAGGAAATACGTGGAATGCTCGCAGACTGGCGGGCAGGGAAGATGCAGTTTTAGGAGCGGGGCGCGTCCTGCGCGCTTCGGCGTGGTGTGCTTCACGTCGGTGGATGTCCCCATTGCCCATGATGCTGTGCCGTTGATCAGGCATGGACAGAATCTCCGTGGGAAGGTTCCCACAAGCAAGGGCTCATGCTAATGAAGAAGATGAGGAGGACAGAATCAGAGTGACGGATAACGCCGCTTCCCTGACCATTATCGACATTGCGCGGCTCTCTGGCGTGTCCAAGAGCACCGTGTCCCGTGTGCTGTCCGGGGCGGAGAATGTGTCCGAGGAGGCGCGTCGCAAGGTGACCGAGGCCGTTGAGGCATCCGGCTTTCGGCGCAACGAGCTTGCGCGGTCCCTGCGGTCCGGGCGCACCGGCATGGTCGGCCTTCTGATCCCTGATATTGCCAACCCCTTCTGGGCCGAGGTCGCCCGTGGTGCGCAGGATGCGGCCACGGAAGAGATGGCCTCTGTCCTGATCTTCAATTCTGACTGGGATCCCGAGCGCGAGCGCCGGCATCTCATGGCGTTGACCCAGTCGCGGGTCGATGGCGCGATTGTGAATCCGGTCCAGAACGGGCTGGATGAACTCTCCCGCAGCCAGGTTCCGCTGGTGCTGATCGGCTCGTCGGCCGAACGGTTTCCGGAACTGCCTTCGGTCGGCAGCGATATTACGCAGGGTGTGCAGCTCGGGCTTGAGCGACTTGTTCAGGCCGATCTCGGAATGCCGGCCCTCTTGGTCGGCGATCCGCATCGTACCGCGCGGGAGCGGTTCGTTGGCGCTGTTCGCGAGTTTGGCGCGGCGCAGGGCTGGCCGGTCGAGGGGCTGAGGCTTCAGGACGGTCACTACACCATTGAGGGTGGTCGCGACGCCATGAAGCGGCTGCTTCAGGGCGGTGTGCCGCGCGTTGTTTTCGCGGCCAATGACATGATGGCGCTGGGCGCGCTTCATGCCGTCCGGGAGGCCGGGCTGAACTGCCCGGAGGATGTGGCCATTCTCGGTTTCGACGGAACGCCGGCGGCGGAGGTCTCGATGCCGGGACTCACAACGATCATGAAGCCTTCGCGCGATATTGGCCGGCGGGCATTTGAATTGCTGAGCCGGAAGATCGCTGGTGATGAGGATGTTCCGCACATGTCGCTGCCCTGTTCGCTCGTTGAGCGGGGGACGCTGCCGACAAGAGAAGGGCCGCGCGTCGTTCGCGGGGAGGAGAGGACAGCGACGTGACAAAGCACGACAGGACAGGGGCTTTTTCGCCCGAAATTGGGAACGTTCCCAATCGCACACGGCCTCGACAGGCCGATGCCTATAACTCGCGTGGTGCGAGACTGCGGGACGGGGTGCGCGAATGGTGGCCCTATTATTTGATGCTGGCGCCAGGCCTGATTTACTTCGGGCTGTTCCACTACCTGCCGATCTGGGAGGCGCGGCTTGCCTTTGAGGATCTGCGCATCATCGGTCCGAATGTCTGGGTCGGCACCAAGCATTTTGCGCAGCTCTTTGCGTCGCCGACCTTCTTCGAGGTCCTGAAGAACACGCTCATCATCAGCGCGATGAAGGTCGCCTTCGTCTTCCCGCTTCCGATCATCCTGTCTCTGCTCTTGAACGAGGTGCGCTCGGGACGTTTCCGGCGCGGCGTGCAGTCGGTGATCTATCTGCCGCATTTCCTGTCCTGGGTCGTGATCGCGGGCATTTTCATTGCAGCGCTCTCGCCGTCCAATGGCGTGGTCAACGATTTGCGCGACTTCGTCGGTCTCGACCGTCGCAGCTTCATGACTGACAGCGGATCGATCCGCTGGGTGCTGGTCTGGTCCGAGGCCTGGCGCAGCGCCGGCTGGGACAGCCTGCTCTATTTCGCCGCCATCATGGCCATTGATCCGGCGCTTTATGAGGCTGCCGAGATGGATGGTGCATCGCGCTGGCAGAAGATGCGCCACATCACGCTGCCGGGCATTGTGCCGACGATTGCGACGCTCTTCATCCTGCATGTCGGGCTCTTCCTGAACGCGGGCTTCGATCAGGTCTTCAACCTGACCAACGACGCCATCCGGGACAAGATCGACATCATCGACACCTATGTCTACCGGCTCGGTATCACCGGCGGGCAGTTCTCGCTCGCCACGGCCGCCGGCCTCTTCAAGGGGGTGATCGGGATGATCCTGATGATCGGCGCGCACACGCTGTCCAAGCGACTGACAGGCAAGGGGGTGTGGTGATGGCATCCAGCAACAAGACCCGGATGGAACGGCTCGAAGAAGCGATTATCTATTCCGTCCTTATCGCCATCGTCGTGGTGACGGTGCAGCCGATCCTGAACCTTCTGGCGATCTCGCTCTCCGATCCGGCCCGCGTGCCGGGGATGAGCGGCATGGATATCGTGCCGGACGGGTTCTCGATCGATATCTGGAAACTCCTCGCAAGCCACCCGGCGGTGCAGCGCGGGCTGATGAACTCGATCTTCATCACCCTCGTCGGGGCGATCCTCAACGTCACGTTTACCGCCATGATGGCCTGGGCGCTGTCACGCAAGAAGCTGCCGCTGCGCCGGACCCTGTTTGTGCTGATCCTTGCGACCATTGTCTTCGAACCGGGGATCATTCCCGATTACTTCGTGATGCGACGCCTGGGGCTGATCGACAGCTATGCTTCGGTCATCATCTACAAGCTCGTCAACGCCTGGTACCTCATCATCCTGATCCGCTTCTTCGAGGAGGTTCCGGAAGAGCTCATCGAGGCAGCGACGCTGGACGGTGCAAATGCGTTTCAGGTCTTCTGGCGCGTGGTGTTGCCGCTCGCCAGACCGGCGCTGGCGACCATCACCCTGTTCTACGTGGTTTATCACTGGAACGATTTCCTGCGTCCGATGATCT
This sequence comes from Nitratireductor sp. WH36-1, assembly GCF_058725515.1. Classification (NCBI taxonomy): domain Bacteria; kingdom Pseudomonadati; phylum Pseudomonadota; class Alphaproteobacteria; order Hyphomicrobiales; family Phyllobacteriaceae; genus Nitratireductor; species Nitratireductor sp. WH36-1. Next base: position 349,439 of record NZ_JBZXDP010000002.1, on the reverse strand, counting down.
ATTTCAACGATCAGGACATGTGGCCGCTGCAGGTTGTGCTGCGCCAGTTCGTCGTGGTCGGCGACAAGGCCGCCATCGTCGGACTTCAGGCCATGAACAATTACGAGGGCGCGAGCCAGATCGATCTCCGGGCGTTCCGCGCCGGGATGATCCTGTTCACCATCCTGCCCGTCCTCGCGATTTACCCGTTCATCCTTCGCTACTTCACCAAGGGAACCATGTCCGGTGCCCTCAAATGACCGCATATTCAGGGAGGAAATGATGAAAGACCTAACCATATCCCGTCGCGCCCTGCTTGCAGGGCTTGCCGCAACACCGGCGCTTGCAATGCTGCCGGGCAGGGCAATGGCCGCAAGCGGCACGATCCGGATCGTCATGAAGGATCTGCTGACGAGCAACCCGGAAGATGTTGCCCATGTCGCACGCATCGAAGAGGCTCTTGCCGCGCGTGGCCACGACATCAAGATCGAGATCATCGATCTGCCGTCCGAAGGCTATGCGGAAAAGCTCAACCTGATGCTGCTCTCGGGCGACGTGCCGGACATCATCTATTTCCAGGGCGGTGACGAGCAGATCGCGCAGCAGGGCGTGCTGATGGATTTGAACCCGCTGATTGCCAAAACCGAACATTTGAGCAAGGCGCTCTGGCCGCACAATACCGCGCGGCTCGGCAACTACCCGCATCTGCTCTATGTCTACCCGGCACGGACCAAGGCGCCGGTGATGCGCAAGGACCTTCTGGAAGCGACCGGCCTTTCCGCGCCGACCTCGCTCGAGGAATGGGATGCGCTTCTGCGCGCCATCCCCGGCACCGAGATCGGCGGCAAAGCCGTGAAGCACGGCATCATCGCGCCGAACAACACTGCCGAGCTGGACGCGATCTTCGATCCGGCCTTCGGCATCGAACAGACCTGGATGAAGAACGCCGATGGCGAACTGATCCACTCGCGCATCAGCGAGGGCGAGCGCGCCAAGCTCGCCTGGTACGCCAGCCTCTTCGCCGACGGGGTGCTCGATCCGGAATTCATCACCTCGAACTGGGAAGTGAAGGAAGACAAGTTCTACACTGGCCAGGTCGGTGTGGTGATGGGCACGGCCGGCCCGGTCGTGGGCATCTACGAAGCCAAGATGGCGCAGGTGAACCCCGGCGCCGAGCTGGTGCTTCTGACCCCGCCCGCCGGCATTCAGGCCGTTGATGTCAGCAAGGAAAGCCGGGGCTTCGCCATTCCGGTCACCACGAAGAACACCGACGCCATCATGGCCTTCTTCGATTTCGTGGCTTCCCCGGAAGGGCAGATGATGGAGCGCCTCGGCTTCGAGGGCGAACACTACACCCGCGAAGGTGATACGCTGACCGCGACCGACAAGCTCGGCGCCTGGTATCCGCGCTTCATCTATGCAAACCCGAACTACCACCAGCCGCCGCTCAGCCCTCTGTCGCCTTTGGCCCAGAGCGCGCTTCAGCAGGGCGTCGACTTCTTCCGCGCCGACAATACCTTCGTCTGGTCCCCGGATCTGGCGGCGGCTGTGGACGGGGCGGAGACCTACTACCGCACCAATGTCTTCCGCTTCGTCTCCGGCGAACTGTCGACCGAAAACGATTGGGATGCCTTCGTTGCGGGCTGGCTGGCCGCTGGTGGGCAGGCAATGACTGATCATGCAAGGACCGTAATGTGACACAGCAAGGACAAGACGGAACCTCCCCGTTCCGTGGTCGCGTCCGGGCAATGGTTCATGGCGTCGCTTTCGGCGACGCCATGGGTGCCCCGGTCGAGAAACTTTCTGCAGCCGAAATCCGCGAGCGCTATGGTCGGGTGACCTCGCTGCGCACCGCGTGGCATCGTGACGGGCAGAGCGAGGATCAGCGCAAGGGCAGGGTTCGCGGCAACGGGATCACCACCGACGACACGGCAATGACGCTTTCGCTGATGCGGATCTATGAGCGCGAATGCCGCCATCTGGACGCCTGGGACATGGCTGAAGGCATGGTGCGCGAAATCGCATGGGAAAGCCGCTGGGTGCCCGAGCTGCAGCGCGAGACGCCGCTGATCGAACGCCTCTTCTATCCCGAGAAATGGATTTTCCAGCGTCTGCAGCTATCGGCCTGCGATCCGCGTCAGGGCGGCGTGGGCAACATGGTGAACTGCGGTGCGACGATGTATATCGCGCCGGTGGGCGCTGTGAACGCCTGCAACCCGCGCGCGGCCTATGATGAGGCGATCAATTTCGCTGAGGGCCATCAGCAAAGCTATGGCCTTGAGGCCGCCGGTGTGTTTGCCGCTGCGATTGCACAGGCTTTCGTACCGGGCGCGACGCTCTCCGAGGTCGTTCAGACGGCCTATGATCTCGCCCATGACGGCACCCGCACGGCGATCGGCGAGATCGTTGCTGCCGCCGGGGAGCTTGCCCGCAAGGGAGCCGAAGCCGACGAGGTCACCGACACGTTCCATCGCCTTATCGCGCCGTTCTCGCCGATGGGGGACAACGTTGCGCACGGGCCCGAGAAGGCCGGGGTGGCGACCGCTGCTTACCAGCCCTCGCGTCTGCTTTCGATCGAGGAGTTGCCGCTGGCGCTGGGGTTCTGCATCACGGCCGGCGGTGATTTCCGGCAGGGGGTGATCGACGGGATCAACTCGGGCCGCGACACGGATTCCATCGGTGTGATGGTCGGCGCGATCCTCGGGGCAATGCATGGCCCTTCGGTGATCGATGAGGATGACGCCGAGCTTCTGGATAGCGCCAACCGGTTCTGCCTCTCCGAGAGCGCAGACCGTTTCACCACCGCTGCGCAGGCGATCATCCAGGGGGATGAAGAGGCTGCGCGCGCAAGGGCTGCGCAGCGTGCCGCAATCTTCGCACAGGACAAGAAGGAAGCTGCCGAATGACCCCGGAGAGCATCCGCGAAAAGATCTATGCCGGACTGATCGGCAAGGCCGTTGGCGTGCGCCTTGGTGCGCCGGTCGAACCGACGGTCTGGACCGAAAAGCTGATCCGCGAGGTCTATGGCGAGATCGATGACTATGTGCGCGACTACCGCAATTTCGCGGCGGACGACGACACCAATGGACCGCTCTTCTTTGTGCGCGCCCTCTGGGACGAAGGCGATGAGCTGACTTACGCATCCGCCGGGCGCACATGGCTGAACTATATCGGTGACGGCCACGGAATGCTCTGGTGGGGCGGGTTCAATATCTCCACCGAGGAAACGGCCTATCGCTATCTTCAGGACGGTGTCACCGCGCCGACCTCGGGCAGCATCAAGCTGCGCGGCCAGATCGAAGCCGAACAGATCGGCGGGCAGATCTTTTCGGATTGCTGGGGCTGGGTCTGCCCTGGCAAGCCCGGGGAAGCCGCGCGGCTCGCGCGGATCATGGCTTCCGTGTCGCATGACGGCGAAGCGCTGCACGGCGCGGCCTATGTCGCCGGAGCGACGGCGGCGGCCTTCACCGCTTCGACCATCGCCGAAGTGCATGAAACCGCGCGCGCACTGGTTGCCGACGGCTCGCACTATGCCCGTGTTCTCGATGCGGTTTCAGCCTACCATGCGGCGAACCCCGAAGACTGGCGCGGCTGCTTTCACATGCTGGAGCGTGACTTCGGCTATGACAAATGGACCGGCGTCTGCCACGTGATCCCCAATGCGGGCGTGACAGCACTGGCGCTGCTCTATGGTGAGGGCGACATGCCGCGCACGGCGGCAGTGGCCTCGATGTGTGGCTGGGACACCGACTGCAATGCGGGCAATGCCGCAAACATTGCAGGCGTGCTTCAGGGTGTTCAGCCACACTGGGCCAAATGGCGTCGTCCGATCAACGACATCCTGATCACCTCGGCGGTGACCGGTTCGCTCAACATCGTTGATATGCCCTCGGCCGCGCGCGATTTCGCTGTGCTGGCGCTGCGTCGACGGGGCGATGCGATCCCGGAGGGCTGGGCCGACAAGGCGCTCGCCCGCGCCGTCGATTTCGACTTCGCGCTGCCGGGCGCAAGCCATGGCATTCGTGCGGAAGGTTCGCATCGGCTGCGCACACTGCCGGGCAACGCCGAGGGCGCGATCACCGTCCAGATCGACCGCTGGGCCGCTGGCGACAATGGCCGCGTGTTCTGGAAGCCCTTCTACCGGGAATGCGAGTTTGACGATAACCGCTATCGTCCGATGCTCTCACCCGTCACGGCCTCGGGCCAGCGCGTCGAGATTTCCCTGACGGGTACCGAGGCGCTCGAAGGTCCGCGACAGGTGACGTTCGTTCCCTATGTCCGCTTTGCCGCTTCCGGCGAAGTGCGGGAACTGGGAGAATGGTCGCTTCTGCCGGAGGACTGGCAGGTCATCGGGTTCACGCTTCCCGACAGCGAGGAGGCTATTGACGAGATTGGCATCCTGATGAAGCAGACGGCGGAAGCCCGCGTTTTCATGAACGTGCTGATCCGCAGCTTCACCGTGACGGGAGCCGGCAAGACGGTCATCAACCCGCAGATCGAATCCGAGGAATGGGGCTCTGTCAGCCGTTTCAGCTTCAATCGCGGAAGCTGGGGCCTGTCGGATGGCTGCATTCGCGGTGAGGCGACGAAGGACGGAGATCTCTGGACCGGTCACGCCTTCGCAACCGACCAGACTGCGACGGCGCAGATCTCCCGTGTCGAGGGCGAGAGCCATCTGGTCAGCGTGCGCGCCTCGGGCAATGAGCGCTTCTATGCGGCGGGCATCCACGAGGGCCAGGCTGTGATCCTCCGCGAGGATTTCGGAACCGAGATCCTTGCGGCTGCGCCGGTTGAGGTGGGGCAGGACGTGACCCTGACATTCGCTGCGAAGGGTGAGACGCTCACCCTGTCCATCGACGGCAAGGAAATTGTCTCGGCGACTGACAGCCGGCATCCGCGCGGCATGGCCGGTCTCAGGCTCGGTTGCGCCGGTGTCGTGATCTGCCGCCGCTTCGAGATACTGGAGGGCTGATTTGGGACGGATCCAGCTGGAGAATGTTGGCAAGACCTATGGTGGAACCAGGGTCTTGCAGGACATCAATCTCGATATCGAGGACGGCGAGTTCGTCGTCCTCGTCGGACCTTCGGGCTGTGGCAAGTCCACGCTCCTGCGTATGGTGGCGGGGCTTGAGGACATTTCGCAGGGCCGCATCATCATCGACGGCAAGGTTGCGAACCGGGTTCCGGCGAAGGAGCGCGGGCTGGCGATGGTCTTTCAGTCCTATGCGCTCTACCCGCACATGAAGGTTGCCGAGAACATGAGCTTTGCGCTCCGTCTCGCAGGCGTCAAGAAATCCGAGATCGACGCGAAGGTTCGGCAGGCCGCCGAGATACTCGGGCTTGAGCCTTATCTCGACCGTCTGCCCAAAGAGCTTTCGGGTGGCCAAAGGCAGCGGGTCGCCATGGGGCGGGCCATCGTCCGCGATCCGGAAGCCTTTCTGTTCGATGAGCCCCTTTCAAACCTCGACGCCAAGCTGCGTGTGCGCATGCGGTCGGAGATCAAGAAGCTGCATCAGCGGCTCGCAAAGACGACGATCTATGTCACGCATGATCAGACCGAGGCGATGACGATGGCAGACCGCATCGTCGTTCTGCATGACGGTCATGTTGCCCAGATCGGGCCGCCCTCCGAGCTTTACAACAATCCGAACTCAGCCTTTGTGGCGAGTTTCATTGGCTCGCCCGAAATCAGCATGTTCAAGGCGAAGGCAGGTGCGAAAGGCGCGCATCACGTCGTTCTGGACGGCGGCGTCACCATGCCGCTCGGGCGGCCGCTGGACGTGGCTGAAGGCACCGAGGTGACGTACGGCATTCGTCCGCAGACGATCGAGATCTCTGAAACAGGTCCTGTGGCCGAGGTGCTGCTTGTGGAGCCGACCGGCGAGACAGCCGAAGTGACGCTCTCGCTCGCGGGGCAGGAGATGGCCGCCGTTCTTCCGGCGAAAGCCGGGCTGGAACCCGGACGCCAGATCGCGCTTGGCATCCCCGCTGAACGCGCGCTGGTCTTCGACCCGGCGACCGGTGGACGCCTGTTGTGATCCGGATCGGGGGAGGCTGACCGGAAGGCTCGCCGGGTGTGGCGGCGGGTCTGTGCGGTCCCGCGGGCCAGAATGCTCAGGTTTTGGAACTTCTGGGCACGATGCAGGAGCGGTTTGGCTTCGCGATGCTGTTCATCACCCATGATCTGCGTATTGCCAGTTCACTCTGCGACCGGATCTGCGTCATGCAGCGGGGCCGCATTATCGAGGAAGCGGAACCGCGTGAGCTGTTCATCCATTCCCGGCACCCCTACACGCAGTCGCTGTTGCAGGCGATCCCGGGAGGGGACGGCTAGGTTCGAGAAGGCCTTGGTTTAGCCCAAGCTCGCAGTGTTTGCGTCTCGGCGATGACACATGCCCTTGCAACTGCGCTGAGTAGTTCGCGCAGGTAGGTCCGTCAGGGGCCGTGCAGGGCGGCCAAGAATGTCGCGCGTATTGGAATTGGGCGTTTCACTTCGTGAGCGGGTCATCGCCTGAATCTCAATCACATGCTCGATGGTCCACTCCGGCAATGCGATGCCTGGCCTGCCGCTCTATCTCCGTTATCCCAACAGTGCCTTCACAAGTCGCCCGACAGAAGCGCTCAAGAAGGCAATTCGGGACTGGAGCAGATGGCTTTAGTGCGGTGGCTTTCTTGAGGCAGCCTGCTCTTCGCTGCCAGTCTATACGACTGTCAAAGCTGCAGGATGAGATCGGCGTAGAAATTTGCTTAATCTAGGCGCTCTTCCTGAAGCTCATTGGAGCGTGCCCTTGCGTATTAGTGCGGAACCAATGCACTAAGTGAAGGTTCCTGAACAAAGTTGGGAAACTGTGTCCGTTGAAAGCAGATGTCCAGAAAGCCGGATTGCAGGCCTTTGTTGCGACCCTGCCTTGGCCCGCACATCGTGTGGGAATACACCAAACTGGTGACAGGTAAATCCAACCACGAGATACCCGAAAAAGCCCCCCCGGCGACGCGAGATTTCGCCGCCGGGGGTTCATGTGCGGGGTGACGCTTTGCGTCAGTTCTTCGTGATCTTCGATCCGAGGCCAGCGGCCACGAGGCGATAGTCGGCGGCGCGGGCGTGGGCTTCCATGCCTTCATAAAGGCTCTGGCGAACCGCATGCGGCGCGACTTCTGCTACGGCTTCGGTGGTCAGGCGCTGATGCGTGCACACCTTGACGAACGCGCCGACCCATAGACCACCGGAGTAACGACCGGCGCCGGCCGTCGGCAGCGTGTGGTTGGTGCCGCAGCATTTGTCCGAGTAGACAACCGAGGCGTTCGCGCCGATGAACAGCGAGCCGTAATTGCGCAGCTTTGCTGCGACAGCGTCGGAATCGGCAGTGATGACCTCAAGATGCTCGGGAGCGACCAGATCGGAATAGGCGATCATGGCGTCGACATCGTCGCACAGGACGATCTCGCCGAAACGCTGCCAGGATTCGGCTGCAACCGCGCTGGTCTCGAGTTCTGCGAGAAGGCGGGCAACCTCGGCTTCCACGGCCTCGGCCAGCGCAGGGCTGGTGGTGATGAGGCCGACGCGGGCGCGCACATCGTGCTCGGCCTGCGCCAGAAGGTCGATCGCCACCATGTCGGCAGCTGCGGTATCGTCGGCGATGACGAACACTTCGCTCGGGCCGGCGAGCTGGTCGATGCCGACCGGTCCGAAGACCTGGCGCTTGGCTTCGTTCACATAGGCGTTGCCCGGGCCGACGATCTTGTCGACGCGCGGAACGCTTTCGGTGCCGTAGGCCATGGCGGCGATGGCCTGGGCACCGCCGATGAGGAAGATGCGGTCTGCGCCCGAAAGGTGGCAGCCGGCGATCATGGCTTCATGGGCGCTTGGCGGCAGGCAGGCGATCACCTCGTCGCAGCCGGCGACCTTGGCCGGAACGATGGTCATGATCGGTGCGGACATGAGCGGATAGCGGCCGCCCGGCACGTAAGCGCCGATGCGCTCGATCGGGATGACGCGGTGGCCGAGCGTCAGGCCCGGCAGCGTCTCGACTTCGAGCGGCAGCATGGTTGCGAGCTGCTTCTCGGCAAAATTGCGCACCTGCTCGATGGCGAACAGCGTGTCTTCGCGCATGGCCGGGTCGAGATTGTCGAGGGCGGTGCGGATCTGTTCCTGCGATACCTCGATGGCGTCCAGTTCGACATTGTCGAATTTGGCGCTGTAGGCTCTTACCGCTGCATCGCCATCGCGGCGTACGTCGGCGAGAATCTGTTTAACGGTGCCTTCAATGGCATCGTTGTCAGCCAGAATGCTCTCCTGGGGCTTGCGAAAATAGGCGGCGCCCGGAACTGGCGTCGCGCGCTCGGCGTCGATGGTCATGAAGAACCTCATTCGGATGGATAAACCCAAGCCTCCTTAAATCTCGCCCAAACGCAGTGTCAATTATCTCAATCACATGGTTGATATTTGCACCAAAATGAGCGCGAAACGCCGGTTTTCCAGAGTTTCTCTGCTGCTGAAACAGTTCGGTTTTCAGTCGAACCGGCGCAGAAGATCAATAGGTCGGAGGGGTGATGGCGCTGACGATCTCAGCCGGCTCATCGCCGACATTGCGAAAACGGTGCTTCTCGCGACTGTCGAAATAATAGGCGTCGCCGGGGCCGAGCACGCGCTTCTTGTCGCCGGCCGTAACCTCGATCTGCCCCGAGATCACATAGCCGGCTTCCTGTCCCTCGTGGGAAAGGTCACCGCCCGTGTCAGCGCCGACCTTATAGGTCTCCTTGAGGAACTGGAGCGCCCGGTTCGGATGGTTGATGCCGATGAGCCTGTACGAAATGCCGCGTACATTGCCGATTTCGACCAGATCCTGGGCTTTGTAGAAGGGGCTGTGGCTGCCGAGGTGGACATCGCTGAGGAAGCCGACCAGCGTGCTGCCCAGCGCATCGAGGATCGCCTGCAGCGTGTTCAGGGAGGGGCTGACCTTCTCGCGCTCGATAAGCGAGATCGTCGAGTGGGAGACGCCTGAGCGCGCCGACAGTTCACGCACGGTCAACTGACGCCGCCGCCTGAGGTCGCTGATCTTGTGTCCGATCTTGGCCACGTTCTGTCTCCATCCATTGTTTCGGTCGCGAAAGATGCGCCCGATGCGTACCGGTCTGCTACCCGCTCAGACCCGTGTTGAGTATTCTAGACGCCCCTGCTGATCGCCTGTCGCTGACCCCGGCGAACTGCTAGTTGTTGCTTGATGTCCAGTGGGCCTGTGGAGGGGCGGTCTCGTTTCGCGGCAGTCTACACGAATTCGGCTTTAGCAGATCAGCAGCATCACAGGACAGTCGTGTTTCAGCGCTCTCGGAGCGCTGGCGCGAGCGCGTTTGGAAAATCGAAAACTGGGAGCATTATCGATCATGACTTTCGCAACAAAAATCCGCAGCTCCGTCCCGGCGCGCATGCTGGCGAAGGGCGCACAGGCGTTCCTTCTGTCCACGGCGTTCACCGTTGCAGCCGCTGCACAGTCCGTGTCGCTTCAGATCGGCACCATTGAATCGCCCACCGGCGCGAACTCGCAGGGCTGGCAGGCTTTCGCACAGTATGTCGAGGCTGCTTCCGGCGGTGATATCGCTGTCGAGCTGTTTCACTCCGGCCAGCTTGGCGACACGGAGAAACTGCTCGAAGGCGCGAAGCTCGGCATCAACAAGATGGTGCAGGGTGACGAGACGCTGACCGGCGCATATGAGCCGATGCTGGCGTGGTTCACACCTTACCTCTTCCCTGACGAGTTCGTGATGAAGGCGTTCTTCGAGAGCGAGACCTTCGGCGAGCTGAACGAGATGATGGCCGAAGACATGGGCGTGCGCGTTCTCGCCGCATCGCCTTATGGCTTCTACAACTTCATCAACAAGACGCGCCCGATCGACAAGCTGGAAGACCTCGATGGTCTGAAGCTGCGCACCCTGCCGAGCAGCCAGCTCACCATCAAGGCATGGGAAGCGCTCGGTGCGGCTGCAACGCCGGTTTCCTGGGGTGAGATCTACACCTCCATCAGCACCGGTGTGATCGACGGCCTTGGCCACACGCTCGGCATCATGGTCGACCAGAAATACTACGAGGTCGCCAAGAACGTTACGCTCGACAACAGCATCGGCGTGGTCAACTTCTACCTGGTCAACGAGAACTTCTGGCAGTCGCTTAGCGACGAGCAGCGCAAGGTTCTGAAGCGCGGCGCGGAAATCGGCGCAGCTGCCGAGTTCGGCATCGCCAGCTACCGCAACCGGGTTGATGCGCTCGAGGTTCTGGCAGAGAACGGCGTCGACGTGCGCCCGATCAGCGAAGAAGAGCGCGCCCGTCTGCGTGATGCGGCCCAGGCGGCCGTCGTTCCGTGGATGAAGGAAACCATCGGCGCAGAGATCGTCGACAAGGTGTTTGCCGAAGTCGACGCCATCGAGAAGCGGCTGGGCGGCAACTAACCAGCTTTGCAATATGGCTTGCGGCGCTGCCGAGGCGCGCCGCGAGCCTTTTCGTGTCGAGGCGGCTTCTCAGCAACGGGCGGCCACGCATGCTGTGGGAAACCTGCGCCCGCCGACATCGCGATTGCCTAACCGGACAGTTCGGCTAAGAGGTTGCCGGCGCTGGCGTGCGCTCAAACCGCCACGGGTGCAGTCACATGGCCCCGGAGAGGCTGCCGAAAGGCTCCCCGACAGGCTCCTGACAGGCCCCCGACAGGCCCCCGACAGGAATGAATCCAACGAGAGGCAGCATCTCCATGAAACGTCTGCTGACACTATTCGACAGCGCGATACAGCTTTTCATCGCGGGCTGCATAGCCACCATCATGGTGGTCATTGCGCTCCAGGTGGTCATGCGGGCCACGGTTGGCGCTTTGCCCTGGCCTGAAGAACTCAGCGTCATTCTGATGCTCTGGGGTCTAATGCTGGCAGCGGCCTATGTGCTTAATGAGCGCGGTCATGTCGGCATTCAGTTTTTCGTCGACATGCTGGGGCCGCGTCCGGGTGCTGCGATCAGCGCCCTGATGCATGTCATCATCATCATCTTCTGTGCGGCGGTCATCTGGGGCGCAATCGACAAGGTCGAGTCTGTCTGGAACCTGAAAACGGGCTCGCTGCGCATTTCGCGCGCCGTTCCGCAACTGGCCATTCCGGTCAGCTGCGCCGCCTATATCTTCGTCTGCCTGCGTCTCATCGCCGAAGACATCGCGATCTGGAGGCGTTCGTCGTGATCCTCATCATTCTTCTCGCCAGCTTCCTCGTATTCCTGCTGCTCGGAATGCCGGTGGCTTTCGCCATCGGCGCGGCAAGCCTTGCCGCGTTGGTTGCCAGTGACCAGAGCCTCGTTCTGCTGTCGCACTTCATGTATATCGGCATGGAATCCTACGTGCTGGTGTCTGTTCCGCTTTTCGTTCTGGCGGGTGAAATCATGCTGCGCGGCGGCATGACGCGCTCCCTGACCGAGTTCGCGGACATGCTGGTCGGCCGTCTTCGCGGCGGCATGGGGCACACCAACATTGCCGGCAGCGTCTTCTTCGCAGGCATCACGGGGTCGGCCTCCGCCGATACGACAGCGCTCGGTTCCGTGCTCATTCCGGCCATGGCGGAAAAGGGCTATGACCGCGCCTATGCGACGGCCATCACCATCGCGTCGTCGGTGATCGGGCCGATCATTCCGCCCAGCCTCACCTTCGTGATCTACGCCATGGCGGTGGGGGGCGATGTATCGATCGGCCAGCTTTTCCTGGCCGGCATCGTTCCGGGCATTCTCGTTGCTTTTGCATTGATGGTGATGAACTACTGGATCAGCCACAAGCGCGGCTACGAGAAGCGCACCACGCGCTACAGCTTCGCCGAGATCGTGCAGATCACCCTGCGCAGCCTGATCGTTCTGGTCATGCCGGGTATCATCGTGCTTGGCGTGCTGAGCGGCAATTTCACGGCCACGGAATCTGCTGCTGTCGCTTCGGTCTATGCGCTCGTTGTGTGCTTCTTCGTGACCCGCACGCTGAAGCTGGCCGAGTTGCCGTCAATCTTCTTCAGCTCGGCCAAGGTCAGCTCCATCATGCTGCTCCTGCTGGCGACGAGCAGTATCCTGTCCTACGTGCTCACCACGCAGGGCGTGCCGCGCTATCTCGCAGAGTTCTTCACTTCTGTGACTGAGAACAAATATGTGTTCCTGCTGCTGCTCAACGTGATGCTCCTGGCCATCGGCACGGTGCTCGACCTGTTCCCGGCGATCATCATTTTCGGACCCATCTTTGCCCAGATCGCCGATGGTTACGGTGTGGACCCGGTGCATTTCGCCGTGGTCTTCTGCGTCAATCTTCTGCTGGGGCTGAACACGCCGCCGGTTGGCTCGGGTCTGTTCATCGGTGCGGCCGTGGGCCGGGTGAAGCTGGAAGACCTGATACGTCAGGTCCGGCCCTTCATCCTTATGGAGCTGGTTGTGCTTCTGGTGCTGACCTATGTGCCGGCGCTGACGACCGAACTCCCGCGAGAACTCGCCAGACTGCTTGGCTGGTGAGTGGAGGGGCGTGATTGATGGAATGGCGGTTGCGACTGCCATTCCCGCCCCTCACAAAAAGAACAAGAAGCAGAACTCCTGTTCGGGGCGGCGCGTGATGAGCCGCCCCTTTTTTCTTGCGCGGTGTCTCAGGTCAGTTTCGCGCGGATCCGGCGCGATACGGCGTCGATCACCGACACAGTGACCAGGATCATCAGGATGATGAAGGCGGCTTCCTGCCAGTTGTTGATGCGGATGCGGTCGGAGAGTTGCAGACCGATGCCGCCTGCGCCGACAATGCCCAGAATGGTGGCCGAGCGGACGTTCGACTCGAAGAAATAGAGCACATGGCTCATCATGACCGGGAAGACCTGCGGGAAGACACCCAGACGCATGACGTGAACATCGCCGCCGCCCGATGCGCGAACGCCTTCGACGGGCTTTCGATCCGTGTTCTCGATGGCTTCGGCAAAGAGCTTGCTGAAGATCATCACATCGCCCACGGCAATGGCGAGGACGCCGGCAAACGGCCCGAGGCCGACGGCGGAAACGAAGATCAGCGCCCAGACCAGACCGTCAATGCCACGAAAGGCGTCAAAGAAGCGGCGCAGGCTGAAGTGGAACAGCCAGTTCGGCACGATGTTCTTTGCGCCGAGAAAGCCGAGCGGCAGCGCGACGATGGCGGCAATGAGCGTGCCGAGAAAGGCCATCGCCAGCGTTTCGAGCATGGCCTGACAGTATTCCCAGAAACCATCACCGGGCCATGGGGGGATCATCAGTGTGACCAGAAGGCCGAGCTTGTTGAGGCCCGCAATCAGGCGCATGGGTGAGGCATCGATCCACCAGAGACCGAAACCGAGCAGGGCGAAGAAGCCCAGCCACAGGGCCCAGTCGCGCAGCTTTTCGGACAGGGGGCGGGAGAAGAGTTGCGGATGGGTGCGCCTGAGGCGGGCAATGTCGGCGTGCGGGGCAGCGGTCATGGATCAGGCGCTCTGTGTGAGTGAATGGCCGATGAGGCGATGGCGGATGAATTCGCAGGTGATGTCGATCGCCGAAGTGGTGAGGATCAGAAGCAGCATGATGGCCGAGATGTCGGTGTATTCGAACTGGCGGATGGCGACGTACAGCTCTTCGCCAATGCCGCCGGCACCGACGAGGCCGAGGGCGGAAGCGCCGCGCACATTGATCTCGAAGCGCAGCAGCAGGTAGCTGGCGTAGTTCGGCAGCACCTGGGGGACGACACCGAGCCGCATGATCATCGGCCAGTTGCCGCCGGCGGCGCGAACGCCTTCAATGGGGCGGGGATCAACGTTTTCGTTGACCTCTGCAAACAGCTTGCCCAGCGAGCCGGCGGTGTGAACGGCAATGGCGAGAACGCCGGCGAACGGGCCAAGACCGAACGCGAACACGAAGATCAGCGCAAAGACCAGCTCCGGCACGGTGCGGCAGAATTCGAGAATGCGGCGGGCGGCGAAATAGATGCCGGTGCTCTCCACCAGATTGCGCGCGGCCGGAAAACACAGCGCCAGGGCGAAGACGCCTCCCAGAACGGTGCCGACAAAGCCCATGAGAATGGTCTCAACGAGAAGGCGGAGCCAGTAGCGCAGACCCCAGTACCACTCAGCCAGATCGGACCAGAAGTTCTCAAGCGTCAGGGTGGGCATGGTTCCAACAATGTAGTTCCAGGCCATGGGAAGGCCCTTCACCAGTTTTGGAATGCTGAAATCGCTGACGAAAACGGAGCCGGCAAGCGCTGCCAGGAACAGGGCGCCATACAGGATCGTCCAATTGCGGTGGGTGATCTTTTGCTGGCGATAGCGCTCGTTGAAGGACGTTAGACGCTCATCAAGCGTGCTTGGTCGCATATGGCTGGCGGTGGGGGGCAGTGTGGACACGAACGCCTCGTTGCAAAAAGAGGCCGGCACGCTTCATGCGCACCGGCCGGGAGTGATCAGTTCTTGTTCTTGCGACGCTCTTTGGCGTTGAACTCGGTGATGGCGACTACGTTGAGATAGTCTTCGTGCTTGGCCGGGGAATAACCGCTGGAGGTGCCACGGGTGTATTCGGCGAAGCCTTCAGGGTCTTTCTCCGGGAAAGCCATCAGTGCGGTCTTGAACTCTTCCTGCAGCTCTTCCGGCAGGCTGGTGAGCATCATGACCGGCGTGTTCGGGATGACCGGCGATTTCCAGATGATGCGCGTGGAGCCGGGTTCGATCAGGCCCTTGCGTTCCATGGTCTGGATGTTGCCGGCTTCTTCATTGCGCCAATGGGTGGCGACGGCCTCGAACGTGCCGTTGACCAGCGCCATCACGCTCTGTTCGTGTCCGCCGGAGAAGGCGACTTCGCCGAAATACTCGTTGGGAGAGGTCTCAAGCTCGGTCGACAGGTAATAGGACGGAACGGCATAGCCCGAGGTCGAATTCGGGTCGGCGAAGGCAAAGGACTTGCCCTTGATGTCTTCCAGATTCTGGTAGGGGCTGTCGGCGCGGACGGCGATGATCGAGTAGTAGCCCAGATTGCCGCCGCTATCGAGTGTCACGGCGACCGGAGCGATTTCCTCGCCCATGATCTTGCGAGCCAGCGCGTAAGCGGCCGGGCCAACCGAGGCGACCTGAACGTGCCCCGAGCGCATGGCCTCGATCACGGCGGCATAGTCGGTGCCACGGATCAGGTTCACGGGCACGCCGAGTTCACGGCTCAGATAATCAGCATAGGGCTGGTTGCGGGTGATGGCGTCGGTTTCGTTTTCGCTCGAGGAAATACCGATGGTCAGTTCGGGATATTCTTCGCGCCAGTCCTGGGCGAGAACCGGGGACGCAAGGGCGAGCGAAACCAGCGCGGCCACAAAGCCACGGCGAGTCAGGGTGTGCATTGATGTAGCTCCGAGTTGGGGAGGAGGGGCGGTTAGTGCGCCATCTCCATCTGTCGTTGTCCGGTTTGGCGTGCCGCGCCGGTGGCAGCGATGGTCGAGGTCAGGCTCTCGTCCACGGCTGTTTCTGCGTCATCACCGTAGATCTGCTGGATCATGGCGCTCGTCAGCTGATTTGGCGTGCCATCGAAAATGACATGCCCATGGGCCATGCCGATGATGCGGTCGCAATAGGCGCGGGCTGCATCGAGCGTGTGCAGATTGGTGATGACGGTTATCTTGTCCTGCCTGTTGATGGCGCGCAGCGCCTCCATCACGAGCCGGGCATTGCGCGGATCGAGTGAAGCGATGGGCTCATCGGCAAGAATGATGCTCGGCTTCTGCATCAGGGCGCGGGCGATGGCCACGCGCTGCTGCTGACCGCCGGAAAGCGTGTCGGCGCGCTGCAGCGCCTGCGAGAGCATGTCGAGCCGGTCCAGCGCGATCGCGGCATTGGCGCGATCCGTGGTGGAGAAGTGCTTGAAGATGACCGGCAGGGTGCGGGCGTTGCCGATACGGCCGATCAGCACATTGGTTAGCACGTCGAGACGATTGACGAGGTTGAACTGCTGGAAAATCATGGCGCATTGCGCGCGCCATGCGCGCAGTGCGTTGCCATTGAGGTTGCCGACATTCACGTCGCCGCAGGTGATCTGTCCTTCGTCTGCGGTTGCGAGCCGATTGATCAGCCGCAGCAGGGTGGACTTGCCGGCGCCGGAGCGTCCAATGACGCCGACCATCTGGCCCGGTGCGAAATTGGTCGAGACGTCGTTGACGGCAATGGTGTCACCAAACCGCTTGGTGACGTTTCTCAGTTCCAGCATGTTCAACCCCGTAGCGTTGCTATGCACTGACCCTAGATCGCTTTGATGACGCGGCTAACTCATTCGAATGACATGTTCGTGACGGCTTGCGATACCGGCGGGCAGCACCTTTCCGTCGGCATGAACAAGGCGGCCGCGCGAGAAGGTGGCGTGGACCTGCCCCACGCCCGTTGAAGACGCGACAAGCATGTCGGCGCGCAGTCCCACACGGATTTCGCCGCGGTCCAGAAGGCCAAGCGCACGTGCGGGGTTGAACGATGTCAGGCGCGCAGCGCCGGCCAGCCCGTCGGGGTCGGTCTCTGCCAGCACCAGAACCGCCGGCAGCATGGCGGAGGGGTGATAGTCGGCGGCGAGCAGGTCGAGCACGCCGGAAGCATGGGCTTCCCGTGCCGAGAGATTGCCCGAATAGGACTGGCCGCGCAGTGCGTTGGGTGCGCCCATGGCGTTCAGCATGCCACGTCGATGAGCTTCCCGGGCGGCCTCAAGCGTTACCGGAAATTCGCTGATTTTGATCCCGAGCTGCTCCATCAGCGTCACTTTTTCGACCGTGTCATCATCATGGCTGGCCACGGGCACGCCATGCATGGCGCAATACTGGGTAATGGCGCGCAGTGTGGCGATCATGTCGCCGGCCGTTTCCTGCCGGTCCCTGATGCGCTGTTGCAGCTGCTCGGCAGCGGCTTCAAGCGAGATGCCCTTGTTGCGGGAGATGTTGGCCGCCTGAAGCTCCAGATCACGATACTGTCCCTGACCGGGCGTGTGGTCACAGAGCGAGACCAGATCCACCGAGCCTTCGCTGACCAGTTCCTTGACCACCGAAAGGGCAGCGGGAAACGTCACTTCGAAACGGGCGTGAACGCGATGATCGATGAGCAGATTTGGCCGTGCGGAGACGACGGCGCGGATCAGTTTGCTGGTGAAGTCGTAGGAACGCATATGCCCGTAGGCCGAGCCCGGAGCGAAGGACAGCGAGGCATAGGCGGTGGTGATGCCGGATGTCGCCAGCTTCATGTCGAGGTCGCGCAGCCCCATGTCCATGGGCATGCGCACGCCGGGGCGGGGCTCCATCTCGCGCTCGATCATGTCGCCATGCATGTCGATCATGCCGGGCAGTAAGAGAAGGCCATTGCCTTCCATGTCTGCGCCGGAAACCGGGGTTTCGCTGATCTCTGCGATCAGACCGTCTTCGATGCGCAGGGCGCCCCTGTCGATGACGCGGTCTGCAAGTACGATACGGAAATCAGAGAGCCACATGGTCTTCTTCCTTGGTGAGCTGGTCTGCGACGACTTTGGTATTGAGATTGATTTCACGGTCGATCAATGCGGCGACATCGCCGGGATGATGGAAAACGCCGATGATGGCGACGCCGTGCGCTTTCAGATCGGAGAGGCGACGCACCAGCGCCTCGCGCGCGCCGGCGTCGAGCGATGCCGTCGGCTCATCCAGCAAAAGCAAACGCTGCGGCAGGATGAGGGCGCGGGCCAGATTGACCTTCTGCTGCTCGCCGCCCGAGAAGGTGCTGGGATAGGCGCGCCAGAGCTCTGGCCGGACACCGAACTGGTCGAGCCAGTGGCGGGCCTGATCCAGCGCTTCCTCCTGTGCGATGCCCGCAAGGCGAAGCGGTTCGGCAACGATGTCCTGCGCCGCGACGCGCGGACGGGCGTTCAGGAACTGGGTGACGAAGCCGATTTCCTCGCGACGCAGCAGGGAAATGTCGACATCAGCCGCATTGGCAAGGTCGATTTCACCATGGCCGGAGCGGTACCAGACATGGCCGCCAACGGGCAGATAGCTCCGCCAGATGGTGCGCAGCAATGTCGACTTGCCCGCACCGTTGTGGCCGCGAAGCAGCAGGAATTCGCCCTCGTGGAGGTCGAAGCTCACGTCTTCGAAGGCATGCAGCGCGCTGTCGAGGTGATACATGCGGAAGGTCTTGGTGAGGCCTTCGACACGCAGCAATGGAGTGGTCGTCATGGTCTCATCCTAGAGTTTGGCGTGCACAAGCTGTTGCGTGTAGGGGTGCTGCGGGTCCTGAAAGATCTGGTCGGCCAGCCCCTGTTCGACCACCTGCCCATGGCGCATGACCATGACGCGGTCGGCCATGGTGCGGATGACGCCGAGATCGTGACTGACCAGAACCATGGTGATCTTGCGGTCACGCTGCAGGCGCTTGAGCGTGTCGAGAACCAGAGCCTGAACCGATACGTCGAGGCCGGTGGTTGGTTCATCGAGCAGGAGCAGCGCCGGCTCAAGCGCGATGGCCTTGGCCAGCTGCACGCGCTGCTGCATGCCGCCCGAAAGCTCGATCGGCCGCGCATCCATGCGCTCCAGGGGGAACTCCGAAGCATCGAGCGCCTCGCGGGCTCTGGCGCGCAACACATCGAAGCTGCGTTCGCCGGCAATCAGAAGTCGCTCTGCAACATTGCCGCTTGAGGACTGGCGCATGAGCAGGCCGAGATGCGGGTTCTGATAGACGATGCCGATATGGCGGGCGCAGAGCATGCGCCGCTGATAGCGGGTGAGGTCGAACAGATTGCCGTCCTCGCGGTCAGGCAGACGCAGCCGGTAGTCTCCAGTATCGGGCGTGTCTTCGAGGTTCATCATACGCAGCAGCGTGGATTTTCCCGAACCACTTTCCCCGACAATGCCCATCACTTCGCCGGGATAGACCGTGGCGCCCACGTCGCGCAGGGCGCGCACATCGCCAAAGCTCCTGGAGATGTTGTTCATGGTCAGAAGCGGTCTTGCCCGCATCAGGCGCGGGGCCGCGCGCTCAAGTGCAGCAGGCGTGAGATCGAGGCTCATGCTGAATACTCCCCGTCGCGGTACCAGGTCTCACCGATCCCGACCGGCGCGCCTTCCGCCTTTTGAATGGCCTTGATGCCAAGATTGCTGTCGGAGACTTCGAAAGTCGATCCGCCATCATCCTGTGGAATCTCGTTCATGAAATAGCCGGAGAGGCACGAACGGCGGCAGGTGAGATGCGCGTGTTCTTCCACCTGATAGGGACGGTCGGAGAACACCAGCGGCTCGACGCGGGTAAAGGGCGGAACGGCGAAGAGGCGTTTTTCGCGGCCTGCCGAGAGGAAGGTGAGGTGCTTTGCCATGTTCAGCTTGGGCACGTCCCAGCGCGGAATGGGCGAGGGGGTCATCACGTGGCGGCCATTGACCATGCTCGGGTAGGCTGCGCCCTGCATGATTCGGCCCTTGCGCACGATCTGCTCATAGAGCGTGAGCCAGAGTTTTCCGTAGTCGGCGTCCGCATGCATCTGCCGGGCGATGGACATGTTGGGCTCAACGCCGCGCAGCGGCTCCGGATTGGGAACCTGCAGGACGAGGATCTGATCCTCGCGCATGACCTCTTCCGGCACGCGGTGGCGGGACTGGACAATCGAGGCGGAGAGCGTGTCCCAGGTTTCTGCAGCGCCGGACACGCGGGAGATGAAGCGGCGGATCGACGCCGCGTTGACGCCATCATCCGCGCCCTGGTCGATGACCTTCACGGTCGAAGCCGGGTTGACGAGGGTGAGCGTGACCTGAAGGCCGCCCGTTCCCCAGCCGCGCGCCATGGGCACTTCGCGGCTCGCATAGGGCATCTGGCACCCCGGCACGGCGATGGCCTTGAGCATCTTGCGGCGCAGTTCGCGTTTGGCCGACGCGTCGAGAAAGCCGTAGCTGGTTGCGGCCCAGTCCTTTGTGAGAGAGGCAAGGCTCATTCTGCAGGCTCCATCTGGCGGGTTTCTGCCGGCGCAGCATCGGCTGCAGTTTTTTTCGCCCTGGCGTCTCGCATCGCGTCGAGCACCGACTGAAAGGTGACGTAGTGCGGCAGCTTGAAGTGGATGCAGAAGCCCGAGGCTTCCACGCTTTCGGTGTGGTAGAGGTAGAACTCTTCATGCACGGCCGAGCCTACCGGGGCTTCGGCCGAATTCAGATCGAGCGTTGCTGCGGCGATGACCTTGACCTCGTTCCAGCCGAAGGTCGCGGCGAAGCCGAGTTCGAGATAGCCGCCCTTTTCCTTGGAGGTCACCTCTGCCTGGCTGACGCGCACGCGCCCGGCTGAGAACTCCGTGCCGCGCGGGTGGCGCACCACCACATTGGCTTCGCCGAGGCGCAGCTCGTTGACGGTCGGGTGGGCATTGCCATATCCGCGCATGGCGGCATAGCCGAGGGCGAGCACACCGCCGGTTTCTGCGCGGGCAAGGCTTTGCAGGCGATGGGCGCGTGACGCGGGAAAAAGAAGCGGCTCGCGCGTCAGGTCGGGAATGTCCTCCGGTGCGGTGTCCGGTTCCATGGCCGGGGCGACCAGCCCCTGCTGACGCTGCCACTCGGCCAGAGAAGGCTGGCGTACAGGCGCCGGGGCCTCTGCGCTGTCGACCGGCGGCGGCGTGAAGGGTTTTCCTTCCAGCACGTCTGTTGCCAGAACACGGTGCGAATAATCCAGCGTCGGCCCGAGTATCTGCCCGCCGGGAATGTCCTTGAAGGCGGCGGAAATGCGGCGCTGCGTGAGCACTTCATCCTGCTGCACGGGACGGGCGATGGCGAGGCGCGGCTGGGTGGTGCGCCAGGCGCGCAGAACCAGCACGGCTTCGGAAAGCTCACCGCCGGTCTGCGCCAGCGCGAGCGCCGCGAGTTCCTCATCATAAAGCGAGGCTTCGCCCATCACGCGGTCGACCAGATAGGGCATGGTTTTGCGGATCGTGTCGACGCGGGCCGCGTCGATGGGGCCAAGGTCCTGACGGAACAGCCGTTCGGCCTGTTCGATGGCCTTTTCGCCACCACGGGTTGCCACATAGGCCATTCTACAGAACCTCCACCTTGGTCGAGCGCGGGATGCCGATGACGGAACCCGCATCGACGAAAAAGCAGTCAAAGCCTTCCGGATAGGCGCAGAGCATTGCGCGCATGGCCCAGAAGGCCGGTGGCGCGTCGAGTGAGATCTCTGTTGGCTCTTCAATGCCGGGGCCGCTGAGCCGCAGGCGCTGGCCTGCGTGCCGGGCGGCGACGATCAGCGTCGCGCCATCATCGGGGTAAAGGGGACTGCCGCAGCGAAGCTGGGTGATCTGGTCCGCAGCGTTTTCGAGCGACGACAGGAAAACATGGTCGGCCCGCGAAACATCACCTGTGACGAGCGCTCCGCTGGTGGAGACGGCCTCGCGCAGGTCCGGCGTATCGGCAAACACGGTGCATTCGAGATCCACCAGTGTTTCGGCAATGCCGGCAAGGCCGGCCTCCGGCATCACGCGGGCATCGCCCGGGCGCGACAGCGCCCACATGAGCGCCTGGAATGTGGAATTGCAGCGCAGTTCAATGGCGTCGGGTGGTGCAACGGTCAACATCAGAAGGTCTCCATTTCGACGCGCGTGGCTTCCACCTGACGCATGCGTTCCTCATCGACGGCTGCGAGATGCGCCTTTTCCTCGGCGAGCAGAGTTGCGGTGGCTGCTTCCTGCCCGAATGCGGCGATGCGCAGGTCAATGACGGCCATCGCCATGGCGCGTTCGAGATCGCGGCCGGTCACCATGCCGTAGCCGACGTTCCCGGCCTCATCGGCAATATGGGCTTCGCTGACCAGCACTTCGCCCAGATGGAAATCCACGTTCTGGACCGTGTCCCTCATAGGCACCATAACGAGGCCGGTGCGGTTGGCGATGACGGTGATCTCGCCCATCTCTTCAAGCAGGATTTCTGCATGCTGCTTGAGCCGTTCGGGGCGGGCGCGGGCGAGAATGTCGAGCGTCGCGGGGTGATTGCTGTCACCGGGTGGAAATGTATCAGTCATCGGAAGGTCTTTCGGTGGTCATGACGGTCGGCTGGTCTGCTTCGAAGGTGAACTGCACACGGTCGCCAGCCCATACGGCCTCGGAGAAGCTGATGGGGCGTCCGTCGAGATCGGCGTCCACTTTCTGGACGACCAAAACGGATTGGCCCGGGCGCATCATCAGCATGGCGGCCTCCCGTTCGGAGGCGATGCGGGTCAGGACAGTGGTGCTCTGGCGCCGGTAGTCGGTGATGCCGTAGCTGCGATAGACATCGGTTATCGACCGGGTGTCGCGCCGGCGCTCCAGCAGATCCGGGAAGCGCGTGGCATCGTAATAGGCCCAGCCCGTGCTGATCGGCAGATCATTGGCGAACCCGCGCCAGGAGCGGGCGAAGACGGGAGCCTCCGCAGCGATCTTCAACGCCGCAGCCACACGGGTGCTGGCAGGAATTTTCATTTCTGAAAGGGTTTCGCCCGAGGCGGTGAGGCCCTGGGACAGGAGATTCTCGCGAAAACGCGTTCGCTCGCCGATCACGTAGTTGAGCAGGGGCGCGCGTTCCACGAAAGTGCCGCGCCCGTGTTCAACACGCAGCTTGCCTTCTGTCACCAGTGCTGCCAATGCTTTGCGCAGAGAGTGACGGCGCGCACCATAGAGCACGCAGAGCTCGGGTTCAGACGGCAGTTTCGTATCCGCTGCCAGCCTGCCCGAGATGATTTCTTCGCTGATCCTGTCCCGGGTTTCCTCCCAGGAGTATCCTTGATTTCGCATAGCACCAACTCATTCGAATGAGGCGGTTCTAGCGAAACCCAATGACACGTGCGTGACGGTCAGAAGGCTGTCATTGGGTGCGGGTGGGTGGGATGCCGGAGGTCCGAAGGCACCATTTCATTTCTGCTATTTGGAAGGTGTCCTTAATTGGCTTTCGCAGAATCCGAGAGTACAAAGCCTTTGAACAACTTCGATCCTTGACTGATCCTTCCAAGCGCGTCGGCTGTTTTCATCAGTTCGGGGGCCAGTCGCTCAACCTTTCCTTCGTCCATGCGGTAAGTCGGGCCAGCAATGCTGACAGTTCCGATCAGCCTCCCTTCGAAAAGAACAGGCGCTGCAATGGCGGTCATGCCCTCGGTGCATTTGTTGACGGCGATTGCGTATCCACGGTTGCGTGTTTCCTCGAGAATGGGCAGCAACTCATTCAGGTTGATTTCAGGTGCGGACGTGCCGCATGCCGACAGCACGTTCAGGAGTTCGGTGTTCGGTATGAATGAGAGAAACGCGGTTCCATTCGCGGAAAGCGGAGATACGCGTGCGCCTTGCTCCGCGCTTGGGTCATACTTGAAGCCGGAACGCACGCCCTGAGAAACGGCTACCCAGATTAGTGTGTTGCCATCGTAAACACTCAGCCGGACCAGCTCTTCACTGGTCTCCGCCAGCCTGTCCAACTCGGGTTGTGCGAGGTCGTTTATTCCACAGCGACCAAGGAAAGTAAGGCCTAGCGCCGGTAGTTTCAGTGACAGTGAGTAGTTTCCGTGGGCTTCGGGCTGGACAACATAGCCCTGACTCAAAAGTTCATTCAGCGTTCGATGCACACCGCTCGGAGGGGCATTTAGAGCCTCCGCAACTGCAGCGACCGACATGCCTCTCGTTTCTCTTGATAGGAGCTCCAGAATGCGGAGTGAACGGACCAGTGCGCTCGCCATGTGACTTGGTTTCCGGAATGCTGTTTCGAATTCTGGTCAGAATACCGGACATTTTCACTCAAATCCACCATGGATCTTGTTTTATGATTATAATCTTGAATGGCATTCCAGTTTTGTATATGAGTCCGAATATGGCGAGATATGAGGCTCACGAAAGGGAGGAGAGCATGGCAAATCGTGTTGATAGAACGCGCAGGGGAGTGCTGGCTGGGTTGGTTGGCTCGGCCGCAATCGCAGCCTTTCCAGGAAGAGGGCTGGCTGCCGATCAATTCAACTGGCGGGCCGTGGCGCTGCATCGCAGCGGTGAAGGTATTAAGAAGTGGACTTGGCTCCAGGAAGAACTGCCGGCGCGTACGGGCGGTCGAATTCAGCTGGATGTGGTTACTGCGCAGGAGATGGGGCTGACCGGGACTGAGCTGTCTCGCCTTCTTCGATCAGGTGCGATCCAGATGGCCGAGGTGAACTCGACCTATATCGCTGGTGACTTCCCGCTGGTCGAAGCAACCGAGCTTCCTGGCGTGGTGCGCAGTTTCGCGGACGGGCAGAAGATTGTTCGTTCGTGGTCGAAGAATGTGGTTGCGCCGGCTGCTGACAAGATCGGTGGGCAGACGATTGGTGATTTCGCGTGGAGCTCCGGTTTCCTCTTCACGAAGTTCCCGGTGAACAGCCTGGAAGATCTCAAGGGCAAAAAAATCCGCGTTTTTTCGCCCGGGCTGGCAGCTTATGTCGAAGCTCTTGGCGCGACTCCGATCAGCATGCCCCTGTCTGAAGTTTATAGCGCTTTGCAGCGCGGTTTGATGGATGGCGTCCTTACGGGAACGGACCAAATCAATTCTATGAAAATGTGGGAGATCGCTCCGTATTTGACTGATGTTCGTCTGGCCCCCACGAGCGCTTACATCATCGTCAGCCAGCGTCACTGGGATGCTCTGCCGGAAGATCTAAAAGAGATCGTGGCCGGTCTCGGTCGTGAAATGACACAGCTTGGTTGGGAACTCGGTGCAGACAATGACCGCATCGGTTTCGAGGCGGCGCGCGCCAACAACATGACGATAACCGTTCCTGTGCCTGAAGACTGGAGCGTCACTCTGGATCAGGTCGCGCGTGAAACCATCATTCCCTGGTGGGTTGGGCGCGTAGGAGGTGATGCCGGTTCTCTTTACAATGAATACATCGGCTCAATAACCGGAATTGAGATCTGACATCATTGATTATCCCCTCCATCCAGATGGGGTGGAGGGGCTATGGAAGGGGACGAAGATGTCTATCTTCAGTGCGACCATAAGCCGGATCAACAGGGCTATGGCAACGGTTTCCGGCGGTGCATTTCTGCTGATCTCTCTCGTGATCACGTATGACGTGATTGTCCGTTCTCTGGGAGGGCGGGCGCTCGGCTATGCGGATTTGCTGTCGTCTTTGGCGATGGTGCTTGGGGCGACTGCCGCGCTTGGCTATGCACTGCAGGTTGATGCCCATGTGAAAGTTGAGATCCTGACCCATTTGATGGGTAGTCAGCTCAAACGCGCCATGACGGTGTTTTCGCTCGGGCTGCTGTTCCTCTTCAGCGTGACACTGACGTGGCAGGCTTGGGTGCTTGCGCTGGATTCCTGGCGTATGGGCTCTTTCATGCCGCAGACCATCTTTTCGATCAAACTGGCCGTGCCACAACTTGTAGCCGCGTTCGGGTACACGATGTTCTCCCTGCAGGCATTGGTGGCAACCCTGGACTTCGTTGTCTCGCGTGATCCGGTTTCCGAGAGGGAGGCAGCCTGATGGTCGTTCAAGTCGCAATTACCATCGTGTTTGTTCTGCTCGTTGCATTTGCCGTGGGCCTACATGTTGGTGTCGCGCTGGGGCTCGCTGCGCTGGTGGCCGGAACGCTGTTCGTTGGCGATGTCTGGGAGTTCTTTGGGCATATCCCCTGGGCCGTAAACAGCAGTCTGACAATGGTGGTGGTGCCGCTCTTCATACTCATGGGGGAGATACTGATCCGGGCAGGCTTGACCGAAGATCTCTACAACACAATGTCGAAGTGGCTTAACCGTGTGCCTGGGGGATTGTTGCATACGAACATTCTTTCTTCAGGGATTTTCGCCGCAATCAGCGGTTCGTCGGTGGCAACTGCATCGACCATCGGATCCGTAGCGTTGCCGACCATGGCACGACTGAATTACCCGGAGAGAATAACGCTTGGCAGTGTTGCTGCGGGCGGCACGCTCGGCGTCCTCATACCGCCCAGCATCATCATGATCGTCTACGGACTGGTTGCCGAGGTGTCGATCGGGCAGCTTTATGTGGCTGCAATCATTCCGGGCATCATGTTGATGGCGTTGTTCATGCTGAGCATAGTGGTCTACGCTCTTGCAAGCGGGATGACGAGGAAGGTTGCTCTT
This sequence comes from Nitratireductor sp. WH36-1, assembly GCF_058725515.1. Lineage (NCBI taxonomy): Bacteria > Pseudomonadati > Pseudomonadota > Alphaproteobacteria > Hyphomicrobiales > Phyllobacteriaceae > Nitratireductor > Nitratireductor sp. WH36-1. The sequence goes on along the minus strand of NZ_JBZXDP010000002.1, from coordinate 323,394 downwards.
CCGGAAAAGGTCAGCTGGCGGGAAAAATTCAAGTCCCTTGTAACAATCTCTCCGATTCTTCTTCTGATTGGTGCTGTACTGGGAACAATTTATCTCGGTGTGGCGACAGCGATAGAGGCCGCGGCCATTGGTGTTGTGGGCGCACTGTTGATTGCGCTGTTAAAGCGCCGGGTAACTGTAAAGATGCTGGGCGAAACGTTTCGTGCTACCGCCGCAACAACGGCGATGGTCATGTTCATCGTCCTTGGCGCTTTTCTCTTGCAGTTCGTTCTTTCCTTTGTCGGGCTCCCCATGGCGCTCTCCCGCTGGGTGACCTCGTTCGGACTTAGCCCGTTGGAACTGGTTCTGTTGATGTGCCTGGTCTATGTGCTGCTCGGCATGGTCATGGATGGTCTCGCAATCATCGTGGCGACGCTGCCAATCTTCTTGCCAATGTTGACGGCGGCCGGCGTGGATCTGGTCTGGTTCGGTGTCATCGTGGTGATCCTGGTAGAGCTGGCGCTTATCACCCCGCCGGTCGGTATGAACCTCTTCGTAATACAAGGCATTCGTGCGCGGCGCTCCGACGTGAGCGAGCGAATGAGCGATGTGGTTATCGGTGTTCTACCGTTTGTCGGGGCAATGCTGATCATGCTCGCGCTGATCATCGCAGTGCCGTCACTCACGACCGTCCTGCTTGGCAACGTCAAATAATCCATCTTGGCTAACAACTTAGCGATTTAACGTCTCCGCCTTCCCGGGCTTTGAGGAATTAAACATGAATACCTATGACCTGAATGGTCGCACTATGGTCCTGGCGGGCGGTAGTGGCGGCATCGGACTTGCGGCGGCAAAACTCGCGCAGAAGAGCGGTGCGCGTGTTTACATCTGGGACCTGCGCGCCCCCGAGCATGCAGACGGAATAGGGTTCATCGCCTGCGATCTTACCGACTCGAGCTCAATTGCAGAGGCGCGTGAGCAGACAATGGAAGCCGGCGCCAAGATAGACATTCTCGTAAATTGCGCAGGTATCATCGGGCCGACGGCGGCTGTCGGTGCGTATCCTGAGGAGGACTGGCGTCGTGTAATCGACGTTAATCTGACGGGCTCATTCCTTTGCTCGCAGGCTGTCGTTCCCGGAATGAAAGACCAGGGCTACGGACGCATCGTCAACCTATCGTCCATTGCGGGCAAGGAAGGGAATGCGAACCAGTCTGCTTACTCGGCGGCAAAAGCGGCAGTCATTGCGCTGACCAAGAGCATGGGAAAGGAACTCGCCCAGTCTGGGGTTCTGGTTAACTGTATCACACCTGCCGTCATAGAAACCGAGCTGATTTTCCAGATGACGGAAGTCCAGCGCAACACCGTGCTTTCGAAGATTCCGGTTGGCCGCCCCGGCAAAGCCGAAGAAGTCGCGAACATGATCGTCTGGCTGTGTTCCGAACAATGCTCGTTCTCCACCGGCGCGGTCTTCGACCTGTCGGGTGGGCGAGCCACGTACTGAGGAGTAAAAACGTGTTCTATGAACTGACCACCCTAAACACTGTCATCTTCGGCGCGCCGAAGATGTCCAGCGCTCTGGAACAGTGGGCGAAGGACTTGCCCGCAGGAGCCCGTTTTCATGGGGCCTGGACGACGGATATCGGGCAGTTGAACCAGGTGATCCTGCTTCGATCCTTCGAGAATCTCGAAATGCTCAACAAAGCCCGCAATGCTTTGCGCGGTAGCGAAGATCCCTTCGGATGCAGTGAGTTCATTATCGATTACGATATTGAGACATTTGAGATGCTGGACTTTCTGCAGGAGCCGCAAGAAGGCAAATTCGGTCCCATATTTGAGTTCCGAACCTATCAGACACGAACCAATGGTCTGTTCGAGACGCGTGAGAAATGGCGTTCCTACGCACCGAAGCGCGCAGAATACTCCCCTTTGATCGCGGCGATGTATGGGGTCGACGGCAGCCCTCGGCTCACCCAGATCTGGGCCTACAGTTCTCTCGAAGAGCGCTCCCAAATCAGGGCAAAAACGGTGAGCGACGGAATCTGGCCGCCGAAGGGTGGGCCTGATTGGCTGACCCCCAAGATGACTTCGATGATCGCTTTCCCAATGGCGTTTTCACCGCTGAGCTGATCGCCGGTGCGGGCTCGAACATTGGCGGGCCCGCACGTCAACCTGAGTTGCTTTTTTGGAGAATGCTCATGTCTCGAGCCAAGCCTCGTGTCCCGGAGACAGTTGATCTGCTGGTCATCGGCGCCGGCGCCGGTGGTATGTCTGCCGCACTGGCCGCCTCAATTGAAGGGCTCGAAGTACTGCTATGCGAGAAGACAGACCAGGTTGGTGGAGCGCTGTCCACTTCGGCCGGCACCGCATGGATCCCCGGAAACTCTCTCGGTGCTTCAGTGGGCCAGCCAGACACGACTGAAGCAGCTGAGGAGTTCCTGTCGCATACGGTTGGGGATGTGCAGGGGCTTGCGCAAAGAAAGGCTTTCCTGGCCTCTGGTCCTGCTGCGATCGACTACTTTTCGGAGCATTCAAAGGTAAAGTTCGAGGCAGCGGCGGCGTTGCCCGATTATCTGGATGGCCCGGGGGCAGCATTTGGCGGCCGGGCACTGACACCTCTGCCATTTGATGGGCGGGAACTCAAAGAGAACTTCGCTCATCTGAGGCCGCCGCGTGAAGAGTTCCTCGGCCTCGGGGGCATGATGGCTGGCCGTCATGAACTGTTCAAGATGCTGGCGCCTTTTCGATCTCTTGAAAACCTCAAAACCACCATCACGATTGTTGGCCGGTATTTCATCGACCGTCTCAGCCATTCTCGCGGAACGCGCCTGGTTATGGGAAATGCGCTGGCAGGAAGACTGTATCTAAGTCTTCTTGAGCGTGGTGTGAAACCCGTGTTCAACACATCGCTCGTCCAGCTGATTGAAAGCGATGGGACTGTCAGTGGCGCAATCCTGGAAACGCCTGATGGCCAGAGACGTGTAATGGCGCGACGGGGCGTGGTGCTCGCTACGGGAGGAATCTCATGGCACTACGGGTTGCGGAGCCGTTTCTTTCCGGCGCCGGTGGAGCATTATTCTCTTGCTCCTGCTGCAAACACTGGCGATGGCGTCGACGCAGCATTGAAGCTTGGTAGCAGCTTCGACGCTGGCGGTGTTTCGCCTGCTTATTGGATGCCGTGCTCCACATATCGCCGCGCCTCTGATGGCAAACGTATGTATTGGCCGCACATCCTGCTGGACCGTGCAAAGCCTGGCTTGCTTGCGGTCAAGCGTGACGGAGCGCGCTTTGCGAACGAGGCAGATTCATATCATGATTTCTGCATCGCCCAGATGCGAGACGGCGGACAGCATCCAGCTTTTCTGCTGTGCGATCACCGCTTCATGAAGACCTATGGGCTCGGGTTCGTACTGCCGGGGGGGCATGGGCTCTCCCGCTTCAAGCGCAATGGTTATCTGACAGTTGCAGAAACCATCGAGGCATTGGCGGCCAAGCTTAATATTGACCCTGTGGCGCTGAGGGAAACAGTTCGGCGCTACAATGAGGCTGCAGTGCAGGGTGTTGACCCGGATTTTGGGCGTGGGGTGACCACGCTGAACAGGTTCAACGGTGATGGCGACAACAAGCCGAACCCGTGTCTGGCTCCCTTTGGAGACGGCCCTTTCTATGCTGTCGAAGTCAGCCCTGTTGATCTTGCTACCAGTGCCGGTCTGATGGTTGATGAGTTCAATCGTGTCTTGGCCGAAGATGGGAAGCCGATAGAGGGGCTCTATGCAAACGGCAATGATGCAGCTTCGATCTTTCGAGGCGTATATCCTGGACCTGGTATCGCTATCGGGCCTGCTCTTACCTTTGGCTGGCGAATAGCTTGCCATGCGGCGGCCAAACCGCTCTGATGGGGGAAGCCTTCCAAAGCGTGCACGCGTGGTCGCACGGTGCGCCCTAAGCTGGCGCGGTGCGATGCGTCATTGGACCTCGCTGAAACGCGGATTTGAGGTGTTTGGGTCCATGCCCCTAGGTGTGGACCTGTTCTGCCTGCTTGTGAAGCAGTCGCACCAGAAGCTCGGTGGGGCTATTTTTATCGAAGTCGAACTTTCTGGTAATTCCGACAGCGCCTGCCATGTAGTCCGCTTTCAGGTCCAGAGTGATTAGTGTGCCGCGTTTGAGTTCGCGTTCGACGACCCCGCGTGAGATGAACCACAGCATGTCGGACTGTTCGATTAGCGAAAGCGCTACGGGGAGTGCGACTGCTTCGAACGCCGGAACAAGACCGCTCAGCCCCTGCGCGGCGAGATACTGATCCACCTTTTGACGAATGATCGCCCCAGGGTTCGGGACGATTAGTGGGTAGGATGTCAGGACGTCTGGCGCGGTGCAGGGGAGCGCGGGATGATCCCGGCGCGCCACAAGAACCACAGGCTCATCATATAGATGCTCGAAAGAAAGACCGGGCATGTTTTTTGCTGAAGGCATGCGTCCGACCACAAGGTCTACACCGCCAGAGCGGAGCTTTTCCAGCAGATAACCATTTGGCCCGGTGATGACGCCTATGCGCAGATCCGGCCTGGAATGGTGGAGTTCCAGCGCGACCGATGGAAAAAAGTCGCCGGCCACGCTGGGGAGGACGCCAACCTTGATAAGCCCCGGCGCGCCCCCGCCAGAGAGATTCCGCACGCCGGTTTCCAGGCTTTGTAAAGCAGCAAGCGCGTGAACCCGAAAGCTCTCGCCTGCGGGTGTGAGGACCGCGCGGCGTGCCGTGCGTTCCAGCAGGGGAGTTCCCAGGAGAGCTTCAAGCTCACCGATGGTTTTTGAGAGCGCCGGCTGAGATACGTTTCGTGCCCGCGCAGCGGCTGAGATCGTACCGCTTTGCGAAACAGCAAGAAACGCCTCCAGATGGCGCAGTTTAAGACCATTGAGCATATTCATTTGGTTATGCTTTTAGGTCTTTTTTGTATTTTTTTGAATAGAAAAATTATGGCACTTCCTGCTCAGGAGGCGCTCAATGAAAACACTGGAATGTGGCTGGGGAACCATGCATCTCAGCGTAGCCGAAAGGGGGCGAACGTCGCTTGTGTTCGTTAATTCGCTCGGCACCGACCTGCGGATGTGGGATTCCACAATAGCAAATCTGCCCTCGGATTGGACGAGCCTGCGAATGGACAAGCGAGGGCATGGCCTCTCTGACAACGCGCCGAAAGGCTATGGCATTCCCGATCTTGCGACGGATGTGATTTCTGCATTGGATCACGTCGGTATGGGCAGTGCGGTGATCGTGGGATGTTCGGTTGGTGGATTGATTGCGCAACAAGTTGCACTCATGGCGCCAGAGCGGGTGGATGCTCTTGTTCTATCGAACACGGCAGCCGTGCTTGGAGCGCCACAGAATTGGCAGGCCCGCATTGATGATGTGAACGAATTCGGCATGGCTGAGATGGCTGAACGTATCATGCCTCGCTGGTTTGCCCCGAAAATGCTCAATCACCCTGAAGCGGCGCTTTGGCGAACGCTTCTCGCACGCTCGGACGCGCAGGGTTATGTTGCGACATGCGCTGCCATTGCGGGCACGGATCTCACGGACAGGCTTGGGGAAATCTCTCAACCGGCACTGGTTGTCGGAGGGCAAGACGACTTGGCAACACCGCCCGCCGTCGTCGAGATGCTGGCGCACAGATTGCCCTGCGCCGAGTTGGTGATGCTTGAGGGTGTTGGCCATCTGCCAGCTATTGAGGCGCCGAAGGCTTTTTCCGAACTCATTGTAAACTTCGTGGAAGGGATCGTTCGATGAACGAGACATTTGATCGCGGGATGCGTGTGCGCCGTGAGGTTCTTGGCGACGATCATGTGAACCGCGCTGAGGCTGCGAAGACCTCATTTGACCACCCCTTCCAGTCGCTGATCACTGAAAGCGCGTGGGGCACAGTCTGGGCGTCTGATCGCATCACCAGGCGCGAGCGCTCAATGCTGACAATCGCCCTTCTGGCGGCGACGGGCAGCTTTGATGAAATCCCGATGCACATTCGCGCCACCGACAGAACTGGTGCGTCGCAAGAGGATATCTCGGAGGTGCTGCAGCACGTGGCGATCTATGCAGGTGTGCCAAAAGCCAACCACGCCCTGAAGATCGCTAAGCAAACCTACGCTGAGATCGAGGAGATTGAGGAATGATCGACCTTGGACCGCTGATTCCGCGAAACTCTACGGTGCATCCGGACGCTCGAGATCCGGAGTACAAAACGAGCGTCACGCGTTCACCCAACTTGCCATTGCTCTCAATGGAAAGTACTCCGTCGGAGGAAACAGGACCGACTTTTGGACACAGTCAGATTGGACTGTTTGACAATAATCTGATCTTAAACTGGACGAAAGGGGACGCGCCCGCCATAGGCGAGCGCATCCTTGTGCATGGTCGTGTTCTGGATGAGACGAGCCGCCCGGTCCCCAATACGCTGGTTGAAATCTGGCAAGCCAATGCCGGTGGGCGCTACCGGCACAAGAAGGATGGCTATCTCGCACCGCTGGACCCGAATTTCGGTGGTTGCGGTCGAACTCTGACCGATGCGGACGGTTATTATGAGTTCCTGACGATCCGTCCAGGCGCATACCCCTGGCCGAACCGCGGGAATGACTGGCGTCCGATGCACATCCACGTCTCAGTCTACGGTCAGAGCTTCGGCCAACGGTTGATCACCCAGATGTATTTTGAAGGTGATCCGCTCATAGACCATTGCCCGATTGCTGCGACGATCAAGGATCGCTGTTCGCTCGACCGTCTGGTCGCGCCCCTCGACTTCACAAAGTCACGCCCGCTCGACTTCCTGGCATACAAATTTGACATCGTTCTGCGAGGGCGTCGCCAGACCATGTTTGAGAACAAGCTGGAGGGTATGTGAGAATGGTCCAGAATCTCGGGGTTTTACACGAGACGCCTTCGCAGACCGCAGGCCCTTATGTCCACATCGGTTTGATGCCGTCCTATGCAGGAAACAGCGGCACATATGCTGATGAGGTAGGCACAACACCCATCAAAGGGGAGGTGCGGGGAGAAATAATCGAGATTACCGGCTCTGTCTTTGACGGCATGGGCTGGGCGATGCGGGATGCGCTTATTGAGAGTTGGCAATGTGATGCCAGCGGTGTTTTCCCGGGCAATGAGGGGGCGGATCCGAACTTTTCCGGTCATTGCCGCTTCGCAGCTGACGCGGAGACCGGTGAGTTCACTCTCCGCACCGTCAAGCCAGGTTCTTATCTGGGGCGTTCTGGCGTCAGAAGTGCGCCGCATATTTCTCTCTGGATCGTTGCGCGCGGGATCAATCTCGGGCTCAACACCCGTGTTTACTTCGAGGACGAAGACAACAGCTTTGACCCGTTGTTAAAGCGCATCGACCCGGCACCGCGTGTTAAAACCCTCTTGGCCAATAGGGTCGATATCGGCCGATATCGTTTCGACATTCGCCTTCAGGGGGAGGGAGAGACTGTGTTTCTCGAGGTTTAGAGAGACAACGTAGTCAGCCTGTTTTCTGCAGTACAAACACGACACATACAATGGGTCCATCCGTTTTCGAACATCCTTGGCTTGGCGGTCATTTTCGTGACCCAGACATGGCAGCGATCCTGACGCCCGAACGCCAGATGATGCACATGCTGAATTTCGAAGCTGCCTGGTTACGCGCATGCGGGAAGGTAGGCTTGTTCGAAATGCTGCAGGCTGAGGAGGCCGCGAGCGCCATCGAGAGGGCTACAGTGGACTTTGCGGACATAGGCTTGGGAATGGCGGTCGACGGCGTGCCGATCCCAAGGCTCGTCAAGCAACTGAAGGCGATCACGTCCGTCGACGAGGTTCATCGGGGGGCCACGTCTCAGGATGTGGTGGATACCGCAATGGTGCTGGCCTTGAAGGAGGCAACCAACCTTATCGTCTCTCGGTTGACCGAAGCGAGCACGTTGCTTGGTGAGCTTGATGAGAATTTTGGGGGCGCGCCACTTATGGGCCGGACACGGATGCAGGCAGCCACAGAGATTACCGTGAGTGATCGTTTGGCGGCTTGGCATCTGCCTCTTCTGGAACATCTCGCCCGTCTGCAACAGGTGCGTTCACGCGTGGAGCGGGTTCAGATCGGTGGAGCAGCCGGCGATCGCAAGGCTCTTGGAGATAAGGGAGATGCGGTCGTGGCTGATGTCGCAAGCGCACTGGGGCTTCTGCCGACACAGAAAGCCTGGCATGCAATGCGCGACGGCATAGCCGAATATGCTTCTCTGCTTTCACTCGTAACAGGCACGCTTGGCAAAATCGGTCAGGATGTTGCGCTGATGGCCCAGCAGGGGATAGACGAAATCGGGCTGTCTGACGGTGGGAGCTCCTCTGCAATGCCGCATAAGCAAAATCCGGTTTCGGCCGAACTGCTTGTTACGCTTGCTCGTTTCAATGCGGTTCAGGTTTCCGCCATGCATCATGCGATGCTTCATGAGCAGGAACGGTCAGGAGCGAGTTGGACACTTGAGTGGATGGTCTTGCCTCAAATGCTCATGGCCACCGGACGCTCACTCTCTGTCGCCATTAAATTATTCCAGAATGTAACGCGAATTGGTTGGACCGGCTGAGCTGGTTGCTCGTGCCTCATTCTCAAAGCTGCGGTTCGGCCGCGACGAGACCTCTTGCCACAAGGTCAGCCCATTCGCCCGCATCCGTTTCCGAGGCGATGAGGTCATTGCGGATTTCGATCTCGACGCAGGGAATGCCGCGCTTCTCGCCATGAACCGGCACCGCATAGTCGGTGGCGTCGCTGACTGCATAGGGCTGGTTGCTGCCCACGCACAGATCCGTGTTCTTGCGAAACCAGTCGAGCATGGCCGGTGAGAGTGTCTCGTCCCGATTGAACAGAATGCCGATTTCCCAAGGGCGGCTCTTCCCCAGAAACACCGGTGTGAAGGAGTGGATCGTGACCAGCCGGGTCTTGCGGCCTGCTTTCGTGCGTTCGTCCAGCGCCGCCGAAACGGCGTTGTGGAAGGGCCAGAAGATCTCGTTGGCGCGCATGTTGCGGTCGCTCGCGGAGAGGTTCCTGTTGGCCGGGACTTCGGTGCCCTCGCTGATTTCCGGCGCGAAGGTGGCGACATCGGGCTGGCGGTTGCAGTCGCAGACAAGCCGAGAATAGCGCTGCGTGTAAAGCGGCGCGTTCAGAAGCTCAGACAGTTTTTTTGCCACCGAAAGCGCACCGATATCCCAGGCGATGTGGCGCTTGAGATCCGTCTCTGAAAGCCCCATCGTGCCGAGACTCTGCGGAATGCGCCGCCCCGCATGTTCGCAGATGATGAAGTAATCCGACCCGGCGGATTCGTTGAATGTCTCCAGAGGGTGCGGCTCGTGCGCCGCAAGGACCCGAAGAGGGGCGGTTTCATTCAAATCGGACACGCAGATGCCTCCCGCAAATTTTGTATGAAATCGTACAAATCCATTTGTTTTATTGCAAGATGTATCTTTTTGTTGACGCTGGTCCTGCCGCCGCCATATCGTTGGGTCAACAACAGGGGAGCGAGTTTGTCGTGAGTGACACGCCGGTTATCGAGGCTTCGGGCCTTGCGAAACGGTTTGGCGGGCTCTTGGCCGTCGATGGATACGATTTGCAACTCGACAGGGGGGATCTTGTCGGGCTGATCGGGCCGAATGGCGCAGGCAAGACGACGGCTTTCAATCTTCTGACGGGCGTGCTCAGGCCGTCATCCGGCAGGATTTCCGTGAACGGTGCAGACATGACCGGACAGCCGCCACACATGATGGCGCGCGCCGGGCTCGCGCGAACGTTTCAGAATATCCGCCTGTTCGAGGATCTGAGCGTGCTCGAGAATGTCATGTGCGGCGGGCATATGCGCCACTCGGCGAGCACACTCGCCACAATGCTTCAATTGCCGTCCTTCTGGCGCGCGGAAGAGACGCTACGCCAGATGAGCCGTGACATCGTCGACCGGATTGGCCTCAGCGCCTTTGCGCAGCAGCGCGCGGGCGATCTTTCCTATGGCGATCAGCGACGGGTGGAAATTGGCCGGGCGCTCGCGGGCGAGCCTGCGGCGCTGCTTCTTGACGAGCCGGCCGCCGGTCTCAACCCGTCCGAGACGAGCGATCTCGTTTCATTCATCCGCCAGGTCAATGCGGAGTTCGGGATCGCCGTTCTGGTGGTCGAGCACGACATGCATCTGGTGATGGGGCTTTGCGACCGCATTCAGGTTCTCAACCGCGGCAAGCTCATCGCAGAGGGGTCCCCGCAGGAGGTGCAGAAGGATCCGGCGGTCATCGAGGCGTATCTCGGCACCGGACGCAAGGAGAAGGCCCATGCTTGAGGTGCGCGATCTCAATGTCTATCGCGGCGCGACACATGTGCTCAAAGGCGTGTCCTTCGATGTGCGACAGGGGCAGCTTGCGGCGCTGATCGGTGCGAATGGCGCAGGCAAATCGACTACGCTTTTGACACTCTCGGGGCTTCTTCGCCCGCGCTCCGGCAGCGCTACCCTCAGGACCGACGGCGCGGAGCTGGATCTGACCCGGCTCTCATCGGAAAAGATCGTGCGCGCGGGGCTGATCCATTGCCCGGAGGGGCGGCAGATCTTTCAGTCGCTGAGCGTTGCGGAAAACCTGGACATGGGCGCCTACACACAGCGCGACCGCGCCGAGGTGCGCCGCACGATGGAGGAGGTGCACACGCTTTTCCCCATTCTGGCGGAGCGGGCCAATGTGGCGGCGGGCTCGCTTTCGGGTGGTGAGCAGATGATGGTTGCCATCGGCCGGGCGCTTCTCGCCAAGCCGAAAATGCTGTTGCTCGACGAGCCATCTCTTGGCCTCGCGCCGCTGGTGGTGGAAACGATTTTCGACGTGATCCAGCGGCTGAAATCCACCGGCGTCACCATTCTTCTGATCGAGCAGAACGCGGCTATGGCGCTGGAGATCGCAGACGCCGCCCATGTCATGGAAAACGGGAGCATCGTCTTGTCGGGAACGGGTGAGGAACTCGCCAGCAATGACCGTGTGCGCCAGTCCTATCTGGGGGTGGCGGCATGAGCCAGTATCTGTTTCAGCAAATCATCAACGGTCTGGCGCTGGGCAGTCTCTACGCGCTCGTCGCCATCGGGTTTTCGATGATCTACGGCATTGTCCGGTTGATCAATTTTGCCCATGGCGACCTCGTGATGATCGGGGCTTTTTCCACCCTTGCGCTTGTGACGGCCGGTGTGCCCTGGCCGCTGATCCTGGTCTTCGTTCTGGCCATCGGCGCGATTGCCGGCATGACCATCGAGACCATCGTTTTTCGGCCGATACGTGGCGCAAGCCAGGTAACGGGCTTCATCGCGACACTGGCGGTTTCGATTGCCATTCAAAACAGCGCGCTGATGATCCTCTCCGGGCAGCCGCGCAATTTCCTCTTTCCCGCCTTCATGCGCCAGCGCGTGGGTTTTGGCGGCGTGAACGCCTCGCTGACGGACATCGCCATCATCGTTCTGACGCTTCTTCTGATCGGCGGTCTCTTCCTCGTGGTTTACCGCACGCGGCTTGGCCGGGCGATGCGCGCAACGGCGGAAAACCTGACGGCGGCGCGCCTGATGGGCGTGGCGGTGAACCGCACGATCCTCGCCGCCTTCGCCATCGGCAGCGCGCTTGCCGCCGTCTCCGGCCTGTTCTGGGGAGGCAAGTTCGGGCAGATCGATCCACTGCTTGGTTTCGTGCCCGGCCTGAAGGCCTTTGTCGCCTGCGTGATCGGCGGCGTCGGCTCCATCGGCGGGGCCATGCTGGGAGGCTATATTCTCGGGCTTTCGGAAGTGCTGTTCGTGGGGCTCCTGCCACAGGAGTTCTCCGGCTACCGGGACACGTTCGTCTTTCTGCTGCTGATCGTGATCCTGCTCATCCGGCCCTCCGGCCTGTTCGTTCGCCAGACCGAGGAGCGCGCCTGACATGCCGACGCCTTCGCAAACCACGTCCGTGGCGGAAACCGCTTCGGCTCCGACAACGCCGCGTAGCGGATTTGTCGCCGCCATTCTCACAATCTTTGTAGCTGCGGCGGCCGTGTGGGCCGCACAGCAGGGGCTGAACAGCTATCTCGTCACGCTGCTGGCGCTCCTGTTCATCAATGCAGCGCTCGCCGTGTCGCTGACATTGACCAATGGCCTGACCGGACTGTTTTCGCTCGGCCATCCCGCGTTCATGACCATCGGGGCCTATGTGGCCGCGATCCTGACATTCTCGGCACGGCGCAAGGGCTCCATGCTTCCGGGTTTGCCGGACTGGCTGGCTTCGACGGAGCTCTCCATGTTCCCGGCGCTCCTGATTGCAGGTCTTGCCGGCGGGCTGGTCGCGCTTGCCATCGGCTGGGCGGTGCTGCGCCTCAAGGGGCATTATCTCGCGGTCGCAACGCTTGGTCTCATCATCGTGGTGCAGGGGCTTGCGACCAATTGGGATGGCATCACGCGCGGCGGCGCGGGCCTGAGCGGCCTGCCGCGCCACGTGGATATCTGGTGGGCGCTGGGCTTCCTCGTCATCGTCGTCGCCATTACGTGGCGGGTGAAATTTTCCTCGCTCGGACGGGCGATGATGGCGGTGCGGGAGAATGAACTCGCAGCCTCCTGCAGCGGCATCAACGCCGCGCGGCTAAAAATCCTCGCCTTCGTGATCGGCGCGGTGATGGCCGCCATTGCCGGTGCGATGCTTGCCCATCTCATCAGCGTTGTGACGCCGAAGACCTATTCCGTCCTGCTGGCCTTCAACATCGTGGTCATGGTGGTGATCGGCGGATCGGGCAGCATCACCGGTGCGCTCGTTGCGGCAACGGCCATCACGGTTCTCTCCGAGGCGCTGCGCCCGGTGGAGGAAAGCATCGGCCTTTATGGTATGAGCCAGGTCATCGTGGCGCTGTGCCTGATCGTGGTTCTTTATCTCAAGCCGGGCGGGCTGTTCGGCAGCGGCGAGCCCGCTTTCGTGCGCCGCCTGTTCAGCGGAAGGAAAACGCAATGAGCGCACCGCGCCAGCAGGATATTTTTGAGACGCGGGCCCAGCCATTGCGCCGGGAGCGCACCGGGCTTCTGGTCATCGATGTGCAGAACTGGGTGATGGACGAGGCGAACCGCCAGCCACGCCCGGAATTCTACGCGGCCGCGCGCGGCGAGGTCATTCCCAACATCGCAAGGCTCATCGATGCGACGCGCGCCCACGGCGTGGAAGTCATCTACACGGTGATGGAGAACTATACCGAGGACGGGCGAGATCGCAGCCTTGATTACAAGCTGTCGAACTTCTTCATTCCAAAGGGCTCGGTCGATGCGCAGGTGATCGACGAAGTCGCCCCGCACGGCGACGAAATGGTCATTCCGAAGACTTCATCGAGCCTCTTCAATTCGACGAATTTCGAGTATCTGGTGCGCAATATCGGGCTCGATACGATCATCGTCACCGGGTTCCTGACCGATCAGTGTGTTGACCACACCATTCGTGACGGCGCTGACCGCGGATTTCACATGATCTGCGTTTCTGATGGATGCGCGACCGATACGCAGGCGCGGCATGTTTCGGCGCTCAACGCCTTCAAGGGCTATTGTCGCATGGAAACGACGGACAGTCTGATTGCCGCCATGGAGCGCGAATTCGTCTCCGGCTGATGAGACGCGGTGACTGAGGGGGAGTGACGGGGAGGCGGGTGCGTCTCCCCGTTTGCGTTAAAAGGATCAGTAGGCCTGCCGGTATTTCGCGCATTGCTCTTCTGGCGAAAGGTCTTTCATCAGCTCCGCCTCGAAGCGCTTGTGTGCAACATAGGCGGACACAAGCTCTTCACCGAAAAGCGGACGCAGCGCCGGCTCGCCTTCGAACAGGTCGAGGGCGGCATCGAGTGATTGCGGGAGCCTGACGATGCCAAGCGCCTGACGTTCGCTCTCCGTCAGATGCTGCGGGGGCTGGCGGCAGACCTGCGGTGCTTCCATCGTCTCGTCCAGACCGTGAAGGCCGGCAGCCACCAGCGCGCCCAGCACCATGTAGGGGCTGGCTGCGGCGTCGGCGGCGCGGAACTCGAAATGGAACTGCTTCGATATGTCGACACCGGCGCCGGGGAACACCGGGCATATGCGCAGGCCCGCCTCGCGGTCGCGCTCACCCAGATTGTTGTAGGCCGCGCTCCAGCGGTCCGGCGTCAGGCGCAGATAGGAAATGGTCGAGGCCGCCGTCACTGCGGTGATGGCGGGCATCAGGGCGAGGATGCCGGACAGGAAGCTCGCTGCTTTCGCGGATACTGCATTCGGGGCTGAAGGGTCGTGGTTCACCGGCGCGCCGGTCTCGGCGTCCAGCAGCCCGAAATGAATGTGGACGCCATTGCCCACGGCATCCGGCCGCAGGATCGGCGTGAAGCTTGCGCGGTGGCCGAAATGCTGCGCAACGGCGCGCGCGATTTCGCGTACGGCAACGGCGTGATCGGCGGAGCGCTCGTCATCGGCCGGGCCGACCGTGACTTCATACTGCATCGGCCCGTATTCGGGCATGAACGTATCGATCTCCAGCCCGGCTTCCCTGAGCGCGCCAAGATAGGTTTCGGCGAACTGCCCCTGACGGCGGAATGAATCGAGCGCGTAACTCGAATTGGGGCGCTCCTCCATGCCTTCGAGCAGGAATTCGTGCTCGAAGGCGGCCTTGAGGCGCAGGCCGTGTCGGGTTTCAAGCTCATGTAGCATGCGCTTGAGAAAACCGCGGGGACAGACACTCCACGGCGTGCCGTCGAGGTTCATGATGTCGCCCATGATGAAATGGCTGGCGGCTGCATCCGGGCCGAAGTCGACGCGAACGCGCGAGGCCGGGTCCGGCGTCAGCACCGTGTCGCCATAGGGGCCCCACGGGGTGGGGGCGATCGGGCCGTGCGCGGTGATCATGCTGTTGGTCGGTGTCCAGCCGATGCCCTTGCGCAGCCTCGCTTCCAGTTCCGAAGCGGGAAAGCCCTTGCCACGAACCTGACCGGCGAGATCGGCAGTGCAAAGCATGATGATTTCTTCGCGTTTCATCGAACCCCTCATTTTCGTTTTGATTTGCTCCGTTCCTGACCGAACGTGCCTTCTGCGAGCCGGGTGCGCAGGTCTTCGAGCGTTTCGAAGCGCGTGCGCCCGGCTGTGTCCGCCTTGCTGGCGGCAGCGCCGACCAGCGCTTCGGCGACCCCCATGCCGATGGTCAGAACGTCGAAAATCGACGGCGATTCCACCGGGAAGGTCAGAACGAGATCAGCCGAACGGGCAGCCGGCGACTGCCAGATATCGGTCAGGAGGATAACGGTTGCGCCGCGCTTGGAGGCGGCATGGGTGAACTGCACCACATCGTCCTGGTAGCGGCGCACATCCAGAACGACCAGAACGCTGCCCCGGCCCATGTCGAGCAGGAACTGCGGCCAGGTCTGGGTCTGCCCGCTGATCGGATGAATGCGCCCGCGTATCGCCGAAAGCAGGTCGCCCATATAACGCGCCACATGGGAGGAATAGCGACCGCCGAGCAGGTGAATGTCGCGCTTGGGGTCTGCGAGAAGTGCTGCAGCCCGGTCGAACTCCTTCTCGGGAATGAGATCCGGAAGGCTGCGAAAATACTCCGCCATGCGGTCGCTGGTGCGTGCCAGATAGGATTCGTCGGTGGCCGCATCGCGCACCTTGCGCTCGCCAAAGCGCAACAGCGGCGATTGCAGGCTCTCTTCAATGTGGCTGCGCAGGGCTTCCTGAAATTCGGCGTAGACCGGGAAGCCGAGACGCTTGACCAGCCGCAGCACCGTGGCGGTGCTGACGCCGCTCTGCTCTGCAAATTCGGCGACTGTGGTGAGGCCTGCCATCGGATAATTGGCGATCAGGTGTCGCGCGGCGCGCGCTTCGCGGCTGCTGAGTTCGGGCAGCGCCCGGCGCAGATCCTCCAAAACGTTCATAGCTTCTGCTCCGCTTCCCGTCGCGCATTTTCAGAATGTATCAAATCAGACAAAATATCCATTTGGAAGAAAAAATGTATCATTCGATTGACGTTCTCCAATTGCAGAGTCATGCTGATGCCAACGCATGAGCCTTCCCGGGGCACCTTGCGTCAGAGGGTGACATTCAACAAGAAGCAGGGAGATTGGCATGAAACACTTGATTGCCGCATCGGTGGCTTTGGCCGCCGTTATGGGCGCGGCCAACGCGCAGGAAACCATCAAGATCGGTGCGCTCTACAATGTAACTGGTGGAATGTCGTCACTCGACGGTCCATCGCTGAAGGGCGCACAGCTCGCTGTCAAGCAGATCAACGCCGATGGCGGTCTTCTGGGCAAGCAGATTGAATTGATCGCGCCGGACGGAAAGACGGATCAGCAGGAAACGGCAAAGGCCGCGCAGCGCCTCATCTCGGAAGGGGTCGTGGCCGGCATTGGCGAGTCCGACACCACTTTCGTCATGGCGGGCGCGCCGCTGTTCCAGGAAGCGGGCATCCCCTTCGTCACGTCGGGCGCAACGCATCCCGAACTGCCGCAATGGGTTGGCGATTACATGTTCATGGCGCCGTTTGGCGATGATGATCAGTCTTACGCCATCGCCGATTATGCCTATGATGAACTCGGCACCCGCAAGGTTGCGGTGTGGACCGACAATTCCATGGACTTCACCAAGGCGCTCAGCAAGTTCTTCGTCGAACGGTTCGAAGAGCGTGGCGGCGAGATTGTCGGGACCGACAGCTTCATGATGGGCGACACGGACTTCTCCGCACAGATTGCGCGTCTCGCCTCCATCGACCCCGCGCCCGACGCGGTGTTCGTTTCGGCGATCCCGTCCGAGGCCGGTCTCTCTGTGAAGCAGATCCGTGAGCAGGGCATCACCATGCCAATCGTTTCCGGTGACGGCTTCGACACGGAACTGGTGTCCACCGTTCCGGGGCCGGAGCTTGCAAACGATGTCTACTTCTCCACGCACACCTATCGCGCGGATGATCGCGATGAGGTGAAGGCGTTCATCGCGGACTACAAGGCCGAATATGGCATCGACCCGGAGAATGCCTTTGCGCCGCTCGGCTATGACGCGCTGATGCTGGTCGCGGATGCGATCCGTCGCGCTGACTCGGCGGAGCCGGCGAAGATCCGCGATGCGCTTGCCGAAACGCGCGGCTTCAAGGGCGTGACCGGCGAGATCAGCTACACGCGCGAAACCATGGTTCCGCCGAAGCCGGTATCGCTGATCAGCGTGCACAATGGCAAATACACGGTTGAGGAAATCTGGAAGCCAGAAACGGAATAGGGTCGGGCGTGAAACGGCGGGGCTCAGGCCCCGCCCACTCACATTGTCGGTAAAGCCGGCTAATCGCAGAGAATTTCTGAGATGGTGGCGGCAATCCTGTCTGGCGGGGTGTTCAGCCAGCTTTCATTCATCTTGAGAACGTAACCGCCGCGCGAGCGTGGCGGCATTTTTGCATTGCGCGCCTGTGCCCGCTTTGCCACTTCGTCGCTTTCAACCGCGCTTTTGATGCGGATGACATTGGTGTCATCGACAAGCCTGTGGGCCTCAACGCCCAGACCGGGCAGGGCGTCCAGCACGGCAGCGCCCGCCACGCGTACAGCTGCCCAGTTCTTCGTCTGTCTGGCCAGCGCGTTGTGGGCGAGAAGCGCTGACGGCCACATCTGAAAGAGACCGCCGCCAAAGCGTCGCCGCTCGTGGTTCTGTCCTTCAAGCGCTGCCGCTGATCCCGCAAGAACGGCCCCAAAAGGCGCATCGAGATATTTGTAAAGCGACAGGTAGATGTAATCGAAGGGCGCAGCAATCTCCGTGAGCTCCCGATCGGTCCAGGCGGCTTCGATGAAAATTCTCGCCCCGTCGAGGATCAGCGGAATGCCTTCAGATTTCGCCAGTGCGATGACTTCTGCCAGCGCAACGGGGTCGAACAGGCGGTTGGCGTATCGCCGGCTGGGCGTTTCCACCATCACGCCCACAATGGTGGCCGGCACACGGGCACTGGCCGTGCGCTCGATCTCGGCGCGTAGCTGCTCTGCGGTGAAGCTTGGGCCTTCCGAGGCCAGCGGCACCGTGGTTACGCCGATGCCGTGGGTGAAATTGTCCCCTGCATCGTTGAACACATGGCTGTCGCTCTGCACGACCAGCCGCGGGCCGCGCTTTGCAGCGGCGAGCTCGCGCGCCGCCAGCATGTTTGCCAGCGTGCCCGTCGGATACATGACCGCCGCTTCCTTGCCGAACATCGCGGCGACAGCGTGTTCCAGTTCGGTGACCGGCCCGCCAACGCCATAATAGTCCGGCGCGACATCGCCCCTGGCTGTCAGTTGGGCGAGACGCTCTGCCGTTTCCTTGGGTGTCAGCCAGTCGCCGTCATCCGCCAGGTTCAACCGCGTCATGAAGCGTCTCCGGGCTTGCCCACGGCGTCGGGGAACAGCGCGCGAAGCCCATCGACAACATCGGCAACGCTTGCCTTGAGGCTCGCCTCACCCTTTTCCTTCGTTGCAAGCGTTGCGTCGCCGCGAATGCCCGTGGCCGAATAGTCGACGCCGCTTTCCGGGTCGCCGTTGAAGGTGGTCGGCCAGTAGAAAACGGTCTTGGGCGCGTCGAGCTGGTTTCCATAGTCGCAGACGAGCTTGTCCTTGCGGACCCGGCTCTCATCGAGCGCCAGGATCAGCGAGGTCTCGTGTTCGTCGCCATGTCCGCCGAGCTTCTGGGTCATCAGATGTTCGGCGTCATGGCCGAGTGCCAGAATGTTGGCCAGCGCGACACGGGTGCCGGTGCGCTCGTAGAATTCGCGAACGGCCACCTGCACGACGGGCGTCGTCGAAACGCCGGTGTTCAGGATCGCCAGATTGCGGAAACCCTGTGCGAGAAAGCCGCTCAGAACATCGTCGATCAGCATGGAGAAGGTTTCAGGACGGATGTGCTGGCTGCCGGGATAGTGGCGGAATGCCGGGTAATATCCAAACGACATGACGGGCGCTGCCAGAATGGGCAGTTGCTCGAGCACACCATCGGTCAGGCCACGGGCGAGCAGATAGTCGGTGCAGAGCGGCAGCGCATGGCCATGCTCCTTTGCTGCTGCGCCAATCGGCACCAGAACCAGCGCATCGCGGTCGCGCCATTCCGCCGCTTCGCTCCAGGTCAGATCTTCAAGCCAACGGCCCTTCATTGCGCTTCTCCTTCAGTCATTCTTTTGTCTTCCAGAGTCTGATGCGGGCTGTCCGCATCCGCTCCGGGAAAGTGGCACGCCACGGCCTGTCCGCCTGTATCGCTGACAAGCGTGGGTATTTCGCTGCGGCATCTGTCCTGAACACGCGGACAGCGCAGGTGAAACGGGCAACCCGGCGGCGGGTTGATGGGGTTTGGAATCTCGCCCGATGGCACGGGAATGCGCCCGCGCCGCCCTGCACCCGCTTCGGGAATGGCCGAGAGCAGCGCCTGCGTATATGGGTGCTGTGGCGTCTCGAAGAGCTGCGCCTCGGTGCCGATTTCGACCACCCGGCCCAGATAGAGAACTGCGATGCGGTGGCAAAGGAAGCGCACGACACCGAGATTGTGCGAGATGAAGACGAAGGTCACCCCGGTCTCGCGCTGAATGTCGCGCAGCAGGGTCAGAACCTGCGCCTGTACCGACACGTCGAGCGCCGAAACCGCTTCATCGCAGACGATCAGGCGCGGCTTCACGGCAAGCGCCCGCGCAATGCCGATGCGCTGGCGCTGACCGCCGGAGAAGGCATGCGGATAGCGGTCGGCGCTTTCCGCCGGCAGTCCCACCACCTTCAGAACCTCTGCCACACGGGCGGCGATCTCGGCGCGCTTCATGCCGATATTCACCAGCGGCTCGGCGACGATTTCACCCACCTTCATACGCGGGTTGAGCGACGCATAGGGATCCTGGAAAACAATCTGGATATCGCGGCGGAGCGGCCGCATGGCCCGCTTGCTGAGCCGGGTGATGTCGCGGCCGTCGAAAACGATTGCGCCGTCGCTCGGGTCTGTCAGCCGCAGGATCATGCGGCCAAGCGTGGACTTGCCGCAGCCGCTTTCGCCCACAATGCCAAGCGTTTCACCCGCCGCCACATCGAGCGAGACGTCGCTCACCGCTGCCAGTTCCTTGTTGCCGACCCGGAAGCGCTTGGAGATGTTCTCCAGTTTCAACAATGGCGCAGTCATGCCAGTGCCTCCAACTCGTCAATCGCCTCGGTGCGGAAACAGCGGGCAAAATGGGCCGGTCCCGCTTCGTTGAGCGGAGGAACGGACAGGGCGCAGGCCGCCATCGCCATCGGGCAGCGCTCGTGGAAGCGGCAGCCATCCGGAAAGCGTCCCGCCGCAGGCATGGTGCCTTTGATGATGGGAAGGTCGTCCTGCCGTTGCGACGCCGAAGGGATCGACCGCAGGAGGAGCCGGGAATAGGGGTGCGCGGAGCGGGTGAACAGCGCGTCGCCCTCCGAGCGCTCCACCACCTGTCCGCCATACATCACCACCACGCGGTCGGCGATCTGCGCCACAACGCCCATGTCATGGGTGATGAGCATCACGCCCATGCCGAACTCGTCCTTCAGATCCAGAATGAGATTGAGGATCTGCGCCTGAATGGTCACATCCAGCGCCGTTGTCGGTTCGTCTGCGATCAGAAGTTTCGGGCGGCAGGCAAGCGCAATGGCGATCATGATGCGCTGCTTCATGCCGCCGGAGAGCTGGTGCGGATAGTCACGCGCCCGCAGGTCTGGTGCGGGAATGCCGACACGGTCCATCAGCTCCACGGCGCGACGGCGCGCTTCTGCCGGAGGGCAGAAGGCATGTTCGGTCATGGCCTCGACAATCTGGTCGCCGACCCGTTGCACGGGGTTCAGGCTGGTGCCCGGCTCCTGAAAGATCATCGCCATTTCAGGCCCGCGCAGGGCGCGCAGCTCTTCTTCCGAAAGCGTGGTCAGTTCGGTGCCGGAAAGCGCGATACTACCGGAGGTGATTTTGCCGGAATGGCCGAGCAGCCCCATGATCGCCAGCGAGGTTACGGATTTGCCCGAGCCGCTTTCGCCCACAACGCCCACGACTTCGCCGGGCATCACATCGAAAGAGACGTCTTGCAGCACTTCGACAGGGCCGCGCAGCGTGTTGAAGGAAACGCTGAGCCCGCTGATATCCAGAAGCTTCATCAACGCCCCCTGCTTTTCGGGTCAAGCACATCGCGCAGGCCATCGCCCAGCAGGTTGAAGCCGATCATGGTGATGCCAAGCGCAACCGAGGCGGAGAGCGCCAGATGCGGATCGGTGCGCAGATTGGGCAGGCCGTCGCGGATCATGCCGCCCCATGTGGGGTAGGGCTCCTGCACGCCGATGCCGAGAAACGACATCGTCGCCTCCGCCATGATGATCATGCCGACGCCGAGAGAGGCGCGAACGATCATCGGGGACACGATGTTGGGCAGGAGATGCCGCCACATGATCCGCCATGTGGGCGTGCCGCAGGCAATGCCGGCCTCGACGAAGGGTTCCTCGCGCAGCGACAGGACAAGGGCGCGCGCCATGCGCGCAATGCCCGGCCACCAGACGAGCGCAAGAGCGACGATTACCGTGAATGTGCCGGGCCCCATGGCCGCCGCCACGATGATGGCGATGATGAGTTCCGGAAATGCGAAGATGATGTCGACGAAGCGCATCAGGACATTGTCGACATGCCCGCGATACCACGCGGCGACCATGCCCAGAAGCGTGCCGAATGTCATGGTGATTGCGAGGACCGAGAGCGCCACCGTCAGCGAGACGCGTGCGCCCATGATAAGCCGGCTGAGCACGTCGCGGCCAAGCGCGTCGGTCCCGAGAAGATGGTCGCCGCCGGGCGGCAGCCATGTCGCCATGATCGACACTTTTGTCGGGTCATGGGGCGTGATCCAGGGAGCGAGAAGCGCAACGATGGCGACAAACGCCACGATGATGCTGCCGATCATCGCATTGCGCGAGCGAAGAAAGCGGATCTGAAAATCGGACAGGCCCCGCCTCGGGGCAGGCGCGTTCAGCGCGTCGGTTTTCGAGGTCTCAGGCGTCATGCGGCGGCCTCGTCGAAACGGATGCGAGGATCGAGCCAGGCATAGATGAGGTCCACGCAGAGATTGATCAGCGAGTAGAAGACCGTGAACAGAAGGACGATGGACATGGTGACCGGGTAGTCGCGCGCAAGCACGCTATCGATGGCGATGCGGCCGAGGCCGGGAATGTTGAAGACCGTTTCCACGACGAACGCACCCGACAGAAGACCACCGAAAATGAGGCCGATGGACGTGACGATGGGTACCATCGTGTTGCCGAGAGCGTGCCGCCAGATGACGCGGTTTTCACGAACGCCCTTGGCGCGCGCAGTGCGCACGAAATCGCGGTCGAGCACTTCGAGCATGTAGGTGCGGGTGAGGCGGGCAATCACTGCCATCGGGCCTACGACCAGAACCGTGACGGGCAGGACGAGCTGTGCGGGCGAGCCCCAGCCGGCGACCGGCAGCAGCGCCAGTTTGAGCGAAAGCATCCAGACCAGAAGCGCGGCCAGCGCGAATGAGGGAATGGAGATGAAGGTGACGAGCAGCAGGATGATGCCGGTGTCGGCCCAGCTTCCCGCACGCACGGCGGCAAACACGCCGAAGAACAGGCCCAGCGGCACGGCGATGAAAAGCGCGGAAAGCGCCAGAAGCGGCGTGATCGTCATGCCATCGCGGATAACATCGATCACCGTCGATCCCACATAGCGGTAGGAGAGGCCGAACGTGCCGTTCAGCACGTCGCCGATATAGGCGAGGAACTGGACCGGCAATGGCCGATCCAGTCCGTAATCTGCGCGCAGGCGCGCTTCCAGCGCGGCATCTCCGGCATGGTCGGACAGCATGACCATGATGGGGTCGCCGGGAACGGCCCTGACCGCAAAGAATGTAACGATCAGAGCCACGGCCCAGACCAGCGTCAGCCCCAGCAGACGCCGCGTTGCGTAATGCAGCATCAACCTATTCCGCGATGGTTACATCCGCGAACGGCACCAGGCCGAAGGGCTGGATGGCGACACCGGAAACGCCGTCGCGCACCGTCGCCATCAGGGTGGAGACCGGAAGCGGGCAGGTGCCCCAGTCGTCCATCAGCATGCCTTCGGCTTCATGGTAGATCGCGTAGCGTTCCTTGTTGTCCGCCGTCATCGATGCCTTGTCGATCAGCGCGTCGAACTCGGCATTCTTCCAGCCACGGTTATAGGGGCTGTCGGAGTACCAGAGCTGCGACAGGAAATAGAGGCCGTCGGGATAACCCGCGCTCCAGCCCCATGCGAAGAAGGGCGTCTGCCCGGAATTGATCGACTTCAGATGCGTGCCGCGCTCCACCAGCTCGACATCCACCGGCATGTTCAAAACTTCTTGGAGCTGGCTTGCGAAATAGAGGTGCTGGTTCTTGTTGGGCTCGGTCGTGCTCAGCTTGACCGGCGGCAGGCCCTCGCCATTCGGATAGCCGGCCTCGGCGAGAAGCGCCTTGGCCTTTTCCGGGTCGTATTCGATCTTGGGCAGGTCCGGATTGTAGCCGGCGACACCTTCCGTCACCTGGCCGTAGAGCGGCTTGGCTGCCCCGCTGTAAAGGCCGGCGATCATCGCGTCCTGATCGAGCGAGCGGCAGACGGCCTCGCGCACCCGCTTGTCCTTGAAGGGCTCATAGAGATCGGAATTCATGGCGAGGTAGCGAACCTGCGCGCGCGCCGCCGTGATGGCGCGCTCCTTCAGTTCGGGATTGCCCAGCACGCGGCGCATGCTCGGTCCGTCCACGACCATCACGTCCAGATCGCCGGTCTCGAACATGGCCATGGCTGTTTCCGGCGAGGGGATCACCACGAACTCGACGCCATCGATGGCAGGCGCGCCACCCCAGTAATCGGCATGGGCCGCCAGTTCGACCTTCTGGCCGCGGCTCCAGTTTTCGAACTTGAATGCGCCCGTTCCGGCGGAAACCTTGTTGTACCATTCAGGGCCTGCCTCTTCGACAATGCCGCTGTCGAACAGGTAGATCGGATAGATCGGAAACAGCACGTCGGGTCGCGTAAAGGCTACTTCAACCGTGTAATCGTCCACCACGGTGACGCCGGAAAGCGTGTCGGCGCTTCCATCCTTCATGGCGTCTGCGCCGACCACGACATCCAGATAGGGCGCGTTGAGGCCCGCCTTGTTGCCGGGGCGCAGAAGCTCTTCAAAGGAGAACTTCACATCTTCTGCCGTGAACTCACGGCCGGAGTGGAATTTCACGCCTTCACGCAGCTTGAAGCGGAAGCCGAGATTGCCTTCCAGCGGTTCCCAGCTTTCCGCCAGCGCGGGGATCACCTGTCCGTCCGCATCGATGGCGGTGAAGCTCTCATACATGTTCGAGATCACCTGCCCGGCGATCAGCTCCGAATAGGTGATCGGGTCGATCATGGACGGATCGGCTGCGATGTTGACGCGCAGATCGGCCGCCATGGCGCTGCCGGATCCGGCCAGAATGGCGGTGGCCAGCGTCGTCGCGCCGAGTGCTTTCTTCAGATCGATAGGCATGTACTCACTCCCCTCATTCAAGCTGCCCGATATGTTCAGGCAAAGAGATATCGTCGGCAGAGCCGGTCCGGTCTGCCGCAAATTCCTGTTCATCCAGTTGAGCGTCGTCGCTGCCTGGCGGCTGCCGTTTCGGCGGCCTGCCTTTAGAGCAACAATGTCGAGCCGGTATCGCCCCTCACCGTTTCCGACAACGTCCTCTGATCCTGTCTCCGGTTTGACGTTAGACTCGAAACGCGGTTTTCGCAATATGCATATGCATTATTGCGAAAGGGCGCTCTCGCACCCTCGACAAGGCCGGAAGGGGGAACTAAGGCTGGGGCATGGGCAAGCTCGAAAACACGCCGACAAAGCGAGCGAAGAATGGCGCGGGACGACGCGTCACGCTGCATGAGAAGATCCAGACGGATCTGGAAACCCGCATCCTTTCAGGACAGTGGCACACCGGCTATCGCATCCCGACCGAGAAGGAGTTGAGCGAGCACTACGCCTGTTCGCGCATCACCGTTTCCAAGGTGCTCATGCTTCTGGCGCAGAAGGGGCTGATCGAGACGCGCAAGCGCGCCGGCAGTTTCGTCCGGCGTCCCATGGCGCATTCGATTATCCTGCAGATCCTCGACCCGGCCAGCGTTGCCGAGCA
Organism: Nitratireductor sp. WH36-1; assembly: GCF_058725515.1. Taxonomy (NCBI): domain Bacteria; kingdom Pseudomonadati; phylum Pseudomonadota; class Alphaproteobacteria; order Hyphomicrobiales; family Phyllobacteriaceae; genus Nitratireductor; species Nitratireductor sp. WH36-1. Next base: position 298,282 of record NZ_JBZXDP010000002.1, on the reverse strand, counting down.
GATGGGACAGCCCTATCGCTATGAGTTCATCGACCAGGTGGAGCGCGAGGCAGATGCGGATGATTGCACGCATCTGCGCACGCAGCAGGACGACCGCGACAATGTGCTCGCCGTCCGCTGCCGGCACCATATCGGGGGCCGGATCTATTGCTATGAAGAGCGTCTGATCAATCTGGACCTGTTGCCAGAAGCCCGGTCCGTGGATTTTGAGACCACACCGCCCGGCGACTGGCTGATCGACCATCTGCCGTGGCGTTCGGGCGGTGTGGAAATCGGTTCTGCGCTAGTCGACGAGACGCTGTCAGACCGGCTCGCGCTCGCCCCCGGCGCTGCAGTCATGAACATCGAACGCGTGATCCACGCCAATGGCGCGGCGGTGTCCTATGGCATGGCCTGGTACGCCGGCGACATGACCAGACTCAAGGCGCAGTACGACACCGCACCGCTCACTCTGGCTGGATCACCGGCGTCGTAAGCTGTTTATCTTCAACGTGATCGACACCTTCCGCCGCCTGAGCCAGACACCCGGGAAGTTCCGGTTCGGTGCGATCAAAAGACAGGGGTGGGCCGCTCCTGTCCCGCTTCCCTATAGAGCCTAAAGCAAATTAGCGGGGCCGACCCAGTCTGACTGCCAGCAACACGATCATTGACAGCAAAATTCATCGAACCGTCATCAAAGGATCACGCATCCGTCGTCGAAATCGGAGATGGGGAGCCGGCATATCTAATGCTGCTGATTTACCGATAACAACGGAGCTCCCCCAAATGCTTTCTCGCCCCTTTAGCCGCAGAGCGATCCTGCGTGGCGCTTCTTCGGCTGCGCTTGCTGCCCCCTTCATCGCCCGTGGCTCCTGGGCCCGCGCAAGCTCGGGAGAGCTGCGTCTCGCCGCCTGGGCTGGATATATTTCTCCGGAAATGCTGGACGCATTCGAAAAGGCGACGGGCATCAAGACGACCTACACCCCCTACGGCACCAATGAGGAAATCCTCAGCATGATGCGCGTCAACCAGGGCTCCGGTTTTGACGCGATCTGGCCCGCGCTCGATCGGGTGCCGAACTACGTCGAGGATGGCCTGATCCAGCCTATCGATGAAAGTCGAGTTGAGTGGGACCGCTGCATCGACAGCGCCATCAAGAGTTCCGAAACCCTTGGCGCGGTTGTTGATGGCAAGCGGTATCAGGTCCCCACCGACTGGGGCACCGAAGCGCTGACGTTCGACACCGAAAAGCTGCCGCTGGAATATGGCTCTGCATCCTATGCCGACCTTTGGCAGCCGGAGTTGGCCGGCAAAGTTACCGTGCGGGGGCATTCCGCCCTGGTCGGTCTCGCACTGTGGCTGGAGCGGGAAGGAAAGCTGCCGCGTCCCTTCCTCGACAGCTTCAAGGACGCCGACGCGATGCGGGCGAACTACGACGTGATCCTCGCCGAGGCCATCGCACGCAAGGCTACGATCGCCCAGTTCTGGAGCAACCAGAATGAAGCCCAGGGTGCATTCCGCACAAATGGCTGCATTCTGGGGCAGACGTGGGACTCGACCGCCGCAGGCCTCAAGGACGAGGGGCTGCCAATCTCCTATCTCGCGCCGCGCGAAGGCGCTCTGTCGTGGATGGAGGGCATCTCGCTCCCGCTCGGCTCCGAGAATGTCGAACAGGCCTACGCCTTTATCAACTGGATGCTGACCCCTGAAGCCGGTGCAATGTACGCCAGCCATGCCCGGGTCAACACCACGGCCAAGGGCGCCGATGCCTTCCTGCCGCAGGAAATGAAGACCTTCTTCCAGAATGCCTACCCCGAAGATGCAATCGACAATCTCTGGTGGTGGCCGGTTCAGGAGAACTGGTTCGTTGAAATCCGGGGCGAGTACCAGGACAAGTTCCTCAGTGCCTGACATGCCAATCGTTGAAAAGTTGGACACTTCGGGCACCCTGCCCGGGGTGTCCACTCCAGCAGCAAGCGCCGTCAGCATGCAGAATGTCGAAATGCGGTTCGGCGCCACCCATGCCGTCAAACCGCTGTCGCTCGATGTTCAGCAGGGTGAGTTCTTCTCGATCCTGGGCCCGTCCGGTTGCGGCAAGACGACATTGCTGCGGCTGATCTCCGGCATTCTCAAGCCGACGGCCGGACGAATATTCATCAATGGCAACGACATGGCTGGCGTCCCGCAAAACATGCGCGAGACAGCGATGATATTCCAGTCGCTGGCGCTTTTCCCGTTCATGACGGTCTGGGAAAACATCGCTTTCGGCCTGGAAGCACGGGGTATCGGAAAGAAGGAACGCCGACGCAGGGCGCAGGAGCTTCTCGACCTGATTGCCTTGCCGGATCATGGCGAACGCCTGCCAGGTGAGCTGTCCGGTGGTCAGCGTCAACGGGTCGCCATCGCGCGGGCCCTTGCCATTCAGCCCAAGGTACTTCTGCTCGACGAACCTCTGTCGGCCCTTGATCTGAAGCTGCGCCAGCATATGCGGGCAGAACTACGCTCTCTGCAGAAGAGCACGGGCGTTACCTTCTTCTACATCACCCACGATCAGTCCGAGGCGCTGGCCATGTCGGACCGCGTCGCCGTCATGAACGCCGGAACGCTGCAGCAGGTCGGTACCCCGCACGAACTTTACAGCCGACCGAAAACACAGTTCGTCGCCCAGTTTGTAGGAGAGGCGAATGTGCTCTCGGGTCGCGTTTCGCAAATAGAAAGAGGGACTGCTGTTCTCGAGTGCCCCGAAGGGTCGTTTGCAGGATGCAGTACGCCCGGTCTGCGCAAGGGCGATCAGGCCCGGCTTTACGTGCGTCCAGAGGCAATCCACATCGGCGGCGGCGGCCACGATAACGGTCTGACGCTGACCATCGAGCGGTATGACTTCGAGGGTGCATTTGCCACCGCCCATGCCGTGTTGAGTGGCAGCCTTTCACGGTGCCCTGTCTCTCTGACAATTTCCCAGCAAAGCCTGTCAACCGCGCCCGCTTCCGGGACTTCCTTCCGTGCCGGTTTTTCTGCGCAAGATGCGATCATTCTGCCCAATGAGTGAGATCTTCCAGCGCTTCGGCAAAACACTGGGTGGCATCTTTCTGGCCCTCGTCCTGCTCTGGCTGGCTGGGCTGGTGCTTGTCCCCGGTATCTACATGGTCAACGCTTCCCTGACCCCGCGTCTGCCACCGGCCCTGCGAGGCGGACCGGAAGATGTGTACGTTCTGGACAACTTCGCCTACCTCCTGAACCATCCGAACCATGGCTGGATCTTCTTCAAGACGATCTGGTCCAGTGCGCTGGTGACCTTCACAACGCTTCTGCTTTGCTACCCCATCGCCTACTGGCTCGCGCATGTGGCCCGGCAATGGCAGATGCGGTTGATGCTGGTGCTGATGCTGGTCCCATATCTGATGAACGAGGTTCTCCGCGGGCTGGCCTGGTACATCATCCTCGCCTTTTCCGGTCCGCTGAATGCTGCCCTGATGTGGCTAGGATTGCTTGATGAGCCGCAGCGCTGGTATGGCGATGGCGGCGTCGTGGCCGGTATGGCCTACGCCTACATCCTGTTCATGCTCTTTCCGATCTACAACGCCATTTGCACACTGGACCGGGATCAGATCAACGCCGCGCGCAATCTGGGCTCGTCCACCTGGCGCATCCACTGGCGGATCGTTCTGCCTCACGCCAAGGTCGGCATCGCAACCGGCTGTGTCTTCGTTTTCATGATGGCCGCTGGCAGCTATGTGGCTCCCGCACTGCTGGGCGCTCCGGGCAGCCGCTGGTTCACCCAGCTCGTCTACGAGTGGTTCTTTGAAATCGGCAACTGGAACCGCGGAGCTGCCTATGGCGTGGCGCTGATGGCAATGTGTCTGACAGTGGTTCTCGGGCTTCTGGCTTTGTTCCGCGTGAACCTGACGAGCGCAATCAAATGACAAATGACGTGACAGTCTCGCCCATACATGCGCAGACGGGAGTGCTCAGGCGTATTCTCGCACGGCTTGGCCAAGTAGCATCGCGCCTCTACCTCCTCGCCTTTGCCGGGTTCCTGCTTGGCCCGCTCCTGATCCTCGGGGGTGCCGCCTTCAACGACAGTAACTTTCCGACAGTGAGCCCCTGGCAGGGAGCCACCCTGAAATGGCTTCAGGCGCTCTTTCATGACGGAGAAATCGGCGATGCCCTGATCAGTTCCGGCATCATTGCTGGCGGCGTCATACTGGTTTCGCTGCCGATTGGCATCGCCTCCGCACTGGTTCTCAACAGTCTGCACGGGCGTGCGCGCGGTTTCATCTACGGCCTGATGGTGTCGCCGATGCTCATTCCGGGAATCGTGATCGGGATCTCCACACTCCTGTTCTGGCGACAGATTGGTGTGAACGGGGGATACTTCCTGACCATTCTGGCGCAGGCAAGCTTCATCAGCTCCTTCGTCATGCTGATGATCGCTGCCCAGTTACAGCGGTTCGACCGAACTATGGAAGATGCGGCCCTCGGTCTGGGTGCGTCGCGCCTGATGGTGTTGCGCCGTATCCTGCTTCCGTATTTGCGCCCTGCCATACTGGCTGCCTGTTGCCTCGCCTTCCTGCAGTCCTTCGAGAATTACAACACCACGCTGTTCGTCCGGGGAACGGAAACACCGCTTACGGTTTTCATCGCGACGAAAGTCCGCACGGGGCTGACACCCGTGATCAACGCCCTCGGACTGGTCATGATGCTGGCGGCTCTTCTCGGCGCGGTCCTGTGGGAGCTCAAGCGCATAAAGACCTTCGCGCGCGCATAAGGGGCGGGAGACGCCACGTCCGCTACGCGATACCTCACATCCTGAAAGCAGGGGCTCTAAATTGGAAAAACATCAATTCAACGTCGGCATGTCGAGCCGCACGCGAGACGGCGACCTTTCTGATCTGGGTAAGGAGCTGGACGAGCTTCAGGAACTGGGCGTGGACTTCGTCGAACTATCTGCGTTTGATTTCGACCTGATTGTCGGCGGCAGGATCCGCCGACCGCAAATGAAGACCTTGCTTGATATCTGCGGCGGCCGTGATCTCCCCTATTCAGTGCATGGACCGCTTGCGTTGAACTTCATGGACACGCCCGATCGTCTGCCGTTGCATTTTCAGTTGCTTGAAGCCTCACTCGACATCGCCGCCGAGCTGGGGGCGAAGCACTATGTTCTTCATGCCGGGATGACCATGGAGAGCACTCCAACGCTCTGGCAGAACGCCTATGACCGGCAAAGAGAGTGGCTCTTCCGTGCCGGTGATCTGGCTCGGGAGCGTGATCTGCATATCTGTGTTGAAACGCTGTATGAACATGATGAGTGGAAGCACACGCCGCGCCCCAGCCAGCTCGCCGCCGAACTGGAGGCGATTGCACACCCGAATATCTGCGCCACGCTTGATTTCGGACACAGCTATCTCAAGCTCGACGCAGAAAATCGCAGATCCGATCTCGTCAGCGAGTGCGCGACCCTCGCGCCTCAGACGCGTCATCTGCATCTCCACGACTGTTTCGGGCGACAGGAGGGCATGTGGACCTATACCTTTAGCGAACAACTCGCGCTTGGGCTGGGGGACCTGCATCTGCCTATCGGTTGGGGAGACATCCCTTGGGCAGAACTGATGACACAGTGCGTATACCCAAAGGACGCAATGTTCGTGATTGAACTCAACCCCCGCTACTTCCATGCGGCGAGGGAATGCCTGGCAAGGGCCAGGTCTCTGGCAACCCTCGCGGGTTCGCGAATACAAGAGATAGCGGATACTTCCGATCAAGCGGCCTTGGCTCTTGCGGATACGGATCGTGCACCGCTCGGGACGGGACATCTGCAGCAGAACGCCGGACCTGCAAATGGCCGCTGCGTGGAATGGTAAGGCGATCAGGAGGTTCAGAGAGTTCAGCACCTGCGCGTTGACGCTATAATCACTCTGCCGCCATTGGCGCGAATCTCGGCATTGGCGGCTGCAATGGTGCCGGAGTTGACAGCTTCTGTGTCAGGGCCGCCGAGCGCCACCGACAAAAGCCCGTCCGCATCCGCGACGTCCTTCAACAGGACCTCGTAGCCGGCAGCAAGCCCGGCGGTGCCCTTCGGCGCTTCCAGTCTGCCGCTGTTTTCGACCCGTCGGGCGATCAGGGCGATATCAAACTACTGCGAACGGATCGTGCCGGCATTCACCACTTCCGCCTCGCTTGTGCCGGATAAGGTCAGGCTGCCGTCGTTGAGGAAATCCGCATCCGTGACGTCATGCGTGGAGGCGACGAACGAGCCGCCCGTTGCGACCATGCCGCCGTTGCCCACGACGACGCCTGGTGGATTAATAAGGAAAACACTGCCGTTCGCGGTGACGTTACCGTCGATCCGGCGGAGAAATCACTCCAGTTAATGATACCGGATTCAGTCGTCTGGCTTATATCCATACGCGAACCGCTTGCCGATATTGTCCCATTGTCGGCAGTGAAATCTCCACCTGAAGGTAGAGCATCACCGGCAATAGCAACGGTGGGAACAAGCGCCGTGGTCAACAATTGGTATGCCGTCAGCGCACAGGTGTAGTGAGCGCCCCTGCTTGAGTCCCCAGTTTTCGTCCGAGCGTCCGGGCCCCAGATACCAGTCATGCCGCAAGTTCCCCTAAACGACACTTTCTACATGCCGAATTCGCTCTCAATGCACACTGGTTGTATTTCGGAAACCTCCTACCAATTCTGATCATTTCTTACGCATTAGGACGACGAATGATCGGACTGATCCGAGGGGCTCCGCCAAGCTGGAGGCTGTTCAGAATGACGCCGGGATGTGTCATCAAATTGTCATCTACGCGCTGTAATCAAGTTGTCATTTAAGCCTCACATCACTGTCATTTAAGCCGCACATCAGTGCCATTTTAGCTTCACATCCGCCCCAGAGTTTGAGGGCAACAGCCCCAGCGTGGCGGATAATTTAATGGAAAGTTATTGCCCATGAAGGGAAAAGGCGTGTTGATCTGGTCAACGCCAGAGAGAAAGCGTCGCCAGACTCGTGAAATGCCCCACCGGTACGAGTATGCGGGCATCAGCGTTGGCGAAAAGCCACGGACTAACCCTGTTAACGCCATACAAGATAAGAGTTTTCTCAGCATTCTGTTCGTTCAGAAGCGCCGATTGATCTTCACGCGCGTTTTCAATGAAGTGCTGCCAGACAGGCTCGTCAATTGTTGGGCACTTTTCTGGGGGGCGAGCGCTGCCTCTCTCTCTAAGTGTACTCATCAGCTCCGTCTTGCTAGGGACGACAAGATGGAAGGGCGGAACTATCGGGATGGTGGTTTCGCCGATGACAAGCGCCCTCTTCGCCCACAAAAACCTCTCTGCTTCTTCTCCGCTCAGCGACAGAAAGTTCGGAATACCGACGCTGTCTTTCAACACGCAGAAGTGGAGGGCAGAGGCGTGCAGTCTGCTCAACCAGCGCTTCCGTTTCGTTTCCTCATGGAGCATTTCAAAGTTCAGGACAGGGGCTCGCGCGCACTTGATGCGCCAATCGTAATTCCAGATGGCGAGGATCAGCGACGCATAGCTCCTGGTAGAAAGGAAAAGCCAGCCAAAAGAATAGACAACAATGCAGACGCAAGGGAAGGCGAAAATCTTCGGTTCAGCTTGCTGATGTCGACTTGCCAGGGGGATGCTCCCGAGCATTGCCGGCAAGCACTGCAAAGCATCTGCGACAATAGTGTTTTGCCTGATGATCTGGTTCTGGTGCTGGATGGACCGGCTCCCGAACCACTAATCGCAGCAATTGCCTCCTTTTCTCACCGTCTGCCCTTGAGGCTGGTGCATCTGTCGGAGAACAGGGGCTTGGGGGAGGCGCTGGCGGTAGGGCTGGAGCATTGCCGCTACAATTGGGTGGCGCGTTTCGATGCCGACGATATCTGTATGCCGGACCGCTTTGAACGCCAACTGGCGTTTATTGCGGAGAACCCTCACGTTGACGCTTTCAGTTCACCGGTGGAAGAGTTCAGAGAAAGCCCCGGGGAAACGAATAGATTGCTGAAGTCGGTGCCTTGTGGGAGCCATGCTTTGGCTGTCTATGCTAGGCGGAGAAATCCGCTCAACCATATGGCAGTCATGTTCCGAAAAGACAGGGTCTTGGCAGCCGGAAATTATCAAGGTGACGCTTGCTTCGAGGACTATGCCTTGTGGGTGCGCCTGCTGCAGCAGGGAGCCTGTCTGGACAACATGGCCGAATCCACGGTCTGGGTGCGGGCCGGGCGCAGTATGGTGATGCGCCGGGGTGGATGGCGTTATGCACGGGCGGAATATGACGTTCAGCGCAAATTCCTGACCTCGGGCTTCATCGGTTTTCCCGAGTTTATCAGGAACCTGGCTGTCCGGATTCCAGTCCGCCTTCTGTCCGTTGGTCTGAGGACAGGCATTTATGCAGTATGTCTGCGACGTACGGTCCGTTAGGGACAGGCGTTCGCTGTTTTGGATTAAAGAATGCTTGGTGCTTTTAATATCGGTTATCGGGATCTGGTACAAAGTGTGCAGTCCAGAAACCTATGGCTTTTGCTGGGGTGGGTAGAAATCCGTCAACGCTACGCGCGTTCGCGAATTGGGCCGTTTTGGCTCACCATAAGTATGGCGGTTCTCGTAGCAGCGCTTGGATTGGTCTACGGGACCCTGTTCAAAGCTGATATCCGGGACTATCTGCCTCTGCTCGCCATCGGGTTTGTGTTCTGGGCGTATATCTCAACGACCATCAATGATGGGTGCAACGCATACATTGGAGCTGGTGCCTATCTGAAACAGGTGCCCTTGCCACGCGGGGTTTTTATTTTCCAAAATTTGTGGCGAAACATGATTATTCTGGCGCACAATTTTGTAATTGTGGTGCTGGTCCTGATCATTTTTAAGGTCAATTTTCTCCAGAATTTGCCATTCTTTTTTCTTGGCTTCCTTCTGGTCACGTGGAACCTTTTGTGGACCACGGCTCTGTTGGCTTTGTTGTGCGCCCGCTTTCGAGACCTGCCGCAGATTGTGGCCAGCATTATCCAGGTGATCTTCTATGTGACCCCGATACTGTTCAAGCGTGACATGTTGGGAAAATACCCCTGGCTGATCGACCTGAACCCCTTTGCGCACCTGATCGAAGTGGTGCGTGCGCCATTGCTGGGCGGCTCCGCGCCCGCGCTTAGTTGGGCGGTCTGTTTAAGCATGGCGCTGGTGGGGTCGCTTCTGTGTCTCTTCATGCACGGCAAATACCGTGCACGCATTCCATACTGGGTTTAGAGGCTGACAGATGTCACACGTTAAAGCACAGGATCTGGTCGTTGAAATGCCCGTTTATGAACTGGGCGCTAGATCTATGAAGATGCAGATGCTCGGCAAGCTGACCTCTGGACGCATTGGCGCCACCGAGAACGGCATCACTGTCGTACGAGCCCTGCAGGGGGTCAGTTTCGAGTTTTCAGACGGTGATCGCGTTGGTCTGATCGGCTCCAACGGCTCGGGCAAATCCACCCTGCTACGTGTATTGGCTGGCATATACGAGCCTTCGGCCGGCCAACTGCAGGTCGAAGGCAAAGCCGTGGCGCTTCTGGAAATGGGGTTGGGAATGGATGACACCATGTCCGGCTACCAGAACATACGGCTGCGCGGAATGCTGCTGGGCATGTCGCTTAGCGAAGTTCAGGAGAAGACAGCCGAAATAGCCGATTTCACCGGCCTTGGTGATTATCTGCATTTGCCGATCCGCACATATTCCTCAGGTATGCGTATCCGCCTGGCATTTGCAATTTCTACCGCGGTAGAGGCGGAACTGCTTCTGCTCGATGAGGTTATCGGTGTCGGGGACGCGGCCTTTCTGGAGAAAGCCAACGCGCGTTTGAGGTCCTTTCAGGACAAGGCGAACATCGTGTTCATCGCATCGCATTCGGGAGCTGTCATCTCGGATATGTGCAATAAGGTCATATGGCTCGAGCGCGGGCGTCTGGAGTTCGTGGGTGACGTCGCCGAAGGGCTGAATGCCTACGCAAATTACCTAGAGCAGAAATGATGAGCTTCATGGCTGATCCGCACTCAGCAACGCGGCCGGAAGTTGCGCTCAAGCCGCGACGTGTGACATTCGTGGTTGATATCCGCGGCTGGGCATTCGACACGATTGCGCGATCCATGCAAATGCGTCTCGCACCGCTGCTGGATGCATGTGACATCGTCTATTGGGAAGATTTTGATGATCCGAATGCGCTGGTCCGCCACATTAATGATGGCAGTGCGGACCTGGTTCACTTCTTCTTTCGTGAGCATCTGGATCTGATCCTGAAGACCACTGCGGGTCACAGCGACGGCTTCCTGGCTTTCTGTCGCCGTGCTTTCACCACCCATATCCCCGACTATCTGTATTCTGGCAGCTTTGAGCTGGCCTCGCGTGCTGATCTATTCAATTTCATTGACGGGTATTTCACCACATGTCGGGATCTCTTTGACGTGTATTCACGGGATCCTCTGGTTCAAACGCCCGATGGCGTGATCTTCGACTGGCCAGCGATTTCTACACAGCCAACGCTCCCGTTAAAAACCCCTGGGAAAGGCCTGCGTGTCCTGTGGTCGGGTAACTCAAAATGGGGTGAGTATGCCGGTCATTTTGACTACAAGGGCCTGGAGACCATTATCAATCCGGCGCTTGAGCGGGTCCGGGAACAGTGTCCCGATGTTGAATTTGTCTGTTTCGATTCCGCAAAAAAGAAAGTTCCCCACCAGACCATCCTTGATGCGTTGGCTAAAACGGATGTCCTTCTTATTGCCTCCGAGAAAGAGGGAACTCCCTTGTCCCTCATTGAGGCGATGGCAAAGGCTTGTGCTGTGGTTACTACGCCGGTGGGGATCGCCACTGATGTCCTGCCAGAAGTTCAGAAGCCGTTTATATGCCCCCGCCGTTCCGATGCCTTTGCCGAGGCCCTGATCCAGCTCTGCAAGAACCCGGACAAGCTACGTCAGTTGCAACAGGCTAACTGGAACGCCTTTAATGTTCATTTCGGTCCCGCCAGTACCCTGTTGAGCCAATGGGTGGCTTTTCTGAACCAGGCATATGAACGACATCAGGTCCAGGGCGTGGTTCGCAAGCAGGTTCTGGCAAGGGCCGTAGCTGGCAGCAGGAGGCGGCGCGCTCTGGTCACCGTGTTGCGAACAGGCGTCCGTGTGGCGAAGCCCCTCGGACTGGTTCAGGTGTTGAACGGCATATCTCCAAAGTTCGCAGGAACTTATAACCGGGTTCTGCACGGCGGTAACCAGCAGGGTACACCCGACTACCTGCGCATCGGTCGGGCCTATCAGCGATTGCTGGACGATTGGCCGGATGACCAGCCGCTGACCATCTACGCCCCTATGTGGAAAGGCGTGGCTGCATCGACAGAAGCAATGTTCGGCCAGCAGGTTGTTCGGTACCCGTATTTCGATTCCGAATATCCTGAAGTAGAGGGACACGCCTATCTGGAGAGCCTGGCTAAACTGCTCGCAGAAAAGCAGCAGGTGCCAGTGGTTTACAGCGGGGGGTCTTTACTGCACCGAAGCCTGGCGCGTCGCCTGCATCAGATTAACCCCGCCATGCGGCAGTTCTTCATGTGGCATGGTTCGCCAGCTCAGTGGGTTGAACCAGGTCAGGCCGCGCACTTTGAAATATGGCACGAAGCCTACAGGGACGGCGTTGTTCAGGGCATGGTGACCGTCAAGCCGGGATTGCATCGCTCTCTGGAGAGAATGGGCATCCAGGCCTGGGACGTCTTCAACCCGATCCCGGATCTGCCAATTACAGCACGGACCGGATTGCACAGAGAAAGTGGTGTGCATATCGGACTGTTTTCTGCCATCAGCTCTTGGTACAAGAACCCCAATGTGCAGTTGTTAGCAGTCGCTGGCAGGCCGGATGTGGTTTTGAATACCAATCTGCACAAAGGCGAACTGGGTAACCTGGACCTGCGCCTTCAGGCGGTAAACTACCATTCGCACATGCCCCGCGCCAATTTTTTGCAGCTCATTGCTCAGCAGGATTTGAACCTCTACGTGACCAATACCGAGTGTTCTCCCATGATCGCTCTGGAGAGCTGGGCCTCGGGTGTGCCTTGTATCGTGGGGCCGGCTGGTGATGTGTATTCCGGCGTGTCTTCGCGCCTGGCTGAGTTTCTGGTCGAGCCGCGCGTAGATGATCCCTCTGCAATCAGTGATCGAATTGATCTGGTTTTGGCGCACCGCGATGAAATTTCCGAGCTTCTGGGCAGAAGCCGTGAGACCTATCAACGGATGTTCAGGGAGAAGCGTGAACAGCTTCTCAGGGCATTATATGAGCAGTGATCGGGAACGTTTGAAGAGAGGTGTGTTCCCGCATCCTGCCGCCGTGGTGGAAATGGCTGTTTCCTGAGCCATAAAACGACACGATCACCCGACCCTGCGCCCGTCCGCATCGAAGATGTGCAGCGCATCCGGCGCGACCTTCAGAGGTAGGAGCGCGCCCGTCGGCGTGTCGAGAGCGGGGGGCAGGGTTGCGACCACCTTGTGTTCGCCAAGCAAGCCGGAGACAACCACTTCCGGGCCTGTCATCTCTGCAATTTCGGTGCGTGGCGCGAGGGTGGCCTCCTCGGCATTTTCCGCCATATGAAGCGCTTCAGGGCGAATGCCGATGATAATGGGCTGGTTTTCTTCCAGAAGGCCGGAAGATGTTGCGGGAAGATCGAAGGCGGTGTCCGTGCCTTCCACAATTGCCCTGTTCCCGGCAACACGGGCAGGAAGCATGTTCATGGGCGGTGAGCCGACGAACTCGGCGACATATCTGGTCGCGGGCGTGTTGTAGATTTCCGCCGGGGTTCCGAACTGCTCGACACGGCCGTTGCGCATCAGGGCAACCTTGGTTGCGAGCGTCATGGCTTCGATCTGGTCATGGGTGACATAGACCACCGTGGTCTTGAGCATGGCGTGCAGCCGCTTCAATTCGGCGCGCATTTCCATGCGCAACTTGGCGTCCAGATTGGAAAGCGGTTCATCGAACAGGAAGACTTTCGGCTTGCGGACAAGCGCGCGCCCGATCGCGACACGCTGGCGCTGGCCACCGGAAAGCTGACCGGGTTTCCGGTCCAGCAGGTTTTCGATCTTGAGCAGGCGCGCGGCCTCCTGAACGGCGGCGGCGCGCTCTTCTTTCGCCACACCGCGCATTTCCAGACCGAACCCGATATTGCGCGCGACGGTCAGGTTTGGATAAAGCGCATAGGACTGGAACACCATCGCGATGTCGCGGTTCTTCGGCGCAACGCCCAGAACCGAGCGGTCCTCGATGCGTATGTCGCCGGCAGTCGGATCGGCAAGTCCCGCAATCATGTTGAGCAGGGTGGATTTGCCGCAGCCCGAAGCGCCGAGAAGCACAAGGAAATCACCGCTCTCCAGGCTGATGTCAATGCCCTTCAGGGTCTCCACACTGCCGTAATTCTTGCGGATGTCGACGATTTCGAGTTCGCTCATGGCGAAGTCTCCCTCAAGGCTGTTTCAAGCTGAAAATCATAATGGCGGGGGGCGGTGGAGATCGCCTGCGAAGCGATTGCCACGCCTGTTGCAAGGCAGTGCTCCAGCGGCGCGTGCTGTGCGCAGGCGGCCAGAAAACCTGCATTGAAGACATCACCCGCACCGATGGTGTCGATCACCTCAACGCTGGGGGCTGGAACCCTCACGATCCCGTCTTCGGCGCTGAGGCCGAGCGCGCCCAGTGGCCCGAGCTTCACGATCAGCGTCGCGTGGGGCTTCATCATGGCTTTCACGGCGCGCGCGGCATCGTGTTGCTCAGATTGGCCCGAGAGGCTGGCGACCTCGTTTTCGCTGGACAGGACATAGTCGCAGGCACCCAGCCACTGGCGGGCTCTCGCACGGTTTTCCGCGGTCCAGCCGCCCACCGGCCAGCCCGTGTCGAGCGCGACCTGAATGCCGTTTTTCTGCGCGATCTCGAAGAAGTGTGCGTAGTCGTCGGTGAGGCGGTTGGTAAGAAAAGAGCCACAAAGGAGAGCGATCCCGCCCTTGAGCGCCTTAATGTCGAGGCTTGCCAGCACGTCCTGTATGGACATGTGGGGCAGGTGCCCGTGTGTGGTGAAGAAGGTGCGCTCATTGTTGGGATGCGTGATGCCGACTGAAAGTGTCGTGCTGCCCTCGCATGTGGGCCAGTCTTTGCCCAACTGGCCGAATGACTTGCGAAGCCAGTCACCATAGTCGTCGGAACCGACGGTTGCGGATATCTGGTGCGGGATCTTGAGCGCCTGCCAGGCGAGACTGGTGTTGCCTGCCGACCCGCCGACCCGAAGTTCATCATGGTCGACGAGGATTTCGGTGCCGGCCTGAGGCCATGCGGGCGCGGGGCCAAGGATGAGGTCGACATTCACATTGCCGATGACTGCAAGCGGCAACATCACTCGCTCCTTGTGATCTTCGAAGAGCGAACGGGTGTTCCAGCGTCGCTGACCCGGGCGACTGCGAGTTCGAGCATGAATGTCTGGGCGAGCGGTAGCAGCGCGAAGATGGCTGCGAGCCCGGAATGGGCTCCGGCCGACAGCACTGTGACGCGGGGATGCCGGAGAGGGGCTGAAGACGCATCGAACAGGATGACAGGCGAGCCTGCCTCGGCAGCAGAGCGCGCCATGCGATCAACAAGCGAAGCAGTGGCGTCTTCGGCCTTGAAGAGTACGACGCCAACGTCGGGGCCAAGCATTTCCATGGGACCATGGCGCAATTGCCCGCCTTCGAGAGCGAAGCAGGGCAGGCGGGAGAGTTCCGTCAGCCCCAGCGCGAGCGCTTCGGCTGCGCCCTGCAGCGTGCGACCGGAAACAACGATGGACTGCACCTGATCGAAGGCATTCACGAGCGCTGAAACGGGCGCGGCTTGCGGTGATTGCAGGACGTTCTGGGCTGCCGAGACATCAACGCCCATCGCATCGAGAACGGCCATGTGCATGGCCAGCGTGACCGTCAGGCTGCGGGTGGCCGCGAAGGCGGTTTCCACGCCTCCGGCTCCGACCATGGAAGGCGCATGTGCGGCAAGCGTGGAGTTCTCTGCAAGGGTGAGGCCGAACACATCGCTGTCGCAGGCAGGGCTTTCTTCGAGCCAGCGGAGTATTTCCGCACTCTCACCCGATTGCGAGGCAAGCAGGATGGTGCGCCCGGCGATTGGCAGCGGCTGGCCGAGCTGTTCCGATAGCGGAAGCGACAGCGCCTCGATGCCCGCCTCCCGGTAAAGCGGTTCGACCATTCTGGCGACGGCGTGCGATGCGCCCATGCCAAGCATCAACAGCTTTCCGGACTTCTTGAGCGAAGCGGCGATCTGCATTGCCATGCTGTGGTTTGCCGTGAATGTGGCGCGGGCGTCCGGGTGTTGCCGCGCCATCTCGGCATCGATGGCGAGAGCACCCTGTGGGCGTGGCTGCCTGTTCATCCCTTCACACCCCCGCTGGTGAGGCCGGAAATGAGCGCCCGCTGAAGAAGCGCGCCGATAAGGACCGGCGGCAGGGCCGCGAGTACGCCGGCGGTGGCGATCAGCCCGTAATCGGAGACACGTCCGCCCGCCAGATCCGCGATGGCGACCGTCAGGGTCTTGGCGCGCAGATCGGATGTGAAGAGCAGTGCGTAGAAGAACTCGTCCCATGCCAGAAGGAATGCGAACAGCGCGGAAGTGGCGATGACGGGCGTCGCCAGTGGCAGAGTGATGATGCGCAGCGTCTGAAACAGGTTTGCGCCATCCATCATGGCGGCCGCCTCAAGCTCGCGCGGGATGCCATCGAAGCCGGATTTGAGAAGCCAGGTCGTGAATGGTGCAAGGATCGAGAGATAGACGAGCGCCAGACCGAACACCGAATTGAGAAGCTGCAGTTTCGCAAGCCCCATGAACAGGGGGACGGACAGCGCGACGGGCGGCAGCATGTAGGTGAGGATGACCATGGAAAGCGACCAGCCGACGGCTGGCGTACGCGACACGGCCCATGCGGCGGGAACGGATACCGCCAGCGCCACAAGGGTGGCCATGGTGGCGACTTTCAGACTGTTGAACAGGGAGGCGACGAAGGCCGCGCCGGCGCTGTTTTCAACGGTGGAAAGAAGAAACTGATAGCGCGACCAGTCGAAGGTTTCCGGCCACCACTGCAATGGCTTTGCAGTGAGCTGCGTGGCAGGCGATACGCTCATGATCATGAGCCAGAACAAGGGCGCGAGGATGACGGCGGCGAGCAGAAGCGCGGTCGCATAGATGAAGAGCGTGAAGGGCAGGCTGCGGTGTTCCATTATGACGAACTCCCTGCCGCTTTGCGGATCAACATGGTGTAGACGCCTGCCAGAACGGTGACGAGGAGCGCGATGATCAGCGCCAGTGAGGCGCCTGAGCCCGCGCGCTGGAACGAGAAGGCTTCCTGATAGACGAGAATGGACAGGGTGCGCGTGCTGTTTGCCGGTCCACCGCGCGTCATGACCCAGATGATGTCGAACACCTTGAAGGCCTCGATGGTGCGCAGCACGAGCGCGACCATGAGCGGTCCGACCAGATAAGGCAGCGTCACATGGCGAAACCGGGAGAAGGGACCTGCGCCATCAACCAGCGAGGCGGAGGTGATCTCGCGCGGCACCATCTGAAGTGCGGCAAGGGCAATCAGCGCAACGAGCGGGAAATTCTTCCAGGCATCGGCGATGATGAGCGCGGTCAGAGCGGAGGCCGGTTGCCCGAGCCAGGACTGGTAGTCGGTGGTAAGCCCGAGCTGGGTAACCAGCGCGTTCAATGCGCCATATTGCGGATTGTAGATCAGACGCCACAGCGTGGCGTTCACCACCGTCGGCAGCGCCCAGGGCAGGATGAGCAGCGCGCGCAGCAGTGTGCGGCCATAGAAGGCCTGGTTCAGCAGGAGCGCGGTCAGCACGCCGAGCACCATTTCAAGCGTCACTGAAACGACGGCGAAAATGGTGGTCGTGGAGAGCGTGTCGAGAAACCGGCTGCTTGAGAGCATCCGGGCGTAATTGTCCAACCCCACCCAGTCACCGCCAGTGCCCACGAGCCGGGCATCGGTGAAGGACAGGCGCAGCGTATCGAGAAGCGGCCAACCGACAATAGCGGTCATGACCACCAGCAGCGGCAGCATCATAAGCCACGCGCGCATGGTCAGGCGGGTGCCAGACACGGTGCACCTCCAGCGTTCGAGATATTCAGATACATGAAAGGGGGCGGGGCGCTTGGCCCCGCCCGGCCCGGAGAGGCTTACAGGCCGCTGTTCTCAACAGCGGACTGCAGGGCGTCTTCCGCGGAAGACTGACCGAGCAGCGTTTCCTGAATGGCCTGCTGAAGCGCAGCGGAGAGTTCCTGATAGCGCGGCGTCGTGGGACGCGGATACATCGCGGCGAGACCCTTGCCGGCAGCAGCGATAAGCTCTTCCTGTCCGCTGGTCACGGCTTCGTCTTCATAGGACGAGGCCCAGATCGGCAGGCTCCCCTTCGCATATTTGTCCTGAACGTCCTGCGAGGTCATGTAGACGATGTATTCCCATGCTTCGTCGACATTCTCGCTGGTGGCCGGTATGCCGAGGCCCATGGAGCCGTTCACGGCGGAAACCTCGCTCTTGCCCTCAATGCCCGGCGCGGCGACAACGCCGACCTTGCCGGCAACCTTGCTGTCCTCGGAGCTGTTGGCGAGGTTGTACATATAGGTCCAGTTCAGGGCGAATGCGGCTTCGCCGTTCTGGAACACGTTGCGCACGTCCTCTTCCAGGAATTCCTTCGAGTTGGGGTTGGTGAGACCGCTCTCATAGCTGTTTGCCATGTATTCGAGCGCGCTCAGGCCGCCCCCGCTCTGGAAGGCAGGCTTGCCTTCTGCATCGAGAAACGCGCCGTCATAGGCGCTGACCAGCGTGGTGTAGTCGCAGATCGCGGCTTCGGCCTGCGCCCAGCTCCATGCGATCGGGTGCTCAACGATGCCTTTCTCTTTCAGGATTTTAGCCTGCTCGGCCAGCTCGTCCCAGGTGGTTGGCGGGTTTGCGATGCCGGCCTTCTCGAGCATTTCCTTGTTGTAGAAGAGGTACTTCGTGTCCAGAATCCACGGCATGCCGTAGTACTTGTCCTGATACTGAACCGTGGTCCATGCGCCGGGAAGAACCTCGTCCTTCATCGCGCCGGTGATGCGGTCGCTGACATCGACAAGGACGCCATTGGTTGCGTATTCGGCCGGCCAGATCACGTCGAACAGAACGATATCGTAGCCGCCGCCGGAACCCTGAGCGAGCACGGTCTTGTCATGCAGGCCCTCATAGGGGACGAATTCCAGGTTCACCTTGATGTCGGGATTGGCTTCAGTGAAGCGCTCCGTCATCTCGCGGACATCGCTCTCGCTGTAAGCGGCCTGCGCCATGAACAGGGCATTGAGCGTGGTCTCGGCATGGGCCTGCGGCACGAAGCATGCGCCGGCCAGAGCGGTCGCGAGCAGAGTTCTGCGGGTAATCTTCAGCATTTGTGTCTCCTCCATTTGCAGTTCCAACCCCCGGGGTTTGGGCCCGGGGCCTCCTTGTCTGTCGCTTTGTGCGACGCCGGCTTCGAACGTCCGGTGTTGCTGATCGATTAAATCAGTTGCCTTGACTTAATTATTTGTCGTTATTGTCTGAGCTGTCAATGGGAAATCTGATGGACGTGATTCGAAGCATCCGGGCGACGCCCGGAACCAACCAGGATGGGGCAAGCGCGCATAACCGGCGCGTGATCATTGATGCGTTGCGCATCAACGGTCCGATCTCACGCGCCGATCTGGCGAGGGCGACGTCGCTGACGAAACAGGCGGTGTCCAACATTGTCGAGCAGCTCGCCAATGAAGGTTTCATCGAGGCTTTGCCCGCCGTGAAGCGTGGACGGGGGCAGCCTTTCACGCCCTATCAGCTTGTTCCCGAAGGCGCATTTGCAGTCGGTCTGCAGATCGATCGCTATGTGGTCAGAGCCGTGATGGTGGATTTTCTCGGCCAGCCAAGATTCAGGGCGCAGGCGGCGATTTCCAGCGAAGCGCCCGAGGATGGCGTCGAGATCATCTCCAAGCTGATCGATGGCCTGCGCGAGAAACTTGCCGCTTCCGCTCCGGACTGGGACCAGCGTATCGTCGGGCTTGGTGTCGCGATGCCGGGTCCGTTCGGCGTGTCAGCCAATGCTCACAACAAGTGGATGATGTCGGCCTGGCAGTCCTATCCCTTGCGCGAAAAACTCGCTGAAAAAACAGGACTGGCACCGGAGATCCAGAACGATGCGGCGGCGTCCGCCATTGCCGAGCGCATGGTCGGAGCGGCCAACGCTGTGGACAATGCGGTCTGCCTGTTTCTTGGCTTCGGTATCGGTACGGGCCTTATCCTGAACGGTGACATCTTCCGTGGGGCGAATGGCAATGCGGGCGAGATCGGCATGGCGCTCGCCCCTTGCGTGGATGGTGAGACCACGCTGGAGCACAGCGCCTCGCTGGCCTCTCTCTACAGCGCATTGCAGATCGATCCCGCACTGCCCGATATTTACGCGCGTGTGGATGCTCTGGTGCAGGCGAGAGATCCCGCACTGGAAAAATGGGTCATCTGCGCTGCCGAAGACCTGCGGCGCAGCATCCAGCTTCTGGAAAACCTCTTCGACCCCGAGACGATCATCTTTTGCGGCGGCGCGCCCGAGTCGCTCGTCTCAAGGCTTATCGATGAAATGCAGCCGCTTCTGCCGTCTATTGTCGCGGACCGGGTGCGCAGTGTTCCAAGGCTCCAGCTTGGCAGGACCGATCCGTGGTCGGTTGCTCAGGGGGCGGCCGTCGAGCCGATCAGCCGAACCTTCGATCCGCGCTATTCGGCCCTTTGGAAGGGGCAGCCCAAAGTCGACTGATGGCAATCCATTCGTCAGGCAGCAGGGCCTCAGTGGTGTTCACGAGGAGGCCCGGCCTTCATCTTCGGCGCTGTCGCGTCGCAACTTTCTGATGATGATCGGAAGGACGATAATCGCCACGCCAAGCGCGATGATGGTCAGCGAAACCGGACGGCCGAAGACGAATAGCGGGTTGCCTTCTCCCAGGCTCAGCGTCTGGCGGAGCCGGTCCTCGATGATCGGCCCCATGACGATGCCCATGATGAGCGCGACGACCGGCCAGCCAAGACGCAGCAGGACATAGCCCACCACGCCGGCTGCAAGCGCCACACCGCAATCGAACAGACGGCTGTTCACTGCGTAGATGCCGATCAGCGAGACCGCGATCACGCAGACCGCGAGGATCGCGGGCGGCACTTTGACGATCATGGCGAAGGGGCGCAGCAGGAGTGCGAGCATCGCGAAGGCGACGACGTTGATCAGCAGCATCGACCAGTAGAGCGTCGAGATCAGCTCCGGCTCCTTGATGAGGAGCAGGGGCCCTGGATAGATGCCGTTGAGCGTGAAAATGCCGAGCAGCACGGCGCTCAGCGCCTCACCGGGAATGCCGAGTGTGAGAAGCGGGATCAGCGCGCCTGCGGGCACGGCATTGTTGCCGGCTTCCGAGGCGACGCACCCTTCCGGATTTCCCTTGCCGAAACTTTCGGGGTCGCTGGAACGGCGCTTGGCCACATCGTAGGAGATGAAGGAGGCAAGCACCGAACCCGGCCCCGGCAGGAGGCCGATGAAGGTTCCCAGAACGCCGGAGCGGATAAGGGTTCGCCAGTAGCGCAGCGTTCCGATGATGCGCGAAAAATCGAGTGTGTTGCGCCCGAGATCCAGCCGGTCCGTCTTGAGAATGCCCTGCTCGAGAAGCAGCAGAGACTGGCCGATGCCGAAGATGCCAAGCACCAGCGCGACAAGATCGAAGCCGTTCTGCATCGGCCAGAAGCCGAAGGTGAAGCGCGCGCTCAGTGTCGGACCGTCAATGCCGATGGTGGACAGGAAAAGCCCGACGCCAAGCAGAAGAAGGCCGCGTGACAGTTGATCGCGGAAGGACACGACGACGAGGGTGACGCCGAAAAGCGCTGCGACCAGATATTCCGGCGGTCCGAAGCTTGCGGCCACGTGTGAGAGGAGCGGCGCGAGCATGATGAGGATGACGATGCTGACGAGGCCGCCGCCGAGGGAACCCACGAGTGCTGCGGAAAGCGCGGTCTGAGCCTCACCGCGCGCGGTGAGCGGAAACCCGTCAAAGGCGGTGACGATGGAGGAGGGGACGCCCGGGGTCCGCAGCAGGATTGCGGGAACCGCGCCACCGAAATAGCCGCCGCAGAACACGCCGAGCAGAAGCGAGAGCGCCACGGACGGTTCCAGCGAAAAGGTGAAGGGAAGGAGCACCACCATGCCCACCATCGGGCCGAGCCCCGGCAGAACGCCCACGATGATGCCGACCGTGGTGCCGATGACCAGCGCAACGATGTTTGCGAACGAGAAGGCCTGGCTGAAGCCCTGTGCAAGAAATTCCATGAGTTCAGGCCCCGATCATTTCAAACAGCCAGGGTGCTGGAAACCAGATGTCGAGAAAGGTTTTGAAAGCCAGATGCACGGTCAGGGTCATGATAGCGGCGATGGCGACGGACTGCCAGGGACGCCGATAGACCATCAGGAGCCCGATGAGCACAGCCAGAAAGGTTGCGGCGGAAAGGCCAATTGCAGAAATGCCCAGCGGATAGAGGCACATCAGAACGAACAGCGCCGCGGCGCGTCCGGGGAAGCCATTCCCATCCACATGGAAGGGCAGGCCGACACGGTGGCACAGCAGGCGCAGGATCGCGGGAACGGCCGAGAGGGCCGTTCCTGCCAGAACGATCATCGGGAAGATCAGCGGCCCCTTGTAAAAAGGGTCCGGACCGGACCGGTCGACCAGCCAGGGCGACAGGATGAGAAGCACGGCGGCTGCCATGCCGATCCCGGCAGCCAGTGTTTCATGCCCTGACGGCGCTTCTGCCGCGCTGGCGCTGTCTTCGTCCGTCCGGTTCGTCATGGGTGACTATTCCATGATCCCGAGATTTTTCATGGTCGTGCCGAATTCGGCCAGCTCGCGATCCATGCGCGCGCGCGCCTCATCGGGCCCGCTGGAATGCGGCACGACACCGACATTCTCGATCACCTCGGCCACTTTCTCGTTCTTCATCGCGGAGAAGAAGGCCGCGGAGAGCTTGTTGACGATTTCCTTGTCGGTCTGCTTGGGAACAAAAGCGCCGAACCAGATCGAATAGGCGTCACCATAGCCCTGTTCGGACACGTTGGGCACATCGGGATAGGCCGGCAGGCGGTCGGGGACCATGGCTGCGAGGATCTTCATCTTGCCGGCGTCGATGTAATCGGTCAGGCCCGGCGTTGAGAAGGTGATGACATCGGCATCGCCCTGCACGACCAGAAGCGGGTTCAATTCCGAATAGGCGGTCTCCTTCCACTCGAAGCCGCCGGCTTCGGCCACTTTCATGGCAATCAGGGTCGGCACTGCGCCAAGGCCCCAATGCGCCAGACGCAGTTCGTTCTTCTTGCCGTATTCGGCGAGCTCATCGAGATTGGAATAGGGAGCGTCAGCGCGCGCGGCCAGCGTGAAGGGGCTCGACCACACCAGGCCGAGCGGCTGGAGGTCGTCGTTTTTGTACGGCGTCTTGCCGCGCAGCACCTGTGTGATCATCGGGCCAATGGAAACCAGTCCCATCGTGTAGCCATCGGGACGGGCGTTCGCCAGATCGGCAGCGCCAAGCACCGCGCCGCCGCCGGGCTTGTTGACCACCTTGACCGGCACGCCAAGTTCATCCGACATCACCGGCGCGATTGCGTTGGCGACCAGCGTGGACGGATCGTTCGGCGCGGGCCACGGAATGATGATCTGGATCGGCTTCGACGGCCAGTCGGCCATGGCCGCCCCCATCGAGACGCCGAGAACGGCGGTTGCAGCGAGCGCTGCGCGTAACAACTTACCAAACATGTTTTCCTCCCATTTCGTTTTTCAGGCCCGTTTCAGGTTTCAGCCTCCTCGGCCGGGCGGGCAGCCCGGTGGCTCATCATTGGCTGCAGCTTGTCGAGAAGCGAAAACAGGGTTTCAAGTTCGCCCGGCGTCAGCGCCGCCACGACAAGCTGGTTGCGCTCAAAGGCGCGTGCGAGAATGCGCCGGTGCACATCCGCGCCTTCGCCGGTCGTGCGCAGGCGGATCGTCCTCTGGTCGTCCGGATCGGGTTCCGCCTCCACGAGCCCCTTTTTCGCCAGCACATTCACGACGCGGCTCAACTGCCCCTTGTCGATGAGCAGGGCGCGGGCCACTTCGAAGAAGCGCACCGGCTCCGATGCCGCGATGATGCCGAGCACCCGCCACTCCACGATGCGAAAGCCGAATTCCGTCGCAAGCCATTGCTGCGCGATGCGGTCGCCCGCCGCGCCAAGCATGGCGACGCGGAAGGTGAGCAGATCACGAATGTCGCCGATCCGTGGATGGAGCGCGACGGTCTCGTCTGGTCCTATCGATGCTGGCATGCTGCCTGCCATTGCTTTCCGCTCGACATCGTTGCGTTTGTCAACGATATCGTGTTTAGTTTTGTTGTCTTTGTCAACGGTCTATCGAGCGGAGTCCCATGTCGGGTAAGCCCAGGAACATCCTTTTCATCATGTATGATCAGCTGCGGTTCGATTATCTGAGCTGCGCGGGGCATCCCTGTCTGGAGACACCGAATTTCGACCGGGTTGCATCCATGGGCGTGCGGTTCACGCGGGCCTATGTGCAGTCGCCCGTGTGCGGCGCTTCGCGCATGAGTTTCTACACCGGCCGCTATGTGCATTCCCATGGCGCGAGCTGGAACGGCTTTCCCCTGAAGGTGGGCGAGATCACGCTCGGCGACCATCTGAGGCGGCTCGGCATGGATGCGGCTCTTGTCGGCAAGACGCATATGCGGGTGGACGCCGACGGCATGGAGCGGCTTGGCCTGACGCGGGACTCGATCATCGGCGCACGGGTGGCCGAATGCGGCTTCGACATCTTCGTCCGTGATGACGGCCTGTGGGGCGAGGGGCCGGCTGGCCACTACGATACGGGTCCGCAGCCCTATAACGACTACCTCAAGGAGAAGGGCTATCCGGGCTCAAACCCCTGGCATGACTTCGCCAATTCCGCCGTCGATGACGATGGCGACATGGCGTCCGGCTGGTTCATGGAAAACGCCGACAAGCCGGCAAATATCGCGGAAGAGGATTCCGAGACGCCCTGGCTGACGCGCCGGGCGGAAGAGTTCATCGCGTCGCGCGGCGACAGGCCGTGGCTTTGCCACCTCTCCTACATCAAGCCGCACTGGCCCTACATCGTGCCCGCGCCTTATCACGACCTCTATTCCGCGCGTGACGTTATCGCGCCGGTTCGTTCCGAAGGTGAACGGCAGAACCCGCACCCGCTTTATCGCGCCTTCATGGACAACACGATCGGGAAGGCCTTCCGCCGCGACGAGGTGCGCGAGAAGGTGATCCCGGCCTATATGGGGCTCATCAAGCAATGCGATGACCAGCTTGGGCAATTGCTGGACTTTCTGGAACGGTCCGGCCGTCTGGAAGACACGATGATCGTGATTACCTCAGACCATGGCGATTACCTTGGCGATCACTGGCTGGGCGAGAAGGATCTCTTCCACGAGCAGTCGGTGAAGGTACCCATGATCATTTTCGATCCTTCTGCGGAAGCTGACGCCACGCGCGGACAGGTCTGCGACGCGCTGGTCGAGTCGATCGATCTGGCGGCAACTTTTGTTGAATTCGCCGGCGGCGAGGTGCCTGATCATGTGCTGGAAGGCCGTTCTCTGATGCCGTTCCTCCACGGTGAAGAGCCAGCGGAATGGCGGGATTTCGTGATCTCGGAATATGATTATTCCCAGACTTCGATGGCCGAGGAACTGGGCGTGCCGCCCAAACAGGCGCGGCTTTTCATGGTTGCGGACAAGCGCTGGAAGTTCACGCATGTCGAGGGTTTCCGCCCCATGCTGTTCGATCTCGTGAACGACCCCCAGGAACTGCGTGATCTTGGTGATGATGCGGAGTATGAGGACATCCGGCGTATGATGGCGGAACGCCTTGCGGAATGGGCGCGCAGGCCCTCGCAACGAACCACGAAATCCGACGCGCAGATCATTGCCGGGCGCAATGGCTCCGACGGCAAGGGCGTCCTGATCGGCGCCTATGAAGAAGCCGATATAGGGCCCGAGTTCACCGAGCGATACAGGGGCAAGCCGGGGCGTTAGACCCGCGCGGCTGGCCACTCATCGGGAAGCCTCAGCGTGAAGGTGGAGCCGATCCCGGCGGTGCTGACGAAGTCTAGCCTGCCGCCGAGAAGCTCGGCGAGCTGGGCGGAGATGCTCAGTCCAACACCGGTGCCGGGAACGTCTTGGGCGGTGCTCGCCCGGAAGAAGTGGCCGAGCAGCTTGTCCTGCTCCTCTGCCGGAATGCCGATGCCCTGGTCCTGAACCGAAAAACAGATCTGCCGGTTCTCCGCGCGGACGCCGATCAGCACGGTCTCGGTCTCTGGCGAGTATTTGACGGCGTTGGAGACAAGGTTGGTCAGAACCTGCTCCGCCAGAAACGGGTCCGACACGAAGGAGGGCGGAACTTCGTCGCCGATCACGATGTCGATGGCCCGATCCGGCGTTTCCGTTAGCTGGCGGGCTTTTACCCGTTCCAGAAGAGCGGCGATGTCGCAGTTTCGCGGCTTCATCGCGACCTGACCGGTATCCAGACGGATAACCTCAAGCGTTGCCTCGATCAGTCTGGTCAGATCGCGCACCTCCGAGCGTACCTGAAGCGCGCGGCGTTGGATCTCGGCCTGGTCCATGGCGTCGCCGCTGCGCAGAATGCGCTGCATGGAAGAATCGATCACGGCAAGCGGGGTCCGAAACTGATGCGACACCAGCCCGACGAAACTGCGGTATAGCTCTGCGCTTTCGCGCTCGCGCGAGAGCGACATGCGAATGCGCTGTCTCTCCGCCATGGTCCGGAGCATCATGACCGAAAGGAAGATGCCGAGCGCGATGATCCCCAGGATCGACACGATGACCTGAATGATGGCCGCCTGCTGCCTGTCGAGGCGCGCGCCGGTTGCATCCCAGTGTTTGACCATGGAGCGATTGGCTGCGCGACCGAGATCCCGACTGAGGGTTTCAAGCAGTTCGTGGATCGAGAGCGCCACCGTGGCGTCGCCGAGGGCGAGCGTGTGCAACTCGGTCTCCAGTGCCCGGATGGCGCTGTCCTGCCGGGCAAGGCTCTCTCCCATGCCCAGTTCTTCCATATAGCGTGCCTGCGGACCTTCGGTGAGAAGGGCGAGACGGCTCAGGAGCACGTCATAGCGCCGCGCGATATCCACCTCGCTATCCGGAATGGAGCTTTTCTGCGAGACCGCCACATCAAGCAGCAACGCGGCCGATTGCGCCTGCGATATGGACCACAGCATGTTGTCGCCCTGGCTGCGCCGTATCTCCGCCTCGGTGTCGAGCAGGCGGATGAGGGCGAAGACCAGCAGCACCGCGAAGGCGAGGATCGTGACGCCAACCGTGACATAGGCGAAGAGGTCGCTTCCGCGCTTCATTCCACGTTCAGCCGAACGAGTTGCCAGACCCAGCGATAGTCATAGCGGATGTCCTGCAATGCGTCGTGATCGTCGCGCGGATAAACGATCCACAGAGGACCCTTGTCGCTTGGCTGGAGCCTTTGGCCGTCCATATGCGTCGCGACGAGAACATCGAAGCGCGAGAAATCTTCCATGGGAATGTCGATGATGTAGTCGTTGATGGCGCTTGCCGTCACCGTTTCTCCGTGCGCCCCGAGATAATCGAGCAGATCGCGCATCAGGAAACCGTCGAAGCGGCGAACCCCGTCGGTCACAACCGTTGTTGTCTCGACGGATTTCTGCGGCAGCGCCGCCAGCATGGCCTCGTCAAAGAGCGCTCTATCATCGGCATTCGTACGTTCGATACTGCCGGTCACCGTCAGCACCACATCTCCGGTCGGGGAGGACAGATTGTCTTCTCCGGCAAGGGCTGGCGGCAGGAACGCGACAAGCCCGGCGCCGAGAAGCGCGATGCGCGCAAGTCTTCTGATCTGCCCTGTCCGCGATGCATCCGACCGCGTTTCGCAAGCGCCAGCCATGCCGGCGAAAGTGTTTTGCGACATTGGTGTTCCCCCGTTTCACCGCCCCGCACCATCAAACTCTCAAGGACGCGCGCGTTCAAGGGCCGATGGCTGCAAGAGCGAAGTCTGATCCGCTGAGAGACCGGTTAGCAGGCATGGGTGATGAAGGGGTGAAGGTTTGGTGCGGGCCACAATGATGCTCCGGGGCGTCCAGCGTGTTGTGGACGCCCCGGAATGGCGCTGCCGCGGGAGGTCAGCCGTTCGCGGTCGCCGGGTCGGGGTTGGCGCGCGGCGGCTGATAGGACGCGGCCTTCTCCTTGAGGCTGGAGAATTTCTTCGAAAGCTGTTCAAGCTTTGCTTCCCAGGCAGGGTCTGGAACCTGCCCCTTGATGGTGCGGAAATAGACTTCCATCATGCAGGTGATGGCAAATGGCTCCAGCAGCGCCGCCTTGACCGACCATGCGAAAAGCAGGGCGAAGACAACGCCACCGGCCGACCATGCGCCGGGAATGAGATAGACGGCGAGGCCCGCAGGCGCGAGCATGATGAGGAAGACGACGAAGGACAGCCCGTAGACGATGAGCGCCAGCCAGGCCGCGTTCTTGAGCATCGGCTTGTAGTTCTGGGCGTAGAGCACCAGCCCGGTCCGCGCGGATTCCCAGGCATTGTCGGAATTGGTGCGGATCGCAAATGCCAGGATGACTTCATCGATGAAACCCACCGCAATGCGCAGGAAGGCGTGAATGATCGAAACGAACTGCTGTGCGCCCGGGATCGGCAGAATGCTCACCATGCCGCGCACCAGCCCGGTGATTGCGCGCAGCACGCCCTTGACCAGCTGATCGATGCCGAAAAGCACGCTCGCCTGTACAAAGCGCCGCGAAATTTCCTCACGGGCATAGGAAACCTGCGAGCGTCCTTCGGGCAGTTCTTCCCCGTCGAGCAATTTCACAAGCACGGCGATATGGCCGGCCTTGACGACATAGAGAACATATTCCCGCAGCAGATACATCACTGCCGCGACCACGCCGAAGCCGATGACGCCGCCCCACATGGTCGTCGTCGCCTGAAAGTCGGGATCACCGAACCCGCCGATGCCCCAGCCGACGCCGGCGCCGACACCGGTGACGAGAACATAGGCCACGGCAGCGCCGAAATAGACCGCCATTCGCAGCACAATGAACGGCATTGTCCGGGCCATCAGCCCCAATGCGCGCCCTATGGAAAAATCCCACATTCCCTTGTCTCTCCGACGATTGAATCAGTTTTGCAAAAACTATTGACGATAGGGAAGATGCGCCCCGTTTGTTTGAACGGGGATATGCCGGAGGCTTTCGAACACAACCGGTTTGACAGGCGGCATGGATGCACGGGCGCGTCATTCTTGACGGGGTGTCGTCGGAGGCTCACGCATGTCATTCTATGGGTTGGCGACAGGGAAGGGGGAACACGGGCGGCAATGGCAGGCAACGGATCGAAACCAATTATTCTGTGCGTCGAGGATGAGCGCCATCTGCGGCAGGACATCATCGATGAACTCGGGATCGCCGGCTATGAGGCGCTGGCGGCCAGAGACGGGCGCGAAGCGCTCGCCATGCTGGAGACAAGCCGCCCGGATCTCATTCTCTGCGACATCACCATGCCGCGACTGGACGGCTATGGATTGCTGGAAGCGGTGCGCAGCAGCCATCCCGGTCTGGCGGATGTGCCTTTCGTGTTTCTGACGGCGCTTGACGAGCGTGACGCCGTCATCAATGGCAAGCGTGCGGGCGCTGATGATTATCTGGTCAAGCCGATCGACTTCGACCTGATGCTTGCCACCATCGAGGCGCGGCTGCGACAGGTGGAGCGACTGGGACAGGGCGCGGGACGCGAATTGGACGCAATGCGTCAGGCGCTGACCGACGCACGCGCCGGCACGGCTGCCGGCATGCGGCGCGTTGTCGATCTTCTCTCCTTCGGTGTCGTTCTGGTGTCGGGCTCTGGTGTTGCATTTGCCAATCGCGCGGCGCAGGCCATTCACCGGGCCGGCGACGGTCTGGTCATCGACAGGGCGCTTCGGCCTGCCTCCTCCAATCTCGCGGCTGAGATGAAATCGTTTCTGGCCGAGGCCTGCGAGGCTGCCCGGCTTGGCCGGGATCACCTTTCGAGCCTGTCGGTGCCGCGCCTCTCCGGTCAGCGCGACTTTCTGCTCACGGCCTGCGCGCTGCCCGATACAAGCGAGGCCATGAATGGAGATGCGCAGGCGGTGGTGTTCATCTCCGATCCCGAGCGCCGGCCTGCGGTTCCTGACGAACTGCTTGCCAAGCTGTTTGACCTGACGCCGACAGAGGCGCAGGTCGCGCGCGCTCTGGCGCATGGTCGGCGAACCGATGAGATCGCTCAGGATCTTGCCGTGTCACCCACCACGGTCGCGTTTCATCTGCGCAATCTTTTTGGAAAGACGGGCACCCATCGGCAGGCGGATCTGATCGTGCTGCTTTTGACCGGGCTTGCATCCATCTCGGGGCCGGAATTGGAAGCATCTCCACAGCCGCAGACTTGAAGCGTCCTGTGTGCCCGGCTTTGGGAACATCGCGGCGACCTTTCCGCGATGCTCCAGATTGTAGGCAAGTTATCGATTGTTGATTGACCCGGCAGCCCCCCGCCCCCGGGCGAAGTGAACCCCAACAGTTTCATCGAGACCACCGGAGAGCTTATCCATCTGGTCGAAGAGCGCGCCCTTCGTTTGAATAGGGCGGCTAACTTTTTTCGAAGCGCCGCCCTGTATGGCGTCCTCCGGCATTGTTGCCGGAAACGCATCTGATCGTTCGCTCGACGACCGGCAAGGCCCCGTAACAGGGCAGTCTTTCAGGGGCGTGTCCTAGACGATCCTGAACACCGCGCCGCTGCCGGCATCGCGGTAGAAATCAACGCGTTCCCCGTTCCAGTGATAGTCGATATGGCGGCCCTGCACGGGGTTTGCCGCGCTGTCGGGGTGGAAGAGGCCTACGCATTCGCCCTCCTCATGGCGAACGCTTGGATAGACGACGCCTTCCGAGCCGTCAGCGCGCAGCAAAGCGGCGAGAGACTGGCCGGCTGCATAATCGTCCGGCGCAAGCGCCTGTTCCCAGCCTTCGCCACGCAGATCATGTAGCTCGGCCTCCACATCGAGAACGATCTCGCGAAACTGGGAGGTCCAGCCAGCGGGCTCGTTCGTCGCCGCCATGAAACGGGCGTGGTGGTGGATCGTTTCGAAAAGCGCGGTCTCGAAGCCCTTCGCCACATAGAGAACGCCAAAGCGCCCGTCGCTGAAGCGGCTCGGCCGGTCCGGGCTCACATGGGTGAAGGGCGCCATCAGCCATGTTGCGCCGGGGCCGGCGACGCGGCGATCCTCCGGTACGAGATCCAGATTGCCGATGGTCTCCATAATGCGCGGATTGGTTTTCTGCTCGGCGGAAATGAGCAGCGGCCAGTCGGCAGGGTCAGCGATGTCTTCGAACAGATCGATGGGCGGAAAAATGCTGCGGATGATCCGCACCGCGCCGCGCCATGCGACGGGCGCAAGGGGAGGGGTATTCATTTCGTTCACCAGCCGCCCCGTTCGGCATCGAGATAGCGTCGCACCCGCATGAGGTCGGTTAGCTCGCCACCCAGCATGATCTCGAGCGCGGAACGACCGCCGAAGGCCTCATTGGGCTTGCCGATCCATTGGTAGGCGCGCTGGGGCTCGCGGAAGATGAGGCGTAGCGCCTTGTGTATGCCCATCAGGTTGGAAAGCCGCGCCTTGCTGTCGCGGTCGATGCGGCCGAGTTCCCCTGCTTTCCAGCGCCGATAGGTGCGTAGCGGCAGATCAAGCAGGGTCGCGGCCTGCTCGTCGGTGATCTCCCACAGCCGGAAGAGGTTGACCGTGGCGCGAAACATGGCAGCTGCCTCATCATCCGTGATCGGGGCGGGCCGGAACTCCTGTGAACGTGTATCGACCGGCTGCAGCTGTGCCATTGAATTTCTCCTTTTGGCATTAAATAATTTATATGCTGCCAATTGGCAAGATTTGCCGCCGGGGAGGCATGAAGCAAAGGGAGAGTGGTGTTGCCGTAAGACCGCTCTCAGAGACCATAAGCAGCATATAAAATAATACCAGTTCAAAACCTGTAGAAATTTTGTCATCATGTGCAGCGGACGCAATGACCGAGGCAAAACGGAATGAATGAAGCGGCACTTCTCGATTTCATACGGGGGCATATCGCCAGCGGAAACGGAGCCGAGCCGCTCTATCGCCAGGTCGAAATGGCGCTGGCGGAAGCCATTCATACGTCGCGGCTGAAACGCGGCGCCGTTATCCCGAGCGAGCGCACCCTTTGCGCTGCCCTCTCTATGTCCCGCGTCACCATTCGCCGCGCCATTGAGGATCTGGAGGCGGATGGTCTTCTGCATCGCAGGCACGGCGCAAAAACGGTGGTGTCGTCACGGCTGGAGAAATCTCTCTCCACCATGACGAGCTTTTCAGAGGATATGCGTTCGCGTGGTCTGGAGCCCGGATGCATATGGATTTCCAAGGAAACAGGGCGTCCCTCGCCGACGGAAATGATGGCGCTTGGCATTTCGGTTGCCGATGAGGTCGCGCGCTTGAGGCGCATCCGCACCGCTGACAACACGCCCATCGCGATCGAGACGGCGACGCTGCCTCTGCGTTTCCTGCCGAGACCCGCCGAGGTGGGCGATTCCCTCTATCAGGCTCTGGAAGCCCGGGGGGCCATGCCGGTGCGTGCGGTGCAGCGGATGCAATCGACCCCGATCACCCCGGAGGAGTCACGGCTTCTCGAAGCCCCGCCGCAGACCAGCCTTCTGGTGATGGAGCGTCGCTGCTTTCTGGAAGACGGGCAGATCGTGGAGTTCACGGAAACCAAATATCGTGGCGATGTCTACGATTTCGTCATCGAGCTGCACCGCTAATACCAGTTTAAAACTGGTTGTTATCTGGTATTTTGTCTGCCTATGATATCCTCCACAGATGGAGGAGAAAGCGTGCCGAACCGCATCCTAGCGCTCGAAAACGGGCTGATCGTCTCCTGCCAGCCGGTCACCGGCGGGCCGATGGACACAGCGCCCATTGTCGTTGCCTTTGCGCTGGCGGCGCTTGCCGGCGGCGCGCAGGGGCTGCGCATCGAATCTGCCGATTATGTGAAAGCCGTGCGGGCCGCCACCGATGCGCCGATCATCGGCCTGATCAAGCGCGATCTGGACACGTCGCCCGTGCGCATCACTCCGTGGATCGAGGATATGGAGGCGCTTGCAGAAGCTGGCGCAGATGTCATCGCCTATGACGCCACGCAGCGCACGCGCCCCGTGCCGACGGCCGATCTGGTCAGGTGCATTCACGCGGCGGGAAAGCTCGCCATGGCCGATTGCTCGATTGTTTCCGACGCCCGACAGGCGCTTGACGAAGGGGCCGACATGGTTGGTTCCACGCTCTCCGGTTACACGGAAGGGCCGGAACCCACGGAGCCCGACCTTGAACTGATCAGCGCCATGCGTGCGCTCACGCCTCATGTGGTGGCGGAAGGCTGCATTCGCCTGCCGCGTCATGCGGGCGAAGCGCTGCAGGCCGGGGCGCGGCTGGTGGTCGTCGGCTCCGCGATCACGCGGCCCGAGCATGTCACCTCCTGGTTCCGGGCCGATATGGATGCCGGGGCGGGAGCGGATGATGCGTGAGGCTCAGACGGTTCTGGCGCTCGACATTGGCGGCACGAAGATGCTAGCCGCGCTCGTGCGCGGAGAGACCGTTGTCGACAGCCTGAAAGTGCCGACCCCGCGCGATATGGGCGGGCCCGCCCAGTGGCTCGAAGCGCTCTTTGCGCAGATCGAGCACTGGAAGGGCGCTTATGGATGTGTCGGCGTTGCCGTAACCGGCATCGTGGATGACGGGCTCTGGTCCCCGCTCAACCGCAGGACGCTGGATTTTCCCGACCGCTTTCCGCTGCTTGAAACCGTTGGTGCGCTTTCCGGCGTGTCCGCCATCGCCGCCAATGATGCGCAGGCTGCTGCATGGGGCGAATATCGCTTCGGCGAAGCCGAGGGCAATCTCGTCTTCCTGACCGTTTCCACGGGCATTGGTGGCGGCATCGTCATGGATGGGCGGCTGAGAACCGGACTTGCCGGGCATTTCGGCCTCCTGCGGGGGCAGGACTTCGAAGGCGCCAGCGGGGATGACAGCGCGCTGGAGGATCACGTTTCGGGCAATTTCATCGCCGCTTCCGCGGCGGCGCATCAGCCGGGCGCAACGTCGCATGACGTTTTTGACGCGGCGGCCATGGGCGAGGGCTGGGCGAACGATATCATCGACCGTTCGGCCCGGCGCGTGGCCATTCTGTGCCGCAACATTCAGCTCAGCTTCGACCCGGATCGCATTGTCATCGGCGGCGGCATCGGGCTTGCCCCGGGGTATCGCGCGCGCATTGAAGCGCAGCTAGATCACGTTTCGGAACGGCTGAAGCCACGGCTCGTGGCGGCCCGGCTGGGGGAGAGGGCCGGCGTTGTGGGCATCGCTGATCTCGCACTTCAAAACACGACACAAAACCAAGTCAAACAATGAATGGGAGAATGGATATGAGACCTGTTGCACGATTTGCAGCCATGTTGGCAGGAAGTGTTTTTGCTGCGGGCCTGTGGGCCGGCGTGGCAAGCGCCGAGGTCACCGTGCTCGGCTGGCCGGGCGGCCCTGAAGAGACGGCGCTGCGCGCCGCAGCCGAAGCCTATAACGCGAAGGACGATGTCAGCGACGAGAACAAGGTCGAACTCCTGTTCTTCAACCGCGACGGCTTCTGGGACAAGCTGCAGGCAGATCTCGCTGCAGGGTCCGATGCGTTCGATCTGAACCTGCTCGCCACCTATTCGATCGGCCGCTATGCGCCGTTCATGGAGCCGGTGGAACTGTCCGACGGGGCGCAGGCGCTTTATGGCGACGCCGTTCTTTCGACCATGCAGTTCGACGGCAAGCAGTATGGCGTGCCGACCGATCTTTCTCTGCATTTCATGTATTACCGCAAGGACCTGATCGATGCGCTGATGAGCGATGACGGCGCCAAAGCGCGTTACGCGGAAATCAGCAAGGAGCATCTGGGCGAGGCGCTTGAGCCCAAGAACCCCGATGACTGGACCTGGGACGATTATGCGGCCACCGCGCTTTATTTCACCAAGGCGGTGAACCCGGACAGCCCGACCCGCTACGGCACCGTTCTGCAGATGAAGAACCTGCTGTTCAACATCATGGTGTGGCAGTCGACCGCGCGTTCCTATGGTGGTGACTGGATGGATGCCGAAGGCAACATCACGGTCAATTCGGATGCATTCCGCGAGGGGCTTGAGCTCTACAAGATGCTCTACGACGCCGGAGCGACGCCGCGCGACTCGCTTTCCTACGAGTTTGCCGAAGCCAATGCCGCCTATGCGGCGGGGCAGGTGGCCGCCATGGTGCAGTGGAACGCGGCTGCCGCCGATCTCACCAATGCGGAAAAATCACCCGCAGTGGGTGACGCGACCGCCACCATCGCTCCACCCGCCGGGCCTGAAAGCCGGGCCACGCATATCCATGGTCTCGGTCTTGGCCTCAATAAGAGCGCCGGCAACAAGGACGGTGCGAAAGCCTTCCTGAAATGGCTCTCCACCGAAGAGGCAGCCCTCATCTACGCCCGTGCGGGCGGTGCGCCGGCTCTCTCGGCCGAGGCTGTCGCAGCAGTGGCGGAAGAGCGGCCGGATCTGGTGCAGCTCGGCGAATATGCCGGTGCCTATGGCTATGTCATGAATGGCGGCGCATCGGCAAATGCGCTCGCCATCTACGAGCTACAGGCAAAGGAGTTTACCGGCTACTGGTCGGGCCAGCAGGACCTCGACGCCGCACTTGCCAATGTCGAGAAGGGCATGGCGGATCTCCTGAAATAAAGCTGGCGTCAGCCCCTCATCCTCGCCTTCTCCCCGCACGCGGGAGGGATGGGAGGTAGACGTTGCCACTTCTTCCTTCTCCCCGTGCGCGGGGAGAAGGCGCCGGCAGGCGGATGAGGGGCAGCGCCGACCATCAAACCGATCTGGATCACAGACCAAGAAGCACCATGGAAACGACCCATCGCACCGAATGGACGCTGCTTGCCACGCCGCTGATGGCGTTTCTGCTGGTCTGTCTCGGCTTTCCGGCCATCGTCAATCTGATCTACTCGGTTTCCGAAATCAGCTTCGAGACGCTGCGCAGTCCGCAGATCTCCGGTTTCGGCAATTTCGTCGCTGTTCTCACCGATGAGGCGTTCTGGCGCGCCAACTGGTTTTCCCTGCGCTTCGGCCTGCTGACCGCTGTTCTGGAATGTCTGATCGGGCTTGGGCTGGCTGTTTTTCTGGCCCCGCTTTTCAAGAACCGCAGCTGGCCGATTGCCATTCTCATGCTGCCGCTCATGGTGGCTCCGGCCTTGATGGGGTTGATGTATCGCCTCGTTCTGCACGAGTTCGCTGGCCCCGTGCCGCATTATCTCTGGGCCTGGTTTGGAAACAGCCCGGCCTTTCTCGGTCCCAATTCGGCTTTCTGGACGCTGATCGTGGTCGAGACGCTGCAGTGGACGCCATTCGCCTTCCTGCTGTTCCACATGGCCTATCAGGCAATCCCGGAAGAGCTTCGGGAAGCCGCTGCAATCGATGGTGCGACCGGGTTTGCCCGTTTCTGGCGCATCGAGCTTCCGCTGATGTTGCCCACACTGGCGGCGGCGCTTCTGATCCGTTTCATCGATGGCTTCCGGGTTTTCGACAATGTCTACGTGCTGACCGGCAGCGGGGCTGGCGGCTCTACCACTTCGCTGTCGATCTACATTTACGAAGCCTTCTTCAAGCAGGCTGCCATCGGCAAGGCGGTCGCGGCTTCGGTCGTCCTTTTTGTGGCATCGTTCATGGTGCTTTACGGCCTGAACCGCTTTGCCCGGCGCAGGAGACGATAGATGCTCAACGCGATCCGCTGGGCCGTGTTCGCCCTTGCCGCCTTTGCAATGAACTTTCCGCTCATCGTCACGCTTGTGACCTCGTTCAAGAGCGCGCGTGAGATCTCGACCAATCCGGGGCTGTGGATCAATGCGCCGACGCTCGAGAACTATGTGACGGTGCTCACGGTTTCGGACCGGCTGAACATTTTCCTCTATCTTGCCAACAGCTTCGCCATTGCCGCGATGGGCACGCTTCTGGCCGTTCTTCTGGCGCTGCCGGCGGCCTATGCAATCGTGCGCGGCCGTTTCGGCGAGAAAACGCTGCTGCCGCTGATCGTCAACCTGCGGGCGGTGCCGCTGGTGATCTTCGCGATCCCCATCTACATGATGTTCCAGTTTATGGGGCTGCTCGACACGCGGCTCGGCCTCGGCCTTGTGATGACCATCGTCAACATCCCGCTGGTGCTGATCATTCTCGTCAACGCCATATCGGATGTGCCTTTCGAACTCGATGAAGCGGCCATGATCGACGGCGTGAGCCGGCCGGGCATTCTGGTGAAGATCATTGCGCCCGTCATCCGTCCGGCAATCGTGACCAGCATGATCTTCGGCTTCATCACCGCGTGGAACGAGTTCCTGTTCGGCCTGATGCTGACGACCTCGAAGGCTGTGCCTGTAACGGTCGGCGCATCGTTCTTCTTCGCCGCTTCCGGCGGCGGTGTGCAATGGGGTGTGGCCGCAGCCGTTATGATGGTCGGCGCATTGCCGCCCATGCTTCTCGGTCTGGTCATGTACCGCAAGATCAGCGGAACGATGATGGCAGGCGCCGTGAAGGGCTAGAGAACGGGGCCG
Source organism: Nitratireductor sp. WH36-1 (assembly GCF_058725515.1). Taxonomy (NCBI): domain Bacteria; kingdom Pseudomonadati; phylum Pseudomonadota; class Alphaproteobacteria; order Hyphomicrobiales; family Phyllobacteriaceae; genus Nitratireductor; species Nitratireductor sp. WH36-1. The sequence goes on along the minus strand of NZ_JBZXDP010000002.1, from coordinate 261,482 downwards.
GTTATCCGGCCGTTCCAACGCGCCATCAATAGCCGGGACACGCCGTCTTGTCTGTCTTGCCGCTCTCTCGCCGAGGCGCGCGGGCTGCTTCATCACGCATTTTTTCCAGAGCGGGGCAGGGGGCTGTCTTCGGCCCCAGCCGCGGGCCATTGCGGGCGGGTTTGCATTCGTTCGCCGGCACATATGGCGCGCGCGTCTCGGCAGCCTGCGACAAAAGCGCTTGACAGAAAGCCAAAAGACATCGCTAATTATCTAACCGTTTGGTTAGTTAGGGGAACAAAAATGAAGAGCAAGACACTTGCCGCACGCTTGATTTCTGCGGCTTTCGGAGCGTCAGCGCTGCTTGCCGCTCCGGCTTTCGCCGAGGAGTGGAAGCCCACTGAACCGGTGACGATCATCGTCCCGTGGTCCGCTGGCGGCTCCACCGATACTGTCACCCGCGTCGTCGCGGGAGAGCTGAGCAAGGCTTTCGGCCAGAACTTCGTCATTCTCAATCAGCCCGGCGCATCGGGCTCCGTTGGCACACGCGCCGTCTGGGAAGCGCCGCATGACGGCATGACCATGGCCGCCGGCGCGGCTGCCGATCTCGGGGCCTATCCCGTTTTCGGAACGCTCGACGCGAACCTCGATCAGTGGCGTCTTTACCTCCACGTGGCCAATCCGGGTCTGGTGTCGGTGCGCGCCGACAGCGAGTGGGAGGATTTCGGCGATCTTCTGGAAGCCATGAAGTCGGGAAGCGAGCCGATCACGGTTTCTTCCGGCGGGCTTTCCTCGGCCACGGCGATCTCCATGCAGGCGCTTGAGAAGGCCGCGCCCGGCATCAAGTTCCGTCAGATCGTCTATGAAGGCGGCAACCCCGCCGTAATCTCCACGGTTTCGGGCGAGACGCAGTTTACCGCGCAGACGGCGACCGAGCAGGTGGACATGATCCGCGCCGGGCGTCTGCGTCCTCTCGCTGTCATTGCCGACCAACCGCTTGAGCTTCAGGGCTATGGCACGGTTCCGCCGGTCACCGACTGGCTGCCGGAGGTTGCCAGCGCGCCGAACTTCTTCGGCATCTACATTCCTGCCGATGCGCCCAAGGAAGTGCTCGACTCCATGGACAAGGTCTGGGCGGAAAAGATCGCCAATTCCGACGTCATGAAGAAGCACGCCGCCGAGCGCGGTGCGCTGTTCAAGGCGACCCATGGCGAGGAAGCCGCGAAGACCGCGCTGCCCTTCCTCTCGATCAATGCCTGGCAGCAGTTCGACAGCGGCGCTGCGTCGAACGATCCGAGCAAATTCGGCATTCCGCGCCCCGAATAGGGCTGGAATTGCGGCTCCCCCTCCTGTGAGGCGGGGGAGCCTTGACGCTTCGCCTATACGCAACCGGAAGGTATCCGCTGCCAGCTTCCTGGCCGCGCTGACCCCTCCTGTCGACAAGCATGGCCATGGACGGACTCACTCATTTCCTGAGCGCGATCGCCGAGATCGGTTTTTCCGCGCAGATCATCGTTGTTTTCTGGGCAACGCTCCTCGGCATCACCGTTGGCATGATCCCGGGCCTCACGGCCACGCTGGGCGTTGCCCTTGTGACCACGCTGACCTTCGCGATGGAGCAGAACACGGCGATCCTGGTTCTGATCTGCGTTTACATCGGCGCGATCTATGGCGGCGGACGCACGGCCATTCTGCTCAACATTCCCGGCACGCCGGCCAATGCGGCTTCCGCTCTGGAAGGTTTCCCGCTTGCCCGGAAAGGGCGCGCAGGCGAGGCGATGGCCGTTGCGACCACAGGCTCCTTTCTGGGGTCGGTCGTGGGAATGGTCGGACTGGCGCTGGTTGCCCCATGGCTTGCGGAATTCGCGCTTGATTTCACCTCCTTCGAGTTTTTCTGGCTTGCCGTCTTCGGCATTGTCCTTTGCGGCCAGCTCACCGCCATGGACGATGCACTGAAAGGCTGGATCGCCGGTTTCTTCGGCCTGCTCGTCGCCATGGTCGGGCAGGAGAGCATCCATGCCTATGCCCGCTTCTCCTATGGCATTCGTGACCTTGAAGGCGGCTTCGGCCTTCTCCCGGTACTCGTCGGCGCGTTTGGCTGCACGGAAGTCTTCATCGTCATGCGGCAGGAAGCGACGCGCGCCGTCGCCGGCAAGGTGACGGGCGTCTTCCGCTCTGCGCTTTCCTCCTTCGGCCATGCGCGCACCTGGCTGCGGTCCGGCTTCATCGGCACGTTCATGGGCGTTGTTCCCGGTGTCGGCGAGGATATGGGCGCGTGGGTTTCCTACGCTGCCGCAAAGCGCGCTTCCAAGCGCAAGGAAGAATACGGGCAGGGCTCGACCGAGGGTCTGCTCGCCGCCGAGACGGGTAACAACGCCGCCGTGCCCGGTGCGCTGATCCCGGTTCTGACCCTTGCCATTCCCGGTTCCGCGCCGGCTGCTGTTCTGCTCGCCGCCATGATCATCCATGGCCTGCGCCCCGGACCGCTGATCATGATCACGCAGGCCGACTTCTTCTATTCGGTTGTCGCCATGGTTTTCTGGGCAAGCTGCGCCATGCTGGTCCTCGGCCTGCTTCTCACGCGGCCGCTGCTACTCATCCTGCGCGTGCGGCGTGAATGGCTGATGGGCATCATCTTCGTGCTGTGCACCGTCGGCGCATTCGCCATTGCCGGCCGCATCTTCGATGTCTGGGTCATGATCGGTTTCGGCCTGATCGGCTTCATGATGCGCGAGGCCGGTTTCCCGGTCGCGCCGATGATCCTCGGTGTCGTGCTTGGGCCGATCCTCGACAACAATCTGCGCCGCAGCCTCGCTTTGACCCAGGGCGATCCGCTGCCGTTCGTAACGCGCCCGATAAGTGCAGTGATCGCTTCGCTGGTCTTTCTCATCATCATTTTCAGCCTGCCGCCCGTGCGTCGCCGCGTCGCTGCCTTCCGGGCGCGGTTTGCCCGGGGAGGTGCACAATGACGGTGCGAAACGTTCTCCTGTGCGGCTTTGGCGCGTTCGGCGCGCAGCATGCCGCCGCCTGGCGGAAAAGCATGACGGCCCCGCGTCTGTTCATCAGCGATCCCGATCCGTCTGCCCGCGAAAGGGCGCGCGCCCTCGGCCTCGGGTATGTTGCGGAGGATCCGTCCGTCTATCTGGATCAGGTCGATCTCGTCGACATCGTCACGCCGCCGCGTTTGCACCTGCCCGTGGCTCTGGCGGCTCTCGCGCGTGGCAAACACGTTTTCATCGAGAAGCCGGCAGTCACGTCGCTGGATGAGGCGCGGCAGCTGATGGCTGCGGTTGATGCCTCAGGCTGCGCCGTACAGATCGGCTTCGTTCTGCGCTGTCATCCGCTCGTCGAAAAGGCGAAGGCGCTCATCGCGTCGAGGGCCATCGGTCGCCTGCTTGCGGTCGAAGGCGATTTCTCGGGATGGAAGCGCATGCGCGACGATTCCACCATCATCGAAAATGACGGCGTGCATTTCCTCGATCTCATGCGCCATCTGGCAGGCGTTCCCGTGCGCTCGGTCGAGGCCCGTGGGGTAAGCCTGCTCGGCGCGGAAAAGGACGATGACATCCGCATCGATCTTGCTTTCGAGGAAGGCATATCCGGCAATCTGCGGCTTGGCGTCCTTGCCTGTGGCGAGGTGGAAGACGGGTTCATGCCGGGCGCGGTGACCACAAAGCGGCTGCGACTGATCGGCGATGCCGGCAACATCGTCATCGATTTCAACCGCAATACGCTCACGCAGGCGCAGGTCTCCTACACACCGTCGGCCGGGGGCTGGAAGGTTTTACCGGGCGCAATGACCAGCGAACAGGTGATCGGGGTTACGCCGTCATCTCTTCTGGCAAAGAGCTTCGATCTGTTCGCATCCGCCATCGAAAGCGGCGGGCCGACCCTGTGCGCCGCCGATGAGGGCGCTCTGGAAATGGCCGCTCTTCTTGACGCCATCGACCGCGCGCTTGTGCGGGAACCGCTGCCGCAGATCGCACTGGAGAAGGGAGCATGAGCATGCGCACCATCAACAGGACCGATTTCATCTCCGGCATCGTGGTGGCGGTGATGGGCGCTGCCGGGCTGGTCGGCTCGCTGCGCATGCCGCGCTTTGAGGCGCGGGGCGCAGATCCTTTCACCGTGCCGGGTCTCACGCCGGGGCTTCTGAGCGCGGTTCTCTGCGTTCTCGGCGTCGTGCTTCTGCTGCGCGGCATGTCGGGCCGGGTGTTGGCTGAAGGTGCGCGGCCGAGCATCACGGAATGGACCCGCGCCAGCGCGGCCCGCACGATCTTCACCATCGTGATGGTGCTTCTTTATGGAACGCTTCTGTTCGGCCACATGCCGTTCATCTTGGCCACGGCGCTTTTCATCTTCGTCTTCACGGTGGGGGCGGAACTGATCGACACCGAACGAAGCCTGCCCGTCTGGAAGCTCGTGATCGGTGGTCTGGTGCTGGCCGGAGTTGCGGCATTCGCCATCGACTTCGTGTTCACCGATCTCTTCCTCGTTCGGTTGCCGGGGTGACGCGATGAAACTCTCGCTGTGCAATGAAGTGCTGCGCGACCTTTCTTTCGAAGAACAGTGCAGACTGGCAAGCGCGCTCCGTTATGACGGGCTGGAGGTGGCGCCCTTCACCCTGTCGGACGAGCCTGCCTCCGTTCCCGCTGCCGAGCGTCGCCGTTTGCGACAGGTGGCTGCCGACCATGGCCTTGAAATCACCGGCCTGCACTGGCTTCTCACCGCCCCGGAAGGGCTCTCCATTACGAGCGACGATGCCGCTGTGGCCGCCCGCACCCGCGATCACATGCTGGCGATGGTCGAGGTTTGCGCCGATCTGGGCGGCAGCGTTCTTGTTCACGGTTCGCCCGGACAGCGCCAGTTGCGCGACGCGGCTTCGCCCGAGCATGCGCGCGACATCGCCATGGCACATCTCGCTGCAGCAGCGGATGCGGCGGCGCATGCCGGTGTTCTTTACTGCATCGAACCGCTTGCACCCTCAATGGACGATTTCGTGAACACGGTTGCCGAAGCGGTGAAGCTTGTCGAAGCCATTGGCTCGCCCGGCTTTGCGACCATGCTCGACACCTATGCTGCGGTGGGCGGCGAAGCCGAACCCGCAGAAGCGGTTCTGGACCGCTTTCTGCCCGGCGGCCATGTGCGCCACATCCATTTCAACGACCGCTCCAAGCGCGGGCCGGGCCTTGGCGCCGACCGGTTTGCACCAATCGTCGATTGCCTCGTCCGGCATGATTATGACGGCGTCATCGCCGTGGAACCGTTCGACTACCACCCCGATGGGCCGGGTGTTGCGGCCTTCGCCGCAGGCTATGTCCGGGGACTTTTGGAAATGCGGAAGGAGTGTTCATGAGCACGACCAAACTCAAGGTCATCGGTGGCCGCATCGGCATTGCCAATGCCTTTGCGCGCATGCCGTTCCGCTTCGGCGTGGTGACCATGGAAGCCGCTGCCAGCGCGACGCTGGAGCTTGAGGTTTTCGTCGATGGGAAGCCGGTTCTGGGCTATGCCTCCGACCTTCTCGCCTACAAATGGTTCGACAAGCGGCCGGAAAAGACGCCAGCCGACAATGTTGCAGACCTCCTCTGGGTGGTCGAGGAAGCGCTCGCCGTCGCCAAAAACCTGCCGGAGGGTTCCCTGTTCACGCTCTGGCGGCAGCTTGATGAAGAAGTCGACCGTCGCGCTGTCGCAGCCGGTTTCAACAGGCTTGGCGCTTCCTTTGGCGTCTCAATGGTGGAGCGCGCCATCATCGATGCGCTGGGCAGGGCAACCGGGCAGAGCTTCTTCGGCATGGTGCGCGGCAATGCGCTCGGCATTGATGGCGGCGCGGTCTTTCCCGAGCTTGCGGGCATGTCGCCGGCCTCGATCCTTCCCGAAAAGCCACTGGAGCGCATCGGACTGCGCCATACGGTCGGTCTGGTCGATCCGATTGAGGCGGACGACATCGCGTCGGCTGACCGGCTTGACGATGGCCTGCCCGAAACGCTCGCGGACTATATCGAGCAGGACGATCTCAGCTATCTCAAGATCAAGATTTCCGGTGATCCGGCATCGGACATGGCGCGACTGGAGCGCATCGCAGGGCTGATGGATCGGACCGGCAGGGCATTTGCCCTGACGCTCGACGGCAATGAGCAATACAGCCGGCTTGAGGAGTTCGCCGCGTTGATGGACGCCATTCGCGGCAATCCGGCGCTTGATCGCTTCTATGATGCGATCCTTTTCATCGAGCAGCCGCTGGAACGCTCGGTCGCGCTTTCCGCGCCGCTCGATCCCAGGGCTCTCAAGACAATCGGAAAGCCACTTCTGATCGACGAGGCCGATGGCTGGACGAGCGCCTATCATGAGGCGATTGCGCTTGGCTATCACGGTGTAAGCCACAAGAACTGCAAGGGCGTCATCCGCTCCCTGCTGAACGCGATGATTGCCGAAACGCGCAATCGCGAAGCGGGGCTGGGCGTCTACTTCCAGTCGGCGGAAGATCTCACCTGTCTGCCGGTGGTGTCGCTTCAGGCCGATCTCGCGGTCGTGGCGGCGCTTGGCATCACGCATGTGGAGCGCAACGGCCACCACTATTTCCATGGCCTTGAGCATTTGCCCGCCCGTGAGGCGGAGGCCGCTCTGGCCGCCCATCCCGATCTTTATCGGCGCGAGGGTTCTTCCATCGTCACCGCCATCAATGGCGGCGCGCTCGACATTGCCTCATTGCAGGTCCCCGGCATGGGGTTCGCCTGCCTGCCCGACCTCGGTCAGCGCACACGCGCTGCCGACTGGACTTTCGATAGCCTCAACAAAAGCGATGCCGGACATGCCGGCACAGGAGACTGAGACCATGACCCGATCCCTGCCTGACACCGTTCTGGATGAAGCCCAGCTCGAAGACATGCTGTCGCAGCCGAGCGACCGCCTTGTTTCCGTTCTCGCCGAGCTGGATGGCGACATCACCATTCTTGGCGTTGGCGGCAAGATGGGGCCGACGCTTGCGCGCATGGCCAAGCGCGCCGCGCCCCACAAGCGCGTCATCGGCGTCGCCCGTTTCTCCGAGCCGGGGCTGAAAGAAAAGCTGGAAGGCTGGGGCATCGAGACCGTTTCATGCGATCTTCTCGACCGCGAAGCGGTGGAAAGCCTCGAAAAGACGGAGAATGTGCTTTTCATGGCTGGCCGCAAATTCGGTTCCAGCGGCAATCAGGGCCTGACCTGGGCCATGAATGTTCAGGTTCCTGCGATTGTCGCCGAGGCGTTCAAGGACTCGCGCATCGTCGCCTTCTCGACGGCCTGCGTTTATCCGTTCGTCAAGATCACCGAGCAGGGCGCGCGTGAAGATGTGGTGCTCGACCCGCCGGGCGAATACGCCAATTCCTGCGTGGGCCGCGAGCGCATGTTTGAGCATTTTGCCAGCGTGCATGGCACGCGCGTGGCGCTGATCCGTCTCTCCTACGCAATCGACATGCGTTATGGCGTTCTGCACGATGTCGCCAATGCGGTGCAGCAGGGCGAGCCCGTGCAGATCGACAGCGGCCATTGCAATGTGATCTGGCAGGGCGATGCAAACGACATTGCGTTGCAGTCGCTGGCATACGCGGATAATCCGCCCTTTGTGCTCAACCTTTCGGGTCCGGAACTGGTCAATGTGCGCAGCCTCGCGCAGAAGTTTGGCGAGTTCTTCGGCAAGGAGCCGGTTCTGGAAGGTTCCGAGCAGGAGCGGGCATGGATCGTTGACACGAGCCTGCAGCAGAAACTCTTCGGCTATCCCTCCGTCCCGCTGCCGCGGCTGATAGAGTGGACGGCAGATTGGATGAAAGAGGGCGGCCGCTCGCTTGGCAAGCCGACCCATTTCGAGGTGCGCGATGGAAAATACTGACCGGCCCACGGCCGGCGCCGGGGCAGCGAAGAAAAACGGGTCCGGAACGGGCCAGAAGGCGACGCGCGACGCAGCGGCGACGCGCGCCCGCATTCTCAACGCTGCCTCGAAGGAGTTTGCGAAGAAAGGACTGAAGGGAACGCGCATCGACGCGATCGCCAAGCGTGCGCGCTGTAACAAGGCCCTGATTTACCACTATTTCGGTAACAAGGAGGCCCTGTTCAGCACGGTTCTGGAGAGGAATTACGAGGCCATCCGCAGCGCCGAGCGTCAGCTCGACCTGGCCCACCGCGAGCCGGTGGCTGCCATGCGGGAGCTTATCGGTTTCTCTTTCGACTATGTGAGCGCGCACCCGGAGTTCATATCGCTCATCAATGATGAGAACATGCACGGTGGCGTGCATGTGGCTCATTCGGTCAAGGCGCGGGACCTCAACAGCCCGCTCGTGGCGATGATCGAGACGATCCTGGAGCGCGGGCAGGGCGAGGGCAAGTTCCGCTCCGGCGTCGATCCCGTGCAGCTCTACATCTCCATCGCAAGCATCTGCTACTTCTTCATTGCCAACCGGTCGACACTGTCGGCGATCTTCGGCCTGCCGAAGACGTCCGAAGTGCTCGCGCAGCGCCGCGAGCACGTGATCGAGGTCATTCTGGGTTATCTGCGCCCGGAGGCCGACGGACAGGACCTGCCTTCCATGCCGAAGGCCTGACAACGAAAGTTTCAACATGAAAATCAGCGATCTTCCCGCAACGCCGCTTGCCGCACTGCGCAAGGGAGGCGTGATCCCGGCGCATCCGCTGGCGCTTGATGCCGACCGCCGGCTCGATGAACGCCGTCAGCGCGCGTTGTCGCGTTACTACCTCGATGCGGGCTCCATCGGGCTTGCCGTGGCCGTTCACACCACGCAGTTCGAGATCCGCGATCATGGCCTTCTGGAGCCGGTTCTTTCGCTGGCGGCCGAAGAGGCGAACGCCCATGCGAGCACGCCCTTCATGGTGGCCGGCGCGGTCGGCAAGACCGAGCAGGCCGTGCGCGAGGCCGAGCTTGCACGTTCCAAGGGGTATCACGCCGTGCTGCTCGGTCTGGCGGCGATGCGCGATGCGAACGTGGACGAGCTGATCGCTCATTGCCGCGCCGTTGCCGGTGTCATCCCGTTGGTGGGCTTCTACCTGCAGACTGCCGTTGGCGGGCAGCCTCTGCCCTATGCATTTTGGCGACGTTTCGCCGAGATCGAGAATGTGGTGGCGATCAAGATGGCGCCGTTCAACCGCTACCGCACGCTCGACGTGGTGCGCGCGGTGATCGACGCCCGCGCGGAAGACCGCATCACGCTCTACACCGGCAATGACGATCACATCGTCTCCGATCTGATGACGAAGTTCACCTTCATGCGCGATGGTGCGCCGGTCAGCGTGCGGATCAAGGGCGGGCTTCTGGGGCACTGGTCGGTCTGGACGCGCAAGGCCGTGGCGTTGCTCGAAGATATCCATGAGCGCCCCGACAGCAGGAGCGCCAGAGAGTGGCTGGAGTTCGACGCCCGCACCACCGACGCCAATGGCGTTCTGTTTGACGTGGCAAACGATTTTGCCGGCTGCATCGCCTGCCTGCACGAAGTCCTGCGTCGGCAGGGCCTGCTTGAAGGAACCTGGTGCCTCAATCCGGACGAGACCATGGGGCCCGGCCAGATGGAAGAGCTCGAGCGCATCTGCCGGGATTATCCCGAACTCAACGACGACGCCTTCGTTGCCGCCAATCTGGAGCGCTGGCTGACGGCCTGACGCGGTAGGTATTCGGCTGACCGGTCTCAGGGAGATGGTTGAGGGGGCACAACCCCTCAACTTCGAGAAAGATTGCGCCTTTATCGGGCAGCCAGCCAGCTTTAGCACGGCTGGCTTTCCATCATCAGCACTCGGGCGCGCGGAGCGCCTTGTAGACGCGACTGGTCGGGGCGATGCCCATCGTGTCCGCGCAGAAGGAAACGGCGTCGAGAAGCGGACCGAGCGCGATGCCGGTCTCCATGCCCTGGCCGTTCAGAAGATAAACGACATCTTCCGTCGCCACATTGCCGGCTGCGCCGGGGGCAAAAGGGCAGCCGCCGAGGCCGCCCGCTGCCGCATCTACGGTGCGAACGCCGAGCCTCACCGCTTCCCAGACATTGGCGACGCCCATGCCGTAGGTGTCGTGGAAATGGGCCGCGATTTCATCCATTGGAACGTTTTTCGCGACCGCTTCCAGCACGGCGGCAATGCGCGCCGGTGTCGCCTTTCCAAGCGTTTCGCCAAGGGCGATCTCCTGGCAGCCCATCTCGCGCAGGGCCTTGGCCACCGGGGCGACGGCCCCGGGTTCAATCGGGCCGGCATAGGGGCAGTCGGTGATGGTGGAGATGTAGCCGCGCACGAACACGCCCGCGTCACGCGCCCGCGCGACGATGGGCGCGAAACGTTGGAGAGAGGCGCTGACCGTGGAGCCGATGTTCTTTTCCGCAAAAGCATTGCTTGCCGCCGTGAAAACGGCGATGGCGCGCGCGCCTTCTGCAAGCGCCTGTTCCAGCCCCCGCTCATTTGCGACCAGCACCATGTCGCCGGCGCGTTCCGATGCGCCGACGGCTTTCATCACTTCCGCCGTGTCTGCCATGCGCGGCACGCGCTGTGGCGAGACGAACGCACCCACCTCCATCCGCTGAATGCCGGCGCGGCGCAGCCGCTCGATCAGCGCGATGCGGTGGGCGGTTTCGATGTGCTCCCTGCGCGCCTGCAACCCGTCACGGGGCGCCACCTCGACGATTGAGACGGGCGTGCTCACTTGTCGCCCCGGATGCGCTTCAAAATCTCTTCGGCCAGATCCTGCCGCACCTTGCCGAGGGTCTTGAGTTCGCTCGCGACCAGATCGATTTCGTCACCGACCGCGCCGACCATCAGGGCGACATTCTGCGCGTGCAGCGCCATGTGTCCCTTCTGGATACCGGTCGTGGCAAGCGCGCGCATGGCGGCGAAGTTCTGCGCAAGACCGATGGAAACCACGATGCGGGCCAGTGCATCGGCCGTTTCGACGCCGAGCAGCTTCAGATTGGCCTGGGCGGTCGGGTGGATCTTGGTCGCGCCGCCGATCAGGCCCACGGCCATCGGCATTTCCAGAATGCCGACCAGATTGCCGTCCGCATCCTTTTCCCAGCGCGACATGGAGCGATAGCGTCCATCACGCGCGGCGAAGGCGTGCGCGCCGGCCTCGATGGCGCGGGTGTCATTGCCGGTTGCCAGCACGACAGCGCTGACGCCGTTCATGATGCCCTTGTTGTGGGTCGCGGCGCGGTAGGGGTCTGCATCGGCGAAGCGGTAGGCCGACAGCATGTCGTCGCGCACCTGTTCGCCGCCGATCTCTTCGAGCTTCCATACGGCGCGGGCGCGCACCACGCGCCGGTCTGCCAGATTGGTGAGAATGCGCAGCAAGGTGCGCGCGCCGGTCCATTCGGCGAGCCGCGGGGCCAGCGCCTCGGCCATGCTGTTGACCGCATTGGCGCCCATTGCGTCGCGCGTGTCGACGATGATGTGCACGATGGTCATCGGCCCTTCATCACTCGCAATGACCCGCACATCGATATCGCGGAAACCGCCACCGAATTTCACCAAAAGCGGGTCGGTTTCGTCGCAAATGGCCCGGATTTCTTCGATTTTCTCGTAAACCTTCAGGCGCACATTTTCGGGGTCGCTTGCGCCCAGAAGCTGGATCTGCGCCGCCATGACGGGGCCGCTGCCGGAGGTGAAGAAACCGCCGGTGGAGCGGCAGCGCTTGGCTGCGTTGCAGACGGCGGCGACGACGGAGGATTCTTCCGTCGCCATCGGCACCAGCATTTCGCGCCCGTCGACAATCATGTTGGTGGCGATGCCCACTGGAATGGCCATGGTGGTGATCGCGTTCTCGACCATACGGTCGGCGAGTTCGATCTGACCTTCGGCTGCTGCAGTGAGGCTTGAAATGGCCTCGTTGCCAAGCTGCGCCTGCCGGGCAACGGCCTGGAGGCGCTCTGCCGGGGTCATCTTGTGAAGGCCTTCAATACGGGACGATTGGACGTCGCTCATCATGTGTCCTGTTGTTACTGAATCATGGTTTTGGGGAGCCAGAGCACCAGCTCCGGGAACAGCGCGCAGATCAGGATGCCGAACGCCTGAAGAAGCATGAAGGGAATGATGGCCCGATAGACCGTTCCCATGCCGATACCGGCCGGCAGAACGCCTTTCATATAGAAGAGCGTGTAGCCGAAGGGCGGCGAGATGTAGGCCATCTGTGCCGACACGAGGAACAGGATGCCGAACCAGAGCCTGTCGAAATCCAGAAAGTCGATGACCGGCAGGAAGACGGGCACGCAAAGGAGAATGATGCCGATCTCATCAAGGAACATGCCGAGGAAGAACAGGATCGCCAGCATGACGGCCAGCACGACCCAGCGATTGGCGTCCATGTCCTGAATGAAGCCGAGCAGGAAATCCGCGCCGCCCGTTCCGGTGAAGATCGCGACGAAGGCGCGCGCACCGATGGTGATCCAGAGGATCATGGTCGTGACCTTGACCACGTCCATGCCAACCCCGCGCAGAAGCTCCCAGCCGAAACGGCGTTCGATCAACGCTGAAACGAAGGCCAAAGCAACACCCACGGCGGCTGCTTCGGTCGGCGTGGCGATGCCCATATAGATGGTGCCCAGAACGCCAACGATGATGAGCATCGGCAGGACAAGCGACTTCAGCGCGGCAATGCGCATGGCCCAGGTGATGTCTTCATTCTCTTCCGGACGTGGCGCAATCGACGGGTTGAGCGCTGCACGCAGCACGATGTAGCCGATATAGAGCGAGGCGAGCAGAAGGCCCGGTATCACGCCGGCGATGAACATCTGCCCGATCGAGGCCTGCGCGGTGACCGCGTAGACGATGGTGATGACCGATGGCGGGATCAGGATGCCCAGCGTGCCGCCGGCGCAGATCGTGCCAATGGCGAGTTCCGGCTGGTAGTTGCGCTTGAGCATCGAGGGCAGGGCAAGCATGCCCATGGCGGCAACGGCTGCGCCAACAATGCCGGTCATGGCGGCGATGATCGTGCAGATGGCGATGGTGCCCACGGCCAGCCCGCCGGGCAGGCGGCGCGACCACAGTTCCATCGCCTTGTAGAGGCTCTCGATCACGCCCGAACGCTGCAAAACGCTGGCCATCATCACATAGAGCGGAATGGCGAGCAGCGATTCCGACTGCATCGTGTCAAAGAGATTGAGAACGGTGACGGAAAGGGCCGCCGGCCCCCACAGGGTGATCGTGAAGACGAGGGCGAGCGAGCCCAGCGTGAAGGCGAGCGGAAGACCGGTCAGAAGCAGTCCGACCAGACTTGCGAACATGATCACCAGAACGAGTTCGGAGCTCATGGGCGCGCCTCCGTGCGTGCATCATTGCGCAGGGCGAAAACCGCCTCGACCAGCGCCTGTGCGCACAGCATGACAAAGGCGAAAGGCACTACGAATTTCAGCCACCAGATGGGTGGGTTCCAGGCAGAGAAGCTCGTCTCTCCGAGCGACCATGCATTGACGGCCAGAGGCCAGCTCACGGCGGCGAAGACGGCCGCGAACACCGCGATCACGAGAAAGGCGAATACATTGAGCACGCGCTGAACGGGAGCAGGGGCCTTCTCGCTCACGATGTCGACCGCCACATGTCCGCGCAGATGCAGCAGATAGGGGCCGGCCAGCATGAAGTGTGGGCCGAAGACGAGCGTGCTCGCTTCCATGGCCCAGACGGTGGGCGCATTGAAGGCGTAGCGCGCGATCACCTCATAGAGGAGCATCGGCACGACGGCGAAGATGATCACCGCAGCGATAACGAAGAGAACCCGGTTCACACCGGTGACGAAGGCGTAGACTGCCTGCATGGAAATGACATTGAGCCTGAGGGTCGATAGCGGGCGGCGCTGTGGCCGCCCGCCTGGAACAAGGATCAGATAAGACCGAGCGACTGCATGAAGCCGATCTGGCTGTCGACGATCTTGGTCGCCAGCGGATCTTCCTTCGTTGCGGCTTTCCAGGATGTGACGGCCTTGGAGCGGGCCTCTGCGACATCCGCCGGATCGAGGTAGATGACCTCGACGCCCTGCTCGCGATATTTGTCGAGCACCTGGCTGTTCTGCACGATGATGCGCTGACGCAGCGAGCCCGAAATCTCGCGGGCTGCGACGGCAAGGGCTGCCTTGTAGCTTTCCGGCAGTGCGTCATAGGCGGCCGAATTCGCCACATAGCTGGTGGCCGTGGTGGGCTGGTGAACGCCCGGCAGGATGATGAACTTCGCGACTTCTGCGAGGCCAGCCTCGTAATTGGCCGTGAGGTCGCCACGGTCTGCAAAGTCGATCAGGCCCTTTTCAAGACCGGAATAGACTTCGGCCGTCGCCATCGGCGTGACCGCAACACCCAGATCGCCCATCACCGCAGAAGCGAGGCCCACAAAGCGGCCCTTCTTGCCGGCCATGTCGGCAATGCTCTCGATCTTGACGGTCGAGTGCATCGGCTCTTCGCCATAGACGGTCGGCGCGATGTAGGTCAGGCCGGCCTTGCCATAGGCTTCACGGGCCATTTCAAGACCGCCGAGCTCATAGAACCAGGCTTCGTACTGGTCGGGATCCGGGAAACCGAACGGAATGGTCGAGGTGAAGGCGAAAGACGGGATTTTGCCGGCTTCATAGCCGTCAAAAGTCTTCATCAGCTGGAATGCGCCGCTGCGAACCGCATCGAACGCCTGATTGGCCGGCACGAGCTGGCCCGCCGAGAACAGCTTGATCTCGAACTGGCCGTCGGTCAGCTCCGAGACACGCTCGACGAACTTCTTCTCGAACTCAAACGGCGTTGTTCCGCCGTCCCAGAGCGCCTGCATGCGCCACTGGACTGCTTCTTCTGCGCGCGCCACTGCGGGCATAGCCAATGCTGCTGCACCGCCCAATGCGGAAGCCGTCAGAAAACGGCGTCTTTTCAAATCGGTCATTGCTTCCTCCCAAGACAGCATGTTTGTTCATAAGCGCAAATTGTCCTAAAATGAATTGGGACAATCAAGGGACAGTTTGACGCAAATTGGCGATGACTGTCCCAGCAGGAGGAATGGGGCAATAAGCGATGACTGAAAGCGATACGCGCCTCTCTCGCGTCGACCGCATTGTCCAGCATGTCAGCGGGCTGCTCGCCGCCGGAGCCTATAAATCGGGTGAGCGGCTGCCTTCCGTGCGCCAGGCCGCGCGGGAGCATGGTGTTTCCAAAAACACCATGGCGGAGGCCTATGACAGGCTGGTTGCGCGGGGGCTGCTGGAGGCACGCGCCGGGTCTGGCTACTACGTCGCGCAGTTTCAGATCGACCGCCCCGCACCGCCCGCCCCGCATGTGGCTGCGGCGGTGGATGTGGTCTCGCTCCTGCGCGAACAGCTCGACCAGCACTATGAGGTGCGGCCGGGCGACGGCAGACCGCCGGCCTCGTGGATGGAGGGGGCAGAACTCAAACGGTATTTTTCCAGTTTCAGGACGGCGGATCCGGCTGCGGTGGATTTCGGCTATGGCAGTTCCTGGGGCTATGCGCCGCTGCGCGAGCGCCTTCGGGTTCTGCTTCTGGAACGTTCGATCACCGCCCAGCCGGACGGGCTTCTTCTCACGCATGGGGTCAATCACGGGCTCGACCTGATCATCCGGCATCTGATCGAGCCGGGTGACACGGTGTTCGTCGATGATCCGGGCTATTATCCGCTTTTTGCAAAACTGACCCTCGCCAAGGCGCAGATCATCGGCATTCGCCGCAGCCATGACGGACCGGATCTGGAAGATCTGGCCGCGAAGCTGGCGCTGCATCGGCCCAAGGTCTTTTTCACGCAGTCTCTCGCCCACAACCCCACCGGCAGCACATTGTCGCCGGCGGTTTCGTTCGGCCTCATGCAGCTTGCGGAACGCTGGGGCTTTCTGCTTGTGGAGAACGATGCCCTGGCCGACATTCTGCCCGCGACATTGCCGCGGCTTGCCTCCCTCGATCAGCTCAACCGTGTGCTCTATGTCGGCACCTTCTCGAAAACGCTGTCGGCCAGCCTGCGCTGCGGTTTCGTCGCCGGTCATCCTTCCATTGTCGGGGCGCTCGGCAATCTGAAGATGCTGACCACGGTGGCCACTTCCGACTATGTGGAACGATTCGTGTTTCATCTCATTCAGGGCGGGCAGTATCTGCGGCATCTGCGAAAGCTGAAATCGCGCGTCGAGGAAGCGCACAAGACCTCGCTTGCGCGGCTTGAGGCGCTGGGGCTGACAGTTCGCAAGAGTGTCTCGCCGGGCTTTTATCTCTGGGTGGAGTTCCCCGACTCGATTGACGAGATGGCGCTCTGCCGTGCGGCCTCTGAGGAGAGCATATTCCTTGCGCCGGGCAGCGTCTTTCGGCCGGGCAGGCCGACGCAGGGCAGGGCGGCGATCCGGGTGAATGTCGCCTATGGGACGCATCCGCGCTTCCTTGCATTTCTGGCGGATCAGCTGCGAAACGCTTCGCGCGCGTAAAGACGATGTGAGCCGGACTGTCAGGAGTGTCCTGGGTCCAGAGCCGCTTCTGATTGCAAGTTCGCGGCGCGTCTTCGATAAGGGCGCTTCAAGATGCTTCGGCCTCGCCGCAAATGCATCTCCCGTCAGGATGGCGGGAGCGCGGTGGGGAATAGGACAACGCTGGTTCAGAGAGTTCTTTCATGGAAGGCCGCTTTGAGATGATCTCAACAGGCGAAGGTTCCGCCACGCTCGCCGATCAGGAACTCGGTCGGGATGCGCTACGCCAGCTCACCGGGTCGGGTGCGCCGGTGGTGCTGCGGAACTGCGTTCTGGAAGACGCCGATCTCTCGCGGCTGGACATGGAGGGATGGCATTTTGAGGAATGCAATCTTACCCGGACCTGTTTTGATGGCGCGCAGCTGGATGATGCCGCTTTTGTTGGTTGCCGGGCTGCGAAGGCCAGTTTCGTTGGCGCAAAAATGACCGACGCCCGGATTGCGGGTAGTGATTTCAGTAATACAAACTTTCGGCGCGCAACGCTCACATCGGCGGTCATCACTGGCTGCAAGATGCTCGGCGCGGACCTGACGGAAGTGCGCAGCCTTGAGCTTCAGCTCGAGGAAGTGCTCCTGAGAATGGCCACCCTGCCATCGTTCTCGTTTCGCAAGAAGGTGTTGAAGCGGGTCGATTTCGGCGAGGCGGACCTGCGGATGTGCGACTTTCGCGGGGCGACATTCGAGGGCTGTTCTCTGCGGGGCGCGAATCTGGGGGATTGCCGTTTCGAGCTTGCGGATCTGCGCGATGCCGATCTTGGTGAGATAAAGCTGACCGACGCCCGCCGCTTCAGGGGAGCGATGATCTCAAGGCAACAGGCCGCCGAGCTTCTGGAACAACTCGGGCTGCTGGTTTTCTGAATGGACGCGATGAGCCTGGAAGAAGCCGCAGGGTTGCAGAACGTTTCGGAGAAGAGCTTCCGCGATGAGGTTCTCGACGACCTTGCGATCTTCGAAACCACGTTTTTTCGATGTGAATTCGTGAACTGCATTTTCGATGGCGGCCGGATCGGCCTGTCCACCTTTCACGACTGTCAGTTCATCGGCTGTTCGTTCCGTGACGCAAAACTGCAATCCTGCCGTTTCAGCGGAGAGAAGGAGACGCAGCGCTGCACCTGGTCGCGCTGCGACCTGTCGAATGCGGTTCTGTTGAAATGCGATGTCTCGCACAATGTGTTTGGCGACTGCCTGGGCTTCATGCTGCGTCTGGAAGACTGCGATGCGGGTGAGGCGCAGCTGAAGCTCGACGTTCAGCGGCAGATCAACCATCGGCACATAATGGGTGGCTTTTCGTGCGTGCGCACGAAACTTCAGGACGCCGATCTGAATGGCCTCAATCTTGAAAGCAGCACGTTCGAGTTTTGCGATCTGCGTGGTGCGAACCTGACCGGCTGCAATCTCTCATCCGCCAGTTTTGCAGGCTCCAATCTCAATGGAACCAGGCTGACGCGTGCGGTCCTGACGGGGGCAAGCATCGCGCATGCGCAGATCGATGAACTGGATCTGACCGAGGCGCTGACGACTGATGATCTGACCATCAGCCGTGATCAGCAGGAAAAGGTGCTGGCGCAATTCCGGATCAGGGTGCTGAACTAGGGTCAGGACCCAGTAATATTGATCATCTGAAAAATACTTTCACAGCTCTGGTGAGAGTTGATGGAAACGATGCAGGAAATGGCCAAAATCATCTGGCGTATGTTTCGGCTTTCGCGACGCTTTCGTAAAAAAACCAGTTCACTTGCCCTGTTTGATGAAATAAATGTTTGTGAGTTCTGAGTTTGGCGAAGTTTTACGCTGAATCCCAGGGACAAGGGGTGGCCGGTGTCTGCTGGAGCGAGGGGGGAATATG
This sequence comes from Nitratireductor sp. WH36-1, assembly GCF_058725515.1. Taxonomy (NCBI): domain Bacteria; kingdom Pseudomonadati; phylum Pseudomonadota; class Alphaproteobacteria; order Hyphomicrobiales; family Phyllobacteriaceae; genus Nitratireductor; species Nitratireductor sp. WH36-1. Next base: position 243,216 of record NZ_JBZXDP010000002.1, on the reverse strand, counting down.
ACCGAACATTGTGCGGGCAAGAGTGGTGGTTTATCAGCTGCGCGCCTCTTCAGGGCCGCGCTGGCGGGTTTTGCCCTGTGCTCTGCGTCCGCTGCGGCGCAGGCCAGCGACATGCTTGGCGCGACAGAGGCCGAAATCCAGGATCAGCAGCGATGGCGGGTGATTTTCAGCCCCTATGTCTGGGGCGCGTCGCTCAACGGCACGGCGGGCGTTCTTGGATATAGCACTGATGTAAAAATGCCCTTTCATGAGATCTTTAAGAATCTCGATGTCGGATTGATGGGCAATCTGGAAGTCACGAATGGCACGTTCGGCGTCTATGTCGACGGCCAGTACGTCAAGACCAGCCAGGATGAAGACATTCTGGACAATGAACTGGCGTTGCAGGTCATCAACACCACGCTTGCCGCCGGCGCCTATTATCGCGTTTACGAGCAGGAGCTGGGTGGCGCGACGCTCTTTGGCAGGCCGCGCGTGTTTGCAATCGAGCCGACGCTTGGTGTTCGCTGGACACAGATAGACGCCAAGGTCGAAGTCGGGCCGATGACCGCTCGCCGGAAGGTGCAGTGGACCGACCCGTTCATCGGCGCGCGGATGATCTACGACATTGATGACCGTTGGAATTTTGCGGCGGAAGCAGACATTGGCGGCTTTGGCGCCGGCACTGATTTCAGTGCGCACGGTCAGGCCTATCTCGGCTACCGGACCATGATCCGCGACGTTCCGACCATGTTCCGCGTCGGCTATCGCGTTCTTTATCAGGACTATGATGGCGGCGACAATGTCAGCGACTTCAAGTATCGCGTGACCCAGCATGGCCCGGTCGTCGGGCTTTCCATCACATTTTAGGGTGTTGTGCCGCCAGGGGAAACACCTGGCGGCACATGCCTGAAGACTGTGGAGGCCGGTCAGTCCTTGGGCTGATAGGTCATGGTCCGCGCAATGTTCTGCGCAGGGCGTTTTTCGCCGGCCAGAACCTCGAAGTCGAGGTGGTTTTCCGGCGGAACCAGCGGGCAGGTCACGAAGTTCGTGAAGGCGCAGGGCAGTGCCACAGCATAGTTGAAATCGATCCAGTCGATGCGGCTGTTGGTCTCGTCGGTGAACTGAAGTTCAATGACGCGGCCGGCGCCATAGGTCACGGGACCATTGGTCTTGTCGCGCACATGGGCGACCGGCTGTACGCCATCCGGCGTGTCCTTGCCGATGAGAACGAGTTCGTGGCTCTTGCCTTTGTACTCGAAGGTGAAGGTGCCCATGCGCGGCGTGGATTCACGCACGCCTTCTTCCACGGTTTCGGCCTCGTAGTCGGTGCGTTCGCTCGGCGTGTAGACGCCGCGAATGCGCCATTCGGGATCGTAATCGAAAGCGGTGACGCCGGCGTCTTCCAGACGTGTGGCCTCAAGCGGGTCGCGCACGCGCACGCCGAAAAGCGGCTGGCCGTCATGCGTCGTACGCAGAAGCGTTTCCACCTCGTTGCGGCCGAAATAGACCGGAAGGCTGTCGCCATGACCATAGGTCTGGTTGCGGCCCGGAATGATCTCCACCGGGCCCGTGGGGTATTCGCCGTCCACCGACAGGTTCGGGCCTTCGGCGGGCGGGGTGAACATGATGCGTCCGTCTTCCACCGACCAGGTGCCCGGCAGAAGGTCAAAGGTGACGCCCTGATCGTCTTTCTCCAGCCAGTACTGCGCAACCAGCGAAGTCCAACCATACGGGCGGAACATCTTGGCGACGTGGGCATAGCGCCATTCGCGCCATTGACCTTCCAGGTGTTCTGTCGTGGGCATGTTCATCTTCCTTTCGAAGGATTCAGTTGTCTGCTTGCGCAAAAGAAAGCGGGTGGACCGGCGCTTCAGCCGGCCGGGCGTGTGAGTTCGTCGAGGAATGCGAGGACACCGCGCCAGGAGCCTTCATCCGCCCGCGCGTTGCCCGATGGCGTACCGCCATTCGTGTAGGGCACTTTCGAAACCGGGTGCTCGCGGCTCAACTGGGTCGAAGGCACGAAGGGCAGGTTGATCGCATGGCCGGCGTCATCGAAATCGAGATGACGGACGAGGTGCGGGTGGTCGTGCCGGTTGAGGGTGGAAACCACCATTTTCGAGTAGAGGCTCGATGGCCAGGCGCGGTCGTCGCGGCCCGAAACGAGCAGGACGGCGGCCTTCGTGTTCTCGATTGGAATGCGTGAGCGTGCGGCCAGATCGGTGTCCTTCAGGCCCTCGAAGAAGACGGAATGATGCCGGGTCGGTGGTGCGTCGCCGCCCCAGGGGTGCCAGTGCACGGCCTTGTTGTCCTGCCAGAGATGGGTAAGCGGCTCACCACCCCGGGTCCAGGTCACGCCCTGCCAGCCGCCACGCGCGGGATCACCCGCACCCTGTGCGCCATGCACCATGGCGCCCGGCACATAGGCGATCACGGCGGAGATGAGATCGGGGAAGGTCGAGCCGAGAAGCAGGGAGAGTTCGCCGCCGCGCGACTGCCCGGCCACAGCCACGAAACCGTCGCGCGGCTTGAGCGTGAGGTGCGCCCAGTTGAGGCCGGTCTCCAGATATTCGAGCGGGGTCTCGGTGATGAAGGGCGACAGGCCCGGAGCCTTGAAATAGCCGAGCGCAAAAGCCTGATAGCCATGAGAGGCGTAAAGCGCGCCGCGCGGCTCGTTGATGCCGCCGCCGGAACCATTGAGCACCACCACGACGGGATGCGGGCCGGGGCCTGCGGGTGTGAACAGCGTGCCGACCAGTCCGTCTTCGCGGATTTCCTGCCGTTCCACGCCTTCAGCTGCGAGACGCTGGAGAAGCGCACCCTCTGCCTTGACGCCGGCGGCGGTTTCCGCCGTCAGCGCCGTCTTCAGCGGCTGCATGACGTCGTCGGGGAAAAGCTCCTGACTGTTGCTGTCGACCGGCTTCTGGCTCCAGATGAGGCCCATTGCCGAGATTTCCGCATAATCGCCGCCAACGGGCGCATCGCGGGTCAGATCGACGACGCCATCGGCATCGGCCATGAATGTCGCCTGGCTGTACCAGAGAACGCCGCCCGCCCGCACTGTCCGCGCGGAGATCGCGACGAGTTCATCGGGCGTGAGGCCCGAGACGACGATGCGGCGGGGCTCGTCGATCAGGCCGTCAGCGGGGGTGACGGAAACAACGGGCGCGGAAGCAGGATTTGTCGTCATCTAGAGCACCATTTCTGCAAGAGGGGTGGTCAGCCATTTCCGGGCATTGGCGCGCAGAGGGGCTGAGCCGGAGGCACTCCGGCCGTGTCGGGAAAGGCGTGGCATTATTGGTTTGCCTCACCTGTCATGCGTGCGAGCTGAGCATCGAGGCGTTTGGCAAAATCATAGCCCAGCGCGGCTTCGGGCGAGCGTGCGCCGCCGCGCGGCCAGTGACCGCCGCTTCCGGTCCAGTCGCTTTTGAGGGCTGCAAGCCGGGCCTGCCAGTCGATGCTGTCTCCGGCTGCTTCAGGGTCGAAGGCGAGCAGGAACACGCCCCGGCCTTTCGGATCGTCGCGGCCTCCGCCGGCGACACCGGCCAGAAGTTCGACCACGAGGCCGAGCAGAGAGCCAACCTGTCCGCCGCGCGGCAGAAGTGCGGTAACCTCGGAGGCGATTGTGGTCGGCTGTCCTTCGCCATTCAGCGCAATTCCCTCCGGCAGGGGAGCGCCGGTGCTGCGGGCGTTGCGGATGTCGGCCATGGTGGCGGTGCTGCTTGCCACGTCGATCACCACGCGGTCCGCGCCAGTGCCCATGGCGAGGGCGAACGGATTGGTGCCGATGACGGCGCGCGTCCCGCCATGGGCGGCGACGAAAGGCGGGCCTTCCGCCCCGGCGATCCCGACAAGGCCGGCATCGGCGAGATGGCGCACGAAGGGAGCAAGACGGCCGAAGCCCCTGACGCCACGAAGAAAGACGGCGGCGATGCCCTTTTCCCGTGCGGTTGTGGTGAGGCCCAGCGTGGCGCTCGCAACGGCAAGCGGTGCAAAGGCGGCCGAGCAGTCGAGCCAGCTTACGGTCTGCGGGGTTTCGGCAGTAGGGACGGGCGCGGCGTCGGCCGTCCACTCATCCAGCATGGCAATGCCGAAGCGCGACAGGTTGAGTGCGTCGGCCTCGATCAGTGCTGCTGAGGCAAGTTTCGCTGCCGGAGTGTCGCCAAGCGCTGCCGACAGCCGCGCAACTGCGTCGGGAAATGCGATCATTCGTCCATGCCCCGCGCTGCATTGCCGATCTGGACTTCGCCAGCGGACAGATAACCGAGCGTCATCAGGCGTTCGATCAGGAACGCCCGGCTGCTCTTGATGTGTTCGGCCTCGATGGCGGCGGCCCTTTCGCCATCGCCGGCCTCGATGGCGTCGACAAGCGCCGTGTGCTCGTCCGAGTGTTCGCCGATCTTGACCGAGAAGTCGATTGCGAAGCGCAGGAGGCGTTCAAGCTCGTCGAACAGGGTTTCCGAGAGAGCGACAACGCGCTTGTTGCGGCTGCACTGCGCGATGGCGACATGGAAGCGCCGCGCCACCTGCTGCATGGCCCCGATGTCGAGCGGCGTGGCGTATTCGGCAACGATTTCGCGCAGCTCGGCGATGTCGGCCGGAGTGGCATAACGCGCTGCCTGCCGTGCCGCGTGCGGGCCGATGGCCGCGCGCAGGTCCAGGATTTCGTGGACGGCCTGAAACGTGATGGTGGCCACGCGATAGCCACTGCGCGGCAGGATCGTCACGAGCCCGTCGGCCGCGAGCTTCTGCATGGCGTCGCGCACCGGCGTTTTCGAAACGTCGTAGTCACGCGCAATGGCGTTGGTGTCGAGCGTGGTGCCCGGTGCGAGTTCGCAGCGCACGATTTTTTGCCGGAGCGCAAGATAGATGCGCTCCGAGACGGGTGTGTGGGCGTTGGGGGCCGGGCCGGTGTCGACGGTCATGAGCCTCTTGTCCTCAGCCGATCAGTTCTTCGCCCAGGCTACGAAGTGCCGCTCCAGCGCCTCAAGGGCGAGGATGGTGAGATAGCCCATGACCGAAATCACGACGATGCCGACGAACATGCGTGAGACCGCAAAGGTCTGCCACGATGCCCAGATGAAGAAGCCGACGCCGCTGCGCGCACCGAGGAACTCGGCAGCCGCGATGATGATGTAGGACGAACCCGCAGCAAGCTTCAGGCCGGTGAAGATGCTTGGCAGCGCAGCCGGGAAGGCGATGCGCGTGAAGGTCTGGAACCGGCTCGCGCCTGCGTTCTTGGCGACATCCATGTAGATCTGCGGGGTTTGCAGGACGCCGCCCATGGTGTTGTAGAACATCAGGAAGAACACGCCGATGGCGATGACGACGAATTTGGATGCATCGCCGACGCCGAAGATCAGCAGGATCAGTGGGAGGATGGCGATCTTCGGCACCGGATAGAGTGCGGAGAAGATCGGACCGAGGATGCGGCGGGCAGGCTGGGACAGGCCCAGAATGAGGCCGAGCGTGATGCCCGGAATGGCGCCCATCATGTAGCCGATGCCCACACGGCGCAGGGTTGCGCCCATATGCTCGAAAAGCTCCAGGCTCACGATCATGCGCCAGGCCGTTTCGGCGATTGCGCTGGGAGCCGGGAAGAAACGGCGGTCGATCAGGTTGAACTGGCTCGACAGCTCCCAGATCAAAAGGAGCAGAAGCGGGCTGAAATAGGACGCGAAGCGGAACAGTTTTTCACGCCGCGCCGGTGTTTTGAGCCGGCGGAGTTCGTCTTCTGTCAGTATCGTGGTCGCAGTGCTCATCTCATGCCTCCGCAGGAGAGGCCAGCAAGCGCCAGACCTCGTAAGTCATATCCCAGAAACGCTTGTCGCGGCGCATCTCCACAACGTCGCGCGGACGTTCGAAGGGGACGCGCATGTCGGCGACCAACCTGCCGGGGCGCGGCGACATGACGAGAACGCGATCCGCCAGCGTCAGCGCTTCATCGACACTGTGCGTGATGAAGACCACGGTCTTGCCGGTTGTTTCCCAGATCCGCAGCAATTCCTGCTGGAGAACCAGGCGCGTCTGCTCATCCAGTGCGCCGAACGGCTCATCCATCAAGAGGATGTCGCGGTCGTCGACAAGCGCGCGCGCTACGGAGACGCGCTGCTTCATGCCGCCGGAAAGCTGATGGGGAAGGGCGTTCGCGAAGTCGGTCAGGCCCGTCAGCGTCAGCATTTCGCGCACACGCGTCTCCCGCTGTGCGCGGGGCACGCCTTTGAGGCTCAGAGGGAACGCGATGTTCTGCGACACGGTCAGCCAGGGCAGCACGGACGCTTCCTGGAAAACCATCGCCGGCGGCGTCGAACTGTGCAGCTTCACGGAACCGCTCAGCTCGTCCTCAAGGCCGGCGAGAATGCGAAGAACCGTGGTCTTGCCGCAGCCGCTGGGGCCGACGATGCACACGAATTCGCCGCGCTCGACCTCAAAGCTGACGTCGGAGACGGCCACGGTCACGCGGTCGTCCTGGCTGTCGTAGAACGCTTTGGTCAGATGGCTGACCTCGATGGCCGCTCCGGCGGTCTTCGCCGGAGACGGACGCACTTTTTCCTGCACGGCCTGCATCACTTCTTGCTTGCGAGGAGTTCGTTGGCACGCTGCAGAAGATCGCGGCGATAAACGCTGTCGATGTCGGAATTTCCCTCATATTCGAGCGCGCCGCGCTGACGGAAGAACTCTTCCTGTTCACGCACCGATTCCATGTCGATGGCGCCGTCTTCGGAACGGACCGTATAGGGAATGCCGCGCAGGGCGTCGGGCTCGGTGCCGGTGTAGTTCGAAACGATTTCGAGGATCTTGTCGTCTTCCCAGCCGCCATTGTCGAGCTGACGCGCAGCCTTCAGATAGGCCGCCATGAAACGCACAACCGCCTCCTCGTTCTCTTCGACGAAGTCCTGGTTGAAGGCGATCAGGCCGAGCTCGGTGCCGAAGGTGTGATCCTCGACCAGACGGCGGCCAAGACCCTGCTTTTCAAGCTGGTGGGCGAAGGGCTCGATGCTCCAGCCCGCTTCAAGCCCGCCATTGGCGAAGGCGGCGGCAGTCGCGGGCGGCGGCAGATAGACCGGCTCGACATCGTCGATGGTCAGGCCACCCTTTTCGAGAGCCTTTGCGACCGAATACATGCCAAAGCCGCCGGGACCGGGAATTCCGATGCGCTTGCCCTTGAGGTCGGCAACGGTGCGGATGCCTTCATCCCAGGCCGTTTGCGACACCATGAAAGGCGACGGGGAGGGCACCGTGTTCGGCATGCGCGCCGAGGTGGCGATGATGGAAACCGTGGCGCCGCGATCAAGCGCGTTGAAGAGGCTGGAGGCCCAGGTGGCGGCGCCTGCTTCAATGTTGCCGGAGGCGAGCATCTGGATGGTCTCGGCCGTGTTGCCCTTCGGCGAGAGCGTCACGTCGACGCCGAACTCATCGAAATATCCCAGATCTTCCGCGACGAAGAAGGGCGCATAGTCGGCAAAGGGAGAATAGAGGAACTCAATCTCCGGCAGGTCTTCGGCCTTTGTTGGCAGGGTGGCTGCCGGTGCCAAAGCGACAGCAAACGCGGCTGCCATGAGAACACGACGACTGACTGAGAGCATGCGTGAGACTCCTCCTTCTCCGCAAGGAAAACTGGCCGGCGCCTGACATTTCCGCCCCTGTCCGAAGCCTTTCCGGGCCGTGGGCAGGGAGAACGTCATGCCGGAAATGAAACCGTACAACTGATATATCAGTGGCGCAACCTGATATTTTCATTTTGGTACTGTTGTATCGATTGAAGCAATTTCGCCTGTGCCGGGCGGGGTAAATCGGGGAAGGTGCCTAGCCGAAACGCCGGGCGCAATTGCAGAACTCCCTGAGCAGCGGGTTCTGGTTCGCCGGCGACCAGAAAAGCGCGAGTTCGTGGTCTGGCAGCGCTGGCTCGGTGGGCTTCAGAACCAGTTCGGGGCTCATGGAGAGCGTGTCCGGTGAGATCAGGCAGACGCCGACACCCGCCGTTGCAAGCGCCATCTGGGACTGCGCCGTGCTGACCTGGGTGTGGACGATGCGCGGCGTGAAGCCCAGCGCATGAAGGCCGGCCATCTGATAATCGTAATGCGCGCGGTGATAGTTTCGCGGCGCGAGAATGATCTCCAGATGCGCCAGATCCTCGCCGCTGAGAGACGGCTTTGCGGCGAGCGGATGGTGCCGTGAAAGGCAGATCAGATAGGGGGCCTTCCAGACGGTGATGCTCTCCAGATCCTCCGACAGGCGTGGCGGCGTCGGAATGGTCAGGAAGGCAGCGTCCAGCTCGCCTTCGTTCAGCTTCTGGCTCAGCTCTTCGGCGGAAAGTTCGGTGAGGAAGAAATCGCTTGCCGGATGGCTTTTGCGAAACCGCTGCAGCAATTGTGTGGTTGCCGGATAGAACATGTAATTGGGAATGCCTATCTTGAGCTCCCGCGCATTGCGCCGCCCTTCGAGTGTTTCGATGGCGTCGCCGAAAATGTCGAGCACCCGCTGCGCCTGTCCAAGCAGGAACTGCCCTTCCGGCGTCAGCCTGAGGAGCCGGTTTCCACGCTCGACCAGACGCACGCCCAGTGTCGTTTCAAGCTGCGAAATCTGCTGGCTCAGAGTGGGTTGGCTGATGGCGAGCGACTTTGCCGCGCGGTTGAAGCCGCTCTGGCGGGCCAGTTCGTCGAAATAGATGAGCTGGCGCAGGCTCACATTGCGCATGCGGCGCAGAATGGACGGTTCGATGGGATTGCCGGACATGCCCTGACACTTTCGCGTTTGATCACGGCAACCCGCCTATAGGTTTTATCTATCAGTCGGATGACATTCGAATTGAACTGTCATGCAGGTGAAATGCAGCCGACTTAACCGTCGCCGCCATCGCGTTTCGGTTCAGGCGGTTTTTGTGTCACTTGCTCTAAAAGTTCTGGGTTCGTCGGGTGGGTATCCCGTGCGGGGGCTTCCCTGTTCGGGCTATCTGGTTACGGCCGATCAGGAAAACATCCTTCTCGATTGTGGTCCCGGCATCGCAACCGCTCTGCTTGCCGATGGCCGGCATTGCGGGCTGGATGGGGTGGTCATCAGCCATCTGCATCCCGATCACGTTCTGGATCTCGTGCCGCTTGCCTATGCGCTTCTGGCCGAATGGCTCGTGGATGGGCGCACGACGCCGCTGCCGCTTTGCATTCCGCAGGGCGGTTTGCAGTTTCTTCAGCGGTTCTCTGACCTGTTCGGTCACCGCAGCTGGCAGTTCCCGAGCGATGCGGACGAACCCGGAAAACGGGCGCTTGCCGCCTCAGTTCAGGAGCGGCACGACTGGCTTCTGACGGTTTTCGATGTCCGTGAGTATGCCATCGGAGATACGCTTGAGCTCGGCGCGAACCAGATCGAGACGCATGCGGTGGATCACAATGCGCCGACGGCCGCGATGCGGATCGAGAAGAACGGTGCGCGCATCGTCTACTCGGCAGATGCTTGCTTTGACCCCACCCTGGTGGGTTTCGCCGCTTCCGCCGACCTTTTTCTGGTGGATGCACATATGTCCGGCCCGCTTGCCGGCGGCGCGCATATGAGCCCTGCCGAGGCGGGCAGGCTGGCGGCCCTGGCAAAGGCCCGCGAACTGGTGCTCTGCCATCTCGCAGCGCCCGAAGACGGGCCGGGCGCGCGCGCCGCGGCAGCGCAGCATTTCAGCGGTGCAATCCATCTCGCCTTTGAAACGCGTGAGTATCGCCTGTGACCGTTTCTCCCGCAGCGCTTCTGACACCCATTCCGGCAGCGCCCACAGGCATCGGGCAGCGCATTGCGCCCTATCTGCTGGTCGGCCCGCTGATGTTGCTCCTGTTCGTCTTTGCGATCTTGCCGTGTCTTCTGACGCTGCTGCTCGCCTTCTTCGACGTGGACATTCTGGCCGGTACCATTCGCTTCGTCGGGTTCGAGAATTTCACCCGGGCTGCCGCGCGCGGCGAGGTGCTCAACAGCCTGCGCGTCACCTTCACCTACATTCTCCTGACCGTGCCGCCATCGATGATCCTCGGCCTTTTGATCGCGCTCGCGATCAACAGTCTGCGGCGCGGGCGCGCATTCTGGCAGGCAGTCTACTTCCTTCCGGTCGCGGCCACGCTGGTCGCCATGTCGATCGTGTGGCGCTGGATGTTCGTCGGGCGTCGCGGCATCGTCGACCAGACGCTTGGTCAGATGACCGGCCTGGTGGACTGGCTGAACTCGCCTGTGCTTTCTCTGCCGGCGGTGGCCATTGTCGGCAACTGGCAGCAGATCGGCTTTGTCGTCGTTCTTTATCTCGCGGCACTTGCAGCCGTGCCGAGCCACCAGATCGACGCCGCGCGGGTGGATGGCGCCAGCGCATGGCACCGCTTCTGGCACGTCACCTGGCCCGCCATCGGCCCCACCACGGTGTTTGTCGGCATCATCACTTCGGTCAATGCGCTGCGGGTGTTCGACACGGTTTCGACCATGACCGGCGGCGGCCCCTCGCGCAGCAGCCAGACGCTCGCTCACCTCATGTGGGAACGGGGCATCTACTTCTTCGACATCGGCGGGGGATCGGTGGTCACGCTCGTTCTTCTGGCGCTCGCCATCGCCGCAACCGCGCTCCAGCGCATCATGACCGCACGGCTCGAGAAGGCTGGAACGCGATGACCCAATCAATCGACACGACCCGCGCCCGCCTTGTTGCAGGCGGCACCCATCTGGCGCTCGCTGCAGGCGCGGTTTTCATGCTGCTGCCTTTCTGGCTGATGCTGCGCACCTCGTTCACCGCACCGGATCAGGTCTTTGCCGGGAACATTCTGGCGCTCAGCGATTTCAGCCTCGAGAACTATCGCCGCGTTTTCGCGGAAGTGCCGCTGCTTCGCTATTATCTGAACGGCATTTTCGTGGTGACCGCCATCTTCATCGGGCAGGTGATCGTCTGCGTTCCCGCAGCCTATGCGCTGTCGCGGCTGCGCTTTTCCGGGCGCGAAGTCGGATTGTGGTTGGTGCTGGCCGCGATGATGGTTCCCTATCACGCCACGGCAATCCCGATTTACGTGCTTCTGTCGCGCTTCGGCATGATCAACACGCATGGCGCGCTCATCCTGCCGTTCATCGGTTCGGCCTTCAGCGTTTTTCTGCTGAGGCAGTTCTTCCTGTCGATCCCGCAATCGGTTTTCGAATCGGCGCGGCTCGATGGCGCATCTTCGCTCCGCACGCTGGTGCACATCGTCTTCCCGATGGCGCGGCCGGCCATCGTCACCTTCGGCATCCTCAGTTTCGTGTCGCACTGGAACGATTATTTCTGGCCGTCTTTCGTGCTGCGCAACGATTTCGCCGCCACGGTTCCCTTCGGCATCGTCAAGTTTCTGGATCAGGAGCTTGGTGCGGATTACGGGCCGCAAATGGCGGCTGCAACCCTGACCGTCCTGCCTCTTCTCGTCGGTTTCCTCATCGCCCAGCGGCAGCTCATCGCCGGCATCGCGATGACCTCCGGGCAGGTCGACTGACATCATCTCACATCACATCTGGAGCCAATTCATGAAACGCCTTCTCACCACCACCGCACTTCTCGCCATGATCAGCGCGACGCCTGCACTCGCCCAGACCGAGCTGCGGCTGGTTTCGGGCCAGGAAAAACAGAACGGCGCGGTTCTGAAACAGGTCTTCGAGGCCTTCAACGCCGGCCAGGAGGATGTTTCGGTCAATCTGGAGCTCGACAACCAGTCCGATCTCGACACCACGCAGAAGGTTCTGGCCGACATCGTTGCCGGCTCCGCTCCGGATGCGGTTCGCGTGACCGGCGCCGTGCTGCGGGCCTATGTGGATTCCGGTCGCGCGCAGCCGCTGGACGAATGCCTTGCCTCGGCTCCGGAGCTCGCGGCGCAGCTCGACAAGGGGCTGGTCGACAATTTTCGTGTCGACGGCAAGCTCTATGCCATGCCCTGGTATGTCACCCTGCCTGCGCTGTTCGTGAACGCGGATGCATTTGAGGCCGCAGGCCTCGACCCGCAGAACCCGCCGCGCAACTGGAGCGAGCTTGAGGCCGCTGCCGCCAGGCTGAGCGATGGTTCCGGCAACCGCTTCGGCCTTCTGATGTACATGCCAAACACCTATGTCTATGAGAGCCAGCTTCTCTCGTCGGGCGGCGAGATGGTCGATGGCGAGGGGCGGTCCGGCGTTGCCAGCAAGGCTTCGGTCGAGCTGATGGCGTTCATGCGGGGCCTCGTCGAGAAGCAACAGATGCCCGCGCTCGCGCCCTCGACCTTCTGGGGCGAGGCTTCGCGCATGTTCCAGTCGGGCGAAGTGGCGATGCTTCTGAGCTCGTCCTCGGCCTATAACAACGTCTCCAGCAACATCTCGTTCGATCTGGCGGTTGCGCCGATGCCGGCCCGTGACGGCGAGACGCCGCTGACGGCCGCTTCCGGCAATGGTTTCGTGATGCTCGCGACGGACCCGGAGCGTCAGAAAGCCACCTGCAAGGCGCTCCTCTCGCTCGTTGCGCCCGAGAGCGTTGCCGCTACGGTGAAGGCGACCGCCTCTTCGCCGATCAATGTCACCGCAGCGCAGACGCCGGAACTGCTCGGCGATTTCTATGCCGAGAACCCCGCGCTCATGGCTCTGAACGGCCAGGAAAACCGCCCCTGGTATACGCTGCCGGGTAGCGCCAACAATGAGTTCCAGAGCAATTTCGGCGATATCCAGCACCAGATCCTGACCGGCGCTGTCGAACCGCAGGAGGGCATGAGCCGCCTTGCCGACATCATGAACGAGCTGAACGAAGCCCAATGATCGCGCGCAACGGATCGGCCCGGAAAACAGGCCCGCAGGGCATGGGGGAGAACCCCATGCCCGTTGCGGTTCGCAATCTCACAAAGCACTGGCCGGGCGCGGAGCGTCCGGTTTTCTCCAGTCTCGACATCGACTGCCCGGCAGGCGGCATCACGATCATCGTCGGCCCTTCGGGCTGCGGGAAGACAACGCTGCTGCGTTGCCTGAGCGGGCTTGAAACGCCCACATCGGGCAGCATTCTGTTCGGTAAGCAGGATGTCACGCAGGTGGATTCCCAGCATCGCGGCGTGGCCATGGTGTTCCAGAACTATGCGCTCTATCCGACCAAGACGGTGTTCGAGAACATCGCTTTTCCGCTGCGCATGGCGCGGCTTGATGCGCAGAGCATTCGCACGCGGGTCAGGGCCGCAGCCGCATTGACCCGCATGGAGCCATATCTTGACCGCTACCCGGCGCAGCTTTCCGGCGGCCAGCGGCAGCGTGTCGGCATTGCGCGCGCCATCGTGCGCGGCCCGGCGGTTCTGCTGATGGATGAGCCGCTGTCCAATCTGGACACCAAGCTGCGGATCGAGATGCGGGCAGAGTTGGGCGCGTTGCAGCGCCAGATCGGCTCCACCACCGTCTATGTGACCCACGACCAGACGGAAGCGCTTGCGCTTGCCGACCATTTGATCGTCATGCGCGATGGCCGCATTGAGCAGCAGGGCGCGCCGGAAGACATCTTCACGAGCCCGGAAAACACCTTCGTCGCCGATTTTCTGGGCTCCATGAACCTTGTCGATGTGACGCGTTCCGAAGACAGGGTTTTCGTCACATCGGGCGCGGTGCGGCTGGACGGGTTGCCCAAGGCCCCGCTCTCGCCAATGTTCCGCCTCGGCTTCCGCGCCGAAGACGTGCAATTGGGACCGGTGGACGGCGAGAAGGCCACATTGCCGGTCACCGTCAGGCGTTCGGAACTGATGGGCTCGGAACGCCTCGTTCATCTGGAATGCGGCGGGCTTGCGCTGCGCGCCCGGCTGAAAGAAGTGGTGCGGCCGGACGACCGGCTCGAACTCCACATTCCGGCCGGGGCGCTTCACTACTTCGATGAGAAAGGCAAACGCGTGGCGGGTGCAGCATGAAAAACAATCACGTGATCTGGGACTGGAACGGCACTCTGCTGGACGATTTCGCCATCACCGCACAGATTACCGCCGATGCCCTTGCAGAGCTCGGGCGGCCGGGCGTGACGCCCGAAATGGTGCGGGAGCATTATCGGCGTCCGCTGTCGGAGTATTTCAGTGCGCTTCTGGGGCGGACTGCGCGTCCAGACGAGCTTCGCCATCTTGGCGACGCCTATGAGCGCAACTACGATCCGGCGATGCACGGACTTCCGCTCGCCATCGATGCGCTGGACGCGCTCTCCACACTGGCAGAACGCACCAACCAGTCGCTTCTGTCCATGGCGCCGCATGGCCAGATCGAACAGCTGATCGAGCATCACGGCCTCGGGAGCCATTTCACGCTGGTGCAGGGGTTTACGGGAACCGGACACCCGACCAAGCGGGAGAGCCTCGAACGTCATTGCGAGACGCTTGATGTGAACCCGCGAGCGTGCTGGCTGATCGGCGACACGGTTGACGACTTCGCGGCGGCTGCGCCGCTTGGCGTCAGGACCGCGCTGGTGACGACCGGCATGCAGGGACGGGATGCGCTGCTTGCAACGGGCGCGCCCGTTTTCGACAATCTGGCGGACGCCGCCGGACATATTCTGAATGCCTGAAAAGAGAACGAGTTTCATGCCGCATAGCAAACTGATCGCTGACCTCGAAGCCGCCTTCGAGGCGCATGACGACAGCAGCGACAACAGCCACGACATCAACCATGCGCGCCGCGTGATGCGTTCCGCACTTGAGATCGCTGCGGGGGAAGGCGGCGGCAATCAGCGCGTGATCATCGCCGCAGCCTATCTCCATGACTGGATCAACCTGCCGAAGAACCACCCGGATCGCGCGCGGGCCTCTGCCCTGTCCGCCGAGGCCGCACGCCCCATTCTCGAATCGCTGGGCTTTGACGAGGCTGAACGCGAGGCTGCATGTCACGCCATCGTGGCGCACAGTTTCTCGGCGGGCATTACGCCGGAAACGCTGGAAGCGAAGGCGTTGCAGGATGCGGACCGTCTCGAGGCGCTGGGGGCCATCGGGCTGGCGCGTACTTTCGCCATTTCCGGCCAACTCGGCTCCAGCCTGTTCGACGGAGAAGACCCCTTTGCCGTCAATCGCCCGCTCGATGACAAGCGCTACTCGGTGGATCATTTCGAGGTGAAGCTGCTGCGTCTTCCGGAGACGATGCAGACCTCCATGGGGCGACAGCTCGCGGATCGGCGCGCCGATGTGCTGCGTCGTTTTCTGGCGGATTTGGCCGAGGAACTCGGCGCTGCCCTTCCTCAGGGCGCAAGGGGCTAGTCTGCGTTCGTGCGGCCGGAAGGCCGCAATCCGGGGCGTCGCGGCGTTCTGCGGCGCTCAAAACATGTTCATCCACTTCCAAATGCTCAGAGTGTGGAAATCCAACACGCATGGGTTGAAATTCAAATTCGCCTTGTCGGATGGCGGATAAGCGAATATTTCTCCAGTCGAGTTCGCTTCGATACTGCTTTTCCGGGGCAGGTCTACTGAATTCTCTTTCTCGATGAGGGGCGATGCCGCGCCAGCGTGCGTGGGGTCTTTCATCGTCAATGCTTTGAGTAAAACGGCGACGCGGTTTTTGCGTCGGGGGAAATGAAAAGGGATGAATTTTTGAGTACGGTTGACGAAAAACTTGAGCCTATTCTTGCAGACGTATTACGCCGTAGCGCAGGAGAAACGGAATTTCACCAGGCAGTGGTGGAAGTTCTCCAGAGCATTGGTCGGGTGATCGCGAAACACCCGGAATATGCCGACAACGCGCTGATCGAGCGCATCTGTGAACCGGAACGCCAGATCATTTTCCGCGTTCCATGGGTCGATGATGCCGGCAACGTGCAGATCTCCCGCGGCTTCCGGGTTCAGTTCAACTCCGCACTCGGCCCCTACAAGGGCGGTATCCGCTTTCATCCCACCGTCAATCTCGGCATCGTCAAGTTTCTTGGCTTCGAGCAGATCTTCAAGAACGCACTGACCGGTCTTCCGATCGGCGGCGGCAAGGGCGGTTCGGACTTCAATCCGCGCGGTCGTTCGGATGCGGAAGTGATGCGCTTCTGCCAGTCCTTCATGACCGAGCTGCACCGTCATATCGGCGAGTACACCGACGTGCCGGCCGGCGACATCGGTGTCGGCGGTCGCGAGATCGGCTATCTGTTCGGCCAGTACAAGCGGCTCACCAACCGCTATGAGGCCGGCGTTCTGACCGGCAAGGCGCTTTCCTATGGCGGCTCGCAGGCGCGCAAGGAAGCGACCGGTTACGGCGCGGCCTATTTCGTCGACCGCATGCTGCGCACCCGCAAGATGGATTTCGAGGGCAAGCGCGTCAGCGTTTCCGGCTCGGGCAATGTGGCCACCTACGCGATGGAAAAAATCATCGAGTTCGGCGGCGTCATCGTATCTTGCTCGGATTCAGGCGGCTACATCGTCGATGAAAACGGCATCGACCTCGATCTGGTCAAGGAGATCAAGCAGAAGCGTCGCGGCCGTATCTCGGAATATGTGAAGCTCAAGGGCGCCGGTGCGCACTTTGTCGAGAAGGGCTCCATCTGGGATGTGCCCTGCGATGTCGCCATGCCTTCGGCCACGCAGAACGAGCTGACCGGCAAGGACGCACAGACACTGGTGAAGAACGGCCTCATCGCCGTTGGCGAAGGCGCAAATATGCCGTCGACGCCGGAGGCCGTGCGCGTGTTCCAGGAAGCCGGCATCCTGTTCGCGCCGGGCAAGGCGGCCAATGCAGGCGGCGTCGCCACCTCGGCGCTGGAAATGCAGCAGAACGCATCGCGTGCCAGCTGGACCTTCGAGCGCACGGAAGAGCGCCTGGCCGAGATCATGGCGCATATCCATGACACCTGTGCCGAAACCGCCGATGAATACGGCTCGCCCGGCGACTATGTTCTGGGCGCGAACATCGCCGGTTTTGTGCGCGTTGCAGAAGCCATGGACGCGCTTGGCGTGATCTGACGCCCTCTATCGGCATTCGAGAGAAACGAGCCCGCGCGACCTGTTTCGCGCGGGTTTTTCGTATGGGTTTCCGCTTTTTGGGGCTTAAAATCTGCAAACGGAGGAAAATCGCAGCCGGATCAAGTGCGGATTTTGCTTGAAACTGAAACCTGAATCATTATTCATGTATGTCATGGCAGAACCGAAGACGAAACGCGGCCAGATAAGGCGCGCCAAGATCCTTGCAGCAGCCGAGACGGTCATGGGCGACCAGGGCTTTTCCGCCGCGTCCATTGCCGAGATCACACGGCTGGCGGATACGGCGCTCGGCACATTCTACGTGTATTTCACCAGCAAGGAACAGGTTTTCCGCGAGCTGGTGCTGGAGATGGGGCGGATCACGCGCGCGATCGTGGGTGAGGCGATCAGCGATGCGCCCGACCGTCTGAGCGCGGAGCGGGCGGGGCTCGAAGCCTTTTTACGCTTCGTCGCCGAAAGGCCGCAGCTCTACCGGATCGTTGAGGAGGCGCGGTTCGTCGATCCGGAGGCCTATCGGGATTATTTCTGGCATTTCGGGCAGGCCTACACGCTTGGCCTGCGCGAGGCGCAGAAGCGCGGCGAGATTTCTGCGGGCGATCCGGAGGTGCGGGCCTATGCGCTGATGGGCATCTCCAAGGCGCTCGGAGACCGTTACGTGCTGTGGGAGGAGACACCCGACATCGAGCGGGTGGTTGAGGAGGCACATAAGATGATCTGTCACGGGCTTGCCCCATGAGTTCGCACGAACCCTCGTTCGTTCGAACTGAAATTCGCAGCGCGCCCGGCGGGTGCGACTGTTTCGTGATCACCCTGGCCGCGCCCCGCGCCAATGCGCTGGAGCCGGATTTTCTGGCCGCAATTGAGGCCGCTCAGGAAGATTTCGAGGATACCGGCCTCCGCCGCGCACTGATCTGCGGCGGACGCAATTTTTCCACTGGCGGCGATGTCGGCCGGTTTCTGGAAGCGGCCTGCGACGGGCAGGCGGTGGCCTATGCCGAGCGGGTCGTGCCGTTTTTACAGCGCTGCGTGCTGCGGATGATCGGCCAGAAGGCCATTGTCGCTCTGGCTGGCCGGGGTGCGATTACCGGCGGATCCGCCGGTTTCCTGTTTGCTTCCGACCTGGCCGTTCTGGCTCCCGATGCATTCGTGCAGCCCTATTACGGGGTAATGGGCTTTGCGCCTGATGGCGGCTGGACGGCCACGCTGCCGGAGCGGATCGGCGCGGGCGCTGCACAGGATTGGCTCCTGAACGACCGGCGGTTTGGAGCGGAGGAGCTCATGGCGCGCGGGCTCGCCTGCGCCGTCGACCCTGATCCCGAAAATGCCGCGCTCGCCCGGCTGGCCACGCTCGACATCGATATGGCGCTCGCCGGCAAGGCGCTCATCTGGGATGCCGCAAGACGGGCGCAGGTGGAGGCGCGGCTTGCAGCAGAGACCGAAGCCTTTCGCACACTGATCCCGCTTGAGGCGACACGGGCGAAGATGGCGGCATTTCTTGGCAAGGAGGCTTGAGATGTTCGAGACCGTTCCCGACATGGCCTGCAAACGGGCCGAGATTTCACCCGATGCACTGGCCTTTCGCGATGCCGGAACAGGCCGCGCGTGGACCTTTTCGGATGTGAATGCCGCAGCCGATGGCATTGCCGAGGGGCTGCGCCGGGCCGGATTGGGCGAGGGCGACCGGCTGGCGATCCTCTGTCTGAACCGGGTGGAGTTCTTCCTCACACTGTTCGCCTGCCAGAAGACAGGCATCATCCTGTGTCCGCTGAACTGGCGGCAGCCGGCACCCGAACTGGTTGAAACGCTGGAGCCGGTGAATGCAAAGGCCATCCTGCATGATGCGATGCATGCCGGTCTGGCGGCCGATGTGGCCGCGAGGGTCGGCGCGTCGTCGTTCGGTTTCGACGATGCGCTTCATGGCTGGATCGCGCAGGGTGGTCCGGCGCTGCGCGCGGCGGTGCCCGCGACGCGCCCCTGGTATCTCCTGTTCACATCGGGCACGACCGGACGGCCCAAGGCGGTGATCCAGACTGCGCGCATGGCCTGGGCGAATGCGATCAATATCGGGCAGGCCATCGGCCTTACGGCAGAGGATCGTTCGGTGAACTTCCTGCCGCTGTTCCACACGGCCGGGATCAATCTCTACACGCTGCCGGTTTTCCTGAACGGCGCGAGCTCGACTGTCCTGCCGAAATTCGATGCCGAAAGACTGCTCGCCATGCTGCGCGCGGGCGAGCTGACGCAGGTATTCGGCGTGCCGGCCATCTATCAGGCGCTGTCGCTCATGCCGGGCATCGAAGACGTCGACTGGACCGCCATTCGCTGTGGCTGCGGCGGCGCGCCGCTGCCGGAACCGCTGATCCGCTTCTTCGCCGAACGCGGGGCTTATGTGTTGAACGGTTTCGGCATGACGGAAACCGGGCCCACCGTGTTCCTGATGGATGCCGCCCGCGCTGCCGAGAAGATCGGTTCGGTCGGGCGGGCGCAGATGATGACGGATGTGCGCCTTGCGGGCGTCCCCGATGGCGCGCCCGGCTCCGGCGAGATCCAGCTGCGCGGCCCCAACATCACGCCGGGCTATTTCGAGAACCCGGAAGCGACGGAAAAGACCTTCACGCCCGATGGCTGGCTGCATACCGGCGATGTGGGGCGGCGCGACGCGGATGGCTATTACTTCATTGTTGACCGGATCAAGGACATGTTCGTCTCCGGTGGCGAAAACGTCTATCCGGCCGAGGTCGAGCGCGCGCTCAACGCGCATCCCGCCGTGCTGGAGGTGGCCGTTGTGGGCTGCGCGGACGAAAAATGGGGTGAGGTGGGCGTCGCCTTTTTGGTTCTGCGCCCCGACGCCGAGCTTGATGTCGAGACGCTGCGGCCGTGGTGCCGCGAAAGGCTCGCCGGCTACAAGGTGCCGGTGCGCTTCTGCGTGCTGGAGGATTTTCCACGCACTGCCGCCGGCAAGGTGCGCAAACCCGATCTCAGAGAGTTTTTGACCGATGCTTGATCTGTCCGCCCGCTGGTTGCCCAGCCAGGAGGAGTTCGACGCCTTTGCTGCGGTGTCGGGTGACGACAACGCGATCCATGTGGACCCCGAATTCTCGGCCCGCACCAGCTTTGGCCGCACCGTCAGCCATGGCATGCTGATCTATTCCAAGCTCTGGGGGCTGTTGCAGAAGGCTGAGCCCGGCGCACGCCAGGTCAGCCAGACAATGATGTTTCCCAACCCCGCCTTTGCCGGTGAGGAGGTTGCGCTGACGGTTCGTGAAACCGCGCCGGGAACGCTTGAAATGAAGGCGGTGCGGGTTGCAGACGCCGCAGAACTGCTTGTCGGGGAGGCAAGGATCGCATGATGGAGACCGGACAGAGCGCCACCGTGCGCCGCACCTATTCCGCTGCCGATCTTTCGGCCTATGCAGCGCTTTCCGGCGCGGCCCCGGAAAGCCAGGTGCCAGAACCGTTGATCGCGGCGCTGTTTTCCTATCTTCTGGGCGTAAAGCTTCCGGGCTCGGGCACCAACTATCTCAAGCAGGAACTGGCTTTCAAGGCACCGGCGCCGCTCGACACCGAACTGACGGCGACAGTCGAGATCACCCGTCTTCGGCCGGAAAAGCATCTGGTCGATCTATGGGCGCGCTGCACCGCACCTGATGGCACGGTGATCTGCGAGGGCCGTTCGCTGGTCAAGGCAAAGGATGTCGGGGCCTGACGGTTCAGGCGTTGAGGCCTGCGGCGAAATCGATAATCGCCTGCGCGAAGGCCTCTTCTTCTTCCAGATGCGGCGAGTGGCCCGAGGCTGCGAAGACATGGCGCTTCGCGTTCGGGGCCGTCTGCGCAATCCAGTCGGAGGCCGAGGCCGGGTAGACCCGGCTTTTTGCGCCTGAGCAGACGAGCCATGGCAGGTTCAAATCGGGCGCCAGTGCGCGCGCATCCATGGCCACGAGATCATCCCACATGGTGCGCATCTTCTCCGGATCCTGACTAAGGATCACGCTGCGCGCGTCTTCACGCGAAAAGCCGGGTGCGCCTTCGGGTGTGGCAAACATGGTGGCGGCGATGCCGTGCGTTGCGCCATCCCAGTCGGTGCGGAAGCGCCGGGTCGACTGCGCCACGCTCTCAGCCGTCTGCCCTTTCAGGCCGTGTGGCCAGTCCGCAGCCGGCACGATGTGTGTGCTCATGTCGACGGTGACCAGCCCGCCGATCCCGGCGCTGCCATGGCGCGCGAGATAGCGCCAGGCGGCGGCTGCCCCCATCGACCAGCCCACCACCAGCGGTTTCCTGTCCGGCAGGGCGTTGAGCGCCTCGCCGATCATGTCCGCGCAGGCATCGAGCGTCGGCGGCAGGTGGGCGGCTCCGGCATGGCCCGGCATGTCGGGCGCATGGCAGTCGAAATCCGGGCCGATGCGGGCGATTAGCCGGTCGAACACGGCTCCGCGCATCGTCCAGCCATGCAGGAACAGGATGGAGCGCGTCACGTTCAGCGTCCGGCCCGCAGCCTGCCGACAATGCCGGTGGGGAAGAAGTAGACGCTGAGAATGAAGAGGATGCCGAGCCACAGAAGCCAGCGGTCGGGGTCCAGCAGCTGCGGCAGGAGCGGCACGCCGCCCGTTGCCTCAGAGGCCGCGCCCATCAGCGTCTGCAGATAGTTTTGCGCCAGCACGAAGATGGTCGCCCCGATGACCGCACCATACATGGTGCCCATACCGCCGATCACCACCATCAGGAGAATGTCGAGCATGATCTCGAAGGAGAGCGTCGTGTCGGGGCCGACATAGCGCAGCCAGATCGCAAACAGGCTGCCGGCCACGGCTGCCGTCGCGGCGGAAAGGCATGTGGCGATGGTGCGGTACCAGACCACATTATAGCCGATGGATTCTGCGCGGAAATCATTCTCGCGAATTGCCTTGAGCACGCGCCCGAAGGGCGAGTTGACGACCCGCAGCATCAGGAGGAAGAGCCCCAGAGACGCGAAGAAGACGAGATAGTAGTTGAGCACCTTGCCATTGATACGCACGCCGAACAGTTCGCCCAGCCGGAAGGCCGGTGTCAGTTCGCGCGGGATCATGTAGTTCAGGCCGTCTTCGCCGCCGGTCACACCGGACATCTGCGACACCAGAACCGCCACAGCCGAGGCAACGGCGAGCGTGATCATGGCGAAGAAGATCGCCCGAACCCGCAGCGAGAACATGGCGATCACAAGCGCCAGAAGGGCGGCCGCCAGGGCTCCGAGAACGGTACCGGTCAGGAGCGCGTCATAGCCGCGCCCCATGTGGATGGAGGCGAGCGCCACGCCGTAAGCGCCAAGCCCGAAGAACATCGTATGAGCAAAGCTCACAATGCCGGTATAGCCCAGAAGCAGGTCGTAGCTCGCCACCAGCACGATGAAGATGCAGATGCGCGCCGCCGTTTCCAGAGACCGCACGCCGGGAAACAGGAACGGGGCAAGCGCCAGCGCGACGAGGATCGCCAGAAGGATCAGGGTCAGCGCCAGCGAGCGGGGTTTGTCACCGGAGAGAAGCTTGACGAGCATCTTATTTGGCCTTCACGACGGGCAGCATGCCTTGCGGCCGCCACATGAGGATTGCGGTCATCAGCGCGATGTTCGACACCAGCGCCAGCTTGGGCTCGAGGAAGGCGACATAGTTCTGCAGGAGGCCCACCAGAAGCGCGCCGATGAAAGCGCCTTCCACCGAGCCCAGCCCGCCGATGATCACCACGATGAAGACAAGGATCATCAGTTCTTCGCCCATACTGGCGGTGATGACTTCCTGATAGAGGCCCCACATCACGCCGCCGAGACCGGCAAGCGCCGAACCGGCGATGAAAACGCCGATGAAGACGCGGCTCAGGCGATAGCCCAGCGCCTCGACCATCTCGCCATTCTCGACGCCGGCGCGCACGATCAGGCCGATCTTGGTGCGGCGGAACACGAGCCGCATGGCGACGAAGAGGCCAAGCCCCACGGCCACGGCCAGGATGCGGTATTTCTCGAGCGCGGCGCCCCAGAAGGTGAACGCGCCCTTCAGCGTTTCGGGACGGGAGAAGAAGATTTCTTCCGGTCCCCAGACAACGGCGATGAGCTGTTCGATCACGATCAACCCGCCGACGGTGACGAGAATCTGCTTGAGATGCGCGCCATAGACGGGGCGCACGATCACCTTTTCGAAGGCCCAGCCAAGACCGCCGGTCACGATCATGGCGGCGATCACGGCCAGAAGCACGACCAGAAGGTTGAGCAGGAGCGAAGGCGCGCCGGCCCAGCCGCCAAGCGCCAGAAGCACGGAAATGCCGACGAAAGCGCCGACCGAGATGAACGCGCCATGGCCGAAATTGATGACATCCATCAGGCCGAACACGAGCGTCAGGCCCGAAGCGATGATGAAGATCATCATGCCCATGGCGAGGCCCGATACGGTGAGCGTCAGCCAGCTCGACGGATTGCCTATGGCGGCAAGCCCGACCAGAACCAGAACGGGCACCAGAAGAAGCGGTGTGGCTTTCGCCAGCCGTTCCGACAGCGGAATGTCGGCGAAGGTGGGTTTGTGGGTCGGTGCAATGGTCATGTGCGGGCCTCGCTGGATCGAAGCGGTTTCTTCGCGGCGCAGGACGGCTGTTTGAGCCCCTGCCGCGAACGGGAGGGCAGTTGCGAGAGAACGGTCTTCATTGCATTTCCATGCTCAGGCCCATCAGACGTTCCTGAAGGGTCGCGTCGTTGGCCAGTTCCGCCATGCTGCCGGTCCACACGATGCGGCCGTCATCCATCACCGCTGCGTGGTCGCCCAGCGCCTTTGCGACGGCGAAATTCTGTTCCACCATCAGGATCGAGGCGCCCTGCGCCTTCAGTTCACGCAGCGCCCCGACCATGGTTGAAATGATAGCGGGGGCGAGGCCCTTGGTGGGCTCATCGATGAGATAGAGCGTGCGGCGTTCCGCCATGGCGCGGGCGATCGACAGCATCTGTTTCTGGCCGCCGGAGAGATTGCCCGCCGCCGCGTTCCAGAAGGTGCGCAGCGGCGGAAAGACGGAGAACAGCCAGTCGCGCCGGGCCGCATCGAGCGGGCCGCTGATGGCGGCGAGGATCATGTTTTCCTCCACCGTCAGGTCGGCGAAGATGCCCATGTCTTCCGGCACGAAGCCGATGCCCGCGCGGGCGCGGTCGGGCACCGGCAGGCGGGTGATGTCGTTTCCGTCGAAAGTGATGGAGCCGGCCCGCGCCTGCCAGTGGCCGATGATGGTGCGCAGCGTGGTCGTCTTGCCCACGCCGTTGCGCCCCAGAAGCATCGTCACCGAGCCGCGCGGCACGTCCAGATCGACCTTCTTCAGGATGTGATACTGGGCGATGTCGGTTTCCACGCCCTTCAGTTTCAGCACGGGCTCAGACATCTTCCAGCTCCCTGCCCATATAGGCTTCCTGCACGATGTCCGAGGCCATCACCTCTGCGGGCGGGCCGTCGGCCACCAGCGCGCCGTTGTGCAGCACGATGATCCGGTCGGCGAGGGTGCGGATCACGTCCATCTTGTGCTCCACCAGCAGAATGGTGCGGTTGGTTTCGGCTTTCAGTTCGGCGATGAGATCGAGCACCACGGGCGCTTCGTCCACACTCATGCCGGCGGTGGGTTCATCGAACATGTAGACCATCGGGTCGAGCGCGATCAGCAGCGCAACTTCCAGTTTGCGCTGGTTGCCGTGGCTGAGTTCGGCGGCGGTCTGGTCCTTCCACGGGTCCAGCCGCACCCGTTCGAGGATCGCCATCGCGGCCATGGTGATTTCGCTGTGGCTGTCGGCCATCGAAAAGAGGCTGAAGCCCTTGTTCTGCTTTGCCTGTATCACCAGGCGCACATTTTCCAGAACCGAGAGATCGGGAAACAGGTTGGTGAGCTGGAACGCCCGGCCAATGCCCTTCTTGCAGCGCTCGGCGATGCCGGCGCGGGTGATGTCCTCGCCCATCAGCCGGACCCGACCGGCCGTGGCCGTGATCTGACCCGAAATCAGGTTGAAATAGGTCGTCTTGCCGGCCCCGTTCGGCCCCACAATGGCGGTGAGCTCTCCGGCATGGAAGCTGCATGTCACGGCGTCCACCGCGACATGGCCGCCAAAGCGCACGGCAAGCCCGTCGGTTTCCAGAAGTGGCTGGGTCATCAGGAAGGTCGCTCTTGGTCGAGAAAGGTGACGGGACGGTCTTTCGCCGCCCCGTCCGGATTCAGCGCATCAGTTGCGGACAGGGATGTTCATGTCCTCGATGCCGATCTCGCGAACGAGAACCGGAACGCCGTAGTCCTTGTCTTCCTGAACCTCGGTGCGGAAGTGATACATGGTCTGCAGCGCCTGATGGTCTTCAGGGCGGAAGCGCATCGTGCCTTTCGGCGTCTCCCACTCCATGCCTTCCATGGCGGTGATCAGCGCTTCTGTGTCCTCGGCGCCACCGGCCTTGCGAATGGCCTCTACGATGGCCATGCCGGCGGACATGCCGCCTGCGGTGAAGAAGTCCGGCGGCGTGCCGTGGCGCTCGAAATGGGTCTTCACGAGCCACTCGTTCACCGGGTTCTGCGGGATCTCGTAATAGTAATAGGTCGCGCCCTCCATGCCGGGCAGTTCCTTGTGGGCGGTCAGCGCGGCGAGGATGTTGCCGCCGGTCGCGATCTCGATGCCGAAACGCGACGGGTCCATGGCGTTGATCTTGCCCATCGGGTTGCCGCCGCCAGCCCAGATGATGAAGAGCTTTTTCTCACCCTCGATGTCACCCATGGCCTGGAAGATGCGCTCGGCCGCAGCGGTGAAGTCGGTGGTGTCGGTGGGCACATATTCCTCATGCGCCACGGTTGCGCCGGTGGCTTCCAGCGCTTCCTTGAACGCCGCCACGCCATCGCGTCCGAAGGCGTAGTCCTGCGCCAACGTCGCCACGGTCACGCCTTCACCGCCAAGGGCGACGGCGTTGGAGATGGCGTCCTGCGAGGAGTTGCGCCCGGTGCGGAAGATGTAGCGGTTCCAGTTTTCGCCGGTGATCGAATCCGCCACGGCGGGCTCGACGATCAGCAGCCGCTCATATTCCTGCGCCACCGGCAGCATGGCCAGCGCGACGCCGGACGAGACGGGGCCGACCGCGATATGCGCGTCATCGTCGCCATAGGCCTCGGCCAGAAGCGCCTTGCCGATATCGGGCTTGAGCTGGGTGTCCTTCTCGATGACGACGATTGGCTCGCCGTCGATCTCCATCGTGCCGTCGGTGGCGTATTCGAGGCCCAGCATGAGGCCGTCATGGGATTGCTTGGCATAGGCCTCGAGCGGCCCGGTCTTGCCATAGACATGCGCGATGCGGATTTCCGCCGCCAATGGCGTCGCCGCCAGCGAAGCGGCCAGAGCCAGAGCGATTGTCCGGTACATGAGAATGATCCTCCCGATTTTCTCGTCTGGCAAATATGAAACCTGAATCAATATTCATGTCAAGCGCGAGTTCTGTCACAAACGCACATCGGCAATGGTGCGCCGGGAGGGTGGAGGAACATGGAGATCACACCATTTTCGATGTGCTGCTTGCATTGCCCGTTACGGGTGATGCCGGACGTTCTACTGCGCTAAAGCTGCGGGTGACCCTGAATGCGTCAAATCTCGATTGCCATCGACATCCCCCCGTCTGGGGGGATTGAAAAATGGAATCTGGCTTTCAGACCATTCCGATCCTTCATCAATGGTTTGGGGCACCTTCACTCCGGCTCGGCGGTTGAAGCGGATTTCTCTTTTGATTTCTTAGTGCTGCCATTGCGTTCGCCGAGGTGATCCTTTGCCGGCGTAAAGCTGATGATGCGGTCATCGATGGAAGGCGTGTTGGCCGCGTCGCTTGCGAAAACCATTGCGCCGGAGGGCTTTACCCACAGGAGAACGATTGCGTCTTCCGGGCGGCTTTCCAGATAGGCGTTGTAGTCGAAGGCCTCGGTCAGCCGGGTCGCCTGGAACGTCCAGCCCTGCCAGTGCCGTTCGCGCAGTGCGCGGAACTCCAGCCCGTCTTTGGTCAACGGACGCCCGCCCAGCGTGAAGTTCAGCGACATGCGTTTCGGCTGATCTCCGCCGCGTCCGAGCTGAAACACGTGAGAACGGCCGAGTTCCGGCGCAAAATCGGTGCAAACGAGAGAATTGTAGGCATCGTTGTCGGTGACGGCGATGAGGTTCGAGAACCGCTTGGGATCGATCGTGTGATGAGCCTCTTCCGACAATATGTCTCCGAAGAATACGGGAATGTCGGCAAGCCGCGCCTCGGCGATGTGGTTCCAGTTCGGGTCGGCGATCATCACCGGCACTTCAACGCTTTTGAGCTTCTTGGCGAGATCGATTGCCCAGCGCGGACCGCCAACGATGAGAAGGCCGGGCTTCTCCGAACTCTTGAGCTTTAGAAGCGAGGCGAGGGGGCCGAGCGTGAAGCCGTGCAGAACGATTGTGGTGACAACCACCGCAAAGGTGAAGGCGACCATGCGATCCGCATCGATGATGCCTGCTTCTTCAAGAGCTGCGCCGAACAGGCCTGAAACCGCGACGGCGACCACGCCGCGCGGCGCGATCCAGCTTGTCAGAATGCGCTCGGGCATTGTTGCGCCGGAGCCGGTGGTGGCGATCATGATGGCGAGTGGCCGCACCACGAAGAGAAGCGAGGCGACGAACAGCGCGGCGCGCCAGTCGAGGCTTCGGAAATCCTCGATGGTGAGCGAGGCGGTCAGCAGGATGAAGATGCCCGAGACCAGGAAAACGGTGATGGTTTCCTTGAAACGGCGCATCTCCGCGAGGCTCGCAATGCGGGTGTTTGCAAGCACGATGCCCATCACGGTGACGGTCAGGAGCCCGGCTTCTTCGAGCACCAGATTGGTGAGCGCATAGGCCAGAAGAACGGCGGCCAGCAATATGGGCGCTTTCAGGAATTCGGGCACATAGCCGCGCACGAACGCCCACTGGATCAGCTTGGCGGCGGCAAAACCGCCGGCGACGGCGACCACGAAGGCCGCAACCACCACATAGGCCAGGCTGCCGCCCTGATGCAGGCCGAGAAAGACGAGAATGACCTCGAAAGCCACCACAGCAAAGAGCGCGCCGATGGGGTCGTTGACGATCGCTTCCCATTTGAGCAGGGAGGCGGGCCGCGAGGCAAGCTGCGCCTGGCGCAGGAGCGGCGTGATGACGGTGGGGCCGGTGACCACGAGAATGGCGCCGAGCACTATGGCTGTCGGCCAGGTGAGGCCGCCGACATAATGAGCGGAGAGGGCGGTCATCACCCATACGATCGGTCCGGCGATCAGGATGATGCGCCGCACGGCGGTTGAGGTTTCGCTGATTTCCTTGAAGTTCAGCGTCAAACCACCCTCAAACAGGATGATTGCCACGGCGAGCGACACGAGCGGGCGATAGATTTCGCCAAAATCCATTTCCGGATTGATAAAGCCGGTGGCCGGCCCGGCGACCATGCCCGCGATCAGGAGCAGGACGATGGCCGGCAGGCGGAGCCTCCAGGCAAGCCATTGCGCGCCCATGCCCATGACGCCGATAAGCGCGATCTTCAATCCGATGTCATGCATGCAACATATCCGTTCAAACGTTTCGGCGTTTTGCAATGTGCCGCGTGGGAGCCATTGGGTTCGCGCTTCCGCGGATCATCCAGTTTTCGGGCTACAGAAGCGGGAGCCTGTTGAAAAGACCTGTGGTTGTGAAATCTGCTTGATTGTCGCGCGTGTAGCGGCAAAGCCAGTGTCCATGGACTGCAGGTATGTCACGAAAAACGGCATTCTTCGCGGACGATCAGGGGAGATGACGAATGGCTGAACGCGATTGGGCTGCGGCGGAGAATACTGCTCTTGAAAGGCTCGGAGCTTGGCCGGCGGATGGCCCGGGCGGCGTGGTGCTTGGCATTGAGAACGGATCGGTTCGGCTGGTTGCGGCGGCGGGGCATGCGGGCGTCGGAGGCGCGCCGCTTGGGACTGACAGCGTGTTTCGCTGGGCGTCTGTCACCAAGCATGTGTTTGCGGCCTGTCTTGTCGAAAGCGGTGTGTTGCCGCTCGACATGACGCTGGGCGAGGCGCTTCCGGAACTCGCGGCGGCCCCGGCATCCGTAACGGTAGCGCAGGCGCTTGCCATGCAGGGCGGCTTGCCCGACCCGCGCGAGAGCCTGACCCTTCTGGGTTTCGGATCGCATACGCGCACCGAGGCCGCGCCGCTTCACCACTGGATGGCCGGTTTTGACTGGTTGAACGCCAGGCCCGGCCATGAGGTCGCTTATTCCAATGGCGGCTACCGTCTTCTGGAAACGGCGCTGGCGCGGCGCGGTTTCGTGTTCTCCGACATGGTGGCGGATCACGCACAAAGGCTGGGCATCGGCATGCGGGCGTCCGAATACTGGACTGATCCGGCGCCGGGGCTTGTGCCCGGCCATGAACCTGCATCGCCCGGCTGGTCGGAAGGCTTTCAGGGAATGCATCTTTCTGCGGCCGGCTCGCTTTCGGGTTCGGCGCGGGATCTGGCGGTCTGGCTGTCGGACCTCATGGCGCGAGACGTTTTTGCGCAGATCGCCCGGCCTCTGCCTCTCGGTTCAGGCGAGGCGACCGGTTATGGGCTTGGCATTGCGCTGACGCAGATCGGCGCGGAGCGCGTGCCGGGTCATGGCGGGGCGCAGGCCGGCTATCGCGCGGGCTTTCTGTGCGCGCCGGAGGAGGGCATCGCGCTCGTGGCCCTGAGCAATCGCGACGATGGCGATGCGACCGGGCTTGCGGCGCGCGTGTGGGCGCGGCTGCGTGGCGTGCCGCAGGCGCAGATGCCGAAACCCGCCGGCGACTGGGCGCCGTCCGGTCTCTATGTGGCGGAAGAGGGGGACCTCTGGGCCGAAGTGAAAAAGAACGCCATCGTGGTGCGCGATGCGGAAGAAGCGCTCTTTGCAGGCGATGACGGCCAATTCGTTTCCGCAGCGCCGCATGCGCGCATGCGGCTGGCGTATACGGACGGAGCGCTGAGCGGCGATCTGTTCCATCAGCCCGTCCGGCTGTTTCCGGTGGGCGATTGCGACGAGGAACCGGAGCTGGACGGGCGCTGGATCAGTGACCACGCGATTGTGACGATCCGGGGCCGAACACTCCATTGGGGTGCAGGACCGCTTCAAACCGAAACGACCCTCAAGCCGCTTGGCAATGGACGCTGGCTGTTCAACGCGATGGGGCGTCGGATCTGCCTTCAGCGCCTTTCGTCGGATCGGTTCATCCTCTCCTTGGCAAGGGCGCGCGGCGTCGAATATCGCAGGCTCTGAGGCAAGGCCGGAAATGAAAAGACCGCTGCCTCTCTTCAGGAGAGACGCAGCGGTCGATCATGCTTTTGTGCGTTGCTTAGCCCGCGAGCAGCTCGATGTGGCGCTGTGCCTGACGAAGGGCGGAGATGAGGCGGTTTTGTCCGCGAACAAGCTGGGTTTTCGCAAAACCAAGCGTGTTTTCGTCAAAACCATCCAGATCCGCTGCTGCTGCGATGGAAGGCAGCGGCGGGATTGTCAGGGCCGGATCGTGGCTGAAGCGGTTCACGCGGGTGAAGTTGATCGGCACGAGGATGCGGGCGAGATCCTGGATCACGCTGTTGGCCGTTGCCCTGTCGATCTTGCCGGACTTGATGCCCGCATAGAAGCTGTCGAGCGTTGAAGCCAGCGCCTCGACAGCGTCCTTCGATGCCGACAGGTCAAAGCGGTCGCCGGCCTTGGCCTGATACTCGGCCACGGTCTGCGCGAATTCCTTTGCCGTGGCGCGCCAGTCAAACGGCAGGATCTCGGCATTCGCATTGCGCAGAACGGCAAGGAGATAGACCTTGATGTCGCGCAGGAGAATGTCCTTGTCGGCGATTTCCAGCGTGTCATTCTCGGTGTGCCAGGCAATGTTGCCGCCGCAGCCGCCCACCGTGTAGTACCCTTTCTCCTCACGCTGGACGTCCGGCATGGTCGATGACAGCATCAGGTAGCTGGAAATGCCGATATTGTTGAAGGAGTAATCGCCGGCGCGGTGCGGGCGCTCGCCTTCCATCGTTTTGCCGGCCACTTCGCCGATCACTTCAGCGAGGAAGTCTTCGGTTTCGCTCATCCGGCAAAGATTGATGAATTCGGTTGCCCAGCGGCAGCCCGGGCTGTCGCAGTTGACCTGCGAAACGGCATTCTGCTCGAGGTCCAGCGCGAAATTGTCGGAGAACCAGGTCGAACCGGCATAGCGTCCGGTGGAGTGGCCGGGCCACCAGCAGATGCGCACCGAGCGCTTCAGGGAACCGCGATTTTCCCAGAGCACGCGGGCGATTTCGAGCATGCTCGCATCACCGGTTGCGTTGTCGCCCACGCCCACATCCCAGCTGTCGAGATGGCCGTGCAGGAAGACGTATTTCTCCGGCTCTTCGGTGCCCTTGATGAAGACTTCCGGCAGTTTAGACGTGAACCAGCCCTCTTCCATCTCGGTGAACAGCGTGACGCTGCCGCCCTTTTCCGCGATGGCGACCAGCGCCGCGCCGTCATCCTTGTTGACCGCCGCAGCGGCGATCTTCGGCTTGCGCGGCAGGTCGTCCAGATCCGGCGTGCCCCAGATGCTGGTGCAGATGCCCCAGTGGATGTCGACACCGGGATTGATGCCGATAACGCCGATGGCGCCGATTTCCTCGAACTGGGAAACCAGGCCGGGGCTCGCAAAACCTTCGGAAATCACGATCTTGCCGCGTACGCGATCGGCGAGCTCCTGCGTGGTGTCCACCTTTTGCTCGAACATGTCGGTGATCATCGCGTTGTGATACGCGCCGACATAGACAAGTTCGCCCGTGACGCCATTGCTGGCGTCGACGCTGTATGCCGGCGGCTTGGCGCGGAACGTCTTGCCTTCAGCCTCGACGCGGGCCTGACCGGGCAGGCTGAGATAGAGGCTCGGCTCATGAACCGTGACCTCGACACCGTGCTTGCGCAGCCGTGAGACAATTTCGTCCATGCCGCGGTTCACATCGGTGGGGTGCTCGCGCTTGAAAGTCGCAAAGCTCTCGACCAGCCCCCAGGGTTCGTCAAGCGAGACGGAATCGAGAATTTGTTTTTCGAGATTGTTCATGCGCGAAGCTCCCATTTGTTTCATTCAACAAAACAATGTTTCGTAATAAAGAAAAGCTAGCAGAGCGTTTGCGTGGCTGCAAGCGCTGGCCCAAGCATTGGGAAGCCAGGCAAACGAAAACAGCCCGCGGAAGCGGGCTGCGCATTTTATGATTCTATTGCGCTCTGGGGGCTGGGTTCAGCCGGCGGAGCGGGCTTTGCTCTCGGCTTCGTCCTTGTCGGAACGGTGCAGCGACAGGCGCTGCGAAATTTCACCGGCTGCTGCCAGCACGGCCTGCATGTAAGCCTCGCGGCGCTCTTCATCGAAGCGCACGACTGCGCCGGCAACGGAAATCGCTGCAATAACGTTGCCATCGGCCGCAATGATGGGGGCCGCAACGGAGAAGGCACCTTCATCGAGATCGTTAATTGCGACATTGCATCCGTTCGCGCGAATGCGTTCCAGCGCTTGCCGGAGCTTTTCACGGTCGGTGATCGTGTAGGGGGTAAAAGCTTCCAGCGGGCTGGCGAGCACCTGGTCGATGATGCTCTTCTCGCTGAATGCTAGAATGCAGAGCGAACCGCCACCGGCATGAAGCGGGCCGTTGCGTCCCGCCTGCGCGAAAAGGCGAATTGAATGCAGGCCCTCGCGCGTCGCAACAACGAGCGAGCGCAATCCGTCGCGCACGACGAGATTCACGTTCTCGGAGGTCCGGTCGCGCAGCGCATCCATCACAGGCCGCGCAGCAGACAGGAGGCTGCCTTCGCGGCCAACACGTTCTCCCAGCACACCAACGCGATAGCCGAGCGAGTAGACGGCGCGCTCCGGATCCCGGAACACGAAGCCGCGCTCTTCGAGCGTATGCAGCAGGCGGAAGACAATGGACTTCGTCAGGCCAAGCGATTTTGCGAGCGCTGTGACCCCCTGATCCGGTTGGTCGGCGAGTGCTTCAAGGACAAGCAATGCGCGGTCGACAGCAGCGATCCTGTAGTCCTTGGGGGCTGTCTCGTTCATGGCTGCGCTCCTGTTTCTCGCATTATCGTTGTCTGCTGCACGGTTGCAATATTGCAGATTTGTGATTTACTCAACGGAAATAAGAAACAATGTTTCACACAATAAAACAATGAGGGGCGATGAAATGCGTGTTGCTTATGTCGTACCGGGGCCGATGTCCAAGGGGCCGATGGGGCTGAAGGAGATGAAGCGGCGCGAAGCGCTGCTGAATGCGTGGGCATTCACCGGCACCGAAGTGTCGGTCATTGATGTTGTGGACGGACCAGCATCAATCGAATCCGCTTATGAAGAGGCGCTGTGCATTCCTGCCACGATCGACGTGATCATGCGTTGCGAGCGCGAAGGATTTGATGCAGCGATTATCGGCTGTTTTGGCGATCCGGGCCTGGAGGCCGCGCGTGAACTGACGACCATGCCGGTTGTTGGCCCATGCGAAAGTTCGCTGCTTCTGGCTGCCAGCCTGGGGCACAAGCTCTCCGTGCTGACCATCTTCGAAAGCATGGTTGCCGGGCAGGAGCTGCTTGCCTACCGGGCGGGTGTCCTTGAAAAGCTCGCTTCCGTGCGGGCCACGGGCATTCCCGTTCTGGAGCTGATGAAAAACCCGGATCAGACGCGCGAGAAGCTGATCGAGACGGCAACGCTTTGCGTGAAGCAGGACCGTGCCGACGCTCTGTTGTTCGGCTGCATGACGATGTCGTTTCTGGATCTTGCGGACGAGGTTTCCGCCGCCGTGGGCGCGCCGGCCATCAATGCCGGCAAGGCCGCGCTAAAGCACGCGGAAACGCTGGTTTCCATGGGGCTCTCCCACTCCAAGACAGCCTATCCGATGCCCGCCAAAATGCGGGCCGGCCAGTCCTTCGAGGCGCTGCGGGTGGCCTGAGCCTGCGCGCCGACAAGACAACGACAAAAATCTTCAGAGGAGAAGCAGGATGATACCAATGCGCAGAGCGGTTGTCTCGACCGCGTTTCTCGCCCTTCTTGCCGGAACGCCGGCATTTGCCGGCGATCAGATCAGAACCATCGACCTGTTCACCCGCCCGCAGGCGGCGCAGCCACAGGAATTCCAGTCGATCCAGCTCATTGCGCAGGAGTGGCGCAAGCTCGGTCTCGATGTGAATGTGCGGGTCATGCCCTGGGAGCAGATGTCGGACGTCGTCTGGTATCAGCGTGACAACTGGGACGCCACGGCCTGGCAGATGGTCGGTCGGCCCGAGCGCTCGGACCCCGATGAGATCGTCTTTAACCTGTTCCATTCGACCACGGCGGACAAGGGTTACAATTTCATCGGTTACCTGAACCCGGAATACGACACGGTCGTTGAAGCCGAGCGGGTCGAGATCGACGAAGCCAAGCGCAAGGAGCTGATCGACAAGGCGCAGGAGATCCTCGCCGCCGACCAGCCCAACATGATGCTTGTTCATCCCAAACAGACATTCGCGTTCGACAAGACGGTCTGGGACCCGGCCTCGGTTGTCGAGCAGAGCGGCATTGGCATTCGCAACACGTGGACGTTCATGTCGCTGACGCCGGTTGGCGAACAGAAGGACATCATCCTCAACTCCGGCGACAATGTGCAGGCGATCAACCCGCTCTACATCTCCGGCGGCGTGGACAGCTGGGTGTTCGAACTGGTCTATGACCGGCTCGTGCGTGTCGGTCCCGACGGCCTGCCCAAGGCCTGGGCGGCCGAAAGCTATGAGTGGAAAGACGACAAGACCATCGCGGTGACGCTGCGCGAGGGCATGAAGTGGCATGACGGCGAGCCTGTGACGCCGGAAGACGTCAAATTCTCCTTCGAGACCGCCGTCAGCGGTGAAGCGCCGATGTATGCGCCATTCGCCACCAATATCGAGAATATCGCGATTGACGGTTCCACGATCACCTTCACGCTCAAGCAGCCGGCGGCGTCGTTCGTCACGTCGAGCCTGGCGAAGATCAATCTCATTCCCAAGCATGTCTGGGAGCCGATCATCGCCGATCTGAAGACGAAGGAAGAGAACGCGGAAAGCTATCAGGAAGAGACACCCATCGGTTCCGGGCCGTTCAGGTTCGAGCGCTGGCTCACCAATGAGGAAATCGTTCTTTCCGCCAACAAGGATCACTTCAACGCACCGAAGGCCGAGCGTTGGATTCTGCGCATCGTGCCGAATGTTGAAGCGGCGCTGGGCATGCTGCGCTCCGGCGAGATCAACTTCCTCGCCGAGTTCTCCGGTGATCCGCAGGTGCTGCTGCAGGCAGCCGAGCAGGATGGCGATCTGGAAACCGTTTCGACCGTCGAGATGGGCTTCCGTTATGTCGCGTTCAACAACCGTCGTCCGCCCTTCGATGATCCGGCATTCCGCCGCGCGCTTTCTTCGGCCGTGGACCGTCGCCTGATCGTCAAGGCTGCCTATCGCGGTTACGCCGAGCCTTCCAACTCCGTTGTCTCTCCCGCGCTGGGCTTCTGGCACAATGAAGCGGTGGTCGAAGGCTTCGAGGCTGGCCACGATGTGGCGGTGAAGATCCTTGAGGATGCCGGCTACACGCTCGAGGGTGACCGCCTGCATTATCCCGGCGACCAGAAGGAAACGCTGGCCGAATAACGCCCTGACAGGCGCACTGTCACGGTGCGCCTGTCTCCTCCCGACGCGCCACGCTGCCGCGCCCTGAGGTGACGCGGCCAGAATTTTCGCGCCGAGACAAGGGAAGCCTGTTCATGTCCCATTTGAAGGCGATGGCCAGCAGAGCGCTGCAACTCGCTCTCGTCCTCTGGGCGGTCGTCACGATCCTGTTCCTCATGTTCCGCCTGATGCCGGGCAATCCGATGGCGGCCTATATCGACCCCACCTTCACTGTGGAACAGCAGGAAGCGCTTATGGCGCAGTTCGGCCTCGACAAGCCATTGTGGGAGCAATACCTCATCTATCTCGGCAATCTTCTGCAGGGTGAGCTGGGTCAGAGCTTTCGCTATCGAGAGCCTGTGGCAGAACGGCTGATGACGCTGCTGCCCAACACGCTCATTCTCACATTCTCTTCGCTCATCGTGGCCTACACATTCGGCATTCTTGCCGGCGCGTATCTCGCCTGGCGGCGCGGAAGCGTCGTCGAGAACACGGCAATTCCGCTGGTTCTGACGACGCGCGCCATGCCTGAATTCTGGCTCGGGATGGTGCTGCTTGCCGTGTTTTCCTTCTGGCTCGGCTGGTTTCCCGCCGGCGGCACACGACCGGCCGGCGCCAGCTATGACAGCCTGTGGGCGCTTTACACCTCGCGGGAGTTCCTGAGCTATCTGGCGCTCCCGGCCCTGACACTGGCGATTTACAGTCAGGGACTGCCGCTTCTTCTGATGCGCTCGAACATGCTGGATGTGATGAAGGAAGACTTTGTCACCATGGCCCGCATCAAGGGACTGTCCAACTGGTCGGTCGTGGTGCGCCATGCCGCGCGCAACGCGCTTTTGCCGGTCATGACATCCTTCGCCATCGCCGTCGGCTACCAGCTTCAGGGAAATGTGGTCGTTGAATCCGTTTTCTCCTGGCCGGGGCTTGGACGCGAACTCGTCAATGCCGTCTCGGCATCCGACTATCCGCTGGCGCAGGGCGCGTTCCTGATGATCGCAGTGGTGGTCATCCTGATGAACCTCATCGCCGACCTTCTGTATTCCCTGCTCGACCCGAGGATCAGCCATGCTTGATACCACGCTTCCCAGGCCGGGTTTTCGTCGCGCGCTTCTTTCGCAGCCTGCGTCTGCCTTTGAACGACCCCTTCGCCGTTGCCGGCCTCGCCATCTATGCGATCTTCATCCTGACCGCGATCTTCGCCGACGCCATTGCGCCATACGATCCGACGGAGATCCTCTACACGCCCAATTACGATCTGGCCGCCGATCTGCGTCCGGGTGAAGACGGCTTCATTCTCGGCACCACCAGCCTTGGCCGGGATATCTTCTCGCAGATTGTTTACGGCACGCGTTCCGCGCTGCTTATCGGACTGACAGCGGCCTTCATGGTGGCGCTGATCGGATCGATCGTCGGGCTGGTTTCCGGCTATTTCGGCGGCTGGGTGGACGCGCTCCTGATGCGGCTGGCAGATGTGGCGTTCGGCATACCCTTCCTGCCCTTCGTCATCGTGCTTGCCGCCTTCCTTGAACCGTCGATCTGGAACGTCGTCATCGCCATGGCGCTCGTTCTGTGGCGAGACACGGGGCGGGTCATCCGCAGCCAGGTCCTCACGCTGCGGTCCCGCAGCTATGTGGATGCGGCAAGGGTTTCAGGCTCTTCGGATTTCAAGATCATTCTGCGGCACATCGCGCCGAACATCCTCCCGCTTTCCTTCCTTTACGGGTCCATCGCCATCGGCTGGGCCATTCTGACGGAGGCGTCGATTTCGTTTCTCGGCTTTGGCGATCCCCAGTCGATCAGCTGGGGCTACATGCTGCAGGACGCCTTCGCCAGCCAGGCGCTCGCGAAGCAGGCCTACTACTGGTTCGTGCCTCCCGGCGTCTGCATCATCCTCGTCGTGTCTGCGGGCTTCTTCATTACCCGTGGCTATGAAAACCTCCTGTTTCCGAAGCTTGGCCGATGACTGAAACACTGCTTTCCGTTCGTGATCTCAAGGTCAGCTATCAGGTTGGCAAGGGTTCAATCGATGCTGTCGATGGCGCGAGTTTCGACGTGCCGCGTGGCTCCATCGTCGGTCTTGTTGGCGAGTCCGGCTGCGGCAAAACCACCGTCGCCAGAGCGCTGACAAGGGTGATCGCCGACAATGCGAGCATTACCGGCGGTCAGATCCTGTTCGACGGACAGGATATCGCGGCACTGCCGGAACGTGAGATGAATGCGCTGCGCTGGCGTGACATCGCGTTCATTCCGCAAAGCGCCATGAACTCGCTCGATCCCGTCTACACGGTCGAATATCAGCTCAACGAGGTGCTGCGGCGACGCGGTGGGCTGGGGCGCAGGCAAGCGCGGGCGCGATGCGAAGAACTGTTCGAGATGGTTGGCATCGAGGCCGGCAGGCTTGGCGACTATCCGCATCAGTTTTCCGGCGGCATGCGCCAGCGCGTGGCCATCGCTCTGGCCCTTGCGCTCAATCCCAAGCTGGTGATTGCCGATGAGCCGGTGACGGCGCTCGATGTGATCGTTCAGCGGCAGATCCTCGACCAGCTACGCGAACTGCAATCGATGCTGGGCATTTCGGTGATCCTCGTCACGCATGACATCTCGGTCGTCGCCT
This sequence comes from Nitratireductor sp. WH36-1, assembly GCF_058725515.1. Lineage (NCBI taxonomy): Bacteria > Pseudomonadati > Pseudomonadota > Alphaproteobacteria > Hyphomicrobiales > Phyllobacteriaceae > Nitratireductor > Nitratireductor sp. WH36-1. Next base: position 205,060 of record NZ_JBZXDP010000002.1, on the reverse strand, counting down.
ATGTCTGCGACCGGACGGTGGTGATGTATGCCGGGCGCATTGCCGAAGCCGGCCCGATGGACGCCGTTCTGATGGAGCCGTCGCATCCCTACACAATGGGACTGCGCAATGCGTTTCCCGATCTGAAAGGGGCGGCGAGCGGTGTGCTGACGCCCATTGAGGGCGCGCCGCCCAATCTCGCCTTTCCGCCATCGGGGTGCCGCTTTGCGCCCCGCTGCCCGTTCGCAGTGGAGACCTGCACCACGCAGCAGCCGGCGCTCGGCATGGTCGCGCCTGACCACCGCGTCAGCTGCCACCGGGCGGATGAAGCCGTCAAGCTGCGGCAGGAGGCGGCCCGCACCGAAACATGGCTCGCAGACGCATGAGGTTGGCTGTGTCGAAACCACCCAAGCCGCTGGTCTCCGTCAAGGATGCCCAGCTCCATTACCGGGTCGGCAGCGCCTTTTCGGCGATGCGTGGCCACTCCTCCGTCGTCAAGGCGGTGGACGGTGTGACATTCGAGATCCAGAAGGGCGAGAGTGTCGGCCTTCTGGGCGAATCCGGCTGCGGCAAGACCTCCATGGGGCGGCTGCTTCTCAAGCTTGAAGAGGCGACCGGTGGCGAGATCCAGTTCGCCGGCGATGCGTTGTCCGGTCTGAAGGGACCGGCGCTCAAGCGCTATCGCGCCAAGGCGCAGCTCATCTTCCAGAACCCGTTTGAAGCGGTGAACCCGCGCTTCACGATCCGTGCCACACTGGCCGAACCGCTGGAGAATGCCGGCATTCCGGCAGCCGATCGTGAAGGGCGCATCATCGAAGCGTTGGAACTCGTGCGCCTGCCACAGCCACAGCAATATCTTGACCGGTATCCGCACCAATTATCGGGCGGCCAGTTGCAGCGCGTGGTGATGGCGCGGGCGCTCATCCTGCAACCCGACTTCGTGGTTGCAGATGAACCGGTTTCGATGCTCGACGTGTCGGTGCGTGCAGGCGTTCTGAACGTGTTTCGCGATGTGCGCGACCGGCTGAACCTGACTGCGATCTACATCAGTCACGACCTGGCCCTTGTGCGGTATGTGTGCGAGCGGACCATCGTCATGTATCTGGGTCGCATGATGGAAGATGGACCGACCGAGGACATCGTCCACGAGCCGCTGCACCCATACACCAAGGCGCTGGTGGCGGCCGTTCCGGTGCCGCATCCCGACCAGAGCCATGATCCGCTTCCCATTGGCCGTGGCGCGCCTGATCCACGCAATCCGCCTTCGGGTTGCGTGTTCCGAGACCGTTGCCCGCTCGCTTTCGACCGTTGCGCCAAAGAAGCGCCGGCGCTGCGTCCGGCGGGCAGCCGCAAGGTCGCCTGTCATCTTTTCTGAACGGTTACCGCCAGGACTGGACGAAACAATGCTTGCAGCTTTCTACACGCGCACAGGGCCGGCCCGGGAGGTGCTTGAACTTGGCGAACAGGCAGCGCCTGTTCCGGCCAAGGGCGAGGTTCTGGTGCGGGTGCGTGCATCGGGCATCAATCCCGCCGACGTGAAACGCCGGGCTGGCTGGCACGGCATGGCGATGGAACACGCATTGGCGATCCCTCACACGGATGGCGCAGGCGAAATCGCCGATGTGGGGGCGGGTGTGGACCGCACGCGCGTCGGTGAGCGTGTCTGGCTCTGGAACGCGCAGGGCGGCTACGGAACCGCAGGCCGAGCATTCGGAACGGCTGCGGAATATGTGGCGATCCCTGCCGATCAGGCGGCGCCGCTTCCCAAAGGATTGAGCTTTGAGGACGGAGCGTGTCTCGGCGTGCCGGCGATGACTGCCTATCGCGCGGTCTTCGCCGATGGGCCGGTGGAGGGTCAGACGATACTGGTCAATGGCGCTGCGGGTGCGGTTGGTCATTTTGCGGTGCAGCTTGCCAGGGCCGGCGGTGCGTGCGTCATCGGGACCGTGAGCAGTGACGAGGCGGCGAGCCATGCCCGGAGAGCCGGCGCAAGCGAGATCATCGACCGCAAGCGCGAGGATGTTGTCGCGCGCGTTTTGGACATAACGGAGGGCGAGGGGGTCGACCGCATCATCGAGGTGGACTTTGCCGCGAACCGGCTGAGCGACATCGCCATTCTGAAAGCCAACGGGACCATTGCTTCCTATTCCTGCAGCAGCGATCCCGAGCCCGTTCTCCCCTATTACGCCTTCGCCAACAAAGGCGCGAACCTGCGCTTCATTCAGGGCTTCAATATTCCGTCTGCTTCCCGGCGCGCCGGAGAGGCGATGCTGACCCGTCTTGCCGAGGAGGCGCGTCTGCACGTTGCCATCGGCGCTACCTATCCCCTCCGCGAGATCGCGGATGCCCATGAGCATGTCGAGCGCGGAAGCCTCGGCAATATCGTTGTCAGCGTGTGACGAAGCGACGTCGCACCGGCCATTGATAAGGAAAGCAAATGCTTCAATCCTCGCCATCCACCCCACCGCCCGAATGCGAAACGCCGGTCTGCGACCCGGTTTCGCTGGAGATCATTCGCGGCGCAATCGCCGCCGCGCAGGCCGAGATGGAAGCGCTTCTGGAACGCACCGCGATTTCCGCGTTTATTCGCGAGAAGAAGGACTTTTACACCGCGCTGTTCGATGCAGACGGCGTGATGGCCGTTGGTTCGATGGTGCCAATCTTCGGCGACATGACCGGTCCGGTCTTTGAAAAATTTCCCGCCGACACGATGCAGCCGGGCGACCTCTACTGGTACAATGACTGCTACGGTTCGCGCGGAGCGGTCTCGCACTCCAACGATCAGGTTCTGCTCGCACCGGTGTTCCGCAATGGCCGGCGCTGCGCCTTCGTGATGAGCTGGGCGCATTTTGCCGATATCGGCGGCATTCGCCCGGGCTCGATCAGCCCCGATGCGACCGAGATCTTTCAGGAAGGCATCATTGTTCCCGTTACGAAGCTGATCGATGCGGGGCAGACCAATGAGGCCGCGCTGTCGATCTTCCATCGCAATTCGCGTTTTCCCGAGCAGAGCAATGGCGACATGCGCGCCCTGATGGCGTCCGTCGATCTTGGTGTTCGGCGTGTCGGTGAAATCATCGACCGGTTCGGCACCGATGTGGTTGCCGATGCATTCGACCAGCTACTTGCCCGCACGCGGCGTCTGGTGCGCACGAAACTGGCCGAGACCTTCGATTACGGTACGCATAGTTTCACCGATGCCATCGATGGAGACGGGCACGGAAACGGGCCTTTCAAGATCCGCTTTTCGCTCTCGCGCGAGAAGGGCAGCGACGGGGAAGACCGTTTCACCTTCGACGCAACCGAGACAGACGATCAGGCTCCCGGCCCGGTCAACTATCTCATGAATGAGGGTGTGCCGGGCATGGCGCTCGGCCTCTATTATCTGGGTGGCGACCCGGCGCAGGTCTGCAATGCGGGTGGCCCGAACGCCATCGATGCGGTCAAGCTGCGCGAAGGTTCGCTGCTTGCGCCGCGTTTCCCCGCACCTCTTGGCATGCGCGGACTGACGGCGATGCGCGTCATCTCCGCCATGAGCGGGCTGGTGAATGTTGCGAAAGGCGAAGCGCCGGCTGCCAATTCAGCCTATGTGATCAGCATCATGCGCGGCAATTTCCGCAATGAAGCGGGCGAGCTGGAGCGTTTTCTTCTGGCAGACGGGATTGGCGTCGGATATGGCGCGCGCCCCGATGCCGATGGCATCGATGCGGTCTATTTCGTTGCGCAGGAAAACTATCCGGTCGAATTCCTCGAACTTGGTTATCCGGTGCGGTTGCGCACCTATGGCATCGCGCAGGACTCCGGCGGCGCAGGACGCCACCGCGGTGGTTGCGGGATCGTGCGCGAATACGAGGTGATGGCCGAGGACGCGGTGCTGGCGGTTCGCATCGACAGTGTGAAGAACCCTCCCTGGGGCATCGATGGGGGGCAGGGTGGCGGTTCCGGCCGGGCCATCGTCAATCCGGGAACCGACCGGGAGCAGGTTCTGGCACCGCTCTCGGACGGCAACAGGCTGGTGCGCGGCGACATTCTGCGCATCGAGACCGGTGGGGGCGGCGGCCATGGCCATCCCTTCGACCGTCCGGTCGGCAAGGTGATCGAGGATGTTCTGGGCGGGTTCGTCAGCCCTGAAGCAGCCAGAAGCCTTTATGGCGTGGTGATGGAAGGCAACCGGGTGGACGCCGATGCCACCGTTGCCACCCGCGCCGAACGTCCTGCCCACCGTCGTTTCCATCGTCAGGAGTATGTCGATGTCCTCAGCTGAATCTTCCCTCGCCATCGCTGTCGATATTGGTGGCACCTTTACCGACATCTCCCTTCTCGACCGGTCGAGCGGAAAAGTGTGGCGGGCCAAGACGCCCAGCGTGCCGCAGGATCCTTCCGAGGCCTTTCTGACCGGCATAAGACTGGCGCTCGCGGATGCGGGCGCGGAGGCGAGCGAACTTGCCCGCGTGCTGCATGGCACGACCGTCGCCACCAACATGATACTTGAGGGCAAGGGCGCGCGTACGGCGCTTGTCACCACACGGGGCTTTCGCCACGTGCTCGCCATCGGCCGGCAGGACATCCCGCGCAAGGCCAATCTCTACAACTGGGTGAAGCCCGAGCGCCCGGTTCCCGCGTCGCGGATCGTCGAGGTGGATGAACGGCTTGCGGCAGGCGGCGCGGTTCTGGAAACGCTTGACGAAGACAGTGTCAGGCAGGCGGCGAGCGCCATTCGCACCATGAATGTGGAAGCCGTTGGTGTCTGCCTCATGCATGCGTTCGCCAATCCCGCGCATGAAAGGCGGGTGGCCGAAATTCTGCGGGAGGAACTGCCGGACATTGCGGTGACGATCTCGACCGATGTGCTGCCCGTGGTGCGTGAATATGAGCGTTCGCTCACCACTGCGCTGAATGCTGCGGTGATGCCGGGGGTCACAAGCTATGTGGGCCGGCTGGAACGCCGGCTCGAAGATGAAAAGGTCGCCGCCCCGCTGCTTCTGATGAAGTCGAATGGCGGAGTGGCCGGTGCGGCGGCAATCCGCGAAGCGCCAGCGCTTACGGCGTTGTCGGGGCCAGCGGCCGGGGTGGTCGGTGCACGCGCGATTGCCGCCGCATGTGGCATTCGCGATCTGATCACCGTCGATATCGGCGGAACCAGCGCCGACATTTGCCTGATCAAGGATGGCCGGGTCGATCTCACGCAGCATGGCAAGGTCGGCGACTGGCCGCTGCCGCTGCCGATGGTGGACATGGTGACGATCGGTGCCGGCGGTGGATCGATTGCCGCCGTCGAGGACGCGACCCTGACCGTTGGGCCGCGCAGCGCCGGCGCAAGGCCGGGGCCGGCGGCCTATGGCCATGGGGGGCAGGATGCGACCGTCACCGATGCCCATGTGGTGCTTGGTCATCTGCCTGAGAAGCTGCTGGGCGGGCGCATGGGCCTTGATGTCGAGGCCGCGCGCGAGGTGGTGCGAAAAGGGGTCGCCGAACCGCTGGGCCTGTCGCTCGAGGCAGCAGCGCGCGGCGTTCTCCAGATCGTCGACAACCACATGGTTGGCGCTGTTCGTGTGGTGTCCGTCGAGCGCGGGCACGATCCGCGTCACTTCACACTGGTCCCCTTCGGCGGGGCCGGCCCGCTGCATGGCTGCGCCCTTGCGGAGCTGTTGGGCATTTCGCGCGTGATGATCCCGCCCGCGCCGGGTGTGCTTTGTGCCGACGGGCTGCTTGCAGCCGATCTCAAGGCCGAGTTCAGCCGGACCCTGCCAAAAGCCGGGGCGATTGATGTCGTGACCGCGAAAGGCATTTTCGGGGAGCTTGAACAGCAGGCCGATGCGTGGCTGACGGTGGAGGGCGTTCCCGAAGACAAGCGGCAGACGGATCGCGTGGCGCTGTTGCGTTATTACGGGCAGGGTGGCGAGATCGCGATCCCCTGGGCGGGAACGCGCGAAGCCGTGGAAGAGGCTTTCACCGCCGAACACAAGGCGCTTTACGGCTTTGCGCTTGATGCGCCAATCGAGCTGGTCACGCTACGGGTTGAGGCCACGGGCCTGACATCGGAACCGCCGCGTGACGGGCTTCAACCGGGTGGTCCCCTTGAAGCTTACGATCATGCGCCGGTGCAGTTTGCCAATGGTGCCCGTGACGTTCCGCTGATCGACCGCAACACAATCGGGGCCGGGACACGCTTCGACGGACCGGTTATTCTCACGCAGCTCGACACAACGATTCTCGTGCCGCCGGGCTGGACGGGCGAGGCGCATGCGGTTGGAGCGATCATCCTCACACGACAGGAAGGAACGGCTGCATGAGTGCTTCTGATGACGAGCTGCAAAAAGTCTTCGACCATGTGGACGCCAACAGCGAGGCGTTTATCGCGCGGGTGATGGACTATGTGAGCCATCCGAGCATCAGCGCTCACGACATCGGCATTCGCGAGGTCGCCAATCTGCTCGTCGACATGCTGAAAGGGCTCGGCATGGAGGCGGAAACGGTTGCGACAAAGAACCATCCGATGGTTCTTGCCAGGCGCGATGTCTCACCCGACAAGCCGACCATCCTGCTCTACGGTCACTATGACGTTCAGCCGCCGGACCCGCTGGAGCTATGGGACAGCCCGCCCTTCGAGCCGACGATCCGCAACGGAAGGATCTATGCGCGGGGCATTGGCGACAACAAGGGCCAGCACTTCGCCCAGATTCTCGCCATCGAGTCCCATCTGGCCGTTCATGGCGATCTTCCGTGCAACATCATCTTTCTATTGGAAGGCGAGGAGGAGATTGGCAGTCCGCACATTGCCGACTTCGTGCGCGAACATGCGGATCGCCTGCAGGCCGATCTTGTGGTGACCTCGGACGGGCCGCTGCATGAGACGGGGCTGCCGGTGGTCACGTTTGGCGTGCGTGGTGTGGCGGGGTTTGAACTGAGGGCCAAAACAGCCGGGCGCGATGTTCACTCCGGCAATTTCGGCGGTGTCGTGCCGAACGCCGCCTGGAAACTGGTCCATCTCCTTTCGACGATGAAGAACGCCGCAGGCGAGATCACCATCGAAGGGCTGACGGAACCGGTGATCCCGGCGACGAACTCGGAGCGGGAGGCGATCTCGAAAATTCCGCTCGACGTGGAGGAGGTCAAGGCCGAACTCGGACTGGCCGAACTGGATGGTCCGTTGGAGCGGGGCTATTTCGATCGCCTGATGTTCCACCCGACCCTGACGATCAACGGCTTTCACAGCGGATATGACGGACCGGGCATGAAGACGGTTCTGCCCTGCGAGGCATTCGTGAAATGCGATATCAGGCTGGTTGAGCCGCTGACGCCGGACTACGTCTTCGATAAGGTGGCAGCGCATGTGGAGCGTCACGCGCCGGATGTCGAATTCATACCGCTGAACGGCATGCTTCCTTCCAAGACGCCGATGGACTCGCCCTATGCGGAGGCGATCAGCAAGGCCGTGAAGGCCGCGCGCGGCGTGGAGCCGCTGCTCTATCCGACGGTTGGCGGCAGCCTGCCGGATTATGTCTTCACGAAGATCCTGAAGAAGCCGGCTTTCGTGGTGCCCTATGCGAATGCCGACGAAGCCAATCATGCCCCCAACGAAAACCTCGAGATTGAGCGCTTCATTGATGGGATCAAGACGGGTGCTGCGCTGCTGACCGAGATCGGCCGCATGCGCTAGCTGTCAGTGTTGCTTGAATGAAGGGCGCACCGTGCCTTGAAGCTGGTGCGCCCTTTTTCATGCGATGAGACCGCGCTTACATGAAATCACGGGGAATGGATTTCTCGTAGGTCTTCGAGAACAGCGGCTGGCCGTTCTCGAAAGCGCTCACGCGTGCGCTGACAAGCCATTGATCGCGCGTGCAGGAAAGTGTCGACGTGATCTTCGTGACGGTCTCCCAGCCCGGCCGCGACTGGATCGTGGTCCATTTGATATCGGCGCGCATGGATTGCGGATCGTCGGGCGAGATGGACCAGTCCTCGTCGCGGATCTCCTGCATCTGAAGCCCGTGGACCGGATGCACTTCCGCGCCGGTGTCTTCCTGGAGCCGGTAGTGCGTGACGCCGGCGATCAGATCCCTGACCACTTCGCGCCTGCTCTTTGCCGGAGAGGGCATGTCGTATTTGGGCAGGGGATCGGGGTTGGCCGGTTCGGGCAGGGTGATGCGCTCATGCGCGCCGAGAAGGGGCATGGAAAGACGCAGGCTGCCCGTGTCTATCGTCAGGCCCGGCGCATCCGGCGACGGCAGGATGAGCGGCCAGTACGATGTCGAGAGTGCAATCTTGATCCGGTGGCCGGGGCCAAAGCGATAGCCCATATTGTCGAGCTGCATGCGGATGCGGGTGGGCTCGTCATGCGGCATGGCTTCCGGCGCGGCATTGTCATTGCGGTGGGCAAGATTGAGAACGCCATAGCACACACGGGTTTCCGTGCCATCGGGATGCACGTCGATGATCCGCGCGGCGAGGTTCTCCCAGTCAGCGCTGCAGCGCACGTCCAGAATGAGCTCCGGCATGCCGAGATAGACGGCTTCTTCCTCAAGCGGCGCAGTCTCGAAGCACAGCGAACCGCCATTGTCGGGCCGCTGATCGCCGGCAAGCTCCGGGCCGGGCGCGGTGGTGAACCAGTCGCCGGACGCAGTGCCCGTGTCGAGCGGGGAGCGCAGGAAGTGCAGGCCCGTTCCCTCGTTCTCTTCGCCGGGCGCAAGGGCGCCGCCAGCCGAGACGCCGTAAAGGTCGTTCTGCGGCGTCTCCCAGCGTTGCTTGGCGACCCAGAAGCCGGGGTCCACTTCGCGGCGCAGCAGCGGGCGAGCGCCGTCAATGATGTAGGCGCGCATCTGCGGCAGGTTTTCCGCACCCGTGTCGCCATCCTCAAGCCAGTGTTTCCACCAGGCGATGGCCTCGGCGTGGAAATCGACGCGGGGTCTGGGCCATGCGAAGTGCGGGTATTTGTGAACCCAGGGGCCGATCAGCGCCTTGGCCGTATCGCCGATGCCCTCGATCGCCTTGAGCGGGGTGTTGCGATAACCGTCGGCCCAGCCGGCGATGACCAGCGAAGGAACGGTGACGTCGGCAAAATTCTCGCAGATGGAGCCCTGCTGCCAGTAGGCGTCGCGGCGCTGATGCGCGAGCCATTCGGCCATGAAGAAAGGTTCGTTCTCCAGCCGGTCCAGCCACATCTCGCGCCAGCTCTCGCCGGCCACGGCAATGTCGGGCGAACGGGACTGGTAAGCGAGCATGGTTCCCGCCCAGGAGGCCTGCGCGGAAAGCTGCGTGCCATTCTTGTAGTGGATGTCGTCGTTGTAACGATCCGTGGTGGAGGCAATGGAAATCACCGCCTTGAGCTGCGGCGCCCGGAGCGCTGCGACCTGAAGGCCGTTGAAGCCGCCCCAGGAAATTCCCATCATGCCGACATTGCCGTTGGACCAGGGCTGTGCGGCGATCCATTCGAGGATTTCGCAGGCGTCGGACAGCTCGCGTGGCGTGTATTCGCCGTCGATCACGCCTTCGGATTCGCCGGAACCACGAATGTCGACGCGCACGCCGGCAATGCCTGCTGCGGCAAAGACCGGATAGGTGGATTCATCGCGTGCTTCCGTGCCGCCCCGCTTGCGATAGGGCAGATATTCGAGAACCGCCGGCACCGGGCGGTCCTGCGCGCAATCGGGCATCCAGATGCGGGTCGCCAGACGCGTGCCGTCCCTGAGTGTGATCCAGTGATCTTCGGATGTCGTGAAGCCTTGTTGCGACATGATGAACCTTCTTGAGTTGGGTATGCGTGTCGCCCGGTGATCTCCTTGATCGCCCGGGCGACGGGTCAGTTGTCGGCGCTCTCGATCTGACGGGTGGAGAGCACCTCTTCGAGCCAGCCAAGCCGCATCTCCGGCACGGATTTGAGCAGGAGATCGGTGTAGGCGTCGAAGGGAGGGCTGAGCGCCCCGGATTTCGGTCCGAAGCGGACGAGGCGGCCGCGATGCATCACGGCGACGCTGTCGGCGATGGCGCGCACGATGGCGATGTCATGGGTGATGAAAATGTATGACAGGCCCCGTTCGCGCTGCAGTCCGGTCAGCAGTTTGAGGATGCCGTCCGCCACCAGCGGATCGAGCGCCGAGGTGGGCTCGTCACAGATGATCAGGTCCGGTTTTGCCGCCAGCGCACGGGCGATGGCCACACGCTGTTTCTGCCCGCCGGAAAGCTCTGCGGGATAGCGGTCGATGAAGCCCTGGCCCATCTCGATCTGATCGAGCAGCTCACCAACGCGCCGGCGCTGTTCGGCACCGCGCAGCCCTTCGTAAAAGCGCAGCGGACGGCCGATGATCTGACCGACGGTCTGGCGCGGATTCATGGCCGTATCGGCCATCTGGTAGATCATCTGCATGCGGCGCAATTGCTCGCGCGTGCGGTGCTTCAGCTGCGGCGGCAGTGTTTCGCCATCGAAGCGGACGTCGCCCGTATTCGGGGCGAGGAGGCCGGTCGCGACACGGGCAAGCGTCGATTTGCCCGAACCGCTCTCGCCAACGATGGCGAGCGTCTGCCCTCTGGGCACGTGAAGGGACACATCATGCAGCACGGGTGTCGGGCCATAGGCGGCGTTGATGCCCGCCATTTCGAAGAAGCGGTCCGACTGCTCCGCAGCCTCGGTGTGACGCACCGCGCGCACATTCACCAGATCACGGGTGTAGTCTTCATCCGGGTTCTCGATGATCTTGCGCGTGTCGGCATGTTCCACGGTTTCCCCATGGCGCAGCACCATGATGTCGTCGGCCACCTGCGCGACAACGGCAAGGTCGTGCGTGATGTAGAGGGCCGCCGTGCCGGTCTGCTCTATGGCGCTCTTGATGGCAGCAAGCACGTCGATCTGGGTGGTCACGTCGAGCGCCGTGGTGGGCTCGTCGAACACGATCAGTTCCGGCTCGGGGCAAAGCGCCATGGCTGTCATGGCGCGCTGAAGCTGACCGCCGGAAACCTGATGCGGGAAGCGGTTGCCGAAGGTTTCGGGTTCCGGCAGACCCAGCAGGCCGAAGAGGCGCACCGCACGGGCGCGCGCCTCGTCTGCGGTGGCAAGGCCATGGCGCAGCGTGGCCTCGATCACCTGATCCATGAGCCGGTGGGCCGGATTGAACGAGGCTGCCGCCGACTGCGAGACATAGCAGACCCGCGCACCGCGCACGCCGCGTATGCCCCGGCGGCCGAGACCCAGAATGTCTTCGCCATCGAGAAGAACCCTGCCGCCGGTGATCTTCACGCCGCCGCGCCCATAGGCGAGTGCGGCGAGGCCGATGGTGGACTTTCCGGCACCTGATTCACCGATCAGGCCTAGCACCTTTCCGCGTTCCAGATCGAAGCTCACGCCCTTGACGATCTCGATTTTGCGCGGCGGCTCGCCGGGCGGGTAAGCGGTCGCGCCGATGCGCAGATCGCGCACCTGCAACAGGGGCCTTTTGTCGTTTTCGAGGGGCTTATCCATCGCCGCGCCCTCCTTTCAGGCTTGATGTGCGCTTCAGGAGCCAGTCGACCACCAGATTGATGGAGACGGTGAGCACGGCAATCGCCGCGCCCGGCACGAGCGCTGCGGAGACACCGAAAATGATGCCATCCTTGTTGTCCTTGACCATGCCGCCCCAGTCGGCGGTTGGCGGCTGAATGCCGAGACCAAGAAACGAGAGGGTGGAGATGAACAGAACCGCAAAGGCGAGCCGCAAACCGAACTCCGCCAGAAGCGGGGTCAGGGCATTGGGCAGGATTTCGCGGAAGATGATCCACAGCGTGCCTTCGCCCCGCAGCCTTGCGGCCTCCACGAAGTCCATCGTGGAAAGATCGAGCGCCAGCGCGCGGCCGAGACGGAAGACGCGGGTGGCGTCGAGCACGGCCATAACCAAAATGAGAACGGTCATGTTCTGGGGCAGCGCGCTCAGGACGATGAGAGCGAAGATCAGCGTCGGGATCGACATCAGGAGATCGTTGATGCGCGACAGACCGACATCGACCGGGCCGCGCATGGCGGCAGCGGCGAAGCTCAGGAACGAGCCGAGCGAGAAGGCCAGGACCGTGGACACGAAGGCGACGAAGAGCGTCGTGCGCGCGCCATAGATCAGGCGGGACAGGAGATCCCGGCCAAGATTGTCGAGCCCGAGCAGATATTCCGCACTGGAGGGAGCCCAGGGATCGCCGACGATCTGGTTTTCGCCATAGGGCGCAAGCCACGGCGCAAAGAGGGCGCAGATCACGGCAACGGTGATACCCGCCATGCCGATCCACGCGGAGACCGGAATAGAGCGCAGCGTCTGTTTCATCGCGGGTGCCTCAGACGGGGATTGGCGAGGACGGAGAGAATGTCCGCGGTCATGTTCAGGAGAATGTAGATGGCGGCGAACACCAGCCCGCAGGCCTGCACGACGGGCAGGTCACGCACGGTCACGGCATCGACCATGTATTGCCCCATGCCCGGATAGACGAAGACCACTTCGACCACCACAACACCGACGATGAGGTAGGCGAGGTTGAGCGCCACCACATTGATGATCGGCGCAAGCGCGTTTGGCGTTGCGTGGAGCAGGATGGCGCGCCAGCGGCTGAGCCCCTTGAGCGCGGCCGTTTCCATATAGGCCGAATCCATCACGTTGATGATCGCTGCGCGGGTCATGCGCATCATGTGGGCGATGACCACGAGCACCAGCGTTGCAACGGGCAGGGCGATGGTCACGAGTTTCGCGCCAAGCCCCATGCTCGCATAGACGGTCGCGGGGAAGGCGGCGACGGGGTTTTTGACCACCAGCCACAGGATCAGCAGATAGGCGACGAAGAACTCGGGCAGCGACACGGCGGCGAGCGAGAACAGGTTGATGAGCCTGTCGATGAGGCGGTCGCGATAAAGCACGGCGATGAGGCCAAGCCCGATGGACAGGGGCACCGCGATGATAGCGGCTGCGCTGGCGAGCAGCAGCGAGTTGCTGAGCCGGCTGCCGAGCTGCGGGCCGATATCCTGGCCACTGGCCCAGGAGTGCCCGAAATCGCCATGCAGAAGGCTGGCGACCCAGTCGAGATAGCGCGCATAGGCGGGCGCATCGAGGCCCAGTTCCGCGCGGATATTGGCCACGGCCTGCGGTGTTGCGGCCTGTCCGAGATAGGTTGTTGCGAAGTCGCCGGGCAGAGCTTCAATCCCGCCGAAGATCAGCAGGGAGCTGGCCACGAGGAGGACAAGGCTCAAAAGGAGCCTTCCGACGATGCGGGTTGTCAGCGGATAGCGGCCATGCAGCCGCGCGAGGGGAAATACCGGAATGTGATCATTCATGTGTCTGATTGGTCGGACGCGCGCAGGCTGCTGGAAGTAGCCCGCGCGGCGTCTCCGTTTCAGGGATTAGGCGGCAAGCCAGAGGCGGCTGGCGATCTGTCCGTTGGACAGGTCGTTGCCCAGATCGTCGACCCAGCCCTTCACGTTCTTGGCCTGCGCGTTCAGATAGTTGTTGAACACGGGCAGGATCAGACCGCTGTTGTCGCGCACCATCATCGCCATTTCCTGGTAGAGCGCGGCGCGCTTTTCCTGATCGGTCTCGGCGCGCGCCTCGAGCAGCTTCCTGTCGAAATCCGGGTTCTTGTACCGGGTGTCGTTCCAGATGGAGGTGGAAAGCTGCGTGGTGGTGTAGCGAATGTCCTGTGTCGGACGACCGCCCCAATAGGAAGCGCAGAAAGGCTTCTTGTTCCAGACATTGGACCAGTAGCCATCATCGGGCTCGCGCTTGATGTCGAGCGTGATGCCGGCTTCCTTGGCTGTCGACTGGAAGAGCACGGCGGCATCCACTGCGCCGGAGAATGCGGCATTGGAGGTGCGCAGGCTGATGGGGCCTTCGTGGCCGGATTTCTTGTAGTGGAACGCGGCCTTCTCGGGATCGTACTCGCGCTGCGGGATGCCCGTGGGCGAAAGCGCGTAGGCGTCGTTCACCGGGTAGTCATTGCCGAGCGTGCCATAGCCGCCAAGGATGTTGTCGAGCATTGCCTGACGGTCGACGGCGAGCTTGAGCGCCATGCGCAGGTCGTTGTTGTCGAACGGCGCGGTGTCGCCGTGCATCAGGAAGGAATAGAAGCCCTTGCCCGGTGTGCTGAGGGTTTCGACATTCGGCGCGCGCGACAGGAGCTTCATCGTCTTCGGGTCGAGCGAATTAATGAAGTGCACCTTGCCAGAGGAAAGCGCTGCAATCCGCGCCGTGTTGTCGTTGATGACGAGTATCTCGACACTGTCGACGAAACCGCGGTCTTCATTCCAGTCATCTTCGTTGCGGGTGAAGGTGATGCGGACGCCGGGCTCGAAACTCTCCAGCTTGTAGGGGCCGGTGCCGATCACGTTCTCCGGGTCGTCCATGCCGCCATTCTGCTGGATCTGCAGATGGTAGTCGGTCAGGAGAAGCGGCAGGTCGGCATTGCCGTTCTTGAGGGTGATCACCAGATCGCCATTCTGCTCTTCGATCCGCTCGATGTCCTCGAGAAGGCCGAGGGCGGCGGATTTGGAATCCTTGTCGGAATGGCGGCGCAGCGTCTGCACCACGTCGTTCATCGTGAGCGGGCTGCCGTCATGGAAGCGCACATCCTGGCGCAGTTTGAAGGTCCAGACTTTCGCGTCTGCGGACGAGCTCCAGCTTTCAGCAAGCGAAGGCAGCGCCTCGCCGCTCTGGGGATCGGTGGTCACCAGACGGTCGCCCCAGGTGAAGCCGACCACGAACATGGTGCTGCCGGAATAGGTGCCGGGGTCGAGAATGTCGGTGGTCTGGCCGCCGTCGAGGCCGAGCTTCAGATGCCCGCCGCGCTGGGGCTTTTCATCGGCGGCACGTGCGTTTGAAGGCAGAAGGAGGCCGGAAGCGCTCAGCACGAACCCTGCAGCGGCAGCAGAACCCAGAAAACGGCGTCGGCCGAGGTCTTGCACGTTGTCGTGAGATGTCTTGCAGGTGGCGGGTGCGCGATTTTTCATCCGAGCGATTTTCCTTCGTTTTTCTTGTCGTCGTGCGGTCCCGGCGGCGATTTTCATGGCAAAACCGTCCCCGATGCATGAAATGCGGACGGGGATTCGCGCTGGGATTGTTTGAGGTGGGACGTGTGTAGGAGGGTTGCGATTGCGTCTCAATTTCGTATGTTGACGCTAACTGACGCTAGTTGAAGCTATTTCGCCTGTTTATGTTCACTGATCGAACCAATTTTGCCGCGAACCTGCGCTTCGCATGCAGCACGCATCCCTCCGTTGCGGGCGTGTGCCGCGAGATCGGGATAAACCGGCAGCAATTCAACAGATATCTTTCGGGCCAGACCCTGCCATCTGCATACAATACGGGCCTTATCGCGCGTTATTTCGGCATTTCGGCGGAAGATTTCGAATTGTCGGAAATGCGCTTCAGGGCCATGTTCGAGTCCCCCGATGGCGCCGGTCCGCGCGCGGCTGACACGCCTCTGAGCGAGGCTTTTCCGGGCGACATGCGCCGATTGCGCGCATATCTCGGTTATTACGAACTTTTTCACAAAAGCCTGTCCTGGCCGGGCAAAATCGTGCGCAGTTGCGCCCGGCTGCGTGAGCGCGACGGTCAGGTGGAGGTGAAAACCGTCGAGCGCATGTACGATCAGGAACAGGAGTTCCGGCAGGTCTCCAAATATCTGGGACAGGCTGCTTTCTGGCGCAACCGGCTGTTCATTGTGGAACGCGGGCTGGGGCAGCAGCCCATTGTCTGCGAAACGATTCTGATGCCATTCGGCGAATATCAGCGCAACTATCTGCGCGGGGTCACCATCGGCGTGTCCTGGCGGCGCGAAAACCTGCCTTATAGCGGGCGAACGATCTGGCGTTCCGTCGGGTCCGACCCGGACCTGCGGCGGCTGTTGCAGAGCTGCGGCGTCCTGTCGGAAAAATCACGCAAGCTGCCGCTGCCCGTCCGGCGTTATCTAAACGAACCGGAAAACGAGGCCGTGACTGCCTCCTGAGGCTGGGCGGCTAGAGGCCGGACAGGGCGAGAATCTCCTCGGCTGTCGCTTCATTCGTGATCAGGCAGTTTACCAGCCTGCCGCGCAGCGCCGCGCGAATGGCCGTAACGCGGCTTGATCCCGCCGCCAGACAATAGACGCGCCGTCCCTTCCGTCTTGTGAGCGGCACACTGTTCACCCGGTCATTGGCCAGACCCTCGATCAGGCGGCCTTCCGCGTTGAAGATCCAGCCGGTCATCTCGCCCACCGCCCCGGCCGCGATGTAGCTGTCGACCTCCTTCTGCGACATGAGCCCGTCGACCAGAAGCGGGGCATCGGGGCCGATATTTCCAAGCCCGACAAAGGTGACTTCCGCCTCCCGCGCAAGCCGGTGTATCTGCTTCACCGTATCGAGCTCACGATAGACTTCACGCTCCCGCGCCGAGCGGGCATAGATGGGGAGCGGCATGGGGTAGTGCCCGGCATTGATCCGGTCTGCCAGCCGCACGACCACGTTGAAGCGGGTCGAGAGGCCGCCGGGCATCATGTGCCCGAGCAGGGCCACCACTGTGTGGTCCGGGCGGTTCATCGGCGTCAACTCTTCCACGCAGGCGCGCAGGGTGCGGCCCGTGCCGACGGCGATCACCCGCCCGCGCACGGCGGAGAGTTCGCGCTCCATGGCTCGCGCGCCGGCTTCGGCCAGTCCCGCAACCGGGCTCGTCTCGCCGGGAGCAGAGGGAACCACGTCGCAGGCTTCCAGCCCGAAGGCGCGGGTCAGTCGGTCCGCCAGTTCCATGCAGCGCATGATGGGATGTTCCAGACGAATCCGGATCAGTTTTTCGCGCAGGGCCATGGCGACGAGACGCTGCGCCGTCTGCCGCGAAACGCCCATGGTTCTGGCGATCTCGTCCTGCTTGTAGCCGGCGATGTAATAGAGCCAGCCGGCCCGCGCGGCGTCGTCCAGCCGTTCCGAATAATTGTCGCCTGTGGAATTTCTCATTTTGAAAAACGCTGCCTTTTCAATTCTTTGGGATGCGTCATCGGCCGCACGAAGCAGCTGGTGAGCATTTGCCCAGCATGACCGACAAATGTCTCAGGCCTGTAACAATGGACGCCTAATTCCTCGGCCATGTCGCTGCCCGGCAAACCAGCCACCGATGTTCTGGGGCGCAAGTGGCGACGTCACCAGATCCCGATGGAGAACGACATGCCGACCTTTTTCCGAACCGCAGCCGCCCTCGGCCTTGCCGGGCTGCTGACCACAGTGGCCCAGGGCGCGCTCGCTCAGGACAAGACCTCGATCGAGTGGTGGTACGCCAATGGCGGCCGCATCGAAGAGGCCATCCAGACGATGATTTCCGACTTCAACGAGAGTCAGGACCAGTATGAGGTCGTCGGCGTACGCAAGGGCAATTACGAGGAAACCTTTGCGGCGATGATCGCGGCCTACCGGGCAGGCAAGCATCCAGCCATCATTCAGGCGACCGAGCGCAGCGTTCTGACCATGCTGCACTCCAACGCCATCGTGCCGGTGAACACGCTGATGGAAGACAATGGCATCGACATGAAGAAGGATGATTTCCTTCCTTCCGTCGCCGCCTATTACGTGGTCGACGACAAGGTGAACGCACTGCCGTTCAACTCGTCCACCGGCATCATGTGGTACAATGCAGACCACTTCAAAGCCGCCGGTTACGACGCCCCCGCCGAGACGTGGGACGCCTTCGAAGAGCAGCTCTACGCCCTGAAGGAAAAGGGTGTCACCGAGTGCGCGATGGTCCTGAACTCGGATTATGTCTGGTCGCTGATCGAGGCCTATTCCACCATCAACGATCAGCCTTTCGGCACGCAGGCCAATGGCCGCGACGGGCTCGACACTGAGTATGTCTATAACACCACCATGGTGACCAAACAGGCCGAGCGCCTGAAAAAGTGGGTCGATGACGGCATCGTCCAGCTTTCGGGGCAGGGCGCATCGCCAAGCCAGCTCTTCAACTCCGGCACCTGCTCCACCTGGTCCGCTTCCACTGCAAGCCATGCAGGCGTGGAAGCCGAGGCGCAGTTCGACTGGAGCGCGACGATGCAGCCCTACGAGGCCGGTGTCGAGCCGAAGAACTCGAACCTTGGCGGCGCTGCCCTCTGGGTTCTGAAAGGCAAGGAAGACGCCGAATACGAAGCGGCGGCTGCCTTCCTGGAATATGTCGCGCAGCCTGACACGCAGGCCTGGTGGAGCGCGACGACCGGCTACATTCCGGTGACGCATGCAGCCTATGACAAGCTGAAGACGGACGGCTTCTTCAAGGAGCACCCGACCCGCGAGATCGCCCTCTTGCAGCTCACGCGCGGCGGCGAGCCGAGCGACAATTCCTGGGGCATGCGCTTCGGCAATTCCAACCAGTGGTGGGCGGTGATTCAGGAAGAACTGCAGGCTGCCTTCACCGGCCAGAAGACCGTTCAGGAAGCGCTGGATTCCTCCGTTGAACGCGGCAACAAGATCCTGCGTCAGTACGAGCAGCTCAATGCCGGCGTCAATTAATCCGGCACATCAAGGAGGGCGCCTTGCGGCGCCCTCTCTTCCCGCCTCGCGGCTGCTGCTCGCCCGGATGCTCCGGGATGATGGTACGGGGCTGAAGAAGGCGCATTACACCCAGACCTGGCTCGCCGGGCTTCTATTGTCGCCGCAGCTTCTGATCCTGCTGTTCTTCTTCTTCATCCCCTCGTTCAAGGCGCTGTCTCTGGCCTTTGTCCAGGTCGACCCCTTTGGCGGACGGGAGATCTTTGTCGGGCTGCAGAATTTCGTCGATCTCTTTTCCGACCCCTCCTATCGCAAGAGCGCCTGGCTGACCCTCTGGTTCACCATTGTGCAGAACATTGCGACGCTCGGGATTGCCGGCGTTCTGGCTTTCGCCACGGACCAGATCATTCGCGGGCAGGTCAGTTATCGCAGCGTGCTTCTTCTGCCCTACGCCATTGCGCCCGTGATTTCCGGCGGCATCTGGGCCTATCTGTTCAATCCGGCCATCGGTCCGGCGGCCTCGGCCCTGCATGCGATGGGCGTGCCATGGGACCCGAACCTGCGCCCCAGCGATGCGTTGATCCTGATCACCATTTCGGCGGTGTGGAAACACATCTGCTACGACTACATCTTTCTGGCCGCCGCAATGCTCGCCGTGCCGCAGAGCCTGCGCGAAGCCGCCGCCATTGACGGCGCGGGGCCGCTCGAACGTTTCCGCACGATCAGCCTGCCGCTGATTGCGCCGGTGGTGATGTATCTCTTCATCATCAACATGGTCTACGGCCTGTTCGACACGTTCAGCATCATTGATGCGGTGACCGCCGGTGGACCCGCTGGCTCGACCTCCACCCTTGTCTACAAGGTCTATCAGGACGGCTTCATCATGATGAATCTCGGCTCCTCGGCCGCGCAGAGCATCGTGCTCATGGTGCTGGCGGTGCTGTTCACCGTGCTGCAGTTCCGCGCCATGGACCGCAAAGTCAATTATCAGGTGTGATCCATGATCGAACGCAATCCCGTTCTGAACGTCATCTGCCACCTTATCCTGATTGCCGGCGCGCTGATGGTCTGCGCGCCGCTCTACTTCGCCTTCGTCGCAGGCTCGCACACCGGCGCGGAAATGGCGCAGGTGCCGCAGCCCATGCTGCCGGGCTCCAGCTTTCTGGATAATCTCGTCACGGCCTGGGAAAAGGCGGATTTCGGCCGCGCCTTTGTAAACACGCTGATCGTCACGATGGTGATCGTCGTGGGCAAGATCGTGCTGTCGATCCTGGCTGGTTTCGCCGTCACCTATTTCCGCTTTCCCTTCCGCATGACCGCATTCTGGCTGATCTTCATGTCGCTGATGCTGCCGGTGGAGGTGCGCATCGTGCCGACCTATGAGGCGGTTGCCGATGTGGCCGGTCCGCTGCGCTGGTTCCTCGATGTGACGGGGCTTTCTGCGCTCATCAACTGGACCACCGGCATTGAGATCAATGCCGGACTGGATTTCAGCATGATCGACACCTATGCGGGCCTGACCCTGCCGCTGATCGCCTCGGCGACGGCCGTGTTCCTGTTCCGGCAGTTCTTCCTTACGGTGCCGGACGATCTGTGCGAAGCCTCCAAGCTGGACGGGGCGGGGCCGATCAAGTTCCTGTTTGATGTCGTGCTGCCGCTCTCGGTGCCCAACATCGCAGCACTCGCCATCATTCTCTTCGTGTTCGGCTGGAACCAGTATCTGTGGCCGCTGCTGTTCACCACCAAGACCGAAATGACGACCGCGATCATCGCCCTGAAGGGGCTTCTGCCGGGGCCGGACGATCCGTCCGACTGGTGGAGCTACGCCATGGCGGCGTCCTTCATCGTGATGCTCCCGCCGACCGTCGTCATCCTCACACTGCAACGCTGGTTCGCACGCGGACTGGTGGATGCCGGGAAGTGATCCCGAACAATTCCTGAAAGGACAAATCATGACTGGACTGATCGGCCACCGGGGCGGCCGCAATGTGTGGCCTGAAAACTCGCTTGACGGTTTCCGCAAGCTTCTCGATGTGCCTGTCGAAGGTGTCGAGTTCGATGTTCACCTGTCGGATGCGGGCGAGCTTCTCGTCATCCATGACGCCACGCTGGACCGCACGACCGAGGGCAGCGGCCCCTCCCGTGCGCTGACGCCGGAGGCGCGCGCCACGCTGCGTCTGCGCGACAGCAATGAAGGCGTGCCGGTGCTTTCCGAAGTGCTGCAAATCTACGCCGACAGCACGCTCGATCTTCACGTCGAGCTGAAAAATGACGGCGAGGGAAAGGCGTATCCCGGATTGCCGGCTCTTGTGCTCGCCGAGATCGACCGGCTGGGTCTGCGCGATCGCTGCTGCCTGACGAGCTTCGATCTCGATGTGCTGCGTGAATGCCGGGATCTCGCCCCGCAGATGCGCCGGCTCTGCTCCGTCAATGACAATTCGGCGCAGAAGCTAGGCGTGCGGGAGACCATCTCGGCAGCGGCTGAACTGGCCGATTATGTGGCGGTTCACAAGGACATGCTCTCCACGCACTGGGAGGCGATCACCACGCTGGTTCCGCTCTCCCGGCTTGGCGCGTGGGTTGCCAACACGCCGGAAGAGATAAACCGCTGGCTGGAGGCCGGCCCTGCCTTCATCACCACCGATGAGCCGGTGCTCGCCGACCGGCTGCGCCGCGCACGTCTGGATGCCGGCGAGGCCGCGCAGGCATGATCGACCGCAATCGACGCAGTCTGATCGCCGGCGGGCTTGCCGCCGCCGCGGTGTGGCCCGGCATGGGCCGCGCCCGTGCGGCGCGGTTCGAGGCGTACCCGTTTTCGCTGGGCGTCGCCTCCGGTTGTCCGCTACCGGAGGGCGTGATCCTGTGGACGCGCCTCACATTCCCGGAACCACCGCCACCGGCCGATCCCTTTGCGCCGCTGGAGGTGATCCAGCGCGCGCCGGTGGACGTTTCGTGGGGTGTGGCCGAGGACGAGCATTTCACCCGACCCGTGCGTTCCGGAACGGTGCGGGCCGTGCAGGAATTCGGTCATTCGGTGCATGTTCCGGTTACGGGGCTGCACCCCGGTCGCTGGTATTTCTATCGGTTCCGCGCAGGCGATGCGGTGAGCCCGGTGGGGCGCACCCGTACAGCGCCCGCGCAGGAAACCATGGCCGACAGGCTTCGTTTCGCCTTCGCCTCGTGCCAGCAATATGAGCAGGGCTATTACGCTGCCTACCGGCATATGGCCGATGAGGATCTCGATCTCGTCGTGCATCTCGGCGATTACATCTATGAGCGCAGCTGGGGCGGAAACCTTGTGCGCCACCATGGAAGCGGCTGGCCGGCGCGGCTTGACGAATACCGCGCGCGCCATGCGCTCTACCGCTCTGACCCGAACCTGCAGGCCGCCCATGCGCGGTTTCCCTGGCTGGTAATCTGGGACGATCATGAGGTCATCAACAATTATGGCGATGATGATGCACCCGATGCGCCTGCCGGAGAGCGCTTTCTTGAGCAGCGCCGCGCCGCCTATCAGGCCTGGTATGAGCATATGCCCGTGCCGCCGCATGGCGGTGGGGACTTCAGCGAGTTCCGCATCTACGGGCAGCATGGTTTTGGCCAGCTTCTGGGCATCACCCTTCTGGATGTGCGCCAGTATCGCACGCCGGCAATGGTCGCCGGGCAGGGAGTTGCTCGGGCGGAAGGGAACTCGATGCTTGGCGCTGAGCAGGAGCGCTGGCTGGAAGAGACGCTGCCGGGCGCCCGCGCCAGATGGAACGTCATCGCACAGCCCACACTTCTGTCCGAGCGTGATCTGGAGCAGGGGGCGGGCAGACGCTACAGCCTTGATGGCTGGGACGGATACCGCGCCTCGCGCCGGCATCTGCTCGACAGCATCGAGGCGGCGCGGCTGGAAAACCCGCTGATCATCGGCGGCGATCTCCATGCCTATTTTGCCGCCGACGTGAAGCGCGATTTCGCGCAGCCGAAGAGCGAGACCGTGGCGACCGAGTTCGTGACCGGAGCCATCTCTTCCAATGCGCCAGGCCAGAAGAGCCTCGATGTGGCGCTTGCGGAAAACCCGCATCTCAAGCTGGCCTCGCGCGAGCATGGCTATGCGACCATGACGCTGACGCCCGATGGCGGACAATGCGACTTCGTAACCATCGAAGACCGCAAGGATCCGGCGTCGCCTGCCAGCACTACCTACAGTTTCGCCCTGACCAGCGGGCAGCCCGGAGTGAACCGGATATGAGCACTTTCGACCTTGTGATTTTTGACTGCGACGGCGTTCTGATCGACAGCGAGCCGCTGGCAAGCCGCACGCTGGCCCGCGCCATGACCACTGCTGGCATGCCCATCTCGTCGCAACAGGCGCTGGTGGATTTCACCGGCAAAAGCCTTGGCGACATTCGCCAGACATTGCTCGAACGCGGGCTCGAGGATTTCGAAGGCCTGCACCGGGACTGGCAGGCGGAGCTTTTCGGCAGTTTCGCCTCCGATCTGCGCCCGATGGCGGGCATTGAGGATCTGCTGGACCGGCTGGATGCGCCGATCTGCGTGGCCTCAAACTCCGGGCATGAGCGGCTGCGGGCAAGCCTTGGCCTGACGCCGCTCTGGCAGCGCTTCGCGCCTCGGGTTTTCAGCGCTGATGATGTGCCCCGGCCGAAGCCTGCACCGGATCTGGTGCAGCATTGTCTGGAGCGTTGCGGCGCGCGGCCGGAACGCAGCGTCATGATCGATGACAGCGCACATGGCATTGCCGCCGCCCGCGCCGCCGGTGTGCTGCCGATCGGGTTTGTCGATCCCGCCGACATTCGCCCCGATCGCGCCGAGCGGCTGGCGGAGGCCGGCGCGCACCACATCGTGACCGGGGCAGGCGCGCTTTCGGCGCTGCTTGATCCGATGATCATCGCTGAAAGAAAGGCGGCGTGTCCCGCCTGATCCTAATCGCTCTCCGGCTTGCCGATCCAGAGTTCGAACTCGTCCAGCTGAGCGAATGTGGCGGGGCGCAGCTTGCCCCATTTGGAGGCGTCAGAGACGAGGAAACGCTTTTGGGAGCGCGCCATGGCGGCGCGCTTCACGGCCACTTCGTGGAAGTGAAAACAGGTCACGCCTTCGTTTTCATGAATGCCGGCGGCGGAAAAGAAGCCTTTGGTGATGTTGATTTCCTGAAGCATCTTGAGCGCCGTGTCGGAGCTGAAACTGCCGCTTTCCGGGTGATAGAGACCGGCGAGCAGAACCAGTTTCACCCCATCCAGCCGTGACACGATCTCGGCGATGTTCAGAGCCTGCGTGACGACGGTGATGTTTGCGTTCTGGGGCACATTGGCCGCCAGATGCTGAAGCGTGGAGCCGCAGTCGACGAAGATGGTGTCTTCGGGTGCGACCATGGCGACCGCCTGTCGCGCAACGAGGGTCTTGGCCTGTGTGTTGGTGCCCTGCGCGTGGGAGAGCGAATAGCGCTCGCCCTTTTCGCTGGCGGACATGATGTAGCCACCCAGGCACAGAATGCCGTTTTCGCCGTCGCCCAGGTCGCGGCGAATGGTTATCTCGGATGTGTCCAGCTTCTGCGCCGCTTCGGCGATGTGCAGAATGGCGCCTGACGCGCAGAGCTTCCTGAGTGCCTCAATCCGCGCTGCCCGTCCTGATGGTCTCGCCACATGATTCTCCAAGCCTGTGAGGTTTCAACAATACTTCATGGCGCAAGCCGTTGTCCGCAAGTGTGATGAATGCATTTGCAAAGGGTTGCAGGTTTTGATTGGATATGATCATATTGAATGGAATTGATCAATATTAGCGCATAATATTGAGTTAATTCAATCATATGCGTTCCCGCCACGCTGTCTCGTTCAGGGTTTCGGCGGAACCGAGGAGGAGGAAAACCAATGAAATCTCTGCTGACCGCAGCTTCTTTAGCGCTCTCTTTGCTGGGGACATCCGCGCTGGCCGACCAGATTGTGGATACGTCGAACCTCAATGAGGAGCTGATCGCAACGAAGGACGACAAGAAATACACCATCGCCACGGTCGTGAAGGTTGACGGCATCGCCTGGTTCGACCGCATGCGTGACGGTGTCGAGCAGTTCAAGGGCGATACGGACCATGACGTCTGGATGGTTGGCCCGAGCCAGGCTGACGCAGCCGCGCAGGTGCAGCTCATCGAGAACCTGATCGCACAGGGCGTTGACGCCATCGCCGTTGTGCCGTTCTCCGTTGAGGCGGTGGAGCCGGTGCTGAAGAAGGCGCGCGACCGCGGCATTGTGGTGATCTCGCACGAGGCGTCCAACCTGCAGAACACCGATTACGACCTCGAAGCCTTCGACAACCTCGCCTATGGCGCCAACCTGATGAAAGAGCTTGGCAAATACACGGGCGGGAAGGGCAAATACGTCACGACCGTCGGCTCGCTGACCTCCAAGAGCCAGATGGAATGGGTCGACGGCGCTGTTGCTTACCAGAAAGAGCATTTCCCGGACATGGAAATGGTCGGCGACCGTCTCGAGACCTATGACGATGCGGCCACCGACTACACCAAGCTGAAAGAGGCAATGACCACCTATCCCGACATCACGGGCATTCTCGGCGCGCCGATGCCGACGTCTGCTGGTGCAGGGCGCCTGATCGCCGAAGGCGGTCTCAAGGACAAGGTGTTCTTTGCCGGTACGGGCCTGCCTTCGGTGGCTGGCGAGTATCTCGGCAATGGTGACATCCAGTACATCCAGTTCTGGGATCCGGCCGTTGCCGGCTACGCCATGAACATGCTGGCCGTTGCTGCCCTTGAGGGCAAGGGCGACCAGATCAAGTCGGGTCTGAACCTCGGTCTGACGGGCTACGAGTCCCTCACGACGCCGGATGAGGCGAACCCGAACCTGCTTTATGGCGCAGGCTGGGTCGGCGTTACGGCTGAAAACATGGACAAGTACGACTTCTGATTTCGTACGAAGCTGACGCCCGGTTCCGGGCGTCAGTTTTCAACCGTGCCGGAGCCCGGGTTCTGACCCCGGGCGACCATTTCAGCCTGCCGGGAAAATCATGTCCGAATATCTGATCGAGCTGAAGAACATCAGCAAGCGCTTCGGTGGCGTGCGCGCGCTGGACGGCGTCTCCATTGGCATCCGTCCCGGCGAAATCCACTGCCTTGCCGGCGAGAACGGCTCCGGAAAATCCACCGTCATCAAGGTCATGTCGGGAATCTACACACCCGAAGAGGGTGAAATCCTGATCGATGGCACACCAGTCTCGCGGCTTGACCCGATCATGGCCGTGCAGAAGGGGGTGCAGGTCATCTATCAGGACTTTTCCCTGTTCGGGAATTTGACCGTTGCCGAGAACCTCGCGCTCAACACCTATCTTCTGGAGGGGCGTTCCAGAATGGACTGGCCCCGCGCCCGCGAGATGGCGCGCGAGGTTCTGGCCCGCCTCGATGTCGAGATCGATATCGACGCCGAAGTCGAGACGTTGCCGACTTCGGGAAAGCAGATCGTCGCGATTGCGCGCGCGCTTCTTGCCCGCGCCCGGCTGATCGTCATGGACGAGCCGACCACGGCGCTCACCGGCCATGAGGTCGATGCGCTGTTCGGCATCGTTCGCGATCTCCAGAAACAGGGCATCGCGGTTCTCTTCGTCAGTCACAAGATGCGCGAGATGCTGGAAATTTCGGAGCGCCTGACCGTGTTCCGGAATGGCAAAAAGGTTGCCGAAGGCGCGATGAGCGAATTCGACGAACCGGCCATCACCCGCGCCATGACTGGGCTTGAACTGGACGAAGAGCCCTATGAGCCCGAAATCCCCGCCGACGCGGCGCCCGCGCTGGAGGTTGAGGGGCTCACTGTTTCCGGAAGCGTCGATGATGTGAGCCTGACGCTGCGGCCAGGAGAGATTGTCGGCATTTCCGGCCTGATCGGTTCCGGCCGAACCGAACTGGCGCGGGCGCTTTTTGGAATGGAAAACGCCAGTGCCAGACGGTTTCGCGTTGCGGGAAAGGATGTTCTTCCCCGCTCGGTGCAGGAGGCGATCAGCCTTGGCATCGCCTATGTGCCGGAAGACCGGCTGAGCGAGGGCCTTTTCCTGACGCAATCCATCGAGCGCAATATGGTTGTGAGCATTCTGGACCGTCTGCGGCGTGGCCTCTTTCTCGACCGTGATGCGATGCGCGGGAAGACGGAAGAGATGTTCGCGGCCATGCAGATTGCGGCCCCGTCGCCCGAAACGGCGGTGGGCAATCTGTCGGGCGGCAATGCGCAGCGCGTCATGCTGGGGCGCTGGCTCCTGACCGGCGCGAAGGTGCTGATCCTCAACGGTCCGACGGTGGGCGTCGACGTAGGCTCCAAGGCCAAGATCCACCACATCATTCGCGATCTGGCGCGCGAGGAAGGCGTTGCCGTCCTGATGATTTCGGATGACGTGCCGGAGCTGACCGGCAACTGCAATCGCATTCATGTCATGCATGAGGGGCGTTTTGTCGGCGCGTTCTCGGGCGCGGAGATGACCGAAGACGCCATCAACGACAGCCTCAAGGCACTCAAGTAAGGCGGTATGATGAAAAGGTTCCAATCCACGGAGGCCGTGATTGCCCTCGTCCTGCTGGCGGTGATGGTGCTGATCGGCCTGATCAATCCGGCTTTCTGGGGCGTCGCCAATCTGTTCAGCCTGGCGAAGGCCAATGTGGTCATCGGCATCATGGCGCTCGGCGTGCTGCTGATCATGATATCCGGCGGCATCGACGTTTCGTTCCCGGCGATTTCGGCGGCGGCCCTCTACATCACGGTGCGCACCATGGTCGCGCTCGATTATGACGGCGTTCTGCTGCCATTCATCGCGGCGTCGGTGATCGGTGTGCTGCTCGGCGCGTTCAACGCCTTCATCATCGACCGGTTCAAGATGATCCCGCTGATCGTCACGCTGGGCACTGCCTCCATCATTCGCGGGCTGGTGCTGGGCCTGCTCGGCACCTCCATCGTGAACATCAACAAGATGCCCGACGCGCTGATCGCGTTCGGCAAGCAGGATCTGACGACCGTCACCGCGCAGTACGGGGCGACGGTCGGGCTGACGGCAATGATCCTGGTCTATCTGGCGATTGCGCTGGTGATCCACATCATCCTTCGCCACACCATGACCGGCCGTTCTGTCTACGCCTATGGCGGTGATCCGGAATCGGCGCGGCGCGCCGGCGTCAACACGCGGCGCACCATCTTCTTCGTCTATTGCACGGCGGGCCTTCTGGCGGGCTTTGCGGGGCTTCTGCACAGTTCGATGATCTGGCAGGCCAACCCGCGCGACTTCATGGGGCTGGAGCTTGATGTGATTGCGGCCGTCGTGCTTGGCGGCGCGTCGATCTTCGGCGGGCGCGGTTCCGTGCTCGGCACGATGATCGGCGTGTTCACGCTCGTCATGGTCAAGAACTCGCTGATCCTGATGAAGGTGGACACCACCTGGCAGCGTGTCGTCGTCGGCATGATCATCATCGCAGCGACCGCCATCACCGCATGGCGCGACCGGAAGAAACTGGCTTGAGGGGAGACGACATGACTGCCAAAGCCGAAGAGAAGAGCCTGGTTCAACGGCTCCTTGGGAATGACGCTTCCATCGCGCAGCTGGCCGTGATCACGGTGCTGATCTTCGTGCTGATGGCCGGGCTCAACCCGGACAAGTTCCTGCGCTACTACAATTTCGAGTCCATCACCTACATCATGCCCGAGCTGGGCATTCTGTGCATTGCCATGATGGTGGCCATGCTGACGGGCGGCATCGATCTGTCCATCGTCGCTATCGCCAATCTGGCTGCGATCACGGCGGGGGTCTATTTCCGCCATCCCGTTGTCGCCGAAGCACTTGCGGCGGGCGGCGTCGGTCTTGTGCTCCACACGGCGATGGGCGTGATCATCGCGCTTCTGGTGGGGCTCGCGGCGGGGCTGGTCAATGGCGTCCTGATCGCGCGACTGCGCATCATTCCCATTCTGGCGACGCTCGGCACCGGGCAGGTATTTGCGGGCCTCGCGCTCGTTCTGACCGGCGGTCCGGCCATTGTCGGTTTCCCGCAGACCTGGAACTGGATCGGCACCGGCAAACTGCTTGGTGTGGCGACGCCGTTCTGGATCCTGATCGTCGTGGCGTCCGTGGTGGCCATTCTCTTGCGCCGCACGCATCTGGGCGTGAACCTGATGCTGATCGGCACCAATGCGCGCGCCGCCGTATTTGCAGGCATCCGCAGCTCCCGCATGATCCTCTACAGCTACGCGTTGACCGGGCTCATGGCGGCGATTGCGGGCATTCTGCTCTCGGGCCGCACCAACTCGGCCAAGGCGGATTTCGGTGCGTCTTATCTGTTGCAGGCCGTTCTCATCGCTGTGCTTGGCGGCACGAACCCCGCCGGCGGCAAGGGGCGTGTTCTCGGGGTGCTTCTGGCGCTGGTGGCGCTCATGTTCCTCTCGTCCGGCATGCAGATGATGCGCGCCTCCAACTTCCTGATCGATGCGATGTGGGGCGGCTTCCTGGTTCTGGTGATTGCAATCAACTATCTGAGGTCGTCGAAATGAGCGCTCGTGACAGCGATACCGTCTTCAACCTTTCGCCCGAAATGTTCCCTGCACGCGGCGACCTTGTGCTGGCCACGGGCGACGGGTTCACTGTAACGGCGTTCCGCTATCCTTCGTCCGTCGAGGGGCTGCGGATCGAGAACCGGCGCGGGCAGGTTACGGTTCTGCCCTATCTGGGGCAGATGATCTGGGATGCCGTGTTCGACGGGCGCAGGCTCACCATGGGGAATGTGTTTCCCCATCCGCGCAAGGGCGCGTCGATCATCGAGACCTATGGCGCTTTCGCCTACCACGCAGGCGTTCTGCGCAATGGCGCACCCGGCCCGGAAGACGATCATCCCCTACATGGCGAAATGCCGGTCGCCGGCATGGACAGCGCGCATCTGCGCTTCGGGTGCGATGATGCAGGCGCATTTGTCGAGCTGTGCAGCGAGACCGAATATGTGATGGGCTTCGGGCCGCATTACATCGCAAGGCCGCGGGTTCGGCTGCGCGCGGACAGCGGGCTGATCGAGGTCGAGATGGCGGTTGAGAACCTGTCGGCGCATCCGATGGAGCTCATGTACATGCTGCACGCGAATTTCGATTTCGTGGCGGGCGCGCAGATCCATCAACCGGCGGCGTTTTCACCGGAAGGCACGGTCGTTCGCAGGACCATCCCCGGTCATGTGACGCCCTCGCAGGCGTTTCTGGATCTTCTGGATGACCTTTCGGGAAACCCCGCGCGCATGCAGACGCTGGACGAGCCGGCGCTCTACAGCCCGGAGCAGGTGTTTTACGTGCGCGGGCTTGGAACGAATGCCGAAGGCAGCACGCGGCTGGTGATGGTGCTTCCAGAGGGTGACGCCTGTTCCGTCAGCTACCGCCCGGAAGATCTGCCGCACTGTGTGCGCTGGATCCTGAACGATGGCGATGCGCAGGTCGCAGCCTTTGCGCTGCCCTCCACCTGCGAGCCGGAAGGTTACACCGCCGAGAAAGCCAAGGGGCATGTGCGCATTCTGCCGCCGGGCGAGACCGCGCGTTTCCCCGTGACGCTTGGATATCTGAGTGCGCAGGAAGCGCCCGCCGCAATTGCCGAAGTCAACCAGACGAGCAAGGACTGAGCCATGACGTCAAACAGCAGAACCGGTCGCATTGCCGTTGTCGGCTCCAACATGGTCGATCTGATCACCTATGTCTCCCGCATGCCGGCGCCGGGCGAAACGCTGGAAGCGCCAAGCTTTGAGAGCGGGTGCGGGGGCAAGGGTGCAAACCAGGCCGTTGCGGCTGCGAAGCTCGGTTCGCAGGTGAGCATGGTCTCAAGGGTTGGCGATGATCTGTTCGGCGACAACACGCTCCGGAATTTCTCCGATCACGGGATCGATATCCGTCATGTCGCCAAGGTCGCCGGAAAGTCGTCCGGCGTTGCCCCCATTTTTGTCGATGAGAGCGGTGAGAACTCCATTCTCATCGTGAAGGGTGCGAATGAAGACCTGCTCCCGGCCGACGTCGATGCCGCCGAGGATGTGCTGCGCGATGCGGACCTCATTCTCATGCAGCTGGAGATCCCGCTGGAGACGATCTACCACACGGTTCGCCGCGCGGCGGAATGGGGCGTGCCGACCATCCTGAACCCGGCGCCCGCGACTTCGGCGCTGAGTGTTTCTGACCTCAAGAGCCTGAGCTTCCTTGTTCCAAACGAAAGCGAGCTTGCGCTTCTTTCAGGCATGCCCACGGACACGGAGGAAGAGATCATGGCGGCCGCGCGCAGCCTGATCGAGAAGGGCATTGGCACCGTCATCGTGACACTCGGCTCGCGTGGCGCGCGCCGTGTGACAGCGGACCGCTTCACGACCATCGAGCCTGTGAGCGTCGCCCCGGTGGACACGACTGGCGCGGGCGACGCCTTTATCGGCTCTTTCGCGCATTTCTTTGCAGCAACGGGCGAGACCGAGACGGCGCTGAACCGGGCGGCCCGCTATGCAGCCTATTCCGTGGGCCGGCGCGGGACACAGAAGTCCTATGCGTCGGCCAACGATTTCGATGCGTTCTGCGAAGCGCTTCCACAATAGTGCCTCTTGCGCAGTCGGGCAGATGACTGCCCGGCTGGCTCAGCCCTCCGGGCGGCTCACGATCCACACGGCGATGGCGGCCATCGCCACGGCGAGGGTGATCGCGAGCGGCAGACCCGGCTGATAGGCAAAGAGGGAAATGACGTAGCCGCAGCTGATGCCGGTGACTGCGAAGAGCTTCGCGCGGCGCGGGACGATGCCGTGATCGCGCCAGCCGCGCAGAACCGGACCGTAGCTCGGATGTTCCATAAGCCTGCGCTCAAGCCTCGGCGATGAGCGCGCGAAGAACCATGCGGCGAGGATCAGGAAGATCGTGGTCGGCATGACGGGAAGAAACGCGCCGATCACGGCGAGCAACAGCATCACCAGCCCCAGAACGAGCAATATTGCACGCTTTGCATTCTCGAATGCGGGCGCAATTCTCAATGACCGATCTCCGTCGACAGGCAGATCCACAGACCTTTCCACCTCCATTCCGATACACCGAGAACTGCGGAAATCCTATGACCGCAGCAGTGCGCTTCATTGAAGCATGTTCGTGGTGATCAACGCAGCCGCCTCGTCGTTGACCGGTTCCGCCTGTGCCTGAGTGATGGCCGCAGAGCAGGAGAGCTGATCTGAGAACTCTGGTGTCCAAAATTAGTTGTGAATGGATAATTCGCCGCATTCACCCATGTGTCTCTGTATTTCTATGTAACGCCTGTTCGTAAGTGTTAGTGAAATGTGAGGTTTTTCGATGGGTATGTATTTCAATAAATTTCGTAAATTTGGAGTGGCATCTGCAAGTGCTTTCGCATTGATGGCGACCGCGCCAATCACCTTTGCGGAAACTGTGCAGCCAGGCGATGGTGTTTCGGTTTCGATTGCTCAGCCAAACGACGATACCGGCTGGATCATGAGCGCGGTTTACGCCCAGCTTCTTGAGGAACTGGGTTACGACGTGGCCGAACCGGTCACGCTCGATGTTCCCGTTGCCTATGTATCCGTGTCGCAGGGAGACATGGATCTTTATCCCGACGGCTGGTTCCCGCTCCACAATACCTATGTCGACCAGCCCGGTTTCGCGGCTACGCCCACGGGCTATGTGGTCGAGAAGGGCGCATTGCAGGGATATCTCGTAGACAAGGCTTCCGCCGAGAAGTTTGACATTAAGACGCTGGATGATTTCAAGCGTCCCGAGGTGCGCGAAGCGTTTGACCGCAATGGCGACGGGCTGGCGGACATGACCGCGTGCCCGCCCGGCTGGGGCTGCGAACTGATGATTCAGTTCCACATGGATGCGTTCGATCTGCGTGAAGCCATCAATCCGATCAAGGCCGGATATTCCGCTTCCATGGCAGACACGATCGCAGCCTTTGAGCAGGGCCAGCCGATCCTGTTCTACACCTGGACGCCGAACTGGACGGTTGATGCCCTGAAACCCGGTGAAGATGTCGTGTGGATTCAGACCCCGGAGGTCGCCTTGCCGGAAGAACAGGCGCATCTTGCCGAATTCGCGACGGTTGAGGGGGTTGAAGGCTGCGTTGCCGAGCCCTGTCAGCTGGGCTGGCCGGTCAATGATATCCGGCCGGTTGCAAACGACGCGTTTCTTGAAGCCAATCCTGCCGCGAAGGTTCTGCTCGAGAAAGCTTCGATCCCGCTCGATTTCATCTTCGCCCAGAACGCCGCAATGCGGAATGGCGAGGACAGTGCTGAAGACCTGAAGCGACAGGCTTCGGAGTGGATTGAAGCCAATCGCAAAACCGTTGATGGCTGGCTCGATGCCGCGCGTTCAGCCGTGGAATAGTCTGAACCGGTGGGCGCCAGTCGGCGCCCACTTCTTCTCGACCAGTTGATCCTAGCTGAATCGGACTGCCCCCTTTGCGGGCGCGGTGTGCGGCTCTGCCGTCGAAGCCGGCAGGAATGATTTGCCCGATCCTTAAGGTGCCGCCTCAAGAAGATGGTTCAGAAGATCCATCACCGTGGCGCTCAGGGGCTCGTTGCGCCGGTAGAAAGCGATGATCGAGATGTCCGAAAGGTCGCTGATGGGACGCCAGGTCAGACCCGGCGTCGCAAGGTTTTTTGCTGTCATCGCATCGACGATGCCCACACCGCCGCACGCACGCGCCAATGCGCATACATTCGCGGAGTATGGCGCGGTGCAGACCGGGTCGTAATGCAGATCCCGGGCTTTGAAGGCCGCGCGTATATGCGCCCCCATGGGTGACCAGTCGGCATCATAGCAGACCAGCGGATGCGCTGCGATTGCCTTGCATTTGAGCTGCTTTGCACGGGCAAGCGGGTGGTTCTCGCCCATGATCGCGACCAGCGAGCTGCGCCCGACCATATGGGCCTGAAACTCCGCCTTCGGCGGCAGGGCCATCTGTAATCCGAGATCCGCCACGCCGTTGCGAAGATCTTCCTCCGGCGCGTGAATGCGCAGGTCGAGACGCTTCTTCCAGTTTGCATAGCCGGCTTTGACCAGAAGGGGACCGAGAAAACCCTCCACCAGAGCCGGTGTCGCGGAAATCACGGCTGGCCGTGTGGCGTGATCCCGCAGGGATGGCAGCTTGGCGCGGACCTGCGAATGCGTGGTGAAGATGGGACCGGCCAGAGAGA
The DNA here is from genome assembly GCF_058725515.1 of Nitratireductor sp. WH36-1. Taxonomy (NCBI): domain Bacteria; kingdom Pseudomonadati; phylum Pseudomonadota; class Alphaproteobacteria; order Hyphomicrobiales; family Phyllobacteriaceae; genus Nitratireductor; species Nitratireductor sp. WH36-1. Next base: position 171,476 of record NZ_JBZXDP010000002.1, on the reverse strand, counting down.
AGATTTCGCGGGCCTCGCGGGTGGGTTCAAGCCGGTTGCCCGCGCGGTGAAACAGCGGAATGCCCAGCTTGCTTTCCAGCCGTTTCAGCTGCGCACTGACGCCTGGCTGCGAGATGCCGAGCAGGCGTGCGGTTTCGGTCGTCGTCCCGACCCGCATCAACGTTCCGAAGAGTTCCATTTCACGCAGGTTCATTATCAGCTCAGTAATAGATACCCATCTATTTATCATTATTCCTATGCTTCGCCCTTGTCTAACCTGAACTCCGGATTGCAGATGCGTCTGCCTCGGGTCTGCCTCGGGCGTAGAAGGGCAGGCGGGCGATGCGGAGCGCGGTTTGCGCTTTTTCCGGCAAGTTTGGCGAAGAAAGAAGCCTTGATGTTTTTTGAACGGGATGCCGCGTGGACACGCCGGTGCGAAGCGGCGGTGTCGGAGATTTTTGACAGGTTCGGTTCCTTTGGACTGACGGACGAGACGTTTGGCCTTGTCGCACTGCAGGAGCGTGCAGATGGCGGCAGGCCCGCAGGATTTGCGCTCAATGGCGACTGGCGGTGCTATCCGTGCAGTGTCGTGAAGGCCTTCCATCTGGTTCACGCGCTCAACAGGATCGAGCGGGGGCAGATGGCGGTTCCCGATGATCTGGATCAGGCGCTCAGCGACATGATCACCTGGTCGTCGAATACGGCGACCAATTACGTGATCGACCTTCTGACCGAAACCACCGGCGACACGCTTCTGGAGCCTGAAGCCTATCGCGAATGGTCTCACAGGCGTGAAGGGCTCAATCGCTTCTTCCGGGATCTGGGCTGGCCCGAATGGGACGGCTGCAACATCGCGCAGAAGCTGATGGGCGATACGCGCTATGGACGCGAAGCGCAGTTCGCGGGCAGGGACGGGAGTTATCTGAACGTGCTCACGCCGCTCGTTTCCGCGCAGCTTTTCCTGGAACTTTTCGCCGGCAACCTGCCGTTGAACCCGCGGTCGCAGAAACGGGCGGAGGAGATCCTTCTGCGTGACCGCAGCCGCGCGGATGCACATCTTCTGAGCTTCCAGATTGATGAGTTCCTTGGCCGCGGTGTTCCGGCAGAGGCGCAGGTCTGGAGCAAGGCCGGCTACACGTCCTGGACGGGCAACCCGCGCACATCCTACTACCGTCATGACCTGATCCGCATCGCCCTTCCGGGGGCAGCGCCGGTCATTCTCTCGGTCATGACGCAGGGAAAGAAGATCACGGAAAACGCCGCAACCGTTTTCCCCGGCATCGGGCGCGCGCTCTGCGACAACCTGCTCGCCGCAGAACCGGTTCCGGCATGAGGCGCGCTGTGCGCGCGGAAGTCACGACTTGCAGATGAAAGGGAGAAACCAATGTCCATGAAACTGAAAATCAGCGCCATCGCGCTGCTTGCAGCACTTGGAACGGCGCCTGCCGCCGCCAAGACGCTGGTCTATTGCTCCGATGCATCGCCGGAAGGGTTCGACCCGGCGCTCTATACCTCGATCACCACGTTCGATGCGTCGTCGCGCACGGTGTTCAACCGGCTCGTGGAGTTCGAGACCGGTACCACCAATGTCGTGCCAGGGCTGGCAGAAAGCTGGGAAGTGTCCGACGACGAGCTGGAGTACACGTTCAATCTCCGCAAGGGCGTGAAATTCCACGCCAATGACAGCTTCACGCCGAGCCGGGATTTCAATGCCGACGATGTGATCTTCAGCTTCAATCGCCAGCGGCTGGAAGACCATCCGCACCACAAGACTTCGGGCGGCGGCTGGACCTATTTCGGCGCGATGGGGATGGGCGATCTCATCAAGGACATCGTGAAAGTCGATGACTACACGGTGAAGTTCGTTCTAAGCCGCCCGGAAGCACCAATGCTTTCCAACCTGGCGATGGATTTCGCGTCGATCCAGTCGAAAGAATATGCCGACCAGCTTATGGAGGCCGGGAAGCCCGAAGAGCTCAATCAGGCTCCCGTGGGAACCGGCCCCTTCACCTTCGTTGCCTACCAGAAGGATTCGGTGATCCGCTATGCGAAGAACCCGGATTACTGGGAAGGCGCTACGCCGCTCGACAATCTGGTGTTCGCCATCACCCCGGACGCTTCCGTGCGCTATCAGCGTCTGAACGCGGGCGAGTGCCACATCATGCCCTATCCGAACCCGGCCGATCTGAAGGCGATGCAGGCCGATCCGAACATCAAGGTGATGGAGCAGGAAGGTCTCAATCTCGGTTACCTGGCCTACAACACCAAGGTGGCGCCGTTCGACAATCCGAAGGTGCGCAAGGCCCTCAACATGGCCATCGACAAGGAAGCGATCATGGAGGTCGTCTATCAGGGCTCGGGTCAGATCGCCAAAAACCCAATCCCGCCAACCATCTGGTCGCACAATGACGAGGTGCAGGACGATCCCCACGATCCGGCAGCCGCAAAGGCCATGCTGGAAGCCGAAGGCGTGACGGACCTTTCCATGAAACTGTGGGCGATGCCCGTGGCGCGTGGGTATAACCCCAATGCACGCCGCATGGCCGAGATGATGCAGGCCGATCTGGCCGCTGTCGGCGTCGATGCCGAGATCATCTCCTATGAGTGGGGCGAGTATCTGGACCGCGCACGCGACATCGACCGCGATGGCGCAGCGCTGCTGGGCTGGATCGGTGACAATGGCGATCCGGACAACTTCCTTGCGGTGCTTCTGGGCTGCGATTCCGTGGCTGCGTCGAACACGGCGCAGTGGTGTCACGAGCCTTATGAGAAGCTGATCCAGAAGGCGAAGGTCACCTCGGACGTTGAAGAGCGCACGCGCCTTTACAAGGAAGCCCAGGTCATCGCCAAGGAGCAGGCCCCGATCATGCCGATTGCGCATTCGGTCGATTTCATGCCCATGTCGCCGAAGGTCTCCGGCTACAGGATCCACCCGATGGGCACGCACATCTTCTACGGTGTCGATATCGCCGAGTAAGGCGACATGGCGGCGTCCGTTTGGGCGCCGCCAGTTTCAAAGGCCAGGTGTCGATCAACCCCGGCCTCGATCAATAGGAGAGGCTTATCCCGGCAAACAGGCCTTCGCCCCTGTTGTCTCCGGCCAGTCTGGCGCGATACTGAACCGTCAGGTCGATATAGGACATGGGAGCCGTGTACTTGTCTTCCCGGAACCAGTAGCGCGCGTTAAGGCCCGGCCCGGCGCTCAGGGTGAACTGGTCCGCCAGTTCGCTGTCATAACCCGCATTGACGCCGATATAGGGGGTAAGGACCAGCCGGTCATCGATTGCATCCATGCGGAAGCTGCGGCCGATGCGAATGTCGTCGGAAGCGATGGTCTGGCCGGATTCCAGATAATGCCCGATCTCGCCATAATACTGCGCCATCCACCAGGACGGCACATCCACACGCAGATCGGAGCCGATGCCCTTGGAGAAGGCGGCGCGTATCAGCGTGTCGTTGCGGCTGTGCTTGCCGACCTTGAAGAGCTTGCTCGCCTCGAAAACGAGATTGTGCTGCGCGAAGGGTTTCCAGCGCGCGCCGACACTGCCCTGCGTCGTCGAAGAGCCGGTCGCACCATCCAGTGAATCTCTGAGCGTGGTGAACTGGCGCGCAAACAGTTCGAACGTCGCGCCGTCCCGGTAGCCGATGCCCGGCGGCCGCCAGTAGATCTCCGAACCGAGTTGCATGGATTCGCCACTGCTGCCCTGCGGCAGGAGCGAGTTGCTGGCAATGCCCATGCCGCCATGGGTCAACGAGACATAGGCTCCATATTCGCGCTTCAGCTCGGCCACTTCCCGGCGCAGGCCGAAAAGCGCCTGCGGCGCCAATGAGAAGTCACCGCGTTCTTCCGCATCAATGGCGCGGTGCATCAGAGCAATTGCATCATCGTTCTGATAGGCCCGCCGCGCCGCATAAGCGGCATCAATGAACTGGCGACCGCTAAGTGCGCCATTTCTGTCGGCGGCCTGAAACCGGTCATAAGCCATGGTTCTTTCGCCGGCCTGCCCGGCGAGATAGGCAAGGTCGAGATCGCTCATGGACGCAAAGCGTCCCTCATCGAGCGTTTCCAGGAAGAGCCGGGATGCCTCGGCTTTCCTGTCCTCATCGTTCAGGAGGCGCACGCGCGCCGCAATGGCCTGATCCTGCTCGCGCGGGTTCGCGGTCGTCGTTTCCGCCAGAGCAAATGCGTCGTTCGCGCCTGCGAAATCCTTCATGGCCTGCAGCGCCTGGCCCCGCTTCATCCAGACCGCGTGATCGGCGCGCCGTCCGAGCGGGGCAAGCGCTTCATACGCCTGTTCCGGCCGGTCGGTGGCAAGCGCCGCCTCGGCAAGGGAAAGGCGCAGGAAACGTTCGTCCGCCGGTGAACTGGAATAGCGCAGCGCAGCGCTGAAATCGTCGAACGCTGCGTTCTGGTTGCCCATTGACGCCTGCAGAACACCCCGTTGCCGCAAAAAAGCGGCATCACGGCCGAAGCGCTTCATGGCGCGGTCGGTCTCGCTCAGGGCTTCGGATTGCAGTCCGTTCTGCACCAGCGTCTGGATCAACAGAAGGCGAAAGCTGCGATTGCCCGGGGCCTGTTGAACAGCCCTGCGCGCCAGACGAAGGGCTTCGCCATAGCGTTTTGCGCGTATGGCGTCATAGGCCATGTTGGCCGCGCCTGCGCCCGGTGCTGCACCCGAGCCCTTTTTTGCGGACTGCTGTGCGCTGGAAAGTTTCTGCGCCGCAAGAGCGTTGTCGAGCAGGCTCCGGTAATCCCGATTGCCCGGTGTCAGCCGCAGTGCTTCTTCGGCTTTTGCGACCGCCATATCGTAATCGCCCCGGTCATAGGCTCGATAGGCTGCATCTGCCGCCAGATAGGCGGGATCCGACTGCGAGACCGCTTCGCTGGAGGCTGCAAGCGCAGTCGCGAGTGCGGCAAGCTCCTCACGGGCCGTGTCGGTCAGGCGCTTATCCTGCGCGCCTTCCTGCGCAGCGCTTCGCGCTTCATCTTTTTCGCCTGATGCATCAAGCGCACGGACGAGAAGGGGTCTGAGACGCCCGACATCCGGCCGCTGCCGCACGGCTTCGCGGGCTTTCTCTGCCGCGACTGCATAGTCTCCATTGGCATAGGCCTCGTAGGCTTCGGTTGCCACTTCGTAGGCTGAACCCACCAATGGGCGCTCTTCGCCAGTGTTTTCCGCAGGCGCGCTCTGCGCTGGTGCGGGATCGGATGTCTGCGCGCCGGCAGGCAATGCCCCCCATGCAAACTGAAGGGCAAGCAGCGCTGCCGTGCCGCGCAGCCAGCGGTTCCGGGCGCTGGTCTTGCGCCCTTGGCTTCCGTGGCGTCCAACACTCGTCATCACGCGGCTTTTCCCTTAAGTTCGTCTGCGGCAGCTTCTGCGAGCCTGCGCTGTTCATCCAGCGCCCACTGCAACAGGTTCTGGTCAATGGCGTTCTGGGCTACGAGATAGCTGCCCACCGGACCGTCCGTGTCGGGTGAATAGTTCGCCATGGCCTCTTCAAACGCCTCATGTGAGATGTCGCCGCGCTGTGAAAGCAGATCGCCCAGAAGCGGCACGCGTTCGCCGAGCTGTTGCGGATTGTCTTTTCCCTGCGCGGCAAGCAGGCGCAGGCCGGCTGTGATGTCACGGTCGCGCACGATGAAGAGCGGCGGCATGTGGCCGAGTGCCTTGCGGATCTGTTCACTCGCGCGCTCGGACAGCGGAGCGGCTGCGGCAAGCCGAATTGCGCCATTTTCACTGTCTTTCATCGCCAAAACGCGCCAGCGAATGCTCAAATCGACGGGAAATGCGTCTTTTGCGGCAAGAATTTCGGCTTCACTGACAGACGTGATTTCAAGCCCGGACTGGAAGGCGACGGCTTCTGCCAGAACCTCTTCCGTCAGCCATCCTTCCTGCACGAGAATGCGGCCGAACGGCTGTTTCCTCTCGCTCTGCTTGTCGAGCGCTTCCTGAAGGTGGCCCTGATCAATGGCCTGCCACGAGACAAGCAACTCACCGAGCCTTGCGCGCTCTTCCACCAGCCCGTCCGCCGACGGGAAGTCGTGCATCGTCTTGTCCCAGGCAAGGCGCGTTCCGAAAATGAGATGCGAAAGATACTGTTTCCACGCGCGCGCCATGGCCATGAAGTTCACGAAATTGCCGATGATCATGCGCGGGATCGACAGGATGCCATGACGCCAGCCGAACGTGCGGGCGGTGAAGTAATAACGCTGGGTCACACGCAGGATGAACGCGATGCCGTTCAGTCCAAGCAGAACGGCGATCCATCCATTGGTTGCGATGAGGGGCGGGTAACTCATCGTCAGCAGGCCGGTCGTGAAGGCGAGCTGAAACAGGATGTACTGCGCAACCAGAATGTAAGCGAAAATCGCCACGAATGCGGTCACGGCGCCCTTGCGGTCGCGCAGCAGAAAATAGCGGTCGACGATGGAGCCATGCCAGCCGAAATAGGCCCAGCCCTGAAAGCAGATGCCCAGCGACCAGCGGGCCTTCTGACGATAGGATGTGCGGAACGTGTTGGGGAAGAACTCGCGCACACTGAGCGGCATTTGGAGCGTTTTTTCCTGCACCGCATGGCCCTTGAACCAGGACGTGCGTTTCACGCGGTATTCGACCGGAAACCGCGCCAGAATTGAGTGCATGCCGTGTGCTGCAAGCCGCACACCGATGTCGTAATCCTCGGTGAGCGTTTGCGTGTTGAAGGGCTGATTGTCCGTCTCGGATGCAAGCGTCAAGAGGGCGCGGCGCGAGAAGCAGGTGCCGACGCCGGCCGAAGGCACCGTCTTGGCAAGGCTTTCGCGCACCACGATATCCTTGCCGTGGGATTCGGCAAATTCGTCCATGTAGACGCCGGCGACCAGCTCGTACCACTCGCGCTCCAGCGAGCCGACGGGGATCTGGATGAGATCCTTGCGCGGCAGGAGATAGTTGAAGAACTGCAGTTCCAGCGGATGCAGTACATCTTCACTGTCGTGCAGGACAACACCTGCAAAGCTGATGTTGTGTCGGGCTTCGTGGGCGAAGATCGCCTGCACGATCCAGTTCAGGCAATCGGCCTTGCAGGTGGGGCCGTCATGGGGAACCTCCACACGCACCAGCTGCTTGTAGCGGCGGCGCATGCGCTCGACTTCCCTGATCGTGGCTGCGTCATTGCAATAGGTGCCGACAAAGATGGTGTAGGACCGATAGTCGATCACCCGCACCATGTTTTCCAGCATTGGCGCGATGACGTCATATTCGAGCCACGCCGGGATCATGATGGCGATGTGCTGCTCTGGCCGGTCGCGCAACTGCTCCGGCCGAAGCGGCTTGTAGCGCCGCTTGACCGTCAGTGCACGCCTGATTTCCCGCATCCAGTAGCGGGCGTCGATGAAGAGATCATCGAGGCTGGAAATCAGGATGATCACGGCTGTTGCGACGGCTGTGTATTCCAGCCATCGGTAATAGTCCGCGAAGAGATAGGGCCAGTAGAGCGACATCGAACGGTTGCCCGCTTATCCCTGATCGGCGCTTTGACGCTTCTTGGCGCGGCGCGCAAAGAAGATCAGCAGGAAGAACGCAAAGGCGAGCACCCCGGCCACGAGCAGCGAGAGATTGTGTATCCAGAATGCAGGATCAAGCAGCCGCTCCCATGTGAAGGGAGCATCGCCGCGCTGGCTTCCGTCTTCGTTGAGGTAAAGCGGTGCGCCTCGGCTGTTTACCGCTGCCAGGACGCCATCGTCTCCCAATACGGCGATATCGCCGCCGGCAAGCTGGAAAGGCGTTTCGAAGACAGGCGGCGTTCCGACACTCTGATAGCTGACGCCCGGCTCTTTGGAACCCGATACCGCCTGCACGACAGCGATCCGTTCGAGACCCGAAACATCATAGAATGTCTTGCCTTTGGCATCGGCAATTGAGACCCGGTCACCGGAGACCTTTACGGTATCGCGGGCGCCTTTGACGGGCGTGTCAAAGGCGAGATACGGCGTTTTCGGCTCGATCTCCGCGTCGCCTTCTTCAAAGCTCAGCGTCGCGCGGGATGGCGAGACCCCGACCGTGTCAGCGAGCTGAATGATCGTCGGCAGAGACCGGGTAGCATCAAGACGCCAGCTGGTCGGAACGAACAGGCTTGCATCGCCGGCGAGCCGCGCCGTCATTTCTGCGAAATTGCCGAGCTTTGGCGCGGATTTCAGGAAAACCCGGCTTTCCGGCAGCACCGCAGCCGGGAAAGGCTGGGGCGTTTCGCGGCATTCGTCACTTGCCGGCTGGCGTTGAATGCGCACCTGCATCGTGTTGCGGGGAAGGAGGGCGTAAGACGGGATGTCGACGGAGATTTTCTCCGCCTTCCCGTCGGCGGTGAGGCGCTTTGCGCCAAGAAGATAGTCGTTGATGAAGATCGAGGCCACGGGTGCCGTCGCTGTCGCGCCGGGAGCGGCCGCGACATAGACATCCATGCTGGCGGGAACCTTGCCCTCGGGCAGGCTGGTGCCAAGGTTGAATGACGTCGTCCAGTCGCCGCGTGCAACGACATCCAGATTTCCGGCCGCCTGATTGAGCGAGGCCAGAGCGATGCTGTCTGTGTCGGTGTCGGGCCTTGCGGCCGTGTCGAGAACAAGATGATCCGTGCTGGCGGTGCGACGCCAGAAACCGTCGAGCAGACCGGAGGCGGCGCGTGCGGCATCTGGCGCGACTGCGATCACGGGCCGACCGGTGAGCGTGGCAATCTCGATGCTTTTTGGCTCGCTCGCCATTGCAAGCGCGTTCTTGCGCACCACGAGGGGGTCGATTGCATCGACGGCTGCGGCGTCTGCCCGTTCGAGTTCTTCGGCGACCGCTTTGAGAGCGGTTGTCAGCCCGCCTGCCAGCATCTGGTCGGCAACCGCGATATGCGCGTGCAGCTGCGGTGCATCAAGCAGGATAAGGGCCCCGATTTCAGCGTCGCTCGACAGGGTGATGACACCGCCACCGGCAAGCGCTGCAAATGCGGGAACGCGCTTGAGAGCCGGGGGGATTTCGAGCCCGCTGACATCGAATTCGCTGCCGATTGTCGGAAGCGCTGCAACATCCACCGTCTTGCCGGCGCGCTCGAGCGTGACGCCCAGACGCCAGGCGGCATCGAAGCTCTCGCTTGCCAGCTCGTCGCTGGAAACCAGAAGCACCACACGCTGGGGCAGGGCGGACCAGGCATCTGCAATGGTTTTCACGTCGCCTGCATCATAGCTGTATTCCAGATGGGAATCCGGCGAGATCTGCAGCATGTTTCCGATGGGGCGGGCATCGTCGCAGAGAAAACGCCCCGTGGCCGAAGACCATGCGAGCCCCATCCGCACAAACCCGGACGGGCGCGGTGCCCCCTCAACATCGACGCTGATCTCGACGTCTCCCTGAGGCGCGGTTGGCGACTGGGCGGCCACGACCGTGCCATCGACTGCAAGCGTGTAGGTCGTCTGTCCGCCATCGGCGCGCAGATAGCGGCCGTCCACGACCAGGCGCGGCTCGGACAGCTCGATATTCGCGGGCACCGGCAGATAGATGTCGCGACGCGCATCGCTGGAACCGAGCACGACCGGTTCGGTGAGGCCAAGCGCCTTCAGGCTGACCCGCTCGCGGATCTCCGTTTGCTGCGAAAGCGCGGTGATCGCATCGGCGATTTCCGCAGCCTGCGCGGCATTGCCGCCATGCATGATGATCAACCCGCACGCCCCGCTCAAAACGGAAGACAATATGGCGCTACGGCGAGATGAGACGGTCATGATTAACCCGTTTTCTGAAATTGGATGGGGATTGCGATCAGGCGGCGAATGCCGCGCTCGATCTGCCCGCTAGAGCGGCGGCGATGCGGGTTGAGGCATGCCCGTCCCCATAGGGATTGAGGATGCGCGCGAAGCTTGCGTAATGGGCCGCGTCATCGAGAAGCTGCTCGACCTCGCTGACAATCCGCGTTGTTCGGGCTCCGACCAGACGGACGCCGCCTGCAGCAACGGCTTCAGGGCGTTCAGTCACATCGCGCATGACCAGAACCGGCTTCCCGAGCGACGGGGCTTCTTCCTGCACACCGCCGGAATCGGTCAGGACAATGTCCGCCCTGTTCAGGAGATAGACGAAGGACAGATATTCCTGCGGGTCGATGAGCGAAATGTTCGGATTTTTTCCGAGCAACTCATGGACCGGATCGCTGACATTGGGGTTCAGATGCACCGGATAAACGATCTGCAGGTCGTCGCGCCGCGACAGGCTGGCCAGCGCCTTGCATATGTTCAGGAAACCATCACCGAAGCTCTCGCGGCGATGGCCCGTGACGAGGAGGAGTTTGCACGAGGGATCCAGAAAGGAGAACCGGGCATCCAGCTGGGCCTTCAGCTCCGGCGTGGTCCTGATCCGCTCGACGGTTTCCATCAGGGCGTCGATGACCGTGTTGCCCGTGACAAGGATTTCACCGTTCAACCGCTCGGAGCGCAGATTGGCGGCGCTTGTGTCGGTCGGCGCGAACAGTTTTGTTGCGAGGACATCGATCGTGCGCCGATTAAACTCCTCCGGCCACGGCTTTGACAGATCGTAGGTGCGCAAGCCAGCTTCCACATGTCCGACCGGAATGTTCCGATGGAACGCGGCCAGACTGGCGGCCATTGCGGTCGTGGTGTCGCCATGGGTCAGCACATAATCGGGCTTCTCATCGGCGAGAATGGCGTCCAGACCCTCGATTACCCTGCCTGAGAGACCGTTAAGCGTCTGGTTGGGTGTCATGACCGAAAGATCGTGGTCCGGCTTGATGCCGAAAAGCTCGAGAACCTGATCGAGCATCTGGCGATGCTGTCCGGTCACGCAGGTAATTGGCTGAAGCCCGCTTTTGGCAGCCAGCGCCTTGATGACCGGAGCCATCTTGATCGCTTCCGGTCTCGTGCCGAAAACCGATAAAATTCTCATTGAAACAATGCCCTGAAGTATCTGATCAGAATCGTGGGAGGGGCGCCGGCATCGTGTCGTAAGACAGTCCGTCGGGCGCATCGGCAGCTTTTAAAACCGGTCTGACGTCTCATTGGAGACAGCCGGCTACTCTGGGGAAGCCAGTTTTAGGAGGGGCGATCCTGATGCTGCGGGCCCGCTTTCTGGCTTCTCCTGCAGCAAGACCCGGAAGCCATTAGCCGCGCAGGCAGCTGAAAGCCTTCGGAAACGTGCAGGCGACGCCGGACAGCGAGTTTGTGCGTTTTCATCAGAAACGAACCCTTTAAATGATTCCGATGTACGAATAAGTCGCCTAAGTATATAGGGTGAACTGGTAAGTTTGTCAGTCGTCTAAGTTTTTTTGTCGCACTACCCGCTGCAAGTTTCGGATTTTATCTGGACCCATGTCGATCTTTCACACCGTCGATTGCGCTGTTGCATCGATTTGCGGCGCTCAAAACAAGTCCCAACTCGTCTCCGCGCTTGGTGAGGGGATGGCGGCTCTTGGCTTTCAGAGCTTCAACCTGTCATGCAACAAGGCGGATGTGCGGGAGTTCATGACATCGCCGACGCTGACGAGCTGGACTTCGGAGGACCTGGATGCCTATCACAATGAGCACTGGAGCGCCCGTGATCCTCTGCTTAAGCTGGCTGGACAGCCCGGTCTGCGAAAGCTCTGGACACCAGACGACTGGGCGCGGGACGCGGATACGCGGGCATATGCGGAATATATCGACTTCTCTGGCATATGCAGCGGCGTGACCGCATCAGTGCGGGGGGCGACAGATACCGTGAGCGCCATCACTGCGCTGTCGTTTTCAGATGTGATCGTGGACCCCGATGTTCCCCATGCGGTGGCCATTCTTGCGCAGACCGCGCTCACCCGGGCGGCCGTGCTCGGCGTTCCAAGCATCGGGCTGCCGGCTATGGCGCAGTCGCTGAAGGAACTCTCTGGCAAGCAGATAGAGATCCTCAAGTGGGCAAGTCAGGGAAAATCTAACCGCGACATCGCGACCATCATGGGGTCGTCGAAACGGACAATCGATTATCACATGTCCGAAATTCTGCGGAAGCTGGATGTTGCCAGCCGGGCGCAGGCGATCATCATTTTTTCCGGTCAGTGATCGTCAGAACCGTGGCGCGGACGCCACGGCAATCGGATATCGCGCCAGAATGAACCGGCCCTTTAGAAGAGAGAGAAGTATTCCTTCTGCTCCCACTCTGAAACCGTCATCAGATAGCGGTTCCATTCCGCGCGCTTGATGTGGGCCAGATAGGCGACGAAATCCTCGCCGATGGCGCTTTTGTAGAAATCGGACTGTTCGAACCGCTCGATTGCCGCGATCAGGCTCTTGGGCAGGAACTGTGAATTGTTGTCATATGGACGCTCCACGGGAGCGGGGGCTTCAAGACCCCGCTCCAACCCGTCGAGCCCCGACAGGATCTGTGAAGCAAAATAGTAGTAGGGGTTGGCCGCCGGCTCCGCGACGCGGTTTTCGATGCGGCTTGCCCTGTCGCCCTGCGCGAAGAGGGCGCGGATCATCGCTCCCTTGTTGTCGCGGCCCCACTGCACGCGATCCGGCGCGAGCTGGAAGGGCTGATAGCGCTTGTAGCCGTTGACCGTCGGCGTGGTCAGAAGGCAGCTCTCGGCAGCGTGTTCCAGAAGGCCCGCGATCCAGGCGCTTGCGGTGGGCGACAGGTCTTCGCCTTCACCCGGCATGAACATGTTGCGCCCGCTTGCGCGCTCGACCAGAGACTGGTGCAGATGCCAGCCGCTTGCCATTCCATTGTCCACCTTCGGGCGGCACATGAACGTGGCGTGCAGCCCCATGCGCGCGCAAACCTGTTTCACGGTGGAGCGGAACAGCATCATCGTGTCGGCATGGTTCATCGGCGTGTCCGGCTCGAAGGTGAACTCGAACTGGCTTGGACCGAACTCCGCCTCGACCGACCGGACCGGCATGCCGAGTTTCTGGCACGCACGGCGCAGTTCGTCGGCCACGGGCTCCAGCGCGTCGTAGCGGGACTCGGTCAGATACTGGTAGCCATGGGAGATAAGGCTCGTTTCCGGGGGCAGGGCAGGCATGCCGCCATCTGTGTGTTCCAGACGCGGGTCATCCACACGGAACACGTAGAACTCGACTTCCAGCCCGCAAACGAGGTCGAGACCGCGCTGGCCAAGACGACTGACGGCATCGCGCAGGATGCCACGCGGCGAATGGGGGAAGGGCCGCCCGTCCTTGTAATAGACATCGCATAAGAGCCAGCCGCTATGGGGCGACCAGGGAAGCTGGCGGAAGGTTTCAGGGTCGGGAACGATCATGACATCGCCGGCGCCGGTGAGTTCTCCCGCGCCATTGTTCTGGCTCTCCTCCCAGACGGAGAACACGGTGCGATGCGATGTGTCTTTCAGGAGAAGCGTCGACGTCATCGCCATGCCGTTGCGGAACAGGGAATCGACCTTGTCGGCAACAATGGTCTTGCCGCGCAGCACGCCATGCTGGTCGGCAAACGCCAGACGCACGGTCTCCAGCCCGCGCTCGCGGATGAGCGCCAGCACTTCGTCTGCGCGTTCAAACTGCTCGTCGCTCAAGAGGTTTTTCGCCGCGACGAGGCCGCTCTTGAGTTTGTCCAAATTGCCCGACATGCCTGTCTCTTCCCTCTGGTATGGCTGCTGCCGAATTGTTGGTCTTGTTGTGTGGCGTGCGGGCGGTTCTCTCGCCCACCGCTCTTTCAGGCTAGGATACGGCGGCTACGGCAACCGCCTTCATCAGCGGTGTGTCGATGTCTGCAGCCATACGCTGATCAATGCTCTGGCCTGCGGCGATCAGTTTGCGCGAGGCCATGTGATCGGCGGCGCGGTTCACCGAATAGGCCGCCACCAGACGGTCTCCCTCCATCTGCAATATGCTGAACGCGCCGCTTTCAGGATCTCCGCGAAGAAGCTCCGTCGTGCCCGGTCTCGGCAGGCCGGCCATCTGCACTTTCAGGTCATACTGATCGGTCCAGAACCATGGAACAGCGCCAAGCGGCGCATTGCCACCGGCAATGTGCTCGGCGGCAGACTTTGCCTGATCGACAGCGTTTTGCACGGATTCAAGCCGCATGGCCCCGTTCGCATAGGCGTTGTGGAAGGCTGCAACGTCGCCCAGCGCATAGATATCGGGGGCGCTGGTCAGGCCGTGCGCGTCCACCTCTATGCCGCCTGCAATGGTTTTGAGTTCGAGCGGCTCGATCAGCGCCATGTCCGCGATGCCGCCCACGCCCACAAGCACGAGATCGGCGGGAAGGGTGGTTCCGTCGCCAAGCTGAACGCCGCTCACCCTGCCGTCATCGGTGGTGGTGTAGCGCTCCGGCAGCGCGCCGTAGCGGAACATTGCGCCCTTCGCCGTGTGATAGCCGCCGATAAAGGCGCTCAGCCGTTCTGGCAACGCGCGTGTCAAAAGGCGTTCCTGCGCCTCCAGAACGACGACGGACTTGCCCTGCTTGACCGCAGTGGATGCAAATTCCAGTCCGATGAACCCGCCGCCGATGATGACGATGTTCTCTGCATCCTGCATGGAGCTACGCAGGTGGCGTGCATCGGCGATGGAGCGGAGCGTGTGAATGCCGCGCGCCTCGGCGCCGGGCAGGGGCAGGGTGCGCGCCTTCGAGCCGGTGGCGAGAACGAGCTTGCCGTAGTCGAGCCTGCCCGATGCGGTGACCACCTGTTGCGCATGAGGATCGATGCTCAGCGCCGGCTCGTTCAGGCGCAGGTCGATTCCCTGATCGCGATAGAAATCGGGCGCGCGCAGGAGCAGCTGCTCCTCATCCTTTTCGCCCGCAATATAGGCCTTCGAGAGGGGCGGGCGGTGATAGGGATAATCGCCTTCCGCGGAAAGCAGGACGATGCCCTCCTGCCAGCCCTTTTGCCTGAGCGATGCGGCGGCCTGTACGCCGGCGTGGGATGCGCCGACGATGACGACCGCGCTCAAAACTGGTTCTCCGGGATGATGAAGACGGCATCCTTGAGCTTTTCACTGACACGAAGCTGGCAGGAAAGCCGGCTGGTCGGTCGCCGCTCGGCGGAGGCCATGTCGAGCATGTCGTCTTCTTCCGAAGACATTTCGCCGACCGTGCCGTCCTCGAGATTGTCGCAATACACATGGCAGGTGGCGCAGATGCAGGCACCGCCGCACTCCGCTTCGATGCCGCCCACATTGTTCATTACCGCGGCTTCCATGACGCTTACGCCCGGGCGCGCCTGAACTTCAATCTGCTCGCCGCCGCTGGTTTCGAACTTGATGGTGATGGCTTCGCTCACGGTTGACCTCCGATTGGTCGAATAACGAACACAATATCATTTATCGACCAATTGATCACATGGATCATGGAAGCCTGTCAACAAATGCAGGAAGCAAAATGGTGAAATCATTGGGCGGGAGCGCAATCGACCCATTTCTGGAATTCCGCTAAAGCTCTTGATTGCGTGTTCTAATAGAATATAATCGCACAATAGATCGATTATCGACCAATTTGGCGATCGATCTGGAGGCCGCTAGCATTGATCCGGTCTGACTGGGTGGAGGCGAGCATGCGCTCGAGCAGTGGGATTTCAGCCAACGCGCGGAAGAGAAGGGAAGAGACACAGCCATGATGAGCCAAGAGCAGAACGATCTTATCACCAGGATCGGTCCTGACGCACCCGCTGGAAAGCTGATGCGCAAATACTGGCAGCCGGCAGCCCTGGTGGATGAACTGGAGGGCGACCGCCCCATCGTCCCCGTCAAGCTGCTTGGCGAAAACTTCGTGATGTTCCGCGACGAGCAGGGGCGCTACGGACTGGTGGATCGCGACTGTCCGCATCGCGGCGCGGATCTGGCGTTCGGCCGTCTGGAAAATGGCGGTCTTCGCTGCGCGTTTCATGGCTGGCTGTTCGACGTTGAAGGCAATTGCCTGGAAACGCCGGCCGAGCCCGCCGCTTCGAACCTGTGCAAGAACATCAAGCAGCGCGCTTACCCGGTTGTTGAGAAGAGCGGCATCCTGTGGGCCTATCTCGGCGGTGACGAGCCTCCGGCATTTCCCGAGCTCGACTGTTTCGTGGCGCCCGGCACCCACACATTCGCCTTCAAGGGCCTGATCGAGTGCAACTGGCTGCAGGCGCTCGAAGTCGGCATCGATCCCGCACACGCCTCCTTCCTGCATCGCTTCTTCGAGGATGAGGACACGTCGGAAGCTTACGGCAAGCAGTTCCGTGCCGCGTCCGCCGACAGTGATCTGCCGATGACGAAGATCCTGCGCGAATATGACCGCCCGATCATCAATGTGGAGCGCACGGAATATGGCCTTCGCCTGATCGCGCTGCGCGAGATCGACGAGGAACGCACGCATGTGCGCGTGACCAACCAGCTCTTCCCGCACGGCTTCGTCATTCCAATGAGCGGCGACATGACCATCACCCAGTGGCATGTGCCTGTCGATGACGAGACCTGCTACTGGTACGCGATCTTCACCAGCTATGGTGCGCCGGTCGACAAGAAGAAGATGCGCGAACAGCGCCTCGAGCTCTACGAGCTGCCGGACTATGTATCGCGCCGCAACAAGGCCAACGACTACGGTTTCGATCCGCATGAGCAGGCGACCGAGACCTATACGGGCATGGGCCTCGACATCAATGTTCACGATCAGTGGGCCGTTGAATCGATGGGCCGCATTCAGGACCGCACCCGCGAGCATCTGGGGCAATCCGACAAGGCAATCGTTCAGTATCGCCGCCTGCTCAAGCAGGAAATCGAAAAGGCGGTCAATGGCGGCAAGCCGCTCCTGACGCTGGACGAAAAGCATGCCCGCAGCATTCAGGGTCCGGCCACGATGGACGGCATCGGCCCGACACGCGGCTGGGAGACCTACTGGATGGAGGTCGATGTGAAGCGCCGCCGCGCAGCACCCTGGGCTGCTCCCGTTCCAGAAGAACTGGCGGAGAAGGTGCCGCATGTTTCGGCAGCCGAGTAAGGCGCTTTACGCCACGCCGGATTGAACTCGACACACGAAAAGGCCCGCCTCAACAATGAGGCGGGCCTTTTCAATGAACGATCATTTGGAAACGATCAGTCGCGCTTCGCGGCCAGCACTTCCACCTCGACGGTGAATTCGGGCTTTGTGAACCCGCTCACGATCATCAGTGTGGATGCGGGGTAGGGCGCAGGGAACAGGGCATTGCGCACATCCATATAGGGCGCCATGTGCTCGCGGCCCGTCACAAAGGCGCTGATGCGCACCACATCCTCGAAATCCATGTCCGCTGCCTCTAGAAGCTTGCGGATATTGTCGAAGCATATGCGGGCCTGTTCGGCCGTATCGTCCGGGATCGTGCCGTCCGGGCGCATGCCGAGCTGGCCGGAGCACACGAGAAGACGCGCGCCTTCCGGCACCTGCATGGCATGGCTGTAATTGGAAAAGGGTGGCGGAAGATCACCGGGGTTCACGGGAATGGCCAAGCGTCTCTCCTTCTGACAGATGGGGCGGCCGCCATGATGCATGGCAAACCGCGAATGAAAACAGCCGCCCCGTTTCCGGAGCGGCATTTCGGCTCTCGACGGGAGCGAGCGACGGGTTATTTCAGGCCGATGCCCGGATCGATGAACCGGTTCGTCACGACGCTCTGCGGATCGAGGCCTTCCTTGGCGCGCTCATCCAGCCAGGGCTGAACGATGTCGAACATTACAGCCACGCGCTCCGTGTCGAAGTCGGCGATCGTGTCATTCGAGCCATTGCCCATGATGCCGCGCTCCTTGAGCGTCTTCCAGCCATATTCGAGCTTGTCCATGGACAGCTTCCACCAGGATGTGGCGTAGCCGCCCTGTGTGAAATCGTGGATGGTTTCCAGAACCTCGGTCGGGTCGTCCATGTAGTCGACGACCGCCTGCTGAATGATCGGCACGAGCTTCTCAAGGCAGGGTGCGAGTTCATCCATCCGGTTTTCCGCAACCGACAGCATGCCGCTGTAATTGGGATAGCCCAGTTCGCCGACGGTGACCGCGTCGATGGGCTTGCCCCAGTTGTTGCCGGTGGAGAATGCATAGGGTTCGCTGGTGACAAAGCCCTGGTTCAGCCAGGTGCCATTATTGGTGACGAAGTTCTCGCCGTCGCCACGGTAGCCCTCGACAAAGACGTCCTGGGAGACGCCGGACTGTAAGAGGTAAAGGCCGAAGGTGCGCTGAATGGTCGAGACGTAGATCATGCCCTTTCCGGACTCGCCGAAGGCAATGATGTCATCGATGCTGTGGAAGCCGTCCGGATAGGTCTCGCGGTCCCAGAACAGGCCCTGCGGGGCGATGTTGAGCGGCGCGACGACACCGACCACCGGGAAACGCTCGGAGAAGATGAAGGCGTTGTCCAGCTCCTGGTAGCCCAGATGCGGACGCAGGCCGGCCTTGGAGTTGCCCATATAGAGGGCCGAATAGGCGGTTTCGCCGTCACCAAGGCCCATGCCGCCGCCGCCCTCGAGAATGACGAGGTCGATGCCGGTGCTGCCCAGCGGGCCGGTGTAGCGGCCACTTTCCATTTTACCGCCGCCACCGATCATCTGGTAGAGCGCACCGTGTTCGGCCTGGGCAAGCCAGTCCTTCTGCACGATGAAGGGATTGGGACACACATCGGCCAGCGGCGTGGTGTAGGCCTTTTGGGCGAAATCGCCCGGCTCCTGAGCCAGGGCCGGCTGCGCAATGGCGGGAAGCGCGGCCATCGCGGTTGCCAGCAAAGCAGTCTTCAAGCTTCTCATTTTCAGTTCCCTCATTGTTGTTGTGGGTCGAGTAGGCATCGGCTCGCGGCGGGAAACCAATGCCAGGCGGAAATGCGAGCGGGCGAAGAGAGGCTGCTCTTCGCCCGCCCGTAGAATTGGCGTCAGGTCTCCTTGCCGCCGGATTCATGCCAGTCCGAGAACAACCAGTGCCCGAGCCAGGTGAAGGCGATGTAGACGCAGACCGACAGGAAGGTCGCGGTCATCAGCGCCGCATACATCTGCTCATATTTGAAGTCGATCTTTGAGTTGATGATCATCTGGCCAAGGCCGCCACGGCCGGCCAGGAAGAACAGCTCCGAGACGATGGCGCTGATGACGGCGAGGCTTGCCGCGATCCGCAGACCGGCGAAGAGCGCCGGCGCTGCAGACGGAAAGCACGCCTTGACCAGCGTCGTGCGCCAGCTCGCGCCCTGCAGGCGGAACAGGTTGATGATGCCGCGGTCAACGCTCTTGAGGCCGAGGAGAAGGGTGATCGGGATGGCGAACATGGTGAACTTGGCCACGATCAGAACCTTCGGCAGCGTGCCGAAGCCAAGCGCCGTCTGGATCAGCGGAATGATGGCGAGCGTCGGGATCGACTGGAACGCGACGATGTTCGGGAACATGGCGCGTTCGAGAATCGTGGCGCGAAACATGATCACGCCGAGCAGGATGCCGACCGGGATCGAGATGCACAGGCCGGCGAGCGCGATGCCAAGCGTGGTGAGCGAGCGCGTCAGGAGTTCCCAGCGCACGTCCGAAAGGCCGAACGCTTTATCCCAGAGTTCATAGCCCGAGGGCATGAGGAACTGGCGGTGCGGCTCAAGGTTTGCGCGCACCATCGCGTATAAGAGAATGAACATGCCGAACAGGACGAGCGGCGGCACGAGCAGCATGAGGAGGTTTCCAAGCGTCCCGCGCTCCGCCGTGAACGGAACCGGCGAATGTGCAGTGAGATTGGATGAAGGCTGTGTCTGTGTCATCGATCGTCTCAATTCTCGATAGCATTTCGCAGGGATACGGAGACTTCGCTGCAAAGGGTTGCGAACTCGGGCGTGTAGCGAAGCTCCGGATCGCGCGGATAGGCGAAGGGAATGTCGAACACTTCGAGGATCTGTCCCGGGCGGCGCGACATGACGACCACCTTGCTGGACAGATAGACTGCCTCTGAAATCGAGTGCGTGATGAACAGGCCGCTGAAGCCATTGCGCATGAACAGCGACACCAGCTCGTCATTGAGACGCTCGCGGGTGATCTCGTCGAGCGCGCCGAAGGGCTCGTCGAACATGAACACGCTGGGGTTCAGCGCCAGCGAGCGGGCCAGCGATGCGCGCATGCGCATGCCGCCGGAGAGGCGCTTGGGATAATGCTCGGCAAAGCCGTCGAGCCCGACCAGGCTGATCTGCTCCAGGGCGATCCTGCGGCGCTCTTCAGGCGAAAAGCCGCGCAGCTCCATCAGAAGCTCCACATTGCCGAGCACCTTGCGCCACGGCAGAAGGGTCGCGTCCTGAAACGTGTAGCCAAGCTGACTGCGATCCACCTTGACGATGCCCGAGGTCTGGGGGAACAGGCCGGAAGCGATCTTCAGAAGGGTGGACTTTCCGCAGCCCGAAGGGCCGACGATCGAGACGAACTCGCCCTTGCGGATGGTCAGCGAAACATCTTCAAGCGCCTGCGTTCCATCGGGGAACTGCATCGAGATGTTCTCGAAAGAAAGCGCGACATCGTTCCCGGCAATCGGAAGACCGGTGGGAGAACTTGCGTCTCCGGTCCTGCCTCCAGTCCTGTCCGGGGGCTGAGGAACAGCCTGCAATGTCATTATGAGTCCTCCCAGTTGAAATGCGGTGCGCCCGCTAGAAGCGGCTCACCGAAAACGGCGATAGGTCGATCTTGGGTGTTTTTCCCGCCATCAGCGCTGCGACGTGCCTGCCTGTCGGTCCTCCCGAGCAGATGCCGACGTGCTGATGACCGAATGCAAAGACGGTGTTGGAGAAGCGTGGCGAACGATCGATAACCGGCAAACTGTCTGGAAGACAAGGCCTGTGGCCCATCCATTTGGATTGTTCGGTCGTATCGAGTTCGGGGAACATCTCCCGTGCGATTTCTGTCAGTTTGTCCGCGCGGGCATAGTTGGGCGCGGCCTTCAGTCCGGCCAGTTCCACGGTGCCCGCAATCCGCAGGCCGCAGTCCATCGGATTGATGAAGACGCTGCGGGTGTTCCACATCACGGTGCGGTTCACACCGATCTGCGGATTGGGGAATGTGACGTGGTAGCCTCTCTGGGTTTCCAGCGGCACTTTCGCGCCCAGTTTGCGCGCCAGTGGCGACGACCATGCGCCGGCCGCCAGGACCAGCCGGTCGACGGGAAGCTGACCTTCAGTGGTTTCCAGCGCAACCGGCCCATCCGGCCCCAGCGTGACGTCCTTGACCTCGGCGGTGACGAATTTGCCGCCATTTTTCTTCACCTGGTCAGCAATGCTGTTGACCAGAAGATAGGGGTCGACGGTCGAGCCGTTCTCCGGCGCAAAAATGCCGATGTCGAAGCGTTTGTTGAGGGCCGGCTCGAACTGCCGGATCTCGTCGCCGCCCACTTCGATCATTTCCGCGCCGAGATTGCGGCGCAGATCGAGCGACCATTTCGCCGCCTGAAGCTCCTGGCGGCTCTCATAGATGTAGAGGCAGCCATTCCGGCGGATCAGCTGGTTGAACCCATCGCCGGTGAGGATGTCGCCGTAATCGTCGAAGACGGTTTCCATCAGCGAACGCATCGCCCTGGCCACACGAACGCATTCCTCACGCGTGGCGTGGCTGATGAAGCGGGCAAGCCATGGCGCGATCCACGGCAGATAGGACCAGCGAACCGTGAGCGGACCAAGCGGGTCCATCAGCCAGCCGGGGATCTTCTTCATGACGCCGGGCATCGCCACCGGCAGGATGGCGCTGGGCGAGACCGAACCGGCATTGCCGAACGACGTGCCGAGCCCCGGCTCCAGCCGGTCCACCACCGTCACGCCAAAACCCTCGCGCTGCAGGAACGCGGCGCAGCTCACGCCGACAATGCCCGCGCCTATGATGGTTACATGTCCCTTGCTGCCGGTCATGTGTTCATCTCCCCCCGGTCAAATCACAGTCTGTGATGGAAATCATTCGGCAAAGAGGTAGGTCTTGCCGGGAGAGGGGGACCAGTCGGGATCCTTCCAGGCGATCATCTTGCCCGGATTGAGAAGCCCCTTCGGGTCGGCCTGTTTCTTGAAGGCCAGCTGATGCGGGTTGGTCTTCTTCATGCCGCCTTCTTCCAGCGTGATCCGGTGCGGATTGAAGACCGGCAGGCCGAGTTCCAGCTCGAGTATCTGGATGATTTCCTCAAGCCGCTCATTGCTGGTGTGCCGCACGATCGGGATGCCCACGGGCGAGACAACGCCGTCGAACCGGGTGAATTCGAAATGCAGCAGCAATTCGTCTCCGAACCGGTCTTTCACCTCGGCGAGTTTTTCGAACATCACCGGGCGCGGGATCATCATCTGCAGATAGGTGATGGTCGGATCGACGCGCAGAGCGCGCAGCGTCGTGTGGTTCCACGCAAGCTCGAAAGCCGCCGGCAGCTTCACGCCCTCTTCCAGCTGGTCGTAGCGCAGCCTGAGCGTCGCACCGTCGAAGCCGTCGACAACCTCAACGAGCCGGTCCAGCGTTTCCGTGGAGACGGTCACGGCCACAACGGCCTCGCTTTCCTCCAGATAGGGGCGGTGCCTGCGGAAATAGTTGAACGGAATGGGCGCCTCGAAATTCGAAAGCATGCGCTTGCAGACCGTGTCGTCGTCGCCGATCTCAAGCGCCAGCCTGCAGGAGTTTTCGAATGTGTCGACACCGATGATCACGTCGACCCAGTCGGTCGCCGGATCGGCAGGCATTTCCACCTCGACGATGACGCCATTGACGCCATAGGCATGAGCGGCCTTGCTGATGTCGCTTGCGCCGACCAGATCAATGATTTGCGGCGTCTCTTCCATGGTGACGAGGCGCAGCCGGCGAATATTGGCCGGATTGCGCAGACCGCCCCAGCGGATCGCACCCACACCGCTGGACCCGCCAGCGATGAAGCCGGCGATGGTTGCCGAGCCCATGGTCGAGGGGAACAGGCGGATTTCCTTGCCGACCGCGCGCAGCGAGCGCTCGATATGCTCGATCACCGTGCCGCCCTGCGCCACGAAATAATCGTCGCCGATCTCGAGGATCTCGTTCATGTGCTTCATGTGCAGAACGACGCCGCCGGAAAGCGGCATGGCCTGACCGTAATTGCCGGTTCCGGCCCCGCGCGTGGTGACGGGAACGTCATGCTTCCAGCAGGCGGCGAGAATTTCGACCACTTCTTCCACGCTGCGCGGCGCAATGACCAGATCGGCCGTCACGTCGTCGAGCTGTTCCTTCAGAATCGGGCTGTACCAGTAGAAGTCGCGGCTCTTCTGGCGCACCGTCTGGGGATTGTCGTCGATGTCGAGATGGGCCAGCGCCTCGCGGCACGCTGAAATATCTGCAGTCATGAGTACTCCATCGCGAAAAGATCGCGCAGATTGAAGGGAAGCGGTTGAAGCGGCGCGCCACCGCGCAGAACGACGCGGCCGGCCGAAGAACGGCTCATCAGGTCGAGCCAGTCGCTGGCATCGAGAATGATCAGGTCGGCAGGTGCGCCTGCCGCAACAAGGCCGTGCTGGCCGAAGCCGCAGGCCTTCGCGGCCTCGCGGAACTGGCGGGCCGCCCAGCTGCCGATGTGGGTTTCGAGATGCGCTGTCCGCACCGCAGAGCGGAAAACGTCGACCATGTCGAAATCGCCGTAGGGATAGAAGGGATCCTGCACATTGTCGGAGGCGAAGTGCACGGATGCGCCGCCCGCAGCCAGTTCGCGCACGGTGGTCATGCCGCGCCGCGACGGCGTTGCGCCATTGGAGCGGTCCTGCAGGAACAGGTTGGAGTGCGGCAGCGAGACAATATGCACGCCGGCCCGCGCCACTTTCTCGATGGTGCGGTCGCGGTCTGCCGTGGGCATGGAACTGAGCGAGCAGCAATGTCCGGCCATGACCGGGCTCTTGAAGCCGGTGCGCAGAATGCTGTCGCAGATCAGTTCGAGCGCCATGGCGTCGGGCGCAAGCGTTTCATCGACATGGAAATCGACCGCGAGCCCGGTTTCGCCAGCACAGGAAAACAGCGCATCAAGGCGCTCCGGCGTTGCCGTCTTCGGCGCAATGAACGCGCCCAGAACACCGCCGAGACGGCTGATTTGTCGGCAGCGTTCGATGAACTCCGCCTGTTCGACGCGCTCCAGAGCCATCAGCGCGACGGCCTGAAGCGCAATGCGGCCCTGCCAGTCGCTGCGCATTTCGTCAAAAACGCGCCAGGCGTCGCTCTCATCCGGCATGACCGGCGTGTCGAGATGGGTGCGGATCGCGGACGTGCCATGCAGATAAGCGCGTTCAAGCGCCTGACTAATGCGGCTTTTCAGGTCCGTCTGCGACCAGTTGGCGGCATCCGCGCCGGAAAGCTTCACGGCGTCCAGAAGCCCGCCATGGGGAATACCCGTCCGCCTGACGATATAGGCCTTGTCGAGATGGACGTGGGAATCGACGAATGTGGGCAGAACCATCCGCCCTGCGAGATCCAGTTCAGCCCCGCCATTGTTCTCCGGCGTCAGCGCGCCATCCGCCGTGATGCCGAAATCCATCATGGCAAGGCCGCTGTCATGATCCAGCGCACGGAGCGGAAACCCCTCTGCCAGAGCAGCCGGGACGCGGGCATTGGTGAACCAGCGGCTCTTTTGTGTCTCGCAGGCGCGGATGTTCATACGCGCGGCGCTCCGAAGGGGATCGCATAGCGCGCCACCTCTTCGAGAAGCCGGGCATAACGTGTGGCTGCATGCTCGACGAGCGCCTTGCCCGTTTCCGGCGTCGCCAGCGCGGCATTGCCAGCGGCTCCATCGGCGTTGAGATCCTTCATGGTCCAGCCCGTGGAAACGGGGCCGAGCAGGCGCAGAACATCATTCGACTGGGCGACCGTACGGGAGGCCGGTACGAAGTTCTTCGCCTTTTCCATGGAAACCAGATCGGGGCGCAGATGCAGCATGGCGGCAGTCTCCACCAGTCCGCCGTGAATGCCGTCGCGCAACTCCTCCTCGGGGATCAGGCCGGGCGGATAGCCCATGCTCATCCAGCCGGCGGCGACGCAGAACATCTCTTCTTCAAGGCGCAGCACGCGCGCTGCGATCTGCAGCACCGGCACATTGCCTCCATGCGCATTGAGGAAGACAAGCCGGCGAATGCCCGAACGCGCGACGCTCCGGCCGATCTGCATGAGCACGGCCTGAAGCGTCGCTGCGTCGAGGGTCAGAACGCCGGGAAAGCCCGTGTGTTCATCGGATTTGGCGACGGCGACCGGCGGCAGAACCAGCACCTGCGCGTCCTCCACACGCTTCGCCGCTTCCAGTGCAATCCCCTCTGCAAGCGTGGTGTCGGTGCTCAGCGGCAGGTGGGGACCATGCTGCTCAATGGCGCCCACAGGCAACAATGCGACAGTCGCATCATCGACCAGTGTTTTCAGGTCGTCAGCAGAAAGCTCGCTCCAGAGACGAAAGGCCATCAATTCACCGATTATCGAACATTAGTTCGCTTAGCGTTGCAAGAAAGCAGTCGGACGTCAAGCAGGTTTGTGCGATCCCGGGCCGCTGAAAGCGCGAAATTGAAAGGTTCGGCATTTGGAATTGACAGAGAAGCGGTCAGGTGTCGTTATAATAATTGATCAAAAGTTCGATTATCGAATAAAATATGAGAGCGGGAATGATTGCAGTTCGACAGCTGAACAGCGCCAGTTTTGCACCCTATGGCCATGTTGCCTGCGCGGGGCAGGGGATAACAAAGTCGATCCGGGCAGATACGGTGCTTTTGACGAAGACTCCTTCTGTCTTCCAGCATGATGCCGAGGCGCTCGATCTCGCTCTGGATTTCTATGATGTGCAGCCTGAGGGCGATGTCGTGCGCATCAACCAGGCCGAGCGCCATGAGCACAGTTCGCAGATGTTCGTGCCCATGTCCGTCACCCGCTACCTCGTGATCGTGTGGGAAGGCCATCCCCATGAAAGCGCCGCCCATGGCTTCATCGGTGGCCCGAAGGATGTGGTGATCTACAATCCCGGCGTCTGGCATCACGGCATCATCGCCCTCGATGGGCCGGGGCATTTCGCTTCCACCATGTGGCGCACGCGCGGCGGCACGGATGTGGAATTCCTGCCGCTTGAAACGGCGCTCGAAACCCGACTGCAAGAGGCCGTCTCTTGAGCGTTCTGGGGATCGATATCGGAGCCTCGACCGTCGACCTCGCGCTTTCGGCGAATGGCGTCCTGCGCACCGGAAAGATGACGCGGGGCGCGGGAGCGGTGGCCGAAGAGATCGCGGCTGCGATCCGGCATTTTTCACAGCAATGGGCGTTTGAACCCACAGCACTTGAAGAGATCCGCCTGGGCTCAACAGGCGCGGTGAACATGCTTCTTGGAAAGCAGGTCGCCCGGGTTGGTCTGATCACCACCAGCGGCTTTGCGGACACGCTGGCGCTTGCCCGGCAGAACCGTTCCGAGCTTTACGATCCGGTCGCGCGCTCGCCATCCCCCACATTTCTGGTGATGCCGGACGGCATCCACGAGGTGGAAGGCCGGCTCGACAGGAACGGCGCGGAAATCGCCCCCCTGTCGGTCGATCAGATCCGTTCGGCGGGAGCAGCGCTTCGCGATCAGGGCGTGGAGGCCATTGCGGTCTGCTTTCTGTTCTCCTTCGTCAATCCGGCGCATGAGCGCCTCTGCGCCGATATTCTTTCAGAAGTCGCGCCCGGCATTCCCGTCATCCTGTCGCACACGGTCGACGGCAATGCCCGCGAATATGAACGCACGGTCTCCGCCTGTCTGGAAGCCGCCCTTTGCCCGGCGCAGCAGGTAAATGTGGATCGCATCGCAGACGAACTCGAAAGGCTCGGCTTCTCGGGCCGCCTCTCCTTTGCGGATTCGCGTGGTCATCTCGTAACGCCAAAGCTGGCTCGCACTGCGGCTGGCCGGCAGTTGATGGGCGGTCCTGCGGCCTCTGCGCTTTTCTCCGCGTCACTCGCAGAAATGGCAGGTTCCCGGCAGGCGCTTGCGCTCGACATGGGTTCCACCAGCACGGACATTGTGCTGCTGGAAAATGGCGCACCGGCGCAGACACATTACAGCGTCGTCGCCGGCGTGCCCGTACGCAATCCCATGGCCGACATTCAAAGCGTCGCTCTGGGCGGCGGCGCGCGGGCACAGTGGGCGGGCGCTGCCGGCATCCGCTTTTCAGGCGATGCCAATGCCGATGCGCCCACACTCACCGACGCACTTGTTTCGCTGGGGCAATTGCCCGCCGCACTCGCGCCGGATGCGGGCAACCGCATTGCCCGGCTTGCTGAAGAGGCGTCAATCGGGTGCGACGAACTCGCCGCGATGATCCGGGACGCGGCGCTCGACAGCGTCGTGGCCGCCCTTGTTCGTTACGCGGTCGACCGAAATGTCGACCCGGCAGCCGTGCCGCTGATTGTCGGCGGCGGCCTTGGCGGTGTCATGGCGCATGCGCTGGGCGAGCGGCTTGGCGTCAACCGCATCATTGTTGATGAACTCGCCGCAGTGTCGGGCGCTGCCGGTCTTCTCCTGGCCCGGCATGTAAGCGAAGCGTCGGAAACGCTGAACGTGCCCCTCAATGGACTGACCGACGAGCGCCTCCGACAGGCGCTCGACACACTCCGTGCAGAGGCGCCAGCCGCCAGCGAGGGCGTTGTTCAGATCACGATAGCGCCGAACGCCTTCATGCACCCCGTCACGCTACCCCTTGATGAGGGGCAGCCGACGGTGGAGACCATTCGCGAAGCCTTCACTGCCTATCACACCGAGCGATTTGGCAATCCGTCGCGCGAGGCGGGGTTCGTGTTCAGGATCGGGCGTTTCCTCCTTGAAGAACAGAAGGCGCTGGAAAAGAAGCTCGCCGGGGGCGAGGCCATGGGCCTTCAGCCTGCCCCGGGCTGGGAGCGCGTCATCGAAGGCGGGCTGGTGTCCTTTGTCAGGCGCAATTCAGCCGCCGTGGCGCTGCGTCCCGAGACATTGCAGATGCGCCTGAATGCCATCGCCCAGACCATGCAGGAAATGCTCTTCCGCACGGCGGTCTCGCCCGTGGTGCGTGAAGGAAACGATGCAGCCGCAGCACTTTTGACCCCCACCGGAGAGCTTCTGGCGCTTTCCGACGCCATTCCGCTTCTTCTCGGGGCGCTTGATGGCTCCGTGCGTTCAATGCTCGAGCATTTCCCGGTTGAGACGATGCGCGAGGGCGATCTCTATCTCATGAACGACCCTTTCCTCGGCGGGACGCATCTGCCCGACCTGACGGTGATGCGGCCGGTCTTCGCAGAAGGAAAGGTGATCGCGCTCGCGGCGAGCATTCTTCATCATCAGGATATTGGCGGCATGCGGGCAGGCTCCGTGCCTCCGGATGCGGTGGACATTTTCCAGGAGGGCCTGCGCCTGCCGCCGCTTAAGATGGGCGCCGGCGACCGGATCGACCCTCTCGTGGTCAATCTCATCAGCGCCAATTCACGCGCGGCCGATACGGTGCTTGGCGACCTCTCCTCGCAGATCGGCGCGGCGGTGAAAGCCGGTTCGCTTCTCGGCAGCCTGGCTGAAGAGATAGGGATGGATGCCTTCGCCACAGGCATCGTGACCTGTCTGGAGCGGGGTGAAGCGCTCGCGCGCGACACGATTTTCACCATGGCACCGGGGCCACATGTGGCGAGTGGACAGCTCGATCCTGCGCCGGGCCTGCCGGAAGTGCGGATCGCGCTCAGCCTCGACTGCGGCGACGGCCTTTTCCGCGCCGATTTCACCGGCACGAGCGGGCAGGTGGCTGCACCCATCAATTGCGTGCGCTCAGGCCCGTTCGCGGCTGCATTCTACAGCCTGCTCAGCGCGATGGGCGATACGGTGTTCCGCAATGGCGGCGTGGTGCGGACCATGGAACTGGTCCTGCCGGAAAACTGCGCGATCAATGCCTCGCCGCCGGCAGCCGTCAATGCGCGCATGGGCATTGTGCGCAGCACCACATCGACGCTTCTGCAAGGGCTCGCCCGGGCTTTGCCGGAGACCATGCCGGCAGCCAATTCGGGCATGTCCTTCGTGCTGGCCTTTTCGGGCGCGGGCGCAGACGGAAAGCGCTTCATCGCCACGGAGATCATCGCCGGCGGCGCCGGCGGCGGCCCGCAGAGCGATGGTGTTTCAGGCATTTCCACCGATGTCGGCAACGCGATGAACATGCCGGGCGAAGCGCTGGAATCGCAGATCCCCGTGCGTCTGGTAAGCGCCTGCATTCGCCGTGGCTCCGGCGGGGCGGGGCGCTATCGCGGCGGTGATGGCATCCAGCGCCGATATCTCGCACTGCAGGACGGCATCAATGTTTCGCTGCGCGGCGACCGGTTCAGACATGTTCCCGATGGACTTCTGGGTGGCGGTGCGCCGCAGCCTGCCGCCGCCCGCGTCGTGCGGGCCGATGGAACTGTGGAGGAACTGGGCAGCCGTTCAGCCCCGGTTCTTCGCCGCGGGGATCAACTGGTCGTTGAAAGCTGTGGCGGAGCCGGGTATGGCGTGAAGGAAGGATAGGCGCTGCTGATCGAAGCGCCTGCCCGCAGGGCGGCACACTGTTTGAATTTCGGATACGATACGATCGCGGATAAGCGCCGCTGGGGCGCTGGAGGCCAGCTTAGTCATGATACTGCATCACCTGCTCGACAAGGACGACAAGGAAGTCTCCCTGACGTTCGGCAAGGGCCTGTCCGTTATCATGGCCTTCGAGGGGCGCAACAGCGAACTCACCATTTCGGAAATCGCCGAGAAGGTGGAGCTGAACCGCGCGGTGACACGGCGTCTCGTGCGCACACTGGAGCAGCTCGGTTTCGTGGCCCATGATCGCGGGCGCTATCAGCTCACGCCGCGCGTGCTGCGGCTGACGCGCGGGTTCCTCGAAACCCGCAGCATTCCGCAGGTGGTGCAGCCGGTTCTGCGCAACGTCTCTCACGAGATCGGGGAATCGGTTTCCTTCGCCATGCTGGATGGCGACGAGGCCGTGTATGTCGCCCATGCTTTCGTGCCGAGCCGCTTCACGCTCAACATGGTCACTGTCGGCAGCCGCGTGCCGCTGACGCCGACTGCCGCCGGCCGCGTCATCCTCGCATTCCTCGACAGGGAAGAGCGCGAAGCGATCCTCGATCGCCTCAGCCTGTCTGCCTATACGGAAAAAACGCTGGTCGAGCGCCGGGAGTTCACCGACCTTTTGAACTCCATCCGGTTCAGCGGCTTCTCGTTCAGTGAATCGGAATATGTGGAAGGCGTCAGCTCGCTCGCCCTTCCGGTCTTTGACCGCGACAAGCGTGTCGTGGGCGCGGTGTCGATCATCTTCCCGCAGGGCCAGTATGACGAAAACGACCTTCACGACCGCTTGATCGAAAAACTGCTGCGCTGCACGAACGACATCGGTGCGGTGTTCTAGAACGAACGCAATCCGGCTTCAGTCCATCCAGACATCTGTGCGCAGCCGGAACCGGTTGGGGTCGTAGATCGCGTGGGTGATCTCAACGAGCCTGCCATCTTCGGCGTAGAGCTCCGCATCGAGCGCAATGACGGGCATGCCCGCTTCCAGCCCGATGGAGGCGGCGGCCTGCGACGGGCAGGCAAGCGCCGTCACGGACTGGCGCAGCCGCGTGATCTGCAGATCAAAGAGACCTTCGATGAGCTCGAAGACCGAGCCGCCCACCCGGTCGAGAACCGGGTCGATCCCCGCAAACGCGCCATCGACAAACATGACCAGCCAGCTGACCGGCTTTTCGGACTGGCCGAGAAAACGTTCCGCCGTGATCTCCAGCCAGAAGCCGGTGGAGCTTTGATGCTTACCCAGAAACGGGCTTTCGCCATCGGCCACGTGACGCGTCTTGAGCACCTGAAGCCGTGAACTCTTCGTCAGGCTGAGCAGTTCCGGGAAACCGCTGGTCGCCATGCGCAGGCTTTTTTGCGGCTGGTTGGAGACGACAATTGTTCCAAGCCGGCGGCGTCTTTCGACCAGCCCCTCGCTTTCCAGCTCGGCCATGGCGCGGCGGAGCGTGGTGCGGCTCACACTGTAGTCGGCAGCAAGATCGACCTCCGGCGGCAGCCTTTCGCCCAGTTTCAGCGCGCCGGACGTGATGCGGTCGCGCAGCGTCTGGGTGAGTTGGGCGTGGCGGGGAAGAGGTGCATTCATCGATCAGATACTGCTCGGCAACCAGAGGACAATTTGCGGAAAGACTGCAAGTAGAATGGCAAAACCCAGCATGATTAGGAAGAAGGGAAACACCGCTCTGAAGAGAAACGACATCGGAAGACCGGTGCGCGACTGAATAACAAACAGATTGAAGCCGACCGGTGGCGTGATCTGCGAAATTTCGACGGCGATCACGATGAAAATGCCGAACCAGACCGGATCAAACCCGGCTGCGACCACCAGCGGCAGGGTGATCGGCAGGGTCATCACGATGATCGACGTGCCGTCGAGGAACATGCCGATCAGCACATAAAACGAAAGCAGGAAAATGATCAGCATCATCGGCGAAAGCTCAAGCAGTGCAATCTGCCCTGCAATCGCCTTCGGGAGCCCCAGAAAGCCGAGCGCTGCGTTCAGCAGGGCCGCGCCGGCAAGGATCAGCCCCATCATGGCGCTGGTTGCTACGGCGCTGCGTCCGGCCATCGCCAGCCCCTTGAAGGTCAGGCCGCCACGCACCCAGGAAAGGATCAGCGCGCCCAGAACACCGGTCGCGGCCAATTCGGTCGGGCTCGCCAGCCCGAAATAGAGCGCGCCCATGATACCGCCGATAAGCGCGACCATCGGGCCGATTTCCCGCAGGCCGCGCCATCGGTCCGCCCAGCTGTAGCGCGCGCGCTCTTCCTGCCGCCCTGAAACCGTGTGCGCCACGGCAATGTAGGACACGAAGATCGTCGCCAGAAGAATGCCGGGAACGATGCCTGCGATGAACAGTTCGAGAATGCTCTGCTGCGCGGCCACGCCATAGATGATCATGATGATCGAGGGCGGGATCAGGAAGCCGAGCGTGCCGGAGCCGGCCAGAGAACCGACGGAAAGCCGCCGGTCATAGCCGCGCGCTTCAAGTTCCGGCAGGGTGACGCGCCCGACAATGGCCGTCGTCGCCGCCGATGAGCCGGAAACGGCGGCAAACAGGGTCGATCCGGCGACATTCACATGCAGCAATCCACCGGGCAGGCGGGTCACCCATGGTGCGAGGCCGGAAAACAGCGACTGGCCGAGCCGCGCCGTCACCAGAATATCGCTCATCAGAATGAAGAGCGGCAGCGCCAGCAGTTCCTGTGCGGTGAGCGACGACCAAAGGAGTTTGCCCGTATAGGCAATCAGCGGCAGGTTGGGCTTGAAGACGGCAAGCAGCGTGAACGCAACGCCAAAGAGCGAAAGCCCGACCCAGACCGAGCCCAGCAGAAACGCTGTAAACAGAAGAAGCGTGAGGAGCCCGATCTCAAGCATCGGCTTCCTCCTTGGCAAGCGGCTGTTCGGCCGGCAGGTCGAGCCATAATCGGATCGTGCGGGCGCACAGGTCCAGAACGAGCTGCGCTGCACCCAGAACGGCGAGTGCCTGCGGATAGATGAGCGGCGTGTTCGTGTAGCTCGACTGGCGCAGGCCGCGCGCCCACGAATTGGCGAAGAGAGACCAGAAGGAAATCAACACAAGCAGCGCCAGCGCGATACCGACAACCGTCGCCGCAATGTTGAGCCAGCGCTGTCCCTGCAGCCCGAGAAAGCCTTGCGCAAGTGTGACACGCACATGGCTGCCGCGCCGCAGCGCCGGACCGGCGCCGAGCAGGAAGACCCCGGCCATCGCAAAGCTCGAAAACTCCCACGACACCGCCAGGCTGGTGGCGAGAAAGCCACGGCTGAAGACTTCCGCCAGCATCAGGAGGCAAAAGCCGTATAGCAGGATGCTGGCCAGCGTTTCAGCCAGCCACGACGTCGTGTCGGAGAATTTTAGAAAGCCGTGCAACATTGGGCCCCCCGGAAGCGGGCGTCCCGTTGAAGGACGCCCGGAATTGGCTACTTGCCGGCTGCCTTGGTGTAGGCTTCGATCACCGGGCCGGCCTCGGGCACGCGCTCGATGAACTCATCCCACATGGTGCGGCCGCTCTCGCCCATCAACGTCATGAGGCTCTCGTCCGGCTGAACGATGGTCATGCCGTTTTCGGCCAGAGTGTTGCCTTTGGTTTCGTCTTCGGCTGCCGAGAGCGCCCAGAACTCATCCTGCATCTTTGCAGCCAGTTCCTCGATCTTGGTCTGCTCTTCGGGCGAAAGCGCGTTCCAGGTATCGAGATTGACGGTTACGGCGTCCGAAGAGGTGGACCACTGCATGGGGCTGAAAAAGGCGGTGAGATCCCAAAGTTTGCCATCGACGCCTGAGGAGGTGGAGGTGGCCACACCGTCGATGGTGCCGGCGGCCAGAGCGGGAGCGACATCGCCCCAGGGCATTTCCAGCGGTGCTGCGCCAAGCAGCGTCAGGAACTGGAAGCTG
The DNA here is from genome assembly GCF_058725515.1 of Nitratireductor sp. WH36-1. Classification (NCBI taxonomy): domain Bacteria; kingdom Pseudomonadati; phylum Pseudomonadota; class Alphaproteobacteria; order Hyphomicrobiales; family Phyllobacteriaceae; genus Nitratireductor; species Nitratireductor sp. WH36-1. Next base: position 138,170 of record NZ_JBZXDP010000002.1, on the reverse strand, counting down.
GCCGGGTTGAATGCGCGAATGCGCACGCCTTCCATGTCGGCGGAGGAGCTGATCTTCTCACGCGAGTAGACGCCCGGAGACGGCCACGGAACATAGTAGAGGATCTTCTGATTGTGGCGCTCGGCGATCTCGTCATAGAGCGGCGATGCGGCTTCGAGGAAGAGTTTCATCTCATCCTGTCCGCGGATCAGGAAGGGAAGGGTGTCCATCGCCAGAACCGGCTCTTCGCCAGCCTGAAGGAAGAGAAGGACGCTGCCCATCTGCACAATGCCATTTTCCACGGCTGCCAGAGATTCCGAGGCGGAAACGCCAATCTCGCTGCCCTTGTGCACGGTGATCTCGACGGAGCCGCCAGTGGCTTCCTTCACGGCTTCAGCGAACCTGTTTGCCGCAACGTTCTGGAAGTTCGTCTCGGGCCACGGCGTCGAGAAGTCCAGCTTGGTCTGGGCCATTGCCGAACCGCTCACGAGAGCAAGCGCTGCGCCTGCCGCCAGTGCCTTGAATGAATATGCGATCATTGTCCGTTCTCTCCTCTTGAAGGTGCTATTGTCGGTTCTTCACTTCATTTCAAGCCATAGATCTCATGCGCGACAGCTTGCGTGATCATGCCGCGCCGCAGATCGTCTTCCACGCGTTCCTTCCCGCGTTCGGTTGCGGGGCCAAAGCCGCCACCACCCGGTGTGCGCAACACCAGCGCCTCGCCCGGTGGAACCCGGTAGAGCCCTTTCGACGTGATCTCCGTTCCGTCGGTAATGCGGGCGGCGCCCGGCAGACCGGAAAGACCGCCCTCCCGGCCTTCCGCACCGCGTCTCAGCCGCTCGAATGCGGCGGCGGACACGATCAGTGCCTGATCCTTTGCCGCGCGGATGCGGATCTCCTGCCCGAGCCCGCCACGCCATTTCCCCGCGCCGCCGCTGTCCGGTGCGAATTCCTTGCGCTCATAGATGAGCGGAGCGACGGATTCGGCCACTTCGACCGAAACCACACCGACGCCCGAAGGAAACGCGGTCGTCGACAACCCATCGGATGCGGGCCGTGCGCCCATGCCGCCAAGCGCCACATTGAGCGAAGCGAAACTGCGGGCTTCCGGCCCTGCATCTTCGCCGGAAATCGCCAGAACCCAGAGCGCACCCGCACTTTCGGCAAGAATCTGCCCCGGCATGGCCTGTGCGAGGCAGCCAAGCATCAGGTCCGGCAGGGCCTGCCCAACCACATGCCGCGCGGTGACCGGCGCGGGTCGCTCGGCAGAGACGATCAGACCGGAAGGCGCAGTAATGCGGATTGCCTCCAGCGAGGCGTGGTTGTTGGGCACATGCGGCGCGACCGCGACCTTGATGCCGAAGGAGGCATAGGCCTGACTATAGCCGAGTGGGCAATTGATGCCGCGCGGAGCGGCAGACGACGAACCGGCCAGATCAACCTCGATCACCCCGTCGCCGATGGTCATGCGCGCCCTGATCTCGATAGGCGCATCGTAACCGTCGAGCGTGGTGTCGGCGCTGTAAATGCCGGCAGGCAACCGCGCGATGGCTTCACGCGTGGCCGTGGCGGAGCGCTCGAAGATGAACGCGGCCAGTGGCTGCAACGAGGTCAGCTCGTATTCGGCCATCAGGTCGAGCAGCCGCTTCAGCCCTTCATCATTGCAGCTCATCAGCGAAATGATGTCGCCCCGCGCCTCGCGCGGGATGCGCGAATTCGCCGTGACGATGCCAAGGAAATCCTCGTTCAGAACACCGGCCTTGCGCAGCTTCATCACGGGGAAGAGAACGCCTTCCTCCTGAACGGAGCGCCCTTCGGCCGACCAGCCGAGCCCGCCAATGTCGACCACATGGCAGGTCGAGGCGAGGTAGCCGACAATCCGCCCATTCACGAATGCCGGCGTGACGACGACAAAGTCGAACACATGGCCGGCACCCAGCCAGGGATCGTTGGTGACAAGCACATCGCCTTCGACCAGCGTATCTGCCGGAATGTGTTCCAGCATGGCGCAGACGGAACGCGCCATCGTGTTCACATGGCCCGGCGTGCCAGTGACGGCCTGCGCCATCATGCGGCCTTCGGCATCGAAAACGCCGGCGGACAGGTCTCCGGATTCGCGAACGATCGCGCCGAAAGCCACACGCAGAAGCGCGTTGGCCTGTTCCTCCGAAACCGAAATCAGCCGGTTCCAGAGCACATTCATGGCGATGATGTCTGCGTCGGAAAGGGGAGTGGTGGCGTTCATTGCCGCACCTCGCGGTCGAGAATGACATGACCGAAGGGATGAAGCGTAATCGCCCATCCGGTCGGAACGTAGGCGGTGGTCTGGGCTTCGCTCACCAAAGCGGGGCCGGGCAGGGGCTGGCCGGGCGCAAGCCCTTCACGCGGCACCAGCGCGCTTTCGACGAATTCGCCGCGCACCGGGTCGAACACCTTTACCGTTCCGGCAATGGTCGTTTGCTTTCCGGCGTCCGCTGCCGGCGCTTCCACCAGCGGTGCGGCCGGGCCACGGCAGATGAGCGACAGGGCGACCAGTTCGACCGGATTGTTTTCCAGAACGGTGCCGTAAGTGTCGCGGTAGAGCGTAATGAAAGCCTGCTCCAGCGCCTTTGCATCGGCGGGGTTTGCAAGCGGTTTTTCGAGAGGCACGCGCAGCGCATGTCCCTGTCCACTGTAGCGCAGTTCGGCTGCAAGGCTGATCGTCGCTTGTTCTCCCTCGGCAAGGGCCGGCAGAACCACGGCGGACGCCTCCCTGCGCATCTCTTCCTGCAGCATGGCGAGACGGTTGAGGTCCAGCCGCTCCATTGGCGCAAGCGTCGAGCGGGCCACCTCATAGGCGACCGGCGCACTCAGGAAACCGAGGGCGGACCCCACGCCGGCAAAGGTCGGAATAATGACACGCGCAATGCCCAGCTTTTCGGCAATGCGCACCGCGTGCAGCGGGCCTGCGCCACCGGACGCCATGATCGTGTAGCGCGTCACATCCTTGCCCTGTTCGATGGCATGAACGCGCGCGGCATTGGCCATCGCTTCCTCGCCCACTTCCAGAATGCCGGCTGCAGCCCATTCGGCAGAGCTCAGGCCAAGCGGCGTGGCGACATGTTCTTCTATGGCGGCGGTCGCAAGCTCCGGCTGAAGCGTAATTTTGCCCCCGGCAAAGCCTTCGGGACGGATCTTGCCGAGCACCACATTGGCGTCGGTGATGGCCGGCATGGCGCCGCCCAGCGCATAACAGGCGGGGCCGGGCACGGAGCTTGCGCTTTCCGGTCCGACCGCGAGCCGCCCAAGCGCATCGCGCCTGGCGATGGAGCCGCCGCCCGCGCCGATCTCAACCAGTTCCGTGGTCGGCACGCGAACCGGCAGGCCGCTGCCCTTGATGTCACGCCATGCGCGGGCGACTTCAAAGCGGCGGGTGGTGGCCGGAACGGCATCTTCAAGAAAGCAGATCTTTGCAGTCGTGCCGCCCATATCGAAGGCGAGCAGCTTTGCCTCATCGGTCTCGCGCGCAACACGCGCGCCCAGCGCGACGCCGCCCGCCGGTCCCGATTCCACCAGTCGGATGGGAATGCGGGCCGCCTGTTCCAGCGTCGTCAAACCGCCGCCCGAAAGCATGAGCATGAACTGCCCGGCAAAGCCGCGCTCCCGTAATGCAGCGTCGAAGCGGTGCAGATAATGCGCCATGAGCGGGCGCACATAGGCGTTGGCGCAGGTGGTCGAAAAACGCTCATATTCGCGGATTTCCGGCGAAACCTCGCAGGAAAGGCAAATCGTCACCGCGGCGGGCAGGTCTTCGCGCAGCCAGTCGTGAACCAGCTTTTCATGCGCGGGATTGACCGTGGCGTGCAGGAAGCCGACTGCGACCGCCTCAACACCCTCGGCGCGAAGGCGCGCGGCGAGAGCCCGAACATCCTCGCGATCCGGCGCAGCCAGAACCCTGCCATCTGCGGCAATGCGCTCGCGCAGTGTGAAGCGCAGTTCGCGCGGGACCAGCGCCTGCGGAAGCTGCAGGTCGGTGTCGTACTGTTCGAAACGCTTTTCATAGGCCATCTCGAGGATGTCCCTGAAACCTTCCGTAGTGATGAAGGCCGTCTTCGCGCCGCGCCGCTCGATCAGCGCATTGGTGGCGAGCGTCGTACCGTGGATGACCGTGCGCACATCGGCGAAGGAAAGACCCAGCTCCGAAACCAGAAAGGCGCTTCCCTCCAGCGCGGCCTCTTCAGGGGCGGCCGGCGTTGTGAGCAATTTGTGCGAATGGATCGCGCCCTCGCGTTCGAGAACGACGTCGGTGAAGGTGCCGCCAATGTCGATGGCAAGTCTGGTCATCGGAATTTCCTAGTCTGTACGATTTTTAATAGTATGAACCTTTCCGTTTGCGCAAGGCTTTTGCGCGCCGGCCCGTTTCTGCCTGTGAGAAAGCGCGCATGGCTGGAGAGCGCCTCCGGTCGAAGGCGCTTTACGAATGTCGCAGTCGGTGACGGGTCAGCGGGGCAGGGAGAGTTCGGCGGCTTCGCGCATCTGCAATGGCGCGGTGATGCCGAGAAGGGCCATGTCGCGGTCCACTTCTTCGCGCAGCAGCGCCGCCACGTGTCGCACGCCGTCCTCGCCGTGGGTTGCCGCTGCATAGAGGAAGGGACGGCCCACGAAGACGAAGTCCGCCCCCAGCATGATCGCTTTCAGAACATCCGTGCCCCGGCGGATGCCACTGTCGAACATGACGGGCATCTCCGGCACGGCTTCCCGTATCGAGGGGAGAACCTGAAGGGGCGAAACGGCTGTGTCGAGCTGGCGGCCACCATGATTGGAGACGATCACCCCGTCGCAGCCCAGCGTCCGGGCCATGCGCGCATCATCCGGGTGCAGAACGCCTTTCACGATCAGGCGGCCCGACCACAGGTCTCGTATGCGGCGGATATCCTCCCAGCACAGCCGGTCCCGCTCGATGGTCGAGCGAACGAGATCGCGGGAGAAAAGAGGGGGGCCCTGAACGGCCTCCATGTTTTCGAAATGCGGCATGCCGCGCATCGCGATTTCACGTCCCAGCGTGCCGAGCGTCCATCGGGGATGGGTGATGCCCTGCCAGACAAGCTGCGGCGTGATGCGAAAGGGTGCATCGAAGCCGTTGCGCGCATTGTTTTCGCGATTGCCCGCCACCGGAACGTCGCCGGTCACCACAAGATGATCGAAACCGGCAGCGGAAACGCGTTTCAGAAGCGGCTCGATGCGCGCCATGTTGCCCGGTATATAGGCCTGAAACCAGCGGCTCCCGCCTTCTCTGGCGACCCTTTCGAGCGGCGTCAGGGACGCTGCCGAGCAGATTGCGAAACTGCCGGCGGACGCCGCGCCTCTGGCCAGCACCACATCGCCGTCAAAGGCTGCCAGTGCGCTAAACCCCATCGGCGCAACGCCGAAAGGCACTGGATAGCTCTGATCGAACAGGCGCGTTTCCAGAGAACGCTGCGAAACGTCCTGCAAGATGCGTGGCTGGAGACCGATATGCCCGAAGGCGGCGCGATTGGCGCGCAGACTTGCATCCGTCTCCACGCCGCCGCTGACATATCCGAAAATCGACTTCGGCAGGAGCCGGCGCGCACTGCGCTCGAAATCATCCAGTGAAAGGTGCCCGCGCAGCCTGCGCGGCACCCTGGACGGCTTGCGCCGCGAAATGGAGACCGGGTCCGTGGAAGTCGTATCGTTCATCTACTCAAATTCGCAGCCGCGCGATTGCAGGCTTTCCATCACCCAGCCTCTTTCGACGCTGCCATCGGCAATCTTGGCCATTTCAACCTGTTCTGCGTCCTGTTTCCTGCGCGTCGCGGCGAGGATGGTTTCCGTCTGGTCGAACGGCACTGTAAGCACTCCGTCGCCATCGGCAAGCACCAGATCGCCAGGTTCGATGACCATGCCGTCGATTGCGATGGTGGTGTTCACCTCGCCGGGGCCGTCCTTGTAGGGGCCGCGATGGGTGACGCCCGCAGCATAGAGCGGAAAATCCATGCGCCGGATCTCGTCGGCATCGCGGATTGCGCCATTGACGATGATGCCGGCAACCCCGCGCTTTTTCGCAATCGCAACCATGATCTCGCCGAGGATCGCCGTGGTCAGGTCACCGCCGGCGTCCACAACGATCACGTCGCCCGGTTCGGCAATGTCGAGCGCATGATGCAGCATCAGATTGTCGCCCGGACGGGTGCGGACGGTCAGGGCCGGTCCTGCCAGAACGCCCCGGGCGTCGTGGATCGGCCGCAGCCGCGCGCCACCGGCATACATGCGCGACATGCAATCGCTCACATTGGCGACCGGCAGCTCACGAAACGCGTCAATAGTGCTCTGCTCCACGCGCCGCTGCCGTTTGCGCACACAAAAGCCGATGGTCATAATTCTACTTCCTTCTCAAGCAACAGGGCATTCAAGACTTTGTCGGCAATCATCATGCCGGTACGGCGCAGGCCGGCCTGCGTGGATGCGCCGATATGGGGGGTGCCGATGAAATTCAGGTCGTCCGCGAAAAGCAGCGCGTCAGGCGGAGGCGGTTCGCTCTCGAACACATCCGAGGCAGCGCCCGCGATCTGACCGGACCGCATGGCCTTCGCCAGAGCGGCTTCATCCACGATCCCGCCGCGCGCGCAATTCACCACGAATGCGCCGGGGCAAAGCTGATCCAGCGCCCGCGCGTCGATCAGATGATGTGTCTCAGGCGTCAGCGGCAGATGCAGGAAAAGAAGATCCGTTTCTGCCAGAAAGGCGTCGAAATCCGTTTTGCGCACGATGGTTTCCGGCCAAAGATGCTCCGGCAGCACGGGGTCGTATCCGTGAACCTGTGCGCCGAACCCGTCCGACAGGCGTTTTGCCACCGCACGTCCAATGGCCCCGACACCGAGAATGCCGGCGCGGCGCTCCGACAATTCGTAGCCGACGCGAACACCGTCATCGCCGTTTCGGCCTTTGCGCAAAGCCTGGTCATGCCGGTGCGGGCTGCGAAGCAGGGTCATGGCGTGCAGCACGGCCAGGTCCGCGACCGATTCGGCGTTCGCGCCTTCGGTCTTGAACACTTCAACGCCGCGTTCCGCCATCAGGGGCAGGTCGATATTATCCGTTCCAGCACCGTGCTTGCCCACGACGCGAAGTGCTGGCAGACGGTCGCAGAGTATTTTGTCGATCGTGTTGGCGCGCACGATGATCGCCTGAACTTCGTCGCTGCGCGCTTCTGGAAGCGGGCCGGGGCCCAGGATTTCCGTGACCGCACCCAGTTTGTCGAGCGCGTCGGCGTGGATCGGTTCAGTGATCCAGATGACCGGGCGATTGCTCATGCCGCTCCTCACAGTCCGGTTGGGTGGTTTTTAGAAGCCAGTTGATCGCGTGATCGGGCGTTTCATCCGGACCGGCCCCAAAGGAGGCGGTTCTGGCGAACAGGCTTGACGCTGCATCAGCCATGATCGGCCGCATGCCGGCCTTCTCCATGAGGTCTGAGGCGGCAACGATCTCCACATGCCGGCGGGCTGCGTGTTTTGGATGGGTGCGCAGCATTTCGGCCAGGAAGGCATTGATGTCGACTTCCGAGAGGTCGGACAGGGCGAGCGGCAGGTTCTCGCTCTGGTCAAGCGCTGCTGCGGCAAGCTGTGTTTCCACCACAAGCGCTTCAAGGCCCTTCATGAAAAGCGAGCGCAGGAGTTTCAGTGTACTGGCGTCTCCCGGAACCCCATCAAGGCAGGTTATGCGACAGCCAAGCGGAGCGAGGATATCGGCAACCGCCTGCGCCTTCTTGCCGGCAAGAATCATCGGTGTTGCAACGCCGCCAAGCCCGACAGCACCCATCACCGTGCCGTCAACGAGCCGGTCTCCCAAAAGCTCCTGCGCCGCGTGCATCGCCTCGGGTGTCGAGGATGTGAGATCGAGCACGGGGCAGGCACCCGGCCGCTCGCCAATCGCTGCTTCGATCTTGAGGCTCACGGAGGCCGGCGTCAGAACGACAGCCAGGTCCATGCCGTCAAGGGTGTCAGGAAGCGTGTGCGATGTATCAATCCCCAGCCTGCCTGCCGCTTCCATGGCGGTTGCATTCAGTGCGGGGTCTACGGCAGTGACTTTTGCGCCTGCTTTTGCGAACGCCTCGCAATATACCCGGCCTGCGGCGCCGAAGCCGACGACCAGCAACCGGACACCGTGAGTGCCGGACGAATCATTCATTTCTTTGTCTCCTCCCGAGCGCCATAGGGCATCGGATTGCCATTCAGGTTGATACAAAAAAAATACAAAAATCAAGACAGAAACCAGAGCCGGCTTTCATTTTCATTTCTAGAACGGGGCCATTTGCAAAATTAAAGCGCGTAAAAACAATAGGTTTTGATATTTTTGCATGAGCCGTGCAAAAATCTCTTTACGCTGGCGCATCCCTGAACTTAACGTAATATGTATCCATAATGCCTGTGAGGAGCACGGGCCAAGGGAGGAAACATGATCAAACTTGCCATCGCTTCGGCGCTCGTCGCCGGGTCCATCACTGCCGCACACGCCGAATATCCCGAGCGCCCGATCAACATGATCGTCGCCTACAGCGCCGGTGGCGGCACCGACATTGCCGCGCGCACACTCGCGCCATTCATTGAGAAATATCTCGGCGAAGATGCTTCCATCGTTGTTCTGAACCGCCCCGGCGCAGGCGGCGAAATCGGCTTTACCGAGCTGGCGCAGTCCAAGCCGGACGGCTACACGATCGGCTTCATCAACACGCCGAACATCCTGACAATCCCGATTCAGCGCAAAGCGCGCTACTCGCTCGAGAGCTTCACGCCGATCGCCAATGTGGTCGACGATCCGGGCGCTTTCAGCGTGCTTCCGTCCAGCGGGATCAAGACGTTCGACGATCTGATCGCCTATGCAAAGGAAAACCCGGGCAAGCTGACCTATGGCTCCACGGGCATCGGTTCCGACGATCACCTCTCGGCGCTGGAGTTCGAGCGCATGACCGGCGTTCAGCTCAAGCATGTTCCCTTCCCGGGAAATGCCGATGTGCGCACGGCGACGCTCGGCGGCCACATCATGATGGCCAGCATGAACATCTCCGAGACGATTGCCGACGTTCATGAAGGCGCGCTGCACGCGCTTGGCCAGATGTCCAATGAACGCTGGGATGGCGCGACCGAAGTTCCGACCTTCAAGGAAGAAGGTTACGACGTGATCATGGGCTCCATGCGCGGCATCGCCGCCCCCGCCGGCGTTCCTGAAGATGTCGTCGCCAAGCTGGAGGAAGCGCTGAAGGCTGCCGTTGCGGATCCGGAATTCCAGACAAAGGCGAAGGAACAGCATCTGGCGCTGTCCTACATGAACGCAGCCGCGTACAAGGCGGAGCTCGAGTCGCTCGACGCGACGTTCCGCGAGCTTTGGGAGACGACGCCCTGGGTTCAGGAGTAGTCGCAAGACCGGTTGTTGTCGGCGGGGCCTGGGTCGTCATGCGTCCATTCGGATGCACAAAGGACGATCTCATCTGTTGATGAAGCATCGGAATAACCGAAAAGCGGTTTCCGTTTTTCGGTCCGATGCTCTGGCCCCGCCTTCACTGTTTGGAGTGGGAGGGGGATGTGAGACGAGCCGTTTTTGAAAGCGGGTTCGCACTGGCGGCCGTTGTGCTGAGCCTGCTGGGTCTGCTTGAGGCCTGGAGATATTCGGGCGAGGGCGGTTTGATGCCGCGCGGTGTCATGACCCTCATGCTGGTTCTGTCAGGCTTATGGCTTGCCCAGTCCGTCAGCGCCCTGCGGCAGGCGGATGGGCCGATGCTTGCCCCCACTTCGGCGCAGCTGCGTGGCGCGCTCCTGCTGATTGTTGCAGGCGCAGCACTCCTCTTCGGCATGCGATTTGTCGGCTTCTACACGAGTGCGGCCATCATCGTGCCGACACTGGCCTGGGGACTCGGATACCGAAACCTGAAGGGCCTCATCATCGGCACGGTGCTGTTCGTCTGTGTGCTGATCGCCGTGTTCCGTTTCTTGCTGGTGGTCCCCTTGCCGCCCGAGATTATCCTCTTGCCGTTCGGAGGCTGATATGGGGGACGTTTTTCAGCATATTCTTGACGCGCTGCCGCTGGTTTTCTCGCTGGGGACCATCATCGCGATGATCGGTGGGACGATCATCGGCATCGCGGTTGGCGCGCTGCCCGGCCTCTCGGCCACGATGGGCATCGCAGTCCTCATTCCCCTGACCTTCACCATGGAACCCGTGGTGGCGCTTGGCATGGTCGCGGGCATTTACAATGGCGCGATGTATGGCGGCTCGATCCCGGCCATTCTTTTGCGCATTCCGGGCACGCCCGCGGGCATTGCAACCGTGTTCGACGGCTATCCCATGGCGCAGAGCGGTCATGCGAAACTGGCGCTGCGCATCTCGTTGGTTTCCTCCAGCATCGGCTCTGCGGTCAGCGCAATTGCGCTTCTTTCGCTCGCGCCGCCGCTCTCGCTGATCGCGCTGAAATTCAGCGCCGCAAACTATTTCTGGCTCGCCATCTTCGGGCTGATGACGATTGCCGTTCTTCTGTCCGAGAACCCGGTAAAGGGGCTTCTTTCCGCCTGTTTCGGTCTGTTTGTCGGCATGATCGGCATCGACATGATGACGGGCACGGAACGCTTTGCCTTCAATGAGCTGGAACTCCTCAGCGGCGTGAACATCATCGTGTTGCTCACCGGTCTCTACGCCATCCCGCCGGCCATCGATCTGGCATTGAGCCCGAAAAAGCCCGATGCCGAAGTAAAGGCGATAAATGAAGAGGAAATGGCCTTTCGCTGGTCGAGCCTGATCCCGGTCTGGATCCGTTCGTCGATCATCGGTGTCGTGACCGGCATCATTCCGGCACTTGGCGGCAATGTCGCCGCCCTGTTTGCCTGGAACGAACAGCGACGCAGCGATGCCGACAAGGACAAATACGGAAAGGGCGCGCCGGAAGGCGTTGCCGCACCCGAATGCGCCAACAACGCCGACACGGCGGCAACGCTTATCCCGGCGCTGACACTCGGCATTCCGGGCAGTTCGGTGGCCGCCGTTATTCTCGGCGCGCTTCTCGTGCATGGCCTGATCCCCGGTCCGCAGCTTTTCCGCGACAAAGCCGAGATCACCTACGGTTTCATGCTTGCGATGCTGGTCACCTCCGGGCTGATGCTCATTCTGGGCAGTGTCGGCGCGCGGGCCTTCGTCAATGTCCTGAAAATGCCCACGCAGCTTCTGGCCCCCATGATCTTCGTAATGGCCACCATCGGCGTGTTCGCCATTCACAACAGCATGTTCGAAGTCTGGCTGATGCTGGGTTTCGGTGTGCTGGGCTATGCGATGGAGAAGATGGATATCCCGACGGCCCCGGCGGTTCTTGCGGTCATTCTCGGGCCGATTGCAGAAGAGAACCTGCGCCGCGCCCTGCTGATTTCGGGCGAGGGCGTGTTCTCTCTGTTTCAGGATGTTATTTCGCTGCTTCTGGTGGCGCTCATCCTCGCAACCACTGCACTGCCTCTCGCCATGAAAATGTGGAGGCGCAGAAGAAGCCGGATCGAAGCGCTTGCCAGCAGAGATTAGAAAGGCTGTCTTGCCAATTTCAGAAGGCTGCGCCATGCGCGGCCTTCTTCACGTATGATGGGGAGTAGTATGAGGAGGCCGGCAGAGTCGCGTGATGCAGGAGGTAGCAACATGAATGTGACAGACACCGTTTACGTCAAGCTGAGACGGCGCCTGATCTCTGGCTATTACGATCCCGGCACCAAGCTGAAAGAGGAAATGCTGGCAAGCGAGCTGGAGGTCAGCCGGACCCCGGTGCGCAGCGCCATTGCGCGGCTGATCTCCGAGGGGCTTCTCATGCCGGGCGAAAAGCGCGGTGCGCTGGTCACCCCATGGCGCGAAGAGAACACGGCCGATGTCTTCACACTGCGCATCCTTCTTGAAGGTCACGGGGCTTTTCTGTGCGCCCAGCATGCCACCGACGAGCAGATAACCCTGCTTGAAAACACCTGCGATGAGATGGAGCAGGCTTTTGCCGCGCGTTCGACGGGCTGGGTGAAGAAGCTCGATGCGGGCAACCGCACCATTCACGAAATGCTCTATGAGGGATCGGGCAGCGTGCATCTGCGCCTGTGCGGCCGGCATCTTCTGGAAATCCCGCAGGTGATCGGCGGTTTTTTCATCTATGAGGACGCCGATATCGAAGAGAGCCTTCGCCAGCACCGGGAGATCGTCAAGGCCATTCGCCTCGGGAATGGCGAATGGGCGCGGTCCGCCATCGCCTGTCACCTGAATGCCGCGCTGGAGCGCTTCAGGCGGCGCACCGGGGGCAACTGAGCCGCCCCCGGAAAATAACCAGGCTTTGAAAACCGCTCAGGCGGTTATTCGACGCCAAGGAAACGGAAGGGTTCGGCCTTCTGGAAATCCTCGTTGACGACGCCGGAATAGATGTTCGTCTGGTTCGGCCCGAGATCGAGCTTCATGACGCTGCCGGTTTCTTTCGAAAGATCCAGCTTGTTCATGTCGACCCAGAAGATGTTCGGGGTGAGCGCAGACTCGAAGAAGTAGAGCTTGCGCTCGTGATCGGCGACGGTGCGCCAGCGGGTCGAGGAAATGTTCGGCTGTTCGGGCGTGGAAATGCCGAAGGGAACCGAAGCATTGCGGATCACGCTGAAAGCGCTCGCGATGGTTTCCACCGCATTGTCCGTCTTCGGGATTGCGTTCACATAGAAGGAAGCGCGGGCGAAGCGGTCGGCTGCGCGGTTGGTGCCGGGCAGCATCACGGTGCCGCCTATCTGCTTCCAATACGCATTGAGCGCCAGCTGCTGATCGAAGGTCGGCGAATTGGTCATCACCTGATAGTCGCGGCTGTGGTGGATGACCTGCTTGCCGTCGATATATTCCACGATGGCGCTGTCGCCGCTCGCATCAGAGATCGAAAGATGAAGCGTTGCCAGCCGGGTTTCGCCGGGAACGTCTGCGGTGACAATGGTGTAGGGGTTTTTCTCCAACGCCTCGACGGTTTCGGCAACCGTTGCGAAATTGTCGAGCACATACTGCGCCCATGCGCCAAGCGAGAGCGTGGGCGCATCGCCCTCAACCTTCGGGTATTCGGACTCGACCAGCCACAGAACATTGGCAACGAGACCTGCCTCGTTCATGCCATCCGTCGTGGAAACGTCGTAGCCGGACGTGATGACGCTGCCATATTTCGACGTCCACTCGATCGAGTTCGGGCCAGCTTCGCCGGAGCGCTCCATGCCGCGCGGAAACACCCAGATGTTGGAGCCGACATCGGTTTTCCAGTCCATGGAACGGGCGGTGATCACCTGATCGGCAGCACCCTGATAGACAAAGCGGGTGCAGGCCTCGGCCGAGGTGGGCATCAGAACGCTGCTTGCCACGAAAGCAACGACAAAAGCGATTATTCCAAGGATGATTGTCATAGAATCTCTCATTTCCGATAACTCCTCAGCCGAATAACGACTATACTGGAAACAAAACTATAAGATTCCGAAATGTTGTGCTTGTGACAGAGCGAAATAGTGTTTCGTCCTGTCTTCGCGCATTTCCTCGAAGGATGAACTTCAGCCCAGCGCGACCAGCGCGGCCAGAACGTCCGAACGGCGCAACATGCCGACGAGGCGGGAGCCGTCGACAACGGGAAAGACCCGGTAGGGCTTTTCCAGAAAGGCTTCGGCAGCGCTCGTAAGATCGGTGGTCAGTGACAGGGTGACAACCTCGCTGCTCATATGATCGGCGACGGTGCCTTTCCATTCCTGATAATAGCTCGCATTGAGCGCAGGCCGAAAACAGTCTTTCTGCGTGACGATGCCCATGAGCGCACCGCTGTCGTCGACCACCGGGGCGGCAGCCGCATCGGCCTCGACAAGAAGCGCGACGGCGCGGCGGATCGGCATATCCGGTTTCAGAACCGGCATGTCCTTCTGCAGGATGGCTTCCAGGGTCGCGCCATTCGTCATTGCTGGCTCTCCTGCCGGCTACGGTTCGGGCAGCCCTCACAGGCGACATCTTTCAGGCAGGCCATGCCGCCGCAGGAGCCCTTCACGGGCCCACGCCCGGAAAACAGGCCAACGGCAAGGCCGGTTGCCGCGAGAAGGAAGATCGCCAGTGCGAGAAGAATCTCCATGCCCGTTCCTCAGATCAGGTGGCGGTCGAAACCGCCCGTGGTGACGGTCGAAAGCTGTGCGCCGTCCTGAAAGAGGAAAAGCGCTGCAATTCCGTTGCGCCGGGCGAGCGCGGGACCATCCGCATCTGCAGCGGTGAGCGCTGTGGCCCAGCCATCGGCCAGCATCGCGCTTTCAGCCAGAACCGAGACCGATGCAATATCCCCGTCGACCGGCGCGGCATGGCGCGGGTCCATGATGTGGCTGTAGCGTCGTTCGCCGATCATATAGCTCTGCGGGCGCAGCCCCGACGTGGCGACCGCCATGCCGGAGGGCAGCCGAAGGCCGGCAACAGCGCCGATGGCGTCGGGGCGGGGATCTTCGATGGCGACCTGCCAGTCGCGTCCCGAAGGATGCTGGCCGAGCGCCTTGAGTTCGCCGCCGAGATCGACGAGGAAGTCGCCATGGCCCAGATCCGCCACGCGGCGCGCCACAAGGTCGAGCGCATGTCCCTTGGCAATCCCGCAAAGGTCCATGGTCAGGCCCGGCGCATCCTTGGCGAGACTGTTTTCCGTGGCCGCGAGCCCCTGCCAGCGCGGGATACTGTCGCCGCTGATCGGGCCAAACCCCCAGCGCGCGATGAGCGGGCCAACGGTCGGATCGAACCAGCCATCGCTCGCCCCGGCAATGTCGAGCGCGGCCCGCGCAACCAACGCGGTCTCTGCCGAAACCGGGGTTTCCTTGGGAGCGCGGTTGAAGGCGCTGATCTCGCTGTCGTCCCGCCAGGGCGACATCTGCCTGTCGACTTGCGCAAGGAGTGCGTCAACGGGTGTGCGCAGCGTCCCGGCATTGTTGCCGTCGGGCAGGGTGATGCGCCACGCGCTTGCAAAGGCCCGGCCTTCAATTGTGCGCGTGGCCGGGTTTTCCATCGCTGCACGGGCCCCGCCTGCGGTTGCCAGTGTCGCGCCGGTCAGCGCCAGCATGTGGCGGCGGGTAAGGTTCAGACGCATCGTTCAGCCTCCGAAGTCGTCATTGTATATCATATGCGGCTCCACACCCAGTTTTGCGAGCGTGTTGAGCACTGCCGAGATCATCACCGGCGGGCCGCACAGATAGTATTCGCATTCCTCTGGCGCGGGGTGCCCGGCCAGCGTGGAACGCACCGTGTCGTGAATGAAGCCGGTCGCGCCGGTCCAGCGATCGCCCGGTGCGGGATCGGAAAGGGCGGGCGTCCAGCGGAAGTTTGGATGCGCTTTTGCGATGGCGTCGAATTCCTCGACATAGAAGAGGTCCGCTGCCGAGCGCGCACCATAGAAGTAATGCATCTTGCGCTCAGTGCCGAGGCCGATCTGCTCGTGGATCATCGCGCGCAACGGGGCCATGCCCACGCCGCCACCGATGAAGACCATCTCGCGCTGCGTCGGCTGAACGTGGAAATCACCGAACGGGCCGGATGCTTCCACCCGGTCGCCGGGTTTTAGCGAGAAAAGCCAGGAAGAAACGATGCCCGGCGGAATATCCGTCTCGCGGCCGGCCGGCGGCACGGCCAGACGGATGTTGAACACCGCACGGCCCGCATCCTCTGGCCGGTTGGCGATGGAGTAGGCGCGGGTAACAGACGTGTCGGAAACCGAGCGCATGTCAGGCCAGTCCGCAAGCCGCCATGTTTCACGGAACGCCTCGTCCACCGCCATGTCCTGAAAGTCGAGTTCATAGGGCGGCGCGGTGAGCTGCATGAAACCACCGGCCTGAAAGTCGAATGGCTGGCCTTCCGGCAGTTCCAGAACGAGTTCCCGGATGAGCGGGGCCAGCTGGCGATTGGAGACAACACGGCAGGTGAAGCCTGACGCCCCCAGGAAGGCCTGCGGCACGGTAACGGTGCAGGAGCCGCGCAGGGCGGTCTGGCAAGCAAGGCGCACATGCGCCTTGCGCTCCGCCGCTGAAAGAATGCCTTTTTCGGTCGCCTGCGGTTCGCCCGCGCCTTCGCCCTCCACGGTGACGCGGCACAGCCCGCATGTGCCCGAGCCGCCGCAGGCAGCGGGAATGCCGATGCCCGCGCCATGCAGCACACCAAGCAGCCGGTCGCCGCGTGCGGCCTCGATGGGCATGGTCTCGTTCACGGTGACCGTCAGCGCTTCCGCCGGAACCAGTTTGCGGCGTGTGGCCAGAAGCGCAAGCGTCAGCGCAACGATCAGTGCGACAATGATGACGGCGCCCAGAAGGATCTCGGTCATGACGCCACCATCTGCGCAAAGGCGGAAAAGCCGAGCGACATCATGCCGGCGATGATGAAGGTGATGCCAAGCCCCCGCAGCCCCTCCGGCAGGTTCGCATAGGAGAGCCGTGTGCGGATCGCGCCGAGCATGATCACGGCCACGGCAAAGCCCGTACCCGCGCCGAGCCCGAAGACGGTGGATTCCACGAAGTCGAAGTCACGCTCGACCATGAACAGGCTGCCGGCCAGGATCGCGCACTGCACGGTGAGCAGCGGCAGAAACACGCCGAAAGAGGCGTAGACCGCCGGGAAAAAGCGGTCGAGCACCATTTCGAGAAGCTGCACGGTCGCGGCGATCACACCGATGAAGGCGATCAGCGCGAGATAGGAAAGGTCGATGCCCGGCGAACCCGCCCAGGCCCATGCGCCCGGAGCGAGCAATGCGTGATAGATCAGGTTGTTCAGCGGCACCGTGACGCCCAGAACGGCGATCATGGCAATGCCGAGCCCGACGGCCGATCCCGTGCGCCGAGAAAGCGCGATGAAGGTGCACAGGCCGAGAAACAGCGTCAGCGGCATATTGTCGACAAAGGCCGCGCGCAGGAAAAGGGCGGCAAGCTCGTTCATGCGCCATCCTCCCCGGTTTCCGGCGGCGTGAACTCACCGGCCTCCACCTGTTCGGGAAGAAGGCTGCGGATCGCCCAGACAAGGCCGCCCAGCAGGAAAAAGCCGGAGGGCGCAAGCAGCATCAGGTTGAGCGGCGTGAACCAGCCACCCTGATCGACCGTCGGCAGAAGCTGCCAGTCAAGCAGCGTTCCCGCGCCGAACAGTTCGCGCAGGCTGCCGATCAGCACCAGCACGAGCGAATAGCCAAGCCCGTTGCCCAGCGCGTCGATCATCGCGCGCCCCGGCGGATTGTGCCGGGCAAAGGATTCGGTGCGGCCGAGCACAAGACAGTTGGTGGTGATGAGGCTGACGAAAACGGACAGCCGCTGGCTGATCTCGAACAGATAGGCCTGCAGCAACTGGTCGATGACGATGACCAGCGAGGCGACAATCACGATCTGGACGATGAGCCGGATAGAGGACGGAATGTGGTTCCGGATCACGCTGATAATGCCGGCGGACATGACCAGAACCGCCGTCAGCGAGGCCGACATGGTAAGCGCCGTCGCCACCGAAGTCGTGACCGCGAGCGCCGAGCAGATGCCAAGAATCTGCAGGGTTACCGGGTTCTGCCGGATCAGCGGTTCGGTGAATGTGGTCCAGAGGCGCGGCTGGCTCGACATGGCTCAGAATTCTCCGCGCCGGATTGCCGTCAACAACGGCGCATAACCATCGGGGCCAAGCCAGAACCGAACCATCCGCGTGATGGCGTTGGAGGTTCGCGTCGCGCCGGTGATCCCATCGACCTCATATTCATTGCCGGCGCTGCCGCGCGCCACGGCGAAGCGAATGTCGCCGCGCGCATCGCTGATCTGCCTGCCGCTGAATTGCGCCAGCCAGGAGGGCTCCTCGATGCGTGCGCCGAGGCCGGGCGTTTCGGACTGGCCGGTAATCGCCATGCCCGCCACGGTGTTCATGTCGCCCTTGAGCGCGATGATCGCGTCAATCGGGCCGTTATAGCCCGCACCGCTGATGGGCAGGAGGGCGAGCGAAATTGCCCCATTGGCATCGCGCAGGAGATAGATCTGGGCGTAGTCCGGGCGCTGACCGAGCCCGGCAAGATCCTCTCCGGCGGTGAGCGTCGTCCAGTTGGCGCTGTCTTCGAGCGCCGCAGGCAGCGTTTCCGGCGTCACCTCTTTTGCCGCCGCACCGCGTTCCAGATCGATCACCACCGTCGACAGTGCGCCACCTTCGGCGGACAGAAGGTCAGACATGCCGGGAATGCCCGCGATGAGGTTTTCCAGCCGCGCCTGCTGTTCCGCGGCGCGGTTTGCCGCCTGAATGGGGCGCAGCACGACCGTTGCCCCGCTCACCATCAGCGCGCATATGGCCGACACGAGAAAGGCGACGATCAGCGTCTTGGCGCGGCTTTCATTGGGCAGCGCCAGAAAGCGACGCCACAGGGCGATCGGGTTCAACTCAGCCATGACGTCTTCTCCTGCGCGCCGTCCAGAGCGCAATCGCAATCTCATCCAGAAGGGGTGCTGCCAGCGAGGCGAGCAGCGCTGCCGAAACGGCCACCTGCACCGGCGCTCCATGGCCCCAGCCAAACGCAAAGAGTGTCACCAGCGCGCCATAGAGCGCGCCGTTCAGCCAGCCACCGGTGCGGGTGGAGGCGCTTGTCACCGGGTCCGTGACCAGAAGCGCCAGCACAATGCCGAATGCGGGCAGAACCGGTGCAATGGGCAGGCCTGCAAGCCATGCGATCAGGATGACCGCCAGTGCGCCGACGATCAGCCGGGCCGACATCACGCCAAGCAGCATGCCCAGCGCGAGCGCCGGTATGGCCGCCCAAGCGACCGGCAGGGCAAAGTCCGGCCATGGCGCGGCGGGAAAGCCAAAGCCCAGAAACGCGATGGTGACGGTCGCCGGGTTCAGGACATTCCGCCCCCAGCCGCCGAAAATGAGTTCCGCCATCACCGAGCCGAAGCTGATGCCCAGAACGAGCTGCAAAAGGCTGAGTTCCTGCGGCGCGAGCATGGCCACGGCCAGCCCTGTCAGCGCACCGGCAAAAGACGGGGGCTGTGCGCGCGCCAGCATGAAGATCACATGCCAGAGACCCGAGATCAGCAGCACAAACAACAGCCTTCCGACCGCTTCCGCACCACCGAACCACAGCCAGGTCAGCGCCATCGGCATCAGTGCGAGCAAGAGCAGCATTGCCACCATCTCGCGGTCCCAGAGCCCCCTCGTCACGCCGGCGCCTCCTCGGCTTCGATGCGGCTCAGGATGATGCGCAGCTGCTTTGACAGCCGGGGCCGGGCGCCCGTTGCATAATCTGCAAGGGCCAGATCCTCTTCGACCAGCGAAAGCGCTCCCAGCCGGACGGCCGTTTCTTCATCGCCAGACGCGATGGCCCGCAAAAGAGCGGCGGCTGGCATGTCGCCGCCCATGGCCTGATCGAGCGCGGCGGTGGGAATGACGGGCAAATGCCGCGCCGCTTTTCTGAGCGCGGTTCCGAACCAGTGGTGCTTCACCGCACCGGTCTCGCGTGGTGAAACCGTGACCTGCCGGTCCCGCGCGCCGAGCCAGTGTGCGGGGCGTCCGTCCAGCGCAGAACCGCTCAGAATTTCGTGCGCACCGGGCCGCACGACAGGCTGGCTGAGGCCGCGCAGATCCGCGCCATGCTGGCAACGCACAAGCCGCCTTTCGCGCAGCGCCGAACCGGTCACCGAGACAAGCCGCGTGCCGGGCAGAAGCCCGGTTGCAAGCAGCGCTCCGAGATTAGCCACATCCTCTGCCTCGATATCCCAGACGCGAATCTCCGGCGCGGCCGGTCGATGACGGTGGATCTGGATGCCGGCAAGGCCCTGCGGATGGTTGCGCCCGCAGGAAATGCGCGAGAGGCCGGCAGGCACTGCACCGCCAAAGTGCTTGCCCGCTGGTTCGCAAAGAAACAGCCGGTCTTTCGTCAGTTGCGAAAGGGCTGCCAGCCCGCGCGAAAAATCTTCCTCGCGCCCCTTAAGGGCCAGCGATGGCGCAGGCGCGCCGGGTCGGCTGTCCACCGCCATGACGAAGATCGCGGCAGGGGCCTCGTCAGCGTGCGGCATGCGTCCGAACGGACGGCTGCGGAACATGCGCCACAGGCCGGAAGACTGGAGAAGCGCTCGCAGCGCATTGCCATCGACTTCCGCGTTTCCGGTCTCGAACAGATGACGTCCGCCATCGGGTTCATGAAAGAGAAGAAGCTGCGAAAGCCGCCGCCCGGACTTCAGATCAAGCGAGGCGATTCGCCCGGCCATCGGCGCGACAAGCGCGATCTGCGGCGCGTTTCTCAGGCGCAGAAGCGGCTGCCCCTGCGCGACGAGTTCATCCTCGCCCACCAGCGCTTCAACGCGCAGTTCTTCACCGGGAGATGGCGTCAGCGCCGCCTCTTCGGTCAACACCTCAACAGGGTTTTCCGATTGCAGGGGCACCCGGTCATGCGGGAAAACGAGGCCTGCGGAGAAGGCCGGGCCGAACATGCTCCGTCTCCGATGGATTTTCGACGTTTGACCGGCGTTTGAGGTTTGCCGGAATGCGTCGAACTGATTACCATTCTTTACGGCGACAGTTTAGGAACATACCGGCGGGGTGGAAAGCCATGTTTTTCAAAACGAAGAACTTAGTCACGACAACTATCGCTCTTGGCGCATTTGTTTCTGTTCTTTCGTTCGCTGCCGTGTCGCAGGAACAGGCGGCTCCCGCAAATTCCGAATCATCCGAGATCGAGGAAATCGAAAAGGCGCTTGCGCCCTATGTGATGCCCGAGTCCGGACCGTTCCGCCCCGATCAGATCGAGATCGCCAACAAGGCCGCGATAGCCGCCTGGGCGCGCTCGGCTCATGCGGATGCGCGTTCAGAGTCTTTCTCGCACTGGAACGAAGACGGGGCCATCCCGCCAAATTGCGCGACCTGCCATTCGGGCGAAGGGTTCCGCGCCTTTCACGGTCTTGATGGAAGCGCACCCGGCCTGCCGGAAAACCCCATCCCCACGGGTGGCGTTGTGGACTGCGAAACCTGCCACAATCCGGGTCTTTCCGCGATCAAGGAAGTCAAGCTTCCAAGCGGTCTGTCGCATCCAGTCGCGCCGGGCGAAGCCTCCTGCATCACCTGCCATCAGGGCCGCGCGGCTGGCGTCACCGTTGCCACTGCGGTGGGCGACAAGGATGAGGACACGCCGGACAAGGAACTGCGTTTCATCAACCCGCATTACGCAGTGGCTGCGTCCATGTGGCTCGGCGGCTATGCCGCATCCGGCTATCACTATCCGGGGAAGGAATATTCCGGCCGCTTCTTCCATGCACGTCCGGTTTCCACCTGCGTTTCCTGCCATGAACCGCACACGCTGGAAGTGTCGGAGCAGACCTGCATGACCTGCCATGAAAACGCGGCTCTGGACGACATTCGCCTGTCGCGCGCGAGTTTCGATGGCAGCGGCGATGTTAAAAAAGGCATCCGCGCCGACATCGCAGCCAATGCCGACCGGCTGAAGGGCCTGATGACCGCCTACGCAGCCGAAGTCGCCGGCGCGCCGATGATCTATGACGGCCATCGCTATCCCTATTTCTTTGCAGACATGAACGGAGATGGGCGGATCGACGAGGCCGATGGAAGGGCGGTTGGCTATAACGCCTGGACCCCGCGTCTTTTGAAGGCCACCTATAACTGGAAATTCGTCACCGCCGACCCCGGCGCATTTGCGCACAACCCGCATTATGCGCTCGAGCTTCTTTATGATTCCATTGAGGATCTGGCCGGCGCGCTGGGTCAGGACATGACGGCCTGGAACCTTCAGCGGTAAGCGAACAAGGCGGGTCTGAGGACCCGCCGCGTTCTTGACAAGCGACCGTTCCTCTTACACGAGCTTTCCGATACGCCACCCTCCATGGTGGCCGGCAAAGAGTTCGGAAAGGGTAGGAACATGTTCGACAGCGCTCACATCGCCGAGGCCGTTGCCTGGCGTCACGACCTGCATCGTCACCCCGAATTGGGGTTTCAGGAAGAGCGCACGTCGAAACTGATTGCCGGGTTGTTGCAGGGCTGGGGCTGGCAGGTGCACACCGGTCTGGCTGAGACCGGCGTGGTTGCGCGGCTTGGCGAAGGCGGGCCTTCGATCGGCCTGCGCGCCGATATCGACGCCCTGCCAATTGAGGAAGCCACGGGCCTCGAATACGCTTCGACCCATCCGGGAAAAATGCATGCCTGCGGGCATGACGGCCACACCGCCATGCTGCTTCTGGCTGCACGCCAGATCGCAGCCGAGGGCGTGAAGGACGGAAATGTCACGCTGATTTTCCAGCCGGCGGAAGAAAATGACGGCGGTGCGCGGGTGATGGTCGAGGAGGGGCTTTTTGGCAAATTCCCCTGCGACACGGTGTTCGGCATACACAACTGGCCGGGTCTTGCGCCCGGTCGGATGGTCGCCCGCGACAGCGAGATGATGGCCGCATTCGCCATCTTCGAAATCGTGATCGAGGGGCGCGGTGGTCACGCCGCCATGCCAGAGCAGAGCGACGGTGTGGTGGCTGCGGCAGCGCGGATGGCGGCTGCCCTTCAGGAACTTCCAGCCCGACGCCTGTCGCCGCTGGTGCCGGGCGTTGTGTCGGTAACGCAGATCCACACCGGTTCCGCATTCAATGTCTGCCCGGACCGTGCGATTGTCAGCGGCACGGCCCGCTGGTTCCAGCCGGAGGCCGGTGACGAGATCGAAAAGCGGCTGAGCGAAGTGGTGCAGGGCGTTGCCGCCGCCCATGGCTGCCGCGCCCGCGTCGATTACCAGCGGCGCTATCCAGCGACGATCAACAGCGCCGCCGAGGCGGCTCTCGTGCGCCGCGTCGGGGACACGATGGGGCTCGATACGGGCGAGACCGGGCCGAGCATGGCGTCCGAGGATTTCGCTTTCATGCTCAACGAGAAGCCGGGTGCCTATATCTGGCTGGGCGCTGCGCGCGAGGGCGACAATCCCGGCCTGCACTCGCCCCATTTCAACTTCAATGATGACGTGCTGCCGACCGGCTCGGAATTCTGGGTGCGGCTCGTGCGGCAGGCGCTGGCCGCCTGATGGACGCGCTGGACAGCCGTTTCCTGCGCGAATTTCTGATCGTCGCCCGTGAGGGTTCGATCCGTCGCGCAGCCGAACGGCTGAACATCGCGCCCTCGGCGATCAGCCGCAAGCTAGCCGAGGTGGAGGCGCGGCTGGGCGTGGCGCTGGTGGCGCGCAGCGCACAGGGCATCACGCTCACGGATGCCGGGCGTCTGGTGCGCGAACATGCGCTGCTCCAGCAGGACGAACAGACCTTTCTGCTCGACCAGATCGGCAAGTTTCGCGAGGCCGGCGGCCAGGTGGTGCGGATCGCGGTTGGCGAAGGCTTCGCCGCCGATCTCATGCAGAACGGCCTGGCCCCGCTTGGCGCACGCCACCCGCATCTGCGTTTCCGCATCGATCTTGCCGGAACCGAAGAGATCCAGCGCCGCGTGGTCGAAGGCGAGGTTGATCTGGGCATTGCCTACAATCCCGTGCCGACCGAGGCCACGCGCTCCGTCGCCTTTGCGCGTCAACCACTCTGCGCTGTCGTGCCCGTCGGCTCGCCGCTGGCGGCGCGCGAACACATCCCGCTGGCCGAGATGCTTGCCGAGCCTCTGGCCATGCTCGATGCGCGTCACGGCATCCGCACGCTGGTCGCGCGCGCGGCAAGCGATCTGGGGCTGGCGCTGCGGCCACAGGTGGAAACCTCCTCCATCGCGGCGCTGATCCGCTATGTGGGCGCAGGCATGGGCGGCACATTTCTGCCCCGCTTTTCCGCCTCCATTCAGGCCGAGCGCGGCGAGGTCGCCATTGTCGATCTTGATGAAGAGAGCCTTCAGCATGTCAGCGCGCATCTGATGGTGCGCGCCCGCCGGCGACTGCCGCAATCGGCGGCTGTGACCGTCGATTATCTGGCTGCGCACATGGTCGCCTTTCGCGATTAGATCGCCGTTCAGTGTTGCGATAATCGCAACACAACGTGCCTGTTTACGGGGCTACTCAACAACACGCTGTCACCGCAATGTCATGAAAGCCAAGTGAAACGGGAGGTATCATGACGCAGTCGGTCGGTGTGATCGGTCTTGGAGCAATGGGAATGGGCATGGCCCGGTCCCTGTCCGCCGCAGGCTTTTCAGTTGCAGCCTATGATCTTTCCGCAGAAGCCATGGCTCGCGCTGCCGAAACCGGCATCGTCACCCATGAGACGCCCGCAGCGGTGATCGCGGCAAGCGACGCCATCGTGCTTTCGCTGCCTCTGGCGAGCCATGTCGAGGCGACCGTCGAGGCGGGACTGGCGGCAGGCGCATTCAGCGAGCCGAAAATCATCATCGATACGTCCACCTCCGAGGCGGCGGTGAGCCGCCGGCTTGCCACAAGGCTTGCAGATCTCGGCCATGGCTTTCTCGATGCACCGGTGAGCGGTGGTCCCCAGGGAGCAGCAAGCGGCGCATTGTCCGTGATGCTCGGGGGCGATGAACAATGGGTCGCCAGGGCGCAGCCGGTTCTGGATGCGATTGCCGCCAAGGTGATCCATGTCGGGACGAGCGGCGCCGGCAATATCGCCAAGCTCGTGAACAACATGCTGGTCGCCTGTCACATGCTGACTACGGCTGAAGGCCTGCGCCTTGCCGAAGCTTCCGGCCTGCCGGCGGAAGACGCGATGCGCGTCATCAACAGCGCCACGGGCCGCAGCGCGCTGAGCGAGATTCATTTCCCCAACTGGGTTCTGAGCGGCAGCTTCGACAGCGGCTTCTCCGCCGGGCTGATGCGCAAGGATGTGCGGCTGGCGCTCGAGCTGGCGCAGGAAAGCGGTTGTGCCATGCCCGTGTCGGAACTGGTCGCCAGCCTCTGGTCCGAGGAGAATTCGGGCGTTTCCGACAATCAGGATTTCATGCTGCTTGGCCGCGTTGAGGCCGGGACGAAAGAGAAGACGAATGGCTGACGACATGATCCCCGCAACCGATACGCGCGCCGAAGTCGCACACTTGCTGACCGGGCTTCTGGGCAGCGCCGACGTGCAGAACCATGTGGGCGGACAGCTGATGCCGGGCGACGGCGAAACGCTGGCGCTCACCGACCCCGCCACCGGCCGGGTCTTTGCCGAGTTCCCGGATGCCGGTGCGGCCGTTGTCGATGCCGCTGCCGGGGCCGCCGTCAGCGCGCAGCGCGAATGGTGGGGCAAGACGGCCTCCGAGCGCGGGCGCATCATGTTCGAGATTGCGCGCCAGATTCGCGCGCATGCCGAGCCGCTTTCGCGCCTTGAAGCGATTTCCGCCGGGCGACCGATCCGCGATGCAGCCGGTGAGCCGGCCCGCATGGCCGAGATGTTCGAATATTACGCGGGCTGGTGCGACAAGATCACCGGCGATGTAATCCCCGTGCCTTCGAGCCATCTGAATTACACCCGTCACGAACCCATTGGCGTCGTGACGCAGATCACCCCCTGGAATGCGCCGCTCTTCACCTGTTGCTGGCAGGTTGCACCGGCGATCTGCGCCGGCAATGCGGTCATGCTGAAACCTTCCGAGCTGACGCCGCTCAGCTCGCTCGTCATCGCCGCGCTGTGCGTGAAGGCCGGCGCGCCGAAGGGGCTTGTCAACGTGATTGCGGGGCAGGGGCCGACCGCAGGCCAGAAGATGATCGAGCATCCGGCAACGGGTCTGGTGGTCTTTGTCGGCTCGGCCACGGGCGGCGCAGCCATCGCGTCCGCTGCCGCTCGGCGTCTCATCCCGTCCATCCTGGAACTGGGCGGCAAGTCCGCCAACATCGTCTTCGGCGATGCGGATATCGACCGTGCCGTGGTCGGCGCGCAGGCGGCAATCTTCGCTGCGTGCGGCCAGAGCTGCGTGGCCGGCTCGCGCCTTCTGGTGCATCGCAGCGTGCATGCCGAGCTCGTCGGCAAGCTGGCGGAAGCGAGCGCGCGCATCCCGGTCGGCATGCCGCTCGACATGGCAACGCAGATCGGCCCGGTCAACAATGCCCGCCAGTGGGACAAGGTCGACGGTATGGTGCGCACTGCCGTTTCCGAAGGCGCACAGCTGGCCACCGGTGGCGGCAGGCCGGAAGCCCTCGGAGAGAGCGGCGGCTTCTTCTACGCCCCGACGATCCTCGACGGCGTGTCCCGCGACATGGAAATCGCGCGTGAAGAGGTGTTCGGACCCGTCCTCTCCGTTCTCTCCTTCGACGACGAAGAAGAGGCTGTGGCGCTCGCCAACGACACGCCATACGGGCTCGCAGGCGCAGTCTGGACGCGCGATGTGGGGCGTGCGCACCGGGTTGCGGCGAAAATTCGCGCTGGCACATTCTGGATCAACAGCTACAAGACCATCAACGTCATGTCGCCCTTCGGCGGCTTTGGCCAGTCGGGCTACGGGCGCTCTTCCGGTCGGGAAGCGCTCGCCGCTTACACGACAACGAAATCTGTCTGGGTCGAAACCGCAGCCGACCCGACCATCGGCTTCGGTTACGCGCCGGGCTGAATCGTATGGGCGGCCCCCTCGGGCCGCCTTTTGTTCCATCCGGGGCCGCAGAAAGAACGGCCCCCGGATCATGAGAGGGGATCTCTATGGAGAAGACGAAAGATATTCTTTTCGACTGGCGCCTTCATTTGAGCGTGCTGGTCATCACCGTCATTGCGGAGGCCGTCGGTGTCATCGCAGTGCCCATTGGCATCGGCTCGATCCTGCTTCTGCCGCTGCTCTACGCCTTCGTGATGGGTCTGATTCTCAACCCCAATGTGATCAGCAAGATGAAGGGCTGGATGGGGCAGCGCGAGGTTCGCGCAGCATCACCGCTGATCGTGATCGCGATCATGCCATTCATCGCCAAATTCGGCACGATCATCGGACCGTCGATGGAGAAGATCATCGCCGCCGGTCCGGCGCTGATCCTGCAGGAGCTGGGCAATCTGGGCACCATTCTGCTCGCCTTCCCGATCGCCGTTCTGCTGCTCGGCATGGGGCGCGAAGCGGTTGGCGCAACCTTCTCCGTCGCGCGTGAGCCGAACATCGCGATCATCGCCGACAAATACGGCCTGAAGTCCCCCGAAGGCGCGGGCGTCATGGGCGTCTATGTGATCGGAACGCTGTTCGGCACCTTCATCTTTGCCATTCTGGCTTCGCTTCTGGCGACGTCGGGCTGGTTCAGCATCGAGGCGCTGGCCATGGCCTGCGGCATCGGCTCGGGCTCCATGATGGCCGCCTGTTCCGGCGCGCTGACCCATGCCGTGCCGGCAATGGAGGAGCAGATCCTCGCTCTGGCCGGAGCCAGCAACGTGCTGACCTACGCAACCGGTCTTTACCTCTGCATCTTCGTCGCCCTGCCGGTGACCGAGAAGCTTTATGACCTTCTGGGCCGCAAAGAGCCCGCCACCAACAACGCCGGAGAATGATCATGAGCACTGCTGAACTCCCCGTTGATTACGAAGCCGAGGCTAAGCCGGATCTGGCAGAACACGCTGTTCTGCTGCTCGTTGTTTCCCTCGTTGCGCTGGTGGGCAACACGGTCGCGACAGACGCCACCGCCCTGCAGGGGCTGGCCGGACTGGCCGTCCTTTACGTGATCGCCATGGTCGGCCTCGTCCTGACCTATGTGGTGCCGCTCAAGCTGCCATCCGTTGCGTGGATCTCGCTCGTCGGCATTCTGGTGACCCTGCCATGGACACCGGGCAGCGCCTGGGTGCTCGACAAGGTGAGCCATGTGAACTTCCTGACGCTGGCCACGCCCTGTCTGGCCTATGCCGGTATCGCCATCACCAACCGCGAAATCAGCATCGCCAAGTCGTCCGGCTGGAAGATCTTCATCGTGGCGGTCTTCGTGATGACCGGCACCTATGTCGGGTCGGCCATCATCGCAGACCTGTTCCTTTGACCAGCGCCCTGCGGCCGATGCCCTGAGGGAAAAGCGGCCGCAGAGATGAAATTCGAAAGCGGCTTTCGAGCGCCGGAATGGCCCTCGGAAGCCGTTTTCTTTTTGTCGCTCGACATGAGCGGATGACCCCTCCTTTATTTCAATGTGATCGACGCGCTTCTCAAAGCGCGCTCCAGTCTTGCGCCGAGTCTCACGGAGAGGCGTTTCGATCATTTCGTTTGACGGCATTTTTAAAACAACTTAATAAGTTCGGTAACAGAACGAACTAAAAGAAGACGCCGTGAACGAAGCTCCGCGCATCTCCCGTCAATTCTCCCTCTGCATGGTCATGGAGGCGATCGTTCATTGCGGTCCGATCTCCCGCGCCAGCATCGCCAAGCAGACCGGTCTCTCCAAGCAGACGATTTCCGAGATCGCCCGTCAGCTCGAAGAAGATGGCTGGATACGCGAGACGGGGCGCACCACGGGGCATGTCGGGCGCAGCGCGGTCACATATGAGATCGTTCCGGATGCGGCCTGCATCGCAACCGTCGATCTGGGCGGCACCAAAGTGCGCGCGGCCATTGCCGACCTGTCGTGCCAGGTGCTCGCGGAAGTGACGGAACCGACCGATGAACGCGGCGGCATTCATGTGATCCGCCAGATGGCGCGTCTCTGCCGCGAGGCCGCCGATCTCAACAACATCGCTTACGAAAAAATGCGCATGGCCGTGGTCGGCGTCCCGGGCGCTCCCGATCAGGAAAAAGGGCGCATCGCGATGTCGCCCAATGTGACGGGCTTCGACACACTTGATGTCAGAGCGACGCTTGCAGGCGAGCTCGGCGTCGAGGTTATTCTGGAGAACGACGTCAATCTCGCAGCCATTGGCGAGCACTGGATCGGCAGCGTCGCCGGCGTCGATGATCTTGCCTATATCGCGATCGGCACGGGCATTGGCGCAGGCCTCATGGTCGGTGGCGAACTGGTGCGCGGTTTCGGGAACGCAGCCGGAGAGCTTGGCTTCCTGCCCTTTGGCACCGACCCGTTTGAGGCGGAATCGCTGCAGGTCGGCGCTCTGGAACGTGTAACCGCAACGGTCGGCATTCGCAGGCGCTACAAGGAATTGTCCGGCACTGAACTCGACGTTCCCGGCATTTTCGATGCCCTGCAGGCGGGTGACGCGCACGCCGTACAGGTGCTCGACGAGACCGCCCGCTATGTGGCGCGCGCGGTGGCGGCAATCTGTGCCATCACCAATCCGGGCAAGGTCGTTCTCGGCGGCTCCATTGGCAGCCGCATGGAGCTTGTCGAACGTGTGCGCGAACTTCTGCCGCTGTGCTTCCCGTCTCCGGTGGAGCTCGATGTTTCCGAGCTGGGCGCGCGCGTTGCCATCGTTGGCGGCGCAGCCGTCGGGCTGACGCATCTTCACGCCACGCTTTTCTCCGGTGGCATCCCCGGCGCGGAAATCACGCTGCCGCCGGCCCGCGTTGTGAAACTGGTGGAGGCAGCGCAATGACACGCGGCAACACGCTTCAGGAGAGGCTGAAGAGCGTTCTGGACGCCGATGCGGCGGTGGCGCTGCTCAAAGGCGCGATCGCACGCGAGAGCGTGACCGGCAACGAAGCGAATTTCGTGTCCTACCTTCAGGAGCAGATGCAGACGCTCGGTCTTGCACCGCAATTTGCCGACTTTCTTCCCGGTCGCCCGAATGTATGGGGCGCGCGCAAGGGCCACGGCGAAGGTCCACGCCTTCTCTTCATCGGGCACACGGACACGGTTCACGTGCGCGGCTGGGCCGAACACTGGAAAGGCACCGAGCGCGAAGACCCGTTTTCGGGCGCCGTCATCGATGGCGAGATCTGGGGCAGGGGCTCCGGCGATCTGAAGGCCGGCATCACCGCTTCGCTTTCGGCCCTCGCACTTCTCGACCGCGCCGGCATCAAGCTCAAAGGCGATGTCGCCTACGCCTTTGTCGGCGACGAGGAAAGCGGCGAACCCGACACAGGCGTGAGCGCCGGCATCAAGGATCTGACGCAGCGTTTTGAAAGCGGTGAGATCGAGAAGCCGGATTTCGCTGTCTATGTCGAGCCGACACAGCTTTCCATCTTTCCCGCCCAAATGGGCTTTTTCATCGCGGATGTGACGATCACCGGCAAATCGGCCTATTTCGGCGTACCTGAAGAAGGCGTCGATGCGCTGAAGGCCACGCATCGGGTTCTCGAAGCAATCTGGCGGCACTCGGACGTCATTGGCGCACGCGCCAGCCATCCGCTCGTCGGCCGGGCCTTCGCTCTCGTAACGGGCATCGAAGGCGGCGGTTACATCGCGGTTCCGGGCGAATGCCGCTTCTCGCTGATCCGCAAGCTTCTGCCCGGCGAGGCGCTGGACGATGCCGTCGGTGAACTCGAAAGCGTGATCAACGAAGCGATCTCCGGCACCGGCACCACCGTGGCGATCAACTATCCCGCCGGGCGTGACCATCCCCATGGCGGCTCGCCCACCGAGGTCGATCCCGAGCGGGCCGACATTCAGGCGCTTGCCGCTTCGATGAACGGTGCGCTTCCCTGGCGCGGCGCGATTGCGGGCGCGCCTTACTGGTCGGAAGCGCCGTTCCTGATCGAGCGGCTCGGCTGTCCAACGGTCTATTGCGCGCCGGGCGACATCACGAATTGCCACACTTTCGAAGAGCGGGTGAGCGTGGAGGAATACCTCGCCGGCATCGTCGGGTTCGCCAGTTTCATCGCCGGCTATTGCGGCACTCAAAACGCATAAACGCCCAAAAGGGCAAAGCAAAGGGGAAGAGGAGAACACAATGTCTATCGTCAATCTGCTTCGCGCAGCATCTTTGTCTGCGCTACTCGCTGCCGGTGCGGCTCACGCACAGACCGTTGGCCCGCAGGGCGAAACCGCCACGCCGTCCGGTGAGATATCCGTGCCCGACGACAGGGTGGATGCACTCAAGAACGGCAAGCATCGCGCGGCCCTTCTCTGGCACGACCAGTCCGATTTCGTGAACGCCGTCACCGCCGGCGCAAGCGATGAGTTCGCGCGACTCGGCATCGAAGTCGTCGCCACCACCAGCGCCGGTTTCGACGCAGCCAAGCAGCGCAGCGACATCGAGACCGCCATGGTCAAGTCGCCCGACATCATCCTGTCCCTGCCGCTCGATCCCGTAACCTCGGCAGCCGCATTCGAAGAAGCGAAGGAAAAGGGCGTAAAGCTCGTTTTCCTGTCGAACCTGCCGAAGGACTATGTGCACGGCACGGATTATGCGGCGGTCGTGACGGACGATCTGTTCCAGATGGGCAAACAGGCTGCCGACGCGCTGGCAAAGGCGATGGACAGCAAGGGCACGGTCGGCTGGATCTACCATGATGCCGATTACTACGTGACCAACCAGCGCGACAACGCATTCAAGACCACCATCGAGAACGACTATCCGGATATGAAGATCGTTGCCGAACAGGGCATCAGCGACCCTGCGCGCGCCGAGGAAATCGCCAACGCGATGCTGCTGAAAAACCCGGATCTGGGCGGCGTTTTCGTCACCTGGGCGGGGCCCGCCGAGGGTGTTCTCGCGGCGTTGCGCGCCAATGGCAACAAAACCACCAAGATTGTCACGCTCGACCTGAGCGAGCCCGTGGCGCTCGACATGGTGCGCGGCGGCAATGTCACGGCAATCGTTGCGGACGAAGCCTATGAGCTTGGCCGCGCCATGGCTGCGACCGGCGCGCTTGCCATTCTGGGCGAGGAAACGCCCGCCTTCATCGTCGCACCCGCCGTCACCGCGACCGCCGACAATGTGGGTGAGGCCTGGCAGCAGTCGCTGCACGTCGATGCGCCGAAAAGCGTGATGCAGGCCGGAAAATAAGATCAGCGGGCCAATGGTCGGGGGGCCGGCCCGCACAGAGCATCGGACCGAGAAGTCGAGCCCCGTTTTCGGTTCGATGCTCCATTCAAAAGCCCGGATCGGCCTTTGTGCGTCTCAATGGACGCAGCGATCCGGAATCTCGCCGAAATCTCGGAGGAAATGAAATGAAACTCAGGGCTTTGCTTGCCGCGATGCCGCTTCTCGCAACCAGTGCGACGATGGCCTTTGCCGAACAGCCAAAGACTGTCGGCCCGAACGGTGAAGCGCCGACGCCGGCCGCCTCGCTCACACTGAGCGACGCGGACATCGAGACCATCAAGTCCGGTGGCCACACGGCGGCGCTCGTCTGGCACGAGCTTTATGACTGGTCGAACGCCGTTGCCCAGGGTGCGAAGGATGAGTTCGCCCGGCTTGGCATCGAGATCATCGCCGAAACCGATGCCGGGTTCGACACGGCCCGTCAGAAGGCCGATGTCGAGACGGTGATGGCCCGCGAACCGTCGATCATCGTGTCGCTGCCCATCGATCCACCGACGGCGAAATCGGTCTACGGTGTCGCGCGCGATGCCGGTGTCCAGCTCGTGTTCATCGACAATGCGGTTAAGGGCTTCACCCATGGTGAGGACTACACCACCGTGGTGTCGGCCGACCTCTTCCAGATCGGCAACAAGGCCGCAATCGCCCTTGCCGAAGCCATGGGTGGCAAGGGCGAGGTCGGCTACATGTTCCATGATGCGGATTTCCCGGTCACGAACCAGCGCGATGGCGCGTTCAAATGGACCATTGAGAACGATTATCCGGAAATCGAGATCGTCATCGAGTCCGGCATGACAGACCCGGCAAACGCCGAGAACATCGCAAGCGCGATGCTCTCCCGCAATCCCGATCTCGACGGCATCTACACGCCCTGGGCCGAGCCCGCTCTCGGCGTCCTGTCCGTTCTTCGCCAGCAGTCCAATGACCACACGAGAGTGGTCACGATCGATCTGAACGAGCCGGCTGCGCTCGACATGCTGAAGGGCGGCAACATCGCGGCGATTGTTGCCGATGAAGCCTACCAGATCGGCGTCACGGCGGCGCGTGCGGCGGCCGCTGGCCTTCTCGACAAGCCGGTAGAGCCGTTCCTCGTCGTGGATGCGCTCAGCGTCGGCTCCGACAATGTCGTCGATGGCTGGATGCAGTCCATGAACCGGCAGCCCCCGGAAACGGTCAAGGCAGCCGCCCGGTAATCGTCCCGGCAGGCCGTTTCGGCGGCCTGCCAGTCAGCACAGTTTTCAGAGACATCACATGTTCCAGCGCACTCCCGCGATTGCCAGAAAGTTCGATCTGCAAGGCAGTGTCATCTATCTGGGTTTCATTGCGATCTTCCTCTTCTTCGCGGTCACGCTTGCAGATGACGGCTTCCTGACAACCAGGAACCTCTCGAACATCGTGCTTCAGACCGCGCCCGCGACGATCATGGCCATCGGCCTCGTCTTCGCGCTGTCGGCAGGCGAGATCGATCTTTCCTTCGGCTCCATCGTTGCCGTTGCCGCACTTTCCGGCGCCGTGGTGATGCAGGAGCACTCCATGTTCCTTGGCATTCTTGCCGGGCTGGGAGCCGGTCTCGCCATCGGCTGGATCAACGGAGTTCTGGTGGCCTATCTGCGCCTGCCATCCTTCCTGGTGACACTGGCGACCATGGGCCTTTTTGCCGGCGTTGCACGCTCCATGACGGATCTGCGCTCCATTCCCGTGCTCAACGACACGTTTGCAGGCTTTTTCGGCTCAGGAACGCTCTTCGGCATTCCGTCGCTTGTTCTGTGGACACTCGGCGCAGTGATCGTGGGCCATCTGGTCTATCGCGAAAGCCGTTTCGGCGCGCATGTGATCGCGACCGGCGACAATCCGCGCGCCGCACAGGTCTCCGGCATCAAGGTGCCGCGCATCCGGCTTGCGGTTCTGATGATCAGCGGCGGCTGCGCCGGCCTTGCCGGCCTCCTTTACGCAGGGCGGCTTCAGGCAGCCAAATACACGCTTGGAGAAAGCGATCTCATGACGGTGATCGCGGCCGTGATCGTCGGCGGAACCGCGCTCAATGGCGGCAAGGGGTCGATCATCGGCGCTCTCGTCGGCTCGCTTCTGATGGGCATGCTCAACAATGGGCTCATTCTGATGGGGCTTGCGGTTTCCGATCAGATGATCGTGCGTGGACTGATCATCCTCCTGGCCGTCGCCATTTCCCTGCGGGACACGACCCGCGCCTGACCCGAATTTCTGGAGAGATCTCATGTTTCTCGATGTTCTGAGACGCCGCAACCCGGCCTTCATCGAAGCGGCCATCCGCCTCCATCAGGAAGGCAGGATTCCTGCCAATGCCTATGTTCTCGATCTCGATGCGGTCGAGGACAACGCCCGTCACTTCCGCGCAGCCGCCGACAGGCACAGCCTCAAGGTCTTCGCGATGACCAAGCAGGTTGGCCGCAACAGCGGCTTCTGCAAGGCAGTCATGCGCGGCGGCATTGACCGCGCCGTGGCGGTCGATATGGCATGCGCCGTCGCCTGCGACCGGGCCGGTCTGAAAACCGGGCATCTGGGCCACCTCGTTCAGGTGCCGCGTCACGAGGCTCCCATGGCCGCCTCCCATCTCGCCCCCGATTACTGGACGGTCTTCAGCCGCGAGAAAGCTGAGGAAGCCGCACGGGCCGCGAAGCGTGCCGGGCGCACGCAGTCGCTCCTTGCGCGCATCCACACGCAGAAAGACACGTTCTACCGCGGACATGAGGGTGGTTTCCCGGCAGAGGAAATTGCCGAAGTGGCCGCGATGATGGATGCGCTCGACGGTGCGCAATTCGCCGGTCTCACCACGTTTCCCGCACTCCTTTACGATCAGGAGAAGAAGAAGGTTCTGCCCACACACAACCTCACCACGCTGGCGCGTGCGGCGGAAGCTCTGGCAAAAGCCGGACGCACTGGCATCGAGGTCAATGCGCCGGGCACCACCTCGTCCATCGTTCTGGACATTCTCGCCGAGGCCGGGGCGACGCAATGTGAGCCGGGCAATGGCCTGCACGGCACCACGCCGCTGCATGCAATCGAGGATCTGCCCGAGCAGCCCGCCGTACTCTACCTCTCCGAGGTTTCGCATCTGCATCAGCAGCGGGCTTACTGTTTCGGCGGCGGTCTCTACATCGATCCGGTCTTCCCGGATTACGATGTTCAGGCAATCGTTTCCGACACCCCCACCGTGGCGCAGAACGCCATGGCGAGCGTTGAAATCCCGCCGCCCTCGGCAATCGATTATTACGGCATGATCGACACGACGGGTTCGGCGAAACCCAAGCCGGGCGACAGCGTGGTGTTTGGCTTCCGCGGTCAGGCTTTTGTCACCCGTGCCTTCACGGTCGGCGTTTCCGGCATTTCAAAGGGCGATCCCCGGGTCGAGACCATCGAAAATCCGTTTGGCGTCGTGCAGGACTGGCCGGAGCTGAGGTAAATCATGACCGCACATTCCGAAAAAGAAGCCGGCCCCGTTCTGGAGCTTGAGAACATTCACAAGGCGTTCGGTGGCGTCGTCGCCATCGAAAACTTCTCGCTGGACCTGAAAGCCGGCGAGATCGTCGCGCTCGTGGGTGACAATGGTGCAGGCAAGTCGACCCTGATCAAGATCATCTCCGGCGTACACGCCCCCACTTCGGGTACGATCCGGCTGGATGGCGAAGCGGTCAGCTTTTCCGATGCCAGCCAGGCGCGCTCGAGCGGTATCGAAGTGGTCTATCAGGATCTCGCCCTTGCCGATCAGCAGCCCGTCTACATGAACCTGTTCCTCGGACGCGAGAAGGTCCGCAAGCCCTTCGGCCTTCTGGACCGTCAGGGGATGATGCAGGAGACGCAGGCGCTGGTGGACGAGCTGGATGTGCGCATCCCCTCGGCGAGCGCAACGATCCGCGATCTTTCTGGCGGTCAGCGTCAGGGCGTTGCCATTGCCCGCGCCACACATTGGGCGTCCAAGCTCATCCTGCTTGATGAGCCGACGGCCGCGCTGGGCGTTGCCGAAACCGCCAAGGTGGAACAGATCGTGCAGTCGCTGCGGGAGCGCAATCTCGCGATCCTGATCATCAGCCACAGTCTGGATCAGGTGTTCCGTCTGTCGGATCGGATCTGCGTGCTGCGGCGCGGCGTTCAGATCGGCATTCGCGAAACCGCGAAGACCGACAAGAACGAAATCGTTTCGATGATTACCGGTCTCGCATAGAGGCCGTCTGGCCGGCGGGGAGCATGCCTTGCACAACCCCGCCAGCCTTTCCCGTTAAGGGATTTTGCTAGATCAGGCCGAGCCCGTTCACCAGGATCAGAACGATGGCAAGCGGCGCGACATAGCGGATGATGAAGTGCCATGCGCTGACCAGAACCGGCGCAATTGCCGAGCCATCAACCAGTTCCGCCACGGCAGTGCGCCTGAGCGTCCAGCCCACGAAGATCGCGACCAGAAGTCCGCCGAGCGGCATGGTGATGTTGTTCGTGAAGAAGTCGAGTGCATCGAGCAGGCCCTTGCCCCCGATCGTGTAGCCCGACCAGATGCCGAGGCTCAG
Organism: Nitratireductor sp. WH36-1; assembly: GCF_058725515.1. Lineage (NCBI taxonomy): Bacteria > Pseudomonadati > Pseudomonadota > Alphaproteobacteria > Hyphomicrobiales > Phyllobacteriaceae > Nitratireductor > Nitratireductor sp. WH36-1. The sequence goes on along the minus strand of NZ_JBZXDP010000002.1, from coordinate 101,920 downwards.
CGAGGCGGGCACGGCAAGCGCGAAGGTGATCACGCCGATGATCAGCGCCACCTTGCGGCGGTTCGCTTCGCCTTCATCCACGAAATACACGATCACCACTTCCAGAAGCGCGACTGCGCTTGTGAGCGCCGCAATGGCGAGGAGAAAGAAGAACAGCGCGGAAAACAGAGCGCCGAAAGGCATCTGTGCGAAGATCGACGGTAAAGTGATGAATGTCAGGCCGGGGCCTGCCGAAGGCGTCGCGCCGAATGCGAAGACGGCCGGCAGGATCACAAGCCCGGCCAGCACCGCGACCGCCGCATCGAGAAGCGTTACCGCCACTGCGGATGTGGCGATGTCGTCATGACGGTTCAGATAGGAACCGTAGGTGATCATCGCCCCCATGCCGAGGGACAGCGAGAAGAACGCCTGTCCAAGAGCCGCCAGAAGCGTGTCCCAGGTGACCTTGGAGAAGTCGGGTTTCAGGAAGAAGGCTAACCCTTCGCCCGCACCTTCGAGCGTCAGCGAACGGAACACGAGCACCAGAAGAATGAGGAAGAGCGCCGGCATCAGAAAGCGCGCCGCGCGCTCAATGCCGCTTGCAACACCGCCCAGCGCAACGAATACGGTAAGCGCGATAAACACGGCCGTATAATACACCGGTTCCAGCGGATCCGTGATGAAGGCGTTGAAGGTGCTTCCGACCTGATCGAGATCGGATACGAGGATCGAGCCGGTGACCGATTTGACAGTGTAGGCAAGCGTCCAGCCTGCAATCACGCAATAGAAGGAGAGGATCAGAAAAGCGGTGAGAATGCCCATATAGCCGACCAGCGGCCACGCGCCGCCCGCCAGTTTCTTGAATGCCCCTGCGGGATCTAACTGCGTCGAGCGCCCGATAATGAGCTCTGCGACGAGGAGCGACAGGCCGATGGAAAACACCATCGCCAGATAGATGAGAAGAAACGCTCCGCCCCCGTTTTCACCAGTAATGTAAGGAAAACGCCAGATATTGCCGAGGCCGACAGCCGAGCCGGCCGCTGCCAGGATGAACCCCATTCTTGAGGTCCAGTGTTCGCGATTATGTGCCATTTGATTTTTCAACGAATGAGTTAAATGAATACGGTCCTGCCGAAGAGGGCGGCATCTGAAACCATGTGTCGCCAGAGAGATCGCTCCCTGCCGATGCGAAGTGCGGTTGCGGCGAACACCATAAAAGGCGCATTCCAAAGGTCATCGACCGGCTCTTCCTGCAGCAGGGATTTCACACTACGGCTGGGCGTTCGTCAGGTTTCGTTTAGCGCCAAAACGGCGTTTACAGCCCAATTCCGGCAGCTGCATAATCACATTGGCCGTCAGTTGGCAACAATCGCTGATCTGAGAAGGCGCTTGGCGCGCCTGATCGCAAAGTTGTCGATAGCTGCGGCGCTTATGTTGCTCATCGATTGAATGAAGCGCCGTGCTCGCACAAGCTGAAAACATGATTCGACCCGCCCCCTTGCGCACACAGACAGCTGCGGACACACCGCCGGGCGTTTGCGCGCCCCGCATTCCCGACTGGTTGCGCCGGGCTGCAAAGGCGCCAGCCTTTCCGAATATGGAGTTCGCGGCAGGGGCCGCACTGGGCGCGCTCGACATGCTTGTGCGTGGCGACATGGCCGCGGCGCAGGCATGGCGCTGCCGTCTTGCGCTTCGGGCTGCCGCCATCTCATGTCAGCGCGTCCGGCGGCCGGAAGATGAAACAGCCCTGCGCGATGCGCTGGCCCTGACCCGGCCAGGCGATGATGTCGGCCCCGCCGGCCGCATCCTACTTGCCTGGCGGATGCTGGTTTCCAGACCCTCCGTCGCGCTTGCCAGCGAGGACACGCTCCGCGCAATGGTCGAGGCCTGCGGATACGGTGCGGAGGGCCGCATTGCCGACCTGCGTGAGATGATGCTGGAAGCGGGAGAGGAGGGGCATGATGCAATCGCTGCCGCCGAACGGCTTTTCCTCTCGGTTCGTCGCCTCTTTCCGGAATTCGAAACGGTGATCGCACCGCTCCTTTGCGATGCGGTCGTGGCGCGCGCGCTTGGCTGGTCCCATGCCGTTCCCCTGTTTCTGCTTGCCGCAGAGGCGGGTGCAGCGCAAGCTGATCCCACCATGCTGCGCGCCATGATAGCCCGGCGCTATGCCCGTGCTGCGCTCGACGCAGTCGATCTGGCCATCACGCTCGAACGCCGGGCAGGCCAGCTCCTGCAGGTCGCGCCGAAACTGCGGGCAAAGGGCGCACAGCCGGTGGTGCAGGCGTTTCTGGAGGATGACGCCGTTGGCTCTTCCAGCCATTTCCCCGGCATGAGTGACCGCGGGCTTCGCCGCCTCTACACGCGGCTCGTCTCGCTTGGCGCGGTGCGCGAGCTGACAGGCCGCGACAGCTTCCGCATTTACGGATTGTGATCTCATGAGCGCGCAATCCGGAAAGAACGGCAAGGGTGAAAAGGCGGGCGCACCGCTCTTCGACCGCGAGCTCGAACATCTTCCCCAGGCCCTGCGCTGGCGGGAATGGATGGCGCGGGTGGAGGCGGTCATCTTCGCTGCCCCCGAACCGGTCTCGCGCGAGATCCTGACGCAGGTCATCGGCCGGGATTGCAGTCTGGATCTGATCATTGAGGACATCAGCGCCGAACTCGCCGACAGGCCCTATGAGCTTGTCCGCGTCGCCGGCGGCTGGCAGCACCGCACACGCCCCGCCGTGGCGGATGCAATCCGCTCGGCATTCGGCATTGAGGAGCAGGGGGAAAGCCTGTCGGAAGCCGAAGCGCTGGTGCTCATGACCATCGGCTACTTTCAGCCCATCACGCGTTCGGAACTTTCCAGCTTCTTTGCCCGCGAAATCACGCGGGATCTGATCGGCAAGCTGCGGCGTGCGGGTTTCATCGCCTCCGGCCCCAGAAGCCCGCAGCCCGGCGCACCCTACACCTATGTAACGACGCCCGGTTTTCTTGCCCATTTCGGTTTCGAAACCCTGCGCGACCTGCCGGATTTCGAAAAACTCGAAGATGCGGGCCTTCTCAACAAGGAAAAGCTCCTGGGAGATATCCCAGGAGCCATGGAACGCTGGTGATCTTTCCGATCTATTCGGCGGGCACCGGACGCGCCTCTGCTCCCGCCTGCATTTCCCGGGAAGCCAGTTCCTCCGCTTTCGGAACCGAAAGCCAGATGGCCAGCAGGAAGCCGGCAGCACCGCCGAAGAGTTTGCCCAGGATCAGCGGCAGGATCATGCTCGGCTGGAAATTCGCCGAGAAGGCGAGGTGGTCGCCGAAGGTGAAGGCCGCACAGACGGCAAAGGCGATTGCCAGCACCTTGTCACGCGGCTGCATCTTGCCGACCAGCCGGTACATGGCGAGGATGTTCGCCGTTGCCGCCAGAAGCCCCGCGGCCCCTTCCGGCGAGACGCCGATGCGCGCGCCAAGCGCCTCCATCGGACCTGCCAGATATTTGGTCAGCAGATAGACCATCGGAAACGCCCCGGCGAGCATGATGCCGATATAGCCGGCAATCTCCAGCGCACGGAACTGGTCCTGCTCATCCGCGATGATCGGGTCGAAGCCCCATGAGCCGAACACAGTGGTGAAGAAGCCCGTGAAATACTCGACGATGGAAGCGACCAGAACGAGCGTGATGCCGGCATACATGAGGCGACCGAACCACAGAAAGCCGGCGATCATCGCATCGGGGGCAAAGCGCAGCCCGAGCGCGATGGCGACGCAGAAGACGATCAACGGCAGAAGATTGCGCAGAATGTCCACCAGCGACAGCGCGATCTGGTAACTCGCATCAGCCGTCGTCGAGACATCCGGGCGAATGCCGAGCCCGGCAAGCGCGATCAACGCGCAGGCGATGAACACGCCAATCGGCACGCTCAGAATGCCGGACATGATGCCAAGCGCCATGTATTTGTGGTCGGCTTTCGCCAGCATCGCCAGTCCCACGGGAATGGAGAAGATGATGGTCGCGCCCGACATGAAGCCGACAATGGTGGCGATCATCCACGCATCGCGCGACTGGGCGAGCGTGTCGGCAAGCTGATAGCCGCCCATGTCGACGGCGATCACCGTGGTGGCTGCAATGGACGGGTCCGCGCCGATCATCGCGAAAAGCGGCCCCGCGACGAGGCGGATGAACTCCGAAAGATAAGGGATCGCGGCCATGATGCCGGCCACGGGAATGAAGATCGGGCCGATGGAATGCAGCCCCTCGATAAACTCCTTCCCGAGCCCGGTTTCAGGGTTTCGGATGGAGGCGATTGCGCCGGCGACGGCGCATGCCATGATTATGTAAATGACGTAGGTACCGATTGAAGCCATTTGCCTTCCCTCCCAGTGTGCGAAATGCGCCTCCGGCTTTTTGACGCCGGTTTTTCGATCAGCCCTTTACGCGTTCCCCCGGCGGATCGTAGAGCGGCGCCATGTGCACCGTGGCCGCGAAGCGTTCGTTCGCCACGATGAGTTCGTAGTCTCCCGATGTCAGAAATGCGTCGTCGACGCCCCCGGCGGCGCGCACATAGCCGTAGCCGATGGGTTTGCCGACCGTGTAGCCATAGCCCCCGCTCGTCAGATAGCCGACCGGCTCGCCATTGCGCAGGATCGTTTCCCGGCCAAGCAGAACCGCGTCGGGGTCAGCCGTGGTGAAGCAGGCAAGCCGTTTGGTCAAAGGGCCGCCAGAAGCCGCCTCACAGGCCTCGCGCCCGATGAACGGCGTGTCACGGCGCAGCTTCACGGCCCAGCCAAGCCCCGCCTCGAACGGGTTGTCATTGGGTGTCACATCCGAGCCCCAGGCGCGATAACCCTTCTCCAGCCGGAGCGACTCGATGGCGCGATAACCCACGGGGCGGATCTCCTGCGCGCGGCCTTTGTCCATCAGCGCGTCGAAAACGTCGCCCGTACCCTCGATGGGCACATGCAGCTCCCAGCCCAGTTCACCGACATAGGTCACGCGCATGGCGCGCACGCGGTGCCCGGCAATGTCGATCTCCTGTACCCGGCCGAAACGGAAGGCCTCGTTGCCGACATCGGCCCCGGTCACGGCGGCGAGAACCTCACGCGCCCGCGGCCCCATCAGGGAGAGCGTGCCATGTTCCTCGGTCACGTCGACAAGACGGGCGTTTGCGCCGGCAGGCAGGTGGTCTTCTATCCACGCGAAATCGTGGGTGCGCGAACCTGTTCCGGTCACGATGTAGAAGTGCTCATCGGAAAGGCGGGCGACGGTCAGGTCGCATTCAATGCCGCCGCGCGAATTCAGGATCTGCGTGTAGGTCAGGCGTCCGGCGGGCTTGGCGACGTGGTTGGCGCAGATGCGCTCCAGCGCGTCCGCCGCATCGGGGCCGGTCAGCTCATACTTGGCGAAGGATGACTGATCGAAAACGCCGACCTTTTCGCGCACATGCGCATGTTCCTCACCGACGGGGCCAAACCAGTTCTGCCGCCCCATGGAATAGTCGTCCCGCGCGTCCATCCCCTCCGGCGCAAACCAGTTGGGCCGTTCCCAGCCGAGCTTCGAGCCGAACACCGCGCGGTGATCCTGAAGCTTTGCATAGAGCGGGGAGACGATGCGCGGCCTGCCGCTTTCATATTCCTCATGCGGGAACGCGACCGTGTAGTGCTTGCCATAGGCTTCGAGCGTGCGCTCCTCGACCCATTTGCGGTCCCGGTGCAGCTCCGAGAAGCGGCGAATGTCCACGACCCAGAGATCCAGCGGAGCCTCGCCGCGCACCACCCATTCCGCCAGCACCCAGCCCGCGCCGCCGCCTGCGGCGATGCCGAAAGCGTTGAAGCCGGCCCCGACAAACATGTTGGCGCATTCCGGGGCCTGTCCGAGAATGAAATTGCCGTCCGGCGTGAAGCTTTCAGGCCCGTTGATCATCTGCCTGACGCCTGCTTCGGCGAGTGCCGGAACACGCTCGATGGCCTGTGTCATATGCTGTTCGAAATGGTCGAAATCGTCGTCGAACAACTGGAATTCGAACCGGTTGGGCACATCTCCGCCCGGCAGGCCGGTGGCCCAGCTCTGCGGGTTCGGTTCGTAGCCGCCCATGACGAGGCCGCCGACCTCCTCCTTGAAATAGATGCGGCGGTCGGGATCGCGCACGGTCGGCGTGTCGGAAGAGAGCCCCTCGATCTTCTCGGTCACGATGTACTGGTGCTTGACCGGTTGCAGCGGCACCGAGACCCCGGCCATCGCACCGATCTGACGGGCCCATTGGCCGCCGCAATTGACCACTTTTTCGCAGGCGATCCTGCCACGATCCGTCTCCACGGCAACGATGCGGCCGCCCTCCATCTCGAAGCCGGTCACCTGAACGCCTTCAAAGAGCCGCGCCCCGTTCATGCGCGCGCCCCTGGCGAGTGACTGGGTGATGTCGGACGGGCTGGCCTGCCCATCCGTGGGCAGCCAGGACGCGCCGATCAGGTCGGACGTGTCCATGAGCGGCCACATCCGCTTCACTTCCTCCGGCCCGACAAGCTCCATCTCCATGCCGAAGCTGCGCGCGGTGGTGGCAAGCCGTCTGAACTCGGTCCAGCGGTCTTCATTGGTGGCGAGCCGCAGGCAGCCGGTCATTTTCCAGCCGGTCTCCAGACCCGTTTCCTCGTGCAGCCTTTTGTACAGATCCACCGAGTATTTCAGCACGCGCGTGATCGACGCCGACGAGCGCAGCTGACCGATCAGCCCGGCGGCATGCCAGGTCGAGCCCGATGTCAGTTTGCCCTGTTCCAGAAGAATGACGTCGGCCTTGTGGTCGCGGGCAAGGTGGTAGGCTGTCGAGCAGCCGATGATGCCGCCTCCGATGACGACGATCTGGGCATGCGAAGGCAGGGTCTGGGTCATCGTGATGCGCGTCCGTATTGGGTGTAGAAAGTGTCCAGTGCGGCCTCGAGCCGCGAGAGGTTTTCATGCGTGTAGGCAACGTAGTCGGTGCCCGGCGCGTCGAGATAAAGCTCGGAGGTCATGCTCCACATCGCCTCGCGCAACAGCGAAGCGCACTGCATGGAGGCCAGCGAACGCCGCAGGTCCCAATCGGGCGTGCGGTCGAAATAATAGCCGAGCAGCGCTTCGGACTCTTCGTCCGAAAAGCTGGCGTTGGAGGAGAGCCCCGCCAGATCGAACATCGCCGTCGAGAAGCCGGCATATTCGAAATCGATCAGCCACAGCCGCTTGCCGTCATCCAGAAGGTTGGCTGGCAGGAGGTCGTTGTGACCGAACACGATTGGAAGCGGCGTCTGTACGGCTTCCAGCTCATCGGCCAGCGCAAGATAGGCCGGCAGCTGCTCCGTCATCCGGCTCCCGCCTTCCTTCAGGGTGCGCGCATAGTCGCGGATGACGTGAAACGGCCAGAACATGAAGCCCGGCCCTGAAACATGGTGCGGCATGTCCTGATGAAAATCGCGAACGATCCTGGCGACGCGTTCAATGTTGGCGCGCACATCGGCTTCGCCGTATGTTTTCGCATTGAGATGTCTGCAAACCATGACGCCGGGCGCCGCATGCTCGACGGATGGTGCAAGAGACGCTAACTCGGCGGCGCGCGCGGTCATCAATTCGCGGTCGCGGATAACGTGATGAAAGGGATAGTCCTTGCCAAAACGGACCACATGGCCGCCGGCATCGTCGGTAACGAGCCAGCTTTCATTGCTGATGCCGCCGACGAGCGGCTCTATCGTGATTGCCCCCTGCCATAGGGGCAGTGCCGCAATCCGATCAGAGCCCGGGGCGGTGATTTCCCGTGCTGCCGTCATGTCTCCTCCCGCAGCCTTTGGCTGTCGATTTTGAGGAAGAATTGATGGGCATCTGTGTGAAGTCAACAGAAAAATGTTGAAGTTTGACCGATTCGCATCTTCTTGAATTTCAAATCAGTCATGATAGGGCATAAACGGGCACAACCGGTAAGGGCAACGCAGATGAACTATTCCCCCCGCCATGGTCGGATTCTGGATCTTCTGACAGAGCAGGGCACAATGGGCGTCAATGATCTGGCGCAGCATCTGGAGGTGTCGGTGGAAACCGTTCGCCGCGATGTGAAGGTGCTCGCCGGGCGCGGCGCCATCGTGCGCATGCATGGCGCCATCGCCTTGCCGTCCGTGGTCAGCGAAGCGCCGTTCGAGCGGCGCATGCGGGAGAACCGGCAGGCCAAGGAGACCATCGCCGCACTGGCCGCCTCGACGATCCGCGATGGCGAGTCGGTGATGCTCGACACGGGCACCACTACCAGCCTTCTGGCGCGCGCGCTGCTGGACCACCGGCAGTTGACCGTCGTTACCAACTCATCCGACATCGCCCGCACGCTGGCGACCGTCAATGGCAACAAGGTCTACATGGCCGGCGGGGAGCTGCGCAGCGACAGTGGCTCCGCGCTCGGCTTTTCCGCCATCGAGTTCGTCAGCCGTTTCAGCGTCGATCACGCCATCATTTCCGCCGGCGCGGTGAACGCGATGACCGGCATCATGGACTACGATCTGGAGGAGGCGCAGTTCGGCAACGCGGTTCTGGCGCGTGGTCGCCGCCGGGTTGTCGTGACCGATGCTTCCAAGTTCGGCCGGAAGGGGCTGGTGCGCGTCTGCTCCTTTGCCGAAGTCGATTCGCTGATCGTCGACAGCATGCCGCCGGAAGACCTTTCCGAAGCGCTCCGTCTGGCCGATGTGACGGTTACCTGCCCCGCCTGACGGGGGCGTTCGGGCCGCCGGCGCACCACGCCTGTGGGAAAGCTGTACATTTGTTCTCCGACGAAACAGTTCCTGCACAATCAACTTGCTTTCCGTCTCGGGATTTGGTTCGTTCCGCGCATCCACAGGGGTGCCGCGTATCGCCGCGGCTGAGATGAGGGTGCAAATCCTCGGGCCCTAGAAGCTGATCTGGGTAATGCCAGCGGAGCAAGGAGGACAATCATGTTCGCAGGTGCGCAGCTTTCCCTTTATCCGATGACCGACAATTTCGTCGACGTCATCATGTCGTCGCTCTCCGCGTTCGATCCTTACCGGGACCGGTTGCGGATCGAGACCGACGATATCTCCACGCTCGTCGTCGGTCCGCCCGAAGTGCTGTTTCCGGCGCTGCGCGATTTCTATGTCGCCGCCGCATCCACCCGCCATCATGTGGTGCTGCGCGCCACGCTCTCGCGCGGCTGCCCCGGCGAGCCGGACGATCCGATCTGCAGCACCTCTGCACTCGCAAATCCGTCAGAGCCGCTCGCCGAACGGCAGAAGGCGGCACTTGCAGCGGTGGCCAATGCAAAGACCACGTCGGAAATCGCACGCGCGCAGTTTTCGCTTTACGTGATGGGCGCCGGCGATCACATGGCGGAGATCATGGGCTGCATCGACTTCCTGAAGTCGAGCGGCGTCTTCGATCATTCCAAGAATTTCTGCAGCCGTCTCACCGGCGATGCAGGCCCGGTTTTCGCAACGCTCGAACAGGCTTTCTGCCGGTTTGGTCCGCCCGAAGGCCATGTGACGGTCGATTTGACCGTTTCCGCCAACAGCCCCTCCACGGCCTGATCCCATGTCTCAGGGTCGGCCCCGTCCTGCGGGCGGACGGCTGGTGCGCGGCTTGCCTGCTCTGGCAAGCGTTGCCGGTGCAATCCTCCTTTGGGAAATCTATGTGCGGCTGTCGGGCATTTCGCCGCTGGTTCTGCCTGCGCCCTCGCGCGTCATCGAACAGATGGGCGTCAACCGCGGCCTCCTGTGGGAGAACACGCTGCCGACGCTGAGCGCGACGCTGACCGGCTTTGCCTTCTCCGTCAGCATCGCCTTTGCCCTCTCGGTGGCGCTCGATTTCCTGCCGAAGCTGCGGCGGGCGCTGTTCCCGATCTTTGTCGTCAGCCAGACCCTGCCGCTGGTGGCCATCGCGCCGCTGGCCGTCCTGTGGTTCGGTTTCGGTCTCACACCGAAAATCCTGCTCGTGGCGCTCGTCACCTTCTTTCCCATGCTGGTGGCGCTGGTCGATGGCTACGAATCCACCGATCCCGAAATCGAAACGCTGATGCGCTCCATGGGCGCGTCGCGATGGAAAGTGTTCCGGGCGGCGCGCTTTCCCTCGGCCATGCCCTATTTCTTCGCCGGCCTGCGGATTTCGATCACCTATGCCGTGGTCGCCGCGATCTTCTCCGAATATGTCGGCGCGCGCGCCGGGCTCGGCATTGTCATTCTCAACGCCAAGAACAGCTTTCGCCCGGATCTCATGCTGGCAGCGGTCGTGGTCAGCTCCACGCTGACGCTGGTGCTCTTCGGCGTCTCGGCGCTTCTGCAACGCGCGCTGCTGCGCTGGCGTGAAGCGGGGCAGACACGATGAGCGCTCTTGAAATGCGCAATGTGGGCGTGACGCTTGGCGAGACCGCCGTGCTCGACGATGTGTCGCTGCATGTGGGGCAGGGGGAGTTCGTCTCCATTCTCGGCCCTTCGGGAGCAGGCAAGTCCACCCTGTTTCGCCTGCTCACCGGCGCGCTTGCGCCGGATCGCGGCGAGATCCTGCGCGATGGCGCGCCGCTGAAGCGCGATGGCCAGACCTTCGCCTTCATGCCGCAGCGCGACGCGCTGATGCCCTGGCGACGCATCATCGACAACGTCATTCTGGGGCTGGAAGTGCAGGGTGTGCCCCGCGCGGAGGCGCGTGCCCGCGCGCTGCCGCTGTTCGCCGAATTCGGGCTGGAAGGCTTTGAGCAGCGCTATCCGGCGGAACTCTCGGGCGGCATGCGTCAGCGCGCAGCCCTTCTGCGCACGGTCATTCAGGCCCGCCCGATACAGCTTCTCGATGAACCCTTCGGCGCACTCGACGCGCTCACCCGCGCGCAGATGCAGCGCTGGCTGGAGGACCGCTGGCGCGCCGCGCGCTGGACCACGCTGCTCGTCACCCATGACGTGCGCGAGGCGGTCGCCCTTTCAGACCGCATCTATGTGCTGTCGCGCCGTCCCGCCCGCGTGATTTCCGAGGTCCTCGTCCGCGCCCCGCGCCCGCGCCTTGGCGCGCCCCTGCCGGACGAAGCCCGTGCGCTGGAAGAAGATCTTTTGAACACCTTGCTCAGTCAGACAGGAGAAAGACCATGAAAAGCCTGATAGCCGCAGCCCTGATGCTCGGCGCGATGGCGCTGCCGGCAACGGCGCAGGAGCGCCTGAGCGTCGCGCTGGACTGGACGCCCAACACCAACCATGTGGGGCTCTACGTCGCCCAGGCGAAGGGCTGGTTCAAGGATGCCGGTCTTGATGTCGAAATCCTGCCCTACACCGACACGTCCTCCGGCACGCTGGTCGCCACGGGCGTTGCCGAATTCGGCATTCTCAGCTCCATCGGCTTCTACAGCCAGCGCGCCACGGGCGCCGACCTCACGGTCGTCATGGCGGTGATGCAGCACGAGACGGGCCGTCTCGTCTTCAACGGCGAGCGTGAAGACATCCAGCGCCCGGCCGATCTCGATGGCATGACCTATGCCGGTTTCGGCAGCGCATGGGAGCAGGCCCTCATCTCCACCATCATCCAGAACGATGGCGGCAAGGGCGAATTCGAGACCGTCACGCTCGGCACCTCTGCCTATGAGGCGCTTGCCAACGGCACGGTCGATTTCACGCTTGAGGTCAGCACCTGGGAAGGTGTGAACTCCGTGCTCCTCGACCGCCCGCAGCGCGCATTCCGCTATGCCGATTACGGCGTGCCGGATCAGCACACCACCTATCTTGGCAGCAACGGAACCTGGCTGAAGGCCAACCCGGAGACCGCGCGCGCTTTCGTTGAAGCGGCTCAGCGCGGCTATGCCTTTGCTGCCGAGAACCCGGAAGAGGCAGCCGAGATGCTGATCGCCGAAACCGGCGGCATGCTGTCCAACCCGGAGCTGGTCCGCGCTTCCATGCAGGCCATCGTGGATGGCGGCTACCTGCAGGACGAGGGCGAACCGGTCGGCCTCATCGATGCGGACATGTTCGGCAACATCACGAAGTTCATGTTCGAGGCGGGCGTCATGCGCGATGCCGACGGCAAGCGCCTTGAGGAAATGCCGGACGTCTACACCTGGTTCACCAACGCGTACCAGAAGCAGTAATTTCTGACGCAGTTCAGAGATTTACGGCCCGAAAGCCTCAGGAGGTTTTCGGGCCGTTTTCATTCAGGGCATGGCCGGAAACGTCACGTCCACCAGCGCAAACACCGAGCGTTGCTCCTTCTTGATCCTGTCATCGCTGACCAGCAGAAAGAGTGACGGCGAGACCGCGACAATGCCTTCGAAATCCGCATCGTCGACACCAGGAACATCAAGTCGAACCGCCTGCGTTTTGCATAAGGTGTCGGCCGCGCAGACCGCCGGGTCGACAAGCCGCAGATAGGGAACGAGCGCCTTGTCTTCCTTGATGCGCTCCAGCACCAGAAGCCTGCCATCGGGCAGCGCCGTCATCGCCTTCACCCGCGACGCACCGATATCCTCGCTCGACCACGAGAGCGTTTCGCCACCTTCCGCATAAAGCGTGTGCGCGGTGCGCGGCGCGGGCTCAAACGGTTCTTCGGGCAGGGTCACAAGGCCAAGCTCCGGGTGATGGGCGATGGATTCAAGGCCGCGGTTCTTGCCCGCCTGTCGGCTGCTGTCACGCACCGCCGATGGCAGATCGATCTCTGCCAGCCATCCCCCGTCACGCTTGAAAAGTGCGGCGCGCGGTCCGCTTTCGCTCAGGATCGCGAAATTCAGAGCGCCCGTTTCATCTGGTCGTAGCATCAGCGCTTCCGGCCCGAACCCCTGTTCGGCAAGCGCGCTTCCGTCTGCGTCTGTCAGCGCCGCAGCCGCCTGCGGCTCAAGGGCCGTAATCGTCTCGCCATCGGTCGAGAAGGCGAGACTGAACAGCGTGGCCCGGTCGGAAACCGCGTAAACGGTCTGCGTCTGCGGGTCGTAGGCGAGGCCGGATAACTCGGCCATCGTCTCTCCGTTCACATCGATTTCGGGCATCACCCGATGATCGAGAACCCGCGCCGACATCGGCTCGGCATTGACTGCAAGCGTGGTGGCGAGGGCGAGGAGGGGTGTCAAAAGAATGGTTCTCAAGGTTCAGGCCTCATTTCTGGCGGAAATGCTTCTGGCAGACGGCAGGGGCGCCCCGGATTTTCCGGAGCGCCCGCTGCCTCACAGCATGATCCCGCGAAGGGTGAAGTAGATCACGGCGGAGATGAGCGCCGTCAGCGGAACGGTTATGATCCAGGCCGACAGTACCTTGGTCATCAGCGCCCGGTTCACGAGAGCTTCTCCCCGTTCGGTTGCCGCAGTGCTGCCGCACACGCTGGCGTCAGACTGCCTTTGCGCATGTTCCCTGCGCAGCGCATCGATCATGGCCCTGCGCTGCGCGAAGGGGCTTGCCTGCATGCGGGCGATGAAAGCGTCGCATTCCGCCTCATCACGACCGGCATGCAGTGCGCGGATATCGCTGACGATCCGCGCATAGCGGCGCTTCAGCCACTCCCGCAGAAAGCCCACGCCAAGGACGGCACCCACGGTCACATGGGTGGTGGAAACCGGTAGGCCAAGCTGGCTGGCCGTGATCACGGTGATGGTTGCCGCCATGGCGATGCAGTAGGCGCGCATCGCGTCCAGCCTGGTCAGCTCCCCACCCACGGTCTGGATGACGCGGGGGCCGAACAGCAGGAGGCCGATGGCGAGGCCGGCAGCGCCGAGCCCCATGACCCAGAACGGAATGATGGCCTTTTCCTGCATCGCGTCATTGGTCAGCACATCATAGATGCCGGCCAGTGGCCCGATCGCGTTTGCCACGTCATTGGAGCCGTGCGCGAAGCTCAAAAGCGCTGCCGAGAAGATGAGCGGCAGGGCCAGAAGCTGGTTCACCGCGGATTTGTCATTCTGAAGTTTGGGCAGCCGGCGTGCGATCAGGAAGCGGGAGACAACCCATGCCACAAGAGCGATGAGCGCGCTGGCCATGGTCGCCTCAAGCAGGCTCGCAGACCACACCTTCTTGAACCCCTTGAGGATCAGATAGGTGCCGAACGACCAGGTCATGGCGGCCACGAGAAGCGGCACAATCCTCTGCGCGGCCTTCAGCACCTGCGGCTCATAGGTCACGAAGCGCTTGATCGCATAGAGAAACAGCGCAGCAAACAGGCCGCCCAGAAGCGGGGAGATGATCCAGCTTGCGGCGATGTTGGCCATCACCGACCAGTCAACGGCCGAAAGGCCCGCTGCCGCAATGCCGCCGCCCATCACGCCACCCACGATGGAATGGGTCGTGGAGACGGGCGCGCCGAACACGGTGGCGAGGTTCAGCCAGAGCGCTGCGGCCAGAAGTGCGGCCATCATCACCCAGACATAGACGTTCCGGTCGGCAAGCGCCTCCGGCATAACGATGCCGCCGCGCACGGTGCTGATGACCTGGCCGCCGGCAATAAGCGCGCCGCCAAACTCGAACACCGCCGCCATGATGAGCGCGCCTGCAAGCGGGATCACCCTTGCGCCGACCACAGGGCCGATATTGTTGGCGACATCATTTGCGCCGATATTGAGCGCCATATACGCGCCGAAGCCGGCGGCCGTGGCGATCCACAGCGCGAATTCGGGATTGCCGCCATTCTGGGCGCGCACCAGCGCATAGGCCATCGCCGCAACGACGAAGGACAGGGCGATGAAAAGACGTCCGAGAAACGGAGCAAGGTCTCTGAGGTCCGACCTGGCTTTCGCGAGGCTCGCCATATAGCCGGATTCAGGCAAAGCGGGGCTGACATGCGTACGCATGGTCCTCTCCTTTCGATGGCAGAGTTGAAGCTCAGGCGGGGCTCAGGGCCCGGCCGTCGAGAAGCTGCAAGCGACGCAGCGCGGGCAGGAAGCGGTTGTGCCGCTCCACCTGGCCCGTCGCGGCCATGCCCACGCAGTATTTTGAGCAGCGTTTTGTCGGGTGGACGTGCAGTCCCCGGAAAATCGCATCGGCGATGCCGTTGCCGCGCGCCGATTTCGTTTCCACGATGGAGATGTCGGGCCGCACTAGGCGGCGTACATCGCCAGCCTTGAACGAGAGCTGCGTGTCGATGGTCATGCGCTCGCCGCCCTCCTTGGCCACCAGCGTGATGCGCATATACTGCATCTCGATCACCGGGGCCAAAGGCCGGTCGAAGGGGCTGTCATAGATCTCGCGGTGGCACGTGTCGATGAAACTTTCACCGGAGTGGTCGAGGCCCGAACCGGGTTCCTGCAGCTTCAGGCGTTTCTTGACCGTGATCTGCCGTTTGCTCTTCAGCTTCACTTCCAGATAGCTGAGGCCGGTATCCACGTAATCGCGCACCCGCACCTTGCAGCGTTTGCGACGCCCCTGATGGTGGTCGTAATAGCTGCGCAGATCGTCATCATCATAATAACGGGTGGCATAAGTGAACGCGCGGATGCCGTCGATTTCGAGCACGTCGAACAGATCCGAAAAGGCGTGCAGCGCGGGGCGGAGCCGGTTGGCCGGAACAATATACTTGTTGTCCAGCCGTTCCAGCATGGCGGCCTTGCCGTTCAGTCCCTCAAGCGAGATCGGGCGGAAGCCGGTCAGTTCATTTGTGATGGAATGATCCATTGGAGTGTCTCCTTCCCGGCAGGTCAGTGCCGGGGCTTGCGGAAGAACACGTTCATCCGGGCCATGTCGTTGATGTAGTCGAGCGCGGTGATCTGGTAGGACATCACGTCCACGCCAAGGCGCTCGGAGAGGTCGCGGCGCATCTTCTCAGGCTGCGAAAGCGCTTCGTGATCGATCTTGTCGAGCGTGATCTTCACACCGTCGGACGAGCGCAGGATGGCCGGGTGATCGAGGATGTAAGCGCCCAGAAGCACAAGCGCGACAACGGCAAGCACGATGGCCAGAGGCGTTCCGGGAATGGCGCAGATCACGGCGATGGAGACCGAGCCGAAGAAATAGGTGATTTCCACCTTGGAGATCTGCTCCGAACGCAGGGTGAAGAGCGCCAGAATCGCGAAGAGGCCGAAGCCGGCGGCCAGCGAGAATTCGACAGCCGAAAGAATGGAAAGAACGCCAAAGGCAAAGATGTTGAACAGCGATGCCGCCGTCACCAGTTCCTTGTCGCGGTAGCGCCGGTAGTAAAGGCCGAAGACCAGGATCGTCATCGACACGACGTCGATGCCAAAGCGGATTGGGGTGTCACCGAATGCGAACGTTTCCAGCATTGTTTTCCTCATTTGTTGGTCACGGCCTCTGTCAGAAAACTGTCGTAAAACTGTCAGAAAGCCGTCTCTGGTGTCGGAAAACGTGAGGGAATTGGATCTATTCCATCGGCATTGATTTTATTTCTCCCGGGTCCGCTGAAACCCTTGCCGCATATGAAAAAACTCCCCCCGGATTTTTTCCGGAGGGAGTTCATCTTTGTCGTTTCGGTCAGATATCTGCGCCTGATCCGGCGTTCTATTCCGCCGCGTCGCGCCGTGGCAGCACCCAGTCGGGGCGCGGGAAATGGCAGGTATAGCCATTGGGATAGCGCTCGAGATAATCCTGATGCTCGGGCTCTGCTTCCCAGAAATCGCCAACCGGCTCCAGTTCCGTCACCACCTTGCCCGGCCACAGGCCGGAGGCGTTCACATCGGCAATGGTCTCTTCGGCCACGCGCTTCTGCTCGTCGCTTACATAGTAGATCGCCGAGCGATAGGACATGCCGACATCATTGCCCTGCCGGTTTGCCGTGGTCGGGTCATGGATCTGGAAGAAGAACTCCAGCAGCCGGCGATAGCTCGTTTTGTCGGGATCAAAGGTGATTTCAATCCCTTCCGCATGGGTTCCATGGTTGCGGTATGTGGCGTTCGGCACGTCGCCTCCGGTGTATCCCACACGGGTGCTGACAATGCCGGGCAGCTTGCGGATGAGGTCCTGCATGCCCCAGAAACAGCCGCCAGCCAGAACAGCGCGTTCAGTCATTGCACATCCTCCACCTGGTCGAGATAGTCTCCGTAACCTTCCGCTTCCATCGCATCGCGATGAATGAAGCGCAGTGCCGCCGAATTGATGCAATAGCGCAGACCGCCACGGTCTCGCGGGCCATCCTCGAAGACATGGCCAAGATGGCTGTCGCCATGCGTTGAGCGCACTTCCGTGCGGATCATGCCGTGGGTCGTGTCCCGCAGCTCGCTGACATTGGCCGGCGCGATGGGCTTGGTAAAGCTCGGCCAGCCACAGCCGGACTCATACTTGTCGCTGCTTGCGAAAAGCGGTTCGCCCGAAACGATGTCGACGTAGATGCCCGGTTCCTTGTTGTTCAGGTGCTCGCCGGTGCCAGGGCGTTCCGTGCCGCTTTGCTGCGTCACGTAATATTGCTCCGGGCTGAGGCGGGCCAAGGCTTCTTCGGTCTTCCTGTAGTTCATCGGCAGCTCCGGCTTCCTGATCGTTCAATGGTGATCGGTCTCGGCATCGCGTCGAAACACGGTGCCTGCGGAGCCTCATCTAGGTATCGCGGCTCCGCGATCCCAATCATATTAGCGTGATCCGAAACGGAAGTCCGCCGGGACGCGTCAGCGCAGTGTGGAAAGCGCCGCGCTCTCGTCCTCGGCCGAAAGCGGCGCACCGGCCCTGGTGGCCATGAGAAACGCGTCCAGCGCTTCCAGCGAAGACGCGGGAACGAAATCGCCGTTCACATCCACCTGCGAGGCCGCAAAGCGCAGCTGCCAGGCATCGTTTTCCTGACAGGCGACAGCCACATGAGATGTGCCACGCGCACTGACCTCGAATTCCCGGCAAAGCGTGCCCGCGCCATCGCGATAAGTGGCAATCGCCTCGAAACGCGCATCCTCGCCAAGTTGCCTTGTCTCGCCCGATGGCGATACGTTCAGCGCTTCAACGATCCGGTCGTCTGCAAGGCCCGCAATCTCGATGCCGCCCGCCTGTTCGGGCTGACCGGCGGCCATGTAACCAAGCAATCCGCCCGCAACCAGCGCCAGAGAAGCTGCGATGGGCAGTGCATGGCGCTGTGCGAACCCCTGTTGGCGCGGGGCGCTCCTTTGCCTGAAGGGAAGCACCTCCGCTCCGGAACCGGATTCTTCCATCTCCGCAGCGCCAGCCATCTGTCGCACACGCGCTTCAAGATCGTCTGGCACGGAGACTTTTGCCGTTCCGAATGTGCCCGCCAGTAACGCGCGCGTCTTCATGAACAGGTCCACGCGCTCCGCGAGCGCAGTGTCCCGCTCGATGGCGTCTTCAACCTCACGGCGGGTCTTCGCATCGAGCTCGCCATCGGCATAGGCCATCAGAACTTCATCGGTGAATTTTTCTTCATGCATCGTGTTCTGTCCTGTCGCAAAAGGTCATGCGGCCCTGTCAGTTTAGATCAAGTTTTCCGGCGAGCGTGGTCCGGGCGCGGGCAAGCCGGCTCATGACCGTGCCGATGGGAATGCCAAGCGCGGCGGCAGCTTCCTTGTAGGAGAGCTCCTCCACGCAGATCATCATGATGATCTCGCGCTGGTCCGCCGGCAGTTCCTGCAGCGCACTCGCCACATTGCCGAGCATCAGATGCGTTTCCGTGTCATGCGCACCATCGGTGAAAATCGCATCGGGCCGGTCGACAATGTCCACGCTTTCGCCGCGCGTCCTGTCGCGCCGCACCCGGTCAATCCAGGTGTTGCGCATGATGCGTATCAGCCACGCGGAAAGGTTCGTGCCCTGGGCATAGCTGCTCCGGCTCGCAAAGGCTTTCTCGCAGGTCTGCTGCACAAGATCGTCGGCCACGTCCAGCGAGCGGCTCAGCACGAAAGCGTAACGTCGCAGATTCGGCAAAAGGTCGACGATTTCATCCGCAAAGGTGGATTTCATGTTCAGGTCCGGGCGCCTTCTCCGTGAATGATGTGGAATAAACGTTGGGCTCGCCCGTTTATTCGCCTGCATTCCAAAAAATGCTAATGAGGCGTCGAATGGAAGGGTTCATGAACGCAAAACACAGCTATCGCTGCTTCGTCCGTCTATTGTTCATCGCGCTTTTGGGATTGCCCATGGCGATCGCCCCCGTGCTGGTGAATGACCCGGCCGGCTATGCATTTGCCGACGATGACGATGATGACGACGACGATGATGATGACGATGATGACAACGGCGGCGGTGGAGGCGGCGGCAGCAGCGGGGGAACGAGCTTCAGCGGAAGCTCCTCCGGCGGTTCATCCGGGTCGTCCCGGCGCTCGGGCTCTTCCGGAAAGACACTCTTCGATGCGTTGAAACAGCGCCTCAATCCCCGCAAGAGCGCACCGCGCCGCAGCAGGCCCGCTGCCCGGCGCGCCGCACCGCCCCCCGCCATCCACGCCGACCGTGAGGTCATCGCGCTGGGACTGAGCCAGGGAGACATAGAGGCGCTCGTCGACGATGGCTTCGCCGTCCTGGAACAGATCGACCTCCTGTCACTCACGGCAACGCTCTACCGGCTGCGCATCCCGGCGGAACAATCGCTCGATGCAGCCCGCGATACCGTACGCGCACTCAGGCCCGATGCACTGCTCGATCTTAATCATCACTATCGCCCGTCTTCACGCGGTGGTGCAGATGGCGCCGGGCTCATCGGTTGCGAAGGTCCGCACTGTCCCGACAGGGCGCTGGTCGGATGGGTCGAGCCCGGCGGGCAGGATCCCGCCTGTGCGAGCCCTGTTCGCGTCGGCATTGTCGACACCGGCATCAACCCAGAGCACACCACCTTCGACGGCGGCGAGATCGAGTTCGTCCAGATGGAAGTGTCGGGCGGCTCCGATTCAGGCCGTCAGCACGGAACGGCGGTCGCGGCGATCCTGATCGGTTCCGGCGAAAGCCGGTCGCCGGGGCTCCTCAATGGCGCGAAACTCGTCGCCGCCGATCCGTTTTACCGCAAGGCGGGCGACGAACGGGCCGACGCCTATCACCTGATCGCCGCCATCGATGCGGTGGTCGACCAGGAGGTCGCAGTGCTCAATCTCAGCCTGGCGGGCGCGGCCAATGAAGTGGTCGAGCGGATCGTCAACGAGGCGGCGCAAAAGGGCGTCGTCGTCGTTGCATCCGCCGGCAACAACGGACCGCGCGCGAAGCCGGTCTATCCCGCAGCGTATGACACGGTCATCGCGGTCACGGCAGTGGACCGCGCAAAGCGCGTTTACCGCCGGGCGGGGCAGGGCGACCACATCGATTTTGCCGCCCCCGGCGTGCAGGTCTGGACCGCCGCTTCGGTTTCCGGCGCACGTCCCAAGACCGGGACCTCCTTCGCAGCCCCCTTCGTCACCGCAGCAGCGGCCATGCTCAAACGTCAGGATCAAAGCCTCGACTACCGGGCGGTGAAGGCAATTCTCGCGGAAACGGCGCTGGATCTCGGAGCTGAAGGGCGCGATCCGGTGTTCGGTCACGGCCTGCTTCAGGCCTCCGGCCTGTGCCCGGCGGCCCTGCCGGGCGAGTAATCTGAAACCATCCTTGCGTTGTGCGACACGCTTCCTATATTGCACGCTGAAGCGAGGACGACCTCCCCCATTCCGGGAACCATTTCGGGACGGCCCGAGTACCAACGGGGAGCAAGATGCGCACTGCCGCAGACCGTATTCGCCACGCCGTCAGTTTCGAGCTGATCGCCCTTCTCATCGTCACGCCAATCGCCTCGTGGCTTTTCGGCAAGCCCATGTTCGAAATGGGCATCGTCGTGGTCGTCAGCGCCACGGTCGCCACGGCGTGGAACTATATTTACAATCTGGGTTTCGACCATGCGCTGCGCCGTTTCACCGGCAGTGTCCGTAAAACGGTGCCAATGCGCGTCGTTCACGCCGTTCTGTTCGAGGGTGGCCTTCTGGTCGTCCTGATGCCGTTCACGGCAGCGCTTCTCGGCGTTCCCATGGTGGAAGCGCTCTTCGTCAACGCCTCTTTCGCGCTTTTCTATCTGGTCTACGCTTTCGTTTTCAACTGGGCGTATGACCTGATCTTTCCCGTGCCCGAAGTGCGTGCCGCTCCTGAGAACAGCCGGGCCTGATCACTTTCAGCCCTTGAGCGGCGGGGCCTTCGTCTCGCCGCTGCCGAGCCGCTTTCCGGGATTGATCGCCTCAAGCCACAGCAGATAGGCCGCATGGTCGTGTCGGCCCATCTTCATGTCATGAACAAGCGCGCGAAACGCGTCGCGCGTCTGTTCCGTGAGCGGCAGTTTCAGCCTGGCCGCTTCGGCCACTTCGAGCGCGTTTTCGAGATCCTTGAGATGCAGTTCAAGCGGGCCGCCGGGTATGAAGTTGCGCTCCAGCATCCGTTCTCCATGCAGTTCCAGAATGCGTGAGGTGGCAAAGCCGCCCATCAGAGCATCGCGCAGTGCAGCCGGATCACATCCGCCTTCCTGCGCCAGAAGAGATGCTTCGGCAATCGCGCCAATGGTGACAGCCACGATTGCCTGATTGGCGAGTTTCGCAACCTGACCGGCCCCGTGCGTGCCCACATGGGTTGCCCGCCCCATGGAGGAGAGCAGTTTCTCCGCATCGGCGAAGTCTTCGGCATCGCCGCCCGCCATGATGGCAAGCGTTGCTTCGATGGCCCCTTTCTCGCCGCCCGATACGGGCGCATCCAGATGTCTGTGCCCGCTTTGGGAGAGCATCTGCGCATGATCGCGGGCGACCGCTGGCTGGATCGACGACATGTCGATGAAAAGCGCACCTTTCGGCGCACGCTCCGCAATGCCGTTCACGCCGAAATAGATCTCGGTGACGATGGGCGAATTGTCGACCATCGTCACGATGGCGTCAGCCTGCGCCACGGCCGTCTGCGGGTCGTCCGCAACCGTTGCGACATCCGCAAGCGGCTCCGCCTTGGCGCGGGTGCGGTTCCAGACGGTCAGGTTGAAGCCCGCCGCGGCAATGTTGCGCGCCATGGGCGCGCCCATGATGCCGGTGCCGATGAGGGTGACATTCCTGATGCTCATGGCGGGCTCCACTTCCTGTAATCAGGCCTGAACGACTGTCTGGCGCTGTTCGCCGAGACCGGCGATGGAAAGCGTCATCACGTCGCCGGGCTTCAGATATTGCGGCGGCTTCATGCCCATGCCCACGCCGGGCGGCGTGCCAGTGGAAATCACGTCGCCGGGCATCAGCGTCATGAACTGCGAGAGGTAGGAAATCACGTGCGGCACGTTGAAGATCAGCGTGTTCGAATTGCCGGTCTGGCGGCGCTCGCCATTCACATCCAGCCACATGTCGAGATTGTGCGGATCGGCCACTTCGTCGCGCGTGACAAGCCAGGGCCCGAGCGGGCCGAACGTGTCGTGGCTCTTGCCCTTGGTCCACTGGCCGGAGCGCTTGGTCTGGAAATTCCGCTCCGAGACGTCGTTCATGATCGCGAAACCGGCGACGTGATCCATCGCATCCGCCTCGCTCACATATTTCGTCTTCTTGCCGATGATCACGGCCAGCTCCACCTCCCAGTCGAGCGCCGTGGAGCCACGCGGCATTTCCACATCGTCATTGGGACCGCACAGCGCGTTGAGCGCCTTGGCGAAGATGATCGGCTCTTCCGGCGGCTCAGCGCCGGTTTCGGCTGCATGGTCGGAATAGTTGAGACCGATGCACACGATCTTCTGCAGGCCGGCCACGCATGGGCCAAGGCGCGGCTCTCCCTCAACCACAGGCAGGGACTGCGGATCGATAGCGCGCAGGCGCTCCAGCCCCTCTGGCGAAATGACGTCGCCGGCAATGTCGGCGACAGTGCCGGAAAGATCGCGCAGCGTACCGTCCGCCGCGAGCATGCCCGGCTTTTCCTGCCCTGCGGGGCCATAACGCAACAGCTTCATGTCATCGTTCCTCTGTATTTATCTCGGATCAGTAGACCGCGCGTCCGCCGGAAATATCGAACACGCCGCCGGTTGTGAAGGAGCACTCTGCCGAAGAAAGCCAGGCGATCATTGCCGCCGCTTCCGCCGGTTCGAGAAAGCGCTCCAATGGAATTTTCGAGAGCATGTAATCGATATGCTCCTGGCTCATCTGGTCGAAGATCGGGGTGCGGGCGGCCGCCGGCGTCAGGCAGTTCACGACAACGCCCGTCTTGGCCAGTTCCTTGCCCAGCGATTTGGTGAGCCCGATCAGCCCGGCCTTGGAGGCCGAATAATGCGAGGCGTTGGGGTTGCCTTCCTTGCCGGCGATGGAAGCAATGTTGACGATGCGGCCATAGCCACGCTCGATCATGCCCGGTATCAGCGCCCGGCAGGTGAGGTAGGGCGCGACAAGATTGACCTCCACCGTGCGCCGCCACACATCGGGCGCAAGCTCCCAGGTCTTGCCGTTGCCGCCCGTGATGCCGGCATTGTTGACGAGAATATCAATTGCGCCGGCCTGCCGTGCAGCTTCGGTCACCGCATTTTCCTCGGTCAGTTCCACCACGCGGCCGGCGGCCTTCTCCCCCAGCTCCGCCACGGCCTTGTCCAGCATGTCGGCATTGATGTCCCAGAGGATCACCTCCGCACCGCTTTCGATAAAGCGCTCCGCCGTCGCCAGTCCAATGCCCTGGGCACCGCCGGTGATGATCGCTCTTTTTCCCTCAAGATCGATGTGGTTCATGAAATGCCCCTCCTCATTTCGTTCCGCTGATTGTCTTCGCACAGACATCGGCAAATCACAATGTATACATTGTTTCTGGACGTCTTAAGTCCCGGTTCTGGCCTCACTGGCCGCAAAGACGGTTTAAAGCTCTGTCGGTGTCGTGCCCCGCTGGCGCAGAAGCGACAGCAATTGCTGGTCGGCGCGGTCGCGGTGCGCCTGATGCAGCCGGGTCGCTTCCTCCGCATTTCCCGCCGCGATGGCGTCGAGAATTGCCCGGTGTTCGCGGTCGGAGACGAGCGGCAGCGGACGCAGCTTCGTGATTGCCCGGCGGGCGTGATACTGCATATCCCAGAGCTGTCTCAGCATGGAGAGCAGGCGCGGGTTGCCACACAGCCCCACCAGTTCCGAGTGGAACTCGTCATCAAGCTCCGACCAGCTTTCAATGTCGCCGCGCTGCGAGGCGCGCTCCATCTGGGTGAGGATGCCATCCAGCCGCTTGTGATCTTCAGCGCTGATGCCGCGCCGTGCGGTCAGCTGCGCCGCCTTCACCTCGAGCGCTGAAAAGACCTGATAGATCTGCTCGATCTCATCCACCGTCAGCGCCTTGACCGTGATCCCGTGGCGGGGCCGCACATCGACGAGCCCTTCTTCCTCTAGCCGGATCAGCGCTTCGCGCACGGGCGTGCGGCTGAGCGAAAGAAGGCTGGCCACTTCCGTTTCCAGAAGCGTGGTGCCCGGCGGTAGCCGGCCTTCGAGAATACGGAATTTCAGCTCGTGATAGGCGCGGTCGCGCGCCGGCATCTTGCCGATCCCCTGCAGGCTGGGGCGCGGGCGCGAAACGGCAACAGCCGTTTCGGCGGCCCTGTTCCCGGATGCCTGCTTTGCGGTCGCCGCCTTCTTGCCTTCGGTCTTGCTCAGAGCTCCCTCCCTCATTGCCTTCCGTGCCGCAAACCTGCCGGTGCGCCTGTCATGGTTGGCAGATGTTCGCTGCCAGATACAAGCGTTTTGGCTGTCCGCAAACAGATCTTCATGAGCCGGTCCTGACCCTAGTGATTGTCGCGTGGCACGGGAGGCATTTTGCCATCCTTGCCGCCCTGCGCGAGACGCTGATAATTTACGGCCGGCTCAAGCACCATTCCGGCATCCAGCTGCGCAACCATGCCGCGCTGGATTTCCTGCCAGGGTGTTTGATGCGCCGGGTAGGCATAGCCTCCGGCTTTCTCAAGCTCCGTGCGACGCCGGTCGAGTTCATCCTCCGGCAAAAGCATGTCCGCGGTGCATTTGTTCAGGTCGATGCGCACGCGGTCGCCTGTTTTCAGGATTGCAAGCCCGCCATTGGCGGCCGCTTCCGGCGATGCGTTCAGGATGGAGGGAGAACCCGAAGTGCCCGACTGGCGGCCATCACCCACACAGGGCAGGGAGGTCACGCCGCGCTTGATCAGGTAATCGGGCGCGCGCATGTTCACCACTTCCGCCGCACCCGGATAGCCGATCGGGCCTGCGCCACGCATGAACAGGACGCTGTTTTCATCGATGTCCATTGCAGGGTCATCAATGCGCGCGTGATAGTCCTCAGGCCCGTCAAACACGATGGCGCGTCCTTCAAACGCCATCGGGTCGTCCGGGTTGGAGAGATAGCGCTCGCGGAATTCATCGGAAATGACCGACAGTTTCATGATTGCGGAACCGAACAGGTTCCCCTTCAAAATGCGGAAGCCCGCATTTTCCCGGAGCGGGTTGTCGAAGGGGCGGATCACCTTTTCATCGGCAATGGCCGCCGTGCCGCAATTCTCGCCAATGGTCTTGCCATTGACCGTCTTGGCATCCTCATGGATCAGCCCTGCGGACATGAGCTGGTTCACCACCGCCGGCACACCGCCCGCATGGTAATAGTCCTCGCCCAGATATTCGCCCGCTGGCTGCAAATTCACCAGGAGCGGCACTGTCTCGCCATGGGTCTGCCAGTCATCGATGGAGAGTTCGACGCCAAGATGGCGAGCGATGGCTGTCAGATGAATAGGCGCATTGGTCGAACCGCCAATTGCGGAATTGACCCGGATCGCGTTCAGAAACGCCTCACGCGTCATCACATCGCTTGGCTTCAGGTCTTCATGCACCATGTCGACGATGCGCAGGCCCGTGCGCCAGGCCACTTCCTGCCGGTCACGATAGGGTGCGGGAATGGCGGCGGAGCCCGGCAGCTGCATGCCCAGCGCTTCCGCCAGCGAGTTCATCGTGGTCGCCGTGCCCATCGTGTTGCAATAGCCGGTCGATGGGGCCGAAGAGGCGACAAGGCGCACAAAGCCCTCATAGTCGATCTCGCCTGCGGCCATCATCTCGCGCGCCTTCCAGACGATTGTGCCCGAGCCCGTGCGCTCGCCCCGGAACCAGCCGTTCAGCATCGGCCCAACCGAAAGCGCGATGGCCGGAATGTTGACCGTCGCCGCCGCCATCAAAAGTGCGGGCGTGGTCTTGTCGCAGCCAATGGTCAGAACAACGCCGTCGAGCGGATAGCCATAAAGCACTTCCACAAGGCTCAGATAGGCGAGATTGCGGTCGAGCGATGCGGTGGGGCGCTTGCCGGTTTCCTGTATCGGGTGCACCGGAAACTCGATGGCAATGCCGCCGGCTTCACGAATGCCCTCGCGCACCCGTTTCGCCAGCTCGATGTGATGACGATTGCAGGGCGAGAGATCGGAGCCGGTCTGCGCGATGCCGATGATCGGCTTGCCCGATTGCAATTCTTCCTGCGACAGGCCGAAATTCAGATAACGCTCAAGATAGAGCGCCGTCATGTCTGGATTGTCGGCATTGTCAAACCAGGCGCGTGAGCGCAGGAAAGGGCGTTTCTGATCGCTGCTCATGACATCTCCGGATGCTCGATTTCAGGCCATCTTACCCACTTCCCCATTAATGTATACGCAAAAAATTATCGACTTCAGTGAACGAGTGATGCTGCTCGACACCGGAAACACACATCTCTCCAACCACAAAAGCTGATTGAATTGAGATATTTAATCTTCCTTTGAAAGTCTTCTCTCAATTCCCAATCTGGAAATGTCAGCTCCATTGACTTTTATGGATACGTTGTCACATTTACGCGAAATTGCGTATGGAGGAGATGCGAATGTTGCTCGGCTGTATTGGGGATGACTTTACCGGCTCCTCCGATCTCGCCAACATGCTGGCCAAGAGCGGCATGAAAACCATCCAGTATTGCGGCGTGCCCGATGGCCCCGCCGACGCGTCCGTGGAGGCGGGCGTGGTCGCGCTCAAATCGCGCACCATCCCCGTGGCGGACGCAGTGCGCCAGTCGCTTGAGGCTGTCGAGTGGCTTCTGGAGCAGGGCGCGCAGCAGATCTATTTCAAATACTGCTCGACATTCGATTCAACACCCGAAGGCAATATCGGCCCCGTCATCGACGCGCTGATGGAGCGCCTTGGCGCGGAGAAAACGGTGGTTTGCCCGGCCTTTCCGGCGACGGGGCGGACGGTCTATCAGGGGCATCTCTTCGTCAATGACCGTCTGCTCAGCGAAAGCGGCATGGAGCACCACCCGCTAACCCCGATGCGCGATGCCGATATCCGTCGCTGGCTCGCCCCGCAGACCACTGGTTCGGTCGGTCATGTCGGCGCGCAGACCGTGCGCCAGGGAGCCGACGCAATTGCAGGCGCGCTGCGCCAGGAGGCCGCCAATGGCCGGACGCGCATCGTTGTCGACACGATTGCCGATGACGATCTGCACCAGATCGGTGCTGCCGTCCGCGACATGAAGCTGGTCACGGGAGGCTCCGGCCTTGGGCTGGGCCTGCCGGCAAACTTCCGCGATGCGGGCCTTCTGGGACAGGGCGGTGAAGGCTGGCAGGGATCTTCCGGCCGTGCCGCCATTCTTTCCGGCTCCTGCTCCGGTCAGACGCGCCGGCAGATCGGCGAATACGCAGCGGCTCATCCCGCCCTGAAGATCGAGCCGGAAGCCGTGCTCTCCGGCGAAATGACACCGCAGGCAGCAGTCGCATGGGTCAGGGAGCAGCCCGCCGGCATTGCGCCTCTGGTCTATTCCTCTGCCGACCCGGACGTGGTGCGTGCCGCGCAGGCCGCATTCGGCCGCGAGGAAGTTGCATCCGCTCTTGAAGGCTTCTTCGCGGCAGCAGCCGTGCAGCTCGTGGCCGATGGTTACGAGCGGCTCGTGGTTGCCGGCGGCGAGACATCGGGAGCCGTTGTTGAGGCGCTTGATCTTCTGGCACTTGATGTGGGGCCGGAGATCGCGCCGGGCGTTCCCGCGCTCAAGGCCGCCGGTCGCCCCGTTTTCGTGGCGCTGAAATCCGGCAATTTCGGTGACGACGTATTTTTCACGAAGGCGCTTGATGTGCTGAAGGGAGAAGCCGCATGAGTGAAGAGAGCAGACTCCGCGAGGAAATGTGCACGCTTGCCGCCTCGCTTCATTCGCGCGGGCTGACCCATGGCGCGACCGGCAATGTTTCCGCCCGCACAAGCGATGGCGGCCTTCTCGTAACGCCCACCGGCTCAACGCTTGGCACGCTCGATCCGGCACGGCTCAGCCGTTTCGATGCATCGGGCCGGCATGTGGATGGCGACAAGCCGACAAAGGAAATGCCGCTGCACGAGGCGTTTTACGAAACGCGCTCCAAGGCAGGCGCCATCGTGCATCTGCACTCCACGCATTCCGTCGCCTGGTCGCTTTTGCCGGATGTCGATCCGGACAATCTGTTTCCGCCGCTCACGGCCTATTCCATCATGCAGCTCGGCAAGGTGAAGCTGCTTCCCTACTTCATCCCCGGCGATGTCGCCATCGGCGAAGCGATCCGCGGACTGGCCGGAAAGCGCTCTGCCGTCATGCTGGCCAATCACGGCCCTGTCGTGGCGGGCAAGGATCTGCGCGCCGCAGGTCAGGCCATTGAGGAGCTGGAGGAAACCGCGCGGCTTGCGCTTCTCACGCGCGGGCTCTCGCCCAGCGTTCTGACATCCGAGCAGATCGCTCAGGTGGTGACGAAATTCGATGTGGAGTGGTCTTGATGGAGGGTTTTTCCGCCAATCTCGGGTTCCTCTGGACAGAGCTTTCCCTGCCGGATGCGGTCCGCAAGGCCCACGCGGCCGGCTTCGGAGCCGTCGAGTGCCACTGGCCCTATGCGGTTCCGGCCGATGAGCTGCGCGCCGCCCTTGAGGAAACGGGGCTCCCGCTTCTCGGGTTGAACACCCGCAAGGGCGACCGCGAAGGAGATTTCGGTCTCGCGGCCCTGCCCGGGCGCGAGGAGGAAGCCCGCGCGGCAATCGACGAGGCGGTGGCCTACGCTGCCGCAGTGGGTGCGCGCGCCGTTCACGTCATGGCGGGCCGGATAGCGGAAGACGAGGCGGCGGAAGCCGCGTTCGCGGCCAATCTCGCCCATGCCTGCAAGGCGGCCGAACCCCATGGAATCACGATCCTGATCGAGCCGATCAACCACCATGACGTGCCGGGCTATTTCCTCTCCCGCGTGGAGCAGGCGGCAGCAATCATCCGACGCGTCGGAACACCAAACCTCAAGATAATGTTCGACTGCTATCACACCCAGATCATGCAGGGAGATCTCGTTCGCCGCTTTGCCGCCCATGGCGATCTCATCGGCCATGTGCAGATCGCGGCAGTGCCGTCGCGTGCGGAGCCGGATGAGGGAGAGATCTGCTTCGAGCGCCTGCTGCCCGCCATGCGCGCTGGCGGTTATGACGGTTTCTTCGGCGCGGAATACAAGCCGCGCGCGGGCACGGATGAGGGGCTTGGCTGGGCCAGGGCGTTTGCCAACACTTGACGGCGCAGCGCGCCGTCAGATGTGATCCTTCACCCGGTCCCAGGTGTTCATCAGGTGCTGCGCCATCACCTGGCCCAGCGCTTCGCCGTCGCGCTTTCTAAGGGCGGCGGCCATCTGCTCGTGTTCGGCAACGGCGGAATCCCAATAGGCGGGTTTGCTGTTGCCAAGGAAGCGGATGCGCTTGAGACGCGCCTGAATGTTCGCCTGCACATCGCGCAGCGATTCATTGCCCGCAAGCTCCGAAACGCGCGAGTGGAATTCCTGATTCAGCTTGTAATAGGGCAGGCGGTCGCCCTCCCGATAGCGCTTCAGCATTTCCTCATGAAGCTTCAGAAGGCCGTCGATCTCCGCATCGCTGGCGCGTTCACAGATCAGCCGTCCCGCCAGCTTTTCCAGATGCGCGAGCAATTCCAGCATCGAAAACACATCCTGCGCGGTGAGCTTGCGCACGATGCTGCCTTTCGACGGACGAATGATGATCAGCCCTTCGGCCGCCAGTGTGCGCAGCGCTTCGCGGAAAGGCGTGCGCGAGACGCCAAGCTGCTCGACGAGCATGGTTTCGTCGATGCGCGTGCCGGGCGCGAGATGGCCCTCAATGATGAGATCACGAATGCGGTTGGCGACCTGGTCATGCAGTGTCTGCTTTTCGATCGCCACGGCTTCCATGGGAAAGGGGCTGCTGAGTTCCAAACGAGCTCTCCTGAATCATCGGGATTTTCGAAACATACAAAAAGATGCGTTGACGTGCGAATTTTTAATTGTATATTTTGTATACAAAATAAGGAATACACAATGCAGCAGTCACGCATCGCCTTTGCGATTGGAGATCCAGCGGGCATTAGTCCGGAGCTTTCGGCACGTATCCTGGCCGATGAGAAAGCCAATCTTGGCGATTTGATCGTGATCGGCGATCAGCGGGTTCTGGCGCTGGGTGCGCGTCAGGCCGGCCTTTCGCTCGATCTTCCAGTGGTGCCGCGCGAGGCGCTAGAAGGCGATCTTCCTGAAGGCACGGTCCTCGTCGACATGGGCAATTGCGACCCCGAAAACGTGCCCATCGGCGAGGCCAGCATGGAAGGTGGTCGCGCCGCGCTCGACAATTTTGCCGCGGCTCTGAAGGTCGGCAAGGCGGGCCTTGCCAAAGCGGTGTTCTTCACCCCCTTCAACAAGCACGCGATGCGGCTGGCAAAGTCCGATTATGTGGATGAAATCGGCTTCATCGACGCCACCATCGAGGCAGAGCGCAGCGGTCGCGAGTTCAACGTTCTGGATGAAGTGTGGAACGCGCGCGTCACGTCGCACATTCCCCTGCGCGACGTTGCCGACAAGCTGTCCGTCGACAGGATCTATGAGAGCCTCAAACTCACCACCGAGGTGATGGAAGGCGCTGGCATCAAGCGTCCGCGCATCGGTGTGGCAGCGCTCAATCCCCATGCGGGGGACGGTCGCAATTTCGGCTGGGAAGACGAGGACATCCTGCTTCCCGCAGTGGAACGCGCGCAGCAGGAGCAGCTGGCCGTAACCGGGCCGATCCCCTCCGACACCGTGTTTGTGCGGGCCATCCGGGGCGAATTCGACGCCGTGATGACCATGTATCACGACCAGGGACAAATCGCGATGAAGCTGCTCGGCTTCGATCGCGGCGTCACACTGATTGCCGGCTATCCTTTCCCGATCGTCACGCCTGCCCATGGCACGGCATACGACATTGCGGGCAAGGGCATCGCCGATACGGGAGCGACCTTCAACGCGCTGGCGCTTGGCCGCCGGCTCGGAGACGAGCTTGGTTCGCAGAACGGCGCCGAAGCTTCTGCCTCGCACGAGCGGCAGGCGGTTTCCGGTTAGGTGAACCTGGCAAGCAGTGCCGGGCGGCCAGGGAGGGCCGCGCGGAGAGAAAATCAAGGGAGGAAAGTCATGAAACTG
Organism: Nitratireductor sp. WH36-1; assembly: GCF_058725515.1. Lineage (NCBI taxonomy): Bacteria > Pseudomonadati > Pseudomonadota > Alphaproteobacteria > Hyphomicrobiales > Phyllobacteriaceae > Nitratireductor > Nitratireductor sp. WH36-1. The sequence continues at coordinate 70,740 of NZ_JBZXDP010000002.1, read as the reverse complement.
AAGCACATTGCATTCTGTCTGGCAGCCCTGCTGCCGGCAACGGGCGCCGGCGTCGCGCAGGCTCAGGAAGAAATCATCTTCGGTCTCAGCGCTGCCACCGGTTCTCTGCAGCAGCAGACGGCCAGCGAGTTCGCACGCCGTGTGAACGAAAAGCTTGATGGCAAAGCCGTGGTCAAGGTCTTTGACAGCTCTCAGCTGGGCAAGGACAAGGACATGCTGCAGAAGATCAAGCTCGGGACCATGCACCTGACGCTGCCGTCTTCCACCATGCCCGACATTGCGTCGGAATACGCGATCTTCGATCTGCCCTTCCTTGTGGCGGACCGCGAGCATCTGACGAAGATCGACGAGACCCTTTTCAAGGACGTACTGGTGCCGGCCGCCATGGAGCAGGGCTATCGCCCGCTGGCGATCTGGGAAAACGGCTTCCGCCAGATCACCAACAATGAGCGTCCGATCAACACCCCGGAAGACCTCAAGGGCCTGAAGATCCGCACGCCGAACTCGTCCTGGCGCGTGGCGATGTTCAAGGAATATGGCGCAAACCCCACGCCGATGGGCTTCTCCGAAGTCTTTGTCGCGCTGCAGACCGGTGTGATCGACGGTCAGGAAAACCCGCTGACCAACATTGCCGCGGGCAAGCTCGAAGAAGTGCAGGAATACCTGTCGCTTTCGGGCCACGTCTATTCGCCGGCTTATCCGACGGTCGGCGTCGCCGCTTTCGAGAAGCTTGACCCGGAAGTGCAGACCGTTCTCGCCGAGACGGCACAGGAAGTCGCCATCTGGGCGCGCGAAATGGGCGCTTCCAAGGATGGTGATCTGCTGAAGCAGCTCGAGGAAAACGGCATGAAGGTCAACAAGGCCGACCGCGCCGCTTTCGTCGCGGCCTCGAAGCCACTCTATGACAAATTCGCCGCCGAAGTCGAAAACGGCCAGGCGATGATCGATCAGGCGCTGTCGCTGGCCGACGGTTCCTGACGCCCCAGGGTGGCGTCTCAACATGGGCGCCACCCGCCACTTCCACTCGATTTGCATTCTGCCCGGCTTGGGGTTTCTTGATATGGTTCGGCTCGCCCATTGGCTCGATCTTTTTTTGCAGGCGGTCACGCTGACGCTGCTTTTGGCGCTCTCCTGCGTTGTGGTGCTCGGTGTCGTGTTTCGATACTCGGGAAATTCGCTCATCTGGTATGATGAGGTCGCGGCGGTGCTCCTCGCCTGGATCACCTTTTCCGGGGCAGTTCTGGCCACGCTGCGCAACGCGCATCTGGGCTTCAATGGTCTGCTTCTCGGATCGCCGCCCGCCCTACGGATGCTGCTTTTCTGGCTTGGCGAGACCATCTTCATCGCCGCCTTCGCCGCCATGGCCTGGGCCGGCTGGGCCATTCTGGAAATTTTTGGCAATGAAAGCATGACGACGCTGCGTTTCGTGCCGCGAAGCTTCGTGCAGTCGGTTCTGCCATTGAGCGCCGGACTGATGATCGTCGGTCGCCTTCTCACCCTGCCGGAACGTCTGCGCAGCACGCAGGCCGGCATTGATCCGGAAGCCGTCGAAATTGAACATGAAATTGCCCGCGCGCAGGATGAATTGTCGCGTGTTCAGGCGGAGAACGCACGATGAGTGAAGCCCTTATCCTTCTTTCCATGTTCGCGATGATCGCAATCGGCCTGCCGATTGCCGTGTCGATCCTCGCCAGCGCGCTTGCCGGCCTCTGGCTGCTCAACGGTCATCTGGGCTTTCTGAACGCCGCGCTCTCCATCTTCGATGGCGCGACCAGCTTCCCGCTGATTGCGATCCCGCTCTTCATCCTTGCCGGCGCGCTGATGAACACCGGCGGCATTTCCACGCGCCTCATCGCCTTTGTTTCCGCACTCATCGGCTTCATCCGCGGCGGCCTCGCCATGGTCAATGTGGGTGTGTCGATGTTCTTTGCAGAGATCTCCGGCTCCGCCGTGGCCGATGTTGCCGCCACGGGTTCGGTGCTGATCCCGGCCATGAAGAAGCGCGGCTACAATCCGCGTTTCGCGGCGGCCATCACCTCGTCATCGGCTTCGCTGGCGATCATCATTCCGCCGTCGATCCCGATGATCCTCTATGGCGCCCTGTCCAACACGTCGATCGTGCAGCTGTTCGTGGCCGGCATCGTTCCGGGCGTGCTTGGCGGCTTTCTTCTCATGGCGCTCTCCTATTATTTCGCCGTGCGCTACAACCTGCCGCGCGAGGATGGCTTCAGCCTTCCGCGCCTGTGGCACGCGACAAAGGATGCTGCCTGGGCGCTCGTTCTGCCAATCATCATTCTGGGTGGCATTTTCGGCGGTCTGGTCACGGCAACGGAGGGTGCAGGCCTCGCGGTTGTCACCGCACTCTTCATCGGCGTGTTCATCTACCGGGAGATCGACCTCGGGCGGCTTTATCATTCGCTCGTGGAGGGCGTCGTGCAGACCGCCGTGGTCATGCTTCTGGTCGCAAGCTCTGCCGTTCTCGGCCTCTACCTCACCGAAACGGAGCTGCCGCAGCGCCTGGCGCAGGGCATTCTGTCGATCACGACGAACAAGCTCATCGTCCTGATGATCATCAATGTCTTCCTGCTGTTCCTCGGCATGATCCTGCACGGCGCAGCGGCCATCATCCTGACTGTGCCGATCTTCATGCCGCTCGTGCATCAGCTTGGCATTGATCCGGTGCAGTTCGGCATTCTTCTGACGCTGAACATCGCGCTCGGTCAGCAGACCCCGCCGGTCGCCAGTGTTCTGGTCACCTCCTGCTCCATCGCCAAGACGGATGTGTGGAGCACGACCAAGACCAATCTGCCCTTCATCGCGGTTCTGATGCTGGTGCTGCTGCTCGTCACCTATGTGCCGCCAGTTTCACTGGGGTTGGTCGACGCCTTCTACGACCGCTAGGTGTCCCTCGCGAAATGCAGGCCTTGAAAACGCCCATCGTTTCAATGAGACGGTGGGCGTTTTAGCGTCAGGACCTAGCGTGACGAACGGTTGCCGGGCGTCCGGGCGGGCGCATGGGTCCGCGCCTGTTCCCGCGTCCTCCCTGAAGGCAGGAGGTCGCTCGTATCGACGAATTCTTCGAGCGCAAACGGTTTGCTGAAATAGTACCCCTGCGCCACGTCAATGGCCGTATTCTGCTTAAGATATTCCACTTCTTCCAGCGTCTCGACACCTTCGATCACCAGCTTCATGTCCAGCGCATGGCCAAGCGATTCAATGGTCTTGAGAACGCTCTGGCTGCGCGGGCGGCAGTGAACGTTCTGCACGAAGGAACGGTCTATCTTCAGTTCATCGGCGGTGACTGCGGCAAGTGCGGAAAGCGAGGAATAGCCGACCCCGAAATCGTCGATTGAGAGCTTCACGCCCGCTTCGCGCAGCATGGGCAGCGTGTTTTTGCTCAGCAGCTCACCATTCAGGAATGCTTCTTCCGTGATTTCGAGAATGAAGCGCTCGGGGCGATGATACGATGTCAGAAGGTCGAGCAGGTTGCGGGTAAAAACCGGACTGCTCGCCTGATGCGCCGTGATGTTGAGGCTGATGGAAATGCTCGGTGCAAAGACGGCGTCGATGCGCGGCAGGGAGTCCATCACCTCATGTGCGACATGCTCAGAAACCGCGTCGATGATACCGGCATCCGTGGCCAGATTCACGAAATCGCCGAGCGCCTGCAGTTTTCCATCGTCATCGCGCCAGCGCAGAAGCGTTTCAACGCCAACCACCGTGTTGTCCCTCAGGCTCACCTTGGGCTGATAGACGCAGCAGAGTTTCTGGTCACGCAGCGCCGTGCGCAACCGCTGTTCGATGGACATATCGGTGGTGCCGCGCAGGGCAGACGCTGTCGGCTTGTAGCCGATCCGGCCTTTCGATTCCGACTTCGCCGCGCGCAGCGCCTGATCGGCGGAAACGAGCAGGGTCTCGAAATCCGCACCATCTTCGGCAAACAGGCTGATGCCGATGGAAGCCGAGGAAAATGTCTCGATGCCCTGAATGAGAAAGGGCTCCTTGGCGCGGGCGAGCAGCTGGTTCGCATAATCGGAAATGTCGAGATCTTCGAGATCGGTGACGAAGATGCAGAACATACCGTTTGCGAGATAACCCAGAACATCGCAACTGCGCACGCAGGACGACATGCGTTCAGAGAAGGCGGCGATCAGGAGGTTCGTGAAGGCGGCCCCGTAATAGTCATTGGTACGGCCAAGCCCGTCGAGATCGATCAGGAAAAGCGCTGCCTGCCGGTCGGCATGCGTTTGCAGTTCCGCCCCGACCATGCGGCCAAGCAGGGTCTTGTTCGGCAATCCCGTCAGTTCATCGAAGAAGGCAAGCCGGAATATCTCTTCATCGAGATCGGGCAGGGCTTCGGCATCCAGCCACAGGCTCACATTGAAGCTGCGGTCGCCTGTCTGCGTGGCAAAACGCATTTCCCGCACCGTCGCCTCGTCTCCGGAAAGCCGGTGCAGGCCCGCCTGTCGGTTGGCATAGACTTCCAGCCCATCCGCATCCGTAACGGCCAGCCCGAAGGAGGCGTTTTCCAGAATTTCCTCCAGATCGGAGGGCAGGGCGCGGGCAGGAGGCATCTGCTAGCGGCTCAGATATTCACGGCGCGCCTGCTGCAGGGCCTTGGAAATCTTGTCTTCTGCCTGTTCTGCACGCTGGTAGGCTGCGTTGCCGGACGGCGTTTGAGAACCGATGCTCTCGCTCTGTCCGGCACTCGCCGTCTGCCCCTGCGCCTGGCTCATGATCGAGCCGCGCCAGCGCTCTACGACCGCGTTGACGAATTCGGTTCTGGAGGCCGGGCTCAGATCTTTCGGCAGCGCGGCAGCGGCTTCGCTTCGCGGCAACAATTCCTGCGAAAGACGATTGAAAACGAACTGGACGGGAAGCGGCATGCCTTCGCCGAAACCGACAACTTCACCCGTCCCAAGAGACGGCACGAATTCCAGCAGATTGGCAGTCGCGTCGGAAACGGCGGATTTCAGGAGCGCCTGATCGCGCTCATTGGCCATCCGCATGGCAAAAAGCGTGTTGCACTGGGAGATGATGGTGGGGTCGAGTTCGGCAGGGCGCTGCGTCACCAGACCGAGATAGACGCCATATTTACGGCCTTCCTTTGCAATGCGGGAAAGGGCGTTCTTGCTCGGCGTAAAGCCAACGGTCGGATCGGCGGCGGCAAAGCGGTGCGCTTCCTCGCAGACGAGCAGCAGCGGCATCGCGCCGTCGCTCCACATGCCGAAATCGAAGGCAAGGCGCGAAATCACACAGACCACCGCGTCCACCACCTCGATGGGCAGGCTCGCCAACTGGATGATCGTCGCCTGACGGCCGTTTGCTTCCAGCCGGAAAAGCTCCGTCAGGATGGCCGCCATCGTGTCGCCGCCAACGGTGGCATTGGAGAACATGAAAGCGTAGCGGGGATCGTTCTTCACCGTTTCAATCCGCCCGATCAGACGGTGGTGCGTCATGCGCGAGGAGCGATTTTCCAGCTTGCCCATGCGCTCGTCGATCAGCGCCAGCAGATCCTGCATCAGATAGGGCACGGGCGTGTCGACCGAGAAACTGCTCTGGCGGGGCTCGCTCTTGCGCAGGCTGCTGGCGCGCTCGCCCGTCTGGCGGCGGTTGAGATATTGCGTTTTGGCCAGCGGAATCAATTCCGACAAAATGTCGATTTCTGCCGAAATCGGGGGTTTTCCAGCGTAAAGCACGTCGGAAAATTCCTCAAAATTGAACAGCCAGTAGGGCAATCGCAGATTTTTCGCACCCACCAGGTTCGCCTGATCGGCAAAGACGCCGCCATATTCATTGTGATTGTCGAGGATCAGAACCCGCAGTTCCGGCCAGCTTGCGATGACCTGCCGGAGGATGACCGCAAGCCCGCTCGATTTGCCAACACCGGTCGAGCCGAGCACCGCAAAGTGCTTGGTGACGAGGTTTTCAACGTCCACATAAGCGGGAACGCTGGTGTCGTGATGCAGCCGGCCGATCTCGGCAAAGGAACTCTTGTCACCCCGAAAGATCAGGCGCAGCTGATCGCTGCCGATAATCCGGGCCCGGTCGTGAATCGCTGGATAGGCGCTGACGCCCCGGCGAAACCGGCGCTGGCCGCTGGCGTCGCTTGAAATTTCGCCGACCAGATCGATCCGGGCAATGGCCTTCGGCCCTCCCGTCGTGCTCGCTGCCTGGGTTTTCAGAGACACTTCCGTGACCTGACCCAGAAGCTCCCGCGCGCCGGTCTCGATGGCCATGAATTTGCCGACGGTGGTGCGCAGTTCTTCTGTCGTCGTGGCGATGGGCAATTCTATGTAAGCTTCCGATCCCTTGACCGAACTCACATAGCAGTCATCCGCATTTCTGTTCGATAAGGCGCTTGGGAAGCCGTTGAAACTCTCAGGCATGGTGTCTGGGACCTGCAACTTGTTGAGCGTGTGAACTGAAACTGGTCGCGTCTGAGGCGAATTGGACACGGATTTCTTAAGTAATGCGTTAAGAGCGCCATTGTGCGGTCTCAAAATAAAATCAAAAGGATGGAATAATTTTCTCTCCCCGCACGTCTCTCCCACGACAGCCGCATTTTGAATGCGGCGAGCCAGCTTAACCGCCAGCGCACAGGGAGGAATGAAATGACGCGCACCGCCGAACCGAAACAAACCCGCAATGAGGCGGCATCCGGCGCAGATGCCGGACCTGCGGACGCATCCACCGAGGGCATCGTCAACGCCGGTCGCCGCGGTTTCCTGAAGAACACCGGGCTTGCAACCATGGCCGCGATGGTGGGCGCTTCCATTCCGTTCCATCGCAACATGCCGGCAGGGCTCGTTCCCGCCGCCTTCGCGCAGGATGGCGACGCGCTTGCCGGAAAGGATGGTCTCACGCTTCTCAACGACCGTCCCGTCAATGCCGAAACACCGGCCGAACTTCTCGATGACGCTGTCACCCCCATCAGCCGTCACTTCATCCGCAACAACGGTGTTCCGCCGGAAAACGTCGATGCCGATGCATGGACGCTGACCATTGATGGTTTCGTGGACAATCCGCTTGAACTCTCGATTGCCGATCTGCGTGATCAGTTCGAAGTGGTGACCATGCAGCTAACGCTTGAGTGCGGCGGCAATGGACGCGGCTTCTTCGATCCGCCGGCTTCCGGCAACCAGTGGACCTATGGCGCAGTGGCCTGTTCGGAATGGACCGGCGTGCGCCTGAAGGACGTGTTGGAGAAGGCAGGCGTGCAGTCGAATGTGGTCTACACCGCCCATTACGGCGCCGATGGCCACCTTTCGGGCGATCCGGACAAGCTGCCCATTTCGCGTGGCGTGCCCATCGCAAAGGCTCTGACCGACAATGTGCTGATTGCCTTCGAGATGAATGGCGAGGCGCTGCACCCGATGAATGGCGCACCGCTGCGTCTCGTGGTTGCGGGTTGGCCGGCCTCCACCGCACAGAAATGGCTGACCCGCATCGAGCTGCGTGATCAGGTGCATGACGGCCCCAAGATGACGGGCACATCCTATCGTGTGCCGGCCTATCCGGTGGCTCCCGGTCAGGAAGTGCCCGAAGAGGATTTCGTCATCATCGAGCGCATGCCGGTGAAATCCCTCATCACCTTCCCGGCCAATGGCACGGATATCGGCATGGAAACGGATGTGCGCGGCCATGCCTGGTCCGGCGACCGCTCCATCAGCAAGCTTGATATCTCGATAGATTTCGGCACGACCTGGCAGACGGTCGAGCTGGATGATCCGGTCAATGACGGCGCATGGCAGAACTGGCGCACCAAGGTGACGCTGCCACAGGCCGGCTATTACGAGATCTGGGCGCGCGCGACGGACAGCGAAGGCGACATGCAGCCTTTCGCTATCGCGTGGAACCCGAAGGGCTATCTGAACAACTCGATGCACCGGGTCGGCGTACGCGCAAGCTGATCCGGTTCATGAGTTTTCATTGAGACGGATGATAACGTGAAGCGGCTTAAGCGCCGCTTCACGGTTCTGATTGTCATGGAGAAAAGAATAATGAACTTCAATTTTGTTCGGCTGGGGCTTGTCGGACTTTCTCTTTTGGTCGCTTCCCCCGCCATGGCGGATATGCAGGATGATCTTGCTGAAGCGGATGTTTCAAAGGGTGAGACGCTGTTCAAGCGTTGCGTGGCGTGCCACACCATCGAAAAAGGTGACCGGAACAAGGTCGGCCCAAATCTTTACGGCATCGTCGGTCGCCCGGTCGCAGATGCGCCCGGCTACGCCTATTCCACGGGCATGAAAAACTATGGCGGCGAATGGACGGTCGAGCGTCTCGATGCCTATCTGCTTCAGCCCCGCACCGAGGTGAAGGGCACCAAGATGGCCTTTGCCGGCCTCAAGAGCGAGGATGACCGCGTCGACCTGATCGCCTATCTCAACACGTTCTCGGACAATCCGCTCCAGTTCGGCGCGGCCGAGGAAGAGAATGAGACCGCCGAAGACGTGAAGAAGGCCGAGGTGTCCGGCGAGGGTGAAGAAACCATCGAGGGTGATTTCGGCAAGCTGAAAGTCGCTGCCGGTGTCGAGGAAACCTACTACACCTGCACCGCCTGCCATTCGGAAATGATCGTCGCCCAGCAGGGGCTCAGCCGCGAGGGCTGGGAGAAGATGCTGAAATGGATGGTCGATGAGCAGGGCATGGACGAGATTGCCGAGCCCGACCACACGATCATTCTCGATTACCTGACGGCCCACTACAATGAGGATCGTCCGAACTTCCCGCGTCCGAACTGACGGCGCATATTTCAGCCCCGCTCCGGCGGGGCTGAAATATTTTTGCCCCTATCCGCAGGACGTGGCCCGTGCGGTCGCGTCCTGCAGGGCGATCACGGTTTCAGGCTTCGCCATCCGGCGCGTGGCCTGCTCCAGATAATCGGTGATCGCTAAAAACTTGCCCGCATCCATGTCTGTCGCAAAGATCCGGTAGAAGCGATCCGGCACGTCCCATTGGGCGCTTTGCAGGCCGGGCGATGTTTCGGTCTCTATGGAGCTGTTGCTTGCAACGACGGTCAGCCGGCAGCCTTCACGCCCGGCAAAGTGGGCCGCAGTGCCATAGGGCAAATCCCTGATCGCGACGAGTGTGAGGTTGGCGGCGGAGAGGTCCGGGAAGTCCTCGGACCGTTCGCCGGCGACCGTGCGGAAGGTTTTGTCTTTTGACACATAGGTCTGCGCAGCAAAACTCTCGTGCACGGCGAGCGCGGTGTCCGGCCCGGATGTATCCGGTTGTTTCGGCAGAGCGATGAAAAGGGTCAGGGCGAGAGAACCGGCGAACGCTGCGCTCGCCCACCAGCGCCAGGAGAACCTGTTGTCGTTCTGGCCTGCGGGGTGAGCCGCCGGCTCCGGCCTGAGCGCCTTCAGGCTGGCAGACATGTCGCGGATTTCAGCGAGAGCGGCCTGCAATGCCGGCTCTTCCTCCAGCCTGCGGGCGAAAGCCTCGCTCTCTTCTCCCAGCTCGCCATCGTGGAATGCGTTGACCCTGATGAAGTCCTCTTCCGTTACCTTGCTCATGGAGTCTGCTTTACCTGCTCTTCATCCTGATCGTCGCCGTTTACGCGGCGCAAAAGCTCTTTCCGGGCCCGGCTGATGCGGCTCATCACCGTGCCCGTGGGCACATTCATGATCTCGGCCGCTTCCGCATATTTGAAGCCCATGATGTCGATGAGAAACAAAACCTCCCGCGTCTCGGGCGGCAGTTTCTCAAAGGCGAGCCGAACGAGAACATCGCGTCCTGCGCTGCTCGTTCCGTCGCTTTCATCCATAAGACGTTTGTGCGCTGCGATATATTCACGGCGCACGCGTCTTTTTCTCAATTCGTCGTAATGAAGGTTGCGGATGACGCGAAACATCCACGGCCGCAGTTCCTCGATACGCTCTGGCCGTGTTTCGTGACGCAGGGCGCGCTCCACCGCATCCTGGACCAGATCATCCGGGCTTTCCGCCGCGCCACAGATCGAGCGCGCATAGGCGCGCAATTCCGGAAGAAGCAATTCGATCTGCGAAAGATGAGCCATGTGCTGCCGGTCGCGTTCCCCAATGCTCCGTTGCTGCTTTCGTCTTCTGCGAAATTTTACTGCCGGAGCCCCATTTCCTGCAAAGTAAACCTTGTACTTTGTGCGAGGCAAGGCGATGCGGGTTGACAGGCTCGCTGAAATTATGAAACGATCCAAACATAATGTTGCTATCGTAACATATCATCTGGCAGCCCCGTCTTTCGCGGGGCGGGCACGAAACACACGGACGCTGCAATGACCGACGCTCTCGCCCGAAACACCGGCACGCAACTGAGACCTGAATGGTTCGAGGATGTGTCCGTCAACCGCACTGCGGCCGAGCGCCGGGCGGGCACGCTTGCCGCGCGCCGTTCGGTCAAGAAAGCCTATCAGGCGGCATGGCTCGTACGGGCCATCACCTGCATTGACCTGACGACACTTGCCGGCGACGACACACCGGGACGCGTGCGCCGGCTTTGCGCCAAGGCGCGGCGTCCGGTGCGCGAAGACATTCTGGAAGCGCTGGGGCTCGCCGATGCCGGCATCACCACCGGCGCTGTTTGCGTTTATCCGACCATGGTTGGCCATGCGGTGAAGGCGCTGGAAGGCAGCAACATTCCGGTGGCCTCCGTGGCGACGGGCTTTCCCGCCGGCCTCATGCCCCTGCCGCAGCGTCTGGCGGAAATCCGCTATGCAGTGGAAGAGGGCGCGCACGAAATCGATATCGTCATCACCCGCGAATATGTGCTCACGCAGAACTGGAGCGCGCTCTATGACGAGATCGCCGCCATGCGCGAGGCCTGTGGCGAGGCGCATATGAAGGCCATTCTGGCGACCGGCGATCTGAGCACGCTCAGCAATGTCTACCGTGCCTCGATGGTCGCCATGCAGGCGGGGTCCGACTTCATCAAGACGTCGACCGGCAAGGAAGGCGTGAACGCCACCCTGCCGGTGAGCCTGACCATGGTGCGAGCGCTGCGCGATTATCGCGAATATTCGGGCCAGATTGTCGGCTTCAAGCCGGCGGGCGGCCTCAAGACCGCCAAGGATGCGCTGGCCTGGCTGACGCTGATGAAAGAGGAGCTGGGCAATCGCTGGCTGGAGCCGGACCTGTTCCGCATCGGCGCAAGCTCGTTGCTTGGCGACATTGAACGGCAATTGGAGCACTTCGTGACCGGCCGCTATTCCAGCGCCAACCGTCACGCGGTCGCATGAGGAATCGAAACATGTCTTCCATCAAGGATATCCTGCGCACCATGGAATACGGCCCCTCTCCGGAAGCCAATGGCGATGTCGTCCAATGGCTTGAAGCCCATGGCCGCTCTTTCGGTCATTACATTGATGGCCGGTTCGTAACGCCGAAGGGCGCGCGCGAAATCGCCGTCTCCGATCCCGCCAATGGCGGGGAGCTGGCGCGGATCGCCTGCGGCACGACCGATGACGTGGATGCGGCAGTGAAGGCTGCACGTGCGGCATTTGGCAAGTGGTCCAAGCTTTCCGGCCACGCCCGCGCCAAATATCTCTACGCCATTGCCCGCCATGTGCAGAAGCGCTCGCGCTTCCTGGCCGTTCTGGAGACCATGGACAATGGCAAGCCGGTGCGCGAGACGCGCGACATCGACATTCCGCTGGTCGCCCGCCATTTCTATCATCACGCGGGCTGGGCCGAGATGGTGGAAGACGAGTTCCGTGGCTTCTCGCCGGTGGGCGTCTGCGGGCAGGTGATCCCGTGGAACTTCCCGCTGCTCATGCTCGCCTGGAAGATTGCGCCGGCGCTTGCCGCTGGCAACACGGTGGTGCTGAAGCCCGCCGACCTGACGCCGCTGACGGCCATTGCCTTTGCGGAAATCTGCCATGAGGTGGGATTGCCCGCCGGTGTGGTCAACATCGTTCAGGGCGACGGCGCGACGGGCGCCGCCGTTTGCGGCCATGAGGGCGTCGACAAGGTGGCCTTCACCGGCTCCACGCAGGTGGGCCGCGTCATCCGCGAGCAGATTGCCGGTTCCGGCAAGAAACTGTCGCTGGAGCTGGGCGGCAAATCGCCCTTCATCGTGTTCGAGGACGCCGATCTCGATGCGGCAGTCGAGGGCGTGGTGGACGCGATCTGGTTCAACCAGGGCGAGGTGTGCTGCGCGGGGTCGCGCCTGCTCGTTCAGGAAGGCATTGCAGAGCGCTTTCACGCCAAGCTGAAGGCGCGTCTTGAGACGCTGCGCGTTGGCGACCCGCTCGACAAGTCCACGGATGTGGGCGCAATCGTGTCGCCGGTTCAGGTGGAGCGGATTTCCGCACTCGTGGCGAAGGGCGTCGAGGAGGGGGGCGCGCTCTGGCAGGCTCCCGCGCCGCTTCCCGAAAAGGGCAATTACATCGCGCCCGGCTTCTTCACCGACGTCGAGCCTGCCTCGACCGTCTGTCAGGTGGAAATCTTCGGGCCCATCGCCGCTTCCATGACCTTCCGCACGCCGGACGAGGCCGTGGCGCTCGCCAACAACAGCCGTTACGGGCTTGCCGCTTCCGTCTGGTCGGAAAACATCAATGTGGCGCTCGATCTCGCCGCACGGGTGAAGGCCGGCGTTGTCTGGATCAACTGCACCAACATGCTGGATGCGGGCGCCGGGTTTGGCGGTTATCGCGAGAGCGGTTTTGGCCGCGAGGGCGCGCGCGAGGGGCTTTACGAATATCTCGCCGCCGATTGGGAGAAGGGCCTCGCAGCGCCCAAAGGGCAGGAGGCATTCGTGCCATCGGCCTCGCCGGTCGGCGACGGCAAGGTGCTGGTCGAGGGCATCGACCGCACCATGAAGAATTATATCGGCGGCAAGCAGGCGCGACCCGATGGCGGGCACAGCTATGCCGTGACCGGCAAGGGCGGGCTCGTGATCGGTGAAGCCGGCATCGGCAACCGCAAGGACATCCGCAACGCGGTCGAGGCGGCGGCCAAGGCCGGCGGCTGGGGCGGTGCGACCGGTCACAACCGCGCGCAGGTGCTCTACTATCTGGGCGAAAACCTGGAGGCGCGGCGCGCAGGCATGGAAGCGCTTCTGTGCGAGAGCACGGGCATCAGCGCGAAGAAGGCGGCCGAAGAGTTCGATACGGCGCTGCGCCGCATCTTCTATTACGCCGCGCAGGCCGACAAGTTCGACGGGGCGGTCCACTCCACCCAGTCGCGCCATGTAACGCTTGCCATGAACGAACCCTTTGGCGTGATGGGCATTGCATGCCCGGACGAAGCGCCGCTTCTGTCGCTGGTTTCGCTGGTGCTGCCGGCCATCGCCATGGGCAACCGGGTCGTGGTCGCGCCGTCCGCGCGCCATCCGCTGATCGCCGGCGATTTCTATCAGGTTCTGGACACGTCCGACGTGCCGGGCGGTGTGGTGAACATTGTCACCGGCGAGCGCGATCTTCTGGTGAAGACACTTGCCGAGCACGATGAAGTGGCTGCGCTCTGGTATTTCGGCTCGGCGGAAGGCAGCGCCATGGTCGAGAAGGCATCGGCCGGAAACCTGAAATCGACCTGGGTCAACAATGGCCGCATGCCGAACTGGCTCGATGACGGGCAGGGACGCGGACGCGACTATCTGCGCCGCGCGGTTCAGGTGAAGAATATCTGGGTTCCCTACGGCGCGTGACTCGCACTGCACGTTCTACGAAAGCGCCCTTTGCCGGATAAATATTCCCATCGGACCGGTGATTTTGCCGGTCCGATGCGCACAATTTGCTCCCCGCAGGATTCAATTGTCTCGCGGTCTTTGTATTTGCCGGTTAGATTAGCCTGGAAACTCCGATGCCATCCTCAAAGGTCAGCCCTTGAGGCGACCTTTGATGGAGCAGGCGTCGCGGGTTAGAAAGTGCAAAGGACAAGCAAGATGACAGCATCGCTGAAAGAGACGGGTCTGGGCTTTCGCAGCCTGACAATCACGGTGGCTTTTGCCCTCTGGGGCGCGACCGGGGCCATGGCGCAGGACAATGCGGACCCGTCTGCCGTCATTCGCGTCGGCTCGCTCTATGAGCCGCAGAACCTCGACAACACGGCGGGCGCCGGGCAGGGCATCAACGAAGCCTTCAACGGCAATGTCTATGAGGGCCTGTTCCAGCTCACCGATGACGGCGATGTGGTCGCAAAGCTCGCTTCCGGTTTCGAGATGAGCGAGGACGGTCTCACCTACACGTTCACGCTGCAGCCGGATGTGACGTTCCATTCAGGCGATCCGCTGACCGCAGCCGATGTGAAATCCAGCATTGAGCGCGTCACGGCGGAGGGCTCGCAGAGCTCGCGCAAGCGCACGCTGGCAAACATTGAGAGCATTGAGGCGAAGGATGACAACACCGTTGTCGTCACCCTCAAGGAGCGCTCCATCTCGCTGCCCTACAATCTGAGCTATGTCTGGATCGTCAACGATGCGGCCAAGGACCTGACCTCGGGCGAGGACGGCACCGGCCCCTACAAGCTCGACAACTGGCGGCGCGGTTCCAGCATCACGCTGTCGCCCTACGAGAACTACTGGGGCGAGAAGCCGAAGAATGGCGGCGTGACCTTCTCCTATTTCAAGGAGGCGACCGCCCTCAACAATGCGCTTCTGACCGGCGCGGTGGACATCATCACCAGCGTGCAGAGCCCGGATTCGCTGATGCAGTTCCAGGACAATCCGTCCTTCGTCGTGACGGATGGTCAGTCCACCACCAAGGAAGTGCTCGCCTATAACGACCGCGTCGCGCCCTTCGACAATGTGAAGGTGCGCAAGGCCGTGGCCCGCGCCATCGACCGCAAGCGCCTGCTGAACTCCATCTGGGGCGAATACGGCACGCTGATCGGCTCCTTCGTACCGCCGACGGACCCGTGGTATGTCGACTTGAACGATGTCGACGCCTACGCTCCGGAAAGCGCAAAGGCGCTGCTGGCCGAAGCCGGCTATGCGGATGGCTTCACCTTCACGCTTGATACGCCGAACTACGACCCGCACCCGATCGTCGCCCAGTTCCTGCAGAATGAGCTGGCCAAGGTCGGCATCAAGGTGAACATCAACATCATCACCGCCAATGAGTGGTACACGAAGATCTACCAGGCGCATGATTTCCAGGCGACGCTGCAGGAACACGTGAACCACCGCGACATCGTGTTCTACGGCAATCCGAACTTCTACTGGGGCTATAACAACCCGCAGGTGGTGGAACTGATCGCATCGGCAGAGGCGAGCGGTTCCGAGGCAGAGCGCGATGAAAAGCTCACGGAAGCAAACCGCATCATCGCCGAGGATGCAGCCAGCGGATGGCTCTATCTTTACCCGCAGATTGTGGTATCGACCGCGTCGGTCAGCGGGTATCCGGTCAATGGCCTAAACTCGCAGTTCTTCGCATACGACATCGCCAAGCAGGCTCGATAGCCGCCAAGGCAAGCCGCTACGAAGCCGGTTCATCGTGCGAAAGTGACGATGAGCCGGTTAAGGCGTTTGACTTTTGCAGTTCCGAACGGAAAAACCGGTTCTGATTTTTCTGGAATTGCTCTGAGGGAGGCTCCGATCCTCGTTTATATCGCCCGGCGGCTTGCCATTCTGTTCTTCTCGCTTCTGGCGGCCTGTGTGGTTCTTTTCATACTGCTCAGGCTTCTGCCCGGTGATCCGGCGAATTCGCTGATCTCCGTGGGCGCCGACGAGGCGCAGATTGCAGCCGCGCGGCGGCAGGTCGGCTCCGATCTGCCGCTTGCCCAGCAATTCCTCCAGTTCATCACCAGCCTGGTGCGTTTCGACCTCGGCACGTCCTTCGTCAGCCGCACGCCGGTGCTGCCCGAAATCATGGACCGGCTTGCCGTCACGCTGCCGCTGACCGTGCTGTCGTTCCTGCTGGCGCTTGTGATCGCCGTGCCGCTCGGCATCCTCTCGGCGGTCAAGGCCGACCGCTGGTATGGCGCGGCCATCTCGGTGGTCTCGCAGCTCGGTATCGCCATTCCCGTTTTCTGGGTTGGCATTCTTCTTGTCACGCTGTTCGCCGTCAATCTGCGCTTATTCCCCTCCGGCGGCTTTCCGCCGCGTGGCTGGGATACGCCGGTCGAGGCGCTGCGGACCCTGTTTCTGCCGATCCTCACCATCGCAATCGTGATGTCCGCCTCGCTTCTGCGCTATGTGCGCTCCGCCACGCAGGATGTGCTGGGCAGCGACTATCTGCGCACGGCCCGCGCGCTCGGCTCCGGTTTTTCCGAAGCGCTGGTGCGCCACGGCATCCGCAATGGCGCGGTGCCGGTCATGTCGATCCTCGGCATTGAGCTTGCAACCGCCCTTCTGGGCGCGGTGGTGGTCGAGCGGGTGTTCAACCTGCCGGGTCTCGGCTCCATGCTGCTGCTTGCCATCGAGCAGCGCGATTATCCGAACATTCAGGGCGTTCTCTTCATCTCGACCCTGCTCGTTCTGCTGATCGGCTTCCTTGCCGATCTCGGGCAGCGGCTGGTCGATCCGAGACTGCGTGAGAGCCGGGGAGCGCGCTCATGAGCGGACAGGTGGAAACGGCAGCAGCCCGACCGCGCCTTTCGCGTCGGTCGCTCACCCTCAACATCGGACTTTTCCTCGTCGGCATGCATGTGACGGTGGCGCTCCTCACGCTGGTGTGGACGCCCTACGATCCCACGGGCATGACCGGCGGACGGCTGGAAGCGCCATCCTGGGCGCACTGGGCGGGCACGGACAGGCTTGGCCGCGATCTCTTCACGCAGATCATGATCGGCTCGCGCATCGCGCTGATCGTCGGCTTCGGCGCGGTGGCCATTGCGGCGACAATCGGCGTCACGCTTGGCGTTCTGTCGGCCTTCGCCACACGTTATCTGGATGACATTCTGGCAGCGGCGTTCGACATTCTGATCGCCTTCCCGACACTGCTTCTGGCCATGCTTGTGGTGGCGGCAACCGAAAGCGCGAGCCTGTTCTCCGCCACGCTGGCGCTGGGCATCGCCATCTCAGCCATTGTCGCGCGGCTGACCCGCATTCTCGCCAAGCGCATCCTGTCGATGGATTACATCACCGCGGCGCGCACGGCAGGAGCGTCGTGGCCGAGCATCGTCTTCCGCCATCTCCTGCCCAACATCTGGCCGATGCTGGCAGTGAACTTTGCGCTCCAGTTCGGCCTCGCCGTCATCGCAGAGGCATCGCTGTCCTATCTCGGCCTTGGCGCACCGCCGCCCAACGCCTCGTGGGGCCGTCTCCTTCAGGAGGCGCAGGGCACAGTCTACACCGCGCCCTTCGGCGCCATTGCGCCGGGCATCGCGCTGGTCACGCTGGTGATCGGCATGAACCTTCTGGCTGATGGTCTGCGTGAAGCGGGCGACCCGACCCGGAGGGGCCGGCAATGAGCCTTCTCGACATTCGCGGCCTGACGCTCAGCACCGGCGGTCAGACGCTGGTTTCCAACGTCTCCTTCTCCATCGCGCCCGGCGAACGGCTTGGCCTGATCGGTGAATCCGGCTCCGGCAAGTCGCTCACCGCACTCGCCACCATCGGCCTCCTGCCGCGTGGGTTCCGGGTTCAGGGCTCCATCAAACTCGATGGTCACGAGGTGGTGGGAGCCTCCGAAAGCGCGATGATCGCCCTGCGTGGCGCGGCGGCGGCAACCGTGTTTCAGGAACCGCTCACCGCGCTCAATCCGCTGATGAAGGTGGGCCGGCAGGTTGCCGAACCGGTCATCCGCCGGCATCGCCGCGCAGGCGAAACGGTCGACCGCGCAGCCGTTGCGCGCGAGGTGCGTTCGCTGCTTGAGCGCGTGTCGCTTCCCGACATCGACCGGATCGTGAAATCATACCCTTACGAGATTTCGGGTGGTCAGCGGCAGCGCGTGGCCATTGCCATGGCGCTCGCCTGTCGCCCGAAACTGCTGATCGCGGACGAACCAACCACGGCGCTCGACGTCACCACGCAGGTGGAGATTCTCGATCTCCTGTCCGGTCTGGTGCGCGAGGACGGCATGGCGCTTCTCTTCATCAGCCACGATCTGCCGGTGGTGGCGCGGGTGACGGAAAACGTCATCGTGCTGCGCCGTGGCGAGGTGATCGAGCAGGGGCAGGTTCATGCCGTGTTCGATGCGCCGAAACACGAATATACGCGTTCGCTGGTCGATGCGGCCACCGCGTTCGACAAGGCGCTGGGACCGTCACGATGAGCCTGATTTCACTCGACAATGTTGCCTTTGGCTATTCGCGCAAACAGCAGGTTCTGCACGATGTTTCGTTCAGCCTTCGCCCCGGCGTGAATGTGGGGCTGGTGGGCGAATCCGGCTCCGGCAAGTCCACCATCCTGAAACTGCTGCTTGGGCTGGCGCGTCCCACAAGCGGGCGCATTCAGTTCGGCGACACCGAGCTCAACCCCGGCAACCGCGCCTTCATGCGGGACTATCGCAAGGCGGTTCAGGCTGTCTTTCAGGATCCCTATTCCTCGCTCGACCCGCGCCAGAAGGTGCAGTCGATCATCGCCGAACCGTTGCGGGCGCTGCGCATTCCGGGGTCTCATCAGGAGGCGATTGAAAAGGCGATCCACGATGTCGGCCTGCCGGCAGACGCCATCGACCGCTATCCGCATGAATTTTCCGGTGGTCAGCGTCAGCGCATTGCCATTGCGCGCGCCATCGTGGCGCGTCCGCAGCTCATTCTGGCCGACGAGGCGGTGAGCGCACTCGACCTGTCGACACGCGCCCGCATCGTCGACCTTCTGAAAGCACTGTCGGCAGACATGACGATCCTGCTCGTTTCGCATGATCTGGCGGTTGTCGCCGCCCTTTGCGAAGAGATCGTCATTCTGCAGAAGGGGCGTGTCGTCGAAAGCGGCAAGACCGCCGACATTCTGGCGAACCCCGCGCACCCCTATACGCAGAAGCTGCTTGCGAGCGTTCCGCGGATGCCGGCCTGACCTGGCACCCGCCAAAAACGCTCTATCTATCTGTTTTTACGCATTTTTGCGGGCGTCAGGTGATGCCACCTGACTGCAAAATGCTTTATTGGTCGATCTCAACCCATAGCGGCTGGTGGTCAGAACCCTGTGCATCCATGTCGATCCAGGCACGCTTGACGCTGCCGGCCATGCTACTGCTCACCACGCAATGGTCGATGCGCTCGCCCGAGCCGATAAAGCTCACGCCTTCATCCTCGTCATTGCCGGCTGCCACCCATGCATCGGTGAAACCGCCATCCTGCACGAGGCGTCCGTGCCTCTCGACGCGGTCACCGATCAGGAGGGCGTATTCCTCGCTGTCGGAGGTGAAGTTGAAATCACCCATCACGATGGTGCGCTCGGGCGCGGGCGGCGGCGGGATTTCGTACCAGTCGCCAGCGATGTTTCCGCCCCAGGCAGAGCCGCGATGTGCGGCGTTCAGGAGCAGGTCCATCGCCTGATGCACCTGCGGCAGCCGCGTCTGCGGGCCAATGTGATCGAAATGCACGGAGCAGAAGCGCAGCGGCCCCATATCCGTGTCGACCACGGTTTCGATCAGTGCACGCTGCTGGTGATACTGGTTCGTGAGCGCCATCTTGGGCAGAAGATGGTTCATGGACGACAGGATCGGCCAGCGCGAGAGCACCATGTTGCCGACCTGACGGCGACGTTGGGTAACCGTGCCGTCATCGCCGACGATGGAGGCGTCGATGTCGATGCCCGGTCCATAGACCCAGTGATAGCCCGGCAGGCGCGCGCCGATTTCCTGCGCCTGATGCACAAGCCCGGTGCGCGGGAAGTAGGTTTCCACTTCCTGCAGGGCGATCAGGTCCGCACCCTCGACTTCCGAGACAATGCGATCAAGGTCGAACTGCTCGTCCTTACCCTTGGAATACTGGATGTTGTAGCTGACGAGTTTCATTGAATGGCTCCGGAAACGGTGACGTCGCTGGTTTTCTGAAAGGCTGCGGGCAGGGTGCCCGTCTGGCCGGTTTTCGCGCCCGCGACCGTGATTCGCTTCTCGGTGGTGGGGTCGAACAGGTGTACGCTCTCTGCGCCGATGGCGAGCGAGCAGGGCGCGCCGGGCGCCGGGTGATGACGCCCGGCGGAGTGCAGCACGAAATCACGACCGGCGAGCCGGCCATGCATCAGCCGGCCGCTGCCCTGTTCTTCGGAGAAGTCGAATGCAACGGTCAGAAGGTTCGGGTCGTTGGCTTCGGGCGCGATCTTCAGATCTTCCGGCCGCAGGCCGACGATCACCGACTGGCCGGCAATGGTCCGGCCGATTTCCGGGTCCACGGGCAGGCGGAAACTGGTGTTGTCGATCACGGCGAAGGTGCCGCAGTCCGACACGCCGCAGGGCAGGAAGTTCATGGCCGGAGAGCCGATGAAGCCGCCGACATAGATGCTGGCCGGCGCGTGATAGACCTCTTCGGGCGTGCCGACCTGCTCGATCCGGCCTGCATTCATCACCACCAGACGGTCGGCAAGCGACATGGCTTCCACCTGATCATGGGTCACGAAAACCGAAGTTGCCTTGAGCGTGCGATGGAGGCGACGGATTTCAAGACGCATCTGCACGCGCAGCTTGGCGTCGAGGTTGGAAAGCGGTTCGTCGAACAGGAAGACTTTCGGCTCGCGCACGATGGCCCGGCCCATGGCGACGCGCTGGCGCTGACCGCCCGAAAGCTGCGCCGGCTTGCGGTCGAGCAGCTGGTCGAGGCCGAGGCTCTTTGCCGTGGCTTCCACCTTCTGCATCCGCTCCGCCTTGCGCATGCCGCCGACCTTCAGCGCGTAGCCGATGTTCTGCGCCACGGTCATGTGCGGATAAAGCGCGTAGTTCTGGAACACCATCGCGCAGCCGCGCTCACGCGGCTCGAGCTGGTTCACCACCGTGTTTTCGATGGAGATCTCGCCATTGCTGATCTCTTCAAGCCCGGCAATCATGCGCAGAAGCGTGGACTTGCCGCAGCCTGAAGGGCCCAGAATGACGATGAACTCGCCATCCTGAATGTTGAGGTCGACGCCGTGCACGACCTGGTTCTTTCCGTAGAATTTCTCGACCTTGCGAATATCGATATCGGCCATGATTCAATCTCTCCTGAGAGGTTATTTTTCGGTGCTGATGAGGCCGCGCACGAACCAGCGCTGCATCAGGATGACGACCAGCAGGGGCGGGAGCATCACGATCAGCGTTCCGGCCATGGCGACATTCCAGTCAGCAATGGCGTCAGGTCCGGGAATGAGGCGGCGCAGTTCCATCACCACGGTGGAGTAGTTCGCCCGGTCGGTAATGATCAGAAGTGGCCAGAGATACTGGTTCCACGCATAGACGAACATGATGGTTGCAAGTGCTGCGATGTTGGTGCGCGAAAGCGGCAGAAGCACTTCGAAGAAGAAGCGGAACGGGCCGGAGCCATCCATTTTGGCCGCTTCCACCAGCTCATCGGGAATGGTCAGGAAGAACTGACGGTAGAGGAACGTGCCGGTGGCCGTTGCCACCAGAGGCAGGATCAGGCCGGTGTAGGAATTCAGCATGTTCCATTCGAGCGAGAGTTCGACGCCCGAAAACTGCGCGATGAGCCAGCTGATGCCGGTGAAGTCGAGGATCGCCTGGAACGGGTAGAGCGCGTTTGCAGCCACTGCATAGGTGGGCACGATGCGCACTTCCAGCGGCAGCATCAGGGTGATGAAGATCACCCAGAAGAACACCATGCGCAGGCGATAGTTGAAGAACACGATGGAGAAGGCGCTGATGGCGGAGATCGCCACCTTGCCGATCACCACCGCGATGGCGACGATCATCGAGTTCATGAACTTCACGCCGAAATCGGCGCGGGTCCAGGCGGCGGTGAGGTTGTTCCATAACTCGCCGCCCGGCAGGTAATGCACATTGGGCGAGTTCACCTCGGCGACCGTCAGCGTGGCGGCGACGAAGGACAGCCAGATCGGCACGGCGAGCAGAAGCGCGCCGAAGATCAGGACCGCGTGGGTGACAATGTTGAGGAGGGGGGTGCGTTCGATCATGTCTGGCTCCTCACGTGTAGTGCACGCGGCGTTCGATGAAGCGGAACTGGAAGAAGGTCATGAGGATGACGAGCGCCATCAGTACCAGCGACTGCGCGGCAGCGCCCGAATAATCGAGCCCCTGGAAGCCATCGACATAGATCTTGTAGACCATCAGCTCGGTCGCGCGGGCGGGACCGCCCTCGGTGAGAATGTCGACGATGCCGAAGGAGTCCGTGAAGGAATCCGTCATGTTGATGACCAGCAGGAAGAAGATGGTCGGCGCGAGCAGCGGGAGCTGCAGGTCGAGCATGCGGCGCATCACGCGCGCACCGTCCATGGAGCCTGCCTCGATCAGCGAGCGCGGAATGGACTGGAGGCCTGCGAGGAAGAAGATGAAGGAGTAGGAGACCTGCTTCCAGGCCTGCGTGATGATGATCGCGGTCATGGCGTCAACGCCGGAGAGCGCGGGGTTCCACAGGCCGGGAGAAAGCGTGTTCAGATAGGCGAAGACGCCGGACTGCGGATTGAACAGAAAGCGGAACGCGAGTGCGGCTGCCGGGGCGGCGATGGCGTAGGGCCAGATCATGCCGACGCGGAAGAAGCGATAGCCGCGCAACTGCCGGTCGGCAAAGAGCGCCAGAACGAGCGCCATGGACATGGCGAGGCCGGTCGAGAGCACGGCAAAGACGATGCTGCGCCAGATCGATGCCCAGTAGGTTTCGTCGGAGAAGACGGCGCGGAAATTGTCGAGCCCGACCCACTGGTTGCCGCCGCCAAAGGGCTGCTCGAGGGTGAAGGCCCAGTACATGGCCTGGGATGCCGGCCAGTAGAAGAACACGAAGATGATCAGCAACTGGGGGGCAATGAAGAGATAGGCCAGCCAATTGGCCTTGAAATAAGCGCGCTTTTGCATGGACGTTCCGGGGGTTGCGTTGGTCGCTGAAGGTCACACGGCAACGAAATGCGCCACGGCCGGGAGGCAGCCGTGGCGCAGGCGTTGACGGTTCGGCTTCAGGGAAGCGTCTTGCCGTTATAGGTGCGCTCGAACTTGCGCAGCGTCTTGTTGGAGCGGTCGACGGCGTCGTCCAGAGCTTCCTGCGGGGTCTTCTGACCGCTCAGGACAGCCTGCATCTGGGAGGTCCACTCGGCGCGGATCTGGACGAAGTTGCCGAGGCGGATGCCGCGGGTCAGCGGGGTGACCGGCGTGTAGGTGAGCGATTCAATCGCCTTGTCGCGGCCCTTGTAGGGGCGCTCGCTGTAGAAGCCTTTTTCGACCAGATAGTCGAAGCCTTCATCCGTCACCGGGATGTAGCCCGTGACCGTGCTCCAGAACTCTGCCGATTCCGGCTTGGCGAGGAACTTGAAGTACTCGGCAGCGCCGCGATACTGGTCTTCGGTCTTGCCGGAAAGCGTCCAGAGCGATGCACCGCCCACGACCGAGTTCTTGCGCTCGGTGCCTTCATAGACCGGCAGCATGGCCACGTCCCATGCAAAGCCCTCGTCGACCTGTTCGGTCACGGCCTGGTGGCTGGCGATGGAGCCGAAGAAGTGCGCGCACTCGCCGGCGGCGAAGGCGTCACGGGTGGAAAGGCCGGTTTCGCGCGTCTTGATGACCAGAAGGCCCTCGTCGATCCAGCGCTTGATGTCCTTCATGTGCTTGGCATGAAGCGTCTTGTTGAACACGACTTCGGCGTCGAGACCGTCATAACCGTTGTTCTTGGTCGCGATCGGCTCGCCATGAACCATGGAGAACTGCTCGAGATCGACCCACGAAGACGGTGCGTAGCCCGACGGGCAGGCGTTGCCGGCTTCCTTCAGCTCGCGCAGAACCTGCTCATACTCTTCCCAGGTCTTCGGTGCTTCGTCGCGGCCGATGGATTTGTAGGCGTCGACGTTCCAGTACATCATTGCCGTGGAGGAGTTGAACGGCATGGACCAGAGGCGACCGTCGGAATCCGCATAATAGTTGGCGATGCCCGGGAAATAGGAATCCCAGTCGATCTCGAAACCGTTGTCTTCCATCAGCTTGTAAGCCGGGTAAACCTGACCGGAGAGCATCAGGTCGGGCGTGGAGACCTCGACGCCCTGCACGATGGTCGGGTGCTTCTTGGCGCGGAAAGCGGCGATCGTGTTCTGCAGCGCCGTGGCGTAATCGCCCTGGCTGACGCAGCTGATCTCATACTTGTCCTGGGAAGCGTTGAAGCGGTCGCAGGTCGCCTGAACCTGTTCGCCAAGCTGACCGGTGAGGCCGTACCAGTATTCAAATTTCACCTTCTCGGCCATGGCTGACGTCGTCAGAGCCAAAAGCGCGAGCGTGCTTGCGATGAGTTTCTTCTGCATCTTTTTCTCTCACATGGGAAAGGAGCGGTCGCCGGCTCCGTTGCCGGTCGCGCCTTGGCTATCGGCGCGCCTTGACAGCTGGGTGACCGCATCATGAAGGTTATTTGAAAGCTGTGGGCAGACTTGCTTAGCCAGCCACTTTTTCGCGCTCTGCGGTCTCTTCCGCATGTTTGCGACGCCGGCGGAACAGGCCGTCGGCCATCTCTGCATGACGGTGAATGTAGTCGTGGAAGTGCACGAGCGTGCTGTTTTCATCGGCCAGCACGACGGCATATTGTGCAGGGCCATCAAGGCGCAGCGCTTCGCCCGGCATACCCGGCAGGTGCGCGTTGACGTCGTAATGGTTGCCCGAAATCGTGGTCAGCGGGATGCCGTGCCACAGGCCCGTGGTCGGGCGGTGAACATGGCCGGCGATCACCTGACGCACATCGGGATGCGTCTTCAAAACGTCGCGGAACGCCTCGGACTGCTGCAGCTTGATCTGGTCGACCGGCATGTGAAGATCGTTCGCATGGTGATGCATGACAATGATCACCGGCCGATCCTGCGCTTCTTCCAGTCGCGCGGCGAGCCAGGCAAGGCGCTGTTCGCAGAGCACGCCGCTGACGATTTCCGGCTCGCTGGAATCGATGACGATGACGCGATAGCCTTTCACGTCGATGGCCTTCTGGATGTGGCCGTTCTCATCATCATGCAGCGTGCCGAAGATTTCCTTGAACCGGTCGCGATGGTCGTGATTGCCGAGCGTCAGGACAACCGGCATTTTCAGCTGGTCGATCATGCGGTCCAGAATGGCGTATGCCGGGACTTCGCCACGGTCGGCGAGATCGCCAGCGAAAATGCAGAAATCCGCGTCGCCATGGTTCGTGTTGGCGCTGTCGATAGCGGCCTGAAGACGCTTCGTGGTGTCCAGGCCATTGGTGGCCTCACCTTCCGGCGAAAGGTGGATATCGCTCATGACGATGAATTTCAGCATGACTGCCTCGTTTGCGAGATAAATGACAGGAAGCCTGATCGGCGCTTGGCAGCCGGGTATCATCGCTCTGTGTCGCGCCGCTGACAGATTTCTTGCAGTTCGGCGACAGGCATGTGAAGGGCGCACGCAAGGCGTCGCTGCCCGCCCATTCTTCATGGGCGCGCTGTTGAAAATCAGTCGGCTTTATTCACGGAGGGGAGGCTGGACGCGCCTCAGGCGTCCACAGGGATCGCGTATTTCTCGATCATGGTTTCGAGATAACTCGCCGCTTCGTCGCCTTTAAGAGCATCAGCCCAAAGACCTTCAGCGATATCCTCGTGAAGCGTCATGGCTTCCGGGGCGGAGGTGATCAGCGCCACCCCGACGCGGATGTTGGGCTGTTCGCCCAGCCGGAAAGGGCTGATCGCCAGCACCGAGCGGTCCTGCTGGCGGAAGATCTGAAAACTCGTCGCCGGAACCGGCTCGCGCACGATGCCGATCTGGATGCCGATGGGCTGCTCGCGCAGCATGGTCAGAATGTACTCGGCCTCGCGGCGCGCCTGCATGCGGCGCTTGTTCACCACGTCCGGCGGCAAATCGTGCCGGCCGGTCAGGCCGTGAAGCAGAAACCCTTCCAGATCTGCCGAGGCGATCAGGCTGACGATCAGCGGGCGGCGCAGGCGAAACGCCTTCTTTCGCGCCCGCAAAATGTCGATCAGCGCATCCACCACCTCTCCGGAACGGCCTTCCGGATCGACCTCCGGCGGCACGGATTCCCGCAGCACTTCCTGCAACGCATCGTCATAGGCGTCAGACGTCAGGAGATAGGAGACAGGGCTGAACAGGCCGATCACCTGCTGGCAGTCATCTTCGAGCTGGCGCATGCGCTCAAAGAAGGCAATGGCGCTCGACACATATTCCACGCCGACGCCCATCAGGCTGGGCAGCGATACGCCGAGCTCGTCGGCGATGCTGGTCAGCATCTCGATCTTGCGAATTTCGCCTTTCTCGGCGCGGTAGAGAGCGGCACGCGAGATGCCGAGCTTCTCTGCCAGTTCGTCCGGAGCAAGCCCTTTGCCGAGGCGGTAAGCGCGCAGGCGGGCGCCAATGTCGCTGAATCTGATCAAGTCGCCCTGTGACACGCTTTTTTCTCGCAAGTTTCAACTCCTTCCGTTATCGGGTGCCCTGTATCGGCTTGTCAACGGACATGCTCAAATAAGCACGGAAAGCTCATTAATTGGACGAAAGTTCCATTCGTCTCATTTTTGAGAATTCCGTTGACAGGCTATGGTTGGGCTCGTAGGCTGCTTTTTCAAAAAAGCAATGGAGGCGGAACAATGAAACATCTCATTCGTAAACTGGCTGCAACGACCGTTATGGGCGTGGCTGGCGCGGCATTCGCGACAGGCGTCTGGGCGGCGGATTTCGTTGCAAAGATCGGTCATCTTGAATCGGCGCAGCAGTCGCGTCACGTGTTCCTCGACAAGGTCGCCAAGCTCGTGAACGAGCGCACCGATGGCGCGGTCGAGTTCCAGATCTTCCCGCAGGGCCAGCTCGGCCAGCAGCGCGAAATGACCGAAGGCGTCCAGCTCGGCACGCTTGAGGCGACCGTCGCGCCGGCTGCCTTCCTCGGCGGTTTCAACCCCGCCGTTTCGATCATGGACATTCCGTACCTGCTTCCCGACAATGACGAGACCGCACAGAAGATCCGCGGCGGCGCGTTTGGCGAGGCGCTTTGCGAATCGTTCAATTCGCGCGGCGTGACCTGCATCGGCCTGTGGCCGAACGGCAAGAAGAATTTCACCTCTTCCAAGCCGCTCGCAAGCCTTGAAGACTTTGCCGGCCAAAAGTTCCGCGTCATGGATTCCAACATCCTGATCGAGCAGTT
Source organism: Nitratireductor sp. WH36-1 (assembly GCF_058725515.1). Taxonomy (NCBI): domain Bacteria; kingdom Pseudomonadati; phylum Pseudomonadota; class Alphaproteobacteria; order Hyphomicrobiales; family Phyllobacteriaceae; genus Nitratireductor; species Nitratireductor sp. WH36-1. Next base: position 43,654 of record NZ_JBZXDP010000002.1, on the reverse strand, counting down.
CAATTCGCTTGGCGCATCGGCGATCGCCCTGCCGTTCGGCGAGCTTTACACCGCCCTTCAGACCGGTGTTGTCGATGGCGAGGAAAACCCGCTCGACACCATCCAGCGCATGAAGTTCTACGAAGTGCAGAAGCACCTCGTCCTGTCCGACCATGGCGCGATGGAAGACGTGATCCTGTTCAACCCGGCCTGGTGGGCAAGCCTGCCGGCGGAGCATCAGCAGACCATTGTCGACACGTTCAACGAAGTCATCCCGGAGCTGATCGCCCACAAGGCTGAGGCCGTTGCCACAGCCCTTGAAGAGATCAAGGCATCGGGCATCGAAATCCGCGAGATGAGCGCCGACGAGAAGTCCGCGTTCCGTGACAAGATGTATCCGGCCGGGCGCGCAGCCTATGTGGAGCGCGCCGGTGAAGAGGGCGAGAACCTGATCGCCATCTATGAGAAGGAATATGAGGCCGCCACGGCGCAGTAAGCACGGGAACGCCGCGCGCCCATTCGGGCGCCACCGGCGATCCACTTTGTTGCGGGGCATCGGAACGACCGAAAACGGTTTTTGCCTTACGGTCCGATGCCCTGGCCTTTCACCGAACCAAAGCATTGACTTTCATATGTCGGGCTCCCCGTGAGCCCGGCAGCGGTTCCCTTTTTCGAAGGAATGAGACCTTGAAAGCACTTGCCATCATCAGAACAGCCGAGCGCATAGCAGCGGTCTCCATCTTCCTTGTCATGGTCGCGCTCTACTTCATGAATGTGCTGGCGCGCCAGGTTGGCGGCACTTTCGCCTCCGAGTTCGCCTGGGTTGAAGAAGCCGTGCGGCTGATGAGCCTTTTCCTCGTCTTTCTCACGGTCGGCCTTGCCCTTGAGAAAGGGCGTCACGCCGGTGTGCACACCTGGCGCGACCGGATCGCGCGGGCCTCTGGCCTGCCGATCAGAAAGATCATCGACGCGGTCGGCTTCGTGTTCTGCATCTATCTTGTCTGGGTCGGCTACCAGATGACCGCCTTCGTTTACGACATGGGCCAGCGGAGCCCGACGCTGAACATCCCGATCTTCTGGATTTATCTCGCGCCCACCATCGGTTTTGCGCTCATGGCGCTGCGCTTCGTGCTCAGCCTCTTCGGTTGCATCGATCGTTTCGCCGGACAGGCGTCGGAGGAATAATGATCCTTTTCGCACTCGTCATCATCGTCGCAGTCATGCTGCTGGTTCTCGGTTTCGAGATGTTTCTCGTGCTGGGCGTGCCGGCGCTCATGATCAAGGAATTCTTCTACGGCAACCTCCCTGATCCGGTGGTTATTCAGAAAATCCTGGGCGGCATCAATCACACGACGCTTCTGGCCATTCCATTCTTCATTCTGGCTGCAGAGTTGATGGGCGAGGGGCAGATCGCCCGCCGCCTGACAGGTCTCGTCAAGGTGCTGGTCGGTCATCTGCGCGGCGGCATGGGATACACCACGATTGGCGGCTCCATGGCGTTCGGCTCGGTCTCCGGTTCCGCACCGGCCACGGTCGCGGCCATGGCGCGCATGGTCTACCCGGAAATGCGCAAGGTCGGCTTCAGCGACAAGTTCTCGCTCGGCCTGATCGTTTCCAGTGCCGAGACGGCGCTGCTCATTCCGCCGTCCATCACCTTCATCATCTATGGCTGGATGACGGGCACCTCCGTTGCCAAGCTGTTTGTCGGCGGTCTCGCCGTGGGTCTGGTGCTCGGTCTGGCTTTCGCCATCATGGCGGCGCTCGAAGCGCGACGCTCCGGCGTTGAGCGCGGTCCGCGCACAAGCTGGAAAGAACGCGTCATCGCTGTCCGGGACGCCGGCTGGGCGCTCGGCATGCCGATCATCATTCTGGGCGGCATTTACAGCGGTTATTTCACGCCCACAGAAGCGGCGGCCGTCAGCGTCGTTTACGCCATTTTCGTTGAAGGCGTGATCTTCCGTGAGCTCACCTGGCGCAAGTTGGTTGCAATCACCGAACGCGCCGCGATCTCCACCGCGATCATCTTCATCCTGCTGGCGATGGGCGGCCTCCTGTCCTACTTCATCACGCTGGCGCAGGTGCCGGCGGCCATCACGGGCTTTCTGGAAGCGATCCAGGCCGGGCCGATCGTGTTCCTGCTGATCGTCAATATCAGCTTCCTGATTGCGGGCATGTTCATCGACCCGAACTCGGCGCTTCTGATTCTGGTTCCGCCGCTCTATCCGGTGGCCATGGCGCTCGGCATCGATCCTGTCCATTTCGGCATGATCGTCACGCTGAACATTTCCATTGGCATGATCACGCCGCCCTTCGGGCTCGATATTTTCGTGGCGTCTTCGACCCTGTCGAAACCGGTGCTCACGATCATCTCCGGCCTCTGGCCCTTCATCATCGCGAACCTCATCGTGCTCGCGATCATCACATACGTGCCGGACATCTCCACCTTCCTGCCGAACCTGGTGTTCGGATGACGGGGATTCCAGAAAGGATTGAGCCGATGGACGCAGTCCCGTCGATCAAGGCATTCGAGTTGCCGCTTTCCGTGAAGAGCAACGACCCGGTCAATGGCGAGTATCGCCGTCTGGTGCTCGCCGCTCCGCAGGATCTTCTTGCGCGCTGCCGTGCCGGCCAGTTCTTTCACCTCCTGTGCCCGCAGGCGGGCGGCGAGACGCCTTATCTGCGCCGCCCGATGAGCATTTACGGCTTCTATCCCGATCAGGGAGAGCTGCATTTTCTCTACAAGGTCACAGGCGCCGGCACCCGCGCGCTGGCCACGCTGGCGCTCGGCGACAGGCTCAATGTCCTCGGGCCGCTTGGCGAGCCCTTCACCATTGCCGACGACTGGCAGAACCTGGTTCTGGTAGCGCGCGGCGTGGGGCTCGCAACGCTTGCTCCGCTTGCGCTGGAGGCCAATCGGCTTGGCCGGAAGCTCACTGCGATCTGCAGTGCCCGCCACCCCGACTATCTGATGTCGACGGACTATTTCGCCTCACTGGGCGCAGACGTCATCACCCTGACCGACGCGGAAGGCACGTCGGATCTGGGCAATCTGGAACAGGTTATCGAGGGGCTGGTCGCGGCAGGCCGCGCCGACGCGTTCTACACCTGCGGCTCCAACCGCATGCTCCGGCTTTTGCAGACCATCGGCGAACGTCATGGCATTCCCGGTCAGATCGCGCTTGAGCAGCAAATGGCCTGCGGCATTGGCATGTGCCATTGCTGCGTACGCCCGTTCAATCGCGGCGACCGGCAGGTGCATCTCAGAGTGTGTCGCGAAGGCCCTGTCTTCGACATGATGGAGGCGATCGCATGGTAGATCTTTCTGTCGATATTGGCGGGCTCAAACTCAAGAACCCGATCATGCCGGCATCCGGCACCTTCTCCGAAGATCTCGCGGAGGTGTTCGATCTGGACCGGCTTGGCGCGCATGTGACCAAGACCATCACCCGTGGCTGGCGCGACGGCAATCCGACGCCGCGCGTCTGCGAGGTGAACGGTTCGATGCTCAATTCCATCGGCATTCCGAGCAAGGGTGTTGGCGCGTTTCTTGAAAAAGTCGTGCCGTTCTACGCCCATTACGAGACGCCGCTCGTCGTCTCCATTTCCGGCAACACGGCCGATGAATTCGCCACCCTGTGTTCCGAGGTCAGCGTTCCCGGCGTCGCGGCCATCGAGGTCAACATCTCGTGCCCGAACATCGAGGAAGACGGCAAGGCGTTTGCCATTCGTCCGTCCTCCACGCATGACGTGATGCGCAAGCTGCGCGCGGCGACGGACCTGCCGCTCTGGGCCAAGCTCACGCCCAACACGGGCGAAACGTCCGAAGTGGCGCGCGCTGCGGAAGAGGGCGGCGCCGATGCGCTGGTGGTGGCCAACACCATCCTGTCCATGGCCATCGACATCAACACGCGGCGGCCCAAGCTTGGCAATCTCATGGGCGGCCTGTCCGGCCCGAGCCTGAAACCCATTGCGCTTCGCATGGCCTATCAATGCGCCCGCGCGACCAATATCCCGGTCATCGGCTGCGGTGGTATCTCCACCATTGAAGACGTGATCGAATATCTGATCGCCGGCGCATCCGCCGTGCAGGTCGGCACCGCAACCTTCATTCATCCCACGGCGATGATCTCGCTGATCGACGGGCTGGAAGACTGGCTCGCAGGGCAGGGGCTCTCCTCCGTGCGGGAACTGGTCGGGTCCGTGATCGACGGCGAACAGGACGAGGCCGTTGTCTTCATGGAAGCAGCGCCATGAACGCCCAGCCCGCCTCTTTCGCCCCCGGCCATGCGATCGCCCATGCGACCGACCGTGCGCTTGCAGAGCGTCTGTTCGGCGACATCGCGCACATGTCGCCCGATGTCGAAGGCGTCAGCCGTCCGGCCTTCTCCGAGATCGAGACCAAGACGCTCGAATATCTTGAGACTGTGGCGCGCGCAGAGGGGCTCGAAGTCTGGTACGACGCGGGCTGCAATGCCCGGTTCTCGCTGCCCGAAGACCGCGACGCGGAGCGTTTCATCGTCGTCGGCTCGCATGTGGACAGCGTCCCCTTCGGCGGCAATTTCGACGGACTGGCCGGCGTTGTCGCGGGTCTCGTCTGCCTGATCCGCGCCCGGCGCGAAGGCCGCCGCTTTGCAGGGCCGGTGCATGTGCTTGCCATGCGCGGCGAGGAAAGCGCCTGGTTTGGTCCGTGCTATATCGGCTCGAAGGCGCTGACCGGCACACTCGCAACGCCTGAAATCGAAGCGCGGCACAAGGGCGACGGCCGTACGCTGGAAGCGCATATGGCCGATATCGGCCTGCCGGTCGAAGACATTCGCGCGGGCAAGCCGCTGATGGATGTCAGCCGCATCGAGGCCTATCTCGAACTGCACATCGAGCAGGGGCCGCTGCTGATTGGCAAGAACATCCCCGCAGCCGCCGTTTCCGGCATTCGCGGCAATATCCGCTACCGCTCCATCACCTGCTACGGTGAGGCCGGTCATTCCGGCGCGGTGCCCAAGGCCTATCGGCGCGATCCCGTTCTCGCCATGGCGGATCTTCTGGTGCGGCTCGACGAGAGCTGGACGACGATCCTCAACAAGGGCGACGATCTGGTACTGACGAGCGGCATCGTGGCGACAGATCCCGAAAAACACGCCATGTCGCGCATTCCCGACAGCGTGTCCTTCAGCCTCGACATGCGCAGCCAGAAGCCCGAAACGCTGGATGAGATGCGCAAGCTTCTGACCAGCGAAATACGCGAGATCGAGCGCGACCGGCGGGTCCGCTTCGAGCTGGGCGAAGAGCTTCGTGTCGAGCCGGCGCTGTGCGACAAGGGGCTCGTCGCAGGCCTTGAAGAGGCCATGCGCCAGGTCGGACAGGAGCCTTTCGTCATGCCGAGCGGCGGCGGGCACGACGCTGCCGTGTTCGCCGCCGCCGGCGTTCCTTCCGCCATGGTGTTCGTGCGCAACCGCAATGGTTCCCACAATCCCCAGGAAGCGATGGAGATCGAGGATTTCCTTGCCGGCGTGGATATTCTCTTTGCTTTCCTTGCGGGGGCGGAGTGACTGTGCGGTTTCTTTCAGAAACGAATCCCTGCATTGCCGGGCTGGCTCAGGCAGGAGATAGCTGTTAGCGAAAAGGCCCGATCAACGAACAGGACCACGACATGTTCTCCAACACCTTCCCGGACCAGTCCGCCATTTCGCAGATGGTCGCCCGCATGCTTCTGGAGATCGAGGCGGTGCATTTTCGCGCCGAACAGCCGTTCACGTTCACGTCTGGTCTTGCAAGTCCGGTCTATCTCGACTGCCGCAAGCTGATTTCCTATCCGCGCGTTCGCGCCGCAATCATGGATTTCGCGGCCTCGATCATCTTCCGCAATGTCGGCTTCGAGCAGTTCGACGCGATAGCGGGCGGCGAGACGGCCGGCATTCCCTTTGCCGCGTGGCTCTCCGAGCGGATGGGCCTTCCCATGCAGTATGTGCGCAAGAAGCCGAAAGGCTTTGGCCGCGATGCGCAGATCGAGGGCGCATTGAGCGAAGGCGCGCGTGTTCTTCTGGTCGAGGATCTGACCACCGACGGCGGCAGCAAGATCAAGTTTGCCGAAGCGGTCGCGCGCACCGGCGCACGGGTCACCGACACATTCGCCGTTTTCTACTACGACATCTTCCCAGACACGCCGAAGCGGCTTGAAGCCGCCGGCATGCGGTTGCATCATCTCGCCACGTGGTGGGATGTGCTCGCCGTCTGCAAGGAAGAAAACCGTTTTTCGCCGGAAACGATCGCTGAGGTCGAGAGCTTCCTGAATGCGCCGACCGTATGGTCGGCGAACCACGGCGGCATTTCAGAACTGCCGCAGTAAATGCCAAAGGACTTGGATCATGTTTGATACGTTTTTGAAGGATCTGAACGAGCAGGGCGGAAGCGTTCGTGCCTATGAAGGCTGCGCGGTCAAGGCTCATCAGCGGATCACCAGCGAGCCGGAAAATGCGGCCGCCCTCCTGCTGATCGCCTATGCCGCCCAGCGCTTCGTCGAGGCCTATGACGACCAGCCGCTCACCATGACGGCTGCCGACGAGGAGCTTGAGCTGTTCTCCGAAATCGTGAACACGCTCGATGCAGCCTATAAGGACGGCTCTGACGATGAGAAGTTCGCAGCGCTGAACAAGGCCTCCGCGCGGCTTGCCGCGACGATCAAGAGCTAAGCGCACAGTCGTTCAAGTCCATGAATGCGATCCGCTCGCCGGTCCTCTCCGGCGAGTGTTTTCGTTGTGGGCGCCTGTAAAAGGCCCGAAAGCCTTCTCGCTCCCGGTGCGCGCTCACATGCGGCCTCGCCGATCCCCTGTGATCGCGTACCCAACCATGGGCGAATAGACATTTCCTTTCCATGGCGCATGCGCTAGCTTCGCGCCGGAATTCGGATGGGAGCCGGTTTTGCATTTGTATTTAAGGTTCTGCGCCGGGCTGGACCGGCTGGCGACGGCATTTTGCGTGCTTGCCTGCCTGGCCCTGACGGCAAGCGTGCTTGCCATCGTCGTGATGCGCTATGGTTTTGGCATTGGTTTCATCGAACTGCAGGACTTCGCTTCCTACGCCTTCGCCGTGCTTCTGATCTTCTCCGTGCCGGTTTGCCTGCGCCGGGGCGGCCATGTGCGCGTCGAGGTGCTTTCCGAGAACCTTTCACCCGCCTATGCGCGCATTGCAGATGCAGTGGCGGTGTTTCTGTTTCTCGTTCCGGTGTTCGGCCTCATCATCTGGGCCGACTGGGCGGATCTCGCCTATTCTTGGTCAATCCGCGAGGCGTCCGTGGAAACCGGCGGTCTGCCCGGCCTCTTCATCGTGAAGACGGCGCTGCCCCTGGGCGCTGCCATGATGATTCTGCAGGGCATCGCCATGGTGCTTGAGCCGCGCGCCGACCACACTGCCGACGGCGAGCCAAGCCTATGACCCTTTCGGAACTGTTTCTATGCCTGATGCTGGTCGGGCTCTTCGCCGGTATTCTGAGCGGCATTCCCGCCATGCTGGCCATTGCCGGCGTGCCCTTCGTCGTGGCGGTCATCGCCAGCTTCTTTGGCGCGTTCGACCTGTCTTTCCTGGATTTCTTCCCCAGCCGTGTCTGGGGTGTGATGAGCAACACGCTTCTGATGGCCGTGCCGCTTTTCATTCTGATGGGCGTGGTGCTGGAGCGTTCGCAGCTCGCCGAACGCATGCTTGAGGTCCTGCGCGACATGCTCGGCGCATCGCCCCGCGGGCTTGCCCTTTCCGTGCTGCTTTTCAGCGCGCTGATCGCAGCTTCCACGGGCATTGTCGGCGCAACCGTGGTCATGCTCGGGCTTGTCAGCCTTCCCGCCATGCTTCAGGCCGGCGTTTCGCCGCGCGTGTCGAGCGGCATCATCTGCGCCAGCGGCACGCTCGGCCAGATCATCCCGCCCTCGATCCTGCTGGTTCTGCTCGGCGACCAGATCGGCAACACCTATCTGGAAGCGCAGCAGAAGGCGGGCAATTTCGCGCCTGACGCCGTGTCCGTCGGTGATCTCTTCGCCGGTGCGCTGGTGCCAGGCCTGCTGCTTGTCGGGCTTTACGGGCTCTACATTCTCTTCACGCTGCGCGGCGCGCAGAAAGCCGTTGCAAAGGATGAGCGCAAGCCGGTTCCGCTGAACCGCATTCTCGGCACCTTCCTGCCGCCGCTGCTTCTGATCGTTGCCGTTCTGGGCTCCATTCTCGGCGGTGTCGCCACCACCACGGAGGCAGCCGGGCTGGGGGCGATTGGCACGATCCTTCTTGCCGCCTTCACGCGCGGTGAAATCGGGCCGGCGGGGCGTCTGCTCATCATTGCCGCGGTTATCGCCGGCGGCGTGCTCGTCGTGCTGCGCGCAACCGGCCTTCTGCCGCCAGCAACCCTTGGCGCGCCAGCCGGTCTGCTCGGTCTTCTGGCCAGCGCGTTGATCGGCTTTGGCGTTTTCTTTGCCGGCTGGCGGCTTTTCAGAACCGATGTTCTCGTGCCCGCCGTCATCGATACGCTGCGCATCTCCGGCATGGTGTTCGGCATCGTCATCGCTGCCTCCATGCTGTCGCTTGTGTTCCGCGGGTTCGGCGGTGACGAGCTGGTGGCCGGATTTCTGGAGCAGGTTCCGGGCGGCAAATGGGGCGCACTCGCCCTCGTCATGGTGGTCGTGTTCTTCCTTGGCTTCATTCTGGAAGCCGTGGAGATCATCTACATTGTCGTGCCGCTTTTGGGAGCGCCCATTCTGGCCACGGATTTCTCTCCGGTCTGGTTTGCGGTCCTGCTTGCAATGAACCTGCAGACCTCGTTCCTGACGCCGCCCTTTGGCTTCGCGCTCTTCTATTATCGTTCCGTTGCGCCGCGCAGCATCACGACCATGGAGATCTACCGCTCGGTAATCCCGTTCGTGGCCATTCAGTTGATCGCTCTGGCGCTTCTCATCACGTTCCCGGCTGTGGTTACATGGCTGCCGGACATGCTCTTCAGATAGTCGTTGTTCAGGAGGAAACCCCGACATGAAACGCAGAACATTTCTCACAGCAGGCGCGGGCGCAACGGCCGCAGCACTCGCCACGCCAGCCATTGCGCAGGGCAAGATCGAGTGGAACCTGCCCACCAGCTTCCCCAAGAACGCACCGGGCGTTGGCACCAATGTCACCAACTTCGCCGAGAAGGTCGCCGCCATGTCCGATGGCCGGCTGAGCTTCAAGGTTTTCGGCGGCGGCGAGCTCGTTCCGCCCTTCGGCGTCGAGGATGCCGTACAGCAGGGCAAGGCACCCGTCGGCCATAACCCGCCCTACTATGCAGCCGGCAAAAACCCGGCCCTGCACTGGTTCACCGCCGTGCCGTTCGGCATGACGGCTGCCGAGCATTACGCATGGCTGCGCTATGGCGGCGGTCAGGAGATCTGGGACGACATCTACGCCCAGCGCAATCTGAAGCCGCTCTATTCCGGCAATTCCAACACGCAGAGCGCCGGCTGGTTCAAGTCCGAGATCAATTCGCTGGACGACCTCAAGGGCCTCAACATGCGCATTGCCGGCCTCGGCGGCGAGATGTATCGCAAGCTTGGCGTCAACGCGGTTCTGATGCCCCCGCCGGAAATCTTCCAGGCGCTTCAGTCCGGTGCGCTCGATGCGGCCGAGTGGGTCGGTCCGTTCCTCGATCAGGCTTTCGGCCTGCAGAAGATCACCAAGAACTGCTACCTGCCGGCTTACAACGAGCCGAGTGCAGCGCTTGCCATCGTCTTCAACAAGGATGCCTGGGCCGAGCTTTCACCCGATCTGCAGGCAATCTGCGAGGCTGCGGCCCTTGCCGCCAGCCAGGAGGCGCTTGCCCAGTTCGATTATCACAATGCGCGCGCCATGGCGTCGCTGGAGGCCGATGGCGTCATCTTCCGCGATGTGCCGGACGATGTGGCCGAAGGCCTCAAGGGCGCATGGGAAGAAGTGCGCGAAGAGCTGACGGCGCAAAGCGAAGACGTTGCCCGCGTGCGCGAGAGCTATGACGGCTTCCTGGCCGAGAGCGTGAAATACGCCAACGCCATGAACATGCCGCTTCTCCAGCGTCGCTGATAATCCGGGCACGTTAAAAGACGCGCCGCGCTTCCCCGGGAACCATCCCATGGGAGGCGCGGCGTTTTTCGTTCAGACCAGGAGGGGCGTGACGGTCTCTATCGCGTTCTGGCGCAATGTCTGCGAAGGCAGTTCGCCGAAGAGGGCGGCATAATCGCGGGCAAAGCGCCCGCCATCATAAAAGCCGAGTTCGTGCGAAATCCGCGTCACGTTGTTTGTAAAGGCATCGGCAAAGAGAAGCATGCGCCGCGCCTCGTGCAACCGGCGGCGGCGGAGCAGGGCGTGGACGGTGCAGTCGAATTTCGCCCGTACCGCGCGCTCCAGCGTGCGTTCGTGAATGCCGGCCATCCTGCAAAGTCCGGCAACCGTCAGGCGCGGTTCGTCGGAGGCTTCAAGAAAATCATACATGCGGGCAATGGCCGAATTTCCGCGCCGGTCCGGCCGGGCCTGTTCCTGCCGGCAGGCGTCGAGAACGAGCGGCTTGATCGCACCGACCAAATCGGCACGCAGCATGTCGCCGAACGCTCTGTCTGGTTCTCCTTCGCCCGTGTGCAGCGCATCAAGACAGACCCGCCGCAGGGCGCCGGCCTGCCGGTCCGTCAGGTGAATGGGGCGACCGTTCTTGCAGGCGTCGAAATGATCCCAGAGATCGGCGAATTCCGGCGCATAGCGTTCATCCGTACCAATCAGGATGACGATCTGGTCGTGGCCGGCAGCCGTGGTGCTGTCCAGCTCTCGATAGAAGCTGTGGTGAAGGTTGTGTTTGCACAGCGTTCGCCCCCAGAAGGCCGACTTGTCGCACAGACCCGCAAGCGGCAGGGCGAGCGCAAGAGCGTCGGGCGGTGTCGTGCCGCGCAGCCGCATGTCCGTATGGTACTGATCCCGGTAGATGGCGATGCCGTCGAGCTTCAGAAACGCGATGTCGCAGCCGAACGGGCCGGCCTCCAGCGGCTCGACGGTCAGGTTCCACGGGCGGATTGCCGCCTCGTAGAGGCTGGGTTCCTCCGTGGAGAAAAAGCCGGTTCCTGCGCGCTCGCTCACAAAGTTTTCCTCCCCGAAAACTTGTCGGAAATTACGTAGCAGGCTGGCTAAGTTTCGAAATACTCAAACGCCATGGCTGAACGGTTTCCGCGCCCCGTGCCCGTGAGTGGTTTTGCACAAGACCTCTCATGGTAGCGCCGAGCGCGGTCTGCGTACAGGCATTTGGACTGCGGCAACCGCCAGCGGTTCCTGTTTGGGGAGAAGAAGCATGCAAAAGACATCCGCAAAGCCGGTCGTGCGCCGGCTTGAAACGACACATCTCAAACCACATCGAAACAAGACATTGTCTCTGCTTGCCGGCGCTGCCTGTGCGCTCTTTCTGGCGCAGGCGGGCGATGTTCGACTGGTATCCGATGCGATGGCGGACGAGGCCGAAGTCGAGCGCCTGATGGCGGGCTATGAGGCTTTCAAGCCCAATCTCGCGCCCATTGTGCTCGATCGCGGCGACAATCTCGCCTTCACGGAAGCCTCGGACACGATCCATCCCGAACAGACCGCGTTTGCCCGGCAGATGCAGCGCGGCATCTATATGCCGGTCAAGGACAAGGTCTATGTGGCCGTTGGCTACGGCATCACCAGCACCACGATGGTGGTTGGCGATGACGGCGTCATCATCATCGATCCGGGCGAGAATGACGATTTCGGCGCGCTGGTCATGGAGGAGTTCCGCAGCTTAACCGACAAACCCATCAAGGCCATCGTCTACACGCACCGTCATCCCGATCACCCGTTCGGCTCCAAGGGTCTCGGCGTGACCGAAGAGGACGTGAAGTCTGGCAAGGTGAAGATCTACGCCCATGACAGCTTCATGGAATATCTGGTCAATGACGCAAGCGTGGTCGGTCCGATCCTGTCGATCCGCACCGCGCTCGCCAGCACGCTGCTCGATGTCGGCCCGGAAGGCCGTGTGCATCAGGCGCTTGGGCCCACATTCGATTCCGGCCCGGTGTCACTTTTACAGCCGACGGACACGTTTGACGAAATGCTGGACGTGACAATCGCCGGTGTGCGGATGGTCATGTTCCACGCCTATGGCGATGCCGAGGATGAAATCGGCGTCTGGTTCCCGGAGATGAAGCACCTGCACGGATCGGAAACGATCCAGGGCGAGTCCTTCCCCAATATCTACACGCTGCGCGGCACCAAGTTCCGCGATCCGGTGGAGTGGTATACGGGCGTCGACCGGCTGCTCGAGTATGCGCGTGAGGCAGACAGCTATTCCGGCTCCCACATGCGTCCGTGGGTCGGCAACGAGTTCATTGTCGAGCGCATCACCAATTATCGCGACGCGATCCAGTATGTGCACGACCAGACCGTACGGCTCATGAACATGGGCTACACGCGGGAGGAACTGGCAGACACGATCCGCCTGCCGGAGCATCTGGCCAACGATCCGTGGCTTGGAGAGTATTACGGCACTGTCGCACACAGCACGCGCAACATCTATGGCGGCTATCTCGGCTGGTATCAGGCAGATCCGACCGAACTCGCCACGCCGGGCTTCGAAAAGAAGGCCGCGCTTTATGTCGAGGCACTCGGCGGCCGGGACGCGATCATGGAGAAGGCCCGCAAGGCGCTCGATGAAGGCGAATATGGCTGGTCGATGGAGCTTCTCACCCACGCCGTCCGCGTTGATGGCGAGGACATGGAAGCCCGTGCAATGAAAGCCGAGGCGATGCGTGAATGGGCCTATCAGCAGCCCAATATCTACTGGCGCGGCCTTGCGCTTGGCGGTGCTCTGGAGCTGGAAGACAAGCTCGACTATTCGCGCATCTGGAACTTCGCCGCTCCCGACATCATCAAGGCGCTTTCGCCCGACGCCATCATCGAGTCCGTTCGGGTGCGGCTCGATCCCGAAAAGGCGGCAGACGCGCACATGACCATCGGGTTCCGGTTCACGGATATCCAGGACGACAGCGCGCTTGAAATCCGCAGGGGCGTGGCGGTCTTCCATCCTAAAAGCCCGGAGAAAACCGACGCCACCATCGTCGCGACCAAGGCGCTTCTGGATGACATTCTTCTGGAGCAGACCACGCTTGCCGATGCACTGGCCGAAGGCTCGCTGACCATTGAGGGCGACGAGAAGGCCATCGAGCGCTTCTTCGGCTATCTCGACCCGCCGAGCGCCGATCCGATCAAGCTCGTCGTACGCTGATTCAGACTGATCGACGCCATGCAGCCGCAGACCGCTAATCCGGTCTGCGGCTGTTTTCGTTTGGGCGTGCTGTTTGTCGCCTGAACCTTATCCACGGTCAAAACACGCAAAAGCCGATGCTTTCCAGTCACTTGCCGGCCCTCTTCTTTGCCGGCTTGACGCCGCCGCCAATAGTCTCTACCAAATAACTGTTCTAAATAAAGAACTAGTTCAGCATACTGAACTAGCGGAGGCCGAGGAGGAGGTAGCCAGGTGAGTGGTCGCGGCGCTGAGCGCATTTTGCTTTTGTTGGAATGGATGGCCCGTCAGGAAGGCGCGGTCTCGTTCTCCGACGCCGTCGCTGCACTGGAGCTTCCCAAGAGCAGCGCGCTCGGCCTTTTGCGCATGCTGGTCGATCTTGGCTATGCCGCCCGCGAGGATGACGGCCGCTATCGTCTTTGCCGTCTTCCCGGCGAGCCGGATGACGCGCATCAGGCATGGGGCACACTTGCGCGCCTCACCGATGCGGTTCTGCACACGGCAGTGCGCGAGGCGGGCGAATCCGGCTTTCTCGCCGTGCTCGATGAAGACGACCGCGTTCGTTACATCTCCAAGCTCATGCCCGAGCGCGAGATCAGATATGACCGCGACATCACCGTGTCGCGCAGGGCGCATCAGGTCACGAGCGGCATCGTGCTTCTGGCCGGCCTTTCCGCCGACCGGCTTGCCGCGTATGCGACGCGTGCGGCTGAAGAAGCCGGCAATCCGGATCTACGCGAAGCCATTCTCTCAAAGGTGGAGGACGCGCGCGCGGCCGGCCATGCCGTCAATCTGCGTGGCGTGGTCGAGGGTGCTGCGGGCGTTGCGGCTCCCGTTCTTGATGCAGACGGATGTGTGCGCGCCGCACTCAACATTGCCGGCCCCGCCGACCGCATGGCCGCAAACATCGATCAGGTCATTGCCGTGACCTGCGAAAGCGCAGCGCAGGCCACCGCCGCGCTGACCGCCTTTCGCCACAGGCTGCCGGCCCGGTAGCCACCCGATCCGCACGCAATGCGGTTCCAACATCACTCAACCAGACGATCATCAGGAGGAAACGACGTGAAACATATGCTTAAATCCATGGGTATGGCTGCCGCCGTGCTCGCTGCAGCACAGGCCGCTCCGGCCAGCGCGCAGGAATTCCCCGAGCGCGGAATCGAGTTCGTCGCCGGTTATGGTCCGGGCGGCGGTCACGACACCATGCTGCGCTCCATGGCCAAGATCATGCAGGAAGAGGGCATCATCGAGACGCCGATCAACGTGATCAACAAGCCGGGCGGCAGCTCCGCCGTGGCCATGGGCTACCTGAACTCGCGCGCCGGTGACGGTCACTACCTCATGTCGGTGACCTCCTCGCACATCACCACGCCGCTCACCTCCAACATCGGCCTCGACTTTTCCGATTTCACGCCGATTGCGCGTCTGGGCATCGACCCCGAGCTGCTCGTCGTCAACGCGGCTGGTCCCTACAAGTCAATCGACGATCTGCTCAAGGCCGACAAGGTTCTGAACGTTGGCGGCACGGCCACGGGAAGCATCGAGCACATCGTCGCCATCCAGTTCCAGAAGCAGACCGGCAAGAAGGTCAACTTCGTGCCGTTCCAGGGCGATGGCGATGTGGTTGCAGCACTGCTGAGCAACCAGCTCGACTTCATCGTCACCAATCCGGGCACGGCCCGCGACTTCATCGAGGCAGGCAAGTTCAACGCGCTGGCCATCAGCACGGAAGAGCGCATCGACGCGCTTCCCGATGTTCCGACCTTCAAGGAGCAGGACATCGACATCACGCTCAGCCTCTATCGCGGCGTCACCGCTCCGGCTGACATCAGCGATGAAGCAAAGGCCTATCTCATCGAGAAGATGACCGAGCTGAACGACAGCGCTGCCTGGAAGTCCGGCTATCTCGACCCGAACTCCGTGGTTGAGGGTTTCATCACCGGTGATGAATTCGAGGCCTATCTCGAAGAGACCCAGGGCGTCTATCGCGAGACGCTCACCGAGCTCGGCATCATTAAATAAGTGACTGGAGAGGGCTCATGAAACTGTCGGAAATCGTCCTGCTTGCGGGTCTCGCCGTCTTTTCGGGAGTCCTCCTCATAAGCAGTCTGGATATGCCTTACGGCTCGGAGCAGAGCTTCGGGCCGGGGTATATCCCGCTCAACATCGCACTTGTCGTTCTGGGTCTGATTGGCATCCTCGCCGTCAAGGCTTTCATGGCCGGGCGCAAGCCCGGTGCGGACGGCAGCGCCGTCATCGAAGATCTCTCTTCGGCGCTCCCGGTGGCCGCCGTTATCGTTCTTCTGGCGGGCGCGATCTACGCCATGAGCTGGGGCAGCATTCTTGCGCCGCTTGGCGTGCTGATGATCATCCTGTCGTGGCGCTTCAACGGGCATGGCTTCGTAAAGTCCTGTCTGGTCAGCGCCGCCATTCTGGCCGTCATCTACACGATCTTCAGCCTCTGGCTGAAAATCCCGCTTCAATAGTCTTCCTGAAAGTCGCTCTCCAATGGACGCACTCACTCAACTCGCGGGCGGTTTTTCGGAAGTTCTGACCGTCTACAACATTCTGCTGATTTTCCTTGCCGGCATGATCGGCACGGTGGTCGGCGCGCTGCCGGGGCTGGGGCCGTCGGCAGGCATCGCGCTCATGCTGCCGCTGACCTTCGGCATGCCGCACGCTTCGGGCCTGTGCCTGCTCACCGGCGTCTACATGGGCACCATGTATGGCGGCCGCATCACCTCGATCCTCATCAACACGCCGGGCGACGCACCCGCCATCATCACCGCCATGGAAGGCTATCCGATGATGCTGCGCGGGCAGGGCGGTCTGGCGCTCGGCCTGTCGGCGTTCTCGTCCTTCATCGGCGGTTTCTTCGGCCTGGCCGTTCTGATCTTCTTCGCGCCGGTGGTCTCGTCCTACGCGATCTATCTGGGCGCACCGGAATATTTCCTGCTCATGCTGCTGGGGCTCAGTACGATCATTCTGCTGGCCGGCGACAACATGGTGAAAGCCCTGCTGATGGCCTGTGTCGGCGTTCTGGTCTCCACCTTCGGCAGTGACTACATTTCCGGCCATATCCGCTTCGCCTTCACGCCGGAGCTGATCGAGGGCATCGACTTCGTCGCCATCATCATCGGCCTCTACGGCCTTGGCGAAGTCTTCTACAATCTCGAAAAGCGCGTGCGCATCGATCTCGGCAAGCCGAGCTTCAACATCCGCGAATACATCCCGCCGGCATCCGCCATCAAGGAGAGCGGCGGCGCAACCGTGCGCGGCTCGATCCTCGGCACCGTCATCGGCATCCTGCCGGGCGCCGGCGCAACTGTCGCGACCTTCCTCGAATATGCCCTGGAGCGGCGCATTTCGCGCAAGCCGGAAGAGTTCGGCAAGGGCGCAATTGCAGGTCTCGCCGGACCGGAAGCCTCCAACAATGCTTCGGTTCCCGGTTCGCTGATCCCGCTTATCACGCTCGGCATTCCCGGCTCCGGCGGCACGGCCATCATGCTTGGCGCGCTCATCATGTTCGGCATGCAGCCCGGCCCGCTTCTCATGATCAAGTCTGGAGACGTGGTCTGGGCGATGATCGCAGGTCTTGTGCTGGCGAACATCTTCCTGCTCTTCTCGAATGTGCTGTTGATTCCCGTCTTCGTGAATCTTCTGCGTTCCGTGCAGGGGCATCTGGCGAGCGTCGTCATAGCCCTTTGTGTCGTGGGTGCGTTCTCGCTTGCCTACAGCACGTTCAACATATGGGTCGCGCTGGTGTTCGGCGTGCTCGGATATCTGATGAAAAAGGCGGATTATCCCACCGGCCCGTTCATTCTGGCGGTTGTCCTTGCTCCGCTCGCGGAAAACTATTTCCGCCAGTCGATCATGCTGGGGCAAGGTGACTGGGCGATCTTCATCGACCGGCCCATCTCGCTCGGAATCATCATTGCCATGGTCGTCCTTGGCGGACTGGGCATGGCGACGAAACGCTTCATGAAGCGCCGCGAACCTGCGGCGCGCGCCTGAGACTACAAGAAGGAAGACTATGGCCGACCGTGCCTGGAAACCCGTCGATTTCACGCCCGATGCAAAAGGTCCACTGAGCGGGATCGTTGTGCTTGACCTGTCGCGTCTCGTGGCGGGCAACATGACCTCGCTTCAGATGGCCGATTTCGGGGCCGAGGTCATCAAGGTGGAACCGCTTCCCGCAGGCGATCCCCTGCGGGCGTGGAAGCAGGGCGGCCATGCCACTTTCTGGAAGGTCTATGGCCGCAACAAGAAGAGCATCGCGCTTGATTTTCGCAAGGAAGGCGCGCTGGATCTTCTGCGCCGGCTCATCGCCCGCGCCGATGTGATGATCGAGAGCTTCCGGCCGGGCACGCTGGAAAAGATGGGGCTCGGGCCGGATGTGCTCAAGCGCGAGTTCCCGGGACTGGTTCTGCTCAGGGTTTCCGGTTTTGGCCAGAGCGGCCCCTACAGCCCGCGTCCCGGTTTCGGAACGCTGGTCGAGGGCATGTCCGGCTTTGCACACCGCAATGGCGAGGAAGGGGGCGATCCGCTGCTGCCGCCGCTGGCGCTCGCAGACATGATTTCCGGCCTCTACGGGGCCAATGCCGTGATGATGGCGCTGCGCGCGCGTGACCGCGACGGGCATGGCCAGGTGATCGACCTGTCGCTGCTTGATGCGATGGTTTCCGTGCTTGGGCCGGAGCCGCTCGACTACCAGATCACCGGCAAGCCCAAACAGCGTGTCGGCAATGGGTCCAACACGTCGAGCCCGCGCAATGTCTACAAGACGAGCGACGGGCACTTCATCGCCATTTCCGCGTCCATTCAAAAAACCGCCGAGCGCCTGTTCCGCAGCATCGGGCGCGAAGACATGATCACCGACCCGCGCTACGCCACCAACGAGCAGCGGGTTTCGCGCCGGCATGAGGTCGACGCAATTGTCGGTGGGTGGATCGGGGCGCGCAGCCGCGCCGAGGTTCTGGAGATTTTCGAGAAAGACGGCATCACCGCCGCGCCGCTTTACGACGTGGCGGACATCTGCGCCGACCGTCATTTCATCGAACGCGGCATCTATGTCGCTGCACCGGATGAAGAGCACGGAAGCGTGCCCATGCATGCGCCCACGCCGCGCCTTTCCGAAACGCCGGGCACCCTGCGCGGTCCGGCCCCTGCGCTGGGCGCACACTCGCGCGAAATCCTGCGCGCGGCCGCGTTCTCCGATGCCGAAGTAGATGGCTTCGTCACCGCCGGCGTCATCAACGACGGAGCAGATGCATGAGGCAGACAGCAAACCAGCCACGCTGGCGCTCGCTTCTCTATGTGCCGGGCAACAATGAGCGTTTCATCGGCAAGGCCCAGACCCGTGGAGCCGATGCGGTTGTGCTCGATCTGGAAGACAGCGTCCCCGATCACGAAAAGGCCGCCGCCCGCACGATGACAGCGGCGGCGCTGCCGACCCTCGCCGCGGGGCCATCGGATCTTCTGGTGCGCATCAATGGCGGCCTGCGGCTTGCCGTGCCGGATCTTGAAGCCGTGGTTCAGCCCGGTCTGCGCGGCATCTTCGTGCCCAAATGCGAAGCTGCGGAAAAACTGCGTCTCATCTCCGAGATGCTGTTCGATCTTGAGGCCGAGCGCGGCCTGCCGGCCGATGAAATCGCTCTAGTGGCGATGATCGAGACCCCGCGCGGCCTTGAAAACGTGCATGACATTGCGCGGGCCGATCCACGCCTTTGCGGCATGATCCTCGGCAGTGAGGATTTCGCCACAGCCACCGGCATGCAGCCGACGCCAGAGGCGCTGCTCGCGCCGCGCCAGCAGATCGTCTTTGCCGCGCATGCAGCCGGCATCGCGCCTCTGGGGCTTCTGGACAGTGTCGCCAATTATGGTGATGCGGAGCATCTTTCGGCAGTGGCTCGCCGGGCGCGGGCCTTCGGCTTTCGCGGCGCAACCTGCGTGCATCCGGCAGCCGTCGCGCCTCTCAACGCGGCATTCCTGCCATCGGAAGAGGAAACAGATTGGGCAAAGCGCGTCATCGCAGCGATGGAAGAGGCCCACGCACAGGGCAGGGGAGCCGCCACGCTCGACGGGCGCATGATCGACAAGCCGATGCTGGATCGCGCACGCGACATTCTCGCGTCTCGGCCCGGGAATTGAGCCAGTTGCGGCGTCCTGCATGGATGCCGCATTCGCCGCAGTGACACGGCGACGGAAATGTGTCACGACGCTTCCATGAAGTTCATGCGCGACATGTTGAAGGATCGTCTTGCGGCGGGTCTCATGGCCGGCCTCCTGGCCTATTTCCTTCTCATGCAGGGCTTTGCAGCGGCCTTTGCGCAGGGAAACATGGCGGGTGCTGCCGGCATTCCCGGCTTCGTCATCTGTAATCCGAGCGGCATCGGGCCGGAAACGGGCAATGGCCCTGCACCCGCCCGAAGCCCGCACGATTGCTGCACAACCCTCTGCCAGGCCGGCTGTGCGGTTTCACCCGCATTGCCCGGCGATCATGCCGGGCTTGACTGCGCCTTACGCGCGCCGCTTGCAGCGGCAACACTGCCCGAGCCTCCGGTCTTCCACCCCGTCACGCTCGGTTTTCTGGCCGACGCGCGCGGCCCTCCATCCCACTCCATCTGACGCAACAAACCCTTTTCACGGCCGCGCATTCATGCGCCCGTATCTGCGCTTATGGAGACAAGACATGCGCTTTTTCACCCGCACTTTCACGGCAGCAATGCTGTTCATCGCCGCTCCCGCATTCGCCGGCGACTACACGCTTGGCAATCTTGACATCGACCAGCCATGGACCCGCGCCACGCCGCCCGGCGCAAAGGCTGCCGGCGGCTTTGTCACCATCGCAAATGGCGGTGAGGAAGACGACCGGCTGGTCAGCGCGGAGGCCGCCTTTGCAGGCCGCGTGGAGCTGCACACGATGGACATGACCAACGGCGTCATGAAGATGCGTCATCTGCCCGAAGGCATTCCGGTTCCGGCTGGCGAGACGGTCAATCTCGCGCCCGGCGGTCTGCATGTCATGTTCATGGAGCTCAAGGAGCCCATCACCGAAGGCGCGCCCGTTCCGGTGACGCTGACCTTCGAGAAGGCCGGCACGATCGAAGTTGAAATGTTGGTCGCGAAGCCCGGCGCACCGGCTCCGAACATGCACAAAAACATGCACGGCAACGGCAAGAGCTGATGTCCCGTCGTTCGTTATCGATCCTGGCCGGCGCGGTTTTCGCGCTGGTCCTTGCCATCGTCGCAATGGTGACGATGAACATCTCTCCCACCGGCCGGTCCGGTGGAGGGATGGGCACAGCCGATATCGGCGGCCCCTTCACGCTGACCGCAGAGGATGGAACCACCGTCACCGACGCCGATTTTCTCGGCAAACCGACGGCAATCTTCTTCGGCTTCACCTTCTGCCCGGATGTGTGTCCGACCACGCTCTATGAATTATCGGGCCTCATCGATGATCTCGGTGCGGATGCGGACAGGCTCAACTTCGCCTTCGTATCCGTTGACTGGGAGCGCGACGGGCCGGAGCAGCTGGCGCTCTACACGTCCAGTTTCGATGATCGCATTCAGGGACTGGCAGGCACCGAAGAGCAGATCGAAGCCATCACCAAGGCCTATCGCGTCTATTACCGCAAAGTGCCCACGGATGATGGCGACTACACCATCGATCACACGGCTTCGGTCTATCTGATGAATGGGGAGGGTGGTTTCGTCGGCACGCTGTCTTACGGCGAGGCGCACGATTCCATGCTGGAGAAGCTCAGGCGGCTGGCTGCCAAGGGTTGACGGGAGGAAATCATGACACATGTCGATACGCCGGCGCTTGAGGAAGCTCCGGCGCGTACTGTCGTGGACAGAACGCTTTCACGCAAATTCTACATGGCAGCGTGGCGCTGGCACTTTTATGCCGGCCTCTATGTCGCGCCGTTTCTGGCGATGCTCGCGGTGACCGGCCTGATCATGCTCTGGGTCAGCGCACTCGACGGGCGTGACGGCGAAAAGATCACGGTCACGCCGCAGGGCGAAGAGACGTCAATTCTTGAGCAGGCTTCGGCGGCGCAGACGGCGCTGCATGAGGGGCATGTGGTCGAATATATCGCTCCGACCGCGCCAGACCGTGCTGCCGTGTTCCGCGTAGACAGCGGTGGCGAGGCAAAGCTGGTCGCCGTCGACCCTTACACCGCGGAGGTGCTGGACATCTGGAGCCGCCAGGCCGGCTGGTATGACTTCGCCTCGGACATTCACGGCACGCTGCTGATCGGCGATCTGGGCGACCGGTTGATCGAGATCGCGGCCGGTTTCGGCATCGTGCTCATCATCACCGGCGCGTATCTGTGGTGGCCGCGTGACGGGCAGGGCGCAGGACGCGCCTTCCGGCCCGACCTCAATGCGCGCGGCCGCTCCTTCTGGAAGAGCCTGCACAAGACCACCGGGTTATATGCTGCAGCGCTTCTCCTCGCCTTCCTCCTGAGCGGCCTTTCATGGGCCGGCATCTGGGGCGAGAAGTTCGTGCAGGCATGGAGCACGTTTCCGGCGGAGAAGTGGGACAATGTGCCCCTGTCTGACCAGACGCATGCATCCCTGAACCACGGTGCGACCAAGGATGTGCCCTGGGCGCTGGAGCAGACGCCGCTCCCTGCCTCTGGTTCCGATGCTGGTGTGGCCGGCGTGCCGGGTGCGTCTCCCTACAATCTGGACCAGATCGTCGCCTTCGGGCGGAGCCTTGGCTATGTGGGCCGGTTCCGCGTCGCCACGCCGCGCGGCGACACTGGCGTGTGGACGCTCGCGCAGGATTCCATGAGCAATGATTCCACCGATCCGACCTCCGACCGAACGGTGCATGTCGACCAGTATACGGGCAATGTTCTGGCCGATGTTCGTTTTGCCGACTATTCACCTGGCGGCAAGGCGATGGCGGTTGGCATCGCCTTTCACGAAGGCGACATGGGCATCTGGAATCTGGCGCTGAACACGGCGTTCTGTCTGGCGGTCCTCTTCCTGTCGGCCAGCGGCATTGTCATGTGGTGGATGCGCCGTCCACCGCACGCGCTGCGTCTGGCCGCACCGCCCATGCCGGCAGACATGCCGCCGTGGAAGGGCGCGGTGGCGCTGATGCTTCTGGTGGCGCTTCTCTTCCCATTGGTGGGCGTCACCCTGCTGGTTCTGCTCGCTCTGGACGTGCTTGTGATCCAGCGCATTAAGCCGCTTGCACGCCTTCTTGGCTAAGGGCCTGCTTGAAAGTGGTATCGCCGGGCGGCGCTTTCCGATTGAGCGTCGCCCGCTCTCGTCCTATGATCGCCGCGAATGGAGAGTGCGATGCATAGCGAAAAGCCCCCGAGAGTTTCGTCTCTGATCAACAAGGTTCTGGCCAACGCGCCACAGCCGAACGATATCCGCCTTCTGGCGCAGCGTCTGCATGACCACGCGCTTGAGCCGCGTTCGACGCCGGAGGAGACGCAGGCGCTCGTGACGGATCTGGGTTACAAGAACATCGCGGCCTTTTGCGAGGCCGCCGGCCTTCCGAGCCATCTCGCAGACCGTTGGGAGCGCTTTGGCATTTCCGGCGAAATGCGGCAGGTGCTTCTGCTTCTCGCGGCCCAGCGCCGCGCCATGCTCGAGGCCGTGCGCGAGTTCGAGACCATCACGCATGTGGGTCTCGATGACTTCATGCGCGAGCGCGGTCTGATCTGACGCGGTCTGATCTGACCGGGTGAGGGGCCGCTCAGAGCCCCTCTTCGTCTGCTTTTTCCAGCAACATCCGCGCTGTGGCGGCATCCGTAACGAGTGCCGCTGCGGACACTGTGCGCAGCGCCGCCAGAATGGCCGTGACCTTCTGCTCGCCACCGGCTGCCAGAATCACGTGCGGAATGCGCGCCACCACGTCGAGATCAATGGCCATGATGCGCTGGTTCACCTCATGGTCGACCAGCTGGCCTGCCGCATTCACAAAATAGCAGAGAATGTTGGCCACCGCGCCCTTGTCGCGCAGTGGATCGATCAGCTTCTTCGGAACGATGCCATGGCGGAAGATCGTCGCGTCGGGTGAAACCGCGCCAACCGTCAAAAGCGCGATGTCCGCCTTGGCGGCGCGCTCGCGCACATCGCGCAGTGAGGGTTGCTCCCAGAGGCGCTCACGCAGTTCGGGGTCGTCCACCACCACCGGCGCGCTGATCTGATAGCTGTCCACCTTCAACCGTTCCGCCACCTTGGTGGCCACGATGGACGGATTGATCCATTGCGAATGCGGAAGGCTGCCCACAAGCCCGATGACGGTCGAGCCGGAAAGATCGCGCTGCGCCATGAAGCTCAGGCTGGAATGCAGTGTCGCGCCGCCGCCGATCGCCAGTGTCATGCCGGGTTGCATCTGCTCTTCGAGATAGCGCGCCACCGCATGTCCGATCGAGCGTTCCAGATTGTCGGCTTCCTGCGGCGCGGGCACCACGATGGCGCTTTTCAGGCCCCAGCGCTTTTCCAGCTGCCGCTCCAGCGCCACCTGTTCGGCCGTGTCGGCATTGATGGTGGTCACCACCATGTGGTTCTCGGCGCTGGCGGCCAGCGCGCGCATCACCTTCATGCGGCTGACATTAAGCAGGCTGGCTATCTTCTCCTGCGTCAGGCCCTCCACATGGTAGAGCCAGGCCATTTTCACATTGATGTCTGCGGAAGACAGCGTCGGCTCATCAGCCGGCTTCTTTTTCCTTTTGCGCGCCACGGCGGTGATTCCCTCTCTCATCGCGTCAAGGTTTTAGCACAATGTTCGGCACGTCGCGGCGGCGTTGCCGGGCGAAAGGCGCGAAATTTTATTGCGTTCTTTTGTTATTGACGACAAACATATGTTCATATTCAATGATGAGGCGCTTTTGTTACAAGCCTGTCATATTGCGCATGCAGGGGAGGAGCTCCGGCGTTAAATGTCCGGAGAAGCAAACAGAGGAGTAACCCCATGGTACGCCAGTCCACCATTCGCTCGGTTGCGTTTGCAGCCGCATTGCTCACGTCCACCGCGGCTTTTGCCGAGAACCTGGTGCTCTACACGTCGCAGCCCGACGCTGACGCCGCCGAGACCGTTGACGCCTTCAAGGCGGCCAACCCGGGCATCGAGGTAGAGATCTTCCGTTCCGGCACCAGCGACCTGATGACCAAGCTTGCAGCCGAGTTCGCTGCCGGTAGCCCGCAGCCCGACGTTCTCCTCATCGCTGACGCCGTGAGCATGGAAATTCTCAAGAAGGACGGCCACCTGATGGCTTATCCCGAAGCCAATGTGGAAGGCTTCGAGGAAGCGGCCTACGACGCCGACAAGACCTATTTCGGCTCCAAGCTCATCACCACCGGCATCGCCTACAACACGGCCGCTGCCGAAAAGCCGGAGCATTGGTCCGACCTGACGGGCGAAGCCTACAAGGACCTCACCATCATGCCGAGCCCGCTTTATTCGGGTGCAGCAGCCTATCTTCTGTCCGCTTTCGCAAACCGTGACGACCTCGGCTGGGACTATTTCGAGAAGCTGAAGGAAAACGGCCACGTTGCCGTGCGCGGCAATGGCGCTGTTCTGAAGTCCGTCGCAAGCGGTGAGAAGGCCTATGGCATGCTCGTCGACTTCATGGCCATGAACGCCAAGAAAGACGGCTCGCCCATCGAGTTCGTGTTCCCCGAGGAAGGCGTCACCGCCGTCACCGAGCCGGTCGCCATCATGTCGACCGCGAAGAACACTGACGCAGCCAAGAAGTTCGTCGACTTCATTCTCTCCGACGACGGCCAGAAGCTGGCTCTTACGCAGGGCTACCTGCCGGCCAAGCCTTCGGTCGGTTCCCCGGACTGGCTGCCGGAAGGCACCGAGATCAGCATCATGAAAGTTGATGTGAAGAAGGTTGTCGACGAGATCGCCGGCAACAAGGAGAAATTCTCCTCCATGTTCGGCGGCTAAGGACACATCTGAATGACCGCTATTCGCAAGGAACGTCAGGGCCAGGAGATGGCCCTGACAGCGGGGATCGTCGCGCTTATCGTCATCTTTTCGCTGCTGCCAATGGCGCGGCTTTTGCAGGAAGTCATCCTGCCTGGCGGTCAGTTCTCGCTTGATATCATTCGCAACGGCCTGATTGATGAAACGACCTGGCGCGCCACCTGGAACACGCTGGTGGTGGGCCTTGGCGGAACGCTGTTCGCGCTGGTTCTGGGCGTGGCCGTCGCCATTCTCGTTTCACTGTCGGATGTGCGTCAGCGTCAGGCTTTCGTCCTGTGCTTCGTCACGCCGCTCATGATTGCGCCGCAGGTGACCGCGCTCGCCTGGCTTCAGCTTTTCGGCCCCTCCAGCCCGCTTCTGAACATGCTGGGCATGGCTCCGCCGCTTGGCACGCGCAATCCGCTTTATTCGCCCGAAGGCATCGTTTTCCTGCTCGGCATCCAGTATGCGCCGCTCGTCTTCCTGATCGTGCGCGCCGGCATGCGCAAGCTGCCGCGTGAGCTTGTCGAGGCCGCGCAGTCCAGCGGCGCCGGCTGGGTTCGGGTGCTCGGCACCATCATTCTGCCGCTCATGACACCTTCCATTGTGGGTGCAGCGGCGCTCACCTTCGTTTCCTGTGTCGGAAATTTCGGTATTCCAGCCTTCCTGGGCATTCCGGCAAACTATCTTGTGCTGCCGACGCTCATCTATCAGCGCCTGGCCGGTGGTGGACCGGATGTCCTCTCCGATGTCGCGTTCCTTTCAGTGCTCATCGGCATCATCGCCATGGTCGGCATCGTCATGCAGGACCGCATTGCGAGCCGGCGCGATTTCCGCATCACGTCCACCTCGCTGCCCGCAGCGCCCTACCAGCTGGGCGCATGGCGTCTGCCGGTGGAGTTCGGCATGTGGGTGCTGATCGCGTTCATCCTCGTTCTGCCGCTGGTGGGGCTCATTCTCACCTCGCTGGTGCGGGGCTATGGCGTGACGCTTTCGGCTGAGACGGCAACGCTGGAGAACTATTACTTCGTCATCTTCCAGCACGCTGCGGCAAGCCGCGCCTTCCTGAACAGCCTGTATCTCTCGGCTGGGGCGTCCATCTTCGCCGTCTTCGTTGCGATCCCGCTCGGCTATGTAATCGCCTGGGGCAACAAGCGCTGGATCAAGGCGCTCAACCTGGCCATCGAGCTGCCCTATGCGCTGCCGGGCGTGGTGCTGGCGATTGCCTCGCTGCTCCTGTTCCTCAAGCCCATGCCGATCACCGGCATCCAGATCTACAACACGGTCTGGATCATCCTCTACGCCTATCTCGCGCGCTTCCTGATCCTGGCCGTGCGGCCGACGATCACGGGCTATTTCCAGCTCGACCGGGCGCTTGAGGAGGCCGCGCAGGTAGCCGGCGCAGGACTGTTCACGCGTCTGCGCACCATCATCTTCCCGCTCATCGCTCCGGCGGCCATTGCCGGCGGCCTGCTGATCTTCATGACGGCGCTGTGCGAGCTGACGGTTTCTGCGCTCCTGTGGTCCTCCGGTTCGGAAACCATCGGCGTTGTCATCTTCTCCTTCGAACAGGGCGGAGATTCCAAATATGCGGCGGCGGTTTCCGCCATCATGGTCGCAACCACCTTCCTTCTGATGCTGCTCGCCAGCCTCTTTGCAAACAAACTACCGGACGGAGTTCTTCCATGGCGGGACTGAGCATTAACAACGTCACCAAGGCCTTCGGCGACACCAAGGCGCTGGACAATGTGTCCATCGATGTCGCGGATGGCGAGTTCCTCGCCGTGCTTGGCCCTTCCGGCTGCGGCAAGACCACGCTTCTGCGCATGATCGCCGGTTTCGAGACCGTCACCGGCGGCAACATTCGCATCGGCGACCGCGAGGTCTCCACTGCCGAGGCCAACACGCCGCCGGAAAAGCGCCGCGTGGGCATTGTCTTCCAGAACTACGCGCTCTGGCCGCATATGAGCGTGTCCGAGAACATCGGTTACGCGCTCAAAGTGGCGCGCGTGCCCAAAGCGGAGCGTGAGGAGCGCGTGAAGAACGCGCTGGCGCTCGTCAATATGGAGCAGTATGGCGACCGCCGTCCGGCCAATCTGTCCGGCGGTCAGCGGCAGCGCGTGGCGCTGGCGCGCTGTCTCGTCGCCGAGCCGCGGCTGGTGCTGTTCGACGAGCCGCTGGCCAATCTCGATGTGCATCTGCGCGCCTCGATGGAAGACGAGTTCGCCGACTTCCACAAGCGAACCGGCACGACCATTCTCTACATCACCCACGACCAGGCCGAGGCCATGGCGCTGGCAGACCGTATTGCGGTCATGGATCACGGTCGCCTGATGCAGCTTGCCACCCCGCGCGAGCTCTATCATGAGCCGGCCAACGAGATGGTCGCTTCCTTCATCTCGCAGGGCATGGTTCTGCCTGCCGATGTCGAGACCGAAGAGGCGGACGGCCAGTGCCGCGTGCGCGTGCTTGGCCAGGAACTGGTCGTGCGCTGTCGCAAGGGCGAGAAGCCGCGCAAGGATGCGCGCATTTGCTGCCGCGCATCGCAGATCACATCCGTAGGGGCGAGCCAGCCGGGCTTCGAGGGCACGATCACACGCGCCGTTTATCGCGGCGGGTCTGCGCGTATTGAGTTCGAGCCTGCTTCCGCGCCACAGCTCGGCCTGCATTTCGACCAGCCCGATCCGGTGTCCTTCGAGGCCGGTCAGCGGGCAAGGCTTGCCATTACATCGGGCTGGCTCATCCCGGCTGATGGTGCAGCCTGATGTTAACGGTCGATCTTCAGGGCGGGTTCGGCGAAAAGGGACGAACCAGTGTTGCGGTCAGCGATGGCAACACCCGGATCATGCTCGATGCCGGCATCAAGGTGGGTGCGACAGGGGATGAATATTACCCCGTGCTCGCCCGCCCGGTCGGTGACATCGACGCCCTGTTCATCTCGCATGCCCATGAGGATCATATCGGCGCGCTGTGCCGCCTGATCCGCGAGGGCTATACCGGCCCGATCTACATGACTGCGGAGACCCGCACCGAGATGCCGGCAACGCTCGCCCAGTATGCGGACGCGGCAGAGCTGTGGGAGTTCATGCCGAAAGACGCGCAGATCCGGCTTTTCGAGCCGGGCGAGCGGCTTTCTGCAGGCGCGCTCGCGATTGAAACCGGCGCATCCGGCCATGTGGTCGGCGGGGTCTGGTTCTCGGTCGAAGGGCAGGGGCGGCGCGTGGTCTACTCAGCCGACATCGTGCCCGAAAGCGCTGTTTTCCCGATGCAGCCGCTTCCCTCCTGCGACCTTCTCATCCTCGACGCCTCCTATGGCGCAGATCCCATTCCCGGCACGGAACGCGCCCAGCGCATTGCCAAGTGGGTTGCGGACTATGCCGATGGCTGCCTTCTGCCGACACCGCTTTCAGGTCGTTCGCTGGAGCTG
Organism: Nitratireductor sp. WH36-1; assembly: GCF_058725515.1. Classification (NCBI taxonomy): domain Bacteria; kingdom Pseudomonadati; phylum Pseudomonadota; class Alphaproteobacteria; order Hyphomicrobiales; family Phyllobacteriaceae; genus Nitratireductor; species Nitratireductor sp. WH36-1. Next base: position 15,028 of record NZ_JBZXDP010000002.1, on the reverse strand, counting down.
ATCGCCGCCATCGATGTGCCGTTCGCCATCGAGGCCGGCATGCGCGAGGCGTTGTCTGCGCAGATCCATGCGCCCGGCGCCGTGCATGAAGACCGTGTTGACGTTCTTGCCGGACGGCTTGCCGCCGCACGCGACTGGAATGTGGGAGAGGCGCTGCCTGCATGCCCTCTGCTGGTCCATGACGGTATGGGTGTCGCCGGGCCTTCCCGTCCGGCGCTCGCCGCAGCAGAGCTTGCCGGCTATCCGATCCTGTTGAGCGGGCACCTGCCGAAAGGCTCGCCCGGCGCACGGCTCGTAGACCAGGGCGCAGCGGCCTGGATCCGCATGCCGACGCACCCCACGCTGCCCGAGAATGTTGCGTTATGGGAAGCCGCCGGACGTCCGGCGCTGATCGGCCATTCCTGTGATGCGGCCGCGCTCGACGCGCTTCATCAGCACATTCCCGCCCTTCTGACCGGCGCTCGCACCGGTGACACCTACCAGATCGACAAAGAGACGATATATGCGCATTCTGATTTCCAATGACGACGGCATCGAAGCTCCCGGCATTGCGCTGGCGGCCAAAGCGGCATCCCTCCTGACGGACGATGTCTGGGTGGTCGCGCCGGACGGCAAGCGCACGGCCGCCGGCCCGTCGCTCACGGTCGCGCGCCCGATCACCATGCGCCGCCTCGGCGAGCGCCGTTTCTCCTGCTCGGGCACGCCAGCCGATTGCATCGTGACCTCCATGGGCTGGCTCTTCAACGATGGCAAGAAGCCCGATCTCGTTGTTGGCGGCGTCAATGACGGGCGCAATGTCGGTGAGGATCTCGCCTATTCCGGCACGCTTGGCATCGCCCGCGAGGCGACCTTCTGGGGCATTCCCGCTATCGGTTTCTCCCGCGTAAAGGAGGCCAATGTGCGCGAAGGGGACGCCGCATGGCTGGCCCGCTTCATCGAACGTCTGTGGCAGACGCGCAGCGAGTGGGCCATGGAAGGCCATTGGCTCAGCGTCAATCTCCCGGCCGATCTGCCAGCCCCCATCGCCCAGCCGACCATCGGTCGCGACAAGATTGCGCGCAAGACCGAGATCGTTCGGGAAAATGGCGACGAGATCGAGCTGATCGTGCCACGCGGCCGCGCGCATTCAAGCCGCAAGGGCGATGAGAACAGCCTCATCGCCGAAGGCTTCACCACCATGAACCGGCTGAACTGGTTCGGCGAAACCCAGCTTGGCGGCGCGTTCATGGAAGGCCTGCGGGCCGCTACGAAGTAGAGCCCGTCGCGACGGGTGCTGTTTCACCCCCTTCCGGATCCGGCAGCGCATCGATCCATTCGCGGATGCGCTGCCAGTTTTGCCGTGACGGGCTGACGGGCTCGACCTCGCCGTCCTTCAGATCAATCGCTTCGAGCGGATCGATACCGTATGGAATATTCGATGACTGTGCCGGCAACGGCCCGTCATGAAGCCTGAGACGCCCTTTTGAATAATCGGAAAACACCTGCAGCGGCACGCCATAACTGGTGTTTATGTTCGGTGAAGCGACGATGTCCGCAATCATCTTCCGCACCTTCGGATCGGTCGAGTCGAGCAGGTAGACATTCTTTGCCAGCGGCGGGCGAAAATGCACTTCATCAAAGTGTTCGATGTCTTCACCGCCGCCATCAAGATTGGCCGCGACGCGGCCGTCTTCAGTCACGATTGCGTATTGATAAAGGGGGTTGCGTGACCACCTGTCCCTGCGCCACGCGGCCAGAACATTGTCGCTGCCGATCAGGGAACCGCTGCCGATCGTCGCCGGCTCATTCAGCATGTTAGAAATTGCGTTGAACTCGTATGAAGGGCGAAACACACCGGCGTTCAGCAGCTGTTCCGGGCGGAAATCATCCACCCGATAGACAAGATGGTGATTACCAAATCGCCCCGTCCCATCCGGCTCACGCCCAAGATCCTCGAATTTGTGACGCAGGGCGTCAACGCGTTCCTTCATTCGCTCAACCACGTCGTTCATTGCATCGTAGGCAATGTCTTCCGGTAGCTCAGACAGGACGTAGCCCATGCTGTTCATCGTCATCTGCGCCCGGCGGCTGAGCGCTCCCCGATAAGGAGGACGATCAACAATGGGTTGCTCTGTGCCTGTCGCCAGATGTGGCGGCTCCGCCACTGGAGACAAATCGCCTGTTCGCTCTGCAATCGACCGTGCGCCGGCGCTCAACGCGCCACCAATCAGTATGGCGCTTCCCGTGAGTATGGCAGACTGGCTTGCTGCGCTGCGCTCTTCATAGGTGTCGCCGGTCACAGCCCGGTTGGTCTCCAGCGCCAGCTCGCTGCCCAGATTGCCCACCAGAAAAGCGCCCTCCAGGCCCGGCACAAGCATCGTGACGGGCCAGAACACATCGTTGAATGTCTGTATTTGCTCCAGCCATCGGTCGCGCGACACTTCGCTGTCAGACTTGATCAGCGTGTCGGCATCGCTGTTGCTGCGCGCGCGCATATTGTTTGCAAGCACATGGAAGACATCACCGGAGACCCGAAAGTTCCGCGTGTTTATGCCTGACTGCCAGGCGCCCGTTCCCAGCTTCTTGAGAGCGTTTCTGACACCCGTATACCAGACCCCGTCCTGGCGACAGTAGAGCGAGAAATGCCGTTCCAGCATTTTCCGGCCCTTCCTTGAGGAGGCCTGCAGCCTGATCCATTCTTTCAGCGCATCCTCGCTCTGGAATTCATGCAGGGCTTTCTTTTCACCCGGCAAATAGAGAATGGTGCGCCCACTCTTGTCGCTGAGCAGCAGAATATCGCTTGAGGCGTAGCCGTTTATGTCAAGACGGCGAACAATCGTGTCTTCGACGGGGACGGCGCTCTTGCCGAGGCCAGAGAGAGAAATCCCGCTTTGTGGGTCGGCGAGGTCGACCGAGACACTTCGGGCGAGAGCGTGCCCTTCGGGCGAGAGAAGCATCTCTTCCTTCGCCCTTGCGACTTCTGCCAGAAACTGTGCTTCTACGAGAATGCGCACATCCTGGAAATGGTCCTTCCAGAAGTCGCGGAGCCGATCCTGCACTCTGGTCTGAAAATCTTCCGCCCATATCGCGTCCCGAAGTGCAGCGACCGAGAGTGGAAACTCGTTTGGCGCTCCGTAGAATGCCTCGCCTTTGCCCGCTCTGTAGACGCCGGCATTGAGCTGGAGATCGGATGGCAGCATCTCCTGCATCGTCGCGCCAAAGTTTCTCAGAAGAAGCTGGGTGAGCGATATCGAGGTCTTCGGACTGTCTGCATGTTCCCAGCCCGTGAAGCTCGTTCGCGAGGATTGCGCCGCAGAGAATGTGTTCAGGTAGAGGTGATCCGGGTCGACCGTCTTGCCCGTGAGGCGCTTGACGATTGCGCTCATTGCCTCGCGCGCCATCGCCTTGATGTCCGGCATGTCTTTCCGGGTGCGCGCGGCAGTCTTGTTGATTGCCCTGTAGGTTTGGTCCGTGACCAGCGTCGACAGTGAGGTCGACAGGCCAGTTCCACGAATTGTCGACACGGTCGGAGTTTCGATGCGCCGTTTGGGTTGAGAATGGGACGGGCGCGTGGGGGGCGGCGCTTTTTTGGGAGGAATGTCAGCGTTGATGATGACGGGAGCACGAGCTCCGGAAACACGGTAGGTCGTCATTGTCACTCTTGTCTTGGGTGAAACCACAGAAGACAAGATGACCTGTTCATCAAATCAAACTATTGCCTTCATCTTATATGCTCCAATACTATTCTGCATAATATCATTTTATCATCTCTCCGTTTTCGGGATCTATATTCATTTATATTCGAATGATCAACGGGTGAACCCCAATCAAGTGGAGCAAAGATTCAGTCCGGCTTCAGCCGCGAACCACTCAGAAGACCGCGCTCTTCGAGCACGGGATAGGCAAATGTCGCGAGAAGCGAGTTGATCTGCTTGAGATCGCGGATCGTGTCGAGGTGGATCGAACTGGTCTCCACACTCTGCTCCGTTCCCTGGCGCAGACGCTCGAAATGGCGCTGGCTCGTTTCCTTTTCCACGTCGCGAAGCCGGTCCTTTTCCATGACCAGTTCGCGCGCGGTCTCCGTGTCCTGTGTCACGAGCAGATTGAACGCAAGCCGCGCATTGGCCAGAACCGAAGCATGGAAACTGGCAAGCTCGCGCCAGCCTTCCTCGGTGAATTCCACACCACGCTCCATCTTCTTCTCGACATGCGCAAGCATGTTGCGAACGATGATGTCGCCGACCTGTTCCAGCTTCACGCAGACACCGAGCAGTTCCTGACAACGGCGGGAATCCTCCTCCGTCATGTCCTGTCGCGTGATGCGCGCCAGATACAGTTTGATGGCGGCATGACGCCGGTCAACCGTGTCGTCAACGGCGGCAAGCGCATCGATGGATTTGCGGTCGGCCTTTTCATAAAGCTCCAGAATGCGGCACAGCATGAACTCGACGGTCTCGCACATACGCACCGTTTCGCGTGTCACATTGGCAAGCGCCTGATGCGGGTTGTCGAGCGCGGAGGCGTCCAGCGCGCTGGCTTCCGCCAGAAGAGGTTCCTCTTCCTTGTCCTTCTCCGGTGGAGACTGCAGCGCGACGATCGCCTCGGTCGCCTTCAGGATCAGCCGCGAGAGCGGAATGCCGGCAATCAGGATCAGAACGTTGAAGGCGATATGGGCGTGGATGATGCGATCTGCGGGATCGCTCCCCAGCTGCTCCAGCGTGGGCGCGAAGACAATGAAGGCCACCAGCAGAACGACCGAACCCAACCCGCGCATCAGAAGGTTGCCAAGAGGCACCACGCGATAGGCCGGCGGCGAACTGCGGGTGAGCATGGGGGCGATGAACGAGCTGCCCAGATTGACGCCCAGAACCATCACGATGCCCAGCTCCGGTGAGACGATGCCACGCGCCGCAAATGTCGTCAGCAGCAGAACAGCCGCGATGCTCGAATGGAAAAGATAGGTCACCACGGCTGCAAGCAGGAAGGCCGTGATCGGATCGCTGGAAAGATAGCCGACAATGATCGGCACGATGGTGCTCTGCCGCAGGGGTTCGGATGCCTCGCCCATCATTTCAAGCGAAAGGATGAGCAGTCCGACACCAACCAGTATGCGCCCGAACTGCCGCCACTGCCGGCGCTCTGTCGCGAGAAAAATGCTTGTGCCGAACAGAAGGCACAGCGGCACGAGCAGCGTCAGGTCGAAACTTAGGATCTTGACAACAAGTGCAGACCCCACTTCCGCACCGCGCACGGCAAGAATGCCGGAAAGGCCGGTAACAATGCCGAGCCCGGCAAAGGAGCCGACAAGCAGCGTTACGGCGGTCGAGCTCTGCAGGGCGATGGAAAGCAGGAGGCCGGTCAGCGCCGCCAGAACCGGGTTTCCGAGCGTCTGCCGCAGGCGCTGGCGCAACACATTGCCATAGGCGCGCTCGACGCCCGTGCGCACCATGCGTGTTGCCCACAGGAGCAGGGCCACTGCGCCAGCCATGTGCAGAAAGAAGACGGAACCGCTCATATCACCTCAATTAAGCCCTGCAGAAAGCGGACCTGATCATATTTAAAGCCTGTCTTTGATGCCATCGATGAGGCCATTCCGAGGCGCGTGTTCGATGGATGCGGAGCAGCTTTGATACCCATATGTTACATTTGATATTTTTAAATAGCAAATGTTCAAAATCGTGCCAATATGCAAGCTGCAGGTTCGGAGTTCTGAAGTCGTCCAGAAAGCCTGGTTGACGAAGCGCTCATTTAAAAAAGAATAAAAAGGCCGATTAGTTTTTTATATCTGCTATATTATAAATATTATTAAATAAATAGCCCTGTTATAAATACAAATAACTTATTATCTACATCGATAGACTCTCCTTTAAGCTCTGGCAGCAGCGGAACGCCGGCACGTGACGTCGCCACGAGCGTCATTGCGGCCGGTGGTCTTGGCCTGGCCGTTGGAAGCCCCATCGGAGCTGCGGTCGGTGCCGCCATTGGCACGGCCGCTGGCGCTGCTCTCGGCGCCGTGGCCGGCGGTGCGAGCGGGGCCCTTATCGCTCAGGTGTAAGCCGACAACATTGTCGCATTGTTGCCGGGTGCCGGCCGTTGGGCCGGCATCTCCCCGTCTACATGATCCGCTTGCGCAGCCAGGCTGAAACAACCTCACCCAGAACCACCAGCGCCAGAATGGCGAGGAGAACGGTGGCCGCTTCCTGCCAGTTGAACGTGTCAATGGCGCTTTGCAGGATGAGACCGATACCGCCCGCGCCGACAAGGCCGAGCACCGTCGATTCCCGCAGATTGATGTCCCAGCGCAGGATCGCCACGGCCCAGAAGGTGGGCATGACCTGCGGCACGATTGCGTAGAGAATGACCTTGAGGCGCGATGCGCCGGTCGCTTCCAGCGCTTCCACCGGCCGTCGGTCGATCTCCTCGATGGCTTCGCCAAGAAGCTTGCCGATGAAGCCGATGGAGCGGAACATGATGGCGATGATGCCCGCCACGATGCCGGGACCGAAAATCGCCACGAACAGCAGCGCCCAGATGATCGTGTTCACCGAACGACTGGAGACCAGAATGAGACGGCCAAGCCAGAGCGTCGCCGCATTGGGCGTCGTGTTCTGCGCCGAGATGTAGGCGACGGGCAGGGAGACGAACACGGCGATTGCGGTGGCGATGGTGGCGATATTCACCGTCTCCAGCAGCACCCACAATATGTTCGGCAGGTTCGTCACATCCGGCGGCACCATGCGGCTGAACAGATCGCCCATCTGCTGCGGCGCGTCGAACACCCAGGGCCAGATCACATCAATGCTGGTCAGGGCCCAGACAATGGTGATCACGGCAAGAAGGAAGATTGCGTAGCGCTGCAACCGCTCACGCGGGGTATAGCGCGCCCACTCTTCCGGGGTCGTGTCCATGCTCACCATATCCGTTTCCTGATCTGGCCGCTGATCGCCTCGCTCACCAGAATAACGGCGACGATGACGATGGTGATGGCCAATGCGAAGTCATAATCATAGCGCCCGAAGGCGTTTGCGAGCGTCGAGCCGATGCCACCGGCGCCCACAATGCCAACCACTGCCGAAGCGCGCAGATTGCTGTCGAGCTGATAGATGCTGAGGCCGATCTGACGCGGCATGATCTGCGGAAAAACCGCGTAGATCAGTGTCGGAAAATAGCCCGCACCCACGGCGCGCATGGCTTCCACCTGGCCCCAGTCGATCTCCTCGATGCGCTCGGCCAGCATCTTGGCGACAAAGCCAATCGAATAGACGATCAGCGTCAAAACGCCCGCGAACGGACCAAAGCCGACCGCCTTCACGAAGATGATTGCCACGATGACCGGATGGAAGCTGCGCGCCACGATGATGAGGCCGCGTCCAAGAAGAAAGATCGGGCGCGGCGCGAGGTTCCTGGCGGCCATGAAGGCGATGGGGATGGAGAGCAGAACACCACCCACCGTTGCCAGAATGGCAATCTTCAGGCTTTCAAGAAAACCGTCGATGAGAAGCCCGCTGCGCTCGAAGCTTGGCGGAAACGCGCCATTGAAGATGCGCGCGGCGCGCGTCATGCCCTGTGCTACGCGGTTCCAGTCTATCGGCAGCATGAACACTGCCCAGCCGATATAGAGCGCCACCGCGATGAGCAGCCCGTAACGCAGCACGGGATTGGCGATCATCGGCGGTTTGCGCCAGGTGTCCGGCACGGAAGAGGTTGTGGTGCTCATGCCTTCTGAGCCCTCAGCGGCGTGACATTGTCCATCTCGCCGCGCTCTTCAGCCGGCACACCGGCATAAATTTCGTCCATGGCCGCCTTGTCGAGCGCGTCGGGCTCGGCATCGAAAATGATGCGGCCATAACGCATGCCGACGATGCGGTCGGTGTATTGTTTGGCTTCCGCCACATTGTGAATGTTGATCAGAACCGGCAGCGAGAATTCGCGCGAGAGCGCCCGCAGCAATTCCATGATCTGCTCGGACGTCTTCGGATCGAGCGAAGCCGTCGGCTCGTCGGCAAGCAGGATTTCCGGTTCCTGCATCAGCGCCCGCACAACGCCGACGCGCTGGCGTTCACCGCCGGAGAGTTCGTCCGCCCGCTTGTTGGCGTAATGGGCGATGCCCACGCGCTCCATCAGTTCGTAGGCGCGGCGGATATCTTCTTTTGGATACCGCCGGAAGGCTGCACGCCACAGCGGCAGATAACCGAGCCGACCCGACTGCACATTCTCCATCACGGTCAGCCGGTCCACCAGATTGAAGCCCTGGAAGATCATGCCGATGCGCCGGCGTGCCGCGCGCAGCTTCGCCCCCTTGAGGTCGGTCAGCATCAGGCCATTGAGCTCGATCGTGCCGGAGCTCGGCTCCACAAGCCGGTTGATGCAGCGCAGCAGCGTGCTCTTGCCCGCGCCGGAAGCGCCGATGATGGAGACGACGCTTTCGCCCGGCACCTCCAGGTCCAGCCCTTTGAGAACCGGCGCGCCATTGCCATAGCGCTTCACCAGCTGCGAAATTTTCAGCATGCATCAACTCCGAAAACAGATGAGTGAAAAAAGCGGGCGGAGACCAAGCCCCGGGGTCTCACGCCCGCAGTAACGTCACTCTTTTGCGAGGCCCTGCGGCGTATATTCCACGCCATTCGCCTTCTGGATCTCGCGGATCACGGCCCAGTCCTTCTGATAGGTCACGGGCACGAACTTGCTCACGCCCGAGAACTCCTCGCCAAGCGCGGTGCCTGCGAAATCAAAGGAGAAGAAGGCCTCCTTGATCTTTTCCACCAGCGCCGGATCGAGGTCGTGCGCATAGGTGTAGGAAGTGGTCGGGAACGGATCGGACTCCCAGACAATCTTCACCTCTTCCGGATCGTAGAGATCGCGCTCGGCCATGCGGTCCACGACTTCAGAAGCCACCGGTGCGGCGTCATAGTCGCCAGCCACCACGCCCAGCATGGACTGGTCGTGCGAGCCGGAATAGACAACCTCGTAATCCTGCTCCGGCACAACGCCGAGCCCGGGGAACAGCGCGCGCGGTGCGAGATTGCCCGAGTTGGAAGTGGGCGAGGTGTGGGCAATGCGCTTGCCCTTCAGGTCGCCCATCTCGTTGATGCCGGAATCCTTGCGGGTGTAGACCTGCAGCTTGTAGCCGAAGCGGCCGTCTTCCGACCCCATGATGGCGAATGGCACAGCGCCGGCGAGATTGACGGCAAACGGCGTCGGACCGGTCGAGAAGCCGGCAATGTGCAGGCGGCCGCTGCGCATCGCTTCCACCTCGGCAGAGTTCGACTGCACGGCGAAGAACTGCACGTCCTTGCCGGTCACGTCCTCCAGATGCGCGATGAAGGGCTCCCAGATGTCCTCATAGATCGCGGGGTCTTCCACCGGCGTGTAGGCGAAAACCAGCGTGTCAGGGTTGGAAAGCTTTGACGGGTCGCTCGGCGTGTCCGCCACCAGATCTTCATTGGCGTCGCAATACATCGCGTCCAGCTGGCCGCGATTGGCGCAATCCTGCGCCTGCGCGGCGGTGCCGGCCAGCAGTGCGGACAGGCCAAACAGCGCCGCTGCGGCGCCCCCGGCAAAACGGGTGTCGGTCGTCATGGGCATGTTCGTTTCTCCTCCAATGTGGGCTTTTCGGCCCACCTCTCCCTTTCAGACGCGATGGAGTGCATCCGATTGCAAAAATCGTATCGAATTTTTGTGGTAGTTTGCAACATTCAAATATTCAGAATTTGGAAAACCCTCGAAAACGCAGAAAAATGCAGCTACAAGCTTGGCAAAACGCTCAGTTTTGGAGAAGCATGCGGTGGCGGCAGTGACGGCGAAAAACGTGATGACCGGGGTTCCGGCTCCGAAACCCTTTGGCGAAATGTCCGCCGCGCGGCTGGCCGGCATTGAATTCGTTCTCACCGATATCGACGATACGCTGACCACCGAAGGCCGTCTTCCGGCACAAGCCTATCACGCGCTGGAACAGCTCCATGAGGCGGGCATCACGGTTGTGCCGGTCACCGGTCGCCCGGCCGGCTGGTGTGATCTCATTGCCCGGCTCTGGCCTGTCGATGCGGTTGTCGGCGAGAACGGCGCGTTTTATTTCGCCTGCTCGCCACAGGGCGGCATGACCCGCGAATTCGCACAGTCTGCCGAGGAGCGGAGCGAGGGCCGTCGCCGGCTGAATGTGCTCGCCGATGTCATCTTCAAGGCGGTTCCACGCGCGCGTCTTTCTGCGGACCAGACATTCCGCGAGGCGGATCTCGCCATCGATTTCGCCGAAGACGGCCCGCGCCTCGACGACGCCGAGATTGCCCAGATCGTGACCTCTTTCGAAGAGGCCGGCGCTGTTGCGAAAGTGTCATCCATTCATGTCAATGGATGGTTTGGCCAGTACGACAAACTGGCGATGACCCGTAGCCTGTTTACCCGGCGTTATGGCCTCGACCTCGAAAAGGCGGGTGACAAAGTGATTTTCGTAGGCGATTCCCCGAACGACGCACCCATGTTCGACTTCTTCGAAAACAGCATTGGCGTGGCCAATTTTGCCGACTTTCAGGACGGCACGGTCCCGCCGCCCAAATGGATCACGCAGAAAGCCGGCGGCGCAGGGTTTGCCGAAGTGGCCGACGCGATCCTTCAAGCCAGGGAGAGCTGATGGCGCGTCTCAGGAAAACCGCCCGCCGCGAACAGATCCTTCTGGAGTTGCAGCACCATCCACATGTGCGCACTTCAGAGCTTGCCACGCGGTTTGGCGTGTCGACCGAAACAGTACGCCGCGATGTCGAGGCGCTCAGCCAGGAAGGGCTGATCCGCCGGGCCTATGGCGGCGCTTCCATCGCGCCGATGGGCGCACAGCCGCCATTTGGAGAGCGCGACCGGGCGCGTATCGAGGAGCGGGCCATGATCGCGGCCCGCGCCGCCGAACTTGTTCACCCCGGCGAAGTGCTGATGATCGACGCCGGCTCCACCACGCATCAGTTTGCGCTCAGTCTTGCCTCGGTCGCACGCGACCTAACGGTTCTCACCAACAGCGTCGCCGTCGCTTCCGCCCTGGCGCAGAACGAAACCATTCAGGTGGTCATCTGTCCGGGCGATTTCATGGCCCGCGAGGTGGGCATCTACGGCGCTGAAACCATCGATTTCATCGCCCGCTACAATGCCAACCGCGCCTTCATCGGCGCGAGCGGGCTGACAGCCGGGGGCATCACCGAGGTCAACCGGCTTGCCGTTGGCGTCAAGCGCGCCATGCTGCGCCAGGCGCTGGAAAGCTACCTTCTCGTCGATCACTCCAAGTTCGACGTCAACCTGCTCGCCACGGTCGAGCCGCTTTCCGCGCTCACCGGCCTTGTCACCAACGAGCAGCCAACCGGCCCCCTGGCGAAGGCGCTTTCCGATGCCCGCGTCGAGGTGCATGTCGCCGGTTGATTCACAACACTTTCCACACTGGCGCGGATGCATCGAAACATCGTCTGGTGCATAGTGCCGCCCCAAGGTCAGAACCTACCTCTGATGAACCGGAGAATTGAAGAATGTCGAAAGCGGATATCGGCCTGATCGGCCTCGGAGTCATGGGTGCGAACCTCGCCCTCAACATCGCCGAGAAGGGGCACACGATCGCCGTCAACAACCGCTCCACGCCTAAGATCGACGCCTTTGTCGAGCAGGCCCGCACCGAAGGCCTGGCCGAGCGCGTCCTGCCAGAGGCAGACCTCGCTGCCTTCGTGCAGTCGGTAAAGAAACCGCGTTCCATCATCATCATGGTCAAGGCCGGCAAACCGGTCGACGACATGATCGAACAGCTTCTGCCATTGCTTGATGAGGGCGACGCCATTCTGGAATGCGGCAACTCGCTCTTCAGCGACACGCAGCGCCGTTTCGACTATCTGAAGCCCAAAGGCATCGGATATCTCGGAGTCGGCGTTTCCGGTGGCGCCGAAGGCGCGCGCCATGGCCCCTCCATCATGGTCGGCGGTTCCAAGGCGCAATGGCATGACGCGGAAGCCGTGCTCACCTCCATTGCCGCAAAATTCAAGGGCGAGCCCTGCGTTGCCTGGCTTGGAGAGGGCGGGGCTGGCCATTTCGTCAAGACGATCCACAACGGCATCGAATATGGCGACATGCAGATGATCGCCGAGGTCTATGGCGTGATGCGCGACGGGCTCGGCATGGACGCCGCAGCCTGCGCGGAAGTTTTCAAGCGCTGGAATGAAGGCCCGCTCAACTCCTATTTGATCGAGATCACGGGGCATGTGCTCGAAGCCATTGATGGCGAGAGCGACAGGCCGCTGGTGGACATCATTCTCGACAGGGCAGGGCAGAAGGGCACCGGCGTCTGGTCGGCAATCGCCGCGCAGGAACTTGGCGTGCCGGCAACGGCCATCGAGGGTGCAGTCGCAGCCCGCTCCATCTCGTCGCGCAAGCAGGAACGCATCGCGGCGGAAGCGCTTTACGGCAAGCGCGAAGGCAAGGTCGACATCTCCATCGACGATCTGGAAAAGGCGCTGCTTGCCGGCAAGATCGTTTCTTACACGCAGGGCTTCTCCGTCATCGCCCGCGCTTCCGAAGAACAGGGCTGGGGGCTCGAGCTCGCCACCATCGCGAAGATCTGGCGCGCCGGCTGCATCATCCGCTCCCGCTTCCTCGACCAGATGGCGAGCGCCTTTGCCGGCGATGCGGCCACCAATCTCCTGATGGTCCCGGATTTCGCGGAACTGATGAAAGAGGCAAGCCCCGCGCTTCGCCGCGTGGTCGCCACCGGCGCGCTGGGCGAGCTGCCGCTGATCTGCCTTTCCTCGGCGCTTTCCTATTTCGACAGCTACCGGCAGGCGCGCGGCACGGCCAATCTCATTCAGGGCCAGCGCGACTTCTTCGGCTCCCACGGCTTCGAGATCGAAGGGCGCGGAGCGGATCTGCACGGCGACTGGCCGTCTCTGGTCGAATAGGCCGCCATAAAGAAAAAGGCCCGGATGGCGATGCCATCCGGGCCTTTCAATTCGATGCTTCAAAAAGCTTAGGCAGCCTGCGCTTCGCCGGCCTTCAGAGCTTCCAGAACGGTCTGCGGCGAGGAAACGCCATACGGATCGCTCTCGCAATTGTCGGAGAAGCCTTCTTCCTCGAACCACTTCTCGATCACGCCGTTGTTGACCACGGCGGCGTAACGCCAGGAGCGCATGCCAAAGCCGAGATTGTCCTTGGCAACGAGCATGCCCATCTTGCGGGTGAACTCACCCGAGCCATCCGGAATGAGCTTGACGTTGTTGAGGCCCTGAGCCTTGCCCCAGGCGTTCATCACGAAAGCGTCGTTAACGGAGATGCAGTAGATCTCGTCGATGCCCTCGGCCTGGAATTCCGGGTAGAGCTTCTCGAAATCGGGAAGCTGGTAGGTCGAGCAGGTGGGGGTGAAGGCGCCCGGCAGGGAGAACAGGACAACGCGCTTGCCGCCAAAGAAGTCGGCAGTCGTCTTGTCTTCCCAGCGGAACGGGTTCGGGCCTTCGATCGACTCGTCGCGAACGCGCGTGCGGAACGTGACGTCGGGAACTTTTCTCACGGTCATTGCTAATCCTCTGGCACAAACAAAGCTGATCCCGACCTGAGCCGGGCAGCCTGGATATGGAAATCTTGAACTCCGGCTGCCGGGAGGGTGCGCCGGATGAGACGGCCGGAATAGAGCATTTTGTCGCGGCGAAGTGAAGGCCCGACACTGCGGCAATCCGCAGCATTTTTCCCTTGATTCCGTGCTAATTCCGCGAAACTGCCATGGTTCCGCCAGAAACGATCAGAACCGCCCCCACCAACCGGTTCAGATGGACGAAAACGCGCTCGGATTTCAGCAGTTTGCCAAGCACGACGCCGCTGACCACGTAAAGCGCGACAGCAACCACTTCGAGCGCGAGGAACACCCCGCCCATGGCGGCAAGTTGGCTCCAGGCCGGCTGCGACGCGTCGATGAACTGCGGGAAGAAAGCGGTGAAGACGGCTATCGCCTTCGGGTTGCTGATGGCAATCACGAAATCGCGGCGCATCAGTTTGCCGATGGCTGAATCCAGCGAACTGGCGCTCGCCAACGCGCGCGCCTTGCGCCAGAACTGGATGCCCACATAAATGAGATAGGCCGCACCCACCAGTTTGATGATGGTGAAGGCCGTGGCAGACGCCGCCAGCACCGCGCCGAGCCCGACAATGGTGACCGCGATCAGGAAAACGAAGGCCGGCATGCGGCCAAGTCCACCCAGAAGCGCCGGCACAAAGCCAAGCCGCGCCGCGTTGGAAAAGGTCAGCACGTTGTTCGGGCCGGGGGCGCAGTTCAACGCGAAACAGGCCGGAATGAAGATCGACCAGGCAATCATCTGGGGTATCCTTGGCGAGAAAGCTGCGGCGATCCTTAAACAGATCGCCGCGTCGCGCCAAGAATTCAGATCGGGAAAAGCGTTACGCCATCTGCTTTGAGCGCACGCCGTCCGCAAGCCCTTTAACGAGGGTCGCAACGGCCTCGGCGGGGTCTTCGATCCTGTTGCCATCGGCGTCGTAACACTGTGCGATGGTCGCCACGATGGCGCTGCCGACGACAACACCGTCCGCGACCTCGCCAATCGCCCGCGCCTGGCGCGCCGTCTTCACCCCGAACCCGACGCAGATCGGCAGGTCCGTGTGTTCCTTGATGCGTGAAACCGCAGCCGAAACATTGTTCGTGTCCGGCAGGGCCGAACCCGTCACACCCGTCATCGACACGTAATAGACGAAGCCCGACGTGTTCTCCAGCACCTTCGGCAGGCGCGCTTCATCCGTCGTCGGCGTGGCCAGACGAATGAAGTTCAGCCCCGCCTTAATGGCCGGAACGCAAAGCTCCTGATCCATCTCCGGCGGCAGGTCGACGATGATCAGACCGTCAATGCCCGCTTCCTTCGCATCGGAGAGGAAGCGGTCCACACCATAGATGTAAATCGGGTTGTAATAGCCCATCATCACGATGGGTGTGTCGTCGTCGTCTTCCCGGAAATCCCGCGCCATCCGGAGCGTCTTGGAAAGCGTCTGCCCGCCTTTGAGCGCGCGCAGGCCGGCAGCCTGAATGGCCGGGCCA
>NZ_CM178970.1:922500-4022473 GCF_058725515.1 Nitratireductor sp. WH36-1 | reverse complement strand
TCCTTGTGTCCCTGTCGCTTTGAGTGGTGTTTTTACGGAAGAGCCCACCTGAGTTAATTGCCCCTGCTCATTCCGTATCTTTTTGATTGGGTGTTTGTTCCAGTCAGTGTTGCTCGTCTGACTTTCGGCCCCAAACGCTCCTTTTGCTTTCTACAGACGTAAACTGCAGTTCCAATTAATGTGCGCAGCCACCGGATGATAAAATCGCCGGCGGCAGCATAGCCTTGCGCTCGCTTGAGCAAGTGGCGCGGATGCGCCTCGATCGGTCCCCGACAGACAAGCGGGCAGGGCTGTTTCGAGAGCGCACGAAGCCCCTGCGCAGAATCGGGATTCCGCGTTTCAGTAGGTGCCGATTTGGGCTTAAATTCGTTGGGCTCTGTCCGCCCTCTCGATGGCCTGACATTACCGAAATCCTTGTGGAAAGGGCAAGGGCGAGACTGCCGCTTTTTTGTCGAATCTGCTCTTGTTTCCCGCGCTGAAATCGGCATCGCCCAAGGGGTGTGGCGATAAGCTGTTTGGATTCAAGAGCCTTTTTCATTTGCCGCGTGACCGAGTCGGGGCGGAAAAAAATCTCAAAAAATAACTTGACATTTCAGGGTCTCTCCGGCGTCGGGGATGACATGGATAACCTGTGGATAAAGGTTTGTAAAGCACTGAAATAAAAGGGGAATATCGAATGACGACCGTTGGATGGCGTTCGGTATGTGACGGCTTTGCACGATTCCCGGCCGTCTTCCTTCAAGAAAAGAAAAAGGCCGGTCTCAAACGTCGGTGACGTGCTGAGAGCCAACCTTTTGATGGGCAAAGAAAAACCCGGCACATGGCCGGGTTTCTCAGGAATATCTAAGCGATATATCAGGCGCTAAGCGATTTCACGCGCGCGGCAAGGCGGGACACTTTCCGCGATGCCGTGTTGCGGTGAAGGACGCCCTTGCCGGCAGCGCGCATCAGCTCGGGCTGTGCTGCCTTGAAGGCGGTTTCCGCTGCAGCCTTGTCGCCAGCGGCCAGCGCTTCTTCGACCTTGCGAACGAAGCTGCGCACGCGCGAGCGACGGTTCTTGTTAACCGCAGTACGGCGAGCAATCTTGCGAACCGCCTTCTTGGCCGAAGTCGTGTTGGCCATGTTTCCTCTCTCGTCTCTACAGATTTTGCCGCGAAGTCTCTCGCGGACGCAAAACAAAAAGGGCAGCCGCAGGGCCACCACAGTCGTGGCGGCTTATAGTAGAGCTTTCGGGCAACGTCAACGCCTATTGCCCTTCAAACCGCCCCGGACTGCATGTCTGCGGCCAACCGGCCGCCTCAGGTGCGGTTCCGCAGCATTGCCGCGGAACCTGATGGCCGCACTTCTCAGCGATTCTTGAAGTTCGCGGAGCGCTTTTCGGTGAACGCCGACATGCCTTCCTTCTGGTCGTCCAGGGCAAACATGGCGTGGAACACGCGCCGTTCGAACCGCAGGCCTTCGGCAAGCGTCGTCTCGTAGGCGCGGTTGACGGCTTCCTTGGTCATCATCACGGCCGGAAGCGAGAAATCGGCGATCTTGTCGGCGGCCTTGAGCGCCTCCTCGATCAACTCGCCCGGCGGAACCACGCGCGACACGAGGCCGGAGCGCTCCGCCTCGGCGGCGTCCATCATGCGGCCGGTCAGGCACATATCCATCGCCTTGGACTTGCCGACAAAGCGGGTGAGCCGCTGAGAGCCGCCCATGCCGGGCATGACGCCGAGCGTGATCTCGGGCTGGCCGAACTTTGCGTTGTCCGCCGCGATGATGAAATCGCACATCATGGCCAGCTCGCAACCGCCGCCGAGCGCATAGCCCGAAACCGCCGCAATGACCGGCTTGCGCACGCGCGTCAGCCCTTCCCAGCCGGCAAAGAGGTCTTCCAGATAGGCGTCGACATAGTTCTTCGAGGCCATTTCCTTGATGTCGGCGCCGGCGGCAAAGGCCTTCTCCGAACCGGTGAGCACGATGGCGCCAACGCGCGGGTTCTCGTCAAAGGCTTTAGCCGCTGCGACGACTTCCTCGAGCACCTTCGAGTTCAGGGCGTTGAGCGCTTTGGGGCGGTTCAGCGTGATCAATCCCACGCGCTCCCGCGTTTCCACCAGGATCGTTTCATAGGCCATGGTCTGTTTTCCTCTCCGTGTTCGTGAAAAGAGCTAGCGCTGGCAGGACGGGCAGAAGAATGTGGAGCGCCCGGCCTGAACGATCCGCCGGACCGTGCCGCCGCATTCTTCGCGCTGGCAGGGTTGTCCCTCCCGGTCATAGACCTTGAAGGCGTGCTGGAAATATCCAAGCGAGCCATCCGCCTTCACATAGTCGCGCAATGATGAGCCGCCGGCTGCAATCGCCTCGGCAATGACCGCGCGAATGGCAGTGGCGAGCCGCTCGCACCGCTCAGACGTTCCGCGCTTCGAAACAATGGACGCGGCTGTGCGCCTTGGCGAGAGCCGGGCGCGCCACAGCGCCTCGCACACATAGATGTTGCCCAGCCCGGCGATGATGCGTTGATCGAGCAGTGCCGCTTTCAGGGACGTTTTCTTTCCGCGCAGGCGTTCCGCCAGTTCCGCACCGTCCAGCGCATTGCCCGTCGGTTCGATCCCGAGTCCGGCCAGAAGCGGGTGACTGTCGAGCCGTCCATCGTCATGTAAGAGCATGAAGCCGAAACGGCGCGGGTCGTTGTAGACGACGCGAATATTGCGCCCGTCGACGCCTTTCAGGTGGAAAACGGCATGATCGTGTTTCTCGGCCTTCGAGCGTTCATGATGAAACTTGCCGGGGGCGGGGTGTTCCTCTTCCTCATCCTGATCGACGCGGAACGAGCCGGACATGCCGAGATGGCAAAGCACCACGTCGGAGGTTTCCAGGTGGATGAGCAGGTACTTTGCGCGACGGCCAAGAGCGATGATCTCCTGACCGGCGAGACGCTTGTTGAAATCCGGCGGAAACGGAAAACGCAGGTTCGGACGGCGCAGCTCGACGGAATCGATATGCGCCCCCTCCATGACCGGCTGCAGCCCACGGCGGACCGTTTCGACCTCTGGCAATTCAGGCATGTGTGGAATGCTCGCTGAAGAAGTATGGGCTCTGATGCCGGGCACGCGGCTGAGGGAGCGGTATCCTGCAAGCGCCGTAAAGCGTTGAACCGCCCCGCAGGAGGCAGTTCACGCCGGTCGAGCCGGAGCTTTCATGAATGAAAAGGAATGCGCGCGCCATGCCCGGTTCTCATTGCTCCCGTTCACCAAGACATAGAAGGGTGGCCGGGGCTTTGCAATCGGACAGAACATCGCCCTTTGGCGATGATAAGCGGGCAGGCGCGTCTTCAGCAGTCCGAGCAGGGAATGGAGCTGCTCATGCGTGGGCGCAGATAGTAGCGCTCGCTCATCTGCAGATTGTCGAGACCCGCCATCGCGGTGATGCCGAGCGACTTCTGACCATTGCTCGACCAGGTGATGATCGGCTTATAACCAAGCGATGTGGTCGCCCATATATAGAACGCGCCCTTTTTCATGAGTTCCTGGGGGATCGTGGTGATGCTGCCCTTGGGCAGGCCAGGCCCGGTGGAGCCGTTCTTCAGCTCACGCGACCAGACGACCCTCACCTCCGGTGTGTCTTCATCGGTCACCTCGATCGCGGTCAGGGTGATGTTTGGCTCGGAGCGGTTGTAAGGTTTTAGGATCGCGCCGCCGATCTTCATGATCGCATCGGCCTCACTCGGCGTGATCGAAGGCTGCTGGGCTGCCAGATCGCCGATCATGCTGGCGGCGCGGCTTATCTTCTTGTTGGCGTTGATCGCCTGACCGAATTCCAGGGTCAGGAAATACATGGCGAACAGGATCGGCGCGACGATCGCGAATTCGATGGCCGCCACGCCGCGTCTGTCGCGCAGGAAGTCGCGTATTGCAATCATGAGCCCCATCCTGCCGCCGTCCGTCTTCTGGTGGTGTTTCATCTCGGTTTCCCCGCGCCTCTGCCAGAGTTTCGACTGCATCAGAATGGCTCGTTCTGCCAGGTGCTGGTCGAGTAGAGCAGCATCTTCCCGTCCGGCAGCCGCTCGGCCAGAATGTTGGTCACCACGGGCCAGTGGTAGAAGACGCGCAGCATGTTTTTGGACAGTGCCGGCCCCAGATCGACCTTTGTGTTGATCGAGCCGTCATCATTGAGGGCGAGCGCCGCCTTGGCGGCTTCCTCGAATGTGTCGAACTGGCGAAGATCGACTTCAAGGCCGGGACAGGTGTTCGACATGAGGATGGAGATGCGATCGCAGATCAGCTGGCGGAGCTTGGTCTCGTCGAGCGTTGCACGCTGCTCCTGTCCTGTCCGGAAAAGCCGCGCCACGTCATCGGTCGCGTTGGTCAGCAATTGCTGCGCTGCAAAGGCGATGCTGGATTCCAGGATCACGAAGATCAGAAAGAAGAAGGGTATGCCGAGAAAGGCGAACTCGATGGCCGTCGCGCCTTCATCGTTCTTGATGAAGCGCCTTAAGACGCGGCGTCCCAGACGCGCTCCGATACCGTTCTGCTTTTTCCGCTCGCCCATTTCCGGCCCCTGAGGTGAAAACCCAACGGGACGAACATTAGCGCGTTCAGGTTGCATTCCGGTTTTGACGACCAGTCGAATTGAAGCGCAAGGTTTCAGGTTTTGTAAACCATGCGCCTGCCGCTTTTCGAAAAGCGGGGAGGTGCTACTGGCTGGAGTTCAGCTCGGCTTCGGAAAGGCGTTCGGCCTCGGTCTTGTAGGCGCTCTCGCAATAGGGCGTGCAGGACAGCGTCTGCACATTGGCGCGGCGATAGATGCGAACCGAATCCACGGTCTGCCGGCTGACCACCACCTGCTCGTCAACGACGGGTTGCCCGTCAATGTCGAGCACGACGAGGTTGGTCACGCCGAAGCCCTTGCCGGTGAGAACGATCGTGGTGGCGTCCTGCACGGCGGCGTCCGCAATTTCCGGGTTGCCGATGACGATCGTGTCGGCAGGGCGGGCCAGCTTCACGATCTTCGCCTGGTTCATCACCACTTCGATGGAGGATGTGTCTGCGAGGGTTGTGGCTGGCATCGCGACCAGTCCCGCAAGCAGTGCGACCGATTTCAAGGCCATTCCGGATTTCGAAAATGCGTGGCGCATCGCCCTGCTCCCCAAGTCAAGCTGAAGAGACCATGAACCATATTGGTGAACCAAGGGTTAAGTACGCCGCCCCGTGGTTGCAGAACCGGTCGCAGAAGGCCGTCCCGTGCGGGTATATATATAATGTCACAAAACGGCCCTGGGTTGCGTATGTGTGATTATACAACTGTTAACCATTGAGGGTGCTTTGGGGCAGCAAGGTTTTGGTAAGGCTGTTTCTTAAGCTGGTTGAAAGAGCTCCTTCGTATGTTCTGCACATCCGATCAACACACGAAAAAACGTTGACGGTCTTGCTGAACAAAAACGCGGAAGAGGAGTTTTACAAAATGGCTAATCTGTTTGCACGTTTCCTGAAGGACGAGTCCGGCGCAACCGCAATCGAATACGGTCTGCTGGCAGCGCTCATCGCTCTCGGCATCATCGCTGGCGCAACCACGATCGGTTCGCAGATCGGCGCGACCTTCACGACCATCGGTGACGACCTGACCGCAGCCAACCAGTAATGGCTGATACTTTCGGGAGATAGTCTCCCAAAAAGAAAACCGCCTCTCGCAAGGGAGGCGGTTTTTTTGTTTCTGGAACCGCGCCACAGGCGCGTGCGCATTTCACCAAGTCTTAAGCCCGCTCGCGCAGAATGCTCAAAAATCGGGGCAAGGTCATATGCTTGAAGCGGCAATTTTCGTCATATTTCCATTCTGCATGGTGTTTGCGGCGGTCTCGGACATTCTCTCCATGACCATCGCCAATCGTGTTTCGCTGATCCTTCTGGCGGCCTTTGCTGTTATTGCGCCTTTCACGGGCATGGACTGGGCGCAGTTCGGTCTCCACATGGCCGCTGGTGCGCTGGTGCTGAGCGTCACATTCGTTCTGTTCGCGGTTGGCGGCATGGGGGGCGGGGATGCGAAGCTGATGGCGGCCACCGCCGTATGGTTTGGGCTGAGTGTGGCGCTCGTCCAGTATCTTGTCTTCGCGGCGATCTTCGGCGGCGTCCTGACGCTGGCGCTTGTCTATTTCAGGAATTCGCCCCTGGCTCACTATGCCGGAGGCAATGCGCTTCTGCAGCATCTGGCCAATGGCAAGGCCGGCATTCCCTATGGCATCGCGCTTGGGATTGCGGGGCTGGTCTCCTATCCGGAAACACCGATCATGCAGTGGGCTCTTGCCCGTCTCGCAGGCGGTTAGTCCTTCGCCTCACGGCTTTGACGGATATGCAGATACCCTGGTGTTTCACCGGGGTATTTTTTTGGGGAGCGAAGCGGCATCCGACGACCGGTCAACACTAAATTAATAACGTCTGTAAGCTTCACGTTAACCATAATTTGACGATTGGAAGCCCATTCTCCGCTTCACGCAAGGTAAGTCCGAGCACGAGGGGCGGAAGTCATGAGCAAATCCCGGATCGTCATTTTGGGTGTGGCCGTACTGGCTGCTCTCGGCGCCGGATATGTGGCCAAAAACCTGACAGCGCCGCAACCGCAGCAGCCGGCCGTGCAGGCCAGCGTGCCGGAACCGACGGTGGATCTCGTCGATGTGCTGGTCATTGGCCAGGACGTTCCCATGGGCTCGGAACTGGGCAGCGGGCTGAACTGGCAGTCCTGGCCCAGAGAGAACATCAACGCCAACATGATCGTTCGTGACCAGAGCCCCGAGGCTCTGGACGAACTGCGCAACTCCATCGCCCGCGTAAACCTCTACACGGGTGAGCCGCTGCGGCGTTCCAAGCTGATCGGCGAAGGCATGAGCTTCATGTCGGCAATTCTGCCATCGGGAAAGCGCGCCGTCGCCACGCAGATCGCGGCCGACACGTCGGCTGGTGGTTTCATTCTGCCCAATGATTTCGTTGACGTGATCATGACCCGGAGGGCCGAGGACAAGGATTCGGCCAATGGCTTCATCACCGAGACCATCCTCAAGAACATCAAGATCCTCGCCATCGACCAGACCATTCAGGAAGATGAGGAAGGCCGCCGCGTGAAGGTCGGTGAGACCGCCACGCTGGAGCTCACGCCGGAGCAGGCAGAAATCATCACCGTGGCGCAGCAGATGGCCGACCGCCTTACGCTTTCGCTGAGGGCAATTACCGACACCGGCGAAGAGGCGGACGCCAGCGGCGCTTACCTCGTGTCCGGTCGGGGCCGTGGCAACAGTGTCCGCCTGATCAAGTCGGGTGAAGTGACCGAAGTGGGGACCCGGAAATGATCAGGCGCGCCAGCAGGGGAACTTCCGTGAAAAATACGGGCGTTAAAAAAACGGGGCGGATTATGGGCACAAAATCACGACTGACCGCACGTGTTCTTCTGGGCTGCGCCGCAGCGCTGTCCCTGCAGATCGCCATGCCCGCGAGCGAGGCATATGCGGCGCAGAACACGGTCAAGACGAGGAGCAGCAGCGCCACCCAGCGCATTAAGCTCGGCCTCAACAAGTCGCTGGTGCTGGACCTGCCAAGCGACGCCTATGACATTCTCGTCGCCAATCCGTCCGTTGCAGACGCCGTCACGCGTACCGCGCGCCGGATCTATCTGTTCGGCAAACAGGTGGGCGAAACGAACATCTTCGTCTTCGGAGCGAATGGCGAGCAGATCGCCAGCCTCGACGTTGCGGTCGAGCGCGATGTCGCGGGTCTGGAAGACTATCTGAAACGCTTCATCCCGAACTCCGACATCGATGTCGAACTCATCAACGACAATGTGGTGCTGACCGGAACGGTCGAGACGCCACTCGATGCATCGCGCGCCGCACAGCTGGCGCAGATCTTCGTGACCGGCGGTGAAGCGACAACGGGGCAGTATTCACAGAGCGCCGCCGCGCCGACCGATGGTGGCGGTGTCGCCATCAACAACCCGGACAAACAGCGTCAACAAAGCCGCATCGTCAACATGCTGCAGATCATCGGCGAGGACCAGGTCACGCTCAAGGTGACGGTCGCCGAGGTCAGCCGCTCCGTCATGAAGCAGCTCGGCGTGAACATGATCGGCTCCGGCAATGTCGACGGCATCACATGGGGAGCGATCAGTGACAATTTCGCCGGTCTGGGCAAGTCGCTGTCGCACAGTGGCTTCTCTGTCGGCGGCTCGCTGATTGACGCTTATGTCAACGCGATGGAACAGGCAGGTGTCATGAAGACACTGGCCGAACCGGCGCTGACGGCCGTGTCCGGCGAGAAGGCGACGTTCCGGGTCGGCGGCGAGTTCAATCTCGTCAAGGGTGTGAGTTCCGCAGTTTCAGATGAGAACAAGACAGGCGAGACGACGTATGACATTCAGAAAGTCGAATACGGTATCGGCCTTGAGTTCCTGCCGACGGTTCTCTCTGCCGGCCGGATCAGCCTGAAAATCAGGACACAGGTTTCCGAACCCACCACACAGGGCTCGGTTGCGCTTTCTCAGGGCATCCGGTCGAAGGGAACGAACATCATTTCCATCCGCAAGCGACTGGCCGACACCACTGTCGAGTTACCGTCGGGCGGTTCGATGATGATTGCCGGCCTGGTGCAGGACGATGTGCGTCAGGCGTTCACCGGTGTGCCAGGCCTCTCAAAAGTGCCGGTGCTTGGCGCGCTGTTCCGCAGTCGCGACTTCGTGCGCAACGAGACCGAACTGGTGATCATCGTCACGCCTTATCTGTCGAAGCCCACGGCGCGCACCGCGCTTGCCAAGCCGGATGACAATTTCACGCCGGCCAGCGATGGCGCGGGCATGTTCCTGGGGCGGGTGAACCGCGTCTACGGAACCATGAAAACCGATCTGCCCAATGGCCGCTACCACGGCGTTGTCGGCTACATCTACAAGTGAGCGGGGAGAAGGCCATGTCGGGGGTGGTCATGATGAAACGTGAGACTGGAAATACCGCACGGCTTAAAACGACCGGTGCTGTCCTCCTCATCGGCGCTGCCGCCCTGCTGGCTGGCTGTGCCGCGAAGCGGGACTCGGTGATTGTGGGCTCCATTCCGGATGACTACCGCACCAACCACCCGATCGTGATCTCCGAGAAGGATCAGAAGATCGATTTGCCGGTCGCTGTCTCGGCCAAAAGCATGACGCGTGGCCAGGCCGGCACGCTCGCCGGCTTCATGAGCGGTTATGACCGGCGGTCCGGCGGCACGGTCACGGTGCTGGTTCCGACCGGCTCCGTCAATGAGCGCGGGGCGTCCAACATCGCTTCCCAGATTACGCGGCAGCTGCAGAAGCATGGCGTGCCGCCCGAGAACATTGCGGTCGTTTCCTACCGGGCGCCATCGGCAGATACTGCGCCGCCGATCCGCGTGTCCTATCCCGCGATCAGGGCTTCCACCAACCAGTGCGGCCGGTGGCCAGAGGACATTCTCGACACCACGGATAACAAGCATTACGCAAATTTCGGCTGTTCCTATCAGAACAATCTCGCCGCGCAGGTGGCCAATCCCAACGATTTCCTCGGTCCACGTCAGCAGACGCCGATTGATGCGGAAAACCGGATGGGTGTGATCGACAAGTATCGTGGTTCGGAGAGCAATTACGAAGCCGGCAAGGTTTCCAAGGAATTCCGCGGCAACCGAGAAGTCCAGTACTAGGCGGGGGCAAGAGGCATAAAATGAGCAATCTGGCCTATGAAACGGATCACGACGCATACACTGTGGATGCGCCCGATCCCAATTTGCAGTCTCTTCGCCCGATCCCGAGGATCTCGATCCAGGCGTTCTGCGACACCGAGAGCGTGTCCAATCCGATCGAACGGGCCGGTGAGGATCGCCGCATGGCGAAAACACATCTCAAGGTCCACATGGGGGGCGTTGCGACTGCGGTGGAGTTCTACCAGACGGCGGCAACGCCGAACCTGGTGATCGTGGAATCTTCCGCCGAGCCGCGCGAAATGCTCGCCTCGCTGGAGCAGCTTGCCGAAGTCTGCGACCCGAGCACCAAGGTCATCATTGTCGGGCACTACAATGATGTGTGGCTCTATCGTGAGCTGATGCGCGCCGGCATCTCGGAATATGTGGTCGCGCCGATCTCGATGGCGGACATTGTGAGCGTCATCGCCAATATCTTTGTCGATCCGACGGCGGAGCCGCTTGGGCATTCCATTGCGTTTGTGGGAGCCAAGGGTGGCGTCGGCTCGTCCACCATCGCGCACAATGTGGCCTGGGCCATTTCCAACCTGTTCGAGAACGAGGTTGTGGTGGCCGACATGGATCTGCCTTTCGGCACGGCCAACATCAATTTCGATCAGGACCCGCCGCAGGGCATCGCCGAAGCCGTGTTCTCGCCAGAACGGATTGACGAGGTCTATCTCGACCGCCTTCTGTCGCAGTGCGCCGAGCGTCTCTCGCTTCTGGCGGCGCCGTCGACACTCGACCGGGTCTATGATTTCGATCCGGAGGCATTTGCCCAGATCATCGACACCACGCAGCGCACCGCGCCGGTTCTGATCCTGGATGTGCCTCATGTGTGGAATGGCTGGACGAGAACGACACTCGCGCAGGCCGATGAGGTGGTCATCACGGCGACGCCGGATCTGGCCAATCTGCGCAACACGAAAAACCTGATCGACACGCTGAAGCAGTTGCGCCCGAACGACAAGCCGCCGGTGCTTCTGCTCAATCAGGCGGGTATTCCCAAACGTCCTGAAATCTCGCTGGAAGATTTCGCCGAGCCGCTCGGCGTGACCCCGGCGGCGACGATCATGTTCGAGCCGCAGCTGTTCGGCAACGCGGCAAACAACGGGCGCATGCTCGGCGAGATGGACGCCAAGAACCCGATCGTGGAAACGATCAACGAGCTGGCCCATGTGCTGACCGGCCGTCGCGAGGTGAAGCCGCAGAAGAAGAGCGGCCTGTCCAGCATTCTGGAACGGCTGAAACGCAAAAGCTGATACGGATTGGTAGCGTCAGATGTTCGGAAAGAGAGGGGCCGGCGTCCCGCATTCTGCAACGCCGCATATTGAGATCCCGAAACCCGTTTCGGGTGATGCGGCTGTCATGACGCCGGAGCGCCCGGAAGCACCACGGGCCTCCAAACCCGATCTTCCGCCATCCGCCGCCACGGCCAGGCCGCGTCAGGAGCCTGCCCGGACCGAGAAACCTTCATCGGCAAAGCCGGCCTCGTCGACACGCACGCGCAGCGAAGCCTATTACGACACGAAGAGCCAGGTTTTCTCGGCGCTGATCGAGACCATTGACCTCTCGCAGCTCGCCAATCTCGATCCGGACAGTGCGCGTGAGGAAATCCGCGACATCGTCAACGACATCATTGCGATCAAGAATTTCGCGATGTCGATCTCCGAGCAGGAAGAGCTGCTTGAGGATATCTGTAACGATGTGCTCGGTTATGGCCCGCTTGAGCCGCTTCTCGCGCGCGACGACATCGCCGACATCATGGTGAATGGCGCGGAGAGCGTCTATATCGAAGTGAACGGCAAGGTCGAGCAGACCGGCGTGCGCTTCCGCGACAACCAGCAGCTTCTCAACATCTGTCAGCGCATCGTGAGCCAGGTCGGCCGCCGTGTGGACGAGTCGAGCCCGATCTGTGATGCGCGTCTGCCGGACGGTTCGCGTGTCAACGTCATCGCGCCGCCGCTGGCCATTGATGGCGCATCGCTCACCATCCGCAAGTTCAAGAAGGACAAGCTGACGCTCGATCAGCTGGTCCGTTTCGGCGCGATTTCGCCGGAAGGCGCCGAACTCCTCAAGATCATCGGCCGCGTCCGCTGCAACATCCTGATCTCCGGCGGCACGGGTTCAGGCAAGACGACGCTGCTCAACTGTCTGACGAATTTCATCGACGCCGATGAGCGCATCATCACCTGTGAGGACTCCGCCGAGCTTCAGCTTCAGCAGCCGCATGTGGTCCGGCTTGAAACCCGCCCGCCCAATCTGGAAGGGGAGGGCGAGGTGACGATGCGCGATCTGGTGCGCAACTGTCTGCGCATGCGTCCCGAACGCATCATCGTCGGCGAGGTCCGTGGCTCCGAGGTTTTCGACCTTTTGCAGGCCATGAACACCGGTCACGACGGTTCCATGGGAACCATCCACGCCAACAACCCACGTGAATGCCTGAACCGTATCGAATCCATGGTGGCCATGGGCGGATTCACGCTGCCGCAGCGCACCGTGCGCGAGATCGTCGTCGGTTCGGTGGACGTGATCATTCAGGCGAGCCGCCTGCGCGATGGTTCGCGCCGCATCACGCACATCACCGAGGTGATTGGCATGGAAGGCGATGTGATCATCACGCAGGATCTGATGCTCTACGACATGAAGGGCGAGGACGCGAACGGCAAGATCATCGGCGATCATGTCTCGACCGGCATCGCCCGCCCGCATTTCTGGGACCGCGCCCGCTATTACGGCGAGGAGCAGCGTCTCGCGACGGCCCTGGAGGGCATGGAAAGGAAGACTGGCTGACATGATCACAGCTTCCGATTTCTCAGGCGGCAGGGGGTAGGCGATGTTCGGCCTGGACATGACCATGATCGCCTTCATTCTGCTGGCCGGAGGCAGCGCCGGGGCGGTGGCCTATGCGCTGATGTTCAACAACATCGCCAGCGAAAAGAAGGTCGACCGCCGGCTTGAAACGGTCAAGAAGGCGCAGACTGACCAGTCCGCGATCAAGGCATCGCGGGATCGCGTCGCCGAAGTGGCGAAGCGGCGCAAATCCATTCAGGATTCGCTGAAGGAACTCGACGACCGGCAGAAAAAGCGCGACAGCAAGGTTCGCAAGCCGCCGCTGAAAATGCAGCTGAAACAGGCCGGCATGGAGATCACGCCGGAGCGCTTTCATGTCGTCTCGGGCATCAGTGGCGTGGTTCTCACGCTCATTGCCTTCATCGTCGGCGTTCCGCTTCTGGTCCTGCCCGGCATTCTGATCGTCGGTGTGCTCGGGCTTCCACGCTGGTTCGTCGCCTTCAAGCGGCGCAGCCGCGTGAAAGCCTTCCTCAACGAGTTCCCGAACGCGCTCGATGTGATCGTGCGTGCGGTCAAATCCGGTCTGCCCATCAATGACGGTATTCGCCTGATCGCCAGTGAATCGCAGGAGCCGGTCCGCACGGAGTTCCGGCGCATCGTTGAGGCCCAGCAGATGGGCATCTCAACGCCGGAAGCCTGCCTGCGCATGGGGGAGACCATGCCCTGCCCTGAAGCGAATTTCTTCGGCATCGTGATCCAGATTCAGGCTCAGGCGGGCGGCAATCTTTCCGAAGCGCTGGCCAACCTTTCGCGGGTGTTGCGCAATCGAAAGAAGATGAAAGCAAAGGTGCAGGCGCTTTCCATGGAAGCCAAGGCATCCGCAGTGATCATCGGCGCCCTGCCGTTTGTCGTTGCGTTCCTGGTCTATCTCACAAGCCCGACCTACATCACCCCGCTCTTCACGACGAGCACCGGCCACCTGATCCTCGGCTTCTCGGGGCTCTGGATGACAATCGGCATTATCGTGATGCGGAACATGATCAACTTCGAGGTTTAGGCAATGCCCGCAGACGCCATTGGAAGTATTATCGATCCAAGCTTCCTGATCGCGATACTGGTTGCGGTCGCGGTTTTTGCGACCGTGTTCACCCTTTTGCCTGCCTTTGGCGGGGACCCGCTCAAATCGCGCATGAAGAATGTGGCGCTGGAGCGCGAGGAACTGCGCGCCCGCCAGCGCGCCCGTCTCGCGGCTGAAGCTGACCAGCGCCGCCGGGGCCTGCGCGAAAAGCAGTCCGTGGGCATGCGGGCCATCGTCGACAAGCTCGATCTGCGCCGCGCGCTTGCCGACGAGACCACCATGGCCAAGCTTCGCACGGCCGGTTTCCGCGGACAGAACCCGCTTACCAAGTTCCTGTTTTTCCGTGCTACGCTGCCTTTCGCCACGCTGGCGCTGGCAGGCATCTACGTTTTCGGCATGGGAGCGCTTCCGGAACAGCCCTTCTTCGTGAAACTGTTCGTCTGCCTCATCGCCGCCTATGCCGGCTTCTATGCACCCGTGCTCTATGTCAGCAATCTGGCGACCAAGCGCAAAAAGTCGATCCAGCTCGCATGGCCCGACGCGCTGGACCTGATGCTGATCTGCGTTGAGTCTGGCATGTCCACCGAGGCTGCGTTCCGCAGGGTTTCGGACGAGATCGGCGCGCAGTCGGTCGCGCTGGCCGAGGAGCTGGTGCTCACCACTGCCGAACTGTCGTTCCTGCAGGAGCGCCGGCAGGCCTATGAGAATTTCGCTGCGCGCACCGGGCTCGAAACCGTCAAGAGCGTCACACAGGCCCTGATCCAGGCCGAGCGCTACGGTACGCCCGTCAGCCATGCGCTCCGGGTTCTGGCGGATGAGAGCCGCGAAATGCGCATGAACGAGGCGGAGAAGAAAGCGGCTGCGCTGCCGCCGAAGCTCACCGTGCCGATGATCCTCTTCTTCATCCCCGTGCTGTTCGCCGTCATTCTCGGACCGGCAGGCATCCAGATCAAACAGCAGGGGCTGTTCTAGGGCGCCTGCCTTCAAAGCGCTCAAAAATAAAGGCCGCATCAAGCGGCCTTTTTTCGTGTGCGGTGCGCGGCTGGGTCAGTTGCGCTTTTTCTTCTTGTCGGAAAGCTGGCTCCAGGCATTCTGCTGCGAAAGCATGGCGCGCAGATAGGCCACATTGGCCTCTGCCTGATCGGGCGAAAGCTCCTGCCGGGCAAGCTGCTCGGCCTCGCCGAACCGGCCCTGAAGGCCGACCACCAGCGCCAGATTCTGGCGCACGCGGCTGTCTGCGCCGGGGCTCTGCGCCGCCTGACGCATGTAGTGCTCGGCGGATTTGAGATTGCCTTCCAAGAGATAGGACATGCCCATATTGGAAAGGATGGACGGCTCGTTCGGCTGCAGGTTAAGCGCCCGGGTGTAGAGGGCGCGTGCGGCGTCCTTCTGGCCGAGCTGGTCGAGAATCGCACCCTCGGCAGACTGGAGACGCCAGTCCGGATATTCCGGCGTCTGGGCGCGGCGCACGGCGTCGAGCGCCGGCTGTAATTCGCCGGCGGCAGCCAGCGCCTTGCCATAGGCTGCCAGCACCTGGCGATCCTGCGGATGGTCGATGGCGAGCTTGCGCATCACGGCAAGCGACTGATCGGCGCGGCCGGTCATCTGCAGAACCGACGCGTAGCGCAGGGCGGTCGCTTTGTCCTTGGTGTTCTTGGTGTAGGCGCGGCCCAGCGAGTCTGCGGCGCTGCGCAACTGCGGTTCGGTCATGCTGGCCACATTGGTCGCAGCACCTGGCGTGCTTCGGCTGACAGACCCGGTGGTCATCCGGTCCTTGCTGGCGCAGCCGGCGATCGCCGTTGCCATAACGAGCGCCAGGGCCGTCATGGTTATCCTGTTTGCGGTTGCATTCGTGCGCTGTTCGGTAAACATCTGCGCGCGCCCTCCGATTGGCTTCGGCCGCCCTCCGGCCAACTCTCATCAGAGAGCAATATTCTGTTAACCCTAACGGAGCGTTAAAACGCTTCATGAAACGTAAACGTGGAGACAAGAAATGCCCGTCACGCTCCTGAGTTCGAAAGAGGCTACATCGCTGCCGGTCTATGCGGTTGAGACGGATGGCCTCGACAGGTCCGGCGCGCCCGAAGCGGCAATCGCCTGGGCCAGATCGAACGGTTTCACAGGCGCTGCGGGCAAGGTTTTGTCGATCCCGGGTGAGAACGGCGCGCTGGCCGGCGCGTTCTTCGGCCTTGGCAAGCTTGACGCCGCAAACCCGCTTGCTGCCGGTGCGCTGGCGCGTCATCTGCCGGAAGGCGACTGGCATTTCGCGGGCAAACCGGGCGAGCCCGAGCTCGCGGCACTTGGCCTGATGCTCGGCTCCTACACCTTCACGCGCTATGGCAAGAAGCCGCGCAACGCGCTTCGTTTCGCGCTGCCGGAAGGCGTGGATGCCGAGCGCGTCCAGCGTCTTGCCGACGGCAGCTTCCTCGCGCGCGATCTGATCAACACGCCGGCAGGCGACATGGACCCCGACGCGCTGGAAGCGGCAATGCGCACGCTGGCCGACCAGCACGGCGCGGCGATGACCGTCATCGCCGGCGACGATCTCCTCAAGGAAAACCTGCCGATGATCCATGCGGTTGGTCGCGCTGCCGAAGCCGCGCCGCGCCTGCTCGACATGCGCTGGGGGCGGGACGATGCGCCGAAGGTCACGCTCGTTGGCAAGGGCGTGTGCTTTGATACGGGTGGTCTCGACCTCAAGCCCGCCGCCGGCATGCTGCTCATGAAGAAAGACATGGGCGGCGCGGCCAATGTTCTGGGGCTCGCCTCGATGATCATGGCGTCGAAACTCGACATCCGCCTGCGCGTGCTCATCCCGGCGGTGGAAAACGCCGTGGCGGGCAATGCCTTTCGCCCCGGTGATGTGCTGACGAGCCGCAAGGGCCTCACCATCGAAGTCGGCAACACCGATGCCGAGGGCCGGCTGGTGCTGGCCGATGCGCTGACGCTGGCCGATGAGGAAGAGCCGGAACTCCTGATCGACATGGCAACGCTGACGGGCGCCGCGCGCGTGGCGCTCGGGCCGGATGTGCCGCCGTTCTACACCGATGACGAGGCGCTGGCCGGTGCGCTGGCCGAAGCCTCCGAAGCGGTGTCTGATCCGCTCTGGCGCATGCCGCTGTGGAAGCCATACATGCCGCGTCTCGATTCCAAAATCGCAGACATGAACAATGTCTCGCTCGACGGTTTTGCGGGCTCGCCCATTGCCGGCCTGTTTCTGGGGCGCTTCGTGGAGAAGGCGAAGAGCTGGGCGCATTTCGACATTTACGGCTGGAACCCGTCCGACAAGCCCTATTCGGCCATCGGCGGCGAGGCGCAGGGCATTCGCGCCATCGAACGCGTTCTGGCAGACCGTTACGGCAAGTAGGTCAGGTTCAGCGGGGCGAGCGCATGGAGCGCTTGCCTCGGCGCGCCTTTCACGGCATGAATGAAACGGAACCGAAACGGTTTTGTTTCATCGCGAAAGCGCGCTGGCCCGGTGGCCGGCCCGGAAGCCGTCATGAAGGCAGGTCCTGATATGTCCGTTCAGCTGAGGCCAAGCCAGGCGCTGCGTCTGTGGCAGCAGGTCAGCCTCACCGAGGTGCAGGGCAAGGAGCCTGACCTCACAGAGCGCCAGCTTGCGATCCTGCTGACGATCTATCTGGACCCACCGCCGCACACCGTGCGGGGGCTGGCCGAAAAACTGGATGTCTCGAAACCGGTCATCACCCGCGCCATCGATACGATGGGCGCACTGAAACTCGTTTCACGCCACCGCGACCCGAGCGACCGCCGCAATGTCCTGATCAAGCGCACCGTCGAAGGCGCGCTTTTCGTGGAGCGGTTCGGCGATGTGGTGGTGGCCAAAGCTGCGGAGCTACCCCTATGACGACACTCGACCGCCGTCTTCACGCCCACCGGGCGGACCTTGCCGATGCCCGCCTTGAGGGCACGGTGGAAGCGGAGCGTTTCACCGCCGGCACGCCTGCGCGTGTCAGCGCGCCTGTCATCGACGTGCACAGCGCACCGCATACCGATGCCGGCATCGACACCCAGTTCCTCTACGGAGACACGGTGCGTGTTTTCGAGCAGCGCGAAGGCTGGGCCTGGGTGCAGGCCGACCATGACGGCTATGTGGGCTATGTGGACGCCACGTCGCTTGCCACGGATGTGGCAGCGCCCACGCACCGCGTGACCGCGCAGCGCAGTTTCGTCTATCCCGAGCCTGAACTGAAAAAACCGGCTGTCGCCGCCCATAGCCTTGGCGCGGGAGTGAAAGTTGCCGGGATGGTCGAGAACCGCGGCACGCGCTATGCGGTCCTTTCCACGGGCGGGGCGATGTTCGCGGGCCATCTGCGGGTGATCGACGATCATCAGGACGATTACGTCACGGTCGCGGAGAGCTTCCTGCACACGCCCTATCTCTGGGGCGGCACGAGCGGCTTCGGCATTGACTGTTCGGGGCTGGTGCAGACATCCATGCGCATGACCGGGCAGACGGTGCTGCGCGATACCGACATGCAGGCCGAGAGCATCGGCGTTCTGATCGAGCCCGGCGAGAATGGCCTTCGGCGCGGCGATCTTGTGTTCTGGAAAGGGCATGTGGCGATCATGCTGGATCACGAGATGATGCTGCACGCCAATGGCAACACCATGACCGTCGCGCGTGAACCGCTGAAAGACGCCATCGAGCGGATCGAGCGGCTGTATGGCCGGCCGACGCATTACCGCCGGCCGGGCGTCTCAGACGATTAGCAATTCCAGGAAAAGCCGAAGCGCTCTGGCCGGATGACGGCTTCCTTCTCCCCGCAAGCGGGGAGAAGGTCCCGGCAGGGGGATGAGGGGCTGACGCGGCGCATGAAAATCTCGCCGTGTTGTGTGGTTCGCCGAACCTGGCGCTCGCCCCTCATCCTCACCTTCTCCCCGCTTGCGGGGAGAAGGGGGCTTCGAAGTCGGCGCCCGGAATTCCGCAAAAGAATGAACTGGAGCGTTTTCGCGCTTCAACGAAAAGCGGAAGCGCTCTGGCCGGATGACGGCTTCCTTCTCCCCGCAAGCGGGGAGAAGGTCCCGGCAGGGGGATGAGGGGCTGATGCGGCGCATGAAAATCCGCCGTATTGTGGAATCGGAGACGTTGGCGCTCGCCCCTCATCCTCACCTTCTCCCCGCTTGCGGGGAGAAGTGGGCTTCGAAGTCGGCACCCGGATTTACGCAAAAGAACGAATTGAAGCGTTTCTGCTATTCAACGAAAAGCGGAAGCGCCTCAGTAACCGGCCTTGCGGTCGACGAGGTTTTTAAGCGGCTCGCCGCGTTCGAACGCATCCATCTGACGCAGCATTGGCGGTGCTAGATGGGCCGGGTCGGATGTGGCCGCAGCATGCGGTGTCACAAAGACGCGCGGATGCTCCCAGAGAGGGCTTTCGGATGCGAGGGGCTCGCTCTCGAACACGTCGAGGCTTGCTTCCTTCAGTACACCGTCTTCCAGCGCGCGCAGAATGTCGGCTTCACGCTGGAGTTTGCCGCGGCCGGCGTTGATAAGGCAGGGGCCGCCGAGCGGCCCATCCTGGCGCAGGCGTGACAGCAGCCCGTAATTCACGATGCCATCGGTCGCAGGCGTGAGCGGCAGAAGCACGACCAGAATGTCGGTGGCGTTCAGGAAAGGCGTGAGGCCATCCTCGCCATGATAGGAGGCGATGCCGTCGATCTCCTTGGGCGTGCGGCTCCAGCCATTCACCGAGAAGCCGAGCGCCAGAAGCGCCTCGGCGGCGCGCGTGCCAAGTTGGCCAAGCCCCATAATGCCCACCGAAACTTCGTTGGCGGGCGGCTGGCGCGGCTCGTGCCAGACCTTCTTCGTCTGCTGCGTGCGATAGAGCGCGCCCTGGCGGTGATGATCGAGCACCCGCCAGTTCACATATTCGCACATATACTGGGTGAGGTTTTCCGCCACCACGCGAACGATCGGCACATCCGGCACCTGATCGTCATTGAAAATGTGGTCCACGCCTGCGCCGATGGAGAAGATCACCTTCAGGTTCGGCAGTTTGGCGAGCACGCCGGGCTGCTGTTTCCAGACCACCGCATAGTCGATGGACGGATCCTCCGCGCCGTCGGGTTCGAGAACGACGTCCCGCTCCTGCGAAAGAAGATCATACCAGCGCTGCGGATTGAAGCCGGTAACAGACAGTAAGACGCGACCGCGCTGCGGTGTGCTCATGGCGTGCCCCTTGGATTTATTCGCTGACCACGCCTCCGGGCGTGGCTTCGATGTTGAACGCGGCTGCGATCAGCGCGCGTGTGTAGTCGGTCTGCGGGGCATCAAAAATCTGCTCCGCCGGACCGGCCTCCACCACCTTGCCGGCGCGCATGACGATCACCTCATTGGCGAGCGCGCGCACCACTTTCAGGTCGTGACTGATAAAGAGATAGGCCAGATTGTGCCGCTTCTGCAAATCGCGCAGGAGATCGACCACCTGCGCCTGAACGCTCATGTCGAGCGCGGAGGTGGGCTCGTCCAGCATCACGAAGCGCGGCTTCAGAACCATGGCGCGGGCGATGGCGATGCGCTGGCGCTGGCCACCGGAGAATTCATGCGGATAACGGAAGCGGGATTCGGGATCGAGGTCCACTTCCTTCAAGACGTCGACGACCATCGCGTCGCGCTCTTCCGCCGAAAGGCCGGGCTGGTGGATGCGCAGGCCTTCCTGAATGATTTCAGCGACAGACATGCGCGGGCTGAGCGAGCCATACGGGTCCTGGAAAACCACCTGCAGCGCATGCCGGTGCGGGCGCATCTGGCGGAAGCTCAGCCTGTCGATTTCCTGTCCGTCAAAGCGGATTTCGCCCTTCGAGGCGATCATGCGGGCAAGCGCCAGACCGAGCGTCGTCTTGCCGGAACCGGACTCGCCCACCACGCCAAGCGTCTGGCCGGCGCGCACCGTGACGTCGACCCCGTCGACGCCCTTGATGTAATCGACCGTGCGGCGCATGAGCCCCTTTTTCACGGGGAACCAGACCTTGATGTCGTCGCCCTGCATCACCGTTTCCGCGTTCGGATCGGCCTTTGGCGGGCGGCCCTTGGGCTCGGCGGCGATGAGATGGCGCGTGTATTCGTGCTGCGGGTTGGTGAAGATCTGCTCCGTCGGCCCGCTTTCCACGATCTTGCCGTCGGTCATCACGCAGACGCGGTCGGCCACCTTCCGCACGATGCCGAGATCATGGGTGATGAACAGCATCGACATGGACTTCTTGCGCCGCAGGTCGGCCAGAAGCTCGAGGATCTGCGCCTGCACCGTCACGTCGAGCGCGGTGGTCGGTTCGTCGGCGATCAGGAGGTCGGGCTCGTTGGCGAGCGCCATGGCGATCATCACGCGCTGGCGCTGGCCGCCGGAAAGCTGATGCGGGAAGGAATCGAGCCGCTTTTCAGGATCGCGGATGCCGACCTGGGTGAGAAGCTCAAGCGTGCGGTCGCGCGCGGCCTTGTCGCCCATGCCGCGATGGAGCTTCAGCGTCTCGCCGATCTGCCGCTCGATCGTGTGCAGCGGGTTGAGCGAGGTCATCGGCTCCTGAAAGATCATGGAGATCTCGTTGCCGCGCACCTTGCGCTGTGTCGCCTCGTCGGCGGCCAGAATGTCGACGCCATTGTAGAAAATCTGGCCGGAAGGGTGGCTGGCAGCCGGGTAGGGCAGAAGCCGCAGAACCGACAGCGCCGAGACCGATTTGCCCGAGCCGGATTCGCCCACCAGCGCAACGGTCTCGCCGCGGCCGATATCGAACGAGATATGGTCGACGGCAAGCGTCTCCTGCGCCCCTTGCGTGAAGGAAACGGAGAGATCGCGGATCGAAAGAAGAGGCTGCTCGCTCATTTGAACGTCTTCCGCGGGTCGAAGGCGTCGCGCACCGCTTCGCCGATGAAGATCAGCAGCGACAGCATGATGGAGAGGCTCAGGAAGCCGGCAATGCCGAGCCACGGGGCGTTCAGATTGCGCTGGCCCTGACGCAGAAGCTCACCCAGCGAGGGAGAGCCCGGCGGCAGGCCGAAGCCGAGGAAGTCGAGCGAAGTCAAGGTTGTGATTGAACCGTTCAGGATGAAGGGCAGGAATGTGAGCGTGGCGACCATGGCGTTCGGCAGAAGATGCCGGAAGATGATCGTCCGGTTGGAAACGCCGAGCGCGCGGGCCGCGCTGACATATTCGAAATTGCGCGCGCGCAGGAACTCGGCACGCACCACGCCGACGAAGGCCACCCAGGAAAACAGAAGCATGATGCCGAGCAGGATGAAGAATCCCGGCGGCAGCACGGCGGCGATGATCAGGATCAGGTAGAGAACCGGAATGGACGACCAGATCTCGATGAAGCGCTGGAACAGAAGGTCCGTCCAGCCGCCGAAATAGCCCTGGATCGCACCGGCGCTGACGCCGATGAGCGCCGAGGCGGCGGTCAGGATGAGACCGAACAGAACCGAGATGCGGAAACCGTAGATCACCCGCGCAAGCACGTCGCGCGCCTGATCGTCGGTGCCGAGCCAGTTCCAGTTTCCGGGTGTGCAGGCGGGGTCATCCACGCCCAGCGGATACCGCTCGCAGCGCACTTCCTTCGTGTACATCCAGGAGGGTTTGGCCGGAGCCGCCTCGGGAATCTCGTTGTTCACCGTGCGATAGGAGTAGCGGATCGGCGGCCAGACCATCCAGCCATTCGCATCGATCTCCTCGGAGATGATCGGATCACGATAGTCCGTCACGGCGAGGAAACCGCCGAACTTCTCCTCGGGATAATCGACCAGAACCGGGTAGAGCACCTCGCCCTTGTAATAGGCGAGGATCGGCTTGTCGTTGGCGAGAAATTCCGCAAACAGCGACAGCACGAAGAGGATCAGGAAGATCCACAGCGACCAGTAGCCACGCCGGTTGGCGCAGAAATTCTGCCAGCGGCGCTTGTTGATCGGCGAAAGCCATGGCCGCGACTGCGGGCGGCGCGCCGTCGCCACCTCGCTTTGCACCTGCACGTCCGACATCACACATCCCTCCGCTCGAAGTCGATGCGCGGATCGATCAGCGTGTAGGTCACGTCGGAAATCAGGCTGATGAGAAGGCCCATGAGCGAGAAGATGTAGAGGTTGGCGAACACCACGGGGTAATCGCGGTCAATGACCGAGCGGAAACCGAGCAGGCCAAGCCCGTCCAGCGAGAAGATGCTCTCGATCAGAAGCGAGCCGGTGAAGAAGGCCGAGATGAACGCGCCCGGAAAACCGGCGATGATGATCAGCATGGCGTTGCGGAACACATGCCCGTAAAGCACCTGCCGTTCCGAAAGCCCCTTGGAGCGCGCGGTGGTCACGTATTGCTTCCGGATTTCGTCAAGGAACGAGTTCTTGGTGAGAAGCGTCGTCGTGGCGAAGGCCGACAGCACCATGGCCGTGAGTGGCAGGGCAAGGTGCCAGAAATAGTCGAGAATGCGCGCCGGCCAGGAAAGGCTTTCCCAATTGTCGGAGGTCAGGCCGCGCAGCGGGAACCAGTCGAAGAAGGAGCCACCGGCAAACAGCACCATCAGCAGGATGGCGAACAGAAAGCCGGGAATGGCGTAGGCGACAATCACCACGCCGCTGGTCCACACGTCGAAGGGCGAGCCGTCCTTCACCGCCTTGCGGATGCCGAGCGGAATGGAAATGCCGTAGGAGATCAGCGTGATCCATAGCCCCAGCGAGATGGAGACGGGCATCTTTTCAAGGATAAGGTCGATCACGGAGATGTCGCGGAAATAGCTCTCGCCGAAGTCGAAGCGGGCATAGTTCCAGATCATCAGGCCAAAGCGTTCGAGCGGCGGCTTGTCGAAGCCGAACTGCTTTTCGAGCGAGGCGATGAATTCCGGGTCGAGGCCCTGTGCGCCGCGATATTTCGAGGTCGCGCCGCTGCTTTCGACCGAGCTGCCGTCAAAGCCCTGATTGCCGAAATCGCCGCCACCGCCGGAGATGCGCGCATCGGCGCCCCCGGCCTGACCGGTGATCTGCGCGATGACCTGTTCCACCGGGCCGCCGGGCGCGAACTGCACGACAATGAAGGAGATGGCCATGATGCCGAGCAGGGTCGGGATCATCAGCAACAGGCGACGGAGAATATACGCGCCCATCAGTCTGCTGCTTTCTTCGTGTTCAGGAGTGCTGGGAGTTTTGCCACGCCGTCCTTACGCCTTGCCAATCGCTTTCGCCTTTTCTTTATCGAACCACCACAGAGCCTCCGCAGGGAAGAAGTAGTCCGGCTTGTTGTCGCTGTAGCCGAACATGTCCCAGTGGGCCACACGGTGATTCGTCAGGTGCCAATTTGGAATCCAGTCGCGCCGCGCGCGCAAGACCCTGTCCAGCACCTTTAGCGTTACGTTCAGGTCGTCACGGTTCTCGGCCTTGCCGGCGATCTCGATCAGTTCGTCGACCACCGGGTCGGTGATGCCCGCAAAGTTGTAGGAGCCTTCCAGAGCCGCCGTTCGCGAATGGAAAAGCTGTTCCAGCCCTTCCTCGTCGGGGGTGGCGTCCATGCCGATCGCCGCGGAGATCATGTCGAAATCGAAGGCGCTCTGCCGGCTTTGATATTGCGATGCGTCGACAAGCCGCGTCGAAGCGTCAATGCCGATGGCGCGCAGATTCTCGCCGAAGCTCGCATCCTGCCGCAGAAAGATCTCGTCCCGCACCAGATATTCAAGCGTGAGACGGGTGCCTCTTTCGTTGTGGAGAACGCCATCGCGCGGCGTCCAGCCGGCCTCTGTCAAAAGCTGCCGGGCGCGCCGCAGATTGTTGCGGTCGCGGCCCGATCCGTCCGAAACGGGCTGCATCACCGCTTCGCCAAAGGCCGCCTCCGGCGCTTCGCCACGGAAGCGGGCAAGAAGCGCCTCTTCTTCCGGTGAAGGTGCGCCCTCGGCCATGAAGGGCGCTCGCTCGAAGAAGGAATGCGAACGCGTATAGGCGTCGTAGAAGAGGTTGCGGTTGGTCCATTCGAAGTCGAAACACAGGCTGATGGCCTCGCGCACCCGCACATCGCGAAACTGCTCACGCCGCTGGTTCAGCACCAGGCCATAAAGCTGCCCGCGCTTCTCGCCGGGAATCTCCGTCTTCAGAACGCGCCCTTCGCGCATGGCCGGAAAATCATAGCCCGTCGCCCAGATGCGGGAGGTGAATTCCTGTCGCCAGTTGACGTCGCCCTTCTTGAAGGCTTCGAAACCGGCATTGCGGTCGCGATAGAAATCGATGCGGACCGTGTCGAAATGGTTGAAACCCTTGAGCGGCCCCAGATCACGCGCCCAGTAGTCCTCCACCCGCTTGTATTCAACAAAACGCCCGGCGGAGAAATTCCCCACCCTGTAGGGCCCCGAGCCGAGCAGCGGCACGATGCGGGAACTGTCGAAGCCATTCTCCCCGACAAAGGCCTTTGAGAAAATGGGGAAGGTGGCGACGGTCAGGATGTTGCGGCGCGACTGCTGGCCGGAAAACCGCAGGTGCACGCTGTGCGGCCCATCCGCCCGCGCTTCGGTCAACTCGGCGAGCGGCAGCAGAAGCTGGGGGTGCCCCTTCTCCTTGAGCAGCGTGTAGGTGAACGCGACGTCCTCGGCGGTGATCGGCGAACCGTCATGAAACCGCGCTTCCGGCCGCAGCGCGAAAGTGAAGCCATTCCGGTCTTCGGAAAGCGTCACGCTTTCGGCGAGAAAGCCGTAGATCGCGTCCGGCTCGTCATAGGCGCGCGTCATCAGCGAGGCGAAGCACATCTCCATGCGCGGCGGGGCGTCGCCCGTGCGCACGAAAGCGTTCAGCGTGTTGAAGGTCAAAACGTTCTGATTGTAGTACCAGTAGCCGGGCTGGAAATTGAACGTTCCGCCCTTCGGGGCATCCGGACTGGCATAGTCGAAATGGCTGAAACCGGGAGCGTATTTGAGATCGCCGAAGGCCGACAGGCCATGAAGCGGTTTGCCGGTCTCGACGGTGGCGAACACTTCGCGCGGCAGGAGGGGGGCCGCCGCCGCTGCCCCGGCAAGGGCCAGAAAAGTGCGGCGCGATGCGCCGCACTGTCGGGCCGCAGGGCGGCTCAATTCTGGCTCCGATACTTGGCGGCCAGCGCCTCTTCAAGCTTGGGATCGATCCACCAGGATTCCAGATCCACACCGGTATATTCCGGCTGTTTCTCCGGAATGCCGAACTTGTTCCAGTAGGCGATGCGAATATAGGGCGCATGCCACTGCGGCACCCAGTAGTAGTTCCACAGGAGCACGCGGTCGAGCGCGCGGCTGGCCGCAACCAGCTCCTCGCGGTCCTGCGCGTAGATGATCTTCTCGACCAGCGCATCAACGGTCGGATCCTTCACACCCGCCAGATTACGCGAACCGGGAATGTCGGCCGCCTTGGCGCCCCAGTATTCGCGTTGTTCATTGCCCGGCGAAAGCGAGTTGACGAAAATGCTCGCCACGGCGTCGAAGTCGAAATTGCGGATGCGGTTCACATATTGCGAGGGATCGATGATGCGCAGCGACACGTCGATGCCGATCTTGCGCAGCGCGGCCATGTAGGGACCGGTGGTGATCTCGTCGGTGGGGCTGTTGCCGAGGAACTCGATGGTGAACTGCTGGCCGGTGCCATTGTTCGTCATCTTGCCGCCCTTGATGCTCCAGCCAGCCTCGGAGAAGAGTTTGATGGCTTCACGCAGATAAGTGCGCTCGGCCTGCGGATTGTCGTAGACCGGGAGCCTGAATTCCTCGGTGAAGAGTTCTGCCGGCAGCTTGTCCTTGAACTCTTCGAGGATTTCCAGTTCGCGCCCTTCCGGCAGGCCGGTCGCCGCCAGTTCCGAACCTTCGAAATAGCTGTCGGTTCGGGTGTAGCTGTCGAAGAACAGCGTGCGGTTCATGTCTTCGAAGTTGAAGGCGAGCGTCAGCGCCTCGCGAATGCGCCGATCCTGGAATTTAGGACGCCGGGTGTTGAGCACGAAGCCCTGCATCGGTTCCGCACCGCCCGTCGGGAATTCGCGCTTGATGACATCGCCATCCTTGAAGGCCGGGAAATTGTATTCGGTCGCCCACCGCCGGGAGCGGTTTTCTATGCGGATGTCCTGAAGCCCGCCCTTGGTGAAGGCCAGCCAGGCGGCGTTCTCGTCCTGAATATAGGTGTATCGGCGGCGATCCATATTGTAGCGCCCGACATTCACCGGCAGGTCGGCGGCCCAGTAATCTTCCACGCGTTTCCAGACGACTTCCGAGCCCGGCTTGAAGCTCTCGATCTGGTATGGCCCGCTGCCCAGCGGCTTTTCCAGGGTCGGCTGGGTGAAATTGCGCTTCTTGCCGTCGGCGTCCGTACCTTCCCACCAGTGCTTGGGCAGAACCGGCAGGTCGCCCATGATGTGTGGCAGCTCCTTGTTGCCCTTCTGGTCGAAGCGGAACTCCACCTCGCGCTCGGAAAGGGCCACGGCCTCCACCACGCTGGAGAAATAGCGGGTGTGCTGCGGGCTGTGCTTTTTGAGCATGTTCAGCGTCCAGACCACATCTTCGGCGGTGATCGGCTTGCCGTCATGCCAGCGTGCGCGCGGATCGATGCGGTAGGTCGCGGATGAATTGTCTTCGGGATGCTTGAACGCCTCGGCGATCAGCGGATAGCTGGTGCTCGGCTCGGTCAGCGACTGCTGCATGAGCGTGTCCCAGAGCAGCCCGCCGAAATAGTTCAGTCCGGCAGCCTGCGTGCCGCGCACGATGAACGGGTTGAAACTGTCAAACGTGCCCAGCGCCACGGAATTGAGCGTGCCGCCCTTGGGGGCGTCCGGGTTCACATAGTCGTATCGCTCAAAGTCACCTGTCTGGCCTTCGGGCTCGATCAGGGACGAACTGGTGAGCCATTCGTCTTCGGCGCTTGCGGGTGTGCCGGCGAACAAGAGTGCCACGGCCATGCAGGCCGCCCTTGTTGCTGTTGCACCGATTACCCGCATGGCATTCTCCTCATAATTGTTTTTCGTTCCCAGCCGAAAGGTAGACCATCGCCCGCACATGGCAAGGGCCATGTGGTTTTCCGGAAACTATATGTTCGGACAACAAAAAAGCCGGTCGAAACCGGCTTTTTCAAGTTCCACGAAATTAAATTTTCGTTAGTTGGCGGTTGCTTCGCCTTCGGTCTCGTCGGCCGAAGCTTCCTCGCCCGTGGCCGGGTCGTCGCTGACGCCTGCGGGAAGCGAAGCATCTTCGTCTTCCACGGTCAGGTCCGTGCGCTCATCCGGCGAAAGCGGCTCTTCGAAAGAAGCCTCGTCCTCGGGCTCCGGATCGGGCAGGGCAACCGGGGTCGCAGCGTTCTCACGCAGATAGGCGATCAGGTTGGCGCGGTCCTCGATCTTCTTCAGACCGGCGAAAGCCATCGCCGTGCCGGAGACGAAACCCTTCGGGTTGGTCAGGAAGTGGTCAAGATTCTCGTAGGTCCAGGTCACGGTGCCGCCCTGAGAGAATTCTTCCATGGCCGCCGAGTAGCCAAAGCCTTCGTGGCTGGCGATCGGGCGGTCAACGATTTCCCAGAGGTTCGGGCCGACCTTGTTGGCGCCACCGTCATCAACGGTGTGACAGGCCTGGCAGCGCTTGAAGATGTTCTCGCCCTTGGCGACATCGGCAGAGGCGAGCAGCGGCGCGATGGATTCCGGTGCTGCCGGTTCTGCAGGCGCGCCCGATCCGTCGTCCTCAGCAACCTCGATCGCGTAGCCCGGTGTGGCAGGCGGCGGCGAAGCGAAGATCGCATCCGAGAGAAGGCTGACCGAGAAGACCACGAAAACGGCGGCAAGCAGCGCGCCGAGGATTTTGTTGAGTTCGAAAGAGTTCATACGCCCTGAGGCTCCCTATTCCGGACGCTCGCGGCGGCGTGAAGATCCAAACTTCCGCGCCGGTGTCCCCCGCGTTCGACCGATGCCGGTAAAATCGCGCGGAAACTAGGGCTTTTGCTCCGCGCATGCAACACATATAAGGCACTTCCCTGTGAGACTTTTTGCCACTTTATCATTTCAAAAGAGTTCGCGCCCCAATGTCCAGCCTCATCATAATCCCCGCGCGCATGGCGTCTACCCGTCTTCCGGGCAAGCCTCTGGCCGATATTGCGGGGCGTCCGATGATCGTGCACGTGGCCGAACGGGCGCGTGAAAGCGGCATTGGCCGGGTGGCGGTCGCCACCGACACGCAGGAAGTGGCCGATGCGGTGGAGAAGGCCGGTTTCGAGGCGGTGATGACCCGTTCCGACCATGAATCCGGCTCTGACCGCATTTTTGAGGCGCTGGGCAAGCTCGATCCGCAGGGCACGTGCGAACGCGTCATCAACCTGCAGGGTGATCTGCCGACCATCGCGCCGGAAGATATCCGCGCTGTTGCCGGTCCGCTGGATGATCCCGGGATCGACATCGCGACGCTTGGCGTCGAGATCACCGATGAGGCGGAAAAGACCAATCCGAATGTTGTGAAGATCGTTGGCGCGCCGCTCCCGGCAGACGCCAGCCGGCTTCGCGCACTCTATTTTACGCGCGCCACCGCGCCATGGGGCGAAGGGCCGCTCTACCATCATGTGGGCATTTATGCGTATCGTCGCGCCGCACTCGAGCGCTTCGTTTCGCTTCCGCCTTCGGTGCTGGAGCGGCGCGAACGCCTTGAGCAGTTGCGCGCACTTGAGGCCGGCATGCGCATCGATGCGCAGATCGTGGCCTCGGTGCCGCTGGGCGTGGACACGCCCGAAGACCTGGAAAAAGCCAGGACCAGACTTTTAGCAGAAACGGACATGTGAAGATGGCAGCCAAGACCAACAAGATCGCCTTCCAGGGCGAACCCGGTGCAAATTCAGACACGGCCTGCCGCAACATGTTTC
Organism: Nitratireductor sp. WH36-1; assembly: GCF_058725515.1. Classification (NCBI taxonomy): domain Bacteria; kingdom Pseudomonadati; phylum Pseudomonadota; class Alphaproteobacteria; order Hyphomicrobiales; family Phyllobacteriaceae; genus Nitratireductor; species Nitratireductor sp. WH36-1. The sequence goes on along the minus strand of NZ_CM178970.1, from coordinate 3,993,081 downwards.
CGGACATGGAGCCGCTGCCCTGTCCCACATTCGAGGACTGCTTCAACGCGGTCGAAACGGGCGCTGCCGATCTGGCGATGATCCCGATCGAGAACACGATTGCCGGCCGCGTTGCCGATATTCACCACCTCCTGCCGCGCTCCAAGCTGCACATTGTCGGCGAATATTTCCTGCCGATCCATTTTCAGCTCATGGTTCTTCCGGGCGTGAAAACGGAGGAGATCAAGACGGTCTACAGCCATATCCACGCGCTGGGGCAGTGCCGCGAGATCATTCGCCAGAAGCGCTGGAAGGGCATGGTTGCCGGCGATACGGCGGGCGCCGCGCGCCTTGTGGCCGAGATGGGCGAGCGTTCCAACGCTGCGCTCGCACCGCTTCTGGCGGCCGATCTCTACGGTCTCGACATCGCCATGGAGAATGTCGAGGACACGGACAACAACGTCACCCGTTTCGTCGTGCTCTCCAAGGAGCAGAAATGGGCCGCGCGTTCCTCGCCCGACCAGACCATGGTCACCACGTTTGTGTTCCGCGTGCGCAACGTGCCAGCAGCGCTCTACAAGGCGATGGGCGGTTTCGCCACCAATGGCGTCAACATGACCAAGCTGGAGAGCTATCAGCTCGGCGGCAAGTTCTTCTCGACGCTGTTTTACGCAGACGTTCAGGGCCATCCGGACGACCGCAATGTGGCGCTGGCGCTGGAAGAGCTTGGCTTCTTCTCACGCGAAGTGCGCATTCTGGGCGTCTATGAAGGGCACCCGTTCCGCGCCATGCAGAGCGAAGACGAGGACTAGCAATTCCAGGAAAAGCGGAAGCGCTCTAGCTCCCCGTCGCAAGCGCCCAGTCGCGGATGAGCGTGTTGGCGATGGCGCCTTTCGGGGGCACACGGTAGCCCCCGGGATGCGCGCCTTCGAGCATCTGGCGCACTTCGGCGCGCGAAAACCAGCGGCATTCCTCCAGCTCGTTCTCGTCCATGGCGATCTCCTCGCTCATGGCCTCGCCGTAGCAGCCGATCATCAGCGAATAGGGAAACGGCCAGGGCTGGCTCGCATGATAGGCGACCGTGCCGACTTCGATGTTTGATTCTTCGCGTGTTTCGCGGCGCACTGCGGCTTCTATGGTCTCGCCCGGCTCCACGAAGCCGGCAAGGCACGACACGACCCCCGGAGCGAAATGGGGGCTGCGGCCCATGAGGCAGCGCTCGCCGCGGACCGCCAGCATGATCACCACCGGGTCGGTGCGCGGAAAGTGGTCGCGTCCGCAGGCCGGGCAGTGCCGCTTGTAGCCGCCGTCGCGCATTTCGCTCTCGCTGCCGCAGCGCCCGCAAAAACGATGATTGGCGTGCCACGCCAAAAGCGATGCGCCCTGCGCCATAGCGCCGAGCGCATCGGCGTCCAGCAGTCCCTGCATGTAAATCGAGCGATAGTCGATGGCCTTGAGGTGGTCGGGCAATGTCTCGGGGTCCGCCGTCGCTGGCACGGCCAGAACCGGCACGCTTTCCTGATGCCCCAGAAGCACCGCGCGCTCCAGATCGGGTGCGCAGGCCGCACGATCCGCCGGCGATAGATAAGGGTCGAATGCGTCTTCCCCCGCGACCCGCAGGAAAAGCCGTCCCTCGCCGAAAAGCATCACTCGCGCCCGTTCGTCCCTGAGCGCCTTCAGCGCATCATCGTCGGTGCGCGCCTCGGATTGCCGGTCGATGCTGTTTCCGGAAAAGGCGACGCGCTGGCTGGCTTCGTCGCGCCGTTCGTCGAAAAATGGGAAGGTCATGGAAGAGGGAAGTCCGTTTTCAGGAAAAGGTCAGAGTTTGCCGCGAATCGTTTCGGCGAGCTGATGCAGGTCTTCGCGGCGATAGGGCTCACGCACACCATGGCCCCAGATGGGGCCGGGCCAGCCGGGGTCGCCTTCATTGCGGGCAACCACATGGATGTGCAGTTGCCGGACGACATTGCCGAGGGCGGCGGTGTTGATCTTGGTGCAGCCCGTCATGTCCTTGAGCGCCTGGGCGACGAGATTGGTCTCGAAGCTCACCATGGCCTGATCGAGCGGGGTCAGCTCGTGAATCTCTTCCGCGCCGGGGCGCTGCGGAATCAGCATGAGCCAGGGCCAGCGACGGTCGTCGCAAAGGCGCAGCTCGCAAAGGCCGAGCCATGTAACGTGAAGGCTTTCAGCCTCCAGCCGTGGATTGAGCTCGAAACCCTGCTTGGCGTCCGGCAGCATCGCTTTTCCTCATGATGACAATCAAGGCTAGATTATTTTGTGGCCGGGCGAAATCACCTCATACCGCATAATTGCGCATATCAGGCAGTTCGCCGTTTCGGTTAACCCGTAGGCCGGCCCGGATGCGGGCGCGGCGGTTGCAGGCAATCGGCCGGTCATCGACAGGAAAGCGAAACTCCTCCCTTGCATTTGGCTTCACAATTTCCGATATGGGGGCCGGGAGGTTGGTGGTGGACGAGCCACTCGCCAACCGGGTCAGGTCCGGAAGGAAGCAGCCCTAACGAGCCAGGCACGGGTCGCCGTGCCAGCCTCCCACCTTCTTCTTGCTTTTCTAAGCCGCATTCACCGGAATCCAGCCTTGCCGTCCAGATTGTCCATTGACGCACAACCTCGTCCAAGGGGACACTGGAAGCGTCAGGGCAAAACACGGAGCGCGACAGGGCAATGACCGACGCCGGCACGAACGCAAGCGACAAGGCCGGCAGCGCCTACAGGGTTCTGGCCCGCAAGTACCGTCCAAGCGATTTCACGGGACTGATCGGCCAGGAGCCGATGGTCCGCACGCTCACCAATGCATTTGGCGCGGGGCGCATCGCGCAGGCGTGGATGCTGACCGGCGTGCGCGGTGTGGGCAAGACCACGACGGCGCGCATTCTGGCGCGTGCGCTCAACTACAAGACAGACACCATCGATGCGCCAACGGTCGATCTGACCGTTGAGGGCGAGCATTGCCGCGCCATTCTCGAAGGCCGCCACGTCGACGTGGTGGAGATGGACGCGGCCTCGCACACCGGCATCGACGATATTCGCGACATCATCGATCAGGTGCGCTACGCGCCGGTCTCCGCGCGCTACAAGGTCTTCATCATCGATGAGGTCCACATGCTCTCCAATCAGGCCTTCAACGGCCTGTTGAAGACGCTTGAAGAGCCGCCGCCGCATGTGAAGTTCATCTTCGCGACGACGGAAATCCGCAAGGTTCCGATCACCATCCTGTCGCGCTGCCAGCGCTTTGATCTGCGCCGCATCGATGCAGCCATGATCAAGGCAGACCTCGCCCGCATCGGCGGGCTGGAGGGCGTGGAGGCGGAAGACGAGGCGCTGGCGATGATCGCGCGCGCGTCCGAAGGCTCGATGCGTGACGCCCAGTCGATCTTCGATCAGGCGATTGCCCATTCCTCCGGCCAGGTCACGGCGGAAACCGTGCGTGACATGCTGGGACTGGCGGATCGCAGCCGCATCATCGGCCTGTTCGAAAACCTGATGAAGGGCGATGTCGCCGCCGCGCTGGCCGAGTTCCGCGCGCAATACGATGTCGGCGCAGACCCGGCGACCGTGCTGAACGATCTCGCCGAATTCAATCATCTGGTCACGCGGCTGCGCTTCGTGCCCGAGGCGGCTGAAGACGCCTCATTGTCGGAAGACGAGCGCGCCCGCGGCCTCGAATTTTCCAAAACGCTTTCCGTGCGTGTTCTCTCGCGCGCCTGGCAGATGCTGCTCAAGGGCATTCAGGAAGTGCAGTCTTCCGGCCGGCCAGTGGCCGCCGGCGAGATGGTGCTGATCCGCATCGCCCATGCAGCCAATCTGCCGACGCTCGATGAGGCAATGAAGCGGCTCGACGACATGCCTGCCGGCAATGGTCAGGGCCAGCCCTCCGGCCATGGCGCGCCTGCGCCTTCGGGCAATGGTGCTGGTGGGGGCGCTGGTGGGGGCGCTGGCGGCGGCGGCGCAATGGGTTCGGCGGTCGCCACGCAGCATGTTTCCGTGTCTGGCGGTGGCGGTGGCGGCGGCCAGACCATGCGCCTCGTCCAGTCCGCGCCCGAAAGCGCGCCTGCGCCCATGCAGCAGCAGGCCGTGCATGAAGAGGCCGAGGCGGACGCCGTGCCGCTGCGCTCGCTTGAAGACATCGCAAAGCTTGCCGACGCCAATCGCGACATGGCGTTCAAGGTTCGCTTCAAGAGCTATGTGCGCCTCGTCTCGATCGAGCCCGGCCGGCTTGAGGTCAATCTCGCCGCCGATGCGCCCAAAACGCTGATGGGCGACCTGACCAACCGGCTCAAGGAGTGGACCGGGCGGCGCTGGATCGTCATGCTTTCCAGCGAGGCCGGCGGCCCCACGCTTTCCGAGGTGGAAGAGGGGCGGCGCGAAAGCGCCATGGCCGACGCGAAGGCGGACCCCGCCGTCGCAGCCATACTGGACAAGTTTCCCGGCTCTAAGATCATCGATATCCGCATCCCCGACGCGACCGACCCGGATGCGATCGACGATGCATCCGGTCCCGTCGAGGCGGTCGATCTGGATGATGATGACGACGACGATTTCTGAATGAATTGGAGACCAAAATGCGCGATCTGATGGGCCTTATGGGCAAGGCCAAGGAGATGCAGGCCAAGTTTCAGGCCATGCAGGAAGAAATGGCCCAGATGGAAGTCCAGGGCCAGGCTGCCGGCGGCTCCGTCACGGTAACGCTTAGCGGCAAGTCCGAGATGAAGGCGCTCAAGATCGACCCGTCGCTCTTCAAGGAAGACGATGTGGAGATCCTCGAGGACCTGATTCTGGCGGCGCACAACGATGCGAAGACCAAGCTCGAAGCCACCATGCAGGAAAAGACCCAGGAAATGACGGCTGGCCTGCCCATTCCTCCGGGCATGAAGCTGCCTTTCTAGGCATCGCCCCGAAAATCGGGATTGATTTTCGGAAAGCACGATGCGTGGATTCAATAGGTTGGAGCGTCCTTTGTGCGTCCGAATGGACGCACGGCGCTCCAGGACAGGAGAACGGGCGTTGATCCGCAATCGGATCAGCCCCTCAATGGTATCCTTGCATGTCAAAATCCATCGCCGGGCCTGAAATCGAGCGTCTTATCCAGCTTCTGGCGCGTGTGCCGGGGCTCGGGCCGCGCTCGGCCCGGCGTGCGGCGCTGCATCTGATCAAGAAAAAGGATCAGCTCTTCGCGCCGCTCACTGCCGCCATGTCGGATGCGCTGGACAAAGTCCGCATCTGCTCCACCTGCGGCAATGTCGATACGCACGATCCCTGCACCATCTGCACCGATCCGCGCCGCGATGGCAGCACCATCATCGTTGTCGAGGATGTGTCGGATCTCTGGGCGCTTGAGCGCGCCGGCGCGATGAGCGCACGCTATCACGTGCTTGGCGGCACGCTGTCGCCGCTTGATGGCGTCGGGCCGGGCGATCTCAATATTGCGGGGCTCGTCAGCCGGGTTTCCGAAGGCGGGGTGTCCGAGCTCATCCTTGCCGTCAATGCGACGGTCGAGGGGCAGACCACCGCCCATTACATCACCGATCAGGTGGCCGGGATGGAAATCAAGGTCACGCGCCTTGCGCACGGCGTGCCGGTGGGTGGCGAACTCGACTATCTGGACGAGGGAACGCTGTCGGCGGCGCTCAAATCGCGTACCAGTTTCTAGGAAAAGCGGAAGCGCTCTGGCCGGATGACGGCTTCCTTCTCCCCGCGAGCGGGGAGAAGGTCCCGGCAGGGGGGATGAGGGGCTGACGCCGTGCGTGAAAATCTAGCCGCATTGTGGGTTCGCAGAACTTTGCGCTTGCCCTCATCCTCACCTTCTCTCTGCGTGCGGGCAGAAGGGGGCCTCGAAGTCGGCGCCCGGAATTGCACAAGACCAATGAATGAGAGCGTTTGCACGATTCAACGAGAAGTGGACGCGATCTAGCCAGCGCGGCGGTTGTGCCGCTACCATGCTATCAGACGATCAAACGCCCATTGCGGCGACGGGAGAGACGCCTTGATGTTCCAGCGCATGATCCGCCTTCTTGTCATTCTGAGCGTTTCGCTTGCCGCGGGCGCGGCTGCGGCGCAGTCCGTTGAGGCGCAGTTCCGCAACTGGCTCGCCAGCGATCTGTGGCCGGAGGCGCAGCGCCGGGGCATTTCGGCCACCACTTTCAACGCCGCCTTCGCAAATGTGTCGCCCAATCTGAAACTGCCGGACCTCGTTCTGCCGGGCGAGAGCAAACCGCGCAGCGACAGGCAGCATCAGGCGGAGTTCCGTGCGCCATCGGCCTATTTCAAGCATATCGGGGGCGTCGTCTCCGGCGGGCGCGCGCGGGCTGGAAAGCTCAATGGCGTGCTGTCGGCCATCGAAAAGCGCTATGGTGTTCCGCGCGGCGTCGTGCTCGCCGTCTGGGGGCGGGAATCCGGTTTTGGCGGGGCAAAAATTCCCTATGACGCGTTCGAGGTTCTCGGCACCAAGGCCTTTCTCGCCACCCGCAAGGCGATGTTCCGTGAAGAGGTTCTGGCAGCGCTCGAAATGGTGGAGCGTCGCGGCGTCTCGCCCCGCGCCATGCGCTCATCCTGGGCCGGCGCCATGGGCCAGCCGCAGTTCATGCCCACCTCCTACCTGAAATATGCCGTCGATGGCGATGGCAATGGCAGCGCCGACATCTGGAATTCGCAGGCCGACACGCTTGCCTCCATCGCCAATTACCTGGCGCAGCATGGCTGGGTGCGCGGGCGCGACTGGGGCTTTGAAGTGACCGTTCCGCAGGGCGTTTCCTGCGCGCTCGAGGGCCCGGATCGCGGCAAGAGCATTGCAGACTGGCAGGCGCTCGGCATCCGCCGGGTTGGTGGCAAGGCGTTTCCCGAGCATGAGCTGCGCGGCGAGGGCTATCTGATGATGCCTGCCGGCCGCTTTGGTCCGGCCTTCATCGTCACGCCCAATTTCTACCGCCTCAAGGACTACAACGAGAGCGACCTCTACGCGCTTTTCGTGGGCCATGCGGGCGACCGCATCATGTATGGCAACAATGAATTCGCCACCTCGTGGGGCCGTGTCGGCGGCTTCAATCGCAGCGATGTGGCGGGCATGCAGCGCGGGCTTGAAAGGCTTGGCTACGATGTCGGCGGGGCCGATGGTCTGGTCGGCTTCAAGACGCGCCGCTCCATCGGCGAGTGGCAGCAGAAAAACGGGGTCTCTCCGACCTGTTTCCCGGAAAGCCAGACCGTGCGCCGCCTGCAATAGCAGTAGAACCGTCTTCGGCTGCGGGCCGGAAGCATAGCACCTCTCGATACACTGGTGACTTCTTCAAAATCGTCTAATCTGCGCACGGGGATTGCGCCGGGAGCCGGCGTCAATATTTGAAAGAGAGAGGGTCTCGCGGTGTCTGTTGCAAAAATTCTGTCCCGTGTCGGCGCGCTTGCGGGCGCAGCCGTCATTCTGGCGAGCTGTACGGTGGTTGTTGAAGAGGGGCCGAACCGTCCGCGTCCACCGCGTCCGGATCGCCCGCAGGTCTGCACGATGGAATTCCAGCCGGTCTGTGCGCGGCGGGGTGATCGTCAGCGCACCTTTGCCAATGCCTGCACGGCGCGCGCCGCCGGCTATCGCATCGTTCGGCCGGGCGAATGCCGGGCACAGTCCAACCGGCCCGAGCGTCCGCAGATCTGCACCCGCGAATACCGCCCGGTATGCGCACGCAAGAACGGCCAGCGTCGCACCTTCGGCAATGCCTGCTCGGCACAGGCCGCCGGCTACCGGATCGTTCGCCCCGGCCAGTGCTGATCTGACGGGAAGTTCAGCTGCGCCGCCTTTCCAGAGGGGCTGCCGGCACTCAAAACAGCACTGAAAATGCAGGCGCGGGTGAGGCGGGCAGCTTCACCCGCGTTTTCTTTTGTGCGGGCCTTGGACCGCATTCGGTGCTTCCGGCATTTCCGCTCAGGTTTCATGCGCAAATGGCAGGCTGGCATAACGAAGCATCGCATGACTGGCCTGCCCCGCCTGGGTTAGGCTCCGGGCCAACCAAACTGAGATAAGCGGGGGTATTCCACCAATGGCGCTAACCGAAACGGGCAGCATGGATTTCAAAAACTACATTGCCGGCGAATGGATTGACGGCGACAGCCAGGTCGAGAACATCAATCCGTCGGACACGCGCGATGTGGTGGGCCTGGCGGCGCGCTCCGGCGCTGCGGATCTCGACCGCGCCATCGATGCCGCACATGATGCCGCGCCAGGCTGGGGGCGTTCCACGCCGCAGCAGCGCTTCGACATTCTCGACGCTGTCGGCAATGAGATCATCGCCCGCAAGGACGAGCTCGGCCACCTGCTTTCGCGTGAGGAAGGCAAGATCCTGCCGGAAGGCGTTGGCGAGGTTGTGCGCGCCGGTCAGGTGTTCAAGTTCTTTGCCGGCGAAGCCCTTCGACTGCCGGGTGAACGCCTCGATTCCATCCGTCCGGGCGTTGAGGTGGACATGCGCCGCGAGCCGATGGGCGTGATCGGTCTCATCACCCCGTGGAACTTCCCCATCGCCATTCCCGCCTGGAAGATCGCGCCCGCGCTTGCCTATGGCAACACGATCGTGCTCAAGCCGGCCGAGCTGGTGCCGGGTTCGGCATGGGCGCTGGCGGAGATCCTGTCCCGCGCCGGTCTGCCGGAAGGCGTGTTCAACATGGTTGCCGGTCGCGGTTCCGAGCTTGGCCCGCGCATGATCGAGAACCCCAAGGTTCGCGCCATCTCCTTCACCGGCTCCGTGCCCACCGGCCGTGGCATCGCCGCTGCCTGCGGACAGCATCTCAAGAAGGTGCAGCTCGAAATGGGCGGCAAGAACCCGCTGGTGGTTCTCGACGATGCCGATCTGGATGTGGCGGTCGCGGCCGCGCTCAACGGCGCGTTCTTCTCCACCGGCCAGCGCTGTACCGCTTCCAGCCGCCTTGTCGTGGCCGATGGCATTCACGACCGGTTCGTCTCCGCGCTCACCGACAAGCTCAAGGCGCTTGTGGTTGGTGATGCGCTCGACCCCAGGACCCAGATGGGGCCGGTGGTCGATGAGAAGCAGCTTGAGCAGGATCTTTCCTATGTGGAGATCGCCGGCCAGGAAGGCGGCAGGCTTGCCTTTGGCGGCGAGCGCCTGACGCTCGACAAGCCCGGCTTCTACATGGCGCCGGCGCTCTTCACCGAAACCCGCAACGATATGCGCATCAACCGTGAAGAGGTCTTCGGCCCGGTCGCCAGCGTCGTCCGCGTGAAGGATTACGAGGAAGCGCTGCATGTCGCCAATGACACCAGCTTCGGCCTTTCCTCGGGCATCTGCACGACCTCGCTGAAATATGCGAGCGACTTCAAGCAGAAGTCCCAGGCCGGCATGGTCATGGTCAATCTGCCGACCGCCGGCGTCGACTACAATGCGCCGTTCGGCGGCACCAAGGGCTCGAGCTTCGGCTCGCGTGAGCAGGGGCGTTACGCTGTCGAGTTCTACACCACGGTGAAGACCGCCTACACGCAGCCCTGATCGCCAGGACGCTGACAGAATACCGATGTCGCCATCTTTGGTGGCGGCATCCCCGGCGCGGCGTCCGTATCGCTTTATCCATCATGCTGTCACGTCCCAAAGATGCCGGATTCCCGGTGTTTCGGGCGATATTTACAATTTTAGGAAAAGTTTACCCTGTTGCCTGAATGTGGCTGAAGCGCCTCATTTCTCGGAACAAATCCACAACTCGGGATTTTATCTCACGAGTGCGATTTGCAACATCGAGCAAGGACAATGACGCAACAGGACAAACGACAGGAGCGCCGGAGCGACGCATATCGCGCTGACACTGCGCGCAGTGTCAGACAGCGTCTTGGGCAGCCCGAAAACACGCGGTTTCTGAACAAATTGCCGCATTTTTCGCTGGATTCGGAAATTCCGGACGAATTTCAGGATCTTTTGGGAAAGCTGGACGAAGCCGAAAGCCGCGCAGGCTGAACCGCCGGCCCGGGCATCGGGACGAAACGTGTAATCCGATTATTTCGATGCGCCATCAATGGCTTGGACCGATTGCAATGCATCCGGGTGGTCGCAGGGCAATCCCATAATCCAAAAAACAAAACAGGGACGGGGCCAAAGCCGCACCGTCCCTGTCTCGTAAATTCACAAAAACCAGGCTTGCCTGGCATCAGCCCTTAGGCTGCGCGGCGCTTCTTCGGCAGAAGGCCTTCGCGCTGAGCCTGCTTGCGGGCCAGCTTGCGAGCGCGGCGGACAGCTTCGGCACGCTGGCGTGCGCGCTTCTCCGACGGCTTTTCATAAGAACGACGGGCTTTCATTTCCCGGAAAACACCCTCGCGCTGGAGCTTTTTCTTGAGCACTTTGAGGGCCTGATCGACATTGTTGTCGCGAACGATAACCTGCAATGGACTTCCTTCTTCAGTTGGCGTTTCAGTGATTGAGCCTGGCCAGGGCGCTCGAAAGCGCGAAGGGCAACTCACGTTCAATCTTATTCCACATCGGTGCGGGAGCCTGGCATCAGCCGGCGCAGAGATGCAAAAGCGCCCATCAAAGGGGCGACTCAAGATGGGGCGCACCATAACAGAAGTTCTGCCGAATGCACCCCTGAGGTCTTAATATAGGGATAATCCCCTGAAAAGCGAGCCGAAATCCCGCAAAACAGCGCGATAACCGTGATTTGCAGCCCTGATTCCGGGTGATTCAGGCCGAAACCCGCCGCCATGCATAGGAGCCGGGTGCTGCGGCCGCTTTCGCCGCCGGCTGGTAGTAAAGCGGAATGCCCGCTTCCCGGCCGGACTGGAGCTGCTCCAGCGTGCGCGGATTGGCGATTTCGAGGCTGGAGAAGCCGACCCGAAGCATATGCGCGACCTGATCAATCAACACATCGCCCGTGGCGCGGATTTCACCGCGATAGCCATGGCGCGTGCGCAGGAGTTCGGCCTTGGAATAGCTGCGCCCGTCATTGAAAGCGGGAAAGGCGAGCGCCACCAGCGGCAGACGCGCAAGATGCGGCAGGAGCGCATCCAGCGCATCGCCGGGTTGAAGCTCAACGCCGATGCGGTCGGCCGCCTTTGTGCGTGTCTCGTCGTCAAGATCGAGAAAGGCTGCAAGCGGCAGGATCACATGCGCGCTGGCATCAAGTGCCGAACTGTCTTCGGCCTTCTGCCAGCGGTCGTCCTGAAAGCCGTCTGCGGTCCAGAGGCGAATATCGGTCGTGTTCATTAAAAACTCCTATCCCGATGCCGTCGAGAGCGTGTCTTCGAGGCCGGGCAGATGGATGCCGCATTCGGTCTTGGGCTGAGCTGCCCAGCGGCCCGAACGCGGGTCTTCGCCGGGCTTCACGGGGCTCGTGCAGGGAAAGCAGCCGATCGACAGATAGCCGAACGCCACCAGCGGGTTCTGGCGCAGTCCGTGCCGGCGCATATAGGCGGCCTGATCTTCGGTCGACCAGCGCGCCAGCGGGTTGACGCGGATGCGCGGACCAACGGCCTCGAACACCGGCATTTCGGCGCGGGTCGACGCCTGACCGCGCTTGCGGCCGGTGAACCAGGCGCGATAGGGCGCGATGGCGCGGGCCAGGGGCTCCACCTTGCGGATCGCGCAGCAGCGGTCGGTGTCACTCTGGTGCAGGATGCCATCGGGGTCGTCAGCGGCAAGAGCATCCTCAAGCGGCCTGATGATCTCGATATTGGTCAGGCCCAGATCGTCCGCGAGCTGATCGCGGTATTCAAGCGTTTCGCCAAAGTGCTGGCCGGTGTCGAGGAAGGTGATCGGCAGGCCAGGTTCTGCCTCTGCGATCAGGTGAAGCAGCGCTGCGGAATCGGCACCGAAGGAGGATGTGGCGGCAATGCCGCCCGCATCCGCGAAGAGATCGATTGCCACGGCAATGATCTCCTCGGCGGGCAGGTGTCCGTAGCGCAGGTTCAGCGCAGCCGCGAGGTCGCCCGTGTCGCCACTGGCGGCAAAGTCGCGGTCAAGCTGCCTTGGCTTCGTGGCCATAAAGCGCCTCCTTGAACGGTGCCGGTCCGAGCCGGCGATAGGCTTCGAGGAAGGTCTCGTCGCGGTTTTCGCGCTTTGCGAGATAGGTCTCGACAATGGTTTCCACCGCGTCGGTGATTTCCTCCGGCGCAAAGCCGCGCCCGATGATCTCGCCGATGGTCGAACCCTCGCGCGCGGAGCCGCCAAGCGTCACCTGATAGAGCTCCGTGCCCTTCTTCTCGACGCCCAGAATGCCGATATGGCCGACATGGTGATGGCCGCAGGCATTGATGCAGCCGGAAATCTTGATTTGCAGATCGCCGATCTCGTCCTGCCGGGCCTGGGTTGCGAAACGCTGCGAAATCTCCTGCGCCACCGGAATGGAGCGGGCATTGGCGAGCGCGCAGTAATCGAGACCGGGGCAGGCGATGATGTCGGTGATGAGACCGGCATTGGAGGTCGCAAGACCGATCTCGACAAGCCTCGCATGAACCGCAGGAAGATCGGCGCGCGCCACATGGGGCAGGATCAGGTTCTGCTCATGGCTCACGCGGATTTCGTCATTGCCGTACCGCTCCGCCAGATCCGCAATGGCGTCCATCTGTACATCGGTGGCGTCGCCCGGCACCTCGCCAATGCCCTTGAGCGACACGGTCACGGAGGCATAGTCGGGGTTGCGGTGCGTGTGCGCATTGCGGCGCAGCCAGTCGGCAAAGCCGGGATCGGCCTTGACCACCTTGCTCACTGCTGCGTCGCCTTCCGGGCGGGGTTTGAGCTTCGGGGGCGCGAAATAGGTTTCGATGGCGCGAATGTCTGCATCAGGGAGCTTCAGCTCGCTTTCCTTCAGCGCGGCGAATTCCTTTTCCACCTGCGCTGTCAGTTCCCCGGTGCCGGTCTCGTGGACCAGAATCTTGATGCGCGCCTTGTACTTGTTGTCGCGGCGTCCGTTCAGATTGTAGACGCGCAGGATCGCCGTCACATAGGAGAGCAGGTCCTGCTCTGGCAGGAAGTCGCGGATCTTCTTGGCGACCATGGGCGTGCGGCCAAGGCCACCGCCGACGAACACGGCAAAGCCCAGCGCGCCTTCCTCGTTCTTTTTCAGGTGCAGGCCGATGTCGTGCACCTCGATGGCGGCGCGGTCGCGCTCTGCGCCCGTAACGGCAATCTTGAACTTGCGCGGCAGATAGGAGAACTCCGGATGGAGCGACGACCATTGCCGCAGGATCTCCGCATAGGGGCGCGGGTCCGCCACCTCGTCTGCGGCGGCGCCTGCAAAATGGTCTGCCGTCACATTGCGAATGCAGTTGCCGGAGGTCTGGATGGCGTGCATTTCCACCTCCGCCAGCTCTTCAAGCACACGCGGAATGTCGGTCAGCTTCGGCCAGTGGAACTGCAGGTTCTGGCGCGTGGTGAAATGGCCGTAGCCCTTGTCATAGGTGCGCGCGATATGGGCCAGCCTGCGCATCTGGCGCGCGGTCAGCGAGCCATAGGGAATGGCGATGCGCAGCATGTAGGCATGAAGCTGAAGATAGACTCCGTTCATAAGCCTTAACGGCTTGAACTGGTCTTCCGTCAGCTCGCCGGAAAGGCGGCGCTCCACCTGGTCGCGAAACTCTGCAACGCGGGCCTGCACGAAGGCATGATCGAATTCGTCGTAACGGTACATGGGACGTGGCCTGACGTTAGGCGGCGTGCTGCGCGGCGTTGCGCGCCTGCTTGCCGATCTCGGGGTGAATGGAAGGCCCGCCGGCGCGGATGCGTTCGCGCAGGCGCTTGGGGAGGATGCGGCCTTCGGCGATGTCCACGTCGACCAGTGTGACGTCGATCACGATGTTGGCGGCGAGCGCGGCGCTGCCGGCAGCGGCGATGCGCGCTTCGTCTTCGGCGTCGCGCGCCACATGGGCGGCGTCGATCATATCGACCCAGCGGTCGCCTGCGCCCAGCCATACGGTTTCGCCATCGGTCAGGCGATTGGCGGCTACTATCTTCATCACGCGCGCTCCAGCTGGTGCTTATAGGTTGCGAGCGCTTCGGAGCGCTCGAAATTTGCGCCAGCCACGGCATCGCCGATCAGCGTCATCACGGGGCCGGTCAGTTCGCTGCGGTCGGCAAGCGAAGGCAGGTCGCTCAGCGTTCCATGCAGCAGGCGTTTGTCGTCGCGGCTGGCGTTCTCGATCACGGCCACGGCGGTGTCCGGCGAGAGGCCGGCCTCGACGAGACGCCCAGCCACATCGGCAGCCACGGAGCGCCCCATATAGACGGCGATGGTCGCACCGGAGACGGCAAGGCTCGCCCAGTCCGGCAGGGTGCGGCCCTTCAGGTCGTGGCCGGTGGTGAACACGATGGAGGAGGCGATGCCGCGAAGCGTCAGCGGCAGCTCGAAATCGGCGGCGGCCGCAAAGGCGGCGGTGACGCCGGGCACGACCTCGTAGGACACGCCTGCTTCACGCAGTGCCGCCATTTCCTCGCCCGCACGACCGAAGATCAGCGGGTCGCCGGACTTCAACCGGACCACGCGCTTGCCCTCGCGGCCAAGCGTGACCAGAAGATCGTTGATCTGTTCCTGGCTCTTGGAGTGGCAGCCCTTTCGCTTGCCGACGGAAATGCGTTCCGCATCGCGGCGGCCCATGGCAACCACGGCCTCGGGCACGAGCGCGTCGTAGACAATGACATCTGCTTCCATGAGCAGGCGCTGGGCGCGCAGCGTCAGCAGATCTTCCGCGCCGGGGCCTGCGCCCACAAGCGCGATGTGGCCGGGTATGTCGCTGCCGGCGGCCAGCAGGCTGGAGGCGCTGCGGCGGGCTGCCGCCGTGTCGCCCCGGGCCATGGCATGCGCCGTGTCGCCGGTGAAGAACGCTTTCCAGAAGCGGCGGCGGGCGAGCCCGCGCGGCACCAGCCGGTCGACGGCGTCGCGGTATTGCGTGGCGAGATGGGCGAGCGCGCCCAGCGACGGGGAGAGCATCTGATCCACGCGCGCCCGCACCATCTGCGCCAACACGGGGCCGGCTCCCTCTGTGCCGATGGCGACGGCGAGCGGCGCACGGTTCACCAGAGCCGGTGTGTAGAAATCGCAAAGTTCGGGCCGGTCCACCGCATTGGCGGGGATGGAGCGCGCCCGTGCATCGGCAATGATGGCGCGGTCCTGCGCCTCATCATCGGTGGCGGCGAACACCAGTGCTGCATTGTCGAGATAACGCGGCGCGTAGGGCGCGCGAATGAGATGCGCTCCGTTGGCCTTCGCCCAGGAAACGAGGGCGTCTTCGGGCGCATCGGCGACAAGCGTGAGTGCTGCGCGCGACTGGCCAAGAAGGCGGGCCTTGGCAAGCGCCTCTTCTCCATTGCCGACGATGACGACGGCGCGGTTCTCCACCCGCATGAACACGGGAAAAGCCGCAAGCTTTTGAGTGTCTGTCGCCATGATCGCGAGCCTTGTTGAAAGATGCCCGGAATAATGGCGGTTTGCATGGGTTCCTGAGAAGAAATACACTCACCGTGGCACAGGGGTGCGACAAGATTGCTTTTCCGCAGCGTCGCTTTTCCGCAGGAAATCCTTCCCCGGCTTCGCTGCGATACCCATATCAGTTTTGTGGGAACGGGAAGCGCCAGCCCGCGTTTCCCGGAGACCGACTTGAGCAATGGAGATCGAAATGGCTGAGTTCCGGCTTGTACACGATACATGGGTTGTGGTCGCTGATGGTGAGAAGGCGCTGTTCCTTCGCAATGAAGGCGACGCCACCTATCCCAACCTTCAGGTCGTGCGTTTGATGCAGGAAGAGAACCCGCCAAGCCGGGAGCAGGGCACCGACAGGCCGGGACGTCTCAATGACGGCAATGGCGGGCACCGCAGCGCCGTGGACGAGACCGACTGGCACCGCATCGAGAAAGAGCGCTTTGCCGGCGATGTCGCCGAGCGCCTCTACAAGCTTGCGCACAAGGGCAAGTACAGCAAGCTCGTGCTGGTCGCCCCGCCATTGGTGCTGGGCGAGCTGCGCAAGGAAATGCACAAGGAAGTGGAAGACAAGGTCATCGGCGAGATCGCCAAGACGCTGACCAATCACACGGTGAGCGACATCGAGAAAGTGCTGCTTCAATAGCAGCTTGTGCGCCGGACAGGCGTGCGCCGTTGCAGCGTTTCCCGGAAACGCTGCAACGTTTGTTACACCTCACGCCGCGTGGGATGTTTTAGACGTGCTGGCCGCCATTGATGTGGATTTCCGAGCCGGACACGTAGGACGACTGATCCGAGCACAGGAAGAAGATCGTGTCGGCGACTTCCGAGGTCTGGCCGAGGCGGCGCAGCGGAATGCCTTCAACAATCTTGTCGGTGCCGGGAGAAAGGATCGAGGTTTCGATCTCGCCCGGCGCAATGGCGTTGACGCGGACGCCATGGGGGCCGAAATCGGCTGCCATTTCGCGGGTCAGCGCCACGAGAGCGGCCTTGGACGTGGCGTAGGCGGTTCCGGCAAAGGGGTGGACGCGGCTGCCGACGATGGACGTGACATTCACGATGGAGCCCTTCGCATTGCCAAGCTCGCGGAAGAGGCCGCGCGCCAGCATGATGGGGGCGAAGAAATTCACCTGAAACACATCGCGCCACACATGCATGGGCGTGTCGATGGAGTTCATGCGCTTGCCGCCCTCAAGCTTGGGCGAGATGGCCGCATTGTTCACCAGCGCGTCGAGCCGGCCGCCATTGGCCTCCAGACGATGCCGGATCTCGGCGACCGCGATGCCCACGTCTTCCTGGTCGGAAAGGTCTACCTTGATGTGATCTTCCGGGCCGGCTGGCCATGGACAGTCATCGGCGAACGCCTGCCGCGAGCAGGTGATGACGCGCCAGCCCTCGCGGGAAAAACGCTTCACCGTCGCGTGGCCAATGCCCCGGCTTGCGCCGGTTAAAACCAGTGTCTTCCGCTCGTCCGCCATGCCCTTCTCCCTGTTCCGTTCCTATGTAGGCGACAGCGCAGGGGAAAGCGATAGGCAAAGCGGATGGCGGCACTCTAATTTCCCAGAATGATGTCGAGGATGGAGGTCTGGCTGCGCTGCGGCGCACCGCCGACATCCGCCGGTGGCACGGGGCGGCGCACGGAGGCCGTGTGGTCGGGGTTTCCGCCGCCGGGTGCGGGCACTGGGGCTGGCACCGGGGCGGGCGGTGTAGGCCGGGCCTCAGAGGCCTGCGACGCTTGTGTGTTGCCGCCGCCATTGCCGCCAGAGCCAACAGCGGCTTGCGGGACGGGGCGCTCCTGAGGCTGCGCGGCGACGCCGCCGCCGAAGGATGCGCCGGGCGACCAGGAGCCGGGCAGGCGCTTTACGGGGCGGCCCTTTTCGGCCTCTTCCATGAAAGCCTTCCATGCCGGAACGGGCAGGGAGCTGCCCGTCGCCCTGGTGGATTTGGACGTGTCGTTGCCGAACCACACGCCGGTCACCAGATCGGCGGTGTAACCCACGAACCACGCATCGCGCGACTGCTGCGTGGTGCCGGTCTTGCCAGCGGCGGGGCGACCGATGGCGGCTGCGCGGGCGCTGCCGTTTTCCACCACGCCCTGCATCATCGAATTCATCATGCCGATCACTTCCGCGCTTGCCACGCGCGTCATGCGTGGCCGGTCATGCTGATAGAGCACCTTGCCGGAGGAGGTGGTCACGCGGGTGACGAAATGGACCTCCGGGCGCAGTCCGCCGGTGGCGAAGGGAAGGTAGGCCGCCGTCAATTCCAGCGGCGTGACCTCGGAGGTGCCGAGCGCGATGGAGGCGTTGGCCTTGAGGTCGGATTCGATGCCCATGCGTTGCGCCAGCTCCACCACGGATTTGGGACCGGCTTCCATGGCAAGCTGCGCTGCAACGGAGTTGAGCGAGCGGGCCAGCGCTTCCGACAGGGTGACGGGGCCGTAATACTTGCCCTTGTAGTTTTCCGGCTTCCATTTGCCGATCCTGATCGGCGCGTCATTGCGCACGCTGTCGGGGCGGCGGCCCTGTTCCAGCGCGGCCATGTAGACGAAGGGCTTGAAGGCGGAGCCCGGCTGCCGGCGTGCCTCGGAGGCGCGGTCGAACTGGCTGTTGGCGTAGTCGTAACCGCCGACCATGGCACGCACTGCGCCTGTGGTGTCGATGGAGACGAGCGCGCCCTGGCTGACCGCCAGCTTGCCGCCCTTCTCGTCGATCAGGCTGCGGATGGTCTTTTCGGCCTGTTTCTGAAGCCGGAAGTCCACCGTCGCCTCGACGATGATGTCGTTCTTCACATCGCCGATGAGGCCGGGGAGTTCTTCCATCACACGGTCGGCGAAATAGTGTTCGGACCCGGTCCAGTAGGCGGCGGCGCGGGTGGCGGGCCGGCTCATGGCGGTGGTCATCTCGCTGTCGCCGATCATGCCCTGGTCGCGCATGGCGGTCAGCACCACCTGCGCGCGGGTTTCGGCGGCCTGCGGATCGCGCGCCGGCGAAAGGCGCGAGGGCGCTTTCAGAAGGCCCGCGAGGAGGGCGGCTTCCGACAGGGTGACGTCGCGCGCGGACTTGTTGAAATAGCGCCGCGAGGCTGCCTCGACGCCATAGGAGCCGGAGCCGAAATAGACCCGGTTCAGATACATTTCGAGGATCTGATCCTTGGAGTGCTTCTGCTCCAGCCATAAGGCGAGCAGCACTTCCTGCACCTTGCGCTCAATGGTGCGGTCGGGCTTCAGGAACAGGTTCTTGGCAAGCTGCTGGGTGAGCGTGGAGCCGCCCTGGGTCAGCCGCCCGGCCAGAAGGTTTTCCGACATGGCGCGCGCAAGGCCGATGGGGTCGACGCCGAAATGCGAATAGAAACGGCGGTCCTCGATGGCGATCACGGCCTGCGGGATGAAGGGCGACATTTCGTGCAGGCCAACGGCCTCGCCGCCGGTCATGCCGCGATTGGCGATCAGCCCGCCATCGGCGGAGACGATCTTCACATTGGGTGGCCGGTCGGGGATTTCCCAGGTGGTGGCGGAGGGCATCTTGGCGCCGTAATAGGCGGTGATGCCCACGGCGGCGATGCCGCCCCACAGCGCCAGCACGAATGACCAGTAGACGGCGGTGCGCAGGAAGCCGAAGAAACCACCGCCACCACTACCACCGCCACCGCTGCCACCGGCACCGCTCTTGCGGCGCGGGCTTGCGCGGCGGGCGCTTTTCCCGCCTTTGGTGCTCTTGCCCTTTGCGGGCTTGCGCCGCTGGCGCGAGGGCACGACGCGATCGGCGTCACCGAGCTTGAGATCATCGCCGCCACGGCGCGCGGCGGGCGCGTCGAATGTCGGTTCGATCCTTCGGTTTTTCGTCTTACGCGCCATACAGCCTGTTGCCCCGTGATCCTGTGCCCGCATTGCCAAGTGCGGGCACAGTAAAGGGCAGCGGTTTAAGGCGCAGTTAAGTCAAATTAAACGAAATCGACCGGGTTGCGCTCAGCTGTGGGCAAAAATGTCGGCTTCTTCCCAGCCCATCAGGTCCAGCTTGGCGCGGGTGGGCAGGAAGCGGAAGCAGGCCTCGGCCTCGCGTGTGCGCTTCTCGCGCTCCAGACGCACGATCAGCTTTTCGCGCAGCTGGTGCAGGTAGAGCACGTCGGATGCCGCATATTCGAGCTGTTCGGGCGAAAGCGTCTCGGCGGCCCAGTCGGACGATTGCTGCGCCTTGGACAGGCTGACGCCGAGCAGCTCGTTGCACAAATCCTTCAGGCCGTGACGGTCGGTATAGGTGCGGGTGAGGCGCGAGGCGATCTTGGAGCAGAACACCGGCTCCGGCATGACGCCGAAGCTGTGATAGAGCACGGCCAGATCGAAGCGCGCATAGTGGAACAGCTTGGTGATCTTGCGGTTCTTCAGAAGGGCGACGAGGTTCGGCGCCTTCTTCTGCCCGGCATCGATCTGCACCACATCGGCGGTGCCGTCGCCCGGCGAAAGCTGGACGACGCAAAGCCGGTCGCGATGCGGTTTCAGGCCCAGCGTCTCGGTGTCGATGGCCACGGCGTCGACATCGTAATTGCTGAGATCCGGCAGATCGTTCTTGTGAAAGCGGATGGTCATGTCTTCTTCTTCCCGGCTTACTGCTTGCTCAGGGCATCAAGAATGCGGGCCCAGGAGCGCTGGCCGCGGTGGAACGAGTTGAGGTCGTATTTCTCGTTGGGCGAGTGGATGCGGTCATCCTGCAGGCCAAAGCCCACAAGCAGCGTCTCCATGTCGAGCATGCGGCGGAATTCGCCGGCAATCGGAATGGAGCCGCCCATGGCGATGGCCACCGCCGGCTTGGACCACTCGTCGGTCAGCGCGGCCTGCGCCCTGGTGACAAGCGGCATGTCATAGTCGAGCTGGAAGGCGGGCGAGCCGCCATGCGGATGGAACTCCACCCGGCAGTCGTCGGGCAGCCGCTCTTCGACAAAGGCGCGGAAGGCGGCGCGGATCTTTTCAGGATCCTGCTTGTGCACGAGACGGAAGGAAACCTTCGTCGAGGCTTCCGCCGGGATGACCGTCTTGAAGCCTTCGCCGGTGTAGCCGCCGGTGATGCCGTTCACCTCTGCCGTCGGGCGCGCCCAGACCAGCTCCAGCGCGGAACGGTCCTTCTCGCCGAACAGTTTGGAAAGGCCGATGGGGCCGAGGAAATCCTCGGTGGTCTCGCCGAGACCTTCCCAGGTTTTCAGGATCTCTGCCGGCGTTTCTTCCACGCCTTCATAGAAACCGGGCACGGTGACGCGGCCATTCTCGTCGTGCAGGTCGCCGAGGATGCGCGCCAGAACCGTGATCGGGTTGGCGGCGGCGCCGCCGAAGAAGCCCGAATGCAGATCGCGGTCGGCGGCCTTGATGGTGATCTCCTCACCGACCAGGCCACGCAGGCCAACGCAGACCGCCGGCGTATCGCGGTCCCACATGGCGGTGTCGCAGACCAGCGCAAACTCTGCGGAAAGCTCTTCGCGGTTTGCTTCCAGGAATGGGCGCAGCGACGGGGAACCGGATTCCTCCTCACCCTCGAACAGGATGGTGATTTTGCAGGGCAGCTTGCCGTGAACCGCCTTATAGGCGCGGCAGGCTTCCACGAAGGTCATGAGCTGGCCCTTGTCGTCGGAAGAACCGCGACCGAGGATCGCCTTGCGGCCCGGCTCGATCTCCTTGATCGACGGGGAGAACGGGTCTTCGTCCCACAGCTCCAGCGGATCGACCGGCTGCACATCGTAATGGCCGTAGAACAGCACGTGCGGGCCTTCGCCATCATGATGCGCCACCACCATGGGGTGACCTTCAGTGTCGCGCACGCTGGCGTCGAAACCGATGGAGTTCAGATCGTCCACCAGCCATTCGGCAGCCTTGCGGCAGTCGGCGGTGAAGGCCGGATCGGTCGAGATCGACTTGATCTTCAGAAGGTGGAAAAGCCGCTCCAGACTCTGATCGATGGAACGATCGAGCTGATCGAGAACCGGGGCGAGATCGGACATGGAAAGCTCCTGAAGACTGTACGGAGAAAATATGGAAGCGGCCTAACACATTCCGGCCGCGGAGAGGAAAGGAAAAAGGGCCGCACGGGCGGCCCTTTGGAATGTGTCGCCGGAGCGAAAGCGCTGCCTCAATAGGGGCAGGCGTTGTCGCTCAGGAAGTTGTGCACCACGATCTCGCCGTCGATGATCTTCTGCTTGGCTGCCTCGACGGTGGCCTTCATCTCGTCGGTCACGAGGTCCTTGTTGTTGTCGTCCATGGCGTAGCCGACACCGTCCTCGGCAAGGCCGAGATCCTGAAGGCCGTAGCTGAACTCACCGTTCTTGGCGTCCATGAAGGCATTGTAGACGGCGACGTCCACCTGCTTGACCATGGAGGTGAGAACCTTGCCCGGATGCAGGCCGTTCTGGTTGGAATCGACGCCGATGCCGAGCTTGCCGGCATCCGCCGCAGCCTGGAGAACGCCAACGCCCGTGCCGCCAGCGGCGTGATAGACCACGTCTGCGCCCTGGTCGATCTGCGTGCGGGTGATCTCGCCGCCCTTTGTCGGGTCGTTCCACGCCGATGGCGTGTCGCCGGTGTAATTGCGAATGACCTTGGCGTCTGCGTTGGCTGCCTTCGCGCCGCCCACATAGCCGCATTCGAACTTGCCGATCAGCGGAACCTGCATGCCGCCGACGAAGCCGACCGTGCCGGTTTCGGAAGCGAGCGCTGCCAGCATGCCGACCAGATAGGAGCCTTCCTGCTCCTTGAAGGTCACCGAGCGCACATTGGGCGCATCCACCGCATCATCGATGATGGTGAAGTCGGTGTCGGGATATTCGGCGGCGACCTTTTTCAGGTAGTCCACCCAGGTGAAGCCGGCCATGACGATCGGGTTGCGGCCGTTCTCGGCGAAGCGGCGCAGGGCCTGCTCGCGCTGGGCGTCGTTGGAGATTTCGAACTCCACATATTCGATGCCGGTTTCTTCCTTGAACCGCTCGGCGCCATTATAGGCTGCCTCGTTGAAGGATTTGTCGAACTTGCCTCCCAGATCGTAGATGAGAGCCGGAGCGATCTCATCCGCAAATGCGCTTGCGGAC
The DNA here is from genome assembly GCF_058725515.1 of Nitratireductor sp. WH36-1. Classification (NCBI taxonomy): domain Bacteria; kingdom Pseudomonadati; phylum Pseudomonadota; class Alphaproteobacteria; order Hyphomicrobiales; family Phyllobacteriaceae; genus Nitratireductor; species Nitratireductor sp. WH36-1. The sequence goes on along the minus strand of NZ_CM178970.1, from coordinate 3,970,635 downwards.
ATCGCGGTTGCGGCCAGAAGGCCGAGGACAATACGCTTCATGTGATCCACACCCTGTCGGTTATCCTGTCTCTTTTGCCTGTGCCGCAGAAGCGGATACCGGAACCAAGGCCCGTTCGCTCCCGCGCCCTTGCGAGCATCCCGTAACCGGCCGTGGACCAGCGGGGACGGCATGAGGAAAGCAAATTACTCTCCTCTTGCCAGCACTCTTGCATGGCTGAATTCAAATTTCACGTGGAATTTTGACCGTTCGGAAAAACGACTTTGGATAGTCTTGCCGGGGTTCAGTGGAGAGCATCGGGCCGAAAAGTGGAATCCGGTTTTCGGACATATCAATAGTTCGGAGCGCGCGTTTTGTGGCCGTACGAAAGCGGGCGATCTGCTGCCTGGCTGTGCGGTCTCTTTCCGCGCGCCTTATGAGAAGGCGTGGCGTTTGCGCCGGTATCCGATGGCGTGGAAGAGAAGCGCGAGCACGGCGAAGACCAGCCAGCCCGGCAGGGTGAGAATGTAGATGATGGCCGGATCCCAGATGACGGGGAAGGTGTAGCGCTGGATCAGCGCCTGGCTGAGATTGAGCGTATCGGGCGAGACCGAATACCAGCTTTCACCCAGCGGGGTGACGATGAGCGCGGAAGCGGCGATGGAGCGTGTGGCGTCGATCACCGCCATCACGACGGCGACGGCCAGGGCAAACAGGGCCAGGATTCGAAAGATCAAGCGAAACATCGCTTCCCCTTGGGTGTGTTCGCGCGGTGCATTTGAAACTACCTGTCGAGACATAGGCTGCGGTGCGCGGGATGGCAATTGCGCTACGGAAAGTTGAGCGTTTGTGAACTCCGGACACAGGAAAATGCGTCAAATTGCAAATCTGTCACAGACTGGTCTTGGCATTCGCGATCAGATCGACTAGATGAGCGTCGCGTAGCTGAAAAATGCAGCGCCGTGGAGAGGTGGCCGAGTGGTTGAAGGCGCACGCCTGGAACGCGTGTATACGGGAAACCGTATCGAGGGTTCGAATCCCTCTCTCTCCGCCATTGAATTAGGGTACAGCATCGGGATTATTGAGCTTGCGCTTTTTAACACCCTTCTCGCCCTAAGAATTACCCTCAAAGCGCGCGGTGTATAACTGTGAACGGCGACGTATGCCCTTTTTGGGGTGTCAATCATGATAGGGTTAGCCGGGCTGCCTTCCCCTTCCCGTATGTGACCGTCGGAAAAAAAACGTCGCGCGCGTTGTAATTGACAAAAAACCTTCTGCGCCTTTGGTGTGATAAAACTCAACGCCTCGGGTGCCCGCGCTTACTTCTGCGAAAACGTGGTCAGTGTCAGCTCCGGCGGGTTCGAAGCCGCTGCGGCGTGAGGCTCGGATATGTCTGCCAGCGCCGAGGGTCGTCCTATTGCAACCGCGCGCATGTGCGATTAAACGACCGTCAAGCATAGGTCACGGAGAACGAAGCCGTGGCGATTTCCCTCCCAAGACGTGGGCTTACTCATTGAAAGCGTGTCAGCATTTGGAGACTTGGAGGCTGGACGCTCAATGACCTACCGGGCAGAAATCGATGGGCTGCGCGCACTCGCGGTACTTTCAGTTTTAGCCTACCACTTTTTCCCGGAAAGTCTTCCGAACGGCGGACTGGGTGTGGATATATTCTTCGTAATTTCGGGCTTTGTGATCACCGCTTCCATATATCGTAGGTCACACCGTTCTCTAAGTAATTTTCTGATTGATTTCTTCACAAGGCGCATAAAGCGAATCATGCCGGCACTTATGTGCATGATTATAATTACGTCTGTCGTAATATCCTTGATTGATCCGTTTCCAGAGCAAAGCATAAATACTGGAGTTGCGGCCGTTATAGGTTTCGCAAACAACTATTTATATATTGCAGAGCAGGATTATTTTGGAATTAATTCGAAATTGAATCCGTTCACTCATACTTGGTCACTCGGAGTTGAGGAGCAGTTCTACTTCGTTTTTCCTCTGATGTTCTGGCTTGGATGGCGGCTTGGCGGGTGGAAGGGGGTGACGTACCTTCTCGCGGGATTGCTGCTGTTGTCCTTGGTGAGTTGGGGCGTCGTGTTCAACAGCGATCCGTTGGCGGTCTTTTACATAGTCCTGTTTCGGTTTTGGCAGATCGCCGCAGGGGCACTCGCTTTCCTGCTTCAAAATCGCTTCTCGCGAAAACGTTCGTCCAGAGGCGTCGTTGAACTCAAAACGATTGTCGTGGCTTCGATTGCCATATTGCTATTTTTTCCGATCGACATCGACCGCCAGATTGCAACGGTGTTTTGCTCTGTCGCTACCTGCGCCGCACTGTACTGGATACATGAGGATATTGAACCAGTCGGGATACTGCGAGCGAGAGCATCTACTTACGTTGGAAAAATCTCATACTCGCTTTACCTGTGGCATTGGCCGATTGCTGTGTTTTTATCTTGGACGGTCGGGCTTCATACAAGTGCGGCTTTTCTTGGAATTCTCGGTTCGATCATCATCGCGCATTTCTCTTGGGCTTACCTTGAACAACCGCTACGCCACGCAACTTGGTCATCGACCCCGAGCCGCGAGTTGGGTGTCGGACTCGTTGCGATAGCGGTCGCCGCGGGCGGGCTGCACATCTACAATGTTGTGGGGAAGCAGGCGCTGCTCGGCCATCAGCTCGATATGGACGCGTCGCTAGGGCGGTCTTCGCTTTTTCTGCCATATATTTCCGAGAACGGAACTGTTTGGGCCGGCCGCGACTGTACGCTTGTCGACAACTCGGATATCGGCAAGGAAATTGACATTGAGCGATGTACAGTCGGAGAGACCTTAGACAATGCCCGTTCCCGGGTTCTGATTATCGGCAATAGTTACGCACCGGCATTTGCCGCTGCGTTTGACGTCGGCGATATATACAATGGCGTGGAAACGAGCTTCATTCTGAGTGCGAAGTTCGGCGGTTCACCCGTGCCCGATATTGAGTGGCGGTCCCATAGCCCGGAAGCAAACGTCGACTACTGGACGCGGGTAATTCCTGGCTTGCTGCAGCGCTTGGAGCCGGGTGACCACGTGTTGATTGTCAGCGACCTCGAGAAGCTGTCGCCGGAAAACGAATCCGATTGGGGGGGGAGGCGCGGGAAGACCTTCGCAACGGTCTGATAACTTTGAGTGATGAGTTGGCGACACGTGATATTGGCCTCTCAATTTTAGGGCCGCTTCCGTTTCTTCGAGATGCGCAATGCACGCCGCAGATGGCGCTCCGTCAGCGACAATCGGCCGAGCTTTCACTTTGTCGGTACTACAGCCGCGTAGACACAATCGAGCGTTTCCAGCCTATGGCAACGCTACTCCAGTCGCTGGTCGATGCTGGAAAGATCCAGGTGCTAGATCTGTTTGATGTGTTTTGCCCTGATGAGATTTGCGAATACACAGACCGTGATGGCGTCTTGCTGTACCGGGACGTGTATTCTCACGCCAGTTTGGAGGCCGCACGGCGTGCTAGACCTTTGGTGGCAGAATGGCTCGAAAAGGCTCTCGACGATCCGAGCTGAATCTCGTTGAGACTGACGTGTTCCTGCGAAGGATTGCGGGTGGTAGTCCCTTTCGGGCTCTTTCCCCTATTATCATCTGTTTCAAGTTGGCATGCTGCGGCAGTTCTCCGGCGCGTGCGCGTATTGGTCTGAAATTAAGCCTGTCGGATAGCATGCTGAACCGCTGGCCCTGACGGTTTAGCCTTATCTGCGAGATCAGAGGGAGCGGTATGAGGAAGCTCGCTGCGATAAGTTTGGCCGCAATGCCAGCCGCTTGCACAACCACTACGACAGAATTGCCATTGGCAAACAATCTCTGACGCATCCCCGCTTGAAACCCGACATCCTTGCGGGTTGGCTAAGCTGCGGAGACTGAACAATTGGGCGACTGGGGCTGAGAGATAGGACTAAGATTGCCGTTTAGGGTACTTCTCTCGGAGCATTTCCAAGTTGAAGCGCCGCGGGCCCTTTTCTTCGAGTAGTTGATTTTGGCTCCTCCGCAGGAGTCTTCGTTTCAAACAGAGTCATATCCTGCAAAGATGCGTTGAGTATGCTCTAAAGATGCAAGCCGATCGGTTGTTGGTCTTCAAGGAGCTGGTTCTGAGCAGGGACGGCCAAGCCATTAGGAAGGCAAAGGGCGTGTCGGTGCCGTAGGGCGTTTTGAAGCTCGTTGCGTCAAGAACACCAATCTTGTGAGGGAAAGGTAGACCGATTGTTTGAGTAAACGGTGCGCCATGGTTCACTTCCGGTTCAACGTTGCAGATCGGGTTTGATCGAGCGAAGGGCGCGCTTGCAGATGCGGGCTGTCGCAGGTGTCGGGCTTTCGGCGGACCACCGGGCGCACAGGGCCGGAACCCAGTCCGGCCGGTCTTTTCCGGCGTCGTTCAGCCAGTTGCCAACCGAGTCCTGCACATAGCCGGAAGGGTCCGCTCGAAGCGGTTCGAGGACCGGAAGCCCAAGCTGTGGCTGTGTCTTCAGCGCGCCGATATGCGTGCACCACACGCCGCGCGGGCGGATCGCCTCCGAGGCAAAGCGCCGGACGCGCTCCGATGGATCTGCGCTCCACGCGGCCAGCATCGCGATGGCGCTTTCGAGTTCGGCGGCGAGATGCGGGCGGACGGCCATCCACGACCATTCCCGCACGCCGAAATGCCGGTCGTCGGCATAGGGCCGTATCGCCGCAAGCCTGTCGTGAAGGGGCATTTGGGCCGCGCCGACCATGAAGCAGGCCCAGCCGCGCGCGGTGTCCGAAGGGTGCTGCCCAAGCCGGTCCAATACGGTGTCGCCAAGCTCCTGCCGGATCAATTGCGCGGCAAGCGCCATGCGTCTTGATATGCCTTGCGCTGCGCTCTGTTTCATTTCGGCCAGCGTGTCTGTGCCGATTTCCGGCAGGACATTGCCCATGAGCACGGCAAAATCGACGGCGAGACACTCGGTGAGCGTCGCGGCTTCAATCTCTCCGGCATTGAGGCGGGCGAGGCGATCCGGGCTTATATCCCTGACGCTGCGCCCTGCGGGCTTTGCTGCGCTCATGCGCGCGCATCCTTTGGCTGGCCCGCCTGTGGTCTGCCGGTTTCCAGATTTTGCCAGATGCGTTGCAGGAGCGTGTTCAGCGTTTTGCGCTCGTCGTCGGCGAAGCCTTCAAACAGCGAAGCGACCCATTCGGTGTGTTCGTTGAACAGGTCACGCGCCGTCTTTTGTCCTGCTTCGGTCAGGATGACGGCGACCTTCCGCCGGTCATCAAGGCCGCCGCGGCGGGCGATGAAGCCGTCGCGTTCGAGGCCATCGAGAAGTCCGGTGATCGTTGCGCGCGTCACGCCTGCACGTTCCGCCAGCTCATGCGGCGAAAGCCCCTCGGGCTTGTCGTGCAGGAGAAAAAGCAGGACGAACTTGCTTTCGGAAAGCCGGTGCGGCGCGAGCCGGGCGGCGCAGTCGCGATCAATCGCGCCGGCCAGTGTCAGCAGCTCGAAACATGCGCGGATGTTGTGCGTGGGGGCGGTGGCGCGGCGCTCGGCTTCGTTCAGCAGCGCCAGGTGTTTCTGTTCAAGCATCTCATTCATATGGCGGCATATAATACGGTGCCTAATTATAGTCAATAATCTGTGGGCGGTGGCGTTTGCGTGGATTTCGGTTTCATGGTCTTCGGCGGGGCATCCACCAATTCCTGCTCTCTCCATCCGGCCCGCAACCACAGGCTTGTCGTGATCGCCGGGCTCTGTCATTAAGGTTGTGTTTCCGCGCGGTTATCCGGGATGCAGGCCATGGGTTTTCTCAAGACGCTTGAAAAGAGCGCCCGGAATTTTCGGGACGAACGCATCATCAAGCCGCTCATTCGTTCGCGGTATTTTCAGCGGCATCTTTATGAAGAAGCGGGCGCGCTGATCGTCGAGCTCGATGATCACCGATGTGCGGTCAGCATTCAGGACCAGTGTATCGGAAAAGCCATTCGGCAGGAGAAGGGCTGGTTTCGGGAAGAAACCATGGCGGTGTTCGAGGCGGCGGCGCGGCGCGGGATCTTTGTCGATGTCGGTGCGAATATCGGAACCCAGACGATCTATGCGCTCAAGTTCGGCGGCTTCGAACGGGCGATCTGCTTTGAGCCGCACCCGGAACATCTGTGGATCCTCAAGGCCAACATGGCCATCAACGATCTGACCGACCGGGTGACGATCATGGAAGCGGCGGCCGGCAGGGAGCCCGGTGAGGCCCGGCTTTTTCTCAACACGCTCAACACCGGTGCGAGCAGCCTTCTGCACGATGGCGGCAGCGGCGTTGCCGTCGATGTGCCTGTCGTGCGCATCGAGGACGTGATGGCCGATCTGGGCGTGTCACCGGATGAGATCGGACTGGTCTGGATGGATGTGGAAGGCTTCGAGGGGGACGCCATCGCCGGCTGGCCCTCCATGGCGGGGCTGCCGTTCTGCGTAGAATATTCGCCGGCTATCCGTCGCCTTTCAAATGACGTTTTTGCGTGCTGGAAAGAGTGGGCCGTCGTTCATAAGGACGGCGTTATTTGGAACTCAATGCCCGAGTTCGATATTTCGAAATTTGATCGGCAAGTGGACTTTCTTTTCAGATAGGAAACGGAAGCCTTGCCTGTTCCGAGGCAAGGTTTTGAACGCTTTCTATTTTGTCGTCGATGAGGGGATGTGCTGCATTGCCAGCGCGCAGGCCCTGCATATTGCGCGCAGCTGGGGCTGCGATGTTCACATCTTTGTCGAAAGGCGTGATCCCGCAGCCACCGTACGGCAGGTCGAGCATGAAGGGCGTATTCACTATCATTTCGACGCGTTGATGCCCTGTCTTCCGGAAGGGCTGCCGAGCAGCCGCAGCTGGCCGCATATCGTTTATCTCCGGCTGTTTGCTCCGGCGCGCCTGCAGCAATATAGCCGGCTGATCTATCTCGATGCCGATGTCCTGAGCATGAAGCCCGATGACGCGATCTGGGATGTGGATCTGCCGTCCGGTCTTGCCGCCGTGGAAGATTACGGAACGCTTTTCGAGCTGCCGCCAACGGCCAAAAATCTGTGCCGGGAGGACTGGCTGGAGACGCTGGGCATTTCATCCGGTCGTGGCTTCAACTCGGGCTTTCTGGTTATCGACCCGCAGCGCTGGCGGGAGCATGACTTTGCCGGCAGGCTTGTCGAATATTTTGAAAAATATCCGCAGGCCGAGCGTTTCGATCAGGATTTTCTTGCCTGGCTCTTCGATGGCGCATGGACGGAGCTGAGCCCGCGTTTCAATTTTCAGGCGTCGGTGCTCGGTTTCGGCATGTTTGCGGCCATTGATCCGGTGTTCGTGCATTTCTGTCAGTATGAAAAGCCCTGGTTCGACCGCCGGGGCGACGCCGCGACCAATATCGATGAAGCCATCATCGATGTGTACGATGCGCTTCTGGAAGATGCCGGCTGCGACGCCGCAGCGCTGGCGCGCCCGCTCACACTGACGGGGCCGCAGCGCTTCAAATTCTGGTTGCGCAGAAAGATGGCGGCGCACGGTTTTCCCTCACGCAAGGAGCGGCGCGTAGGGCGGGAACGGCAGCGCCGCATCGGTGTGTTCGCCGACTATGCTTCCGCGCGCCTTTCCGAAGGGCGCTTCGCCGACATGACGGCCGAGGCGCTGCCCGATATCCGCGACGAGACCTATTTCGACGGCCGCTTCTTCAGGACGCGCCTCGACAGGGATGCGCTGCTTTCAGTGCGCGTCGGTTCTTGAAGAAGTGTCGAACCATCTAGCGTTTCAGGTTCGCGAGAATGTCCATGAGTTCGGAGCCTGTCTGGAAGACCTTAGAGTTTGCAGTATAGCTGCGCTGCGCCTCAATCATGGACGTCAATTCTTCGGCCAGGTCGACATTCGAGTTTTCAAGTGCGCCAGAAACCACTTCGCCATATCCGCCGGCTCCCGCAAAGCCGAGACGTACGTCGCCGGAATCCGCACTGGGGCGGAAGATGTTGCCTGAATGAACGGACATCTGGTCAGGGCTCTGAACGGTGGCCAGCGCAAGCCGGTAAAGAGGCACAAGGCCGTTCTCGCCATAGTCGGCGTAGAGAATGCCGTCATCCGAGATCGTGTAATCGCTGGCCGTGGCGGGGCTCGTTCCATTGGCGCTCATGTCATGCACGGTGAATGGGGCGGCCAGCCGCGTCATGCTGGTCATGTCGAGTGTAAGTTCAGCCCCGTTCGGAACCGGTACGGTCAACAGGCCACCATCAATCAACTGCCCGGAGTTTGCATCGAACTCGACCAGGCCGGTCGCCAGAGGCGCGCTGCCGGGCGCGCCATAAGGGAAGCTACCATGCGCAGATGCATCGGCCCGGTTGAAGACGGTGACTTCCCAGTGATTATCGGGGCCCTTGGTCAGATAAACGTCGAGAAGCACTTCGCCGCCGAGATTGTCGTAAGCAACAAACGATGTCTTGTTGGTGAAAGCGCTGTTGGGGGCGTTGTTGGCGGGCGTCAGGCCGGCGATGTAGGGCTCAAGAGCCGGCGCGAATGGCGACAGGTTGAGGTTTACCGCTATGGAGCCGAGCTCGTCGTCCCAGTCTGGATGGCTGTCGTCCAGAGAGACCATGTCCGTGTAATCAATGACGAACGTGTCACCGCCACCGAGCGGAATGCTGGCGGGCGAGCCCGAGACAAGTGCGCCGGTGACGGGGTCGAACTCCAGCGTCGTCGTGGCAAGCGGCGGATCGCCGGCTGTGCCGTAAGGAAAGCCAAGCGGGCCTGCCAGAGCACTGTCGAAGAAGCTGGCTTCCCATGTATCGGGGCCGACCTTGGTGTAGTAGGCATCGATGTTTACGGGGGCGCCAAGTCCTGTGTAGCCGGACATTTGCTGGCGTATATGGAAGATACTTGCAGGGTCGTTGTCGGATGGTCGTTGGTCGCCCGGGGCGACTGCCGGAGTATTGGACGCCAGGTTCATGTGCGGGCGATAACCTGGCGCTCCCGCAGGTGCTGCGTTCTGTGTGACGCCGGACAGGTCGATGCCGAGTGGTTCGCCGCCGGGATAGAGCGTGACCAGCGGATTGCCGCCGGTGATTGCGCCGGTCGTCGGGTCCATCGTCAATGTCGTGGTTGCAGTCAGGCCTGGTGTTGGAAGCGGATAGGGAAAGCCTGCGGGTGATGACTGGTCCCTGGCGAAGACGGTGACTTCCCAGGTGTTGTCCGCGACTTTGGTATAGTAGACGTCGCCGGCCAGACCTCCCAGCGGTCCGCCATGGGCAAAACTCGTCCGGTACGAATAGGCGGTGTATGGTCCGTTTTCCGACGGCGGTGTTCCGGAAACCGCTGTTCCGTTGGTCTGGGCTTCAGCCGGAACATTGAGATCGAACCTTGCATAGGTGGATGGTGCGCTCATGAGCTCGTCCTGCCGTAATGAAACCGGGACGAGGCCTGCGTAACCGTTGGCGGTGGGGGCTGGAACGCCATTAGCGTAGTCATAGCCCATAAGCCTGTAACCGGCGGCGTTCACGAGGTAGCCGTTGCTATCGGGAACGAAAGCGCCCGCGCGTGTTAGGCTTGGCGCGCCATTCTTGTCGGAAACAACGAAGAAGCCGTTGCCGCTGATCGCGAGATCTGTGGCCGAGGTGGTGTAGCTCAGCACGCCTTCAGAGGAGATCGCATATCTGACGGATGAGGAAACGCCGCCTGAAGTGTAACCGGTTCCAGTGTTGGGCATCACCATTGATGAAAACTCGGTGCTGGCGCGTTTGTAGCCACTAGTTCCAGAGTTTGCGATGTTGTCAGCAACAGTTCCAAGGCGCGTTGATTGTGCGCTCATACCGGAGACTGCTGTTCGCATCGTTCCATAAAGGCTCATGGCAACCCTCATTTATATAAAATCAAGATGAGGAGTAGGGGCGTTAGCTTGCGCGAGGCTTTACTCTTGTTTTTCAGTAAAAAGTATTCAAATCCAATTTCTTGATTAAATTAAATGTATTTAGTCGGCTTTTTGTTTTTGCTTGGTGCGTGTGAACTAGTATCCAGACGGAGAGAAGCTGTTCAGAGAACGCTCCTCTCTCTGGTGCCAGGACCTAGGGTCCTCTCCCTAGCCACGCCCCCTGTAGGGCGGGACGCCCTGATCAGGGATCCACACGCCCTTTGGCGGTTCTCCGGTCTGGTAGAACACGTCGATGGGCATGCCGCCGCGCGGATACCAGTAGCCGCCGATGCGCAGCCAGTGGGGTTCCAGAAGGTCGCAGAGGCGGCGGCCGATGGAGACGGTGCAGTCTTCGTGAAACGCGCCGTGATTGCGAAACGCGCCGAGATAAAGCTTTAGCGATTTGCTCTCCACCAGCCAGCCGGCTGGCACATAATCGATCACCAGATGGGCGAAGTCGGGCTGGCCCGTGAGCGGGCAGAGCGACGTGAATTCCGGCGCGGTGAAGCGCACGGCGTAGCGCACATCCTCCTGCGGGTTGGGCACGCGTTCGAGCACGGCTTCTTCGGGGGATGCGGGCAGTTCGGTCTTGCCGCCGAGAAGGGTCAGATTGTCGTAAATGGTCTTGTCGGTCATTGCGGTCGCTTCCTTTCAGACGCCGCGCCGGTTGCCCCACAGGAGCACGTGAAGCTGCGGCAGGATGTGGGGGGAGAACCAGCGGTCGGCAACGGTGCGGTCCACCAGCCAGCGCATGCGCTCCAGAATGCCTTCCATGTCGATGGAGGCGTCCTCGGTCTCTGGCGGCGGCGGGGTGTGGTTGCAGGGCTGGAGGTAGAGGGGCAGGGCGGGGTAGCGGTCCGCCACATGCCGCGCCCAGCGATAATCGGCCTCGTCGAAGATGACGATCTTCATCGCCATGGGCGCATCGCCGGCGGCGGCGACGCAGGCGTCGAAACGCTCCCAGTTCACCGTCTCGCCGGAGGAGGGCGGCTTGGGGCTCAGAACCAGCATGTCGAGCTTTGCGAACCAGTCACGGGCGATGGAGCCCTGTGTTTCGAGCGCGAAGCGATAGCCCTCGGCGCGGCCCGTATCGATCAGCCGTTCGAAGGGCTGGATCGCCGGGTTGCCGCCGGACAGCGAAACCATGACGGGCGTGCCGCCGGAGAGGTCCCTTATGCGGTCCATTACATCCTTGCTTTGCATCGGCAGCCAGTCATGACGATAGGCGTTGTCGACGGCGTGGAGGCTGTCGCACCAGCGGCAGCGATAGTCGCAGCCACCGGCGCGGACGAACACGGTCGGCATGCCGATCAATGCGCCTTCGCCCTGGATCGTGGGGCCGAAAATCTCGGCAATGCGCAGCGTGCTCATGGGCGGTATTCCGCCCAGGTCTTGGGCGTCTCGCTCACGCGCACCGCCGTCACCTCGCTCCAGCGCGTCCGGCACCAGTCGAAAAGCGCCTTGGCCAGAAACTCGGCGGTGACGCCGTCATGGCCGAACACCTCGTTCAGGTGCCGGTGGTCGAGCGTGTCGTCGATATGGTCTTTCAGGGGCTTGAGCTCGCGGTAGTCGCGGACGAAGCCGTGATTGTCGAGCCGCTCGCCGGCCAGTTCCACCACCACGATGTAATTGTGCCCGTGCAGCCGCGCGCAAGGGTGGTCGTCGGGCAGGTTCGTCAGGCGGTGCGAGGCGGAGAAATGAAACTCCTTGCTGACCCTATACATGGTCTGCCTCCCCAGTGGGCTGTCGTGGGGTGACCTGTTGTGCGGTGGCCCTTTGTGTGGCGGCAAGCCAGAAGTCCGGATCGTCATAGAGGGTGGGGTCTGGAACGCCGGCCTCGTAGAAGGCCTCGCGCCGCTCCACGCAGGTGCCGCAGCGCCCGCAATGGTTTTCGCCGCCCTTGTAGCAGGACCAGGTCTCGGCAAAGGTCGTTTCAGCGCGCGCGCCCTCGCGCACAATGTCGCCCTTGGAGCCGTTCACGAAGGGCGTGTAGAGGCTGACCGCGCCCATGCCTTCGAGGGCGGCGTCCTGCATGGCCTGAAACGCATCGATGAAGCCCGGCCGGCAATCGGGATAGATGAAGTGATCGCCGCCATGAACGGCGGCGGCCACGGCATCGGCCCCGCGCGCTGCGGCAATGCCGAAGGCGATGGTGAGCATGATGGCGTTTCGGTTGGGCACCACCGTCACGCGCATGGTCTCCTCGGCGTAGTGACCATCCGGCACGTCGATGGCGTCGGTGAGGGCGGAGCCCGCCAGATGCCGGCCGATGGCGGAGATGTCGAGAAGGTCGTGGGGGACGCCGAGCCGGGCGGCTGCCTTTGCCGCGAAATCCAGCTCCTTGCGATGTCTCTGGCCGTAATCGAAGGAGATCAGGCCAATAAGGTTTTGTTCCCGCGCCACCTTGTGGGCAAGGGAAACGGAATCGAGTCCGCCTGAGCAGACGACGAGCGTTTTCATGATCGGGTTCCTTGTTTTAATGACCGGGTAGGCTGCGACCGGTGCCGGAACTCTCCGGCGGCTGGAGGCGTATCAGACCTTCAGCCCAAAGAAAAGCGGCGATCGGTTTCCCGACCGCCGCCTGGTTTTGTGAGCCTCTATCCGCGCAGCTGCGCGGTGCGCGGCAGGTCGGAGAGGATCTCCGCACCGTCGGCGCGCATGATGACGATCTCTTCCAGCCGCAGGCCGAACTTGCCGGGCAGATAGATGCCGGGCTCGATGGAGAACACCATGCCTTCGTCCAGAACCGTCTCTGAGGTGGCGGTCATGTAGGGCGGCTCGTGAATGTCGATGCCGAGCCCGTGGCCGGTGCGGTGGGGGAAAAAATCGCCATAACCGGCCTCGGTGATCACGTCGCGCGCGGCCTTGTCGATGGTCTTTGCGGTGACGCCGGGCTTTGCAGCTGCAAGAGCCGCGGCAACTGCCTGCTCGACGATGGCGTAGACCTTCTCAAACTCCGCATCGGGCTTTCCGTAGTAGCCGACGCGCGTCATGTCGGAGGGGTAGCCGTCCAGCCGGCCGCCGGTGTCGATGAGAACCGCGTCGCCTTCCTTCAGCCTCGTGTCGCCGGTGTGGTGATGCGGGAATGCGCCATTGCCGGCAAAGCAGACGCTGGTGAACACCGGCACCGCACCCGCCGCCTTGTAGACGTCGCGGATGGCTGCGGAGATTTCCAGCTCGGTGACGCCAGGCTTCAGTGCATCGAAACCGGCCATGGCGGCCTTGTCGTTGAGCACCGCGCTCGCCTTCAGGCGCTTGTACTCGTCTTCGTCCTTGCGGGCGCGCAGGTGGCCGACCGTGTCGTCGGTGAAGCGGCGCTTTGCGCCCGGCAGCGCGTCGAGCAGGAGCAGCGCGAAATCGGCGCGCATCGTCTCGTCGATCACCACGCTCGGGGTGTCCGGCAGGTTCGATGCCTTGAGAAGCCCGGCAAGGGCGGCGTCCGGGCCGTCATCGTCGCGCCAGGGGAAGAAGGGCAGGTCGGTCTTCTGGCGCGAGCTGTCGACATTGAGCGCGGGCATCAGGAAGCCGGCATGATCCTTCGAGATCAGAAGCATGACGGGGCGTTCGTCGCCGTGCGGGTCGAGGCCGGCAAGGTAGACCATGTGGCTGGACGGGCCGATGGCCACCAGGTCGGTGCCGGTTTCGCTCATGCGCTGGCGCAGTGCCTCAAGCCGCCGGGCGGAGGTGTTGGACATCAGAAACTCCTGAAAAGAATGGCGCTATGCAAAGGAAAGAGGCCGCCCCGGCTGGCGGGGCGGCCTCGATTGGTGCGGCGTTCGTCAGTCTTTCGTGACGAGCCGGTAGTAGACGAAGTCGGAGGTGGCGCCGTTGACGTAGCCGTTCACCTTCTCGTCCATGGCGACCTGGTAGGCAGCCTGGAACATGATGACGATCGGCGACTTGGCCTGCACTTCCTTCTGCAGCTCGACATACATCTCGTTGCGCTTGTCAGCGTCGGATTCGGCCAGAGCGGCAGCGGTCTTGTCGTTCATCTCCGTCGGCACGGCCCAGGCGTTCCGCCATGTGGTGGTGGCCTGGTAATTGTCGTCGGAATTGTCGCGGTTATAGGCGAAGGCCTTCGCGTTGGAGTGCGGATCCATGAAGTCCGGGCCCCAGTAGAGCAGCATCGCCTCGTGGCTGCGCTCACGGTACTTGGTGATGACCTGCGAGCCCGTGCCGGGGATGATGTCGAAGTTGATGCCGGCTTCCGCAAAGCTTGCCTGCAGCGACTGCGCCATGTCGGTGAACGGCGTCGAGTTGATGACGTCGAGCGTGACCTTGATCGGCGTTTCAATGCCGGCGTCGGCGAGAATCTGCTTCGCCTTTTCCGGATCGTAGGTGTAGGGCGTCTCGTCATAGGAGCCGGGGAAGCCCTTCGGCCAGAAGGCCTGGTGGATTTCCATCTGTCCCTTGAGGAAGCTGTCGGCCATGCCCTCATAGTTCACGAGGTAGCGCGCGGCCTCCCAGACGGCTTCCGGCTGCAGTGCTTCGGTCTTCTGGTTGAAGGACACGAAGTGCACGGCGGCCTGCGGGTAGGTCTCGACCTTGATGTTGTCGGCCTTGATGCCGTTGATCTGGTCCGGCGTCAGGTTGCGGGCCATGTCCACGTCGCCCGACTGCAGGAGAAGCTGCTGGGTCGCTGCTTCGGCCACGTGACGGATGATGACGTTCTCGACCTTCGGCGCACCCTTGAAGTAGTCGGCGTTGGCGCCCATGCGCACCAGCTCGCCCGGGCGGTAGGCGGTCAGCTTGAACGGGCCGGAACCGGCGGAGTTCGCGTTGAGCCACTTGTTGCCCATGTCGCCGTTTTCTTCATGCTCCATGACCGTCTTTTCGTCGACGACGGAGGCAGGGCGGGCGGCCAGAACGTTAAGCACGAAGGCGGGGGAGAAGTCGCCCTCATATTTCACGACGACCTTGTCGCCATCGGCGGTGACCATCGCGTCGACATTCTCCGGCGTCCAGCCGAGCTGGGTGAGAATGAAGGCCGGGGTCAGGTTCAGCTTGATGACGCGGGCGAACGAGAACGCCACGTCTTCCGCGCGGACCGGATTGCCCGAATGGAAGGTCGCGCCGTCGCGCATGGTGAAGGTGATCGTCTTGGCTTCCGGATCGGCTTCCCACTCGGCTGCGAGGCCCGGAGCGAGCACCGTCGGGTCTTCGGCGTCGTACTGCACGAGACGGTCATAGATGTTGGTGACCAGCTCGCCCGACGAGAACTCGTAGGCCTGCGCCGGATCGATGGCGACGATGTCGTCGATGTTCTGCGCGACGACCAGAACATTGTCCGGCGTGGCTGCGAGCACATGCTGCGACAGCGGCATGGTGAGAGCGGCGGCAAGGAGCGCCGTTTTGAAGAGCTTCATTGTTTTCTCCTCCTTATGGATCAGGAATTGCTCTTGGTCTTGCTGGTTGACGAACCGGTTCCCGACCGGGAGCCTTTGGGGCTGCCCTTGTCCGGAGAAACCAGTTCAATGCGGTTGGTCGCCTGGCCATTGGCGCCGAACACGGTCAGCGTGCCGGTCCACAACAGGCGTGCGGGACTGTCGGTGCCGTTCTTCCAGGCGTGCGGGGTGTTGCCCCGGTAATGCAGGCTGTCGCCGGCCTTCATCTCCATCTCTTCGCCATCGAGATACTGGGTGATGGAGCCTTCGAGGACGTAGATCATCTCTTCGCCCTCATGGCTCACCGTCTCCGAGGCGTAGCCGGGCGGTACGGTGAGGAGGAAGGAAGAAAGCTGGCTGCCGGGAAACTCGGTCCCGAGCCGCTCATAGACGATGGGCGATCCGGCGATGGAAAACTGCGGGCGGCTTTCGGCCCGCGTCAGGCCGTCTTCGGCGCGGGGCTGGGAGACGAAATAGTCGAGGCCGACGCCAAGCGCGCGGGCAATGCCGGCAAGCGAGCCGAGCGTCGGCGTGGCGTTGTCGCGCTCCACCTGGCTCAGAT
Source organism: Nitratireductor sp. WH36-1 (assembly GCF_058725515.1). NCBI lineage: Bacteria > Pseudomonadati > Pseudomonadota > Alphaproteobacteria > Hyphomicrobiales > Phyllobacteriaceae > Nitratireductor > Nitratireductor sp. WH36-1. The sequence continues at coordinate 3,954,798 of NZ_CM178970.1, read as the reverse complement.
ACCCAACGGAAAGACCGGCCGCCTTGCCAAGCTGCTGAAGCGTGAGGCCGAGCTGGCGGCGGCGTGCACGAATAAGCACACCAATCCTGGTGTCGACTTCGGGTGTGGCGCGGACCGTCGGGCTGCTCAAAGATTTTTCCCCCACAAAAATTTTTTTGATGTAATCAGATTTTTTTGTATGATCCAAGCACTTTTTTGACTGACTTGGCAGGGCGCGGGACGAGCTTGAGCGCCCCAAAGTTGCATGAAAACAAGACGTTGGCGTCTGGTTTGTCTCACGGCAGGCCTGCCGGCCAGCCAAGGGACAGGAGGCGCGTTTGGGGCGTCCATCAACAAAAACAGCGGCCAGAGAGCAAACAAGCCATGGCATTTGAACCATCCACAGGGGCTGCCAGCGCGCGTTTGAGCATGCTGGCCGGCCGTGCCTGGGAAGGCGTTGCGAGCGTCCTGCGTTTCGCCGTCGTCGTCGCCGGCACTTTTCTCGGCCTTCTGGCCATCACCTTCTTCATCGGTCGTGTCGTGCCGATCGATCCAGTGCTCTCGGTCGTTGGCGACCGGGCGACACAGGAAGTCTATGAGGCGGCGCGTCAGGCCATGGGGCTCGACCGGCCGCTCATCGTGCAGTTCTTCGCCTATGTGGGCGACGTTCTGACGGGCGATCTCGGCATGTCGATCTCCACCGGGCGTCCGGTGGTCGACGATCTGGCGCGCGTCTTCCCCGCGACGCTGGAAATGGCCACCATCGGCATCATCATCGGCGTCGTGCTGGGCGTGCCCATGGGCGTTGTCGCCGCCACGCATCAGGGCAGCTGGATCGACCAGGTGATCCGCGTGCTCGGCCTGCTCGGCTATTCGGTGCCGGCCTTCTGGCTCGGCCTTGTCGGTCTGGCGATATTCTATGCGGGGCTTGGCTGGGTTGCCGGTCCGGGCCGCGTCGATATCTTCTATGACGGCCTGCTCGATCCCGTGACCGGGCTCTATCTGGTCGACAGCGTGATCGCCGGTGAGTGGGATATCTTCTGGAACGCGCTCGACCATCTGATGCTGCCGGCGTCGATCCTCGGCTTCTTCTCGCTGGCCTATATTGCCCGCATGACGCGCTCCTTCATGCTCGACCAGCTCGGGCAGGAATATGTGACGACCGCGCGGGTTAAAGGCGTGTCCGAGCGCCGCGTCATCTGGCGGCATGCGTTCTATCCGATCCGCATCCAGCTCATCACCGTGATCGGCCTGTCCTATGCAGCGCTGCTGGAAGGTTCGGTGATGATCGAGACCGTGTTCTCCTGGCCGGGCATCGGCAACTATCTTACGACCGCGCTTCTGACCGCCGACATGAACGCCGTTCTCGGCGCGACGCTGGTGATTGGCGCCGTCTTCATCATGATCAACAAGATTTCCGATGTGCTTTACCGCATCCTCGACCCGAGGGCACGCCGATGATTGACTGGCTTCTCGACGATTCCCCGACTTCGCGCCTGCAGGCCAATATGGGCCGCGCATGGCGCGTCTGGACCGCACTGTTACGCAATCCGCTCGCCGTTGTCGGCGCGCTGATCGTGCTGGTGCTGGTCGTCATGGCGATCTTCGCACCGCTGATTGCGCCCTACTCCCCCGTTGGGCAGGATCTCGCAAACCGCCTCATGCCGCCCTCCGCCGAACACTGGATGGGCACGGATGAGCTTGGCCGCGATATCTATTCGCGCGTCGTCTACGGTGCGCGCATCACGCTCTTGATCGTCACCATGGTGGCCGTCATCGCCGCTCCCATCGGCCTCGTGGTCGGTGCGGTGTCCGGCTATTTCGGCGGCTGGGTCGACCGCGTCCTGATGGGCGTGACCGATATCTTCCTGTCGATGCCGAAGCTCATTCTCGCGCTTGCCTTCGTGGCGGCGCTTGGACCGGGCATCGAAAACGCCATCATCGCAATCGCCATCACCGCATGGCCGGTCTATGCGCGCATCGCACGCGCAGAGACGATCACCTTCCGGGATTCGGAATTCATCTCGGCGGTCAGGCTGCAGGGCGCTTCTGCGACGCGGGTCATCCTGCGTCACGTGCTGCCGCTCTGCGCGTCATCGACCATTGTGCGCGTGACGCTCGACATGGCGGGCATCATCCTCACCGCCGCCGGCCTCGGCTTCCTCGGCCTCGGCGCGCAGCCGCCGCTTCCCGAATGGGGCGCGATGATCTCGCGCGGGCGCAACTTCATCCTCGATCAGTGGTGGGTCGCCACCATGCCGGGCTTTGCGATCATTCTCGTCAGCCTCGGCTTCTGCTTCCTGGGTGACGGTCTGCGTGACGTGCTCGATCCCAAGCAGGGAGAAAAGCAATGAGCGCACCGCTGCTTGAAATCGAAAACCTGACCGTCACCTTCCCGACGTCCAGGGGACCGGTCGACGTGGTGAAGGGCATTTCCTTCTCGCTTGGCCGCGAGCGCCTGGGCATCGTCGGCGAATCCGGTTCCGGCAAGTCGATGACGGGCCGGTCGATCCTGCGGCTCATCCGCAAGCCGGGCCGCGTGACGGCGGACCGGATGACCTTCGACGGCATCGACCTTCTGTCGCAGAGCGAACGGCAGATGCGCGAGCTTCGCGGCGCGCGCATCTCCATGGTGATGCAGGACCCGAAGTTCTCGCTGAACCCGGTGATGACCATCGGCGAGCAGATTGGCGAGGCGCTGCTCACCCACAAGAAGCTGCCGCGCAGCGAGCTGAAGGCGCGGGTGCTTGCCATGCTGGAAGCCGTGCGCATCAACGAGCCGGAGCGGGTGGCGAACCTCTATCCGCACGAGGTTTCGGGCGGCATGGGCCAGCGCGTCATGATCGCCATGATGCTCATCCCAGAGCCCGACCTTCTGATCGCCGACGAGCCGACTTCGGCGCTCGACGTTTCGGTGCAGGCGCAGGTGCTCGACATCATCGACGATCTCGTGACCGGCAAGGGCATGGGGCTGATCCTCATCAGCCACGATCTGAACCTCGTCTCGCGCTATTGCGACCGCATCCTCGTGATGAACAGCGGCGAGATCGTTGAATCGTGCAAGGCCAGCGATCTGCACAAGGCGACGCACCCCTATACGAGGGGGCTTCTTGCGGCCATGCCGCGCATGAACGAGGACCGCGACGAACTGCCGGTTCTCGACCGCAGCACCTGGACCACGGGAGCGGGCACATGAAGAACGCCGCAATTCATCTCGAAAACCTGTCGATCAGCTACGGCAAGACGCCGGTGGTGTTCGATGTCAATTTCTCGGTGTCCGAGGGCGAGAGCTTCGCGCTGGTGGGCGAGTCGGGTTCCGGCAAGTCGACCATCCTGAAGGCGATCAGCGGGCTTGCGCCCGACTGGACCGGCAAGATCTCCGTGCTTGGAAAGCCGCGCGGCCATGCGCCGGACCGCGCGTTCGCAAAAGTCTGCCAGATGGTGTTTCAGGATCCGTACGGATCGCTGCACCCGCGCAAGACGGTGGATGACTGCCTGGCCGAGCCGCTTGCCGTGCACGGCATCGGCGGACGCGACACGCGCGTGAAGGACATGCTCGACGCGGTCGGTCTCGACCAGCGTTTCCGTTTCCGCTTCCCGCACCAGCTTTCGGGCGGCCAGCGGCAGCGCGTGGCGATTGCCCGTGCGCTGATGCTGGAGCCGCGTGTGATGCTGCTCGACGAGCCCACCTCGGCGCTCGACGTGTCGGTGCAGGCGGAAATCCTCAACCTCCTGAAGAAGCTTCGCCGCGAGCAGGGGCTCACCTATCTGATGGTGACCCACAATCTGCCCGTGGTCTCCTTCCTCTGCGACCGGATGGCGGTCATGCGTCATGGCCGTGTTGTCGAGATCGCAGAGGTGGATGCGTTGAAGACGGGTCGGCTTTCCGATCCCTATTCGCGCGAACTCTACGCCGCCAGTGGCGGCACGCTCCAACCCGCATAACAGAGACTGAAAATGACCGACTACACCGGCCCGCTGGCCGAATTCGACCGTGCGCTTTCACTCGCCACGACCCCGGATGCACCCTTCGATGCGCTGCTGGAGCTGACGCGTGCCGTGGTCGGCACGAAGCTGTTCACCTTCATGACGGCAGACATGAAGACGGAAACGGCAAGCCGTTCCTACACTTCGCATCCGGAAGAATATCCGGTGTCCGGCACCAAGCCGATCCATTATGACCGCTGGTTCGAGACGGTGCACAAGAAGCGCGAATGCTTTGTCGCCAACACGCTGGCCGACATCGACACCGTGTTCCCCGACGCCACGCTGATCGGTGAACTCGGCTGCGGTTCGGTCATCAACCTGCCGGTGGTGCTGGGCGATACGCTGGTCGGCACCGTCAACATCCTCGATGTCGAGCATCACTACACGCCCGAGCGCGTGGCGCTTGCAAAGGCCTGGCTCTCGGTGCCGGCGAAGGCTGCGTATCTCGCCAGCCGCCAGCTGCAGGGCTGACCCTGTTTCCGCCCTCATGGTCAGCCTGTCGGACCATGAGGGCGGAATTTCTTTACGACACCGTGCGGTGTGAAACGGGCATCAGATCCTGGATCGCCCGGAACCGGTCAAAGTCCTTGCGCTCACTTGCCGACCACGCCGTCTCGGCCATGGCGGAGATGCGCGGATAGACCAGATGTGCGAAGAGGCCGGGCGTCGCCAGGTTCTCCGACCAGAGGCACGTCTGCACACCGGCGAGCTGATCTTTCAGTGCATCCGGCCAGTCGCCGCCCGGCTCATAGTCATAGGCGTCGCGCAGCGTCACGGTTCCGGCCCAGCTTGCGCCGGGTTCCCACCATTCCGTCGAACGGGCAATGTCGAGATAGTAATGCTCGGCAGGGGCCAGCACGACCTGATAGCCCTGTTCGGCCAGAGCACGGCCGCTCTTCGATTCCTTCCATGCGACAAGCAGCGCGCCGTCCACATCGAGCCCGCCGCCAAGCGCGCCCTCTTCCCAGACTGCGATATCGCGACCGCGCTCGCGCAGCATCTCCTGCACGCGTTTCAGGAAATAGGACTGCAGCGAGAAGGTCTCGACCTTGCCGAACAGTTTTTCACCCAACGCGCGGGCGAGCGGGGATTCCAGCCATGCGCCCTCGGCCACTTCGTCCGCGCCGGCGTGGATGTAGCGTGCCGGGAAGATGTCCACCAGCGTGTCGAACACATCGCCGAGGAAGGTCCAGGTGGCGTCGACCGCGGGGTTGAGCGCGTTGTTCGGGAAATACTGCACCGAGCGATAGTAGATGCGGTTCTCACCCGGATCGCAGAGCTGGGGCAGCGCGCGCAGCACGCAGTAGCAATGGCCGGGAATGTCGATCTCGGGAATGATCTCGATGCCGAGCCCCGCGCCATGGGCGACCAGCGCGCGCATGTCGTCGCCGGTGTAGAAACCGCCGGAACGCTCTGCCGGCGTGCCCAGAAGCGGCGGCAGGATTTCGTTGCCGCCGCGAAACGCGGTGCGCTCTGTCAGCGCGGGCCAGCCCGGAATTTCAAGACGCCACGCCTCGTCATCGTTCAGGTGGATGTGGAAGTGGTTCAGCTTGTTCCAGGCGAGGCAGTCGAGGAAGTCGTTGAGGTCCTGCATCGGATAGAACTGGCGGGCGACATCGAGATGCGCGCCGCGCCAGCCGAAACGCGGCCTGTCGTTGATCGCGCCGCTGGCCGGCAGGGTGAACTCGTCCGGGCGAAGCCGTGCACCGCGCAGCATCTGTCCCAGCGTGATGAGGCCGTGGCGGAAGCCGTTTTCATCACCGGCGCTGAGCGCGATGTCTTCCGCGTTGAAAGTGATCGCATAGGCGCCATCGCCCAGATCGGGATCGGCCGTCGTCGTCACCGCATGTCCGCCGTCGTGGCCGAAGAGCGGGGCCTCACCGGCGAAGAGGCGGCCTGCAAGCGCGCTGATCACCGAGAATGCTTTCTGCGCATCCGGCGTGGCCCCGGCTGCGAGCACGAAGGGTGCAGCCGTGTCACGCCGGCCATCCACCCGTACGTCCAGCGGTGCGGGAATGACGGAGATGGGGGCCGCCCCTTCCGGCAGCGCGGTCGGCTCGAGTTTTTCCCAATTCGGCTCGCCGGGAACGCCATTCAGCGTCATTGGTTCGACGTCCACGGGGCAGGTGGTTCCGTCTTTCAGGATGAGATGCGCGCTCTTGGGGCCATAGGTGTAGTGGCGCAGCACATGGCTCAGCCGGTCTGCCCGAATGACCCAGCTTTCGCCCGGCGCAAGCACTGCGCCGCTCGGCTGGAGGAACACGTGGTAGTTGGAAAGCTGGTCGGCAAGCGTCGCCCCCTCGATCTCGCAATCGGGATGAATGCGGAAGAGCGAGGTGGTGGCGAGCTGCGCGCCGCTGATGGGCGCGCCTTCGGTCATTTCGAGCTTCAGCTCGATCACGCGGCGCTCTGCGTCCCAATTGGTCAGCAGGCGGCAGGCATGGCTGTTCGGCATCGGTGTTCCTCCCGAAAAAAGAATGCGTGGATTGATGGATTTCAGAGATCGGCGGCGGTGGGCTGGTCCTGCCGCTGCCGGGGTGAGTTGGCGATCCGCAGATGCTCACGCAGGCGCGCGAGATCGGCGGCGAGTTTCTGCGCTTCGGCCTGCCGGTCGGCAGCCTCCGCGCGGGCAAGGGTGAACTCGGCCGAGCGCACCACATCGCGCCAGCGCGGGTTGAGCGGCAGCGTCTCGATCAGCAGATATTTGTCGAGCGTGCGGGTCTGCAGCGATGTCTTGTCGAGGCTGACGCGCCAGATGCCGCTCTCCTCGGCAAATTCGATCCGCTCCTTGCCGGTCACGTCGCGCCACAGGTTGAGGCTGCCCGTCATCACCTGCACGATGAGGGCGCGATAGGCTTCATCCGATGCCGGGCCCGGCTCGGCCTGCGCTTCGCCGGCCATTACCGGCAGCGCGCTGTCGATGGCTCCACGCACCGAAACGAGCAGGTTCTCGGCCTCCAGCGAGGCGTCGCTCAGAACGAGCGCCATGCCCGCGCCCGCCTCGGGCTCCAGCTCGAACGCATTGATGGTGAACTCGCGTCCGCCCAGATGCAGCGTGGCGCTGCTTTCGCCGTCCACCCGGCACTGGCTGTCGAGCAGCGCGGCCATGTCCGACGGCAGCAGGAGAGACAGGGGCGTGGCGCGGTCGAGCGGGCGACTGAAGATCGTCTCCGCAGCCCGGTTGGCATAGGTGATGATCGTCTTGTCGTTGACGCAGACAAGACCGGCTTCCAGCGCGTCGAGCAGGCGCGCCATGCGGCGCTGCGACAGGCGCAATGCGTCTTCGACCTGGATGCGGCGATCCACCTCGTCGCGCAGTTCCTGATTTTCCTCCGCACGGCTGCGGGCGCGCGAGGCGTCGATCAGGGTGGAGATGCGCGTCAGAAGCTCATCCTTGACGAAGGGCTTCACCACATAGTCGTTCGCACCCGCCTCGAAACCGGCGATCATGTCGCGCGTGCGGCTGCGCGCCGTCACCATGATGATGGGCAGGTCGATCAGCGAGAACTGGCGGCGCAGCCTGCGCGCCACTTCGAGGCCCGAGAGATCGTCCATCATCACGTCGAGGATGAGAAGGTCGGGCTTGTGTTCCAGAACGGCCTCGATGCCGTCGCGGCCATTGTCGGCGCAGATGACGCGATAGCCCTGCGGCAGGAGCACGTTGCGCAGAACCTGTAAATTGATCGGCTCGTCATCCACCACCACGATGGTCTGCGCATTGGCGTCGCCGCGCTCGGAGACGGAGGTTTCGAAGGCATCGAGCGCATTGATGGTCTGGTGCAGGCCGCCGGGATATTTCCCGCGCGCCTGTTCTGCCGCATCGGCGCTGGCGGCGGGAAGCTGCAACACGAAGCGCGAGCCCTTGCCCGGTTCGCTGGTCGCGGTCAGCGTGCCGCCGAGCAGGGCCGCCAGATTGCGCGCGATGGCGAGGCCGAGGCCGGTCCCGCTCTTCTTCTGCGTGACGTCGCCGGATTTTGCCTGTTCGAGCGGCTGGAAGATGCGTTCCAGATTCTCGGGCGAGATGCCGCGTCCGGTGTCTTCCACGGCGACGGAAACCGTCGCGCTGTCGCCTTCACCCTCATGCCATGCGGTGACGTGGATGTGTCCGTCATCGACATATTTGATGGCGTTGCCGATGAGATTGTAGAGGATCTGCTCAAAGCGCACCGGGTCGGCGATCACCGGCGGCGTCACATCGGGAATGTCCACCCTGAGGCTCACCGGCTCGCCGGAAAGCAGCGGCTCTGACAGGAGCAGAACCTGGCGCACGCTGGTGGCCACATCCACGCCCTGAATGTCGAGCCGCATGCGGCCCTGCCGGATGCGGTAGAGGTCGAGCAAATCGTCCACGAGGCGCGACAGGCGGCGGGCCGAGAAGGTGATGAGCTGAAGCTGGTTGCGTTGTGTCGGTGCGATGTCGCCGGCCGCACCCGCAGCCAGTGTTTCGGAGATGCCGATAATGCCGTTGAGCGGTGTTCTCAGCTCATGCGAGGTGTTTGCGAGGAACTGGTCCTTCATGCGGTCGGCCTGTTCCAGCTCCGCATTCTTCTCGCCGATCTCGCGGATATGCACTTCCAGTTCGCGGTTCTTCTGGCTGATGAGCTGAAGCTGATCGCGCAGCGCATCGCGCATGCGGGCGACGGAATGGGAGAGCCTCGCGAATTCCGTCGGCTTGTCGAATTTCGGCAGGCTCATGTCCAGCGCGCCATCGGCCACGGCCTCTGCCGCATCGGTGACGGATTTCAGGGGGCGGGTCTGCGAGCGGGCGAGATAGTAGGACAGAAGCAGGATCAGCGGCAGCGCGAGTGCCGCCAGCGCCAGGATGAGGTTGCGCAGTCTGGTGCTCGCCGCGAAGGCCGATGCGGCGTCTGCATCGACGGCGAAGAGCCAGGTGGCGTCGGGCAGGAGAAGATGCGTCCATGCCGAAAGGACGGGTGCGCCAAGCAGTCCCGTTTCGAGCATCGTCACACCGCTTTTCGCTTCCATCTCCTCCGGCACGCTGGCGCTCACGCCGGTCTTGAGGGCAGGGGCCGAAGAGGCGATGACGGCGCCGCGCGACGAGATGAGGCTGAGCGTGCCGTTGACGCCTTCATGCCCACCCAGAAGGGCGGCAAGCTTGCTGGCGGGCAGGCGCAGAATGGCCGCGCCGCTGGCGCGTTGATAAAGGCTCACGCGAACAGCGAAATAGGCGGCGAATTCGCCGGTGCGCGGATCGCGCGCAAAATCGTAAAACACGATGTGCCGGTCGTCGGGCGCGGAGCGCAGCTCCATCAGCGCCCTGGAAAGCGTTGAATCGCCTTTGGTCAGGAGGCTGCCCAGATAATCGTCCTTGAAAACGGAATAGACGACCCGCCCGCGCGCATTGACGAGATAGACATTGTCGAACTCGGAGCTTTCAACAAAGGTCAGATATTCTTCGTGAAACTGGCTGTGCGCATTGGCGTAGGCGAGGGCTTCGCGCAGGAGCCGGTCATGGCTGGGCGCTTCGGCCCGCGCCGGCTCGTTCGGCCCGACCTCGAACAGGCTGCGCAGCTCTTCCGCCGCCTGCTCCTCATCGGGCGCCATCTGGCTCATGGCGTAGCTGAAACCGTAAAAATCGCCAATCGAGTAGCGCGCTATATTGGTCTGGGCGAGGCTTTCGGCCTGCCGCTTGGCGAAAGACACATATTGTGTCAGTTCACTGGTCTTGGCATCGCGCGCAAAGGCGATCTTCTCGAAGGTTTCGCGTGCAATGTTTGCGTTGACGAGGGAGTAGAAGGCGGCAGCGCTGATCGCCAGCGGCACGATCGATACCGCAAGCAAGACCAATAAGAGCCGCGCCTGGAAACCGGCCGGTAAAATCCTGCGCCAATTCATGTAATCCTCCCGAGACGGCAAAAAGCACGCCTTTCAATGAATACGCTAGCGAAAGCCGAAGGCTCCGCCAAGACCGCGAGCCACGCCCGAAGGCGAATGCAACGAAACTGACGAAATTTACGAAATAGACGGTGGCATTAGATTGGTCCTATCTACCAGAATGACTGGACTGTTCTTGCCGGCGCGTGTCGCGCCAGGGTGGAGCCTTTGGCGGAGCAGTAGAAGAGGGCGGACGGTCCGCCCGGACTCTTGAGGGAGGAAAGCATGAAACATTCGTTGACGGCCGGGCTGGTCCTTGCCGCCGGTATTCTGCAGATGCAAGCGGCCGCGGCTGAATCCGTTCTCACGGCCCTGCCGATCCAGCGCACGGCGTGGATTGAAAACTACAATCCCTTCAACCAGTCCTCGCGACTGCCTTCGGTCAACGACTTCATCTACGAGCCGCTGATCATCTTCAATACCCTGAAAGGCGGTGAGCCGAATTATCGGCTGGCGACGGGTTATGAATTCTCCGAAGATCTTAAGACGCTGACCGTCACCCTGCGGGACGGCGTGACCTGGTCCGATGGCGAGCCCTTCACGGCTGATGACGTGGTGTTCAGCCTCAATCTGGTGAAGGAGAACAAGCCGCTCGACATCTATGGTCATGGCAAGCTCGTCGATACGGTCGAGGCTGTGGACGACAAGACCGTCCGCTTCCAGCTGAGCGATGCCAATTCCGGCGCGATCTACTCCATCGTCCGTCTGGCGGTCGTGCCCGAGCATGTCTGGTCAAGCGTCGAAGACCCGGTGACCTTCACCAACCCGAACCCGGTCGGCACCGGCCCGCTGACGGAGATCCGCCGCTTCACGCCGCAGGAATACATCCAGTGCCGCAATGAAAAATACTGGGATGCGGAGACCCTCAAGGTCGACTGCATGCGCTTCCCGCAGATCGCCACAAACGATCAGGCGCTGGCGGCTGCCGCCCGTGGCGAACTGGACTGGATGGGCTCGTTCCTGCCAGACATCGAAAAGACCTTTGTCGGCAAGGACCCCGAGAACCACAAATACTGGTTCCCGGCCGGTTCGCTCGTCATGTTCAACGTGAACATGGAATCCAAGAACGAAGGCAACCGCGAAGCGTTCAGCGACGTGGATTTCCGTCGCGCCGTTTCCATGTCGCTTGACCGTGAAGCCATGGTCGACATTGCCGGTTACGGCTACCCGACCATCAACCAGTATCCGTCCGGTCTCGGCCAGGCCTACCACTCCTGGAACAACCCGGAAGTGGATGCCGAGTATGGCAAGTTCACCCGCTATGATGTCGAAGGCGCAAAGGCGCTTCTGGCCGAAGCGGGCTACAAGGACACCGATGGTGACGGCAATCTGGAAACGCCGAGCGGCAAGAAGATCTCGTTCAACATCATCGTGCCGAATGGCTGGACTGACTGGATCAACACGGTGCAGCTGGCGGTGGAAGGTCTGACGGCGATCGGCATCGAGGCCCAGGTGGCCACGCCCGAGCATGCGGTCTGGTCGGAAAGCCTGATCAACGGCAATTACGACATGGCCATGAACGCCTACTTCACCGGTGTCACGCCGCATTACCAGTATGATCTGGGCCTGCATTCGCAGAACCAGGGCAAGACCCGCTTCGGCGCGACGCGTTACTACAATGAAGAACTCGACGGCCTGCTGGACTCCTTCTTCCAGACCGTTGATGCGGAGAAGCAGCGCGCGATCATGAACGACATCCAGATGGAAGTCGGTCGTGACATGCCGTTCATCGCCGTGTTCAACAACCCGCTCTGGTACCAGTACAACACCAAGCGCTTCACGGGCTTCTTCAGCGCCGAGAACCCTCAGGCCAAGCCCGTCGTTCACGACGAGACGCCGGAGCGTCTCCTTCACCTGCTCTCCCTGCGTCCGGTCGAAGATTGATCCAATCCTCGATCTGACTGCATCCTCCCCCCCTTCTCCCCGTTCGCGGGGAGAAGGGTTCCACGGAGGGGAAACCGGGAGCTGACGCGGGGCCTTCGCCCCGCCTTCAGAAAAGACGCCGTGGCCTTCGGGCCGTCTGACGGCGTACAGAGCAGGGGGACACCATGCGCTTCATTCTGCGCCGGCTGGCGTTCTATCTCGTTGCCTTTCTGGTGGCGGCCACATTCAATTTCCTCATACCGCGGCTGATGCCGGGCAATCCGGCAGACGTCATGCTGGCCCAGGCCCAGGGCACCATTCCGCCCGAGGCGCGCGAGGCGCTGATGGAGACATTCGGCTTCATCAACGAACCCTTGTATCTGCAATATCTCAAATATCTGGGCTCGATCTTCACCTGGGATTTCGGCCTTTCCGTCAAATACTATCCGACGCCGGTGTTCGACCTGCTTGCCCGCGCGCTGCCGTGGACCCTGTTCCTCACTGGAACGGCGACGCTTCTGGCCTATGCGCTCGGCACGCTGTTCGGCATTCGCGCCGCGTGGCGGCGTGGCAGCGGGTTCGACAGTTTCATGTCTCCGCTGGCGCTGGCGCTGCAGTCCATTCCGCCGGTGGTGATCGCGATCACGGCGATGTTCCTCTTCTCCGTCTCGCTCAACTGGCTGCCGGCCGGCTATGCATTCGACCCTTCGCTTGAGCCGTCGCTCAGCGGGCCGTTCCTGTCCTCCGTGTTCTTTCACGCGCTGATGCCGGTCCTGTCGCTCAGCATCGTTCTGGTGGGCGGCTACCTCATCACCATGCGCAACAACATGATCGGCCAGCTCGGCGAGGATTACGTGCATCTGGCGGAGGCGAAGGGGCTTTCGGATGCCCGCGTGCGCTACAATTATGCGGCGCGCAACGCCTTCCTGCCGTCCATCACCGCCTTTGCGATCAGCCTTGGCTCGGTGTTTGGCGGCTCGCTCATCACCGAGGTGGTGTTCAACTATCCGGGACTTGGAAACCTGCTCTACATGGGGGTGATCGCCCGCGATTTCCCGCTCATTCAGGGCCAGCTTCTCATCATGACGCTCGCCATGCTGAGCGCAAACTTTGCTGTCGACATCGCCTATGTGGCGCTCGACCCGCGCTTGAGGAGGGCGTGATGCTCAATCTCCTGAAGATCTTCGTGCGCAACCGCAAGGCAGCCTTTGGCGTCTTCATCGTCGTTTTCTACGTGGTGGTGGCGCTGGCCGCGCCGCTCATCACCGACCACGATCCCAACAAGCGTGTGAGCCGTCCGCATCAGCCGCCGAGCGCGGAATATGTGATGGGCACCACCCGCATGGGCCGCGATGTCTACACCCAGCTCGTGTGGGGCACGCGCACCTCGCTCATGGTCGGCATTCTGGCCGGGCTCATCGTCACGCTGATCGGCACCGTGGTGGGCCTGACCGCCGCCTATTATGGCGGCGCGACGGACGAGACGCTCAACTTCGCAACCAATGTGGTGCTGGTGCTGCCTCAATTGCCGCTGCTTCTGGTGCTGGCGGCGTTTCTCGGGCAAGTGGGGCCGCTCTCCATCGCCATCATCATCGGCCTGACATCATGGGCGTGGGGTGCGCGCGTGACACGCGCACAGGCCATGACGCTGAAGAACCGCGAGTTCATTCAGGCTTCCCAACTGATCGGCGAGCCGGTCTGGCGCATGATCCTGGTGGAAATGCTGCCGAACCTCCTGTCGATCATCGGTTTCAACTTCATCGGCAGCGTGATCTTCACCATCATCACCCAGGCCACGCTGGAGTTCCTCGGGCTCGGCGATCCGCTCTCCGTCTCGTGGGGCACGATGCTCTACAACGCCAAGAACGCCTCGGCGATTACCGTGGGCGCATGGTGGGAGATGGCCGCACCCTGCGTCGCCATCGTCATCATCGGCGTGGGCCTGTCGCTGCTCAATTTCGGCGTCGACGAGATTTCCAATCCGCGGCTGCGCACGCTGGGCGCCATCGGCAAGGCCATGAAGCTGCAGAAGAAGCTCGACCGCGCGCGTCTTGCGGAGAAGGAGGCATGAGCATGGAGACCGCAACGCCACTTCTTTCGGTGCAGAATCTGTGCGTCGACTACCTGACGCCGAATGGCACGTTCCGCGCCGTGCGCAATGTCTCGCTCGACATCGGGCAGAACGAGATCCTCGGGCTTGCCGGCGAAAGCGGGTGTGGCAAGAGCACCATCGCCTTCTCGATCATGCGGCTCCACCGGCCGCCGGCCTTCATCAGCGATGGCAAGATCCTGTTCGAGGGTGAGGATGTTCTCGCCTTTTCGCGCCGCCGGCTCGAGGCCTGGCGGTGGAGTGGGGCGTCCATGGTGTTCCAGAGCGCGATGAACTCGCTCAACCCGGTGCTGACGGTGTTCGAGCAGTTCCGCGACATGCTCGCCCGTCACGAGAAGATGGGGCGCGACGCGGCCCGCGTGAAGGCCGGTGAAATGCTGGCCATGGTGGGCATCCCCGAAGACCGGCTCGATTCATTCCCGCACCAGCTTTCCGGCGGCATGCGCCAGCGGGTGGTGCTCGCCATGGCGCTGACGCTCAAGCCGCGCCTCGTGGTCATGGATGAGCCCACCACCGCGCTCGATGTGGTGGTGCAGCGCGAGATCCTGCAGGAGATCGTGGCGCTGCGCAAAACGCTCGGCTTCTCGGTGCTTTTCATTACGCATGATCTGGCGTTGATGGCGCAGTTCGCCGACCGCATCGCGATCATGCTGGAAGGGCGCATCGTCGAGCAGGGCGAGGCGCGCAGCCTGGTGGCCGATCCGCAGCACGAATATACGCGCAAGCTCTGGGCAGCCATGCCGCGCATTGAGGGAGCAGCCGCATGACCGCCCCGCTTCTGTCGCTTGAAGGCGTCTCAAAGACCTTCCATGTGCGCCCGGTTCTGGGTGCGGTGCGCCGCGTGGATGCGCTGCGCAATGTCACCTTCTCCATCGAGCCCGGCAAGGCGCTGGCGCTGGTCGGCGAAAGCGGGTCGGGCAAGAGCACCTGCGGGCGCGCCGTGATCCGCCATTTCGAGCCGAGCGCCGGCACGGTCCGGTTTCGCGGCGAGAACATTTTCGAAAACCGCACCCGCAGCGGCGACCGCGCCTATCTGCGCGCGGTGCAGATGGTGTTTCAGGACCCGTTCTCCTCGCTCAACCCCACCCACACGATCCGTCACCATCTCGAACGCCCGTTGCGGCTGCATGGTGGGACGGCGGATCTCGAAGCGCGGCTTCGCCAGACGCTGGCCGATGTGGAGCTTGATCCCGACACCACGCTTGAGAAGTTCCCGCACCAGCTCTCCGGTGGCCAGCGCCAGCGTGTCAGCTTTGCCCGTGCGCTTGCGGTGGGCGCGGAGCTGATCGTTGCCGACGAGCCCACCTCCATGCTCGATGTGTCGATCCGCAAATCGGTGCTCGACCTGATGCGGCGCTTGAAGGAAGAGCGCAACATTGCCTTCCTCTACATCACGCACGATATCGCGACCGCTCACTACATCGCCGAGGAAACGGCGGTGATGTATGCCGGGCAGGTGATGGAGCGTGGCCCGTCCGATGCGGTCATCCGCAATCCGCGCCATCCCTATTCGCGCCTTCTCATTTCCGCTGTGCCCGATCCGGCGAAGCGTTTCGACGACGCCGATGGCGACGGGCTTGCCTTTACGCGGCAGGCGGAGGCCGTGCGGTCACGCGCGGCGCGTCCCATCTCGGGTTATCGTGAAGTTGCGCCAGACCATTTCGTTGCCTATTCGGATGCAGACCATGACTGATATGCTCGTGCCCCTCTACAAGCTCCCGCCGGCCAAACCAGTGGCCGAGGGCATTGTCATTCGTCGCGCCATCGGGCCGGAAATGCATGTCGTGTGCGATTTCGCCGAGAAGCATTTCAGCCGCAACTGGGCCAGCGAGTGCGCCGTGGCCATGGCGGCGCAGCCGGCCAATGTTCTGGTCGCGGTGGAAGACGGAGAGCTTCTGGGCTTTGCCTGTTACGACGCCACGGCGAAGGGCTTCTTCGGTCCGACCGGCGTTGACGAGGCCGCGCGCGGGCGCGGCGTCGGGGCGGCGCTGCTCATGGCCACGCTCCAGGCTATGCGCGATGCGGGCTATGTCTATGGCGTGATCGGCAGCGCCGGGCCGATCGAATTCTACAAGAGCCAGTGCGGCGCAATCGAGATTCCCGATTCCACCCCCGGCATCTATGGCGACATGCTGCGCTGAGCGGTTGGCGCTGCGGCATGAGGTCGTGGCCGGTCAATCTTGCCGATTTGATTGGTCCTGACCCTATGCCTCGCCCGAAAATGATTTATACGTGGCGCCGAAACGCATCCTTTGAACTGGTGGGTGAAAATGTCGAACCGCGTTGCCTGGCACGAACTGTCGAAACTGTCTGCTGAAGAGCGCAAGACGCTCCTCACACGAACGGAAGACGATCTCACCCATTTTCTGGAGAATGTCGCGCCCATCATCGAGGCGGTGCGCAAGGAAGGCGATGTGGCGCTGGCCCGCTTCGCGCGCATGTTCGACAAGGCCCAGGTCGAGCCGGACGCGATCGCTGCGACGGAAGAGGATTTCGACGCCGCGTTCAAGACGCTTGATCCGGAGATGATCGAGACGCTGGAATTCTGCGCCGACAACATTCGCCGTTTCCACGAGGCGCAGCGCCCGCAGGAAATGTGGATGAAGGAAATCCGCCCCGGCGTTCTGGTGGGCGAGCGCGCCACGCCCATTGACAGCGTTGCGCTCTATTCGCCGCGCGGCAAGGGCACCTTCCCCTCCATGACGCTCATGACGGCGATCCCGGCCGTGGTGGCCGGCGTGCCGATGCCCATCGTGCTCACCCCGCCCGGACCGGACGGCAAGGTGGATGCGGCGACGCTGGTTGCCGCGCGCATTGCCGGCGTGAAGCATGTCTACAAGGCCGGTGGCGGTCAGGCCGTTGCCGCTGCCGCATTCGGCACGGACACGGTGCCGCGCTGCGCCAAGTTCGAAGGCCCCGGCAGCCCGTGGATCGCCGCTGCCAAGCGGCTGCTTCAGGGGCAGATCGCCTCGCGGCTTCCCGCCGGCCCGACCGAGAGCATCGTGCTTGCCGATGAGAGCGCCGATCCCGAGATCGCGGCGCTCGACCTGCTGGTCGAGGCCGAACACGGCAGCGACAGCTCCAACTTCTTCGTCACCTGGTCGCGCGAGGTTGCAGAAAAGGTGCGCGATGCGCTGCCGAAATACTGGGCGGAGATGAGCGCCGAGCGCGTGCGCTACTCCTCCGATGTTCTGGGCGGCACAAGCGGTGGCATCGTTCTGGCGGACACGCCGGAAGAGGCGTTCGCCTTCGTCAACGATTACGCGCCGGAGCACCTTCAGATCCTGTCCAAGACGCCGTTCGAATATCTGTCGCACGTGCGCAATGCGTCGGAAATCCTGCTGGGCGAATATGCGGCGGGGTCCATGGCCAATTACGCGATGGGGCCGAACGCGGTCCTGCCGACGTCGGGCATGGCGCGGGCGCATTCGCCGCTCGGCGTGCACGACTTCATGAAGACCTCGTCCATCGGTCACGTGACCGCACAGGGCTATGCCGAGTTTGCGCCTCATACGCTGCGCTTTGCCCGTTATGAGGGCTTCGATGCGCACGGCAACGCCGTTACGCGGCTGCGCAACAACCACGTCGAAAAAGGCGAGTAGGCAAGTGCGGGAAGAATGACGGGCGCGCCGGGTTCCGGTGCGTCCTTCGCTCATCGCGCTTCCTTGCCTCGCGGCCAATGGGTGTCCCACATGCTGCCCCTGTCTTCGCTTGGAGAGCGCATAGCGATCCTCGGTCCGTCCAATGCGGGCAAGTCGACGCTGGCCGTCGCCCTTTCCGAAAAACTTGGCGTGCCGCCGGTTCATCTCGATCAGTTGCAGCACCTGCCAAACACCGACTGGCAGCCGCGACCGGAGGCCGAGTTCGCGGCACTGCACGATGCGGCCATTCTTGAAGATGGCTGGGTGATGGAAGGCAATTACTCGCGCCTGATGCCGCAGCGTCTGGCGCGGGCAACCGGCGTCATTCTGGTCACGTCCAGCCCGTGGCTGCGCATTGCGCGCTATTTCAGACGCACGCTCGCCAACCGGTCTGATCGCGCGGGACATCTGGAAGGCGCGCAGGACAGCGTGAAGTGGGCGATGATCCACTGGATCCTCGTGAAGACCCGCAACAGCGACGCCAAATATGCCGAGGTCGTGCGCGGCTCCGGTCTGCCCGCCGTCGAGTGCCACACGGCGGGTGCGCTCAATGCGCTTTACCGGAACTGGGATCTACCGGCACCGCGCTAGGCATGCTTCACGCAGCGAACCGTTTTGCGCCCAGCAGGAAGATGACGCCCATCGCCAGATCCACCGCGCTCATGGCGACACCGGCAAATGCGACTTCACCAAGAGACCAGGCGGCTGTCATGAGGCCGAAGAACACGATCTTGCTCACACCGAAGATCACAAGCACGGGTGTGTGAAGCGTCGTCGCGCGGGCCTGCCAAAGGCCGACAAGGGCAAATAGCAGAATGTTCGTCGCGATGAAGCCTGAATACAGGAAGGGCACATCCGTGGGCAGCGCCGCCATGCCGCCGAACTGTGCGGGGAACATGAATGTGGCGAAGCCCATGAGATTGTAGAAAAACGTGAAGAACAGCGTGTTGCGCAGAAAGCGTTCAGACATTGCGTGGGTCCGGTTCCGGGGCGAAGGATAAGCGCCGGTGAAAGACGCGGGGGCAGGTTTATTGTCTTTCACCGGCGGCAGGATCAGGAGGCCATCAGGGTGAGAAAGTTGGGCTGGCCGTTCGATGCGGTCAGGCCGCCATCGACCGGCAGAATGACGCCGGTGATGAAGCTTGCCTGATCGCTGGCGAGAAAGGCCACCGCGTTTGCGACCTCGAAGGGCTCGACGATCCGGCCCATGGGGATGCGATCCGCAAAGGCCTCCAGCGCGCCGCGCTTGCCTTTCAGGCCGTTGACCAGGCGCGTGTTAGCCGTAGCAGGGGCCACTGCGTTGACGCGCACGCCTTCCGGCCCGAGTTCCAGCGCCATGCCCTGCGTCATCAGCGTCACGGCACCCTTCGAGGCGTTGTAGCCATACATGCCCCAGTCGGCGCGCATGCCCGAAACGGACGACATGTTGACGATGTTGCCTCCCGACCGGCGCAGGGCGGGAAGGGCGGCAAGAGAGACGTGACGCAGGCCGCTGACATTGATGGCCAGCATGGCTTCGAAATCGTCGTCGCTCAGCGTGTCCACCGTGCCCGGATTGGCCACGCCGGCATTGTTGACGAGAACGTCGATGCGCCCGAAGCGCGTCACGGTTTCGGCGATCAGGCGTTCTGCTTCCGCCTTCACGGAGATATCCGCAGCGACGGCCATGGCCCGTTCCGGGCCGAGCTTTGCGACCATCTCATCAAGGTTGGACTGTTCGCGGCCGTTGACGACGACCGAGAAGCCGTCTTCGGCAAGACGTATCGCAATGGCGCGGCCAAGGCCGGTTCCGCCACCGGTGACGATGGCAACTTTGTTCTCGGACATGATCCTGTCCTTTCAGTAGGGGGTTGGGGGGCAATAGGGTTTGAGGGTCTGGTCAGGCGGCTTCGATAAGCTTCCTGAGTTCATCTTCATCGCGGCGGGAGAGCGAGGTCGTGTGGATTCTGCCCTTGCCGCGATAGGCGCTCAGACCGTCCATCACCTTGTCGATTGTCACATCGCGGACGAGCACGAACACCATGGCTTCGTCCTTCTCCAGGCTCGCGGCGACATCGCGCATGAAGCGGTCATCGATGCCGATATCCGTGAACTTGCCGGCCAGTGCGCCGGTGCCCGCGCCGATTACGAGGCCGGCCAGAGGGGCGAGGAAAAGGAAGCCGATGAGCGTGCCCCACCAGCCGCCGCTCAGGGCACCGGCCCCGGTCAGGCTGACGGGCTGGTGCAGTTTGGGCTTGCCCTTCTCGTCCTTGGTCACGACGACAATGTCGTCCAGGGCGAGCAGATAATCGGACTGCATGGCAGCCAGATCCGAACGCAGGGCGAAGGCCGTTGCATCATCCTTGAAACTGATCGCGACAAGCTTGGACATCATGATCTCCTTGGTCAGACAATTTCTTCGGCAGCCTCATCGCTGCCCGTGACCTGAAGATCGGTGTTGTCATGCCAGAAAGCCAATTATCGGATTTTTGAATAGGCATAAAATATGTTATGTCTCGAACATGTCGATCACGCATCTGAGAAGCTTCGTTGAGGTCTACCGTCAGGGTTCGGTCAGTCGCGCCGCGCATGAGCTAGGGCTCACCCAGCCAGCCGTCACCGGGCATATCGCCAGTCTTGAAGCGCAGCTTGAGCGCAAGCTTTTCACGCGCCACGCCCGTGGCGTGACGCCGACGGTCATTGCCGACGAACTGGCCAGTCGCGTCACCGGCGCCATCGATGTGGCGGAGAATGTTCTGGCGGAGGTGCGGGCCCGCTCCATGCGCGTTTCCGGCACGATCCATCTGTGCGGCCCGTCGGACATTCTGTCCGATCTCATTACCGACCGGATCAAGACCCTGATGCACAGCAATCTGGCGGTGCAGCTTCACCCCGCCGTTGATGACGAGCCACCCCGCATGCTGGTCGAGGGGCGGTCAGACTTCGCCTTTGCGGTCAAGGTGCCGGACGATCCACGGATCGAGGCCGCGCTCTATGGGCGCGAGGAGCTGCTGTTGGTGGCTGCGCCTGAGGTCGTGGAGCGGATCGGGCGTGAAACGGCGCTATCGGAAGCGCTGCAGGAGGTTCCGTTCCTCTCCTATGATCTGCAGCGCTATATGATCCGCATGTGGATCGAGCACAATCGGATGTCCATCGGCAATGCGGAAGAGGCGGTTACGACGCCCGATCTGAGAGCGCTCAGGAACTTCGTGGTTGAAGGGTTCGGATGGAGTGTTCTGCCGCGCTATCTGGTGGCCGCGCATCTGCGCTCCGGTGCGCTGGACGTGATCGCAGGGCCACGCGGCAATCCTGAAATCGCCTATTACCTGCTGTGGCTCAAAAGCGCGATGCGCAATCCCAGAACGGCAAGGGCCAAGGCGCTGCTTTTGCAGCCGCCGGGCGATGGTGAGGCTCTCTAGGCCTTCGCCACGCATGATCCGCAATTGCCGCGGATCTCTATCGTGGTCTTGGCCGGCTTGAAGCGGTGGCTTCTGGCCCAGCCGTCGAGCCGGTCCTTCACGATCTCGTCGGAAAACTCTTCCACCTTGCCGCAGGCCTCGCAGATGGCGAAGGCGATCAGTTCCTGTTCGTGACAGTTCGGGTGTGCGCAGGCGACGAAAGCGTTCAGGCTTTCCAGCCGGTGCACAAGGCCCATCTCGGTCAGCTTGTCGAGCGCACGATAGACCTGCAGTGGCGCGCGCAGGCCATCGCCGCGCAGCCGGTCGAGGATCGTGTAGGCGCTGAGAGGAGCTTCTGCGCCGGAGAGCGTTTTCATCACCAGCGCCTGGTTGCGTGTCAGGTCGGCACTCATGGCTTGGTCTCCGTTGCGCGATCGTCGGTTCCTGCCCTTGGCGACGGCATGAGGCTGACGAGAAACAGCGCCAGCGCAGCCACCACGATGGAAGGTCCGGACGGTGTATCGAATTGCAGCGACGCCGTCAGCCCACCGATGACCGAAAGTGCACCGGCAATGGCGGCCAGAACGGCCATCATCTCCGGTCCGCCGGCAAAGCGGCGGGCGGTGGCGGCGGGAATGATGAGCAGCGCGGTGATGAGCAGAATGCCCACCAGCTTCATGGCGATGGCGATGACCGCCGCCATGAGCAGCATGAAGATCAGGCGCGAGCGCTCGGGTTTCAGCCCCTCGGCCTGCGCGATGTCGGTGTTGACGGTGGCCGCCAGAAGCGGCCGCCAGAGCCAGATAAGCAGCCCGAGAACAACCGCGCCGCCGCCATAGATGACGGCGATGTCGAGTTTCGAGACGGCGAGAATGTCGCCGAACAGAAAGCCCATCAGATCCACGCGCACCCACGTCATGAAGGCCACCATGACGAGGCCGAGCGCCAGTGTCGAGTGCGAGAGAATGCCGAGCAGGGCGTCGGTGGAAAGCGCGCGACGCCGCTCCATGATGATGAGCGCTACCGAGGCGAGCGCGGCCACCAGAAACACGCCGACCATCAGGTTGATTTCCATGACCAGCGACAGCGCGACGCCCAGAAGTGCGGAGTGCGCCATGGTATCGCCGAAATAGGCCATGCGCCGCCACACGACGAAACAGCCAAGCGGGCCGGTTACCAGGGCGAGCCCGACACCGGCCACCAGCGCGCGGGTGAAGAAATCATCGAGCATTGTTTGCTCCCTTCGCCGGCGTGTCGCTGGCGCACGCATGGTCGTGATGGTGGTGACCATCCTCGGGATGGCAGTGCTCGGTGATGGTGCCATCTGCATGGCGCACGCGCCCGTCGGCCAGATGCGTGTGGTCGTGGTGATGGCGGTAGAGCGCCAGCGCTTCCGCCGCACGCGTGCCGAAGAGTTTGCGGTATTCGGGGCTGTCCATGACGCTTTGCGGCGCGCCGCGGCAGCACACATGGCCGTTCAGGCAGATCACCGTATCCGTGTCGGCCATGACGATGTGCAGGTCGTGCGAGATCATCAGGATGCCGCAGCCGGTGCGGTCGCGGATCTCGCGAATGAGTTCGTAAAGCGCGGCCTCGCCGGTAAAGTCGACGCCCTGAACGGGCTCGTCGAGCACCAGCAGGTCCGGCTTGCGCAGCATGGCGCGGGCCAGAAGCGCGCGCTGAAACTCGCCGCCGGAAAGGGCGGCCACCTGGCGTCCCGCCAGATGCGCCACGCCCGCTGCCGCGAGCGCTGCCTTGATCTCGGCGCTGCCGGCCGGCGCGGTCAGCGTCATCAGGCGCTCGACGGTCAGTGGCAGCGTCCAGTCGATGGCCACTTTCTGCGGTACGTAGCCGACCCTGAGACCCGGCGCGCGATGCACATGCCCCTCGTTCGGCTGGATGACGCCGATGGCCGTCTTCGCGGTGGTGCTCTTGCCCGAGCCATTGGGGCCGATCAGCGTGACGATTTCGCCGCGCCGCACCGAAAGGTCGACGCCGCGCACCAGCCAGCGCCCGCTGCGGCTCACGCCGGCATTGTGCATCTCCACCAGCATTTCACCGGCGGTTTCGGGGGAGGGGCTTTGTTTTTTCAGCATGTGATTTTTCCGACTTGTCAGCGGATATGGCACACGTTATAGCGTAACGCAAGGATATGTAATGTCATAACATTCACCGAGGCGGTGAAGGTTGGGCTTGCATGCCATGTCCGTCCGTTCAATGCCTACAGGAGCCTTCCATGAAGTCGTTTCGCCTTTCGCTCGCCGCAGCCGCATCCTCCCTTGCGCTGTTGACGCCGGGCGCATTGACCGGAGCTTTTGCCGCCGACATGCAGGTCGTCACGTCCATCAAGCCCGTGCACTCTCTCGTGGCCGGGGTGATGGAGGGCGTAGGCGAGCCGGCGCTCATCCTGCAGGGCGCCGGTTCGCCGCATACCTATTCGATGCGCCCGTCGCAGGCGCGCATGCTGGCCAATGCGGATCTGGTGTTCTGGGTCGGGCCGGGCCTTGAAGTCTTCCTTGAAAAGCCGCTGGAAACGCTGGCCGGTGAGGCGACGCAGGTGGCGCTTTCCGACAGCGAGGGCCTGACCCTGCTCGAGATGCGCGAGGGCGGCGCGTTCGAAGCGCATTCGCATGGCGACGATCATGATGACCATGACGACCATGGCCACGAAGAGGAAGAAGGCGGCCATGATCACGCCCATGAGCATGGTCCCGACGCGCATCTCTGGCTTGATCCGGACAATGCGAAGATCATGGTGAGCGCCATTGCCGAGGCGCTCAGTGCGGCCGATGCGGAGAACGCGTCTGCCTATGCGGCCAACGCCGCCGCACTCAACGAGCGCATCGCGGCGCTCCAGACCGAGCTTTCCGCCGAGCTGGAGCCCGTCAAAGACCGTCCCTTCATCGTGTTCCACGATGCCTATCAGTATTTCGAAAAACAGTTCGGCCTTGCGGCAGCCGGTTCCATCACCGTCAGCCCCGAGATCATTCCCGGTGCGCAGCGTGTCGATGAAATCCGCACCAAGGTGCGTGAGCTTGATGCGGCCTGCGTCTTCGCCGAGCCCCAGTTCGAGCCGCGTCTCGTGGAGGTGGTCACCGAAGGCACTGACGCGAAATCCGGTGTGCTCGATCCGCTGGGCGCCGAGATCGAAGATGGCAAGGATCTCTATTTCGAGCTGATGCGCGGCATGGCGGCCTCGCTGAAGACCTGTCTCACGAAATAGGTTCAGGGGCATGGAGGCGATTGCTTCCAGGCCCGCTCATCCGGCCGGGTTCCGAGCCCATTACCTGCCCGGCTGGATGACGGCCCCGCGCCAAAACCCGTTTCAGTAGCCGCCCGCCTCTGGGGTGGCCATGAGTTTCCAGACTTGCCTGGGCCCGGTTCTCTACCGGGGAGAAAGCCGGCATTTGCTTGTCCAATTTTAGTAACGTTATAACAAATAGGAGAGAAACGATGCGTCCTTCCATAGTCCTTCTGCGTGCAGGGCTTTTGAGCGCGGGTGCAGCGCTCGCCGCGCTGCATCCGGCCCACGCCGATGAGCACGAGGCCTGGCGGCTGTTCGTCGCCGACCATTCCGCGCCGGAGCTTCGTGTGCTCGATGCGGAAAAGGGCGAGACGATTGAAACCTTCTCGCTCAAGTCTCCTGCGCGCGTCTACGCCACGGAGAGCAATGAGACCGTCTTTGCCGTCCAGCGTGACGCCAACACGGTGACGGCGTTCTCCAGCGGCATCCATTTCGACGATCACGGCGATCATGCCGACATGGAAGTCAGCGCTCCCAAGGCGCTCGACGGTTCCGTCGATGGCGACCGGCCGGTGCATTTCGTCTCCCATTATGGCGAGATCGCCCTTTTCTTCGATGGCGAGGGCGTGGCCCGCGTGGTTTCGGAGAAGCAGGTGCAGGACGGCAAGCCCGAATTCCGCGAGCTGAAGACCTCCGCACCGCACCATGGCGTCGTCATTCCCTATGGCGCGCACGCCATCGCGACCGTTCCCAACAGCAAGGACCCGAGCGAGCTGCCCGAGGGTGTGCAGGTGGTGGACGCCAAGGGAGAAGCCGTGGGGGATGCCGCAGCCTGCCCGGGCCTGCATGGTGAAGCCACCTCCGGCAATATCACGGCCATTGCCTGCGATACGGGCCTGCTCCTGGTTTCGGGAAGCCGCAGTGCCGCGCCCGTGATCCAGCATCTCGCCTACACGAAGTCGCTGCCCGACGATCTGAAGGTCTCGACGCTCGCCGGCGGCAAGGCGCTGCAGTACTTCCTCGGCAATTTCGGCAAGTCGAACCTCGTCCTGATCGACCCGGAAGACGAAGATGCCTTCCGCCTGATCGAACTGCCGGTGCGCGCCGTGCACTTCGTGGTCGACCCGGTGCGTCCGAAGTTCGCCTATGTCTTCACCGAGGATGGCAAGCTGAACCGCATCAATGTGCTTTCGGGCAAGATCGACAAGTCGGTTGAGCTGACGGCAGCCTATTCGATGGATGGCCACTGGTCCGATCCGCGTCCGCGCATCGCCGTCACCGGCGACGAGATCATGGTCACCGATCCGCTCAAGAGCGTTATCCGTGCGGTCGACGCGGAGACCTTCGAGAAGGCGCGCGACATTGCCGTTGAGGGCATGCCCTACAACATCGTGGCCGTCGGTGGTTCGGGCGAGCAGCACGAAAACCACTGATCCAGGATTGTGTTGGAATGAAAAAAAGCCCCGGCATTGCCGGGGCTTTTTGCTTTGGGGCAGGGATGTCTCAAAGCGCGGTCAGTGCGTGCGCTCAGTGGCGCGAAAGCCAGTCGTCGATCTCGCGCTCGGCTTCTTCCTGGGCTTTGCCGTAGCGCTCCTGCAGCTTTCCGGCGAGTTCCCGTCGGTTGCCGCGCACCACGTCGAGATCGTCATTGGTGAGCTTGCCCCAGTTCTGCTGGACCTTGCCCTTGAACTGTTCCCAATTGCCTTCGATCTGATTCCAATTCATGACTTATCCTTCCGCATCTCTGCGGAGTGCACTCCGGTTTGTCTTCATCGGCCTAGGTGTCTCAACAATGCGCGAGCGGTGATGAAGTTCCCGCCTTTTCATAGCCGCGCCCAAATTGAAGCGCAGCGTCGCAGGACCTAAATCAAGCGGGAAAGGAAGCGATCATGGAAAGCCAGCCCGCCCCCTTTGTGCCGCCGGCCCCCAGCCCGCGCACCAAGCCGCCCTCCACGCTGGAGATGATGCGGATCGTCTATCGCAATCCGCTCGAACTGTGGGGCGAGCCTTCCTACAACGAGCCGTGGATCAACATCGAGAACACGATTGGCGGGCCGCTGGTCATCGCCAATGATCCGGGGTTGATCCGGCATGTGCTCGTTGACAATGCGAAAAACTACAAGATGGCGCGAGTGCG
Organism: Nitratireductor sp. WH36-1; assembly: GCF_058725515.1. Classification (NCBI taxonomy): domain Bacteria; kingdom Pseudomonadati; phylum Pseudomonadota; class Alphaproteobacteria; order Hyphomicrobiales; family Phyllobacteriaceae; genus Nitratireductor; species Nitratireductor sp. WH36-1. The sequence goes on along the minus strand of NZ_CM178970.1, from coordinate 3,928,565 downwards.
CCAAAAAATCCTTCGCCCGATTCTGCGCGATGGTCTTCTTACGGCGGAAGGGGCCGTGTGGCGGCGTTCGCGCAAGGCCATGGCCCCGGTCTTCACGCCGCGCCACATTGCCGGTTTTGCAAAGCCGATGCTGGAGCGCAGCCGCGCCTTCGTCGAACGCTATGAAGATGCGGCAGGGCCGGTGGATGTGTCGCGCGACATGACGCTCCTGACCTTCGACATTCTGGCCGAGACGCTTTTCTCCGGCGAAATTGCGGGCGAGCCGGGCAGTTTCGCCGAACAGGTGGATCGCCTGTTTGAAACCATGGGCCGCGTCGATCCGCTGGATCTTCTGGGCGCGCCGGACTGGCTGCCCCGCATCACGCGCCTTCTGGGGCGCAACTCGCTTACCTTCTTCCGCAACATCGTGGCCGAGACCATGGCTCTACGGAAAGAGAAGATGGCGCGCGGCAGCGATGTGCCGGAAGACTTCCTCACGCTTCTCCTGCGCGCCGAAGGGCCGGAAGGGCTGACGCGCGAGGAGATCGAGGACAACATCATCACCTTCATCGGCGCCGGTCACGAGACCACGGCGCGGGCGCTGGGCTGGACGATCTACTGTCTCGCCGAAGCCCCCTGGGAGCGCGAGAAGGTGGAAGCCGAGATCGATGCGGTGCTCTCCCGCGAGCCCGATCCGGTCAACTGGCTCGATGCCATGCCCCTGACGCGCGCCGCGTTTGAGGAGGCGTTGCGGCTTTATCCGCCTGCACCTTCGATCAACCGGGAGGCAATCGCGGAGGATCGCTACCAAGACCTGACCATCGTGAAGGGGGCGCAGGTGCTTGTCATGCCATGGACGGTGCATCGCCACCGGGCGCTGTGGGACAATCCCGAGGCCTTCATCCCGTCGCGCTTCCATCCGGGCAACAGGGAGACGCTCGACCGCTATCAGTATCTGCCCTTCGGCGCGGGGCCGCGCGTGTGCATCGGGGCCACTTTCGCCATGCAGGAGGCCGTCATAGCGCTCGCCATCCTGCTTTCCCGCTTCCGTTTCGACACGCTGCCGGAAACGAAGCCATGGCCGGTTCAGAAACTGACCACCCAGCCACAGGGCGGCCTGCCCATGCGCGTGAGCCGACGCTGAGGAGGCGCTAGGGGTGAAAACTATCCCCCCTGAAACACATTCTCCACATGCACCGGCCAGCGGCGGGGGAGGATGGCGACGAGATCGAAGCGTAGCGAAAGGCGGGCGTGGTCGGGCTGGCGGCCAAGCCACAGATCGGCGGCGTGTTCGATGCGGATCTGCGCCTGATAGCCGACCGCGTCCATTGCCTGCTCCAGCGTCGGCCGCGCCTTGACCTCGACAATCGCAACCACATCGCCGCGCCGGGCGATCAGGTCTATCTCGCCGAGTTTCGTGCGGTAGCGCCGGGCCAGAATGCGGTAGCCCTTGAGGCGCAGGGCCATTGCTGCGAACCATTCGCCGCGATGGCCGAGCCTGTAGGCCTTGCGCCGCGCCTCAGCCGGCATCGCTTTCGGCCTTCAGCGCCAGAAGCCTCTGATAAAGTTCGGATTTGCGGCCGCCCGTCATGCGCGCCGCCTCGCCGGCGGCCTTGGAGGCCGACATTTCGGTGGAGAGCGACAGAAGCAGCCGGTCGACATCCTCGGCGCTGACGCTTTCCTCTTCCTGCGGCGGCTCGATGCAGACAACGACCTCGCCCTTGGGTGCGCCGGTTTCGGCATAATGCTCGGCCAGCTCGGCCAGTGTGCCGCGGCGGAATTCCTCGAAGGTCTTGGTGAGTTCCCGCGCGACGCAGGCAGAGCGTTCCGCTCCCAGTGTTGCCGCCATGCTGGCAAGGCTCTCGGCCAGCCGGCGCGGGGATTCGAAGAAGATCAGCGTGGCCGGCGTCTGGCGGAAGGTTTCGAGCCGCGCGCGGCGCTGGCCTTCCTTGACCGGCAGAAAGCCGCCGAAGAGAAAGGCATCCGTTGGCAGGCCGGAGGCTGAAAGCGCCGTCAGCACCGCCGAGGGACCGGGAATGGGAACGACGCGCAGCCCCTTTTCGACGGCCTGATCGACAAGCCTGTAACCGGGGTCGGAGACAAGCGGCGTGCCGGCGTCGGAGATCAACGCTACGCTCTTGCCATCCTCGATGGCGGCCAGCAGGCGGGGGCCTGCCTCGCGCGCATTGTGCTCGTGATAGGCGGTGAGGCTGTGGCTGATGCCATAGCGCGCCATCAGCACGCGCGAGACGCGGGTGTCTTCACAGGCAACGATGTCCGCGCCCGCCAGAATGTGGAGCGCGCGCAGCGTGATGTCGCCCAGATTGCCGATGGGCGTCGCCACCAGATAGAGCGCGGGCTCCAGCGGGTCGGCGCCGATACGGGCGTTGCCGACGACGAAACTTTTCTCCACGCGCGGGTTATCCATAGCTCATTGGTCCTTATTCGCTCATCTCTTTGACATGCCGACATGAGGGTTGCAAAGTCGCGCGCTCAATTTGGGACGGATGCGGTAATGAAGTTATGGACAATGCCCGGTCGCAGGGCCGGGTTTCTCACGGGCGCGCTTGCAGCGCTTCTGGCGCTTGGCGGCTGCATGGGCAGCGATGTGCCTTACGGCGTGCCGCAGACGAATGGCCAGAGCGGCTTCAACCAGCCCTTCGCGGACAATGCCCCGCGTCAGCCGGCCACGGGCGAGGTGATCGGCTCGGGCGATACGCGGGTGGCGCTTCTCCTGCCGCTGACGGGTGAGGGCAACGCAAGCCGCATCGCCGCCGAACTCAAGAACGCGGCCCTGCTGGCGATGGACGACAGCGGCATGCAGACGCTGGAACTTGTCGTCAAGGACACGGGCGGCACGACCGAAGGCGCGACCGCCGCCGCCACACAGGCGCTGACGGAAGGCGCGTCTGCCGTTCTGGGGCCGCTCTTCTCGGCCAATGTTCGCGCTGCAACACCGGCGTTGCAGGCAACGCAGACGCCGATGATCGCATTCTCGTCGGACCGCGCGGCTGCTTCGCCGGGCGTCTACCTCAACTCATTCCTGCCGCAGGGCGTCGTGAACCGCACGCTCACCTATGCCGCCGGTCAGGGCGTGCGCTCCGTTGTGGCGATCCTGCCGGAAGGGGCGGCTGGCGATCTCGCCGAGGCCGAGGCGCGGCGCACCATGCAGCAAACCGGCGGTGAGCTTACGGCGGTGGCGCGCTACGCCTATGACAACATGTCCGTCTATGAAGCTGTGCAAAGCGTGGCCAGCGCCGTGCGGGCCGCCGATGCGGTGTTCATTCCCGATGGCGGCAGCAGCCCGGCGACCATCGTCACCACCATGACGGAAACCGGCATCGACGTTTCCAACAAGAAGATCCTCGGAACCGGGCAGTGGACGAGCGCCAATCTCGCCGACCCTGCGCTTCAGGGCGCGTGGTTCGCCGATACGGATCAGGCGCGCGTCAACACCTACAAGCAGCGCTATCAGGCCCGCTTCGGTGCCGAGCCCTCGCTCACATCGGCGCTCGCCTATGACACGGTCGTTCTGGTGGCCAACATTGCAAAGGGCGGCGGCGGCATTCAGCGCCATGCGCTTGAAACGCCGGTCGGCTTCAATGGCTATACCGGGCTGTTCCGCTTCAATGGCGACGGCACGACCGAACGCGGCTACGCGGTCTACGAGGTGCGTGAGGGCCGTCCGCAGGTCATTGAGGCCGCGCCAACCCGGTTCGGCGGGGCTTTCTAGACCGTCCTTTGATCGAGCGTCGGCTCAGTCTGCTGCGGCGAAATGCGCGATCTGGTCGGCATGCGCCTTCGCAAAGGCCGGGCGGGCGGTGGCGCGCGCAACATAGGCGCGGCAGGCCGGATAACCCGCCAGCCCGTCGAAACGGTCGACCAGTCGCAGCACATCGGCCATGGCGATGTCGGCGATGGAAAAGCTGTCCGCCAGCCATTCGCGCTCAGCCAGAACGCTCTCCATGTGCTTCAGGCGGGCGTTCAGGAAGTCGTTGAGGGGCTTCCAGCCGGGCGTGTCGCCGGCAAGGCCGTGAAACTGAAAGATCGTCCAGGGCAGGCTTGCCGCCTCGACCGAGTTCAGCGCTGCAAACAGCCAGGCGATGGTTTCACTGCGGCCCTTTTCATCCGTGGGCATCAGGGCATCGCTCTTTTCGCCCAGATGCAGCAGGATCGCGCCGCTTTCGAAGATCGAGGTGTCGCCATCCGTCAGCCACGGCACCTGCCCGAAGGGCTGGTGCGAGAAGTGCCCGGGCTGCCGGTCGCTGAACGCCGCGCTTTCCACGCGGTAAGGCAGGCCGGCCTCTTCCAGAGCCCATCTTATCCTCAGGTCGCGCACATAGCCGCGCGGCAGCTCGGGCACCCAGTCGAACGTCGTCAGCGTCAGCTCTGCCATCAATCGTCTCCTCTTCCCGGGCCCCGAGCTATAGCGGGCCACCGGCGAGGCAACAAGGCGACGAGGGACACAGGCGCATTCGCTCCTGCCATATGCTGCAATCGGTTTCTGAGACCCGGGAATGCCGGCCTATTCGCGCGCCAGATCGGCCACGACCGCATCCAGCACGATCATGCCCTGCGGGGTGGCGCGCAGGCGGGTGTTGCCGATGGGCTCGACAAGGCCCTCTTCCTGCAATACGGCGATGCGGCTGTTTGAAAGCGCACGACCGGAAAGCGTCTCGTAGCGCGGCAGGTCGATGCCCTCGACAAGGCGCAGGCCCATCAGCAGGAACTCGTCGGCTTCCTCGTCATGCGTCAGCACCTCCCCGCCGATCACGCCATGGCCCTTGGTTTCCACCCGCTCCAGCCAGGTTTCCGGCATCTTCTCGGTGAAGGTGACATGGCGGCGGCCATTCTCGATGAAACGGCCATGGGCGCCGGGGCCGACGCCGACATATTCGCCATAGCGCCAGTAAACGAGGTTGTGGCGGCTTTCCGCGCCGGGGCGGGCATGGTTGGAAATCTCATAGGCCGGCAGGCCGTGCGCCGCCGTCACTTCCTGCGTGATCTCGTAGAGCCGCGCGGCGTGGTCGCCATCGGGCATGTCGAGCTTGCCGGCGGCATGCAGAAGCTGGAAGCGCGTGCCTTCCTCGATGGTGAGCTGGTAAAGCGACAGGTGGTCGGCGGCGTGGCCGATGGCCTGTCTGAGCTCTTCGGCCCAGGCTTCCTCGCTCTGGCCGGGACGCGCATAGATCAGGTCGAAGGAAAGGCGCGGGAAGGTCTCGCGGGCAAGGCCGATGGCCTTCAGCGCCTCTTCCACATTGTGCAGACGGCCGAGAAACTTGAGATCGCGATCGTTGAGCGCCTGCACGCCGAGCGAAACCCGGTTGACGCCGGCAGCGCGGTAGCCGCGAAAACGGTCGGCCTCGACGGAGCTTGGATTGGCCTCCAGCGTCACCTCAATGCCGTCTGGAATATTCCAGTTGGCGGCGACCGCGTCGAGTAGAGCGCCGACCGTACGCGGCTCCATCAGCGAGGGCGTGCCCCCGCCCAGAAAGATGCTGGTGACGGTGCGCGGCCCGGTGCGGGCGCGCATGGTGGCAAGCTCGCGCTCAAAGGCGGCGGCAAAGCGCTCCTGATCCACCGGCTGGTGGCGCACATGGCTGTTGAAGTCGCAATAAGGGCATTTGGCCGCGCAGAACGGCCAATGCAGATAGATGCCGAAGCCCGGCGTCCTATCGAGCGGGGTGATCACGCGGCGCCCAGCCTTGCCCGGGCGAACTTCTGGAATGCGCGGGCGCGGTGGGAGAGGGCGTGCTCGTCGCCGGGCTTCCAGCCGTGCTTCTCCTCGGCCGTCATCTCGCCGAAGGTGACGTCATAGCCCTCGGGCTGGAACACCGGATCATAGCCGAACCCGTCCGTGCCGCGCGGCGGCCAGACCAGATGGCCTTCGGCTTCACCGCGGTAGTATTCGGTCTCGCCATCGGGAAAGCACAGGCAAAGCGTCGCCACGAAGCGGCCGGTGCGCTTTTCCGGCGTGTCCGCGCCAGCCTCGGAAAGCAGTTTTTGCGTCTTCTCCATGGCCATCATGAAGTCGCGACTGCCGTCATCCTTCGTCGCCCAGTCGGCGGTGTAGACGCCGGGTGCGCCGTCCAGCGCATCCACGCAGAGACCGGAATCGTCCGACAGCGCCGGCAGGCCGGTGGCCTCGGCGGCGGCAAGCGCCTTGATGCGGGCGTTCTCTTCAAACGTCGTGCCGGTTTCTTCCGGCTCGGGCAGGCCAAGCTCGGCAGCCGAGCGCACCGTGTAGCCGAACGGGGCCAAAAGGTCTGAAAACTCGCGAAGCTTGCCCTTGTTATGGCTGGCGAGCACAAAGGTCTTGTTGTCGATCGGTCTCAAGTCAGTCCCCAGATGCGCGGTTCGGCGAATTCGAGCGAATTGCCGGAAGGATCGCGGAAATAGATCGAGCGGCCGCCACCCGGCCATTCGAAATCCGCCTCGATGGCGATGCCGGCGGCTTCGAGATGCGCCTTCCAGCGGGCAATCTCTTCGGCAGTTGCGGCAAAACAGAGGTGGCCCTGTCCGCGCGCGCCGTGCGGCGGCACGGGAAGCCGGGCGTCGGCTGCGGGCGGTTCGGCGGTTGCCGCCGGGTTGAACAGCAGCAGCACGGTCTGCCCGCAGCGAAAGAACACATGCCTGCCCTCGACCCTGGCAATCCGCTCCAGCCCGAGCGCCTCGCCATAGAAGCGCTCGGCTTCGGCAAGGTCGCTCACATAGAGCGCGGCTTCCAGTATGGCCGGGGGTTGCATGGCTCGGTTACGACCCTTTCGGGATCAGAGCATCGGACCGAAAGTGGAAACCGGTTTTCGGTCTATTCCGATGCTCCATCTAATGTTCAGATCGTCCTTTGTGCGTCCGAATGGGACGCACGGCGATCCAGCTCAGGAGCCAGCTCAGGAGATTGCCATCTTCTGCATGTCCACGAGCTTGGTGATACCCTTGCGGGCGAGTCCCATCAAGGCTGCGAACTCGTCCTCGGAGAAGGGCTCGCCTTCAGCCGTGCCCTGAATCTCCACGATGCCGCCCTTGCCGGTCATCACGAAGTTGGCGTCGGTCTCGGCAGCCGAATCCTCGGGATAGTCGAGGTCGAGAACGGGCGTTCCGTTGTAGATGCCGCAGGAAATGGCGGCCACATGGTCCTTGAGGACCTTGTCGCGGCTGACCATCTGGCGTGCTTCCATCCACGAAAGGCAGTCCGAAAGGGCGATGAAACCGCCGGTGATGGCTGCCGTGCGGGTGCCGCCATCGGCCTGGATCACGTCGCAGTCGACGGTGATCTGCTTTTCGCCAAGCGCCTGCAGGTCGACGACCGAGCGCAGCGAGCGGCCGATCAGACGCTGGATCTCGAGCGTGCGGCCGCCCTGCTTGCCGGAAGAGGCCTCGCGGCGCATGCGGTCGCCGGTGGAGCGCGGCAGCATGCCGTATTCCGCCGTCACCCAGCCCTGGCCGGAATTGCGGAGCCATGGCGGCACGCGCTCTTCGAGGCTGGCCGTGCACAGCACATGGGTGTCGCCGAAGCGGACCAGACACGACCCCTCAGCGTGCTTGGAAAAGCCCCGCTCGAAGCTGACGGCACGCATTTCATCGGGTTCGCGTTTGGAAGGGCGCATGGGCGGTTCTCTCCAGTGTCATTTGGTGTTGGCGGCTTGTAGCTTCGCGGGTGCGTCAACGCAAAGGAAATCCGGAAACGACTGGAAATCCAGCTGTGCGCGCACCTTCATGACTGTTGTCATCCATGGGATGCCGCTTATATTCGACATATCAGAGGCCGCGAATGACGAAACCAGTCTTGGACAGAGATTTTCACGAACACGCACTGCAATCGCTGGATTCCCGCTCCCGCGAGATTTTCCGCGTCATCGTGGAATCCTATCTGAGAGACGGCGACCCGCTGGGTTCGCGCAGCCTTTCGCGCATTCTCTCCACGCAGCTTTCGCCGGCCACCATCCGCAATGTGATGAGCGACCTGGAGCATCTGGGCCTCATTTACGCGCCGCATGTTTCTGCCGGCCGCATGCCCACGCAGCAGGGGTTACGTTTCTTCGTCGACGCCTTCATGGAAATCGGCGACCTGTCGGACAATGAGCGCCGCATCATCGAAACGCAGGTCAAGGCGTCGAGCAGCGGTCATTCGCTCGATCACATGCTGACGGAGGCGAGCCAGCTTCTGTCCGGCCTTTCGCGCGGTGCGGGACTGGTGCTCGCCACAAAGTCGGAAGCAGCGCTCAAGCACATCGAATTCGTGCAGCTTGAGCCGCGCAAGGGGCTTGCCGTGCTCGTCTCGCAGAATGGCGACGTGGAAAACCGCGTCATCGATCTGCCGGAAGGCGTCACCATCTCGCAATTGCATGAGGCGTCCAACTTCCTCAATGCGCATATTCGTGGCCGCACGCTCGCCGAAACGCGGACCGAGCTGTCGCGCCTGCAGGAAGAAACACGCGCCGCGCTCGACACGCTCTCGCAGGAGCTGGTGGAGCAGGGGCTCGCCGTGTGGGCGGGGACCGAAAGCGGCCAGCCAGCGCGGCTGATCGTGCGTGGCCGGGCAAACCTTCTGGAAAACCTGACGGCGGAGGCCGATCTGGAGCTTCTGCGCCGGCTGTTCGAAGATCTGGAGACCAAGGAGGGTCTCATCCAGCTTCTCGACATGGCCGAGGAAGGGTCGGGCGTGCGCATCTTCATCGGTTCGGAGAACCGGCTCTTCTCGCTTTCCGGCTCGTCGCTTGTGGTTGCGCCCTATCGCGATCAGGAATCGCGTGTGATTGGCGCGCTGGGCGTCATCGGCCCCACGCGGCTCAACTATGCCCGCATCGTGCCGATGGTCGACTATACGGCCCAGATCGTGGGGCGCCTTCTGCGTTAGCGGATTAAGTCACACCGGAAGCCAGTACGCGATTGCGTCAGCCCACCCCTTGATTTTGCCCGCACGAACCTCGATATCGGACGCAATATCCGAACAATTCTAGAACCATAGACGGACTGTCATGACCAATCAGGCTAAGGACAACGAAGCAACCAGACCCGGAACGGCCGAGGAGCAGGACCTGAAGGCGTCCGAAGCGCACGCCGGCGGCGAGGCGGTTTCGGAAGAAGACGTCCTGGTGCGGCTGGCCAGGGAAAACGAGGAGCTGAAGGAACGCGCCCTTCGCCTCGCGGCCGAAATGGAAAACCTGCGCAAGCGCACCGCACGCGACGTCGCCGAAGCGCGCAGCTATTCGATCGCCGGCTTCGCCCGCGACATGCTGACGGTTTCCGACAATCTGCGCCGTGCGCTCGAAGCGGTGCCGGCGGAAGCCCGTGCGGCTGCCGAGAGCGGACTTGCCTCGCTGATGGAAGGCGTCGAGATGACGGAGCGCTCCATGCTCTCCACGCTGGAGCGCCATGGCGTGAAGCAGCTCGACCCGAAGGGTGAGCGTTTCGACCCGCATTTCCATCAGGCAATGTTCGAGGTGCCGGATCCGACAACCCCTGAAAACACCGTCGTTCAGGTGGTGCAGCAGGGCTTCGTGATCGGCGAGCGCGTTCTGCGCCCGGCCATGGTCGGCGTCGCCAAGGGCGGCCCGAAGGCCGGCGCGGTACAGAATGGCGAGAATGCTTCGGCAGAGCCCGGCCCGCCCAATCCGCAGGCCGAACGCGACGCGTAAGGCGTGATTTGTTCATCGCCGCGGGGCATCGCGCGCCCGCGGCGACAGACCTCTCCTGCACCTCTTTCCGGGCGCAAAAATCGCTTTGTAGCGGCGCTTGCTTCCTATTCATCCGCCCTTCGGCTATCCAGAGTGCCGGGGAGGGGCAGATGGATCCTATTCAGCTTCTTGATTATGCGGGTGTTGCGGTGTTTGCCGCCACAGGCGCGCTTGCGGCCTCACGCAAGGAACTCGACCTTATCGGTTTCATGTTCCTGGCCGGTGTGACGGGCACAGGCGGCGGCACGCTGCGCGATCTCGTTCTGGGCGTTCCGGTCTTCTGGGTCGAAAACCACATTTACATCATCGTCTGCGCCGTCGTGGCGCTGCTCGTCTTCTTTGGCGCGCCGCTGGTGGAATATCGCTATCGGCTGCTTCTGTGGCTCGATGCCGCCGGCCTTGCCGCCTATTCGGTGCTGGGCGCGGCCAAGGGGCTTGAAGCGTCCGGTTCGGCCATCGTGGCGGTGGTGACGGGCATGCTCACCGCAACATTCGGCGGCGTGTTGCGCGATGTGCTGGCGGGCGAACCTTCGGTTCTCATGCGTCCGGAAGTCTATGTCTCTGCCGCGCTGGTCGGAGCCAGCGTGTTCACCGTGGCCGATCTGGCAGGTATGCAGGGCGCTGTGGCGGCCCTGATCGCCGTCACCGCCGCTTTTCTGGTGCGCGGCGGCGCCCTCAAATTCGGCTGGACGATCCCGCGCTATCGTTCGCGGCCGGGCCGTCCGCCGGAAGAGCTAGAGTAGTGCCCTAGATCAGGCCAGCCTGTTCGGCCTCGTAGCGCAGGTCTTTCTGCGGGCGCGGGCCATACTGCTGGATGACCAGACCGGCGGCGAATGAGCCCAGCCGGCCGCAATCGGCGAGGCTGCGCCCGTTCGTGTAGCCGTAGAGAAAGCCTGCCGCATAGAGATCGCCTGCGCCGGTGGTATCCACCAGCTCGTCGATGGCAATGGCGTCGACCGGGATCGTCTCATCCCTGGTGACGATGATCGAGCCCTTCTCGGAGCGGGTCACGATCGCCATGCTAGTGTCTCTGCGGATTTCTTCCAGTGCACTGTCGAAGGACGCGGTCTGGTAAAGCGACAGAAGCTCGTGCTCATTGGCGAAAACGATGTTCACGCGGCCCGAGCGCATCAGTTCCAGAAACTCGTTGCGGTAGCGGTCGACGCAGAACGGGTCTGACAGCGACATGGCCACTTCACGGCCTGCGGCATGGGCCGCGTCGGCGGTCATGCGGATCGCTTCCTTGGCGCGCGGCGGGTCCCACAGATAGCCCTCGAAATAGGTGACCTTGGAGCCGCTGGCCTTTTTCTCTTCCACGTCTTCCGGGCCAAGCTCCACGCAGGCGCCCAGATAGGTGTTCATGGAACGCTCGCCATCCGGGGTGACGAAGATCATGGAGCGGGCTGTCGGCGGATGTCCGTCAAGCGGCTTGGTGTCGAAGGCGACGCCCAGCGCGCGAATGTCGTGCGCGAAGATCTTGCCGAGCGCATCGTCGGAGACCTTGCCGAAATAGGCAGCCTTGCCGCCGAAGCCCGCAATGCCGGCCGCCGTGTTGCCGGCGCTGCCGCCGGAAGCCTCGATGGCCTGTCCCATGCGGTCATAGAGCAGGGTGGCGCGGTCGACATCGATGAGGTTCATCGCGCCGCGGATGATGTTGTTGTCTTCCAGAAACGCTTCGTCGCAACGGGCGATAATGTCGACAATGGCGTTGCCGATGCACAGCACGTCATATTCGCTCAAGTTCAGATCTCCAGATATGCAAGGGAAGCGTTGTTGGCTCAAATCTCCGGGCGGTTTAGCGGTTTGACCGGGATTTGCAAGCCATCGGTGCGAACCGTGCGCCTTGCACCGGCCTTGAGCGCACCCTATCTCGAAGCGGCAGACACACCGTGAAAGGCCCTTTACCCGTATGATCCTTGATGCGGCGCGCGCCGCCATAAGCCGTCTTTTCTCCCGTGAGTTCCGCAGCGTGTTCTTCAAGACGCTCGGTCTGACGCTTCTCGTGCTTGTCGGCGTGTGGCTCGGCACAAAGGAACTGTTCGAGTATTTCGCGCTGCCGTGGTTCGATGCGTTCTTCCCGGATATGCCTTCATGGCTGGGCTGGCTGAGCTTCGTCGCGGCGATTGCGGCGGGGCTCGGTCTTGCGGCCGGGCTTGCGCTTCTCATCGCGCCGGTGACCGCCGTGATCGCCGGTCTCTTCCTCGACGATGTGGCCGAGGTGGTGGAGAAGGAAGACTATCCGCAGGACCCGCCCGGCAAGGCGCTGCCGCTTGGCGCGGCCATAGCCACATCCATCAAGTTTTTCGGCGTCGTCATTCTCGGCAACATCATCGCGCTCCTGCTGCTTCTGGTGCCGGGCGTGAACATTCTCGCCTTCTTCCTCGTCAACGGCTATCTGCTGGGGCGTGAATTCTTCGAATTCGCCGCCATGCGCTTCCGCAGCGAGGCGGATGCAAAGGCGCTGCGCCGCCGCCATGCGGGCACCATCTTCCTTGCTGGTCTGGTGATCGCGGGCTTCTTGGCCGTGCCGATCCTCAACCTTCTGACGCCGCTGTTTGCGGCCGCCATGATGGTGCACCTGCACAAGCTGATTTCGCAGGAAGACGCGGCAAGAACCGCGCGCGGGGTGGAGTTGCGCGGCTAGAGCGCTTCCGCTTCTTCTGGAATTGCTGGATCAGGCCTGCGAGCCAGCTCCACCAGCGGGGCGGGGATTTCGTTCGTTTTCTCCGCCGACTTGCAGATATCGGCGATCACGCAGGCCACGCAGTCGGGCTTGCGCGCCTTACAGACATAGCGCCCGTGCAGGATCAGCCAGTGATGGGCGTGGCGCATGAACTCCGCCGGAATGATCTTCACCAGCGTGTCCTCGATCTGTTCGGGCGTCTTGCCCGGTGCAAGTCCGATCCGGTTGCCGATGCGCAGAATATGCGTGTCGACGGCCATGGTGGGCTGCCCGAACGACATGTTGAGAACCACATTGGCCGTCTTGCGCCCGACGCCCGGCAGGGTGACCAGCGCCTCGCGATTGTCGGGCACCTGTGACCCGTGATCGCGGATCAGCGCCTCGCTCAGCGCGATGACGTTCTTCGCCTTGTTGCGCCACAGGCCGATGGTGCGGATGTATTCGCCCACCTGCTCCTCGCCGAGCGCCAGCATTTTCTCCGGCGTGTCGGCCACCTTGAAGAGATCGCGCGTCGCCTTGTTCACGCCGGCGTCGGTTGCCTGCGCGGAAAGCACCACCGCCACCAGAAGCGTGAAGGCGTTGACATGCTCCAGCTCGCCCTTCGGCTCCGGGCGCTGCACCGAGAAACGGCGGAAGATCTCGTGGATCTCCTCTGGCGTGTAAACGGTCCTGCGGCGGCGGGTGCGGCCTGGTTTGCGGGGTGCTGCAATTTTCTTCTTGGGCTTTTCCATGTGCCTTCTATAATCGGGATCATGGCTGAAACAAACACCGCAGACGCACCTGTTTTTCAGGCGTTGCTCACGCCTTATCGCTCGCTGAGCGGGCGCGGGTTTGCCGTTCTTATGGGCCTTCTCCTGCTTGTGTGGCTGACCATCGGCGCGGTCTTCCTGCGGATCGGCGCATGGCCGGTGTTCGGCTTTTTCGGACTCGACATTCTGGCCATCTATGTGGCGTTTCGGGTGAACTACCGCGCCGCGCAGGTGCGCGAGGAAGTGCGCCTGTCGCGCACCAGCCTCGACATTCGCAAAGTGCCGCCCTCCGGCAAGGCGGAGGAGCATCATTTCAACCCGTTCTGGACGCGGTTCCGCATCGACCGTCACGACGAGATCGGCATCACCGACATGGCGGTGGAAATGCGTGGCGAGCGGGTCGAACTGGGCAGCTTTCTGAACCCCGACGACCGTGAAAGCTTCGCGACCGCATTCGGGCAGGCGCTGGCCACCGCGAAGGGGCGCTGAGCTTTGCAGGAAACGGGTGGTGCGGATGCGCTGAAACCGTCATTGTCGCCTTCGATAGAGATTTGACGAGGCGCGGCGCGACAGCGGCCGGCGCCGGGAATGGACGCCATGAACATGCAGACCGCGCTTTTGCAACGCGATGTGACCCCGGAGGGCACCGATTACGAGATCGTGCGCCGGGTCATCGAAAAGATCAGCCTCGATTATCGCGACCAGCCCTCGCTGGAGGAAATCGCGCAGGAGGTGGGCGACACGCCGACCGGCCTGCAAAAACTCTTCACGCGCTGGGCGGGGCTTTCGCCCAAGGCGTTCCTGCAGGCGGTGACGCTGGATCACGCGCGGCGGCTTCTCGATTCCGGCATGCCGCTGCTCGATGCTGCCCTTGAACTTGGCATGTCGGGGCCGGGCCGTCTGCACGATCTGTTCGTGACCCATGAGGCGATTTCACCCGGCGAATACAAGGCGCGCGGGGCAGGGCTCACCATGCGCTACGGGTTTCACATTTCGCCCTTCGGTCAGGCCCTGATCATGGTCACGGAACGCGGCCTTGCGGGCCTTGCCTTCTGCGATGCGGGCGAGGAGCGTGCGGCGTTCGAGGACATGGCCTCGCGCTGGCCCAATGCCGATTATGTGGAAGACATGGCCGCCACCGCGCCCTATGCGGCGCGCGTGTTCGAGCCGTCGCGCTGGCGTGCTGACGAGCCGCTGCGCGTGGTGCTGATCGGAACCGATTTTCAGGTGCGGGTCTGGGACGCGCTTCTCAAGATTCCGATGGGACGCGCCTGCGCCTATTCCGACATTGCCGGCACCATCGGCAAGCCCAGCGCCTCGCGCGCGGTTGGCGCAGCGGTGGGTGCCAACCCGGTTTCCTTCGTGGTGCCGTGCCATCGCGCCGTCGGCAAGTCGGGTGCGCTCACGGGCTATCACTGGGGCCTCACGCGCAAGCGCGCCATTCTTGGCTGGGAAGCGGGGCAGCTTTCGCAGGACAGCCAGCCGGCCTGACCCCGCAAAGACGTCTCTTGAGTGCGCATCGGAACAACCGAAAAACCGGATTCCACTTTTCGGCCCGATGCTCTACTTTCCGGCGCGAATAAGCGCGGGAGACAGTCTTGATCGTCATTATCGGTTCCATCAACCTCGACCTGATCGCCACGGTGCATCGGCTGCCGAAGCCCGGCGAAACGGTGCCCGGCGACACATTCGTCACTGCGCCGGGCGGCAAGGGAGCGAACCAGGCGCTGGCCGCACGGCGGGCCGGAGCGCGCACCCGCATCGTCGGTGCGGTGGGCAATGATCCTTTCGCCGGCGAGGCGCTGGAGCTTCTGGAGACGGCGGGCGTCGATCTCTCCGCCGTGCACAGGGCCGAAAGCGCCACCGGCACGGCCCATATCCTCGTTGACCGGGAAGGCGAGAACACCATCGCCGTCGTTCCGGGCGCCAATGCCGATGTTCTGCCCGGCCATGTGGCGCAGGCCGCACTGGCCGCCGGTGACCATGTGCTTCTGCAACTTGAAATCCCGATCGAGACCGTTGCGGCCTCCATCGAGGAAGCGCGCAGGGCCGAGGCCATTTCGGTGCTCAACACCGCGCCTTACCGGCCCGAGGCGGCGTCGATGCTTGCCGATGCGGATTACGTGGTCGCCAATGAGACCGAGTTCGACCTCTACGCCGATGCGCTGGGGCTTGAAGGTGCTGACCGGCGCGCGCGCATGGAAGCGTTCGTGGCAAAGACCGGCCGCATCGTCATCGTGACGCTGGGCGGTGAAGGCGCGTGGGCTGCAACGCCGGACGGTTTCGTTACCTGCCCGTCCATGAAGATCACGCCGGTCGACACGGTCGGTGCGGGCGACACGTTCTGCGGCTATCTGGCGGCAGGGCTGGCCGAGGGGCTGAAACTGGAAGCCGCATTGCGTCAGGCTGCGGCGGCAGGCGCGCTCGCCTGCCTGAAACCCGGCGCGCAGCCAGCCATTCCGCTGCGCAAGGATGTGGACGCGGCGCTCGCCTGAGCGTTCAGCAGTCAGGTGTTTTCACCTGACTGCAACCCGACCTAAAGCCGCGCAAGCCGCTCCGTCAGGAGCGTGAAGAAGCCGTCATCGTCGATGTCGCGCATCACGAGCGCGTTTTCCGGGCGGTCCGTCACCCGCCACCAGTCGATCACCGTCATGCCCATGGTCAGTCCGGAGCCGGTCTCCACGGTGACATTGCAGCTGCGCCCCGTGAAGAGTTCGGGCTTCAGAAGATAGGCGATGACGCAGGGGTCGTGCAGCGGCCCGCCATCGGTGCCGTATTTTTCTTCATCGAAGCGCTCGAAGAATTCCAGAAGCTCGGCGCATGCCGTGCCGACCTTTGTGTCGAGCGCGCGAATGGCTGCGATGCGGGCGCGCGTGGTCAGCGCCTTGTGGGTCACGTCGAGCGGCATCATCACGACCGGCACGCCCGAGCGCAGCACCACATCGGCCGCATGCGGGTCCACATAGATGTTGAACTCCGCCGTGGGGGTGACATTGCCGCCCTCGAAGAACCCGCCGCCCATCAGCACGATCTCGCGGATGCGCGTGGCGATCCGCGGTTCACGGTTCAGCGCCAGCGCGATGTTGGTGAGGGGGCCGAGCGGGCAGAGCGTGATCTCGCCTTCGCCGTGGGCCATCAGCGTGTCGATGATGAAATCGACCGCATGGCCATCCTGAAGCGGCATTTCGGGTTCCGGCAGTTCGGGACCGTCGAGGCCGGTGCGGCCATGCACATGCTCTGCCGTCACCAGATCGCGCACCAACGGGCGGATCGCGCCGGCGAAAACCTTCGTCCCGGGCTTTCCGGCCAGTTCGCAGATCTTGCGCGCGTTCTTCTCCGTCAGCGCAAGCGGCACATTGCCGGCCACGGCGGTGATGCCCAGCACGTCCAGCTCGGGGCTGGCCAGCGCCAGTAACAGGGCAAGAGCGTCGTCCTGACCGGGATCCGTGTCGATAATAATCTTGCGCGCCGCCGTCATGCAGTTGCTCCAAAATGCTTGAAACGCAGGGTTTGAGCGACCATATCAGTTGCAACGGAGAAAATGCCATTCGGGTTTTCTTCTATCCACGTCGCTCTTTGAGGACTGTAATTGATGACGCGTATGACGCCTTTCTCGAATCCGCTCCTTTTAGGGTTCGACAGCATGGAAAAAACGCTCGAGCGCATTGCGAAATCGGGCGATGGTTACCCGCCCTACAATATCGAGCGCATCCGCGCCGAAGGCGGGCAGGGCGTGAGACTCCGCATAACACTGGCCGTAGCGGGCTTCGGTGCGGATGATCTGGACGTCACAACGGAAGAAAACCAGCTCATCATTCGCGGCCGACAGACCGAAGAAGGCGAGCGTGAGTACCTCCATCGCGGCATTGCCGCGCGCCAGTTTCAGCGCATGTTCGTGCTGGCGGAAGGCATGCGGGTGCTGAACGCCGATCTCAAGAACGGCCTCCTGTCCATAGACCTGGACCGACCCGAGCCGGAACGGCTGGTACAAAAAATAAACATTTCCGTGAAAGACTGACATACTGGTCTTATTCGGGAGGAAACCGGGCGGGCTGACCCGTCCCGGAACCTTGGGCTCTTCAGCGGGTTGGTTTCCAGGGGAAACGCCTGCGTTAAGGAGGCTTCGATGACCGAACATGAAAGCAAGATCGCCATTACCCAGCAGCAGCTCGCCCACATCGGCGAGGGTGCAGTGGCCTATATGCGCGAGATGGATGCCGAAGACCTGCAGGGCAAGTTTCCCGGCATGCCTGACCTGAAGCCGGGCACACGGCTCTGGGCGCTTTTCGGCGCAGACGGTCAGCCCATCTTACTGGCAGACGCCCGCGACACAGCGCTCGCAGGCGCGATGCAGAACGATCTGGAGACCGTCAGTCTCCACTGACCGAACACGTTCTGCGCGGAAACAGGCGACGCCGCTTCCGCGCAGATGGAAAGCCACTGTCAAAAGTCACTCTTACATGACGGATTTCGGTGAGAGATTGCCGGTAGCCGTCTCCTTTTCGTCTTGACAGCCGGGCCGATCTTCCAGGGAATGGCGCAGGCACTTACATCGTGATTGCCGTCAAATCTGGAGGAAGGCCATGCCGGCCAGCAGCAGGACGTTTCCGCTTATTGATGTTTGGGGCAAACCGGAAGAAAGAGGCCGCCAGATCGGTTCGGCCTTGAATGAGCGGATCGCCCGTACGCTTTCTATCTACAAAACCTATTTCGACCGCCCCGAAGGCGAAATCCTCGCGGCGGCAGCGCAGTTTCGCGATGTGATCGCTGCTTTCGATCCGCGCGCCTGCGCCGAGATGGATGGCATCGCCGATGGTGCGGATGTCGATCCTCTCTGGATCGTCGCGCTCAATGTGCGCAGCGAGCTTCTCTCCGCACTCTCAGCGTCCGAATGCACCGTGGTGCAATACACCGGAACGCCCTTTGTGGGGCAGAACTGGGACTGGTCGGAAAAGCTTGAAGAGCTGGTCGTTCTCATTCGCTCGGAAGATGAACGCGGCAAACGCTTTCTGACAATGACCGAGCCCGGCATGCTGGCCAAGGTCGGCCTCAATGATGCGGGCTTCGGCGTGTGCCTGAACTTCCTGCCGACGCCCAAGCCCACGCGCGGCGTGCCTTCCCACATTCTCCTGCGGTCACTTCTCGACGCCGGCTCCTGGGCCGATGTGGAAGAGACGCTGGAGCGGGCAGGGGTGGGGCGCTCGCTCAATCTTCTGGTCGCCGGCAGGGACGGCCGCGCTATCAATATCGAGTATGAGGGCGACGCGGCGCGGCGCATGGAGCCGGGCGGTACGGCGACCACGCACACCAATCACTACGTCACCTGCAAGGCTCCGGTCGATGCCGAGCTTCTGGAGAATTCCACGGCGCGGCTTGAGCGCATCCGCGCGCTGACGGCGCCGGGAACGCCGGCTGATCTCGCCCGGCTAAAAGCCGTGCTTTCCGACAATGCGCATCCCGAACACGCCATCCTGGCCCCGTATCGGGACAGTGACGGGTTTCTGGGGCGCAAGGGCACGATCTGCACCATCGCCATGGATCTGGCCGAGCGGCGCATGCACATCCGTCGGGGCAATGATCCGGCGGTTCCCTTCGTCGAAATTGCGGTCACGCAAAAGGAAACGGCCTTCTCGATGTGAGAAGGCCGTTCCGGCATTTTGCCTGTCGCAGACGATCAGGCTTGTCGCAGACGATCAGGCGGCGTTGGAAGCCGGCGTCTGCGCCAGGAAACTGTGAATGGCGGCAGCATCCTTGGTGCCGCGGATCTTGGCGGTGTTCTCGGCATCGCGCAGCACGCGCGCAATGCGCGACAGCGCCTTGAGATGGTCAGCGCCGGCGCCTTCCGGCGCAAGCAGCAGGAAGACCAGATCGACGGGTTGATCGTCGATGGCTTCGAAGTCGACCGGCGTTTCCAGGCGTGCGAACACGCCGGTGATGCGGTCTATGCCGGGCAGCTTGCCGTGCGGAATGGCGACGCCATTGCCCACACCGGTGGAGCCCAGGCGTTCGCGCTGCAGGATCGTGTCAAAGATCTCGCGCTCCGGCAATCCGGTTACCCCAGCCGCCTTTTCGGCAAGAAGCTGCAGAAGCTGCTTCTTCGAATTGGCCTTCATCGCCGGGATCACCGCTTTCTGGTCGATCAGATCGCTCAGATCCATGTCTTATGCATCCTTTGCTTTGTCTGTCCGCCGGCCATGCTCGATGGCCGGCGCTGACGCTGGCACGGAACTTATGCGCTTGCCACTACCGACGGATCGATCCAGCCGATGTTGCCATCGGCGCGTCGGTAGACAATGTTCACTTCGTTGCTTCCGGCATTGCGGAACACGAAGACGGGATTGTCCTTGGTGTCGAGTTCGATGACGGCGGTAGCCACAGACATGGTCTGCAGGGCCATCTTCGATTCAGCAACCACGGTCGGCGCGTAGTCTTCCGGGACCTCTTCTTCATCTTCGGCCACCGGGGCCATGACGCGATAGGCAATGTCCATCTGATCGACATGCTGGCCGTTGTTGTGGGACTTAAGCCGGCGCTTGTAGCGGCGAAGACGCTTTTCGATGCGCTCTGCGGCAGCATCAAAAGCGGCTTGCGGCTCCTGCGCCTGACCCGTGCCCTGCAACACCATGCCAGTGTCGAGATGGATCATGCAATCGGCGGCAAAACGAGAACCCGACTTTTCTACCGTAACGCGACCAGCAAACCCACCGTCGAAATATTTGTCGACGGCTTCGCCGATGCGTCCCTCGATACGCGAGCGAAACGCTTCGCCGATGTCCATATGTTTTCCGGAAATACGTAAGCTCATCTGACTACAGACCTTTCCTGATCAGACACCGAACGAATCGAGTTTATACGTGTGGCTTGCATGTACAAGGTGCCGCGGCGGATTGTGATCTCGGTCTGCCGCGTTTCCCTTCTTCGTTTGCTGGCACTACGGACAAAAGTCTAAAAGGCTCTCAGGCCTGTGGTCCATGCGGGCGGGCTTCTAGTGTTTTCCGGCGGTCTTGTCAATTCGACCGGGGTTTCGGGTCAGGAGCCGGCCCCTGCCGCCGCCAGCATCTTCTTCTCGCGCCTGCGTTGTACCGAAGAGGGAATATTGAGCGCTTCCCGGTACTTGGCGACGGTGCGGCGGGCTATGTCGATGCCCTCCGAGCGCAGCATATCCACAAGCGCGTCGTCGGAAAGTACGGCGGCCGGTTTCTCCGCGTCGATCAACGCACGGATGCGGTCGCGCACGGATTCTGACGAGTGTGCATCGCCGCCCGACGCCGATGCGAGAGCGGAGGTGAAGAAGTAGCGCAGCTCGAACGTGCCGCGCGGGGTCATCATGTATTTGTTGACCGTGACGCGGCTGACGGTGGACTCGTGCATGCCGATGGCTTCGGCCACCGTGCGTAGATTGAGCGGGCGCAGATGGCTCACGCCGTGGACGAGGAAGGCATCCTGCTGGCGCACGATCTCGGACGCCACCTTCAGGATGGTTCTTGCCCGCTGGTCGAGGCTTCGCGCCAGCCAGTTGGCGCTTTGCAGGCATTCGCTCAGGAATTCGCGCTCATTGTCGCGCGCCTGGGGAGAAATCTCGGCATAATAGGGCTCGTTGACGAGAACGCGCGGAAGGGTCTCCGGGTTCAGCTCCACCGCCCAGCTTCCGTCGCTTGCCGCCCGCACCACGATGTCGGGCACGATCGGATCGGCGGTGCCGCCGGAAAACACCATGCCCGGCTTGGGATCAAGCATGCGGATCTCGGCCAGCATGTCGGCCAGATCCTCGGCATCCACCCCGCAGAGCCGGCCGAGCGTGCGGAAGTCGCGCTTTGCCAGAAGGTCGAGATTGTCGACCATCGCCTTCATGGCCGGGTCGTAGCGGTCCTGCGCAATCAGTTGCAGGGCAAGGCATTCAGCCAGATCGCGCGCGAAAATGCCGGGCGGGTCGAAGGTCTGGCAGGTGGCGAGCACGGCGTCGACCGTTGCGGGCTCCGCGCCGATGCGTTCGGCAATCTCCGCCGTTTCGACAGCCAGATAGCCCGCCTCATCGAGGCCATCGGCCAGTTCATGAGCGATGAGCAATTGCGCCGCGTCTGAAAAGGCGAGCGCGATCTGACCGTTCACATGGTCGCGCAGCGTGGTTGCGGCGGCGGTGGTGCTTTCGAGGTCGAAGGCGCTGCCGCCGGAGCCTTGCAGGCCGTTTCCGCCGGCCGATTTCCACTGGGCCGACAGGTCCGCGCTGATGCGCTCCTGCGTGCCGGGATCGTCGGGGAACAGGTTTTCGAGCGAAGAATCCAGTTTTTCCGAGATGGATTTTGCTGTGTTTTCGCGCGGTTCCAGCTCGTTTTGCCAGGTTTCGGCGCGTTCTTCCGAATTCTCTTCGCCCCGTTCCAGAAGCGGATTGCGCTCAATCTCGGCGTCGAGAAAATGCTCAAGCTCCACATGCGTCATCTGCAGCAGTTTGATGGACTGCAGAAGCTGCGGCGTCATGACCAGCGATTGTGTCTGACGCAGATGGAGTTTTGGCGCGAGCACCATGAAGTTTTGGCCCCTGTTCGGTGCGGCAACAATGTTGCCGCAGAACGGGATTCAATTGGCCCGACTTTTGCTTGTCAAGCCAGAAAGCAGTGAAGCCGCAGCTTAGAGCGTGAAGCCTTCGCCCAGATAGAGGCGACGCACATCGGCATTGCCGACGATCTCGTTGGGGCGGCCGTGGGTCAGAACCTGACCGGCATGGATGATGTAGGCCCGGTCGATCAGGCCCAGCGTTTCACGCACATTGTGGTCGGTGATGAGCACGCCGATGCCGCGCGCCGTCAGGTGACGCACGAGCTGCTGAATATCGGTCACGGCGATGGGATCGATGCCCGCAAAGGGCTCATCGAGCAGCATGAAGTTGGGCCGGCTGGCAAGCGCGCGCGCAATTTCCAGACGCCGCCGCTCACCGCCCGAAAGGGCGACGGAGGGCGATTTGCGCAGATGGCTGATGTTGAACTCTTCGAGAAGTGCGTCGAGGTTCTTGTCGCGTTCCTTGCGGCTCGGCTCCACCACTTCGAGAATGGCGCGGATGTTCTGCTCGACCGTCAGGCCGCGAAAGATCGAGGCTTCCTGCGGCAGGTAGCCGATGCCAAGCCGGGCGCGGCGATACATGGGCATGCCGGTCACGTCGTGGCCGTCGATGTGGATCGTGCCCTGATCCACCGGCACGAGGCCGGTGACCATGTAGAAACAGGTGGTCTTGCCGGCGCCGTTCGGCCCGAGCAGGCCCACGGCCTCGCCGGCGCGCACGCCGATGGACACACCGCTGACGACCTGGCGGCCCCTATAGGCCTTGGTGAGGCCGCGTGCGATGAGCGTGCCCTTGTATTCGGGAAGCTTGCCGCTTGCAGGATTCTCTGCCGCGGGCTCCTTGGCGGCCCGCATTTTACGCAACTTGGAAATCAACGCGGTTTACTGCCTGTTCTGGGAGCCGGGAGTGAGGAGCATTTTCACGCGGCCGCCGGCCTTCGTGTCCTTGCAGCCATCGAGTTCGGCCTGGCCGTTCTTCATCTGAACCGTGAGACGGCAGCCGACGATGACGTTCTCGCCTTCGGACAGGACCACTTCCTTGCCCGAGAGAACAAGCACTTCGGTCTTCATGTCGAATGTGGCGCTGTCGCCGGTGGCGACCTGATTTTCCGACTTCACATAGACGTTCCCGTCCACTTCGAGCCGGTCGATATTGGCGCTGCCGGTTGCGGCCGAACCGCCGTCCTGCAAGTAGTAGACCTTCATGCGTCCGGCCTTGAGCAGGGTCGGACCCTGAACGACGGAGACATTGCCGGAGAACACGGCGACATTGTCTTCTTCGCGAACCTCAAGCCGCTCGCTCTCGATCTGAATGGGTTTGTCGCCGGAAAGCTGCAGCCCGGTCAGGCGGCTTTGCGAATCCTGCGCAAGTGCGGCGGACGAAAGTCCGGCCAAAAGAAGCGCGCCCGTGGCGAGCCCTGAGAAGCTTCTGATGCGCATGATGTTCCTTTCCGTTCCCTCTTGTGCCGCAGCCTCAGTTGCGTGCGTCGGCGGTTTCACGGATCCGTGACGGGTCGATTGTAACGCGAACGCGTTTATCGAATACAAACACCTTGCCGCCTTCCTCCGCAGCGAAGGAATCGGCTGCAATCTTCGTCCCGTCAAGTTCGATTTCAACCGGATTCGAGGAGGAGAGGCTGCTTTTTGCGATGTCGATTTCGGCGGAGTCGAGTTTTGCGACAATGCCCGACGTGGTACGCAGTGCAATTTCGCTGGTGATGTCGAGACGGTTGTTGCCGCGGTCATAGACGCCGTCGCTTGCCTGAATGGTGGCGAAATTGTCGCCATCGACCGGCACATGGGCGCGAATGCCTTCCAGCTCGATTACATCCTCGCCGCCAAGCTTCTGGCGGGCGCGTTCGGCGGTCATCTTGTAGGGGCGGTCGTCGCTGGTGAAGCCGTTCAGCTCCGGGCTGGACATGACCAGCGAACCGCCCTCGATGGAGGCGCTGGCCAGATCGATCGCCCCGCGTGTGCCGGAGAACAGGTAGGAATAGCCAACGAAGACCACCGTGATGGCGATTGCAACAGCCGGCAGCACGCGCTTCAAAAGGCGCACGCGCCGGGAGTGACGCGAGGCCAGCGCAAAGTCTTCGGCGCCGCGCTCGGTGTTGCGGATCGCGTCGCCGTGACCTCTCCTTGCCGCGCCTGCGGCATTGTCTTTTGGGTTACTCATGTGCTTTGCGCTTTTCCGTGAGCTTGGCGGCCAGTCAACTGGACGCCCGGGTGGACGCCCGGGCATGGCCCTTCCCGGATACAGTCAGCGCCATCCCCCTGAGGGATGCACCTCGAGGGATGCACATCGAGGAATGCACCTCGCGCCTGACGGCGAAACGATGTCGCCGACCCCTTGGTCAGAACTGCGTAGCCGGAAAGCCTCAGATCCTAAACTTGCCCCTTGCTTCCAAATCTCACCCCAATATGGCTATTTTTGGATTAACGACAATGATTTACGTGCAAGTTTCTTCGTGTTTGCAGCTGTTGCGCGAATTCCCGGCGAAATCTTGTACAAGGCGGTGGTTCCGGGGGCGGCTTTGGACTAAAAGGCGCTGGTTTAGGACGAAATCCCTGTGAAGGTGAAAGCGAGGCTGTCATGTCCAATCGTGCGGATGAACTGATCGATCGTCGGCGTTTGCGGCGCAAGCTCACCTTCTGGCGCATTGCCGCCTTCGTGGTGATCGTGCTGGCAATCGGCTTCGCCACGCAGCGCCTGATGAGCGATGCGGCCGGCGTGTCTTCCAGCCACATTGCGCAGGTGAAAATCTCCGGAACGATCTTCGAGGATGACGAACTGCTTGAGCGGCTCGACCGGATTCGCGAGACGCCGGCGGTCAAGGGCGTCATCCTGACCATCGATTCCCCCGGCGGTACGACGGCTGGCGGTGAAGCCATTTTCGAGGAAATCCGCCTTCTGGCCGCAGAAAAGCCCGTTGTCGCACAGGTGGGGACGCTTGCCGCTTCCGCCGGATACATGATCGCCAGCGCCACGGATCACATCGTTGCGCGGCAGTCTTCCATCGTCGGCTCCATCGGCGTCCTGTTCCAGTATCCCGATGTGAGCGGCCTCATGGACAAGCTCGGCGTGAAGCTGGAGGAAATCAAATCCTCGCCGCTCAAGGCCGAGCCTTCTCCTTTCAAGCCGACCAGCGAAGAAGCGCGCGCGATGATCCGCTCAATGATCCTCGACAGCTACGACTGGTTCGTCGATCTGGTGGCGGAGCGCCGCCCGCTGACGCGCGACGAGGTGCTCGAGGTTGCGGACGGCTCGGTCTTTACCGGGCGGCAGGGCGTTGAACTCAGGCTGGTCGATGAGCTGGGCGGTGAGCGCGAAGCCAAGGCCTGGCTGGTCACACAGGGGCTGGACGAAGATCTGGACGTGGTGGAGTGGAAGAAGCGCGAAACAACGGGGAACCTGTTCCTGCCGGACCTTGCTTCGCGTTTCCTCGGTGTGCCGGAGGGCGGCGCGGACATCCTGCGCGAGCTGGGCGCGGATCGCATCTTCCTTGACGGTCTGCTGTCGGTCTGGCAACCTGAAAACAGAAGGTTGCCTGACTAAAAAAAGCAAACAAAATCACCATTGTGTCGTATACGACCGGGCGTTAAACAGGCCATTTCAGCGGCGGAAAAGAATCCATGATCAAATCAGAGCTCGTGCAGACGATCGCCAATCGCAACCCGCATCTCTACCTTCGCGACGTCGAGAACATCGTCAACGCGATCTTCGAAGAGATTTCGGACGCGCTCGCAGAAGGCAATCGCGTGGAGTTAAGGGGCTTCGGCGCGTTCTCGGTGAAAAACCGTCCCGCCCGCACGGGCCGCAACCCGCGCACCGGTGAATCCGTTGAGGTGGAGGAGAAGTGGGTTCCCTTCTTCAAGACCGGCAAAGAGCTGCGCGAGCGCCTCAATGAGGACAAGGACAGCTAGTCCTTCCCCCGGACACCTATTCTTCAGGGGGCACTTACTTTTTAGATAGCAGTGGATTGAAATGGCCAACCGCATCATTCTCGTTCTTGTCCTCGTGCCTCTGGCGGTGATCATCATCGCGCTTGCAGTGGCGAACCGCGCGGCAGTGCCTTTCACCATCGACCCGTTCAATCCGGGCAATCCGGCGCTCACCATCGAGTGGCCGCTGTTCGTTTATCTTTTTGCCGCCCTTGGTTTCGGCATGATTGTCGGCAGTCTCGCCACCTGGCTGCGTCAGGGGCGCTACCGGCGTGATGCGCGCGAGCGCAAGAAGGAAGTCGACAAGCTGCGCCAGGCCCCGCCGGCCAGCCCGAACGCACCGCAGATCCCGCAATCCCCCTCCTGACCCTCCAGCCAGAAGGCCCAGCCAATGCTCTCCATTTCCGCCGACCAGGTCGACGCGTGCCTGGACTATGCCGAACTCGTGCAGACATTGGGCGAAGCCTTCAGGAAGGGCGCCGTTCAGCCGGTGCGTCATCACCATAATATCGAACGGCCTGAAGGCGCGGACAGCACGCTTCTTCTCATGCCGGCATGGAGCGATTTTTCGCGGCTGGCGGGTGACGATTCCGGTTATATCGGCGTGAAGATCGCGGCAGTCTCGCCGGACAACAACGCCATCGGCAAACCGGCGGTGATGGCGGTCTATCTCTTGATGAACGGCACCACGGGCGAACCGCTGGCGCTGATCGACGGCCAGCGCCTGACGGCATGGCGCACCGCATGCGCCTCCGGTCTCGCCGCTTCTTATCTGGCGCGGAAGGATGCCTCGAAGCTGCTGATCGTCGGAGCGGGCGCGCTTTCGCCCATGCTGGCGCGCACCCATTCGGCGATCCGGCCGATTGACGATATCAGGATCTGGAACCGCTCCAGCGAAAATGCCGAGAAGGTTGCCGAGACGCTGCGCGCTGAGGGCATGAACGCCTCCGTGGCCGACGATCTCGATGCTGCCATCGGCGAAGCGGACATCGTGTCGTGTGCAACGCTTTCCACCGTGCCGCTGGTCAAAGGCGCGCTTTTGCAGCCCGGCGTTCATGTGGATCTGGTGGGCGCGTTCACGCCGACCATGCGCGAGAGCGACGACGAGGCGATGCGCCGTGCGTCGGTTTTCGTGGACACGCATGCCGGCGCGACCAAGGAGGCCGGCGACGTCGTTCAGGCGATTGCCGCTGGCGCACTTACGGCGGATGACATCAAGGCGGATTTCTTCGAGCTGACGCGCGGCGAGAAGCCGGGGCGGACGAGCGACGACGAAATCACGCTGTTCAAATCCGTCGGCGCGGCCATCGAAGATCTGGCCGGCGGTATCGCGATCTACGAAAAGCATCGCTGACGGCTTTGTTGCCTGTCCCGCGCGCCTGTGGCAGAAGCGCGGGCATTATAGCTCATTGGCGGAGACCCGATTGAAGCCTGCGCGCGCCAAGCGCCGGAACGATGACCGGCGCAGCCCAAAAAAACAGACGGCCCCCCGCGAGAAGACGCAGGGCCAGTCCGAACCCAATTCACGCCCCGCGCCGCCGCGCCGTCAGGGCAAGCTTCCTGACGAGCGTTTGCCCGTCATTCTGGAAGTGCTGCCCAATGACGATTATGCGCTTTTGGATTCCGGCGGCGGGCAGAAGCTCGAGCAATACGGTCCTTACCGCATCGTGCGCCCCGAGGGGCAGGCGATCTGGCAGCCCGCACTCGGTCCGGCCGAGTGGCAGAGGGCGGACGCCATCTTCACCGGCGACACGGATGAAGAGGGCATGGGGCGCTGGCGCTTTCCGAAGGAGCCGCTGGGCGAGACCTGGCCCATGCGCCATGACGGGATCGACTATCTGGGCCGTTTCACCTCGTTTCGCCATGTGGGCGTTTTCCCCGAGCAGGCGACCCACTGGTCGCACATGGAAACGCTGGTGCGCGAGGCGCGCCGTCCCGTGAAGGTGCTGAACCTGTTCGGTTATACGGGGCTTGCCTCGCTGGTGGCCGCCCGCGCCGGCGCGGAAGTGACCCATGTGGATGCCTCCAAGAAGGCGATTGGCTGGGCACGGGAAAATCAGGAAATGGCCGGGCTCGGCGACAAGCCGATCCGCTGGATCTGCGAAGACGCGGTGAAGTTTGCCGAGCGTGAGGCGCGGCGCGGCAACAGCTATGACATCGTGCTGTTCGACCCGCCGGCCTATGGCCGTGGACCGAAGGGTGAGGTGTGGCAGCTGTTCGAGGATCTGCCCTATCTGGCGGATCTCTGCCGCTCGATCCTGACGCCGAAGCCGCTGGCCGTGGTGCTGACGGCCTATTCCATCCGCTCTTCCTTCTTTGCCATTCATGCGCTGATGCGTGACACATTTGCGGGCTATGGCGGTCGGGTGGAATCGGGTGAACTGATCATTCGCGAGCAATCGGCGGGCCGGGCCCTGTCGACCTCGCTGTTTTCGCGCTGGGTGGCGTCATGAGCGGACATGAGAACGAGCGGCGCAGGCCGGGCCAGGTGAAGGAAGTCACCAGCCTGACCAACCCGATCATCAAGGACATTCGCGCGCTGGCGCAGAAGAAGTTTCGCGACCGCGAACACGCCTTCATCGCCGAGGGGCAGAAGCTGGTGATCGATGCGTTCGACGCCGGCTGGACGATCCGCACACTGCTCTACGCCAAGGCGGGGCGCGGCAATGAAGCAGTGGAGCGGCTTGCCGCCCGCACCGTGGCTGCCGGCGGCCTCGTGCTGATCGTCAGCGAGAAGGTGATGTCGGCCGTTACCAAGCGCGACAATCCGCAGATGGTTGTGGGCGTTTTCGAGCAGAAGACGACGCCGCTTGCCAGCGTGAAGCCGGCCGATGGCGAGGTGTGGGTGGCGCTCGACCGGGTGCGTGATCCGGGCAATCTGGGTACGGTTTTGCGGACGGTCGACGCCGTTGGCGCAAAGGGCATCATCCTGGTTGGCGACTGCACCGACCCGTTCTCCTTCGAGACGGTGCGCGCGACCATGGGCTCCATCTTCGCCGTGCCGATCGTGCGCGCGAGCCAGGATGCGTTTCTTGCTTGGCGCAAGGGGTTTGGCGGCCGTGTGGTCGGCACGCATCTGAAGGGCTCGGTCGACTACCGCACCGTCGATTACCGGAAGGGGCCGGTGCTGCTCCTGATGGGCAATGAGCAGCAGGGCCTGCCGGACGTGCTGGCGGAAAGCTGCGACACGCTGGTGCGCATTCCGCAGGCGGGGCGGGCGGATTCGCTCAACCTCGCCGTGGCGACGGGCGTGATGCTCTACGAGATCCGGCGCGATGCGCTGCCGCTTGAGGAAAGGGCGGGCCCATGAGCATGCGCAGCATCGGTTTCTACAGCCTCCTGATTGCTCTGTTTGCGCTCGCCGATCAGGTGGTGAAGGAACTGGTCGAGACCATGATGCCGCTGCATGAGCGGATCGACCTTTTGCCGTTCCTTTCGCTTCTGCATTCGCGCAACACCGGCATCGCCTTCTCCATGTTCTCGGGCATGAGCGGCATCGGGCTCAGCATCGTGATGGCGGGGGTGATCCTGTTCATCGGCTATCTGGCGCTGCGCACCGGCGCTTCGCAGACCTGGGCGCGGCTAGGCTTCGCGCTCATTCTGGGCGGCGCGGTGGGCAATCTCATCGACCGGCTGACCCTCGGCTTCGTCACCGATTACATCTACTTCCACACGCCGGTCTGGTCGTTTGCGATCTTCAATCTGGCGGATGTCTTCATCACCGTGGGAGCGGGGCTTGTGATCCTCGAGGAGTTTCTCGACTGGCGGCGCGGGCGCTCAGGCCGCTCAGGCGGTGAGGCGCGCCCGGATTGACCTTGCGCCCCGCGCGCCGCACTCTCTCTCATCATTGAAGACCGTAACCAGCCGGAGTGAGTGATGACGGAGACGTTCAAAGCGGTTCTGATTTCGCGGGATGAAGACAAGAAGCAATCCGTTGCCTGGACGGAGCTTTCCGAAAACGACCTGATGGAGGGCGACGTTACGATTGCCGTCGAAGCGACCACGGTGAACTACAAGGACGGGCTCGCCATCACCGGCAAGGCCCCGGTGGTGCGCCGCTTTCCGCTTGTTCCCGGCATCGATTTTGCCGGCACGGTCACGACATCAAGCCATCCCGACTGGAAGGAAGGCGACCGCGTCATCCTCAATGGCTGGGGCGTGGGCGAAGCGCATTACGGCGCCTATGCCCAGCGCGCGCGGGTCAATGGCGACTGGCTCGTGCCGCTGCCCGACGGCATGAGCGCGAAGGATGCGATGGCGGTGGGCACAGCCGGCTACACGGCCATGCTGTGCGTAATGGCGCTGGAGCGCCACGGTATCACGCCGGAGCGCGGGCCGGTGGTGGTGACGGGCGCTGCCGGCGGTGTCGGCTCTGTCGCCGTGGCGCTGCTTGCCGGACAGGGGCATCACGTGATCGCCTCGACGGGGCGGGCCTCCGAAGCCGATTATCTGAAGGAACTGGGTGCTGCCGAGATCATCGACCGGGAGGAGCTTTCCGGCCCCGCCCGGCCGCTTGGCAAGGAGCGCTGGGCCGGCGGCGTGGACGCCGTGGGCAGCCACACGCTCGCCAATGTGCTGTCGATGACCTCCTATGGCGGGGCGGTGGCGGCCTGCGGGCTGGCGCAGGGCATGGACCTGCCGACAAGCGTTGCGCCGTTCATCCTGCGCGGCGTGTCGCTGCTGGGCATCGATTCCGTGATGGCCCCGAAAGCGCTGCGGCTGGAAGCCTGGCGGCGCATCGCCACCGAACTCGACCATGCGAAACTCAGCTCCATCGCCAGCGTGATCCCGTTTGGCGACGTGCTTTCGGCGGCGGAAGACATCATCGAAGGAAGGGTGCGCGGCCGGGTGGTGGTGGAGATGCCGTAACGGCGCGGAACCGTTAAAATGCGAGCGATCCGCCAAAAGCTTCCGTAATTCCCGTCGCGTAAAGTCGCGGCCATGAAAAGGGTGGGGAAGCACATAATCGATCCAAAGCCGGCGAAGAAGCTCGCGACAGAGACGAAGCCACGCAAACGGATCCGCATCAAGCCGCCGGCGCTCGCGCCGGTGTCGCTGACGCTGCCGGTGCAGACGCATTACGGCGAGGTCGCGGTCGGGCTTGCCATCATCTTCATTGCCGGGCTCAGCCATCTGACGGGCGCTTCGCCGCTCATCAGCATGATGCTGGTGATCCTGGGCGGCATAGCGCTGGCGGTAGCCTTCCGCGCCTCGACCATGGACCGCCGGCTTGTCTCGGAACTGGCGGAGAAGGAGGCGGTCAATCGCGGCGAGCTGGAAGATCTGGCGGACCGCATGTGGGAGCTGCGCGAAAGCGAGGAGCGCTTTCACGGGCTTGTCGACGCGCTGGGCGATCTGATCGTGCATCGCGACCGGGGTGGCCGCATCGTCTATGTGAACCGGGTGTTCGCAGACCTGCTGGGCCGCGATCCGTCTTCGCTGATGGGGCACACGCTTAGCCAGCTTGGCATAGATATCGGCCTCGTGCCGGATGCAGCGTTTTCCGATGGCGAATGCCTGAGCTCCACCGATGTGGCGATCCACACGCGCAACGGCATTCGCTGGTATTCGTGGATCGAGCATTCGGTGCGCGACGACAAGGCGGACTCGGTCTCGCACCGCGCCATCGCGCGCGACATCACGGCGCGCAAACGGGCCGAGACGGCGCTGATCAACGCCCGCGAACGGGCCGAGCAGGCGAGCCGCGCGAAATCCAGCTTTCTGGCGACGGTAAGCCACGAGATCCGCACGCCGATGAACGGCATTATGGGCATGGCCACGCTTCTGGCCGACACGGAGCTGACGCCCGAGCAGCGCACCTATGTGGGGGCGGTTTCCACCTCGGCAAGCGCGCTGGTGGCGCTGATCGAGGATCTGCTCGACTATTCCAAGATCGAGGCAGGCCGGCTGGAGCTGGAGCCGCGCCGCCTCTCGGTTCATGAGATGGTGGAGAACGTGGTGGAGCTTCTGGCGGCCCGCGCCTTCGCCAAGGATATCGGGCTTGGCTGCTACATCGCGCCCGACCTGCCGAAGACGATCACGGCCGATCCGGGGCGTCTGCGCCAGGTACTGCTCAACCTGCTCGGCAATGCGGTCAAGTTCACCGATGAGGGCGGCGTGACCGTGGCGGTGACGCGGGCGGAGAAGAACGGCCAGCCGGCGCTGCGCATTGCGGTGGCCGATTCCGGACCGGGCCTCGAAAAGGACGACATCAACCGCATCTTCAAGGATTTCGAGCAGGTGGATGGCAGCTCGACCCGCCGCCATGGCGGCGCGGGGCTTGGCCTCGCCATCACCAAGCGCATCATCGACGCCATGAACGGCTCCATCACGGTTGCCAGCACGCCGGGCGAGGGCTCGGAGTTCGCCGTGCTCCTGCCGCTTGGCGAGAGCGACGATGAGGGCATGCGCGTGGAGCCCATTCTGGAAGAGGTGAACGCGGTCATCCTCTCGCCCTTCACGCAGGAGGCGGAGACCATCGCCATGACGATCCGCGTCCATGGCGGGCGCGCGGCAATTGCCGCCAGCGCAGAGGATGCGGCGCGGCTGGCCGAAGATGGCGGCGCGCCGTTCAACACGGTTCTGGTGGACGCCTCGCTTGAAAGCGACGATGGCGCGCTGATCACCCGGCTGCATGGGCTTGGCGTGGGCGGCGGGCGCGCGCTCACCCTGATCACGCCATCGGAGCGCGGGCGTCTGGCGGCTTTCCGCGCCAGTGGCTACGGGGCCTTCCTCGCCCGCCCGGTGCGCTGCAACACGCTGGTGCGCCAGCTTCTGAGCGCGCATGGCGAAATCGCCTGGCCCGTGGCCGAGGCGGGCGAAGAGGCCGGCAGCGCGCCCCGCCCCGCGCACCGCAAGAACGGGCTCAACATCCTCGTGGCCGAGGACAACGAGATCAACGCCATGCTGGCGCGCGCCGCTCTCGGCAAGGCCGGCCACCGGGTGCGCATCGTGTCGAACGGGCGCGAGGCGGTGGAAGCGGTGAACGACGAGGCGCATGCGCGCTACGACATCGTTCTGATGGATCTGCACATGCCGGTGATGGACGGGCTGGACGCCATCAATGCGATCCGCCGGCATGAGGAGGAAACGGGCCTCGCGCCGCTGCCAATCCTCGTTCTGACTGCCGACGGGCAGGAAGAAACCCGCCATGGCGTACTGGCGCACGGGGCCAACGGGTTCGTCACCAAGCCGCTGGACCCGGATGAATTGCTCACCGCACTGGATATGCACGCGGTGGTCTGATACCTGCCACTCGTGAATCACGACCTCGACGCCAGATCGTCGTGTGTTCATTCGGACGCACGAAGGACGATCGCAAATAATGATGAAGCATCGGAATAGCCGAAAACCGGATTCCACTTTTCGGTCCGATGCTTTAGTGTCACAGTTCTGTCGCAGCAGAGCAGTATTTCAGCGTCAACGCCACGCGGAGGAGTAAGAGCAATGCAGGGCATCGCGCTGAACCAGACCTCTTTGAACGATCGGGCCGCAGCGTCGCTGCTTGACGGCGCCGACGGTGCACTGCTCGGCCGTATCGGGCCGCTTGAAGTGCGCCTTGCCGGCAGCGAGCAGGAAGTCGCCGCCGCCCAGACCATCCGTTTCCGCGTGTTCTACGAGGAGATGGGCGCGCGCGCGCCGCAGGGCGGCATGGCCGAAGAGCGCGACATGGACGGTTTCGACGCCGTCTGCGACCATCTTCTGGTGCTGGACACCACGCTTCCGGGCGAAGATGTGGACCGGATCGTGGGCACTTACCGGCTATTGACGCCGGAGGGCGCGCGCCGGGCCGGAAAGTTCTATTCCGAAGACGAGTTCGCCATCGAAACGCTGATGGCCCGCCATGATGGCCGCCGCTTTCTGGAGCTTGGCCGCTCCTGCGTGCTGCCGGCCTATCGCACCAAGCGCACCATCGAGCTTCTGTGGCAGGGCATCTGGGCCTATTGCCGCAAGAAGCGCATCGACGTGATGATGGGCTGCGCCTCATTCCCCGGCGTGGTGCCGGCCGCCCATGCGGAGGCGCTCTCCTTCCTCGGGCATTTCTGCCAGGTGGAAGCCGATTGGCATGTGCGCGCTGTGGCCAGCCGCTATGCGCCGATGGATTTGATGCCGAAGGAGGCCATCCAGATGCGCACCGCGCTTGCCGCCATGCCGCCGCTGGTAAAAGGCTATCTGCGCCTCGGCGCGCGCTTCGGCGAAGGCTGCGTGATCGACCATGATTTCGGCACCACGGATGTGTTCGTGGTCCTGCCGGTGGAGGCGATCTCGGACCGGTATATCAATTACTACGGGGCCGAAGCGCAGCGTTTTGCGGCTTGAACGGGTGGGATTGTTTTTAGGACATAAGTTGAAACCAAGATCTTACAGCTAAATTCAATCGTTCCTGCTCCAATTCGTCAGTCGGATTGCAGTGTGCGATAGGTCCACGCAAAAGGTTGAGCTGATTTGTAATATTGCTTACAGCCCCTTTTGAGGAGAAAACAGGATCAAAAATTTCCCAGTTGTCAGTGATCAACTGAGAAAGCTCTCCAAAGGTTAGATAATTAATCAGTTCATCAGAGCGTGGTGTAATGCCGCTATCAATTTCCTTTTTGTGGCGTCCTTTTGCTGGGTTTCGAATCTTGTTTTCATCAACCCGTTCACTACTCCACCAATCGGCACCTTCTGCTTCAAGCATTATATCCTTTACCAGCTTCCTGATGGAATTCTCGAGGCAGTAGAAAATCTCGTAAAACTCAGACATTCGGGCGGCTTCAGCGCGCAACTGAGCTTCAAATTGGGCATACTCAGAAACTTTCCGGTCTTTGGCCAACGTAGGAGTCACAGCCAAGTCATGCCCACTATCTTTCTCGATTGCCTTCAAGTCGATAAGGATCTGCAGTCCTGACATGCCAAAGGCGCGGATCAAACCATCAGGTCGCTTAGGCATCATCATCCCTCAGGAGGTGCTCTTTCAAGCTTTTGAATATCGCGTTGAATACTGCCTGATCGGTAGTCGGGGGAAGATTCAGGTTTATTGTGTATCCTAAATTTAACCCAACGCTACCTGTTCTGCTTCCTGCTCCAAACGAGTCTTGGCTTGACGCTCTCTGCGGGGCGCTCGTGGAGATTTCTCCCGCTTCCTCATGATGGTTTGATGTTGCGTCGATATACTCAGTTTTCACATCAAATTTAGCGTGGTTTTTCAAATATTTTATGCAAGAGAAAGTCAGCTTTACAGGGTTGGAATCATGTGCTTGCCCTGTCTCTTCTATTATTAATCCTAGCAAGTCATCATCAGAAAGCTCATGCATAAATTCATTTCGCAAATAAAGAGGAGCGTAGGCGTGTCGGATAGCTTGAGCAACGGCCTGTCCAGATGTCTTTGGGTTTCGGAACTTGGTATAAATATCGGTAGGTTCGCCATTCGGTGTGGAAAAGTTTATTTTCTTTAAATAGGTGGTTATCTGCGCGCCAGAACCGCCTGGAATTTTTAAAATCGTCTTTACAAAGTCTTGGCTTACGCGGTCTGGAACTGCTGCGGCCTTGATTGCGTTGAGCGCTTTGTCAATGTTTCCAGGTGAAGTAATGTAAGGAAGAGAGGACATGGAGAAACCCTATCGCGTCATTCTTCGCTACAAGAGCACGCTGACTTTGGAGAGTCGATCCTCAAGATGTTGGCAAGTTGATTTTCCTCGAAACTAGCATGTTCTACTGAGAGTTTTTGTCCCCCTTCAAACCGCCGCGTTATAAGCCGCAATCGCCGCCATGTTCACGATATCCGAATCCTTCGCGTTCAGCGGAACGATCTGCACCGACTTGTTCAGCCCCACCAGAAGCGGGCCGATGACGGTGGAGCCGCCCAGTTCCTGAAGCATCTTGGTGGAGATGGAGGCGGAGTGGAAGGCGGGCATGACGAGCACGTTCGCCGGGCCTGACAGGCGGCAGAACGGATATTGCTGCATCAGGCTCGAATTCAGCGCCACGTCTGCGGCCATCTCGCCGTCATATTCGAAGTCGACCCGGCGCTTGTCGAGCATCTTCACCGCTTCCTGAACACGGTCGGAACGCTCGCCCGGCGGGTGGCCGAAGGTGGAGTAGGCGAGCATCGCCACGCGCGGCTCATAGCCCATGCGGCGGGCCTGTCCTGCGGCCTCCTCGGCAATGTCGGCCAGCTCTTCGGCATTGGGCATGTCGTGCACCGCCGTGTCGGCCACGAGCACGGTGCGGCCCCGGCACAGCGCCAGCGACACGCCGATGACCCGGTGGCCGGGGCGGGCGTCGATCACGCGGCGCACATCGTCCAGCACGGTCGAATAGTTGCGGGTCACGCCGCTCACCATCGCATCCGCATCGCCCAGCGCCACCATGGTGGCGGCGAAGTGGTTGCGGTCGTTGTTGATCAGGCGCTGCGCATCGCGGAAGAGATAGCCCTTCCGCTGCAGGCGCTCATAGAGATAGTCGGCATAGATGGCGTTGCGGCGCGAAAGCCGCGCATTGATGATCTCGATGCCGGATTTGGAAAGGTCCACGCCCGCGTGCCGCGCGGTCTCGCGGATCTGCTCCTCGCGCCCGACGAGAATGGCGGTGCCGAGCTTCTGGTTCACATAGGACGCGGCGGCGCGCATCACCTGTTCTTCCTCGCCCTCGGCGAAGACCACGCGCTTGGGCTGGCGGCGCACCCGGTCGTAGATGCGCTGCAGGGTGGAGGCGAGCGGATCGCGACGGGCGGAAAGCTCGTTCGTGTATTTCTGCATGTCCAGGATGGGACGGCGGGCAACGCCGGAATCCATCGCGGCCTTTGCCACGGCCACCGGAACGGCGGAGATGAGGCGCGGATCGAACGGCACGGGGATGATGTAGTTGGGGCCGTATTTCGGGCGGTTGCCCTGATAGGCGGCGGCCACGTCGTCCGGCACGTCCTGGCGGGCGAGCTCGGCCAGCGCCTCGGCGGCGGCCACCTTCATCGCGTCGTTGATGGTGGTCGCGCGCACATCGAGCGCGCCACGGAAGATGTAGGGGAAGCCGAGAACGTTGTTCACCTGGTTGGGATAGTCCGAGCGGCCCGTCGCCATGATGGCGTCGGTGCGGATCTCGGCGACTTCCTCCGGCGTGATTTCCGGATCGGGATTGGCCATGGCGAAGATGATCGGGTTCTTGGCCATGGACTGCACCATGGCCGGGGTCAGCGCGCCCTTGGCCGAAAGGCCGAAGAACACATCCGCCCCTTCGAGCGCTTCGGCCAGCGTGCGCTTGTCGGTCTCCACTGCGTGGGCCGACTTCCACTGGTTCATGCCCTGCTCGCGGCCCTTGTAGACCACGCCCTTGGTGTCGCACAGGAAGACGTTTTCGGGCGCGAGGCCAAGCGATTTGGCAAGCTCGATGCAGGCAATGCCGGCAGCGCCGGCGCCATTGCAGACGAGCTTCGTCGTCTTGATGTCGCGGTCGGTGAGGTGCAGCGCGTTGATGAGGCCGGCAACGGCGATGATGGCGGTGCCGTGCTGGTCGTCATGAAAGACGGGAATGTCCATCAGCTCGCGCAGCCGGCTTTCGATGATGAAGCACTCGGGCGCCTTGATGTCTTCCAGATTGATGCCGCCGAAGGAGGGGCCGAGCAGCTTGACGCAGTTCACGAAGGCGTCGGCGTCTTCGGTGTCGACCTCGAGGTCGATGGAATCGACATCGGCGAAGCGCTTGAAGAGCACGGACTTGCCCTCCATCACCGGCTTGGAGGCGAGCGCGCCCAGATTGCCGAGGCCTAGGATCGCCGTGCCGTTGGAAATCACGGCCACCATGTTGCCGCGCGTCGTGTAGTCGAAGGCGCGGCTGGGGTCTTCCGCAATGGCCTGAACGGGCACGGCCACGCCGGGCGAATAAGCCAGCGAAAGGTCGCGCTGGGTCGCCATCGGCTTGGTCGGCGTGATCTCGAGCTTGCCGGGTCTGCCGGTGGAGTGGAAGTCGAGGGCTTCCTGCGGGCTGACGGACGGTCCCTGACGTTCGGGCTTGTTGCTGGCGGGCATGTCGGTGTGTTTCCTCCGGGAGACGGGCTCTGGCATGTGCTTTCTGTGGAGTTTTGCCAGTGACGGGTGCATAAGGCTACACTTTTGCCCAGTAAATGGCCAAGCAGTTTGAAGCTGTTGATTTGAAGCCAGTACAAAGCCAATGCAAAGGCCGGGGAGCCCTTCCTTGAACGACGAAACGCCCATGCGCCAAAAGGCGATGCAGGCCGCTGCCGCCGGGGCCACGCCAATGATGGCCCAGTTCATCGAGATCAAGACGGCGAATCCCGATTCGCTGCTGTTCTATCGCATGGGCGATTTCTACGAGCTGTTCTTCGAGGATGCGGAGATCGCCAGTCGGGCGCTGGGCATCACGCTCACCAAGCGCGGCAAGCATCAGGGCGACGACATTCCCATGTGCGGCGTGCCGGTGCACGCGGCCGACGATTATCTGCAGAAGCTGATCGGGCTTGGCCATCGCGTAGCCGTCTGCGAGCAGATGGAAGATCCCGCCGAGGCCAAGAAGCGCGGCTCCAAATCGGTGGTGAAGCGCGATGTGATCCGGCTGGTCACGCCGGGCACCATCACCGAGGAAAAGCTGCTCGATCCTTCAGAAGCCAACTACCTGATGGCCCTTGGCCGGGTGAAGGGCGGGGATGAGAGCCTGGCGCTGGCCTGGATCGACATTTCCACCGGCGCGTTCCGCGTTGCGCCCACGCGGCCCGACCGGCTTCTGGCCGATGTGCTGCGGATCGACCCGCGCGAGCTGATCGTGCCGGAAGCGCTCTATTACGACCAGTCCTACCGCCCGGTGTTCGACGTGCTGGGGCGGACGGCAAATCCGCAGCCGGCAAATATGTTCGATTCCGCATCCGCCGAGATGCGCCTGACGCGCTTTTACGGCGTGGCGACGCTGGAAGGGTTCGGCCGGTTCTCGCGCGCCGAGCTTTCGGCCATTTCGGGTGCGGTCGCCTATGTGGAGAAGACACAGAAGGCGGAACGCCCGCCGCTTGGCCGGCCGGAGCGTGACGATGAGGGCGCGAGCCTGTTCATCGACCCGGCCACCCGCGCAAACCTGGAGCTTGGCCGCACGCTTTCCGGCAGCCGCGATGGCAGTCTTGCCAAGGCGATCGACCGCACGGTGACGGGGGCAGGCAGCCGGCTTCTCTACGAGCGGCTGATGTCGCCGCTCACCGACCCGGACGCGATTGGCGGGCGGCTTGATGCCGTGTCCTTCTTCCTGTCCGAGGCAGGGCTGCGCGACGATGCGCGCCGGCTTCTGAAAGGCGTGCCGGACATTGCCCGCGCGCTCTCGCGGCTGGCGCTCAACCGTGGCGGCCCGCGCGACCTTGGCGCGCTTGCCTCCGGCTTTGAGGCGGCGCATGGCGTGGCCGAGCTGCTTCAGGGCAGGGAGGTTCCCGCAGAGATCGCCGGGGCGCTTTCGGGCATTGCCGGCCTGCCGATGGATTTTGCGGCCCATCTCGACAGGGCGCTTTCCGATGAGCTGCCGCTTCTGAAGCGCGACGGCGGGTTCATCCGCGCGGGCTACAATGAAGAACTCGACGAGATGCGCGCGCTGCGCGACCAGTCGCGCCGGGTGATCGCCGAGATGGAGCGGCAGCTTTCGGAGGAAACCGGGGTCAAGTCGCTCAAGATCCGGCACAACAATGTGCTCGGCTATTATATCGAGGTGACGGCCAACAACGCGGCGGCAATGAACGGCACGGACGAGGCCAAGGCGCGCTTCATCCACCGCCAGACCATGGCCAACGCCATGCGGTTCACCACCACCGAGCTCGCCGAGCTGGAAACCCGCATCGCCAATGCCGCCGACCGGGCGCAGCAGATCGAGCTGGCGGCCTTCGAGAAACTGCTTGGAGAAGCCGTGGCGGCTGCTGACGCCATTCGCGCCGCCGCCGATGCACTGGCGGTGCTCGATGTTTCGGCCGCGCTCGCCACGATTGCCGAGGCCGAGAATTATTGCCGCCCGCAGGTGGATGACAGTCTCGAATTTCACATCGAGGGCGGACGCCATCCGGTGGTGGAGCAGGCGCTGCGCAGGCAGCTGGCCGAGCCTTTCGTCGCCAATGACTGTGACCTGTCGCCAACGGGTGAGGAGCAGGCCGGCGCGATCTGGCTTCTCACCGGTCCGAACATGGGCGGTAAATCGACCTTCCTGCGCCAGAACGCGCTGATCGCGGTTATGGCGCAGATGGGCTCCTTCGTGCCGGCTGCCGTTGCCCGCATCGGCGTGGTCGACCGGCTGTTCAGCCGTGTCGGCGCATCCGACGACCTGGCGCGCGGCCGCTCGACCTTCATGGTCGAAATGGTGGAGACGGCGGCGATCCTCAATCAGGCGGGCCCGCGCGCGTTGGTGATCCTCGACGAAATCGGCCGGGGAACGGCAACGTTCGACGGTCTGTCCATCGCCTGGGCGGCGGTTGAGTATCTGCACGAGCAGAACCGCTGCCGGGCGCTGTTCGCCACCCATTTCCACGAGATGACCGCGCTTTCCGAAAAGCTCGGACGGCTTTCCAATGTCACCATGCGGGTGAAGGAATTCGAGGGCGACGTGGTGTTCCTGCACGAGGTGGGACGCGGCGCGGCCGACCGCTCCTACGGTGTGCAGGTGGCGCGGCTTGCCGGCCTGCCGCATGCGGTGGTGGAGCGGGCGCGCGAAGTGCTGCAGCAGCTCGAAGAGGGCGAGACCTCGGGCAAGGCATCGAAGCTGATCGACGATCTGCCCCTGTTCTCGGTGGCGGCGAAGCAGGAAGCGAAGGCGTCGAAGACGCCGGATCGCGTTGGCGAGGAACTGCTGGCGATCAATCCC
The DNA here is from genome assembly GCF_058725515.1 of Nitratireductor sp. WH36-1. Taxonomy (NCBI): domain Bacteria; kingdom Pseudomonadati; phylum Pseudomonadota; class Alphaproteobacteria; order Hyphomicrobiales; family Phyllobacteriaceae; genus Nitratireductor; species Nitratireductor sp. WH36-1. The sequence continues at coordinate 3,888,174 of NZ_CM178970.1, read as the reverse complement.
GACGACCTGACCCCGCGCGAGGCGCTGGACGCGCTCTATCGGCTGAAGCAGCTGGCTGCGCAGAAGTAGGTCACGCCGGGGCGGGCTTTCTGGCATGTGGCGTTCTGGCATGGATCCTCGGGTCAAGCCCGAGGATGACCAAGAGGGGTTTCGGGTTACCGGCAGATGCCATCCGCGCATAGGCGTTAAAAGAAGCTCGTCATCCTCGGGCTCGATCCGAGGATCCATGCCCTGCGCTTCGAAGCGTCAGGACCAGCCCCATCCACGCAAAAGCTCGTTCCACTCCGGGTTGGATTTCTCGATCAACTCAATCTTCCACTGACGAGACCAGCGCTTCAATGACTTCTCACGCTGGATAGCGTCGCGCATATCGAAGTGCTCCTCGTACCAGACAAGCCGGGCCACACCGTATCGACTGGTAAAGCCAGGCATCCGGCCCGTCTTGTGTTCGATGATGCGCCGCCCCAAATCATTGGTGACGCCGATATAGATCGTCCCACGTTTTTGGCTTGCGAGCATGTAGACGTAACCGGTCACGGAAAACCTCTCCGTTTCAACCGGGCAATATCACCTCAGCGGCAGAAGATCGGCAAGTGCATACACCCCGATCTTTCGCGCAACCGCGTCCCGCTTCCCCCCTCGTCATCCTCGGGTCAAGCCCGAGGATGACGAGTGTGTTTAGACGCTTGTTCGCAACCGTATCCGGGCCGGGCTGGAGAACATTCCTCCCTTCGTCATCCTCGGGCTTGACCCGAGGATCCATGCCTGAGCATCCCAACCCCTCCAGCGCCCCTAAAGCGCGTCGCCCCAGTCGGCTTTGCGGGCGGCTTTGAAGGTGCGGCCTTCGCGGCGGGTGACGAGGCGTTCGTCGAGTGCGCCGTCGCTGGTGCACAGTTTCAGGCGCACCATGCCGCTGGCCGTTTTCGGCGGGGCGAGCACGCGGTCGGGGCGGTCGTCGGGCGCATGGCGTGAAACCGCCAGATAGCTGAACTTCTCGTCTTCCCATGGCACTTCGCCGCCCTTGGCGGTGCGGTGCAGGCGCGAGCGTGCGACGCGGCGCGAGAAATGACACCAGTCGGGCGCTTTCACCGGGCAGGGCGCATGATGCGGGCAGGGGGCCAGAATGTGCCCGCCAAGAGCAGTCAGCCGGTCGCGCGCGGCAAGAATGCGCTGCCAGCCGGCTGGCGTTCCGGGCTCGACGATTACCAGCGTGTCGGCGGTCAGCGCCCAGAGGCGGTCCACCAGAGCATCGCGCGCTGCCGGGGCAAGCTCGTCCAGCACATAGCAAAGCGTCACGAGATCCGCCGGCGCGATGTCCCCAAGCCCGTCTTTCACGCTTGCTGCCTGCCAGTCCGTGTCGATGGAGAGCGCTTCGGCCAGTTTTGCACCGGCGTCACGCATCGCACGGCTGGTTTCCACCAGCGTGGCCGCACCGAGCTCCGGCCATTCGGCGCGGGCCGCCCAGAGCGCGGTTCCGGGACCGGCGCCCACATCGAGCAGGCGCGATGGCGCGAAATCCTCACGCCGCGCGGCCGTTTCCGAAAGGCACTGGCGCACGGCGGCAAAGGTGGCGGGCAGGCGGGTTGCCAGATAGGCCTTGGCGGCGAGCGCATCGCCCACATGCAGGCTGCCATCGCGGGTTTCGGCGCGGTAGCGCTTCGAAAGGCGCTGGGCAGCGCCCTGAATTTCGGAAAGCGGCGTGCCTTCCAGAAACGCGTCGACTGCCTGGCGCAGCGGGGCGGGAAGCTCCATTTGAAACCCGTGTCCTTGGTGTGCGAAACCCGTGCGACATAGCGGCAGGGCGTCAGCGCTGCAACCGCATCTTTTGACAGTCGTTTCGCGGCGCGCGAAAACACGCTATACAGCGCCGCCAATCCGGGATGCTCATGGCCAAGGTTCCACTCAAGCTCGATCAGATCGTCGATGGCGCGGCATTGCGCGCCGAACTGGACAGTTTTGCAGAAAACACGGGCGGCTCAGAGCTGCGCTCGAAGGTGATGGCGTCGCTGAAGGCGCACATCGCGGCAGGCCGCAAGGCGGCCGAAACCATGCTCATGAACGATGGCGGCGGCACGGCCTGCGCGGCGCGGCTGTCGCATTTGATGGACGTGGTGATCACCGAGCTGCACCACTTCGCCGCCACGCATGTCTATCCCATGCAAAACCCGTCTTCCGCCGAGCGTCTGGCGATTGTCGCCGTTGGCGGCTACGGACGCGGCACGCTTGCGCCGGGTTCCGACATCGACCTGCTTTTCCTGCTTCCCTACAAACAGACGCCCTGGGGCGAGCAGATCGTGGAATATGTGCTCTACATGCTGTGGGACATGGGGCTGAAAGTCGGCCACGCCACCCGCAACATCGATGAGTGCATCCGCCAGGCGCGCACCGACATGACGATCCGCACCGCGGTTCTGGAAGCGCGCTTCATCTGTGGCGAAAAACCTCTCTATGAAGAGATGGTCACCCGCTTTGACGAAGAAGTGGTGAAGGACACGGGCGCGGAATACAGCCAGGCCAAGCTCGCCGAGCGCGACCTGCGCCACGCCAAGGCGGGCGAAAGCCGCTATCTGGTCGAGCCGAATGTGAAGGACGGCAAGGGCGGCCTGCGCGATCTGCACACGCTGTTCTGGATCGGCAAATATTTCTACCGCGTGCGCCGCGCGGAGGATCTGGTGGGGCAGGGCGTTTTCACCCGCAAGGAATATCTCCAGTTCCGCAAGGCCGAGGATTTTCTCTGGGCTGTGCGCTGCCACATGCACTTCCTCACCGGCAAGGCGGAGGAGCGGCTGCATTTCGACATTCAGCGCGATATCGCCGAGCGGCTTGGCTATATGAGCCATCCCGGCCTCTCGGATGTCGAGCGCTTCATGAAGCACTACTTCCTGACGGCCAAGGGCGTGGGCGACCTGACGCGCATCTTCTGCGCAGCGCTGGAGGAGGAGCAGGGCAAGCATGTGCCCGGCTTCAACCGCTTCTTCATGAATTTCTCGCGGCGGCGGCGCAAACTTGCCGGCACCAGCGATTTCATCGTCGACAATCACCGCATCAACGTGGCGGATGAAGGCGTTTTCGAGCGCGATCCGGTGAACCTGTTGCGGCTGTTCTGGTTCGCGGACCGGCACGGGCTCGAATATCACCCCGAGGCGCTGAAGCTGCTCACGCGCTCGCTGAAGCTGATCGACCGCAATCTGCGGCGCGACAGGGAAGCCAATCGCCTGTTCATGGACGTGCTGACGTCAGACCGCGATCCCGCGCTCAACATGCGTCGCATGAACGAGGCCGGCGTGCTCGGCAAGCTCATCCCCGATTTCAACAAGATCGTGGCGATGATGCAGTTCAACATGTACCACCACTACACGGTCGACGAACATCTGATCCGCTGCATCGGCGTGCTTTCGGAAATCGAGCATGGCGACGGGGAGAAGCTGCATCCGCTCTCGCACTCGCTGATGCCGTCGCTGAAATCGTGGCGCGAGGTGCTCTACACCACGGTGCTTCTGCACGACATCGCCAAGGGGCGGCCCGAAGACCACGAGATCGCGGGCGCGCGCATCGCCCGCAGGCTGTGCCCGCATATGGGGTTCGATCCCAAGGAAACAGAGATGATCGCCTGGCTGGTGGAACATCATCTCGACATGTCCATGGTCGCCCAGACGCGCGATCTGAACGACCGCAAGACGATTCAGGATTTTGCCGACAAGGTGCAGTCGGTAGAGCGGCTGAAACTGCTTCTGGTGCTGACCGTGTGCGATATTCGCGGCGTCGGCCCCGGCGTTTGGAACGGCTGGAAGGGGCAGCTTCTGCGCACGCTCTATTATGAAACCGAAGTGCTTCTGACCGGCGGTTTCTCGGAAGCCTCGCGCGCCACCCGCGCCGAGGAAGCACGCCTGCGGCTTGCCGCAGCCCTTGCAGAAAACGGCTGGCAGGAAAAGGAGATCGAGGACTATCTCGGCCTCCATTACTCGGCCTATCTGCTCGCCGTCGATCTGGAAGACCAGTTGCGCCATGCGGATTTTATCCGCGAAGCGGAGAAGGAAGAGCGTCCGCTTGCCACCATGGTCAAGCCGCACACATTCGAGGCGGTGACCGAGATCACCATCTTTGCGCCCGACCATCCGCGTCTCCTGTCGATCATCGCAGGGGCGTGTTCGGCGGCGGGGGCGAACATTGTCGATGCGCAGATCTTCACCACAACGCATGGCCGCGCGCTGGACACGATCCTGATCAGCCGCGAGTTCGATTTCGATGCGGATGAGCGCCGGCGTGCGGAAAGTGTGCGCAGGCTCATTGAGGATGTCCTGTCCGGCAAGTCCTACCTGCCCGAGGTGATCGAGAAGCGCGCAAAGCCGCGCCGTGGCACAAAGGCTTTCCGGGTTCAGCCACGGGTGGAGATCGGCAACACGCTGTCGAACCGTTTTTCCGTGGTGGAAGTGAAGGGGCTCGACCGGCCGGGCCTGCTTTCGGAACTGACCGAAACGCTTTCCGACCTGTCGCTGGACATTGCCTCGGCGCACATCACCACCTTTGGCGAAAAGGTCATCGACACGTTCTACGTCACCGATCTGACGGGCCAGAAGATCGTCAGCGCCGACCGGCTGGAGGCTATCCGCACGGCTCTTCTCAAGACGCTGGAGAGCAGGGTGGAGCGTCCGGCAAAGGGCAAGTCGCAGGCGGCTGCCGAATGAGCGGGGCGGTGGGCTTTATCTCGCAGGGTGGCGGGGGAGCAGTGTTCCGGCATGGATCCTCGGGTCAGGCCCGAGGATGACGAAGGGTGGGGCCGTGAGGGCGAGCGCCTGAGATGATGGCGGACGCCTGAGGGGCGCGAAAATGGCCGGGGCTGACGATGGTGGCCAGGGATGACGCGGGAGCCCTGAGGATGATGAAGGTGGTTCGGGGTGAGGAAGAGCGTCTGACCATTGCGAAAAAGGCCGGGCTGATGATGGTGTCCGGGATGGTGCAGGAGCCCTGAGGATGACGAAGAGGGAGCGAGGATGACGAAAAGGGGTGGTGTTTGCCGGCGTTTGGATGCTGTGCCGCACAGGCCACCCATGACGTTCGTCACCCTCGGGCTTGACCCGAGGGGCCATGCCAGCGCATCTCAGCGTCACCATCGTTCCAATTGCAGCCCCTGTCCGGCCCCCATTTTCAGGTCTTTCCATCCATGAGCCTTATCGGAAAATTCGCCAGCGTTGGCAGCGCCACCATGGCCAGCCGCATTCTCGGCTTTGCGCGCGAGGCGCTGATTGCCGCCGCCATCGGCGTTGGTCCGGTGACGGACGCCTTTTACGCCGCGTTCCGCTTTCCGAACCTGTTCCGGCGGCTTTTTGCCGAGGGTGCGTTCAACACCGCCTTCATCCCGCTCTTCGCCAAGGAGATGGAGGGCGGCGGCGTGGAGGCCGCGCGCCGGTTCGGCGAAGATGTGCTGGCCGTTCTGATGACCGTGCTTCTGGCGCTTTCGGCGGCGGCGATGCTCGCAATGCCGTTTCTGGTCTCCACCATCATCGCACCGGGCTTTGCGGCGTCGCCGGAGAAGTTCGATCTGACGGTGGTCATGACGCGGATCATGTTCCCCTATCTGTTCTGCATGTCGCTGGTCGCCATGTTCTCCGGCATCCTCAATGCGATGCGGCATTATTTTCTGGCCGCGCTGGTGCCGACGCTGCTCAATGTGATCCTGATCGGCGTTCTTCTGGCCGCACTCTTCTGGGAGTTCGATCCGCGTCAGACGGGTGTATGGCTTGCCTGGGGGGTGTTCGCGTCTGGTCTGGCGCAGCTCTTTTTCCTCATTCAGGGCGCGCGGCGGGCAGGCTATTCCATGCGGGTGCGTCGCCCGCGTCTCACGCCGGGCGTCAAGCGCCTGCTGGTGCTGATGGCGCCAGCGCTCCTGACCGGCGGCATCATGCAGATCAATCTTCTGGTCGGGCAGATCATCGCCTCCACACAGGAAAACGCCATTGGCCTCCTGAACTTCGCCGACCGCATCAACCAGCTGCCGCTGGGCGTGATCGGCATCGCGGTGGGCGTGGTGCTTTTGCCAGAACTTTCGCGCGCGCTGAAGGCCGGCGATCAGGCCGACGCACAGCATTTGCAGAACCGGTCGATGGAGTTCGCGCTGGGGCTCACATTGCCGGCTGCCGTCGGGCTGATGGTGATGCCGGCGCCCATCGTCGCTGTTCTTTACGAGCGCGGCCAGTTCACCGCCATCGACACGGCGATGACGGCTGCGGCACTCGCCGCCTTTGCCAGTGGCCTGCCGGCTTATGTGCTGACCAAGGTGTTTCAGCCGGCCTTCTTCGCGCGTGAAGACATGCGCACGCCGATGTGGTTCTCGCTGGTCACGGTCGTGGTCAACATTGCGGCGAGCCTGCTTTTCTTCCCCGTCTATGGCCATGTGGCGATTGCCGGGGCGACGGCGCTTTCGGCATGGGTCAATGTCCTGCTTCTGGCGGCGACACTCTGGTGGCGGGGCGATTTCCGGCCTTCGCCCGTCACGCTCAGGCGGATCACATTCATGCTGGTTGCAAGCGTGGTGATGGGAGGCGTCGTGTGGGCGCTGCTCGCGGCCCTGCCGCAATTCGTCGGCCACGATCTGCTGATCGTGCGCATTCTCACGGTCGCCGCCATTGTCGGTGTGGCGGTGGTCGCCTATTTCGGCGTCGCCCTTCTCACGGGCGGCATCGACCGGAGCGAGCTTGCACGCGTTGCGCGCCGCCGGCGCAAAAGCGCATAAGACCGCTCATCCCTCTCATTAACGGAATTCGAAGGCGGTGCGTGTAGCATCGCCTTTGCCATTTCGGGGGAGAGGCATGCAGCAACGGCTCTACTATATCGATTTCCTGCGCGTCTCGGCGTTCATGCTGCTGATCGTCTACCATGCGTCGGTGGCGTTCTTTCCGGACATGAAATGGCTGATCGAAGCGCCGGAAGGCAGCGCCGCGCTGTCGCTGATCATGAAGTTCCCGCGCGCCTGGCGGCTGGCGCTCCTGTTCTTCGTGTCGGGCATGGGCACGTGGTTCGTCTATCGCCGCTGCCACGATCTCGGTTTCCTGACGGGCCGGTTCATGCGGCTTTTCCCGCCGCTGATTTTCGCCATGTGCGTCATCATCGTGCCGCAGGTCTGGTATGAGCGCATGTATGAAGATGGCTATCAGGGCTCGTTTCTGACCTTCTGGCTCACGCGTTATTTCACCGAAGGCAAATATCCAGACGGCAATTTCACATGGGCGCATATGTGGTTCGTTGCCTATCTTCTGGCGATGACCTTCGTCTGCTATCCGGTGTTCCGGCTGATCGATCAGCCCTTCATGAAGCCGGTGAATGACTGGTTCCAGCGGGTCGCCGCATCGGGGTGGGTCTATCTGCTTTTTCTTCTGCCGCTCGTGCTCAACCTCGCGCTGTCACCTGTTTTCCCGCGCCAGACCAATTCGCTCTACAATGACGGGGCATGGTTTGCGGTGTGGGCCAGCTGGTTCGGGCTGGGCTTTCTCTTCGCGCGTTATCATCAGGCGCTGATTGGCAATGTAATCACCCTGCGCTGGCGAAGTGCTGCGCTCGCCACGGCGCTGACTGTGGCGCTCTACCTGTTTTCCTGGACGGGAGAAGGCGGCTTCTTCATCGGTGATTACGAGGCGATGACGCCGCTTTTCAAGACGCTGCTCATGGCGCTCGCATGGACGATGATCCTGGCGCTGTGCGGTTTCTCGGCCAGATATCTCAACGCGCCGAGCGCCGTTGTCGCATGGCTCAACCGCAAGGTCTTCCCGCTCTACATCGTGCATCAGACCGTGGTGGTGGCGGCGCTTTACTACGTGCTGCCGCTCGGGCTCGATGTCTGGACCGAATATGCGCTGGTGCTGATCGCGACGTTTGCAGGCTCCTTCCTGTTCGCCATCGCGGCCGAATGGCTGCCCGGCCGCACGGGCCTTCTGGTGGGGCTTGCGCCGCGCGGCAAGACGCTTCCGGCCGGTGGCGCGGAAACGCAATCGGCCCGTGGGGCTTGATTGCCGGTTTCGCGTCGTTCATAAGCCAAGGCGCGCGGTTTTCGCGCTCCAAAAGGCATTCAGGAAAGATCCATGAGCGAATTCAAGGAGCTCGTCTTCTCCGGCGTTCAGCCGACGGGCAATCTTCACCTCGGCAACTATCTGGGCGCGCTGCAGAAGTTTGTGGCGTTGCAGGACAGCCATGAGTGCATCTATTGCGTCGTCGATCTGCACTCGCTGACCGCGACCATGGCGCATGCCGATCTGGCTGACCAGACGCGCTCGATCACCGCCGCCTTCCTGGCGAGCGGCATCGACCCGAAGAAGAACATCGTCTTCAACCAGAGCCAGGTTCTGCAGCACGCCGAACTCGCATGGATCTTCAACTGCGTTGCGCGCATCGGCTGGATGAACCGCATGACGCAGTTCAAGGACAAGGCCGGCAAGGACCGCGAGAACGCCTCGCTTGGTCTGCTCGCCTATCCGAGCCTCATGGCCGCTGACATTCTCGTCTACCGCGCCACCCACGTGCCGGTGGGCGACGACCAGAAGCAGCACCTTGAGCTGACGCGCGACATTGCGCAGAAATTCAACAACGACTTCTCCCAGCGCATTGCCGAGCTTGGCTATGGGGTGGAGATGGAAGTCGGCGAAGAGAAGGTGAACGGCTTTTTCCCGCTCACCGAGCCGCTTATCGAAGGCGCGATCACGCGGGTGATGAGCCTGCGCGACGGTTCCAAGAAGATGTCGAAGTCGGACCCGTCCGACCTGTCGCGCATCAACCTGACCGATGATTCCGACGCCATCGCCAAGAAGATCCGCAAGGCGAAGACGGACCCCGAGGCCCTGCCGTCCGAGGTCGATGGTCTGGCCGACCGTCCCGAGGCGCAAAACCTTGTCGGCATCTATGCCGCGCTGTCCGGCGTCTCCAAGGCCGATGTGCTGTCCGAGTTCGGCGGTCGCCAGTTCTCCGAGTTCAAGCCTGCTCTGGCCGAACTCGCCGTGGACAAACTCGCCCCCATCGCCGGCGAGATGCGCCGCATCCTGGCCGATCCGGCCTATATCGACGGCGTTCTGCGCGAGGGCGCGGGCCGGGCGCGCGAAAAGGCCGAGACGACCATGAAGATGGTGCGTGAAATCATCGGGCTCATCGACGGGTGAGCCCCTTTTACGCATCGTCTTGCCGAAACCCTTTCGCGATGGCAGATTGCGCGGAATGGGGCGGGGCACTCGCCTGCAACACAGGACGTGTGAATGGTCTCTAAGCGACTGATCCGCGAGGCAGGGCACCGCCGCAAGTTCCTTGCCATCATCGATGACACTCCGGAATGCGAACGGGCCGTGGCCTATGCGGCGCGGCGCGCCCAGGCCACCAGCGGCGCGCTCGTCCTTCTCTTCGTGATCGAGCCGGGCGATTTTCAGCACTGGCTCGGCGTCGAGCAGATCATGCGGGAAGAATCGACCGCGACGGCAAACGCCGCGCTCGACACCCACGCCACCAAGGTGCGCGAAACGGTCGGCATCGAGCCGGAACTGGTGGTGCGTGAAGGCGCATCGGCCGACGAGATCCACAAGCTGATCGAAGAGGATCAGGACATTGCGATCCTGGTTCTGGCAGCCGGCAGTTCCAAGGAAGGGCCGGGTCCGCTCGTCTCCTCCATCGCCGGGAAAACGGCCGCGTTCCCGATTCCCGTCACGGTCGTGCCGCAGAATCTGAGCGACGAGGAAATCGAAAGCCTGGCATAGGGGCGGGGCGCTTCCCATATGTGCTCCGGAGCGCCGGACCGAAAGCGGCCCCCGTTTTCGGCTGCTCCGATGCTTCCCCAGTGGTTCGGGTCGTCTTTTATGCGTCGGCATGGCGCAGGGCGGTCTGGACACATGCATGCTTGAATGCGGCAGGCTTTCTGCTTATTTTAGAATTATTCCAAGAAACGCCAGATCGGAAAGTTACAATGTTCATTCAGACCGAAGCGACTCCCAATCCCGCGACGCTGAAATTCCTGCCTGGCCGTGTTGTTCTTGAAGAAGGCACCGCCGATTTCCGTCAGGCGGAAACGGCCGCAGAGGCATCGCCTCTGGCAGAGCGCCTCTTTGCCGTGCCCGGCGTGACGGGCGTGTTCTACGGCTACGACTTCATCACGGTCACGAAGGAAGACGGTCCCGACTGGCAGCATCTGAAGCCGGCCATTCTCGGCACGATCATGGAGCATTTCATGTCGGGCCAGCCGGTCATGGCCACGGGCGGTCCAGGCCTGCCTGCCTCCGAGGATGGCGAGTTCTACGACGAGGCCGACGAGGCCATCGTCTCCACCATCAAGGAGCTTCTGGAGACGCGTGTGCGTCCGGCTGTGGCGCAGGATGGCGGCGACATCACCTTCCGCGGTTATGAGAAGGGCACGGTCTTCCTGCACATGAAAGGTGCCTGCGCCGGTTGTCCGTCTTCCACGGCGACGCTGAAGCACGGCATCCAGAACCTTCTGCACCACTTCGTGCCGGAAGTCCGGGAGGTCGAACAGGTCGTCTGACCCCTCCTTGGCGCTTTCTTTTTCGCACGATGTTTGGATTCAATAGCGAAAACGCCTCATTCAATGTTCTTGCGCAATTGCGGGCACCGTCTTCAAGGCCCCCTTCTCCCCGCGTGCGGGGAGAAGGTGAGGATGAGGGGCGAGCGCCAGCTTGCGCGAACCCACAACATGGCGGGATTTTCATACGCGGCGTCAGCCCCTCATCCCCCTGCCGGGACCTTCTCCCCGCGTGCGGGGAGAAGGAAGTCGTCATCCGGCTGGAGCGCCCTTTGTGCATCCGAAGCGCTAAGGATGGAGAGATACGAAAAAACCGGGCTCTGAGGCCCGGTTTTTTTCAGGGTCGACCAAGGCCGACCCCTGTTGCTGAGACGGTTACTACCGCTTAACGATTACTTTAGCACCAATTTCGGTACGGTTGTAAAGGTCGATGATGTCCTGGTTCATCATTCTGATGCAGCCGGAAGACATTGCCTTGCCGATCGAGCGCCATTCCGGCGTGCCGTGCAGGCGATAGCCCGTGTCGCCGCTGCGGTTGAAGAGATAGAGCGCGCGCGCGCCAAGCGGGTTGGACAGGCCGGGCGGCATGCCGCCGCGCCATTTCGCCAGCTCGGGCTGACGGCCGATCATGGCTGCGGGCGGGGTCCAGGTGGGCCATTCGCGCTTCATCGCAACGCGCGCCGTTCCGGACCACTCAAAACCTTCGCGGCCAACGCCGATGCCGTAGCGCATGGCCTTGCCGTTTTCCTGCACCAGATAGAGGTACTTGTCCTTGGTATCGACGATGATCGTGCCGGGCTTTTCCTTCGTCTCGTAGGAGACGATCTGGCGATGATATTTTCGCGGAACCTGGCTGATCGGAATGCGCGGCAGCTGGTAGCCCGCATCCTTCACCGTACCGTAGTCGGAGGTGAACACCTTGAGAGGCCCACCCGTCGTGCACCCGGCAAGAGCGGTTGCAAGTCCCAGTGCCGCAGCCACGACGATTGATTTGAATCTCATATGTTCCCCCGGTCCCCCAATTTGTTAAGTGTGCCTGAATTGCGCCGCACTTTGACCATCATTCTTAAATTCCTGGTTAATGAAATGACAAGATTTGGATGCGTCTTACGTTGCGTAATCCCGTTATTGCCGCGTGATATTGCAAACGCGCAACACAATCCCCAGTTTCAGATGGCGGAATTCAGCAAGCGTGGAAGTTCAGGAGACGTGTCATGAACGTTGGCGAGGCGGCCCGTCGTTCGGGCCTACCGGCAAAGACGATTCGCTATTATGAAGAAATCGGCCTTGTTTCGCCGGCGCGGGCCGGAAACGGTTACCGCGATTACAGCGATGAAGATCTGCACTTCCTGACCTTTCTGAAGCGCGCGCGCGGTCTCGGCTTCGCCATCGAGGAATGCCGCCAGCTGATGACGCTTTACCGTGACAAGCACCGGGCGAGCCATGATGTGCGCGGCATCGCCATTTCGCATGTGGTGGCAATCGACGAGAAAATTGCGGAACTGCAGGCCATGCGCGCCACGCTGAGCAAACTCATCAATGCCTGCCATGGCGACAACCGGCCCGATTGTCCGATCCTGGACGATATTGCCGGGGCGCAGTGACGCTTCAAGCTGCTCACCGTTGATGGCATAATCCTTCCATGCCGATCATTTCACCGATTCCCGTCAACCCGCTGGCCGATGGTCGCCAGTCGGAACGCGCCATGGTCATTCGCCGGGGCGTGCAGCGCCTGCTCATCACCATGGGGGCTGTTGTTCTGCCGGAGCTGACGCTCGCCACCGGCCGGCGCGCCGATCTCGTGGCGCTGACGAAGAAGGGCGACATCTGGATCATCGAGATCAAGTCGTCAGTGGAGGATTTTCGGGTGGACCGGAAATGGCCGGATTATCGCCTGCACTCCGACCGCTTTTTCTTCGCCACCCACCCGGAAGTGCCGGCGGAGATTTTTCCCGAGGAATGCGGTTTCATCCTGTCGGACGGTTATGGCGCGGAGATCCTGCGCGAGCCGGACGAGCACCGCCTTGCCGCCGCCACCCGCAAGGCGATGATGCTGCGCTTTGCGCGGGCGGGGGCGGCGCGTCTCACCGCTGCGGAACTTGCGGGCATCGACGTGCCGCTGGCCGAGGGTGAGACAGGCTGAGGCTTACGGCGTGATCGGCTGACGGCCTGTCGCAAGTGCATGGTCGAGATACTCGACGCGGTCCTGCCCGAAGAAGGCCTCGCCGTTCAGCACAAAGGTGGGCACGCCCACCGCGTCGGCCTCTACGGCGTCCCTGGTGTTCTGCGCGCGGATTTCGGCAATCGCCTCGCTTTGCGCCTTCTCCAGAATGGACGCGGCGTCGAACTTCTCCAGTTCCAGATATCTGGTCAGCGTGTCCGGGTCGGCAATGTTTTCCTCATTGGCCCACACGGCGGCGAAGACGCGCTCCATATAGCTCAGCGGATCATGGCCCTCTGCCGCTAGTGCTGCGATCACACGGTCGGAAAGCTCCGGGTCGACGGGCCAGTGTTTGGGCGTCTTGTTGATCGGCAGGCCGCGAAAATCGGCGATGCGCTGGATCTCCACCAGCCGCTGGCGCTGGCGCACCGGGGGGCGCCTGGGCGGCGGAACCGCGCCGGAGATCTCCCAGACACCCATCAGGTTGATCGGCTTCACGCGCACATCCGCGCCATGCTTGGAAAGCACGGTGCGCAGAGCCTGGTGGCCGAGATAGGTGAAGGGCGAAGCGGAAGTGAAGTAATAGTCGACGGTCGCTGTCATCGATGTCTCCGGTGTATGTTGGTGGCCGGAGAGTAGCGATGCGGCCTGGCGACTTAAAGGTGTGAGGACAACACTTTTGCGCGAGCGCGCAGGCCCTGATGCGAGGCGATGAAGGCTTTCTCTTCCGCATTGGGCGCACGCGGCGCGCCATCGTGGCCGAGTGTGCTCATCAACTCGTCGACCGGCACGAAGCGTTTGCCGCGCTTGTCGTAGACCCCGCCCGTGGTCAGCACCATGGCGGCAACGCGCCCGTCATCCAGCACGAAACGATGCTGGCCGATGATCTGCGTGTCTTCCCATGTTTCGATGGTGGAGACGACCTCGAAGCGCTGCCATAAGCGAACCTCGCGCACATAGGCCGTCTGCAGGCCGCCGAGCAAGGGAGCCCAGCCGCGCTTGCGGGCTGCGGCGACCAGTCCGCTGCGCAGGAAGATGTCGATCCGCCCCATATCCGCCAGCATCATGTAGCGGGCGTTGTTCAGGTGGATGTTCATGTCGATATCGGTGGGCAGGCAACGGAAGGAGAGCTTGCTCTCGTCGCCCAGCCGATAGACGCCCCGGCTCTTGCGTGTGGCGGCCACGCGAAGAAGACGCATCCAGACATACATGATTTTCTATCCCGGGGAGGTTGGCGTTGCGGTCGGTGCTTGTCCTAGAGCAATTCCAGAAAAAGCGGGAGCCGGTTTTCCGTCTGGAATTGCTCAAAAACACAGATCAGAGCGTTTCGGGCGCTTTGGGGACACCGCGATTTTTGGGTGTTGTCCTGTTCACCGTCCCGGATGCGGAAAGCGCCCGGGACGATGGTTTTCATTTCAGTCGGCGCGCCTCATGCGGCCTTTTTCTCCGCGGCCTTTTCAGGTGCGAAGCGCTGGTAGAAAGTCTCGCCGCTCTCGGCCATGTCCAGAAGGAGTTTCGGGGCCTTGAACTGCTTGCCGTACTTCTTCTGCAGGCGCTTGGTCATGGCGACGAAGGCTTCTGCTCCCATCCCGTCGATATAGGAGAGGGCGCCGCCCGTGTAGGGCGCGAAGCCGAAGGCGAGAATGGAGCCGACATCCGCCTCGCGCGGATCGACGACAATGCCTTCTTCCATGATGCGGGCCGCTTCCAGCGCGATCGTGGCGAGGAAGCGCTCCTGCAATTCCTCGACGTCGATCTTGTCCGGGTTTTTCTGCGGATAGAGATCCTTCAGGCCGGCCCACAGATGCTTCTTCGCGGGCTTTGCCGGATAGTCATAGAAGCCCTTGCCATTCTTGCGGCCAAGGCGGCCATGCTTGTCGACCAGCGTGTCGATCAGCGCCATGTGGCGCGGATCGACGGCCTTGGGGCCGAGATCGCGCACGGTCTGCTTCATGATCTTCTGGGCGAGATCGACAGCCGTCTCATCGGTGAGCGCAAGCGGGCCGACCGGCATGCCGGCCATCTTCGCCGCATTCTCCACCATCGGGGCGGGCACGCCTTCGATGACCATGGAGAAGGCCTCCTGCATGTAGCGCAGGACGCAGCGATTGACGTAGAAGCCGCGCGTGTCGTTCACCACGATGGGCGTCTTCTTGATGGCGCGCACATAGTCCATCGCCATGGCAAGCGCCTTGTCGCCGGTCTTCTTGCCCATGATGATCTCGACCAGCATCATCTTGTCGACGGGCGAGAAAAAGTGGATGCCGATGAAGTTCTTCGGGCGTTTGGAGTTCTTGGCCAGGCCGGAGATCGGAATGGTCGAGGTGTTGGAGGCGAACACGGCCGACGGCTTCAGAACGGCCTCGGCCTTCTCCGTCGCCGTCTTCTTGATCTCCGAATCCTCGAACACGGCCTCGATCACCAGATCGCAGCCTTCAAGCTCCGCATAATCCTCGCTCGGCGTGATGAGCGAGAGGAGCTTTTCCTTGTCCTCGGCGGTGGCGCGGCCGCGCTTGATGCTCTTGTCCATCAGCTCGGCGGAATGCGCCTTGCCCTTTTCGGCGGACGCCGTGTCGCGGTCGATCAGAACAACCGGAATGCCGGCCTTGGCCGTGACGAAGGCGATGCCCGCGCCCATGAAGCCCGCGCCGAGAACGCCGATCTTTTTGAACTTCCTGACCGGCACGTCGTCGGGGCGGCGCGCGCCCTTGTTGAGTTCCTGCAGCGAGACGAAGAGCGAGCGGATCATCATCTTCGCTTCGGTCGTCTGCATGATCTCGGTGAAATAGCGCTGCTCGATGGTCAGCGCCGTCTCGAAGGGCACCAGCATGCCCTCATAGACGCATTTCAGGATCGCGGCTGCTGCCGGGTAGTTGTTGTAGGTCTCGCGGCGCAGAATGGCGATTGCCGGCGGCCAGAGATTCGCGCCCGCCGCCGAGTAGACGGGGCCGCCGGGCAGTTTGAAGCCCTTCTCGTCCCATGGCTGAACCGGGCTGAGGCCGTCGAGGATCATCTTCTTCGCGGTCTCGACCAGTTTCTTCGGCGCGGCGATCTCGTGGATCAGACCCATGGCCTTCGCCTTCTGCGGCGTCAGCGTCTGGCCGGTGGTGAGCATTTGCAAGGCTTCCTGCGGCTTGGCCAGACGCGGCACGCGCTGGGTGCCGCCCGCGCCGGGGAAGATGCCCACTTTCACTTCCGGAAGCGCCATCTTCACTGCCGGGCTGTCGGCTGCGACACGGCCATGGCAGGCGAGCGACAGCTCGAACGCACCGCCCATGCAGGTACCGTTGATGGCCGAGACCCAGGGCTTGCCGGAGGTTTCAAGCTTGCGCCAGAGCCAGCCCATGCGGCCGGCATTGTCGAACAGCAGCTTGACCGCCTTCTTGCGGTCGTTTGCCTTCTCCTTCTCGAACAGGCCGAGCATCTTCTGCAGCATGGTCAGGTCCGCGCCGCCGGAGAAGGTCTCCTTGCCGGAGGTGATGACTGCGCCCTTGATCGCATCGCTGCCGGCAACGTGATCGATGATCGCATCCAGCTCGTTCATCACCTCTTCGGTGAAGACGTTCATGGAGCGGTCCGGCATGTCCCAGGTGACGAGCGCGACGCCGTCTGCGTCCACGTCAACGGTAAAGTTCTTGTAGTCGGTCATGGTCTGATCTCTCCCCGACAGCTCAAACGCGTTCGATGATGGTTGCGGTGCCCATGCCCGCGCCGATGCACAGCGTGACAAGCGCCGTGTTCAGGTTGCGGCGCTCCAACTCGTCGAGAACCGTGCCGAAGATCATCGCGCCGGTTGCGCCGAGCGGGTGGCCCATGGCGATTGCGCCGCCATTCACATTGATCCGGTCGTGGTCGATCTCGAAAGCCTGCATGTAGCGCAGCACCACCGAGGCGAAGGCCTCGTTCAGCTCGAACAGGTCGATGTCCGAAAGCTTCATCCGGGCTTTCTTCAGAAGCTTCTCCGTCACGTCGACCGGGCCGGTCAGCATGATCGCTGGCTCGGAGCCGATATTGGTGAAGGCGCGAATTTTTGCGCGCGGCTCCAGCCCCATGGACTTGCCGGCCTTGCGCGAACCGAGCAGCACTGCAGCCGCGCCATCGACGATGCCCGACGAATTGCCGGCGTGGTGGACGTGGTTGATGCTCTCAAGCTCCGGATAACGCTGCACGGCGACGGCATCGAAACCACCCATTTCACCCGGCATCACGAAGGAGGGGTTGAGCTGGCCAAGCGCCTGCATGTCGGTGCCGGGGCGCATGTGCTCGTCGTGATCGAGAATGGTCAGGCCGTTCTGGTCTTCCACCGGGATCACGGATTTCTTGAAATAACCCTTGTCCCAGGAGTGCTTGGCGCGCTTCTGGCTTTCCACCGCATAGGCGTCCACGTCGTCGCGGGAAAAGCCGTATTTCGTGGCGATCAGGTCGGCAGACACGCCCTGCGGCATGAAATAGGAGGGAATGCCGACGGACGGGTCCATGAACCATGCGCCACCGGACATGCCCATGCCGACGCGCGACATGCTTTCCACGCCGCCGGCAATGACGATCTCGT
The DNA here is from genome assembly GCF_058725515.1 of Nitratireductor sp. WH36-1. Lineage (NCBI taxonomy): Bacteria > Pseudomonadati > Pseudomonadota > Alphaproteobacteria > Hyphomicrobiales > Phyllobacteriaceae > Nitratireductor > Nitratireductor sp. WH36-1. Next base: position 3,870,960 of record NZ_CM178970.1, on the reverse strand, counting down.
CGGAGCCGCCGGCAATCTTGGCCGCGCCCAGATTGATTGCGTCCAGGCCCGACGCGCAGAAGCGCGAGATCTGGATGCCCGGAGCCGCGTTCGCGTAGCGCGCCTCGAAGGCAGCCGAGCGCGGGATTACGGAACCGGCTTCGCCGACCGGATCGACGCAGCCGAAAATGATGTCGTCCACCTTTGCGGTGTCGAGGCCGTTGCGGTCGCGCACGGCTTCAAGAACTTTCGCGCCAAGGCGCACGGCGGGCACCTCGTGCAGCGAACCGTCCTTCTTGCCGCGTCCGCGCGGCGTGCGCACGGCGTCATATACATAAGCGTCAGCCATATCGGTCTCCCTGCTTTATGGACCCAACGCGGGGTCGTGCAATTGGTTCAAAGAGGGCTGGCAATCGCCAGCCCCGGAATCTGTTCGGCGCTTCAGGTGCGCTGCGGGCCGGCGGGCCGGAGATGGTCAAAGTCGGGCTGCGGGTCTGACACGTCGCGCTTCCTCAGGGACCGGCTTGCACGCTGGCACGTGCAAGCTAGAACGGGTGTGGCCGTTACGCCAGTCAAAACGCCTCTTCCGGAAGCGCCATCATGGTGTCCGCACCGCTCGAAAGGCGCGCCAGATGCGCGGCGGTCTCGGGCATGACGCGCTCCATGAAGTAGCGTCCGGTGGTGATCTTGGCTTCGAGGAAGGCGGCATCGCCATTTGCCCCGGCGGCAAGCTGCTCCTGCGCCGTCCTGACCATGCGGCCCCACATGTAGCCGAGCGCCACGAGGCCCATCAGGTGCATGTAGTCATGGGAGGCAGCGCCCGCATTGTCGGGCTTCTGAACGGCGTTCTGCATCAGCCAGAGTGATGCGGCCTGCAGATCGTTGAGGCCCTTCTTGAGCGCCTTGGTGAAGGGGGCCATGGTCTCGTCTTCGCGGTGCGCTTCGCAGAAATCGCCCACTTCCTTGAAGAAGGCCTGCACGGCGCGACCGCCATTGGCGGGCAGCTTGCGTCCCACGAGGTCGAGCGCCTGAATGCCGTTCGCGCCCTCATAGATCATGGCGATGCGGGCATCGCGCACGAACTGGCTCATGCCATGCTCTTCGATGTAACCGTGGCCGCCAAACATCTGCTGCGCCATCACCGCATGCTCGAAACCCTTGTCGGTGAGCACGCCTTTCACCACCGGCGTCATCAGCGCCATGTGGTCGGACGCCGTCTCGCGTTCCTTGTCGTCTTCGGAGAGATGGGCGACATCGGATTTCAGCGCGGTCCAGAGGATCAGCGCGCGGCCGGCCTCGTTGAAGGCGCGGATGGTCATCAGGTTGCGGCGCACATCCGGGTGAACGATGATCGGATCGGCCTTCTTCTCCGGCGCTTTCGGTCCGGTCAGCGCGCGGCCCTGCAGGCGCTCGCGGGCATATTCGACCGCGCCCTGATAGGCGGCTTCGCCGATGGCATGGCCTTGCAGGCCGACGCCAAGGCGCGCCTCGTTCATCATCGTGAACATGGCTTTCAGGCCGCCATTCTCCTCCCCCAGAAGATAGCCGGTGGCTTCGTCATAATTCATGACGCAGGTGGCGTTGCCGTGGATGCCCATCTTCTCTTCGATTGCCCCGCAGGAAACGGCATTGCCATCGCCCAGCGCGCCTTCGTCATCGACCATCACCTTCGGCACGATGAAGAGCGAGATGCCCTTCACGCCCGCCGGCGCGCCCTCAATGCGTGCAAGCACCAGATGGATGATGTTTTCGGCCATGTCGTGCTCGCCGGCCGAGATGAAGATCTTCTGGCCGGAAATCCGGTAGCTGCCGTCGCCGTTCGGCACGGCTTTGGAGTTCAGAAGGCCGAGATCGGTGCCGCAATGGGGCTCCGTCAGGTTCATGGTGCCGGTCCAGGTGCCTTCCACCATTTTCGGCAGCCATTTCTGCTTCTGCTCATCGGTGCCATGCGCGAGGATCGCGGCGATGGCGCCCTGTGTGAGGCCCGGATACATCATCAGCGCCATATTGGCCGAGACGAGGTACTCGCTCACCGCCGTGTGCACCGTGTAGGGCAGGCCCTGACCGCCATATTCCGCCGGCACGGAAAGGCCAAGCCAGCCGCCCTCGCAATACTGACGATAGGCGCCGTCGAAGCCCTTGGGCGTCGTCACCGAACCATCGGCATGACGGGTGCAGCCTTCCATGTCGCCGATGCGGTTGAGCGGCTGTATGACGTTCTCAGCCAGTTTCGCGCCTTCGCTGAGAATCGCCTCGACAATGTCGGGCGAGGCGTCGGCGAAGCCCGGCAGATTGTCGTGATTGCCATAGCCCAGAACATCGTTCAGCACGAACAGCGTGTCGCGCACGGGCGCCTGATAGGTTGGCATGAGAATCCTCCAGCTCTCGTAACAAAGGCGCGAAGAGGCCATTCGCGCAGCGTTACAGTCGCTCTAACAAATTTTGACGTTTGCGTAAACGTCAAAAACGACGCAGCGCACGACAAGACCCCGCGCGGTGCGTGTCCGCGCGGGGTCTTGTGATGAACCGGAAGGAAAGAGGGGGTAGCTGGCGGAGGTGGTCAGCCTGCGTCGCGCAGGGGCGATGCACCGTCCAGGCGGGTCGAGACCTCGCCGATCAGGGTCTTCAGCTCATTGATCGCGTCATCAATGGAAGTGCGCTGCTTTTCAAGCCGCACCATCTGGCGTTCCGACTTCTTCAGAACAAGCTGAAGCTGCTTCACGTTTCCGCCATCCGGCTCGTGCAGGTCGAGCACTTCCTTGATGTCGTTCAGCGAGAAGCCGATTTTCCGGCCGAGCAGGATGTGCTGCAGGCGCAGCTTGTCCGTGCGGGAATAAAGGCGGGTCGTGCCGGCGCGCTCCGGCCTCAAAAGGCCCTTGTCTTCATAAAAGCGCAGGGCGCGCAGGGTTACGCCAAACTCCCGAGCCATCTCGCCGATGCGGGTGTATTCTCCGGCGTGTTCTCCGGCGTGTTCCGGGGCATGCTCTGGGGACTGTTCAGGAAAATCATTTCCCTCGGCCGTCTTTTCGACTGCCACTGCAATGTTCGTCATGATCACTGTTCCGTACTGATGTGCGCTCCGGCGGGGGGACCGGGATGGGCATGTCTGACGTTAGGTTTTCGCCAGTGGCAAAATTGTGCCGCCCAGACACGCTCTAAAGGGCGCGCTTATGCGGTGCAGAATGCGGCATTACAAGGGCCGCAGCGCAAAATGTGATCGGCTTGCCAACAATCTTTTTACGGGATTCCTCACCGAAGACTTAACCTTCGGTAAGGATTGTTAACTCCGTGTTTACCACGATCAGCGAAATGTGAACCGTCAGCACACGGTGCTTGTTTGCATTCGCTTCGAGGTCCGCTGCTGACCGTGGGTGTCTTAACAGTGTTTGTTTTCTGCCTTCCGGCATTTCAAGGCTGAAAGTCCCGCGTGGCAAGAAATCTCGACGGCCAACCGGTACACGGTGGAGAGGCGGGCGTTCCGATGAACAATAAGCGTTCCTATCTGGAAAATATCAATGCCGGTCGCCGGCGGCGGCCCGGGACAGATGCGTCGCTTGACGAGATCAGTCGGACGCTGGACCACCTGGAAAACCGCCTTGGAAAAGCGACCGGGCGTTTCGACCAGCAGGTGGATGAAAATGACGTCGCCCGGCGAATCCAGGAGCTGTCGGAAACGGTCTCGCATTCCTATGTACGACCGGCTGGCCGCATGCCCGCGCCCCGGCAGGAGCCGGCTTCGCGCGCCTCGCTCGAACACGCGGCGCATGAGCTTGAGCGCTCCCGCCGTCAGGAACGCGAGTTCAATTCGATCGGCAACATTGCCGAAGAACTCAAGACGCTGCGCAGGGATCTGCGCGACGTGATGCGTTCGGGCATCAGCGACGAGTTCGGCGCGCTACGCAAGGAGCTGGCAGGCATCATGGCCTCCGTTCCCAACAGCGCGCTCAGCAGCGAGCTGGTTGTCGAATTCGAACGCCTGTCCAACGCCATTGCCCATCTCGCCGAGCGCGGTGACGACAGAAACGTCAAGATGCTGCGGCTCGAGATGGAAGAGCTGAAGTCTTCCATTTCCAGTCTCGCGCGTGAAGAAACGCTGCGCGCCGTGGATCAGCGCTGGGATGCTTTCGACGACAGGTGGAGCGCATTCGAAGACCGCGTTTCCAGCGATCTGAGCCGCAGCGGCCCCGCCATCGACATGCTGCACCAGCGGATCGAGCAGATCGCGCATGCGGTGAACAGCCTGCCGGAATCGCTGTCGCTTCAGTCTCTGGAGGATCGTGTCCGCACGCTCGCAGGCGCGCTGGATCAGCTTCTTGAGCGCAAGCAGCAGGACAATCCCGAACTCTATGCCGCCATCGATGAGCGGCTTGACGAGATCAGCCGCGCGATTGCTGCGACCATGCCGAAAACGCAGGCTGCTTCGTTTGACCCGCAGCCCTTCGAGCGCATCGAGGCGCGCATCTCTTCGCTGGCAAATCAGGTGGGCGAGCTTCTGAACGAGCGCCCGGGTGGCGAGGCTGTCGGGCATCTCAGCGAGCAGATGTATTCGCTGTCGCAGCGCGTGGACGAAATCGCTGCGCGTATCGACATGCCGGAGCAGACGGTTGAGCGGTTGGCCAGCCAGATTGCCGGTATCGCGCACAAGCTGGACAACGCACCGGAGCCGCAGATCCCCGAGCACATGCTGCGCGGTATTGAAGACCGGTTCGCGCATTTGTCGCAGATGATCGAACAGCGCCATGGCGACGCCGCGGAGCAGGGCCGGTCACTGGTTCACGATCTCGAGCATCGGCTGCAGGACATTGCCGCCCGCATCGACGAGCGCAGCAGCAGCGAGCCCGTGCGCAACGAGGCCGATCTCATGGCGACCATCGACGCCCGGTTCAACGAACTGGCGGCGCGGCTCGACACGAGCACACGTGAAGCGCCGGGCAACGAGGCTCTGCGCGCCCTTGAGATGCGGCTCGACGACATTTCCGGTCGCCTGCAGACATCTTCGTCGCAGGCTTCGTCCATTGATCCGGAAGTGATCCACAATCTCGAGGCGCAGGTGCGCAGCCTCTCCGAACATTTCTCCCGCCCGACGGCGGACCTGCCGGAGTTCGAGGATCTTGGGCCCCGCCTGGAGAACATCGAACGCTCCATTCAGGAAAACCGCGCTTCGGTGGTCGAAGCCGCACGGCAGGCAGCCGAGCAGGCAATCGGCGCGCTGGGCGACACGCAGAATTTCGACAGCAATTTCGACCGTGAACTGCGCGAAGAACTGAAGGCGCTCGAAGCGCTGACCCGCAAGTCTGACGAGCGCAACACCAAGACGTTCGGCGCGATCCATGACACGCTGCTCAAGATCGTGGACCGGCTTGGCGCTGTCGAAGGAACTGCTGGCGAGGGCGTGGCTGTGCAGGCAGAGCCGGCAAAAATTCCGGTCGCTGCCGCTCCTTCCATCGATCCCGGCAATGACGTGTCTCCGGTTTCTGCACGCGCTGCGGAAGAGGCGATGCCGAAGCGCTCGCCCGCCGAAGCGGCAGCTGCCGCCGCGCGCGCTGCGCTGGACGAGGATGCGCAGGAAACGGAAAAGGCCCCCGGCAAATCATCGCTTCTGGGCGGGCTCACCCGCGCTCTTGGAAACCGTCGCGACCGTCAGCAGCGCGACGAGCCCCGGAATGAGGTCGAGAACGAGGCGCCCGCCGAACTGGACGCCAGCCTTGAAGCCATCGATCTGGATGACGACCGTATCAATGAGCCGCTGGAACCGGGTTCCGGCGCGCCGGACCTGAATGCGATCCTGCGTCGTGTTCGTGACGAAAAGAAAGCGACCGTCCGTCCGGAAACGGATGATGCGGCCAAGTCGGATTTCATCGCGGCGGCGCGCCGTGCGGCACAGGCGGCTGCGGCCGAGGCCGAGATCCTGAAAAAGCGTCAGGGCGATGCGGCGGAAGATACCGGCGGCTTCGGAATCAAACGCTTTCTGAAGCGGAGCAAGAAGCCTCTGGTGGTGATGCTCGGCGCGGGCATCGTCGCGGCGGGCGGCTATCAGGTCGGAAAGACCTATCTTGCGAATTCCACCGCCATTCCGGTGCAGATGACCAATGAGACCACCAGCGCAGAGCCTGCGCCGGTGATGGCGCAGGCCGAGCCTGCCCCGGTAGAGCGCAAGGTGCGCGTGCTGGATGAAGAACCGGCCAGGGTTGCTGCTGCCGAAGAGCAGGCAACGGATGGCGTCGTCGATACGCTGGCCTCCATGCCCGAATTGGACGCGCCGCTGGAAGAGCCGGTCAGCAAGTTCGAGGAAACCCTGACGGGCAACGAGACCGTCAGCATTCCGGAAGATGTTGCCCCTGAAGCACCCAAGCCCATTTCGCTGGACACGGTTCCGGTGGATGCTGGTCCGGTGCCGCTTCGCGAGGCCGCAGCCGAGGGCGACCCCAAGGCGCTGTTCGAGATCGGCAGCCGCTACGCGGAAGGTCGTGGCACGCAGGCCGATCTGGCGAAGGCCGCCGAATGGTACACCAAGGCAGCCGAAGCAGGGTTTGCGCCGGCTCAGTATCGGCTGGGCGACCTCTACCAGAAGGGCAATGGTGTGGACCGTGACGCCGCCAAGGCGAAGATGTGGTTCCAGCTTGCAGCCCAGCAGGGCAATGCCAGCGCCATGCACAATCTCGGTGTGCTGTTCGCCATGGGTGCGGATGGCCCGGCCGACAACAAGTCCGCCGCCCGCTGGTTCATTGAAGCTGCCGAGCATGGCGTGAAGGACAGTCAGTTCAATCTGGGCATCCTTTCGGCCAAGGGCATGGGCATGCAGCAGGACCTGACGGAAGCCTACAAATGGTTCGCCATCGTTGCCCAGGGCGGTGACAGGGATGCAGCCGCCAAGCGCGACGAAATCGCCGCTGCGCTGTCGCCCGGGCAGCTGAAACAGGCAGAAAACAAGACGGCGCTCTGGAAGGTCAAGAAGATCGATCCGGCGGTCAATCTGGTCGATATTCCGGAATCCTGGCGTGAAAGCCGCGAGCTCACGGCGAGCGTCGACATGACCAAGGCGATCACCAACATCCAGCTTATCCTGAACAAGGAAGGCTTTGATGCGGGCAAGCCTGACGGCATCATGGGCGCCAAGACCAAGGCCGCGATCACGCAGTTCCAGAAGGCCAATGGCCTGAACCCGACGGGGCAGGTCGATGAGGCGCTGGTGCGTGCCCTTCTGGAGAAGAATGAAGCGGCTGTAAGCGCTCAGTAAGCTGTCGCGGCATCGTTTGCCGGCAGGTTGATGTGTGTCCCGGAAGACGCACGTCATCTTTGTGTGGCAAGCCGTTCAAACTTTTCCGGTTTCTGCCACCTCCCGGTTTGACTTCGCGGGCGGTAGGGCGCAGAACGGAAGCACGCATTAATGCTTCCACACCTCGTCCGGCGCCGCTGCCGGGCAAACAATTATTCGGGTGCCGCGGGTGGGTATTTATCTCCCAATCGCCGAAATGTCCGTCAACGTTTTCGTGCTGCTTGCCATGGGCGGCGCGGTGGGCTTTCTGTCCGGCATGTTCGGGGTTGGCGGCGGGTTTCTGATCACGCCGCTCTTGATCTTCTACAACATCCCGCCTGCGATCGCTGTCGCCACCGGCGCCAATCAGGTGATTGCGTCGTCCTTCTCGGGCGCGCTGGCGCATTTCAAGCGCAAGTCTCTTGATGTCAAACTGGGCACGGTCCTGCTCGCCGGCGGCATTGTCGGCGCGTCCATCGGCGCGTTCGTGTTCGCCTATCTGCGCCGGCTGGGCCAGCTCGATCTCATCGTTTCGCTGCTCTATGTGGTGTTTCTGGGCGTCGTTGGCGGCCTGATGCTGATGGAGAGCGTGCGCGCCATCCGGCGTTCGCGCGGTGGCCAGACGGCCACGCTCAGAAAGCCCGGCCAGCACAACTGGATTCACCGTCTGCCGCTCAAGATGCGTTTTCGCGCGTCGAAGCTGTTCGTCAGCGTCATCCCGGTGGTGGTGCTTGGTGCGTTCATTGGCTTCCTGGCGTCGATCATGGGTGTCGGCGGCGGGTTCATCATGGTGCCGGCGCTGATCTATCTGCTCAAAGTGCCGACCAATGTCGTGATCGGCACATCCCTGTTCCAGATCATCTTCGTGGCGGCCTTCACCACCATCATTCACTCCACAGCGAACCAGAGCGTCGATGTCGTGCTTGCCTTCCTGCTGATGGTCGGCGGCGTGGCCGGTGCACAATATGGCGCGCGGGTGGGGCAGCGTCTGCGCGGCGAGCAACTGCGTGCGCTTCTGGCGCTTCTGGTTCTGGCGGTGGCGCTGCGTCTCGGCTTCGACCTGTTCGTGCAGCCGGAGAGTGTCTACAGCCTGTCCACGGGAGCGATGTGAGCCATGCGCGCGCGTTTCCTGGCAGCCGCCACCTCGCTTCTTCTGCTCCTGCCGGCCCTGCCGGTGCGGGCGCAGGACGAAATCCCCGAGAACATCCAGATCGGCCTTTCCACCGATCAGGTGTCGATCACGTCCGATTTCAGCGGCGCGGAGCTGACCATTTTCGGCGCGCTCGACAATGCCGACCCGCTGGTGGCGCGGCAGGGGCGTTACGATGTCGTGGTGGTTCTGGAAGGGCCGCCGCGCGCCGTCACGGTGCGCAAGAAGACACGCGTGCTGGGCATGTGGATCAACACGGAATCGGTCATCTTCCGCGATGTGCCGGAATCCTATTCCATGGCGCTCACCCGCGCGCCGCAGGACATCAGCACGCCCGACGGATACAAGAGGCTCGCGCTGGGTGCGGACAATCTGCACTTCCAGCCGCTCAAGGCCGATGGCGATCCGAAAACCATCGAGGAGTTCACCGAGGCGCTGCTTCAGCGCAAGGAGGCGCTCGGGCTCTACTCGACGCAGACCGGCGGCGTGCGCTTCCTCTCGCAAAGCCTGTTCCGCGCGTCCCTCAAGCTGGCCCCCAATGTGGCGGTCGGCACGCACAGGGCGCGCGCCTATCTGTTCCGCAACAGCGTGTTCCTGCGCGAGACATCGGCCCAGCTAACCATCCGCAAAGCGGGTCTTGAGCAGCGGCTTTACGAATTCGCCCATCAGAACAGCCTGATCTACGGCATCGCCGCCGTGCTGATCGCCATCATCACCGGCTGGCTGGGACGGATCATCTTCCGCAAGGACTGAGCGCGCGCGCTCCGGCGCTGTGCTTCAGCGCAGCATGCTGCCTGCAATGGCGTAAATGCCCTGCCGGCCCAGCATGTAGGCGGCCAGCCGCTCGCGCGCGAACAGGCCGTCGAAAGGACGGTCGAGCACGTTCAGCGAACCGGTCAGGCTGCCGAATGCGGGCATAATAAGCCGGCTACCGTCCGAGGCGAAGCATGCGCGCCGCACCGAGCGGCCGCGCCGCACAATGCGCGCGCCGGGATGCAGATGCCCGGCAATCTCGCCACGGGCACTTCCCTTTGCCGGCTCATGACGGAAGATCAGCCCGTCAATGGCGATCTCCTGCGCGCAGTGGCCGGGAAGGTCCGGTGGCGGGGCAGGGTCGTGGTTGCCGGCGATCCAGTGCCAGTCGCGCGCGCCGATGAGTTCGACCAGCCGCGTGCGGAAAGGCCCGGGCATGTGCGCCGCGCCGTGATCGTCGTGAAAACTGTCGCCAAGGCTGATGACGATCTCTGGATCGTAGTCGGCTAACGTTGTTGCCAGCCGCTTCAGTGTGGCGGCGGTGTCATAGGGCGGCAGCATGCGCCCGCGCCGGGCGTAGGCCGCACCCTTCTCAAGATGCAGGTCGGAGACGACCATGAGGCTCATCTCCGGGAAGAACAGCACGCCGCGCCAGTCGCACACGGCCTCGTGTCCGGCGATGCGGATCGTCAGCGCGGTGCTTGTCCCGGTTGCGGGTGCAAGGCTGTTCATGCCTCAAGAGCCTCCTGCATCAATTCCTCGCCGGAAAGCCGTGAGGCTTCGCCGAGCAGCGCCTCATTGGCGTCGCCGGCCACGGCCTCCTTGCCGATCTCGAGCATGATGGGCACGGCCAGCGGTGAAATGCGACTGAGAGATTTATGCACGATTCGACCCCGAATGCGCGACAGCATCTCCCCCAGTCTCCTGACATCAAGCAGGCCCTGCGCGGCGTCTGCCCAGGTGGCCTGCATCAGAATGTGGTCAGGCTCATGAGCCCGCAAAACGTCGTAAATGAGGTCGGCGGAAACGGTCACCTGCCGGCCGGTCTTCTCCTGTCCGGGGTGGCGCTTTTCGACCAGTCCCGAGATCAGCGCGCAATTGCGGAAGGTGCGCTTCAAAAGCCAGCTGTCGGCGATCCATGCTTCCAGATCGTCGCCCAGCATGTCCTCGTCCATGAGCGCGGCGAGGCTCAGCCGTCCGTCCTTCAGCATGGCGGCCATGTCGTTCAGGCCCCACACGGCGATGGCGTAATCATTGGCGACGAAGCCGAGCGGGTGTGCGCCTGCCCGCTCCAGCCGGCGGGTCAGAAGCATGCCAAGCGTCTGGTGCGCGAGCCGCCCCTCGAACGGGTAGAGCACCATGTAGAAGCGCTCGCCGCGCGGAAAGGTCTCCACCAGAAGGTCTTCGCGGCGCGGCAGGATCGACTTGTCGCGCTGGATGGAAAGCCATTCGGCCACCTGTTCGGGCAGCGCCTTCCAGCGCTTCGGGTCGGCCAGCATGGCCCGCACTTCGGACGCCAGATAGGTGGAGAGCGGAAACTTGCCGCCAGCGTAATAGGGCACTTTTGCATCCTCGCCGCCGCCCGTCGAGACGAGGCACTCATTCTCGCGAATGCCTTCGAAGCGCAGCACCCGGCCCGAGAAAAGGAAGGTGTCGCCATGCGTGAGCGTTTCGAGGAAATATTCCTCCACCTTGCCCAGCACCGGCCCGCCGCGCGAGGCGTTGCCCCGGCCGCGCCTGACCATGCGGATGTTGAGCATGGGTGATTCCACGATGGTGCCGACATTAAGCCGGTATTGCTGGGCGATGCGCGGATTGGCGATGCGCCACAGCCCGTCTTTCGTCTTGCGGATGCGGGCATAGCGCTCATAGGTCTTGAGCGCGTAGCCGCCGGTTGCCACGAAATCCACGATGCGGTCGAAGGTTGCCCGATCAAGCGCGGCATAGGGGGCTGCACTCGCCACTTCGCCATAAAGCACGTCGGCGTCGAAGGGGGCGGCGCAGGCCGAGCCCAGAACGTGCTGCGCCAGCACGTCGAGCGCGCCTTCCACCAGTGGCGGCGTGTCCTGCGCACCCAGATAGTTCGCCTCAAGGGCGGCGCGGCACTCCATCACCTCGAAACGGTTTGCCGGCACGAGAATGGCGCGGCTCGGTTCGTCCATGCGGTGGTTGGAGCGGCCGATGCGCTGCGCCAGCCGGCTCGCCCCCTTTGGCGCGCCCACATGCACGACCAGATCCACGTCGCCCCAGTCGATGCCGAGGTCGAGCGTCGACGTGGCGACGATGGCCCGCAGACTGTTGGTCTCCATCGCCTTTTCCACCTTGCGACGCTGGCCGACATCGAGCGAGCCGTGGTGCAGGGCAATGGGCAGATTGTCATCGTTGGCGCGCCACAATTCGCGGAACAGAAGCTCCGCCTGACTGCGCGTGTTGACGAAGAGCAGCGTGGTGCGGTGGGCCCTGATCGCCTCATAGACCTTCGGAATGGCGTAGAGCGCGGAGTGCCCGGCCCAGGGCACGCGCTCCTCCGTCTCCAGAATGGTGATGTGCGGCTTTGCGCCACCCGACACGGTCACGATATCGGACAGGGCGCGGGCCGCATCCTGCGGCACGAGCCAGCGGCGCAGCTCATCGGGCTCGGCCACCGTCGCGGAAAGACCGATGGTCTGAAGCTCCGGCCGCATCCGGCGCAGTCTCGCCAGCGCCAGCGAAAGCAGATGCCCGCGCTTGGAAATCACCAGCGAGTGCAATTCGTCGAACACCACGAAACGCAAATCCGAGAAGAACCTGTCCGCATCGGGCGAGGCGATCAGAAGGGCGAGCTGTTCGGGCGTGGTGAGCAGAATGTCGGGCGGGGCGTGTTTCTGCCGCTGGCGCTTGTGGGTGGGCGTGTCGCCGGTGCGCGTCTCCATCGTTACCGGCAGCTCCATCTCGGCCACAGGCATGTTCAGATTGCGCTGAATGTCGACGGCGAGCGCCTTGAGCGGCGAGATGTAGAGCGTGTGCACGCCACGCCGCGCTGCGCCGGGTTTGCGCTTCGGCCGCGCCGCGAGATCGGTGAGGGTGGGCAGAAAGCCGGCCAGCGTCTTGCCCGCACCGGTGGGGGCGATCAGCAGTGCGGAGCGACCGGCCTGCGTGCGCGCCAGAAGTTCAAGCTGATGCGCGCGGGGCTGCCACCCGCGCGTGGCGAACCACGCGCTGAAGGGCGCTGGCAGAAACGGGGCGGCAATGCCGTCGATGGGGTGCGTCCGGTGTTCCAAGATGAACTAGAACTAAACCAGAACAGAGAAAGCGCCAAGAGGCGCTTTCAGCATCTACTCACATATCCGAAACGGGAGGCGGAGCCTCACACGGAATCGCTTACCGCGCTCCAGGCAGCGGCGCGGCGCAGAACGTCCTGAAACCGCTCGCCCGCTTCTTCCAGCGTACCGGAATTGTCGATCACGGTTGCGCCTTCGACGGTCAGTTCCTTCGCGTGCGCCCGTTCGAGCCGCGCCAGAACCTCTTCGCGGGTTTCGCGGCCACGGCTCGAAAGCCGCTCGGCCAGCACGTCGCGGGCGGCGGTCACGATCACGGCGACCACATTGCCATAGCGCTCACGCAGGAGCGGAATGACGGCGCGCGACACGTTGGCCACGGCCACATGCCCGTCGCGCACAATGTCATCCACGCTTGCCGGCAGGCCGTATTTCAGTCCGTTCGCTTCCCAGCTCACGGCGAATGCGCCCTTTGCCTCGGCTTCATCGAAATCGGCGCGCGTCAGGCAGTCATGGGCCTCGCCGGCGCCGTCCATCTCACGGGTGATGACACGGCGCACAAAGGTCACGTCGCTGTCCTGCGGCCCGAGCCGCTGGCGCGCATAGTCCATCACAGAGTCCTTGCCGGCCCCCGAAGGACCGGCGACGGCGATGAATACGCCATGGCGGATCGGGACGTCCTGCTCGTCGATGACACGCTCCAGCGTGGCCGATGCCCTCATGCCACCCGCGCCCCCTCACGCCAGACCGAACGCACGATCGGAACATGCTCGTCCACCCGCACGCGGATGACGTCGCCGCGGCGGCCCTGTTCGAGGATGCCACGGTCGTCGAGACCCACGGCTTCCGCCGGGTTCTTTGAAACCATGGCAACGGCCTGCGGCAGCGAGATGTGGTCCACGGTCTCGCCCAGCGCGAAAGCGGCCTGAACGAGGCTGAAGGGAATGTAGTCGGAAGACAGGATGTCGAGCGTGTTGCCCTCGGCCAGGCTGCGGGCGGAGACATTGCCGGAGTGCGAGCCGCCGCGCACCACGTTGGGCGCGCCCATCAGCACCTGCATGCCGGCGTCGCGCGAGGCGGTTGCCGCTTCCTGTGTGGTCGGGAACTCGGCCACGCGCACGCCCTGCGTCGCCGCCTCGTCCACATGCTCCATCGTGGCGTCGTCATGGCTCGCCAGAATGATGCCCTGCTCGCGGCAGATGTCGGAGATGGCGTTGCGGTGACGGCTGGAATAGGTTTGCGACTGCGCAACGCGCTTTTCGCAGAACTGGCGGAAATCCTCTTCCGTCATGCCCGTCTTGTTCATGTAGTAGACTTTGTAGGTGTCGATGCTCGTGAACTGACGCTGGCCCGGCGAATGGTCCATCAGCGAGGCGAGTTTCACGCGGCTGTCGTTCTTGAAGAGCTCGAACCCTTCCAGGCAATCGGGTGCGGAAACCTCACAGCGCAGATGCAGGAAGTGATCGGCGCGCAGGCGGCCGGCCTCCACGCTGTTCTCGATGGCGTTGCCCAGTTCGCGCATTTCTTCCGCGCCGAGATTGCTGTCCTCGTCGAGGCCGATGCGCAGCGCGTCAAACACGGTGGTGATGCCCGAAGCGGCGATCTGCGCATCATGCGCCAGCACCGATGCGATGGGGTTCCAGCGCACTTTCGGGCGCGGGGCGTAGTGGCGTTCCAGATGGTCGGTGTGCAGCTCGACAAGGCCCGGCAGCAGGTAGTCGCCTTCCATGTCCTCGCCGATGGATGCATTGCCGGCGGCAATGTCGACGATGCGCCCGTCGCGGATCACCACGCTGCCTTCGATGACCTCATCGGGCAGCACGATGCGGGCGTTTCTTAAAACCAGTTCTTGCGTCATTATCAGGCGGTCTTTCTTGTCTTGTTCCAGCCGAGCGCGTGGGAGTATCTCACCTGAAAAGGTGCGCCCGGCTCAGGCTCGATGAACAGCGCCAGCGAGCCGATTTCCAATGGTTCCGACAAAAGCGGCCCGAAGAAGGCGTCTATGGCGCGCTCCATGCGGACAGCTTCTGCCTGCGGCACGCGGCCGGTCAGCGTCATGTGGAAGCGGAATGCTTCAAACACGTGGGGGTAGCCCCATTTGTAGAGGTTCTTGAGCTGGCTGGGCGACAGGCCCTCGGGGTTGCGGCGCTCCAGCTCTTCCTGGGTCAGCGGTGCGCGGAAGGGCTCGAACGCCTCCACGATGTTGCCGGCCAGCGCATCCAGCCGTGGGGAGCGGTCCTCGGGCACCAGCGCAAAGAAACCGTCGAGACGACGCACAACCGCACGCGGAATGATCACGGGCTCCGTGCGCTCGCAGAAGTCCGCCAGCGCGGCGATCAGGCTCTGTTCGCTCTGACCTTCCGCCAGATGGAACGGGGCCTTCAGCGTTGCATGGAAGCCGTAGCGGCGCGCGGCTGCGGTGTGAAAGGAAATCTCCGCAGCAGAGAAGGGGCCTGCCTCCACGGGCGCGATGGACCGGCCCGTAAAGGCGTCCCGGCCGAGCCAGCGTGCGGCGGCCCGCGTCAGCGGGTCGTCTTTTTCGGGTGTGAAGTAGATTGCGTAGCGCATGAGCATATCCTCGCCGAAAGCGATGCAATAGGCGATTTGTGTGACAGGTTAACGAATCCCTCAAAAGGACCGCGAAGGCTAGCAGCCAATTTCCCCTGCGTCATCCTCTTCACGGCTGCCTGCCGATCAGACGCTGACGCAGAAGGTTGGAGATGTTGTCGAAGACGAATACGACAAGCAGGATCAGGATGACCATGTAGGCCACGTTTTCCCAGTCCTGATTGGTGCGCATCGCTTCCCAGAGCTTGAGGCCGATGCCGCCGGCGCCAACGGCGCCGATGATGGTGGCGGAGCGGGTGTTGGACTCCCAGAAATAGAGCGCCTGGCTCAAAAAGACCGGCAGAACCTGCGGCACCACGCCATAGCGCTGGACCGAGGCAGGGGCCGCGCCGACGGAGCGCACACCCTCACGCTGCTTGTCGTCGATGTTCTCCAGCGCTTCCGAGTAGAGCTTGCCGAACGTGCCGGTGTCGGTGAAGAAGATCGCCGAGATACCGGCCAGCGGTCCCGGCCCGAAGGCGCGGGTGAAGAACAGCGCCCAGATCAGCATGTCCACCGAGCGCAGGAAGTCGAAGAAGCGCTTGAGCACCTGATTGACGACCTGGTTGGGCATGATGTTGCGGGCTGCGGCAAAGGCCAGCGGGAAGGCCAGCATCGACGCCAGCACCGTGCCGGCGAAGGCCATGACGATGGTCTGCAACAGCTTCAGCCACACATCGCCATGCTGCCAGTCGGCATTGTTGACGAAATTGTTCCAGGCGAGCGACAGGTTGGAGCGGTCCGCCTCGATGCGGTCGCCGAGGAAGATCGTTCCCAGAACCTCGCCGGCCGACATGTCCCAATAGGGCGAGCGGGTGTCGAAGAAGAAGTTCTCCCAGCCGATGAAACGGCGGCGCACTTTCACTTCGTCATCCTCGATCTCGGCGCGTCCGGCAAATCCGAAGCGTACGATCACCTTCGCGCCCGGCGCGCGCTGACTTGCCCACTCGGGCAGCGGTCCGCGTGCATTGACGCTGACGCGCTCCTCAATGTCGAGTTCCAGCGTTTCGCCCCTGTGGGTCACGGTCACGAAGCCCGGCTGAACGCGGATATGCGTGTCGCCGCCGAAGGAGATGTCGGCGCTGACCACGGCTTCCTCACGCGTCGTCGCGGGAGCCTGCGGCGCAGCTTCCGCCTCGGTCGCGGGGCTTTCCTCCGTGGCGGAAGAGGGGGCCATAGCGCCCAGAAAACCACCGTCTTCCTTCTTGGCCGGTTCGGCGTCGAGCGAGCCGAGGAAACCGGCTCCGCTGGTCGCGCCGCCCGTGGTGTTGCCCGCCGCAGCGCTTGCCGCCACGCGGCGTTCGACCATGGCGGTCTCGGTCGTCAGCCATTCCGGCCTTGGGTCGCTGCCGAGCGGCGAGAAGCGCGGAAAGGAAACATCCAGCGCATCGCCGTCATATTCGATGTCCGGGCGGATTTCATAGGAAACCCAGTCGGCCAGATAGCTGCCCGCAATGTCCCAGTTGCCGTTGGAGATGACCTGTCCGATGGCGAAGAACCACCAGGCGAAGACCATGTAGAGGGCGATGGCGGTGATGATGATCACGCCGCGCAGGCGCTCCATCAGCGGACGGTGAAACACATCCGCGTGGCGCGCGGCGATGGCGTTGGCTTCGATCTCGGTCATGATCAGCCTCCCCGGCCGAATTCGAATGCCTGCTTGCCGACAATGCGGCCGCGCAGCCAGGCCGAAAGCTGGTCGACCGCGACGATGGTGCAGAACAGAAGAAGGATGATGGCGAGCGTCTTGGCTTCATGCGTGCGGCTGATCGAGAGGCGCAGCGCCTCGCCGATGCCGCCGCCGCCGACCGCGCCGATGATGGTGGAGGCGCGCACGTTGATTTCCAGACGCAGCAGCGCGTAGCTCAGGAAGTTGGGCATGACCTGCGGCACGATGGAGAACCAGACGCGCTCCACCCAGTTCGCACCGGCGGCGCGCAGGCCTTCCTCGGCCTTCATGTCGGCGTTCTCGACCACTTCGAAGAACATCTTGCCAAGCGCGCCGACCGTGTGGATCGACACCGCGATGATGGCGGGCACTGCCCCGATGGTCAGCACGGCCAGAAAGAAGCCGGCGATCACGATCTCGGGGAAGGCGCGCAGCACTTCCATGAAACGGCGCACGAAGAAGCGCAGCCAGCGCCGCGTCGTCAGGTTCGATGCGGCCAGGAAGCACAGAACGAAGCCAAGGCCGAAGCCGATCAGCGTGGAAACCAGCGCAATGTTGATGGTCTCCAGCATCTTGTAGAAATATTCGGGCAGATAGAGCGTCTCGGTGAGATAGATCCGCCCGTCGGGATAATTGTATTTCAGGCTGCCATCGTCATAGGGCGAGGGCAGGTCGAACAGGGCGCGCCAGATTTCCCAGCCATCGCGCGGCATCATCTGTCCCACGAAATCGAACAGATAGGGCAGTCGGTCGAAGAACTTGCCGGCGTTCGATTCATTGGCAAACCAGAGCGAACCGCTCATGGCGAGAACCATGAACACGATGCCGCCAATGGTGTAGAGACGACGGCG
The DNA here is from genome assembly GCF_058725515.1 of Nitratireductor sp. WH36-1. Classification (NCBI taxonomy): domain Bacteria; kingdom Pseudomonadati; phylum Pseudomonadota; class Alphaproteobacteria; order Hyphomicrobiales; family Phyllobacteriaceae; genus Nitratireductor; species Nitratireductor sp. WH36-1. The sequence continues at coordinate 3,853,439 of NZ_CM178970.1, read as the reverse complement.
TTCGGCCAGTTCGCGCCAGTGGCGCTCCACGGCCTGGCCGGCTTCGGAAAGAAGCGGGGAATGGGTCGTTGCTGTCATGTTTGGCACGCCTGTGCGACAACGCCGCCGGCACAGGCCGGCGGCGCGTCAGATTGCGGGAAAGGGATCAGGAACCGATCTTGGAGCGACGGGCGTCGATGATCGGCTCGTAGAATGCCGGCGTCACTTCGGTGTAGCCCTTGTAGTCGCCGCCCTGGATGGCTGCGAAGCACTCCGGATCGGCTTCCGGCATTTCCATCATGAAGGTCTTGAACTTGTTCTTCATGTCGGCGTCCATGGAGGTGCGAACCACGAGCGGACCGTTCGGGATCAGCGGGGACTTCCAGAGCTCAACCAGATCGTCCATGTCGAGAATGCCCTTCTCGACCATCTTGTGCAGGTTGCCGGAGGTGTAGCCGTCGGAGAACTCGCCAACGCCCGATGCCCAGGTCGTGCCGGCGTCGAACGTGCCCTTCACGACTTCAAGAACCAGGTTCTCGTGGCCGCCGCCGAAGCCGGTCTCGCCAAAGAACTCTTCAACCGAAGCGTTGACTGCCTTGGGCAGCGTGACAGCAGGAACGAGGTAGCCGGAGGTGGAGTCCGGATCGGCGAAGCCGAGCTTCTTGCCCTTCATGTCTTCCAGCGTTGCGATGCCGGAATCCTTGCGGGCCACCATGATCGAGTGATAGCCGGTCGAACCGTCGGTCTGCACCGTGGTGAGGATCGGCTCAACGGCCTCCGGATCTTCCAGATAGACCTTTGCATAGCCCGAGGCGCCGAGCTCGGCATAGTCGAGCGTGCCGCCGAGCAGGCCCTGGATCACGCCGTCATAGTCGGCAGCCGGGAACAGGGCGACCTTCTCGACGCCCAGAACCTCGGGGAGCTTGTCGACGATGCAGGAGAAATTGCGCAGGCGGTCGGCTTCGTTTTCGCCGCCGAGAATGCCGATGCGGAACTCTTTCAGATCTTCGGCCTGTGCGCCGCCAACCATAATCGCGGTGAGCGCAACGGCGCCCATAAGAGCTTTCTTGAACATGATGTCTCTCCATTTGGGTGCCGGCCTTGCCGGCGGGGTTTCAAGCAGGTGGAGCCCGTTACGCGGGCGAGACGATCCCGTGGATCAGACGGCGGCGAGCGCCGGTTGAGCCTGACCGGTCGATTTCCTTGCCGGCTGCGGAGCCGGAACATTGATGCTGGTGGAGGTGATGGCTTCGGAAAGTTCCGCGCCTTCCTCGCCGCCATAAATGGTGCGCACCGCTTCGCTGGTCAGCGCCTCGGGCGGGCCGTCGAAAACCACCGCGCCCTTGGCCATGCCGACGATGCGGTTGCAATAGGCGCGCGCCGTGTCGAGCGTGTGCAGATTGGTGATGACGGTGATGCCTTCGCGGGCGTTGATGTCGGCGAGTGAATCCATCACCACTTTGGCGTTGAGCGGATCGAGCGAAGCGATCGGCTCGTCTGCGAGGATCACCTTCGGCTCCTGCATGAGCGCACGGGCAATCGCCACACGCTGCTGCTGACCACCGGAAAGCGTGCCGGCGCGCTGCAGCGCCGTCTGGGCGATGTCGAGGCGCTCAAGCGCTGCAATCGCCTGAATGCGCTCTTCCCGCGTGAACATGTTGAGCAGGTTGAGCACCGTGGAGCGGTGGTTGAGCCTGCCAAGCAGAACATTGGTGAGCACGTCGAGGCGCGGCACCAGGTTGAACTGCTGGAAGATCATCGCGCAGTCGCGCTGCCAGCGACGCAGTTCCGCGCCTTTCAGCGCCGAGACTTCCTTGCCCTGAAAGAAGATCGACCCTTCGGACGGATCGATCAGGCGGTTGATCATGCGCAGAAGCGTCGATTTGCCAGCGCCTGAGCGACCGATGACACCGACCATCTGGCCCTGTTCGATTTTCAGTTCCACGTCGCGCACGGCCGTGTTTGGCCCGAAACGACGGGTGACCTGACGAATTTCAAGCATGTGCTCTTCCCGTTAAGCGCCTTGTTGCGGCTCTTCCGTGGGCTTGTCGCCCTTGTTGGTCATTCGCCTAACGGGCGCGGATGAAACCTGCATGTCGATGAGATGACGGTTTTCTGACAGCGCACAGCAGCGATTGAAGCGCCGGAGCCGCCCTGGGGCGATGGCCGCTCATGCGGTCGGCGTGCATCTGGATGCGCGCACGGGCGCTTTGTGATAGAGACACGGCCGCTTCAAAAAGAGATGAGAGAGTATATGACCCAGAAGAACGAGGGTTCCTGCCAGTGCGGGGCAGTCAAATTTCAGATTTCCGGCCCGTTCGAGAGCTTCTTTCTTTGTCACTGCTCCCGTTGCCGCAAGGATACCGGGTCGGCGCATGCGGCCAATCTTTTCTCCACCGTGGCGAAGATCACCTGGCTGTCGGGAGAAGACCGGATCAAGACTTACCGGGTGCCCGAAAGCCGGCATGAAAAAAGCTTCTGCAGCGAATGCGGCTCGGCAGTTCCAGGCATCCAGATGGATGGCGCACTTCTCGTCGTGCCTGCGGGCAGCCTCGACACACCGGTCGACATTCGCCCGAACGCGCATATCTGTCTTTCCAGCCGCGCCAACTGGGATGACGGGCTGGATGAGGTAACCCGGCTGGAGGGCCTGCCGGGTTAAACGCCTTTGCCATTGCCGGTGCGTTCTGGCCGGCGGCGTGTGAGCGGGGCGTTAGCGCCCCAGCCCCATGCGCCCAAGAAGCCCGTCGCGCATGACGAAATGGTGGTAGAGCGCGGCGGCGGTGTGGAATGCCAGAAGCGCGATCAGAAGCCGGCTTCCCAGACCATGCGGCGCGCGCGGCAGATAGGTGGTGAAGTCCGGCAGCGGCGTCGTGGCGCCTGCAAAAAGGGTCGCGCCCGCGCCGGAGAGCGCCAGCATGCCGATGCCGCTGGCTCCCATGCCAAGAATGATCACGTAAAGCAGGCCGTGCACGATATGCGCGGCTCGCGCCTGCCAGCGCGGCGTGCCGGCGGCATCGGCCGGTTTGGCATCGCCCAGCCACCACCAGCCGATCCGCATCAGCGTCAAAAGCACAACGAAGATGCCAAGCGTGGCATGGATGCGCAGAAGCACGAGCCTGTCTGCCGCCTCCATCGCGTCTGCCGCCTGAAAACCGGAGGCCAGAATGCCGACAATGGCCACGGCCGTCGTCCAGTGAATGGCAATCGCAACCGCTCCATAGCGGTCATCAGTGCTTTTCCAGCGCATGGTCCTTCTCCTTGCGGGGATACCGTCGATGCAATATACATAGCATGCAATATAAATGAATAGCAAGCTATATAAATGACTTTCAGGCGTGAACGATCTGCAGGCTATATGACGAACTGGGCGGCGCGGCTTTTCGCGCGCGCCATCGACCGCAATTTGAGGGACATCGGCGTGACCAGCGGCATGCTGCCGGTGTTCTTCGCGCTGGGTGAGGGAGCCTGGCTATCGCAGAAGGCGCTCACGAAAAGCGCCGGCATTGAGCAGCCGACCATGGCGGCAACGCTGTTGCGCATGGAGCGCGATGGTCTGATCGAGAGACGGGCCGACCCGGAAGACCGGCGCAGCCGGCTGATCGGGTTGACCCCGGATGCGATGGAAAAGGCGGTGCGTGTCAGGCAGGCGGTTGGTGCCGTGAACGGCCTTGCGCTCGAAACCCTCACCGATGCGGAGCGCGCGCACTATCTGGCGTTGCTCGAGAAGATCGTCTCGTCGCTACAGGACAGTCTGAGCGACGAGGGGTGATCTCTCCAAGATCAGGATCTGGTCTCAGCGCGGTGTGCAGAGCCGGTCCTTTGCGGCGGCATATTCTGCCGCAAGCCGGTCCACCAGCGCGCCTGCGCCGGTGATCTCGCTCACCGCGCCGACACCCTGTCCGCTGCCCCAGATGTCGCGCCAGGCCTTTGCGTCGGCGCTGGCGAAATTCATCTTCGAGGGGTCGGCTTCCGGCAGGTTGTCGGGATCCATGCCGGCGTTGACGATGGACCCCTTCAGATAGTTGCCGTGCACGCCGGTGAACAGGTTGGAATAGACGATGTCGGCTGCGCGCGAAGAGACGATCATCTCCTTGTAGTCGTCGCTGGCGCGCGCCTCATGGGTGGCGATGAAGGGCGAGCCGATATAGGCGAGGTCCGCGCCCATGGCCTGAGCGCCCAGAACCGCGCCGCCATTGGCGATGGCGCCCGAGAGAAGCAGCGGCCCGTCGAACCACTGCCGGATTTCCTGCACCAGCGCGAAGGGCGAGAGCGTGCCTGCATGGCCGCCGGCCCCGGTTGCAACCGCGATCAGCCCGTCAGCGCCCTTCTCGATGGCCTTGCGCGCATGGCGGTCGTGAATGATGTCGTGCAGCACGATGCCGCCATAGGAGTGGACGGCCTGGTTCACTTCCTCGACCGCGCCCAGCGAGGTGATGACGATTGGCACCTTGTGGTCCACGCAGACCCTCAGGTCATGCTCCAGCCGGTCATTGGACCGGTGAACGATCTGGTTGACCGCGAAGGGGGCGGAAGGACGATCCGGGTTCTGTGCGTCATGCGCAGCCAGTTCTTCGGTGATCTGCGAAAGCCACTCGTCGAGCTGCTCCTTGGGGCGGGCGTTGAGCGCGGGAAACGAGCCCACCACGCCAGCCTTGCACTGCGCCACCACCAGCGGCGGATGCGAGATGATGAACAGAGGCGCGCCGACCACGGGCAAACGCAATTTGTCGAAAACGGCCGGAAGCGCCATTGGCTATCCCCTCAATTGACGTATTCGTAAACGTCAAAACTTCTACAGCATCTCACCCCTTGTTGGGAACCCTTGATCTTGCGGGCTCCCGAAGCGTCCCGGGAACCCTTGTCGCATTTTTTGCGCCGGGCGTCTCCTCACCCGGCCGCAACACCGTTGTGACGGCGTTCGAGAAAGGCCCGCATCGCGGTCAGTCCCGCGTCGATGCCCCGGCGGCCAAAGCCGATGCGGAAGCGTCCGGCCGGCGCATCCATCAGCTCCGAGTGATAGACCGAGGCGGGCAGAAGCAGCACGCCCTGCTCTTCGACCAGATCGCGGCAGAAGGCTTCCACGCCGTCGGCGCCCCTGTAACGCGGATAGGCCACGCAGCCGCCATCGGGCCGTGTCCAGTCGAACAGGTCGGCATGGTCGGCGAAGAACGCGTCCATCTTCTCCAGGTTTTCGGCAATCAGCGCGCGGTTTCGCTCAAGAATGCGGTCGCTCACCGAAAGCGCCAACACCGCCAGACGCTCGCTGGGAGCGGAATTGCAGATCGAGAGGTAGTGCTTGTAGCGCTCGAATTTCAGCAGGAGCGCCGTGTCCGGGCTGGCGATCCAGCCAATGCGCAGGCCCGGCAGGCCGTAGGCCTTGGACATCACGTTGAGCGAGATGCCTTTCTCATAGATCTCGGCGGCCTGCGGCAGGCGCTTGCTCTCGTCGCGCTCCAGAAGCCGATAGACCTCGTCGCTGAAAAGATAGAGATTATGCGCGCGGCAGATCTCCACCAGTTCCGCAAAATCGTCCTGCGGCATCAGCGCGCCGGTCGGGTTGTTGGGCAGGTTGACGGAAATGAGCTTTGTGTTGGGGCGGATCGCGGCGCGCACCGCGTCGAGGTCGAGCCGCCAGTTCTCGTCTTCCAGAAGCGGCACGCCGGTAACGGCGCACAGGCCGAGCGGCACGGTCTCGGCCGCCTGATAGTTGGGCACCGAGACGATGGCGTGGTCGTCGGGCGTGAGCATCACCCGCATGGCGGCGTAGATGCCTTCCTCCGCCCCGGCGAAGCAGAGAATGTTGCTGGCGGAAAGTCCGTCATAGGTGGCGGCGATGGCCTCGCGCAGATCAGGCGCGCCCCAGGTTTCCGTGTAGCCGAGCCAGAGACTGTCGAGCTGTTCGCGCGCCGCCGGCCCTGCCATCTGCGTCAGTTCGCCGAGCGTCATGCTCTCCATGTCCGAAGCGGTCATGTGATGCCGGGCATTGAACTCCCAGCGGGAAAAATGAACTTCGAGCGCGAAATCCCGCATTTTAGTCTCCTCCGGCCTTGTTTTGAGCGGATTGTGAACCGTTTTCCGCGCGTCGCGCCGGAACGATGGATTGTTCACACCTTGTTATCACCGTTGATTGCATACTCACCAACGGTTAACCATGGGGCAAAGCAGGCAAAGAGGGCAGCCAGCCTTGGACGCAATAGAAAAAGCCATAAGAAAGGCGTTCGAAAAGGGCGACGCAGACAAGCGGTCCTTTCGTGAGAAGGTCTACCGCTCGGCGTTTGCCGCGCTGGAGCGTACGCTTGAGGCACGCGAGGATCTCTCGGACGAGGCGAAACTCGCCCGGCGTGAGAACCTGAAGGCGACGATCACCGAAATCGAAACGGAATTCGTTCCCGCAGCCGCGCCCCGTCGCCCGGCCGCACCGGAACCCGAAGCGCCACAGCGGCAGGAGCCGAGGCCCGCGCCGCGTCAGGCGCCTTCGCCTCAGGTGACGCCCGAGGTGGCGCCCCAAGTGGCGTCCGAGCCGCGTCGCGCACAAGTGCGGCGCGCCGAAAGCGACTTCACGCCGCAGATCGACCGCGCAGACCGGCCTTCCGCACCCGACCAGCCGTCGGATGCGGAAACCAAGCGCCGCATTCGCGCGGCCCTGCCAAGGCAGCGCCGCCCCTACGCCATGCTGTTTCTCGTGGCGACCCTGGTGGCCTTTGTCGCCATGGGGCTCTGGTGGACGTTTTCCAGTGGCATCCTGATGTCCAGCGCCGAACGCGACACCAGCGTTCCCAATCCGCCGCTGGCGCTTGAGGAAGAAGAGTTCTCGACGGGCAGCGACGAGACCACGGGCACGCAGGGCGCATCGGGCACAAGCCGCGCTGCGGGCGAGTGGATCACCGTGTTCGATCCGACCGACCCGACGACGGTCGCCGCGTCCAATGGCGGCAATGTGGATGTCATGCGCAATGATGATCGTGTGTTCCTGCGCATCAGCACGGCGGGCAATGCCGGCGTCACCTTCGATGTGGGGCAGGGCATTCTCGAAACGCTGGCAGGCCGCAGCGCGATCTTCAGCATTGAGGCGCGTTCGCAGGATGGCGAGGAGACACAGCTTTCGCTGTCGTGCAATTTCGGCGCGCTCGGCGGCTGCGGACGCACCCGCTATGTGGTTGGCCCCTCACGGGCGGACTATCTGTTCGAGGTCACGCTGCCGGATGAGCGGCCCAATGGCGGCGGCGCCATCACCATCGTTCCCGATGTGACGGGCGGCGGCAAGGCGCTCGATATTTTCGCGATCCGGGCAGCGGTCGCAACGCAGTGACTGCCCGCTAGTCCGCCAAGAGCGCCATAAGGGTTTCCAGCCGGTCGGCCTCGGCCGCCGGCTTGTCCCAGCGCAGGCGCGAGATGCGTGGAAAGCGCATGGCGACGCCCGATTTGTGGCGCGTCGAGCGGTTCAGCCCTTCAAAGGCGATTTCCAGAACGAGGCCATGGCCGGGCTCTGCGCGCACCGAGCGCACGGGGCCGAAACGCTCCACCGTGTTGTCGCGCACATATTTGTCGATCAGCTTCAGTTCTTCATCGGTAAAGCCGAAATAGGCCTTGCCGACCGGCACCAGTTCGGGTGCGTCGTCCGGGCCTCTCCAGACGCCGAATGTATAGTCCGAATAATAGCTCGACCGCTTTCCGTGGCCGCGCTGGGCGTACATCAGGACCGCATCGACGGTGAACGGATCGCGCTTCCATTTGAACCACGGCCCCTTTGGACGACCCGGCACATAGGCGGAATCGCGCCGTTTCAGCATCACCCCTTCGATCACGGGATGCGGCGGATTGCGGCGCTTTTCCTCAAGCTCCTCCCAGCCTGAAAAGCCGACCATGGGAGACAGGTCGAATCGGTGTTCTGAAAGCGCCGGCAGTTCGCTTTGCAGAATGGCGCGCCGCTCGGCAAAGGGCAGGGCGCGCAGATCATCATCGCCTATCTGGAGAAGATCGTAGCAGCGCAGAAAAACGGGGTATTCGGCGAGCATCTTCTTCGAGACCGTCTTGCGGTTCAGGCGCTGTTGCAGATCTGAAAACGTGCCGGTTTTGAGGCCCGGATTTCCGACCAGAAGTTCTCCATCCAGCGTCATTTCGGCATCGAATTCCGCCAAAAGATCGGGAAATGCGCCGGAAATATCGTCGCCCGTGCGCGAATAAAGCCGTTTCACACCGTCTTCGCCCGCAGCCTGTACGCGGATGCCGTCCCATTTCCACTCGGCGGCATAGTCGCCCGGATCGAGTTTTTCGAGATCGCCCTCGCCGACCGGGTGGGCGAGCATGACCGGGCGGAACAGCGCCCGTGCGGCGCTGACCGGCTTTTCGGCCTTGCCCTCAAGCCAGGCGAAAAGCGTTTCATAGGGCGGTTCGAGTCCGTGCCAGAGCTCTTCGATCTCGCCCACATCCCTGTCGCCAAAGGCGGCAAGCGCCTGTTTGGCAAGACGCGCCGAAACGCCGATCCGCAGGCCCCCGGTCGCCAGTTTGATGAGCGCGAAACGGGCGGAAGGGTCGAGCCGGTCGAGCAGGCCTGCGATGACTGTTGGCGCTTCGGCGCGACCAAGCTGTGTGAGGGTTTCGACGATCTCGGAGAGCGCCGGCGGCGGGGTCTCACTGTCGGGGGCGGCGGGCCAGACCAGCGAAATGGTTTCGGCGAGATCGCCCACATAATCGTAGGAATAGGCGAAAAGCACCTCATCCATGCGCTCGGAAATCAGGGTGCGCAGCATGGCGGGTTTGACCGCCGGAAAATCCAGACCGCCCGTGAGTGCGGCCAGCGCGTAGCCCCGGTCGGGATCGGGCACGTTGCGGAAATAATCCGCCAGAAGCCGCAGCTTGCCATTGCGCGACGGTGTGAGGACGAGACGGTCGAGGAGATCGGCGAAACGCTGCATCACTCGGCCTCGTCTTCATAGCCGACAAGGTTGAGCGGACGCGCGGCGATGCCGTTCAGCTCGCACCAGCGCACGATGGCTTCTTCGCGCCCATGGGTCACCCACACTTCGCCCGCCTCCGTTTCGCGGATAGTGGCGGTGAGTTCGTTCCAGTCGGCATGGTCGGACAGGGTCAGCGGAAGCTCGACGCCGCGCTGTCTGGCGCGCTGACGAATGCGCATCCAGCCGGAGGCGAAGACATTAAGCGGGTCGGCGAAACGGCGGGTCCAGAGCTCGCCGAAAACCGAGGGCGGGGCGACGATGATCTGGCCCGCGCCGCGATCGACAATTCCTTCCTCGTCGGTGGCCGGGGCGAGTTTGCCGAGCTTGATGCCCTGACCCTGATAGTAGCGGCAGAGCTTGGCCAGTGCGCCGTGAATGAGGATCGGCGCATCATGGCCGGCGGCGCGCAGGAGGCCGATGACGCGCTGCGCCTTGCCGAGCGAATAGGCGCCGACGATGTGGGCGCGCTCGGGGAACTGGGCAAGCGAGGCGGTCAGCCTGCGGATCTCGTTCAGCGGATCGGGATGGACGAAGACGGGGAGCCCGAAGGTTGCTTCGGTGATGAAGACATCGCAGCGCACCGGCTCGAAGGGCGCGCAGGTGGCGTCTGGATGGCGCTTGTAGTCGCCGGAGGCGACGATGCGCAGCCCGTTGGCCTCGACCGCGATCTGCGCCGAGCCGAGCACATGGCCGGCGGGGTAAAACGAGACGGTGACACCATCGATGGAAAGCTTCTCGCCATAGGCAAGGGCCTGCCGGCTTTCGGCAAAATCCGCGCCGTAGCGCAGCTTCATGATGTCGAGTGTCTGCCCTGTCGCCAGCACGTGGCGATGGCCCGCGCGGGCGTGGTCGGCATGGCCATGCGTAATGAGCGCCCGCTCCACCGGGCGAACGGGATCGATGTAGAAATCGCCGGGCGGGCAATAAAGCCCTGCCGGACGCGGGTGGAGCAGATCGTGCGGCTTCATGGAACCACAAGATAGGATTTTTTTCTGATGGTGAAAGATATGCTTGTCAGGAGAGATTTCCGGGAGCATAAACGCCCACCGCCCGCGTGGGTCCTGACCCAGGGCACCCCGGAAAAATTCAAACTGTATGAACCCATTCATCTTCACCTCGGGTAACCTCCTGGCCGATCGCCGGGCGGAGTACGCCGAGATGTTGCTGGAAAACGGTGAGTTCGAGGCCGCTGCCAGCCTGATGGGCGAGGCGCTGGAGCTCGCGCCGGACTGGATCGCAGGGCATTATCGACATGGCGAAATGCTGGCCGAGGCTGGCGAGATCGCGGCGGCGGTGGACGCCTGGCGCACGGTGCTGCGGCTCGATCGCGAAGACAGGCTGGGCGCGGCGCTCAAGCTTGAGCTGCATGGCGCGCTGGACGGTCTTGAAGCCGCTCCTTCCGCCTTTGTCGAAACGCTGTTCGATCAATATGCCGAAACCTTCGACGCTTCGCTGGTGGACAAGCTTGGCTACCGCGTGCCGCAATTGCTGGAAGAGGCGCTTCTGCGCCTTGGCCGCGACAGCTTTGCCCATGCGGTCGATCTTGGCTGCGGCACCGGCCTCATGGGCGAGCGCCTGCGATCCCGCGTGAGCTTTCTGGAAGGGCTCGATATCTCCGCCGAGATGCTGAAGCGGGCCGGCGGAAAGCACATATACGACCGTCTGGAGCGGGCCGATCTGGCAGCGCTCTCGACCCTGCCGCGCAGGGCCGACCTGGTGACGGCGGCCGATGTGTTCATGTATCTGGGCGCGCTGGAGCGGCTTTTTGCGACGGCGGGCGCGTCGCTTGCGCCGGGAGCGCTCTTCGTCTTCTCGGTCGAACATCACGCGGGGCCGGAGGCAATGGTGCTGCGCGCCTCGCGCCGTTATGCCCATTCCGAGCCGCATCTGCGTGCAGCGCTGGCGGAAGCGGGGTTCGAGCCGGTCCTTTTGGAGAAGGCGGTGATCCGGATGGATCGCGGTGAGCCCATAGAAGGGCTGATCGTGGTGGCGGAGCGAACCGGGGCGGCGCGCAAGCTGGGCGATGCGGCGCTCGTTCCGGGTACAAAACAGCGGCCAAGAGCGCATTGATCACGGGAGTGGAATGGCCGGGAGCGGGTGCTCGACCGGCCATTCCTAAGCCAGATTACTCGGCTTCGTCGGCAGAGCCGGCGTTTAGCTGGCCGTATTTGGCCTCGCCGATGGTCTCAAGAAGCTCAAGCTGGGTTTCGAGGAAGTCGATATGGCCTTCCTCATCGGCCAGAAGCTCTTCAAACAGTTTCATGGATACGTAGTCGCCGGCGGCGTTACAGTCGTCGCGGGCCTCTTTGTACAGCTTGCGGGCATCGTGCTCGCCAGCCAGATCGGCTTCGAGAACCTCTTTGAGGTTCTGGCCGATGCGCAGCGGTCCAACGACCTGAAGGTTGGGATGACCTTCAAGGAAGATGATGCGCTCGACCAGCTTGTCGGCGTGGTGCATCTCCTCGATGGATTCCTCGCGTTCCTTCTTCGCCAGTTTGGTGAAGCCCCAGTCTTCCAGAAGGCGATAGTGCAGCCAGTACTGGTTGACCGCCCCGAGTTCATGGGTGAGGGCTTCGTTAAGCCGCTCGATAACCTTTTTGTCGCCTTTCATTAAACCTGCTCCCGTAGCGCTCGCGCAGGGCGCGAACCTGGTCAAGATATGTCACGACTTCAGCGCCTTCGCTTTCGGCGTGACGGTGGTGGTATTCTTCCGTTACACGGATGATCGTTTCCACCACATTTGGGAAGCAGCCGCAACAGCGACCTCGTTTGGAAAGCGTGTGATAGACCTTGGCCGGTACGATGAGCTGCCAGGGGTCTTCGTCCAGCATCGAAACGATGGTGTCCTCGACCTCTTTCTGGGTGATCAGGTTGCACTGACAGACGAGCATGGCGACGTCAAACGCTCCGTGGCTTTGCAAGGTCAAGCCCACAGGCAAGGGTTGAACCTTCGTGCCGGAGTGTGTCGGAAAACGCGCCCGTATCAGCGAAAGACTGCCGGCAGGTTTTGCGGCAGGCAGGGCTTGCGGGCGACGACAGACGTCCTGCGATCGAAAGGGTTAAAGGCCCCAACACCATGGACGCATCGCGTAGATGCAGGCGCATAGAACACGCGGACGGGCGTTCCTGTCAATAAAAACATGACAATCATATTCAGGGAAAGCTGCGACCCGTTGGCGCGGCGATGAGAGCATCGGACCGGAAAGCGATAACCGGCTTCCGGTTTCTCCGATGCTCCATCAATAAATCGGATCTTCTTTTACGCAGTTCCGGACGGAAAACCGGTTCCCGCTTTTCCTGGAATTGCTTTAGCCGCCGTGCTTTTCCAGGAATTCTTCCGCGTTCAGCGACCGGAAGTCGTCCAGTGCGGCGCGCAGCCGGTCATGGTCCCAGTCCCACCAGGCAAGCGCCTGATAGCGCTCGGCGGTCTTGCGGTCGAAACGCTCGCGGATCGGGCGGGCGGGAACGCCGCCGACAATCGTGTAGGGCGCGACATCCTTCGACACGACCGCGCCTGCGCCGATCACCGCGCCATCGCCGACGGTGACGCCGGGCAGGATCGTGCAGCCATGGCCAAGCCATGTGTCGTGACCGATCCGCACCATATTCTCCCGCCGCCATTCGAAGAACTGGGCGTCATGCTCGGCATCCGGCCAGTAATCGCCGGAGCGGTAGGTGAAATGGTGCAGGGTCGGCCGCCATGTGGGGTGGTTCGTGGCGTTGATGCGCACGGCGGCGGCGATGTTGGAGAACTTGCCGATCTGCGCGCACCAGACGCTGCAGTCCTGCGTCATGTAGGAGTAGTCGCCGAACGCCGTTTCCTGCACGCGGGAGCGCTCGCCGATCTCGGTGTAGCGGCCGAGCGTGGACTCGACGACCTTTGCGGTGGGGTGAATGGCCGGCTTTTCCGATAGCTGTTTCATGCCGCTTTCCTGCCTGGTGCGAAGTCGGTGACGTCGATGATGCGGTCGGCGACGATCTCGCGCACATCCTGATCGTGGAAGATGCCGAGAAGGGCGACGCCCGCCCTCTTCTTCTCGTCGATCATGGAAACCACGATTTCGCGGTTTGCCTTGTCGAGCGAAGCGGTCGGTTCATCGAGCAGCAGAACGGGGTGGTCGGTGATGAAGCCGCGGGCGATGTTCACGCGCTGCTGCTCGCCGCCGGAGAAGGTGGCGGGCGGCAGATCCCACAGGCGCTCGGGCAGGTTGAGGCGTTCGAGCAGCATCTCGGCCCTGCCGCGGGCGGTTTCCAGAACTTCGCCGCGCGCGATGAGCGGTTCGGCTACAACGTCGCGCGCGGAAACGCGCGGCACGGCGCGCAGGAACTGGCTGACATAGCCAATCGTGTCGCGGCGGATGGCGATGACGGTGCGCGGATCGGCGGTGGCGAGGTTCACCAGATTGCCGCCATGGCTGACGATTACCTGACCGGTGTCGATGGCGTAGCTGCCATAGATCATCTTGAGGATGGAGCTCTTGCCGGCGCCCGAGGGGCCGCCAAGCACGGCGCATTCGCCGGCGGAGAGCGAGAAGGAGACATCGGACACCACGGGCAGGCGGATGCCGCCCTGGAGATGCATGGTGAAGCTCTTGCAGACTTCGGAGACGACGAGGGGCGTTGCCATGATCACACCTGCAGGATGGAGGAAACGAGAAGCTGGGTGTAGGGCGCCTGCGGATCGTCGAGCACCCGGTCGGTGAGGCCGCTTTCGACCACGTGACCGTCCTTCATGACGATCATGCGGTGGGAGAGAAGGCGGGCGACCGCAAGGTCGTGGGTAACGACGATGGCGGACAGGCCAAGCTCGTGAACGAGGCCGCGCAGGAGATCGAGCAGGCGGGCCTGCACCGACACGTCGAGACCGCCGGTCGGCTCATCCATGAAGACGAGGCGCGGGCCGGTGACGAGGTTGCGGGCGATCTGCAGGCGCTGGCGCATGCCGCCGGAAAAGGCGCGCGGCTGGTCGTCGATGCGGTCGCTGGAGATCTCCACGCGGCCGAGCCAGTCGGTGGCGGTGGCGCGGATGTCGCCATAGTGGCGCTGGCCCACGGCCATCAGCCGCTCGCCGACATTCGCGCCGGCGGAAACCGTCATGCGCAGGCCGTCGGAGGGGTTCTGGTGCACGAAGCCCCAGTCGGTGCGCATCAGGAAGCGGCGTTCGGCCTCACTCATGCGGTAGAGGTCGTGGAAGGCCCCGTCGCGCATGCGGTAGGACACGGTGCCGGAGGTCGGCAGGAGGCGGGTGGAGAGGCAGTTCAGGAGGGTGGTCTTGCCCGAGCCGGACTCGCCCACCACAGCCAGAACCTCGCCCGGCCACAGGTCGAAGGAGATGTCGTTGCAGCCGATACGGTTGCCGTAAAATTTCGAGATGGAGCGAACGCGAAGCAGCGGTTCGTCAGTCATTGGATTTCTCCGCGAATTTTCAAAAGTTTGCGCAGCCCCTCATCCGCCTGCCGACGCCTTCTCCCCGCCGACGGGGAGAAGGAGGAGGGCCGCGATCCGGGCGCTGTCATCGATGCGCTGTCGTTTCTCACGTTGCAGCCTCTTCGCCGGACAGATGTCCGCGATGGCCTTCGGCGCGGCGCGCCTCGCAATTGTCGGTGTCGGAGCAGACGAACATGCGCCCGCCGCGATCATCGAGAACCACTTCATCGAGATAGACATCCGTGCCGCCGCACAGCGCGCAGGGCTCATCGAAGGTCTGCACTTCGAAGGGATGATCCTCGAAGTCGAGGCTTTCGACCCGCGTGTAGGGCGGAACGGCATAGATGCGCTTTTCGCGGCCTGCGCCGAAAAGCTGGAGCGCCTTCGACATGTGCATTTTCGGATTGTCGAATTTCGGCGTCGGCGAGGGGTCCATCACGTAACGCCCCTCGACCTTGACCGGGTAGGCGAAGGTGGTGGCGATGTGGCCGTGCTGGGCGATGTCCTCGTAGAGCTTCACATGCATGAGGCCGTATTCCTCAAGCGCATGCATCTTGCGCGTCTCGGTCTCGCGTGGCTCGAGGAAGCGCAGTGGCTCGGGGATCGGCACCTGATAGACGAGCACCTGACCGGCATTCAGCGGTTCCTCGGGGATGCGGTGGCGCGTCTGGATGATGGTGGCGTCGGCGGTGTGGGTGGTTACCTCCACATTGGCGACCTTCTGGAAGAAGGCGCGGATGGAGACGGCATTGGTGGTGTCGTCCGCGCCCTGGTCGATGACCTTGAGCACATCGTCGGTTCCGATCACCGATGCGGTGACCTGCACGCCGCCGGTGCCCCAGCCATAGGGCATTGGCATTTCGCGGCTGGCGAAGGGCACCTGATAGCCGGGAATGGCGATGGCCTTGAGGATCGCGCGGCGGATCATGCGCTTCGTCTGCTCGTCCAGATAGGCGAAATTGTACTGGGCGATGTTGTCGGTGTGGGCGTTCATTCGGCGGCCTCCCGGCGCTCGGTGTCTGCGGCTGCGCCCTCGCGGCGCTCCTCGTATTCGCGGCGCATCTGGCGGACCAGACCGAGCTCGGCCTGGAAGTCGACATAGTGCGGCAGCTTCAGGTGCTCGACGAAGCCGGTCGCCTGCACGTTGTCACAGTGCGAAATGACGAACTCCTCGTCCTGCGCCGGTGCGGTGATGTCTTCATCCAGCTCGTTGGCGCGCAGCGCCCGGTCGCACAGCGACATGGCCATGGCCTTGCGTTCCGACTGGCCGAACACAAGCCCGTAGCCGCGGGTGAACTGCGGCGGCACTTTCTGCGAGCCCTTGAACTGGTTGACCATCTGGCACTCGGTGACGCGGATGCGGCCGAGCGTGAGCGGGAAATCGAGTTCCGGCACGTCGATCTCCACATCCACCTCGCCAATGCGGATCTCGCCGGCGAAGGGGTGGTTGCGGCCATAGCCGCGCTGGGTGGAATAGCCGAGCGCCAGAAGGAACCCCTCGTCGCCGCGCGACAGGGCCTGAAGGCGCTGGTCGCGCTCCATGGGAAACTCCGGCGGCTCGCGGGTGATGTCGCCGGGCTCGCGGTCTTCCGGCAGGGAGCCGTCTTCCTCGATCAGGCCTTCATTGGCGAGAATGTCGGACACACGCGGCATGGCTTCTTCGGCCTCGCTGCGCGCCTCGGGCGCTGCCGGTTCGGCGTCTTCGGCCAGTTCCGGATCAAGCAGACGGTGCGTGTAATCGAAGGTGGGGCCGAGAAGCTGCCCGCCGGGCAGATCCTTGTAGGTGGCGGAGACGCGCCGCTCGACCAGCATCGCTGCCGTGTCGACGGGGCGCGTATAGCCGAAGCGCGGCAGGGTGGTGCGGTAGGCGCGCAGAAGGAAGATCGCCTCGATCATGTCGCCGCGCGCCTGCTTGACGGCAAGTGCCGCGAGGCCGGTGTCGTAAAGCGAGCCTTCGGACATGACGCGGTCGACGGCAAGCGAAAGCTGGCTGGCGATCTGCTCGAGCGTGATGGCGGGCAGGTTGCGGTCGCCGCGGCGACGGTCGGCCAGAAGCCGGTGCGCGTTCTGGATGGCGGCTTCGCCGCCCTTGACGGCTACATACATGGCTCAGGCCTCCTGGCTGGTGATGCGGGTGGAGCGGGGCAGGGCCGCAAGGCCCTCGCGGCTGACCAGGATCAGGTCGATGCCGCGCGGAAAGCGGGCGTGGTTCTGCGCCCACTGGCGGGTGAAATGACGCGGCATGGGACGGGGCGCGAGGCGCGCCTCGCTCTCGATGCCGGGGCCGTCGAGAACCAGTTCCTCGCCGCCCGAAAGGTCGTTCACCTGAAGAACGAGCGTGGCCGAGCGGTCGGGATATTCCTGCGAGCCCTGGGCGAAGTTCTCCAGCCCGATCAGGTGCTCGGGATCAGCCGCCAGGATGAAATGCGCATCGGCCGGCGTGTTGGCGAGCGGCGCGCCGGTGTGGAAGGCGAGCCAGGCGCGGACCGCCTCATCGCCCGCAAGCGCGGGGTCGAGCCAGATCGGCGTGTCCTGATCGCAAAGCGCCAGCGCGACGGCTGCGGCCTCCGGCGTCAGCGGTGCGGGCGGCTTGGCGAGCGCAATGCCCCTGTGGATCGTGCCGGGCTCGGCCATGGCCTGCATGACGGCGCGGAAAATGGTCTGGGCGTCGAAGACCGGGTTCTGGAAACCGCCTTCGATGGCGATGGAATCGAGCGTCATCAGTCCTCTCCGCGAACCATGGTGAAGAAGTCGACCTTGGTGGCTGCCGTTTCGGCGCGACGGATCGCGTCAGCCTCGATGCGGCGGGCGCGCAGCGGCGCGAGGATCTTCTCCTCGATCCGGGCTTCAAGGTCAGGTTGCTGGCGCAGCGCGTCGATGAGGGCGGCAACCCGCACCTTCATTTTCTCGCGGCCAAGCGCATAGGCGTGGCCAACCTCGCCGCCGGGAAGCTTGACGGTGGCGCGCGTGACGGTGGCTTCGCCGAAGTTGAACGGCGCGCCGCCGCCGCCCATGCGGCCGCGAACGGTCACAAGGCCGGTTTCAGGTCCGCGCAGCGTTTCGGCCTCGTCGGGCAGCCCGGCTTCGTTCCAGAGCTGCATGAGATCGGTGCCGCTCGCCATGGCCAGCACCGCCATCGCTTCGCGCCGCCGCTCGGTGACCGCCTGTCTTTCCTGTCGTGAGACCATGATGTCTCCTTCCTCGTTCGCCAATTTGTCTATTGTTCTAGACAACCAAACATATTATGGGTTTTGCCTAACGGGTGTCCATGACGCGCTGATGACAGCGCAGCCGGGGAGAACGGGATTTTGGCGCAGGCGAAGAAAAAGGAAGCGGTGATCGAGCGGCGCAGCGGCGTTGCGCTCTGGCGGCAGATCGCCGACCGCATGCGGCGCGAGATCAGTGAAGGTCTTCTGGGGCAGGGAGGACGCATGCCGCCGGAAGTGGCGCTTGCGGAGCGTTTTGGCGTCAACCGGCACACGGTGCGCACGGCGATTGCGGCGCTTGTGCAGGAAGGCGTTTTACGCGCAGAGCAGGGGCGCGGTACCTTTGTCGAGGCACGCAGGCGGCTGGCCTATCCCATTCGCAGCCGTACGCGTTTTTCGGAAGGGCTGGCGGGGCAGTCGCGCGGGCTGGCCGCCGATCTGCTCGATCATGCGGTGGAGCCCGCGAGCCTTGATGTTGCAAAGGCGTTGTGTCTTTCGCCCGGCGCGCCGGTGATCCGGCTGGAGACGCTTTCGCATGCCGATGGACGGCCCGTTTCCCGCGCCCGTGGCTGGTTCGACGCAGAGCGGTTTGCGGGCATGGCGGAAATTTTTTCGCGAACGCGCTCGATCACGGCCTCGTTCCGGGAACTGGGCCTTGCCGATTATCTGCGCCACAGCACCACTGTAACAGCCCGGCACGCAGAAGCGGGCGATCTGAAAGACCTGCAGCTTTCGCCCGGCGCGATCGTTCTGGTGACCATTGCCATCAATGTGGATGCGCAGGGACAGCCCGTGCAGTATTCCGAGACCCGCTTTGCCGCCGACCGTATCGAGTTGCACATACCCGGCGCGGACGAGACCGGCTGAGAGCGCCCATCACCCACAACTCACCGCGAAGTGACCGCAACGCGAGGTGGTTTGCGTTGATTTGATCCGCCCTGACGTGCTCTATCCCAACGGGTTTCAAACAAGGGCAACAAAGGGGTTTCGCTTGCGCGCACTGCTATTCTCGACTGCACTTCTGGCCATTGGCGCGGTTCCAGCCGCCGCCGATACGACGCAGCCCGATCCCTCGAACTGGGATGCGGTTCTGAAGGATGCGCGTGGCGAAACAGTCTATTTCAACGCCTGGGGCGGTTCGCAGAACATCAACGATTACATCGAGTGGGCGGGTGACGCGCTGAAAGAACGCTACGGCGTCACGCTCAGACATGTGAAGCTTGAGGATACGGCAAGCGCGGTCGCCACCGTGGTGGCGGAAAAGGCTGCCGGTCGCGATGCGGGCGGAACGGTCGATCTCATCTGGATCAATGGCGAGAACTTTGCCGCCATGAAGCAACAGGGGCTGATCCTCTCGCCGGGCTGGGCGGAAAAACTGCCGAACTGGGCCTTTGTGGATGTCGAGAACAAGCCGACCATCCGCACCGACTTCACCGTGCCGGTGGAAGGGCTGGAAAGCCCGTGGGGCATGGCGAAACTTGTCTTCTTCTACGACACCGCGCGCATCCATGTGGAAGACCTGCCGCAGGATGCCGACGGGCTGTTGAAATGGGCGCAGGAAAACCCCGGCCGCTTCTCCTATCCGCAGCCGCCGGATTTCATCGGCTCTTCCTTCCTGAAGCAGGTTCTGGCCGAAACGGTCGAAGACCCGGCAGTGTTGCAAAAACCGGTTGATGAAGATGCGTTCGATCAGGTGGCAAAGCCGCTTTTCGACTATCTCGATGCGCTGAACCCGGCCATGTGGCGCTCCGGCCGTGCCTATCCGCAGAATTACCCGGCGATGAAGCAGCTTCTGGCCGATTCCGAACTCGACATCATCTTCGCCTTCAATCCGGCTGAAGCCTCGAACGCCATTGCCAATGGCGAGCTGCCGGACACGGTGCGTTCCTTCACCTTTCCCGGCGGCACGCTGGCCAACACCCACTTCCTGACCATCCCCTACAATGCTTCGGCAAAGGCGGGGGCGCTGGTGGTTGCCAATTTCCTGATGTCGCCCGAGGCGCAGGCGCGCAAGCAGGATCCAGCCATCTGGGGCGATCCGACGGTGCTCGCGCTCGACAGGCTGGATGTGGATGACCGCGCCCGCTTCGACGCCATCGATCTCGGCGTCGCAACGCTGCGGCCCGACGAACTCGGCCCGGCGCTGGACGAGCCGCATCCGAGCTGGATGGAGCGCATCGAAACCGAGTGGAAACGGCGCTATGGGGTTGGAAATTAGCCAAGGCATGGGACCAGCCTGATGCTGACGCGCCTCGGTCCTTTTCTCGCCATCGGGCTTCTGACCGTTCCGGTCGCGTTCGGGCTGGCCGGCACATTGCTGCCGGCCTTCGGCTATCTGCCGGCGCTGGGTGGCATGGAGTTCGGGCTTGCGCCCTTCGCCATGCTGTTTTCCGAGCCGGCCATTTTCATGTCGGCGCTGATGAGCCTCTTCAGCGGGCTTGCGACGGCGGCGATCTCGCTTGCGGTGGTGATGCTTTTCACCGCCGCCTGGGGCGGCACGCAGCTCTTTGCACGCATCCAGCATCTGATTTCGCCGCTGCTTTCCGTGCCGCACGCGGCCAGCGCCTTCGCGCTCGCCTTTCTCATTGCGCCGTCGGGCATGATCGCGCGGCTGATCTCACCGGGGTTGACCGGCTGGGAGCGCCCGCCCGACCTCCTGATCGTGCATGATCCGTTCGGCCTGTCGATGATGGCGGGCCTGATCGTGAAGGAAATTCCGTTCCTGCTTCTCGTCACGCTGGCCGCACTGCCGCAGGTGAAGCCGGCGCGCATGCGGGCACTCATTGCATCAATGGGATATGGGCGCATCTCCGGTTTCGTGTTCGGCCTCTGGCCGTCGATCTATCCGCAGATCCGTCTGCCCGTTTTCGCGGTCATCGCCTTTGCCACATCGGTGGTGGATGTGGCCACCATTCTGGGCCCGACCACGCCCGCGCCGCTGGCGGTGCGGCTGGTCGACTGGATGAACGATCCCGACCTCTCCATGCGCTTTCTGGCGTCGGCGGGGGCGGTGCTTCAACTGGGCGTCACGGCCGCCGCAATCCTGATCTGGATCGGCTTCGAGAAGCTCGGCGCGCGGCTGCGCGACCGGTTTTCCTGCGCCGGGCGGCGCTTTCGGCGCGACCGTGTTCTGCGCTGGGGCGCGCTGGCCGCGATGCTTGTGTCTGCCGGCGCAATCTTTGCCGGGCTTGTGGCGCTCGGCCTGTGGTCGGTGGCGGGGCTGTGGCAATATCCAGACGTGCTGCCGGCGCGCTTTGACCTGCGCAACTGGATGCGGGTTCTGCCCAATCTGGTGGAGCCGCTGGCAACCACGCTGTTCGTGGCGTTCATTTCCACATTCGTTGCGGCGGTGATCGCCATATTGTGTTTCGTGCGGGAGGATGAGATGGGGCGTCCGCCGGGGCGGGGCGCGCTGGCGCTTCTCTATCTGCCGCTTCTGGTGCCGCAGGTGGCGTTCCTGTTCGGGCTCCAGCTTCTCTTCATCCTGACCGGTGTGGAGGCGACGCTGGCGGCGCTCGTCTTCGCGCATCTCGTTTTCGTGTTGCCTTATGCCTGGCTCGCCCTGAAAGACCCCTGGCGGGCCTTTGACCGGCGCTACGACCAGATCGCGGCGGGGCTCGGCAAGGGGCCGGTGCGGCGGTTCTTCCAGATACGCCTTCCCATGTTGGCGCGGCCGCTTCTTGCCGTTGCGGCCATTGGCTTTTCGGTGTCGGTGGGGCTCTATCTGCCCACGGTGCTGATCGGCGCGGGGCGGCTGACGACCATCACCACGGAGGCGGTGGCGCTCGCCTCGGGTGGCAATCGCCGCGTGATCGGCATCTATGCCTTCATGCAGATGGTGCTGCCGGCCGCCGGCTTTGCCGTTGCCACAATCGTACCGGCGCTGATATTCCGCCGGTATCGCGACATGCATGTTTGAACGGACACGGGATTTGACGGAAGCCGGACTCTTCATCGACCGGGTGACGATTGCGCTTGAAGGGCGCGAGATCGTTTCGCTGACCAGACGGGTTGCGCCCGGCGGGGTGCTGACGGTCATGGGGCCGTCGGGTGCGGGAAAATCCACGCTGCTCGCCTATATTGGCGGGTTTCTCGATCCGGTGTTTTCGGCGCGCGGCAGGGTTTTCGTCGATGGAACCGAGGTGACCGCGCTGAAGCCTGAAGACCGGCATGTGGGCGTGCTTTTTCAGGACCCGCTTCTGTTTCCGCATATGAGTGTGGGCGGCAATCTGATGTTTGCGCTGCCGGAGGCTGTGCGCGGCCGCGCGGCGCGGGCGGCGCGTGTCGCACAGGTGCTTGAGGGCGTGGGCCTTGCAGGGCTTGAGACGCGCGATCCGGCAACGCTGTCGGGCGGGCAGAAGGCGCGTGTGGCGCTGGCGCGTGTGCTGGCCTCTTCGCCGCGCGCCCTGCTTCTGGATGAGCCCTTTTCCAAGCTTGATGCTGAATTGCGTGCACAGACCCGCGAACTGGTCTTCTCCAAGGCGTGCGATAGCGGGCTGCCGGTGCTTCTGGTGACGCATGACGAGGCCGACGCGGAGGCCGCCGGCGGCGACATCGTGCGGATTGGCGCGTGATGGAGAGACTGAAACTCCCCGATCTTCCGGTAACGGAAGTGCTGCCGGCGCTGAGCGCGGCGCTGGAGACGCAGGGCAAGGCGGTGCTGGTCGCACCGCCGGGAGCGGGCAAGACGACGCTTGCGCCGCTCGCGCTTCTGGACGCCGAATGGGCGTCGCGCGGGCGCATCGTGCTTCTGGAGCCGCGCCGGCTTGCCGCGCGGGCCGCGGCCCGGCGCATGGCGGCGATCCTTGGCGAGGAGCCGGGCGAGACCGTCGGCTACGCCATGCGCATGGAGCGGAAGGTCTCCGCCAGAACCCGCATCCTCGTGGTGACGGAAGGCGTTCTCGCGCGCATGATCGTTGATGACCCGGAGCTTTCCGGCATCGCGGCGGTGCTGTTTGACGAGTTTCACGAACGCTCGCTTGATTGCGATTTCGCGCTGGCGCTGGCGCTTGATGCGCAGGCCGCATTGCGGCCGGACCTGCGGCTTCTGGTGATGTCGGCCACGCTCGATGGCGCACGGGTGGCGGCGCTTCTTGGCGATGCGCCGGTGATCGAGAGCGAGGGGCGGAGCTTTCCCGTCGAGCTGCGCCATGCGGAACGGCCCGCCGGCGAGGCCATCGAGGAAACGATGGCGCGGGCGGTGCGCACGGTTCTGGCGGAGGAGGAGGGCAGCGTGCTCGCCTTCCTGCCCGGTCAGCGCGAGATCGAGCGAACGGCGGAGCGTCTTGCCGAACGGCTGCCCGCCGATGTGGACATCACGCCGCTTTATGGCGGTCTTGACGGGCGGGCGCAGGATGCGGCCATCCGCCCGGCGGATGCGGGGCGGCGCAAGGTGGTTCTGGCGACGGCCATTGCGGAAACCTCGGTTACCATTGACGGCGTGCGGGTGGTGATCGACAGCGGTCTGTCGCGGCTGCCGAAATTCGAGCCCTCAACGGGGCTGACGCGGCTTGAAACGGTGCGCGTCTCGCGCGCTTCCGCCGATCAGCGGGCGGGTCGTGCGGGGCGCACCGCGCCGGGCATTGCGCTTCGGCTCTGGCGGGCGGAACAGACGGCGGCGCTGCCCGCCTTCACGCCGCCGGAAATTCTGGAGGCGGATCTGTCGGGCCTGCTGCTCGACTGCGCTGCCTTCGGCGTGAGCGATCCGGCTTCTCTTTCCTTTCTCGACGCGCCGCCGGCTGCGGCGGTTGCCGAGGCGCGCAGCCTCTTGCAGCGGCTCGAAGCGCTGGACGAGGCGGGGCGGCTGACGGCGGCGGGCGAAGCGATGCGCAGGCTCGCCCTGCCGGTGCGCCTGGCGCATATGGTTGCGCGCGCGGCGGAAGATGGTCACGCGCTGGCCGCAGCCGAACTCGCCGTACTCCTTTCGGAGCGCGGGCTGGGTGGCCGGTCTGCCGATCTGGACGACCGGTTGCAGCGCTTCCGCAGGGAGCGGGGTGCGCGGGCGGAACAGGCGCGGCGACTGGCAGCGCGGCTTGCCAGGTCTGCCGGTGGCGAACGCGCCGGCGATGCGCCGCATGCGGGCGCTCTGCTCATCAACGCCTGGCCCGACCGCGTTGCAAAGGCGCGGGGCGCACATGGGCATTTCGTCATGGCGAATGGTCGTGGCGGCGTGCTTGCCCCGGAGGAGCGGCTTGCCGGCAGCGCCTTTCTGGTCGTCGCCGATCTGCAGGGGCGGGCGCAGAATGCGCGCATCGCCTCGGCAGCGGCGATTGACGAAGAAGAGATCGTGGCGGCACTCGGACATCTGATCGAGGAGGTTACCGAGACACGCTTTGACCGGAGCGCGGGCACGCTCAGGCAACGACGGGTGCGCCGGCTGGGCGCGCTGGTGCTGGCCGAGCAGGTTTTGCCGCCGCCATCGGGCGCTGCCGCCGACCGCGCGGTGATCGACGCCGTTCGGGCAAACGGGCTGTCGCTCCTGCCATGGGACAGGGAGGCGAAGGCGCTTCGGGGCAAGCTTGCCTGGCTTCATGCGGCGAAGGGCGATCCATGGCCGGACATGTCCGACGAGGCGCTTCTCGACCGGCTGGATGAGTGGCTTCTGCCCTTTCTCACCGGCGAGGCGTCGCTTTCCAGACTGGCGCCGCACATCCTGCGCGAAGGGCTGACTGCATTGGTGCCGCACGAGTTTCAAAGGCGCATCGGCAGGATGGCGCCCAGCCATTATGACGCGCCTTCGGGCAGCCATGTGCCCATTCGCTATGAGGCGGAGGGGCCGGTTCTGGCGATCCGCGTGCAGGAGCTTTTCGGTCTGACCGAACACCCGACGGTGGCCGATGGCATTCCGCTCAAGCTGGAGCTTCTGTCGCCGGCGCACCGGCCAATCCAGACTACCCGGGACCTGCCGGGCTTCTGGGCCGGATCGTGGGCGGATGTGCGCGCCGACATGCGCGGGCGCTACCCCAAGCATGTCTGGCCGGAAGATCCGGCGAACGCAGCCGCGACACATCGCGCCAAACCGCGCAAAAAATAATTCTTGGAGTGCGGGCGGACTTCCCCCATAACGCCGCCATGCTTGAGGATATCAGGGCACACGATCCGAGCCACGGCCTGCGGCTCAACACGCTCATCAAGCTGCGCTGGCTGGCGATCATCGGTCAGAGCGCAGCGGTGATTGTTGTCGCCTTCGGGCTCGACTTCCCGCTGCCGGTGGGCATGTGCTTTGCGCTGATCGCGGCATCCGCCTGGCTCAACGTGCATCTGGCGCTCAGATATTCCGTGGCGCACCGGCTTGCGCCGCTGCCCGCTCTCGGCATTCTCACATTTGATGCGTTTCAGCTGGCGGGCCTGCTCTACATGACGGGCGGTCTCACCAACCCGTTCTCGCTTTTGATGACGGTGCCGGTGGTGATCTCGGCCACATCGCTGCCGTTGCGCTGGACTGCGCTTCTTGGCTTTCTGGTGGTGGCGCTGACAACGGCGCTCGCCGTGTTCCATCGCCCGCTCCCCTGGTTCCCGGGGACGGAGCTGGTGATGCCGCTGATCTACATCATCGGCGTGTGGATCGCCGTGGTGTCGAGCATCGCGTTTACCGGTGTTTATGCCTACCGGGTGGCGAAGGAGGCGCGGCTTCTGGCCAATGCGCTCGCCGCCACCGAACTCGTGCTGCAGCGCGAACAGCATATTTCGGCGCTCGATGGTCTGGCTGCTGCCGCCGCGCATGAACTCGGCACCCCGCTTGCCACCATTGCGCTGGTGGCGCGCGAGATGGAGCGTGCGCTTGGCAATGACGACCGCTTCAGCGAAGATGTGACGCTCCTGCGCACCCAGAGCGAGCGCTGCCGCGAGATCCTGCGCCAGCTCACCAGCCTGTCATCGGAGGGCGAGGCGCATATGGCGCGGCAGCCCTTCACCTCGCTGATCGAGGAAACGGCGGCCCCGCATCGCGATTTCGGCATCGATATCCGTCTGGAGCCCGGCGTAACCGACGGGCCGGAGCCCGTGGGGCGGCGCAATCCCGGTGTGATCTACGGGCTTGGCAATCTGGTCGAGAACGCGGTCGACTTCGCGAAAGAGAGCGTGACGATCCGCTGGCACTGGGATTCCTACAAGGTCGGCCTTCTGGTGATCGATGACGGACACGGCTTCCCGGCTGAAATCCTTGACCGGATCGGCGAACCCTATATGTCCAAGCGCGCGCCGGGCTCCAGCAGCGGCGGCGGGCTCGGGCTTGGTCTGTTCATCGCCAAGACACTGCTTGAGCGCTCGGGCGCACAGATTCGTTTTGGTAACCTCGCCGAAAGCGGAAAAGGCGCTTATGCCGAGGTTATCTGGCCCAGAGCCGTATTTGTTGCTCCGGATAACAATCTGGAAATGGGCGAAAATAGTCCTAAATTGGAAAGCTGACAGATTTAGGCTAGAAAGATTCTAGGAAGAGTAACGTGCTGAACGTGTTGGATATGACAAGCGACACCGTGGAAGACCCGGACGCCGCTCTGGGCGAAGACCGCTCCCTTCTCATCGTTGATGATGACAAACCCTTTCTGACGCGTCTGGCGCGGGCGATGGAAAGCCGTGGTTTCACGGTGGAAACGGCCGAGAGCGTGGAAGAAGCCGTTGCGCGCGCAAGGGCCACGCCGCCGGCTTTCGCCGTGGTCGACATGCGCCTTGCCGATGGCAATGGCCTCGACGTGGTGGCCACCATCCGCGAAAAGCGCAAGGATGCGCGGACGGTCATTCTGACCGGTTATGGCAACATCGCCACGGCCGTGACGGCGGTGAAACTTGGCGCTGTCGATTATCTGGCAAAGCCTGCCGATGCCGACGACATCTACGCCGCCCTGACGCGGCAGTCGGGCGAAAAGGTTGCGCCGCCGGAAAATCCGATGTCCGCCGACCGTGTGCGCTGGGAGCATATCCAGCGGGTCTACGAGATGTGCGACCGCAACGTTTCGGAAACGGCGCGGCGTTTGAACATGCATCGCCGCACACTGCAGCGTATTCTGGCCAAGCGCGCTCCGCGCTGACCGTGACGTGATGCCCCCTGCATGGTGCAGGGAAGCCCGCAATGTCACTTGATAGTAAGTCGGCTTAATTTGCGGGTGTGGCGCGTCTGGCGGCAAGCATGGGTTTGTGGACAAGCCCTGCCGCCGGCGCTAAAAGCAAAAGACAGGTATATTTTCCTGTCTCTTTGATACCGGAAGGATGTGTCGCGTGCTTTCGCACGACAAGGTCTGGGCAGCCATAGACGCGCTGGCGGCGCGTCACTCGCTTTCCGCCTCCGGTCTGGCCCGGAAGGCAGGCCTGGATTCGACTGCCTTCAACAAGTCGAAGCGCCTTTCAGCCGATGGACGCCCGCGCTGGCCGTCAACCGAATCCCTGTCGAAGATCATGCTTGCCACGGGCACGACGCTGTCGGAGTTCTTTGCGCTTCTGCAGCGTGACGCTAGGCCCACCGAACCTTATGGAAATCCACCGTCCAGCGTGCCTCTGATCGGCTTTGCGCAGGCGGGCGCCGGCGGTTTCTTCGACGATGCCGGGTTCCCGCTCGGCGAGGGCTGGGAGCAGGTGGATTTGCCGGGCGCGGCGCGCGAAGGCGCGTATGCGCTTCAGGTGCAGGGTGAATCCATGATGCCGCTCTATCGTGACGGCGATACGCTGATCGTCGATCCCACGGCCCGCTTACGGCGTGGCGACCGCGTGGTGGTCAAGACGGCGGGCGGCGAGGTCATGGCCAAGGTTCTGCTGCGGCAGACGAGCGAGCAGGTCGAACTGCTTTCGCTGAACCCCGAACATCCCAATCGTGTGATCGAGATAGCGCAGATGGAATGGATGGCGCGTATCGTGTGGGCGAGCCAGTAATGAAGCGGGCAGGCGTTCTTTCACTGGCGCTTCTTTCTGGCGCTGCTGCACTCCTGACGCCCGGTTCCGCGCAGGCGCAGGAGCGCCGGCAGCCGCGTGTCATCGCGCCGGAGCTTGTCGCGCCGCCGCCGATCGATTCCACCGGGCTTGAACGGGCGCAGCCCCGGTCACCGCTCAGTGAACTGGCGGGCCCCGCTCCCGAGCCCAAGCCGCAGGACACGCTCTATTATCGGCCTGTCGCCATTGCGGCGGGCATGTTCGAATCCGAAGGGCGCACCATCACGATTGCCGGCATCCGCGTCATCGGCGCGGACCAGTCCTGTGATGCGAGCAGTGGCGGCGCATGGCTTTGCGGCAAGCGGGCGCGGACGGCGTTTCGTTACTGGCTTCGCGGTCGTGCGCTGGAGTGCCATGCTGAAGGCGGGGCGGCGGACGAAGGTGCTTCCGATAATGAGAGTGATGCGCCGATGCGCTGCTCGCTCGCCGGTTACGATGTGGGCAGCTGGCTGGTGGAAAATGGCTGGGCGCTCGCAAACCCAGATGGCCCTTACGCCGAAGAGGCGAAGGCGGCCCGCAATGCCGGCAAGGGCATATTCAGCGGCGGGCCTTCCGGCTCGTAATCCGAGATCTTGAAGGGACTGGCCTCTTCCCGCTCAGGGAGCACGAAAAGGCCAGATCCGTTTGTCAGGCCGACAGCTCGTCGTTGAGCGCGGCAGTGATGAGGCCGCGCGTTTCGGCGATGCCGTAAAGCGCTGCGAAGGAACCGAAGCGGGGACCGCGTTCCTGTCCCAGAAGCACCTGATAGAGCATCTGGAAGAAGGCGACCGAGACACCCGGCCCGCCATTCGGGCTCTTGCGCTTGTGATCCTGATACCGCTCGATGCCGCGCGCCACATCCAGAATGGCGTTCTGGATGGCTTCGCCATCGGCGTCGGCCGGCAGCGCGCCAAGGGCTTCGTTGATGCCGGCAAGCGCCTCGCGCTCGACCTCGTCGGGCGCGCGGAACGCCTTGGACGGCTTCACGAAATCCTCGAAGTAACGCAGCGCATAGCCGGTGAGACGGTCCAGCTCGGGATGCGTCTGCGGCGTGACGCCGGGCGCATAGCGCGAGATGAAGCCCCACAGAACGTCGGTGTTCTGCGCGTTTGAGGCGCTGACCAGATTGAGCAGCAGCGCAAACGGCACCGGCAGTTCGATTTCCGGCGGTGTGCCGTCATGGATGTGCCAGACCGGGTTGCCCAGACGGTTCTTCCAGTCCTGACGGTCATAGGCCGACAGGAAGGTGTAATACTCGTCCACCGCGCGCGGGATCACGTCGAAATAGAGCTTCTTGGCCGCTTTCGGCTTCTGGAACATGTAAAGCGAGAGGCTCTCGGTCGGGGCATAGGCGAGCCACTCGTCGATGGTCAGGCCATTGCCCTTGGACTTGGAGATCTTCTGGCCGTTCTCGTCCAGGAACAGTTCGTAGTTGAAGCCTTCCGGCGGCTTCTTGCCAAGTGCTGCGCAGATCTGCGCTGCCAGCTTGACGCTGTCGATCAGATCCTTGCCGGACATTTCGTAATCGACGTCCAGCGCGGCCCAGCGCATGGCCCAGTCGGGCTTCCACTGCAGCTTGCAGTGGCCGCCGGTCACGGGCGTCTCGAACAATTCGCCGCTTTCGGGATCGCGCCAGACAATGCTGCCTGCGCCGAGCTTGCGCTCTTCCAGAGCGACCTGCATCACCACGCCCGTCTTCGGGTGGATGGGCAGGAAGGGCGAATAGGTCTGCGCGCGCTCCTCGCGCAGCGATGGCAGCATGATGTCCATCACCGCATCGTAGCGCTCGAGCATGGTGAGCAGCATTTCGTCGAAGCGGCCGGCGGCGTAGTACTCGGTCGAAGAGGCGAACTCGTAGTCGAAGCCGAACCGGTCGAGGAACGCGCGAAGCCGGGCGTTGTTGGCCGCGCCGAAGGATGGGTATTCGTTGGAGAACGGGTCCGGCACCTTTGTCAGCGGCTTGCCCAGATGCGTTCGCAGCATCTCCTTGTTGGGCACATTGTCCGGCACCTTGCGCAGGCCGTCCATGTCATCGGAGAAGCACAGGATCTTGGTCTTGATCCTGTCTTCGGTGAGCACGCGGAAGGCATGGCGCACCATGGAGGTGCGGGCCACTTCGCCGAAAGTGCCGATATGCGGCAGGCCCGAGGGGCCGTAGCCCGTCTCGAAGAGCACGGTTTCGGGGAAGCCGCCTTCGTAGCGTTTGACGATTTTGCGCGCCTCTTCGAAGGGCCACGCCTTGCTGTCGGCTGCGGCCTCAATCACTTCGGGCGTCAATTCAAGCGCGTCCTGGCTTGCCGTCGTCATGTCGCTTTCCAGAATTTCGTTTCGATCAAGGGCCAAGCCTGTAAGGCGGCGCAGCCGGTGCGTCAATCGAAGCGACGATTTTTCATTGCGGCATGACGCCCGGCTACCTACTTTCAGGCTCCCTTATTGTGATAGCGGAGAACAAGATGGCGCAGCCGTCCGCCCACGAAGCCCTGATTTACCTGATGGTCGTCATGTCGGCCGCCGACCGCGACATGACCGATGCAGAACTTGCCATTATCGGCGACACGATCCGCTCCTGGCCGGTTTTTCAGGAGTTCGACGACAACCGGATTATCGAGGTGGCGCGGCAGTGCCAGCAGATCCTTCAGGAAGATGACGGGCTTGAGCGTATTCTGAACGCCGTGCGCGACACCGTGCCTGCCAGGCTGCACGACACCGCCTATGCGCTGGCTGTCGAGGTTGTCGCAGCAGACCGGCATGTGGAACCGGAAGAAAAGCGCCTGCTGCACATCGTGCGCAGCAGGCTGCATCTGGAGCCGCTGGTCGCCGCCGCCATCGAGCGCACGGCGCAGGCGCGCAAGCGGGCGCTCGGCTGACACATATGGCCGTTCAAGCGCATGTGACTGGCGTTTGAACGGCGCTACGGAATAATGGCGGCATGACTTCTTTTCTCTTCTCCGAAGCGGCCATCCGCCTCTTCGCCTTTGTCGGCATCTTTTCGATCATGGCGCTTTACGAGTTGTGGTCGCCGCGGCTCGAGCGACCCGAAATGGTCGGCGCGCTGAAATCGCGCCGATGGTTTGCCAATCTTTCAATGGTGCTGATCTCGTCCGCGATGATGCGGGTGGTGTTTCCCGCCGCCGCCGTGGGGGCCGCCATGTGGGCCGAGGCGGAGGGCTGGGGGCTTTTCCATGCCCTTGGCGTCCATCCGCTTCTTGCCGGCGTCATCTCATTCATCATTCTGGATTTCGCCGTTTGGCTGGAGCATGTGGCAAGCCACAAGATCCCGCTTCTATGGCGCATCCACCGCATGCACCACGCCGACAATGGCTTCGACGTGACCACGGGGCTGCGCTTCCATCCGCTGGAGATTGTCGTCTCCATGCTCTGGAAAGCGGCGATCGTGGTGCTGCTGGGCGCGCCGGTTCTGGCAGTGCTCCTGTTTGAGATCGTGCTCAACGGCACGGCCATGTTCAACCATTCCAATGTGAAAATCCCGCTCGGTCTCGACCGGATCCTGCGTCTTGTGCTGGTGACGCCGGACATGCACCGCGTGCATCACTCGACCATAAGGCGGGAGACGGATTCCAATTACGGGTTCAATTTTCCGTTCTGGGATCGCCTTTTCGGTACCTATATCGCGCAGCCGAAGCGCGGGCATGACGACATCGAGATCGGCCTGTCGGACTATCGCGGCAGTTTCACGGCGCAGCTCGTGTGGATGCTGGTGCTGCCGTTCCGCAGCCTTCGCCGGCGTTAGATCACAATGCACCCCTAGTAGAAGTCGACCGGGAAGTATCGCAGATAGGTGTGGGTGAAGCCGCCGGTCGCATTCATGCTTTGCAATGCGAAGTCGATGGCCTCGACGAGTTGCGGCATGTCCTTCGGAACCGCCACGGCAAGGCCCTGGCCGAGATATTCGGGTGCGAAATAGGAGCCTCCGGAAAAGACGCAGCAGTCCTGCGCATCCCTGCTCGCCAGCCAATAGCCCAGCTTCACCCCGTCGCCGAATATGCCATCGATCTTCCCGGATTTCAGATCTTCGTGGAGCCAGTCGTTTCGCGTGTAGACGACGCTTTGCACCTCCGTGAAAAGGTCGCGCAGCATGAGTTCGTGGGCGGTTTCATCCATGACGCCGATGCGCTTCCCCTTCAGCGCTTCATGGAGCGGTTCTGCCAGAGGGGCCGAGCGAAGCGTCACAAGCCTTGCCGGAAAACGCAGATAGGGGCGCGAGAAAAGATAGCGCTCGCGGTTCTCCTCGGTGATCGCCAGTCCGGCGATGACGGCTTCGGCACGACTGTTTTCAATCGCCGGACCGATTTCATTCCATGGCAGCGCCTGTATCTGGCATCGTTCCGAGATGCCGAGCACGCCGCATATCTGT
The DNA here is from genome assembly GCF_058725515.1 of Nitratireductor sp. WH36-1. Classification (NCBI taxonomy): domain Bacteria; kingdom Pseudomonadati; phylum Pseudomonadota; class Alphaproteobacteria; order Hyphomicrobiales; family Phyllobacteriaceae; genus Nitratireductor; species Nitratireductor sp. WH36-1. Next base: position 3,821,595 of record NZ_CM178970.1, on the reverse strand, counting down.
CGAACGAGATCGATGTGAACGCCACTGATCCGGTTTTCCTCGTCCAGATAATTGAACGGATAAAAATCGACCGTTGTGAGAAACCGCAGTCTGGAAAGCGATGAAATATCCGGTTTTGACAGCTGCTGCTTTGGATCCGTGAAGGCTGGTGGCGTCGCTTCTTCTGCCGCTGCAGGTATTGATGCAAGCGTCAAAATGATTGCAAGGATTGCCTTGTTGCGGTGCAGCATTTTTCTCATAGAATAGTAGCCGACGAATTATGTTTTGTTGCTTCTACTGATTTTTTTTGTCTATGGAACAATTCCATTGTTATTACCGATAGGCTTTATTGTTTAAGACAAAGGCGAATTGTCCGCATTCTGGGGGTGAGTCGCGAGGAATGTGGGGCAGGGACAGGCATGTATGGGTGATTTCCGGGAAACGCGGGTTTTTGTTGACGCTATCCAGAAGGCGCAGACACCGGCGGCGATTTGCAACGTCCTGATCGCTTTTACGCAGCGTTTCGGGCTGCATACGGTGTGTGCGGGGACGCTGCCGCCCAGAGGAGCCGCACCCGGAGACCAGGTTGGGCACCTCGTTCTGAGCAGCTGGCCCCAGGAATGGATCGACCGATATGTCTCGCGCGGATACATTTTTCATGACCCGATCGTAAAACATGTCCGCGAAAGCGGAAATGCCGTTTTGTGGCGCGATATCCTGAATGATGTCGAGGAAACCCGTCAGACATCGAAAATGATGAGCGAGGCCAAGGGGTTCAAGCTGGTTGACGGCATTGCGATGTCTTTTCCTACCCTCGAAGGCAGCCAGATCATCATGTCTTTCGGAGGGGAAGAGGCCGAGCTTTCCAAGAAGGATCTCGGTGTCGTCTCTTTCGCGGCAACCTGTGCCGTTGCCCATGCGCTCGGGTTGCGCGGCGCGGATCGATATGGCGACCTGGACATGCTTGAAAAGGAATGCCTTCAGCTCGCCGCCCGTGGTCGCTCTCATTGTGAAATCTCCGAGCGGTTGTGCATCGATCATGACGAGGTCACGCATAACATCGAGCAGGCCAAGAGAAAGCTTGGTCCCGGTCACACGCTTTATCGCCTCGGGGAAGCGCCGCGCCTGACGCCGAGAGAGAAAGAGTGTCTTGAATGGGCGGCTTTCGGAAAATCCGAATGGGAGGTTTCGCAGATTCTCGGGATCTCCGAGCATACGGCGGAAAAACACCTGCTGAATGCCAAGACAAAACTGGGGGCGGCCAATCGCGTGCATGCGGTTGCCGAAGCCATTCGCTGCGGCGTCTTCGACTAGGGCGTGCCTTTCTTTCAGAGTGCTATTTCTGGTTGACTGTGATTGGTGATTTATCCAGACTGAAATGCGGGGAAATCGAATTGATGGATTAATCATTCAATGGTGAGGTGAATGGATCGTTCGATTGTTGGGAGAGTTTTCGTATCGCTACTGTGTTTTGAATTTTGGCCTTTTGGGCCCGGATTTCATAGAAAACGAAGTTTCAGTTTTGCCGAGAGCAACGCGTCCACATTGAATTAGGTGGTTGTCATGGACCATCTGATGAACACATCAAAGACAGACCGGGCCTCTGGCCATTCATCTGGTTCAGATCGTTCTGGTGGGGCAGGCGAAATGCCTGACGCTACAACACCATCGCCAGCCGCTGACTGGCTGCCCATTCTCAAGACACTTTCGATCACCGAAGCGGAAGCGCACGGCATTGAGGCGCGGGCGAAGCTTGCCGGCGTTTCGTTTCAGACGGAACTGCTTGCGTCCGGTCTGGTGCCTGAACATGCGCTTTTTCGGGCGCTGGCAGACAATCTGGGGCTGGCCTTTCTGGCCAATCCCGATGCTGACGCGCTTGTCATGCGTGGGTGGCAGGGGCTGGCGGCGCTGGCGCAGCGTGGTGGCGCGCGGGTCAGCCTTTCCGTCGATGCGCGGGGGCAGTCCGTTGTCCTGATCGCGCCCGACCAGCTCAACATTCCCGCATTGCACTCTTTCGTGGAACGGTATCCGCGCGCATCGAAGCGCATTCGCGTGGTTCAGCCCAGCGCATTGCGGGATGCGATCACCAGGCGCTCGCGGGGCAGACTGATGCGGGTCGCCACGGAGCGGCTTTTCAGGGAAGCACCGGAGATGTCGGCGCGCATTGTGGTCAATGCCTGGCAGGGGGCGGCGCTCGGGGCTGCGGTGGTGGCGCTGCTTTTTGCGGCCGTCTTTGCGCCTTCTGCCACGCTGCTGGTGCTCCATGGCGCGTTTTCGCTGGCGTTCCTTTCCTGCGTCTTGCTGCGGGTGGTTGTCGGTTTGGGTGTCAAACGTTCGCCGGGGCCGCGCTTCACCACGATCGGGCCGGCTGACATGCCGGTCTATTCGGTTCTGGTGGCGCTTTACAAGGAAGCCGAGATCGTTCCCGATCTTCTGATGTCGCTTGGCAAGATCGTGTGGCCGCGCGCCAAGCTGGAAATCAAGCTGGTCTGCGAGGCGGATGACCATGAAACGCTTGCAGCGCTTCGGGCGCAGGAGCTGCGCCCCTATATCGAAGTGATTGAGGTGCCGGCGGGCGGCCCGCGCACAAAGCCAAAAGCGCTTTCCTACGCCCTGCCGATGACCTCCGGCGATTTTGTGGCGCTTTATGATGCGGAAGACAGGCCGCATCCGTTCCAGCTGGTGGAGGCCTGGAACGCTTTCGAGACTGCCGACGAGAAGCTGGCCTGTGTACAGGCGCCGCTGACCATATCCAACAGTCGGGAGAGCTGGATTTCAGCGATGTTCGCGCTGGAATACGCTGCGCTGTTTCGGGCGGTCCTTCCATGGCTGGCGCGATCCGGCTTGATGCTTCCGCTGGGTGGAACTTCCAATCATTTCCGGCGTGTGGCGCTGGAAGCGACGGGCGGCTGGGACCCTTACAATGTCACCGAGGACGCCGACCTCGGGGCGCGCCTCAGCCGCTTTGGCTATCGTGCGAGCGTCATCTGGAACCCGACGCAGGAAGATGCGCCCACGGATGTGCGCACATGGCTGCCGCAGCGCACGCGCTGGTTCAAGGGGTGGGCGCAGACATGGCTCGTCCATATGCGCAATCCGCAGTTGACCGCGCGCGAGCTGGGGCTGGGTTCTTTCGTGATCATGCAGGTTCTGTTCGCAGGGATGGTGCTCTCGGCGCTGGCTTATGGCTTTTTCTTCCTGACCGCATTCGGCGTCATCGTCTATCTGATGCTGGGCGGCGAGTTTCAGGCCTTCCAGCAGTCGCTGCTCTATATCGATATAGTGAACGTGGTTCTCGGGCATGGCGCGTTTCTGCTGCTCGGCTGGATGACCTTGCAGAAGACCGAGCGACCCGCCTTCTGGAAGCGGATCGTATGGACGCCGGCCTATTGGTGCCTGATGTCGGTGGCCGCATGGCGATGCATCTGGCAGCTCTACTGGACCCCGCATCACTGGGAGAAAACACCGCACAGGCGGCATAGCCGCGGTCATTTGCCGGTCGGAAAGGTTCAGGAGCGTCAGGCGTGATCCTGAAGGGTCGGTGTGCCGTAGCCTGGCTGCGGCGGTGTTTTTGAAACGGGCGTTCAGGCAGGGGCGAAAGATCGTGTGTCGGGCGTCTCCGCCCGACATTGCCGTTCCTGAATGCAGCTGGCCGTTAATCCAGGAAGCCGGGACCTGTGCCGATGATGAGCTGGTCTTCGGGGCCGATGGCGTCGAGATCACGCCCGTCATAGGCGATGGCGAGCAGCATGCGCCGAATGACCGCCAACCGTGCCCGGCGCTTGTCGTTGGCGCGCACCACCGTCCAGGGCGCGTGGGCGCTGTGGGTGCGTTCCAGCATGGTGTCGCGGGCGCGGGAGTACGCGTCCCACTTTTGAATGCCGGCCACGTCCATGGGAGAGAATTTCCAGTATTTGAGCGCGCTGTGACGACGGTCATGAAAGCGCTCAAGCTGTGTTTCCTGGCCGATGTTCAGCCAGAATTTGAAGAAATGGATGCCGTCATTGACGATGGCCCGCTCGAAGTCGGGCGCTTCGTTCAGGAACTGCTCATGCTGCTCGGGCGTGCAGAAACCCATCACCGGCTCGACGCCGCCGCGATTGTACCAGGAGCGGTCGAAGGTCACCAATTCGCCGCTCGTCGGGAAATGGGTGACGTAACGCTGGAAATACCACTGCCCGCGCTCCGTCTCGGTGGGCTTGGGCAGCGCGACATTGCGGGCATTGCGCGGATTGAGATAGGTGCGAATGCGCGCAATCGTACCGCCCTTGCCAGCAGCGTCTCGCCCTTCGAAGAGCGCCATAACCCGCGCGCCGCTTTTCTGCATCCATGCCTGCAGCTTTACCAGTTCGATCTGCAGCGTTTCGAGCTGCTTTTCGTAGTCGTCACGGTCCATTTTTTCGTCATATGGAAAACCGCCGGCTGTGAGTTCCCGCTCCTTGACCCAGTCAGGAAGGTCCGGTTCGTCAATGTCGAAAGTCCTTTCCTCGCCTGCAATCGTGAGCTTGAAAGGTTTGATTTTTTCGAGGGCAGGGTTTTCCAAAGGCTTGTTCATAAAACCGATCCTGAATCATGAGAGTGTCAATGCTATTTGCAGCTTGATACAAGGTCCAGCAGTGAAGACGGAATGACAATTCTTCTTCATAACAAGAGACCCTGAAGCGGGCGTGCCTGACGATCGCGGGAATGGACTTCGTAATGAGTGCGAATGAGAACAATGGGCAGGAAAATCAGGACGGCGTTGAGCGCGGTCTTGTTGCTCGTATCGGATCGGCCCTGAAAGCCGCTGGCGCCCTTTTTGCGGGCGCACGCAGCAATGGCAAGGCCGAGAAGCCGCGCCCGAAGAAGGGCGACATCAATTCATTGCCTGCCGTCTATCTGGCGGCGGCGGTGCTTGACCCGCTGTACATCTTCGACAGCAATGGCGGCATACTCTATGCCAATGAGGCGGCTGATCTTGCGTTCGGCCCTGTGTCGAAGAGCGTGTCGCTGCGCCTGAAATTCCGTGCGCCTGAAATGCATGAGCTGGTCGCCAAGGTGATCTCGGGTGCGGAGGAGTCCGTCGCGATCAATTATGCGGAGCGGGTCCCCGTCGAGCGCGCCTACCGGGTGGTGGCGAGCCGCATTGGCAATGATACTGGCCTTTATGTCCTTCTCTTCAAGGATCAGAGCGAAGCGCGCCGGATCGACCGGATGCGGGCGGACTTCATCGCCAATGCCAGCCATGAGCTGCGCACGCCGCTGGCCTCCGTTGCGGGCTTCATTGAAACGCTGCGCGGCCCGGCCCGCGATGACCCGGCGGCGCGGGAAAAGTTCCTGCAGATCATGCAGAACCAGACGCAGCGTATGGCGCGGCTCATCGATGATCTCCTGTCGCTGTCACGGCTGGAGATGAAGCCCTATCAGAAGCCGAGCACGCAACTCGATGTGGTGGAGCTCGTGAAGGGCGTGATGGAGTCCATGCGTCACATTGCCGGCGAGAATGATGTCGAGTTTGTTTCGGAGCTCGGTGTCAAACCGATGCTGATCGCCGGGCATTCCGATGAGCTTGTTCAGGTTTTCGAGAACCTGATCGAAAACGCCTGCAAATATGGCAGTGACGGTGAGCGTGTTATCGTATCGGCCGAGCAGGCAAGCCCGATGGATGAGGTGCGGATCACGGTGCGCGACTTCGGTCCCGGCATTCCCGAAGAGCACATCCCGCGCATCACCGAGCGCTTCTATCGCGTGGATATCGAAACGAGCCGGATCCAGAAGGGGACGGGCCTCGGCCTTTCCATCGTGAAGCACATTCTGACGCGGCACGATGCGCGGCTTTCCGTGAAATCGGCGCCGGGAGAGGGCTCTTCGTTCACCGTTCATTTCCCGCCCGTGCCGCCGGCAGGGTAAGGCAGAACAGTCCGGGCGCAGATTGCGTCACCACTTTCATTTTACCGCCATCACAATAACTTAGTAGGGATGGCAGGCAACGAGGCCGACCGGGCTGAGAAGGTCGGGCTGAGAAGGATTGAAACCATGCAGACACAGCACACGATGCGGTCATTCGACGATGAGTTGAACTATCTGTCGGACCAGATTGCAGCCATGGGTGGCTATGCTGAGCGCATGGTGGCGGAATCCGTCGCTGCGCTCGTGCAGTCGGATGCCGCACTGGGCCGCAAGGTGGTCGAGGATGATCTGTTCCTTGATGAGAAGGAGCGGGAGATCGGTGAACGCGCCGTTATCATCATCGGCAAGCGCCAGCCGGTCGCCGACGATTTGCGCGAGATCGTGGGCGCCATTCGTATTTCATCGGATCTGGAGCGCATCGGCGATCTCGGCAAGAACATCGCAAAGCGCGTTGTTGCGGTGACCGAGGGCAGTCAGCCGATCCGTCTTTTCCGCGGGCTGGAGGCGCTGGCGAGCCTGGCGCTGACCCAGCTCAAGGAGGTGCTCGATGTCTATGCCTCCCGTTCCGTGGAGCGCATCGGTTTCGTGCGCGACCGGGATGAGGAAATCGACGCCATGTACACGTCGCTCTTTCGGGAGCTGCTCACCTACATGATGGAAGACCCGCGCAACATCACGGCCTGCACCCATCTTCTGTTCTGCGCCAAGAACATCGAACGCATCGGCGACCATGCGACCAATATTGCGGAAACGGTGCATCACATCGTGACGGGCCGGCAGTTACCGCTCGAGCGTCCAAAGGAAGATCAGAGCCACCGGGTTGTCGCGGCGCCCGAAAACTAGCCACGAGAGCGGGCAAGCAAGCCGGTAGCCGTTGATTGAGGCGAGGGCGAGGGGCTTCCCGCGCCCTCGGCCCGTGCGGTGCTTCAGATTTCACTCAGGCAAAGAAAAACCCGGCTGCGCATGATGCGAGCCGGGTAGTGCAGAGGAGAAGTCTTTCGCGATCAGCGCGCCCGGCGCCGCTCCGAAGCGGGCTGGTAGGCGATGCGCGAATGGTAGGCGCAGTAGGGGCCGTTCTCGCCGGCTTCGTTGCCGCAGAAGCTGAATTCTTCCGACAGCGGGTCGCCGTTCGGCCATTTGCACGTCGTTTCGGTGAGCTGCACCAGCTCCAGCTTGCGCGAGATCGGCACAACCACGTCCGAAACCGGACGGATATAGGTCTGGGCCACCGGCTCCTGGTCGAACTGCGCCTGAAGCGCGGTTGCGCCGATGGACACCGTGGTTGGCCGCGTGGCGCGCGGACGACGCGTGGTGGTCGTCGTCGTGGTCGGCGCTGCGGTGGCTGCCTTCTTCTGGCGCGTGCGCGGGCTCGTTGCGCGACCGCGGCTGGAGAGTTTGAGGCGGTGCACCTTGCCGATCACGGCATTGCGGCTGACGCCGCCAAGCTGGGCTGCGATCTGGCTTGCGCTCAGTCCTTCCGCCCAAAGTTTCTTTAAGGTTTCGACTCTTTCGTCAGTCCAGTTCATCGGGACACGCTCCTGTCCAGCGTGCGGAATCCGAATCCAGTCTCGCTCAGCCAAAGCCGAGGGAGCACCATATAATCATGGTAGAAGTGGTCCGCCGCACAAAATGTAGTCTTTTTGCTTGACCAGAAACTACCTTATCGTCTGACTCCGTGACAAGAGTCCTTACCGTAAGCTGATTCGCTTTTTAGGGTTTTCCCCAATTTGCTGGTTTTCGGTGTCACCTGGCTGTCGTGCCGCGTGCGTTGACACTTATGCGGAAACAACCGATAAATCCCGTAGTGCCGCCCTTGGGGCGGCATTTTGATTTCATCCTTCTGCACGCGCGTCCGCGCGAGGCAGGAACCAATTCTCAGGCTCAGCGGAGACCGTGTGGATGCGTGAATCTGCGCTTTATGGAACTTATGCCCGTCAACCCCTCGCATTCGAGCGCGGCGAGGGCTGCTGGATCGAAACGGCTGATGGCGAGCGTTATCTCGATTTCGCTGCCGGCATTGCCGTCAATTCACTGGGGCATGCGCACCCGCACCTCGTAGAGGCGCTGACGGAACAGGCCGGCAAGCTCTGGCATGTCTCCAATGTCTATGAAATTCCCGGTCAGGCCCGTCTGGGCGAGCGCCTTGCAGAGAGCAGCTTTGCCGAGAAGGTGTTCTTCACCAATTCGGGCGCAGAGGCGCTGGAATGCGCGATCAAGACGGCGCGACGCTATCACCATGTGAACGGCCAGCCCGAGCGTATCCGTATCATCACGTTCGAGGGCGCGTTCCACGGTCGCACGCTCGCTACCATCGCTGCCGGCGGACAGGCGAAGTATCTTGAAGGTTTCGGCCCCAAGGTCGAAGGTTTCGATCAGGTGCCGTTCGGTGACGAAGATGCGCTCTTAAAGGCAATCGGCCCGGAAACGGCGGCTATCCTTGTGGAGCCGATCCAGGGTGAGGGCGGTGTGCGCCCGGTTCCCAATGCCTTCATGCGTCGTCTGCGCGAGCTTTGCGACCGGCACGGTCTGCTGCTCATCCTTGATGAGGTGCAGAGCGGCGTCGGGCGCACGGGCAAGCTGTTTGCCCATGAATGGGCCGAGATCACGCCGGATCTGATGGCGGTTGCCAAGGGCATTGGCGGCGGCTTCCCACTCGGCGCTTGCCTTGCCACGGCCGAGGCTGCCAAGGGCATGACGCCCGGCACCCATGGCACGACGTTTGGTGGCAATCCGCTCGCCATGGCGGTCGGCAATGCTGTGCTCGATGTGGTGCTGGAGGACGGTTTCCTCGAAAACATCGCCGCGCGCGGCCTCCAGCTCAAGCAGGGGCTTGCCGCCGTTGCCGACGCGTTCCCCGATGTGATCGAGGGTATTCGCGGTGAAGGTCTGATGATCGGCATCAAATGCAAGGTGCAGAACCTGCGCCTTCTGGAAGCCCTGCGCGACCAGAAGATGCTGGTGGTGCCGGCCGGCGACAATGTGCTGCGTCTGTTGCCGCCATTGATCGTGACCGAAGACGAAATTCGCGAGGCGGTGAAGCGCATTCACGATGCCGCTGCCGCGGTGAACGCGACCGAAAAAGCCGATGCTTGATAAAACCAGGGAGACGGGCATGGCCAGCGGTCTTCGCCACTTCATTGATCTTTCGACCGTGGACGCGCAGGACCTGCGTTTCATGCTGGACGATGCGCGTGCGCGCAAGGAGCGTCTGAAAGCCGGCGAGCGCGAGAAGCCGCTCGAGGGTAAGGCGCTTGCCATGATCTTCGACAAGCCGTCGACGCGCACCCGCGTGTCGTTCGATGTCGGCATGCGTCAGCTGGGCGGCGAGACCATCATGCTGACCGGCGCGGAAATGCAGCTTGGCCGCTCGGAAACCATCGCCGACACGGCGAAGGTTCTGTCGCGCTATGTCGATGCGATCATGATCCGCACCACGGCGCATGAGCGCCTGCTGGAACTGGCGGAAAACGCGACGGTCCCGGTTATCAACGCCCTGACCGATGATACGCATCCCTGTCAGATCATGGCCGATATCCTCACATTCGAGGAGCATCGCGGCCCGGTGAAGGACAAGCTGTTCGCCTGGACCGGCGACGGCAACAATGTTCTGCACTCGCTCATCGAGGCATCGGCGCGCATGGATTTCCGTCTCAACATCGCGGTGCCGAAGGGCAGCGAGCCGGACGCGAAATATGTCGAGTGGGCGCGCGCCAATGGTGGCCGCATCACCTTCACCAAGACCGCAGAAGAAGCGGTGGCGGACGCCGACTGTGTCGTCACGGACACCTGGGTTTCGATGGGCCAGGAGCATCGCGCACGCGGTGGCAACGTGTTCATGCCCTACCAGGTGAACGAAGCGCTGATGAAACACGCCAGGTCCGACGCGCTGTTCATGCACTGCCTGCCGGCGCATCGCGGCGAAGAAGTGACCGACGAGGTTATTGACGGCCCGCATTCAGTGGTGTTTGACGAGGCTGAAAACCGTCTTCACGCACAGAAAGCAGTCCTTGCATGGTGTTTAACCCGGTGACGAGCGAAGCGAGAAAATTGGGCGAGTTCGGCTTCGCCGGCGACGATCACGTCGTGCCCTTCGATGTGGAGCCTCTGGATGTGCGCGGCCGCGCGGTCCAGCTCGGGCCGATGCTCGACCAGATTCTCGCCCGTCACACCTATCCCGAACCGGTGGCGCGGCTGCTTGCCGAAGTGATCGTGCTCACGGTGCTTCTGGGCAGCTCGCTCAAATTCGAGGGCAAGTTCATCGTGCAGACCCGTTCCGACGGGCCGGTGGACATGCTGGTTGCCGATTTCGCGACGCCGAGCTCGGTGCGCGCCTATGCGCGGTTCGATGAGGACCGTCTGGCGCAGGCCGTGGAAGCGGGCAAGGATTCGCCTGAAGATCTGCTCGGTGCCGGCGTTCTGGCGCTGACGGTGGATCAGGGCTCGGACATGCAGCGCTATCAGGGCATCGTCCAGCTCGACGGCACCAATCTCGAAGACGTGGCGAAGACCTATTTCCGCCAGTCCGAACAGATCCCGACCGAGGTGCGGCTTGGCGTGGCCAAGATGGTTCTGCCGGGCGCCGATGGCGGCCAGGAACACTGGCGCGCGGGTGGCGTTCTCCTGCAGTTCCTGCCGGCTTCGCATGAGCGCATGCGCGGCGCGGATCTGCACGGCGGTGACGGCGACGAGAACCATGACGGCTCGACGCATCCCGAAGATGATGCCTGGCAGGAAGCGCGCATGCTGCTTTCCACGGCCGAGATGACCGAGCTGGTCGATCCCACCGTGGGGTCGGAGCGGCTTCTCTATCGCCTGTTCCACGAGCATGGCGTGCGTGTCTATGAAGGCACGAACGTGCTGGACGACTGCTCCTGCTCGCGCGACAAGATCAAGGCGGTTCTGGACGGTTTTACGCCGGAAGAGCTGGCTGAGAGCACGGATGAAGGCTCCATCCGTGTGACCTGCGAGTTCTGCTCGACGGAATACGTGTTCGACCCCGCCGACTTCAGTTGATCCGTGCGGCCGCGCCCGGCAGGTCGAGCGAAAAGGCCGGGATGTCCACATCGAAGAATGCACCATGCGGACCGCGCATGGTGTAGCGTCCGACCATGATGCCCGAGGGTGCCGTAAGCGGGCACCCGGAGGTGTAGGTGTAACTGTCGCCGGGCTGCAGCACCGGCTGTTCGCCGACCACGCCCTCGCCACGCACTTCCTGCACCCGTCCCGTTTCATCGGTGATGTGCCAGTAGCGCGAAACCACCTGAACGGTTTCGGGCGAATGGTTGGTGATGGTGATCCGATAGGCCCAGACGAAATGACGGCTTTCCGGGTCCGACTGGGACGACAGATAGCTGGGCTCGGCGCACACTTCGATGGATTGGGTGACGGTTCGATACATTGGGGCAAGCTCTTGCTGGACGCGCCACGCGAGCATCGCGTTGCGCGTCTTCATGAAAGACCGCGACTATAGCAGAAATTACGGCAGAGCTCATGGCGTCTTCGCTCAGGAAGGCCCCATAATGCTCCCCAGTGACGCTCTCCATAACGTTCCCATGACGCCATTGTGAGCGGCATGAGAGCAGGAAAGACGCTAATCATGGGCCGTTCAGCAGGGAAACAGTGGTGAAACATGCTTGACGGTTGGGCGCACCGAAAGATCGATCCCGGATTGTCGGCCATGGCGACGCAGCTCGCGGCGGCGGGAGTGCGCGCGAACGCCATCACTTATGCAGGTCTGGTTCTGGGGCTGGCGGCAGCGGCGGCCATCGCATTCGGCGCTTATTGGGCCGGACTGGCGCTTGTTCTCGCCAGTCGCCTGTGCGACGGGCTGGATGGCGCTGTGGCGCGCATCAATGGCAAGACAGATTTCGGCGGCTATCTCGACATTGTGCTCGATTTCGCCTTCTACGGCGCGGTGCCGCTTGGCTTCATCATTGCAGATCCGGAGGCCAACGCCATTGCCGGCGGGGTGCTGCTTCTTGCGTTCTACGTCAATGGGGCGAGCTTTCTCGCCTATGCGGTGATGGCCGAAAAACACCGTCTCAAGAGCAGGGCGCGGGGCGAGAAATCGCTGTTCTTCACCACGGGGCTTGCCGAGGCCAGCGAGACGCTGGCCGTGTTCGTGGCCATGTGCCTTTTCCCGCAATGGTTCGCGATCTTTGCCTACGCCTTTGCTCTCATCACGCTCTACACGACCGTGTCGCGCATCGTTCTGGCGGCAGGCCGGTTCGGCTGAACCGGCCTGGAGCGCGGGGCTGAGGTTTAGACCGCGTCCAGCGCGCGCTCGACATCGGCGACAAGGTCGTCGCCGTCTTCGAGGCCCACCGAAAGGCGCAGCGTGCCATCGCCAATGCCAAGCTCGGCGCGCGCCTCGTCCGACAGGTTCTTGTGGGTCGTCGTGGCGGGATGCGTGATGAGGCTCTTGGCATCGCCCAGATTGTTGGAAATCTGGAAGATTTTCAGCGTATTCTCAAACGCAAAGGCTTCCTTCTTGCCGCCCTTCAGTTCGACGCAGAGAAGCGTCGAGCCACCCTTCATCTGTTTGGCGATGATGTCGGCCTGCGGGTGGTCCTTGCGGCCGGGATAGATGACGCGCGCGATCTTCGGATGCCCGGCGAGCAGATCCGCGATGCGGCCGGCGCTCTCGGTCTGCTGGCGCACGCGCAGCGGCAGTGTCTCCAGCCCCTTGAGCAGCGTCCAGGCGTTGAACGGCGAGAGGCTCGGCCCGGTGTGACGGAAGAAATCCTGCAGGTGCTCGTCCACCCACTCCCGGTCCGAAAGCACGACGCCGCCAAGGCAACGGCCCTGACCGTCAATATGCTTGGTGGCGGAGTAGACGACCACGTGTGCGCCAAGCTCCAGCGGCTTTTGCAGGAGCGGCGTGGCGAACACGTTGTCGACCACCAGTCGCCCGCCGATTTCGTTGGCAAGTGCGGCGACACCGGCGATGTCGGCCACTTCCAGCGTCGGGTTGGTCGGGCTTTCGAGGAAGAACAGCCTGGTATTGGGCCGCACGGCGGCTTTCCAGTTCTCAAGCTTTGCGCCATCGATCAGCGTGGTTTCGATGCCGTAGCGCGGCATCAGCGTCTCGACCACCCAGCGACAGGAGCCGAACAAAGCGCGGCCGGCGACCACGTGATCGCCCGCCTTGAGAGAACAGAGAAGGGCGGCGGTGACGGCAGCCATGCCGGATGACATGGCGCGGGCTTCTTCTGCACCCTCCAGCGCACACATGCGGCGCTCGAACATGTCCACGGTGGGGTTTGCATAGCGCGAGTAAACGAAACCGGGCTCTTCGCCCTTGAAGCGCGCCTCGGCGGCTTCCGCGCTGTCATAAACGAAGCCCTGAGTCAGATAGAGCGCTTCTGAGGTCTCGCCGAAATGCGAGCGGGTGACCCCGCCATGCACGAGGGCTGTCTGTGGTTTCCAGTTGTCTTCGAAATGATCGGTCATCGCTTCTTTACCCAACAAAAAAACCGGCCGCGAAAAGTCGCATGCCGGTTCGTCCATCGAGCGCGGCCTTTTAGCGACTTCTTTAACGTGGCTGCAAGCCGACCGGCCAAATCACCACGGGATAAAGGTCCATTAGACCCTCAAGCGCCTTGCGTCAACGACAAGCGGCGCTAAACCTCGTTCAATTAAACCCTGTGCAAGGAGAAGGGGCGTTGGCAAAAGCGGGAATTCTGCCGGACAAGGACATCGCGGCACTGTTCGACAACGGGGCGCTGGCCTCGGCCCGCCCACTGGACCCTGACCAGATCCAGCCGGCCAGTCTCGACCTCAGGCTTGGCGCTGTGGCGTATCGCGTGCGCGCCAGCTTCCTGCCCGGTCCCAACCATCGCGTTTCGGAAAAGCTCGACCGGCTCAAGCTGCACGAGATCCAGCTGGGCGAGGGGGCGGTTCTGGAAACCGGCTGTGTTTACATCGTGCCGCTTCTGGAAGGGCTCGATCTGCCGGATGGCATCTCGGCTTCCGCCAATCCGAAAAGCTCAACCGGCCGGCTCGACATCTTCACGCGCGTGATGACCGACAATGGCCAGGAGTTCGACAAGATCCCCGCCGGCTATTCCGGCCCGCTCTACATGGAGGTGAGCCCGCGCACCTTCCCCATCGTTGTGCGCACCGGCTCGCGCCTGTCGCAGATCCGTTTCCGCACCGGCAAGGCGCTGCTTGATGAAAGCGCGCTTTCTGACCTGCATGCGCGTGAAACGCTGGTCGCGGCGGAAGAGCCGAACATCACCAAGGGCGGCATTGCGCTTTCGGTGGATCTGAGTGGCGACGCAAACGGGCTGATCGGCTACCGCGCGAAGCATCACACGGCGCTGATCGACGTGGACAAGCGCGACCAGCACGAGGTTGCCGATTTCTGGGAACCGCTCACCGGCGATGGCGCTGGCGGCCTGATTCTCGATCCGGACGAGTTCTATATTCTCGTGTCGCAGGAGGCGGTGCATGTGCCGCCTTTCCATGCCGCCGAGATGACGCCTTTCGATCCGCTGGTGGGCGAATTCCGCGTTCACTATGCCGGCTTCTTCGATCCCGGTTTCGGCCATTCATCGGCAGGCGGCACCGGCAGCCGCGCCGTTCTGGAAGTGCGCAGCCACGAAGTCCCGTTCATTCTCGAACATGGACAGATCGTTGGCCGGCTCGTTTATGAGCGGATGCTGTCGCGGCCGAGCGCGCTCTATGGCGCGGACCTGAAGTCAAACTATCAGGGCCAGTCGCTCAAGCTCTCCAAGCATTTCCGGATGCGCTGATCGTTCCGATCAGCGCTCCACCTTCTGCTTTTCGGCATTCATCGCCTGCACTTCTTTGCGCAGGGCGCGGATTTCATCGAGGATGACTTCCTGCTCGGCCTGTAGCGCCGTGCGCTCTGCCGATGCTTCCTCATCATGCTCGGCCTGCATGGCCGAGACGATGATGCCGATGAAGAGGTTGAGCACCGTGAAGGTGGTGGAGACGATGAAGGGGATGAAGAACATCCAGGCAAGCGGATAGACTTCCATCACCGGTCGCACGATGCCCATCGACCAGCTTTCCAGCGTCATGATCTGGAACAGCGAATAGGCCGAATGACCGATCGTGCCGAACCAGTCTGGGAAGGATGCGCCGAAAAGCTTCGTCGCCATCACGGCGAACACATAATAGACGAGGCCCAGAAGCAGCATGATGGAGCCCATGCCGGGCAGCGCCGCGACAAGGCCGCCAACGACCCGGCGCAGCGACGGCACCATGCTGACCAGCCGCAACACACGCAGAATGCGCAGTGCGCGCAGCACCGAGAGGCCGGCCGTTGCCGGCACCAGCGCGATGCCCACGATCAACAGGTCGAAGATGCGCCAGGGATCGCGGAAGAAATTCTTCTGGTAGACCGCGAAGCGCGCCATGAGTTCCAGCACGAAGACGCCGAGGATTGCCCGGTCGATCGTCAGCAGCAGCGGGCCAAGGGCGGCCATGGCGCGCTCTGAGGTTTCGAGCCCGAGCGTGACGGCGTTGATGACGATGAGGACGGTGATGACCGCCTCGAAACGGCGGGATTCAATCAGGCTCTTGAGCGCTTGCACGGTGTGGTGATCCGGTTGGTGAATTGCATTATGCGGGGCGGCTGACAGGTGGGGTGGAAATGTGTCTGCGTCAAGCCGTCATAAACGGCTCGTTTTGAAACGAAAAGGGCTGTCCGCTGTGCGGGTCAAGAGAGTGAGCGGGATGGTGCGCCATCTCCGAATTCGCCCCCGCATGCAAAAGGGGACGTCCCGCAGGACGTCCCCTTTCTGATCTGCGGCGGTGGGCAATCAGCCGATGGCCTGGCCATCTTCGCGCCAGACCGCGATGACCGCCGAGCGCGGCTTGCCGTTTCCGTCCGGCCAGTTGCCGCCCGGATGCTGGATGCCGACAAAGGCGACCTTGCCGTCCGGCGACCAGCTGAGGCCGGTCACTTCCGCGCCGTTCGGCGCTGTCAGGAAGCGGGCGATCTCGCCGGTTTCGGGATTGCCGACCAGCATCTGGTTGTTGCCCTGGCCAGCGAACTCGCCTTCATTGCTGTCGTCGCCGTCGGTCTGGATCCACAGCATGCCATCGGAGGAGAAGGCCATACCGTCGGGCGAGTTGAACATGTTGCCTTCGTTGACGTTTTCCGAGCCGGCATAGACGTTGTCGTAGACGGTCGGGTTGCCGGCCATGACGTAGAGATCCCAGGTGAAGCCGTCTGCGCCGTGGTCTTCGCCAGCCGGGCGCCAGCGCACGATCTGACCGTAATTGTTGGTCTCACGCGGGTTGGGGCCGCCCACCGGCTGTTCATCACCACCGGCATTGGCCTTCACGCCACGGTTCTTGTTGTTGGTGAGGGCGCAATACACCTCCACGCGCAGCGGGTTTGCGGCAACCCATTCAGGGCGGTCCATGGTGGTCGCGCCGACCTTGGAGCCCGCCATGCGCGAGAACACCAGAATGTCCGCCAGTTCCATGCCCGTGCTTTCCGGGGTCAGCGGCAGCCACTCGCCGGTCATGTCGTCATTGAACTTTGCGACATACAGCGTGCCGTTCGACAGCAGGCCATCGGTCGGCTGGCCTTCGGCCCAGCTCTTGTCGGAGACATATTTGTAGATGAACTCGCCGCGCTCGTCGTCGCCCATATAGACCACGATGCGTCCGTCGGCGGCCTGCACCATCTCGGCGTTCTCGTGCTTGAAGCGGCCGAGCGCCGTATGCTTGACCGGGGTGGAGGACGGGTCGAGCGGGTTGATTTCCGTGACCCAGCCATGGCGGTTCGGCTCGTTGGGCTCTTTTGCGAGGTCGAAGCGCTCTTCAAACTTTTCGTAGGCGTAACGGCCTTCGCCGCCGATGCCGTAGCGCTTTTCGCCTTCGGTGGCTTCACGCTCGGCGGTCGCACCGAAATAGCCATTGAAGTTTTCTTCGCAGGTCAGATAGGTGCCCCAGAGCGTCTTGCCGGAGCCGCAATTGTTCATCGTGCCCTTGGGCGAAACGCCTTCAGGATCTGCGTTGGTCTTGACCAGATCGGAGCCGGCGGCGGGGCCGTCCATGGTCATCTGCGTTTCATGGGTGATGCGACGGTTGTAGGGGCTGTCGAGCACGACTTCATAGCCGTCGCCGCTGTCGGCGATCTCGAGCACGGTGACACCCTGCATGTTCTTGAGAAGACGCACTTCATCGGCGTTCTGCGGCATGCCTTCGGAGGCGGCCGGCAGGTTGATTTTCGGATTCACATATTCCGAGTTGATCGCGAGGATCGTCTTGTCGCCGTCGACGAAGGTTTCCATGCCGTCGGTGTTTTCACCGAACACCTTGTCGGACATGTCGACGGACACGCCCGTTTCCGGCGAATAGGCGCCCTCGGCTTCCTTGAAAAGCGGATCGCCCCAGCGCACCAGCGTCTTCCAGGCGTAGCCTTTCGGGACGTGAATGTCGTGGTCGGTGGCGATGCCAATCGGCTCGAACGCGAAGGCCGAGACTTGCGCCTTTGCGGAGGTGGTGGAGGAGAGAACTCCGCTGCCCATCACGGCTGCGGCAGAGCCGAAGGCAAGCACGCCGCCCAGAAAGCCACGGCGCGAAATGGCGCGCTCGACAACCGCATCGAAGCCATTGGCATCGGGGCGGGGATCGCGCATTTCATCGAATTCATCCCAGGAGAGATTGACGATATCCTGCTTTTTCATGACGGCATTCCTCTGGCTTTGTGCTGGACCGAGCCGACCTGTCTCGGCAAATGCCCAGACTCCTAGCGGAGGCGTGCGACGGTGATTTGACAGCCGGTGGAAAGTCGCGGGCCTGAGGGCCTCAACCCCGGCCAGTCGGGCAGGTTTTTGGCCGGAGAAAAGTTTTCAGCGCTCCAGCCGGTCGATGAACCACTGTGTCAGACGGGTCCAGACTTCGTCTTTCTCTCCGGCATCCTCGCAGCCGTGATCCAGATTGGGATTGTCGTTGACCTCGATGACGTGAATGCCCTCCGGTGTCGCCTTGATGTCGACGCCGTAGAGACCGCTTCCGATGCAGCGGGCGGCGCGCACTGCGGTATCGAGAACGTCAGCCGGCGTTTCGGTCAGTCGGAACGAGCGGAAGCCCCCTTCGTCGGGACGGCCCTGCCGCTCGTGATTGACGATCTGCCAGTGCTTCTTCGCCATGAGATACTGCACGGAGAAGAGGGGCTCGCCATCGAGAACCCCGATGCGCCAGTCAAACGCGGTCGGCAGAAACTTCTGCGCGATGAGAAGATCGGAATCTTCCAGCCATTTCATCGCCAGTGTTTTCAATTCGGCCATGTTCGAGGCCTTCTTCACGCCGCGCGAAAACGAGCTGTCTGGCGTTTTGAGCACCAGCGGAAAACCCAGCAGGTCAGCCGCGCGTTCAAGATCGGCGGGGCCGGCAATCATCACGGTCGGCGGAACCGCCACGCGGTGCGTTGCCATCAACTCGTTCAGGTAGACCTTGTTGGTGCAGCGGATCATCGAGAGAGGATCGTCGATGACCGGCATCCCTTCCTGCTGCGCACGGCGTGCAAACCGATATGTGTGGTTGGAGATGGACGTTGTCTCGCGGATGAAAAGGGCGTCGAAATTCGCCAGCCGCGGCAGATCCTTCCGGGTGATCGGCTCCACCTCCACTCCCATCCGGGCAGCAATGCGCGACCAGTGCTTCAGCGAGGTCACGCTCGATGGCGGCAGTTCCTCGCGCGGGTCGATCAGCGTTGCGAAACTGTAGCGTGCCGGAACGCGGGTGCGGCTGTCGCGCCACTGCCGGCTGGTATAGCTGTGCAGGGAGGCGGTGAAGCGTTCTTTCTCCTCCGCGCTCATGCGCGATAGCGGGCGAAAGCCGATGCGCGTGATCGTCGCCCATTCTCCGTCCTTGATGGCGACTTCGAGCGCGGGGGCGCGAAACCAGTCGAACAGGAGTTTTGCAAAACGCTCCCAGCCCCTGTCGGGACCAATGCCAAAGAACACGCTGACGCTTGCAGGAAAGACGCCGCCTGTCTCCGCCCGGCAGCGATTGAGCGCCTGCTCCAGTTCGGGAAGTGCGTTTTCATAGAGTTTGCGCGCCGACAGGTCGATCATGGTTTCGACCGAGGGAATGACGCGATGGCCGCGAGAGCTCGCCAGCAGCGATGCATAATATCCGCGGCTTTGATAGGCGTAACTGGACGACAGGTTGATGATTTTCGGCCGCTGGCCCCGAAACAGGGCTGGATGCGCCAGGTAATCGCGATTGGTGATGATCTTGTAGGGGGTGGCGGTCTCGTCGAGGTCGCCTTTCTTGCCTGTCAGGATGACCCAACTCATCTGGGGCCGCTCTCCGTGTTGAAAGCGCGCAACGCCTTTTCGTAGCGAAGCGCGCTCATGCCGTCTTGATAGTAATTCTCGTATCGGCCGAATGGGTGATAGCCGGCGCGCTGATAGAGCCGGATCGCCCCTTCATTGTCTTCCCGCACTTCCAGCCGCACCGCGCGCAGGCCCCTGTCCAGCACCCGGCGTTCGAGCTCCAGAAGCAGAGCCGCCGCCACGCCCCTGCCGCTTTCGGCAGGATCAACCGCGATGGAATAAAGCCGCGCAATGGTGCTGGTGCGCCGGGTCAACGCCAGCGCATAGCCAATGATGCGCCCGTCTTCCTCGGTCGCACAGATGATGGCGCTCTTCGCCTCCATCAGGCGTCTCAAGGAGCGGCGCGACAGCCTGTCGCCGGGGAACGCTGCATTCTCAATCGCAAGCAGCGCTTCGAGGTCGCGCGCATGTGGCGTTCGAATATCAAAAGGCATGCCACCGTCGCCCTGACGCGAAAAATGTGCCTGTGCGGTCAAGACCGTCCGCAGGGTCCGGCAAGGCGTATTTGATGCGAAGACATTCCCCGGAATGGAAATGCAAAGTGAGAACCTCGAAATGACCGCGCTGGCGGCCTGGGCCCGGATCAGTGAACAGGCCGCATCTTACGCCTTCTCACTTCTCCGCGCCATCGTTTCTCATCGATGCGAGACCGATTGTGCGAACCTGGGTGGTGCGGTTGTTGTTGGTCAGGTTGAAAAGCGAGATGCCGCTCCGGCGAGGCGGGGGACGTTGCATCAATGCCTGGGAGTGGGCTTCATGTAACGGCCCGGACCGGATGGATACCGTGCGGTGCATCCCCGTGCATGAGATGAACCGCATGTATGCATGCATGATGAGTTGGCTTTCACGCTTGCCGATGAGCGCGCGGTGATCGTCGCCAGCGATCAAAAAAGCAAAATTGTGCATCCTCTGGACTCTGAGGTTGCGCCGTATATTGTTTAATTAGCCGTTTATATTAGCGAAACCGTGTTGCGCCTTGGGGGTGGCACCGGTTCAGGCCGGAGGGAGGGGTTAGATGTCCAGAAACCGCAGCAGTCGCGTGTCCGGTCTGAGGTTTGACAGAGGGCGCAACGCAACGGGGGCATTGCTCCTTTCCGCGCTGTTCCTGATGGGCGGTTCTGCAAACTCGGTCGCTCAGGACATGCCGCCGCCGGCGGTGGTCGTGGAACCCGTTGCATTGGTGGATGTCGGGGAGACCGCTGTCTTCAACGGTCGCCTTGAGGCGGAGAAGCGTGTGGCCATCAGGCCGCGTGTCGCAGGAACCCTGGAGAGCATCGATTTTCAGCCGGGTGATCGGGTGAACAAGGGCGATATCCTTTTCCAGATTGATGATGACCTTTATGCCGCCGCCGTTAAAGAAGCGGAAGGCGCTGTGCGGTCTGCAGAGGCGCTGCAAAAGTCTGCCGAGCTTGAAAGGGAGCGGCAGGCGGAACTGGTCAAGCGGCAGGCCACGTCGCAGGCCATGCTGGACAACGCAGTTGCAAATCTCGGCAATGCCGATGGCGCGCTCATTCGGGCGCGTGCGGCTCTGGAGCGGGCGGAGCTCAATCTCTCTTACACCAGTGTGGAAGCGCCTTTTGCGGGGCGTCTTAGCGCTGCGACAGTTGATGAAGGTGCGCTCATCGGTCCTGAGGGCGGCCCCCTTGTCGCGCTCACGCAGCTCGATCCGATCCACGTGATCTTTCCTGTGCCAACCGCGATCTATCGTGACTATTCCGAGCGCGTTCAGGCAGGGGAAGCCAGCACCAAAGCGTCTGTAAACCTGGTGCTCGCAAACGGGTCGGAGTATTCGCTGCCGGGAGATCTCGACTTCATTGAAAGCACGGTCAGTCCCGGCACGGACTCGATCAATCTCCGCGCGCGCTTTGACAATGCCGATGGCGTTTTGCTGGATCAGGAACTGGTTCGCGTCGTTCTCGCGTCAAGCGAGCCGGAACCCCAGCTCACTGTGGATCAGCGCTCCGTGCTTCACGATCTGAGCGGCACCTATGTGATGGTCGTGAATGGCGAGAATGTCGTCGAGCAGCGCAGGGTCGAGATCGATCGAACCGTTGGCGGGCGTTCCGTTATCAGAACGGGGGTCACAGAGGGTGAGAATGTGATCACGGATGGTCTGAACAAGGTTCGGCCAGGAATTGTGGTGGATGCAGCTTTAGCTTCGGGGAGCTGATCCATGATTGCCAATGTATTCATCTCCCGGCCGCGCCTCGCTGCGGTCATATCGATCGTACTTTTCCTGAGCGGTCTGCTCGCTCTGGCGCGCATGCCCGTCGAGCAGTTTCCCGATATCGTTCCGCCGCAGGTTTCCGTGATCGCCAGCTATCCTGGGGCGGGCGCGGAAGTGACCGAGCAAACGGTTGCGCAGATCATCGAAGACAAGGTCACCGGTGTCGACGACATGATCTACATGCAGTCGACGTCTGGCGCGGACGGGACGTACATCCTGTCCGTGAGCTTCGAGGTCGGCACGGATCCGGATATCGCCACCGTCAACGTGCAGAACCGCGTGGCTCTGGCAGAGCCGCTTCTGCCGGCGGAAGTCAATCAGATCGGCGTGCGCGTTGCCGCGAAGTCGACGTCCCTGCTGATGGGCATAACGCTTTATGCAAGCGACGATCAGGTCACCGGCGAAACGCTGACCAACTATGCCCGCATCAATCTGATTGATCGTCTGAAGCGCGTTCCGGGCATCGGCGATGCGTCTCTATTTGCGCTTAACCAGTTCTCCATGCGGGTCAATCTCGATGTCGACAGGCTGGCTGCGCTGGGGCTTGTGCCGGCGGATATCATCGCTGCCCTTCGCACCCAGAATGTTCAGGCTGCTGCCGGCAGGGTCGGCGGGCAGCCGATGACGGACGATCCCAGTCTGCAGCTGAATGTCACCACGACCGGCAGACTGAGCGATGCGGAGGAGTTCTCGAGGATCATCATTCGCTCCAATCCGGATGGCTCGGTCGTCCGGGTCGGTGATGTCGCCGATGTCCAGCTTGGCGCGCAGAATTCCGATGTTTCGGCCAGCTACAATGGCGTGGCTGCGACGATGATCGGCATTTATCTCGCCCCCGGCGGCAATGCGCTCAACGCTGCCAACAACATCAAGGTGATCCTGGAAGAGGCCGCAGCCGATTTCCCCGATGGCATCAAATACGACATCATTGGCGATAGCTCGGAGTTCGTTCAGGACAGCATCACGGCTGTTGAGCACACACTGATCGAGGCCTTCATACTCGTCATCATCGTGGTGTTTGTCTTCCTTGGCAGCTTCAGGGCCACCATCATTCCTCTGGTGGCGGTTCCCGTCGCTCTTGTCGGCACGTTCTCTGTCATGCTGGCAATGGGTTTCTCCCTGAACACGGTTTCGCTTCTTGCGCTTGTTCTCGCGATTGGCATCGTGGTCGACGACGCTATCGTGGTTGTGGAAGCCGTCGAAGCCAAGATGGAGGAGAACCCGGAAATGTCGCCGGCGGATGCGGCGCGGGCTGCCATGGGGCAGATCACGGGCGCAATCGTCGCGATCACCCTGGTGCTTCTGTCGGTCTTCGTTCCGGTCGCATTCATCCCCGGTATTTCGGGGCAGTTGTTCCAGCAGTTCGCGGTTGCAGTTTCCGTTTCGATGGTGATTTCGGCCGTGAACGCGCTCACGCTGTCTCCCGCGCTGTGCGCCATCATCCTGAAGCCGCATCACGGGCCAAAGCGCGGCGTCATGGGCTGGCTGTCCAGGCAGATCGACACGACCCGGAATGGCTATGCCCGGGTCGCCGGTGCAATCGCCCGGCGCGCGGTTCTGGGGATCGTGCTTCTGGTGGCGGCCGCTCTTTTGACCGGCTACCTGTTCAACAAGACGCCGACCGGCTTTCTTCCTGCCGAGGATCAGGGCTCGTTCCTCGTTGAAACGCGGTTGCAGGAGGCGGCTTCCGTCAATCGCACGGCCGCTGCCCAGCGCCGCGTGGAGGACATGCTGAAGGGGCTGCCGGGTGTCGAAAGCGTAACGAGTGTTGTCGGTTTCTCGATCCTGGATGGCGCGGCCAAATCCAATGCGGCCTTTGCGCTGGTCTCGATGGAGCCTTTCGAGGACAGGACGACGGCAGAAACGACCGTGTTCAGCGCGATCGACGCGGCCAATCTCTATGGGCTTTCCGAACGTGAAGCGCAGGTGCTCGCGTTCAATCTTCCGCCCATCATGGGGCTCGGGTCGGGCTCTGGATTTGAGCTGCAGATTACGGATACGCAGGGGCGCTCGCCCGCTGATCTGGCGGCTGTTGCGCGGGCCGTATCCGTTGCGGCCAACCAGCATCCGGCCCTGTCGCAGGTCTACACGACCTTCTCTGCCGAGAGCCCGCAGCTCTTCCTGGATATTGACAGGGAGCGGGCCTATTCGCTGGGCATCCGCGTGAGCGATGTATTCGCCGCGCTGCAGGCCACGCTGAGCAGCGCCTATGTGAACGACTTCAATCTGTTTGGCCGCTCCTGGCAGGTGCAGGTCTCCGCCATCGAGGAGAACCGAAACTCGGTCGATGACATTGCGCGCATTCAGGTGCGCTCATCCACGGGCGAGATGGTGCCAATCGGAGCCTTTTCCAAAGTGAGCTATACGGTCGGGCCGCTGGTCCTGAGCCGGTATAACAATCTGCGGGCGGCCAAGATCAGCGGAAACCCCGCACCGGGTTACTCCACTGGTGACGCTCTTGCGGCGATGGAAGAGGTGGCCGCCAGTTCACTGCCCGCCGGTTACGGGTATGAATGGACGGGAACCGCGTTGCAGGAGAAACAGGCATCCGGACAGACGGCCGTCATCCTCGCCATGGCTGTCCTTTTCGCCTACCTGTTCCTGGTCGCGCTTTATGAGAGCTGGACCATTCCGGTGCCTGTTCTGCTGTCCGTCGTGTTTGGCGTGCTTGGCGCGGTAATCTCTCTGCTTCTGGCTGGGCTGCCGTTCAACGTGTATGCGCAGATCGGCTTGATCGTGCTCCTCGCGCTGGCTGCCAAGAACGCCATCCTGATCGTCGAGTTCGCGAAGGATCGCAGGGAGCAGGGTGCGAGCATCCTTGATGCCGCGATTGAAGGGGCAGGCGCGCGGTTCCGTGCGGTGATGATGACGAGCTTCGCCTTCATCGCCGGCCTGATCCCGCTGGTAACGGCGGAAGGTGCGTCAATGCTCAGCCGCCGCGCCGTGGGAACCGGGGTGGCCGGTGGAATGCTTGCGGCGGCAGCCGTTGGCATCTTCGTCATTCCCGCTCTCTATGTCGTCTTTCAGACCATTCGCGAGAAGGTCAAGCGGGTTTCGCGTTCGAAGCGTGAGGCATCCTGACATGCGTCTCCGGATTCGAACAATTCCAGGAAAAGTGGAAACCGGCTTTCCGCCCGGAATTGCGCAAACGATACATTAGAGCGTTTGCGCGTTTCAACGAGAAGCGGAAACGCCCGACATGCGTGCCCTGTTGAACGGCCTGTGCCGACGGAGGCCGGGTCTCCGCCAGCATCAGGCGTTCAAGGGAAATCGCACCGGCGTGGGAAGCTGGTTCCCGCCGAGGCTTCCATTACGCAGGCTCCTGCGGAATGGCTCTGTCCCGCACGGTCATCCCCTTTAGCTGACCGAGTGAACCCGAAAAGCTCTCCGCATCGTCAAGCGCTCTGGCCAGAATGATGGCGCCCTGAATGCCGGCGATTATGCCGTTCGCCCTGCGATCTGCCTCCTCTGCATCGAAGCCGACGCCTTCAAGCGCCCTGCGAAGAGCTTCAATCCATCTGGCAAAATAGGTTTTGACCTCGCTGGCAAAGCGGTCGCGTGTTTCTTCCAGCGCGAACGCGCCCACCAGGCATATGCGCCGGCCTGAATCGAAATAATCCTCAACCGCAGCGAACATGCTGGCCAGTGCGGTCTCTGGATCCTCTTCTTCCAGCGGAAGGAAGATGTTGTTCTCGAACCAGCCATGAACATCCGCCAGCACCGCCGTCGCCATTTCTTCTTTCCCGCCGGGGAAGAAGTGATAGAGGCTTCCCTTGCCGAGCTTTGTGTGCTCGGTGATGCGGGCAACGCTCGCGCCGTCATATCCGTAGCGCCGAAACACTTCCGCCAGCACCGGAATGACATCGCTTCGCTCAGCCACCAGTCGGGCCATCAGTTCTTCTCCATGGGATAGGGCGTGCCGTTCGCCCGGTGGAACAGCGTGGCCGCGCCCACCAGCATGGCGGCCCCGGCAAGGGTCGGCATGAAAAGGAAGTCCCATTCGGGATCGCTGGAAAATACCACCAGCGGATCTGCGCCTGCCGGCGGATGCGTAACCCGCAATGCGGCCATGACCGCAATTGCAAGCCCCACTGAAATTGCGGCCGCCCACCACTCGTTCGGAAACGCCATCCTCAGAGCCAGCCCCACCATGGTCGAGAGTACATGTCCGCCGATAACGTTGATCGGCTGCGACAGCGGGCTCGCCGGCACCGAAAACAGAAGGACACAGCTTGCGCCGAACGGGGCCATGATGAGCGGGGCATTCGCATAGACACTGAGCGCGCCCACCGCGCCAATGGCCAGAAGCCCGCCGATCCCGGCCATTATGACGGCCTTGGCG
The DNA here is from genome assembly GCF_058725515.1 of Nitratireductor sp. WH36-1. Classification (NCBI taxonomy): domain Bacteria; kingdom Pseudomonadati; phylum Pseudomonadota; class Alphaproteobacteria; order Hyphomicrobiales; family Phyllobacteriaceae; genus Nitratireductor; species Nitratireductor sp. WH36-1. The sequence continues at coordinate 3,795,830 of NZ_CM178970.1, read as the reverse complement.
GGTTGAGCGGGTTGATGACGCGTAAAAAATGTAAGCATAGTCACTTCACTGTAATGATAGGTATTGTCTGTACCGTTCAGTACAGAGAGTCGCGTGGTTTGCCAAGGGCCTATGTTGGCAATTTCCTCGATCTTTCCGTCGGCCTCTTCCAGCCGACGCCGCACCGGCCCGTAATGCAAAGGGCCAAGGTCTTTTGGGCGCGCTGGCGGTCGATGAGCGATCACCACCCCGATCCGTCGTCCAGCAGGAAGATCGCTCGCCGATCCGCACTTCGGCCATCAGGGCAGACGCGCGCCCCCCCCCCCACACACACGCTTGAGAGCTTTGACAGGGAGGCTTGATGCGGCGTATTTGGACGGATGAAAATATTTGTAATTATATGCGGTTTTCTTTTCGTCTCCGCTTCTGCGGTGGCTCTATACGCTTGGGCCCGCCCCCACGAAATAAGGCACTACACAGAGAGTGAGCTCGTAGGGCTGAGTTGCGCGGAAATTTCTGAGAAGAACGAAGAAATTATATTCGCATATCATGATGCTTCAATTGAAGAATTTAAAAGAGCGGGTTCATTTGAGGGCGGGGTCGGACTTCCAGAAGAAGATGTTTTGCCATTCATCATTTTGATGAAAAAGGTGATTCAGGATAATGATTTAATGGGCCTCGATTTATCCAGGCCATTTTTCCATTCTCCGTCTGTTTCGACGCCGAAAATTCATTCTGAATTTTACGCTGAAATAACGAGTGTTTGTGCGAAAAGCCCCTCGCGGGATGCCATCGAAGCGATGATGCAGGCCGCAAAGAACCTCAAGCTGGCGCGTGCGCCGGAAAACTCATAGAGGCCCGTTTGCAATGGGGCGTTCCTGATGGTGGTCCCCGACAGGAAGTTCGGTGCTTCTGCCTAGGGGCCTGACCCTAATCCGGGATATGTGAGTAGACCGTGTTTCGGGATACGCCCAGCTTGCGTGCAGCGAGCGCGACGTTCGAATTGCATTGCCGAAACACGCGATTGATTTCCTGACATTTCGCTTCGCGCGCCGGGTTTCCGTTACAGCGTGAACAGGCCTGCCCATCGATCTCGGATTGTCCGAGGTGGCGCTCGACATGCTCCTCGCGAATAACCCCCACAGGGCACTGCACCGCCAGAACACGAAGCTGGTTCGTCAGGTCTTTGAGGTTCTGGGGGCGTTTGAACTTCTTCAGGGCTTCGAGTGCAGTGTTCGACAATCGGTGCCCCGGGGAGATTCCGGCCAGGATAAACGAGGCGATCTGGGCGAAATCAGTCCGGTCGGACAACGCCGGCAGATGGACCGCCATCTGGGTGAGGTGGGAAAACGCCATCTTTACATGAGACGGCCAGTCTCCCTGTCTGGCTGCGCCGGCATCGGCAGTGGAGATGATCACCCAGCCCGGCCCGTTCTTGAGCTGAAGCAGGCGATTGGTGACCTGTGCGAGTTTTTCCGCCGCGCCACCGTGGATCAGCGCAAGCTGCTCAAGCAGCAATGTGCCACCGGACCGCACGGAGAATGTCTGCGCGTCGCTGTCGCCATTGCCGAGAATATCGGCCATGAGACGTTCGGCCTCGCCCAGCGCATTTGCCGTGCGGCAGTCGACCACGATCAATGGCCGGTCCTTGTGGAACTCGTCGTGAACCGTCTGGGCGAGGGTCGTTCTGCCCGTACCCGGAGCGCCGACAATGGAGAACGGTGAGCCAAGTCGTGCGGATCGAACCGCCAGACGCAGGCTGTTGTGAACCTGATCATCGCGAAACACCGGTGCGTCGGACACGTTGGTCATGCTGAAGACGGCCGGTACGGAGAGCGCGATGGCGCGTTTCGCGCCTGATGCGCCAGAGTGCCGGCGGGTCATTCTGATCCGCGCAAAATAGGTCGAGTTCAGCCAGTCCACGAGCCGGATCACTTCACCACTGGCCATCGGCTTTAGAGCCGCACCGAAGCCGCCCCGGAAGAGGTCTGCAAAGGCATTCACCGTGCCAAGCTCCAGGCCCTGCAGAATTTCTCCGGCGCGGCGGTTAACCCCGGTGATCCTGCCGTCGTCATCGGCGCTGATCATGCCGACACTCTGCGTCGTCAGATACTCTTCGCGTGGATGAAACTGAATGATGTGATCGCCGCGATGCTCGTCGACGAACAGCCGGTTTTCGATGTTCGTGGCCGCAAGGGAGACGAGCGCCTGGGTATGAAACTGCCGCGCGGCAACTTCGGACGAGGCGTCGAGGAGGCCGACGATCTGCCCCTGACTGTCGAAAATCGGAGCGGAAACGCAGGATACTTTCCCATGCTTGGCAAAGAAGTGTTCGCCGCCGGTGACCATGCTTGTCTCGCCGGTGTGCAGCGCCAGTCCGAGCGCATTCGTGCCGCGCAGATCCTCGCGCCAGATGGACCCGACCCGAATGCTGCTGGAGCACTCGGATGCATCGAACTCGCTGTCCATGATCGCATCCAGCACGACGCCGTCGCCGTCGGCGAGAGCGGTCATGTAATTGGTGCCGGCGATCTGGTTGCTCAGAAGCTCAAGCTCCGGCCGGACAAGCGCGATCAGTCTTTCGTTTCGCTGCCGTGTTTCACGCAGCTCCTGATAGGAGAGAACGGCGTTCACCGGGTCTCCCAGTGGATTGAGCCCACTCGAAAGGCAGCGATGCCAGCTATCGGCAATCGCTTCGGGAACAGCGCCATGCGCAAACACGCCCTTCGCCTCAAGCGATGCGCGCGCCTTCATGAATACAGATTGCACAACGTCCTCCCAGCGTTGGCAGAAATGATCGGCCATTAAGGCCAGTACGGGCGCGGGAGATCAAGTCGCATGCTCAATTTCTGCACACTGATTGCCCCTCTCGATCTGGATTCTGAACACTCTCGGCCCGGACAATCCGCTCTCCTTTGAAGAAGGTGGCCACAGAAATGGCGCACCGACTTTACTGGGAGAAAAGCATGAAAGCCCAAGTGCTTCACAAATACGACGACGCCCTGACAGCACCTTCCTGGGTTAGCTATGAGGATGTGCCGGATCCTGTCCTTTCGAAGGGTTCGGACGTGATCGTCAGGATCGGCGGCGCCGGTGTGTGCCGCACCGATCTGCACGTTATCGAAGGCGTCTGGCGTCCGCATATGGACCCAACCGGCACGGAGCTGCTGCCGCTGATCCTCGGTCACGAGAACGCCGGCTGGATCGAAGAAGTGGGTCCGGAGGTGGAGGGGCTGAAAAAGGGTGATCCCGTCATTGTTCATCCAAAGATCTCGAACGGCACCTGCCTGGCCTGCCGTCGCGGTCAGGACATGCACGGAGACGGTCCCTTTCCCGGGCTCGACAGCAATGGTGGCTATGCGGAAGCGCTGGTAACCTCCGCACGCAACATCGTGGCGTTGCCCAAGACGCTCGCCCCCAAGGATGTTGCGCCTTACTCGGATGCGGGTCTGACCGCTTATCGCGCGGCAAAGAAGGCAACGCGCCACCTGTTGCCGGGCGAACACTGCGTGGTCATCGGCGCAGGCGGTCTGGGCCACATCGCCATTCAGGTTCTTCGGGCGATGTGCGCTGCCGAAATCACCGTGGTGGACACGTCCGATGCCTCGCTCCGGCTGGCGCAGGAGTGTGGCGCCGACCACCTGATCAAGGCGGATGGCGGTGAGGTGGATGCGGTTCTGTCACTGACCAAGGGACACGGGGCCGAGGCCGTTCTGGACTTCGTGGGCGAGAAAGGCACCACGGCCAAAGGCATTGCGATGACGCGCAATGCCGGCAGCTACTACGTGGTTGGCTACGGGGAAGACGTTCAGGTTCCCACCGTCGATCTGGTGATCACCGAAAAGAACATCATCGGCAATCTGGTCGGTACCTGGGCGGAGCTGACCGAGCTCATGGAGCTGGCGCATCGCGGGCTGGTTCAGCTCGAAACCCACGAGTTCAAACTCGAAGACGCCAATGCCGCGCTTCAGAGTCTTCATCACGGCAAGATCAAGGGCCGCGCCGTGCTGATCCCGTAACAGCTCATTCATTTCTGGGAGGAAAACATGAAGAAGCAACTTCTCGGGTCGTTATCGGCCATTGCAATTGCCGCCACCGGCATGGCGGGCGCGCCGGTGGCGCAAGCGCAGGACTACAGCAAGTTTGGAATCGAAAAGGATCTTCCGGGCACCTGCAATTACGCGGCCATTGATGCCAAGGACTATTCAGGGCGCACGCTGAACGTCATCACACACGCCATCCCGGTGATCGGCGAGCCAACGGCCCTTCATGCCGAGCAGTTTGCGGAGTTGACGGGCGCTGAAGTCAATGTGGTGCATGTCCCCTTCGGTGACCTGTTCCAGCGGATCATGATCCCGTTCCAGAGTGGGCAGAATGCTTATGACGTTCTGTTCTATGGCTCGCTCTGGATCGGCGATTTCAACCGGTTCCTTGAGCCGATCCCGGCTGCATATCTGGAGTCCACGGGGATGTCGGATGTGACCGACAGCTTCAAGGGTGTGGCGACCTGGAACCGGCAGATGATCCAGTACCCGATGGACGGCGACCGGCACTATCTCAAGTTCCGTACTGACGTCTTTGAGAATGACGAACTGAAGGCCAGGTTCCAGGAGGCGACGGGCCGGGAACTCACTGTTCCGGCAACGTGGGAAGAGTACAACGAGGTCGCAATCTTCTTTTCCGGGTTTGACTGGGATGGCGATGGCGAGCCGAATTTTGGCTCCGCAGAGGTGGCCAAACGCGATGATCTGATGTTCTCGGCATTCATCAGTCGCGCCGCGCCCTACGCCAAGCACCCGGATGTGAAGGGTGGCTTCTTTTTCGACCTCGAGACCATGGAGCCTTTGATCAATACGCCCGGCTTCGTTCGCGGTCTTGAGCTTTTCGTGGAAGCGCAAAAAGCCTTCCCGCCAGGAGGAACCAATTTCGGTCTTGGCGACGAGATCTTCTCGTTTGGCGGTGGTCAGACGCTGATGAGTTATTCCTGGGACGACGCCTTCGTACAGGCTCAGCAGGAAGACAGCCGTATCCGCAACAAGGTTGGCGCCGCGCCGCTTCCCGGTGCGAACGAGGTCTGGAACCGCGATACCGGCCAGTGGGACAGTTTCGAGGAGCCCAGCCGGGCGCCCTACATGACCTGGGGCTGGTCCTCGGCGGTGTCGGCACTGTCGGAGGAGAAAGAGATGGCGTTCGACTATCTCTGCTTCTTCTCCAACGAGGCCAACACATTCCACGACCTTCAGATCGGGCGTTTCGGCGTTAATCCCTACCGCACGAGCCATTTCGACAGTGGCTTCTGGCAGGGGCTCGGCTGGGAGGAAGATGTGGCCGACAGCTACGTAAAGACGCTCTCTGAAATGGAGCTGAGCAGCAACCGCGTCTATGACCTGCGGGTGCCGGGTGTCGGCCAGTTCATGTCCTCGATGGCCAACGGCGTTGCCGAGGCCCTGGCCGGTCAGAAGACGGCCCAGGAGGCTCTCGATGCAGTCGCCGAGGAGTGGAGCGCAATCGTTGATCGCATTGGCGAAGATCGCCTGCGCGAAGCCTATGCCAACGTTGTGCGCCTCGAAGACAACGAAGACTGATCGCCATCACATGAGGGGCGGGCGCAGCTCGCCCCTCTTTTCCAGAATGCCGGTGTGTCCAGATGCTCAAGTCCAAGCATTTCTTCCTGTTGCCCGCGCTCTTGACGCTCGTGGCAATCATCATCTTTCCGCTGATCTTCACGGTCCGCGTCAGCTTCTCAAGCTGGGACGTGTATCAGGCCGGGCTCGACTATATCGGCGGGCGGAATTACCTGCGCGTTTTCGAAGATGCGCGGTTCTGGGAAAGCCTGCTGCGGCTCTCGGCGATGAGCCTTATCACCGTCACGCTGCAATACGCTCTGGGCTTCGCGCTGGCGCTTGCCGTGTGGAAACAGCTGAAGGGCGGACGCATCTTTCGCGTTCTCTTTCTCGTGCCGATGATGACAACGCCGGTGGTCATGTCGGTCATCTGGCGCACCATGCTTCATGAGAGCCTCGGCCCCGTGAACGATATCCTCTCGGTGTTCGGCTTTGGGCCTGTGCCGTGGCTGTCGAGTGCGGCGGGCGCATTTATCAGCGTTATCATTGTCGAGGTGTGGCAATGGACGCCGTTCATGTTCCTGCTCATGCTGGCCGGGCTCGTGTCGCTGCCGCGTGAGCCCTATCTGGCGGCGGCCATCGATGGCGCGGGGCCCTGGCGCACCTTCTGGCAGGTCACCTTTCCGTTGATGGCTCCAATCTCAATCGGCGCGATCATCATCCGCCTGATCGAAGCGTCCAAGATCATGGACACGGTCTATGTGCTGACGTCAGGCGGGCCGGGCACGGCGACCGAGACCCCGTCATATTACATCTACATCCGGGGCCTGCGCGATTTTCAGGTCGGTTATTCCGCAGCGCTCTCGCTGACATACCTCGTCCTCATGATCATCACGCTGACGATCATCGCCAAGCTTCTGATGCGCTCCCTGGTCGGAAAGGACGCATGATATGAGTCGGACCTATCACACCATCAAATATCTCTGCCTGGTCGCCTGGTCGATCTTCGTGGTCTTCCCGTTCCTGTGGGCGCTGAGCACGTCGTTCAAGGACGCCAACGCCGTCACCAGCGGCGCTCGCTACATCCCATGGCTTGAGTTCGAACCTTCGGCGCAGGGCTGGGCCTCGCTGTTTGCCTCCGGCAGCAGGGGCATCAACATCGTCACACCCTTCATCAACTCCGCTACCGTCACCCTGACGGCCAGCATCATCAGCCTCGCACTGGGCACGCTCGCCGCATACGGGCTCAGCCGATATCAATTCCGCGCGGGCTTCGTGAAGAACGCTGACATCACGTTCTTCTTCATCTCCCAGCGCATCATGCCGCCGATCGTTCTGGCCATCCCGTTCTTTCTGATGCTGAAGGAGATTGGCGCGCTCGACACCATTGTCGGCCTGGTCATTGTCTACATCGCGCTTCTCTTGCCGATCGCTGTCTGGGTGATGATCGATTTCTTTGGCTCAATCCCCAGAGAACTCGACGAAATGGCCATGATTGATGGCTGCACACCGGTTGGCGCGTTCTTTCGCGTCATTTTGCCCAATTCCATGGCGGGGCTGGTGGTGGCCGGCATGTTCTGTCTGATTTTCGGATGGAACGACTTCTTCTTCGCTTTCACCCTGACCTTCACCAAGACCCAGCTTCTGCCCGTAGCGATCGTTTCGTTGAACTCATCCGTGACCCCGTGGTGGTCGCTGTCGGCCTTCGCGCTGATTTCGGTAACGCCGCTGGCGCTGGTTGCCATTGTGGTGGAGCGCTTCATGTCCCGCGGATCTCTTGCAGGAGCCTTTCGGTAGTCAAGACCATGCTGACACTTCACAAGCTGACAACAGCCGATCCCAGATTGCCGCTTGCCGGGCTCAACGCCACGTTCCGGCCGGGGAAAATCTATACGGTTCTCGGGCGCACCGGGGCTGGCAAGACGGAGCTTTTGCGCGCGCTGATCGGGCTCGACCCGATCTGCGAGGGGGCGATTGAACTGGATGGACGGGACCTTGCCCGCACGCCCGTCCGGTCGCGCCAGATGGCGATGGTGTACCAGCAGTTCATCAACTATCCGCATCTGAATGTTCTGGGCAATGTGGTCTTCCCGCTGCGTCGACAGAAGGTGGACCGGGCCTCTGCCGAAACCCGTGCGCGAAAGGCGCTCGGCCTTGTCGGTCTGGAGGGGTTTGAGGAGCGCATGCCCGCCGAGCTCTCGGGCGGGCAGCAGCAGCGAGTTGCGCTGGCGCGCGCCATTGTCCGTCAGGCACGCATCCTGCTGATGGACGAACCTCTCGCCAATCTCGACTACAAGCTGCGGGAGCAGCTGCGTGAAGAATTTCCTCGGCTCCTTCATGCGAATGCGGAAGGGATCATCATCTACACGACAACCGAGTCCGGCGAGGCGATGCAACTCGGCGACGAGCTGATCGTGATGCATGAGGGCAGGATCGTTGCGCAGGGTGACCCCGGTGAATTGTTCGAAAAGCCGCCGAGCGTCGATGTTGCGCAGGTAATCAGTGATCCGCCGATTTCCATCTGCGCGGGGTATATTTCAGGCAATGCGCTTTGTTTTCACGAGGGTTCGCCTGCCGGTGAAACGGGTCGCAGGCTCGGCGAAGACCGTCCCGTGCGCATAGGCATCCGGCCTGACGCCATAACCGTTGGCGGGGACATCCCCGCACGCGTCAAGCTTGCCGAATTTTCAGGCTCGGACACGATCGTGCATCTGCATCTGCCCTTCGGCGAAGCCGTGATGCTCGTTGATGGCATTCACGAGTATCACAGCGGCGATGCGTTCGGCGTGTCCCTTGATGCGCGCACCCTGCTCCTCTTTTCCGAGGCCGGTGAAATCTTGATCGAAGGTGAAGAGTGATGGCGGAGATCGTTCTAAAGGGACTGGGGCATTCCTATCAGGCTGAGGCAATATCGGACGCGGACTACGCATTGAAGCCCGTCAATTTGACATGGGAAGACGGCAAGACCTATGCGCTTCTCGGGCCGTCCGGTTGCGGCAAGACGACGATGCTCAACATCATCTCCGGCCTTTTATCGCCGTCCGACGGCCAGCTCCTGTTCGACGGCAAGGATATGACGCGGGCCAGCACGGCTGAACGCAACATTGCGCAGGTCTTCCAGTTCCCGGTCATCTACACGACGAAAAGCGTTCGGCAGAACCTGGCCTTTCCACTGGAATGTCGAAACTGGGACGCTGCGAGGATCGCGAAACGCGTCTCCCATATCGCCGAGCTTCTCGATCTGACGGACATTTTGGGCGAACCGGCCAGGCGTCTGAGCGCCGATCAGAAACAGCTTATCTCGCTTGGCCGCGGCCTTGTGCGGGACGATGTCAGCGCTGTCCTTCTCGACGAGCCCCTGACCGTCATTGATCCGCAGATGAAGTTCGGTCTGCGCAGAAAGCTGCGCGAGATCAACCGGGCCACCGGCATTACGATGATCCTTGTCACGCATGATCAAAGCGAAGCCATGTCCTTTGCCGACGAGGTGGTTGTGATGAAGGATGGCAGGGTGCAGCAATCGGGCCCGCCGGAACAGCTGTTCACAAGGCCACAGAATGAGTTTGTCGGTTATTTCATTGGCTCTCCGCCACTCAACCTGCTCACGGCTGAAACGAGCAATGGCGCGCTTCATTGTCCGGCGCTCGGCCTGTCGGTCACAATGCGAGGCCGGGGGCAGGGCAGCGGGCAGGATGACGGCGCGAAATTCGGTGTGCGCCCTGAACATGTTCACCTTGTCGAAGGCCGGCCTGAATTGCCCCGCGCCAGGGTCGAAAGGGTCGAGAATCTCGGGATCGAGCGCATCTTCACGCTTCGCACCCGCACCAATGAAACGTTGAAGGTGAAGTCACGCTGGCATCACAGCCTGAGGCCGGGGGCGGAGACAGGATTGTCGGTGAATGACGCTGATCTGCTGGTGTTCAGCGACGGTCAGCTCGTTTGCCGGTGAGTTTATCCGTGAGGAAGCCAGCTGCGCCCAAATCACCGCACCACGCTCTCAAAAGCCTGTTTGCCGGTTCCGTGTTCTGGCTGTGACCGGCTAGCTCAGCTGCGGATGCCAGGCTCTCAAAGGGGCACGTTTCGTTCGGCACACAGGTTGCCTGTGAACTCAATGACCTGATCCGGCAGCGTTCGGAAAACTCGCGCCAAACGGCACTCGCCGCTCCAGATTTGCGTGGTGCCGATAAAGCCACTTCTCTCGCCTTCGACGCTGAAGCCGCCCCAGAAAACATCAGGCTGCAATTGCTTGAGGTCGTAAAACGGGTCAGAAAGAAGGTGCAGGCCCGTTTGGAGGCGGGCTCTGCACTCTCACATCAAACCACCGGATCCCGTTCAATGTTTCCCCTGCGATGTGCATCAATCAGCTTACCGTCGGGCGAGAGATGATCCGCACCGTTCTCGTTAGCATTCTTCTTTTCTCCGGTTACGTGCTTTTATTGGCGCTCGTCGCGCACGCCGGAACCATCTGGGCGGGATGGCACCCTCGCGGCGTGAGTTACGGCATCACGATGCAGTATGCCTTCCTGTTCGTCTGCATTCAGGGCGCTCTGACCATTGTATTCCTGAGACGGCTGACATTGCGCAACGCGCTCAGCCTGACTGCGGTCATCGGTGCAGCCATCGTCTTCTTCATGTTCCCGGGCATGAACCGGGGCGCGTTGCCCTTCCTTGCCATGACGCTGTCAGCCACGGCGCTCTGTGCCCTGTATCTGATCCGCAGTGCCCGCGTGAGAAGACTCCGCTGATAAAAATGGCACTGGCGTGGGACGGTCTTCGAAATCTCAACTCAAATCCGAGATGCGCATGAGCGAAGCTCACCTTCACGCAACGAAGGGGCTGCTTTGGGAAGGCTTCTTCAGAAATTTCTCCAAGATTTAATGTCTCTGGGACATCATGAATATAGCAACAACACGTCACGCCCAGCCAGGCGCATCAATCACTCAGGATGCGCACCCAGTCCTTCCATCGACGATCCATGCCTTCTCTTATCGATTTATCCGGAAACGTATTGCGCCCATCACGTCGGTAGTCGGAGGCGCTCATCCCATAGCGCTGTTTGAAACGCCTGGAGAAAGCAGAATCGTTTGAGAAACCGAGCTCCTTGCAAATCTCTTTCATCTGCTTGTGATCATGGGTTGGGTCCGCCAGGATCATTCTGACTCGCCGAAGGCGCTGATCGCGAATGAACTTCGCAACCCCTCCCAGTTCTTCGAACAGTTTGTACAGTGTTGATCGCGACATTCCCAAGGACTGGACAATGAACTCGGGAGAAAGCAATGGATTGCTCAGATTTTGAATGACGAACCGCCTGACCACCACTGCCTTGGCAACCCGAATTGCGCTGTTCTCTCCAGGTGTCTCATCCGGCGCATTAAGGCATGCTGCAACCAGGGCGAGCGATGCAGGGTTTAGAGAAACGGCCTGACTCAACGTAAAACTGGCTGACAATTCATGCATGAGCAGAAGATGATTCCTCAGCATGAGGGCAGCTGGCTCGTTCATGGTGATGTGACGCAGGTGCTGGTCGTCGGGTTTGTTCAGCAGTGGGGCGAGATCGGCCCTCAGCACAATCAGGGTCAGTGTTGTCATATCCGATGTCGCAATGCTCATGGACTGGGCGTTGTCGAATATGATCAGATCGCCTGCGTTTACCTCTCGCTGGACGTTGCGGTGGGTGTAGCGCATGGACCCATACTGGTAGAGCTGGATCATGTAATGATCCATTCCGTCGCGACCGATGATCTCGTCGCTTCGCTTCCAGTGTTGCGTCACTGAAGATGTTTGCACCAGCATGTGGCCGCCATGCATGAATGCCGAAAGTGACGCGTAAAACGACCCGTTGTTACGCGTCTGCTTGTCCGCCTCCACCTCAAAAACGGTCGATATGCTCTCGCGCCAGGCAGCGAATTTTTCAGCGTCCGGGAGTCCGTTTACGTCGAATTTGGAATGCGGCAGCCGCGTATCAATCGAAACCATGTCCAGCCGGATTATCTATCTCATGATAGTGTTTCAGTCTCCAGTAGCGTCGAAGAAAACCAATTTTCGGACGAAACGCAAACCATTATGGATAATCTGCAATCGCCCCCCTGTTGAGTGTCGCAGCTTGTGCCAATAGCCATATAGGTCAGTCAGGGAGGTCGGAATGATCGAGAAGTTTTTGTTCGGATTGGCGCTTTGTGCCGGAATTTCCGGATGCACCACGGCCAGGGAGGCTACCCAGCAAACAGCCGTGAGGTGGGTGGGAAGCAGCAGCGACCAGTTCTTCGCGATCCACGGCGCCCCGTACAGCAGCTTTGAGCGCGATGACGGCGGCAAGATATATAGATGGCGTGGTGGAGAAACATCCATACGTCGCTCACTTGACAGTTCGGTTGGGACGCAACCCGGCAATGGGTTCGGGAAATCTTACTCACGCTCAAGCAAAAAGGTTTCACGGCCCGATGCAAACACGACCAGAACAAGAACACGTTCGAGCAGTGCGTCATTCAACATCAATGTCGCCGGTATCCTCAATGCGCAGAAGCCTGCCTACCGCGATGAGCGCCTTTATTGCGAGTTGTCCATTTCAACAGACACGAACGGCGTCATCACCTCGCTGCAGAGGCTTGCGGATACGGGTGGCGCGTTCAGTCTCTCGCGCTGTGATGAAGTCTTGAGCCGGTGAAGGTGCAAACCTGAGCGAAAAAAACCTTCGCCCCGTGAGGTTTTCCAGACCTTCAATCCTCCATCATTTATTCGCTTATGCTCCTGTGGAGTGCATTCCTCCCAACAGTTGAATGTCCGAGAAAACAAATTGTCCGTTGCCACAGAAATCGACAAAAGCCGTCAGCGTGGAGATCGCTTTAAGGTTTTTGGGGCCTTTCGCTTCGGTGTGTTCGGGGGAGCTTATGCGGCTGGCGGGTGTGCCCGATAACACTATGATCTATTGCGGTCATGAATATCTGCTTCCAATGCCCGCCTCGGGAAAATGAAGGGAGATTTTTGAGATGAGCCGGAGCACGGTCACCTCGGCAGCTGACATCATTTCGGCACTCGGCATGCAGCCTCATCCCGAAGGCGGCCACTATGTCGAAACATTCCGCGATCGTGAAATCAATGGCCGGGCCGCGCAGACCGCGATCTATTATCTGCTGCAGAAGGGTGAGAGATCCCATTGGCATCGCGTCACCGATGCATCTGAGATCTGGCTCTTTCATGCCGGCGCTCCGTTGAAGCTCGGTATTGCGGAACCGGGGGAGCCGGCCGTCGAATTTCTGCTCGGTCCCCATATCGCTGCTGGGGAACGTCCCCAATGCGTGGTGCCGGCCGGATGTTGGCAATCGGCCGAGAGCACGGGCGCGTTCACGCTGGTCAGTTGCACGGTCGCTCCCGGGTTCGAGTTCACCTCGTTCGAGATGGCCCCGCCGGACTGGTCTCCGCCAATTACCTGACTGCGATCATCGGCACTGGCATCGTCTTCTTCATGTTCCCGGGCGTGAACCGGGGCGCGGTGCCCTTCCTTGCCATGACGCTGTCAGCCACGGCGCTCTGTGCCCTGTATCTGATCTGCAGTGCGCGCGTCAGACGACTGCGTTGACGAAGCGCCCAGACCTTGGGACCTCTCCGCCCCAAAACCGGCAACAACCGCACCAACCACTCACAAACCCGCTTGACGTCAGGCCGCGGGGCGCGGATTTATGCGCACCCAACGGTTGCCCTCCGTCAGCGTTTAAGCCATTTCGCGTTGGGCGCTCATGTCACCCCGTTGCACGGCCATGGGAAGGTTATCCGCTGGGAGCAGAGAGCCGGTGTCGGATGCGGTGCGGCGGTTTTTCCGGAGAGACGGATCGGCGCGGGGAACGGCGGAAAGCAGGCGCTTGGTGTAGGCGTGCTGCGGGTTTGAAAGCACGTCGTCGGTCAGCCCCGTCTCGACGATCTCGCCAGCGAACATGACAGCAACACGATGGCTCACACGCTCCACCACTGCAATGTCGTGGCTGATGAAGAGAAAGGCGAGGCCGTCGCTTCTCTGCAGGTCGAGCATCAGGTCGGTCACCTGCCGGGCGATGGAGACGTCGAGCGCCGACACGGCCTCGTCGGCGACGATCAGTCTTGGCTTGACCGACAGGGCGCGGGCAATGCACAGGCGCTGGCGCTGGCCGCCGGAAAACTGGTGCGGGAAGCGGTCGACTGCATCGGCTTCCAGCCCGACCCTCTCCACAAGGCTGACAGCCATGTCACGGCAGTCCGATGGCCGAACCATGCCGTGAATGCGGGCCGGCTCGGTGATCAGCTCATGAACCGGAAGGCGCGGGTTGAGGCTGGCATAGGGGTCCTGAAAGACCATCTGGGCATCCCGGCGGGCGGCGCGCAGGCCCTGCCGGTCGAGCTGCATCATGTCATGGCCGGCAATTCTGACTGTCCCCTCAACGGGCTCCACCAGACGCAGGATCGAACGGGCGAGGGTCGACTTGCCACAACCGGATTCGCCCACCAGCCCAAGGGTTTCGCCAGCGCGCAGGGTGAGGGACGCATTGTTGACGGCGGTGAACGCCTTTCCGCTCCGCCCAAGAATGCTGCGTTTGCCGGCAAAGCGGGTGGTGAGGCCGTTCACTTCGAGGATGGTGTTGCGAACGCCCTGAAGCCGGGGCGCGCCAGCGCCGAGCCTCGGTGTGGCTTCCATGAGCTGGCGTGAATAGGCAGCCTGCGGCCGGGCGAACAGGTCTTCGACCCCGGCCTCCTCTTCCTTCACGCCGTGACGCATGACGACGACGCGGTCGGCCACCTCGGCCACCACGCCCATGTCGTGCGTGATGAACAGGACAGCCATGCCGATCTCTTCCTGCAACTGACGGATCAGCGAAAGGATCTCCGCCTGCGTGGTGACATCGAGCGCGGTGGTCGGTTCGTCTGCGATCAGGAGGCGTGGTCGGCAGGCAAGCGCCATGGCGATCATCACGCGCTGGCGCAGGCCGCCGGACAATTCGTGGGGATACTGTTTGAGGCGGCGCGCGGGTTCGGGAATGCGCACTTTGTCGAGCGCTTCGGTGGCTGCCTGAGTGGCCGCCAGGCGCGACATTTTGTTGTGCCGGATAAACACCTCGCAGATCTGCTCACCGATGGTCAGAACCGGATTGAGCGAGGTCATGGGTTCCTGAAAGACCATCGAGACCTGCCGGCCCCGCAGCGCACGCATGGCATTGTCTGAAAGGGCTGCGATGTCTGTGGGCTCGTCGCCCATCAGCCGTATCGCGCCGGAGGTGATGCGCCCGCCCTCCCGTTCGATCAGGCGCATGATGGAAAGGGCGGTCGCCGACTTTCCAGAGCCTGACTCTCCCACCAGGGCAACCGTTTCGCGCGCTGCTACGCTGAAGGAAAGATCCTTCACGGCAGCGTGGTTGCCGAAGGCGACGTGGAGGTTTTCGACCGAGAGGACGGGCGTGCTCATGCCGGCTCTCCGCGCTTGCGTGCGACGACGTCCGGGAGTTCGTGGAACGGCGGCACCGGCGGTGTCCAGCGTGTGGCGGTCGCGGTGAAAGCGTGATCGATGGGGTCCTTGCCCTCCACGCGCCAGCGCACGCTGGTGCCGTCCAGCTCGAGCATTCCCATGGCGCCGGCCGGGTCGCCCTGCGTGGTGAAGCTCTCGGTCAGCGACTGCTGGGTGAGGTGGGTGATGCCGTCAACGCGGGTGATGGTGTTCCAGTGGACATGGCCGGCGACGCAGACAACGGGAACGCGCGCCTGAGCGAGCGCTGCGCGGGCGCGGGCCGCCTGCGGGTAGGTGGAGACGCCCGGATTGGACTCGAAATAGTAATTGCCGATCTGCGAATGGCCGGAGACGGGCACATGGCTCAGCACCAGCAGTGGGCGGTCGGCGTTCTGAACGGTGCGCGAGAGCCACAGGATGTCGGGCTCGCCAAGCTGGAAGCCGCTCACATCCGGCCCGCGACGGATGAAGGTGTCGGCGCGCCAGAGGGCGATGCGCCAGTCGCCGATGTCGAGCGTCTGGTGGCCCAGCGCCTGACCGAGAATGTCCTCGTTGTCGGCAACTTCCAGATGGTCGCGGTCATGGTTGCCGTTGATGTGGCAGACCGGGGCTTCGACGGCCTTGAAGGCCTCGGCCACCTCGCGTTCCAGAACGAGGTCCGTGTCGCGGTCCTGATCGGATATGCGGTCGCCCAGATCGATCACGAGATCGGGACGGGCATCATTGGTGAAGCGGGCGAAGTCGTCCATCAGCTCCAGCGCGGTGTCGCCGCGCTTGGTCAGGGACGGCTTGCCGTGGTGAATGTCGGCGACGAGGCAGATACGGGTCGACATGGTTGGTTCCTCGAATTGTGAAGGAGGGCCCGCGCCGGTCTGGCGGCGCGGGCCGGAACGTCAGTTGCTGGCGAAGTCGATCGCGCCGGCGCGGAAGTCGAGCACGTAGGGGATGTTGCCGGGCTGCGGAGCCCAGTTCACGTCCTGACGCATCGCCCAGGATTCGTAGGGGCGGTAGAGCGGCAGCACGGGCGGATTGGCCTTGATACGGTCCATCAGCTCGGCATAGGCCGCCTTGCGCGTTTCCACGTCGTCGGAGAAGCGGAACCGCTCCCAGATCTCCGCATAGTCTTCATCGGTGTTGAAGCGGCCTTCGGATTCGGAAGGCCCATTGGGAGCCCACATGACGCCGAAGGAGCCGAACGGGTCGGAAAAGTACATCGGGTTCGACCAGTTGCGGGCCATCATCTCCGGCGCGTTGCCGGTCCATTTGTCGCCCACCTGCACCTTGCCGTTGATGCCGACTTCGGCCCACATTTCCATGATCGCCTGCGCGGCGAGAAGGCCATTGGTGTAGTAGGTCGGAGCGGTGTCGAAGGTGATCTCGAAGCCGTCATAGCCAGCTTCCTCAAGCAGCGCCTTTGCTTTCTCCGGGTCGTATTCGAAGGTCTTCAGCTCCGGCATGTAGAGCGGGCCGAACTCTTCCATCGTGTGCGAGGAAGGAACGACCGCCTTGCCGAGCCAGAGCGCTTCGTTGAGCATGTCGCGGTCGATGGCGAGGCTCATGGCCTGGCGGATGCGCGGGTCCTCAAGCCTGGGATGATTCATGTTCATGATCATCACGTGGAAGAGGGCGGTCGGCGCGCCGACGGTCTTCAGCGCCGGGTCGCTTTCGATCAGCGCAAGCTGGTCGGGAGCGACATTGGTGATGATGTCAGCTTCGCCGGTCTTGAGCGCGGTCATGCGCGAGGCGGTTTCGGGCATGCGCTTGACGGTGACGCGATCAAGCGGCGCGCTGTCGCCCCAGAAATCGGCGAAACGCTCATAGACCAATTCTTCGCCGGGCGAGAAGGTGGCGATCCTGTAGGGACCGGTGCCGACCGGTTTTAGGGAAAACGCCTCGAAGTCGTCATTCTCGGCAACGGCCGGATCGCCGGTGAGCCCCTTGGTGTAATCCTCGGGAATGATCATGACCTGCTGGAGGTTCAGGAGCGTCTCCCACAGGGGCTCTTCACGCTTGGCGTGGATGCGGATCGTGTGGTCGTCGATCTTCTCGGCTTTCGCGAAATTGCTGAGCCGGTCACGCGAGCGCACCTGATAGGGCGGGAAGGTCGCCTGATACATGCGGTTCAGCGAGAACACGACATCGTCGGCCGTCATGTCTTCGCCATTGTGGAACTTGACGCCTTCGCGCAGCTTAAGCTCCATCACGGTCGGTTCGATCAGTGTCCACTCGGTGGCGAGGGCGGGCTTCCACACGGTCTCACCGTCAACAACGGTCTTGGCGATCAGCGTGTCGAAGGCGTTGTGGTAGAACTGCGAGCCGACATTGGAGTGGTCGCGGCCGGGGTCGAGATAGGGGGCGACATTGGCCGCACCGACGGTGAGTTCGACCGCGAAGGCGGGCGCTGCGAACAGCGCCGCGATGGCGGTGGTTGCGAGAAGTCGTTTCATGTCTGGCTCCAGGATTTGGGTGGCTGGTTGACTGTTCGGGCCTTGCCGGCCTCTTTTCAGGGCGACTAGCGGGCGCGCAGGCGGACATCCGCCCGGTCACGCAGCCAGTCGCCAAGGATTTGCACCGCGAAGGTGACAAGCAGGATCATCAGGGCCGGAACGACGACGATCCACGGAGCGGTCGGCATGTAATCGCGGCCGATGCCGACCATCGCACCGAGCGTGGCGGTTGGCGGCTGAACGCCGAGCCCGAGGAAGGAAAGCGTCGATTCCAGCAGGACGATGTTGGAAAAGGACAGGGTGAACTGCACCACGAGCGGAGAGACCACGTTTGGCAATATGTGCCGGAAGGCGATCCGCGCGTCGGTGGCGCCCGCCGAACGGGCGGCTTCGATGAAGGGCATCTGCGTGAGCTTGCGCACCTCGCCGCGCACAATGCGCGCCGACTGTTCCCAGCCGTGGATGCCGAGCACCAGAACCATGATCTGAAGGCTCGAGCCGAAGACGGACAGAAGCAGAAGGGCGATCAGGGTGAAGGGAATGGCGATCTGCGTGTCCACCAGCCCCATGACGAGATCCTCGAACACACCGCCGATCAGGCCCGCAAGAACACCGAGAACGGCACCGATCACCAGGCCGATGGTCGATCCGAGCAGCGCGAGCGTCAGCGTCAGGCGCAGGCCATAGAGCGAGCGGGAGAGAACGTCGCGGCCGAGCTCGTCCGTGCCGAGCAGGTAGCCGTCCCTGTAGCGCTCGAAGCCGATGGGCGGGCGCAGTCGTGCGATCAGGCTCTGATGCTCAGGCGCAAAGGGCGCGAGCAGGGGGGCCAGAATTGCAGCGGCCACGAGGAGGATGGCCAGAACCATCGCCATGCGCTGGATGGCGTCCGCATCCTGCCAGAGCGCAACGAGACCTTCGAGGCGGTTGCGTGCGGGAGAGGAGGGGGAGGCGGTGATGTCGGCCATCGATCAGGCCTTTCCAAGACGGATGCGCGGGTCGGCATAGGCGTAGGCGATGTCGACGGCGGCATTGATGAAGAGGACGGCGATGGAGACGGCGATGACGCCGAATTGCAGAACCGGGTAGTCGCGCATGATGGCCGAACGGACCAAAAGGTCTCCAATGCCGGGCCAGGCGAAGATCGCTTCAACGACCACGCTGCCAGCAGCGGCGAGCCCGGCGATCTGAAGCCCCACCACCGAGAGGATGGTGATCGAGGCGTTGCGCAGGCCGTGTTTGAAGATGACGTCGGATTCCGAGAGGCCCTTGGCGCGGGCTGTGCGCATGTAATCCTGGCCGAGCACATCAAGCATCGCGTTGCGGGTGAAGCGCGTCAGTCCGGCGATCAGAACGCCCGACATGGTGATGGTCGGCATGATGAAGTGCCAGAAGCTCCCATTGCCCACCACCGGAAGCCAGTTCAGCCAGTAGGCGAACACGAGGATCATGAAGGTGGCGAGCACGAAGTTGGGAACGGCGTAGCCAAGAAAGGCGAGCATCATCACCGCGCTGCCGATCCAGGATTTGCGATAGACCGCACCGAGAATGCCCAGCGGAAGCGCGACGGCCAGTGTGAGCGCGACGCTGCTCAAAAGCAGTTGCAGGGATGGCCAGACGCGTTCGGCGACGATCTCCGCCACCGGCCGCCGCTCCACGAAGGAGAGGCCGAACTGCCCGTCGAAGAAGGAGGTGAGGAAGGCGTGGTACTGCGACCAGACCGGTTGGTCGAGGCCGTAATAGCTGATCAGCAGAGCGCGGTCTTCCTGGGTGATGCCTTCGCCGATGACGAAGTCGATGGGGCTGCCGGACAGGCGTGTGGCGAAGAAAACGAGCGTCACGATGGCGAAGAACGTCACCGCAAGCTTGATGATCGTTCGGGCGAGGTAGGTCAGCATGATGCTCTCCCGTTTTCGGTGGCGGGTTTGCGGATGGACGCGGTTGCCGCAGGCTTTGGTGCGGGCTGCTCTATGCGCAGGAACACCATCCCGGCGGCCTGTGCCGCCAGACCATCGGTGTCCGGGTTGTCGCCAATGAAGACAGCGTGGCCGGCGTCGACCCCGGCGTCATCCAGAACGATGTCCAGCAGTTCGGCCGAGGGTTTGCCGAGCGAGCGGAAGGCGATGCCCGGGCAGCAGGTCCGCAGCGCTGCCAGAAGCGCGCCGGTTTCCGGCACCGGCTCTCCGTCGGGGCCGGGGTGTGTTCTGTCGAGATTTGTCACATGCAGCGCCGCGCCGGCATCGACCTGCCGGGCAAGCCGGGTCAGGCATCCAAGATCAAACCGCGTCTGGCGCGCCAGAACGGTCACCTGCGGTGCATCCGTATCGAGGGTGAGGCCGAGCGCGACAGCCAGTTCGGCGAGCGGCGCATCGGCATAGACCGCGACCCGTGCGCCGGGGGCGCTGCGGGCGAGCCTGCGCAGGGTCTGTTCGCCGGCGAGAACGATGTGGCGGGCATCAATGTCGAAGCCGAGGCCGGCGAGCCGCTTCGCCAGTGTCTCTGCCGTGTCGGAAGAATTGTTGGAGACGATCCACAGACGGTCGCGATTGCGGCGCACGAACTCCCGTGCGCCTTCATAGACGTGCGCGCCGCTGATCAGGCAGCCGTCGAGATCGCACAGGATGGCTTCGTAGTGGTCGAGCGGCTGCTGCGAGAGGCTGGCCATGGAAGAGACCGGGTGCATGAAACGGCAGTATCCTTCTGAGCCGGCTTCACGCGGCAGGGCGCGCCGGTGGTGACCGGAGTCGCCCGGGTCCTGACCCTGGTGCTGCCTGGCGATGAAGCTGGTTGCAGTTCTGTTCTGCCGTCACCCTGCGCGGGCTCTGTGACACTGCTGTAACAAACCGAGGATATTCCTTGGTCCGGGCAAAGAAACTCCTTGGGTGTTGAAACATGCCGATAACGCTCTCGCGCATTCGCGCGATCAACGCCGTGGCGCATGGCGGCTCCTACGCAGCCGCCGGCCGGCAGCTTGGCATCTCGCAGCCGGCTGTCTCGCAGCATGTGCGCGATGTGGAAGCGGAATACGGGGTGCGGCTGTTTCTGCGCCGGAACGGCGTGCTGCATCCGACGCCCGTCTGCGAGCAGTTATGCGACATCGCCGAGCGGATGAGCGAGGAGGAGCGCGAGGCCGAACGCATCCTTACCCGCCACACGACCCTGCTCGATGGCCGCCTCTCCGTGGGGCTTGGAAACTCGATGCCCGGCATGGCCGTCATCGCCCTTTTCCGCAAGCGGCATCCCAGCGTATCGGTGGCGGTGGAAACGGGATCGTTTGAGAAGATCGTCAAGGCGGTGCTGGCGCGCGAGGTGGATGTGGGCGTGCTGCCGGATGTTCCGGTCGATGGCCGGTTCCGGACCGAGCTTCTGGTGCGGCAGGATGTGGTTGCGGTGGTTCATGCCGACAACCCGCTGGCGCGTGTGCGCACCTTCACCTGCGCCGCGCTGATGGATGCGCCGTTGATCTTCCGCACGCGCGGGTCTTCCACCCAGCGTGTGGTCGACCGCGCCTTTCGCAACGCCGGTTTCGAACCATCGCCGCTGCTGCTGCTCGACACGCGCGACGCCGCCTATGAGGCGGTGGCCAACGATCTGGGTGTCGGGTTCATGTGGCGGCACGGCACGGGCCGTACGGATGCCGTGCGGCGCATACCCGTGCATGAGATGAGCCGCATGTATGATGAGGTGGCTTTCACGCTCGCCGATGAACGCGCGGTGATCGTCGATGCCTTCATGGCCGCTGTGCGGGCTTTCAGAGAGCAGCCGCAGGCCTGAACTTCCTCATCACGAGGGCGGAGAGCCGCGATAATGGAGACATTCCAGCTTACCCAGTCCTATCAGGAACGGATTGCGGCGCGATTGACCGAGGAAGAAACCCGGCAGCTCAGCACGTTGC
This sequence comes from Nitratireductor sp. WH36-1, assembly GCF_058725515.1. Taxonomy (NCBI): domain Bacteria; kingdom Pseudomonadati; phylum Pseudomonadota; class Alphaproteobacteria; order Hyphomicrobiales; family Phyllobacteriaceae; genus Nitratireductor; species Nitratireductor sp. WH36-1. Next base: position 3,774,482 of record NZ_CM178970.1, on the reverse strand, counting down.
TCAGAAAGATGCTGAGCCTGAATGTTTGATTTCGAAATGGGGTGGCGACTTCGCTGACGAAGCGTCCAGACCTTGGGACCTGCTCGCCCCAAAATCAGCAACAACCGCACCGCCCTCTCACAAACCCGCTTGACGCCGGGCCGCGGGTCGCGGATTAATGCGCGCTGCGCGGGTATGATGTAATGGTAGCCTGTCAGCTTCCCAAGCTGAACGCGCGGGTTCGATTCCCGCTACCCGCTCCAGTCCCGCTCAGCCGGTATTTCCTTTTTCGCAGCGCGCAAGCTTGCGCCCGCGCCAGCGGGTGCGTATCTCTTTGCGGTCAAGATCAAGGAGCATTCCGGTGTCGGCACTGACCAGATTTCTGGGCGACAGCCCGCTGCGCGTCATCATCAAACTGCTGATCGTGTCGCTCATCGTCGGCTTCGTCATGAGCGCCTTCAACTGGTCGCCGTTCGATATCTTCTATGCGCTGCGCGACACGGTCGTGCATCTGTGGAACATGGGCTTTGATGCGCTCGGCCGCTTTGCAAGCTACATCCTGCTGGGTGCAGCCATCGTCGTGCCGGCGTTCCTGGTCCTGCGTCTTCTCAGCTATCGCCGCTAGGCCGGCGGGAATGAACGTTTCCACGCCGACGCGGGCCGCGCGCCCGTTCGAGGTCACCAACCGGCTGGTCCTGTCGATCGCCGTGCCGATGACGCTCGCCTATCTGACCACGCCGCTGCTCGGCATCACCGACACGGCCGTCATCGGGCAATATGGCGACGCCGCCCTTCTGGGCGGGCTGGCGGCGGGCGCCATCGTCTTCGACGTGGTGTTCACCACGTTCAACTTCTTGCGTTCGGGAACCACCGGTCTGGTCGCGCAGGCGTTCGGCCGCGACGATGTGCTGGAAGAGCAGGCGGTGTTGTGGCGCGCTCTGGCGATTGCGCTCGCCTGCGGGCTTCTGGTGGTCGCGCTCGGGCCTCTGGTCAATGCCGCAGGCGTCCGGTTCATGAACCCCGATCCGCGTGTTGCCGAGGCCATGCATGCCTATGTGGCGATCCGCATTCTTGGCGCGCCCCTGTCGCTGATCAACTATGCCATCCTTGGCTATGTGCTGGGACGCGGGGAAGGGGGGCTCGGCCTTGGCCTTCAGGTGATCCTCAACGGCGCAAACATCGCGTTATCGGTCTTCCTCGGTCTTTCGCTGGGCTGGGGCATCGAGGGCGTGGCCTGGGGCACGGTGGGCGGCGAGGCGCTGGGGGCGCTGGCGGGCTTTGGTCTTCTGGCATGGCGGTTCAGAAACGGCCCGCGTGTTTCATTGGCGCGGGTGTTCGATTTCCCGGAAATCATGCGCATGGTGGCGATGAACCGCGACATCATGATCCGCTCCTTCTCGCTTCTGGCAGCCTTTGCGCTGTTCACGCGGCAGGGCGCGCAGTTCGGCACGGTCACGCTGGCGGCCAATGCGGTGCTGATGAATTTCTTCCTGATCGCCGGCTATTTTCTCGATGGCATGGCGACTGCGGCCGAGCAGCTTGCCGGGCGGGCGGTGGGCGCGCGCTATCGGCCGGCGTTCCGGCAGGCCGTGTGGCTCACCATCGTCTGGGGCTTTGGTCTCGCACTGGCGCTGGCCGGTGTTTTCATGCTGTTTGGCGACGATCTCGTCGCTTTCATTGCGAAAGCCGAGGATGTGCGCGAGATCGCCAGCGTGTTCCTGCCATGGGCGGCGCTGATTGCGGTCTCCGGCGTGCTGGCATTTCAGATGGATGGGGTGTTCATCGGCGCGACCTGGTCGCGCGACATGCGCAACATGATGCTGCTGTCGCTCGCCGTCTATCTCGTTTGCCTGTTCTTCCTGACGCGCGCTTTCGGCAATTACGGCCTCTGGGCGACGCTGCACATCTTCCTGATCGTGCGCGGCATCAGTCTGGCAGCCATCCTGCCAGCGCGCGCACGGCAGACCTTCGGGAGTTAAAGCAGTTCCGGGAAAAGCGGGAACCGGTTTTCCTTCCGGAACTGCGAAAAACAATGCGTCGGGGCGTTCTCGCGGTTCAGCGAAAATGCCGTAGCGTCTTTTGCCGTCAGGTTTGCGGGCGCGCGTCAGTTCAGGGCGCGCGCGGCCCACTCATCCACCCGCGTATCGCGGATCTGGCGCAGCGAGGCGAGGTTCTCGCGCTGGGCGTAGGCGCTCATCTCTTCGAGGACCTTTCCGGGCAGGCAGGTGCCGCCGAAGATCATGCCGCTATACATCTGCACAAGGTCGGCACCGGCGCGGATCTTCTCAAGCGCAGTTTCGGCCGAGTCCACCCCGCCAACGCCGATCAGCGGCATGGCCGGGCCCACCAGAAGGCGCATGCGCGCAAGCACGATGGTCGAACGCTCAAACAGCGGCTGGCCCGAAAGGCCACCCTTCTCATGCGCAAGCCGGCTGGTTGCGCCGGTTCTGGAGAGCGTGGTGTTGCTGACGATCAGGCCGTCAATGCGCTTGTCCAGCACCTCGGCGGCGATGTCGGACATTGCCTCTTCCGTCAGATCGGGTGCGATCTTGAGGAAAAGCGGCACCGGCGAGCGGCGGCGCTTGGCCACCTCGTCGCGTGTCGCCAGAACGCGGGCCAGAAGCTCGGAGAGGTTTTCCCGGTCCTGCAACGCGCGCAGGCCGGCGGTGTTGGGCGAGGAGATGTTGACGGTGAGATAGGAGGCGATGTCGCCAAAGGCGCGCACGCCCGTCTCATAGTCGGCGATGCGGTCTTCGCTGTCCCTGTTGGCGCCGATGTTGACGCCAACGATGCCGCCACGCCCGGCGCGCTCTTTGATGCGCTCGCGCACGGCGACGAGGCCGTCATTGTTGAAACCGAGCCGGTTGATCAGCGCGGCGTCCTCTTCAAGCCGGAAGAGGCGGGGCTTCGGATTGCCGGCCTGCGGCTTCGGAGTCACGGTGCCGCATTCGACAAAGCCGAAACCAAGGCGCAGCAGACCGTCCGCAGCCTCGGCGTTCTTGTCAAAGCCAGCCGCCATGCCAAGCGGATTGGGAAACACCATGCCGCCGACAATCGTCTTGAGGCGTTTGCTGATCTGCGGAGGACGGGCGAGGGGCATGCCGCTCTTCAGGGCCATGATTGCAAGGTTGTGAGCGCGCTCGGAATCCATCCGGAAGAGGGCCTGGCGCGCAATCTTGTCGAGCAGGGACTTCATTTGGCAAGCTCTGGAAAGACGTGGGCTCCATCCGCGCCAAGCGGCAGCGGGCGAACCCAGGAAACCGCATCAAGCGAAAGCGGAGCATAGAGATGCGGGAAAAGCGCCCCGCCGCGTGACACTTCAAATTTCAGGGCGTCGCCCAGCGCGTCGGCGTCGACGGCAACGAGAAGCAAGTCGTCCTGACCGGCGAAATGTTTGGCCGCCGTTTCCGCAGCCTGCCCGGCGGTCGAGAAGTGAATATACCCATCGGCAAGGTCGACAGGTGCGCCATGAAACACCCCCGCCTCTTCGGCTTCCTGCCAGAGCGTGCGGGGTGCGATTTTATAGATCATGTCAGCCATGCCTGCGGCTATACTTGTAATGCGGGTTCAGCGAAAGGGTCGAAAAGGTGTTTTCGGGGGATTGCGCCCGATCCCATTTATGGCGCATTCCTTGCTCATGATCCCATCACCAATTGCATGAAAGCGGAGCGGACCAATGCGCAAGACCATTGCGGCCACCGGGGCGCTGATCGTCCTGTCCATGACATCGGGCGCCATGGCGCAGGATGCCGAGCGGTTCCGGCTGGAGCGCACGGAAGAAGGCTATGTGCAGATGGACACCCGCACCGGCTCCATGTCGATCTGCCGCGAACGTTCCGGCCAGCTGGTCTGCTCTCCGGCCGCCGACGAGCGCACGGCCTATGAGGAAGACATCACGGCTCTGCAGGACCGGCTCGATGCGCTGGAAGAGCGCCTTGCCGCGCTTGAAAATGCAAATCCGCAGGCCGCTTCCGAATTGCCGTCGGAAGAGGAATTCGAGCAGACGCTCGGGCTCATGGAACGCTTTTTCCGTCGCTTCATGGGCATCGTGAAGGACTTCGAGGAAGAAGAAACCACGACCACGCCGAACACACCGGCGCCTGATCGCACCTGATCGCATCTGAGCAGGGGCTGCAAACGCCCCTGACCGTGTTTCAGACCGCGGCTGCGCGCATGAGGCGCAGCATCATCGAGAATATGAAGAAGCCGCAGCCGACCTTGAGGCTCAAGGCGGCGAAACGCAGATAGATGTCCTTCAATATCGAAATGAACACCCTGGCTCCCGACCGCCCCGCCGGTCGGGCGTCGGGGCTGAGATAGAGCCAGGTCTCGGTTTTCCGGGGGTTCTGCCGCGCGGTTGCGTAGGCCTTCAGGATCAGAATTTCCGACATGATCAGGGTCATCAGCGCGCCGGCGCTGAAGGCAACGACCAGATCAAACGAAAAGCTGAGCATCACCAGACCAATGGCGAGCGCACCGAACATGACCGCTCGTCCGATGCAGAATGTCGCTACCCTGTGGATTTTCTCCATGATCAGCCTGCGGGGTTGTCACCCCTTTACCAGTCTGTGGCATAGGTTATGGGCAGACAAGTAAAACTTCTGCGAGTTCCGGCCCCGTGGCGGCAGCCCTTTGCCACCGTCGAGCTTGAAAATGCGGCTATTCCCCGCATAATCGCGGTGGAGGAGCCGTAGCGGAAGAACACGACAATAATGCTGCGGGCGCGGGAGGGATATTTGGTATCTGGCTATAGATTTCTGGTCGCCGACGACCATCCTCTGTTCAGGGGAGCGCTGAAAGGCGCACTTTCTGGATTGGACAGTGCATGCGAGATACTGGAAGCGGGCGATTTCGAGGGGGCGAAGGCGCTTGTCGATGACAGCGTCGATCTGGTCCTTCTCGACCTCACCATGCCGGGCGTAAGTGGTCTTTCCGGGCTGATTGCGCTGCGCGGCATGAACCCCGCCCTGCCCATTGTCGTCGTTTCCGCGCATGACAGCCCCGAGACCATCCGGCGCGCTCTGGAACTTGGCGCATCGGGTTTCATCTCCAAATCCTCTGGCATGGACGAGATCCGCACGGCGGTTCAGGCCGTGCTCAATGGCGATATCTACACGCCGGCGGACATCGATCTCGGTGCCGAGGGCGATCCGGAGGTCGCCGATCTCATCCAGCGCCTCCAGACGCTCACACCCCAGCAGACGCGGGTTTTGAGCATGCTGGCCGAAGGGCTTCTGAACAAGCAGATCGCCTATGAGCTGAACGTCTCCGAAGCGACGATCAAGGCGCATGTCTCGGCGGTTCTGCAGAAGCTGGATGTCGACAGCCGCACGCAGGCGGTGATCCGCCTTTCGAAGATCGGCGCAGACACGATCGCAACCGAGGACTGAGGCATTGCTGCCTATTCGGCGGCGGCAAGCATCTGACGGCAGCGCGTGAGCAGTGTGCGCAGCGATGCGGGACGTAACGGCTTGCTCAGCACCATGGCGGTCAGCGCTTCGGCCTGCGCGCGCACCTCGTTCGAGCGGTCGGCGGTGATCAGGATCGCCGGTATCGCATCGCCGTAACGCGCCCGCAGGGCTGCGATCACGTCGAGCCCGACTTCATTGTCCAGATGGTAATCGGCGAGGATGATGTTGGGCTGTGTGTGCGAAAGGTCGGGCAGGGTGGCCGATCCGGTCGCCGTCAGCACGGTGCAGCCCCAGCCCTCTAGCAGCCTGCGCATGCCATCCAGAATGCGCGGGTCATTGTCGATGCACAGAACGCGCAGGCCCTCCAGAATTGCCTGCGGCACGGCAGCCGACGGTTTTGGCTGTTCGGCGGGTTTGGCCGGCGTCGCGCTCACGGGGATGATGACCGAGAAGCGGGTGCCCTGCTGGCTCTCCGAATCCAGCCGGATTTCAAGATTGAGCACGCGCGCGATGCGGTCGACGATGGAGAGGCCAAGTCCCAGCCCCTGCGCCTGCCGCACGCCTTCCTCCAGCCGGGTGAATTCGCGGAACACGGTGTTCAGCTTGTCGGTGGCGATGCCGATGCCGGTGTCGATCACCTGTAGCTCAAGCAGGCTGCCGCGGCGGCGCACCCCCACCAGAACACGGCCGCTCGGCGTGTATTTGATCGCATTGGAAACGAGGTTCTGCACCAGCCGGCGCAGCAGGTTGCGGTCCGTGTTCACCGTCAGTGTTGAGGGCACAATGGTCAGGTCCAGCCCTTTCTCATCGGCCAGCGGCATGAAGTCTGTGCTGATCTGGCGCAGGAGGCCATCCAGCTGGAAAACGCTGGGAGCAGGCTTCAGCGCGCCCGTATCCAGCCGCGAGATGTCCAGCACTGCGCCGAGGATCGCCTCCACGGAATCGAGCGAGGATTCAATGTTGCTGACATATTCCCGCGTCTCGCCGGCCTTTGCGCGCTCCAGAAGCGACGAGCAGTAGAGCCGCGCGGCATTGAGCGGTTGCAGAATGTCGTGGCCGGCGGCGGCCAGAAAGCGCGTCTTTCCGAGATTGGCTTCCTCGGCGATCACCTGCGCCTGCGCCAGCTCTTCATTCAACCGGATCAGCTCCGCCGTGCGGTCGGCCACCCGCTGCTCCAGTGTTTCGTTCACGCGTTTCAGCGCCACATCGGCCTCCACGCGCGGCGTGATGTCGGTGTAGGTGGCGACGATGCCGCCATCGGGCATCGGGTTGGTGCGCATCTCGATGATGCGGCCGCTCTTGCGCAGGCGGATCTCCCACGGCATGCCGAAATCGGTAAACCGGTTGAGCGTCATCGTGTAGGCGTCGACGGGCAGCTCGCCGCGCACCACCAGCAGATTGACGAACCGGTCGAGCGAAACACCGACCTGACCCATCTCGTCGGGCAGATTGAAGAGCAGGCGGTATTGCCTGTTCCAGCAGATCAGCTGGAAATCCCGGTCGAAAACGGTGACGCCTTCCTCCATCTGGTCGAGGGCGGTCTGCAGCAGGTCGCGGTTGTGCTGGAGCGCCATGGAGGCGTCATCAAGCAGCCGCAGGGCGTCACGGGGCGAGCGGTCGTTGCGCTGAAACAGGAGCGACAGGATAAGCCGCGAGGAGGAGGAGCCGACGGCGCTGGCCAGAAGCTGCTCGGAAAAGCGCACGAGCGCGATGCCTGTCTGGTCGTTGCCGTTGAGCCGCACGCCATGGGTCGCCTCGAAGGTGGCGAAGGAGCGCTCGGTGCGTTCGGCTCCCAGATAGCGCGAGATCGTGTCCTTGAGATCGTTGACGGTGACCACCGTGCGGAAGCGGCGCAGGGTCGGTATGGGCCCCGTGTCGCGCGGCACGAAGATGGCGGCCTGAATGCGCTCCAGCGGCTGGGCGGCGCGCGAGAGCGAACCCAGCACGAAGAACAGCGTGTTGACCGCAAGGCTCCACAGGACGCCATGGTTGAGGGGCTCGGCCACGGTGCCGAAAAGCGCCTGCGGCCTCAGCGCCGGCAGGCCGAAGAGCCCGTCGATGATGATGCCGGTGTCCTGAGGCGCGAGCGACGGGAAAAGCAGCGTGTAGGCCCAGATCGTGAAGCCTGCGCCCATGCCCAGCAGCGCGCCGCGCGCATTTGCGCCGCGCCAGATCAGCCCGCCGAAGAAGGCCGGCGCGAACTGTGCGATGGCCGCAAACGAGATCAGGCCGATGGCGGCGAGCCGCGTGTTGTGGGTGGTTTCCCGATAATAGAGAAAGGCCACAAACAGGATGATGAAGATGGCCGCACGGCGGATGTTCAGAATGATGGTCGACCAGTCATCCTTTTCGCGGTGGTCGGTTCTGAGCAGCCGGCGCAGGAAGAGCGGGATCACCAGATCGTTGGAGATCATGATCGACAGCGCCACACTGGCCACGATGACCATCGCCGTGGCGGCGGAAAGACCGCCGATGAAGGCGATCAGCGCCAGGGCATCGTGCCCGGCAAGAAGCGGTAGCGCCAGCACGTAGAGGTCGGAATTCGCCGCATCACCGACCATCGCCAGCCCCGCAAATGCGATGGGCAGCACGAAGAGATTGATGAGGATGAGATAGAGCGGAAAGAGCCAGCTCGCCGTTTCCAGTTCGGCCGTGCTGCGGTTTTCCACGATGGTTACGTAGAACTGGCGCGGCAGCATGATGATCGCAAATGCGCTCAGCGTGGTCATCACGATCCAGGTGGCGAGCGAGGTCGGATAGGTATAGGCCTCCTGCACCTGGGGCAGGGTGCTGACCGTGCGCGCCAGTTCCACCGGCCCTTCAAAGAAGAAGAAGGTGATGGCCACACCGACCGCCAGAAAGGCGGCGAGCTTCACCACCGTCTCCACGGCCACGGCCAGGATCAGCCCTTCCTGATGCTCGGTCGCGTCCGCATGGCGCGTGCCGAACAGAACGGCGAAGATCGCCAGAAGGAAGGTCACGATCAGCGCCATGTCGCCGACGAAGAAGTCCATGGTCGGCGGCGCGCCATCGTAATGCGTTACCATGAGGCTGACGGAATCCGAGATCGCCTTCAACTGCAGGGCGATATAGGGAACCGTGCCGAAGGTGGCGATCAGCGTGGCGACGGAGGCGACGGCAAAGCTCTTGCCGTAGCGGGCTGCCAGAAAGTCGGCGATGGAGGTGATCTTCTCGGACTTCGCCAGCCGGATGATGCGTTTCAGGATCGGGAAGCCGAACAGGAAAACCAGAACCGGACCGATATAGATCGCCAGGAATTCCAGCCCGCGCTCCGACGCAAGGCCAACGGAGCCGAAAAAGGTCCAGGACGTGCAATAGATCGCCAGGCTCAGCGCGTAGATGAAGGGGCGCGAGCCAAGTCCGGCCTTTCGCGAGGCGCGATTGTCGCCGACGCTTGCGATGAAGAAGAGCAGCGTCACATAGGCGACGGCGATGATGGCGATAACCCAGCCCTGCACTTGTGTGCCAACTCCTCCTCTGAAGGCCACCCGGAAGGCAAACACAGCCACGGGAACCTGTCCAATGCTTCTTTCGGCGAATGGTACTGTCTCATAGCCGAAAATGCAGTTTTTGTTGCACTTTTTGCTTGCATCATTGTTATGTAGCCGGAGCTGGCGGCGTTTGAGTCGCCGGGGGTGCAGCTAGATTGGGGAGAAGCCCTTATGATGAAGGAATTTCGGGAATTCATTGCGCGCGGCAATGTGATGGACCTTGCGGTCGGTGTGATCATCGGCGGGGCCTTCGGTCTGATCGTCAGGTCGCTCACCGATGACATCATCATGCCGATTGTTGGCGCAATCTTCGGCGGGTTCGATTTTTCGGATTACTTCGTGCCGCTCTCGTCCGCCGTCACGGCGACGACGCTGGATGCGGCGCGCGAACAGGGCGCTGTGTTTGCCTATGGCAACTTCCTCACCGTGGTCGTGAACTTCCTGATCCTCGCCTGGATCATTTTCCTCATGGTCAAGGGCGTGAATTCGATGCGCCGCAAGGAAGCTGAAAAGCCGGCCGAGCCTGCCGCGCCGCCTGCCGATGTTCAGCTGCTTACGGAAATCCGTGACCTTCTGTCCAAGCAGAAATAATCAGCTTCCGCTTTCTTCAAGGGAAGCGGCGGCCATCCACGAAAAACGCCGCCGGAAGCAATTCCGGCGGCGTTTTCATTTTTGGATTTTCGGGCTGGGTCAGCCGCCGGACTTTGGCACCAGAAGCGACACCACGCGGTCGGACTTGGCCTGCTGCGGCTGGTCGGCTTCGTTGAAGGGAATGCCGAGCGCTTCCCAGGTTTCCAGAAGCGCGTCGCGCAGCGTGTCGATCAGCGCATCGTCATGGAACGGCGTCGGCGTGATGCGCAGACGCTCCGTGCCGCGCGGCACGGTCGGATAGTTGATCGGCTGGATGTAGATGCCGTGCTTCTCGAGCAGCCGGTCGGTTGCCTGCTTGCACAGTTCCGGGTCGCCCACGAGAAGCGGCACGATGTGCGTCTGCGAGGGCATGACCGGCAGGCCGGCCGCCGAGAGCTTGTCCTTGGTCTGCTGCGCCTGGCGCTGCTGCGCGTCGCGCTCGACCGAAGACGCCTTGAGGTGGCGGATCGAGGCGGTGGCCGCTGCTGCGATTGCCGGCGGCAGCGCGGTGGTGAAAATGAAGCCGGAAGCGTAGGAGCGCACGGCGTCGATCACGGCGGTGGAGCCGGTGATGTAGCCGCCGATCACGCCAAAGCCCTTGGCGAGCGTGCCTTCGATGATGTCGATGCGGTGGGCAAGGCCGTCACGCTCGGTGATGCCGCCGCCACGCGCGCCATACATGCCAACGGCGTGAACCTCATCGATATAGGTCATGGCGTTGTACTTGTCGGCCAGATCGGCAATCGCCTCGATCGGCGCAATGTCGCCATCCATGGAGTAGACGGATTCGAACACGATCAGCTTGGCGCGTTCCGGGCCAGCTGCCTTGAGCAGGCTTTCCAGATGCTCGACGTCGTTGTGGCGGAAGATCTTCTTCTCTGCGCCCGAGCGGCGCACGCCCTCGATCATCGAGGCATGGTTTAATTCGTCCGAAAGCACCAGGCAGTTCGGCAGCAGGCGGGCGATGGTGGAGATGGACGCTTCGTTGGAGATGAAGCCGGAGGTGAAGACCAGACCGGCCTGCTTGCCATGCAGATCGGCAAGCTCGGCTTCGAGTTCTACCAGCGGATGGTTGTTGCCGGAGATGTTGCGCGTGCCGCCTGCGCCCGCGCCCATGGCGCCGGCTGCGTCCTGCATGGCGGAGATCACGCTCTCATGCTGGCCCATGCCCAGATAGTCGTTCGAGCACCACACGGTGATCTCGCGCGCTTCTTCATCAGAGCGCCAGAGCGCGCGCGGAAACGCGCCGACGATCCGCTCGAGATCGGCGAAAACGCGGTAGCGGCGCTCGGCGTGCAGTTGATCGATCGCTTCGGAGAAAAAACGCTGGTAATTCATTGGACCTTCCTGCTGTGCGGCGCGATCATAGTGTCCGACCTTTCCCGCGTCCATTGTGCGTTGCGGGCAAATTGACACGTTTGCCTGCCGTCGCCTTGCGCTCGATCAAATCGCGGTCGAATGCGCGTGATCTCTCAGGATTTACTGCGCGTTAGCGTGCATTTCAATGCGACAGAGTGGTCTTCGCGCGACCGGCCGAAGCGGGCGCACCGCCGGGCGGCGCCATCATGTCGGCAATGGTGGCCAGCGCTGCGATCAACTGGTTGCGTCGTTCCTCATCGAGTGCGGCCAGACGATGCGCGAAGGCGTCTCCCATGGGTTCGGGCGCGCGCCGCACCAGCGCCTCGCCCTCGGGCGTGAGCCGCGTGTGCACCACACGGCGGTCATGGCGCGAGCGATAGCGCTCCACCAGATGGCGGCTTTCCAGATTGTCGAGAATGGTGATGACGGTTGCCGGGCTCAGGTCCACATGTGCCGAAAGCACGGTGGTGGTGACCTCGCCAAGGGCGGCGGTGGCCTTCAGGATCACAAGCTGCGCTGCGGTCAGCCCGATCTGCTTGGCGAGCGCCTTGGACTGCACATCGTTTGCGCGAACGATGCGGCGAATGGATTTTTCGACCGCGCGTAACTCTTCATTGCGGAACCAGTCGGCGGCTTTGTCAGTTGTCTTGTCGGAACTCATGCGGACGCCATTCATTTGACATCTAATAATCATAACTATAACTAAAGTGCGCTCCGAAGCAATGACAAACAAAGGATCAGATCTCTATCCATGTGCGGAATCTGCGGAGAACTGCGGCTCGACGGCCGCCCTGCCTCACCTGTCGCTCTTTCGAAAATGATGGACTGCCTGGCCCCGCGCGGCCCTGATGGCGCGGGCGCGGTCGTGCACGGCAATGCCGCCTTCGGACATCGCCGGCTGAAGATCATCGACCTGTCGGAAAAGGCGCGCCAGCCGATGGAAGACCCGGAGCTGGGGCTCACCATCGCGTTCAATGGCTGCATCTACAATTATCCGGAGCTGCGCGCCGAGCTGGAGGGCAAGGGCTACCGCTTCTTCTCCACCGGCGACACGGAAGTCATCCTCAAGGCCTGGCATGCCTGGGGCGAGGAATGCGTGAACCGGTTTCACGGCATGTTCGCCTTCATGCTGCGTGAGCGCGACACGGGCCGCGTCGCCATGGCGCGCGACCGGTTCGGCATCAAGCCGCTTTATCTGGCCGAGACGCCGGGCCGCATCCGCTTCGCGTCCACCCTGCCGGCGCTGCTGGCGGCGGGCGATGTCGACACATCCATCGACCGCCATGCGCTGCACAATTACATGACGTTCCACGCTGTGGTGCCGCCGCCGCGCACCATTCTGAACGGCGTGAAGAAGCTTCCGCCCGCGACGATCCGCGTGATCGAGCCGGATGGCAGCCAGCGCGACCGGGTCTACTGGGACCCGCCGTTTGCGCGCCATCCCGAAACGGCAATGCTGTCACCCGACGAATGGCGCGACCGCACGCTGGAGGCGCTGCGCCTTGCCGTCAAACGCCGCATGGTGGCCGATGTGCCGGTCGGCGTCCTTCTGTCGGGCGGTGTCGATTCCAGCCTGATCGTCGGCCTGCTCGCCGAGGCGGGACAGAAGGATCTGATGTCCTTCTCCGTCGGCTTTGAAGAGGCCAATGGCGAGAAGGGCGACGAGTTCGTCTATTCCGATCTGATCGCGAAAGAATTCGGTACCGATCATCACAAGATCTTCGTGCCGTCAGCCGATCTGATGGACGCGCTCCCCGGCACGTTCGCCGCCATGTCGGAGCCGATGGTCTCCTACGACAATGTGGGCTTCTACCTTCTCTCCAAGGAGGTTTCGAAACACATCAAGGTCGTGCAGTCGGGGCAGGGCGCAGACGAAATTTTCGGCGGTTATCACTGGTATCCGCCGCTGATGAACTCAAACGATGTGGTGGGCGATTATGCGAACGTCTTCTTCGACCGCTCGCACGCGGTTCTGAAAGAGCAGCTTTCGCCCGACTGGATCGCCGATACGGATGCAAGCCGCGATCTGGTCGCGGCCCATCTGACGCGGGCCGGCGCAGACACGCCGGTGGATGCGGCGCTGCGGCTCGATTCCACTGTCATGCTGGTCGATGACCCGGTGAAGCGGGTCGACAACATGACCATGGCCTGGGGGCTGGAGGCGCGTGTTCCGTTCCTCGATCACGAACTGGTCGAACTGGCCGCCCGCATTCCGCCGGAGGAAAAGCTCAAACAGGGCGGCAAGGGCGTCTTGAAGGAAGTCGCCCGGCAGGTGGTCCCGCATGAGGTGATCGACCGCAAGAAGGGTTATTTCCCTGTACCACAGCTCAAATATGTCGATGGCCCCTATCTCGACATGGTGCGCGATGCGCTGTCTTCGCAGCCGGCGCGCGAACGCGGACTGTTTCGACAGGACTATCTGGACAGGCTTTACGCCGCGCCCGCCGACCACATCACGCCGCTGCGCGGGTCGGAACTCTGGCAGGTCGGGCTGCTCGAACTCTGGCTGCAAACCCACGGGGTGTGACCGATGGCCAAGAAAGAGGACGTGGCTTTGCGCGCTTCACGCGGGCGCAGCGACAAGGCGCTCGGCTACCGTCTGAAGCGCCTGCGAAGCGAGACGATGAAGCCGACCCACGCGCCGCCGGATGAAGAAGCCGCGCGGCAGGAAAAACACGTCTCGCTCGAACTTGGCTGGGGCAGGCTTCTGTTTGCCCAGACGTTTGAGACCAATGATGAGCTGGCCGCCGCATTGCGCGACGAAGGCCCCGCCCGCCGCGACATCGCCTTCTACATTCGCGACCCGCATGTGCTCCTGTCCATGGCGCCGCAGGAGCTTTTCCTCGATCCGTCGCACACCTATCGGCTTGATCTGGCCACCTACCGCCCGAGCCGGCGGCAGCCGCGCGGCTTCTTCATCCGGCGGCTGACATCCGAGGCGGACGCCAACGCCGTCAACGCGATCTATCAGAGCCGGGGCATGGTAACCGTGCGCCCGGACTTTTTCTGGACCAATCGCGACAGCCGCGCCGTCACCTATTTCGTCGCCGAGGATGACCAGACCGGCGACATTCTGGGCACGGTCACGGGCGTCGATCATCGCCGCGTGTTTCAGGATGCCGAGAACGGAACGTCTCTCTGGTGCCTTGCGGTCGATCCGCAGTGCCGGCATGCCGGGGTTGGCGAGATGCTGGTGCGGCGGCTGGCGGAGCATTTCGCCGCGCGCGGGGCAAGCTTCATGGATCTGTCCGTGATGCACGACAACGAACAGGCCATTGCGCTTTACGAGAAGCTCGGCTTTCACAGGGTTCCGGTGTTTGCGGTCAAGCGCAAGAACCCGATCAACGAGAAACTGTTCACCCATCCGCCGGAAGAGTTCGACCGGCTCAACCCCTATGCGCGCCTGATCGTGGATGAGGCGCACCGGCGCGGCGTTGCGGTGGATGTCACCGATGCCGAGGGCGGCTTCTTCCGCCTGTCCTTCGGCGGCCGTTCGATCCAGTGTCGCGAGAGCCTTTCGGAGCTCACATCTGCCGTCGCCATGTCGATCTGCGACGACAAGGCGGTCACGCGCCGCGTGGTGGAGCGCGCAGGGCTGACCGTGCCCGAGCAGATGGAGGCGGGCGATGACGACACGGCGCTCAGCGCCTTCATCGAGAAGCATGGCCGCGTGGTGGTTAAGCCGGCCCGTGGCGAGCAGGGCAAGGGCGTTGCCGTCGGTCTTGAAACGCTGGACGAGACGAAAAACGCCATCCGCGCCGCCCGCGAGATTTCTGACCGGGTTCTGGTCGAAGCCTGTTTCGAGGGCGAAGATCTGCGTCTGGTCGTCATCGACTATCGCCTGGTTGCCGCCGCGGTGCGCCGTGCGCCGCGCGTGGTGGGAGACGGGCAGCGGACCATCGAAGAGCTGATCGAGCATCAGTCGCGCCGCCGGGCGGCCGCCACGGGCGGTGAGAGCCGCATCCCCGTCGATGACGAGACGCGACGCTGCATTGCCGGTCTTGGCTATGCGCTTTCCAGCATCCTGCCCAAGGGCGAGGAAGTGGAGGTGCGCAAGACGGCCAATCTGCACACGGGCGGTTCCATTCACGATGTGACGGAAAACGTGCATCCGGATTTGGTGGAAGCGGCCTGTGCCGCCGCGCGCGCCATTGACATACCCGTTGTCGGCATCGACCTTATGGTCAAGTCGCCCGACCAGCCGGACTATGTCTTCATCGAAGCCAATGAACGGCCGGGGCTGGCGAACCATGAACCGCAACCGACCGCCGAGCGCTTCGTCGACCTGCTCTTTCCGCGCTCCGGTGCAAAATCCGCTGAACGTGCGCTGACGCCGAAAGCCTGATCCGTGGCCGACGGCACAAGCTGAAATGACGAGGCCCGCTGAAATGACGAGAATTGCATGTCGCGACTGAAAATCGACGTTTCCTATCTTGTCGCGCAGCTCAAGGCGCTTCTGTCGATTGACAGTCCGACGGGCTACACCGACACCATTGTCCGCCATGTCACGGCAGAGCTGGAGCGGCTTGGCCTCGAGCCGGAGCTGACGCGGCGCGGCGCGATCCGCGCGGTGGTGCGCGGCGGCCGGCGTCAGGGCGCGCGCGCCATCATCACCCATCTCGACACGCTCGGCGCGCAGGTCAAATACATCAAGGACAATGGCCGTTTCGAGATGGTGCCAATCGGTCACTGGTCCGCGCGGTTTGCCGAAGGCGCGCGGGTGACGATCTACACCGAGAAGGGCAGCTATCGCGGCACCATCCTGCCGCTCAAGGCTTCGGGCCACACCTATAATGACGGCGTCGACGAGATGCCCGTCGGCTGGGATTACGTGGAGCTGCGCATCGACGCCATGTGCTGGAGCCGCAGCGACGCGCACAATCTTGGTATCGATGTGGGCGACTTCGTCGCCATCGACCCGCAGCCGGAATTCCTGGAAAACGGCTTCATCGTTTCACGCCATCTCGATGACAAGGCGGGCGTCGCCATCGCGCTTGCCGCGCTGGAATCACTGCTGCGCCACGAGGTGACGCTGCCGGTCGACACGCACTGGCTTTTCACCATCGCGGAAGAGGTGGGGGTGGGCGCGGCGTCCATCGTCACGCCCGAGATTGCCTCCATGGTCACCATCGACAATGGCACCACCGCGCCGGGGCAGAATTCGGCAGAGTTCGGCGTTACCATCGCCATGGCGGACCAGGCGGGGCCGTTCGACTATCACCTGACGAAGAAGATGGTGGATCTGTGCCGCGAGGAGGACATTCGCTACCAGAAGGATGTTTTCCGTTACTACCGCTCCGATTCCGCATCGGCCATCGAGGCCGGGCATGACGTTCGCACGGCGCTGATCGCCTTCGGTGTGGATGCCTCTCACGGCTATGAGCGCATCCATGTGCATGCGCTGCGTTCGGTGGCCGAGCTGGCCACCGCCTATGTGGCAAGCCCGCTGGCAATCGAGCGCGATGTGGAAGAGGTGTCCGACATCGAGGGCTTCACCGAGCAGCCCACCAATGAAGCCGAGATGGCGCGGCGCGCCAACAACCTGCCGAAGCAGGAGTAGGGCAAACCCCCGTGCAGGATGGGGCATTGCATTAAGGCGGTGCGTGGTTAGCCCTATGACAGGCTCAGGGGCTCGCCATGAGAGGAGCAATCCCCTCCTGGCGGAGAACCTTGGCCAAAGGCGTAGTGACGGCTTTGGTAGCCAAAGCCCTCCCTCATGGTGAGCTTGTCGAACCACGCACTACGCCGACCCTCACGGCTTGATGCTCTAGCCGGCCATGGCCAGCGTCTTGTGGCGGAAGCGGGCCGTGCGCGGATCGAAGTCGTAAGCGCCGGCATGCCGCTGCGCCTCGCGCGCCAGCCGGTCGACGGTCTCGATGATGAAGTCCGCTTTCTCGTCCGTCATCAGATAGCTCAGATTGAGCCGCACCCAGCCCGGCTTTTCCATCTCCTGCCCGTCGCGAATGCTCTGCAGCAGCGCTTTCGAGGTGGGCTCGTCGATCTCCAGAAGCTGGTGCGCATAGGGGCCGGCGCAGGCGCAGCCGCCGCGCACCTGAATGCCGTGAAGATCGCTCAGCATGCGGGTGAAAAGCTGGTGGTGCACCGTGCCGTTCTCCGGGCACAGAATGCGGAAGGAGTAGATCGGCAGACGCCGGGCAGCCGGATTGCCGAGCATCTGCAGGCACGGGTTCTTCGACCACACGGCGATTGCGCGCTGATGCAGCTCTTCATGCCGCCGGTCGATGAAGTCCTGTCCAAGCGCTTCCTTGATGATGAGCACGAGGGCCGCGCGGATGTCGCCCAGAACATCGGGTGTGCCGGCTTCTTCGCGCGCTGAAAGCGAGGTCGAGTATTCGTGGCCCCAGGGCGAAACGAAGCTCACCGAGCCGCCGCCGGGCATGGAGGGGCAGGCGGTGCGGGCGATTTCGTTGCGCAGGACCAGAAGACCCGATGCGCCCGGTCCGCCGGGGAATTTGTGGGGCGAAAGCACCACTGCATCCTTGGCGCAGTCCGTGCCGGGCTTCATGTCGATTTCCAGATAGGGCGCACCACCGGCATAGTCCCAGATGGCGAGCGCGCCATAGGCCTTCAAAAGCCGGGTCACCGCGTCCGTGTCGGTGGTGATGCCGGTCACGTTGGAGGCGGCGGAAAACGTGCCGACCTTCAGCGCCGCGTCGGCATTTGCTTCAAGGGCCGTGGCAAGCGCGCCCAGGTCCGGGCCGCCGGTCGCTGCTTCGGGAATGGCGATGATCTCCGCGCCGCTTTCACGCCAGGGCAGAATGTTGGAGTGATGCTCGTAAGGCCCGGTGAAAACCACGACGCGCGCCCCTGCGGCCACGGCCTCGGATATCTGCAAAAGCCGCACCAGCCGGTTGATGCCGGCGGTCGCGCCAGCGCCTGAAAAGACGACGCTGGTCTTGTCGTCGGCGTTGACGATCCGGTGAATTTCCGCGCGCGCCGCCTGACGCAGGCGGGTGCAGAAGGAACCGCAATAGGAGGCTTCCGTATGGCTGTTCGCATAATAGGGAAGCACTTCATCACGGATGAAATCCTCCACCTGCGCCAGCGCCCGGCCTGACGCCACATAGTCGGCATAGACCAGCGTCTTCTTGCCGAAAGGACCGTCGATTACGGCATTCTCGCCGATCAGCCCGTCACGCAGATAGGCGTCGAGGTCTGTGCGCTTGAGATTGTCGGCAAAGGCTTTGAGAAGGTCACTGGGCATGGCGGCGGTCCGGGAAGTTGATCAATGCGCAAAGATCGCACAATGATGAGCGATCATTCCCACACAAAGTGATGGCAAAACTCTCAAAATTGGGTCATATGATCGAATATGAGTGAAAAAACCGATCAGTTTGATAGAAGAATATTGCGCGAGCTGCAGCGTGACGCCGGCCTGTCGCAACGCGACCTGGCAGAGAAGGTCGGGCTGTCGCAGAATGCCTGCTGGCGCCGGCTGAAATCGCTGGAGGAGCGCGGCGTCATTCGCGGGCGCACGCTCAATGTCGACCGCAACAGGCTGGGGCTCGGGCTGGTGGTATTCGTGATGGTCAAGACGCGCCATCACTCGACAACCTGGCTGCAGACCTTCCGCCAGCACGTGTCCAGCATTCCGGAAGTGGTCGACTTCTTTCGCATTGGCGGCGATTACGATTACATGCTGCGCATCGTGACAACGGACATGCAGAGCTTCGATTCCGTCTACCAGCGCCTGATCCAGAAGGTGGAGCTGGAATCGGTCACCTCCTATTTCGCCATGGAGGCCATCGAGGAACGGCGTCCCCTTCCAATCTGACGCGCCTCTGCCAATCTGATAAACATGAGCCGATGGAAAAACGGACAATCTCCTTCGAGCGCATCGCGCTTTATGCGTTCCTCACATCGCTGACTGCGCTCAGCATCGACGCAGTGCTTCCGGCGCTGCGCCTGATCGAGAGCGATCTGCATGTGGAGCCGCCCCTGTCCACGCAGCACATCGTGTCGCTGTTCATCTTCGGCATGGTGTTTGGCGAACTGGTGATTGGCCCCATTGCCGACGCCATCGGCCGCAAGCGGGCGCTGGTCGGCGGGCTCGCGCTCTACATGGCCGGAACCGTGGTGGCGATGCTCTCCACCTCGGTGGAAATGATCGTGCTCGGCCGCATCCTGCAGGGCATCGGCGTCGCCGGCCCCAAGATCGCGACGCGCGCGCTGGTCCGCGACCAGTTCGAGGGTGAGGCCATGGCGCGGATCATGTCCTTCATGTTCGTGCTGTTCATTCTGGTGCCGATGATCGCGCCCGCCATGGGGCAGGCGGTGCTGGCATTCGCCGGCTGGCGCGCCATTTTCGCGGTCTATCTGGCGCTCTCGATCCTGCTCTGCATCTGGCTTGTCATGCGCCAACCCGAGACGCTGGCCCCGCAAAACCGCATCCGCTTTCACCCGGTCACGCTCCTGCAAAACGGTTCGCGCGTTCTGCGCAACCGGCGCGTTTCGCTTCTGATCGTGGCCACGGGCTTCGTGTTCGGCGCGCATCTGCAATATTTGAGCACCGCAGCCGATATCTTCTTCGATGTTTACGGGATCGGCAGTCTGTTCCCGGCCTATTTCGCAGCCTTCGCCGCCAGCATCGGTCTGGCCTCCATGGTCAACGCACAGGTGGTGCGTCGCTTCGGCATGCAGGCCATGTGCGAATATGCGCTTTGCGGTCTCGTGGCGTTCGGGCTTTGCCTGCTTGCCCTTTCCCTTGTGTGGGAAGGGCATCCGCCACTGCCCGCCTTCATGGCGCTGGGCTTTGCCATCTTCTTCTGCATCGGATTTCTGTTTGGCAATCTGAATGCCATGGCGATGCAGTCTCTCGGCCAGTTGGCCGGGCTCGGCGCATCGCTGATCGCATCGGGATCGAGCCTTGTGGCGGTGGTCTTCGCCGTGGCCTTCGGCGCATTCTACAACGAGACGACCATCCCGCTTGCCTCAGGCTTTCTCGTCACGGGCATTGTGGGCCTGATGCTGGTCCGGCTCGCCGCGCGGGCGAGCCGGGAACCGGTGGTACCGGTCAAGCGCAAGGCCTGATCAGCCGGCTGCCGCGACGACGATGATCTCGACCGTGTATTCGGGCGTTGCCAGTGCGGACTCGCCGCAGGCGCGCGCCGGTGCGTGGCCGGGAGCAACCCATGCGTCCCACACGTCGTTCATCTCGGCAAAGTCGTTCATCGAAGCGAGCCAAATGGTCGCCTGCAGGATGCGCGACTTGTCGGAGCCGTTCTGCTCGAGAAGGGCGTCGATCTTGGCCAGAATGTCCTTGGTCTGCGTGGCGACGCTTGCGCCTGGCGTACCGACCTGGCCAGCCAGGTAGATGGTGCCGTTGTGAACGACGGCCTGGCTCATGCGGGTGCCGGTGTCGACGCGTTTGATATCGGACATGTTTTTTCCTTTCAGGTCTTGATGAGGCGGTGTGGCGCAAGTGCCTGCACCACGGTTTCAGCGAGGCCGGACTTGCGTCCGGCGCACAGGTCGGCTGCGAGCGCGGAAAGGGCAGGCGAGGTCTGTACGCCATAGCCGCCCTGGCCGGCCAGCCAGAAAAAGCCCTCCGCATCCGGCGCAAAGCCGACAGCGGGGGTGCGATCGGGGAAGAAGCTGCGCAGGCCCGCCCAGCTCCGTTCAATGCGTGTCACAGGCACGGTGACGGCCTGTTCGAAGCGATGCAGGCCCTCGGCCAGCACCATGTCGTCGGGCCAGGCGTCGAACGGCTCTGACGGATCTTCGTCAGCCGGCGAAACCATCAGCTTGCCTGCATCGGGCTTGGCGTACCAGCCTTCGCCCGCGCAGGCGAAAAGCGGCCAGCGCGTCACGTCGTGCCCCTCGGGTGCGGGCAGGATCACGGCCGAGCGGCGCATCGGCGTCAGGCCGAGCGGCTGCACACCGGCAAGCTTCGCGACCTCGTCAGCCCATGCGCCTGCGGCGTTGACGATGATGGGTGCGGAGAACGAGCCCTGCGGGGTTTCAAGCGTCCACACGCCGTTGGCACGCGAAATGGCGGTGACGGGGGCCTTGTTGACGATGCGGCCGTCCTGATGGCGCAGCATCTTCGCAAAGCCCTGCAGCAGACGGTCGACGTCGATATCCTGCGCGCCTTCCTCGATGGCCGCCGCCACGATGTTCTCGCGGCGCAGAATGGGCACGCGCGCAACCGCAGCGTCCGCGTCGAGCCGCTCCATGCCCGTCGCGCCTTCGAGGATCTTGTCCAGCGCGCCGACATGTTCCTCGGTCGCCACATAAAGCAGGCCGCGCGGAGTGAGCAGGCTTTCGTCAGAAATGCCTTCCGGCTCCTTGAACACCGGTTCGGCAGCCGCATTGAGGGCGCGCAGGGTGTCGTTGCCGTAATTGCGGATGTAGATCGCAGCCGAACGGCCGGTGGCGTGATAGCCGATGGCCTCTTCCGTCTCCAGAACGGTCACGCTGGCGTCCGCCGCCATGCGCGCGCCCGCGCCGATGCCTGCAATGCCACCGCCGATGACGATGATGTCGGATGTCTCGCTCATGCTTCCCCTCAAGCTGTTTTGCCGCCGCTCGCGACGTCCGAATGTGCCTGTGCCTCTGCGGACACATGATTGCCCCGTGCGTCTGAGGGCGCGGGGAGATTTTGTCAACTCAAACGCTGCCGGTTGGGCGATTTAGCGACGGCACACAGATAACGGGCATGAAGCGAAAGCAATAGGCTCAACGCGGTCGGCGCATTATGGCACTGCGCCGGCGCGACCCGTCTTTCACACACAAACCGGGTGGGGAAGAACGCCGTTCCCCCGTGCTGCGGGGACTGGTCTCGAAGCCGGCTTTGTGTGATCATTTACCGGGGAGAATGGGAGAACCTCAACAAGATGCGTAAAGCACAGGCTTCGCCTGACTGGCGGTGTGCAGGGCGGAGCGCGGGTTAGTGGAAACACCGCAATCGCCTGCCTTACGATCCTATCATTCATGGATCGCCAATGAGACGCTGGAGGACTATTCGCTACGCTATGCGGCGCGGTCGTTCCGGCGCTGGTCTCCATTCGTCATCGCCAACACAGCGCTCGGCGGCATCTCGTTTCTGGCTCTGGAGGCCATCGGCGGGGCGATCACGCTCAGCTACGGGTTCGCCAATGCATTTCCCGCCGTTTTGATCACCTGCCTGTTCGTCTTCGTGACGAACCTGCCCATCGCCTATTATTCGAGCCGCTACAACATCGACATGGATCTGCTCACGCGCGGAGCAGGGTTCGGCTATATCGGCTCCACCATCACGTCGCTGATCTATGCGACCTTCACCTTCATCTTTTTCGCGCTCGAAGGCGCGATCATGGCGCAGGCGCTGAAGCTGTTCGCGGATGTGCCGCTGGTGCTGGGCTACATCATCTCATCGCTCGTCATCATTCCGATCACCTTCATGGGCGTGACGATGATCAGCAAGTTGCAGATGGTCACCCAGCCCATCTGGATCGCAATGCTGCTTGCGCCCTTCATCTACATCGCGGTCGGCCATCCCGAAACGCTCGATCAGTGGATGGCCTTTGCCGGCAGCGAAACGCCGGATGGCGGGTTCGATGTGCTCGCCTTCGGTTCGGCCATCGGTGTTCTGTGCGCGCTCTCCATCCAGATTGGCGAGCAGGTGGATTATCTGCGCTTCCTGCCCGACAAGACGCGCGAAAACCGCTGGCGCTGGTGGGCGGCGGTCATCTCCGCCGGTCCCGGCTGGATCGTGGTCGGCGGTTTCAAGATCCTGTGCGGCAGTCTTCTGGCCGTGCTTGCGGTCTCGGCCGGCCTCTCGCCATCGACGGCGCTCGAACCGATCCACATGTATATCAAGGCCTATGAATATGTGAGCGACGATCCGCGCACCGTGCTGGCGCTGGCGGCGATCTTCGTTCTCATTTCGCAGGTCAAGATCAATGTGACGAACGCCTATGCCGGCTCGCTCGCCTGGTCCAATTTCTTCTCGCGCGTCACCCATTATCACCCCGGCCGCGTGGTCTGGCTGATCTTCAACATCCTGATCTCGCTGCTTCTGATGCTGCTCGGCATCTTCCAGACGCTTGAGCTGGTGCTGGCGGTCTATTCGGTCATCGCCGCCGCCTGGATCGGCTCCATCTTCGCCGATCTCGCCATCTTGAAGCCGATGGGCGTCAGCCCGCCCTTCACCGAGTTCAAGCGCGCCTATCTCTACGATTTCAATCCGGTCGGCTGCGGGTCGATGGCGTTTGCCTCGCTGTTCGCGATCATCTGCTTCATCGGCAGTTTCGGCGATCTGGCGGAAGCCTATGCCGCCCCCATCGCCTTCTTCACCGCGCTTTCAAGCGCGGTGCTGATCGGCGTGGCGACACGCGGCCGCTATTATCTCGCCCGCCCGCGCGTGCCGCTTGCCGAGCCGGACAAGCCGGTGGTGCGCTGCGAAATCTGCGAACTGGAATATGAGCGGCCGGACATGGTGCACTGCACTTTCTACCGGCGTCCGATCTGCTCGCTCTGCTGCAGTCTCGATTCCCACTGCCACGATGCCTGCAAGGTTCCCGACGCAAATCTGGAAGCGCCGCATTATCTGGGCCGCGCCCTGCGCAGCAAGATCGCGCCACGCATGACGCAGCGCCTGCTCAAGGTGAGCGGCGTTCTGTTCTCGCTGGCGGTGATGACGGCTGCCGTCTTTCTGCTGACCTACCGCTTGATCGAGCCGACCGCGCTTCAGCCGCATGTGGAAAGCGGCGCACTTCTCCTGCGGGTGTTTCTGGCGCTCCTGCCGCTGCTCGCCATCGGCGCGTGGTGGATCGTTCTTTCGCATGAAAGCCGCGAGCTTGCGGAGCGCGATCTGGTGACATCGCTTGAAAAGCTTCGGCAGGCGCAGCAGGAACTCGCCTCCAATGAGCGTCTGGCGGCAATCGGTCAGATCACCGCCACGGTCAGCCATGAGCTGCGCAATCCGCTGGGCACCATGGTCACCTCCGCCGATATTCTGCGCCGCTCGCTCAAGAATGCGGATGAGCCCGTCACCGGCGAATTGCAGCGCCTGCAACGCAATGCCTGGCGCTGCGTGCGCATCATCGAGGATCTTCTGGACTTCTCGCGCAAGCATGCGCCCGTCATGTCGCCCGTCGCCATCGACCGCTGGGTCAAGCAGCAATTGAGCGAAGAGGATCAGGAGATCGCGCATCTCATCACGCTCAGGCTTGATGCCGGGTGCGACGTGCTTGCCGATGCAGAGCGTCTGCGGCAGGCCTTCTCCAATGTTCTGCAGAATGCGGCGCAGGCCTGCGAGGAACGCGGGAAGCAAAGCGGTCAGATCATCATCTCCACGCAGCGCCTGCGCGACCGCGTCTACCTGTCGGTGTCCGATAATGGCGGCGGCATGTCTCAGGATGTGGCCGAGCGCGTGTTCGAGCCGCTGTTCAGCACCAAGGCGTTTGGCGTCGGGCTCGGCATGCCGCTCGTCAAGCGCATCATGGAGCAGCATGGCGGCGATGTGCTCATCGAAAGCCAGAAGGGTGTCGGCACCACCGTATCGCTCGTTCTGCCATGTGCGGGAGCGCGCAAGGCATGACTGATCGTGAACTCGACCTCCCCGCAGAAGTCATCGGCGAACATCCGTTGCGTGAAACCACACCGGCGGAAGACCATTGCGTGCTTATCGTCGACGATGACGAGGATTTCGCCGCCAGCCTGTCGGGCCTCCTGAAACTCGAAGGCTACAGGATCGTGGTTGCCCACGATCCGCAGGCAGCACTCGCCTTCCTCGAAGACGCGCGGATCGCGGTCGCCCTGGTCGATGTGCGGCTCGGCACCGGCAATGGCGTCGATCTGGTGCGCCAGATCCGCCAGCGCGAACCGGACGTGGTGTGCGTGATGGTCACCGCCTACGCTTCCATCGACACTGCCGTCGAGGCGTTGCAGGCGGGTGCCTATGACTATCTCTGCAAGCCGTTTCACAGCGAAGACCTGCTTGCCACGCTCGCCCGCTGCTTCGAGCGCATCCGGCTTCTGGAAGAAAAGCGGCTGGCGGCCGAGCGGCTCGGGCAGAAGCAGCGCATGGAGGCGATGGGCCAGCTCACCAGTGGCATTGCGCATGACTTCAACAACATCCTCGCCGTTCTCCTGAGCAATCTGCGCTGGCTGGAGGAGCGGCTGGCCGACCAGCCGGAACTGGCCGAACTGGTCACCGATGCGCTCGAGGCCACCAGGTCGGGTTCCGAACTCACCGACCGCCTGCTGCGCTTTGGCCGCCAGCGCGCGAAAGACATTGCCGTGGTGCAGCTTGGCGAGGCGCTTCCGCCCCTGATGCGGGTTCTGGGGCGCACGCTGGGGGATACGGTGTCCGTTTCGCTCAATGTCGCAGACGGGTTGAACAGCGTGCTCATTCCCGCCGGTCAGCTGGAGCCGAGCCTCGTCAATCTGGCGCTCAATGCGCGCGATGCGATGCCGGGCGGCGGGAGCCTGCATTTCGACGCGTCGAATGTGATCGTTCGCCCGGAGGATGCGCGCGTCGCTTCGGGGCTGTTACCGGGGCGCTATGTGCTCCTGTCGGTGCGCGATACCGGTCATGGCATGCCGGTGGCGGTGCGCCGCCGCGCGCTCCAGCCCATGTTCACCACCAAGCCGCCGGGGCAGGGCAGCGGTCTTGGCCTGTCGATGGTGGATGGTTTCGTGCGGCAGGCCGGTGGCCGTCTCGGCATTCTCAGCACGCCGGGCAAGGGCACCAGCGTCAATCTTTATTTGCCGGCGCACTATTCCTCGGACTGAGGCGCGAACATGTAACCGACACCGCGAATGGTCTTGATCAACTGGGTGTCGCGGGCATTGTCACGCAGCTTGCGGCGGATCTTGCCGATCATCACGTCGATGCTGCGATCATAGGGGTTCCAGTTGCGGTTGGCGACGATGTCGAGGATCTGCTCGCGCGAAAGAACACGCCCGCGCCGCTCCACCAGCGCCGCCAGAAGCTGGAATTCCTGGCTCGTCAAACGCACCGATTCTCCCCGGGGCGAGGAAAGCTGATGCCGTGCGGGATCAAGTTGCCAGCCGGCAAAGCACATGATCGGCGAGCGGCTTTTCTCCTGCGGTTCCGGCATGCTGATGCGCTTGGCGAAGCGGCGCATGACGGTGCGGATGCGGGCCAGAAGTTCGCGCGGCTCGAACGGCTTGGTCACGTAATCGTCTGCCCCCAGCTCCAGGCAGACCACCTTGTCTATCGTGTTGTTCTTGCCTGAAAGCATGATCAGCGGCAGGTCGTGCTGGGCGCGCAGGCCGCGCGCAAGCGAGACACCGTCTTCGCCGACCGGGAAGGTCAGATCGAGAATGACGAGATCGAAGTCCTCATCCGCCATTGCGCGGCGCATGGAGCGGCCATCCTCGGCGCTTGTTACGGCATAGCCTTCGCTCGTGAGGAAACGCTGAAGAAAGCGCCGAAGACGCTGATCATCATCGACAACAAGTACGCGATGTTTTTCGTCCGTGATCCCCATGGCTCATACGATAGTCGCAAACGGTTGCATCGGTCGAGAAGGGAGTTTGCTCCGGTCTTTTGGAAAATGCGCGTTTTGTATCCGGCCAAAGGTAACCGGGGCGGGCAAGGCGCTGGCGGCTCTGGATGCGCCCACGGCAAATGACTGAAATTCAGAGCTTATTTCAGGCTGTTCAAGCGAAAACGAATTCTCCGGAATGTCCCCGGGCGGTTACAAAAAATTACAAAGCGGGCGTTCTCCAGAGCCAATCGGCTTACAGTCCAGACCTAATCTTCTCCGGCACGGTTTCGTCCGGTCGCATCTTGCGGGCGGGCGCAAAAATGACGGGGGGCTCGACACTGGAACCTCCGACTGGCCGTTCAAGAGGAGGAGACCTATGCCTAAAACAGTGTTTTCAGTCGATCTCAACAAGGCGCCTGAGGATCAAGCGATCAAGACGCACAATCGCTGGCATCCCGACATTCCGATGGTTGAGACCTTCAAGCGCGGTGAAGTGTTCCGCGTCGAGTGCTACGACTGGACCGGTGGTCAGATCGGCAACAATGACAGCGCCAACGATGTGCGCGATGTCGACCTGACCCGCGTTCACTATCTGAGCGGTCCGTTCGGTTTCGAGGGCGCAGAGCCAGGAGATCTGCTGGTCGTCGACATTCTCGATATCGGCGCAATGCCTGAATCCGAATGGGGCTTCAACGGCCTGTTCGCCAAGGAAAATGGCGGCGGCTTCCTGACGGAGCACTATCCGAACGCAACCAAGTCGTGCTGGGATTTCCAGGGCATTTACACGACCTCGCGCCACATTCCGGGCGTGCGCTATCCGGGCATCATTCACCCGGGCCTGATCGGCTGTCTGCCCGATCATGCGCTTCTGGCCGAAGCGAACCGCCGTGAGGAGGAACTGGTTTCGACCGACCCGAACCGGGTGCCACCGCTGGCCGCACTGCCTTATTCCGACACGGCGCTCATGGGCCAGATGTCGGGTGATGCAGCACGCAAGGCGGCGGAAGAAGCGTGGCGCACCGTGCCGCCGCGCGAACATGGCGGCAATTGCGACATCAAGAACCTGTCGCGTGGCTCCAAGGTCTATTTCCCTGTCTATGTGAAGGGTGGCGGTCTCTCCATGGGCGACATCCACTTCTCGCAGGGCGATGGCGAAATCACCTTCTGCGGCGCCATCGAAATGGCTGGCTGGATCGACATCAGCGTCGATGTCATCAAGGGCGGCATGGCGAAATACGGTGTCGTCAACCCGATCTTCAAGCCGAGCCCGATCGATCCGCATTTCGATGATTACCTGATCTTCGAGGGCATCTCGGTCGATGAGCACACGGGCGAACAGTATTATCTGGACGCGCATGTGGCCTATCGCCGGGCCTGTCTCAACGCCATCGAGTATCTGAAGAAGTTCGGTTACACGGGCGAACAGGCCTACAGTATCCTCGGCACAGCGCCGGTGGAGGGCCGAATAGCCGGCATTGTGGACATACCGAATGTGTGCGCCACGCTGGCCATTCCGACAGCGATTTTCGACTTCGACATCAATCCGAACTCGACCGGGCCGACCAAACAGGTCTCCGGCGTGGATGTCGCGCGAACAAGCTGAGTGGCCTGGAGCATCGGGCCGGGAGGCGCAGACCGCCTCCCGGTTGTTCCGATGCTCCGTCGAGCCGTTTTCAAAAGAAACGAGTGGGACAGCCGGGGTGGGACCCGGCTGAACCCGCCTTTCGGGAGGAAGAGCTGCCATGCTGCTCGGGTTTGCCTTGCTTTACGTCGGCGCCGTCCTGTTTCTCAACGGGCTGTGGCTGATGGGAAAGATCGACGACAAGGAAATTGTCGTCATCAATGTGGTGTCCGGCTTCGTCACGCTCTGCGTCGCGCTGGCTTCGGCTTTCGGCGCTGCGGCGGATGCCGCGTCGATCAAGTCTGCGGCGCTGACGCTGCTGTTCACCACCACCTATCTCTGGGTCGCCTACAACCGCGTGGTCGCGGTCGATGGCCGCGGGCTCGGCTGGTTCAGCCTGTTCGTGGCGATCACCGTCGTGCCCATCGCGATTGAAGGACTGGCCGGCGCGCAGACCTTCACCGACACCTGGCTCGGCCTCAACTGGGCCATCTGGGCGGTGCTCTGGTTCATGTATTTCCTGCTGCTTGCCCTCAAGCGTCCGATCCTGCAGGCCACTGCGGTCGTCACGCTCCTCACGGGCATCATCACCGGCTGGCTGCCGGGGTTCCTGCTGCTTCAGGGAATGCTCTGAGCTTTTTCGTGCGGCGGCGTCAGGCCGCCGCACCATGCGAGACAGAATTTTCGGAGACCAACATGCCGCTTTACAATTATGTTTGCGAAGATTGCGGACCTTTCGATGAGTGGACGTCCATGGCTGATGCAGGCAATGCATGCGCCTGCCCGAGCTGCCAGACGCCGAGCAGTCGCGATGTGGCCGCGCCAAGCCTCAGCCTCATGAACGGCACGCTCCGGCGCGCGCTGGCGCGCTCGGAAAAAAGCGGCAGCGAGCCGCGCGTGGTCAAGAAGGAACATCTGGCCGGTTGCGGCTGTTCGCTGTGCAATATCGGCAAGAAGGGCCCGCCTTCTCCACGCAAGAAATGGATGATCGGCCACTGCTGAGTTCGCGCTTGCGGACACAGGCTTTCAGGCCGATTCAGGGTGCTTTT
Source organism: Nitratireductor sp. WH36-1 (assembly GCF_058725515.1). Classification (NCBI taxonomy): domain Bacteria; kingdom Pseudomonadati; phylum Pseudomonadota; class Alphaproteobacteria; order Hyphomicrobiales; family Phyllobacteriaceae; genus Nitratireductor; species Nitratireductor sp. WH36-1. Next base: position 3,745,460 of record NZ_CM178970.1, on the reverse strand, counting down.
CAGGCAGACGGCGCCCCCGCATTCCGGGGGCGCCGTCCGCCTGTTTCATTTTGTCGCCAGATTTGTTGAAACGGTGCGCTTTATGATTTCTGCAAATTGGCGTAATTCCTTCTACAAGGGGCAAGTTATTGATATTTTAGAGTAATTTTATGATTCATAAGCTTTGGCGTCGCGCGGCGTCTTTCAGCATTCTGGCGGTTGTCGCTGCACCGGTTCTTTTTGCTCTTGAGCCCCATTCGCCCGCGCGGGCTGCGGATGTCAGTCAGTTGGCAGAGCCAGTCGCGACAATCGAAGCCGAAGCGCAGCGGCTCATGCAGGACCACGATCTTCCCGGTCTTGCAATCGCGGTCACGGTCGGGGGGGAACATCGCATCTTCAACTACGGCGTCGCTTCGCGTGAAAGCGGTGCGGCGGTGGATGACGACACGCTGTTCGAGATCGGCTCGATCAGCAAGACCTTCACCGGTCTGCTTGCGGCCTACGCGCATGTGCAGGGAAAGCTCTCGCTTTTCGACGAGGTCAGTTCGCGCGTGCCGGCGCTTGAGGGCAGCGCTTTCGATGCCGTGCGCATTCTGGAACTGGCGACCCATACGAGCGGGCTCGAACTCTTCCTGCCGCCGGTCGTGGACAGTCAGGACGCGCTTGTCGCCTATTGCAGGGGCTGGGAGCGTCGCTATTCGCCGGGTACGGAGCGCACCTATTCCAATATCGGCATCGCGCTTCTCGGTTCCATCGCGGCCGACGCCCTGCAGCGGGACTATGACGATGCCCTCGCAAATCTGCTCCTGCCGAAGCTGGGGCTCGCAAACACCTACACGCAGGTTCCGCCTCACCGGATCAGGGACTATGCGCAGGGCTATACGACGGAGAACGAACCCGCCCGCCTGTCAGACAATGCGCTGGCCTCTGCACCCTACGGCGTCAAGACAACGGCGACAGATCTCATCCGCTATGTCGAGGCGCATATGCAAAGCGGCGATCTGGAGCCGGATATGCAAAGCGCCATCGGTCAGGCGCTCACCGGCTATTACAAGGCCGACGCCATCACGCAGGATCTGGTCTGGGAGCAATATGCCTATCCGGTCAGCCTGAAGCGTCTGCTCGATGGCAATTCCAGAAGAATGGCGCGCGACGATGTTCCTGCCATGCATCTGAAGCCGCCATTCCCGCCGCGCCGTAAGGTGCTCGTCAACAAGACCGGTTCCACGAGGGGCTTCTCGGCCTATGTGGCGTTTGTGCCGGGGCGCAGGATCGGCGTGGCCATTCTGGCCAACAGGAATGTGTCGGTGCGTGACCGGGTGCGGGCAGGGTATCGCATTCTTGCAGCCCTGAAGCAGGCACAGCCGTGACAGGGCCATTCGCCGGCAGGCGGGAGAGGCCCGCCGGCGAACGATTGGTGGGTTATCGACGCGCCACCAGAGGCACGTAGTTTTCCAGGTCCGGGTTCGGGAAACGCACCGTGTCGCCGGTCTCCGACGACAGGTAGAGCCCCATCAGGATTTCCAGCACGGCAACGCCGTCGGCAAAGGTTTCCAGCGGCTCCTCGCCCTTGCGGAAGCACTCCACCATGTGCCGGTTTTCATCCGTGTAGCCATAGATCCCGGCCTCGTCTTCCAGCACCGGCATCAGGCCCTGTTCGGCATTCTGCTTCTCGACCAGATCCTCGCCTTCCTCGCCCTTCACCTCGCGCGACATGAAGATTTTCAGGCCGGTGCCGAGCGAGTTGAACTCCATGGCGTATTCCGGCCCAAGCAGTTCCAGCTGGATGCGCAGACCCGCCCCCACATAGGCCCAGGAGGTTGTCGTCTCGATCATCAGCTCGTTGCCGTCCTCGTCCTCCAGTATCACATTGCCGCGCGCAAAGTCCTCGGAGGGGCGGTTGGCGTAATCCACTTCCGGGCCGAAGCGGTTCTTCAGGTCTTCGATATAGCGCGGGCGTGTCCATTTGAGGTTGGCCACGGTGCCGTGCACGGCCTTCAGTTTCAGGGAATCCCGCTTCCTGCCGGGTTCCGTCAGAAGGTGCCGGGCCACTTCAACGCTGTGGCACATCATGTCGAGCAGAACGCCGCCGCCCTGCTTGTCGCCCTGCCAGAACCACGGCTCGTGCGGGCCGGAATGCTCTTCTGCCGCGCGCGCCAGATAGGGGCGTCCGGTGGTGGAGGCGGCGCGCCGCCAGATGATCTCCTTGCCGCGCAGAACCGGCTGGGCGAAGACCTGGTTTTCCAGATAACCGTGGTTCAGCCCGGCGTCTTCCACGAGCCGCAGCATCTCACGCGCATCGGACAGAGTGCGGGCAAGCGGCTTTTCGCAGGCCACCGCAAACACTTTGCTGCGCCCGGAAACGACTTCGTCATGGATGGTGCGCATTGTCTCGAGGCGCGTGTCGTTGGGGGAGAGAATCCAGACCGCGTCCACATCGTCGGCCTGCAGCATGGATGCCAGGCTGTCATGGCTCTTGCAGTCGCCCAGCCCCAGTTCCGCCACCAGCTTCACGATGCGTTCGCGGTTCTCCGCCTTGCGGCTGTAGACGCCGGTCACGTCGACATGGCGCACGCCGAGCATGGACCGCAGATGGAATTCGGCAATGAAGCCGGTGCCGACAAGGCCGATGCGCAGGCGTTTTCCGGGCTGTGCGGACATGGTTGTTTCCCCTTTCATTCTGTTTTCGGTGGTGCGGTGGTGCCGCGCACGCGCAGCGTGGCTGGCAGCACCACGGGTTCCCTGGGCACGGCGGCCCCTGAAAGCATTTCGAGCAGCATGCCCATGGCCTGCCGGCCGATCTCGGTGCGCGGCTGGCGCACCGTGGTCAGCGGCGGGTAGAACGCTTCGCTCAGATAGAGATCGTCGAAGCCGACGACGGACACATCGCCGGGCACGTCGCGCCCGATCTCGCGCAGGTGATGAACCGCGCCGAAGGCCATTTCGTCATTGGCCACGAAGATCGCCGTCGGCGGTTCGGCGAGTTCGAAAAGCGCCTTGCAGGCCGCAGCCCCGCCATGCAGCAGGTAGTCGCCGCGCTGCTCATAGCCTTCGGCAATCGCAAGGCCGGCATTGCGCATGGCGTGGCGATAGCCCTCCTGTCGGCGAAGGCTCATCACTTCGGGAACCGGCCCGGAAATATGGGCGATGCGGCGGTGGCCAAGCCCGATCAGATGCTCCACCGCTTCGCAGGAGGCGGCCACATTGTCGATCTGCACATGCGGAAAGCCGGACCCTTCAATGGTTTCCAGCGCCACCACGATGGGCGCATTGGGCGGCAGCCTGTTGCGCGCGCCCTCCTGCGCCGGCAGCTTGCCCGTCATCAGGATCATGCCGTCGGCATGACCATCGCGCAGCATGTCGAAATACTCGATCTCGCGCTCGGGATCGTTCTCGGTATTGCCCATCAGCACCGAGTAGCCGGCGGCGCGCGCGGTGGCCTCCACGCTCTTCAGAATGTCGAGATAGAACGGGTTGCCCACATCGCGCACCACCATAAGCACCGCCATGGAGCGGGCGGTGCGCAGGCTGCGGGCGCTGGCGTTTGGCCGATAGTGCAGGGCGTCCGCTGTTTCGCGCACCCGCGCGCGCGTCTCCTCCGTCACCAGATCGCTGCCGCTCAGCGCGCGCGACACGGTGGCGGACGAAACGCCCAGCGCCTCGGCAATGTCCTTGATCTTGGGTCGACGGTTCATGCGCGCAGCCCCCGACCGCGGCCATAGAACAGCATCAGCACCAGAAGCGTGGCGCCAAACACCATCTGCCGTCCGGATTCATCGATATTGATCGTGGTCAGGATGCTTTGCAGCACCACCAGCAGAACCGCGCCGGCCATGGTGCCGGTATAGCCGCCCTTGCCGCCGGAAAGCGGGGTTCCGCCAAACACCACGGCGATGATCGATGGCAACATGTATTGCTCCCCTACATTTGCGAAAGAGGAGCCGGAATAACCAAGCAGGCAGAGCCCGGCAATGGCGGCGAACACGCCCGACAGCATGAAGAGAGCGATGCGCGTGCGCCGCACGGGCACACCGGCCATGAAAGCCGCCTGCTCGTTGGAGCCGATGGCGTAGATGCGCTGGCCGAACACGGTGCGGTGCAGGATGAAGGCCATCAGCAGGCCAACCCCGATCCACAGCCAGATGATGCCCGGCAGGCCCAGCAGGAATGGCCTGGTCACGAATTCCGAAAGGGCCGGGGCTGCGCGACCGGAGGGAATGCCCTGCCGGATCACCACCAGAAGCCCCTGAAGCACACCCAGCATGCCAAGCGTCATCACCAGCGGGGGAATGCGCAGCAACGTCACGCCGAGCCCGTTGAACAGGCCGAACAGCGCGCCGGTCGCCACGCAGGCCAGAATGGCCAGCGGGATGCCGCCATCCATGCCGTTCATCACATTGCCGGCCACAATGGCCGAAAGCGAAACCACGCCGCCGACGGACAGGTCGATGCCCTCGCGCCCGCCCAGAATGACGAGGTTCTGGCCGGCCGCGACAATGCCCAGCAGCGCTGCCACGATGAGGAGCCGCAGGATCTGCCCGCCCGAGGCAAAGCCCGGCGAAAGCGTGTTGCCGAGAAACAGAAGTGCCGCGATCAGCACCAGTGCGATGGTGAGCGGGTTTTTGGCAATGTCGAGCAGCCGGTTCATGCGCGCCCCCTGCGGCTGACGAGAACACCCACCATCAGCGCGGCGAGAATGGCGAGCCCCTGCACCAGGTTCTGCCAGTGCGAGGGGGTGCCCGCGAAGAAGACGAGCGAATTGATGAGCCCGATGATCAGCGCCGCGATGACGGAGCCTGCAACCGTGCCAAACCCGCCGGAAAGCGCGCTGCCCCCAAGCACCACGGCGGCAACGCTGAACAGCGTCATCTTCGCGCCGACCAGCGGGTCGCCACTTGCCGTGTCACCGGTGATGCAGAAGGCGGCAAGGGCAGCGAACACGCCACACAGCGCATAGCCGCCAATGCGGATCGCGGTGACGGGGAGCCCGCTCTGGAAGGCCGCCTGCTGCCCGTCGCCCACCGCCAGAAGCTGTGTGGCAAGCCGGGTGCGGGCCAATAGATAAAGCAGGATTGCAAGCGCCACAGCGGCATAGAAGACAAAGGGAATGCCGAAGAAACTGCCGCCATAAGTGCGCCAGAAAACGGTCGGTGCGGGCATGCCGGCCACCGGCAGGATCACCAGCGCCAGCCCGGTGAAGAAGATGCTTGTGGCGAAGGTGGCGACGATGGCCTGCAGGCGCAGCGCCGCGACCACGAAGCCGTTGACGAGGCCGCAGGCCAGTCCGACGAGAACACCCACGCCGAGCGCGGCCAGCACCGAGAGCCCCCCACCGCCCATATGCTGCATCAACACGATGATCGTCACATTGACCAGCGAGGCGATGGCGCCGACCGAAAGGTCGATGTCGGCGGCATAGACCACATAGGTCTGGGCAACCGCCAGAAGCATCAGCGCCATATAGGTGCGCACGAGGCCCGTCAGCGAGCGAAAACTCAAACTGTTGGGCTCGAAGATGCCGTTCAGCACCAGAAGCACCGCGAAAATGAGAAGGGCAGGCAGGAACGGAAAGCGCCTCAAAAGCGTGCCGAAACCGCCGCCATCCTGTTTTGTGAGAGAAGCGTTGGTCGTCATCATGCCGCCTCGTAGGCTGCCTGGTAGAGATTGTAGCGGGTGCGCTCCGCGCCGCTCAGCTCCCGGCTCACCGCGCCGCCGTTGAACACGAGAATGCGGTCGGCATTGTTCAGGAGCTCGGTGTCTTCCGACGAATAGAGCACGATGGCGAGCCCTTCTTCGGCCAGCCTGCGGATCAGCGCGAAAAGGTCTGTCTTGGCCGAAAGATCGATGCCCTTGGTCGGGTCGTCGAGCAGCAGAATGTCGGGCTTGTCGATCAGCCAGCGGGCGATCACGATCTTCTGCTGGTTGCCACCCGACAGCGAGCCGATGGAATGGGAAAGCCCGGCGAATTTCGTGTTGAGCGCCTTGAGCGCCGGCAGCGCCTTTTCAGCGAGCCGCCCCGGGCGCGCCAGCACGAGCCTGTTGCGCAGCGCATGGATGGGCGTGACATTTTCGAGGATCGGACGTCCGGTGATCACCCCGTCGCGGCTCCGATCGCCGGAAACATAGGCCACGCCCTGGGCGATGGCGCTGCGCGGGCTGTCGGTGCGAAGCCGCTCTCGTGCTATCCGCGCTTCGCCGGCACTGGGCGGCTGCGCGCCGAAAAGCGCCTTCAGGAGAGCGGACTGGCCCTGTCCGTGCAGGCCGCCGAGGCCGAGGATTTCGCCCCGTCTGACCGTAAAGCTCACATCGCGAAAGCCCGCGCCGGTGAGGTTCTCAACCGTCAGCGCCGCATCGGTGGATGCTGCCTGTGCGGGTGGCGCAGCTTGCTCTGGGGCGGCAAGCTCTTCCTGCTCGCCCACCATCATGTGGATCACGGCCTCCGGGGTCGTTTCCGCAATGGCCATCGTGCCGATGGTCTCGCCATCGCGGATCACGGTCACGCGGTCGCCGATGGCGAAGATCTCGTCCATGCGGTGCGAGATGAAGACGATGCTGCGGCCGTCATTCCTGAGGCCACGCAGGATTTCGAAGAAGCGGTCCACCTGCGCGCGGTCGAGGGCAGAGGTGGGTTCGTCGAAGATCAGAACCGGCGCTTCCGTCGCCAGCGCTTTCATGATCTCCACCAATTGCCGCTGGTCGGCGCGCAGATCGCCCACATTCGTGTCGGCCCTGAGTTCCGCACCGGCCACGGCCTCGAACAGCGCGATGTAGCGTTCGGCCTTTTCGCGCAATGCCGCCCGGTCGATGAAGAACCCGCTCTGCTTCGGCAGGTCGGGCAGGCAGATGTTTTCGGCCACGCTGCGATGATCGGCGAGGCTCAGTTCCTGATAGAAAATGCCGATGCCCAGCGCCTGCGCCGCACGCGGCCCGCTCACGGTCACCGCGCGCCCGTCGAGCAGCACATCGCCGGCATCCGGGCGCACGCTGCCGGCCACGATCTTGCAAAGCGTGCTTTTGCCGGAGCCATTGGCGCCGATCAGCACATGCACTTCGCCGGTGTCCAGTTCAAGGTCGCCACGGCGTAGCGCCAGCGTGGCGCCGTAAGCCTTGCTTACACCGCTGAGCTTCAGTTTGGTCATGTCTACATCAATCGCTGAAAGGTCGGCGTCAGTCCCTCATCCGCCGGCCGCGCCTTCTCCCGTCAACGTCGCGAAGGAGAATGGCCGTGGCGTGGATGTCTCCCTCTCCCCGCATGTGGGGAGAGGGTGAGGGCGAGGGGCCTTTGCCGGCTTCGTCCTATTTGAACAGCGCTTCCGCGTCGTCGATGGAAAGCGAGCTCGTGTAGGAATAGTAGCCCGGCTTTCCGTCAACGGAGGCGGCCACTTCTTCCAGATTGTCCGAACTGATGAACGGGATCGGCAGATAGAGCGCGTTCTCATACTGCCCGGCCTTGGCCGGCTCCTTCAGTTCACGTCCCTGCAGCATCAGCACGGCCACATTGAGCGCGCTTGCCATCACGCCGGGCGGGTTCACCGAAGCGCCGGAGTTCAGCTTGTTCTCGGTCCAGATGTCGATGAAGTCCTTGCGGATTTCGCCGGTTGCGGCGATGTCGCCAGCCTTGTCGGCGTCCATGATGGAGCGCCATGCGCCGGCGGCCATGCCGTCCTGCACCCAAACGCCGTCAATGTCGGGATAGGTCGCGAGCAGGTTCTGCATGGCCTGCTGGCCCTGCGCCTGATCCCAGTTTGCGTTCACTTCATTGACGATCTCGATACCGTCATGCTCGCCGAACACTTCGCGGTAGCCCGCAACGCGCATCTCGTTGGCCGGGTGCCCGGCAACGCCGTTGATGGCGACGACCTTGCCTTCGCCGTTCAGCGTGTCGGCCAGCCATTTGGCGCTTTCCATGGCCCAGCCCTTCTGGTCGATGCCCACGTAAAGGGCGTCGGGCGAAGAGACTTCGGCATCGGTGGCGATTACCAGAATGCCGGCTTCCTTGGCCTGCGCGAACACCGGGTCAAAGGCGGTCGGGCTGTTGGGGTTGATGATGATGGCGTCAACGCCCTGGCTGATGAAGTTGCGCACATGCGCGATCTGGCCGGGCACGTCGACATTGGCGCTCTGGGCGACCACTTCGACATTCACGCCCTTGTCCTTCCAGGCGGCGGCGGCTTCCTCGGCCTCCTCGATCATCTGGGTGCGCCATTCGCTGCCCACCCAGCCGTTCGACAGACCGATCTTGAAGTCTTCGGCCAAAGCCGAAAGCGCAGTGCCCGCAAGGGCAGCGGCGGTTACGGCAGCAATTGCCAGTTTTTTCATGAACTCCTCCCTGGTGAAATGCACCAACGGCGCAGGCAGCCAAGGCCTTTTCGCCGATCGTGCGGCACTCCTCCTCCATGACGTGTCCTCCGCGAAAGGTATCTTCCGCCACGTCAATGAAATCGATTGTATGGCAAATGTAATCGATTTCAATATGTAATTTGGGGCGTAATTTTGTACGTAATTTTGTGGATTGCCGCCCTGATGCCTCAAAGAAGCTGCAAGCGCCCGATTTTACTTATGCAATCAGAAGGCGTGGCTGAGAGACGTGCTGGAGAGAAGGCGTGGTTTTTGAGGAAGTGAAATTGTTTCAAAACGACACAATCTGTTCACATGCCTGCGTTGCCCGCATTTCATTCACTCGGCTAACTTCTTCGAAGTGAGTAATGATTCGAGTAACATCGCCGTGCACAATGAACCGTCGCTTGAGGTTGTCCAGCTGGAGCTTCTGCTCGACCTCGCCGACCTGATCGCGCAGGGCTTCGAGGCCGCGCTTCTGTCGGTGCTGGACGATGTGGACGGGCAGATTCTTTTCAACCACAGGCTTGATGGCGATCCGCAGTATCAGCGGGTCGCGGCCGTGATGGTCGGCGCGGACGCCGATGTGGCGCTCGTCTTCCTGGACCGTACAGGAACCACCACGCATGTGGAGGGCGCAGCCGAAAGCGACCGCGCGATTGCGCGTGAGGCCGAGAAGGCCCGCAACCGCGCGCTTGCCGCTCAGGCCTGACGCAGCAATTTTCGCATGGCGATCTAACCGTGGCGCGAGTTCTGGCCGGGTCGGGCGCGCGCCACGCGGGGGAAGCGGACCACATTGTCTGCTTCCGGCTTTGCCGAGAATTCGGCCTTGAGCGCGGCATCGAGCAACAGTCCGATGGCTTCGCGCAACTGGTGCGTCGCCGGATCGGAACCGGTCAGTTCGGCCTGTGCGTTTTCGAGGTGGGCGTGCACGGACGCAAAATCTGTCGGCATGGTGTTCCTTTTTCGGTGCCCCCGGTATGGCAGGACCATGCGCAGAAAATTGTAACCGGCAAACAAACACGATCCATGGCATTTTAACGACCGGCGCTCTCCCGGCGCATTCTCTTTGGAAAACCCGATTTAATCTTGCACGCTGGTTGGGAAGGTCCGACCCTGAAGCTTGCCATTGCTTGTGGGGAGATTGTTTTCTTCTGCCGCGTCAGAGCCGGAATTAAGGAATAATATTCCTGTTTTTCATCGGCTTAAGCGTGTTGTGGTCGGAAGCGTCTTATGCGAATCGTTAAAAGACGAAGGGTCCCGTCAACTTTTATTAGAAGTTTGCCGGTTACCAACGGGATCAGTCACACTGGGGACGTTGAAAGCATATGGACAAGTCGCTCTTGCAACGCAAACCGCGCTGGACATGGCTCATTGCCTTTACGCTGCTTGGCACACTGGCAGCGGTCGGGCTTTCGTTCCTTGTCCACTACCTCCTCTTCTTCGGCGAAGAGATCAATCCCTATCAGCGCAGCCTTGCTGCCGCGCTCATTCTGCCGGTGGTCATCGCCACGCCGCTGCTTCTCTATATAGGGCAGGCAAGCGAGCAGCTGCGCCGCTTCAAGCGGGACCGGAATTTCTCCGCCGCTCATGATCCCTCGACCGAGGTGTTCAACGGCGAGATGTTCACAACGCTGGTGGAGCGCCGCCGCGCCGCGACGGTTTCCGAGGCAGGGCGCACCTTTGGCGCGCTGTTGATCCTCGAAGCCGAGAATGTGCGCGACATCGCCATCGATTACGGTTTCAGCTGGGGTGAAGAGTCGATGCGCCAGATCGCATCGGTGATCCGCGCCAATGTGCGCCGCAGCGATGTGGTCGGTCGTCTGAACGACAGCGAGTTCGGCGTCTTCCTTCCCGGCGCGACGGTTGAACAGGCCCGCGATGTGGGAGAGCGCATTCGCACCGCCATCACCAAATCGCGCTTCCTGGCGGAAGGCGAGCCCGTGGAACTCGGCGTCGATATCGGCGGCGTGATCTTTGAAGACCAGATCGAGTTCCGCGGTCTGATGCGCATCGCGTCGGAGCAGCTCGAAATGGCGCGCCAGAGCGACAGTGACCGGTTCCGCCTCAGCGCGATCAATGCGATGGGAACGCGCGAAAACGGCGAGAGCCACGAATAGAAGCGCTCCGGCCCGCCCGCTATGGGCGCTGGACTCAAAGATTGTTTAGCCTCAGAATGATCGCAAGTGCACCGCCCATGCAGCAGGTTGCATGGGCGGCGCAGCTTTTGCTGACGGCATCGGCGCTTTCCCGTCGGGGGCGCGGCGGTGCTGCAAGGGGCGGCAATGAACCGTATGCGAAGTTTTCTGCTGGTCGCCGTTTTCCTGCTTGGCTGCGGGGCCGGCAGCGCGGATGAACCCGGGGCTCGGGTGTTTCAGCCGGCCATGCCCCTCGACAACGCTGCGCAAACCGACATCACCACGCTCTACAATGGCCAGCCCGGCGTTCTGGAACGCTATGCCTGGGCGATGTCCGCCAATCGACACATGCTGGTCGGCCGAAATGGCGATGCTATCTATGGCCGTGGCTTTGACGCAGCGTCCGGGGATGGCGGTGTCTGGGCGTTTGTTGGTCCGCAGGATCAGCATGTCATCCGGCTTGCTGACGGGGCGCTTGTGATCGCGCGCGGTGCGCCACTGGCAAACCTCTATGCGGAAGTCGGTTGCAAGGTCGGGGAATGGCCGACGCTGATCTGCGCGGATGGGCGCAAAAGATCCATCTCGGCGCCCAACGCCACCACCATCCGCATAGAAGACGAGACATTTGAACTGGCCGGGCAGGAGGCTGAATGAGCATTTCAGGAATGGACCGCGTTCGTGACAGGACGTGGATGATGTCTGCGCTCTGTCGGCTTCTGCTCTTGCTGGCTTTCATGCTCCCGGTGTTGCCGGGGCTGATTGGTGGCGCAGTCGCCGAAGAGACGGTCACCGTGCGCCAGTTCGATCCGGCAACGGGCCGCTGGGTCCGCCGTGAGCGCACGCTCTCCTTCAAGGCGCCGTGGGGCGACGCCGCCGTCAAGCCGGCGGTCGTGCCTTATTCCGAGAACCTGCCTGCCGGCTCCATTGTGATCGATACGGGCGAGCGCCGCCTCTATCATCTGCGTGGCGACGGCACCGCGGTGCGTTACGGGATCGGCGTCGGACGCGAGGGTTTCGCCTGGCGCGGCCGTGAACGCATCACCAGAAAGGCGAAATGGCCGGACTGGCGTCCACCCGCCGAAATGATCCGTCGTGAGGCAAATGAGGGGCGCATCCTGCCGACCCTCGTGGAAGGCGGTCCGGAAAATCCGTTGGGCGCCCGCGCGCTCTATCTGGGCTCAACCCTGTTTAGAATTCACGGAACGAACCAGCCCTGGACAATCGGGCAGGCCGTCTCTTCCGGCTGCATCCGCATGACCAATGATGATGTTATAACCCTTTATAACAACGTCAAAATTGGCGCTCTCGTCGTCGTGAAATAGAGCAGTAAGGCTGACTGAATTCCTGCATTTCAGGGTTGAAATGCTTAACAGGAAGTGGATTTTGTTGCGCCGGCGCAACACCTCTATTTAAATGAGGCGACTAAACTACTCCAAAATGGGTAGGAGCGCGACTTGGGAGATAGCCAGTCGTGAATGGTTGTCCTAGCATAACATCATATTGAGACCCGATGTGGGATCGGGTTTTCCATTTGCTGCGCAGGGAACGCGCGGTCAAAGGGGGGATAATGACGCTTAAGCCACGCATTACGCGCGTTCTGGCAGCCGCTCTTATGAGTGGCGCCGTTGTGTTTTCGACTGCCGCAAACGCCCTTTCCGTAAAGGAAGCGATGGCGGTCGCTCTGGAATCCAATCCCGAGATCGGGCAGGCGATCGAAAATCGCGAAGCCATCGAGTTCGAGTTGCGGCAGGCGCGGGGGCTTTATCTCCCGAGTGTCGATCTTGAAGCGTCGGTCGGCGCGCGTCGCCTCGACAATCCCTCGCGCCGTGGCACCGGCATTGAGGACGATCCGCTCTACCCGGCGGAGATCGGTCTCTCCATCACGCAAAAGCTGTTTGATGGCGGTGGACGCCGCGCCGAGCTTGATCGTCAGGCCGCGCGTGTGGATTCCGCTTCCTTCCGCGTGCTCGAGCGTTCGGAAACAATCGCCCTTCAGGTGGTGCGCGAATATCTCGAATATCTGCTTCAGGTCGAGATCGTTAATGAAGCGCGCAAGAATGTGAGCTTCCACCAGTCGATGCTGGGCGATATCGGCTCGCTGATTTCCGGCGGCGCACTCACCGAGGCTGACCGTCAGCAGGCGCAGGAGCGTTCGCTGTCCGCCAAGGCGCGTCTCAAGGAAGCCGAGGAAGAGCTGGAAGCGGCGAAGATCCGTTTCTACAAGCTCGTCGGCAAACCGCTCAGCAATCCCTCCATGCCGGGTTCCGTGGCATCCGCGCTGCCGGCCTCGCTCGACAAGGCCATCGGCATTGCGCGCGCCAACAACCCGCGCATCAAGGTCGCCAATGCCGATATCGATGCAGCCGATGCGCTGGTCGATGCCGCGCTCTCGAACATGCTGCCCGAGATCAGCGCCGAGGGCCGCGCCCGCGCCGGTTACGACATTGATGGTTCGGACGGCCGCACCAACGATCTGCAGGCGCGCGTCGTCGCCAAGTGGAACCTCTATCGCGGCGGCATCGACGTCGCCAACGAGCAGGAGCAGATCCGCCGCGCAAGCGAGCAGCGTCTGGTCCTTCATCAGGCCTATCGTGAGGTCGAGGAAGCGGTCCGCATTTCCTGGGATCGCCGCCAGCGGCAGATCGATCTGTCGCAGACCCTGCGTCAGCAGGCGCAGACGAATGCCCAGCTGGTCAGTTCCTACCGCGAGCAGCTCGTGGTTGGCCAGCGTTCGCTGCTTGATGTTCTCGGCGCGCAGAACACACGCTTCAGCGTGAATGTCCTGTCCAAGACCGCGCAATATGCGGCGCGTTTTGCCGAGTATCGCATTCTGGCGGCCACCGGCACGCTTCTCGACACGATGAACCTCTCCAGTGCGAAACAGTCGGAGGCCTACGCGCGGGCAGAGTTCAACGTGCCTGAAACGGCGCCGACGGAGACGTATAAGAGACTGCCATCGCGGCAGACCAACGATCTGCCGCTCGATCTCCTCGCTCCGATCCGGTCTCAATAGCCGGTCGGGGCAGCAGGCAAGGGCGCAAGGTGGAACAGCTTCGCAACCCTACAGCCGACACGCCGCTCCTGGCAGACAGTTTCAGGTTTGCCTTTCGGGAGGTCGCGCAGTTTCTCGCGCGCCCGAGTTCCGAAACCGTCCTCTTTTCCGATACGCCCTTCGACGAGAGCAATCCGTCGCTGGAAGATATCGAGCGGCTCGCCGCGCGTATCGGTCTGGAAGTGGAGCAGCACAGCCGGCGCGATCTCGCCAGCGGATCCATCGATCTGCCGGTGCTTGTCGTCTATGCGGATGGCACGGCGCAGGCTCTTCTGGAGCCGCTCGATGGAGACCGCCTGCGCACCACGCTTCTGCCCGATCCCATCGCGGAAGAAGGCGTCACGCTCAAGGATGTCCTGTCCAGAAAAACCGGGCTGATCGTCTCCTTCAGCATCATCTATGAGAACAAGTCCGAAAGCGCGGATGCCGGTCTACCTCAGCAGATGGAAAAGCGCCACTGGCTCACCACCACGCTTGCGCCGTTCTGGCGGTCCTATGCGCAGGTGGCGATAGCCGCGCTGTTCGTGAACCTTCTGGCGCTCGCATCACCGCTCTTCGTCATGAATGTCTACGACCGGGTGTTGCCCAATCAGGCAACCGCCACGCTGTGGGTTCTGGCGCTCGGCGTCGCCGGGGCAATCCTGTTCGACCTGCTTTTGAAAAGCGTTCGCGCAGCCCTTATCGATTACGCCGGCCGGAAAGCGGATCTGAAGCTTTCCTATCTGCTTTTCGAAAAAGTGCTGCACGCCACCATGGCGTCGCGTCCCATGTCGACCGGCGAATATGCGAGCCGCGTTACGCAGTATGAATTCGTGCGCGAGTTCTTCACCTCGAACACGATCAGCACGCTGATCGACAGCGTCTTCGTTTTCGTCTTCCTGCTGGTCATCTACAGCGTTGCCGGCTGGCTGGCGCTGATCCCGGCAACCGCCTTCGCGCTCGCGTTGATCATCGGGCTCATTGCGCAGGCGCGCATCGGCCGCCGTGTCGCCGCCGCAAACAATGAGGCATCGCAGCGCCAGTCGCTTCTCGTGGAAACCATTGCGACAATCGAAACGGTCAAGTCGCTGCGCGCCGAGCGCACATTGCTGCGCCGGTGGAGCGAGCTTGCCAAGAATGCCTCGCGCACCTCCGAGGGCATCAAGCAGCTGTCCTCCTGGGCGTCGAACATGACGCAGTTCGTGCAGCAGCTGGTCACCGTGGCGCTTGTCGTTGCGGGCGCCTACGAGTTCTCCGAGGGTAATATCTCGACGGGCGCGATCATCGCCACGGTCATGCTGTCGGGCCGCGCCGTCGCGCCGCTCGGCCAGATCGCCATGACCCTGTCGCGCATGCGCCAGGCGCTTCTGTCGCTGCGCATTCTGAACGCCATCATGGAGCAGCCCGAAGACCGGCCGGAGAGCACGGGCTTCGTGAACCGCGAAATCCGCACCGGCGATGTTGCCTTCCGCAATGTCGGGTTCACCTATCCGGGGGCCGCCAGCCCCGCGCTCAACGATTTCAACCTCGCCATCAAGGGTGGTGAGCGCGTCGGCATCATCGGGCGCATTGGCTCCGGCAAAACCACGGCTGGCCGTCTGCTTGCCGGGCTCTATCCGCCGTCGAGCGGCAATCTGCTCATCGATGGGGTGGATATCCGCCAGTATCACCCTTCCGTGGTACGCTCCGCCGTCGTCTTCGCGTCGCAGGCGGCAGACCTCTTTTCCGGGTCGGTGAAGGAAAACCTCCTGATGGCCAAGCCCGGCGCGACTGATGACGAGCTGGTCGAAGCCGCAAAGGCTGCCGGTGTCGATGCATTCGTCGCCCGTCATCCCAGGGGCTATGACATGCCGGTGGGCGAGCGTGGCAGTCAGCTTTCGGGCGGTCAGCGACAGGCGGTCGCGATTGCGCGCATTCTCCTGAGCGACCCGAAGATCGTGTTCATGGACGAACCGTCTGGCGCAATGGATCTGGCAAGCGAGCGCGAACTCATCGCGCGGCTCAAATCCGCCTTCCGGGATGATGTGACGCTGGTGATCTCCACGCACCGGCACAGCATGCTTCAACTCGTCGACCGGCTGGTGGTCATCGATCAGGGCCGTGTCATCGCCGACGGACCAAAGGAGAGGGTAATCGCAGAACTGCAAAAGAACGCCGCGGGTGGGCGTTCGGGAAGGGGGCAATAGCTCCAGGCGTTGCCCGCGTGGCGCGCGACCTTACATAAAAAGACGAAAGGCGGATTGAAAATGGACCGTCCACCACTGGCTGCGCGATTGGGGTTAGTCGTTATTGCAGCCCTCTTGATGACCTTCGTTGGCTGGGCGTCCATCGCCGAGGTGCAGGAAATTGCGCGCGGCGAAGGCAAGATCATTCCGATCTCGAAGACGCAGATCATTCAGTCGAGCGAGGCCGGTGTCGTGCAGGAAATCGCTGTCACGATCGGCCAGACCGTCAGCAAAGGCGACCTCATCCTTCAGCTTGATGATACGGTCACGGCATCGTCGCTCGGCGAGTCCGCCGCCCGCGCCCGCGCGCTGCGCGCCCAGATCGCCAGACTTGAGCTGGAAGAGAAGGGCGATCTCGAAGCCGAATATATCTGCCCGGAATCGCTGCAGGAGGTTGCGCCCGGCATCTGCCAGAACGAAGCGCGCCTGCTGCGCGCCCGCGCCGACAACATCAAGAACAAACGCTCGGTGCTGATCGAACGGCGCACGCAGCGCATGAATGAGCTCGACGAGGCAAACGCGAACATCTCCCGGCTGGAAGAAAACCTGTCGCTCGCCCAGCGTGAGGCCGATCTTCTGGAGCCCATGGTCAAGCGCAAGCTGGTGGCGCAGACCGAGCTTCTGCGGGTGCAGAAGGAACTATCCGAGACGCGGGGCCAGCTTGAATCCACGCGCGAGTCGGTCGAGCGCATCGAAGCCTCCATCAAGGAGGCCACGCTGCAGATCGAGGAGCTGGCGCTTCAGGTTCAGCAGGAAGCGCTGGTGGAAAAGACACAGGCGCTGGCGGAACTGTCGGTCATTGAAGAGACCATTCGCGGGGCAACCGACCGGGTTGCGCGCACCGATATCCGCTCGCCGGTCGATGGCATCATCAACACGCTCGAGGTGAACACGATCGGGGCCTATGTGGAGCCCGGCACCGTGGTGGCCGGCGTGGTGCCCACATCCGACACGCTGCTCGTGGAAGCGCGGATATCGCCGCGCGATGTCGCGTTCGTGCGGCCGGGTCAGCCTGCGCTGATCAAGGTTTCCGCCTATGATTTTTCCATCTATGGCGGGCTTGAGGGCGAGGTGGAGAACATCTCCGCCGACAGCCTCGTGGATCAGAATACGGGCGAAACCTTCTATCAGGTGCGGGTCAAGACCGATCAGGCCGAGCTGGTTCGGGATGGCAGGAGCCACAAGATCATTCCCGGCATGATCGCGACTGCCGACATCATGACGGGCAAGAAGACGATCCTCGCCTATCTGATGAAGCCGATTAACAAGGCGCGCACCGAAGCGCTGCGCGAGCGGTGACAGCCATGGACAAAGCGGTTGAAACGCACGGTGAAGAAAACTGGGCCTTCCAGCCCCGGTTTCGCGTCCTCAGGGTCGGGGCCGCGCGGCGCGGCATTCGGCTGGAAGAGATATTCTGGTCGTCCCTGCAGGAGATCGCGGATGAGAAGGACTGCAGTGTCGGCGATGTGATCGAGGCCTGCGAGAACCGGCTTGAACAGGGCTCAAACCTCACATCGGCCCTCAGGGTGGAAACCGTCTCCCATCTGCAAGGCGAGCTCGATCTGATGCGGGCCAGAACCGGCAGACAGGCCGTGCGCAACATGGTCATGGCCTGCCCGTCGCCCTGTTTCGCCCTTGCCGGTGACCGGCAGTTGATGGCCCACAATCCGCCTTTCATCGCCTTTGTGCAGTCGCGGCTGTCCAGCCTGCCGTCGGATGCCACGGCGCGGGGTGTGCGCCTGTCGCTCGATATCCAGTTTTCAGAGCTGATCGAGAAGCTGAAGATGAAGGGCAGCGGACCGGCAATGGTGGGCTTTGTGATCGGTGTGGACCGTCAGCTTATCCGTGGTCGTCTCAACGCCATCCTTGCGCCGCTGGCCGGGCTTGACGCGATTGTCGGTTTCATCCTGCCGAACTGACCCTAACCGCCATTCACGCCGGTCACCCGGTTCTGAGGCGCCGCCGCATTGTCGAAGCCTTCTCCCGGAGAAAGATCCGAGGGCAGTCCTTCAAGCGTTGCGACCATGGAGCCGTCGCGCTTTCTTCCGTGGATCCAGGAGCGGTCTGCGCTCAGCGAGTAAAGCGGCAGGTAGTCGCCAAAGGCGGTGTCCTTCATCACGCGGTCGTGCAGATTGTCGAGCACATAGTGCCCCTGGCTCGTGGAAACCGTGAGAACGGCGTGAAACAGGGATCGCCGCTGGTCCTGAAGCACCACGATCGACATGCTGCCGAGCGGAATGCCCGCAGCGTTGAGCGCCGCCATCTTCAGGATGGCATAGTCCTCGCAATCGCCCTTGCCGCGCTGGAGAATGTCCCGGGGTTTTGCCCAAAGATCCAGCTGGCGATAATTGTTCCGGTCCGAGACATAGGCAATCCTGCGGTTGACCGCCCGGTTGATCTCCGCAAGCTTGCGCGAGAAGGGGCCTGCTTTGACGTCACGCACAAGCTGCGCCAGGTCTTTCGCCCGTGGCGCGCAGTCTCCGGCCTCCGTGCAGGCGGCGAAATCGGCGCGCGCTATGGATGGGTACACGGCTTTCCAGCTGGCGCTGGATGGCAGGGCGCGAAAGGGAATGGCCACGGAGCCGAAAACGCCCGTGGCGGCATTGCCCGCCTGCCTGCGTTCTCCGGCGGGCCTTTTGCCGGCGCCTGCCGCAAAGCGCGCATTTTGGGGAGCGGCGCGCGAAGCCGCCCGTTCCCACTGCATCTTCAGTTCGGCAAGCCCCCGGGTCGCCGCCGTCATTGTCGCGGCCGCCGACATGGCGCTCATGCTGGAGATGAAGGAAACCTGCACCGGCGATGGCGCATAAGCCCCCGCCTGCGCTTCTTTCTGCATGGCAAGTGAGGCGGATGCCGAGATGGCAAGCGCAAGGCTTGCACCTATGTATAGGCCTCTGGAGTTTTTCATTTGATCGTCCCCTGATCTTGCAATGACGATAAGAGGCGCAGATGAAATGCCGATTAAGTTGTTTGGATTATTTTATACTTAGATATGTTGTTCAATTTATTTAAAATGGGATTTTGTCTATTTCATCTCTGTTTACCATTCAGGTCTCTGGGCAGAATGGCCGGCGAGAGCAGCCGGCGCAGGCTGTCAAAAAGGGATAATTATAGGCAAATGTATAATTGCTTATATTCAAGCATTAACCAACGGGAAATTTTCGCCCGTTCGGAATATGATGATATATCAATGATGCTCAGTTCATATTGTGCCGACTAAAACGGCGTGTCTGGCTCCTGGGAACATCTGTTTCTGGGGGTTCCCATGGCCAACAATGACCGCACGAATACCACCGACGAGCGCGCAACTGCCGCTGAACAGTCTTCAACCAGCACGCGCCTGAGCCAGGCAGAGCAGAACGCTCTCCAGTTTGCGCAGAACGAGACTGCCGCCGAGCCGACGCCCGTCGATCCGGCGACCGGTCAGCCGGTCGCGGAGCCAACCTCTCAGGCAGCCGTGCCGGATGTGCCGGAAACGATCACGCCCGATGCCGACAATGTTGTCCGCCTTCCGCAGGGGGTCTCGATCGACGAGATCAGGCTCGACGGGAACAATCTGGTTCTCGTGCAGCCCGACGGCTCCACCGTCACCATCCTCAACGCCGCTCTCAAGGTGCCCACCTTCCTGATTGGCGATGTGGAAATCCCCGAGCTCGCGCTTGCTGCCGCTCTTCAGGCCAACGGCATCGACGTCGCGGCGGGTCCCGATGGCGCGCTGACCGTGGTGTCCGCCGCGTCCCAGAGCGGCGGCGGCGGCTTCAACACCCCCAATGGCGATATCGGCGATGCCGGCCCCGTGATCGATCTGCTGCCGCCCACTGCATTGCAGTTCGGCACGCTGGAGCGGCGTGAGCTGTTCCCCTCGATCCGTGAAAACGATTTCCCCGAGCTCAGCATTGTGAGCCTGGGAGCGCCGCCCGGACAGGTCAATGAGAGCGCGCTTGCCAGCGGATCCGGCGGCGGCACCACCAGCACGCTGGGCAATATCCTTGTCGATCCGGGCGATGATGGCCTTGGCTCGCTTGTCGTCACAAATGCGTCCGGCGTCAGCGTCGACGTGACCAATGGCGGCAGCATTCAGGGTGTCTATGGCGAGCTGATCGTCACGCCGAATGGCGATGGCACTTACAGTTTCGAATATGTGCTGACCACCAACACCATCGATCACGCCAATGCCGGCCAGACCGGCGCAGACGATGTGGTCACCGACACGTTCGATTTCGTCGTCACCGATGGCAATGGCGACACGGCGTCCGACGAACTGACCGTCACCATCACTGATGACGGGCCGGCGATCGACCTCGCACCTGCGGAAGAAAGCGAGATTGTCCTTGATGAAACGGACAATGATGCCGACGACGGCGATGTGGGCGGCCTTCTGGCTGACCTCACCGTTCCCGGCTCTGCTCTTTTCACGGAAACGGCGACGCCGGGTGCCGATGGTGAACAGTCGAAGGTCTACTCGCTGGTCCTGAACGCCGGCGCGACCGGCCTGACCGACACGCTCTCGGGTGAGCCGGTCGTTCTGAGCGAGGAAGGCGGCGCGATCGTTGGCCGCACGGAAACCGGCGGTGACGAGGTATTCCGCATCAGCGTGGATGCAAACACGGGCGACATCACCGTTTCCCAGTCGCGTGCGCTTTTCCACGACCAGAACCCCGGTTCGGACGCTGAAGCTCACGACGAAAGCCTGACGCCGGAGGTGATGAACAGCGGCCTCGTTTCGCTGAACGTTGTTCTGACCGATGGCGATGGCGACACCGCCAGCGACACGGCCGAACTCGGCGCGCTGATCAAGTTTCAGGATGATGGTCCTGTTCTTGGCGAAGTGACGGCTGTTGCGGCCGGCGCCCTGACGCTGGATGAGAGCCCGCTTCCAGGTGCTGGCGATGGCGTTGCAATCCAGACGCTTGCGCTTGCCGGCAACTTCGCCGCGGTGAACTACGGGACGGATGGTGCCGGCACGACCACCTATGGCTTTGCGGCCACAGTCGATGGCACAGCCTCCGGCCTTCATGCGCTGAACAGCGTCGATGGCACGTTCACGCAGGGCACGGAGATCACGCTCAGCCTGAGCGCGGACGGCCAGACGATCACCGGCTCGGCCGATGGCGTGGATTACTTCACGATCGCGGTTGATGACACGGGCACGGTGACGTTCACGCAGCTGAACAACATCTGGCATGGCGACGCCGGCGATGCGGATGACGCCGAGGTGCTGTCGCTTGCAGCGGGCACGCTTGTTGTGCAGCAGACGGTGACGGATCAGGACGGTGACAGCGTGACGGCGGATCTCGATCTGTCGGCCGGGGTGTTCGTGATCGAGGATGATGGTCCTGTTCTTGGCGAAGTGACGGCTGTTGCGGCCGGTGCCCTGACGCTGGATGAGAGCCCGCTTCCAGGTGCTGGCGATGGCGTTGCAAGCCAGACGCTTGCGCTTGCCGGCAACTTCGCCGCGGTGAACTACGGGACGGATGGTGCCGGCACGACCACCTATGGCTTTGCGGCCACAGTCGATGGCACAGCCTCCGGCCTTCATGCGCTGAACAGCGTCGATGGCACGTTCACGCAGGGCACGGAGATCACGCTCAGCCTGAGCGCGGACGGCCAGACGATCACCGGCTCGGCCGATGGCGTGGATTACTTCACGATCGCGGTTGATGACACGGGCACGGTGACGTTCACGCAGCTGAACAACATCTGGCATGGCGACGCCGGCGATGCGGATGACGCCGAGGTGCTGTCGCTTGCAGCGGGTACGCTTGTTGTGCAGCAGACGGTGACGGATCAGGACGGCGACAGCGTGACGGCGGATCTCGATCTGTCGGCCGGGGTGTTCGTGATCGAGGATGATGGTCCTGTTCTTGGCGAAGTGACGGCTGTTGCGGCCGGCGCCCTGACGCTGGATGAGAGCCCGCTTCCAGGTGCTGGCGATGGCGTTGCAAGCCAGACGCTTGCGCTTGCCGGCAACTTCGCCGCGGTGAACTACGGGACGGATGGTGCCGGCACGACCACCTATGGCTTTGCGGCCACAGTCGATGGCACAGCCTCCGGCCTTCATGCGCTGAACAGCGTCGATGGCACGTTCACGCAGGGCACGGAGATCACGCTCAGCCTGAGCGCGGACGGCCAGACGATCACCGGCTCGGCCGATGGCGTGGATTACTTCACGATCGCGGTTGATGACACGGGCACGGTGACGTTCACGCAGCTGAACAACATCTGGCATGGCGACGCCGGCGATGCGGATGACGCTGAGGTGCTGTCGCTTGCAGCGGGCACGCTTGTTGTGCAGCAGACGGTGACGGATCAGGACGGTGACAGCGTGACGGCGGATCTCGATCTGTCGGCCGGGGTGTTCGTGATCGAGGATGATGGTCCTGTTCTTGGCGAAGTGACGGCTGTTGCGGCCGGTGCCCTGACGCTGGATGAGAGCCCGCTTCCAGGTGCTGGCGATGGCGTTGCAAGCCAGACGCTTGCGCTTGCCGGCAACTTCGCCGCGGTGAACTACGGGACGGATGGTGCCGGCACGACCACCTATGGCTTTGCGGCCACAGTCGATGGCACAGCCTCCGGCCTTCATGCGCTGAACAGCGTCGATGGCACGTTCACGCAGGGCACGGAGATCACGCTCAGCCTGAGCGCGGACGGCCAGACGATCACCGGCTCGGCCGATGGCGTGGATTACTTCACGATCGCGGTTGATGACACGGGCACGGTGACGTTCACGCAGCTGAACAACATCTGGCATGGCGACGCCGGCGATGCGGATGACGCCGAGGTGCTGTCGCTTGCAGCGGGCACGCTTGTTGTGCAGCAGACGGTGACGGATCAGGACGGCGACAGCGTGACGGCGGATCTCGATCTGTCGGGTGGGGTGTTCGTGATCGAGGATGACGGTCCTGTTCTTGGCGAAGTGACGGCTGTTGCGGCCGGCGCCCTGACGCTGGATGAGAGCCCGCTTCCAGGTGCTGGCGATGGCGTTGCAATCCAGACGCTTGCGCTTGCCGGCAACTTCGCCGCGGTGAACTACGGGACGGATGGTGCCGGCACGACCACCTATGGCTTTGCGGCCACAGTCGATGGCACAGCCTCCGGCCTTCATGCGCTGAACAGCGTCGATGGCACGTTCACGCAGGGCACGGAGATCACGCTCAGCCTGAGCGCGGACGGCCAGACGATCACCGGCTCGGCCGATGGCGTGGATTACTTCACGATCGCGGTTGATGACACGGGCACGGTGACGTTCACGCAGCTGAACAACATCTGGCATGGCGACGCCGGCGATGCGGATGACGCCGAGGTGCTGTCGCTTGCAGCGGGCACGCTTGTTGTGCAGCAGACGGTGACGGATCAGGACGGTGACAGCGTGACGGCGGATCTCGATCTGTCGGCCGGGGTGTTCGTGATCGAGGATGATGGTCCTGTTCTTGGCGAAGTGACGGCTGTTGCGGCCGGCGCCCTGACGCTGGATGAGAGCCCGCTTCCAGGTGCTGGCGATGGCGTTGCAATCCAGACGCTTGCGCTTGCCGGCAACTTCGCCGCGGTGAACTACGGGACGGATGGTGCCGGCACGACCACCTATGGCTTTGCGGCCACAGTCGATGGCACAGCCTCCGGCCTTCATGCGCTGAACAGCGTCGATGGCACGTTCACGCAGGGCACGGAGATCACGCTCAGCCTGAGCGCGGACGGCCAGACGATCACCGGCTCGGCCGATGGCGTGGATTACTTCACGATCGCGGTTGATGACACGGGCACGGTGACGTTCACGCAGCTGAACAACATCTGGCATGGCGACGCCGGCGATGCGGATGACGCCGAGGTGCTGTCGCTTGCAGCGGGCACGCTTGTTGTGCAGCAGACGGTGACGGATCAGGACGGTGACAGCGTGACGGCGGATCTCGATCTGTCGGCCGGGGTGTTCGTGATCGAGGATGATGGTCCTGTTCTTGGCGAAGTGACGGCTGTTGCGGCCGGTGCCCTGACGCTGGATGAGAGCCCGCTTCCAGGTGCTGGCGATGGCGTTGCAAGCCAGACGCTTGCGCTTGCCGGCAACTTCGCCGCGGTGAACTACGGGACGGATGGTGCCGGCACGACCACCTATGGCTTTGCGGCCACAGTCGATGGCACAGCCTCCGGCCTTCATGCGCTGAACAGCGTCGATGGCACGTTCACGCAGGGCACGGAGATCACGCTCAGCCTGAGCGCGGACGGCCAGACGATCACCGGCTCGGCCGATGGCGTGGATTACTTCACGATCGCGGTTGATGACACGGGCACGGTGACGTTCACGCAGCTGAACAACATCTGGCATGGCGACGCCGGCGATGCGGATGACGCCGAGGTGCTGTCGCTTGCAGCGGGCACGCTTGTTGTGCAGCAGACGGTGACGGATCAGGACGGTGACAGCGTGACGGCGGATCTCGATCTGTCGGCCGGGGTGTTCGTGATCGAGGATGATGGTCCTGTTCTTGGCGAAGTGACGGCTGTTGCGGCCGGCGCCCTGACGCTGGATGAGAGCCCGCTTCCAGGTGCTGGCGATGGCGTTGCAATCCAGACGCTTGCGCTTGCCGGCAACTTCGCCGCGGTGAACTACGGGACGGATGGTGCCGGCACGACCACCTATGGCTTTGCGGCCACAGTCGATGGCACAGCCTCCGGCCTTCATGCGCTGAACAGCGTCGATGGCACGTTCACGCAGGGCACGGAGATCACGCTCAGCCTGAGCGCGGACGGCCAGACGATCACCGGCTCGGCCGATGGCGTGGATTACTTCACGATCGCGGTTGATGACACGGGCACGGTGACGTTCACGCAGCTGAACAACATCTGGCATGGCGACGCCGGCGATGCGGATGACGCCGAGGTGCTGTCGCTTGCAGCGGGCACGCTTGTTGTGCAGCAGACGGTGACGGATCAGGACGGTGACAGCGTGACGGCGGATCTCGATCTGTCGGCCGGGGTGTTCGTGATCGAGGATGATGGTCCTGTTCTTGGCGAAGTGACGGCTGTTGCGGCCGGTGCCCTGACGCTGGATGAGAGCCCGCTTCCAGGTGCTGGCGATGGCGTTGCAAGCCAGACGCTTGCGCTTGCCGGCAACTTCGCCGCGGTGAACTACGGGACGGATGGTGCCGGCACGACCACCTATGGCTTTGCGGCCACAGTCGATGGCACAGCCTCCGGCCTTCATGCGCTGAACAGCGTCGATGGCACGTTCACGCAGGGCACGGAGATCACGCTCAGCCTGAGCGCGGACGGCCAGACGATCACCGGCTCGGCCGATGGCGTGGATTACTTCACGATCGCGGTTGATGACACGGGCACGGTGACGTTCACGCAGCTGAACAACATCTGGCATGGCGACGCCGGCGATGCGGATGACGCCGAGGTGCTGTCGCTTGCAGCGGGCACGCTTGTTGTGCAGCAGACGGTGACGGATCAGGACGGCGACAGCGTGACGGCGGATCTCGATCTGTCGGCCGGGGTGTTCGTGATCGAGGATGACGGTCCTGTTCTTGGCGAAGTGACGGCTGTTGCGGCCGGCGCCCTGACGCTGGATGAGAGCCCGCTTCCAGGTGCTGGCGATGGCGTTGCAATCCAGACGCTTGCGCTTGCCGGCAACTTCGCCGCGGTGAACTACGGGACGGATGGTGCCGGCACGACCACCTATGGCTTTGCGGCCACAGTCGATGGCACAGCCTCCGGCCTTCATGCGCTGAACAGCGTCGATGGCACGTTCACGCAGGGCACGGAGATCACGCTCAGCCTGAGCGCGGACGGCCAGACGATCACCGGCTCGGCCGATGGCGTGGATTACTTCACGATCGCGGTTGATGACACGGGCACGGTGACGTTCACGCAGCTGAACAACATCTGGCATGGCGACGCCGGCGATGCGGATGACGCCGAGGTGCTGTCGCTTGCAGCGGGTACGCTTGTTGTGCAGCAGACGGTGACGGATCAGGACGGCGACAGCGTGACGGCGGATCTCGATCTGTCGGCCGGGGTGTTCGTGATCGAGGATGATGGTCCTGTTCTTGGCGAAGTGACGGCTGTTGCGGCCGGCGCCCTGACGCTGGATGAGAGCCCGCTTCCAGGTGCTGGCGATGGCGTTGCAAGCCAGACGCTTGCGCTTGCCGGCAACTTCGCCGCGGTGAACTACGGGACGGATGGTGCCGGCACGACCACCTATGGCTTTGCGGCCACAGTCGATGGCACAGCCTCCGGCCTTCATGCGCTGAACAGCGTCGATGGCACGTTCACGCAGGGCACGGAGATCACGCTCAGCCTGAGCGCGGACGGCCAGACGATCACCGGCTCGGCCGATGGCGTGGATTACTTCACGATCGCGGTTGATGACACGGGCACGGTGACGTTCACGCAGCTGAACAACATCTGGCATGGCGACGCCGGCGATGCGGATGACGCTGAGGTGCTGTCGCTTGCAGCGGGCACGCTTGTTGTGCAGCAGACGGTGACGGATCAGGACGGCGACAGCGTGACGGCGGATCTCGATCTGTCGGCCGGGGTGTTCGTGATCGAGGATGATGGTCCTGTTCTTGGCGAAGTGACGGCTGTTGCGGCCGGCGCCCTGACGCTGGATGAGAGCCCGCTTCCAGGTGCTGGCGATGGCGTTGCAATCCAGACGCTTGCGCTTGCCGGCAACTTCGCCGCGGTGAACTACGGGACGGATGGTGCCGGCACGACCACCTATGGCTTTGCGGCTACAGTCGATGGCACAGCCTCCGGCCTTCATGCGCTGAACAGCGTCGATGGCACGTTCACGCAGGGCACGGAGATCACGCTCAGCCTGAGCGCGGACGGCCAGACGATCACCGGCTCGGCCGATGGCGTGGATTACTTCACGATCGCGGTTGATGACACGGGCACGGTGACGTTCACGCAGCTGAACAACATCTGGCATGGCGACGCCGGCGATGCGGATGACGCCGAGGTGCTGTCGCTTGCAGCGGGTACGCTTGTTGTGCAGCAGACGGTGACGGATCAGGACGGCGACAGCGTGACGGCGGATCTCGATCTGTCGGCCGGGGTGTTCGTGATCGAGGATGATGGTCCTGTTCTTGGCGAAGTGACGGCTGTTGCGGCCGGCGCCCTGACGCTGGATGAGAGCCCGCTTCCAGGTGCTGGCGATGGCGTTGCAATCCAGACGCTTGCGCTTGCCGGCAACTTCGCCGCGGTGAACTACGGGACGGATGGTGCCGGCACGACCACCTATGGCTTTGCGGCCACAGTCGATGGCACAGCCTCCGGCCTTCATGCGCTGAACAGCGTCGATGGCACGTTCACGCAGGGCACGGAGATCACGCTCAGCCTGAGCGCGGACGGCCAGACGATCACCGGCTCGGCCGATGGCGTGGATTACTTCACGATCGCGGTTGATGACACGGGCACGGTGACGTTCACGCAGCTGAACAACATCTGGCATGGCGACGCCGGCGATGCGGATGACGCCGAGGTGCTGTCGCTTGCAGCGGGTACGCTTGTTGTGCAGCAGACGGTGACGGATCAGGACGGCGACAGCGTGACGGCGGATCTCGATCTGTCGGCCGGGGTGTTCGTGATCGAGGATGACGGACCTGCAGTCGGTGCCGTAGCGGGTATGACGGCGTCTGTCCTTCTGGACGAATCCGATGGCACGGGCTCGGGCGCGGATGGCGTCAATCCCGGCACCATCCCGGGTGCAGACATTCAAAGTCTGTTCGCTGCCCCCGCCTATGGCGCAGATGGCATGGGCTCCGTTGCCTACACGCTGTCGGCGACCGATGGCGCACAGACGGGCCTTTGGCTGACGGGTGAGAGCCTTCCGGGCGACGAGATCATTCTGGTGAAAGTGTCCGACACCGAGTACCAGGGCGTCGCGGGCGGCGCCGGCGGCACGCCGGCCTTCACCATCAGCATCGACGGCGCGACCGGCGCGGTGACGGTGACCCAGCACGAGACGCTGGAACACACGACTGACGGTGGTTCGGGCGCAGCCCATGACGACGCGCTTGCGTTGTCTGGCGCTGCGGCGATCTCTGTCGTCCAGACGGTGACGGATGGCGATGGCGACACCGCGTCTGCCACCAGCGCCAATGCGCTTGGCATCACCTTTGAGGATGACGGTCCGACCGTTATCGTTCCAGAGGATGCCGTTCTCAGCAATTCCGCGGGCGCACCGCAGGAGTTCGATCTGGACGTCGATGGCATGGTCACCGACAATTACGGCGCCGATGGCGCAGGTACGGTGCGCTTTACCGTGACGGACGGGCAGGACAGCGGCCTCACTTCAGGCGGCCAGCCGGTCACCTACCACCTGTCTGCCGGCGGAACGGTTCTGACCGCCAAGGTCGGCGGGGCAGGGGGCACGACGGTCTTCACGGTCACGCTTGATCCTGCAGACGGCACCTACACGGTGGATATGGATCGTCCGGTCGATGCCTTCACCCAGGTCGACTTCGATCCGGGCATCTATGATTTCGTCGGCGGCAACGATCCTTGGGCCGGTTTCGTGCCCAATGGACAGGACGGGAATTCGCCTGGCGGCTCGCCGGTGGACGACAATTCCCGTGACCTGCTGTTGACGCCGATCGGCGCTAGCGGCTCCTCAATCAACGGCAATGCCGCTTCGGCGGGTGTCGGCGGCGGTTCCGGTGGCCAGAACATCGGCGCCGGTGAAGGCATCCGTCTGGACTTTGTTCAGGATCTCACGGGCGACCCAGCCGGCTCGCCGGCGGATTATCAGGGCAATCCCGCCCAGCAGGATCATCTGTTCGATGGCCACTACACGGTGAATGGCGCAGCCGTTACCTTCGGAGATGGCTCGACAGACACCACCATCCAACTGAGCGCTTTCGATGACCCGGACGGCAACACCACGGTTGGAGACGGAACCGGCGACGATATCACGAGCATCGTGATCGCCTATGACGGTGAAAACCAGGTCATCACCTATGATCCGCTGGACACTTACCCGACCACGGTCACTGTTGGCAGCCCGGGTGGTCTTGCCGACCGCAGCTACACCGTCGATTTCGTCATGGTGGGCGGCGCCCGCGTGGCGCAGGTCACGGGCGTGCTGGACACGCAGGTCACGATCACCAGCTTCACGGCGGATGGCTATAACAGCCTCGAAGTGCTCTACATCTCGGGTGACGACTTCGCCATGACCGGGTTCGGCACCTCCGTGGTGAGCACGGATCCGGTGGACTTCACTCTGCCCATCGAGATCGTTGATGGAGATGGCGATACGGCTCCTGCCGAGATCGACCTCACGCTGCAGCCCGACGCAGCCCCCACGATCAGCGCGTTCACCGCCGAGGTCAACGAGGCCGGTCTTGCAGGCGGCTCTGAAGAGGGCACGGCGAGCACGGTGGATACGGGTACTATCAGCATTGCACTCGCATCGGGCGACACGCTCGACACGTTTGAGGTCAGCGACGCCAATGGCAACTGGGTCGATGTCACGGGCGGCGGCACGGTGCAGGGCAAGTTCGGCCTGCTGACGGTCACGGCGAATGGCAGTGGCGGTTACTCCAGCTCCTATCAGCTCAACCAGAACTCGCTCGACCACAATGTGCGGCCCGGCAAGGGCACGCCCGAAGGTGTGGCGGAACGTTTCAATGTTCGTGCAAAGGACAATGATGGCGACTATTCGGCCGTCGATACGCTGAAGGTCAATGTGCTCGACGATGCACCGGAGGCCGTTGCCGACAATGCAAGCCTGACGCTCGGCACAGAGAACTTCAACATCGCTTTCGTTCTCGATTTCAGCGGCAGTGTCAGCAACAGCGAACTGGATGCAATGCTCGATGCGGTCAAGGTGGCCGGTCAGTCCTTCTTCGATGGAACCTCGGGCAATGTGCAGATCGAACTGGTCGCGTTCTCTTCGAGCGCCAGTGCTGCAGGGCCGTTCACCGACTATGCGTCCTTCGCAGCACAGATCGATGGCTGGAACCCGGCGGAAGGCGGTTCCCGCCCCTATAATGGCGGCACCGACTTCACGGCGGCCATTGAAGAAACCATGGATGCCTACACGCCGCTTTCGGATCACAACAATCAGGTCTTCTTCCTGAGCGATGGCAATCCGAACGAGCAGATTGGCGCTGGAGGACATTCGCTCTACGGCAGCACGCAGACGGCCTGGAACAACTTCGTCCAGAACAATGACGTGACCGTGCAGACGGTCGGCATCGGCAACAACATCGATGTCGAACAGCTTCAGGATGTCGACGAGGCCGACGGCAGCGATGTGGTGGTGTCGGTTTCGAACTTTGATGGTCTGGTCACCGCATTGCTCGATCTCACCAATCAGGTGGATGTCTCCGGCAATGTCCTGCTCGGCAACGACAATGCCGTGGGCGGTGGTGACGACGACATCCTCGGCGCAGACGATGGTCGCATTCTCTCCATCACGGTGGATGGCGTCACTTACACCTATCAGGAAGGCCCGGATAAGATCTTCAACGATGGCAGCCAGCCGGCCATCAGCGGGTCGAGCCTTGTCGTGGACGGTTCGCTTGGCGGCGAACTCTCGTTCAACTTCGAGACCGGTGCGTGGAGCTATCAGGCCGATGGTGACACAACGCCCGGCACCGAGAGCTTCGACTATGTTCTGGTCGACAATGACGGCGACACCAGCGGTGCATCGCTGACAATCGACATCCTGCCGCCTCCGGGCGCAACGGATGACGTGGTGCTGACAAACATCACCGATTACTCGGCGATCGATATCCCGACGGCAGCGCTGCTGCACAATGACCCGGCTCCGGCTCCGACGAGCCCGCTCAGTGTCGACGGGGCGAGCAATCCGCAAAATGGCGGTGTAAGCCTGGCCGGTGATGTCACCTTCACGCCGTCCAGCACGCCGGTGGAGTTCGTGGATGAGGACTTCAGCAGCGGTGAAGGCTCATTCGTCTACCGTGACGCCTATTATCCGGGCACGGGTTCGGAAGCCCATGGCTTCCAAACCTCGTCTGGACCTGCCAGCGGTGGTGCGCTGAAGATCGAACTCGGCGATGGCGGCTGGAGCGACCGTTACAATGTGAATGGCGCGTTCACGCGAGCCTTCAACCTTGCATCGGCAGCGACCGTGACGATCACGTTCGATTATTACGCAATGCTGACGGCCGAAACGGATGTGGGCGAAGATGTCCGCGTTCTGGCCGGTGTCGATGGCGAAGCATTCGGATCGGGCGGCGTCGTTGATGAGCTTCTGGGTGCATCCGGCAGCGGTGGCGGCGACGCCGTGACCGGCTGGAAAACCTTTACCACCACCATTGATCTGTCTGCCGGTGATCACACTCTGGCGCTGGGCGGCCTGCTGA
This sequence comes from Nitratireductor sp. WH36-1, assembly GCF_058725515.1. Taxonomy (NCBI): domain Bacteria; kingdom Pseudomonadati; phylum Pseudomonadota; class Alphaproteobacteria; order Hyphomicrobiales; family Phyllobacteriaceae; genus Nitratireductor; species Nitratireductor sp. WH36-1. The sequence goes on along the minus strand of NZ_CM178970.1, from coordinate 3,714,424 downwards.
CTCAGAAGACGGCAAGCGGCGAATTCGCCGATGTCTACTTCGACAATGTCAGCGTCGAGTACACGCCGACGCCATCCTTCACCAGCGGCGGGTTCGATTACTCGGTCTCCGATGGCAGTGGCTTCACTGATGACGCCCATGTCAGCGTTACCGGCGTCTCGGGCAGCACCATCACCGGAACGGATGCGGACGAAGTTCTCGTTGGCAATGACAGCGGTTCGACACTGCTCGGCATGGGCGGCGACGATTCACTCGTCGGTGGCGATGCAGCCGATCTGCTGGATGGCGGCGAAGGTGACGATCTCCTCATCGGCGGCGACGGCGCAGACGTGCTGATCGGCGGCGAAGGGCAGAACACCTACGATCTCACCGATACCGATGGTGCCATAGACACGGTGGTGCTCGATCCTTCCGCGCTCACAGGCATGAACCCGGACGAGATCATCGGCTTCAGCTCCGAGGACGTCGTGGACCTCACCGAACTGGTTTCGCTCTCGACCACGTCCGGTGAAAATGTCGGTGATTTCGTCCGGCTCAACCCCGGCGACGGCAAGGAACTGCAGGTGGATGCGGACGGAACCGCTGGCGGTGATGACTGGGTGACAGTCGCCACCTTCGACGTGCCGCAGACCCCGGCCTCCATCAAGATCCTCTATGACGATGATGGCAGTGACACTTCGGGCACAGTCTGAGTGAAATGACACGACATGCGGTCGCCATTGCGCGGCCGCATGTTTGATAAACCGCCGGGAACCGTGTAATTTCCCGGCCAGGGAACACAACACACCACAGGCGGCAACGCCACGGGGGACTTATGAAGAAGCTTACTTTGGGGCTTGCTGTCGTTGTCGGGACCATTCTGGCCGGCGGGGCGCAATCTGCCGATCTCTCCACCGGCGATTATTGCCCGGTGGCCGGGAATGCCAAACTTCTCACCATCGAAAACAACGCCACCCTCACCAATGAGGTCGTCCGCCTCATGGATGAGGCCGTCGCCGTTGCCGACAGCCCGCAATGGATCAACTCGGGTCGCCCCGCCTTCGTCTGGGCCTCCGAGGCCAAGGTCGCCTGCGGCAAGGCCTATGGCTATCTCCAGTCCGCCTACCGGGATGAGGACTATCTGAACAAGTGCGAGTGTTTCCACTCGCGCATGGTTCGGTACATGTATTGATCTGCCGTAGATCCGGGTGCCTGGTGTCCCGATGAGAGTGTCTTCCGAGCCGTTGCTGCGCCCTGAAGCAATTTCAGGACAAGTGGAAACCGGTTTTCCGTCCGGAATTGCTCAAAAGCGCTCTGGTGATCGCGCGTTTTCGCTCGCGCGTCTGACGCGGCCTCTTGCGGTCTGCGCCATGCTGGCTCTCGCCGCCTGCCAGTCATCCGGCGTCGAAGACACGCTCAATGTCGAAGACAGCAAGGTTGCATCCTCCGCAGCCGGGCTCGAGACCGTTGGCTCCGGGCCCGTGACAATCGGCATGGTCACCGGGCTTGCAGGCGCCGCGCGCGCCTCCGAACGCGATTACCGCGATGGCGCGAAGCTCGCCGCGCAGCAGCTTGGCGGAGATGCGGTCACGCTCGCCATCTACAACGCGCAAGCCAATGCCTCAGGCACGAAAACTGCGGTTGATGCGCTCGTCGAACGCGGCGCGAAGATCATCATCGGCCCGGCGCAGGCCGGTCTTCTGAACGCCGTTCCATCGGGCGGCAATCCGCCTGTGGTGGCGTTCGTCACCAATGGCGCTCAGCGCAAGAACGGCGTCTTCGCCTTCCTGTCGGATGCGGTCGACAGCAGCATCGAGGCTGCGGCCTACGCCATTGGCGCGGGCCGCAAGAAGATCGTGATCGTTCATGCTGCTGATGCAGATCAGGCCAGTCTTGCGCGCCTGCGTTCCGGTATTTCTGCCAAAGGCGGCACGGTCATCGCAGACATTCCGGTCTCGGCAAACTCCACGAGCGAGCTTGCATCCAGAGCCGCGCAGCTTCAGGGGGCGCAGGCCATCGTTCTTGCCCCCGGTCTGCGTTCGCCGGCAGCCACGCTGGCGGGGCTTCGCGCCACCGGCGCATTGCCGGCCAGCGCGCTCATCCTCGCCACGCCCGACTTTCCGCCCGGTCCCGCAGGCGCAGGCGTTCTCATGTGCCGTGTCGACCAGCTGGCCGTCGGCGAGATTACCGAGCGCTTCCGCACCGAATTCGGCAGGGCCATGTCGCGGGATGCGGCCTATGGTTTCGATGCCGCAGCCCTCGCCATCGGCATCGCCCGCGCCAGAGGGGCTGCCGGGCTGACAAGCGGCACGCTCACCTCGCGCTCCGGTTTCCGGGGCGTGCTTGGCTCGTTCCGCTTCTCGTCATCGGGCGCGGTCGAGCGCAACTGCTCCATCTACCGGGTGGAGGGCAATGCCTTCAAAATGCATGATCCTGCGCCCAACGGCTTCTGATCTTGGCCTTTTCTTGCCCTATACCAAAGGGGCCTTGGCATTCGAGTAAAACGCCGCTTAAATGATTTCCGGGAGTGAACTGGAAAATGCATTCGGTCGCGTTGCGCGGCCACAATCGGGCGCGGGAGGCCTCGTTTGGCGAATTGCATTGCTGGCGCGGTTTCAGGGAAGATGGAGGAAAATCTCCCCTCTGGACCTGCCACAAATCAAGATGAGTGGGCGTTTCCCCGTTTCCATGAAACGGTGAGGGCAGCCGCTATGCGCATGCATGCCGCATCTTTGCTGTGCGCCCGGCGCAGCCACAGAAGCGTTCAGCACATTTCATCCGGTTTTCCGGTGTCGTCCCGGCGCTTCATGCCGAAGCAGACCGCCGGGCACGCCAATTTGCCGGACGCGCCAATGGCGCCAATGGATTGTCCTGCCATCTCGTTGATCCATGTGAAGGAGCAGGACGGATCGTAACCTAGGATTCCGGCCCGCAGGCGCGGGCGCGGCCCAAGGCAAGGGAGGAATATATGACCGAAGTCTCGATGACGGTGAACGGCAAGGCGGCGCGCGCCTCTGTGCCGGACAATACGCTTTTGGTGGATTTCCTGCGCGAGCATCTGCGTCTCACGGGCACGCATGTGGGCTGCGACACCAGCCAGTGCGGGGCCTGTGTCGTTCATGTCAACGGGCGCGCGGTGAAGAGCTGCACCACGCTCGCTGCGTCGGCCGAAGGGGCCGAGGTCACCACAATCGAGGGGCTGGCCAATGGCGAGCTTCATCCCATGCAGGCGGCTTTCAAGGAAAATCACGGTCTGCAGTGCGGCTTCTGCACGCCCGGCATGATCATGTCGGCAACCGACATGGTTGCCCGCTATCAGGCCGCCGGCAAGGAACTGACCGAAGAGGCGATCCGCCACGAGCTGGAAGGCAATATCTGCCGCTGCACCGGCTATCACAACATCGTTCGGGCCATTCAGGATGGCGCGGCGAAGATGGCCGCAGGCTGAGGGAGGATAGACATGACGGAACAAGGCATTGGCGCGCGCGTCCTGCGCAAGGAAGACAAGCGCTTCATCACCGGCAAGGGCCGTTACACCGACGATATCCGCAATGAGCGGCAGGCCTATGCAGCCTTCGTGCGCAGCCCCCACGCCCACGCGAAGGTCACCGGCATCGACAGTGCCGAGGCGGAGAAGATGGACGGCGTGATCGCGGTCCTCAACGGCAAGCAGCTCACCGGTGATGGCATCGGCAATCTCATCTGCGGCTGGGCCGTCAATTCCAAGGATGGCAGCCCCATGAACATGGGCGCCTGGTCGGCGCTCGCCACCGACAAGGTGCGCTATGTGGGCGATGCGGTTGTCCTCGTGGTGGCCGAAACGCAGGCGGCCGCCCGTGCGGCGGCGGAAGCGGTGGTCGTTGATTACGAGGAGCTGCCGGCAGTCGTCCACGCGGTCGACGCGCTGAAGGACGGCGCGCCGCAGGTGCATGAGAATGCGCCCGGCAATTTGATCTTCGACTGGGGCATCGGCGAGGAGGCAGCGGTCGACAAGGCGCTTTCGGGCGCAGCCCACGTTACCGAGCTTGAGATCGTCAACAACCGCCTGTCGCCCAATCCGATGGAACCGCGCTCGGCCATCGCCACCTATGACGAGGCGGAGGATCACTACACGCTTTACACCACCAGCCAGAACCCGCATGTGGCGCGGCTGGTGCTGTCGGCCTTCTATCAGGTTGCGCCGGAGCACAAGCTCCGGGTCATCGCGCCGGATGTGGGCGGCGGCTTCGGCTCCAAGATCTACATCTATCCCGAAGAGATCGCCTGCCTCTGGGCGTCCATGAAGACGAAGCGCTCGGTCAAATGGACATCGAGCCGTTCCGAGGCGTTCCTGACGGATGCGCATGGCCGCGACCATGTCTCCACCGCGCGCATCGGCTTTGACGAGAACAACCGCATTGTCGGCCTCAAGGTCGATACGGTCGCCAATCTCGGCGCTTACATGTCGCTGTTCTCCTCGGCGGTGCCGACCTATCTCTACGCGACGCTGCTTTCGGGCCAGTACGACATCGCCAACATCTACTGCAATGTGCGCACGGTCTACACCAACACCGCGCCGGTGGATGCCTATCGCGGCGCTGGCCGCCCGGAGGCGTGCTTCCTCGTGGAGCGGATCATGGAAACGGCGGCGCGGGAGCTGGGCGTCGATCCGTCAGAGCTGCGGCGCGCCAATTTCATCAAGGCGTTCCCGCACCAGACGCCCGTCATCATGACCTATGATGCGGGCGACTTCGCCGCCAATCTCGATCAGGCGCTGGAGGCCGCGGATTACAAGGGCTTCCCCGCCCGTCGCGAAGAAGCGGCCAAGCGCGGAAAGCTGCGCGGCATCGGGCTCGCCTCCTATATCGAGGCCTGCGGCATTGCCCCTTCGGCAGCCGTCGGCTCGCTGGGTGCGGGCGTCGGCCTTTGGGAAAGTGCGGAAGTGCGGGTCAATCCCGTGGGCACGATCGAGGTTCTCACCGGCAGCCACAGCCACGGGCAGGGACATGAGACCACTTTTGCCCAGGTGGTGGCCGAGCGTTTCGGCCTGCCCATCGAGAACATCCAGATCGTTCATGGCGACACCGACAAGGTGCAGTTCGGCATGGGCACCTATGGTTCGCGGTCCGGTCCGGTTGGCCTTTCGGCCATCGTCAAGGCGCTCGACAAGGTCGAGGCCAAGGTCAAGAAGATCGCCGCCCATGTGCTGGAAGTTTCCGAAGACGATCTGGTCGTTGAGAATGGCGAGGTGAAGGTCGCCGGCACGGACCGCGCCATGGCCTGGCACGAGGTTGGCCTTGCCGCCTACACGGCGCACAATCTGCCCGCCGGCATGGAGCCGGGGCTCAAGGAGGGCGCGTTCTACGATCCGGAAAACTTTACTTTCCCGGCAGGAACCTATGTCTGCGAGGTGGAAGTCGACCCGGAAACCGGCGAGACGAAAATCATCCAGTTCGTCGCGTCCGATGATTTCGGCACCATCATCAACCCGATGATCGTGGAAGGCCAGGTGCATGGCGGCATCGCCCAGGGCGTTGGCCAGGCCATGCTTGAAACCGTGGTCTACGACGAAGAAGGCCAGCTCCTTTCGGCCAGCTACATGGACTACACCATGCCGCGCGCCGACAATGTGCCGAGCTTCGTCATCCACCATCATTCCACCAAGAGCCCGTCCAACCCGCTCGGCATGAAGGGCTGCGGCGAGGCCGGGGCCATCGGCACGCCGCCGGCGGTCATCAACGCCATCACCGATGCAATCGGCAACAACGATCTCCAGATGCCGGCCACGCCGCCGCGCGTGTGGGCGGCGTTGCAGGCTGCCTCAACCAAGATCGCTGCAGAATAGGGAGGCCTGCCATGTATGACGTAACCTATCACCGCGCCACCAGTGTCGACGATGCAGCGGAGAAATTCGCCGCAGCCTCCGACGGGCAGCTTCTTGCCGGCGGGCAGACCCTGCTCCCCACCATGAAGCATCGGCTGGCGGCTCCTTCAGACCTGATCGACCTGCGCGGCATTGCCGATCTCGTGGGCGTCCGCGTGTCCGGTCGCAGCGTCACCATCGGCGCGATGACCACGCATGCGGCCGTCGCCGAGAATGCTGAGCTCGCAAAGCTCTGCCCGGCCATCGTCAAGCTCGCCGGCGGCATCGGCGATCCGGCGGTGCGCCATCAGGGCACGATTGGCGGCTCCATCGCCAACAATGATCCTGCGGCGGACTATCCGGCAGGCCTCATGGCGCTTGGCGCGACGATCCACACCAACCGGCGCGAGATCGCTGCGGATGATTTCTTCACCGGGCTGTTCTCCACCGCGCTCGATGAGGGTGAGATCGTCACGGCGGTCAGCTTCGACGCGCCGGAAACCTGCGGCTACGCGAAATTCCCGAACCCGGCCTCGCGCTATGCGATGACGGGCGTTTTCGTCGCGAAAGGCGGTGACGGCGCGGTGCGTGTGGCGGTCACCGGCGCAGGCTCGGATGGCGTCTTCCGCCATGAGGGGCTTGAGCAGGCTCTTTCGAAAGACTGGTCTTCTGCCGCCGTGGATGGCGTGTCCGTCTCCGCCGATGGCCTCATGTCCGACATCCATTGCGATGCCGCCTATCGCGCCAATCTCATCAAGGCCATGGCCAAACGCGCGCTCGCCTGACCGGGATCACGAGATGCAAAAAAAGGCCGGACGTCTCGCGCCCGGCCTTTTTCGTTGTAAGTGTTCAGCCGTTATGTGTCTGAGAGCCCGTCTGCCCGGACTGGGAGTCCCCTGCAGGTGGCGGCGCGGCTTCGGAAACCTCCCGCGCAACGGTGCGGTCGCGTCCGTCGTTTTTGGCCTCATACAGATAGCCATCGGCCCGCTTGAACAGCGTGCCAAGCGTGTCCTGCGGAGCCTTCTCCGCCACGCCGAAGCTTGCGGAAAGGTCGATGCCCTTCTGCGTCAGCGGAAAGTCGTCGGCTGCAAGGTTCCGGCGCAGGCGTTCGGCCATGTCGCGTGCGCCGGCGAGGTCGGTGTTGGGCAGGAGCAGCGCGAATTCCTCGCCGCCGATCCGACCCACAATGTCGGTGGACCGCGCCGTCTCCAGAAGCATCGCGCCGAAGACCTTCAGCGCCGCATCACCGGCACTGTGGCCATGGGTGTCGTTCAGGAGCTTGAAGTGGTCGAGATCGCACACGATGAGCGACATGGCTGCTCTGCGCCGCGAATTCACAAGCCTGTTGGCGCGTTCCTCGAAACCACGGCGGTTCAGAATGCCCGTCAGCCCGTCACGGTCGCGATCGCGCCGCAGGTCTTCCATCATGTCGGTCAGAATGGTGGCGAGCACGGCCAGCGCCAGCATGGCCCCCAGCACCGAGAGCGAGAGCTGGAGCGTCTGCCAGAACAGTGATCCATCCGGCGCAATGCCGTCATGCGCTATCGCGGGGCCGGTGGTGAAAAGCGTGCGCGGAAAGAAGTGAATGGCGAAGACCAGCAGCACCCAGAAGAGCACCCGGTCCGCAGCACCTGCGCCCTTTGCCGGCCGCAGGCGCAGGGCGTTGACGAGCAGAATGGCGCCGTAGCCGAAATTCTGCACATAGATGCGCATCAGCAGGCTTGGCTCGACATAGGAGAAATACCAGAGCGGCGCCATGATGGCGATCATCAGAGCGATGCCGGCTAACAGGCTGAGCCGTTTGCCGGCGCGTCGTAACATGCCGTCGCTCGCCAGCAACACGGCCAGCGTATAGAAAAAGCCGGAAAACAGCACATTCGGACCAGGCCCCGCCGGCCATTCCAGAAGCTGCAAGGTCATGCCCACGCTCAGAAAGGCGCAGGCGGCTGCAAGAATGGCGGAATTCAGCTGCCGCCGGTCCACGAGCCACACCCAGACGAAGCCGAGGGCGAAAAGGAGCATGATCGCAGGACCGACAAAGCCGGTCATGTTGATCGCAGGGGTGTTCTCCATCATGCTTTCCAGGCGTGTCGCGAAAGGGTTTCGCAGGGGCGAAACGTTCGAAGTCTCCAGAGAACTTCCCTAATGTCACATTCATAACAAAGCCTGAAGGCCTTCTTTTCATACTATCCCACGTTGTTTCCGTGCGCGCGCACCCGTCTGTGCCAATGCTCCGCCGGCGCAGGCCATTGGCCCTTTTCGCGCGGATCGGATAAGTGGCTCTGGATCGCCGTGGTTCATTCGGATCCGCCGCGATCCAGGCGGTTGATGCAAGTCCGGTTTTTCAGAGCGTGGGGGACGCATGGAAGAGTATTTGATCCTGGCGGTCGCGGCGTTCTTTGCCGGCACGCTCAACACGGTCGCAGGCGGGGGCACGTTTCTCACCTTCCCGGCGCTGGTCTATACGGGCGTGCCCGTCGTTGCGGCAAACGCGACAAGCGCCGTCGCCGTGTTTCCCGGCTATCTGGGCGGCGCGCTGGGCTTCCGTTCGGAGCTCGCGGCTTTCGACCGGTCCAGGCTTCTGCGCATTGCCGGCCTCACGGCCATTGGCGGGCTGATCGGCTCGCTCCTGCTGCTGGTGTCTTCCAACGAAGCGTTCTCGATGGTGGTGCCTTTCCTGCTGGCAGCCGCCACGCTCATCTTCGCCTTCGGCGCCCGCATTCAAACCTGGGCGCGCCGCCACGGTTCGGGCGGTGGCGAGGCAGGTGAGGGGCGGATCAGCACCCTCGTCGTCTCCATCTATGGCGGCTATTTCAATGGCGGTCTGGGCATTGTCCTGCTCGCCCTGTTTTCGCTCTGGGGCATGCGTGACCTCAACACGATGAACGGCCTGAAGAACGGTCTGTCCTTCATCCTCTCGGCCATCTCGGTCGCCACTTTCGCGCTTGCCGGCATCGTTGCATGGCCGCAGGCGCTGGTGATGATGGCAGCCGCCACCATTGGCGGCTATGCAGGTGCGCCGCTGGCTCGCGCGCTGCCGCCTGCCGTGGTGCGCGCGGTGGTCATTCTGGTCGGAACGGTGATGAGCCTGGTCTTCTTTGTCAGGCTCTTTTAAGCCGACTTATCGCCCTGCCGCTTCCCACACCACGTGCCCGCCGCCAGCGCGCCGAAGTAACCCTGCTCGGCCGGCCGGCTATAGCCGCCGCTACGCGAAAACAAAACTCCGACCGGATAGACGCTCACATTGGGTTCCCTAAAACGCAAAAGGCCCCGACGGGAACAACAATATTCCCGGCGAGGCCCAGATGCCAAAATCTTATTAGGTCTTAAGCCTATCTCGCGAAACGAAGCTGTCAAGGGCGTGTCGAGAGGATTGTCTCTCGCGACGTCAGTTGTGTTGGAAAAGCCCCGATAGATAGGCGGCTATGAGGAAATCGGCGTCCTTCAATGATAATTTATTGACAAAATATCTGGAAATGTTTTCTTTTGATTGGGAGGCCGCTCATAACGCGCGGAAAACATGCGTCTGTCGTCAAACTGGACTAACAGTTGGGGCCAGATGCAGCCGGGTTCAATGAGACATCTCGGCCTACCCTTCAAATGGGAGCACCTATGCCGCAGCTCGGACAGGACACGTTACTGGAAATTCGTTCACTCGCCGTCGAATTCGGCTCGAACCGGGTCGTGGACGATCTGAGCTTCAGGGTCGCGCCGGGGCGCACGCTGGCCATTGTGGGTGAGTCCGGTTCCGGCAAATCGGTCACCTCGCTCTCCATCATGCGGCTGATCGATCACATGAACGGAACCATCGCCAAGGGCGAGATCCTGTTTAATGGCGGTGACGGTCCGGTCGATCTCGCCAAGGCCCCGGTCGAAACCATGCGCAAGGTTCGTGGCAAGGACATCGCCATGATCTTCCAGGAGCCGATGACCTCGCTCAACCCGGTCTTCACCATCGGCGACCAGATCACCGAAGTGCTGATGCTGCATGAAAGCGTTTCCAGAAAAGAGGCGCTGCGTCAGGCCGGCGACCTTCTGGAGATGGTGCGCCTGCCGGATGCCCGCGCGCTGCTGTCGCGCTATCCGCACCAGCTTTCCGGCGGCATGCGCCAGCGCGTCATGATCGCCATGGCGCTTGCCTGCAAGCCAAAACTCCTGATCGCCGACGAGCCCACCACCGCGCTCGACGTGACCATTCAGGCGCAGATCCTCTCCATCATCCGCGACCTGCAGGAAAAGCTCGGCATGGCGGTCATCTTCATCACGCACGACATGGGCGTGGTGGCCGAGGTGGCCGACGAGGTGGTCGTCATGTGGCGCGGCCAGAAGGTCGAGGAAGGCCCGGTCGACCAGATCTTCGCCAATCCGCAGCATGCCTACACGCAGACCCTTCTGTCCGCCGTTCCCACCCTTGGCTCCATGGCCGGCGAGAAATATCCCAAGCGCCTGCCGGTTGCCGTCATGGATGGCGAAACGCCCCGTCTCGTGGGCGAGGAGCATCTTCAGGACACCGCGCGCTACGATCAATCTCCGATCCTCACGCTGAAGAACCTGGAAACCCGTTTCGATATCAAGAAGGGTTTCTTCGGCGGCGTCACCCATCGCGTTCACGCGGTTGAAAAGGTCAGCCTCGACATCTGGCCGGGCGAGACCCTTTCGCTGGTCGGCGAGTCCGGTTCCGGCAAGTCCACCATCGGCCGCACCATCCAGCAGCTTCAGGAAGCGACCGGCGGCGAGATCTTCTTCGAGGGCAAGGCCATTTCCGCCATGTCGTCGGCCGAGCGTCACAGCCTGCGCCAGAAGGTGCAGTATGTCTTTCAGGACCCGTTCGCCTCGCTTGATCCGCGCCGCACGGTCGGCTTCTCCATCGCAGAGCCCATTGTCACGCATGGCCTGATCGAAGGCGCCGCCGCCCGGCAGAAGCGTGTGGATGAACTGCTTGAGCGCGTCGGCCTCAAGGCCGAGCATGCGCGGCGCTACCCGCATGAATTCTCCGGCGGCCAGCGCCAGCGCATCTGCATCGCCCGCGCGCTTGCCTCGCGGCCCAAGCTCATCATCGCCGATGAGGCGCTGTCGGCGCTCGACGTGTCGGTGCAGGCGCAGATCATCAATCTCTTGATGGAGCTGCAGGCTGACGAGGGCCTGTCCTACCTGTTCATCAGCCACGACATGGCCGTGGTCGAGAAGGTCAGCCACCGAGTCGCCGTGCTCTATCTGGGGCAGATCGTGGAGGCGGGGTCGCGCGAGGCCGTGTTCGAGCGCGCCACGCATCCCTACACGAAGAAACTGCTCTCGGCGGTTCCCATCGCCGACCCGACAAAGCGGCCCGACCGGCCCATGCTCGAAGGCGAAATCCCGAGCCCTGTGCGCAGGGTCGGCGACGAGCCCGAAATTCAGCCTCTGGTGGAGATCGCGCCCGACCATCTGGTCGCGCAGAACGCCGCAGGCTGATTGCTGGAACACAAACGCAGATGAAACGGAGGACTTTGACATGAAACTGGGCAATACACGCGGCGCGTTACTCGCCGCCGTGCTGGCGGCTCTGCCGTTCGGCGTCATGCCGGCGCAGGCCGCAGGCACGCTCACCATCTCTTCCCCGCAGGACCCGGGCAGCTGGGACCCGATCGACACCTTCCTGGTGAACTGGTCGTCCGTCGCCACCAACATCTATGATGGCCTGGTCTATCGCGGTCCCGACACGAAGATCGTCCCCGGCCTCGCCACCGAGTGGGAAGTGCTCGACGAGGGCAAGCGTCTCCGCTTCAAGCTGCGTGAAGGCGTCAAGTTCCACAATGGCGAGGATTTCAACGCCGACGCCGTGAAGTTCACCTTCGACCGCCTGCTCGGCGAAGAAGGCAAGAAGGGCCCGCAGCGTTCCAACTACGCCGTGATCGAGAAGGTCGACGTCATCGACGATTTCACCGTCGATCTGATCCTCACCCAGCCCGATCCGGTGCTGATCACCAAGCTCGCCGGCTATGGCGCGATGATCGTGCCGCCGAAATACGTCACCGAGAACGAAGAAGACTTCGTCAACGCAAATCCCGTTGGCACCGGTCCGTTCAAGATGGCCTCCTACGAGCCGAAGGTCGGCGTGAAGCTTGAAGCCTTCGCCGATCACTGGGGCGGCGCACCGAAGCTCGACGCCGTCGAGTACCGCTTCATCTCGGAGCCGGCCACCGCCGTTGCCGAGCTGCAGGCCGGCCGTGTCGACATCGTCATTCCGCCGACCATCCCGATCTCCATGGTTCCCACCATCGAGGCCGACGACAAGCTCGAAATCGTTTCCGTCACCAGCCCGACGGTCTATGCCCTGCGCTTTAACACCGGCAATGGCATCACCGCCGATGAGCGCGTGCGCAAGGCCATGATCATGGCCGTGGATCGCGAGGCCATCATCGACGCCGTTCTCGGCGGTCAGGCCAAGCAGATCGCATCGTTCCAGTCGGAACTGTCCTTCGGTTACGACCCGGAGATGGAGCCGCTGCCGTTCGATCAGGCCAAGGCCAAGGAACTGCTGAAGGAAGCCGGCGTTGCGCCCGGCACGGCTGTGCAGATCGACATTCGCGGCAATGACGCCACCTTCGGTGAAGTCACCCAGGCGGTTGCCAGCTACCTGCAGATGGCCGGCCTCAACGCCACCATCAAGCCGTATGAGACCAACGTTCTGCTCAACGACATCATCCCGCAGGGCAAGACCGGCGAGATGTTCCAGCAGAGCTGGGGCGGCTGGACGCTCGACTACGACAACACCGCTTACCTGATGTACCACACGGGCGAGCGCTGGAACCCGTATGACAGCGACGCGGAGCTGGATGCGCTTCTGGAATCGCAGCGCCCGATGATCGATGTCGATGCACGTGAGAAGGTGCTGCAGGAAATCGCAGCCTACGCAGCCAACCGCGCTCTCGAAATGCCGCTCTACAACCTCAATGCGCTCTACGGCGTCAACAAGCGGGTGAAGAACTTCATCGCGCCGCCGGACAGCCGCATGCGTCTCAACGAGGTTGAGGTCGAATAGTCCTCCTCAGCATTGTGCGGTCGGGTGATCTCAGCCGACCAGGCACAAATGTGAAGGTCAAAGGACTGCGACTTGCATGTCGGGGGCGGCCCGTGTCGCCCCCGGCCCCTTGAACATCGCGCACCGCAAAAGGATCACGCGGCGCGCAACGAATTTATCCCGGAGGCTCTGGTGGCCAGTTTTCTTCTCAAACGCATCCTGCAGGCGGTGTTCGTCGTTTTCGTCGTCACCCTCACGGTGTCGTTCGCCATCCGGCTGACCGGCGACCCGGCGCTCATGCTGTCCCAGGGCGCGGGCAGCGTCACGGAAGAGGATCTGGCGAACATCCGCCAGGCGCTCGGCCTCAACGAGCCCTTCATCACCCAGTACTGGGATTTCATCAAAGGGCTGTTCGTTGGCGATTTCGGCCGCAGCTTCCTTGGTGGAACCTCGGTTTCCATGCTCATTTCCAAGGCCCTGCCGGCCACGCTGGCGCTGGCCTTCTCGTCCATGTTCGTGTCCATCGCGATCTCCATTCCGCTTGGCGTTCACGCCGCGGTCAACAAGGGCAAGACCGCCGATCAGGTGATCCGCATCCTGTCGCTGGTCGGTCTTTCCTTCCCGAATTTCTGGCTCGCCATCATGCTGGTGCTGGTGTTCTCGGTGATGCTGCAATGGCTGCCGCCTTCGGGCATGGGCGGCTTTGCAAGCTACATCATGCCGGCGGTCACCATGGGCGTCATTCTCACGGCCACCAATGTGCGGCTGGTGCGCACGGCCATGCTTGAGACGCTGCGCTCGCAATACATTCAGGTGGCGCGGGCCAAGGGGCTGAGCGAGACCAAGGTGCTCTACAAGCACGCGCTCAGAAACTGCGCCATTCCGCTCATCACCTATTTCGGCCTCCAGTTCGGCGGCCTTCTGGGCGGCATCGTCGTCATCGAGCGCGTGTTCAACTGGCCGGGCCTCGGCACGCTGGCCTTCGATGCGGTGGCCGGTCGTGACTATCCGGTCCTTCAGGCGGTCATCACCGTTCTGTCGCTGCTCATCATCGGCATCAACCTGCTGGTCGACATCGCCTACGGGCTGGTCGATCCGCGCATCCGCAACCGCTAGGAAAGGACGCAATCATGGCACAGGCTGTTTCGCGTTTGCGTCACTTCAAGAACATCGAGTTCATCCTCGGCATCCTGCTCGCCGGCACGATGACGCTGGCGGTGCTTCTCTCGCCGCTTCTCTTCCCCGATGGTGGCGAGCAGATCAATCTTGCCGCCCGCCTGACCAAACCATTCACCGACTGGGCGCACATTCTCGGCACTGATCCGCTGGGGCGCGATGTGCTTGCGCGTGTCATCTCCGGCGGCAAGATCTCGCTGCTCGTCGGCTTCACCTCGGTTGCCGGCGCGGTGGTCGTGGGCGTCGTGATGGGCCTGATTTCGGGCTATTATCGCGGCTTCTGGGATGTGCTGGTGATGCGCTTTGCCGATGTGCAGCTCGCACTGCCCTTCATCCTGCTCGCCATCACCTTCATCGCCATTGTGGGCGGCGGCATCACCAACACGATCATCCTGCTCATCGTGTCGCAGTGGGTGCAGTATGCGCGCCTTGTGCGCGGCTCCGTCCTGTCGCTCAACGACCGCGAGTTCATCCATGCGGCCAAGGCCATCGGCGTGCCGGATTTCAAGATCCTGTTCCAGCACCTTCTGCCGAACCTGGCCGGCCCGGTCATCGTTCTGATGACGCTCAACGTCGCCACCAACATCCTTCTGGAAAGCTCGCTCACCTTCCTCGGCCTCGGCGTCGATCCGACCATCCCGAGCTGGGGCGGCATGCTGGCCGACGGGCGCACCTATATGCAGAACGCATGGTGGGTCAGCGTCTTCCCGGGACTTGCCATTCTCTTCACCGTGCTCGGCCTGAACCTGCTTGGCGACTGGCTGCGCGATCTCCTCGATCCAACAGGACGGACAGAAACATGACCGCGATCTTCGAAAAGACCTTTGACCGAACGCTCGACCGTCTGATCGCCGACTATGCCAGTGAGGCATGGCGCGGCGCGGAGCTGGAGGCCTGGCTTTTCGAGGATGAGGCGGCGCGCCGCGCCGCCGAGAAGCGCTTTGCGGCAGCGGGCGTCACCGCCCGGCTGCACAGCGCCTACAAGCCGCTGGTTCATTTCTTCACCGAGGATGCGGCAGCCGGCGCAAGCCGCATCGCCATCACCTACCCGGTGAGCCCGGCTGCGCCCGGGCAGCGTTTCCTTCTGGAGGCCTATCCGCTTGCCGGCATGGTGGGCGCGGCGGAAATCGCCTTCACCCCGGCCGAGGCCGGCGGCGCGCTCGAATATGGCGTCGAGATCACGGCGGCGGATGGCGCTGTCTCGCGCCATGCGGTGTTCGCGCCCAACCGGCTTGCCGAAGATCACATTGGCAAAGAGCTTCTCTCGCCCTGCGGCTGGCTGCGTGTGCGCCATCCCGATGGCCGCAGCGTCGATGAGTCGCTGGAAACCGATTTCGAGCGTCTGTTCCACGAAACGGTACAGGCCATCGATGCGCATCCCTGGGGCGACAGCGAACCCTTCTTCGAGGCGCTGCACATTGCCGTGTCCATGCCCGGCGCGGACGCACGCCTCCCGGTTGGCGAGGAAGCGATCAGCCTGCATGAGGCGCTGCACGAGGATTTCTATTTCTCGCTGCTTGAACTCTTCCAGAAGAAATCCGGTCGTCCGCTCGGTTCGCGCGGGCTTCAGCCCGGTCAGATCATTCCGGTGATCGCGGCCGGCGAGGGGCCGCTCACCGTCAGGGTCGAAACGCGTCCGCTCACCACCGAGCCTGCCGCATGGCCAGCACAGCCGCTGCACGAGGCAACGGGACCGTTTTCGGTCGCCGCCGTCAACGAGACGCTGGAGCGGATCGGTGGCGAGGCGTTTGCGGTCAACTCGCGCGCGGGCCGCGCGGTGGCAGGGCGCTATGTCAGCGGAAGCGATCATCCGATCATGCTGAGCGGCGGGCAGCACCCAAACGAGATTTCCGGCGTCGCCGGCGCACTGCGCGGCGCGACGATGCTCTCAGAGCGCACAGGCGCGCATTTCACCGTCTCGCCGCTGGAGAACCCGGATGGCTATGCGCTGCACTGGCATCTCTGCCAGAGCCAACCGCATCACATGCATCACGCCGCCCGCTACACCGCGCTGGGCGACGATCTCGAATATCGCGAGGCCGAGCCGCTTTATGAAAAGGGCATCCGGCGTCTGTGCTTCGAGCGCACAAAGGCGGCCCTTCACATCAATCTGCACGGCTATCCCGCCCATGAGTGGACGCGGCCGCTGACCGGCTACATTCCGCGCGGTTTCGAGATGTGGACAGTGCCCAAGGGCTTCTTCCTGATCGTCCGCCACAAGGCGGGCTGGGGAGAGCGCACGCGCCGGCTTCTGGAAAAGGTCACGACGGAACTGGCAAAAGTGCCGGGGCTGGTCGAATTCAACGCGCGCCAGATCCGGCTTTACGAGATCCATGCGGGCACGCTGCAATTCGAGGTTCTGAACGGCTTCCCGATCACGATCTCCGAAGATGATCGTCACGAAGCGCCGATGATGCTCATCACGGAATATCCCGACGAGACGATTTATGGCGATGCCTTCCGGCTCGCGCATGAAGCGCAGGCGCAGACGGTTGTCGCCGCCTACGACGCGCTTCAGGAAATCATGATGGAGACGGCGCTGGAGGTCTGAGAAATCAGGCCTTGTCGGCCTGCTTCTGCGCTTCGGCCGCCTGTTCGTGCCAGGCGTAGTCGATGGAGCCTTCAGCCGCCTTGTGGAAGTATTGCGAGCAGACCAGCCAGCCCTTCAGCGGGCGCAGAAGCGCCATGCAGCTCAGGATCGTCAGCGGCACGGTGGTGAAGACGTGAACCCAGAGCGGCAGTTCGAACGCCATCTGGAACCAGACGCCAAAGGCAAGGGCCGGAACGGCGGCAATCGTCATCGCGAAGAAGGCCGGGCCGTCCGCCGGGTCGGCGAAGGAAAAGTCGAGACCGCACACGTCGCAGTTTTCAGCGATCTGCAGATAACCCTTGAAGATATGCCCCTTCTGGCACTGCGGGCAGCGGCCGAGCGCGCCGGTCAGCATGGGATTGTCAGTCGGTGTGTATTCGGCGTTCTTCATCTCGGCCTCCATTGGGGCGCGCAGTGTCGGGCAAAGCAAATCGCTTGACCATGTGACAATTGCGCTTGCGACAATATTGCCTGAAATTCTCCAAAACGGCGATTTTCCAGAAAAACGACGGGCTTTTTCGGGAAAACCAGGCGCTTTTTCCGAAAAAGAAATGCTCCCAAAGCAGTGCCGTAATCGCGCAGTTCTGATCTTGCGAAAACAACCTGCCGCATCGTAGCCTTGACCATGGAGGCGCGCAGGGCGGATCTTCTTCCGCCTGCCGGTGAGTGGGGCTGACGGCCATGGCGGAGACGTTCGACTACATCGTCGTCGGTGCGGGAACGGCAGGATGCCTGCTGGCCAACCGGCTTTCCGCCGATCCGAATGTCTCCGTTCTGCTTCTCGAAGCGGGCGGGCGGGACAATTACGCCTGGATCCACATTCCGGTCGGCTATCTCTACTGCATCTCCAATCCGCGCACCGACTGGTGTTTTGCGACCGAAAGCGAGCCGGGGCTCGGCGGGCGCTCGCTCGCCTATCCGCGCGGCAAGGTGCTGGGCGGCTGCTCGTCCATCAATGGCATGATCTACATGCGCGGTCAGGCGCGCGACTATGACCGCTGGCGGCAGATGGGCTGCACGGGATGGGCATGGGATGACGTGCTCCCATTCTTCAAGAAGCCCGAGGATTATTACCGGGGCGCCGACGAGATGCATGGCGCGGGCGGCGAATGGCGCGTGGAAGAGGCGCGGGTGCGCTGGGACATTCTCGACGCGTTTCAGGAAGCTGCCGAAGGGCTAGGCATTCCAAGGGTCGATGACTTCAACCGGGGCGACAATGAGGGGTCGTCCTATTTCCGGGTGAACCAGCGCGGCGGCGTGCGCTGGAATGCGTCGAAGGCCTTTCTGAAACCGGTGCGCCACCGGAAGAATCTGCGCGTGGAAACGGGCGCGCATGTGCGCCGCCTGCTTCTGGAAGAGGGGCGTGTGACGGGCGTTGCCTATGACCAGAACGGCGAGGCGCGCGAGGCCAGATGCCGCCGCGAGACGGTGCTTGCGGCAGGCGCGATAGGCTCACCGCACATTCTGGAACTGTCAGGCATCGGGCGCGGTGATGTGCTTCAGGGGGCAGGCATTCCCGTTGAGTTCGAGCAGAATGGCGTGGGCGAAAATCTTCAGGACCATCTGCAATTGCGCTGCGCTTACAAAGTGTCGGGCATCCGCACGCTGAACGAGCAGGCGAGCAGCCTGACAGGCAAGGCGGCGATTGCGCTGGAATATTTCCTGAAACGTTCGGGACCGATGTCGATGGCCCCAAGCCAGCTCGGCCTCTTCACCCGTTCGGATGAGGCGCGCGAGACGCCGAACCTGCAATATCACGTGCAGCCGCTCTCGCTCGACAGGTTCGGCGAGCCGGTTCATCCGTTTCCTGCCTTCACGGCGAGCGTGTGCAATCTGAGGCCGGACAGTCGCGGCTCGGTGCATTTGACGTCTGACGATTTCCGCCGGCAGCCGGCAATCCGGCCCAATTACCTTTCGACCGAGAGCGACCGGCAGGTGGCTGTCGATGCGATCCGGCTGACACGCCGCATCGTCGCGCAGCCGGCCTTGCAGCGATACAGCCCCGAAGAGTTCAAGCCGGGGCCGCAGTACCAGAGCGAAGAAGAACTGGTGGAGGCGGCGGGGCAGGTGGGCACGACAATCTTCCATCCCGTCGGCACCTGCCGCATGGGCGCGGATGAAGGGGCGGTGGTGGACCCGCGGCTTCGCATGCGCGGGCTTCGGGGGCTGCGCATCGCCGACGCCTCGGTCATGCCGGTGATCACATCGGGCAACACCAATTCACCGACGCTGATGATCGCGGAGAAAGCGGCTGCGATGATCCTTGAGGATGCGCGCTGAAGTAAGGTGTTTCAGGCTTTTGCGCCTTGCGATTGCCGCTCTTATAAGGGATTCATGGTGTTGTCCGGTCGCCAGCGCCGGGCAAAGCCCCACGTCTGCGGCCGGCCGGGCCTGTAGCCTGCCGGCGGGACGTGGTAGAACGCGTTTCAACGCTTGACTCAATGAATAGTGATGATTATTAAAAATCATCAGGAATTAGATGATGAAGCCAGTTTCACGCACGCGCACAGATCCTGAAGAGACCCGCTCCCGCATTCTGGAGGTTGCGGAGAACTTCTTTCGCAGCATCGGTTATCAGAAGACCTCGGTCGCTGATATCGCTGCGGAACTGCGCATGAGCCCGGCCAATATCTACCGCTTCTTCCCCTCCAAGGGTGCGATCAATGAGTGCATCTGCGGGCGCATCGTGGAAGAGGTGGCCGATATCGCCTTTACCATCGCGCGGACTGACGCGCCTGCGCCGGAGAAGCTGACAAAGCTGCTGATCGCCATCCATGAGCACAACAAGGCGACCCTGATGAAGGAGCGCCGCACGCATGAGATGGTGGCAGCTGCGATGCATGAGAACTGGGCGATCATCAAGTCGCACATCGAACGCATGACGACCATCATTGAGGGGATCATTCGCGAGGGCGTCGCGGCTGGCGATTTCGACGTGGACGATCCTGCAGAAGCATCGCGCTGTGTCAAAACGGCGTTCATGACGTTTCTGCACCCGCAGATGATCGAACACTGCATCCTGCATGGTGAAGACACCGAAGAGGGGCTGCGCGAGCAGCTTCGCTTTATTCTGAGAGGGCTGGGCAAGCGAAACTAGGGCGTTACCGGGAAACCGGGAGCCAAAGTCTGTTTCGTGCGCCTAAAGAGTGATGATTATTGAGAATCATCAGTTAACAACGTTTATAAGGTAAGGCTTTCATGCCCCGGGCGACGATGAAACGGACCGTTCTTTTGAGCGCAATGGCGCTGGCGCTTGTCGCCTGCCAGGATGAGGAAGTGGCCGAACGGCCAGACCCGGTGGTGCGCGTGGCGACGGTGCGCCTTGCGCCGCTTGCCGAGACCCGCACCTACACCGGAACCGTGATGCCGCGCACGGAAGTGGCCGAGGCGTTTCGCGTCGGCGGCAAGGTGGCGGCCCGGCTTGTGGATGTGGGCGACCGGGTGAAAGCAGGGCAGACGCTGGCGCAGCTCGACCCGGTGGATCTGAACCTGCAGCTTGAACAGCAGCGCGCCGCGCTGACAGCGGCGCAGGCGAGCCTCACCAAGGCACAGTCCGATCTGGAGCGCGCCCGCACGCTGTTCAAGCGCGGGCATGTGACCGAGGCCGCGCTCGATGCGCAGTTGCTGGCCGTGGATGAGGCGCGCTCGCGCTTCGATCAGGCCGAACGCGCGGTTGCACTCGCCACCAACCAGATGGGCTATGCGGAACTGACGGCCTCTGCCGATGGCGTGGTGAGCGCCACGGGCGTCGAGGCCGGGCAGGTGGTCTCGCCCGGTCAGATGGTGGTGAGCGTTGCGCGGCTCGATCAGAAGGAGGTCGTGGTTTCGATCCCGGAAAGCCGGCTCGCCGATCTGGAAGGCTCCACCGCCGAAGTGACCCTGTGGGCCGGCGACGGGCGCTATGCGGCGACGGTGCGCGAGATCGCGCCGGAGGCCAATGGCACGAGCCGAACCTATCCCGTGCGGTTTTCCGTGCCGGAGGCGGACGAGAATGTCCGGCTTGGCATGACCGCCACCGTTTCACTCACCAAAGGAGATCCGTCACCGGTTGCTCGCATACCGATGACGGCGGTTCTTGACGACGGCCGGGGCCCGGTCGTGTTCGTTGTCGATCCCCCCTCGCACGAACTCCAACGCCGGCCGGTCGTCGTCGAGGCCTACCAGACAGAGAACGCGATCATCGCCGAGGGGCTTGAAGACGGCGACAAGATCGTGACGCTCGGAGTGCAGAAGCTCCGCGACGGGGAGCGTGTCCGGCTCGCCGAAATCCAGTCCGCCAGCGCCGACTGACCGGGGGCTCAGATGCAACGCTTCAACCTTTCGCAGTGGGCCGTCACCCACCAGACGCTCGTACTGTTTCTGATCATCGTCCTGTCGCTTGGCGGGGCCTATTCCTACGCGCGGCTTGGCCGGGCGGAAGACCCGAGCTTCACCATCAAGGTGATGGTTGTGAACGCGGTCTGGCCGGGCGCCACCGCCGAGGAAGTGCAGCGGCAGGTCGCCGATCCCATCGAAAAGACGCTTCAGGAAGTGCCTTATTTCGACAAGGTGCGCACCTATTCCAAGCCCGGCTCCACCTTCATGCAGGTGCAGCTTCAGGACACCACGCCGCCGGGTGAGGTGGAGGAACTCTGGTATCAGGTGCGCAAGCGGGTGGGCGACATTCGCGCGCAGCTGCCGCAAGGCGTGATCGGGCCGTTCTTCAACGACGAGTTCGGCGATGTGGACAGCGCGCTCTACATGCTGAGCGGCGAAGGCGCGACCATGCGCGACCTGAAGGACGCGGCGGAAGACATACGCCAGCGGCTTCTGCGTGTTCCCGATGTGGAGAAGGTGCGCTTCTACGGCGCACAGGATGAGCGCATCTTCGTCGAGTTCTCGCATTCAAAGCTTGCGACGCTGGGCATCGACCCGCAGGTGATCTTCAACTCCATCGCGGCGCAGAACGCGGTGACGCCGGCAGGCGAGATCGAAACGGCCTCTGACCGGGTGTTCCTGCGTGTTGAAGGCGCGCTCAAAGGCGTGGACGCGGTCGCGTCGGTGCCAATTGCGGCGAACGGAACCGTGTTCCGGCTGGGTGACATTGCGGATGTGCGGCGCGGCTATGAAGACCCGCCGGCCTTCCTTGCCCGCCATGACGGGCATCAGGCGCTGGCCATTGGTGTGGTCATGGCCGAGGGCGCGAACATTCTGAAGCTCGGCGAAAACCTCGATGCGGCCATGAGTGAAATCAGGGCCGACATGCCGGTGGGGCTGGAACTCGAGATGATCGCCAACCAGCCCGAAGTGGTGCAGGATTCGGTCGGCGAGTTCATCAAGGTGTTTCTGGAAGCGCTGGCCGTGGTGCTGGCGGTGAGCTTCCTGTCGCTCGGCTGGCGCACGGGCATCGTTGTGGCGCTGGCCGTGCCGCTGGTTCTGGCCATCGTGATGATCGCGCTCGACATGCTGGGCATGAGCCTTGAACGCATCACGCTTGGCGCGCTCATCATCGCGCTTGGCCTGATGGTGGACGATGCGATCATCGCCGTCGAGATGATGGTGGTGAAGATGGAGCAGGGCTATGACCGGCTGAAGGCGGCGACCTTTGCCTGGACATCAACGGCCTTTCCCATGCTCACCGGAACGCTGGTGACGGCGGCGGGCTTTCTGCCTGTCGGGTTCGCCAAGTCGACGGCGGGCGAATATGCCGGCGGTATCTTCTGGGTGGTGACCATTGCGCTGGTGGCGTCGTGGTTCGTGGCGGTGATCTTCACGCCCTATATCGGCGTCAAGCTGTTGCCGGACTTCCACAAGCACACTGGTGCGGTGGCCGAGGGCGGGCAGCATCACGACATCTATGACACGCGGCTCTACAACGTTCTGCGCCGGGTGGTGAACTGGTGCGTCTCCTGGCGCTGGGTGGTGATCGCCTCGGTGATCGGCCTGTTTGCTGCTTCCATCTGGACATTCGGTTTCGTGCAGCAGCAGTTCTTCCCGACCTCGCCGCGACCGGAGCTGATGGTGGAAATCCGTCTGCCGGAAGGCGCGCCGATCAAGGCGACGGAGGCCTCCGCCCGCACCATGGAAGCGGTGGTCGCGGCGGATGAAGAGGTTCTGACCTACGCCACCTATGTGGGCGCTGGCGCGCCGCGCTGGTTCCTCGCTTCCAATCCGGAGCTGCCGAAGCCGAATTTCGCGACCATCGAGATGTACACGAAGGACGCGGAAGCCCGCGACCGGGTGAAGGCGCGGTTGCAGGACTACATCGCAGACGGCGGTCTGCCGGAGGCGCGGGTGCGCGTGACCGAACTCGTGTTCGGCCCGCCGGTGGGCTTTCCCGTGCAGTTCCGCGTGGTTGGCCCCGATCCGCTGGAAGTGCGTCGCATCGCCTATGATGTGCGCGATGTGATGGCGCAGAACCCGAATGCGCTCGACCCCAATCTGGACTGGAACGAGCAGGCGAAGTCGATCCGGCTGGAAGTGGATCAGGACCGGGCGCGGGCGCTTGGCCTGACCCCGCAGGACATTGGCCGCACGCTGCAGACGCTGCTTTCCGGCTACACGGTGACGGCGGTGCGCGACGGCATCGAGACCGTCAATGTCGTGGCGCGCGCGGTGGAAAGCGAACGGCTCGACGTGGCGCATCTGGGCGATCTGACGATTGCCACGCGCGGCGGCCAGCCGGTGCCGCTCTCGCAGGTGGCGAAGGTGGTCTATGGCCATGAGGAGCCGATCCTGTGGCGGCAGAACCGCGACATGATGATCACCGTGCGGGCCGATGTGCCGGCGGGCGTGCAGGCGCCGGATGTGTCGTCGCAGATCTGGCCGACGCTGCAGCCGCTGATCGAGGATCTGCCGGTCGGCTATCGCATCGAGCTTGGCGGGGCCATCGAGGAAAGCGCCAAGGCGAATGCGGCGCTGTTCGACGTGTTTCCGATCATGTTGCTGGCGATGCTGACGATCCTGATGATCCAGCTTCAGAGCTTCTCGCGCCTTGCACTGGTCTTCGCGACAGCGCCGCTCGGCCTGATCGGGGCAACGCTGGGGCTTTTGATCTTCAACCAGCCCTTCGGCTTCGTTGCGCTGCTCGGCCTGATCGCGCTGGCCGGCATGATCATGCGCAACACGGTGATCCTGGTCGACCAGATCGGAGCCGATCTGGAAGCTGGCCATGCGGAATGGGACGCCATTATCGAGGCCACCGTGCGGCGTACGCGGCCCGTGGTTCTGACGGCGGCGGCCGCCATCTTCGCCATGGTGCCGCTCTCGACCAATGTGTTCTGGGGGCCGATGGCCTTCGCCATCATGGGCGGCCTGACGGTGGCGACCGTGCTGACCATTCTGTTCGTGCCGGCGCTCTATGCCGCCTTCTACCGCGTGAAGCGGCCGGAGGCGGGCGCACCTGCAAAAACGGATGCGGCCATGCAGGACAACGAACAGCTCGCGCTGCCACAGGCGGCCGAGTGAGCAGAGGCGGCGGGATTCAATTGCTCGCGTCCCGCCGCTTCTCCTGACCCCTTTTCGGGCAGGATTCCGCTGCCCGCTTTTCCACAGCTTCATCGACCGGTTGCCGATCCCGCAGCGTGCATGGCCTGAAAAGGCTTTGTGCCGCTGGGGCATGTCTGCGCGGGGCAATCTGGAAGCGCTCTAAAAGATGAGTGTTGACATCATCTTTTAACGGGAGGTAAGTCGCCCGTATTTCAAGCATGTAATTTTATTGAGAATTAATAATGACTTATAGCTTTTTCGATGCGGTTCCGCGCAGCCCGGCGTGTGCCGGTTTGCGCGGCGCCGTTTCTTCTTCCGGTCGGCTTGCACTGGCTTTTCTGGGCTGTGTCGCCCTGCCGGTGGAGGGCGCGCTGGCACAGGCGGAAAACCAGAAGGTCACGCTTCTTGACACACTGGTCGTGACGGCGACCGGCTTCGAGCAGAGCGTGGTGGATGCGCCGGCGAGCATAACCGTGGTGCCGCGCGAGGCGCTGGAAAAGGGCGTTTACCGCGACCTGACCGACGCGCTTCGCCATGTGCAGGGCGTGGCGGTGACGGGGTCGCCGGGGCGGGAAGACATTTCCATCCGCGGTCTGCCGGGCGCGTACACGCTGATCCTGGTGGATGGAAAGCGGCAGAACACGCGCGAGTCGCGCTCCAATGGCAATTCCGGTTTCGAGCAGAGCTTCCTGCCGCCGGTGTCCGCCATCGAGCGGATCGAGGTGGTGCGTGGCCCGATGTCGGCGCTCTACGGTTCCGATGCGATGGGCGGTGTCATCAATGTCATCACGCGCAAGGTGGCCGACAAGTGGACCGGGACGGTCTCCGTCGACGGAACGCTGCAGCAGCACACCGACCATGGCGATGCAGGCAATGCGTCGTTCTATGCGAGCGGGCCGTTGGTGCGCGACATGCTGGGCCTGCAGGTCTGGGGGCGCGGCCTCCTGCGGGGCGAAGACCGGAACAAGGGCGGTTTGCCGGAAAAGAAGGATCTCGATCTCGCCGGCCGTCTGACCTTCACCCCGAACGAGGATCATGAGCTGGTTCTTGATGCGGGCAGGACGCGGCTGTTGCGCACGCACACCGAGGACAGAACCAGCACGCGCCGGGACAATTACGACCGGCTGGACCGCAGGCACTGGTCGCTGAGCCATACGGGGCGCTGGGACTGGACGACATCGGAGGTTTCCCTCTCGCAGGAATGGGCCGAGCGCACCCGCTTCATGCGCGATGCGGGAACCGGACGATATGCGGAAGATCCGCGCTCGCCGCTGGTTCGCAACACGGTTCTCGACGTGAAGACGACCACGCCGCTCGATTTTCACGGGGCGCATACGCTGGTGCTGGGCGGGCAGTATCTGGATGCGCTGCTGACCGACCAGAACCCTGGCCGCCGCACGGGGCGCGACGAGAAATTCGGCGTTTCGCAATGGGCGCTGTTTGCCGAGGACGAATGGTGGATCACGCCGGATTTCGCGCTGACCGGCGGCATTCGCATGGACAATCACGGGATCTATGGCGCGCAGTTCAGCCCGCGCGCCTATGCGGTGTGGCATGCGACGCCGCAGCTGACGCTGAAGGGCGGTGTCTCGACGGGGTTCAAGGCTCCGGTCATTCGCGCGATTGCACCGGGCTACGCCTATGTGACGGGCGGGCGCGGTTGCAGCTATGGACCGGACGGCACCTGTGGCGTGATCATCGGCAATCCGGATCTTGAAGCCGAGAAAAGCACCAGCATCGAGATCGGCGGTCTCTGGGACAGTCTCGGCGGCGTGCGGCTGGGCGCGACCTATTTCCGCAACGACTTCAAGGACAAGATCAGCAATGCGATGATCTACAATCCCGATGGGTCGCATGCCCGCTGGGACGAGGATCCGAATTACCGCCTCTGGCGCTTCTTCAACATCGGCCGGGCCATCACGCAGGGCGTGGAGCTGACGGGCGAATGGGATGTGCGTGACGATCTGATCCTGCGGGGCAGCTACACCTACACCCATTCAAGGCAGAAGACCGGCGATTATGCAGGCTTCCCGCTGATGCGCACGCCGCAGCATATGGCCAGCCTGCGCGCCGACTGGACCACGCCGGTCGAGGGGCTGAGCGCGTGGGGTGAGGTCAGCTATCACGGGTCGGAGGTGAATGCGGGCCTGCGTATCGGTTCCAAAGGCAAGCCGATCTTTTCGAGCGACGGTTCGAAAGTTCTGGCGCGCAAATACGATGCCTACACCACGGTCGATTTCGGAGCGAACTATGCGCTGAACGACAATGTGACCCTGAAGGCGGCGGTCTACAATGTGTTCGACAAGCGCATTGACGTGGACGACATCAACACGGTTGTCGAAGGACGCCGTGTGTGGGTGGGCATGACCTCCACTTTCTGAGCCTCATGACCTTCTCGCTGACATCCAGCGCTCCCGCCATCACCGCTTCGGTGGCGGGAGGGGCAAACCGTCATCTGCGGACTTTCAGGGTCCGAAAGCCGTCACACGTTCCAGGCGATCTGCGGCTTCTCGCGCCATGCGAAGCGGGCCAGATGATCGTCGATCACGTGCTGGGCGCGGGCGAGTTCCTCGTCCGTTTTGGCGGCGCACTCGATCGTCAGCGAGGTTTCATCGGCGCGCATGAGGCAGTCGCCGAAGGGGAAATCAACCTTGCCCTGCGAGGCGTCGTAATCGACCGAAACCTTGTGCGCGAAATGCTTGCAGAGCTGCTGCAGATATTTCGAGGCATGCTCGGTGGCGATGACGGCTTTGGATTGCAGCATGGGAAATCTCCAGAAAAGCGGCGGTTGAAACTGAGTGTTGGAATGTCCGCACAGAAAAGTTGATTGTAGAAATCATATTTGCTAACCGAAATCCAGACAAGGGCGTTGCCGACCGCGCAAAACGGAAACCGGCAGGCGGCGTCCACCCGTCATCCCTGACATTTGGAGCATGTCGATGATCACAAGAACGAACTCCCTGACCGCGCGCTTTCTGGCTTCGGCCATCGCGCTTGCGGCGTTCCTGCCGGGCTACGCCAATGCCGACGAAATCACCGTCAAACATGCGCAGGGCGAAACGGTTCTGCCGGACACGCCCAAGACGGTTCTGACCTTCGATTTCGCCACGCTCGACACGCTCGACACGCTGGGCGTCGACGTGGCCGGCGTGCCCAACGCGCTGCTTCCCGACTATCTGTCGAAATACAAGAGCGACGATTACGCCAAGGTCGGCTCGCTGTTCGAGCCGGACTTCGAGGTGGTGAATGCCGCCAGGCCCGACCTGATCATCGTCGCGGGCCGCTCGGCCAAGCAGTATGAGGCGCTTTCCAAGATTGCGCCGACCATCGACCTGACGGTCGCACAGGATGACTTCCTCAACAGCGCGGAAGACAATGCGCGCAAGCTGGGCGTGATCTTCGACCGTGAAGAGAAGGCCGAGGAACTGATCGAGAAGCTCAACACCTCCGTTGCAGCGCTGCGCGAGACGGCGAAGGATGCCGGCAAGGGCCTGATCATCCTCACCAATGGCGGCAAGGTTTCGGCCTATGGTCCGGGCTCGCGCTTCGGCTGGCTGCATGACGATCTCGGCGTGATCCCTGCTGTCGAGAATGTGCAGGAGGCGACCCATGGCGAGGCGGTTTCGTTCGAATTTCTCCTGAAGACAAATCCGGACTGGCTGTTCGTGGTGGACCGGGATTCGGCCATCGGCAGCGAAGGCCAGTCGGCAAAGCAGACGCTGGACAATGAACTCGTCGCAGCGACCACGGCCGCGAAGGAAGGCAATATCTACTATGCCGATTCCGTGCGCTGGTATCTGGTCGGCGGCGGCATGACTGCCCTCCAGGCAGAAGTCGACGCGCTCTCCAAGGCGCTCACACCAGTCGACTGACAAGGCTATGCAAGCTGCCGCCAGCATGCCCCAACGTATCTACCCCGCCGCCGGCCTCGTGCTGGCGGTGGGCGTGGTGATCGTTCTCGCTGCAATCAGCCTTTTCATCGGCGTGGCCGACATGCCGCTCGGCGATCTTTTGAGCGGTGACGGCAACGCGCAGGCCATCCAGCTTCTGCTCGTCAGCCGCATTCCGCGCACCCTGGCGCTCGTGCTTTCGGGCATGGCGATGGGCGTTGCGGCGCTGATCATGCAGATGCTGTTTCGCAACCGTTTCGTTGAACCGACGACGACCGGCACGGTCGAGGCTGCGAGCCTTGGTCTTCTGGCGGTGGCGCTGTTCGCGCCCGGCCTGCCGATGCTCTCCAAGATGGCGGTGGCATCGGTTTTCGCGCTGACCGCAACCTTCCTGTTCCTGCGGCTTGTGTCGAAGATCCCGGCAAGCTCCAGCCTCGTCGTACCGCTTCTGGGCCTGATGTTCGGCGGCGTGATCAACGCCATGACCACCTTCGTCGCCTATCGCTATGATCTTCTGCAATCGCTTTCCGCCTGGACGAATGGCGATTTTTCGAGCGTGCTGCGGGGGCGCTACGAACTGTTGTGGATCGCGGGCGGGCTGGCGCTGCTTGCCTATGTGGCGGCGGACCGGTTCACGGTCGCCGGGCTTGGCGAAAGTTTTACGCGCAATCTCGGTCTGAATTACGGGCGCATTCTCGCCTTCGGCCTCGTCATCGTTTCCATGGTTTCGGCGACGGCAGTGGTGACGGCGGGTACGGTGCCCTTTCTGGGGCTGATCGTCGCCAATGTGGTGAGCATGACGGTGGGCGACAATCTGCGCCGTGCGCTGCCCTGGGTGGCGGTGTCGGGCGCGGGCTTCCTGCTTGCCTGCGACATTGTCGGCCGCACGCTGCGGTTTCCCTATGAGATCCCGGTGGGAACGGTGGCAGGCGTGCTCGGTTCGGGCATTTTCCTTTATCTCCTTTTGCGGCGGCGGGCGCGTTTTGGCTAAAAAACCGACATGGCGGCGGCCCCGCGTGGCGCTTGTCGTTCTGGCGTTTGGCGCCATTGCGGCGGCACTGGCCTTCATGACCATTGGCGTGAAGGGCAACTGGGATTTCGTGCTGCCGTTTCGCAGCGCCAAGCTGCTCGGCCTCGTGCTGGTGGCCTATGCGGTGGCGACGGCGACGGTGCTGTTTCAGACGGTGACGCAGAACCGCATTCTGACGCCCGCGGTGATGGGCTTCGATTCCCTCTATGTGGCCCTGCAGACGGCGCTGGTGTTCTTTCTGGGCACGCGCGATCTCGCCAGCGTGGACATGCGGCTGCGTTTCGTTCTGGAGACGCTGCTCATGGTGGGCATGTCCATGGCGCTCTTCTACTGGCTGTTTCTCAGCCGCCAGCGCAGCCTGCATCTCGTCGTGCTCGCCGGTGTGGTGTGCGGCGTCTTCTTCCGCAGCCTGGCGCACATGATGCAGCGCATTCTCGATCCCAACGAGTTCATCGCGCTTCAGGACATGCTGTTCGCCAGCTTCAACAGCATCGACCAGCAATTGCTGGCGGTGTCGGCGGTGATTGTTCTGGCGACCGCCTTTGTGAGCCGGCGGCTCCTGACGAAGCTCGACGTGCTGGCGCTTGGCCGCGACGTGGCGATCAATCTGGGCATTGATTATCAGCGCGTGGTGCTGCTGCTGTTCGCCATGATCGCGGTTCTGGTCTCCGTCTCGACGGCGCTTGTCGGCCCGATCACCTTCTTCGGTCTGCTGGTCGCCAATCTCGCCTATCAGGCCGTGGGCACGGACCGGCACAAATACACGCTGCCGGCGGCGACGCTGCTTGCCATCATTGCGCTCGTGGGCGGGCAGACCGTGCTGGAGCGCGTGTTCGGTTTCGACACGGCGCTCAGCATCATCATCGAATTCACCGGCGGCATTGCCTTCATGCTGCTGCTTTATCGGAACCTCAGGCGATGATCGACATCCACAACCTCACCAAGACCTATGACGATGCGACGGTGGTTGATGATGTCAGCCTGTCGCTTCCCGAGAGCGGCATCACCGCGATTGTCGGCCCGAACGGGGCGGGCAAGTCGACGCTTCTTTCCATGGTTGCGCGCCTGATCGCGCCGACTTCGGGGCGGGTTCTGGTGGATGGTCTGGATGTGCAGGACACGCCGGGCGCGGTGCTGGCCAAGCGGCTGGCGATCCTGAAGCAGAACAACCAGGTGGGCATGCGCCTGACGGTGAGCGAGCTGGTGGCGTTTGGCCGGTTTCCGCATTCGGGCGGGCGACCGACCGTGGAAGACGAGCGCCATATCGGCGAGGCGATTTCCTATCTGGGACTCGACGCCCTGCGCGGGCGGTTTCTGGACGAGCTTTCAGGCGGTCAGCGCCAGCGCGCCTTCGTGGCAATGGTTCTGGCGCAGGACACCAAATATGTGCTGCTGGACGAGCCGCTCAACAGCCTCGACATGAAACACGCGGCGGCGATGATGAAGCTGTTACGGCGCACGGCGGACGACCTTAAGAAGTCGATTACCGTGGTGATCCACGACATCAACTTCGCCTCGATCTATGCCGATCACGTGGTGGCGATGCGCGACGGACGCGTGGTGCTGCAGGGCGAGGCCGGTGACCTGATGCAGGAAGCGGTGCTTGAGGACATCTATGACACCGTCGTGCAGGTGCGCGAGGTGGAGGGGCATCTTCTGGGGCTGCATTATCTGTAGAGCCCGGCATCTGCAGAGCCTGCGGAGTGGAGAAACCGTTCAATTGCGGAATTTATTCTCAACTAACCGTCAAGGTTTGTGATAAACACTGGTGCAAAACTAACTTGTGAGGGGGCACAAGGCTTTTGGCGCACCAGAGGCAATCAAAACGCGTGGCTCGCGTTTTTTGCGATCAGGCGAGGGTCGCAAAAAGGGCTTTTTTCTTAGCGTTTATAAGTACTTCGCTTTCAGTTTCGGCCGTATCGGCCAATCCGAATTCCATTGATTTTGCGATGCAGTATCTGGCGGACCTGCGTGATTCGCCGGAATGCGCAGTTACGGTGGACGGGGAAGGGCGCTTCGACTTCGGGCCGGAGATAAGCAATCCGTCCATGAGCTGTCCGGATGCTTTCGCCTGGAAGATTTTCACCGAGGCGGTGCGCGGCGAATTCTGGTCGCGCTGGACGACCGATGTGCAGATGTGGCCGACCGCGCCATGGCCGGTGTGCGAGCCCGGCCAGACGGAAAACTGCTGCAGCACGGTCGAAGTTTCCAACAATCCCGATCCCGAACACTGCCCCGTGCGCCCCGACCCGGCGCTGGGCATGCCGGCACACACACCGCATGAGCCGAGCAAGGCGCATCAGGTGTCGATGGAGGATGCGGCCAAGACCGACCGGGATGGTGACGGCAGCATCGACTGGGATGACGTGCCGCCGGAACTCAAGACCGCAGTGATCGGCGCGGAGCAGGTGGAGCTGGTTTATCACAACCGGCCTATGACCGATTACATCTTCGCAAACGGGCTCTATCACACGGACGGGCTTGGCCGGGTTTTTCAGACACGTGCAGGCGTCATGGAGCACTATGCGCCATACAATGGCGTGGCCGGCACGGGACCTCTCAGCCAGATCGACCTGCCGATCCGCTCGCTCATGCTCAAGGCGAACCTGCTCGACATCCGCAAGGCGAAAGAGCTGGGCATCGATCTTGAAAAGAACGCCGACTACATCACGCTCGATTTGCCGAAGGGCGGCAACACGCCGGAGACCGGCACTTATATCCTTCTGTCCTTTCACATCTCCTCGAAGGATCTGCCCAACTGGTTCTGGACCACGTTCGAGCATGTGGACAATCAGGGCCGCTGCGACTGGATCGGCTGCAATGACAGTTTCGGTTATGTGGCGCGGGTGAGCGAGGGGCCGACCGCGCGGGATGATCTGCCCGAGCCGGCAGACAATTACGTGTCGCCGAACCAGCTGGAAATGGCGGACGGGGCCGTGGTCGCATTCGATCTTGCCCGGACCTATGACGCCGACAGCGAGATGCGCGACGGGCTGGCGGCGGTGTTCAGGACGCTCGGCATCGGAACCGGAGCCGCCAATGAGAGCGGCACGCCGAGGCCCGCCGATCCGGCCTGGCGGAACTATCGCCTCAAGGGCAGCCAGACGAATTTCGTGACGCCCACGGGCCGGCCGACGCAACTCGGCAATTCGGTGACGGAAGCCGGCTTCACCAATTCCAGCTCCTGCATCAGCTGCCATGCGCGCGCATCGGTGACCGAGAAGGGGTTACCGAACTTATCGATCTTCGTGAGCGATCTGAGTGACGCCGGCCTGCCCAAAAGCACCAATGGCGTGCCGGCGCCGAGCTGGTTCACCACCAGCGCCTATTACGGTGTCGGCGACCAGGTTCTGGCGCCGGGGCTGGTGGCGGTTCAGACGGATTTCGTCTGGGGATTCCGCAATGCCTGCCCGATCGAGGTGGGCGCACAGGGCCCGCACCGCTGCGCAAAGAAAGACTGAAAGCGGCGCGCGGTCTGCGCGCTGGCGGCAAGAAACATACGAACTGATTGAAGCAAGGCAGGATGTTGCACATGCAGATGAACCGGCGTGCCCTCCTTTTCGGTTCCACGGCTCTGGCGACCGTGGCGGCGCTGGCCGTGTTGCGGCCGGACCATGCGGCAGTGGCCGAGGGCAAGGACGATCCGCGGCTCGTGCCGGCGCGCTCGCCGCTCGGCATGGAAGGCGATCTGAAGAACCCGCGCGAAATCCACTCCGTCGACGGGCGTTTCCAGACGGACCTGACGATGAACATCACCCGGCAGGATCTGCCTTATGCGAGCGCGGAGCTCAGGCTTTATGAAGGGGAGATCCCGGGACCGACCTTTCGCGTGTCGCCGGGCGACGAGATGGAGATCGCCCTTCACAACCGGATGCCGCCCAACCGCGACCACGACCCGGTGACCAACACGCCGAACCAGTTCAACTCGACCAATCTGCATTTCCACGGTTTCCATGTGAGCCCCAAGGGCAACAGCGACAACGTCTATCTGCAGATCAATCCGGGCGAGAGCTTCAATTATCTGGTTCAGCTTCCGGAGGATCATCCGGCGGGCAATTACTGGTATCACCCGCACAGGCATGGCTCTGTGGCGGTGCAGGTGGCCTCTGGCTGCGGCGGCATGATGATCGTGCGCGGCACGCTGGATGACGTGCCGGAGGTGGCTGAAGCCATCGAGCGGGTGATGGTGTTCCAGTGCCCGGTGGTGGACCCGTCAAGCGGCGAGCTCGACAGCTTTGACACGATCTGGAACCTGGATTCGGAACGCTACTGGCTGGTGAATGGCGAATATCAGCCGCGCATCTATATGCGCGAAGGCGAGGTGCAGCACTGGCGCTGGCTGAATGCGGGCGACGAGCAGTTCCTGCCGATGACGCTGGACGGTCTGGACCTGTTCGAGATCGGTTTCGACGGCAACCCTTATGATTTCGCGCGGAAAACCGACCGCATCTTCATCGCGCCGGGCAACAGGTCGAACGTGATGGTGCGGGCGCCGAAAGTGGGCGTCTACGAGCTGATCCGCCCTGCCTTCTCGCAGGGCAAGACGGCGCTTCCGGAAGTGCGCATGGCGCAGGTCGTGGTGCTGCCGGCGGATACGGACCGGATCGGGCCGGACGTGAAGATGGGCACGCGCATTCCCGAGGAAGAGCTGCCCGACAACAAGATCCTGACCGACATCACCGATGAGGAAATCTCAAAACGCCAGCAGATCGTGCTCGGCGTGACCGACACGCCCGGCATGTACAAGGACACGGTGTTCACGCTCAACGGAAAGCCATTCGATCCCTCGCGCGACGACATCGTGGCCAGTCTGGGGACGGCGGAAGAGTGGGAGTTCGTCAACACGACCCCGTTCCCGCACCCGATCCATGTGCATGTGAACCCGATGCAGGTGACGCACATCAATGGCGAAGAGCTGGCTTACAAGCACTGGCAGGACACGATTGCCGTGCCGGCTGCGGGGTCGGCCACGGTGCGCATGCGCTTCACCGAGTTCGACGGCCGCTTCGTCATGCACTGCCATATCCTTCCACACGAAGACCTGGGGATGATGCTCAATGTCAATATCAAGGCTTAGCCTCGCAGCACTGCTCCTGATGCCGTTCGCTGCCCAGGCGCAGGACAACGCCGTTCCGAAACAGGCGTCGGGCTGCGTCTCGTGTCATTCGGCGGATGGAAATCCGCTGGTGGAAGGTGTCCCGATCCTTTCGGGCCAGCGGTCCGACTATCTGGAGGCCGCCCTCAAGGCCTATCGCGAGGGCCGCCGCACCGGCGGGCCGGCCGATGTGATGCGCTTCTACACCAAGGAACTGAGCGACGAGGACATCAAGGAGATTTCGGAATGGTTCGCACAAAACTGATCGCGCTGGCCGTTGCCGCGCTCTGCGCAACGCCGACACTTGCCGCTGAAGACCTCCTCTACCTGACGAGCGAGCAGGGCGAGGAGCGCCTGCTCGACGCCGACCTCAACCGCGACTATTTCAGCCTCGCCACCTATGTGGAGAGCGAGCAGATCCTGACCTTCTGCGGGCCGGCGACCGTGGCGGCGGTGGCCAATGCGCTGGGCATTCCGCGGCCTTCGCCCGACCGGCTCTATCCGTGGACGCTCTTCACACAGGACACGCTGTTCAACGAGGCCAACCAGAAACTCAAGCCCTATGCGATGGTGGAGCATGAGGGGCTGACGCTGGCCGAACTCGACACGTTCATCGAGAATACGGGGCTTGCGGCGGAACACCATTTTGCCGACGAGACATCCGTTGATGAACTGCGCACGGCGATCCGGGAAACGCTTGAGGACCGCGATGCGCGCTTCATCGCAAACTATTCGCGCAAGGCACTGCCCCAGGAAGGCGACGGGCACATTTCGCCCATCGGCGCTTATGACGAGGAGACCGACAGCGTTCTGATCCTTGATGTGGCGAAATACAAATATCCGCCGGTCTGGATCAGCGTCGAGAAGCTGCATGCGGCGATGATGATGGTGGACGAGGGGTCCAATCGCTCGCGCGGTTTCGTCAAGGTGTCGGTCCAGTGACGGGGCCGCGCCTTTCCCGCCGCGCCTTCCTCGTCGGAAGCTGCAGCGCCATGGCGCTTACGCCCGTGGCGCCCGTGGCGCAGGCGGCGCGTCTGGGCTCCGCCTATGACGATACGGTCTGGGAGGGGCTGGTCTCGGCCATTGCTGGCCCGGTGAAGACGCCGCAGATCCTGCGCGATGCGCTGAAGCGCGATTTCACCAAGACGTTCGGCGTGCCGGCGCGGCAGGATCTGGTGACCCATTTCGGCCGCGCGGGCATCGCCACGGTGCTTGATGCGCAGGAGGGGGACCGGGAAGAGCAGGTGCGCTGGATCGCCGCCTATCTGTTCACCGGCTCGGCCGACCCCGCCGACAAGGACGCGCCGATGATCAATTATCCATACGCGCTGGGATGGAAGTCGCTGAGCTTTGCCAAAGCGCCGGGCCTGTGCTCGGGGCCGGAGTTCGGCTATTGGCTCAATCCGTGGGAGGCAGCATGAGCGACCTGCACGCCGATATCGTGATCGTCGGGTCCGGCATGGCGGGGGCGCATCTTTCGCGCAGCCTCGCTGAAGCGGGACGCGACGTTCTTGTTCTGGAAGCCGGCGACAGCAAGCCGCGTTCGGAATATCTCGCCGATTTCTACGCCAATCCGGTGAAGGGTCCGCAGGCCCCCTATCCAAGCCAGGACTGGGCGCCGCACCCGACCGATACGGATTACGACGCGTTTTACGATCAGGCGGGGCCGGTGCGTTTCGTCGGTGCGTATCTGCGCATCTATGGCGGCACGACGTGGCACTGGACGGGCTTTGCCGACCGGTTGCGGCCCAATGACTTCAAGAGCGCCACGCTTTATGGCCGGGGCGCGGACTGGCCGATCACCTATGACGAGCTGATCCCCTATTACGAGCAGGCGGAAGCGCGCTGGGGTGTGTCGGGCGACCCGGACTTCACATGGGGCGCGCCGCGCAAGCCGGGCGAAGGCTACACGATGCCGCCCATTCCCGCCTCCTATATGGATTTACAGATCCAGAAGGCGCTGGATCAGATGGGGCTCACCTCCAAGCGCTTCTCGCATGCGCGCAACTCGGTGATCTTCGACAACCGGCCAGCCTGCTGCGGCAACAATACCTGCGTGCCGATCTGCCCCATCGGGGCGAAATACGACGCCTCGTTCGACATGGACAAGGCGGTGGCGGCTGGCGCACGCATTGAACTGCGCGCGCTTGTGACCTTCATTGAAATCGGGGCCGACCAGAAGGTCGTGTCGCTGACGATCCGCCGCCCGGACGGCGCGACGCAGAAGGTGACCGGCAATATCTTCGTTCTGGGCGGGCACGCCATCGAGAACCCGCGCCTCATGCTGAATTCCAAGCAGGAAACTGCGCCTGACGGGGTTGGCAACGCGCATGACCAGGTCGGGCGTTACCTCCTGTCGCAGTACAATATCGACGTGTCCGGCACGGTGACGGATCCGGTCTATCCCTATCGCGGGCCGCAGCAGACCTCCGGCATCATCGAGTATCGCGACGGCGATTTCCGCAAGGAATATGCGGCCTTCGGCACATCGTTCATGAACAATGGCTGGAGCGGCAATTCGGATGCGGAGAAACTGTCGCGCGATCTGATCGGCAAGGGTATGCGCGGGGCGGAGCTGGTCAACACGCTCAACGCGCAGATTTCGCGCCATGTGCGGCTGAACTCCTCGGCGGAAACGCTGGGCGTGCCGGAGAACCGCGTTACGCTTTCAGACAAGATGGACACGTCCGGTGTGCCGCGCCCGCGCATCAACTTCACGGTCGATGATTACACGCAGGCTGGCATCACTGTGGCGCGGGAGGTGAACCAGAAGGTGCTCGGCCTGATGGGGGCGAAGGACATCAAGGAAGATACGCCCTATCTCTCCAACGCCATCATCGCCGGCACCACACGCATGGGAACCGACCCGAAGCGTTCGGTCGTGGGGCCGGATCTGAAGACGCACCAGCACCCGAACCTCTATATTCTCGGCACCTCGACCCATGTGAGCGCGCCGGTCAACGCGCCGTCGCTGACCATCGCCGCCATGGGCATCCGGCTGGCCGAGCACCTGAACAAGGGCTGAAACCTGCATGAACAAGGCCGCGCTGCCGTTGCTGCTTCTCCTGGTGCTGCTCGGCAACGGGCTGCGTTCGGTGGTCAGCTCCACCGTGTTCGTCTCGGAAGGGACGTTTGCGAGCTTTCTGAAAATTTCCGTCAACAAGACCTCGGTGATCATCGAGCTGCTTCTGGGCGCGGTGCTTCTGTCGCTTCTGATCACGCCACGGCTGATCCAGCGCTTTCCGGCACGGCCGCTGGCGGCTGCGATGTGTCTCATCGCGGGGGTCTCCAGCCTTGGGCTGGCGGTGCTTTTCTGGGTTGCGCCGCCGGTCGCAACGCGTGAGGCGCTGGTGGTGGTGCTGTTTCCACTGATCGGCTTTTCGCTGGCGGCGCTCGCGCCCATTGCACAAATGATGACCGTGTGGGGCGGCGAGCGGCATTCCAAGCTTTTGACGGGTGTGTGGGCGGTGGCCATGCCGGCGGCGTTTCTGGTCACGCCGCAACTCGTCCGGGTGATTGCGCCGCGCTATGGGCTGGACATCTTCTTTGCCGGCTTCGCCATGGTGCCTTTCCTGCTGATGCTGGGCCTCTGGATGGTGCGCGAACCCGTGAAGGAAACGGCGGGCGAGGCAGGGGAAGAGAAGGCCGCCAGCTTCGCGCTTCTTCCGGTTCTTGCCGTGTTGATCACCTTCGAGGCGGTGACAACGCTGGTGTCGCTCTCGGGCATCAGTGCGCCGGAAACGCAGATTGCAGCCGGGTTGTTCGCGGCGAGCCTTGCCTATCTCGTTGTGCGGGCGCGGCGGGGAAGGGCTGCGGAACAGGCTCCGCGAGCGCCCGTCGAAGGGGCGACGCTTGGCGTGTTCGCCTTCCTCTTTTTCGTCAATGTGGCGACCACGGGCTTTTACGACACCGCCTATCTGGTGAAGCACATGTGCTCCAACACGCTGATTGCCGACCGGGCAACGATTGGCGCGCTGGCGCAGGTGGTGGCGGCCATGGGAGCGACGGCGATCCTAGCGCGCATGCCGATCCAGCGGGCGCTGATGCTCGCCGGCGCGGTGATCACGGCGGCGGGCCTCGGCTCCTACATGCTGTATTTCGGCTATCCCTATTACGAGGTCTATCTGGGGTCGAAGGCGCTCACCGGTTTTGGCACGGGGCTGCTGACGACGGCTGCCGTTTTTGCGGTCACCGGCGCGGCAGGCAAGAACGCGCATCTGTCGCTCTTCATCGCCTTCGTGATCATCGTGGGGACGGAAGTGGGGCTGGAACTCTTCGAGATCCTGATACAGGTGATGGAGATGCTGAGCTTTGCGCCGGATGCGGTCTATTCCAGCGTTTTCGTGTTGCAGGCCGTTCTGGTGGTGGTGGCGATGCCGTTCCTTTTTGCGAAAGAGGCATCGCCCGACGCCATTGCGGCGGAAGGTGCGAAAAGCCCGACCGCGCAGCAATGAGCGCGGCGCGGGGGGGGGGGCTACCAGCCGGCGAAGTGCTCCAGAAGCTGCGGGTCCACCCGTCCGGCCTCCACATCGCCCAGCGCCTGATCGAGAATGGCGATGCCGCGCAGCGCCTCGTCCTCGCTCATGGTGAGGGGCGGGGTGAACTCCAGAACATTGGAGTTGATGCCCACATAGTAGATGACGAGGCCGAGCTGGAAGGCGCGGTAGACGACAAGCGCGGTCTGCTCGATGGCCGGTGTGCGGGCGTTACGGTCGCTGACCAGCTCGACACCCAGCGCAAGACCGTGGCCGCGCACATTGCCGATAAGTTCGTGCCTTTCCTGAAGATCGCGCAGCGCCGTGAGCATCGTGTCGCCCACGCTGGCTGCATTGGCGACGAGGTTTTCACGCTCGATCGTGTCGAGAACGGCGAGGCCCGCCGCCGCGCAGACGGGATTGCCGTGAAGCGTCTGGAAGGAGAAGGCGGAGGCGTGGTTCATGATCGCCTCGGGGCCGACCGCCGCCGATATGGGCAGGCCGCCGCCGAGCCCCTTGCCGAAAACAATGATGTCGGGCTCGATGTCACTGTGCTCGAAGGCGTGAAGCCGCCCGGTGCGTCCGAGCCCCACCTTCACCTCATCGCAGACCAGCAGAATGCCATGTTTGCGGCAGAGCGCCTGGATTTCCCGGAAATAGCCGGGCGGGGGCACCAGCATGCCGCCATCGGACTGGATCGGTTCGATGAAGAAGGCCGCCACTTCCTCCGGCGGGACGGTGGTAGCGAAAAGCTCTTCGAGATGCGCAAGTGCTGCGCTGGCGGCCGCCTCGGGGCTGCCGGCGGCGTAGGCATCGGGATAGGGAACGAGGCTCAGGCCCGATGCCTTGTCGATGCCGCCCTGCGCGGGGTGGCCGGAAATGGCCACCGACCCCACCGTGCCGCCATGATAAGCGCCCTTGAAGGACAGGATGCGTTTGCGGCCCGTCGCGGCGACCACGGCGCGGGCGACGGTCTCGTTGGCGTCCGAACCGGAATGGCCGAACCAGACACGGCCAGCGGCGCGCTCCGGCACGATGGAGAGCAGTTTCTCGGCCAGAAGAACGCAGGGCTCGTTGGCGGTGGAAAGGTAGCTCGCGCCCGCCTGATCGGTCAGCGCGCGGTTGACGGCTTCGGCAAGGGCCGGGTGGCCGTGGCCGAGGCTGGCCGCGCCCCAGGAAGCGGCGAAATCGAGAAGGTCGCGCCCGTCATCGCCACGCAGGAGACTGCCCTTTCCGCCGGTCACGGCCTGCGGAAAGAAACGCAGATGGGCGAGCGTTGAAACGCTGCGGCTTTCGCGGTCGTACAGTCCGTTCATGCCTGCTTTCCCTGTTGTGTTTCCGTGTGTCGGGTGTTGCCCCCAAAGGCCGTCAGTAGACGGCCTTGTAACGGGCGCAGCGCTCTGCCTGATCGAGATCAGCCGTCTGGTCGATCTCGCCGCGCTTGTGCTTCACATAGGTTTCCACCGCCTCGCTGCCGAGCCACTGCGCGACCAGCTCATTGGCGGAAAGCCGGTCAAGCGCCTCGTCGAGCGACTGCGGCAGGCGCACGAAGCCGCGCTTTGACAGCGCGTCGGGGGAAAGGAGGGACAGGTCTTCTTCGGTGACCTGCGGGGCGGCGAGGCCTTCCTCGATGCCCTGTGCACCCGCATGGGCGAGGGCGGCGAGCACCAGATAGGGGGAGGCTGCGGCATCGGCTGCGCGATACTCGAAATTGTACTGTTTTGCGGCGCTGTCGGGGCTGGCGCTCGTGACCGGGCAGATGCGCACGGCGGCCTCGCGGTCGTGATAGCCCAGATTGTTGAAGGCCGCGCTCCAGCGATGCGGCGTGAGGCGCAGATAGGAGATGGCAGACGGCGCGGTGAGCGCGATGATGCTGTCCATGTATTTCAGGATGCCGGCGATGAAGGAGCCGGTCTTTTCCGACATGCCCCATTGCGCATCGGGGTCGTAGGTGGCGGGCGCGCCGTTCTCGTCGATGAAGCTCATATGCACATGGACGCCATTGCCGACGCCGGCGGGATCGCAGATCGGCGCGAAGGTGACCGGGTGGCCCATGCGCTCGGCGACGAGGCGGGTGACGGCGCGCACCTTGATGGCCGTGTCGGCGGCGGTGACGCCGAGATCGGGACCGTTGGTGACCTCGAACTGGTCTGCGCCATACTCTTTCAGGAACGTGTCGGGCTTGACGCCCGCCAGCTCCAGCGCGGCCATGACGGTTTCGCCGAAGGCGCGGTGATTGGCGAAGCTGGCAAGGCCGAAGGCTTCGCCGGGGCCGGGCGGCGTTTCGCGGGTCTGGAATTCATGCTCGAACGCGGCGATGAGGCGGAGCCCCGAGACATCTTCGAGCCGCTTGAGGGCCTGTTTCAGGATCGAGCGCGTGCAGCAGCTCCAGGGCGTGCCTTCAAGGTCGAGAATGTCGCCCAGAACGAAGCGTTCCACCGGGCCGCCATCTTCCAGATCAAGCGTCACGGCAGTGTCTGCATCGGGCACGAGGATCAGGTCGCCGAAGGAGCCGAAGGGGCTGTCGGCGATGGCGTCGAAACAGGTGATCTGCACATTGGTGGGCGTCCAGCCGACACCCTGCCGGAAGCGCTTTTCCATTTCCTTCAGGGGGAACGCCTTGCCGCGCGTCACGCCGGAGAAGTCCGAAGTGGCGGCGAACATGAGAGGATTACTGATCATCGTCGCGTGCTCCATGATCGAAGCGGAGCGAGTCCCAGGCTTCGATGCGTTTGCGGGTTTTGTCCCAGTTGGTTTCGGCGATGCGGGTGAGCATGGCCTCCATCAGCACCATCGCGCCGGCGTAGCTGTCCCAGACAGTGCCGCTTTCGATGGGCGTGGCGAAAACTTCGTTGGCGTGGTTGGCGGCGGGTGACATCCACTTGTCGGTGAGGACGACGATCTGGACGCCGCTCTCTTCGCGGGCAAGGCGCGCCAGCTCTGAAAGCTTGCGCTGGTAGCGGCGGAAATCGACCACGAACAGCACGTCTTTCGAGCGCATGCGCAGCAGATATTCCGGCCACACTTCCGGGTCTGCCGGCAGGTGGAAGACGCCGCTTCTGACCTGGCGGAGATGGCGTGACACATAGAGCGCGATTGCATCGCTGATGCGTCCGCCGATGAGGTAGATGTTGCGCTTTTCATCGCCCAGAAGCGCACAGACGCGCTCGAACTGGGCGCTTGTCGTGGCCGATGCCGAGGCGGAAATGAGATTGACCGCGCGGGCCACGAAATCTTCCAGAAAGTCGCCCTGTATGGCGCGGTCGCCCACATGCAGATCCAGCGGCGAGCGGTTCGACTGCCGGATCTCGTCGATCAGATGACGCTGGAAATCCTGATAGCCGTGAAAGCCCAGTTTCGTGACGAAACGCGAGATGGATGGCGGAGACGTCTTGGTCTTCTTCGCCAGGTCCTGGATCGTGTCGAGGCCCGCATAGGGGTAGTCGAGCAACAGCGCGGTGCACAGCTTCCGTTCGGTCGCCGTGAGCTCGCTCGACAGGTTCTCCAACCGTTGTCTGACTTGCATTGATCTCCTCCAAGGCGAACAGACGATTTTGAAAATCATAAGTCAATATGAAAATTTTTGGTTGACTGTGAAAAAATAATATCAAAGCTAAAGGGCAGGGGAGCAAGAGGGGAGTTCATGTTCACGTCATCGCGCCAGCACTTCATTGCCGCCGCTCTCGCCATCGTTGTTCTGGCGGTGGCGGGCGTTGTGATCGCCGGTCTTTTCGGCGCTGCCGCTGAGCGCGTGCTCACGGTTTTCTTCATCTCGCTCATCGCCGTTACGGGCATTGGCGTCTACAGCGGAAACAGCGGTATCCTGAGTTTCGGCCATTTGGCCTTCATGGGCATCGGCGCTTATGTGTCGGGCCTTTTGACGCTGCCGGCGGGGCTGAAAATGGCGACGCTGCGCGGGCTGCCCGACTGGCTCGCGGCAACCGAACTCTCGCTTGTTCCGGCCATCATCGTCGCCGTTCTGGTAACGGCGATCATCGCGCTTCTGATTGGCATCGCCATCGGCCGGCTGGAAGGCTCGGCGGCGTCCATCGCAACGCTTGGCCTTCTGGTGATCGTGCATGGCGTGATCATCGGCTGGCGCGACGTGACGCGGGGCGCGCAGTCCTTCTTCGGCGTGCCGCGCGACACCACGCTTCTGGTGGCGGCGGTGGCCTGCGTGATCGCGCTGATCGCGGCGCGCTGGTATCGCGACTCCCTGTCTGGTCTGCGCCTGAGAGCCGGTCGCGAGAACGCGATTGCGGCCAAGGCCGTCGGCATCAACGTGCAGCGCGAGCGGCTCATCGCATGGGTTCTGAGTGCCGCAATCATGGCGCTTTCGGGCGCGCTGATCGCCCATTTTCTCGGTGCGTTCAGCCCCAAGAAATTCTATTTCCACGACACGTTCCTGCTTCTGGCGATGCTGATCGTCGGCGGCATGACGACGGTGACCGGTGCGATCTCCGGCACCATTCTGATCACGGTCATCACCGAGATCCTGCGGCGCTTTGAAAGCGGCATGAGCATTGGCGGTTTCGAACTGCCGGCGGTGTTCGGCACGACGCAGATCGGCATCGGCCTGCTCATCCTGTTCGCCATGTTCCGCATGTCGGAAGGCGTGATGGGGCTGAAGGAGTGGGAGGAGCGCGTCTTCCCCTACAAGCCGAAGCGCGGCAGGGCCGAGGCGCTTGCAAAACGCCACAGCGACGACCGGCTGAAAGTCGACCATGTGGCGATGCAGTTCGGTGGTCTGCGCGCGGTCGACGATGTGAGCATTGCCGTCAATCCGGGCGAGATTCTCGGCCTGATCGGGCCGAACGGTTCTGGCAAGACGACGCTCCTGAACATCATCTCCGGCGTGTTGAAACCGACCGAGGGAGATGTCGTTCTGGGTGACCGCTCGATCACAGGCGTGGCCCCGGAGAAGATCGCCGATTACGGCATTGCGCGCACGTTCCAGAACATTCGCCTGTTCCCGACGCTGACCGTTTACCAGAACGTGCTTGCGGCAGCGCTTTCCACCCATGGCGGAAAGAATGCGGAAGAGCGCACGGGCGCGGCACTGGCGCGGCTGGGCATCGATGAGCGCGCCGGCGAGGATGCGGGAACGCTGTCCTATGGCGAGCAGCGCCGGGTGGAAATTGCCCGGGCGCTGGCCTGTGAGCCGACGCTGCTTCTGCTCGATGAACCGGCTGCCGGCATGAACCGCGAAGAGACCGACGATCTGATCGACCGGCTGAAAGTGCTGTCGGCGGATCTGGGGCTCGGCGTGGTGCTGGTGGATCACGACCTCAAGCTGATCAACGAATTGTGCGACCGCATCGTCGTGCTCAACGAAGGCCGGCTCATCGCGGATGGCGCGCCAGCGGAAATCCGCGAAAATCCGGCGGTCATCGAAGCTTATCTGGGGCCGGGCAAGACCGCCTGATCGAAACGAACGAAAAAAGAAAAAAGGGAACTGACATGAACAAGCTGCTCATATCCACGCTTCTCGCCAGCGCCATGGCGCTTCCGGCGGCTGCCGAAACGCTGCGCGTTGGCGTCGCCACGGCGCAGACCGGTGCGCTCGCGCCGTTCGACACGCCGGTGATCGACGGCATTCACATCGCGGTCGACGAGATCAACGCTGCTGGCGGCATTGACGGCAAGATCAAGATCGAGCTTCTGGAAAAGGACGTGCGCTCCGACGCCGCGCAGACCTCCATCGCCACCCAGGAACTGGTGGATGAGGGTGTCTCCGTGATCGTGCTGCCGTGTGACGCCGACCCGTCGCTGGCGGCCATCGGCGTCGTGACCGATGCGCAGATCCCGGCGATCTCCACCTGCGCATCCTCGCCGACGCTGCCGCAGATCGGCGGCGACTACATGTTCGCCAACTTCCCCGGCGACAATGTGCAGGCGACCGTTTCGGCCAAATGGGCCTATGACGAGGGCCACCGCAGCGCCTACATCATCTATTCGCCCGACACGCAGTACACGACCATGCCGCTCTATTTCGCGGAAGTGTTCGAGAAGCTCGGCGGCAAGATGCTGGGCGAGGACACGCACACGATCGGCCAGCAGGATTTTTCAGCGATTGCAACGCGTATCGCGGCGCTCGACCCGCAACCCGATGTCATCATGACCTCGACCTATGAGCCGGACTTCCCCTCCATGCTGAAGGCGCTGCGCGCAGCCGGCGTGGAAAGCCAGATGATCGGTTCCGACGGCATCGACAGCCCGACCACTTTCTCGCTTGGCGCGGTGGCCGAAGGCCTCGTCTTCACCACGGCTGGTCACCCGACCGAGGGCAGCGAGCTGGAAGCCTTCAACAAGAAGTTCGAAGAGGTGAACGGCGAGGCCCCGCAGACCGTGTTC
The DNA here is from genome assembly GCF_058725515.1 of Nitratireductor sp. WH36-1. Taxonomy (NCBI): domain Bacteria; kingdom Pseudomonadati; phylum Pseudomonadota; class Alphaproteobacteria; order Hyphomicrobiales; family Phyllobacteriaceae; genus Nitratireductor; species Nitratireductor sp. WH36-1. The sequence continues at coordinate 3,669,526 of NZ_CM178970.1, read as the reverse complement.
AACGCGGTTGGCTACGATCTGGTGAAGGTGCTGGAAGCGGCCGTGATCGCGGCAGACGGTTCCACCGATGCGAACACGCTGCGTGACGCCATTGCCAATCTGGAGAACGTGCAGGGCGCGACCAGCACGATCACCTACAAGGGCACCAACGGCATGCCGCTGCGCTCGGTGAGCCTGATCCGCGTCAAGGACGGTGAGCGTGAGCTTATCGGCCAGCCGACGCCGGATGCTTCGCTCATCCCCGAACCCCGCGTTCAGTGAGGTAGGGCTCGTGTCTGCGCTGTTGTCCGTCCAGTCACTCCAGGTGCAATACGGCGCCGTTCAGGCGGTGCGCGGTATCGACCTGGATGTGCATGAAGGTGAAATCATCGCGCTTCTGGGCGCCAATGGCGCGGGCAAGTCCTCCACGCTCAACGCGCTGGTCGGCCTTGCGCCGGCGAGCGGGGGCAAGATTGTCTTTTCGGGGCAGGACGTGACCGGCAGCGCGCCGGAGCGTTTCACCTCGCTGGGCATGACGCTGTCGCCCGAGGGGCGGCGCGTCTTCGGCACGCTGAGCGTGCAGGAGAACCTGCTCATGGGCGCTTATTCGATGCGGGACAAGGCGGCGGTGAAAGCCGCCTGGGAGCGGGTCTTCGATCTGTTCCCGATCCTGCATGAGCGCCGTGAGCAGTTTGCTGGAACGCTGTCAGGCGGCCAGCAGCAGATGCTGGCCGTTGGCCGCGCGTTGATGAGCAATCCGCGTCTTCTATTGCTTGACGAACCGTCGCTGGGGCTCGCGCCGAAGATTGTCGAGCAGATTTTCGAGTTGATCACCGTTCTGCGCAAGCAGGGCGTGACGCTGATGGTCGTCGAACAGAATGTGTCGATGGCGCTCGAAATCGCGGATCGTGGATACGTGATGGCCAGCGGCCGCATCGCTGCTTCCGGCACCGCTGCGGAACTGCGCGATTCCGAAACGCTGCAAGCTGCCTATCTGGGGGCCGAGTAATGGATCTGTTTCTACAGCAAACCGTCAATGCCTTTGCATTGGGCGGTACCTATGCGCTGCTGGCGCTGGGCCTTGCCATGGTCTTCTCGACCATGGGGCTGATCAACTTCGCCCATGGCGAGCTGATGACCATCGCCGGCTATATCCTGATGGCCTGCGGGCTGGCCGGCGTTCCGTTCGCCTTCTCCATTCTGCTGGCGATTGCGGCGGCGGTGCTGGCCGCCGTGGTGATGGAGCGCATTGCCTTCCGGCCGGTCAGAAACGCCTCCGGCGCGACCATGCTGGTAACCAGTTTCGCGGTCTCGATGATCCTGCAGGTTCTGTTCCAGAACTTCATTTCCGCCCGCTCGCAGGCCGTTCTGGTGCCGGAAATCCTGTCTGAAAGCGTGCGCTTCGGAGGGCTGGTGATCGGCGTCAACAAGATTGCGGCCATCGCCACCACCATCGTCATGCTGATCTTCCTCGACCGCTTCATGAAGCATCACCGCATCGGCATCGCCATGCGGGCGGCAGCCGAGGATTTCTCGGTGGCGCGCCTCATGGGCATCCGCGCCAACACGGTGATTGCCGGCGCGTTCGCGCTGTCGGGCTTCCTGGCCGGCGTTGCCGCCGTGCTGTGGGTGAGCCAGCGCGCTTCGGTCGATCCGCTGATGGGCTTCACGCCCGTTCTCAAGGCCTTCATCGCGGCCATTCTGGGCGGCCTCGGCTCGCTGCGCGGTGCGGTGGCCGGCGGTTTCCTTCTGGGCTTCATCGAGATCTACCTGGCTGCCTACCTGCCTGCCGGCATGCAGGAGTTCCGTGATCCGATCGCCCTTTGCCTGGTCGTTCTCGTGCTGATCTTCCGCCCGAACGGCCTTATCCCCTCGCCAGCCCTCAAGGCGGAGAAAGTATGAGCCTTCACACATCTGTCGGAGAGAGCGGTCGGCTTCTGTCGTCGCTCGACCCGAACCCGGTCACCATTATCAATCAGGAAAGCAGCTTTCCGGTGCTGCTGGTCTGCGAGCATGCGGGCAAGACGGTGCCGGCAGCCCTGAACGGGCTCGGCCTCTCGGACGATGCGCGCGAGGCGCATATCGGCTGGGACATCGGTGCGGCCGCCGTTACGCGGCTGATGGCCGAACAGCTCGGCGCGCCGGCAGTGTTTCAGAGCTACAGCCGGCTGGTGATCGACTGCAACCGCCCGCCGGAAGCGCCCGACGCGATGCCGGAGGTAAGCGATGGCGTGATCGTGCCGGGCAACCGCTCCTTGAGCGATGAGGCGCGCGCCCACCGCACGCGCGAGATTTTCGAGCCGTTCAATGCGGCGGTGACGATGATGCGCGAAGCGCCGCACTGCCGGGCGATCCTGTCGATCCACAGTTTCAACCCGCAGCTTCAGGATGGCGTGCCGCGCCCCTGGGAAATCAGCTTTCTCTATCGCAAGGACGTGCACACTTCCGAGCGCCTGCGCCAGCTCGTTCTGGAAAACGCGCCGGACATGACGGTGGGCATGAACGAGCCCTACACGATTGACGACGAGTCGGACTGGTTCGTACCGCGCCATGGCGAGCTGAGCGGTCTGCCGCACAGCCTGATTGAAATTCGCAATGATCTCATCTCAGATGCCGTCGGACAGGCGCAGTGGGCAAAGCTCATGACCGCCGTCGTGCATCGCTTCGTAACGGAGTTACAGGAATGGAACTGACGCGCAACGTTCCCATCGAGCCGGGCCAGGCAGCGATCCTCTATGTGGATGTGCAGAATTTCAGCGCCCACAGGAAAGGGGCGGAATTCGCCGATCTCGACGAGAAGACGTTTGAGGAAAAATACCGCTGGTATTTCGACCGGCTCGACGCAGACGTGATCCCGCGCATGCAGGAGCTGCAGGCGGCCTGCCGCAGCGCCGGCGTGGAGGTGATGTACACCACCATCGAAAGCCTGACGCTGGACGGGCGCGACCGCAGCCTCGACTACAAGATCACCGGCTTCAACGTGGCCAAGGGCTCCTGGGACGGCAAGGTGATCGACCAGATCGCGCCGGGCGAAGACGAGATCGTCTTGCCGAAATCCTCTTCGTCGGTCTTCGTCTCGACCCATATCGACTACATTTTGCGCAATCTTGGCGTGAAGCAGCTCATCATCTGCGGGCTGATCACCGATCAGTGCGTGGAGAGCGCCATTCGCGACGCCTGCGATCTGGGCTATCTGGTGACGCAGGTGACGGATGCCTGCCTGACCTACAGCCAGGAGCGGCACGACAATTCGCTGCGCACCATCAAGGGCTATTGCCGGCAGGTGACGACGGCGGAGCTGATCGCGGAACTGAAGTCGAAAGCTGTGTGACGTTTCGCCCGGGCGGCTTGCGAACGGGGCCGCATCGTGAAACGGATAGCGGCATCGGGCCGGGCAGGCATGGGTGGATGACAGGTCTGCCGCCCGGTCCAGATCGTTCCTGTGCGTCCGGGTGGATGCAGGACGATCCAGAGCTGCGCTTGGGAGATTAGGGCGAATGACTGCAATTCTCGACACGGTTCCGCGCTTTTCCGAGGAAGAGGTGCGCCGGCTTCTGCTGGATGTGTATGGCATCGAAGGCGCGCTTTCGGCGCTGGAAAGCGAGCGGGACCAGAATGTCCGGGTGAAGACGCCGGAAGGCGCGTTCATCTTCAAGATCATCAATGCGGCTGAACCCGCCCTGGAAAGCGATTTCCAGACGGCGCTCCTGCAGCACATGGCCCGGCACGCGCCCGACCTGCCCGTGCCGGCGCTCCTGCCGACCTTGAAAGGCGAGGCGCTTGGCGAGGCGGTTTCCGCCAGTGGCGGAACGCACCGGCTGCGGCTTGTCAGCTGGATCGAGGGCATGCCGCTTGCCGAGGCGCCGCGCAGCGAGGCGGCCATGGAGAGCCTCGGCGAACTGCTCGGCCGGTTCAACAATGCGCTCAACGGTTTCATGCATCCCGGCGCGGTGCGCCCGCTGGACTGGGATCTGCGCCTTGCCGGCAACAGCCGCGCGCGGCTGGACAAGATCCGGGATGCGGATGACCGCGCGCTGGCAGAGCGCTTCATCGACCGTTTCGAAGCCGATGTTCTGCCACGGCTCTCCTGCCTGCGCGGCGGGGTGATCCACAACGACGCCAATGACTGGAATGTGCTGGTCGATCCGGCGGATCACACGAAGATCTGCGGCCTGATCGATTTCGGCGATGCGCTCTACAGCGCGCTGATCTGCGAAGTGGCCATTGCCGGCGCATACGGCGCGCTTGACTGCGACGACCCGCTGGGGGCCATCGGCGCGCTGGCGGCCGGTTTCCATGCGCAGTATCCGCTGCGTGAAGAAGAGGTCGACCTTTTGTTCGATCTTGTCGCCATGCGGCTCGTCACCTCGGTGACGATTTCGGCCAGCCGCCAGTCGGAAGTGGCCGACAATCCCTATCTCGCGGTGAGCGAAAAGCCCGCATGGGACCTGCTGCGCCGGCTCGGCGCAATGGACCCGCGTTTCGCCACGGCCATTCTGCGCAATGCCTGCGGCTTCGAGGCGATGCCCGGCGCGCGCGCGGTGAAGGGCTGGCTGGCGGACAACCGCCGCAATTTCGCGCCGGTGCTGGTGCGCGCGGCGGCGAGCTATCCGACCGCCCATGTGCCGCTTGGCGATCAGAGCGACCCAATTGCCATCGCCTCGGCTGAAGAGCGGCCGGACGAGGCGCAGGCGCTCTGGGAAGACGCGGTGGGCGACGCGACGCGCATTCTGGGCATCGGCCCATGGGGCGAGGAGCGCGGCGTCTACACCAGCGAGATTTTCGAATCCCGCCTGATCGCCGGCGAGCGCCGCAGGCGCCATCTGGGGCTCGATCTTTTCCTGCCGGCGGGAGCCGCGCTTTATGCGCCGCTTGCCGGCACGGTGAAGGAAGTGGGCGTGGAGGCCGCGCGGCTTGGCTATGGCGCGGTGATGGTGCTGGAGCATGAGCCGGAAGACGGCCCGGCCTTCCTGTCGCTGTGGGGGCATCTTGCCCATGAGGTTGCGGACCGTCTGAAGGTGGGCGACCGGGTCGAGGCCGGCGCGTTTCTGGCCCATATGGGCGGGCCGAAGGAAAATGGCGGCTGGATGCCCCATCTGCACCTGCAGATTTCCTGCGACACGACGATGAGCGCCGACGACATTCTGGGCGTCGGCGAGACGCGCTATCTGGAAACGTGGGGGGAACTGTTCCCCGACGCCAGCGACTTTGCCGGGCTTGTGGCGGTTGATGCGGGGCGGCTTTCCAAGGCCGAGATCGTGGAGAAGCGTCAGTCGCTGCTCCTGCCGAACCTGTCGATTTCCTATGAGGAGCCGATCAAGTTCGTGAAGGGCGAGGGCGTGTGGCTGATCGATGACCGGGGCCGCGCCTATCTCGATTGCTTCAACAATGTCTGCCATCTGGGCCACTGCCACCCGGCGGTGGTGGAGGCGCTCGCCACACAGGCGGCGACGCTGAACACCAATACGCGCTATCTGCACGACAACATCGTCGCCTATGCGGAGCGGCTGACGGCGACCATGCCGAAGGAGCTGGGCATTGCGGCCTTCGTGAATTCGGGCTCGGAGGCAAACAGTCTGGCGCTGCGCATGATGCGGGCGCATACGGGCCGGGAGAACGCCATCGTTCTCGACTGGTCCTATCACGGCACGACGCAGGAGCTGATCGATCTCAGCCCCTACAAGTTCCGCCGCAAGGGCGGGCATGGCCCCAGGCCGCATGTTCACGTGGCCGACCTGCCGGACGCCTATCGCGCGCCGGCCGACTGGCCGCAGGAGGAGCTGGCGAAGCGCTTTGCCGCCAGCGTGGGCGAGCAGATCGACGCCATGGCGGCCAAGGGCGAGGCTCCGGGCTTCTTCATTGCCGAATCCATCCCGAGCGTTGCCGGGCAGGTGTTCATGCCGGAAGGCTATCTGGACGAGGTGTACAGCATGGTGCGCGCGGCAGGCGGCATCTGCATTGCCGACGAGGTGCAGGTGGGCTTTGGACGCATCGGCAGCCACTGGTGGGCATTCGAGACGCAGGGCGTGGTGCCGGACATCGCAACGGTGGGCAAGCCCATTGGCAATGGTCACCCCATGGGCGCGCTGGTGGTGCGCCGGGAGATCGCGGAATCCTTCCAGAACGGCATGGAGTATTTCAATACGTTCGGCGGCAACCCGGTTTCCTGCGCGGTGGGGCTTGCGGTGATCGACACGATCGAGCGCGACGGCCTGCGGGAGAACGCGGCGGCAATCGGCGATTATCTGAAAGCCGGCTTTGCCGAACTCCAGACGCGTTACCCCGTGATCGGCGATGTGCGCGGCATGGGCCTGTTCCTCGGCATCGAACTGGTGGAAGACCGTGAGAGCAAGGTTCCGGCCACGGCGACGGCGCGCGCCATCTGCAACGAGGCGCGGGCGCGGGGCGTTCTGATGGGCACCGAAGGGCCGCATGACAATGTGCTGAAGATGCGCCCCTCGATGATCTTCTCCAGGGCCAATGCGGACCATCTGCTCGGCGTTCTGGAAGAAAGTTTCGAGGCGGTGGCCAAGATCTGACCGGGTCTGACCGGGCCTGACAGGGCCTGCGAAAAGGCATGGATGCGACGCTGGACCGCGATATGATCAACGGACCTGCATGTTGACATAAAGATATCTTTATGTGATGCAGGTCCATTGTCGTATCAAGGATGAAAAGCGTCGCACATGCCGTCTATCGATGAACTGTTTGGGCCGGTCGGCGAAAAGCCGGACGGATCGGAAATCTTCGCCGCGCTGAACAAGGCCGCGCGCGAGCGCATTCTCATCCTCGACGGCGCGATGGGCACGCAGATCCAGGGCCTGGGTTTCAACGAGGATCATTTCCGCGGCGACCGCTTCACCGGCTGCGCCTGCCACCAGCAGGGCAACAATGATCTGCTCAACCTGACGCAGCCCAAGGCCATCGAGGAAGAGCACTTCCGCTATGCGATGGCGGGCGCGGACATTCTCGAGACGAACACCTTTTCTTCCACGACCATCGCCCAGGCCGATTACGGCATGGAAGACATGGTCTATGAGCTGAACCGCGACGGTGCGCGGCTTGCCCGCCGCGCGGCGATCCGCGCCGAGCAGAAGGACGGCGTGCGCCGCTTCGTGGCCGGTGCGCTCGGGCCGACCAACCGCACCGCCTCCATCTCGCCGGACGTCAACAATCCCGGCTACCGCGCCGTGACTTTCGACGATCTGCGCGTCGCCTATGGCGAACAGCTGCGCGGGCTGCTCGATGGCGGCACGGACATCGTGCTGATCGAAACCATCTTTGACACGCTGAACGCCAAGGCGGCGATCTTCGCATGCGAGGAAATCTTCGCAGAGCGCGGCGTGCGCTTGCCGGTGATGATCTCCGGCACGATCACCGACCTTTCCGGACGCACGCTTTCCGGCCAGACGCCGACGGCCTTCTGGCATTCGGTGCGGCACGCCAAGCCGCTCACCATCGGTCTGAACTGCGCGCTGGGCGCTGCGGCCATGCGCCCGCATCTGGCGGAGCTTTCGGGCGTGGCCGACACGCTGATCTGCGCCTATCCGAACGCCGGTCTTCCGAACGCCTTCGGCCAGTATGACGAAAGCCCGGAGACCATGGCTGCGCAGGTCGAGGAGTTTGCGCGCGAGGGGCTGATCAACGTGGTCGGCGGCTGCTGTGGCTCGACGCCGGAGCACATTGCCGCAATCCGCGACGCGGTGGCCAGGCACGCGCCGCGCAGCATACCCGAACGTGCGCCGCAGATGCGCCTTTCGGGGCTCGAGCCCTTCACGCTGACCGACGACATTCCCTTCGTCAATGTGGGCGAGCGCACCAATGTCACGGGCTCGGCAAAGTTCCGCAAGCTCATCACCGCCGGTGATTACGCGACCGCTCTGGATGTCGCGCGCAACCAGGTGGAAGGCGGCGCGCAGATCATCGACATCAACATGGATGAGGGCCTGATCGACTCCAAGAAGGCGATGATCGAGTTCCTCAACCTGGTGGCGGCCGAACCCGATATCGCGCGTGTGCCGGTGATGATCGACTCCTCCAAATGGGAGGTGATCGAGGCTGGCCTGAAATGCGTGCAGGGCAAGGCCGTGGTGAACTCCATCTCGCTCAAGGAAGGCGAGGAGTCGTTCCTGCATCAGGCCAATCTGTGCCGCATGTATGGCGCGGCGATGGTCGTGATGGCCTTTGACGAAACCGGTCAGGCCGACACGGAAGCGCGCAAGGTGGAAATCTGCACCCGCGCCTACAGGCTTCTGACCGAGAAGGCCGGTGTCGCTCCCGAAGACATCATCTTCGATCCGAATGTGTTCGCGATCGCGACCGGTATCGAGGAGCACGACAATTACGGTGTCGACTTCATCGAGGCGACGCGCGAGATCATTCGCACCCTGCCGCATGTCCATATCTCGGGCGGCGTGTCGAACCTTTCCTTCTCGTTCCGCGGCAACGAGCCCGTGCGCGAGGCAATGCACGCGGTGTTCCTCTATCACGCCATTCAGGCGGGCATGGATATGGGCATCGTCAATGCCGGTCAGCTGGCTGTCTACGATGCCATCGATGCCGAGCTGCGCGAGGCCTGTGAGGATGTGGTTCTGAACCGCACGCCGAAGGCCGGCGGCACGGCGACGGAGCGCATGCTGGAGATTGCCGAGCGTTTTCGCGGCACTGGCGGGCGCGAGGCCAAGGAAAAGGACCTTTCCTGGCGTGAGCTGCCGGTCGAGAAGCGGCTGGAACATGCGCTGGTCAACGGCATAACAGAATATATTGACGCGGACACCGAGGAAGCGCGGCTGAACGCCGAGCGCCCGCTGCACGTGATCGAAGGGCCGCTGATGGCCGGCATGAACGTGGTCGGCGACCTGTTCGGCGCAGGCAAGATGTTCCTGCCGCAGGTGGTGAAATCCGCCCGCGTGATGAAGCAGGCCGTGGCCGTTCTGCTCCCCTATATGGAGGAGGAGAAGAAGGCCAATGGCGGCGGCGAACGCCAGAGCGCCGGCAAGATCCTGATGGCCACGGTGAAGGGCGATGTGCACGACATCGGCAAGAACATCGTCGGCGTGGTTCTCGCCTGCAACAATTACGAGATCGTCGATCTCGGCGTGATGGTGCCGGCGGCAAAGATCCTCGAGACCGCGCGCGAAGAGAAGGTCGACATTATCGGGCTTTCCGGCCTGATCACCCCGTCGCTTGACGAGATGGTGCATGTGGCAGCCGAAATGGAGCGCGAAGGGTTCGACATCCCGCTTCTGATCGGCGGTGCGACGACCAGCCGTGTTCACACGGCGGTGAAGATCCATCCGAGCTATGATCGCGGGCAGGCGGTTCACGTGAACGATGCGAGCCGTGCGGTGGGCGTGGTCTCGAACCTGCTTTCGCCGGACGCGCGTGGCGGCTATATCGATGGCGTGCGCGAGGAATATCGCAAGGTGACCGAGGCGCATGAGCGCTCCGAGCGCGAGAAGCAGCGTCTGCCGATCGCAAGGGCGCGCGCCAATCCGCACCGGATCGACTGGGCGGACTACACGCCGCCGCAGCCCGCCTTCACCGGCACGAAAGTGTTCGAAAGCTGGGATCTTGAGGAGCTGGCGCGCTACATCGACTGGACGCCGTTCTTCCAGACCTGGGAACTGAAGGGGCGTTACCCCAAAATTCTCGAGGACGAGAAGCAGGGCGAGGCGGCGCGGCAGCTCTTTGCCGATGCGCAGGCCATGCTGAAGAAGATCATCGACGAGAAGTGGTTCGCACCGCGCGCAGTGGTGGGCTTCTGGCCGGCCAATGCGGTTGGCGATGATGTGCGGCTCTTCACGGATGAAACCCGCGAAGAAGAGCTTGAGACCTTCTTCACCCTGCGCCAGCAGCTTACCAAGCGCGGCGGCAAGCCGAATGTCGCGCTGTCGGACTTCGTTGCGCCGGTGGACAGCGGCAAGCCGGACTGGATCGGCGGGTTCGTCGTGACGGCGGGCATCGAGGAAGTGGCGATTGCCGAGCGCTTCGAGCGGGCAAATGACGACTACAACTCGATCCTCGTGAAGGCGCTGGCCGACCGGTTTGCGGAAGCCTTTGCCGAGCGCATGCATGAGAAGGTGCGCAAGGAGTTCTGGGGTTATGCGGGCGACGAAAACTACACGCCTGAAGAGCTGATTGCCGAGCCGTATCTCGGCATCCGCCCGGCTCCGGGCTACCCGGCGCAACCCGACCACACCGAGAAGGTGACGCTGTTCAGGCTTCTGGATGCGGAGAAGAATTCGGGTGTGCAACTGACCGAAAGCATGGCCATGTGGCCGGGCTCGTCGGTCTCGGGCCTCTACCTGTCGCATCCCGAAAGCTATTATTTCGGCGTTGCCAAGGTCGAGCGCGACCAGGTGGAAGACTATGCCGCGCGCAAGGGCATGGCCGTGGGGGATGTGGAGCGCTGGCTCGGGCCGGTTCTCAACTATCTGCCGGCCTCCTACACGGAAGCCGCCGAATAGGGCCTATTCGCGGACGGGTGCGGCGCAGACGCGCGAGCGGGTGAGAAAGCGTTTTTCGCGCCCGTTATCGAGCGAAAACATGCCGCCGCGCCCCGGCACCACGTCGATGATCAGGTCGGTGTGTTTCCACGCCTCGAACTGCGATGCGCTGATGAACACCGGCGTGTCGCCGATATGGCCCAGAAGCACGTCCTGATCGCCGACGATGAAATCGCCGCGCGGGTAGCACATGGGTGAAGATCCATCGCAGCAGCCGCCCGACTGGTGAAAGAGGACGGGGCCGTGATCGGCGATGATCTCGTCCAGAAGCGCACGCGCTTCGGGCGTTGCAGAAACCTTGTCATGTCTGGCTTTGTTGGACATGGGTCTGGCGCTGTTGCACATGGGGAAGCTCCATCGAAGCGGATGCCTTCCCCCGCGAACGGGGAAAGGCCAGTCTGACGCCGGCGAAAGCCGGCTTTCCTTTTATCAGAAGAAGCCCAGCTTTTGGGGGCTGTAGCTGACCAGCATGTTCTTGGTCTGCTGGTAGTGGTCGAGCATCATCTTGTGCGTTTCGCGGCCGATGCCGGACTGTTTGTAGCCGCCGAAGGCCGCATGGGCCGGATAGGCGTGGTAGCAATTGGTCCACACGCGGCCCGCCTGAATGCCCCGGCCAAAGCGGTAGAGACGGTTTGCGTCTCGGCTCCAGATGCCTGCGCCCAGGCCGTAGAGCGTGTCATTGGCGATTTCCATGGCCTCGGCATCGTCCTTGAAGGTCGTGACCGAAACGACGGGGCCAAAAATCTCTTCCTGGAAGACGCGCATCTTGTTGTGGCCCTTGAAGACCGTCGGCTTGACGTAGTAGCCGCCGGCCAGATCGCCGGGCAGATGCGCCTGCTCGCCGCCGGTCAGCACTTCCGCGCCTTCCTGCCTGCCGATGTCGATGTAGCTCAGGATCTTCTCAAGCTGCTCGGAGGATGCCTGCGCGCCGATCATGGTGGCCGGGTCGAGCGGGTCGCCCTGCACGATCTGCTCCACGCGCTTCAGGGCGCGCTCCATGAACGCGTCATAGATCTCCTCGTGGATGAGGGCGCGGCTCGGGCAGGTGCAGACCTCGCCCTGGTTGAGCGCGAACATGACGAAGCCCTCGATGGCCTTGTCGAAGAAGTCGTCATCCTCGGCGGTGACATCCTTGAAGAAGATGTTGGGCGACTTGCCGCCAAGCTCCAGCGTGACCGGGATCAGGTTCTGGCTGGCATACTGCATGATGAGCCGGCCGGTCGTGGTTTCGCCGGTGAAGGCGATCTTGGCGATGCGGTTGGAGGATGCGAGCGGTTTGCCGGCTTCAAGGCCGAAACCGTTGACGATGTTCAGAACGCCTTCCGGCAGAATGTCGCCGATGAGATCGGCCCACAGCATGATCGAGGCCGGGGTCTGCTCGGCGGGCTTCAGCACCACGCAATTGCCGGCGGCGAGCGCAGGCGCGAGCTTCCAGCAGGCCATGAGAAGCGGGAAGTTCCACGGGATGATCTGGCCGACCACGCCCAGCGGCTCATGGAAATGATAGGCGACGGTATCGTCGTCGATCTGCGAGATGGAGCCTTCCTGGCTGCGAAGGACGCCGGCAAAGTAGCGGAAATGATCGATGGCGAGCGGTACGTCGGCTGCGGTCGTTTCGCGGATCGGCTTGCCATTGTCCCAGGTTTCCGCGCGCGCCAGAAGCTCGAGGTTTTCTTCCATCCGGTCGGCGATGCGGTTGAGCATGAGGGCGCGTTCTGCCGGGCTGGTGCGGCCCCAGGCGTCCTTGGCCTTGTGGGCGGCGTCGAGCGCCAGCTCCACGTCGGCTGCGTCGGAGCGGGCGATTTCGCCCAGCGGCTGGCCGGTGACCGGCGAGGTGTTTTCGAAATAGCGCCCGGATTTCGGCGCGACCCATGCGCCGCCGATGAAATTGTCATAACGCTTTGCGAAGGGCGCTTTCGCGCTGCGTGCGAATTCAACCTTGTTCATGAAATCCTCCCGAATTCAAACCGCGTCATGCGGCATGAAGGGAAGGGTAGGCGCGGGTTTTCCGGTGCGGCAGAGGGGGAAGAGCGGGGGCGTGCGTCACCTGTCTCAGATCTGCGACAGGTGACGCATCAAAACATCCCGGAAGGCGCTAATGGGTGCGGCCGACGCCGAGCCTGGCCATCTTGCGATGCATGGTGGCGCGGGAAATGCCGAGCTGGCGCGCAGCCTCGGAAACATTGCCGCCGGCGCTGACAAGCGCGCGCTGAAGGGCGCTGCGCTCGGCCCCGGCAAGGCCGGGCGACGCGGTCTGCGGGCCGCCCAGCACGTCGCATGCGGGCAGTGGATTGGCAAGCGGGCCGGGCGGGAGGTCGAGAAGCGCGCGGGCCGTGCGGGTTGCACCGATCACCAGATCGTCGCCGTCGACCGCGATGAGGGCGGACGGGTCCGCCGCCGGCAGGAGCATGATGCGCGCCTGAGGATAGGCGAGGCGAAACGCTTCCGCCTCGATGCGGCGGGCGGCATCGCTGGCCGCGGTGGCGATGAGACTGACAAAGCCGTCGGTCAAGTCGGCGCGGCAGGAAGAAACGTCGAGCGCGCCCGCCAGATGGCCCTCATGATCGTAGACCGGCGCGGTGGTGCAGGAGAGAAGCGTGTTGCGGGAGTGGAAGTGCTGGTCGCGGTGGATTGTCAGCGTGCGGCGCTCCACGAGGCAGGTGCCGATGCCATTGGTGCCTTCGCTTTGCTCGCTCCAGACCGTGCCGGTCCAAAGCCCCCACTGGCGGAAGGTCTCGTCATCGCCCGGCGTGCCGCGCCGTTCCATCAGAATGCCCTGCCGGTCGGCCAGAACCACACAGCAGCCGGAGCTGCCGACGGCGAGGAAAAGCTGGTCGAGCGGGGTTTGCGCGGAGCGGAGAAGCGGTTCGAGCCGTGCGCGGGCGGCCGCCAGTTCAGCATCGGAAATGCGTTCCGGGTTGCGGCGTTCGGCCGGGTCGAGCCGATGGAGCCGGCAGGAGCGCTGCCACGACGCCACGAGCGCGGACTTGGCCGAGCGATTGGAATCGACCGCCGCCAGAACCCTGTCCGCATGATACGACAGACTGCGTCCATCCATGGCTTTCCTCCCCATGGTTTGCCTGCCACTGCCAGCCAGCGCCTCCACGCTGTCTTGGCTCCCGGCCTCCCGGGCCGTCTGACAGTGTCTTTCAGTCAGTCTCTTTGCTGGAGCGGATCTGTCAATAGACCATTGGATGAGATGCGGTGCGGGCGATGCTGAATACTCGAACCGCTACTTCCTCTGGCTGACCCGGGCGATAAATAAGTCCAAAAGAAAGATGATGATGACGCAGAGGCCGACAGCTTCCGCAATATGAATTGCAGCCTGCGCATTGGAATAGCGCGGGCAAAAAAACGCGGTGTTCACCACCCAGAAAAATGAAAACAACACACCCCAACAGATCACCGCGATTGCGATGATCTCGATCACTCGTCCCATAGGGCCCCCACCCGAAATTACGTAGCGGCAACCTATTTAGAAATTTTCTTTCGTCAACGGTTTATTCTTAGCCGGCTCGAAATAGTTGCAGAAATGCACTGATTTCGCGCTTCTTGCCGGTCGTGAAGCCTTTAAACGCGATAACTGGTTGCCGTTTAACGGTCTTCCCCGTCCTGCCAGTCTTTTGGCAGGTTGGGCTCCTGGACCAGCGGCGCGAGCAGCACTTTTCCGTAAATGGGCGCATGGCGTTTGCGCTGGTCGGGATCTTCCTTGAAGGAGAGCGCGTATTGCCCGATCTGGTGGAAATAGGTCAGCCGGGCGCGCACAAGGCTCTCCTCCGGCCCGTATCCCATGGCGCGAAAGGCGCGTTGCAGGAGCGTGATGCGCAGGTCGTCCATGCGGGCGACTTCCTGACCGAGCGCTTTCGAGGTGCGCGACCAGTCACGCACGGCGAGATCCAGAAGCGGGCTGAAAGGGTCTTCATCCACCCAGATGTGAACGATCTCCGTGAAGAACTGCAGCCCGTCGACATCGGTGATGTCGCGCTTGGCCTCGAAGGGCGCGCAATTGGCGCGACGCCATTCGTTCAAAAGCTCTTCGTGGAGATCCTTTAGGCTGGAAAAGTGGAAATAGAAGCTGCCGCGCGTGACCTTGAAGTGGCGGGCGAGGCGGTCGATCTTGACCTCGGCTATGCCCCGCTTTTCCAGAACCTTGCGCGCCGCCCTGGCCCAGGCTTCACGGGACAGCGTCTGGCGCGATGACGTCTTCTTGTCCTTTGCGGATTTCGATGCCTTCTTCTGCGCCACGGGCTGCCTCCACTTCTGGTGCGCATTCACGCGCTGTTGTTCTGGGAACCTGCTGGTCTCTTTCCTGTCGAACGGCTTTCGCTAACAGAAGTTGCGGGGCCGGTCATCCGTAAACTCTAAAGTGGTCTGCGCACCCCGTTGGGTGCGCAGCGCCATCGTGCATTGCCGCAATTGCGTCAGGGCAGGGCGCTGATGCGCTCCAGCATGAGGTCGAAGAACGGAGCCGGATCGATCCGACGCAGCACATTGACGTTTTTCGGCTTGCCGGTGACGTGCCACCAGTCGACCACCGTCATGCCAATGGTCTCGGACGAGGAGATGTCGACCGTGACATAGCACTCGCGCTGCTCATAGGCCTGCGGAACGAGCAGATAGCCGGTGACGCAGGCATCGTGGATCGGCCGCGCCTTGGTCGGGAATTTGTGATCGCCATACTGGCAGAAGAAACCGGCCATGTTGGCGGCCTCGAGTGCGGCGCGGCTGCCGGTGGCGCCCAGCGTTTCGAGCCATTCCGGCGTCATCTGTGCGGTGTAGGTGCAGTCGATGGGGGCCATGGTGACGGGTGCGCCCGAGTGGAACACCTTGTGGGCCGCATGCGGGTCGACGAAGATGTTGAACTCGGCTGCCGGCGTGGCGTTGCCGCCCTCGAAGAAGCCGCCGCCCATCAGCACGACTTCGCGGATGCGGGGGATGATGCGCGGCTCCATGGTCATGGCCATGGCGAGGTTCGTCATCGGCCCGAGCGTGCAGACGGTGATCTCGCCTTCGGGCGCGTCCATGATCGTGCGAACCATCCAGTTGACGGCGTGCTCGTCCTGCACCGGCGTCGTCGGCTCGGGGAGTTCGGCGCCGTCCAGCCCGGTTTCACCGTGGACATATTCCGCCGTCATCAGAGGCTTCACCATCGGTCCGGGGCAGCCTGCGAAGACCGGCACGTCGGGGCGGCCTGCAAGTTCCACAACTTTGAGCGCGTTCTTGGTGGTGAGCGAAAGGGGCACATTGCCGCCAACGGTCGTGATGCCAACCACTTCGAGTTCTTCCGGGGAACCCAGGGCGAACAGGATCGCGAAGGCGTCGTCCTGCCCCGGGTCGGTATCGATGATGATCTTACGTGGCGCCATGTCGGTTCCCATTTCCGTCTGATTCGGCTATTGCCGAGCACAATCCGATATGCATAAATACAGTACTGTATAGTATCTTCAAGCTGGGATGGTGGTCATGTCAACGAGTGAACGCGGCGATTTTTCGGAGATTCCGGTTCTCGACGTCTCGGGTCTTTATGGCGGCGACGAGGACGCCGTACGCGCAGTCGCGTCGACGCTGCGCGGCTATCTGGAAAACATCGGCTTCCTCTACATTGTCGGTCACCAGATCGCGCAGGAGGACATCGAGGCCGTACGCGAGGCGAGCCGGCAGTTCTTCGCTCTGCCCGAAGAAGAAAAGCTGAAACTGCGGATCGACAAGAACTTCCGCGGTTATCTGCCGTTCGCCGGCTCCACCATCGTCACCTCGTCGGTTGCGACCGTGAGCAAGCCGAACCAGAGCGAGTCGCTCTTCTTCATGCATGAGGTCGACGCTGATGATCCGCGCGTGGCTGCCGACAAGCCGCTTCAGGGGCCGAACCAGTGGCCGGACGCAGTGATGCTGCCGGAGTTTCGCGAGACCATCGAGCGCTATGTGGACCAGATGAACACGCTGGCCCGCAAGATGGTTGGCGCGATCTCCATCTCGCTCGGCCTGTCGCCGGACGAGCTGAACAGCCATTTCGACGATCCGACCACCTTCCTGCGCCTTCTGCACTATCCCACGCAGCCGGCGGAAGAGGGGCTGTTCGGCTCCGCACCGCACACCGATTACGGTTTCATCACCCTGCTCGCGCAGGACGATGTCGGCGGTCTCGAGGTCAAGAACAAGGGTGGCGACTGGGTGCCGGCTCCGCCGATCCCGAACTCCTTCGTCATGAATGTGGGCGACATCCTCGCCCGCTGGTCGAACGACGTGTTCGTCTCCACGCCGCACCGGGTGATCAACCGGTCGGGCCGTGAGCGTTACTCGCAGCCCTTCTTCTTCGATCCGTCGATGGAAGCGCAGATCGAAGCGCTGCCGGCCT
Organism: Nitratireductor sp. WH36-1; assembly: GCF_058725515.1. NCBI lineage: Bacteria > Pseudomonadati > Pseudomonadota > Alphaproteobacteria > Hyphomicrobiales > Phyllobacteriaceae > Nitratireductor > Nitratireductor sp. WH36-1. The sequence continues at coordinate 3,652,684 of NZ_CM178970.1, read as the reverse complement.
GCGTGCCCGAGGGCGCTGCACCGAAATACGAGCCGGTGCTCTATGGGGATTACCTGATGGAGCGCATCGACAAGAACTATCATTACCGCAAGAAGAAAGCCGCTGAAGAAGCTGCGGCGAACTGATCTTCGCGCTTGAAACGGCCTTGATCGTCCCGAAGGACGCCAGGGCCGTTTTCAAAGGGATTATGCCTCGGGGGCTGAGGCATATATGGATAAGTCCAGAGGAGAACGGGTATGAACAAACATGTTTCGCAGATGGCGGGCCTCGGCCTTGCCGCACTGATGGGGCTGAGCGCTTCGGCATCGGCTTCCGACATTCCGGTTGCGCCGGAAGTCACGGAAAGCGGCAAGCTGTCGGTCGCCAACACGATCGATTTCGCGCCTTTCGAGTATCTTGATGCAGACGGCAAGCCGACCGGCATCATCATCGAACTGGCCGGCGAAGTCGCCAAGCTGGTGGATGCCGAGCTTGATGTGCAGCGCACCCCGTTCCCCTCGATGATCCCCGGCCTGGCGGCCGGTCGCTTCAAGATTGCCTGGGAGACCTTTTCGGCCAAGCCCGAGCGCCTGGAGCAGGTCGACTTCGTGATGTTCATCAAGGCCGGCATCGCGGCTTCGACATCGCCGGAGAAGAAGGACGACTTCGCCGGCGACATGCCGCTTTGCGGCAAGCGCGTGGGCGTGTCGGCGGGCAGCGGTTCCGACTTCCTGGTCGACAAGCTGAGCGCCGAATGCACCGAGAATGGCAAGGAAGCGATCGACAAGTCGGTGTTCAACACGTCGACGGACATCATTCAGGCCGTGCTCGCCGACCGCATCGACGCCCGCGTGGATGACGCGACCGCATCGAGCTATTTCGAGGTCACCAGCAATGGCAAGCTCGTCGTTCTGCCGACGCTTTATGACGTCGCGCCGCTTGGCCTCGCCATTGCGAAGGGCGATCAGGCAACCGCCGACATGATGGTCGCGGCACTCGCCGAACTGTTCGAGAACGGCACCTATCAGTCGATCCTCGACAAGTATGGAATGGGCGCCTACGCGATCAAGGAACCCTATTTCGTCGACACCATGGAAGCGCTGCGGGCCGAGTAATCGGCCTGTAGTCCCACTGCAGCGAGTTTGGAGAAACGATGAGCAAGGTTGATACGAGCAAGGCTCGGCCCCAGCCATCCGTGGTGGAGGAGGTCGACCGTCTCGTCGTCGTGCCGCGCCGCAATTACGGCATCTGGATCGGGACGGCGTTCACCCTGGTGCTATCGTACTTCATCCTGCGCGCCTTTGCCGTTAATCCGGCCTTCGGATGGGAGACAGCCGCCGGCTACCTCTTCCATCCGTCGATCATGAGCGGTCTCATGACCACGCTCGTGCTGACGGTCGTCATCATGTTCCTGGCGATCGTCATTGGCACCATCGTCGCGGTGATGCGTGTGTCGCCGAGCCCGGTGCTGCGCAGCTTTGCGGGCGCCTATGTGTGGTTCTTCCGCGGCGTGCCGGCGCTGATCCAGCTGATCTTCTGGTTCAACCTGGCGCTGCTGGTGCGCGAATTCTCGCTGACGCTTCCTTTCGTCGGCGAAATCTTCTCGATCCGCACCAATGATTTCATGACGCCTTTCTTCTCCGCCGTTGTGGCGCTCTCGCTTTGCGAGGCGGGCTACATGGCAGAGATCATCCGCGCCGGCATTAAGTCGGTGCCGACCGGCCAGTCGGAAGCGGCAAGCGCACTGGGCATGCCCTACCGCAACATCCTGAAGCGCATCGTGCTGCCGCAGGCCATGCGTTTCGTCGTGCCGCCGACGGGCAATGAGGCAATCAATCTTCTGAAGCTGACCTCGCTGGTGACCTTCATCGCCGTGGACGACCTGTTCTATTCGGCGCAGTCGATCTATGCGCGCACCTTCGAGACCATTCCGCTGCTCATCGTGGTGGCCGTCTGGTATCTCGCCGTGGTCTCGATCATGTCGGTGGGGCAGCATTTCCTGGAACGCCATTTCGGCCGCAGTGAAACCCGCAGCCAGTCCCTGACCACGCGCTTCCTGCGCAATGCCTTCGGAACACGCGCAAAGGGAGCGGCGACATGAGCAACACTCCATCTGAAAACCGCGCCCGCTTCGGCGTGCCGGAAGACTCCATGGTGTTCGCGCGCGGCGTGCGCAAATCCTTCGGAACGCTGGACGTTCTGAAGGGCGTGGACATCGACGTTCCGAAGGGCTCGGTCGCCTGCATCATCGGGCCTTCCGGCTCCGGCAAGAGCACGTTCCTGCGCTGCATCAACCATCTGGAAAAGCTGACCGGCGGCATTCTGCTCGTCGACGGCGCATTCGTTGGCTACGATCTGCGCAAGGACAGGCTCTATGAGGTGAAGGACAACGAGCTTTGCCAGCGGCGCGCCGAGATCGGCATGCTGTTTCAGTCATTCAACCTGTTCTCGCACATGACGGTGATGGAGAACCTGATCGAAGCGCCGGTGCATGTGCGCCGCGTGCCGGTGGAGCAGGCCAAGAGCGAGGCGCTGGAGCTGCTCGCCCGTGTCGGCCTGTCCGAGAAAGTCGACAGCTATCCGCGCGAACTCTCCGGTGGCCAGCAGCAGCGCGTGGCCATTGCCCGCGCCATGGCGATGAAGCCCAAGGTTCTGCTTTTTGACGAACCCACTTCCGCGCTCGATCCCGAGCTTGTGGGCGAGGTTCTGCAGGTCATGCGCGATCTTGCCGAAACCGGCATGACCATGGTGGTGGTGACCCATGAAATCGGCTTTGCCCGCGAGATCGGTGACCAGCTGATCTTCATGGATGGCGGCGTGATCGTCGAAGAGGGCAACCCGCGCGAAATGATTGCCAATCCGCAGTCGCCGCGCACGAAAGAGTTCCTCTCCAAGGTGCTCTGATCCGGTTTGCCGGTAGATTAATTTCCAGCGCTTTCGACCCCGTCTCCCGTTCTGCCGGAAGGCGGGGTCAGCTTTTTGATTTTTCGGGGTTAGAGTGCTCCCCCTTTTCCTGGAATTGCAAAAACGCCCTCATTCATTGCTCTTGCGCAATTCCGGACGGAAAACCGGTTCCCACTTTTCCTGGAATTGCTCCAGTCGCGCCGTTGAGCAGATCTCACGGGCGTCATGCCTCTTCCACAATCAACATGCTTTCCATGGACGGGCGGTATGAATCCGCGCCTGCGGCCTTGACACGGGCGGCGACTGTCTCATTAAATGAAAGCGCTTTCACTTTTGAGGAGAGGGGGGACGTTGAATCAGCTCTGGGTTACGCTTCGGCCGCACCTGCCCTTCATGCTCGACGGGTTTCTGCTCACCGTGTTCGCCTGTACGCTGGCGATCATCGGGGCGGTTCTCATCGGGGCATTGATGGCGTCGCTTCGCACGTCCGGAAACCGGATCGTGCGCGGGGTTGCGTTCGCCTATAGCGACGTGTTCCGCAACACGCCGTTCATCGTTCAGCTTTTTTTCTTCTTCTACGGCCTGCCGGAAATCGGCATCTATATCGGCGCGTTCGAGACCGGGGTGATCGCCCTGTCGATCATCGGCGGCGCGTTTGTTTCCGATGTCATCCGCTCGGGCATTCTGGCGGTGGATCAGGGAGTGATCGAGGCGGCGAAGGTGAGTGGCCTCAGCCGCTGGACCATTTTTACCAAAATCGTTCTACCAATTGCGCTGCGCACCTCCGTGCGCCCGATGGGCTCGGTGCTGATCAACATGGTTCTGACCTCTTCGATCCTGTCGACGATCACGATCAATGAACTGACGGGCACCGCCAAGATCGTGGCTTCGACCACCTTCAAGCCCTTCGAGGTCTATCTCGTGCTGCTCGTTCTCTACGCCTCGCTCACCTATGCGCTGTCGCTTCTGATCAACACGGTTCACCGGCGGCTCAACCGGGCGATGGATACGGGAGGCGCGGCATGAGGTATGCAGACTTCACGCCCTACGATCTGGTGCTGCTTGCGCAGGGGCTGGGCGTCACGGTGGGGCTCTTCACGCTCACCACGCTTGTCGGGCTTCTGATCGCGGCGCTTTTCACCCTGGTGGATTATTACCGCGTGCCGGTGCTGCGGCAGGTGATTGTCACGGTCAGTGAAGCGCTCAAGAACTCGCCGGTTCTGGTTCAGCTCTTTCTGGTGTTCTTCGGGCTGCCGGCCTTCTTTCACATCAACATGACGCCATTCGTGGCGGCATCGCTCACCATCAGCCTGAACACGGCGGCGTTTGCATTCGTGATCTTCCGCTCGGGCATCGATGCGGTGGAGGCGGAGCAGGTGGCGGCGGCAAAGGTCTATGGGCATTCGCGCTGGCAGATCCTGCGCTTCGTGCTTCTGCCGCAGGCTGCCGCGTTCTCCATCGGACCGCTGGTCGGCCTTCTGGTGAACCAGCTTCAGGTCACATCGCTGATCTCGGTCATCGGCGTGTTCGATCTGACCAAGATCGGCAACATTCTCAATCTGCGCACGCTCGAGCCATTCATCGTGTGGACCGTGGTGGGGCTCCTCTACTACGCGCTGGCAAAGCTTCTGGCGAGTGTGGGCGCACGCATTGAAAAGCGGCTGCGCAGGTCGGTCGTCTGGGAAGGAATCTGACATGATTGTCATTGAAAACGTCGAAAAGCGCTTTGGCGAAACGACGGTCCTGAAGCGCATCAACCTGACCATCGAGCCGGGAGAGGTGGTGACCATTCTGGGCTCGAGCGGTTCGGGCAAGTCGACGCTGATCCGCTGCATCAACGGGCTGGAGGTCCTCTCTGGCGGGCGGATCACCGTCGATGGCAATGATGTGTCCACCAAGGCGGGGCTCGCGGCGGCGCGGCGGCGCTCGGCGACGGTGTTCCAGCTGTTCAATCTCTACCCGCACATGACGGCGCTGGAGAACATCACGCTGGCGCCGATCAACGTTTTGAAGAAACCGCGCGCGGAAGCCGAGGCGCGGGCGCGCGAACTCCTGAAGCTGGTGGGGCTCGCCGATCTTGCATCGGCCTATCCGCAGCGTCTTTCGGGCGGCCAGCGTCAGCGCGTGGGCATCTGCCGGGCGCTTGCGATGGACCCGCGTTACCTGCTGCTGGACGAGGTGACGAGCGCGCTCGATCCGGAGATGACGGGCGAGGTTCTGGACATTCTGGCCGAGCTTGCGCGTGGCGGCACGACGATGCTGTTCGTGACCCACGAGGTCGAGTTTGCGCGGCGCATCTCCAGCCGCATCGTTTTTCTGGAGCAGGGCGAGCTCATCGTCGACATGCCCACCGAACGTTTCTTTGCGGAGGATGGCGGCTTTGCCGTGCCGCGCATCCGCCAGTTCCTGACCAAGATGAAGAAAGACTGACGCGTGATACTTCTTGCCAATTGCGAGGCCGAAGCCGGATTTTCCGAATCCATTGCCGACCTGAAGAACGGGAAACCCGCCGTGGATGCGCTGGTGCGCGGCATCGGCTTCGTGGAGGCCGATCCGAAGGTGCGCAGCGTCGGCTATGGCGGCTGGCCCAACATGCTGGGCGTGATGGAATGCGACGCTGGTGTGATGGACGGGACGACCCGCGCCGTGGGCACGGTGGCCGCCGTGCCACGCACGCTGCATGTGGCCGCGCTCGCCTGCGAGGTGATGCGCCGGCTGCCCCATGTGATGCTGACCGGAGAGGGCGCGCGCAGGTTTGCAGATGAAATCGGTTTCACGGCCGATGACATGCTCTATCCGGACAGCAAGCGCGTCTGGTGGGAAAAGCTCGACGGCCTGATGACCGAGGAACAGAAGGGTGCTTTCCCCGACACCCCGCTGGCGGGGCTTCTGGGCGCGATCACCGACCCCGAGCGGGTGCGCGACACGACCGTGTTTCTGGGGCAGGACCAGACCGGCGGGATCGCGACCGTTACCTCGACTTCTGGCTGGGCGTGGAAATATCCGGGCCGCGTGGGCGACAGCCCGATCCCCGGCGCAGGCTTTTACGCCGACAGCCGCTATGGCGCGGCGGCGTGCACGCATACCGGCGAGATGACCATGCGTTCGGCGACGGCGCACGCAATCGTGCACGGCATGAAATGCGGTCTGTCTCTCGATGACGCGATCCAGAGTGCAGCCGACGATCTGCTCGCGCTCGACACCGGTTTCATCGGCGAAGTGGTGATCCACGCGCTCGACACGCACGGCAATCACCGTGTCGTCAATCTCCATGGCCAGGGCACCGTTGCCTACTGGTTCTGGGAGCCTTCCATGGCCGCTCCGGAAAAGCGGCAATCGCAACCGATCTGATTTAAGAAGGAGGAGTTCAATGAAATCTCTCGTGAAGAAGACCATCGTGGCGCTGGCGGCCTGTGCCGCGCTCGCCGGACCGGCGGCAGCCGGCATGCTGGATGACATCATCGAGCGCGGCAAGGTGCGCATCGGCGTGTCGCTGGGCGGCGAGCCCATCGGCTTCCGCGACGACAAGAACAACCCCGTCGGCTACGACGTGGACGTGGCCACCCTGCTTGCCGAGAAGATCGGCGTGCCGGTGGAGTTCACCGACGTTTCGGGCGATGCGCGCGTTTCGATGCTGGTTTCCGGCCAGCTCGACATCGTGGTCGCAAACACGTCTGCAACGCTGCCCCGCGCCAAGGCGGTGAGCTTCTCGATCCCCTACAACCGCGCCGGCCTGCGCGTGATTGCCCAGACCGATGCAGGGATCAAGACCCTCGCCGATCTCGACGGCAAGCGCGTCGTTGTGGGGCGCGGCACCACGGGCGAAGCCTTCCTGAAGCGTGAAGTGCCGGGTGCGGAGCTGGTCTATACCGACACGTTCTCGCCGGATGGCGTTCTGCTGCTGCGTCAGAAGCGCGTTGACGCCGGCATCGAGGATTCCTCCATGCTCGACTATCTCGCAGCACAGGAAGAAGGTCTGGTCACGGTGCCGGGTCTCTATTCCAACGATCCGATCGGCATCGCCGTCGCCAAGGGCGATCCGGACTTCGTGCGCTGGCTCGACATGTTCGTCTCGGACTACATCCAGTCCGGCGCCTATGAGGCGAACTACAAGAAGTGGTGGGGCGAAGACGCCAACCCGCCGGAGCTGAACCCGCTCTGGTAAACCCGAACGGCCCGCTGGCGAGCAACCTTGCCGGCGGGCATTCTCATTGATCGAATGTCGGTTTGTCAGCCGGTGCTGCGCTCGACGAAACGGGTGCGCAGTTCATGCACTTCCGGGTGGTCGCGATAGCCGGCGGGATCCTTCAGAAACATCGAAATGCCATGGATCAGTTCCGCCTTGTCAAAGCCGATCGAGGAAATGTCGAAGGCGTTGAAATTGGCGTTCACCACGGCGTCGAACCCGTAAAGACGATAGTCGCGCGGCGGCAGAAGATCACGCGCCCTCAGCCCGTCCATCATGCCCATGGCCATGGCGTCCGAGGTGCAGAAAATCGCATCGGGAAGGCTTGCGCCGTCGATGCGGCCGGCAAGGCTGAGCCCCGACGCATAGGAATAATCGCCCTGCAGCTCCTGAACGAGATCGAGACCTGCCCCGGCGCAGATGTCGCGATAGGCCTGAATGCGGGCCTGCTCGATGAGCGAGGTCTGACGGCCGGTGACCAGCGCGCCGGTCTTCGCCCCGCGTTCCAGCGCGCGCGTCACGGCCTCGCGAATGCCTGCCGCCTCGTCGATGGTGATGTAGGCGGATTTGGCGTCGAAGCGCCCGTTGAGCATCAGAACATTGTCGCTGTGGAACAGCGTGCGCACGCCTTCGGCGTCGGCGAAGTCGGAAAAGACCAGCGCCGCATGAACATGAAACGCGGCGCTGTTGCGCAGAAAGTCCTCGATCTTCTCGGTGTTGCCGACACGGATGATGACGGCCTGCTTGCCGAGCGCCTGGATCGCTTCGAGCAGCGGGTCGAACAGGTCGAGGTCGGAAAGATCGGTGATGTGGTTGACGATGACCGCCACCATGTCGAGCGAATTGGTGGCCAGGCCGCGCGCCAGCGGGTTCTGGTTGTAGCCAAGCTCCGCGGCGGCCTTCAGAACACGCTCGCGCTTCTCGCGCGAGACCGGACGGCGCTCCGGCGAGAGCGCACGGGAGACAATCGCCGGCGCCACGCCCGCCCGCTTTGCGACATCGGCAATCGTCGGCCTTTTGCGTCGCGCGGGTTTGTCTTCGGGCATGGATTTTTCCGGTCTTCTTGTAATGTTCTGGCCTTCGCGGCCTTATGCCATCAAACACGAAAGAATTGAAATGATATGTTGTTTTGACATCGGCGGGTCCAAAGCCATCGTTGCCGACACGGGATCGGACAACAGGCCCGTCATTCGCGGCAGGCAGGCGACGCTCGCGCGTGATTACGACGCTTTTCGCGAAACGGTGAAGGCGATGGCAGGCGAGGGCGATGCGCCGGTGGGCATCTCCATCGCGGCGGTGATCGATCCCGTGACCGGGCTTGCGCGCAGCGCCAACATTCCCTGCATCACCGGCCGCAACGTGGCGGAGGATCTGCGCGAAACACTCTCGCGCCCGGTCTATGTCATCAACGATGCAAACGCTTTTGCGCTAGCCGAAGCGCAGACGGGCGTGGGCGTCGGACACCGGCAGGTGCTCGCCGCAATCATCGGAACGGGCATTGGCGGCGCGGTGGTGATCGATGGCCGGGTGATGACGGGCGCGACCGGCAATGCGGGCGAATGGGGTCACGGCCCGGCAAGCGCCATGCGCACGGGCACCGTACTGCCTGCGATTGAATGCGGCTGCGGCCAGGTGGGCTGTGTCGATACGCTGGGGGCTGCGCGCGGCATCGAGCGGCTGCACCGGCACCTGCATGGCATCGAGAGCGACAGCGTGACGATCCTTGCGCAATGGCATGCCGGCGAGGAATGGGCGACACGCACCGTCGATGTCTTTCTCGACATTGTCGGCGGCGCGCTGGCCAACATCGTCAACATGGTCGATCCGTCCATCATCCCGGTCAGCGGCGGGCTGGCGCAGGATGAAACACTCATTGAAGCGCTTGATAGAGAGGTGCGTCAGCGCTGCCTGATCGAGCGTAGCGAACGGCTGCTTGTCCCGGTTCAGGGCGGTGCGGAAAAGGCGCTGGTGGGCGCTGCAATCTTTGCAAGGGAGGCACACAATGCGGGCAACGCTTGAGGTTTGCGTGGACACGCTTGAAGGCGTGGAAACCTGCGTCGAAGGCGGGGCGGACAGGATCGAACTGTGCTCGGCGCTGCCGCTTGGCGGGCTGACGCCATCGCTTGGCCTGATGCGGGCGGCGGCAGGGTGCGGCGTGCCGGCCTATGCCATGATCCGGCCGCGCCAGGGCGATTTCTGCTTTGGCGCGCGTGAGGTTGCGCTGATGGTGGATGACATTGCGGCGGCGCGGGGTGCGGGCCTTGCCGGCGTGGTTCTGGGGGCGGCCACCGCTGATGGCCATCTCGACGAAGCCGTGCTTTCGGTGCTCTGCGCGGCCAGCGAGGGCATGGGGCGCACCCTGCACCGCGTGATCGACACGGTGGAAGACCGGCTGGCGGCGATCGACACGGCCATTGCGCTTGGTTTTGAGAGAATTCTCACGTCAGGCGGCGCATTGGCGGCCATTGACGGGCTCTCGGCACTCAAAGACATGCAGGCGCATGCCGGCGAGCGCATCGAGATCATGGTCGGGTCCGGTGTCGCCCCGGAGAATGCCGCAGCGATTTTCGAGCGGACGGGCATCAGCGCGTTTCATGCGTCTTGTGGAATTTCTGTGCCGACCGATGAGCGGCTTGCCGCATTCGGCTTTGCGCCACAGACCGAACGCCGGACCTCGGCGGAGAAAATCCGGCAGATGAAGACGGTGCTTGAAAGCCTTTAGAGCGGTTCATCGATTTGTGGAAACGATGAACCGCCTGGTGGCCGGATCAGGAGGCGTAGCCCGTGAGGAACGAAGTCAGATTGTCTGACAGCGCGTCACACAGATAGCCGCCTTCCTGCACGATGACGCTTGGCAGGCCGAGGCTGGAGATCGCCTCCGCCATGCGGGCGAAGCCCGGCGTGCTGACGGACAGTCCGCCGAAGGGGTCGCCCTCGAATGCATCAAGGCCGAGCGCCACGACCAGCGCGTCCGGCGCAAAGGCGCGGATGCGGCGGAAGGCAGGCTGAAGCGCTTCCAGAAAGGCTTCATCACCCGATTTGCGCGGCAGCGGCAGGTTGAGATTGTAGCCAAGGCCCGGTCCTTCGCCACGCTCGTCGGCGTGCCCCCAGAAGAAGGGGTAGAAGCGCACCGGGTCGGCATGGATGGAGACGGTGAGCACGTCGGGCCGGGCATAGAAAATGCCCTGCGTGCCATTGCCGTGGTGCAGGTCGACATCGAGAATGGCGACGCGGGCAGCCTGTTTGCGAAGATGCTGCGCGGCGATTGCCGAATTGTTGAAGAAGCAGAAGCCGCCGGCGGCATCGGCAAAGGCGTGGTGGCCGGGCGGGCGCGAAAGCGCATAGGCGGCGGGCGCACCGCTCATCACGGCTTCGGCGGCTTCCACAGCACTCCACGCGCTCCAGCAGGCGCTGTCCCAGGTCTCGGCCGAGATGGGGCAGGCGGTGTCGGCCATGTGGTAGCCGGCCTGTCCCACGGCAGAAGCCGGGTAGCGGCCATTGCGGCCAAGCGGGTGAATGTTCGGGATCACCTCTTCGGATGCGCCCTCGATGCGCTGCCAGCGCGTGTAGATGTGCTCCAGAAAGTCCAGATATTCCGGCGTATGGATGGCTGCGATGGGACCGCGCCCGTGTTCGCGGGGACGCTCGATGGCGCAGCCGGCGGCTTTCGCGCCCAGAAGAAGACGCTCTGTCCGCTCGGGCTGTTCCGGGTTCGGCTGCGGCGCACCGCTGGAGAGGAAGGCTTTCGGATTGTGCTGTTTCTGCTCTACGGCGTAGAAGGCTTTCATCATCACTCCTGTCTTGTCTGACGGCTGGCCAGCGCCTCGAATGTTGCCTCATAGGCGGCATGCGCGTGCTCGTTTTCGTTCCAGCCAATGCCCAGCCGGGCGTAGAATGCTTTTGCGTTGCGGTTTTCGGCATCGACCGAAAGCCGCAGATAGGCTCCGCCGCGCGCCTGTGACCAGGCCGCCGTGGCGGCCAGCAGGGCCTCGCCCACGCCGCGCCCGCGCGCCGCTGGCGAGACGTAGAGATCCTGCACGTAGACGCCGGGTTTGCCGAGCCAGGTGGAGAACACGGGGAAGAAGAGGCTGAGGCCTGCAAACGCCCCGTCGGCCTCTGCGATCAGGCAGGAGAAGGCGGCGTCCGGCCCGAAGCCGAAGCGGCGGAAATCCTCCACCTGCGAGACCGCGCGGTCCTGTTCGCCCAGATAGGCGGCAAGATCCATGATGGCGCGGTGGATGGTCTGCGCGTCATCCGCCGTCGCGGGGCGGATCGAAAAGCCGGTGTCGGCAACGGCGTGGTTCGGCATGGGATCTTCCCCGGGGCGTTCTCACTTGTTCTAGAATGCGACCCGGTCGCCTCCCTTGAGGCCCAGCAGATCGCGCGCCTCGGCAGGAGAGGCGATCTCCAGCGAGAGGGCCTCCAGAACGGTTCGGATGCGTTTTACCTGATCCGCATTGGAGCGCGCCAGTTCGCCGCGTCCATTGTACAGGCTGTCTTCCAGCCCGACACGCACATTGCCGCCCATGGCTGCCGACATGGTGATCATCGGCATCTGGTGCCGGCCGGCGGCCAGAACCGAGAAGCTGTAATCGTCGCCGAAAAGCTTGTCGGCAATGCGCTTCATATGCGTGAGGTTCTCCGGGTCCGGGCCAATGCCGCCCAGCACGCCGAACACGAACTGGATGAAGAGGTGACCGGAGACCAGCCCGCGATCGCGGAAATAGGCCAGCGAATAGAGGTGGCCGACATCGTAGCACTCGAACTCGAACCGCGTGCCGCAGCCCTGTCCGAGCCGGGTCAGGATGTTCTCCATGTCGGCGAAAGTGTTCTGGAAGATGGAGCTGCGCGTTGCCTCAAGAAGCTGCGGCTCCCATTCGTGCTGCCAGTCGGTCTTCTTTTCCAGCGCCGGAAAGAGGCCGAAATTCATCGAGCCCATGTTGAGCGAGCACATTTCGGGCTCGGCGCGCAGGGCTGCGGCGATGCGGTCTTCCAGCTTCATCAGCGAGGAGCCGCCGGTGGAGATGTTCACCACCGCATCGGTTGACTGCTTGATGCGCGGGAGAAACTGCATGAACAGCGCCGGATCGGCGGAGGGACGGCCATCCTCGGGATCGCGGGCATGCAGATGCAGGATCGACGCGCCGGCCTCTGCCGCCGCGATGGCCTCGGAGGCGATCTGGTCAGGCGTGATCGGCAGGTGAGGCGACATGGAGGGCGTGTGCACGGAGCCGGTGACCGCGCAGGTCACGACGACCTTGCGGTTCGGCTTTTTCTTCATGCCATCGGTCTTTGTGTCTTTGGTCATGGTGCAGCTCAGCGGTTGACGGGAAGATCGAGTTCGGCGGCCAGTGCCTCGAGCGTGTCGCCCAGAATGGCCGTGATGGACCCGATTTCTTCGCGTGTGACGATCATGGGCGGGCAGACGAGGAAGTGATCGCCCTCGACTCCGCCGCGGGTGCGCCTGGAATAGATGATGAGCCCGCGCTCATAGGCCATGTCGACCATGCGCTGATGCGCGTTGAGCTCCTTGGGCAGGGGCTTCATCGTCTCGCGGTCGGAGACGAATTCGGCAGCGAGCAGAAGCCCCTTGCCGCGCACGTCGCCAATGAAGGGGAAGCGCTCGGAGAGGCGTTCAAGCTCGCCCTTCAGCACCTCGCCCATCCGGGCTGCATTGTCGATCAGGCCGAGACGGTCGATCTCGTTGAGCACTGCGACACCGGCCGCGCAGGCGAGCGGATTGCCCGCATAGGTGAAACCGTGCTGGAAACCGCCGGCATCGAGAACGGGCTTCACGAGGCGGGAGGGAGCGGCCATCGCGCCAAGCGGACAATAGCCGGAGGCAAAGCCCTTGGAGAGCGCGATCAGGTCCGGCTTGCAGTTCCAGTGGTCGCCGCCGAGGAATTTGCCCGTGCGCCCCACGCCGCTCATCACCTCGTCATGGATGAGGAGAATGCCGTAGCGGTCGCAGATCTCGCGGATGCGCGGGAAATAGCTGTCGGGCGCAACCAGCGCGCCGGTCGAAGCGCCGCCGATGGGCTCCATGATGAAGGCGAGCACGCTCTCCGGGCCTTCGGCCAGAATCTTCTCCTCCAGCATGTCGGCATATTTGATGCCGCGCTGCTCCATCGTGAGATTGTCACGGTCGAGATAGGCGGTGGGAGCCGGGATTTTCGGCATCTCGCGCATCATCGGCGAGAACGGGTCGCTGAGCGCCGCATAGCCGGTCACGCCAAGCGCGCCCAGCGTTCCGCCATGATAGGAGGGGAAGCGCGAGATCACTTTCCAGCGTTCGCTCTGGCCCACGGCAAGCGCCCACTGGCGGGCAAGCTTGATGCAGGATTCCACCGCTTCGGAACCACCGGAAACGAAGAAGATGCGGTCCATGCCTTCCGGCAGGCGCTCCGCCGCCATACGGGCCAGGTCTTCTGCCGGCTCGTTCTCGAAGTGCAGGCGATAGGCGAAGGTCACGCGGTCCATCTGGCGCTTCATCGCGTCGAGCACGTTGCGGTTGCCGTGGCCGATATTGACGACCATTGCGCCGCTCGACCCGTCGATCATCCGGCGGCCTTCCTGATCCCACAGATAAATGCCCTCGGCGCGGTCCACCAGCGGCCGGCGCAGGCGCGACTGGTAGAAGAGGTGAGACGGGGGGCGTTGTGTCGAAGTTTCATTCTGCATGGCGTGTCTCGCTCAGCGGGAGAGGTAACGGTCGAGGACATTCGATGTGACGCGTTCGACCATCGCGTCACCGCGTTTCAGCGCGGCCACCCATTCGCAGCTTCCGGCGTGGAACACCTCGCCACGGCCGCGCGGGAAATTGACGATCATGCCCGAGCCGCGCTTGATGCGGTTCACGGCCTCGTCGGACTGGTTGCCGACAAGCGTTTCGGCGACGAATTTTGCGTCGGCGTCGGAGAGAAACTGGTCGTCGGCGGGAATGTCGGCGCTCTCCTCCTTGAGGGAGGACATGCCGAGCGCCAGAATTTCGAGCCCTTCGGGCGCTCCGGAATCCTCCGTTGGTTCCGGCAGACCGCCGCGGATCACATAGTCGAGCCCGTCCACTTCATAGCCGAAGGCGTGACCATCCGCGCCCAGCAGGTCGCCGTAATAGATGCCGGTTCCGGCGAAGGCCCAGTGCTCGGGCCGGTAGACGGGGAACCCGCGCACGCCGCGCGGCGCGCAGCCACCCCAGCCCACATAAAGGCCGCGCAGGGCGTTGAGGCCGAATGTCCCTGCGGCTGGCCGTCCAGTCTCCTCAGCTTCCCAGCAGCCGGAGGTGCGGCGTTTGTCTTCCGACTGGTAGACCGGGTCTTCCGCGCGGGCGCGGTATTTGTAGCAGACCTGCTTCTTGCCATCGTCTTCAAACCGCGTCTGCCACATGAAGTTGCCGGCGAAACGGGCAGCCCTGCCGCCATTCTCGACATAGTTGTCGACAGCGTCGCGCATCTCCCATGTCCAGTATTCGTCATGGCCGACGAAGACCACGCAGTCATAGCCGTCGAGGATTTCCGGCGTGAAGTGCAGCTCGTGCTGGCTCGCCAGGTCGACCGCGTAGCCGGTGCGTTCCGCCCAGCGGAAGAAGTGGCTGTCATAGCTCGCCCAGCCGGCGGAGGCGTATTTCTTGGAATAGCCATTGGCATAGGCCCATTCCATATGCGGATAGCGCGGGGGTGCAGCCGGCGGGGTGTAGATCTCCAGCGGCACGCGTGGCGCACTCTCCGGCAGAACGGCGAAGCCACGGCAGAACGGGCGCTCGGTGCTGACCATGGGCGCATACTGATTGCGTCCGGGGCCGGTGATGCCCTGATAGTGGTTGGAGCCGCCCCAGGTGTTGTAGGCCGTCCAGGTGCCGGTGGCGGCGACCTGCAGAACGCGGCCGGGCTTGCGACCGGCAAGCGGGCGCACGATGAACACATGGTGGCAGGTGATGGGGTCACCGTCGCGGCCCTCTGCCGTCAGCGTGATGCGATAAGCGCCCGACGGCCAGTCCTCACCGACGCGGAACGCGTGGGAGACGGACCAGCCGCAACCCATGACGGAGCACTGGTCGGGCGTGTCCTGCCAGGCGGCGGCAAGGCCGTCCTGCGACAGGACAGGGGTTTCGGTAGCGCCGTCGCGCACGATCTCCAGCCGGTATCGGGAAGCGGTCGCGCTGACATGCAGATTGACCGTCGCGCCGGGCGGATAGGCATAGGCATCGGTGTAGCACCAGATTTCGCCGCGTGCGCCGTCCATGCCGGGAATTTCGTAATAGTGGCCCAGAACCGCCTCGCGGCGTTGCTCCGGCGTCAGCCCGAAATCGGGGAATTCGGTTTCGATGATATGCATGGTCTCAGGCGGCAAGATACTTCTTGAGGAAGGAGCGGGTGCGCTCCTGCTTGGGGGCGGTGAAGATCTCGCCGGGCGGGCCTTCCTCCACCACGACGCCGCCATCCATGAACAGGACGCGGTCGGCGACCTCGCCGGCAAAGCGCATTTCATGGGTGACGATCAGCATGGTCATGTGCTCGGCGGCGAGCTGCTTCATCACCATGTTCACCTCGTCGACCAGCTCGGGATCGAGCGCGGAGGTGGCTTCATCGAAGAGCATCACCTTGGGCTGCATGGCCAGCGCGCGGGCGATGGCCACGCGCTGCTTCTGGCCGCCCGACAGGCGGGAAGGATAGGCGTCGATCTTGTCGGCGAGGCCGACCTTGGAAAGAAGCTCCAGCGTGAGTTCGCGCGCTGCGGCCTTGCTCATCCCCTTGAGGATGACCGGACCCATGGCGATGTTGTCGTGCACGGTGAGGTGCGGGAACAGGTTGAAGTGCTGGAACACCATGCCCATCTGCTGGCGCACCGCATTGATGTGGCGCTCGAAGGCGCGTCCGGTGAGCGGCTGGTTGACCTGAACGCCATCGAGCCAGACCTCGCCGCCATTGAGCGTTTCAAGGTGGTTGATGGAACGCAGGAGCGTGCTCTTGCCGGAGCCGCTGGGGCCGATGATGGCGACGATCTGGCCGCGCTCGACGGAAAGGTCGATGCCTTTCAGAACCTCGAAGGAGCCATAGGCCTTGCGGGCGTCCTTGACCTCGACCATGGGGTTGCGGGTGCTCATCGAGAGACCTCCACTTTCTTTTCGACCTGCCGCAGGCCCGCTTCCAGAACGAGGTTCAGGATGTAGTAGAGCGCGGCGGCCGTGATGTAGAATTCGAACGGACGGAAGGTTTCGCTGATGGCGAGCTGGGCGGCGTGGACCAGTTCGGCGATGCCGATGACCGAGACCAGCGAGGATTCCTTCAAGAGGGCGATCATGTTGTTGCCGATGGGCGGCGCGGTGTTGCGCACGGCCTGCGGGATGACGACATAGCGCAGCGTCTGCCAGCGGCCGAAGCCGATGCTGCGCGCGCCCTCGGACTGCCCCGGATCGACGGCGGTGATGCCGGCGCGCAGAATGTCGGCGTTGTAGACGGCGAAGTGCAGGCCAAGACCGATAATGCCTGCGCCAAGTGCGGGAATGTCGATGCCGATCTGCACGAGGCCGAAATAGATCAGGAAGAGCTGCAGGAGCAGCGGCGTGCCCATGAACAGCCACATGAAGAAGCGCACGGGATAGGCGATGACCGCCGGAGCGTAGAGCACGGCGACGGCAAACAGAATGCCGCTGAAGAAGCTCAGTATGGACGATGTGACGGTGAGAACGATGGTCCACCAGACACCCATCCACAGGAGGCCGAGATAGGGAGTGACAACGCTGAAATCCAAACCTTGCATGGGTCGCTCCCTCAGCTCAGCGCGTAGCGGCGGTCGAGCAGGTCGACGACACGCGCAACGGCATAGACGATGATCATGTAGAGAAGGGCGGCGACGCCGAAGATCTCGAACGGCTTGTAGGTGGAGCCGATGAAGCGCTGTGCGGTATAGGTGAGTTCCACCACGGAGATGGTCGAGACCAGGGCGGAGCCCTTCACCAGCGCGACCGTGTTGACGCCGAGCGGGCGGATCATCAGACGGGCGGCCTGCGGCAGCACCACCTTGCGCATGGTCTGCGCCCGGCCGAAGCCGATGGTGCGCGCGGCTTCCGTCTGGCCCTTGTCCACGGAGAGGATCGCGCCACGGATCGATTCAGCCATATAGGCGCCGATGTTGAGGCCAAGACCGATGACGCCAGCGGCAAAGGCGTCGAGATGGATGCCGATCTGCGGACCGCCGAAATAGAGAATGAAGAGCTGGATCAGGCAGGGCGTGCCGCGAAAGATGCTGACATAAACCGTGCCGATCGTGCGAATGATGCGCGAGCGCGACAGTTTGGCGGCGGCGGCAAGCGAACCGGCGGCAAGGCCGAGAACGAGCGCCAGCGCGGAAATCTGAACGGTGACCAGTGCGGCTTCCAGAAAAAACGGGAAGACGCGCACCATCAGGGAGAAATCCATACGGAAGCTCCGGAAAGGGGCAGGCGGGGCGACCGGCGCTGGAACGCGCCGGCCGGATGGTCATTGCGGGATCAGCGGATGTCGCTGCCGACCCATTCCATCGAGATCTTCTCGTAGGTGCCGTCTTCCATCATCGCGTCGAGCGCTTCCTGCATGGCGGCTTTCAACTCGGGGCTGTTCTTGCGGATGGCGATGCCGATGGCCACTGCGCCGCCCTCGATGTCCGGGGTCTCGAGCATGCGCACCTTGTCGCCGGTTTCCTTCACGGCCACGCGCACGGGGATGTTGTCGACAACGATGGCGTCGATGCGGCCGGACTTCAGCTCAAGCAGCAGCTCGGGCAGGCCCTTGTAGGTACGGATGTCCCAACCGCCCTTTTCGCGCGCCCACTTCTCATGGGTCTCGCCGAGCGTCACGCCGAGGGTCTTGTCCTTCAGATCGTCAAGCGCCTGAACCTCGGAATCTTCCATCACGAACACGGCGCGGCCGGCATGGTAGTACGGGCCGACGAAATCCACGACCTTCTCGCGCTCCGGCGTGATGGTCATGGAGCCGACGATGGTGTCGTATTTGCTGGCCAGAAGGCCGGCGATGATGCCGTCCCAGGCGGTGGTGACGATCTCGCCCTCGACGCCCAGACGCTTTGCGATTTCCATGCCGATGGACGCATCGAAGCCAACCACCTGGTTCTGGTCGTTGACGAAGTTGAAGGGCGGATACTGGCCCGACATGGCGATTTTCATCTCGCCGGCTTCCTTGATCGCTTCCAGTTCGTTGGCCCCGGCGGAAAACGCGCCAAACGAGGCTGCGAGGCCGAGCGAGACGGCCATCAGGCGAGACAGAATCTTGGTCATGAGATTGGGTTCCTCCGTTCCTCTGGGTGAATGCTGTTCTGATTTTTTGCAGGTCATTCGTGTTCATGATTGCGTTTGCCAATGCATTACGCAAATAGATAATGGGAATAGAAGTCATAGATTTGGTGAATGATGAATCAGCGCACCGACAGGCTCGTCTGGGACCTCGACTGGAACCTTCTGCGCACCTTTGTGGTGATCGCCGAGGTGAAGAGCATCACCGGCGCGGCCGACCAGCTGAACCTCAAACAGCCCTCAGTGAGCAACGCGCTGAAGCGGCTGGAAGACCGCATCGGACGGCGGCTGGTCGAGCGCGACGCAACGCGCTTCGAACTGACCGAGGTGGGCGAGCTCCTCTACGAGCAGAGCATCGAGGCGTTCGGCGCGATCTCGCAGCTGCCGCTCCTGATGCGCGGCATCAGCGACGAGGTGACGGGGCATGTGACCATCGCGCTCGCAAGCCATGTGGAATCGCCCCTGTTCGACCGCGCGCTTGCGGAATTTCACAAAAACTATCCGCGCGCCAGCATCACGCTGAACGTGTTAACGAGCATCGATGTGGCCAGGCAGGTGCGCGAGCGCCGGGCCTCGTTCGGCATCTGCCTTGTCAGCCAGCGCGACCCGGCGCTGGATTACACGATGGTCTATCGCGAGTTCTTCGGTTTCTTTTGCGGCCCTGAACACCGGCTGTTTGGGCATCACGGGCTGAAGCTTTCCGATCTGAAGGGCGAGACCTCCGTTTCCTTCCACACGGACCACATCTCGGATTCGCTGCGTCCGGTGGCGCTGTTGCGCAGCGAGGCCAAGCTGGACAGCAGCGTGGTTGGCGTTTCCTCAAGCCTTGAGGAGGTGCGGCGCATGATCCTTGCCGGGCTCGGCATCGGCCCGCTGCCGCTGCATGTGGCGCGGCGCGACGTCAATGACGGGCTGCTGTGGCGTCTGCCGCCCTATGACCGGCCGCCACAGATCGACATCTTCATGCTGACCAATCCGGAAAAGGTTCTGAACCGGGCGGAGAAGGCGTTGATCTCCGGGCTCCAGACGCTGATCGCCGAAACCCCGTTCGAGGAACGCGTCTACGACCGCTGAGGCGTCAGTCCGAAGCGACGAGCAGCGCTTCGCCGCGGGCGCGCAGGCCGGTTTCGAGTTCCGCGGAGCGGCGCGCCTTGAGATCGAAGCGCACCGTGGTGGTGCGGTTCACGGCGCGCACGACGCCATCGATGCTGCCGGTCATGACCTGCTCGAAACTCACCGACGAGCGCCCCAGACGCGTCACATGGGAGTGGATCGTCAAAAGCGCGCCGGCTTCGGTCTCGTGCTTGTATTCGGTTTCGCTGCGCACATCGGCCCAGCCAAGGTCGTGGTTGTCGATGGCCTCGGGGCCGGCCAGGTGGCCGAGCAGCTGAAAGCTGGCGTCATCGAACATCGCCGCATAGTGGCGCACATTCATGTGCCCCATCGTGTCGCACATCCATGGATGCGCCACGCTGACGAGGGTTGTGAGCCGGGAAGATGCCATGATGCGCCTCTTGGTCTGCGGGTGGTCGATTGACCGGTGCAATCTACGCGGCCTGACGCAATAGTCCACCAGGCGCATCTCGCATGTTGACGTGCTTTGCCCGGGTAAGGCAGGAATGGCGCTGGCGCGAAGTTGGGATGTCGCGCCGGAACTGGCGAAGTGGCGGGGCCCGGAGGGGTGCGCTATCGTGACAGGGGGAGGTTGATGCGCCGAGGAGGCGCGGCGATGCCGTGCGGCCTGGCCTCCCTGGGAGGAGAGCCTTTGCGCAGATTGTTACATTGCTGGGTGGTGTCGGCCTGCGTCTGGCTGTCGGGGGCGGCGTTTGCACAGGCCGCCGACACGGGATGCCGGCTCCAGATCATCACCTCCTACCCCGAAAGCTTTTACCGGCCTTTTGTTGAGCGGTTCTCCAGCGATTATGGCCGCGCCTGCGTGACCAACAAGAACACGATCGCGCTGATGCGGCACATGCGTGAAGGTCGCCGCCCGGTCGCCGATGTGGTCTGGACAAGCTCGCCCGTTGCCTTTGCTGCGCTCGATGCCGACGGCCTGCTCGATCACCGGCCGGAGCTTTCTTCCGATCCGTCGCATTTCGGCGGGCTGGTGGTGGATGATGCAAGCGGCGCGCGTTTCGGCTTCGCGCTGTCGCAGATCGGCCTGATGTGGAAGCCCGATGGCGAGACGATAGGGCCAACCGCCGAGGTGGAGCTTCTGGCGCAGGACCGCTATCGCAACCGCATCGGCATGACATCGCCGGCGCGCAGCGGCACCACGCATCTGTTCGTCGAGACTGTCCTGCAGAACCTGGGCTGGGATGAAGGGTGGGCGCTCCTTTCGCGTATCGGCAGCAATCTGGCCACTGTCACGGCGCGCAGTTTCGGCGTGCGCGAGGGCATCGCCCGAAACCGGTTCGAGCTGGGCATTGGCATCGACTTTCTGGCCAAGGCGGCCAATGAGACGCAGCCGCCCATCGCTTTTGCGCCGCTGCGCGACAGTGCGGTCTTCCCGGCCAGTGTCGGCATTGCCCGCACCGGCGCGGAGAACCCGCTGGCGGTGGATTTCGTTGAGTTCCTGCGCTCCGACACGGGGCAGAACCTGCTCTTGCGCCCCGCCATTGCGCGCATCCCCGTCAATCCGGACCTCTGGGGGCAGGTGGGCTTCGAGCCTGAACACAGCGCAGGCGCGGCCTTCGATGCGGCCCTTGCCGCGCGCCGCCTTCCCATCGTCAATGCGCTGTTCGACGAGATGATCACCTATCGTTATCTGGAACTCGCCGAGATCCGGGCCGGCATCGACCGCCTCGTGGCGGCCCCGGAAGCCGCTGACGATCCGCAATTGCGCAATCTCATCGCCGAGGCGCGCGACCGGGTGGAGACCGTGCCGGTCGCCTCCTTCATGTCGGATGCCGCAGAGCTGATTTCGCAGCTCGAAGGAAGCGATCTGGTCGATCTTTCCGCCGATGGCGAAGGCACATTGCGGGACAGCTGGTCGCGCGACTTTTCAGGCCGCTTCAGCCGTGCCCGCGAACTGATCGCGCGCGGAGACGCCCGGCTGGCCGAACTCACATCCGGGCGCGCGCCGTGAACGGTCATTCCACCTCCCTGCGCAGCAAGCTTCTGGTCGCCATGGCGACGATTGCCGGCTTCGCCATCGTGGCGATGCTGGTGGCGAATTTCACGCTGGGCAATGTCGGCAACACCATTTCCAATCTGGCGTCGGACAATCTCAAGACGGCGGCGGCCAGCGCCCGGCTGGCCGAAATCGGTCAGGCCATTCGTGTCGATGTGCCCATGCTTGGCAGTGCGCGCACACGGTTCGAACGGGAATCCGCGCTGGAGCGGCTCGAGGACCATTTCGGGCACCTTCGCCAGCTTCTGGCGACGGGCATGGGAAAGGATGAGGCGTTCAGCGGGCTGGGCGGCGTTCTGGCCGAGGTGGAGGCCAATGTGCTGGCGCTCGACCGCAATGTGGCGCGGCGCTTCGTTCTCGCCAAACAGCGGGAGGAGGAGACGGCGCGTCTCAACCGCCTGCACGGCGATTTTCTGCTGGAGGTCGATCCGCTTCTGGTGGACGCCAAGTTCAATGTGGAATCGGCGCTCGAGGCGCGGGCGGGCGAAGGCCTCGCCGACAATGCGCGGCGCAGTCTCGTCGAGCGCGAGGTGCGTCTGACGGAGGCGCTTGGCCGTCTGCACGCCAGCGCCAATCTGGCGGTGGGGATGATCCTGCGCGGCGCGAGCGAGACCGATTTCCGCCTGATCGAACAGTTGCAGGGGCGGCTTGCGGAAACGGTCGATGAGGGCAACGCCAATGCGGCGCTGATCGCGAGCAATGCAAGCGCCATCACGCTGCGCCAGATCTGGGACGACATCGCCCTGTTCGCCACCGAGCCCGACAACCTTCTGGATCGCCGGTTGAACGAAAGCGGGCTTCTGGCTGAAAGCGCGCAGTTACAGGAAATGAACGCCTCGCTGCTTGAAGAGCTTGGCAATGTGGTTGCCGGCGCGGTGCGCGAAAGCGGCCTTCGGTCGAGCCTGGCGTCTGCGGAAATCAACGATGTCCTGTCGGGCTGGCGGGTGTTCAACGCGTTCAGCACCGCCATTCTTCTGCTCCTTCTGCTCGCCTTCTCCTACTTCTTCGTGCGCGGGCACCTGTTCCAGCGTCTGATGAAGGTGCTGGAGGCGATGGGCCGCATTGCGAGTGGCGAGAAGGGCATTCAGGTGGGCGTATCGGGTTCCGACGAAATCGGCCAGCTTGCGGATGCGGTTCGCCTTTTCCGCGACAAGTCCGAAGCGCTCGACCAGCGCGCGCGCGAGCTGCGGCAGGCCAATGTCAGCCTGACATCGGAGATCGAGCGGCGCAGACAGGTGGAGACCGAACTGCGCGAAACGCAGGCAGAACTGGTGCAGGCGGCAAAGCTTGCCGCGCTTGGGCAGCTTTCGGCGGGTATTGCGCATGAGTTCAACCAGCCGCTGACGGCGATGGGGTCCTATACGCACAATGCGCTGCGCTATCTGGAGCGCGGCGACATCGACAAGGGCAGGGAGAAGCTGGGCGACATCGAACGGCTGATCAAGCGGCTGGCGAAAACCTCCAATCATCTGAAGACCTTCGCCCGCAGGCCGCAGGATGTCCTGGTGCGCAACGATGTGACGGAGGTGGTCGCGAACGCGCTGACCCTGTTCAAGGAGCGGATCGAGCGGCAGGGGGTCGCGCTTGTCATGGAGCACCCGCCGCACCCGGTTCACGTGATGACGGAGCCGGCACTTCTGGAGCAGGTGCTCGTCAATCTCGTTTCCAATGCGCTCGACGCCACCGAGCCGGTTCACCCGGCACGGCTCACCATCCGCATCAGCGAGACCGAAATGCTGGCGCGCATCGAGGTGGAGGACAATGGCGAGGGCATTGCCGAGGGGCTTGAAGGAAAGCTGTTCGACCCGTTCTTCACGACAAAGCCGCCGGGCGAAGGGCTCGGGCTCGGCCTCTCCATATCGTACAATGTCATTCGCGATCTGGGTGGCCGTCTGGAACTGAAACGCAGGGAGGAAGGCGGCGTGATCGCAACCGTGGAGCTGTTCAAGACATGAATGCGATACCGGTGATTCTGGTGGATGACGACATGGAAATCCGTGACGCCTGGGCGGAGACGCTGGCGCTGGAGGTCTATGAACCGTTCACCTTCGCCGATGGGCGCGAGGCGCTGCGCGTGCTTGACCGGAACTGGCCGGGCGTCGTCGTCTCGGATCTCAGAATGCCCGGCATGGATGGCATTGCCCTTCTGGAGGCCGTTCAGGAGATCGACCGCGATATCCCCGTCATCATCATCACCGGTCATGGCGATGTGCCCATGGCGGTGTCGGCGGTTCGCAACGGGGCCTATGATTTTATCGAGAAACCGGCGGAGCCGGAGGTGCTTCTGGCGGCGGTGGAACGCGGCGCCAGAATGCGCCAACTCATCCTTCAGAACCGCCAGTTGCTCAGCGGTGCGGGCGCGCCCTACGCGCTGGAAAAGCAGCTCATCGGCAACAGCGAGGCCATTCAGCGCTTGCGCAAGCGCATCGCCGCCGTTGCGCTGGCCGACGTCAACACCGTCGTCTATGGCGAAACCGGGTCGGGCAAGGAAGTGGTGGCCAATGCGCTGCATTCGCTCGGCCAGCGCAGCGACGGCCCCTTTGTCGCGCTCAATTGCGGCGCGCTGCCGGACACGCTGATCGCCAGCGAACTGTTCGGCCACGAGCCGGGCGCGTTTACCGGGGCAGATCGCCGGCGCATCGGCAGGCTGGAACAGGCGAGCGGAGGAACGCTGTTTCTCGATGAGATCGAGAGCATGCCGCTTGCGCATCAGACCCAGCTTCTGCGCGCGCTCCAGTCGCAGGCCATCACGCGGCTTGGCGGCAAGGACGAGATCGGCATCGATGTGCGGGTGGTTGCAGCCGCGAAGAAGGATCTCGAAGAGGCGTCCGAGGAAGGCACGTTCCGCGCCGATCTCTACTATCGCATCGCCGTCGCGACGCTTTCCATTCCGCCGCTCAGGGAGCGCCCGGAAGATGTGCCGCTTCTTTTCATGCACTATGTACAGCAGGCGGGCCGGCGCATTCAGCGCGGCTTTGTCGAGCCGGACCAGAACCTGCTGGAAGAGCTGAGCCGGCGGCCATGGAAGGGCAATGTCCGCGAATTGATCAATGTCGCAGAGCGTCATGCGCTGGGTATTGACGGCGAGACGCAGGGCAGCGCCATGGGCGGAGCGGAACCCGGCCTTGCCGACCAGCTTGACGCATTCGAAAAACGCGTTCTTGCCGCAGCGCTGCGCCGGACTGGCGGACGGGTGCAGATGGCCGCTGATCATCTGCGGATCCCGCGCAAGAAGCTCTATCTCAGAATGCAGCGCCACGGCCTCGTTCGGGAGGATTTCGTGGACGATGAGCGTGTCGAAAGTGACACGTGATTAAGGCGGATGGGTCAAAAACGACCCGTTCGCTGGTCAGTTCCGCGTCCTGAATTTCCCATGAACATCAATGGATTGTCGAAAAATTCCGGGCGGTGCGCAAACTGGCACGCCGGTTGCTCCTGATTGTTCGCGATGAAAAAGATCGCGGTATATTTCTGGGAGGAATTTTATGCCTGACATCAAACGCAAGCCGTATCGCACGCTGGGACTGGGGGTCGCGGCCGCGGCCTTGCTGGCGGCGTCGCCACTTTATGCGGCCGACGACAAGCTCGTCATCGTAACGTCCTTTCCCTCCGATCTGACGGATGTTTTCAAGACCGCCTTCATGAAGGAGAACCCCTCGATTGCCGTTGAGGTGGTGAACAAGAGCACGTCTTCGGGCGTGAAATATCTGATCGAGACGGCGCAGAACAACCAGTCCGACATTTTCTGGGCTTCCGCGCCGGATGCGTTCGAAGTGCTGAAGGGCGAAGAGCTTCTCGGCAGCTACTCCAAAGAGGTCGATGGCATCCCGGCCGATCTCAACGGCTATCCGATCAACGATCCGGACGGACAGTATCTGGGCTTCGCCCTCTCGGGCTACGGCTTTATGTGGAACACCCGCTACATGGACGCCTACGAACTGCCCGCGCCGAAGGAATGGGACGACCTCGAAAAGCCGGTCTATCACGGCCATGTCGGCATTTCCTCGCCATCGCGTTCCGGCACCACGCACCTGACCATCGAGACCATTCTCCAGGGTGAAGGCTGGGAGGAAGGCTGGAAGACGCTGAAGGCGATTTCCGGCAATGCGAAGACGATCACCGAGCGCAGCTTCGGCGTGCCGGACGGCGTCAACAGCGGTTCCTTCGGCGTCGGTATCGTGATCGACTTCTTCGGGTTCTCGTCCAAGGCCTCCGGCTTCCCGGTCGAGTTCCATTATCCGAGCGTGACGGCGCTGGTGCCGGCCAATATCGGCGTTGTCGCCAATGCGCCCAATGAGGGGCCGGCGCAGAAGTTCATCGACTTCCTTCTGTCGGAAAAGGGCCAGGCACTGCTCTTCGATCCGAAGATCATGCGTCTGCCGGTGAACAAGAACGCCTATTCGGGAGCGCCGGAAGGTCTGCCCAACCCGTTCGACGGTTCGATCGAAACCAAGGTGAACTTCGACAGCGACGTGTCGGAGCAGCGCTACAATGTGATCAATTCGCTGTTCGACGTGATGATCACCTACCGGCTTGACGATCTGCGCAACGCCACGGCTGCCGTGCAGGCGGCGGACACTGCGCTCGCCGAAGCCGGCTCCGGCAATGCCGAGGCCGCCAAGCTGATCGAGGAAGCAAAGGCCCTCATCAACGCGCTTCCGGTCTCCGCCGAAGAAGCCGCCGATCCGGACTTCAATGCGATCTTCACGGTGAAGCGCAAAGAGGCCGACACCAAGGTCGAAGGCCGTCAGGCCGAGATCGAGCAGCAGTGGGACGCCATGGTGGTCGAGAACTACCGCAAGGCCACTGAACTGGCCGAGAAGGCCAAGTCTCTGCTTTAGGTCGTCCGGCGTCCATTCGGACGCTCAAGGAACGATCTGATCCATTGATTGAGCATCGGGCCGCGACCGGTTCCCGGTCCGATGCTCCAGGGCCGGTTTGGCCATTCAAGATTTCCTGTTCCCACGGAGCATTTCCATGCCCACTGCAGCCCTTCGGCGGCCGGCGCTCAACGTGTCTGTCGGACCCTATCTGGCGGCTGGCATCGTCGTCCTGTTTCTCGGCGCATTTCTGGTTGTCCCGGTCCTGAAAGTCATCCAGGTCGCCTTTCAGGATCCCTCCAGCGGCGCGTTCACCCTGGTGAATTTCCAGGACTTTTTCGCCAGCACGCTGTTTCGCCAGTCTTTCTACAATTCCGTCTATGTGGCGGGCATGTCGGTGGTCATCGCATCCGCCATCGCTCTGCCGCTGGCCTATTTCACCACGCGGTTCAACTTCTCCGGCTCGGTCATCATCCAGACGCTGGCCTTCGTGCCGCTCATCATGCCGCCCTTCATCGGCGCGGTGGCGATGCAGCTTCTGTTTGGCGCGAATGGCAGCGTGAACCTGCTTTTGCGTGAATATTTCGGCATCACGATCCCCTTCATGAAGGGGCTGAACGGCGTCATTTTCGTGCAGAGCCTGCACTATTTCCCGTTCATCCTGATCAATCTTTCGGCCAGCCTGCGCAACATCGACCGCTCCATGGAAGAAGCGGCCCAGATGCTTGGCTCCAGCGGCGTGCGCATGTTCCGGCGCATCGTGTTTCCGCTGGCCATGCCCGGCTATATCGCCGGCGCATCGCTGGTCTTCGTCAAGGTGTTCGACGATCTGGGCACGCCGCTTCTGCTCAACGTCAACACCATGCTCGCCCCGCAGGCCTATCTGCGCATCTCCTCGGTCGGCATCTCCGATCCGATGGGCTACGTGATCTCGTGCATCCTGATCGTGTTCTCGATCTTCGCGATGTGGGTGTCGTTCCTCGGCATGCGCGGCAAGGATTATTCGACCACGCAGAAGGGCGGTGGCGGACTTTCCAGGCGCGATCTGACGCGGCGCGAGGCGGTGCTCTGCTACATCGTCGTTCTGTTGATCCTGGCGCTGGTGCTTGCGCCGCATCTGGGGCTCCTGCTTCTGTCCTTCGGCACGGTCTGGTCGTTCGGCGTCCTGCCCGACGGGTTCACGCTCGCGCACTATGAGACAGCGCTCACCTCGGCCTGGGGCTTCATCCAGAACACGCTTCTCTATGCCGGGCTCGCGGGCCTGATCGACATCATCATCGGCACGGCCATCGCCTATCTGGTTCTGCGCACAAACATCATCGGGCGCAAATGGCTGGACTATATGGCGGTCTCCGCACTCGCCGTTCCCGGCGTGGTGCTGGGCATCGGCTATCTGCGTGTCTATTACGGTGTGGAGATGCCGCTCACCGGCCAGCCTCTGGCAACCTGGTGGGGCATCATCGTGATCGCGCTCGCGGTCCGGCGTCTGCCCTATGCGCTGCGCTCATGCACCGCCGCGTTGCAGCAGATTTCACCGGCACTCGAAGAAGCGGCCGAGAACCTCGGCGCATCGAAACTGCGCACGGTCCGGCGTGTCGTCGTACCGCTCATGGTGAGCGGTCTGGTGGCCGGTTTCGTGACCAGTTTCGCAACCGCAGCAGTGGAGCTTTCGGCCACGATCATGCTGGTCTCCAGCGAGAAAGACGCGCCGCTGGCCTACGGACTTTATCTTTTCATGCAATCGGCGGCAGGCCGCGGCCCCGGCGCAGCGCTGGGCATCATGGCGGTCGTGATCGTCGGGCTGGCGACCTACCTGTCGCATCGTCTGGTCGAGAACGCCCGCCGCAACCAGGCTGCAGCCAGCGCCCCAGGGGGAGGACATTGAGATGAACATGCCCATGAAATCCATGACGGGCGACGGCCCCGCTGAAACCGCAGACAAAGGCGCAGGCCGGGTGGAGCCGGTCGAGATCGACATTCGCAACGTCTCGCTTTCCTTTGGCAGGACGGAGGTGCTTAAAGGCATCGACCTGAAGATCGAGCCCGGCGAGTTCTTCGCCTTCCTCGGTCCCTCGGGCTCCGGCAAGTCCACATTGCTGCGCGCGATTGCCGGTTTCGGACCGACGCCCAAAGGGCAGATCCTGCTTGGCGGGCAGGATGTTGTCGGCACCGCGCCGTGGAAGCGCAATGTCGGCATGGTGTTCCAGAGCTACGCGCTCTGGCCCCACATGACGGTCGCGCGCAACGTGGCCTTCGGGCTCGATGAACGCCGTGTGCCGAAGGCGGAGACTGCAAAGCGCGTCAGTGCGGCGCTGGAGATGGTCGGCATGAGCCAGTATGCCGAGCGTTATCCCTCGCAGCTTTCCGGCGGCCAGCAGCAGCGTGTTGCGCTTGCCCGCACCATCGTCGTGGAGCCGCGTGTTCTGTTGCTCGATGAGCCGCTTTCCAATCTGGATGCGAATTTGCGCGTACAGATGCGGCAGGATCTCCTGAAACTGCAAAGGCGGCTCGGTATCACGACCATCTTCGTCACGCACGATCAGGAGGAGGCCAACACGATCTGCGATCGCATCGCGGTCATGGCCGATGGCGTCGTGCAGCAGGTGGGGCGGCCCGACGAGGTGTACGACACGCCGGCCAACGCCTTCGTGGCAAAATTCCTCGGCACGGCCAATGTGCTGGAAGGCGTGGTGGAACAGCGGACGGACGGAAACGCATTCGTGCTGCCGTCCGGCATCGCCATTCACTGCGCGGCGGATGCAAGACCCGGCGCGGGCAAGCTCGTTCTGCGGCCGCAGAGCATTTCCTTTGCGCAGAATGGGGACGGGAGCCTCACCGGCACGGTTCAATCCGCCGAGTTCCTTGGCGGCATGATCCGCTACGCGGTCGAGGTCTCCGGCCAGACGCTCCTCGTGGACGAAGTCCATAACCGTGGCAGCGGGCGGCGGCAGGCCGGTGAGGCGGTCAGTCTCGACGTGCGCCATCAGGAGGGCGTTCTGATCCATGACTGACGAGATGCTTGCCCGTGAAGCGGGTCATGCCGGTGACGCATGTGAGGCGTCGGGCCGGGAGCCCGGCCTTTATCCGCCCATCCTGCTCATCCGGCACGGGGAGACCCAGTGGAACCGGCAGGGGCGATTGCAGGGGCGCAGGGACGCGCCCCTGACGCTCAATGGCATGCGGCAGTGTCTTGCCGTCGCCGCAACGGTCGATGCGCATATGCGAACCCTGCCCGGGGATGTGTGCTTCTGGGTCAGCCCATTGGGCCGCGCCCGGCAGACGGCGTCCATTCTGGCGGATTGCTGGCAGATCGGCTTTGACCGTTTCATCGAAGCGCCCGACATCGCCGAGCGCGCCTATGGCGCCTGGGAAGGAAGCACGCTCAGTGACGTGGAGACCGACCGGCCCGAGGAATTCAGACAGCATGCAGCCGATCCATGGGGCTACCGGGTGCCCGGGGGCGAAAGCAAGGATGAGCTTTTCGCGCGGATCGAAGGCTGGCTCGATGGGCTCGACCGTCATCAGGCGCATGTGGTCGTCACCCATAGCGGCTGCTTTCGCGCCATTCGCGCCCTGTGCACGGGCGCATCGCGCGCGGCGACGGAAGCCTATCGCGAGCCGCAGACCACGGCTTTCCTGCTTCAGTCGGGCAGTGAGCGGGAAGTCGCACCGCCGGCGGCGCTGCTACAGGCTTTCGGCGTCGGCGGCTCCGGCCGCACGGTGGAAATCTGAGCCTTGAAGCCGGGCCGGATTGAAATCCGGCCCGGTGCGCAATCGCGTGTCCGGGGACGGAAAACCGGTTCCCACTTTCCTGAGACTTCTCTAGTGAACGCCGGCCACGCCGCGCCGCCAGTAGGACACGACCAGATGCTGCCGGTTGGGCAGCCGCTGCTCCTTGCGCAGATGACTGCGGATGGATTTGAAGGCGGAGAACTCGCATCCAGCCCAGACGAAGAGATCGGGATCGTCTCCCTTGAGATCCAGAGCTTTTGCCGCCTCTACCAGAAGCGTCGTCGTTCCAGCCTCTGCATTGCCGCGCACGAGCCATTCCAGATCGAGTGTCGCGCGGGTGGAAAGCAGCTGCTTCTCCTCCTCACTGGCGATCTCGATGCGCACGATGGCGTTCGTCTCCTTCGGCAGTCCTTCCAGAATGCGACCGATGGCGGGCAGGGCGGTTTCATCGCCCAGAAGCACCAGCGTGGCGGTGTGCGGGGCTTCGCCGCCGCCCGGTCCCGTCATGCCGACGATGTGGCCCGGCTTTGCACGCGCCGCCCAGCCTGCGCCGGGATAGGCGTCACCCTCATGGAGAACCATGTCCACGTCGATCAGCCCGGCGGCCACGTCAATCGTGCGGATCGTGTACACGCGTGCGACCGGGCGGTTTTCATCGTCGGGCCAGACGGCGTCGCCATTCCTGCCGATCTGCGGCCATGAAGGGGAGGCGCTGCCGGCGGGCGGAAACAGAAGCCGCATGTGAAGCCCGTTGCGGGAGAACCGTTCCAGATCCTCACCGGCAAGCCGGACACGCCGCATGGAGGGCGTGAGGTTGTGTGTGGAGACCACCTGCATCTTGCGGAAATAGGGGAGCAGCATGCCGGGCCTGTTGTCGCTGTCCCATGGAAGCTCAATGCCCTTTTCGAGCGATTGCAGGCGGTGGCTGATGCTGAGCTGCAGATAGGCAAGCGACGTACGGTCATCCGCATCGAGGCTGATATCAAGGCCCGATGCCTGCGTCTCGACGGCGATGCGGCCGAATGTGTGCGCGAGCCGCGTGCCCTGCGTCGTCTCTTCGAGAGGCTCTGCGCCCATGCCCTTGATCAGCGCATCCGTTAATCGCGAACCGGCCATCTGCGGGAGACGCAACTGCGCGCGAAAAGAACCTGGCATCGTCATGAATGCACCCTGCTGCAACCGTTGAAATTAAACTTGAGTCTTATAGTCTAATTTATGATTGTTGCAATCGTCGCCGCAGGGCTTTTGCCTGAGGCGGGGCATCCATGGACGGGCGTTCTGCGCCCATCCGGAAAACTATGTTGCCGCCTGTGAAGCAGTTCTGCGGGCGTTGTCGATTGTTTCGACCTGCCTGCTTTCGCGCATCATCAGCACTGCGCCCACCAGAAAGCCCGTGGCTCCAAGGAACAGATGGATGTTGGCAACATCCGCGATCCAGCCCGGTTCAGGCCCCCTGGGAACGAAGGCCAGAA
This sequence comes from Nitratireductor sp. WH36-1, assembly GCF_058725515.1. NCBI lineage: Bacteria > Pseudomonadati > Pseudomonadota > Alphaproteobacteria > Hyphomicrobiales > Phyllobacteriaceae > Nitratireductor > Nitratireductor sp. WH36-1. The sequence goes on along the minus strand of NZ_CM178970.1, from coordinate 3,621,174 downwards.
CGCCGGCCGTCAGAAAGAAGATGCAGCCCAACAGGTTGGAAAAGGCGATCCACCAGTCGATGTCGCGCGAGCTGTATGACCAGTAGCCATGGCTGATTTCCATGAAGGCCAGATAGCCGGAGATCATGAACAGGGTGGAGCCGACAATGCCGGGCAGCCAGATGGTCAGATCCTGCGCATACCAGCCCGGCAGCGGATGGATGGCGTCGAGCGTGTTGAAGTTGAAGGCAATGGTGCCGACGAACTGCGTGATCGTGCTCAGCCAGCCCAGATTGCCCGGCCGCCAGCCGATCACCCGGAAGGGCTGTGGAGCCGCGCTTGCCTTCGGAGGGGCGTCGTCGGGCGCATTTGCGGCCTGCAGGTTCTGCATGAAGGCAGCGGTGGTGAAGGGGATGGACCCCAGAAAGAAGACGAGGCCGATCTGCCAGTTCGCCAGCGAGGTATGCACGAGGGAGAGCGCCGCGCCGAGCATGAAAAGCGAAGCGCCACAGGCGAAGATGAGACCCATCCACCAATTGTAGGCGGGTTGCCGCCAGGCAGGCGCATCATCGTGCTGCAGGAAGCGGATCAGCCCCTTGCGCCGCTCACGCGATTTCAGAACGATGTGCTGGCCGTGCAGCACGAAGCTCCGCAGGGTGATGAAAGGCCAGGGGCCACGAGCGTGCGTGGCCCCCTTGTTCTCGGTATCAGACAGCGTGCTCATCGCGTGTCCCGGTTGGAGGGCAGCCGTGCGGCCGCGCTCAATGGTGGAAACCGGAGAAGTCTTCGCTGCCGAGCGGCGTCTTCTTCGGGTGCGCTTCGAGATGCTCGAGCGCGGCCTTCATGTCCTCGATCAGGAGCGAGCAGAGGTCGAGGCTCACGCCGTTGCGCACGAGAATGCGCTGCACCGCATGGTCCTGGCAATTGGCCGGCAGCGTGTAGGCCGGCACCTGCCAGCCGCGCACGCGCAGACGGTCCGCCAGATCGAACAGGGTGAAGCCCGGCTCCGTGCCGTCCTTGATCTTCCAGGACACGGCCGGAATGCCACGCGCTTTGTCGCCGTCGAACACGATCTCGAACGGGCCCAGCCTGGCGATCTCGTCAGCCAGATACTTGGCGCTCTTGTAGCAGGCGTTGTGAACCTTGGCGTAGCCTTCACGGCCAAGACGCAGGAAGTTGTAGTACTGGCAGACGATCTGGCCGCCCGGACGCGAGAAGTTCAGGGCGATGTCGCGCATGTTGCCGCCGAGATAATTGACCCAAAAGATCATCTCTTCGGGCAGGTCGGCTTCTTCGCGCCACATGACCCAGCCCACACCCAGCGGCGAGAGGCCGAATTTGTGGCCCGACGCATTGATGGAGCGAACGCGCGGCAGGCGGAAGTCCCATTCCAGCTCCGGTGCGCAGAACGGAGCGAGGAAGCCGCCGCTTGCGCCGTCGACATGGATCGGAATGTCGAGGCCGGTTTCGGCCTGCAGCTTGTCGAGCGCGTCGCTGACAGCCTTGACCGGCTCGTACTCGCCGGTGAAGGTGACGCCGAGCGTCGGCACGACGCCGATCGTGTTCTCGTCGCACAGCTTCAGCACCTCTTCGGGCGTCATCAGCAGGCGGCCGTTCTCCATGGGAATCTCGCGGTGCTCGATGTCCCAGTAGCGGGTGAATTTGTGCCAGCAGATCTGCACCGGGCCGGTGATGATGTTGGGCTTGTCGGTGGGCTTGCCTTCGGCCTTGCGTTTGGCTTCCCAGCGGCGCTTCATGGCCAGACCGCCGAGCATGGCAGCCTCGCTCGAACCGGTGGTGGAGCAGCCGGTGGCAGGGCCTTCCGGCGCGTGCCAGAGATCGGCAAGCATGCGCACGCAGCGCATTTCGATCTCCGCGGTCTGCGGATACTCGTCCTTGTCGATCATGTTCTTGTCGATGCAGTCATCCATCAGCTGATGGATTTCCGGCTCTTCCCAGGTCTGGCAGAAGGTGGCCAGGTTCTGGCGCGCATTGCCATCGAGCATCAGCTCGTCGCGCAGGGCGGAATAGACATGGCGCGCATCGCGCTCGGTGCCGGGGAACTGCGACTTGGGCAGCGCCTGCGCCAGATCGCCGGCGCCGTAGACTTCGTCCAGATTGTCGTTTCGATGTTTGCTCATGGGGCTCTCCATCGCGTGGCGGACGGGGGTGTTGCACCAGCCCGTCGGTTATCGAATTCGGTTGGGGCAGGGAGGAGCATCATGCGGCGGCAAGCGTTTTACCGGCCGCATGACGTCGTTTCGTGATCAGGCGGCCTTGGCCTGCTTGAGAAGGTCGGTCGCGTCTGCGGAAAGACCGTCGAACTTTTCCATCTGCAGCACGAAGACCTCTTTCGAACCAGCCAGTTCATTGAGGTCGAAGCAGGTGTAGTTCAGGCTGCGATAGGTGCGCAGGTAGAAGCGGCGGCGGGCCAGATCCGACAGGTTCGTCCAGCAGGTGAACTCCGTCGCATAGGCTTCGCTGCTCGAATTTGAGAGGCCTGCGACCTCCAGATGGCCGCCATCCTCGCTCGGATAGTCAATGGTCACGCCGCGCGGGCGGTCGAAATTGTTCATGACATGCGCCAGCGTCTGCACGGCCTGATCGGCGGTCTTCGCCTTCTCGGTGTACTGGGCGTAGTAGGCGGCCCGGACAAAGCGTCCCACCGAGGTGTTTGAGGCGGGAAGACCGGCCGTGGCGATCCCTGAATCCGGCTGCACCGCCTTGTAGCTTCCGAAGGTCGCGCTCGTCTTGTCGACATTGCTGAGGAACGTGTAATTGTCGAGATTGGTCAGGTGCCAGCTGAACTCCGGCCCGTTGGTCATCACGCCGACGGGGTTGTCATAGAGCTTCATCTCACCCTTGTTGAACTCGATCACCAGGCAGGCGCCCGATGCGTCGTGAACGACGTAGTGGAACGGCGATTCAACGCCCCCCAGAAGCGCCAGCGCTTCCAGAAGCACCGGCTGCTCGCCGAGGGCCTGTTTGACCTCGGCCACAGTGGCGAACTGGCTGAGCGCCCACGAACCCAGATCCGTGGCCGAAAGCACGGCCTGCGTTGCAGCGACGGCCTTCTGGGCGCCACCGGCAGCGGGGTAGGAGAGGAGGCTGAAGGTCAGCCCGTTTTCGTTCATGCCTTCCAGCGGCTTGAGATCCTGAAAGCCCAGCGGGGCCTCTGCCGTCGGCAGGCGGCCGGGCATGGTTACGGCGACAAATCCGTATTTACCTGTAAACTTGAGGGCCGGGTGACCTTCACTTTCTGAGGAAAACGGAACACCGGCCGGGAAATAGACGACCTGGTATGGCAAGTCGGTCGTAAGCTCCAGTGTCCGCCCGAAATAAACGTTGTCGGAGACGTCGCGGTAAATAAGAGATGTGCACATATACGATATTCCTCAATGCGATTCAGGGAAACACTAAGCTGGCGAACAATACTTGTCCATTAACGTGACATGAGTTCGGTGTTTGCGATTACAAATTTGTAATCTTCTCCAATCTGAGCTTTGAACTCTTTGTTAACCACGCTGTTTCGGTCTCTGGAGCACGGCTTTATGCCCTGGCCTGAAGGCCACAGAGCCGGCTGCGCATTTCCTCCAGCGTCACGCGATACCCATCAAGCTGCTCATTGGGCGCGCGCTCGCTGCGGGGCTCGAAATAGGCCATGTCCAGCATCTCGTCAGCGTGTTCCAGATCGCCAAAGGCACGCATGGAAATCGCCAGATCGCTGTCGCGCCGATCCTTGGTTTCGCCAGCCAGAGATTTGAGATCGCCCCTGACGCGGTCGAGCGTGTCGCGCACCTCGTTGACGACGCTTTTCGGCCAGAACTGCGTGAAAATGACGTAGATCACGAAGATGCCGACGAAAATGCCCATGATCCTGTCGCCAGCCTGCGAAAACTCGAAGCTGGGGCCAAATCCGTTCAGCGTGGTCAGCAGGAAGGCGAGGGCGATCTGGACGCCGCTATAGGAGATGCGCTCGTTCCCGGAGGAGACCCACGCGCCCACCAGCGTGCCGGCGAAGACGAGGATCATCAGCCCGCCAATGCTGGTGAGGTGGGGCATGATGAACAGGAGTGCGCCAACGCCCATGGCAGCGCCGATGAGGCAGCCCACGATGCGCAGCGTGAGCTTGCGTACGGTTTCACCCGTCGTGCCGAGCGCGGCCACATAACAGGTGATCAGGGCCGTGTGGATGCCGTCCCACTGAATGCCGGTGTAGATCAGGTAACAGATGATCGCGGCCAGCGAGGTTTTCAGCGCATAGCGCTGGTGATCGGGGTTGGTGAAGGCGTCAGCCGACAGAAGCCGCTGCGGGGCGGGCTTCGGCGACGCGCCGCCATCGGGCTTTGAAAGCGCTGCAAGCGCCTCGGACAGTTTGCGTGCAGCAGCACTGTCAGCGGTCGCGTTTTCAGGTGCAGGGGCAGCCGGGGTGTTGCCCGAGGCGATCTCATCGGCAGCCTGCCGGAGTTCACCTGCCAGTGCGCGGGCGCGTTCCGGGGCAATGCTGCCCGCAGGTGCGAGCGACGCAAGCATGACGCGATAGCTGGTCTCGACAGCGCCGTTCAGCCATGTCGATTTCTCTTTGGAGATCAGGTGAAGCAGCTTCACCGTCAGCATCTGCTGCAGGGAAAGGTCGTTGCCTTCGGCCAGCAGCTCCTGCAGTTCTTCGCCTGCGTCAGGGTGCTCCAGCACGTCCGCACTGGCGCGCAGGCGGCGCACGATCCTGTTGCGCACCAGTGTCTGTGCGGGAATGCCGAGGACCAGATTGAACAGGATCATCAGGGCCATGGGCATGCAGGCCATTTTCCAGGCCGCGAGAAGCCCCTGATTGCCGATCTGGCCAATCGGCACATCCGTCACCAGCGTCATGATGAAAGCGACGATGAGGCCGACAATGGCGGCCTGCTCTCCGAGCGGTGTGGTCGAGCTCAAAAACAGGAAGACATAGGAGACGCCGAACATGATCGCCAGCCGCATGGCCGGGCTGTCGATGCTCATATTGATCACCGGGATCATGAGCACGACCACCAGCGTGGCCAGCAGGATCAGGCCGAAACCCATCAGGCAGTTCTGAACGGCGTCTTCCTTCATCAGGAAGATGATCAGGTAGCAGCTGATCGACGCTTCCGGAATCTTGAACATCATCGCCGCAGCGGTGACGATCGCGCACAGAAGCGCGACCCGCCAGGTCAGCCCGAAGCGGCCGGCAAAAGGCTGCAGGTCGGCCCAGGCCTGGCCGAGCAGGCGCGAAAGGGGTGAGCTAGCAGGAGTCATCGCGGTGGATCACCGAAACGGCGGATGCGCCCACTCTCATGAGATCTTCCGGGGGATCGACCAGCCGGATGCGCACCGGAAAGCGCTGCTGAACGCGCACCCAGTCGAGAGACTTCGGAACGATCGGCAGGCCCACCGGCAGGGTGATGAAATCCTTTGACGAAACGCCCCAGCCGATGCTCTCCACGGTTCCCTTGATCGCCCGCTTGCGGTCGGCAAGCGCGTAGACCGTGGCGCAGTCGCCAACGGAAATGCCGGGGAGAACGGTTTCGACATAGGCGGCGGAGGCAAACCACGCATCGGTCTTGATCAGGGTGAACATGGACTGCGCGGGCAGCACATATCCGCCCTTGCCGACCGTCAGATCGACCACGCGCCCATCGGCGGGCGCGCGGATCACCGTGCCGGCCAGCTCATGTTCGGCGATGGCGAGGGCGGCCTGACGGGCGCGGATCAGCGCTTCGACGCCTTCTTCATCGCCCACCAGCGCCTCGGCGGCTTCCTGCTGACGCAGCGCCTCGTTCAGGCTGACTTCCGCATCGCGCTTGACGGTCCTGGCGTCATCGATCTGCTGCGCGGAGACATAGCCCTTGGACTGCATCGGAAGCAGGCGGTCGAGCGTCTGGGTCGCCAGCTCGAGATTGGCCGTGGCGCGCGCAACCTGCTCCGCAGCGATCTGCGCATTGGCGCGCTCGGCCTGGATGTTGCGCGTCTGGTCGTGGGCTGCGGCCGTTGCGATCTCCAGATCCGCACGGGTCTGCTCCACGGCCATCCGGTATGCGGAATCGTCCAGCTCGACAAGAATGTCGCCCTCGCGGACCATGGCGTTTTCGCTCACATGCAGGGCCTTGATGCGCCCGGCAACGCCGGCGGCGATGCTCACCGTTTCGGCATCGAGCGATGCATCGTCGGATAGCGGATTGGCCTGTGTCTCCAGATGGCTGCGATAGGCGAGCGCGCCTGCGCCGGCGATGATCGCCAGACTGATTGCACCACCGAGGACGGCGAGAACGCGACGGGAAGGGGAGTGCTTCATTTTCTAGCGCCCAAATGCCAGGAAAGAGATGATGAAGGTGAGCCCCAGAGCCATGCTCATATAGACAGGGACACGCCAGCGCAGGATGTCATCGAGGCCGATCAGGACGAAAACCAGCCGCAGAACGACCGTCAGAATGACGCCGGCAAAAAGGCTGAGCAGCCAGTAGGGAAAAAAGCTGCCGAACATTGGCACCGAGGGTGCCGCCGCATGGGCGGACGCACTGGTGGCCAGAAGGGCTGCCAGCGGCAAGAGGAGCCTAAAACGGCCACCGGTGCGGGGGCTGGATTGTCTTCGCACGGTAACCTCCTTTTCGTCTGTCGGTCGTCGAGCCGGACGACACTGCGGGTTCGGGGCGGTTTCGGGCCATGCATGCCCGAAACCGTTATGCCGATTGGTCAGAAGCGATAGGTAAGACCGATAACCGGCCCGCTCATGGTCGTGTCGAACACGTGCCCGTCATCTTCGTAATTGATGTCGAGATATTTGTAGCCGGCTGACACGGACAGGTGATCCGTCATTGTGTAATTCGCCGTGGCCAGAACCGACCAGGTGGAGTTCGATCCACCGCCAAACCCGCCGACATCGGCCTGTGCCTGAAGCGAGAGCTTCTCCGTCATGCGCAGAAACGCGCGCGCGCCGATGACCGGATCGACCCAGCCGAAATCCTCGCCATAGCTGATCCTGCGCTTCTGGCTGGCGACCTCGACGTCCAGATCGACATCATTCGAGATGTGCCAGAAGCGCACGCCGCCGAGCACGTCGAATGTGAAGTCAGGCGTTTCGATCACACGGTAGCCGGCCTGCAGCGTCGAGGTGAACTGCCTGGTGTCGATCGATGCATCAAGCCGCACGGAGAGGGGCGGGCGCGGGATCGTGCCGTGGACGACCTTGCTGTCCGTGGTCGAGACGTAGAGCATGTCGGCTGAAAACACGAAGCGCTCATACCGGCCCCAGACATTCACGAAGCCGGCAAAGTCGAGATCCTCAATCACGTCGGAGAAGCTCTTTTTGATGCCGATTGTCGGGCTGCGGCGAAACGGCGATACATCGCCGCTGAGGCCCGTGCCCCACACATAGGGCGTGATCTGTAGCACCCACGGGCGCTCGGTTTCGCCCTCGTTCTCTGCGGGAACAGGAAGGTCCGAGGCCTTCGCGCCAAGTGCAGTCGCTGTAAGGGTGGCGGCAGCCAGAACAGCCAGTGATGCACGCATTCCTATGCTCCCAATGTGTTTTTCTGGATGCGGCCATCCTTGATGATCAGCTTCATGCTGGTCTCGGGATCGGCGATCAGGTCGATGTTTTCCAGCGGATTGCCGTCGAGCAGCAGAAGATCGGCAAAGGCGTCGGCTTCAACGACGCCGAGCTTGCCGGAATAGGGGTTGCGCGGTCCCGACATCGCCAGCAGGTCGGCATTGCCGCTCGTCAGCATCCGCAGAACGTCGGCATTGTCATACCAGCGGGCGAACTTGGTCAGCTGCTTGCCCTGGCTGGCGGTCGCCTGCGGGTTGAACAGGATGTCGGTGCCCAGCGCCATCTTGACGTCGAACTTCTTGCCCAGCTCCACGGCGCGCACCGTGCCTTCGGCAATCAGCTTCTGCTGCTCGCGCTGCAGCGGATTGGGATACATGTTGGAATCTTCATCGGCGAGGAATGGCTGAATGGACCACCACGCGCCCATGTCGGCCATCTGGCGCGCTGCCTCTTCATCGGCAAGCTGCCCGTGCTCGATGGAGCGGACGCCGCCGGCCAGGGCGCGCTTGATGCCATTCGAGGTGTAGACATGGGCGCACACATAGGTGCCCCAGTCTTCAGCGGCCGTCACGGCCATGCGGATTTCTTCCTCGGTGAACTGAAGGCTGTCGAGCGGATCGTAAGCGGAGGCAACGCCGCCGCCCGCCATGATCTTGATCTGGCTCGCTCCGAGCATGAGCTGTTCGCGCACCCGGCGCAGAACTTCCGGCACGCCATCGGCGATCGCCGAAATGCCGGCTTCTTCCGCATGGCTCAGATTGGTCTGGGGCGAACGCGGCAGCTCGTAGAGCGGGCGGAAGTCGCCATGGCCCGAAGTCTGTGACACCATGGCGCCGCACGGATAGATGCGCGGGCCGGGGATGCGGCTTTCATCAATCGCACGCTTGACGGAGAAGGAGGGGCCGCCCGCATCGCGAACCGAGGTGAAGCCGCGCATGACGGTGCGCTCCGCCTCTTCGGCCGCAACGAGATGCACATAGGGCACCTGCGCTGTCATCGCGGTCACCTGGGAAATGCCGGCAAGCATTGTGTGCCAGTGCGCGTCGATCATGCCGGGCATGATCGTGCGTCCGCCGCAATCGATGATTTCGGCATCGCTCACGGTATCGTCCTGTGCCGGCAGGGCTGCGATGCGCGCGCCTTCGATCAGGATGGATTTGCCATCGATGAGCTGCGCCGAACGGCCATCGAAAATACGCACATTCTTGAGCAGGATCGGCTTTGGAGCCGGCTGCGCGAAGCTTGGCGAGGCAACGCCAAGAGCGGGCGCGGCCAGTGTTGCCGCGATGCCGCGCAGGACCGAACGGCGCGACAGGCCCTTGTCGACACGCTGAAAAAGGCTGAGCGCTTCAGGACTGTGGCAGGCACAGTTCAGGCCGTGAACCAGGTGCCCGTATTTCTTTCCCAAACGAAGCCGCATCATATTCTCCTGGGCGAATGGATTGTGTTCCGGCGCAACAATGACCGGAACTAGCGAACCGCCTGTGACGGTGCGTTCTTGGAGGTCATGTTCCCGAGCGAGAAGGCGAGCGTGGAGGCCGCGATCAGCGAGGCGGCATGGGCGTCGGCCTGCGCCTGTCGCGCGTCCAGAAGCCCGGTCTCCGCCGTCGTCACATCGGTGATCGGCACGAGCCCGTTCTTGAAGGCCTCGAACGACGCGTTGTAGGTGACGCCGGCCGCATTGACGAGTTCGCTCGCAGCGCTGTGCGAAGCCAGCGCCGAGCGCAGCGTGTCGGAGGCGACGACAATCTCGCGGATGGCTGCGGTGCGTACCTGCTCATGGGTGGCGATGGCCGCCCTCGTTACCGACTGTGCCTGACGGCGCTGGTTGGCGCGCAGGCCGCCATCATAGATCGGCACCGAAGCGCCGACGACGATGCCGGTCGAGGTGTTCTGAAGCCCGAGGCCCGGCAGGCTGCCGGCCTGAATGCGGCCATTGTTCGCGGCTGCCATCGCGCCGAGATAGACTTTTGGCATGAAGGCGGCGTCGGCGGCGCGGGCATTGGCCTCGCTGGCCTTCACCGCTGCGTAGCTTGCCAGAACGTCGGGCCGGCGGGCGAGCGCGGTCCTGACCAGTTCCTCTGTCGGCAGGGCGCGGGGGCGCGGCAGACGACGCGCCGCATCGCTGGCAATCTTGATGTTGGTGTGGGGCGAGAGGCCAACTGCGCCAAGCAGATCCTGATAGGAATCGCGCGCCGTGTCTTCGGCCTGCACGAGGCGGAAACCGGACTGGGCGACGATCTGTTTCGCCTGTGCGGTTTCGATCGTGGTGCCGACACCGTTCTTGTAGCGTGTGTTGGCGGCATCCTGCAGACGCCGGCTGTTGGTCAGCGTCTGCCGCGCGATCTGCAGGTTCCTGCTGGCCGCGCCATACTGATAATAGGCGCGCGTGATGTTGTAGATCAGCGCCTGATGCGTGCCGTTGAAACTCACGCTGGCTGCATAGGCGTTCTGCTTGGCGGCGTCGCGCCATGCCTGTCGTTCGCCGAAATCGAAGATCAGCCATTGCAGGGTGACGCTCGGAACCGCGCCGCTGACGGTCGTGTCGAGATAGGCTGTGCCGCCTGTCAGCGTGGGGATCGGCGTTGTCACCTCCTGCTGACCGGCGATGATGTTGGCCGTGATGACGGGCAGGAAGGTGGCCTCGACCATGCCCACGGCGGTGGCCGCCTGCCGCGCCTGCTCCCATGCAACGCGCGTCGCAGGGTTCAGCCGCTGCCCCATGTCGATCAGCTCGGGCAGCGTGTAGGCGTGGTCCCTGCGGATCTGCGGGGTGGACGATGCGGGAGAACGTTGGTCGGCGCTGGAGATGGGGGAAGCCGCCTCCATATTTGCCGGCACAGAATAGTCGCCGCTCTTGCCTTCAGCATTCCACGCCTGGTCGGGCGCGGGCGAGGTCAGCTCGGACATCTCGGATACACAGGCTGCCGGTAAGGCGCTCAGGGCCAGTAGCAGGGCAAGCCTGGGGAGACGGGAAACAGTGACTCTTGTTGTTCGCGACACACAACGCCCCATTGCTACTCAAACCCGCAGCGGTCGCGCTGCACTTGCTTCCAGACTTAGGTCACCAATTCGACACCAAGATTACAGCGTTCCTGCAAAAAACGTGTCGGCGCCAATAGCATCTATTGGAGTTCTTTCGTTTCTGGAAGGCAAGGTCAAGACCGCCATTTTACTTCTTCTCACGCGTTTAGTCGTTTGGCGGCGCTCGCAAAATACGTGGCCATGGGGTGGCCATGTGCTGGATTCGCTGAAAACTTGCGAAAAAACAGGCCGAATTCGAATGAACAGCCCGAAGAACCATGTTTCCTGTGAACAGCTTTAAAAAATGCGCGGGTTTCATTCCCGCAGGGCGCAGGATAATGCTTCGATGCGCATAATCGTAATATGGCTAACCGTTTGGCGTCAGGCCCCTCACATACGCTTCGATATTTATTGCTTGGAAGATTGGCGAAATGATTCGTAATCCAGCCTGGACACTCGCAGCGCCCATTGTGGCACTTGGCTTATCGTTCTTCATCGAACATCAGGCCGGTGAAACGACTTCAGTCTTTCTGTTACTCCTCGCTGCGCCGTTTCTGTTTCTGTCGGTTTTTTCCGCAGTCCATCATGCCGAGGTGATTGCCCATCGGGTTGGCCAGCCCTTCGGTTCGATCCTTCTGGCGCTGGCCGTGACGATTATCGAAGTGTCGCTGATCGTGTCCGTTCTTCTGGCCGATCCTGCGGGCGACAGCCCGGTGGCCCGCGATACCGTTTTTGCAGCCATCATGATCGTGTTGAACGGCATTGTCGGCGTCTGCCTGCTGGTCGGCGGCATTCGCTATCACGAGCAGGGCTTTCAGGGGCGCAGCGCCACGGCGGCTCTGGGCGTTCTGGGCACGCTGGCCGTGCTCGGTCTTGTGCTGCCGAACTTCACGGTCGGCGAGCCGGGGCCGGTTTATGCGCCGGCACAGCTTATCTTCGTCGCCGTCGTTTCGCTCAGCCTTTATGCGCTGTTCCTGTTCGTCCAGATGTTCAGCCATCGCGACGACTTTCTCGATATAGGAGAGCCCCAGGGACATGGGCACGATCATGCGCATGAGCCTCCGCCGCGCCGTATGCTCATATCCTCGCTTCTGGCGCTGCCTGTGTCGCTTGTCGCCGTTGTCATGCTCGCGGAAATCCTGGCCGATCCCGTGGGGGAGAAGATCGAACAGGCCGGCCTGCCCGACGCACTGGTTGGCGTGGTCATCGCCCTGATGGTGCTCATGCCCGAAGGCATTGCGTCCATCCGCGCGGCTGCACAGAACCGTCTCCAGACCAGCCTCAATCTGGCGCTCGGTTCGGCGCTCGCCAGCCTCTGTCTGACCATTCCGACCGTTGCGTTGATTTCGGTTTTTCAGGGCAAGACGCTGATCCTCGGTCTGGCGTCCGAGCACATGGTGCTTCTCGTGCTGACGCTCTTCACCAGCACGCTGTCGCTGGCGACCGGGCGAACCACGATCATGCAGGGCGGCATTCACCTGGTGATCTTCGCCGCCTTTATCACCATCTCGATCCTTCCCTGATTTTCCCCCTGATTTTCCGTGCACGCCACCATGACGAACCAGCAAACGCCACCTCGTAATCGCGGCCTTCTTCGCTTTTCCGCCATCTGGTTTCAGCGTCTGGCGCTGGCTGTCATCTGCGCCATGCCCCTGGGTGTCGCGGCACCCGCCGCCGCACAGGACGAACCTTTGATCGTCGGGGTTCACGAAAGCCCGCCCTTCGTTTCCGAAGAGGAAGGGCGCTTCTCCGGCATGGCCATCGATCTCTGGGAGTATCTGGCCAAAGAACTGGAGCTGGAATATCGTTACGTGCCGTTCGACACCGTCAGCGAGATGGTCAATGCAACGGCCGCAGGCGAGTTGGATGTCGCCGTCACCAATCTCACGATCACCGAGACGCGCGCCGAACGCATCGAATTCACGCAGCCATGGTTCGATTCCGGTCTGCGCATCATGGTCAATGACAGTGGTTCGAACGGCTTGTGGGACCTGCTGCGGGGCCTGCGGGATTCAGGCTTCCTCACAGCCTATGCATGGCTTGGTTTCGTCGTTCTCGCCGCCACGTTTGGCTACACGCTCTTTGACCGGCATTTCGACACATCATTTCCCAAACGCTGGCGCGACGGGCTGGCGGAGAGCTTTTACTCTGTCATGACGATTGCCACCTCGGGCAAGCCGCCTGCGCGCAAGAACCTGTTTGGCTGGTTCGGGCGTGTCTGGCAGGGCCTGTGGCTCGTCTTCGGTGTGATTGTCGTCGCATTCGTGACCTCTTCGGTAACCAGCGTGATGACCACCCTGTCCCTGCGTGGCGAAATTCACAGCGTTGCCGATCTCGGTGGCCGCGTTATCGCGGTTACGGACGGGAGCACGGCCGAGGAATTCGCGCAGGCTGCGGGACTGGCCGTGGTGCCGTTCCCGAATATCTCCCGCTCCGCCGACGCTCTGCTCAGGGGGCATGTGGATGCGATCATCGGCGACAAGCCGGTGCTGGAGTATTTCGCCAACAACCACCCGGCAGCGCCTTTCTCGGTTGTCGGCGCGGTTTTCAATCCCGACAAATACGGCTTCGGCCTGCCGCCGCAGAGCCCGCTGCGCAAGCCGCTCACCGTCGAGGTGATCGGGGCCCGGGAGGACGGGACGATCCGCGAGCTTGCGGTGCAGTATTTCGGGAGCAATCCCTGAAGGGCATGAGAACGGTTGAGGTCCTGACCCTAGCTCAGGTCGGGGCTCCCGATCTTTCCGGCTGCGCTGAAGGAATAGCCGACGCCGTAGACGGATTTTATCGGCGGGTCGATGTCGGTCTGGTCGAGGATCTTGCGTCGTAAGCGGCTCACCACCGCGTCGAGATGGCGGTTGTCGAACTGGGTCTGCCGCCGGGAGAGGATCCGGGCCAGTTCCTCGCGGGAGCGTGGCGTACCGGAATTCTCGATCAGTGCGCCGATGAAGGAATTCTCGGTCGCGGTGAGCTTTACCGAACTGCCATCGGGAGAAAGCAGGGTCCAGCTCACCGTATCGAGCACCCAGGTTCCTGTCTGCCCGTCATGTGCCTGGTTCTGGGGCAGGCGGCGCAGCAGGCTGTGAACCGCTGCGGTGATCTCGCGCAGGCTGCTGTGCTTGACGAGATAGATATCCGCGCCGCTGTCAAAGCCGCGCACCCGGCTTTCCGTGTCGCCATGCGCAGTCAGCATGATGATGCCGCAATCGAGCCTTGCCCGGATCATCTCCGCCAGATGGAAGCCGTCGCCGTCCGGCAGGGTTATGTCGAGGATCACAACGTCGGGCCGTGCCTGCACTTCAAGGGCTTTTTTCAGCTCACCGGCCGTTCCAACGCCGGCTGCGTCAAACCCCTGCAGGTGCATGTAGTCGATCAGGTCGCCCCTGAGGGCGTCTTCATCTTCGACAATCAGTATCCGGCTCATGCGGTTTTCTCCTCCCACCGCTCCGTATCGTTCATCGGCACCAGGCCGGGCATCGGCAGCATGACGGTTGCGACAGTGCCGCCGCCGCTGCGCGCCTTCAGGTTTACCGCGCCGCGGTGGTAGCCAAGCAATTGCCGGCATGTGTGAAGCCCAAGTCCGTTGCCCGCCGTCTTCCCCGTGTTTGGGGCGCGAAAGAAGCGTCGTCCCACATGGCTGAGCGCCCCTTCGGGAATGCCGATGCCGCGATCGGACACCTCCATGATGAGAAGTTTGTTGCGCGCGGAAATGGCGATCTCGACCGGTTTGTCATCGGCTGAATATTTGAGCGCGTTGTCGATCAGGTTGACGATTACGGTGCGCAGCATCTCGACATCCGCCCAGTAATCGGAAACCGCCTCGACGGTCGTGAAGTGCAGTCGGTCGCCAAGACCAACCTGATCGAAATGCCGCTGGATGTCCTGTGTCAGTTCGCCGATGTCCAGCTGCTCGACCTTGAGCACGCCCTCGACCTGTCGTTCGGTCGATAAAAAACGGTCGATGAGCATGGTCATCCGGGAGACGGCGTCATCAATGCTCCTGAGGCGCTTGGTGACGGCCTCCGAGCGGCGCTTGAGCATCATCTCGAGCATCTCGCTGGCATAGCGGATGCCGGCCAGCGGGGTGCGGAATTCGTGGCTCACCATGCGAATGAGCTGTCGCTGCTCTTCGCGCGCGGCCTTTTCCGCATCAAGGCTGGCGGAAAGTTCGCCTTCAAGCCGCCGCCGTTCGGCAACCTCACGGGCGAGCGCCGAGTTCCTGTCGCGCAGGTCGTTTGAAAGGCGCATGCCGACCATGAACAGAAGGCAGATGAAAAAGCCGACAATGAACAGATGGCCCTGGAAAAAGTACCAGGCGTTCACATCGCTCAGCAGCGCGCCATGGGCGAAAGTGTCCGGGTACCAGTAGAGCAGGAAACTCTGCAGGAGGCTTGCGCCGACATATTCCCCCAGCAAAGCGATGGTGATCCAGCGCAGGAAGGGCGGCTGGGTGCGGTCCATGTAGAGGGTCTTGATCATGACCCCCATCATGACGACGGTGAAAGCCGTGGAGGCATGAATGCGCAGTTCGAGGCGCTCGGGCGCAAGCGCCACCGCCATGCCCCAGAAAACGAGATGCGCGGCCAGGCAAAAAACGCCGATCCTCAGGCATCTTGGCTGGCCGAGAAACCGGGCCATGCCATCGGCAAGCAGAACCAGCCCGATCTTGATCATCATGTTGTCGAGCACGATGCGCAGCGCCGAAGCCTCCTGACCACGCTGAAGCAGGAGAAGCAGGCCGAGCGCGATGGCCACGAAGCCGGCGGCGATGACTTTCAGCTCATAGAGATGACGCCAGGACATCCACACGAGAACCCAGGCGATTGCCTGGAGTGTCGTCGTGCAGAATTCCAGCAGCAGCAGCGTCTTGAGGTCGAGCATGACCTTTGATGACGCAAGCTTTGGGCCGGTGCAAGAAGGCAAGGCCGGTGAAAACCGTCATTTCTCGTGAAGCGGCTAAAAAGCGGCGATACCTGTAAGATTTGGTCAGTATTCGTCAGAATTTGCAGGAATTCGCTGGCCGGACATGGCCCCGAAGTCGGCTTGTGCATCCTTGGGCGCCTTCTCGACGGCCTGGAGGGGCGGGTGGAGTGTGTGAGTCGCTTACGCTTTTTGGAATGCGACGCTGTCAATACGTATGGATACCAGTTTTTGAGAATAGACCAGTCGACATATATCGGTTTATATTAACCGGTTGTTTAATTGTATATTTTCAAGTTTTATTTGGGTGATCAAGTATATTCAAAATTCCACATGAATTCATTGCGCGTGTGAGTCCGGTGTATTAATGGTTTGCATAGGCAAAGGATTTCAGTGGGGCTTGCTGGGGCGATGAATTACTTTTCTCTTGCGCTTCTTGTTGCTTTCGGCGGAGCCGTTGGTTCGGTTGGGCGCTGGTCGGTCGGGCTTCTCGCCAACCGCATCTGGGGCGATGCTTTTCCCTGGGGTACGATGATCGTCAACATCATCGGTTCTTTCGTGATCGGTGTTGCTGTCGAGATCATATCGCGCGCCGCCGTCAGTTCTGCAGAGTGGCGGGCCCTTGTCGTTACCGGGGTTCTGGGCGGCTTCACGACATTCTCCTCGTTCTCGCTTGATACGATCCAGTTGATCGACAAGGGCGAAAGCCTTGCCGCCTTCTACTACGTCTTCATCACGATCGTCGTTTCGTTCGGATTTGCGTTCATTGGCGTGCACGCCGCCAAGTTGTATTTCAACGGAGTGCAAGCGTTTTAGTATATGTATGGCGTTTTTCTGCGTTAACCTATGGTTAATCAATAAAAAAATGAAAAACGCTTGTATGCATTTTGTATTCCATGGCAGGTATTAGAGGGTTTTTGAAGGAGGGTGGCTTTTACGTGGCGGCGCGACGTTCGCCTTGGGTGTTTTTACAATCAAGCGGGCTGTTTTGTCTGCTTTGAGCGATAAAAGCATTTGGGAGGTGTGTCGCTAAATCGTCGTCAAACAGCTCTGATCCGGAGGCGTTGCGCTTTTTCTGGATCTGCGGCTGGCAGGGATTGTCTGCATGTCGGTGCCCCACCGACCTGCGCGACGTGCAAGTTTATCCATTCTGACAGGGAAGAAGTACATGCACTTTACACCAAGAGAGATCGACAAGCTTCTGATTTACACGCTTGCGCAGGTCGCTCAGCAGCGGAAGGATCAGGGGCTGAAGCTCAATCACCCCGAGACCGTTTCGCTCATTTCCGTGGCCGCTCTCAACGGCGCGCGCGCCGGCAAGACCGTCGAGGAAGTGATGGAGATCGCCCGCAAGGAGATCACCCGCGACGATGTGATGGAAGGCGTCGTCGAGATGATTCCTTTCGTGCAGGTGGAAGCCGTGTTCACCGATGGTAGCCGGCTTGTGACGATCCACGATCCTATCCAGTAGTGCGTGCCGCGAAGGGAGCTTCTTAAATGACCGAACAGAAAAAAACGCCAGTCGGCGGACTGGTGCTTGGCGAAGGCGACATTGAAATCAATGCCGGCTACCCGACCACGGACCTGAAGGTGCGCAACACGGGCGACCGTCCGATCCAGGTTGGTTCCCACTTTCATTTCTTCGAAGTGAACGCTGCTCTGGAATTCGACCGCGAGCAGGCCTTCGGAAAACGCCTGAACATCCCTGCCACGACAGCCCTGCGCTTCGAGCCGGGCGATGAAAAGGAAGTCACGCTGGTCCCGTATCAGGGCAAGCAGCGCGCCATCGGCTTCAACGGCCTCGTCAATGGCTGGGTCGGCGACGAGAGCTACGACGATTCCCGTCCGCGTCTCGCCGATGCCATGGAGCGCGTCGAGCGGTACGGCTTCAAGACGGAAAAATAATCGCCCGGGCGCAATCTCGTTTTACAGGACTTATGAAATGGCAAAGATTTCCAGGCAGCAGTATTCCGACCTTTACGGACCGACGACCGGCGACAAGATCCGCCTCGGTGATACCGATCTCTACATCGAGATCGAGGAAGACCTGCGCGTCTACGGTGAAGAGGCCGTCTATGGCGGCGGCAAGACGCTGCGCGACGGCATGGGCTTCGACAATGAGTTGACCAGCGCCGCCGGCGCGCCCGACCTCGTCATCACCAACGTCACCATCGTTGACGCGGTGCAGGGCGTTATCAAGGCCGATGTCGGCATCAAGAACGGTCTGGTCTGCGCCATCGGCAAGGCCGGCAACCCGGCGATCATGTCGGGCGTCACGGCCGGTCTCGCGCTTGGACCGGGCACCGATGCAATCTCCGGCGAGCACCTGATCCTCACGGCCGGCGGCATCGATGCGCACGTCCACTTCATCTCCCCGCAGCAGGCCGAGGCCGCGCTCAGCAATGGCGTGACTTCGCTGTTTGGCGGCGGCATCGGCCCCACCGACGGCACCAATGGCACGACCATCACGCCCGGCACGTGGAACGTGGAGATGATGCTCCGCTCGTTCGACGGCTGGCCGGTCAACGCAGGCGTTCTGGGCAAGGGCAACTGCTCGACCCGTCTGCCGATGGAAGAGCAGCTGCGCGCCGGCGTCATGGGCCTCAAGATCCATGAGGACTGGGGCAGCACGCCGGAAGCGATCCGCACCGCGCTCGGTGTCGCAGACGATTTCGACATCCAGGTTTGCATCCACACCGATACGCTGAACGAAGCCGGCTTCGTGGAAAACACGATCGCCGCTTTCGAGGGCCGCACGATCCACACCTACCACACGGAAGGTGCGGGTGGCGGTCACGCGCCGGACATCATCCGCGTTGCCGGGCAGTCGAACGTCATTCCGAGCTCGACCAACCCGACGCTGCCCTACGGCATCAACTCGCAGGCAGAATTGTTCGACATGACAATGATCTGCCACAACCTCAGCCCGAAGATCCCGACCGACGTTTCGTTCGCGGAGAGCCGTGTTCGCCCGGAAACCATCGCCGCAGAGAACGTGCTGCACGATCTCGGTGCGATCTCCATCCTGTCCAGTGACAGCCAGGCCATGGGCCGTGTCGGCGAAAACTGGGTCCGCGCGATCCAGACCGCAGATCTCATGAAGAAGCGCATGGGAGCCTACGAAGGCGATACGTCCGGCAACGACAATCAGCGCGTGCTGCGCTTTGTCTCCAAGGTCACCATCAACCCGGCCATCGCACAGGGCGTCAGCCATGTGGTGGGCTCGATTGAAGTGGGCAAGATGGCCGATCTGGTTCTCTGGGAGCCGGCATTCTTCGGCGCGAAGCCGAAGATGGTCATCAAGGGCGGTTTCGTCTCCTGGGCGCTGATGGGCGATCCGAACGCATCGCTGCCGACGCCGCAGCCGGTTCGTTACCGCCCGATGTATGGTTCGTTCGGTTCGGCGCTGCCGAAGACGCGCGTCACCTTCACGTCGCAGGCGGCTTACGAAGACGGCATTGTCGACCATTACGAGCTCAAGTCGCACGTGATTCCGGTCCACGGAACGCGCACGATCAGCAAGGACTCGATGGTTCGCAACAGCGCGCTGCCGGTGATCGAGGTGAACCCCGAAACCTTCGCGGTCACCGTCAATGGCAAGCATGCAACCATTGAGCCGGCAACCAGCCTGCCGCTGAACCAGCTCCACTTCTTCAGCTAAGAGACATGACGCCCGCGCAGGAGCTTCGGCTTTTCTGCGCGGGCGTCTCAATACCCTTCACAGAAGTCTGTTTCGGAGAAACGCCGATGCAGTTTCCGCCGCAGCCCGGCGGTTTCGCGGGCATGGCGGACGAATTTTGGCGCAACCGCTACAGCATCCAGGGATAGAAAATGATTCTTGTCGAAAATGCTCTTGGAAACCTGAACGATCCGGTCTGGCAGGAGAAGGCCAAAGACCTGCAGGTGGATTATCTGGCGCTTGAACAGTGGGAAGCCCCCAAAAGCCGTCTGCGCAAGATGAGCGAAGGCGGTGTCGAGATCGCGATTTCGCTGCCGCGTTCGCAGCACCTGCACAATGGCGACATCCTCCACCATGACGAGGCGAAGAACCTCATCGTCGTGGCCCGCATCGCGCTCAAGGAAGTGATGGTGATCGAGCTTGAGAGCCTCGAGAGCCGCACGCCGCAGGAAATCCTGAACATCTGCTTCCAGCTTGGCCATGCGCTCGGCAACCAGCACTGGCCTGCCGTGATCAAGGGAAGCACGGTCTACGTGCCGCTCTCCGTCGACCAGAAGGTCATGGCTTCGGTGATGAAGACCCACGCCATCGAAGGCGTGAAAAGCCATTTTGCGCCGGGCGAGGAAATCGCCGCCAAACTGGACGCAAGCGAAGTGCGCATGCTGTTTGCCGGCGCCGACGCAACGCCGCACCATCACCACCACCACGTGCACGAACACTGAAGGCCGATGGCGGATCGAAAGAAGGGGGCGAAACGCCCGAAGAATGACATGCTGCTTCTGTCGCGGCTGCTGCAATTCTCCGACTCGACGCTTCCGGTTGGTTCGTTCGCGTTTTCGAATGGCCTGGAATCGGCGCTGCAGACCGAGGTTGTCACCGATGCTGACAGCCTCCAGCGCTTCGTCGAGGTCGTTCTGCGGCAGGCGGCCCACATGGACGGGATCGCCCTGCTGCACGCGTACCGGGCCATCACCGCGGGCGACTATGACGGCGTTCTGGCGGCAGACCAGGCATTGTGGAACCGGCGTGTCGGCGAAGAGCAGCAGCTCATGCTCGCCCGCATGGGCCGCAAGCTTGCCGAACTGTCGCTGAAGATCAGTGCGTTTCCGCATCTCGAGCGCTGGCTGGCCGGGATCAAGGCAGGCGAAACGCCCGGCTGTTTCCCGATCGGTCAGGCCATGGCTTTTGCGCAGCTCGGCGCGGACGAGAAGCAGGCTTTCGTCGTTCATCAATATGGCGTCGCCGCGATGATCATGAGCGCGGCAGTGCGCCTCATGCGGATCGACCACCTCGATACCCAGCGCATTCTCTTTGCGGCGCAGGAAAGCGTCGAGGACGAATATGCGAGCGTCTGCGGCCTGGAGCTGGAAGAGATGTCCAGTTTCGCGCCCGTCTTCGACGTTCTGGTGGCGCATCACACGACAACACATGTCCGGCTGTTCATGAACTGAGCGGCTGGCTGAAGCAGGATTGGCAAAATGAAGAAAATCACACGCATTGGCATTGGCGGTCCGGTTGGCTCCGGCAAGACGGCCGTGATCGAGACCATCACGCCGCGTTTGCTTGATCTCGGCGTGAAGCCGCTGATCATCACCAACGACGTCGTGACGACCGAAGATGCGAAGCAGGTTCGCCGCACGCTCAAGGGCATTCTCGTCGAGGAAAAGATCGTCGGTGTTGAAACCGGCGCGTGCCCGCACACGGCAGTGCGCGAAGACCCCTCGATGAACATCGCCGCCGTCGAGGAGATGGAAGAGAAGTATCCCGACAGCGACGTGATCCTGATCGAGTCGGGCGGTGACAACCTGACGCTGACCTTCAGCCCGGCGCTTGCCGACTTCTACATCTACGTCATCGACGTGGCCGCAGGCGACAAGATCCCGCGCAAGAATGGCGCCGGTGTCTGCCAGTCCGACATTCTGGTCATCAACAAGACGGACCTGGCTCCCCATGTGGGCGCGGACCTTGGCGTGATGGACCGCGATTCCAAGCTCATGCGCGGCAAGAAGCCGTTTGTCTTCACCAACTGCAAGACCGGTGAAGGCGTCGACGAGCTGATGCAGCTCATCATGGATATGGCGCTGTTCGACGTGAAGCCGGCAGCCAAGGCTGAAGACACGGTAGCGTAACGCCATGGCATTGCACGAACGCCTGCGAAGGCTCGACGATTATCGGGAGCTCAGTGGCTTCAAGACCGAACCTGCGCAGATGCGTGCTGCCGGCCCGGGAAAGATCGGGGAGCTGCGTCTGGGGTTCACCAGGCGCGGCGACCGGTCGGTCCTCTCGGACCTCTACCGCGTGGCCCCGCTGCTCGTGCAGCAGGCGCTCTACTGGGATGAGGCCATGCCGGAATTGCCGATATGCGCGATCATCTCGGTCGGCGGCGGCATCCTGCAGGGCGACCGCTACACGATCGACATTTCGGTCGGCGAGGGGGCCTGCGCGCAGGTCACCTCGCAGGGCGCGAACCGCATTCACCAGATGGACGCCAACTATGCTTCGCAGCATCAGGAGGTTGTCGTCGGCGCGGACGCGTATCTGGAATATCTGCCGGACGTCACTATTCCCTACCGGGATTCCCGCTTCATCAACGACACGGACCTGATCGTCGATGAGAGCGCCACGGTGATCTATGGCGAGATGATGATGACCGGCCGCAAGCATCACCATGCAAGCGAGCGTTTCGGCCTCGATCTCCTCTCCATGTCGGTCAATGTGCGCCGCCCGGACGGGCGCAAGCTCTTCACCGAGAAGGTGCTGATCGAAAAGGGCAACAACACCGGCGACTTCGCCGCCGTGATGCGCGGCTTCGACGCGTTTGCAAACATCATGTGCCTGACGCCGCCCGAAACGGCCGAGCGCATCAAGGCGCGCATGGACACGAACTGGCCGGATGAGAATCCGCGCGCAATCTCCGGCGTTTCCGCGCTGCCCAACGGGGCGGGGCTGATGCTGCGCGCCGTCGGCATCGAAAGCTACGATGTGCGCCGCGAGGTCAGGCGTTTCTGGAAAGTCGTACGGGAAGAGGCTCGCGGGCGCACACTGCCCGAAGAGTTCCTTTGGCGCTAATCAATCCGTGAGGGGGCTGCTGTGAACGAAAATCGGCAAGGCTTTTTATTTCAGTGCCTGCGTGGTGCAGGGCAGGTGTTCTTCATGGAGAACGCGCTGACGGGTCTGTTGTTTCTGGTGGCGATTGCCTATGCGAGCTTCGCGGGCGGAGACTGGGCGACGACCATCGGCGCGCTTGTCGGTCTGGTGGTGGCAACACTCACGGCAAGGCTGCTTGAGTGCGACGAAGCCTCCATCACGTCCGGCCTGTTTGGCTTTAACGGCATCCTCATCGGCATCGCCATGCCGACCTTCATCACCGCATCGCCGGAACTCTGGTTCTATGTGATTGTCGGGGCGGCCATGAGCACGGTCGTGACCGCCGCCATGGGCGCGACCATCACCAAGAGCTGGGGCATTCCCGGATCGACGGGGCCGTTTGTCCTGACGGGCTGGCTGCTCATGGCGGGCGCCTATGCGTTCGGTGCGCTCGACATTGCCAGCGAACAGCCAAAACTGGTCTCCGACTATGTGCAGGGCGCGGAGATGATCCCGTCTTCGGTCGAGCTCGTTCAGATTTTCTTCCGGAACATCGGTCAGGTCTTCCTGCTTGGCAACGAGATCAGTGGCGTCATTATCCTCGTCGGTATTCTCATCGCCTCGCGGCCTGCGGGCATCGCGGCAGTGCTTGGCTCTCTGATTGCCATGATCGCCGCCATTGTCCTGCGGGCAGACCCGTCATCGGTCAGCCAGGGGCTCTTTGGTTTCAGTGCGGTGCTCACCGCCATGGCGATCGGCGTGGTGTTCCTCAAGACATCGCCGAAGGTCATTGCCTATGCGCTTCTGGCGACGATTGTGACGGTCTTCCTGCAGGGGGCCTATGATGTGCTCATGTCGCCGCTCGGGCTGCCGTCTTTCACGGCCCCTTATGTTCTGACGCTCTATCTCTTCATCGTGCCAAAGAAGCTTCTGGCCCCGCATCCGCACAAGCGTGTGCGCGAGCATCTGGTCGGCAAGGCGGCGGACGCACCGGCGAAGTAGAGAAAACCTGTCTGGCGCACCGCGCCAGCAACGAAGCATCAGGCGCGATGGCCTGATGGTTGATGGCCTGACGGTTGATGGATTGTCAGGCCATCGTCCTGTTTCAAAACTGCAAGTCCTTTTGCCTGCCATGGCTTGTTTCCGTCGGCGGGCCACAGGGGGAAATCGTGGATATCACCGTCATCATCTTCCTGCTGGTCTATCTGGCGCTCATGCTCGGCTATCTTCCGGGCTTTCGCGTCGATCGCACAGGTGCGGCGGTGATTGGCGCGCTCGCCATGATCGGTTTCGGACGGATTTCGCCGGAGGCCGCGTGGGCGGCCATCGACTACCAGACGCTGGGGCTTCTGTTCGGTCTGATGATCGTGTCGGGGGCCTATACGGTTTCGGGTTTCTACCCCTGGGTGGCGGCAAAGGTCGCCTCACTGCAGGTGTCGCCGCCAGCCCTGCTGGCCATTCTGATCGTCACGGGCGGCGCGCTTTCCTCGGTTCTCACCAAGGATGTGGTCGTGGTGGCCATGACGCCGCTTCTGGTCGCGATCACGCTGTCGCGCGGGCTCAATCCGATCCCGTTTCTTCTGGGCTTTTGCTTTGCCGTCAACACCGGGTCCGTCGCCACGATCCTCGGCAGCCCGCAGAACATGATCGCGGCTCAGACGCTGAACCTTTCCTTCACGGGCTTCATGAAGATCGCGCTCGTGCCTGCGCTCATCTCCCTGCCGGTTGTGTGGGCGACCGTCTCGTGGCTTTACCGCAATCGCTGGACGCTGGACACGGTGTCCGCCGGCCCCGCTACCCCTACCACAGCCCCCGTCGAGAACCCGCCGCTCGACCGCCTCGAAACGCTGAAGGCAGCGGTGATCACCGTCGCCATCATCGCGGCTTTCGTCTTCACCGACTGGCCGCGCGAAATGGTGGCGATGTCGGCGGCAGCGGTCATGCTCGTCAATCGTCGTGTGGCGTCGAAGGACGTTCTGGGAACCGTGGACGGCAATCTGATGCTGCTCCTCACCGGGCTGTTCGTCGTGAACGCCGCTTTGACGGCGACGGGGCTGCCGGAAAAGGTCATTCACGAATTGCAGGCAGCCGGCATCGACTTCTCCGATCCGGCGACCCTCTTTCTGGTCATAACGGGCCTGAGCAATGTGGTTGGCAACAATCCGGCCGTCATGCTTCTGGTGCCGTTCATTCCGCATTCGGGAGAATCGGATGCCCTCGGCGCGGCGCTGGCGCTTGGCACCGGCTTTTCGAGCAACCTGATCGTGTTTGGAAGCCTCGCCGGTATTATCGTCGTGGAGCGCGCAGCCGCTGCTGGCATCAAGATCAGCATGCGGGAATTCTGCCGGGCGGGCATTCCGGTCTCGATCCTGTGTATCGCCCTTGCACTCATCTGGATCGCAATCCTGACATGAGTGGAACGACACAGCATCTCCAACCGTCGATGAACAACGCCGCCAAAAGTCACATGAGTCAAAGTCGCAGCCATGGATAACCCAATCGCAACACTGGACCGGCCGGGACACCGGGGCGCGCAGATGCGCTACATCGCTCTGGCAAGCCTGACAGGCGTCCTGACAGGCGCGGTCGGCTCCGTGTTCCACCTGATGATCGACAGGCTGCAGACCTGGCCTCATCTGCTTTCGGCATATGTGGACGGCGCGTCGCTCGTGGTCGCGGCTGCGCTCATAACCATGTGCATCACGCTTCTGGCGGTTTATGTCGTGCGCCGCTATGCGCCCGAGGCGGGCGGCAGTGGCGTGCAGGAAATCGAGGGGGCGATGCAGGGCCTGCGGGTCGTGCGCTGGCGTCGGGTTCTGCCGGTCAAGTTCTTCGCCGGCATTGCTGCGGTCGGCTCTGGACTGGTGCTGGGCCGCGAGGGGCCGACGATCCATATCGGCGCATCGTTCTCGGCGGCCATAACGGATTTCTTCAAGGTCAGCGAGATCGAGCGGCGGGGCATGCTGGGCGCAGGTGCCGCGGCAGGTCTTGCATGCGCGTTCGACGCGCCTCTCGCGGCTGTTCTCTTCATCGTGGAAGAGACGCGCCGGCAGTTTCCCTACACGTTCCGCACCTATATGGGCGTGATCGTCGCGGCCTTCCTGGCCACCGTCATGACGCAGATCATCGGCGGCACCGCGCCGGACCTGTCCATGCTGGTCGACAGCCCGGCGGTCTGGATGCTGCCTGCCTTCGTTTTGCTCGGCTGTCTGCTCGGCGTCCTGGGCGTCACGCTCAATGCGGGCCTGTTATGGACCAGCGCGTTTGCAGCGCGCGTCAATGCCCGCGCATCCTATCTCTTTCCCGCAATCGTTGGGCTGGCCATTGGCGCGCTGTTCATCGTGATGCCGATGGCCGTGACCGGCGGCGACAGTGTCATCAAGTCGCTGGCGGCAGACGGTGCAGGTCTGAAAATCCTGCTGATGCTGGCGGTGCTGCGTTTCGTGACCATGGTTACCAGCTATTCGGCGGGAACGCCGGGCGGCATCTTCGCTCCCATGCTGGCGCTTTCCATGTGTGTCGGTCTCGCCTTTGGTGAGGTCATGACATTCGCCGTGCCGCATGACGCGATGGTTCCGCTGGCCTTCGGCATCGCCGCCATGGGCGGGCTGTTCTCCGCCTCCGTGCGGGCGCCTGTCGTCGGCGTGGCGCTGACGCTGGAACTGACCGGCTCTTACACGATGGTGATGCCGCTGATCGCCACCTGCGTGACGGCCAATATGGTGGCGCAGTGGATTGGCGGGCGGCCGATCTATGATCTGCTTCTTGAAAAGACACTCATGCAGGCCGGCATCGACCCGAGAAAGAAGGGGGAAGACAGCACCGGTCTGGCGTGATGGTTAATTGATTTTCTGAGAAATGAACCCGCATCGGAAATTCCGGAAAAATCAGAAAAATTCCCAATTTCGCTGTCGATTTTCTGATTTTTACGCGCGTTTTGAGCCGTTTTTCTGAATTCTCGGAATGGATGAAAATCTGAACAAAACGCGCCGTGAAACGAATTCAGAAAGTATGATGTTTTTCTATTGACGTCATACTTTCTGTTGGTAGCTTGCAGGCCGGCATGAAATTGATTTGAGGGGCATTTGTAGATGAATCGCAGTTTCGCGGGCTGGGCCGGTCTTTTATTCTTTTCAACAAGCTCCCTGATTGCCGGCGCTCCGGCATTCGCCAAGAATGATCTTGTTCTGGCAATCGGCGGCGAGCCGGACACGGGCTACGACCCGCTTCTTGGCTGGGGCCGTTATGGCCATCCGCTGTTCCAGTCGACCCTCTTGCGCCGCGATGCGGATCTGAACACGGTCCCTGATCTGGCGACCGAATGGAAACTGTCCGACGACCGGCTGGTCTGGACCGTGACCCTGCGTCCGGGCGTGGTCTTTTCCGATGGCACGCCGCTCACGGCGGAAGACGTCGCGTTCACGTTCAATGAGGCTGCTTCGGCTGGCGGCGCACTTGACCTGACGGTGATGGAAAAGGCCGAGGCGGTTGACGATCTGACCGTCAGGATCGAACTGAAGCGCCCCTGGGTGACGTTCTCGGAAAACTTCTATTCGCTGGGCATCGTCCCGTCAGACAGTTACGGGCAGGGCTATGCCCGTAACCCGGTCGGGTCCGGTCCCTACAGGCTGGTTTCGTGGACCGAGGGCGAACAGCTCATCGTTGAAGCCAATCCCGATTATTACGGCCCGAAATCACCGTTCGAGCGGCTTACATTCGTCTTCACCGGAGAGGATGCCGGGCTTGCCGCAGCGCGCGCCGGTCAGGTGGACATGGTGTCTGTTCCCGCCCTCATGGCCGATGACATGATCGACGGCTTCAAGCGCCTCCAGGTGATGTCCGTTGACAATCGCGGACTGACCTTCCCGATGCAGGCGCCGGGCGAGGTGAATGCACAGGGAGAGGCCGTGGGCAATGCGGTGACCTCCGATCCCGCCATTCGCCGGGCGATCAATCTCGGTGTGGATCGTGAGCAGCTTGTCGAGGTGGTGCTGAATGGTTTCGGCAGGCCCGCAGCCGGACCGGCCGATGGCATGCCGTGGTCGAACGCCGATGCCGCCGTGACATACGCTCCCGACGAAGCGCGGGCGATGCTGGATGCGGCCGGCTGGCTGGTGGGCGATGACGGCTTTCGCGCGAAGGATGGCGTGAAGGCGGGTTTCAAGATCTATTACCCGGCGTCCGATGCGGTGCGTCAGGCGCTGACCGTCGTGGTGGCCGAGCAGCTCAAGGCGCTCGGAATCAACGCGCAGCCCACCGGCGCGTCCTGGGAGCAGATCGAGCGTTTCGCCCATCAGGAACCGGTGATGCTGGGATGGGGCAGCCACAGCCCGCTGGAAGTCTACAGCCTCTACAATTCCGACTGGGGCGGCGTGGGTTTCTACAATCCGGGCTATTTCTCCGACACGGTCGTGGACGCGCATCTGGCCGCCGCCCAGCAGGCGGCGACGCTGGAGGCGTCCTATCCCCACTGGCAGGCGGCGGAGTGGGATGGCGAGACCGGGTTTTCGGCGCGCGGCCTTGCCGGCTGGGCGTGGCTCGTCAATCTGGACCACATCTATTTCACGAATGAGTGTCTCGATATCGGCAAGACGCAGATTGAGCCACACGGGCATGGCTGGCCGATCACATCCATGATCGATCAGTGGGCCTGGACGTGTGACTAGGCCTTTAGCGCAATCTCTCGCTGTCGGGCTGGCCTACAGGCTGGGGCGGCTTGCCGTCGTCCTGCTGCTGGTCGCGGCAGTGGCGTTTTCGCTGGCGAAAATCTCTCCCATCGACCCGGTCAACGCTTATCTCGGCGATGACATTGCGCGGGTCGGGCCGGAACAGAAGGCGCTGATTGCGGAGCGGTGGGGCCTGAACGAGGCCCCGCTGACGCAGTTCGTCCGATGGGCGCAGAACATCCTCCGGGGCGATCTCGGCTATTCGATGATCTACAACGCCCCGGTTTCGGAGGTGATCGCCAGCCGCTTCTGGACCTCGCTTCCGCTCGTCGGGCTGGCGTGGCTTCTGTCCGGCATTCTGGGGTTTGCGCTGGGTGTCGTGGCCGGCGCGAATTCCGGGTCGTGGATCGACCGGGTGATCCGCGTCTATGCCTATGTTCTTTCCTGCGCGCCGACCTTCTGGATCGCGATCCTTCTGCTGCTCGCCTTTGCTGTCTTTCTTGGATGGGCGCCGGTGTGTTGCGCGGGGCCAATCGGTGTCGTGCCGGAGGACGTCACCTTCTCAGACCGGCTGCGCCACCTCGCCCTGCCGCTGGCGGCGCTGACCGTTTTCGGCGTTTCGCAGGTGGCGCTGCACACGCGCGCCAAGATGATCGAGATCCTCAACCTCGATGCCGCGCTCTATGCCCGCGCACAGGGCGCGACGAAGCTGGACATCGTTCTGAGGCACGGGCTGCGCAATGCCGCGCTTCCCGCCGTGACCATCCTGTTTGCCTCGCTGGGAGAGTTGTTTGGCGGCTCCATTCTGGCGGAGCAGGTCTTCTCCTATCCAGGGCTCGGCCAGGCGACGGTTGCCGCCGGCATCAAGGGAGACGTGCCGCTGCTTCTGGCGATCACGCTTTGCCTGACGCTGTTCGTTTCCGTGGGCAACATGATTGCCGACATGCTGTACCGCCTCGTCGACCCGCGCATTCGCGATGGCGACCTTTTGACGGGGGGCGATCATGGCTGAGCTCGGTGAGCGGCAGAACCTTGAACCGCTGATTCTTCCGCGCATGGACAACCGTGTCCGCTCATTCGCCGCCGCCGCGGTGTGCCTGCTTTTGATCCTGTTGATCCCGGTGGCAGCGCTCATGGCTGGAAGTGCGGGCGTCGCGCCGGACTTCACGGCACGCCTTGTCCCGCCGGACTGGGCCCTCTGGTTCGGTACGGACCAGATGGGGCGCGACATGTTTGCGCGCACCGCCAAGGCGCTGACGACCAGCCTCTGGGTCGGCCTGTTCGCATCGGCCTGCTCCGTTCTCATCGCGGTTGTGATGGTTCTGGTTTCAGCCGCGTCCGGCCGCTGGATGGATGCGCTGGTGTCGCTTGCAATCGACGCCACGATCGGCCTTCCGCATCTGGTGCTGCTGATCCTGATCTGCTTTGCGCTGGGCGGCGGGCCTTTCGCGGTGACGCTCGCCCTGGCGCTGACGCACTGGCCGCGCCTTGCGCGCATCCTGCGTGCGGAGGTCATGCAGATAAAGCAGGCGGATTACATCATTTCGGCCCGCCATTTCGGAAAGTCGTGGGCGGCCATCGCAGTGGGCCATGTTCTGCCGCAGCTGGTGCCGCAGATGCTGGTGGGGTTCGTCCTGATGGTTCCCCATGCGATCCTGCATGAGGCAAGCCTGACCTTTCTCGGCTTCGGCCTTGAGCCGACCTCGCCGGCCATCGGCGTGATGCTGGCCGATTCCATGCGCTATCTGACTGCCGGAAAATGGTGGCTTGGCCTGTTTCCGGGGTTGTGCCTGCTTCTGTTCGTTCTGTGCTTCGATACGGTGGGCAACGGGTTGCGGCTGATCTTCGACCCGAGGACGGCGCAGACATGACGCTTCTTTCCTTCAGCGGCTTCGGCCTGTCGTTTCGGCGCTATCATGGGCTTCTCGCCTCCTGCGAGACGCCGGTTCTCAACGACATTGCCTTCACCATCGGGCGCGGGGAGGTGGTGGCGCTTGTCGGTGCGTCCGGCAGCGGCAAAAGCCTGATCGCACATGCGGCCTTCGGCATTCTTCCGCCCAATGCCCGCATGCATGGGAGCATTTGTCTGGACGGCCAGCCGGTGGACGAGCGCACTCTCCCCGCATTGCGTGGCCGGCGCATGGCGCTCGTGCCGCAGTCCATCAGCCATCTGGAGCCGCTGGCGCGATGCGCGAAGCAGTTGCGCTGGGCGGCGCGGCGGGCGGGGCGGCCCACCGACAGGGAGACGCTTGCGCGCCATCTTGAGGCTTTCGGGCTGGATGGAGATGCGGCAAAAGCCTTCCCTCACCAGCTTTCCGGCGGCATGGCGCGCCGCATGATGATGGCCATCGCGACGGTTGGCGACGCGGATCTGCTCATCGCCGATGAGCCGACCAGCGGGCTGGATGACGAGAACGCCGAAATCGTGCTGTCGAAACTGCGGGGGCTGGCGGATCAGGAGAAGGGCGTGCTTCTGATAACGCATTCGCTGGCTGCCGCGTTGCCCTATGCCGACCGGGTATGTCTCATCCGCAATGGAAGGATGGAGGGCGAGGAAGCGGCCTGCGCGTTTGATGGCGCGGGAGAGGGCTTGCGCAGCGCATACGCCCGCGCCCTGTGGCAGGCCCTGCCACAGAACGGCTTTCAGGTGGCGCAACATGCTTGAAGCAAGGGATGTCTGTTTCTCCTACGGCGTGGCAGGGCGCGTGCTCGATCATGTGAGCCTTGCGGTTCGCCCCGGCGAGGTGGTCGGCCTCACGGGCAGGTCCGGGGTCGGCAAATCGACACTGGGGCGCATTCTCGCAGGTCACTATCGGCCGTTGTCCGGGCGGGTCATCATCGACGGTGAGCCGCATGCGCGCGGGTTCAATCCGGTTCAGTATCTTTCTCAGTCGCCGGCCTTCTCGGTTGATCCGCGCTGGACTGTCGGCAGGGTCATCAGCGAGGCCTGGCGTCCTGACGAAGCCATGCTGCGCGCCTTCGGCGTCTCAGAGGCGTGGTATGACCGCTATCCGCATGAGATCTCCGGCGGGGAGCTGCAGCGGGTCGCCGTGCTGCGCGCGCTTGCGCCTGGCACGCGCTATCTCGTTGCCGATGAGATATCCGCACCGCTCGATCCCCTCACGCAGGCGCAGATCTGGATGGCCCTGCTAGCGCATGCGCAGAAAAACGGGCTTGGGATGCTTGTTATCAGCCATGACAGGCCCTTGCTTCGCCGCATCGCAGGCCGCATTCTCGACCTGTGATTTTCTTCCGCCCGTCAGCCTTTTCCGGCATGGCGGCTTTACCGTGAATGAGGGCGAGCAATGCGACGCATAACCGTTACGCTGGATGACGACCTGATGGATGAGCTCGATCAGGTCGTGCGTGAGCGCGGTTATCAGAATCGCTCGGAGGCGATTCGCGACCTGACACGGCAGGGCATGCAGCAGACCCTTTTGAAAACGGGGTCGCAGAAAAGCTGCATCGGCGTTCTGAGCTATGTCTATGACCATGAGGCGCGGGATCTGGCGAAGCGGCTGACCAATGCGTTTCATCATGCCCACGAACTCTCGGTCGCGAGCATGCATGTGCATCTCGACCATGACCGATGCCTTGAAATCAGCATCCTCAAGGGGCTGCCGGACGATGTTAAGCGGCTTGCAGAGCATGTGATCGCCGAACGGCATGTCATGCATGGAAAGCTCAGCCTCATTCCGAATTCATCAGAAGACTGAGGTGTTTCAGAGCTGACGGACGGCTTCTTTGCGAGAAGTGTGCGTTGCTTTGCGATGATTGGAGACGCTGAAGGGGAGTGGTGCCCAGACGCGGATTCGAACCACGGACACGCGGATTTTCAATCCGCTGCTCTACCAACTGAGCTATCTGGGCAAACCCTGCTTCACGGTGCCGGTGCAGATATTTCTACAAGGCGAGGCGGTGTTGGTTTCCGCCGGAAGCGCGTGGTTTATAGCACGAGATTTTTTGCTGGCAAGCGCCCTTCTGTCGATTTGCGAAGAGTTTTTTCACAAGCGGCAAAAAGGCTCAGGTTCTCCACGAAAGCAGACGCTTCTCCAGCTTGCCGATCAGCCACGCAATGATGAGGCCGATGAGCGACAGGAGCGCCACGCCCGCAATGAGCTGATCCAGCGCGAAAAGCGCGCCGGCCATGAGGATATAGGCCCCGACGCCGAATTCCGCGCCGATCATCTCGGCGGCGACCAGAAGCACGATGGCGATGGAGGCGGAGATGCGGAAGCCGGACAGGATGGCCGGCATTGCGCCTGGCAGGATGATCTTGCGCACGATGGAGAGCCACGACATGCCGAAGGACTGGCCCATGCGAATCAGATTGCGGTCCACATTGTCGACGCCGCCATAGGTGGCGATCACGGTCGGGAAGAAGGTGCCGAACAGGATCGTAGCCACCTTGGAGCCTTCGCCGATGCCGAACCAGATGATGAAGAGCGGCAGGAGCGCGATTTTCGGCACCGGGAACAGGGCCGAGACGAGCGGCAGAAGCCCGGCGCGGGCAAGCGAGAACAGGCCGATGAACAGGCCGACGGCGATGCCCAGCAGACTGCCCAGCGTCCAGCCGACGACAAGACGGTAGAGGCTCGCGCCGAGATGCTTCCAGAGCATGCCGGTCTGAAAAAGATCGACAAGCGCGCCAAACGCCTCTGACGGGGCTGGCAGCGCAATGGGGCTGATGAAGCCCGAACGCGAGCCCAGCTCCCAGACCGCCAGAATGGCGAGGAAAACAAGCGGGGCGACGGGACCGAGCGAACGGTGAACGAAGCCGCCGCCACGGAAGGGAACCGGGCGCTGGCCGCTCTCATTGGCTGTTGCTGCATTGGCGGCGGGTTGTTCGTGCGTGGCGTCATGCGACATCGGAAATCTCCCTGTCGGCTTCGCGGGCTTCCTCGCGCATGATTTCCCAGACGCGGCGCTGCAGGGTTTCCAGCTCGGCCAGCCGGTCGGCGCGCTCGGCAAGGGGCATGTCGATCTCGACCACGTCGCGGATGCGGCCGGGGCGGCGGGAAAGCACGATGATGCGGCGGCCAAGGCGCACGGCCTCGTTGAGATTGTGCGTCACGTAGCAGGCGGAAAACCGCTCGCGGGTCCACAGCGCAACCAGATCGTCCATCAGGAGTTCGCGGGTCTGGCTGTCGAGTGCGGAGAGCGGTTCGTCCATCAGCATGATGGCCGGCTTGACGGCGAGCGCGCGGGCAATGGCCACGCGCTGCTTCATGCCGCCGGAGAGCTGGCGCGGGAGCGCCTTGGCGAAATCGGAAAGATTGGTGCGGGCGAGCACATCGGCGATGATCGCCCTGCGCTCGGCTGCCGCGATGCCGTGATCTTCCAGAACCAGGCTCACATTGCCTTCCACGCTGCGCCAGGGGAGCAGGGCGAAATCCTGAAAGATGTAGGTGAGGGGGTTGAGCGAGCCTTCCGGCTCAGGTCCGGCAAGAAGCGCCTGACCCTGATCGGGCTTTTCCAGTCCGCCGGCAATGCGCAAAAGCGTGGACTTGCCGCAGCCCGAGGGGCCGACAATGCAGACGATTTCGCCGTCATCCACCGTAAGCGAGATGTCATCGAGGACGGTCGTGCCGCCATAGTGGTGGGTGATGTTCTGAAGAAGAAGCTGCATCGGTCCAAAAACGCCGCCCCGGCAGGCCGGGGCGGCTTCGCTGTTAGCGGGTTTCCACGAAGCTGGTGTCGACCAGCTTTTCCATCGTCACGCCATCGGGCACGAGGCCTTCCGACTTGAACCACTCAAGCTGGTCCTCGACGCTTGCCACGCTCAGCGCCGCACCTTCGTTGATGCGCATGGCGCCGGCGCGGATGCGCGGATCGGCCTTGTCGAGCGGCTGGTCGGAATAGACGTATTTGTGGATCATCCCGACGATTGCCGCTGTGTCTTCCTCGCTCATGGTCTTGTCGACCAGGGCGGCGTTGTAGTCGCTGATGCCCTCGGAGAGGCCGGCCAGGAAGCGCTCGACGAGATCCTTCTTTTCGGTCGCATTTTTGGTGGAGGTGAAGACCGTGGTGACCTGGTAATCGTCGACATAGTCGGAAATCTTGCCGATCTCGACGACTTCAGGCCCCTTGGTGAGTGCGCCTGCAATGTTCGGCACGATGGACCAGGCATCGATCTGGCCGCTCTTGAGCGACGCGATGATGGCCGGCACCTTCTGCAGCGGCTTCACGTGGATTTCGGAACGGTCAAAGCCTTCCTTGTCGGCGATCTTGTGCGCCATGTAGTGGAAGGAGGAGCCGGTGGTGGTGATGCCGAAGCTGTGGTCCTTGAGGTCGGCAGGCGTTTTAACGCCGGCGTCGAACGCAGCCTTGGAGGCGAGGATCTTCTGGCCGTCGATCTCGGGCGTTTCCTGCAGCGCGCCGCCGATGACCTTGATCACGCCCTTGTCTGCAAGGCTGATGAGACCGCCGGAAATGGCCGTCATGCCGAAATCGACATCGCCCGAGGCAATGGCGACGGCCATGGGCTGCGCAGCCTGGAAGGACACGAACTCGACATCGATATCCTGCGCGTCGAAATAGCCCTTTGCTTCGGCGATGATGCTCGGCGAATGCGAGGTGAGCGACAGAATGCCGACATTGATCTTGTCGGCGGCGGCGGAGGGCAGCGCGAAGCCGGCCACTGCGGTGGTGAGGGCTAGCGCGCAGAGCGTGCGACGGGTGATGGCGGTCATGGGGTTCCTCCTTGGCTGTTTGACCAATGCTATTTGCATACGCAGGAAGCGGGAGCAAGGGATTGGGATGCCAGGAGCATGGCGCGCATCATGCGCGTTTGCGCTGCACGCCCTCTGGTTGGCATGCAAGGCGCCGACCCTCTCCCCCGTCATCCTATGGCTTGACCATAGGATCCATGCCGTTGCGGTGGCGACTGCGCAGGTGCGGAAAACGATGGGCTTGCTTTTAGAGGCTGGGCTTTATGTTCGGCGTTCCGGCATGGATCCTCGGGTCAGGCCCGAGGATGACGAAGGAGCGGGTGGGGGTGGGTTCTCTTCCTTCTGAGTTTGTCGAAGGGAGGGCAGGAGAGATGAAGGAGCGTGAATTGGTAAGCGCCCGTCTTCTCCCTTCCTGGTTTGCCGCAGGGGGTGGAGAGGAATGAGGGGGGGAGCGTGAATGAGAGCGCGCCGACCCTCTCCCTCGTCATCCTCGGGTCAGGCCCGAGGACGACGAAGGAGCGGGTGGGGGTGGGTTCTCTTCCTTCTGAGTTTGTCGAAGGGAGGGCGGGAGAGATGAAGGAGTGTGAATTGGGAAGCGTCCGTCTTCCCCCTGCCTGGTTTGCCGCAGGGAGCGGAGAGGAATGAGGGGGGGGCGTGAATGAGAGCACGCCAACCCTCTCCCTCGTCATCCTATGGCTTGACCATAGGATCCATGCCGTTGCGGTGGCGACGGCACCGGCGTGGGAAGCGATGGGCTTGCTTTGAGGGGCTGGGCTTTGTGTTCGGCGTTCCGGCATGGATCCTCGGGTCAGGCCCGAGGATGACGAAGGAGCGGGTGGGGGTGGGTTCTCTTCCTTCTGAGTTTGTCGAAGGGAGGGCGGGAGAGATGAAGGAGTGTGAATTGGGAAGCGCCCGTCTTCCCCCTGCCTGGTTTGCCGCAGGGAGCGGAGAGGAATGAGGGGGGGCGTGAATGAGAGCGCGCCAACCCTCTCCCTCGTCATCCTATGGCTAGACCATAGGATGACGAGGGAGAGGGTGGGAAAGGGGGGCTCCTCCGCCTGCCGAAGGAGCGGAGAGCCCAAGAGAGAGGTGCGGTCTTCAGGCTGTGTCTACAGACGCGCAGCCATCTCGGTGCGGATGCGCTTTGCGGCCTCTTCTTTCACCGGGCCGTAGCCGCGTATCTGCATGGGCAGCGCCAGGGTTTCGGCAAGCGTTGCGGCATTGCCGGTGTCGAGCTGCGCAAGCGCTTTTTCGACATGCGCTTCGTACCAGCCGATCAGTTCGCGCTCCATGCGCCGCTCGGCGGTGCGGCCGAACGGGTCGAAGGCGGTGCCGCGCAGGCGCTTCATGCGGGCGAGCATGCGGAACGGCAGGCGCACCCAGGGGCCGAATTCGCGCTTGAGTGGACGTCCGCGCGCATCCGTGCCGGAAGCGAGGAAGGGCGGGGCGAGGTGATGGACGATGCGATAGTCGCCCTCGAACTCTTCTGCGATGCGGGCGGAAAAGCCCGTTTGCGTGTGCAGGCGGGCGACCTCGTATTCATCCTTGTAGGCCATCAGCTTGAACAGGGAGCGGGCAACGGCCCGGCTGACGGCGTCGCTGCCGAACGGCGCTTCGGCGGCGCGAACGCGATCCACCAGATGGCGGTAGCGCGCGGCATAGGCCGCGTTCTGATAGTCGGTCAGGAAGGCCTCGCGGCGGGTGACGATCTCGTCGAGCGTTCCGTCGGCCTGCGGCTTCGGGTCGAGCAGGCCCTTCAGTGCGTCGGGCTTTTCCGCCGCCAGACGGCCGATGAGGAAGGCGCGGTGGTTCTTCTCAATGGCGACGCCGTTCAGCACGATGGCCTGGGTAAGCGCGTTGAGCGAGACGGGCACGAGGCCCTTCTGCCAGGCGAAACCGAGCATCATCACATTGGCGAACACCGTGTCGCCCATGAGCTTTTCAGAGAGGCGGTTGGCGTCCATGGCGGCAAGCGCATCCTTGCCCGTCACGCCTTCGATGGCTGCAAGCCGCTGGTCCACGTGAAGGCTCGCATCGCGCTTGCGCACGATATCGCCGGTGGGCATCTCGGCAAGGTTCACCACGGCGCGCATGCCGGGGCGGTAGCTGGCCGACGCCTTGGGTGAGGACGACACGACGATGTCGCAGCCGATCAGCGCATCCGCTGCACCACGGTCGATGCGCACCTGATGGATGGCGTCGGGTGCAGACGCCAGCCGGACATAGGAAAGCACCGGCCCGAACTTTTGGGCAAAGCCCGTGAAGTCGAGCACGCTGGAGCCCTTGCCCTCCAGATGCGCGGCCATGGTGATGAGCGCGCCAACGGTGACGACGCCGGTGCCGCCGACGCCGGTGATCATCAGGTCGAAGGGCCTGTCGAGCGCTGCAGGCTCCGGATCGGGGAGATCGCCGGCAAGCCGCGTCAGATCGAACTCCATGCCGGAGCGTTTTTTGCGGGTTGCGCCCTCGACGGTGACGAAGCTCGGGCAGAAGCCGTTCACGCAGGAGAAGTCCTTGTTGCAGGACGACTGGTTGATCTTGCGCTTGGTGCCGAACTCGGTTTCGAGCGGTTCGACGGAGAGGCAGTTGGATTCCACCGAGCAGTCGCCGCAGCCCTCGCAGACGAGGTCGTTGATGACGACGAATTTCTTCGGGTCTTCCATCTGGCCGCGCTTGCGGCGGCGGCGCTTCTCGGTGGCGCAGGTCTGTTCGTAGATGAGAATGGACACGCCCTTCACCTCGCGCAGCTCGCGCTGGACGGCGTCGAGTTCGCGGCGGTGATGGATGGTGGTGGCGGCCGGCAGTTCGCCGGGCTGGTACTTGTCCGGGTGATCGGAGACGAGTGCGATGCGCTCCACACCCTCGGCGCGCGAGGCGTGGGCAATCGCCTGAACGCTGACGGGGCCGTCCACCGGCTGGCCGCCGGTCATGGCGACGGCGTCGTTGTAGAGGATCTTGAAGGTGATGTTGGCCTTTGCGGCAATCGCCTGCCGCACGGCCATGGAGCCGGAGTGATACCAGGTGCCTTCGCCGAGATTCTGGAAGACGTGGTTCTTGCCGGTAAAGAGCGAGGAGGCTGCCCAGTTCACGCCCTCGCCGCCCATCTGGATCAGCGAGGTGGTGTTGCGGTCCATCCAGCTCGCCATGAAATGGCAGCCGATGCCGGCCAGCGCTTCGGACCCCTCGGGCACTTTGGTCGAGGTGTTGTGCGGGCAGCCGGAGCAGAAATACGGAGTGCGGGTCGCGCCTTCCACCTGCAGGGTGATGGCCGGTGCGGCGAGGATCTTTTCAGCGCGGGCGATGAAGCCGCTGCCGGGGAAGATGCCTTCGAGCCGCCGGGCGACGACGGGCAGAAGCAGGCGTGGCGAAAGCTCGCCGGTCCACGGCACGAGGCGTTCGCCATCCTCGTCGCGCTTGCCCACCATGGCGTGCGGCTTGTGGCCGGGCCAGTCGTAGAAATATTCCTTGAACTGGCTTTCGACGATGCCGCGCTTTTCCTCAATGACGAGGACTTCCTGCTTGTCTTTCACGAAGTCGAGTGCTGCGCGGCGGGCGAGCGGCCACACCATGCCGACCTTGTAGATGTCGATGCCGAGCTTCCGGCACTCGGCCTCGCCGATGCCCAGAAGGCGCAGCGCCTCCATCAGGTCGAGATGGGCCTTGCCGGTGGTGACGATGCCGAAACGGGCATCCTTCACGTCATAGATGTGGCGGTCGATGGGATTGGCTTCGGCAAACGCCAGAACGGCGTGCTTCTTCGCCTCCATGCGCTCCTCGATCTGCGGGCCGGGAAGATCCGGCCAGCGATAGTGGAGCCCGCCGGGAGGCGGTGTGAAATCGGGTGTCTCGAACGCGCGGGGGGCGGGAATGTCGACGGAGGCTGCCGATTCCACCGTTTCCGAAATGGCCTTGAAGCCGACCCACATGCCCGAGAAGCGCGACAGGGCGTAGCCATATTCTGCGAAGGCCAGATATTCCGACACGCTGGCCGGATTGAGCGTGGGCATGAACCACGACATGAAGGCGACGTCCGACTGGTGCGGCATGGAGGAGGAGACGCAGCCATGATCGTCGCCGGCAACCACCAGCACGCCGCCATGGGGCGAAGAGCCATAGGCGTTGCCATGCTTCAGCGCATCGCCCGAGCGGTCGACGCCGGGGCCTTTGCCATACCAGAGGCCGAAAACGCCCTCGACCTCGCGCTTCGGATTGGTCTCCACCTGCTGGCTGCCGAGCACAGCGGTGGCGGCGAGATCCTCGTTGACGGCGGGGAGGAATTCGATGCGGGCGGCGTCGAGCCGGTCCTTCGCCTTCCATAACTCAAGGTCGAGCGCGCCCAGCGGCGATCCGCGATAGCCGGAGATGAAACCTGCCGTGTTGAGGCCGCTCGCGCGGTCGCGGCGCGCCTGATCGAGCACGGCGCGCACGAGCGCCTGCGTGCCGGTCATGAAGACGCGGCCCTTTTCCTGGGTGTAGCGGTCCTCGAGCTGATAGCGCGCGAGTTCGCCGGCCTTGGGTTGGACGGTCATGCAATTCCTCCAGTGCAGACTGGAAGAATTCTAAACCGGCAGAGGTGGAATTTTGTGCCAGATTTGGCGGTTGGAATTTGGTTTCTGGAAGAATTGTCCGATATATACGGATGTATCGGAGAATTTTTCAGGATTTGGACCTATGCCCGAAAAGCTGAGTGAACAGGACAAGAGGCTTCTGGACGCACTTCAGGCCAATTGCCGGCTCTCGAACCAGGAGCTGGCGGAGCGGGCCGGCATGTCGGCTTCGGCCTGCTGGCGGCGGGTGAAGGCGCTGGAGGAGGCGGGGCTGATCACGCAATATGCGGCTCTGCTGGACGTGGAGAAGGCGGGGCTCGGTTTTCAGGCCATCGTGCATGTGTCGCTGACGCGGCATGACCACCGGCATGTGGACACGTTCATCGCCGAGACGCGGCGGCGGCCCGAAGTGCTCGACTGCTACTCCACGACGGGAGAGGCGGATTACCATCTGCGCGTCGTGTGCCGGGACCTGGCGGCCTATAACCGGTTTCTGGAGGATTTCCTGTTTCGCCTGCCGGGCATCGCCAATGTGCGCACCAACCTCGTTCTGAAAGATATCAAGAAAAACAGTCCGGTTCCGGTGCAGGTGAAGAGCGGTTGACATACCGCGCCGGGCCGCTTCTATCTCGGTCGCCAAACGAGGAGGACATCGGATGACGAATGTGGCGCTTACGGGTCTCGCGCGCGATCTTGAGCAGCGGGCGGAAGAGGGGCGGCCGGTGCGCATCGGCCTGATCGGCTGCGGCGAGATGGGCACGGACATCGTCACGCAGGTGGCGCGCATGAAGGGCATCGAGGTGGCGGCCATTGCCGACACGCGGCCCGAACGCGCGGCAAAGGCCATCGAGATTGCCGGACGCGCTGCCGGGAGCGCGGTGGAGGCTGAAACGGCGGGCGCGATCAGCGACGCGATCCGCGCCGGCAAGACGGCGCTTTCGGGCGATTCCCGGCTGGTTTCCGAAAACGATCTGGTGGACGTGGTGATCGACGCCACGGGCAAGCCGGCAGTGGGCGCGGAGATCGGGCTTTCGGCCATGGAGGCGGGCAAGCATCTCGTCATGATGAATGTCGAGGCCGACGTGACCATCGGCGCTTATCTGAAGCGTGAGGCGGCGCGGCTGGGCGTGACCTATTCGCTGGGCGCGGGCGACGAGCCGTCTTCCTGCATGGAGCTGATCGAGTTCGTCTCGGCCATGGGGCACGACATCGTTGCCGCCGGCAAGGGCAAGAACAATCCGCTCAACATCGACGCGGTGCCGGACGACTACGCCGAGGAAGCGGAACGGCGCAACATGAATGTGCGCATGCTGGTCGAGTTCGTCGACGGCTCCAAGACGATGGTGGAGATGGCGGCCATCGCCAATGCCACGGGCCTCGTGCCGGACAAGCCGGGCATGCATGGCCCGGCGGCGAGCCGCGAGGAGCTTTCCAGCGTTCTCTGCCCGATTGCCGATGGCGGCGTGCTCTCGAAGAAGGGCTGTGTCGACTTCACGGTGGGCAAGGGTGTTGCGCCGGGCGTGTTCGTGGTGGCGGAGATGGACCACCCGCGCCTGCGCGAGCGCATGAACGATCTGAAGCTCGGGGAGGGGCCGTATTACACCTTCTTCCGGCCCTATCACCTGACCTCGCTGGAAGTGCCGCTCACCTGCGCGCGCGCCGTGCTCAACAACAAGGCGGACATGGTGCCGCTCGACAGGCCGGTTGCGGAAGTCTGTGCGGTGGCGAAGAAGGATCTGAAGCCCGGCGACCGGCTAGACGCCATCGGCGAATATTCCTACCGCTCGTGGATCATGACGGCGGAA
Source organism: Nitratireductor sp. WH36-1 (assembly GCF_058725515.1). Taxonomy (NCBI): domain Bacteria; kingdom Pseudomonadati; phylum Pseudomonadota; class Alphaproteobacteria; order Hyphomicrobiales; family Phyllobacteriaceae; genus Nitratireductor; species Nitratireductor sp. WH36-1. Next base: position 3,580,235 of record NZ_CM178970.1, on the reverse strand, counting down.
GAGGCGCGCACGGCGAAGGCCGTGCCATGCGGGCTGCTTGAGGGCGGCACGGTGACGGCCCCGGTGAAGAAGGGCGCGCTTCTGACCTATGCGAATGTTGCGCCCGACGCGGCTTCGCGGCTGGTGGCGCTCAGGGCGCGGCAGGATGCGATGGTGTTCGGCGAAGGGTGATGGCGTGGGGTGCTCGCCCCTCATCCGCCTGCCGGCACCTTCTCCCCGCGTGCGGGGAGAAGGAAGCGCGTCGTAACCGGAAGGCGCGTCACCTTCAATGTTCCCTTCTCCTCGGTTGAGGTGAGAAGGTGAGGCGGTGCCTTGCGGGTTGCTTGAGGGGCTTGAAGCTGGCGCTTCCCTTTCCGATTTTCTTTCTTCTCCCCGCACGCGGGGAGAAGGTGCCGACAGGCGGATGAGGGGCCTGCGCCGATCCTCTACTTTCCCAGTTCGATGGAGCGCTTCTTGGCGGCGTCGACGGCGTCGCTTACCAGGTCGAGAAGGCGGTTCTCATCCATGAAGACGGAGAGCGCGGCGGCGGTGGTGCCGTTCGGGCTTGTCACCTGCTCGCGCAGCTTGCCGGGCTCGTCATCGCTTTCTTTGGCAAGGCAGGCCGCGCCATAGACTGTCTGCATGGCGAGAAGCTTTGCGGTTTCCTTCGGCAGGCCGGCCTTCTCGCCGGCAGCCGTCAGGCATTCGATGAAGTGGAAGATATAGGCCGGGCCGGAGCCGGAAACGGCGGTGACGGCGTCCATCAGCTCTTCATTGTCGATGGTGGTGACCGCGCCGCTGGTGGCAAGCAGTTCCCCGGCGAAGGCTTTTGCCCCGTCGCTCACATTGCGGTTGGAGAACAGCACCATCATGCCCTTGCCGATGGCGGCGGGCGTGTTGGGCATGCAGCGCATAACCGCGGCATGACGGCCGAGAATTTCCTCGAATGTGGCCGTTCCGGTGCCGGCGAGAACGCTGACGAAGGTGGCCTTGTCGGCGAAGCGGGCATAGGCGGGGGCGATGTCGCGAATGACCTGCGGCTTGACGGCGAACACGATCATGTCTGCGCCTTGCTCCAGCGTGTCGACGCTGTCGGTAACCGTCACGCCGAGTGCTGCGGCGCGGGCGCGCAGGTCCGCATTCGGCTCGATCACGGTGGCGTCGCCGGAGGCGAGCTTGCCTGCCGCGATCCAGCCTTTCAGCATGGCGTAACCCATGTTTCCGCAGCCGACGAGAATGACCGATTTGCCCATGAAACTTCTCCCTTGATGATGGGAGAGGAATGCCGCGTGCGGACGGCGAATGCAACAGAAGGATGTGGGCCGGGGCGTTTTGGCGCCCCGGTCCGAACGAGTGGGCTCAGGCGCCGAACCTGCGCCCGGCGTCCAGGGCCAGGCCGCGTCCGACGGAACCGAACATGTCGCCCTCGACCACGGAAGCGGCCGGCAGCATGCCCAGAACGCTTTCGCGCAGGAGCGGGATGGCAGACGAACCGCCGGTGAGGAACAGCGCGGTGATCCGCTCAGGCCCGATACCGGCATTGACGAGGGTTTCGCTGACGGCCTTCTGAACGCGCTCGACGGTGACGCGAATGGCGTCGTTCAGCTCGTCGCGCGTAACGGGCAGATGCAGCTTCTCCTCGGTGAGCGGAAGCTCGATGGCGCTCTCCGTCAGGTCGGTCAGCGCGATCTTCGCCCGTTCCACCTCGGCCACGGCCGCATGGCCCTGCCGGTTGGAAACCACGTCGATCATGCGCTCCACCAGTTCGGGCTGGGCCGCTTCGTAGCGGATCTGCCTGAGATCGGTCATCGCCTTGTTGGTGTAGAGCATGTGGATGCGCTGCCAGGTGGCAAGGTCGATGTAATATCCGGCGGGGAGCTGGCGCTTGCCGTCCTTGGTGAGCGTGCGGTAGCCGAGTTCCGGCATCAGATGGGCGATGCTCAGGAGGCGGTCGAAATCCGTGCCGCCGATATGCACGCCGTGGCTGGCAAGAATGTCGTCCTTGCGGTCGGACTGCTTCGCGCGTTCCGAGGAGACGCGCACGACGGAAAAGTCGGACGTGCCGCCGCCGATATCGACGATCAGCGCCAGTTCCTCGCCGCTGACCTGCTGCTCGTAATCGAGTGCGGCGGCGATGGGTTCGAACTGAAACTCGATGTGTTTGAAGCCACGCCGCTGGGCCGCTTTTTCAAGCTCGTCCTGCGCGCGGCGGTCGGCTTCCGGATTGTCATCGACGAACTGCACCGGTCGGCCGAGCACGATGTTGTCGACCGGTCCGCCGAGATTGGTTTCGAGGCTGTCCTTCAGAAAGTGCAGGAACGAGCCGATAATGTCGGAAAAGGCGATGGAATGCGCCTTGATGCGCGTTTTCTCGTGGATCAGCGACGATCCGAGAACGCTTTTCAGGGCGCGCAGAAGCCGGCCTTCGGCATTTTCCGTGTAGCAGGAAATGGCGCTACGGCCGAAATAGGTGCGGTTGTCCTCGAAATTGAAGAACACCGCGCTCGGCATGGTGACCTCGCCACGCTCCAGCTCGATGAGCCGTGGCTGGCCGTTTTCCATGAAACCGGCTGTTGAATTCGACGTGCCGAAGTCGATGCCGCCGCTCAGCGCTCGCATAGCTTATGTCCTTGGGGGATGTGGATCGGTCAGGGGAGCGGGACCGATACACAATCACCGAAGGGAAGTCGACAGCGGCGAAGCGTTTTGTTGGCGGCAAAGGCCGTCAGTTCTTTTCCGGCTCGCGATACTGCTCGTTCGCGTAGCCGAATTCGGCCATGACGCGGCCAAGACCGACATAGACGGGATACATGGCGGTGGAGATGGAGCCGGTCTTTGCAAGCCGGGCGGCTCCACGCAGCGGGGAGAGGGCCAGAAGCGCGAGGCTCTTGGCGAAGACACGCAGCCGGCCGAAGCCTTCGTTCGACCGTTTCTTCTTTTCCACCAGTGTGGAGATGACGCCGTTGCGCAGCGCACGGGCGCGGATCCAGTCGCGTTCGACCCGGCGCGCCGGCACGATCTCCTGCGTTTCCGCCTCCGCCGACCATGCAAGGCGAAAGCCTTTCTGGCGCGTACGGCTGAGAAAATCGGAATCGCCGCCGCCCATGAAGTTGAATCGAAGATCGAGGAAGGGGCGCGGCATTGCTTCCAGAACGCGGCGCGTCACAAGAAGATTGCCGGAGGAATAGAGCGCTGCAACGGGGCCTGTTTCATCATAGGGCGGGGCGAAGACCGGGTGGGTCGCCCAGCGCTCATGCGCAGGCTTTTCAAAGGCCGGAACCTGCGGGCCGCCAACGATATCGGCGTCGAATTTCTCCGCCGTGGCGCAGAGGTTTTCAAGCCAGTGCGGAGAGGCGAGTTCGTCATCGTCAATGACGGCGAGATAGCGAAAGGCCGGAAATTCAGCCAGCGCGGTTTCCCAGCCGGCATTGTAGGCGCAGCAATTGCCGCGCTGGTGGGCGATGATGACGAGGCCGTTGAACGTGCCGTCGGCAAAGAGCGGCGCGGCTGCGTCTGCGCCTTTATGTGCTTCGGCCTCGTTTTCCATCACGATGATGGCAAAGGGGCGCGCGGTATTCTGGGCGGCAAGCGAATGGAGCGTGTCGAGAAGCTGATCGGGGCGCTTGAAGGTGGGAACGGTGACAACGCACTCGATGTCCTGCACGCTCAGCGACGGCGTTCGCGCGACGGTTGAAACCGACTTGTCTGCCCTGTCCTGCGTCACGATCCCGCCAATGCCCCCTTGTTTCGCGCTCTATAAGCGGTGGCGGCAATTAAGGCGGCGTTAAGTGCGGCAGGTTTTTGCGGCAGGGAAATGGTGTTATGCCCGCCAAAAGTGTTTCCCCGGCTTCTCCCTTAATGAAGAGTTCATTGCTGTTTGACAGAACGTTCCAAACAGGAAAAGTGCATGCATCTGGTCTTTGCGACATCCATCGTTTCCGACGGGACGCCCAAGAGTGGCTACGAGATTGCCAATGCGGCAATCCTCGGCGCGCTGTCGCGCGCGGGGTGCCGGGTCTCCGTCATGGGCTTTGCCTGGCAGGGACGTGAGGCGCGCAACATTGCCGACGATACGGTCGTTCTGGGTGAAATGGACCCGCGCACCGAAGCGGCGGGGGGTCTTCAGAAGCTGCGATGGCTTGCCCGTGCAATGACGCGCAACATGACGTTCTCGTCCGCCAAGATGCTGCTTGCCTCGCCGGCGCATGTTCGCGCCGCACTCGACGGCCTTGGTCCGGTGGATGGCGTCATCTTCAATTCCGTGCAGTTTGCAGGCGCATTCCGCGAGATCTTCGCCCATTTGCCGAACATCTATGTGGCGCACAATGTGGAGTATGTTTCCGCCGAGCAGAGCGCGCGCGCCGCACGCAGCCCCATTGCGCGTTTCATGTTTGGCCGTGAGGCGACGCTTTTGAAAACGCTGGAAGCGCAATTGTGCGCCGATGCGCATTTCATCTACACGCTTTCCGAGGATGACCGGCAGGTTCTGGGCGTGGCGGATGACCGGCGCTCGGCAGTTCTGCCGCTGGTGGCGCATGCGCCGGTTGAGGTGACGGGCGATGAACGCAGGACGGATTACGACGCGGCGCTGATCGGCACGTGGAGCTGGGCGCCCAATCGCATCGGGCTCGACTGGTTTCTGGAACAGGTTGTGCCGCACCTGCCTGACGATTTTCGCATTGCGGTGGCCGGTGACGCGCCGGCGAGCCTGGCGCAGGAACACCCCCGCATCGCCTTTGTCGGGCGTGTTCCCGACGCGGTGGAGTTTGTGCGGTCGGGCAAGGTGGTCCCGCTTATCAGCCGTGCCGGAACCGGCGTGCAGCTGAAGACGATCGAGACCTTTGAACTGGGCCTGCCGAGCGTTGCCACGCAGAGCGCACTGCGCGGCATATCCTACAAGCCGGAGAACTGCACCCTTGCCGACGAGCCGCGCGCCTTTGCAGAGGCGCTGGTGCGTGCCGCCGGATCGCCTGTCGATCTTGACGGGCGGACATTCCATGAGGAGCAGCGCAATGCGCTCGACAAGGCCGTGCTTCACGGGCTTCAGCAGTCTGGCTTTGGCCGGCAGAACGAGGCCGCATGAACGTGGATGCGCCGAACAAGATCACACCGGTGCCCGAGCGGCGCGACATTCTGGGAACGGATGTGACGGCAATTGGCCGTGACGCGGCAATTGCGATGCTGGCCGAAAGCATTGCCGAACGGCGCTTCACGCAGGTGACGTTCCTCAATGCGCACAACGCCAATGTGGCCGTTGCGGACGCGCGCTTTCGCCAGGTCCTGCCGGACTTTCTGGTGCTGGCGGATGGCGTTGGTGTCGATATCGCTTCAAAGATGCTCTACGGCGAGCCGTTTCCCGACAATCTGAACGGCACTGATTTCGTGCCGGAATTCCTCAGGCGGCAGAAGGACCGGCTGACGGTCGGCCTGCTTGGCGCGCGGCGCGACAACGCGCTTGCCGCAGCCGAGAAGCTTGCAGAGCATGCGCCGCAACACGCATTCGTCTTCCTGCATGACGGTTACTTTGACGGTGCGGAAGAGAAGGCCATCCTCGACAGGCTGGAGGAAATCCGCCCGGACGTGCTGCTTGTGGCCATGGGCGTCCCGCGTCAGGAATTGTGGATTGCCGGGAAGCTTGGGGGCGAGCATTGCACCGTGCCGATTGCCGTGGGCGCGCTTCTTGATTTTCTGAGCGGCGCGGTGCCGCGCGCGCCCCTGTGGATGCGCCGGATGCGGCTTGAATGGCTGTTCCGGCTGGGGCTTGAGCCGCGTCGTCTGTGGCGGCGCTATGTGGTGGGCAATCCGCTGTTTCTCCTGCGGGTGCTTGGTCAGAAGCTGAGCGGCAAGGCAGGCGGAGGCTAGGCATGGGAGCGCAGCAGAACGCCGCAATCGTTACGCCCAGCTATGCCGGTGATTTCGAGCGATGCAGGCTGTTGTGTGAGAGTATGGACCGGTATGTGACCGGCTACACACGCCATTACCTGCTTGTCGCCAGTCATGATGTCGAGCGTTTTCGCGCACTGGAAACGGACCGCCGGGTGGTGGTTGACGAGCGCGATCTCTTGCCATCCTGGCTGCATGCGGTGCGCGATCCGACCAGTCTTTTTCGCCGCCATGTCTGGTTGAGCACGCGGCTTGCGCCGCTGCGCGGATGGCATGTGCAGCAATTGCGGCGCATCGCCTTTGCCGAAAAGGCGACGGAAGACGCGCTTGTCTATTGCGATTCCGACGTCGTGTTCCTGAAGCCGTTCGACTGTGGCGATTTCTGGCGCGATGGCCAGATGCGGCTATACCGCAAAAGCGGCGGCATGCATTCGCTGATGGACATGGGGCACCGCGACTGGCTGGCCAATGCGGGCAGGGCGCTTGACCTTCCTGCCGGGCAGACCAGCGAGCATGACTACATCACCACACTGATCGCCTGGCGGCGCGAAACCGTGCTGGACATGCTCAGGCGTATCGAGACGGTTCACGGCAGGCCGTGGATCAATGTGGTGGCGAGCGACCGCCGTTTCTCGGAGTGCATTCTCTATGGCCGCTATGTGGATGAGGTTTTGAACGGGGAAGGACACTTCCACGACGACCGCGCGCTCTGCCACATCTACTGGCTGGGGCCGGAGCTGGATGAAACCGGCATTGAGCGTTTCATTGCCGGGATGGAGCCCTATCAGGTGGCCATCGGCATTCAGTCCTTCACCGAGACGAGCCTGGAACCGCTGCGCCGTGTGATCGGTTAGGGTCAGTATCAGACGCGTTTGGCCGGTCTGGCCAGAGCGCGATAGGTGAGTACCATCGACAGCACGTAAAGCACCGCGAAGACCGCGTTGAGCGACAGAATGATGTCCCGTGTCTCGGTGAAGTTTTTCAGAACCAGCGAGAGAAGTGCAGCCTTGCCCAGGGCCAGAACGCCGAGATTGACCGCACGAATGAAGGTCTGGCCGCGGGCAAAGAGCAGGTCCGCCTGATATTCGGTCAGGTTGCGCAGGCCCGGAACCGCAAGCGCCAGAATGACCAGAGGTGCTGCCTCGGCCACATTGCGCCCCAGCAGCGTGGGGTAAAACAGCAGAATCACCGCCAGCGACGCCAGCGCCAGCGTGGACACGGCGAAGACCGCGCCCTCAATGCCAAGACGCAGTTTCCAGCGGTTGAGCATTTCCGGTGCGCGCATCATGCGCTGGACGAGCAGCATGGAGAAGGAGCGGATGGGGATCGCGGTCAGGTCCACCAGCCGCATGATGATGGCGTAGATGCCGGCAAGTTGCGGGTTGCCGAGGGCAAGAACCAGAAGCTTGTCGAGCTCCATCTGCAGATAGAACAGCACTTCTGCGCCAGCCACGTAGAGCGCGTCGGGAAGACGACGCCAGTAGAGCGCGCTCTGCAGGCGCAGGCGCTGGCGGGGGCAGTAGAACAGGAGCGCGAAGACGAGCGCCGCGCTGTTTGCCGCGAGATAGAAAACGGTCCAGGTGAGGAGGTCGCTGCTCGCGTGGAATGTGAACAGGAGGGCCGCCAGCGCGCGGATGCCGACGCTGACGATGAGAATGACGGCGGCGCGGCCGAAACGGTTGAGGCCATTGTTGACCACGATCACCGTTTCGGTGAGCCGCCAGGCAATGGCGTCGGACGCGATGACGAGCGCAAAGGGCAGAACCTTCATGTCGCCCGCAAAGAACACCAGATAGAGCGCCACGCTCGCCAGTGCGATGAGCGGCAGGGAAGCGACCGTCAGCACGAGGAAACCGGCTGCGTATGTGCCGAGCAGGCGCGGCTTGACGGTGGCGATGCGGTAGAGCGTGGCGGTGAAGCCAAGCGCCAGAATGCGACCGACCATCACGCCAGCGGCGGAGGCGGTGGCGAAAAGACCGAAATCGGCGATGGACAGGCTGTTGGCCAGAATCACGAAATAGGCGAGCGAAAAGACGAGCCTGCCCGCCGATCCGCTGATCGTGGCGAGGTAGTCCCGCAGCACCTGGCGCTGGCTGGTGATGATGTCGCGTAGCGAGATGGGGCGCCCCTGAATTCTGAGCCTGAAATGCCGGTTCTGCGGCGAGCATAAGCAATAAAACTTAATGCGCTGTTCTGCTGGCTGACGCAGGGGCAAAAAACACTTACGCAGAGCTTACCGTTAACTGTTTGTTACCTGTGCCTCTTTAGCTTGGGTTAACATAATCGCGGGCTGATGTGCCCGCTTCATCATCATTTGCGGAAGCTGCACACACGATGTTCGACGCCGAAAATCCCAACAGGAAACGGTCAAGGGAAGACGGGCGCCCGCGCTCGCTTTTGTCGATGCAGCCGCCGCGTGATGATCGTGCGACAACGCAGGAAGATCTTGCCGACCGTTCGTCATTGACGCGCTCTGACAGGGATGCGGAAATGCGCGAGGCGCGCCGGGAGCGGGCAGCCTCGGCGGATGCCTATCTGCGTCGTGCCGAGGCGGGTGACCGCGCGCGGGACGACGTTTCCCCGAAGCGCACACAGCCTGCGCGCCGGGTCGAGGAGCCGGTACGGAAAGCGCGCACCGCACCGAAAAAGGCCCCGCTCCACAAGCGCCTGCTCGACAGGATGTTTCCGCTGCCGGAGGCCCCGCAGCGCGGGGCGCAGACCGCAGAGCCCGCGCGTGCGCCGATGCGCGACGAGCGCGATGTGGCCGTGCGGCGAACCGTGATTGACGAAGAGCCCGAAGCCTGTCGCGAGCCCATGCAGCACCGGCGCAGGCAGACCGGAAATCGTGATGCGGATGAGCGGCTCTGGCGGCCATTGATCGATCCCGTGCGCGTGATCAGCGGGATTTTTCGCGCCAAGTGGCTCATTCTTCTGACGACGATCATCGGTGCGGTTCTTGGCGTGATGGTCGCGCTGTCGACGCCGAAAATGTATTACGCGGCAACGCAGCTCATTTTCGATCCGCGCAATCTGCAGCTGGTGGAACGCGATCTGACGCCGGGCGGTCTGCCCTCGGATGCGACGCTGGCGCTTATCGAAAACCAGGTGGCCATCATGACCTCCGGCAATGTGCTGGCGCGGGTGGTGGACGAACTGGATCTGGCGGATGACCCGGAATTCAACGGTTCGGGTGGCAGTTCCATTGTGAGCCTGCTGTTGAGCCCGCGCGCGCTCATCTCGGCGCTGCTCAGCAGCGGCGATGAGGATGGCGGCACGGCGCGGCACTCCATTGCGGTCGAGAACCTCGCAGATGCACTGGATGTGAGCCGTAACGCCAAGACCTTCATCATCACCATTGGCGCCGAGACGGAGGATCCCGAGAAATCCTCGCTGATCGCGACGACCACGCGCGATGTGTTCCTGTCCACCTTTGGCGAGCTTCAGTCTGCAACGGCGGGCCGCGCCAATCGCGAGATCACCGAGCAGCTCACCTCGCTTCGGGCCGAAGTGGAAGAGGCCGAACGGGCCGTGGCCGATTTCAAGGCGAAGAATGACATCGTGGATGCGCAGGGGCGTCTGATCACCGATGAGGAGATCCTGCGTCTCAACGACCAGCTTTCGAACGCCAAGGCGCGCACATCGGAGCTGAATGCGCGTGCAGCGGCCGCGCGTGAGCTGAACGTGGACGAGGTTCTGGGCGGCGCACTGCCGGAGCAGATCTCCTCGCCCGTCATGACCGAGCTTCTGGCGCAGTATGCGAGCCTGCGGCAGCAGGCGGGCAGGCTGGCCGTGCGCTTCGGCCCGCGTCATCCGGAGCGGCTTGCCGTGGAAGCGGAACTCTCCGGCGCGCGTGAGGAGATCGCACGCGAATTGCGGCGGGTGACGGCATCCAACCAGGTGGAATTGCAGCGCGCCGTTCAGCTTGAGCAGGATCTGGCCGGCCAGCTCGCGCGGCTGAAGGTGCAGAAGGGCAATCTGGCATCGGAGCAGGTGACGCTTCGCGAGCTTGAGCGCGAGGCGAATGCGAAGCGCTCGGTGTACGAATCGCTGCTCCTGCGCGCCCGTGAGACCGGACAGCAGGAACGCCTGAACACCGCCAATGTGAGCGTGATTTCGCAGGCCGTGCCGCCGCTCGATCCGATCGGCCCGTCGCGTTCGTCGATCGCGATGGCGGGCATGATCCTTGGCTTCCTGTTCGGCGTGGGCATTGGCGCTGCCGGCGGGGCGATCCAGAGCCTGCGCGAAAACATGGCCGAGCGTCAGGCCGAGGAAGACGAAGGCGGCGAAGGCAGCCAGGGTTATGACGATTATGACCCGGAGCCTGACCCGACACCGCCCGGTGGCGGATCCTGGCGGCACGCGTCCGACGACCGGCTGCGGGATGCTGCATCAGACCGGCATTCTGGCGAATGGCGTCCGCGTTCGGGTGAGCGCTATGCAATGGCCGGTGTGGACGCGCGTGAGGATGAAGATGATCTCGACCATGCGTTTACGGCGCATATGGACGATGAGATCGATGATCTTGCCGATCGGTATGCGGAGCCACGGCATCGCGTGCGGGTGTCGGCAGCTTCGCAGCCCCAGGTTCAGCCCCAGCCCCAGCCACAGCCGCAATATGCGCCGCAGCAGATGTGGCAGACGCCACAGCTTGCGATGCAGCCCGGCATGATGCCTGCAATGGCGCCGTTTCAGCCAGTGATGGGCCAGTCGGGGATGGGACAGCCGGGAATCAACATGCCGATGATGCCGGCCTATCCCGTCTGGCAGCAGGTGCCGCCGATGGCGCAGGCTGGATTTGCGGCAGGTCCGCAGAGTGCTGGCGAGCCGTTTCATGAAGAAGACGATGGCGAAGACCGCTTCAGCGAAATCCACCATCGCCTGAAAGCCGTGCGCCGCGAGGTCGATGCGCTGACGGCGCGCCGGGCAAACCGGTTCCGGTACTAGACGTTTCCGGCGTCAGGCGGTCTTGCCTGACGCTGTCGAACGGCGGGCGCGTTCCAGACAAATTCGCCTTCTTTCCCAATAACGTCGTCAAACGACGCGAAGCCGGGATTGCGGTTCTGCGTTTTCCCCATTATGCGGGCTGGAGTGCGATCCCGATGCGAGCGCCTTGGCGTGGACCGGGAGGCCGCACGCACTGACGCCTGACCGGGGAAAGACATGGCCGATATCATCGACGGAAAAGCGATCGCAGAAGATGTGGTTGCGAAGGTCAAGACGCAGACTGCGACGCTCGCCGAACACGGCGTGACGCCGGGGTTGGCGGTGGTGATCGTCGGCGAGGATCCGGCAAGCCAGGTCTATGTGGCGTCCAAGTCGCGCCGCGCCAAGGAATGCGGCTTCCATTCGGTTCAGCATTCGCTGCCGGCAGAAACGTCGGAAGACGCGCTGGTGGCGCTGGTCGAGGAACTCAACGCCGATCCGGCGATCCACGGCATTCTGGTGCAGCTGCCGCTGCCCGGGCACATCGATGAAGCGCGCATCATCCAGACCATCGACCCGGACAAGGATGTCGACGGTTTTCATTTCATCAATGTCGGCAGGCTTGGAACCGGTGCGCTGGACAGCGCCTTCGTGCCCTGCACGCCGGCGGGCGCGATGCTGATGCTTGAGCGGGTGCGCGGCAGGGACCTCTCCGGCCTCTCGGCAGTGGTGATCGGGCGCTCCAACATTGTGGGCAAGCCGATGGCGAACCTGCTTCTGGCCGCCAACGCCACGGTGACCGTTGCGCACAGCCGCACGAAGGATCTGCCGGCGCTGGCCGCGACGGCCGACATTCTCGTTGCCGCAGTGGGACGGCCGGAAATGGTTCGGGGCGACTGGGTGAAGCCCGGTGCAACCGTGATCGATGTGGGCATCAACCGCATTCCCGCGCCGGAAAAGGGCGAGGGCAAGACGCGGCTCGTGGGCGATGTGGCCTTTGCCGAAGCAAAGGAGCGCGCCGGCGCGATCACCCCGGTGCCGGGCGGCGTGGGGCCGATGACCATCGCCATGCTGATGGCCAACACGCTCACTTCCGCATTCCGCACCGCGGGGCTTGAACCACCGGCTTTCTAGCCTCTTTCTGATCGGGACCATCTGCCATGCCTCTCCTGCCAGACAAGCCTGTTTTAGAACAATTGCCCATGGGCGAGGCGAGGCAGGACCGACGGCATTTCGCATTTTTGCTGGTCGACAAGTTTTCGATGTTTTCTCTGGCGGCGGCCATCGACACGGTGCGCTCGGCCAACCGCCTGCTCGGGCGTGACGTCTATAGCTGGGTGACCGTTTCGGCTGATGGCGAGGCGGTGATGGCGTCCAACGGGCTGCCGATCAAGATCGATTATGCGGTCGCCGACCTGCCACCGGTCGATATTCTCTTTGTCTGCGTGGGTCTCACCACCGAGTTTCCCGGCAAGAGCATGGTGCTTGCCGCATTGCGCAGCCTTGGCCGGCGCGGTGCTGCGCTGGGGGCTCTGGCGGCGGGCTCCTATCTGCTTGCCGAGGCCGGGCAGCTTGCCGGTCATCGCTGCACGATCCACTGGGAGAACCGGGCCTCCTTCATGGAGCGCTTTCCCGACATCGAATGCACGGGCAATGTCTATGAGATCGACCGCCGCCGCTACACCTGCGCGGGCGTGACGACTTCGATTGATTTGATGCTGGAAATCGTGCGCACGGACCTTGGCGCGGATCTTGCCAATGATGTGGCCAACCAGTTCCAGCACGAGCGCATTCGCTCTGCCGGCGACCGGCAGCGCACGGGACCGGAGCGCGACCTGACGGGCAAGTCGGAGAAGCTGAAGAAAATCGTCGAGCTGATGGCCGACAATCTGGATGAGCCCTATTCTGCCGTGCAGCTGGCGGGAGCCGCAAACCTTTCCGTGCGCCAGGTCGAACGGCTTTTCCTGCGGCATCTGGGGATGACGCCGGGGCGCTATTACATGCGGCTCAGGCTGGAGCGGGCGCGTGAACTCCTGCGGCAGACAAACATGCCGATCCTCGATGTGGCGATTGCGACGGGTTTCACCTCGCATTCCTATTTCGCGCAAAGCTATCGCCAGCAATTTGGCCGCCCGCCATCGGAAGAGCGCCGCGCTGGTTATTGAGGGGCGGGTGGTGTCGGAGGCGTGACGCTGGAGCCGAGCGCCCCCGCCCTTCGACAAGCTCAGGATGAGGGCTACTGCAGTGGTCCAGTTGCTTTCAGCTTGAGACGCACACGCCGTTTCGCATTTTGAATGCTGGGCGCGATGCTCTCTGTTTGGTCCGCTAGGGAGACTCACCCTGAGCTTGTCGAAGGGCGAGGGCGCTCGGCGTCCGAAACCACGCCACCAATCTCGGCAGCAGCTTTGCGCAGTGCAGCGACATCGGGCGCGTGGGAGGCGCATGAGGTCGCGCGGGCGGTGAAGTCTGCGGCCAGCGCCGTGGCGGCATCGCGGAAGGCTCCCGGCGCGACACGCGCGAGCGAAGACAGACCGCGCAACAGCGCCAGTCCGACATCGGGTGCGCCGGAGGCGGCTTCGTAGGAAATGGGCCGGAAGGCGGCATCGAGAAGAGCTGACGGTTCCACGGGCGCGAACGTCACGTTCGGGTAGGGCGGTTCGCCATCTCCGCTTTTCGCTTCCTCGTCTGCCAGAACCCAGTCGGCCAGAAGCCGGGTCTGCACGGTGAGCACGTGAACGGCGGTGGAAGGGTCGTTGACGCCGGGGGAAAGCGCCCGGCGGGCGACATCGGCCAGAACGAGGAAGCCGAATCCCGGATCGGAATCGAAGGTGCGCTCCTCACCGATGATGAAGTCGTCATGGACCGCTTCAAGGCAGGCATCGTCCGCCTCGCCGCTGACGACGGCAAGCGCGGTGGCGTGGTCCACATAATCGCCGGGGCGGACGAGAACATGGATTGTGAGATCGCTGGCCTCCGCCAGTTCCTGCAGCGCATGCGGGTCGAAATGCTGGACGAAGCCGACCGCCCCGGCGCTTACGGTTCGCCCTGACGGACTGGAGGAAAGCGTGGCGGCGGTGCAGCCATAGCGCCCCTCGCGGCCAAGGCGGGTGAGAGCTTCCCGTGTTGTCTCTTCAAGCCGGCTGGTCATCTCCACGACGCGTCCGACAACCGAGATTTCGCGCACCCAGCGGATCAGCGCCCAGACAACGGCAAAGACCACGATGACGGTGGCGGCGAAGAGGATAAGCCGTCCGCCAAGCGTGTAGATGCCGCTCGACAGACCGATTATGCCGATGATGGAAAAGAGAAACGCGCCGATGAAAACGGAGATGGTGGTGCGGGCGGCGCGATTGCCGGAGAAAAGCGGCACGGCGCGGGGCGAGCCTGTCTGCGCGGCGCTGGTGAGCAGGTTGACCAGCGTTGAAAGCGCGAAGACGGCGACCGCCAGCATGCTGGAAGCGACGATGCCCAGAATGTTGCGCAGCGCTTCTCCCGAAACGGTTATGGGAAGGGCGCTTTCATCCAGACTTTCGGGCAGCAGGTCTGCCGAAAGATAGGCAAGTACAATGACGATGACCGCCGAGACGCAGAACAGCGCCGGCAGAAACCACAGGGCTCGCGTGAGCCGCCTGAAGAGGAACCAGTAGCCGTTCACACTCCCTCCGATCAGAGGAAGAATGCACGGCTACCGCAGTTTGTTCCAGCTCAGAATACGGCTGCACCCTGATCGGCACGGCCGGCGAGCTGCCGGAAGCCGGCAAAGAGCTCGCGGCCCATGCCGTACTGGTTGCCCGAGAGGTCGGGTGCGGCGCTTTCGCGTGCGGCGAACTCTTCGGCGTCGACCAGTGCTTCAAGCGTGCCCTTGTCTGCGTCGAGGCGCATCGGGTCGCCATCGCGCAGCTTGCCGATCATGCCGCCATCGAGCGCTTCGGGCGTGACGTGGATGGCCGCCGGCACCTTGCCGGATGCACCCGACATGCGCCCGTCGGTGACCAGCGCGATGCGGTGTCCGCGATCCTGAAGCACGCCGAGCGCCGGCGTGAGCTTGTGCAGTTCCGGCATGCCGTTTGCCTTGGGGCCCTGGAAGCGGATGACGGCGATGAAATCGCGGTCGAGCCTGCCTTCCTTGAAGGCCGTCTGCATTTCTTCCTGCGAATGGAAGACCAGCGCCGGGGCCTCGATCACGCGGTGCTCCGGCTTGACGGCGGAAACCTTGATGATCGACTTGCCGAGATTGCCCGACAGAACCCGGATGCCACCGGTCTGCTGGAAGGGTTTGGCGGCGGTGGTGAGCACCTTGTCGTTGCCGCTGGTGGCGGGTGCGGAGAGGCGCACGACCGAACCATTGTCGGCGAGCTTGGCCTCGACCGTGTAGGGGCGCAGACCCTCACCCCAGATGGTGCGCACATCCTCGTGCAGATAGCCGTCGTCGAGCAGTTCGCGGATCATGTAGCCCATGCCGCCTGCGGCGTGGAAATGGTTCACGTCGGCAAGCCCGTTGGGATAGACGCGGGCAACGAGCGGCACGTGGTCCGAAATCTCGGCTATGTCGTCCCAGGTGAGCCGGATGCCTGCCGCTGCCGCCATGGCGACCAGATGCATGGTGTGGTTGGTCGAGCCGCCCGTGGCGTTGAGGCCGACCACACCGTTGACGATGGAGCGCTCATCGATCATGCGGCCAACGGGCGTGAACTCGTTGCCGAGTGCGGTGATGGCGAGCGCGCGCTTTGCGGCTTCCTTCGTCAGGGCATCGCGCAGCGGCGTGTTGGGATTGACGAAGGAGGAACCCGGCGTGTGCAGGCCCATGATCTCCATCAGCATCTGGTTCGAATTGGCCGTGCCGTAGAAGGTGCAGGTGCCGGGGCCGTGATAGGATTTGGACTCGGCTTCCAGCAGCGCCGCACGGTCCACCTTGCCTTCGGCGTAGAGCTGACGGATGCGGGCCTTCTCGTCATTGGGCAGGCCGGAGGTCATGGGTCCGGCGGGAATGAAGATCGCAGGCAGGTGGCCGAAGGTGAGGGCGGCGATGACCAGACCCGGCACGATCTTGTCGCAGACACCGAGATAGACGGCCGCGTCAAACATGTTGTGCGACAGGCCGACGGCAGCCGACATGGCGATGACATCGCGCGAAAAGAGCGACAGTTCCATGCCGGGCTGGCCCTGGGTGACGCCATCGCACATGGCGGGCACGCCGCCGGCAACCTGCGCCACGCCGCCGGCTTCACGCGCGGCGTCCTTGATCATGTTGGGAAATGGCTCGAAGGGCTGATGCGCCGAGAGCATGTCGTTATAGGCGGTGATGATGCCGATATTGGGCACCCGGTCGCCGGAAAGGGCCGCCTTGTCTGCGGGGCCACAGGCGGCAAAGCCGTGGGCGAGGTTGCCGCAGGAAAGGACGCCGCGATGAACGGCCTGTCCGGCAGCGTGGTCGACGCGTTCCAGATAGGCTTCGCGGCTGGCGCGTGAGCGCTCGCGGATGCGGGCTGTGACGGCTTCGATTTCGGGTCTTGCGGTCATGGCATGGCGTCCTGTCTTGCAGTTGGCCCCACGCGGAAGGAGCGCGGGGCGCGGCGGGCCGGCGTTTTACGCCTGGCCTGCGGGAGCCCAGAAGATGTGGGCGGGTTCTTTCGTCTCGGCCAGCACCGCGCCGATGGGGGATGCCGGGCCGGGTGGAACGGAGAGCGCTGCTTCCAGCGTTTCCTTTTTGTCGGCGCCCTCGATGTGGACGGCGAGGAAGCGTGCGCCTGCGAGCCGGTTCATGGAAAGCGTCAGGCGGGGTTCGCCCGCCGCCTTCGACGCGACCGGTAAAACGTCCGGCCCTTCCGTTGGCTCAAGAAGCGCTTCGATGGTCGGCGCATCGGGGAAGAAGGAGGCGGTGTGCCGGTCATTGCCCATGCCGAGCACGACCACGTCGAGCGGTCGGGGCAGTGCGGCAATCGCCTTTGCCGACTGGCTGGCGGCCTCTTCCATCTCGTCGGCTGGCTGGTAGAGGCCGACAAAGGCGGCGCGGGCAGCCTTGTTCTGCAGGAGATGCCGGGCGACCAGACGGGCGTTGGAGCGCGGTGAATCGGCCGGCACGAAACGTTCGTCCACCAGCGTGACGGTGACCTTGTCCCACGGGATATCGCATCGCGACAGCTGATCGAAGAACTGCGCGGGCGTGCGACCGCCGGAAACGGCAATCGCCGCGTGGCCCCGCTCCTTCACGGCCAAGGCCAGTTTTTTGGCAACCGTCTCCGACAGGTTCCTGGCCAGCGCCTCGGAGGAGGCGAATTCATGCCACTCGCAATTCGCCATGCTCAGACACTCTCATGCCAGGTGCGTCCGTCGCGCTCGATCAGCGCGATGGAAGAGGAAGGCCCCCAGGTGCCGGCGGTGTAGCCCTGTGCGGGCTGCTGGTTGTCTTCCCAGGCGGCGAGGATGGGGTCGATCCAGCGCCATGCGGCCTCGACCTCGTCGCGGCGCATGAACAGCGTCTGGTTGCCGCGGATGACATCCATGATGAGGCGCTCATAGGCGTCCGGATTGCGGACATTGAATGATTCGGCAAAGCTCATGTCGAGCGGCACATGGCGCAGGCGCATGCCGCCGGGGCCGGGGTCCTTGATCATCATCCACTGCTTCACGCCTTCATCCGGCTGCAGGCGGATGACGAGCTGGTTGGCAAACACCTTGCCCGTGCCATCTTCGAAGATGGAATGGGGGATCGGCTTGAACTGGATCACGATTTCCGAAACGCGGGTGGCGAGCCGCTTGCCGGTGCGCAGGTAGAAGGGCACGCCGGCCCAGCGCCAGTTTTCGATCTCCGCCTTGATGGCGACGAAGGTCTCGGTGTTGCTCTCGCCGCTTTCAAGTTCTTCCGTGTAGCCCTTCACCGCGCCGCCATTGGACGCGCCGGCGCGGTATTGCCCGCGCACGGTCACGCTCTCTGCGGCATTGGAGGTGATCGGCTTCAGGGCGCGCAGGACCTTCAGTTTCTCGTCGCGCACCGTGTCGGCTTCCATGGAGGCCGGCGCTTCCATCGCCACGAGGCAGAGAAGCTGGAGCATGTGGTTCTGGACCATGTCACGCAGCGCGCCGGCCTTGTCGTAATAGCCCGCGCGCCCTTCAAGCCCCACGGTCTCGGCCACGGTGATCTGCACATGGTCGATATGGGCGGAGTTCCAGAGCGGCTCATAGAGCGCATTGGCAAAGCGCAGCGCCATGAGGTTCTGCACCGTCTCCTTGCCGAGATAGTGGTCGATGCGGAAGACGTTGTGCTCGTCGAACACGCGCGCCACGGCGTCGTTCAGCTCATGGGCGGAGGCGAGCGAGCGGCCGATGGGCTTTTCGACGATCACGCGGGCCGTGTCAGTGGACAGGCCGTGCTTGTCGATCTGGCCGACAATGTCATCGAACAGGCTGGGTGCGACGGCCATGTAGAAGGCGCGCACACTGTCGCTGTCGCCGATCTCGGTCTTCAGGTCGGCAAAGCCGTCGCCCGATTTCGCGTCCGCCGGCACGTAAGACAGGCGGGCCAGAAAATGCGTCAGCTCCTGCGGCTCGATATCGCTCTTGGCGACATGCTCGCGGATGGCCTTTTCGGCGAAGGTGCGGAAGTCCTCGTCGGACAGTTTCGAGCGGGATGAACCGATGATGCGCGTGGGGTCGGTGAACTGACCTGCCCGCTGACGCTGATAGAGCGCCGGAAGCAGCTTTCGTTCGGAGAGATCGCCCGTGGCCCCGAACACCACGAGATCGAAAGGCTCGACCGGAATTGTCTGGCTGGTCATGGTTTCTCCGCTCGCGCGTTTCCGCTTTTCGTTGAACCGCGAAAACGCTCTCATTGATTGTTCTTGCGCAATTCCGGACGGAAAACCGGTTTCCGCTTTTCCTGGAATTGCCCTAGCCTCATACCAAGTTGCCGTTGCTATAGTCTAATCGATTTAAAAAAGCCAGATGCGATTGCGCGGCAGCGCGTCTGTCGGGCTGAGCCAAGCCGGTGCGCCCATTTGTGCCTTGACACAGCATCGCATGGCGGGTTTTCCCATGTTTCCTTCGCGAGCACAGGCTCGCATACAGACATTACAAACCGGAGCGGCAGGGATGGGAACCCATTTTTCGCGCAGCGTGGCTGAGGGCCGCGCTTTCATGCAGTTCATCGACGGGCGTTCGGTCGATTCGCTCTCGGGAGAACGCATCGACGTTCGCAGCCCGTCCGACGGCGCAGTCTTCGCTTCGATCCCGGCTTCCACCGAAGCCGATGTGGAGCTGGCGGTGAAGTCGGCGCGCAAGGCGTTTGACGAAGGCCCGTGGAGCCGCATGCCGGCCGTGGAGCGCGGGCGCTGCCTGACGCGTCTTTTCCATCTGGTGGAGAAGAATGGCGAGGAGCTGGCTGCGCTCGAATCGCGCGACACCGGCAAGCCGATCCGTCAGGGCACGGCGGACGTGACGGCCACAATGCGCTATTTCGAGTTCTATGGCGGCGCGGCTGACAAGATCCACGGCGACACGATCCCGTTTCTCGATGGCTACACGGCGCTGACGCTGCGCGAGCCGCATGGCGTGGTGGCGGGTATCACGCCCTGGAACTACCCGATGCAGATTCTGGCGCGCGTCATCGGCGCGGCGCTGGCCATGGGCAACACGCTGGTGGTGAAGCCGGCGGAAGACGCTTCGCTGACGACGCTGCGCATGGCCGAGCTGGCGCTTGAGGCCGGCTTCCCGGCTGGCGTGTTCAACGTCGTCACCGGTTATGGCCGCAGCGCTGGTGCGGCTCTTTCCTCGCATCCGCTGGTCGATTACGTGACCTTCACCGGTTCGCCGATCACCGGCACCGCGATCCAGCAGGCAGCGGCGGTGAACAATCGCGGCGTGACGATGGAGCTGGGCGGCAAGTCCCCGCAGATCGTGTTCGCCGATGCGGATATCGAGGCAGCGCTTCCCGTTCTGGTGAACGCCATCATCCAGAATGGCGGGCAGACCTGCTCTGCCGGCAGCCGCGTTCTGATCGAGAAGCCGATCTACGAGCAGGTGGCGACGGCGCTGGCCGAGCGCTTCTCCAAGCTGGTTGCGGGCCCGCATGATGCGGATCTCGACATCGGGCCGCTCGTCAATGTGGCGCAGCGCGACAAGGTTGCCGGCTTTATTGCCGCAGCGCAGGAAGCCGGCATTCCGCTGCTCGCACAGGGCACGGTGCACCCGGACGCGCCCGAGGGCGGTTACTATCAGCCGCCCGCACTGTTCGGCGCGGTCGATCCGCAGGCAGCGCTCGCTCAGGAAGAGGTTTTTGGACCGGTGCTTTCGCTGTTCCCGTTCGAGGACGAGGCAGACGCCATCCGGCTCGCCAATGACACGGAGTTCGGTCTGGTGGCCGGTGTGTGGACGCGCGATGGCGCGCGCCAGCACCGGGTCGCCAAGCGCGTGCGCGCCGGCCAAGTTTTCGTGAACGGCTATGGCGCAGGCGGCGGCGTGGAGCTGCCCTTCGGCGGCTTCAAGAAATCCGGCCACGGACGCGAGAAGGGTTTTGAAGCCCTGTTCGACATGTCCGCGACCAAGACAATCGTTTTCAACCACGGCTAACAATTACAGGAATTTTCGAAATGGCTCGACTTGAAGGCAAGGTTGCCATCATCACCGGCGCAGCATCCGGTTTCGGTGAAGGCATGGCGAAGCGTTTCGCCGAAGAAGGCGCGAAGGTCATCGTTGCCGACCTGAACGCGAAGGGCGCAGAGCGGGTTGCCGCAGAGATTGGTGAAGCAGCGCTGCCGGTTACCGCAGACGTTTCCATGAAAGCCGATGTGGACGCGATGGTGGACGCCGCCATGCAGGCGCATGGCCGTCTGGACATCATGATCAACAATGCCGGCTACACGCACCGCAACACCTCCCTCATGGAAGTTGACGAAGAGACGTTCGATCTCATCGGCGCAGTGAACATGAAGGCGATCTATCATTCCACGCTGGCCGTTGTGCCGGTCATGGAGAAGCTCGGCGGCGGCTCGATCATCACCACCGCTTCGACGGCAGGCCTGCGCCCGCGTCCGGGTCTCACCTGGTACAACGCATCGAAGGGCTGGGCGATCACCGCGACCAAGTCGATGGCCGTTGAGCTTGCGCCGAAGAACATCCGCGTGAACTGCCTGTGCCCGGTGGCCGGCGAAACCGGCATGCTCGGCCAGTTCATGGGCGAAGACACGCCCGAGAAGCGCGCGCAGTTCCGCTCTTCCATCCCGCTTGGCCGGCTTTCCACGCCGCTCGACATCGCCAATGCAGCGCTCTGGCTGGCTTCGTCGGAAGCCGAGTTCATCACCGGCGTTGCGCTGGAAGTGGACGGCGGCCGCTGCATCTGACGCAGCGCTGCCTGTGGACGGTTTTAGGAATTCCGTTTCTCCGGGAACCTGACTTGGAGCACGGAATTACCTATAACCGGACAGAACAATTTCAGACCGTCGGCGATTGTCCGGCGGTCGGCATGAAAAGGGCAAGCGCATGACCTACGAGCAGATCTTTCTCTTCTGTCTGCTGGGTGTTGTGTTTGCCTTTCTTGTCTGGGGTCGTATTCGCTATGACCTTGTTGCCTTTGCCGCGCTGATCATCGCGGTGGCCGCCGGCGTCGTTGATGCGCATGACGCCTTCATCGGTTTCGGCCATGAGGCCGTCGTCATCATTGCGCTGGTGCTGATCGTCTCGCGCGCCATGATGAATGCGGGCGCGGTGGAGTTGATCGCGCGTTTCGTCCTGTCTTCGGGACGCTCTCTCTCAACCCATATCGGTTTCATGTCGGTGATCGGCGCCGGCCTTTCGGCGGTGATCAACAATGTCGCCGCGCTGGTCATGCTGATGACCCTCGACATCGAGGCTGCGAAGAAGGCGAAGCGGCCTGTTTCCCGATCGCTGATGTCGCTTTCCTTCGCGACCATTCTGGGCGGCATGATCACGCTGATCGGCACGCCGCCCAACATCGTCATCGCCGAGTTTCGCGGGCGCGCGCTTGGCGAATCCTTCTCCATGTTCGACTTTTCACCGGTAGGCCTCGTCTGCGCCGTGGTTGGCATCGCCTTCGTGACGCTGGTTGGCTGGCGGCTGATCCCCGAAACCGGGCAGGCGGTTGCCGGAGATGACGGCGAGGCGGGCCTCTTCGTCGTGGAAGCGGGTGTGAAGGAGAAATCCAAATTCATCGACGGGCCGGTGAGCGATCTCTATCCGCTGGCCGATGAGCACGATGTGACCGTGCTCGGACTGGTGCGGCGCGGCAAGCGTCTGCCCGGTTTTTCCGCTGGCGAAGAGCTTCGCAAGAGCGATCAGCTCATTCTCGAGGGCGATCCGAAATCCATCGAGGCGTTCATCGGCGCTGCGGAACTCGATACGCCGGGCTCGGAAGAGCATGGCGGCATTCGCGGCAAGTCTCTGGTTCTGGTCGAGGCCATTGTGCCGGACAATGCCCGCATGGTCGGGCGCACGGCGCTTGACCTGCGGCTGCTTTACCGCCGCGGCGTGACGCTTCTGGGCGTGTCGCGGCAGGGCAGGCGGTTTCGCGAGCGGGTGCGCAAGCTGCCGATCCGGGCGGGCGACGTGGTCCTGCTTCTTGGGCCGGAAAGCCGCGTTGCCGACGCCGCCGACTGGCTGGGCGTTCTGCCGCTGGCGGAAAAGAGCCATAACGTGATCCAGCGCGGCAAGGCGCTGTTCGCCGTGGCCGTGTTTGCGATTGCCGTGGCCATTTCGGTGATGGGGTTCGTGCCGCTCGCCATCGCGCTTGCGGGCGCGGTCGCCATCTATGCGCTGTTCAATGTGGTCGGCGCGCGCGAAGTCTATGAATCGGTGGAATGGCCGGTGATCGTGCTTCTGGCCTCGCTCATTCCGCTCGGGCTGGCGCTTGAGGAGTCCGGTGGTACGAAGCTGATTGCGGATTCCATTCTCTCGCTGACCGGCTCGCTGCCGGCATGGGCGATCCTGGCGATCCTGATGGTTGTCACCATGACGCTGTCCGACTTCCTGAACAATGTGGCGACAGCGCTGATTGCAGCGCCGGTCGGCCTTTCCGTTGCGCAGGGGCTCAACGTCTCGCCCGATCCCTTCCTGATGGGCGTGGCGGTGGCCGCTTCCTGTGCGTTCCTGACGCCCATCGGCCACAAGAACAACACCATCATCATGGGGCCGGGTGGCTATCGCTTCGGCGATTACTGGCGCATGGGTCTGCCGCTGGAAATCCTCATTATCGCGGTTTCCGTGCCGGCAATCCTGTTCTTCTGGCCGCTGTGAGACAGGGCTGAAGCGGTTCGGTTCACCTGATGATTTCGGTCGTGTCCGATTTTGTGGCAGGAGCGTTTTGCGTGGTTCGACAAGCTCACCATGAGGGATGTGTGACCCTGTAGGAAAATCTGGCTCCGCGGGGTTGCAGATAGTTCTTGCAGCCGCGCCCCACCCTCATGGTGAGCTTGTCGAACCACGCACAACGTCAATGCAGCGTGTCTTTTCGCCCTCAAATCCGGTCGCGCAGGGCGTACCAGTTGAGTGCCAGGAACATCAGGAACGGGCGCAGATGGCGGCCGCCGGGGAAGGGCGGGATCTTCAGTTCTTCGAACAGGCGCAGCCGGTCGCGGTTTCCGCAGACGGTTTCCGCATAGAGCTTGCCGGCGAAGTTCGACAGCATCACGCCATGGCCGGACCAGCCGGCGGCTGAGATCACATTGGGCATGACCTCGCGCACAAAGGGGCGTCTGGGCATGGTTATCCCTACATAACCACCCCATGCATGGGTGAGTTCGACATCCTTGAGCGCGGGATAGAGTTCGGCAATCTGGCGGCGGATGTGGTGGTGGATCGCCTTGTCTTCGCCGGGCGCGTAGATCTCGCGTCCGCCGAAAAGCAGGCTGCCATTCGGCTCGCGCCGGAAATAGCGCACCACGAAACGGGAATCGTCGACCGACTCGCCGCCGGGCAGCACGGGACTGTCATCGCCAAGCGGCGGTGTTGCGCCGATGAAGGAGCCGATGGGCATGACATGGGCCGCACTCTCCGGCTCCAGATTGCCGCCATAGGCGTTTGTGGCGATGAGGCACTTCTCGGCGGTGATGGTTCCCGAAGGCGTTTCGATGCGCACACCGCCGGCATCGGAGCTGATATTCAGCGCAGGCGTGCCTTCAAAGAGATGCGCGCCCGCCTCACGGGCCACACGCGCCGTGCCGACCACGAGTTTCAGCGGATGGATATGACCGGTGCCGGTGTCGCGAATGCCGCCGAAATAGCGTGTGGAGCCAAGCCGCTCGGCGGTCTCGGTCGCATCCATGTAGGTGATATGCGGATAGTCGAACCGGTCACGCATGATGTCGGCATGCCGGCGGTATTCGTCCAGATAGCGGGGCTTGTGGACGGCTGAAATCTGGCCCGGACGATAGTCGATCTCGATGCGGTTGGCGGCGGCGAAATCGATGAGGTGGGCCTTGGCTTCCTCGGCCAGATCAAACAGGGCTTTGGCGCGGGTGAAGCCAAGCTCGGCCTCCAGCTCCTCGGCCCAGGCGCGCTGGCCGGTGCCGAGCTGGCCGCCATTGCGCCCGGACGCGCCATCGCCAAAGCGGTGCGCCTCGATCAGAACCACATTGACGCCCGCCTTCGCCAGATGGGCGGCCGCCGACAGGCCGGTGAAGCCGCCGCCGACAATGGCGACATCGGCCCGTCGGTCGCCATCGAGCGACGGGTATTGCGGGCGCTCGCCGACGGTTGCTTCATACCAGGAGAAGCCGGGCGATATGGGCGACTGATAGGGCATGGACGCACCCCTCTTTCCGTCCGGAATTGCGCAAAATCAATAATTCAGGGCGTTTTCGCGGTTCAACGAAAAGCGGAGACGCTCTAGACGTTCAGAAGCAGATATTCCCGTTCCCAGGGGCTGATGACCTTCATGAAGGTCTCAAACTCGGCCCGCTTGATGGCGGCAAAGGTCGAGACGAAGGGCGCGCCCAGCATTTCCTTCAGTGGCTCGTCGTCCTCGAACAGGGCGACAGCTTCCAGAAGGCCACGTGGCAGCTCGATCTCATCCTGGTTGACCGCCTTGCCGGCCGGCGCATCGGGCGTGCTCTTTTCCAGAATGCCGACGAGACCACAGGCAAGCGAGGCAGCCAGCGCCAGATAGGGATTGGCGTCGGACGAGGGGATGCGGTTTTCCACGCGGCGCGCCGCCGGGTCGGAGCGCGGCACACGGAAGGCGGTGGTGCGGTTGTCATAGCCCCAGCGCGTGTTGACGGGCACCGCCGTTCCCTGCGTCAGGCGGCGATAGGAGTTCACATAGGGCGCAAGCATGATGAGCGCATTGGGAATGTGCCGCTGCAGCCCACCGATGAAGTGGCGGAACATTTCCGTCTCTTCGCCATTCTCGTCGGAGAAGACGTTGTGACCGGTCTCGAGCGACACCACCGACTGGTGAATATGCATGGCGGAGCCGGGCTGGTTCTGGATCGGCTTGGCCATGAAAGTGGCGTAGGTGTCGTGCTTGAGCGCCGCTTCGCGAATGGTGCGCTTGAACATGAACACCTGATCGGCAAGCTCGATCGGGTCGCCATGACGCAGGTTGATCTCGAGCTGGCCGGCGCCTTCCTCGTGGATCAGCGTGTCGATCTCCAGGCCCTGCGCCTCGGAGAAGTGGTAGATGTCGTCGATCAGTTCGTCGAACTCGTTCACGCCGGCGATGGAATAGCCCTGACCGCCGCCAATGGGGCGACCGGAGCGGCCGACCGGGGGCGTGAGCGGGTAGTCCGGGTCGGGATTCTTGTCGACCAGATAGAACTCGATTTCCGGCGCGACGATGGGCTTGAGCCCATGCTTCGCATATTCGGCGACGACGCGCTTCAAAACGTTGCGCGGGCTGAAGGCGACATCGCGCCCATCCTGATGGACGAGGTCGCAGATGACCTGCGCCGTCGGGTCGCTTTCCCACGGAACGGAAGAGAGCGTGGAGAGATCGGGCAGAAGCTTCAGGTCGCCGTCATCCTCCGGGTAGACGAAGTCACCGCCATCTTCGGGATATTCGCCGGAGATCGTTGTCATGAAGACAGCCGAAGGCAGCGCCAGTGAGGTGTTGGACGTGAACTTCTTCGACGGCATCATCTTGCCGCGCGCAACACCGGCCTGATCGGGCGTGATGCACTCGATGTCTTCGATGCCGCGCCATTCCAGCCAGGCGGAAACCTGCTTCCAGTCCTTCACACCGCGAAGGTTCTTCAGAAATGCGGGCGCACGAACGGAGTTACCTCGACCGTTGCGGCGGGTTAGCTTTTTCCTGTCAGGCATCAAACACCAGGGATCGTTGGTTGGATGCGTGAGTATAGACGTGGGCGTGAAGGGAAGGGAAGGCCCCGCGTCAGGATTGCACACCCGCAACAAGACGGTCGATGACCGGCTGCAATGCCTCCGGCGTGACCGGGCGCACGACCCGGGCGTCCACGGGTGATTCGGCCAGCGTGTCCTTGTGGCGCGAGGCGACAATGGTGATCACGAGCGGCAGGCCGCGCGGGGAGGCGCGGCGGTGGCTTTCCAGATGGGTGAACAGTTCGCTGGTGGCGCGTGTCTGCGCGTCGATGTCGACAATCACCACGCCGGGCCGGGAGAGCGGTGTCGGGGCAGACAGGATGCGCGTTGCCTCGGCGGGTTCGAGCGCATTGGCCTTCAGATAGGCACGCTGCGCGATGCGCGAGAGCACAATCCTGTTCACCGGGGATGAGGCGACAACCAGTGCCTGGGACAGATCTGCAACGCAGCTGTTGGAGACCGCCTCGCATGCATCGATGGTCGGCTGATCGGTTACAGGTCTGTCTGCCATCATGTCTTCGCCCACGGTTAGAATAAGAAATTCAATGCCCGGTTGAAATATGACGGGAATGAATGTCACCGCGGTTGAAATGTCAAGTTACAAATAAGTCAGAATTGTTATGTGCCTGTTTCTTGTTGGTAAAACCAGTTTGTTTCAAGAAAGAACTGGAAATTAGATTGGGATTTCAGATATT
The DNA here is from genome assembly GCF_058725515.1 of Nitratireductor sp. WH36-1. Taxonomy (NCBI): domain Bacteria; kingdom Pseudomonadati; phylum Pseudomonadota; class Alphaproteobacteria; order Hyphomicrobiales; family Phyllobacteriaceae; genus Nitratireductor; species Nitratireductor sp. WH36-1. The sequence goes on along the minus strand of NZ_CM178970.1, from coordinate 3,553,470 downwards.
TGTATTGTTTGATCGCAAGATCGAATGACCGTTTTCTGTTCAAGAAAAACGCCCGCGCAGGAGACAGTGCGCGGGCGCTTGACGGGAGATCAATCAGGCTGGTGTCAGGAGCCAGCCAGACGGTTGGTGACGATGACAGGCACCAACAGATCTCCCCAGTTGCCTTCTCCACCATGATGACGCGCCGAGCGGACCAGTTCGACGGACACACCGGAATCGACCGCTTTCATGACCGACTGGTTGAGGCGGTGCAGGTCGTTCGCCACCATGCGGATGATGGCCTGCTGGTCGGAAGACATGGCGCTTGCCTGCTCTTCTGCACGTTCCTTGACGCGGGTGTTCGGTGTCATTTCCGTTCTCCTTTCCCGGCGATTTGCCGTTGGTGTTATTCCGCTGCTGGGCGGAACTGGTCAGATTCGGTGGATTCCTTCATGGCGGTGGTCGAAGACTGGCCGCCAGTGATGGCCATGGACACGGCGTCGAAATAGCCGGTGCCGACTTCGCGCTGGTGCTTTGTGGCCGTGTAGCCGTTTGCCTCTGCGGCGAACTCCGCTTCCTGCAGCTCCGAATAGGCCGCCATCTGCCGGTCCTTGTAGCCGCGGGCCAGCTCGAACATGCCGAAGTTGAGCTGATGGAACCCGGCCAGCGTGATGAACTGGAACTTGTAGCCCATGGCGCCCAGCTCGCGCTGGAACTTGGCGATGGTGGCGTCGTCCAGGTTCTTCTTCCAGTTGAAGGACGGCGAGCAGTTGTAGGCGAGCAGCTTGCCCGGATGCGCCTTGTGCACGCCCTCGGCGAATTTACGCGCCTGCTCCAGATCCGGCTTAGACGTTTCGCACCAGATCAGATCCGTGTGCGGCGCATAGGCGACAGCGCGGGCAATGCAGGCGTCAAGCCCGTTCTTCACCCGGTAGAAGCCCTCGACCGTGCGGCCTGCCTCGTAATCGACGAAGGGCTGGTCGCGCTCGTCGATATCGGAGGTGAGCAGCTTGGCGGCCTCCGCATCCGTGCGGGCGATGACCAGGCTCGGCACGCCCATGACGTCGGCTGCAAGACGCGCGGCATCCAGATTGCGGATATGCTGCGCCGTGGGGATCAGAACCTTGCCGCCCAGATGGCCGCACTTCTTTTCCGATGCGAGCTGGTCCTCGAAGTGGACGCCGGCAGCGCCCGCCTCGATATAGGCCTTCATCAGCTCGAAGGCGTTGAGCGGGCCGCCGAAGCCGGCTTCCGCATCCGCCACGATCGGAGCGAACCATGTGTCGACCGAAAGGCCATTGCCTTCCGCAGTCTCGATCTGGTCAGCGCGCTGAAGCGTGCGGTTGATGCGCTTGGCGAGCTCCGGGCCGGCATTGGCCGGGTAGAGCGACTGGTCCGGATACATGGCCGAAGCGGTGTTGGCGTCGGCGGCGACCTGCCAGCCGGAGAGGTAGATCGCCTTCAGACCGGCGCGGACCATCTGCATGGCCTGGTTGCCCGAGAGCGCGCCGAGCGCGTTGACGAAGTCCTCTTCGTGGATGAGCTTCCAGAGGCGCTTTGCGCCTTCCTCGGCCAGCGTGTGACGGACGGTAACCGAGCCGCGCAGCCGCTGCACATCCTGCGGCGTGTAGGGGCGTTCGATGCCATCGAAGCGACCTTCCGCAGCGCTGGGAACAAGGTTGTAAAAATCCGTCATTATTGCCTCCGTACAGGATCTGTTTCGCGGTAGGGGCTGTCTGGCGTGATGCTTCTGTGCCCCGCTTTCGTTACAGGATTTACATTGCGCCGCAGCGAAAGCGGAGAGAAAACCGGGTTTTGTGGGATATTTTCGTGTCAGCATGTCTGGATTTTGACAGGGCTAGCGTGTAAATTTGTAAAGGATGTAAGGGCGAGTTTGCGGGGTCGTTTTGTAAAGGCGTGTAAAGTGGTTGCCGTTCAGGCATGGATCCTTGGGTCAAGCCCAAGGATGACGATGGTGAGGGGGCGGCTCAGACGCGGACACGGGTGCAGGAGTGGATGTGCACACAGGCACAGGCATAGGCGTTGATCCAGTCGACTATGGTTCGCATGATCCACCGTCGGCGTTGGTTGGCTTCATAGCGGTCCCGCTTCGTCATCCTCGGGCTTGACCCGGGGATCCATGCCGGAACGGTCGCGCCTCGCCGGGGACGCAGAAAACAAGGGGGCCGACCATGGCCAATCAGAAGATATTCGCCGGAGCCCGTATCAGGCGGGTGCGCACCGCCAAGGGGCTGACCCAGACGGCCATGGCCGAGGGGCTGGGCATTTCGCCCTCCTATCTGAACCTGATCGAGCGCAACCAGCGGCCGCTCACCGTGTCGCTCATTCTCAAGCTGGCCTCGGTCTACAAGGTCGATCCCGACGAGTTGCAGGGCGAGGCCGGCCTGTCGCTTGCCGCGCTGCGCGAAGTGTTTTCCGATCCGCTTCTGGTGGGCGAGCTGCCGGGCGAGCAGGAGCTTGTGGATGTGGCGGAAGCCGCCCCCAATGCGGCTGCGGCGCTGGTCAAGCTCTACCGCGCCTATCGCGAACAGGCCGACCGCATGTCCGACCTCTCCGAAATGCTGGCGCGGGAAGGGCGCACCACCGCCATTTCGGCAACGCGTCTGCCGATGGACGAGGTGCGCGAGACCTTTGAGCGGCATGGCAACCATTTTCCGGCCATCGAGGAGGAGGCGGAGAGCTTTCACAAGCTCATGGGGCAGATGGGGCTTATGGGGCCGGGGGATGATCTTTCCGGCGCGATCCGGGGCTGGCTGAAACAGGAGCACGGCATCGTGGTGCGGGTGCTGCCGGTGGCGACCATGCCGAACTGGCGGCGGCGCTATGACCGGCATTCGCAGCGTCTCTTCATCTCGGAGCGGCTTTCGCCGGCCGATCAGCTGCGCGAGATCGCCATGGAGGCGTGTCTTCTGCGTATGTCGGTGGCGATTGCGGCGGAGATCGAGGCGCTCAAGCTCTCAAGCAATGAGGCGCGCCGGCTGGCCCGGTTCGAACTCGGGCGCTATGCGGCGCATGCGCTGATGATGCCCTATCAGGCGTTTCTGTCGGCAGCCGAGCGCGCGCGCTACGATGTGGACGTGTTGAAATCGCGTTTCGGGGTTTCGTTCGAACAGGCGGCCAACCGGCTCACCACGCTGGCCCGCCCGGGCGCATCGGGTGTGCCGTTCTTCATGCTCGAAGTGGATCATGCGGGAAACCGCTTCCGCAAGGCAGGCGCGCAGGGCTTTCCGCAGGCGCGTTTCGGCGGCGGCTGTCCAAAGCTTGCCGTTCACGCTGCCTTTGCCCAGCCGGGCCAGATCCTCGTCGAGGCGGTGGAGATGCCCGACGGCGCGGAATTTCTGACGATGGCGCGCACGCTGGAAGGGCCGCAGGGCTCGTTTGCGGAGCGCCCGCGCCGCACGGCGCTTCTGCTCGGGTGCGATCTCGGCTTTCGTGAAGGCGTGGTCTATGGCGATGCGCTGCCGGGCGCGCCGGGCAAGGCGGGAGCTGCGCCCACCCATGCGCTCACGCCGGTGGGGCCAGCGTGCCGCCTGTGCGAGCGGGCCGGCTGTCTCGCCCGCGCCGAACCACCGGTCACGCGGCCGCTGGGCCTCGACGAGATGGTGACGGGGCTGAGCGCTTTCGATTTTCAGTAGAGCGCGATGCGTGTCAGGCGATGTCCAGGATCACATTGCCAATGATGTCGCCGCGTTCCACCGCTTCGTGGGCTGCAACGATGTCGCGCAGGGCGAAGCGTTCGCCGATCGCGTGTTTCAGGCTGTTCTTTTCAAGCATCGTGGTGAGCTGGGCGATGGCTGTTTCCCGGTCTTTGGAAAGTAGTTCGTAGACCACGAAGACCTGCAGGGTGAGGCTGTTCCATAACAGGGTCGGGAAGGAAACCGGGATGTCGCCCTGCATGCTGGAGCCGTAGCACACGATCTTGCCGTGCGGCGCGAGCGCGCCATTGGAGATGATCGAGGTGGTGGAATAGAGATCCATGTCGATCAGGCCGTCCGCGCCCTTGCCGGCGGTGAGGCCCTTCACGGTGGCGGCCACGTCCTTGGCCTTGTAATCGATCACGAAGTCCGCGCCGGCGGCGCGTGCATGGGCGGCGCGGGAGGCGGAGGCGGTGGCGATGACACGCGCGCCGCGCGCCTTGGCGATCTGGGTGACATAATGGCCGACCGAAGCGCCGGCGCCGATGACGATCAGCGTCTTGCCACGCACATCGCCGAACAGATTGACGGCATGAATGGCGGTTAGGGCGGGAATGCCGAGACATGCGCCGGCGGCGAAATCCACATTGGCTGGAAGCGGCACGGCCTGCGCTTCCGGCAGCGTGATCATCTCGGCGGCGGTGCCGAAGGGGCGTCGCCACTGGCCATTCCAGATCCAGACGCGCTGGCCGACGCGGCCATGGTCCACGCCGGGGCCGACGGCGTCGATCTCGCCAGCGCCATCGCTGTGGGGAATGATGCGTTCGGCATTGAGCGGCCGGCCGCGCCGCGCCTTCACGTCCGACGGGTTCACGCCGGAGGTGGCAAGCCGCACGCGCACTTCGCTGGGACCGGGCGTGGGCGTGGGCATGTCACCCAGTTCGAGCACGTCGCGGGCTGCGCCATTGCGCTCATACCATGCTGCTTTCATTGCCTTCTCCCCTCGATCAGATGCCCTGCAAGCGTGCCGACCGGCGCTCTCCCGCCATTGACAAGGCCCAAATTTGCGGCGCACGCTTCGTCATCCGCAACGAAGATGCAGGTCAATCTTGAATCGTCCCGAAAGCGTCACCGACCACGACCGTAAGCACAGTTCTCCCGTAGCGCCAGCGTCCGGGGGAGGAATTTCAACAGACGGAGCGGAGGCGATGGGGGATTTCATTTCGCCCGAGCACGAGGCCGAATATCGCGCCTTCGTGGAGGAGCATCCCGACCTTGAGGCCGTGGAATTCCTGATTGTCGATCCCAATGGCGTCATTCGCGGCAAGTGGGCGCCCGGCGACAGCCTCAAGAAGGCGTTTCAGGAGGGCGTGAACTTTCCCATGTCGCTGCACGGGCTCGATGTCTGGGGACGCGAGGTGGAAGAGACGGGCCTGCACATCGAAACCGGCGACAAGGACGGCTACTGCCGCGCAACGCGCGGATCGCTTTCCATCGTGCCATGGGCGAGGCGCAAGACGGCGCAGGTGCTCCTGCAGACATTCACCCCCGAGGGTGAGCCTTTCATGGCGGATTCGCGCCAGGTGCTGAAACACAAGGTGGCCGAGGCCAATGCGCGCGGCTTCTTCCCCGTGGCGGCCTTCGAGCTCGAATTTTATCTGCTCGACCCCGAGAAGCAGGATGCCGCCGGCATGTCGACGCCGCTTGGGGCGGGCGAGGGGCCGGATCGTCTGCGCATGTACGGGCTCGACGATCTCGCCGAGAACGCCGCGCTGTTCGACATGATCCGCGATGCGGCGGACGCGCAGAACCTGCCCATCGACACGATCATCAAGGAGGCGGCGCCCGGCCAGTTCGAGGTCAATCTCAAGCATCGCTCCGATCCGCTCCGGGCCGCTGACGATGTGATCCTCCTGCGGCGGATCGTGATGGGCTGCGCACGTGCGCACGGGCTGACGGCCACCTTCATGGCCAAGCCCTTCATCGATTATGCGGGCAATGGCATGCATGTGCACACCTCCATGCTGGATGGTGAGGGGCGAAACGTGTTTGCGGGGGATGAGGGGCAGGCGCGGCTGCTTTCGGCGGTGGCGGGGCTCATCGACACCATGCCGGAATCGCTCATTCTCTACATCAACACGTGGAACGGGTTCCGTCGCATCACGCCCGGCTCCTACGCGCCGACCCATGCGGTGTGGGCGGAGAACAACCGCTCGGTGGCGCTGCGCATTCCGGTTTCCAATGAAGAGAACCGCCGGGTGGAGCATCGCATCTCCGGGGCGGACGCCAATCCCTATCTGGTGATGGCCGCCATCATTCAGGGCATGATGGAGGGCATGGAGAGCGGCGCGAAGCCGCCGCCGCCGGTCGAGGGAAGCGCCTATGACGAGACGGCGGATCTTGGCCGTGAGCTGCCCGACGACATGGATGACGCGCTGCAGCTCGCCTCCAGAAGCGGCTTCATGGAGCGCGCGCTGGGGCCGCTTCTGGCGAAGGTCTATCGTGATTTGAAGCGGGCGGAAATCATCGCCTTCTGGAGCGAGATCACGCCCCTCGAACGCACCACTTATCTTTGAGCTGAAACAGAAAAATCCCGCTTGTCGCATTTTGGAAACGACAATAGGGTTGAACCCAAATATGCGGGTGCCGGCGGTGATTTGAACCGCGGCAAACACAGTCCCCAAGGGAGAGATTTCATGCTTCGTAAGACCCTTCTTGCTTCCTGCGTCTCACTCGCCGCGATTGCCGTTTCCACGGCTGCCGGCGCGCAGGACCGCGTCGTCAATGTCTACAACTGGTCGGACTATATCGACGATTCCATCCTTGAGGATTTCACCAAGGAAACGGGCATCAAGGTCGTCTACGACGTCTATGATTCCAACGAAATTCTTGAGACCAAGCTGCTGGCTGGCGGTTCGGGCTATGACGTTGTGGTGCCGTCGGGCGAGTTCCTCGGACGCCAGATCAGCGCCGGCGTGTTCCAGAAGCTCGACAAGGACAAGCTGCCCAACCTCTCCAACATGTGGGACATGATCAACGAGCAGGTTGCGGTCTACGATCCGGGCAACGAATACTCCATCAACTACATGTGGGGCACCACCGGCGTCGGCTACAATGTCGGCAAGGCCGAAGAAATCCTCGGCACTTCCAAGATCGACACCTGGGATGTGATGTTCACGCCGGAACTGGCGGCGAAGTTCAAGGATTGCGGCATCTACATGCTCGATTCCGCCAGTGAGGTCGTGCGCTCCGCACTGATCTATCTGGGTCTTGAGCCGAACACACCTTCGGCTGAAGAACTCGCAAAGGCCGAGGAACTGCTGATGGCGGTTCGCCCCTTTGTGCGCAAGTTCCATTCGTCGGAATACATCAACGGTCTGGCCAATGGCGACATCTGCCTGGCGCTTGGCTATTCGGGTGATGTGTTCCAGGCGCGCGACCGTGCGGCGGAGGCCGATCAGGGCGTCGAGGTCGGCTATGCGATCCCGAAAGAGGGCGCGATGCTGTGGTTCGACCAGATGGCCATTCCCGCCGATGCCAAGCATGTCGACGAGGCGCATGAATTCCTCAACTACATCATGCGTCCCGACGTGATCGCCAAGGCTTCCAATTACGTCGTCTACGCCAATGGCAACAAGGCTGCCCAGGCGGAAATGGACGAAGAGGTGGTCGGCGATCCGGCTGTCTATCCGGATGAGGCGACCATGGCCAAGCTCAAGGCACCGCTGCCCTACGACATGCGCACGCAGCGTCAGGTCACGCGCATGTGGACCAAGGTTGTGACCGGCCAGTAAGGCGCTACAGGGCAGGGGACCGCCGATGAAGTCGCTCGGCAGCACACGTCGCAGCTTCGCGCCCTGGGCCGACCCCCAGGCGAAGCCCTATATCTCTTTCGAGAACGTGACCAAGACGTTCGGTGACTTCACGGCGGTCGATGACCTGTCGCTAAACACCTATGAGCGCGAGTTCTTCGCGCTCCTGGGCGCGTCGGGGTGTGGCAAGACCACGCTCCTGCGCATGCTTGCGGGGTTCGAGCAGCCCACTTCGGGCCGCATCCTCCTCGACGGGCAGGACCTTTCCGGCATTCCGCCGCACAAGCGGCCCGTCAACATGATGTTCCAGTCCTATGCGCTGTTCCCCCACATGACGGTGGAGAAGAACATCGCCTTCGGCCTGAAGCAGGACCGGATGCCGGCGGACGAGATCGCCGACCGCGTGGCCGCGATGCTCAAACTGGTCAAGCTGGAGCCCTTCGCCAAGCGCAAGCCGCATCAGCTTTCCGGCGGTCAGCGGCAGCGCGTGGCGCTTGCCCGCTCGCTTGCGAAACGGCCAAAGCTTCTGCTTCTGGACGAGCCGCTGGGCGCGCTCGACAAGAAGCTGCGCGAGGAAACCCAGTTCGAGCTGATCGATCTGCAATATGATCTCGGCCTCACCTTCATGGTCGTCACGCACGATCAGGAAGAGGCGATGACCATGGCCGACCGCATCGCGGTGATGGACAAGGGCAAGGTTATCCAGGTGGCGACGCCGGCTGAAATCTATGAAGCGCCGAATTCGCGCTTCGTCGCCGACTTCGTCGGCTCGATCAACATGTTCGAGGGAACGGTGACGGCGGCCGACCGGGAGAAGGTACGGATCGCCGACGCATCCGGCTTCGAACTTTCCGTCATGAACGGGGCGGGCGCCGAACAGGGGGCGACCGTCTGGTTCGCCGTCAGGCCCGAAAAGATCGACATTTCGCGCAATCGCCCGGATGGCGCGGTGAACGCGGTGGAAGGCGAGGTCTGGGACATCGCCTATCTCGGCGACATGACCATCCACCATGTGAAGCTCGATGACGGGCGCATCGTCAAGGCCAGCAGCATCAACCGGCGGCGTGCGGTGGAAGACGTTCTGACCTGGCATGACCGGGCTTGGGTGTCCTTCCCGGCGGATGCCGGTGTGGTGCTGACACGGTAGGCGGCGATGGCTCGTTTCCTCTCCGCCATCGCGGCCCGTCTGGTCATTGCCGTTCCCTATCTGTGGCTGCTCGTCTTCTTCCTTGCGCCGTTCCTGATTGTCTTCAAGATCTCGCTGTCGGAACCGGCGCTCTCCATGCCGCCCTATATGCCGGCCTTCGATCTGGCGGACGGCATTTCGGGGTTGATCGAGAAGATCCGCACGCTGTCCTTCGGCAACTATTTCTGGCTGCTGGACGATCCGCTCTACACGAACGCCTATCTGTCGAGCATCTGGATCGCCGGCGTCTCGACGCTGATCACGCTGGCCGTGGGCTATCCCATTGCCTACGGCATGGCGCGCGCGCCGGCCGCGATCCGCCCGACGCTTCTGATGCTGGTGATCCTGCCGTTCTGGACCAGCTTCCTGATCCGCGTCTATGCGTGGATCGGCATTTTGAAGCCCGAGGGGCTGCTCAACCAGTTCCTGATGTTCACCGGCCTGATCGACGAGCCCCTGATCATCCTCAACACCACGACCGCCATCTATATCGGCATCGTCTATTCCTACCTGCCGTTCATGGTGCTGCCGCTCTATTCGACGCTGGAGAAAATGGACGAATCGCTGATCGAGGCTGCGCGTGACCTTGGCTGCTCGCGCACATCGGCGTTCTGGAAGGTGACGTTCCCGCTCTCGCTGCCGGGCGTCGTTGCCGGCTGCATGCTGGTGTTCATTCCGGCGGTGGGCGAGTTCGTCATTCCCGATCTTCTGGGCGGTTCGCAGACGCTGATGATCGGCAAGACGCTGTGGACCGAGTTCTTCAACAATCGCGACTGGCCCGTATCGTCGGCGGTGGCGGTGATCCTGCTTCTGATCCTGATCGTGCCGATCATGCTGTTCCAGCGGTCGCAGGCGCGCTCGCGTGAGGCGGGGAGGTAGAGATGGCTGGAAGCTGGGGACGTTTCAACATCGTGTCGCTGGTGCTGGGCTTTGCCTTTCTGTACCTGCCGATCGTGCTTCTGGTGGTCTATTCGTTCAACGAGTCGCGGCTTGTCACCGTCTGGTCCGGCTTCTCGACCAAATGGTATGTGGAGCTGTTTTCCAATCGCGGCCTGATGGACGCGGCATGGGTGACGGCGCGTGTCGCCTTCCTTTCGGCCACGGTCGCGACCGTGCTCGGCACGATGGGGGCCATCGCGCTCACCCGCTACACGCGCTTTCGCGGGCGGCTGCTTTTCTCGGGCATGGTGTTCGCGCCGCTGGTGATGCCCGAAGTCATCACCGGCCTGTCGCTGCTGCTGCTCTTCGTGGCGATCAATTTCGACCGTGGGTTCTTCACCGTCACCATCGCGCATATCACCTTTTCCATGTGTTTCGTGGCGGTGGTGGTGCAGTCGCGGCTGATGAGCTTCGACCAGTCTCTGGAAGAGGCCGCGCTCGATCTCGGCGCGACGCCGCTCAAGGCGTTCTTTCAGGTCACGCTGCCGGTCATCATGCCGGCTGTGGTTTCCGGCTGGATGCTGGCGTTCACCCTGTCGCTCGACGATCTGGTGATCGCAAGCTTCACCTCCGGTCCGGGTGCGACCACGCTGCCAATGAAGATCTATAGCCAGGTCAGGCTGGGCGTGACGCCTGAAATCAATGCGGTCTGCACCATCCTGATCGGCATTGTGGCGACCGGCGTGATCATCGCCTCCGTCATCACCAAGCGGCAGGAAGTGCAGCGCCGCCGCGACGAACAGGCCGCCGCGCGCATCACAGCCTAGAGCGTTTCCGCTTTTCGCTGAATCGTGAAAACGCTCTAATTCATTGTTTTCGTGCAATTCCGGACGGAAAACCGGTTCCCACTTTTCCTGGAATTGCTCTAGGCATACGCCGGGGCCGTCCGCATGAAGCGGGCCTGTCTCTTTCATGTGAGATGACCAGTCGAGCGGGAGGCTATCCCGCTCGCTACGTGTAGTGCTTGCGCCTGCTCGCTCTGCGATCTACTCGATCAGAAACGGTGCGATGAACGGGGCGTTCCACGAGCCGCCGATGAAGAAGGTCTCGCGGGGATCACTTTCCTCGGAAGCCTCTTCGCCGTTCTCATCAACCGGCTTGTCGCTTTCGGGCGGCAAGATGCTGCCGGAAAGGGCGATGCCGCGACCGGCAAAGGGAATGAGCCCGCCCAGCGTGATGGTCTCGCCCGTTTCCAGCTTCGCCTCGGCGGTGTCGATCCATGCGATGCCGCCGGCAAGGGTTGCCTTGAGTTCCGCCCCGTCGATGGCCAGTTCGCCATCGGCGATCTCGGTCAGCGGGAAGAAGGAGCCCTTGTCATTGTGCTCACGGAAGGATTCCAGGTTGAGACCGGGCACGGTGCCTTCGCCGAAACTGGCTGAAATGGAGCCGTCGGAGGTCTCAAGGATTTCATCCAGCGTCTCGCCTTTCCCTTTCAGGAAAACGGAGAAGGAGCCGGGGGCCCGGGGCATGAAGCTGGTGAGGTGCAGCTTCTCGGCCATTGCCCCGCCATTGAGGTTTTCCGCCGTGATGCGAAGCTCTGCCTGATCGTGGCCTTCCACCCTGTCGAGGCGAATGCCGAGCTGCAGCATGCCGCCAAAGGCGGTGGCGTCGGAAATGTCGAGGCTCACCAGCCCGTCGCGAACCTGCGCGGTGGCGGCAATATCGGTCATCGAGACGGAACCTGCCGTGGCTTCATTTGCCGAAAGGCGCAGGTCAAAGTTCAGGTCACGCGCCCACGGAGCGGCCGGTGGGGCGGCCGGTGGGGCGGCTGTGTCTGGCTCCGGCGCCAGCGTGTTCAGAAGCACGCCCAGATCCAGCGCATTGAAAGCCAGCGTGCCGGAAACGGTGGGGTGCGGGTCGGTGAAGGCGATGTCGAACACACCCCGGGCGCTGCTGTCGCCGAGATTGAATTCGGCATTCTCGAACTTCACCCGCGTGGCGTCGCCGGTAATGGTGCTTTTCAGTTTGGCTGCCTTGATGGTGCTGCCGGGCCAGTCCTCGAGCAGCGTCCATTCGAGAACGCGCTGCAGGGAAGGGGCCGCGCTTTCCAGCGTGCCATGCAGGAAGGCGTTGCCGACAATGTCCGCCTGTCCCTTGAAGGAGAGCGTCAGCGGGGCGCTGTTGACCGAGAGGGAAACATTGGTCTTGCCGCCGGCGAGCATGATCAGCGGTTCTTCGCTGGAGGCTTCCACGGCGATGCTCTCGCCATGCCAGATGCCCTTGGCGGAGAGCGTTGCGGAGCGGTCGAGGGCTGGCCAGTTGAGCGTTCCCGTGACGCTGCTCAAGACCGGCGGGCGATTGACACCGTTGAGCACGATGACGCGCCCGTCCACGATTTCCACCGTTGCGAAACTGTCGTTCGGCAGGGCGCTTGTGTCGGGCTCTGCGGGATTTGCCTGGATCAGGCCGCGCGTTGCCTCGACCGATTGAGCAAGCTTGCCCCACTTCGGAATGGCCGGAATGCGCATGACGCCGCCACTCTCATCGAGCCGCACCACGGGGCGCACGAGGCGGATCTTGGTGAACACCACTTCGCCGCGCAGGGCGGCCAGCGCCGAAAGGTCGATCTCGACCCGATCTGCTTCCATGACGGCGGGTTGCCCGTCGCCATTCCAGTTGGACAGGACGACATCGTTCAGAACGGCCTTGAAGGAGGGCCAGACGCGGATTTCAGGCGCATCGTCGAGCCGCACGCGGTATCCACTCCACGCGCTCACCTGCTGGGCGACGCTGTCGCGGACGATCTGGGTTGAGGCCAGGATTGGCAGGCACAGGATCACCACCACCGCGATCAGAGCGGCAATGGCCAGTGCCCAAATGCTTTTCTTTACTGCCGGCGAGGGCATGGAACCTCATCCCTGGCGCTTTGCGCACCGGTTTGAAACGCCCGATGCCAGTGCAAAACGCTGTTATCACAGGTTGGCGTCAAGCACGACGCAATCAGGCCGACAAACCGCGACCTCACAACTCCTTACGGGTTTAAACATGGCGTATGGCAATTCAAGGATTTGTCGCGCGTCTGCCGGATATTGCACCGCTTTCTGCCGGTTTATGCCGCAAACGGAAGGAAACGGTCGGGTCGCCTCGCTGTTTCAAACGAGACCATTGCCGCAGGACGAGCGGAAATGCATAAGGGGTGCGATTGCCGAAAAGGCCTTTAGGAGGAAAGCATGAGTGCAGCCGAGCCGCTTTGGACGCCATCCGAAACCCGCACGAAGGAAGCTCCGATTACGGCTTTCGCGGAGCGCGCCGAAGCGCTGACCGGAAAGCGCCTGCCCGACTATGCGGCCCTGCATGCCTGGTCGGTCGAGGATCGTGAGGGGTTCTGGTCGCTGCTGTGGGATTTCTGCGGCGTGATCGGCGACAGGGGCGAGCGCGTACTGGTCGATGGCGACCGGATGCCGGGGGCTTCCTTCTTTCCCGACGCGACGCTGAACTTTGCCGAAAATCTCCTGCGCAAGAGCGGTGACGGTGATGCGGTGGTGTTTCGCGGCGAAGACAAGGATGAGCGCCGTCTCTCCTGGGACGAGCTGCGCAATCTGGTCTCAAAGCTCCAGCAGCTCTTCCGGGATCGCGGCCTGAAAGCCGGAGACCGTGTTGCGGCGATGATGCCGAATATGCCCGAGACGCTGGCAGCCATGCTGGCGGCAAGCTCTCTGGGGGCGGTGTGGTCTTCCTGCTCTCCCGATTTCGGTGCGCAGGGCGTTCTCGACCGGTTCGGCCAGATCGAGCCGACGATCTTCATCGCGCCGGATGGCTACTGGTATGGCGGCAAATCGTTCGACGTGTCGGAAAAGACGGCTGCCGTGCTCGAAAAGCTGCCGAGCGTGAAGCAGGCGCTGATCGTGGACTATCTGGGCAACGCTACGGAAGCCGCCGCAGAAATCGACCGGGCGGACGCGTTCAGCGATGCGATTGCAGCCTATGAGGCTGCGCCGGTTTCATTCGAGCGTCTGCCCTTCTCGCATCCGCTCTACATCCTGTTTTCGTCGGGCACGACGGGCATTCCCAAATGCATCGTGCATTCGGCTGGCGGCACGCTGCTTCAGCACATGAAAGAGCATCGTCTTCATGCCGGGCTGGCGCCGGGCGACCGGCTTTTCTACTTCACCACCTGCGGCTGGATGATGTGGAACTGGCTGATGAGCGGCCTGGCGTCGGAAGTCACGCTTCTGCTCTATGACGGCTCGCCCTTCCATCCCGATGGCAATGTCCTGTTCGACTATGCCGATGCCGAGGGCATGACCTATTTCGGCACGTCGGCCAAGTTCATCGATGCGGTCCGCAAGGCGGATCTGAAGCCGATGGAAAGCCACGACCTGTCCACCGTTCGCACGGTCTCCTCGACCGGCTCGCCGCTGGCGCCGGAGAACTTCTCCTTCGTCTATGAGGGGATCAAGAAGGACGTGCATCTGGCGTCGATCTCCGGCGGCACGGACATCGTGTCCTGTTTTGTGCTCGGCGTGCCGACGCTCCCGGTCTGGGTTGGCGAGATCCAGGCAGCCGGCCTTGGCATGGCTGTCGAGGTCTGGGACGACGAGGGCAAGCCGCTTGTCGAAGGCAAGGGCGAGCTTGTCTGCACGCGCGCCTTTCCGGCCATGCCCCTCGGTTTCTGGAACGATCCGAAGGATGAGAAATACCACGCAGCCTATTTCGACCGGTTCGACAATGTGTGGTGCCATGGCGACTTCGCCGAGTGGACGGAGCATGGCGGCATCGTGATCCATGGCCGTTCCGACGCAACGCTCAATCCGGGCGGCGTGCGCATCGGCACGGCGGAGATCTACAATCAGGTGGAGCAGCTGCCCGAAATCCTCGAGGCGATCTGCATCGGCCAGGACTGGGAAGACGATGTGCGCGTCGTGCTGTTCGTCCGGCTGGCAGAGGGCGTGGAGCTGGACGCGGCGCTGGAAAAGACGATCCGCACCAAGATCCGGACCGGCGCAAGCCCGCGCCACGTGCCGGCGCGCATCGTGGCCGTGAGCGACATTCCGCGCACCAAGTCGGGCAAGATCACCGAGCTCGCGGTGCGGGACATCGTGCATGGCCGCGAGGTGAAGAACAAGGAGGCGCTCGCCAATCCCGAGGCGCTCGATCTCTACCGGGATATTCCCGCTCTTCGCAGCTGAAGGGCGGGGCGTATGGTTAAGGATCGGTAAAGCCGATATTTACCGAGAATTCACAGGTGGTACAGAAGCGTAAACTTGTCGGTAACCAGGTAAGGTTCTGTTAAGAGATAGCCGCGATAGTGTCGGCTAACTTGACGAGCCGGACACAGGGTCCGACTGTTAGACAGATGTTCGCCAAGCCCCGTTTTTGACAGCATACAAGATCCTTCAAGCGCCCTTTCGGGCGCTTTTTTTTGGCCTGTGTTTCGTGATTTTTTGCGGTCAGGCGTTGCGGTCGCGCATGAGCGGGCCGGACAGAAGAATGACCGGAACGATTGCCGTTGCGATGATCAGCAGCGCGGCCACCGCGCCATCTTCCACCGCGCCGCGCGAGGCGTTTTCATAAACATGGGTGGCCAGCGTGTGAAAGCCGAAGGGCCGCAGCAGGATGGTCGCCGAAAGCTCCTTCACCGTGTCGACAAAGACAAGAATGGCGGCGGTCAGGATGGCCGGCTTCAGGAGCGGCAGGAGCACGGTGAAGGCGCTCTGGTTTGCCGTCTTGCCAAGGCTGCGGGCAGCCTGATCCAGATTGGGCGGCAGCTTTTCAAGGCCGGATCGGATCGCGCTTTCGGCGAGCGCCAGAAAGCGGATCGTGCAGGCAATCACGATGGAGGCGGCGGTGCCGGTGAGCAGGAGCCCGGTCGAAAGACCGGTATAGCTGCGCACAACGCCGTCGACCGTGTTGTCGATGGCGGCGAGAGAGAGGAGCAGGCCGAGACCGAGGATCGTGCCCGGCAGGGCGTAGCCGACGGAGGCAAGACGCACCAGAACCATCGTGTAGCCCGAGCGGGAGAGGCGCATCGCATTGAGCAGAAGAAGCGCGATGAAGACCGTGAGGAGGGCCGTCACGCCTGCAACCGCAACGCTGGTGAGGAAAGCCTGAAGGATCTGCGGTTCGGCGAACTGGTAGAGGCGGCGGGAGACATAACCGCCGAAAATGAAGAGCGGCACGCCGAAGCCGGACAGGATGGGAAGCGACAGCGCGAAGGTTGCCAGCCAGCCCCGTGCGCCGGCGAGCGGAACACGCGGCGGGCGCACATGCATCTGTGTGGCGCGGGCGCTGTGGAAGCGCTGTTTGCGCCGCGCCCACTGCTCTGCCGTCAGAAGCAGAAAGACGATGATCAGCATGACAGCCGCAATCTGGGCTGCCCCCTCCAGGCTGCCCCGGTTGAGCCAGGTGGAATAGACGGAGAGGGTGAGCGTGCGCACACCCAGATATTCCACCGCGCCGATATCGTTCAGCGTTTCCATCATGACCAGAGCCAGGCCGGCGATGATGGCGGGGCGCGCCACTGGCAGGAGAACGCGGAAGAACACGCGCGAGGGCCGCGCGCCGAGCGTGCGCGCCACATCGGCGATGTTGCGCCCCTGCATGAGGAACACGACGCGGGCTGTCAGATAGACGTAGGGAAAGGTGACGGAGGTCACCACCAGCGCCGCGCCCCAGGTGGAGCGGATGTCGGGAAACCAGTAATCGCGCGCGCTGGTGAAGCCGAAAATGCTGCGCACGGCCGTCTGCAGCGGGCCGACATAATGGAAGAACTCGCCGAAGGCGTAGGCCGCCAGATAGGTGGGAACGGCGAGCGGCAGGACCAGCGCCCAGGCAAGAAGCCGGCGCAGTGGAAAATCATAGCCGACCACCAGCCATGCGGACCCGACGCCGATGACGGATGTGCCAAGCGCCACGAGACCGAGCAGCGCAAGCGTGGTGCCGAGCGACTGGGGAAGCACATAGCGCAGAAGATGCGGCCACGCCTCGCCGGAGCCGGTCAGAGCCACATAGAGGATCGTGGCGATCGGCAGGAGAACGGCAAGCGCGATGACAACGCTGCCGGCAAGCGCAAAGCCGTGTCGCTCGCCCCGGATGCGGGGAAAGCGGCGTTCGCGAAGCGGGGCTGTCGGTGTGTGATAGGATGTCATGACGCCGTGTACCGGAACTCGAATATGCTACTCGTTCCGGCAGAAAGCAAAAAGCCGGGCCTCGAACAAGGCCCGGCTTTGCGGTTCATGAAAAGATCAGCTGGCCGGGCCATCGTCGAGGCCGACGCGGTCGACCATCTCGGAGGCTGCCTTGCGGTGCTTGGCGATCTCTGCGAGCGGCAGGCTATCCGGCTTGATTTCGCCGAAAGACTGGACCGTTTCAGAGACTTCCGCGCCCGGCAGGACCGGATATTCATAGTTGGTCTCGGCGTAGATCGCCTGTGCCTCGGCGCTGCCCAGGAAGCGCATCAGCTCAAGAGCCTGCTCGCGGTTCGGTGCGTGCTTGGCCATGGCCATGCCGGAAATGTTCACATGCGTGCCGCGGTCACCGGAATTGGGGAACAGGACCTTGAGCGAATCGGCCCATTCCTTCTGCTCCGGCTCCTTGTCGTTGTTCATCATGATGCCGACATAGTAGGTGTTGCCGATGCCGAGATCGCACTCGCCGGCAAAGATGGCCTGCGCCTGTCCGCGATCATTGCCGTTCGGCTTGCGGGCCAGATTGGCCTTCAGGCCCTTCATCCACTCTTCGGCCTTCTCCTCGCCGTGGTGGGCGATCATCGAGGCGAACAGCGCGATGTTGTAGTTGTGCTGGCCACTGCGCATGCAGATCTTGCCCTTCCACTTGGGATCGGCGAGCTCTTCATAGGTGATCGTGTCCTGCTCGACGCGGTCCTTGGAAGCATAAATCACGCGGCCGCGCGTGGTGACGCCGAACCAGTTGCCTTCCGGATCGCGGAACTCGGAGGGAATTTCGGAATTCACCGTCTCGTCCTCCACGGACTGGGTGATGCCCTTTTCCTTGGCGTTCATCAGGCGGCCGATATCCACGGTGAGGATCACGTCGGCGGGGGAGTTGGAACCCTCGGCTGCGATGCGGTCTTCAAGCCCCTTGTTGAGGAACAGGACTTCGGTGTCGATGCCGGTCTTCTCGGTGAAGGCGTCGAGCAGCGGCTGAATGAGGAAGGGCTGGCGGTAGGAATAGATGTTCACCGTGCCTTCGGCCTGTGCGGCAGGAAGCGTGGCGGCGAGCGATCCGGTAGCAACAAGCGCGGCGAGACCTGCGCGGGCTGCGAGTAATTTCTTGGTCAGCATTTCTGTCTCCTAGCCTGTGGGGTTCAAGGTCCCATGGAAAGTGCCGGGTTTGACCATCCAGCGAGGAGGCTTGTCGTAAAAATTTTCGCAACCGTCAAGGAAAATGCAAGCAATATCATAAGTTTAGAAGTATTCTAAACTACGGTTATCATGTTTTCCGTGTTTTCCTGGCGGGCAGGCCTAATCGGCGAGAACGCGCGTCGGCGGAAACGAAACCTCGACAAGCGTGCCTTCGCCGGGAACCGAATGGATCGCAAAGGCGGCGCGGTTGGCTTCCACCATGGCACGGGTCAGCGGCAGGCCGAGCCCGGTTCCGTCACCGCGCTTGCGCTTCAAGCTGTTGATTTGCTTGAAGGGTTTCAGCGCTTCCTCGACTTCCGCCGGGTTCATGCCGATGCCGGTGTCGCGCACCCGCATGACGACGGCTCCATCCGCGCTGTAGGCGGTGGAAACGATCACCTGGCCGCCGGCAGCGGTGTAGCGAACCGCGTTGGAGAGCAGGTTCAGGGCGATCTGACGCACGCTGCGCGGATCGGCCACCACATCGGGCAGGTTGGAGGCGAAGCTCGAACGGATGATGACGCGCTCGCGGTTGGCCTGCGGCTGCATCATGGCGACGGTCTCGCCCAGAATGTCGTTCAGCGAGACGGCCTCATAGTGCATTTCCTGTTCGCCGGCCTCGATCTTGGAGATGTCCAGCAGATCGTTGACCAGATCGAGCACGTGATTGCCGGACCGGTTGATGTCCCGAAGATAGTCGCGATAGCGGTCATTGCCGATGGGGCCGAATTTCTCGTCCATCATCAGCTCGGAAAAGCCGATAATGGCGTTGAGCGGCGTGCGGATCTCATGGCTGACGCGGGCAAGAAACTCGGTCTTCTGCGAGGAGGCGCGTTCGGCCTCGGCGCGCGCCTGGGTCAGTTCCTCAGCGGCGCGCTTCCACTGGGTGATGTCGCGCAGAACCGCGCAGAAACCGCTTTCGTGCGGCAGGCGGCCAATGGTCATGAACAGCGGGATGAAGCGTCCCTGCGCTTCACGGCCGATGACTTCCAGCCCGTCGTTCAGAACGCTCGCAACGCCATTGTCGGAAAGGCTTTCTAGATGCGCGCGCACGGCGTTCTGGCTCTCGATGGCAAAGAGGGCCGTGAAGGGCTTGCCCGCCACATCCTCACCATCGAAGCCGAACAGCGCTTCGGCCGGTTGGTTCGTGGAGCGCACATGGCCGTCATTGTCGATGATGACAACGCCGTCGGTCGCCGTGTCGACGATGGCGCGCATTTCGGCCAGATGCATCTGCAATTCAGCAGTCTGTCCGGTCTCCGCCGGAGCTTCACTCAAAAGCGGTGCGGCGAAGGCTTCCTGCGCAGGCTCTGCCGTTTCAGCTTCCACCGGTTGCAGGGCGAGCAGAAGGGCCTTGCCCGTGCGCCATGGCACGGATTGCAGATGCGCATGCACATCGTGCTCGACGCCCTGCGCCGTCTTGAGCGTGAGTGCCTGCGCGTCTGCCGGCGTGTGTGAAACCTCGTAGCTCTCGGGGAAAAGGGCTCCAATGCCGCCGTTTTCTTCAAGCGTGGTCAGATCGGCATAGCCGGTCAGGTCGAAGAAGGCGCGGTTGGCAAAGTGCAGCGTGTCGCCGGCATGGATGAGGATCGGCAACGGGAGACCGGCCAGAAGGCTGGTCTCTTCCCGGTCATCGGCGGTTTTTTCGAAGAAGGCCGAGGGCACAACCGGGGCGGTGGAAACGGGCGTCGCCGCTTCTTCTGCCGCCGCCCGGGCTTCGGCTCCTTCGACTGCTTCCACTGCTTCGGTCGTCTCGGGATGCGCGGCTTCGCCCGAAGACGATGCCCCGTCGTCTGCCGTCAGTTCAGGTTCAGGCGCGTGAACGTCCTCAACCGGCATTTCGTCCTCAGCGGCGCTTTCCGCTACCGGCTCGTTTGTTTCTGCAGAGATATCGTCGGGTGCTGGCTCTTCGGCTTCGTGTGACGGCGCTTCTCCTTCCGGCGCGCTGTCTTCCGTTACCGTGCCTTTTACGGCGGGGGCGGCGGGCTGGTCTTCAACAGGTGCTTCGTCTGTCGTCTCAGATGCCGCGACCTTGCCGGCATCGGAAGTCTGCTCGCTGTTTTCGCGCAGACGTGCGCCGATCTCGCGGAAGGCCGTTGCTTCGCTCGGCGAAAGTCCGTTTTCCTTCGCAGGCGCGGTGCGGTGCTCCGAGAGATTGATGATCTTGACGGGTGCTTCCGGCTCGCCTTCGGTTTCCGCATCAGCGGGCTCTTGCGCCTCGTCCGCAGGGGCGTCGTGCAAGTCAGCGTCAAAGGGTGCTTCAACGACTGGCTCTTCCTCGGCTTCCGGTGCAGGCGGCGTTTCGGCACTCTCCACAGGACGGGTCGGAAGCGGCGCGCCGGGAATGAGCACCAGCCCGATGCCCTCGGGATCGGTTACGGCATCGCCCATGCGGGCAAGGCCAAAGCCGTGAAAGCCTTCGAACACGCGGCCGCGGCCATAGATCGGCAGGGCTGCAAGGTCGACGGGAATTTTCAGGTCCGTGCCTTCCAGCGGCCACATGACGGTGCGGCCGGACCAAGTGTCGCGGCGCTCCAGAAGGGTCGCGATGCGGCCATCGGGATCGAGGCCAAAGGCATTCGAAACATCGCGGAAGCGTCGTCCCATCACGTCGGCTGCCGCTGGCCCGATGGCCTCGGCAAAGGCATCGGACAGGGCGGTGAAGCGGCCTTCCGAATCGGTGCGCCATGCAAAGCGCACGGTTCCCTTCGGGCGCTCGCGCTGCGGCGTCTTTGTGGGCTCCTGCGCTTCGGGCTCTACCATCTCCATGGTGGAGGCGACGTTGTTTTCCTGCGCGGCAGAGGGCGCAATCGGTGCAGACGCGGCGTCCGCTTTGGTCGCCAGTGTCTCTGTCGGCGCATCGTCATGCGCTGTGGTCTGCGCCGCCGGAGCATCCGCAACCGGCTCTTCCAAGAGCGGGGAGGGGGCGTCGTCGGGCGTGGTCGTCACGGTCGGAGCAGCAGGCGCTTCCTGAAGCGGCGCGTTCTGTTCGTCCACCACGACCAGAAGGTGCCATGCCGGCTCGTCGGTCAGCTTGGCAATGGCGGCGGGGCGCTGGCGCGCGCCGCCTTCGACCATGCGCTTGACCAGGCGATCCGTCTCGTCGCGCACTTCGTCAACGAGCGCGCGCAGGGTCTCGCGCTCGATGCCGAGTTTCTGGAAGCCGCTGGAGGAGGCTGCGACGAGGCCGTTCTCATCGACGAGCGCCGCAAACTGGTCTGCCGCATCGAAACCCTCAACCGCCGCCGTGGCGCGGAAGGCATCGTCGCGCATGCGCATGGATGTGGCCTTGAGGGCCAGAAGAATGGCCTGCTCGCCGCCGGGCAGGGAAATCGTGGATGCTTCCAGATTGACGACCGGCGCGCGCATGCTGCGGCCAAGCCGCGTGCCAACCGTGCGTTCTCCCGAAATGCGGGGGAAGCCGGGCGTGGCGGAGATCTGCCGGCGGGTCGTCGCCGAAAGATTGCTCTCGGCCCCGATGGCCTCTTCGATGTTGCGATAGCCGATCAGGGCCGCGCCGGGGCCGTTCGCCCAGATCACGGTGTCGAGCGCGCGCGACAGGACGAGCAGCGCATCGCCCGCTGCGAAGCGCTCACGAACCCGGTCCAGCACCGCAATGTCAACGAAGGAGTATGAGACAGACGCCATTCAAACGAGCCAACAATTATCCTGTATGCGCCCGGCCGGGAATCGCTGGCCGGGAGAACCGCATCGTTTCAAACAGCATCGGGCTGCCATCCTCAACCGCAGAACGCGGCATCCCGATAACGATGTTAACGCCTTATTAATAAAAGCATGTGGCCGCGAGGTCCACAAACTCTAAGGCCCCGATGCTGCGAATTCTCCGCGATTGGTTAATTGCAGCGACGGTTATGGTGATGGTTATGTTGCGGTGCAGCAAATATGTTGCAACGCACAAAGATCGATGCTATATACCGGTCATGAATTATCGGTGAGCGCCATCCAAGGAGAGGCCACCATGAACGAAAACCAAAGGATCGCGGATATGACCAAGACCACGCAAAAGGACACTGGGACCGTTGAATTCCCGACGTTTGATGCGACGCAGGCGAGCGAGCAGTTCCGCGCTTTCGCCGAAAAGAGCGCCGAGCAGACGAAAGAGGCCTATTCCCGCATGAAGTCGAGCGCGGAAGAGACCCAGAAGGCTTTCGAGGCCACTTTCGAGAGCGCAAAGACCGCCGGCAACGAGCTGACCTCCAAGTCGATTGCCGCGCTGCGCGAGGGCACGGAAGCCAATCTCGCCCATCTTGAGGCGCTGGCTGGCGTACGCTCCTTCGCCGAGCTGATCGAAATGCAGAGCAACTTCATGCGCAAGCGCATGGAAGTGGCCGTCGACCAGATGAAGGACTTCCAGACCACGTCGCAGAAATCTGCTGAAACCATGGCGAAGCCCATGAAGGACGTGTTCGAGAAGGCCGTCAAGGAACTGCGCGTCGCCTGAGGCGTTAGCGCTCTGAGTAGTCCGGCAGAAAGCACCTCCTCCCGCTTGCTGCCGAGTGGGACCGAAACCTCCTCCCTTCGGTCTCTTGTGAAAAAAGACCGGGATCCTCCCCCCGGTCTTTTTTTCTTTTGTTCTTTTGGCTTGAAAAAGCGATCAATTGCCCGTATTGACGCGAACGCCGGTCACCGGTCACGTGTGCGGTTGTAGCTCAGTTGGTTAGAGCGCAGGATTGTGGCTCCTGAGGTCGGTGGTTCGAATCCACCCAACCGTACCATTTCTCTTCATTTCACAGCATTGCCCGAAACCACGCATTCCGCTACCAGCGGTGATGCGCGAACGCTCTCGGCGGATGGTTCGCATTCCTTTTCTGGAGGGCATCTTCAGAAGATGTTGTGATTCGCCTCCCACGTTCGGAATCATGCTGCATATCGCTGGAGCTGGCCCACGAACGGGGCGCTTCAGGCAAGTCAGTTCAGCCGCCCACATGGCGGAACCTTTCAACGTTCCTTGAAGGATTGATCGCCAATCTCGGCAAGCGGCGAGAAGAGATATTCGAGGATGCGCCGTTGACCTGTCTTGATTTCCACCGTGGCGATCATGCCGGGCATGAGGGGGGCGAGCCTGTCCTCAATCATGAAGGTTGTCTCCATGAGTTCAACGGTGATCGGGAAAACCAGGTTCTGCATGCGTTGCACGTTACCAAGTGGCACCAGGCTCTTCAGTTCCGCGGCTGGGCTGTTCTCGATTTCCCGTGCGTCGGGTTCAGGGATGGCATCGGTGGCAACGTGCGTGACCCGTCCCGTCAGGGTTCCATGGCGCGTGAAGGGAAATGCTTCAATCTTGATAATGGCTTCCTGGCCGACTTCCACAAAGCCGACATCCCGATTGGCAAGATAGGCCTCAACTTCAAGCCGGGCCCCTTCTGGTACAACTCTCATCAGTTCCGTGCCGGCGGTGACCACCTGGCCGACTGTCGTGATTGCCGAAGCTTCAACGGTGCCGTCAATCGGGCTGACGATTGTCATGAGCGCGCGACGCCGTTCGGCCTTGAGCAATGTCTGTTTCAATTCCGCCGCCCGCTGGAGCGCTTCAGACTGGCGTTTGTCATTGTCGTTGACATAGCTCTTCACGAGCTTGTCCGCCTCGTTTTCAATCGCCTTGAGTGCTGCCTTCGCCTCCTCGCACTGGCCTTTCAAGGTCGCAAGGCCCACTTCGGCTTCCTGAAGCGCCTGCAGCGTTTCAAGCAGGTGAGCTTTCGTTTCGACCTTTGCCTGAAACAGGCTGGAGCGCATTGCGACCCGCTCTGAAAGCGTTTCAATCAAGGCGCTTTGTGAGGAGGCAGACCTCTTCAAGCGTCTGATTTCCGCATGCTTTTGTTCGCTCTGCGCGCGAAGGACGTTCAGTCCGGCTTCAAGCTCATCAAGTTCGGCGCGATAACTCTGTCGTTCACGTTGCCGGATTGATGGGGGCACTGAGGGAGGGAATTGCAGATCTGGAACAGTGCCCGCTTCCTCTCTACGGTCGGAATGAAGCCGCCAGGAGCGGATTGCCTGTAATACGGCCTTGCGGCGGGCGATTTCGCCTTCCAGCGACGTTAGATTTCCTATGAGTGCAGTTTCATCCGACTGCGCCTCGCCAGCATCGAGCCTGAGCAGGATATCCCCTTTTTTGACAGGCGCGCCATTGATGGCGATTGCGCTGCTAACCCTCCCGCTTTCCAGCGATTGGATGGTCTTCACGCGACCGGCGGGCTGAACCTTTCCCTGAGCCGTTGCCACAATGTCGATTTTTCCAAGATAGGCCCATAGGAGTGCGCTGCTTGCCAATAGACATATGGTCCATAGAAATGCGATGCGAACGGGAGATGCGGGCGTTTCCAGAATTTCCAAAGCGGCGGGCAGGAATGCACAGTCAGACCTTGGGCGGGCCGCCTGGACTGATTTCGATGTCTTCGCAGCTTTCAATTGAACGATCCTCACCCTTGGCTCGGTCCTGATTGGAGCCGCCACAGATGCGCGTAGAGCCCGTCTTTGCGCGCTGACAGGTCTTCGTGCGTGCCGGTTTCAACGATGCGGCCGTTATCCATGGCGATGATGCGATTGCAGCCCCGCACCGTGGCCAGACGGTGGGCTATGATGATAACGGTGCGCCCGCGAACGATCTCGCGCATATTGGCGAGAATGATGCGCTCGCTCTCATAGTCGAGTGCGCTTGTCGCTTCATCGAGTATCAGTATTGGCGGATTGGTTGCCAGGGCGCGAGCAATGGCCAGACGCTGGCGCTGCCCGCCCGAAAGGTTGGCGCCGCGCTCTTCGATCATTGTATCGTAACCGCTTGGCAATTTTGCAATGAACTCATCGGCCCCGGCCAGCGTTGCGAGGCGCATCGCATCTGCGCGTGGCATGGAAGGGGTGGCCAGAGTGATGTTGTCATGAATGCTGCGGTTGAACAGCAGGTTCTCCTGAAGCACGACGCCCGTGTTGGCGCGGAGCCATGCAGGATCGACCTGGGAGATATCCTGCCCATCAACCAGTACTTGGCCGCAAGTTGGAATGTAGAACCGCTGAATAAGCTTGGTCAGTGTGGATTTTCCTGATCCGGATGGGCCGACAATGCCGACCACCTCTCCTGAACCGATATCAAGACTAATATCTTTCAAGACATCCGGCCCGTTGGGTGAGTAGCGGAAGCGAACGCTTCTGAGTTCTATGGCTCCATTCGGCCTGGGTAGCGCGGTGGTGCTTGAGGGGCGTGGTTCCGCTGGGGCGTTCAGAATATCTGCCAGCCGAGCCACCGAAATCTGCACCTGCTGGAAGTCTTGCCACAATTGCGACAGGCGTAGAATGGGTTGTGCAACCTGCCCGGAGATCATGTTGAAGGCTATGAGTGCGCCGACCGTCATTTCGCCGTTGATGACGGCCTGAGCGCCGAACAGGAGCAGCGCCGCCGTTGTCACCTTGCTCACATACTGGATGGCGTTCTGCCCCTTGGCTGCAAGCATGGTCGCCGCAAAGGACGCCTTTACGTAAGCGGCCAGACGCTCCTCCCATTGCGCCGTGATAGTTGGCTCAATCGCCGCCGCCTTGATGGTCTGTGCGCCAACGATGGATTCGACGAGCAATTGCTGGCTATAGGCACCGCGGTCGAATTTTGCGTCAATGCGGGTCCGCAAAAATGGTCGGATGAGAACCCCGATACCAATGTAAAATGGGATGGACGCAATCACGATCCATGTAAGTGTTGTCGAATATGCGAACAGCACCGCGATGAAGATGAATGTAAAAGCGAGGTCGAGGCCGCTGAAGAGCGCCTGGCCGGTGAGGAAGTCGCGAATAGTTTCCAGTTCGCGCACCCGTGCGACCGTTTGACCGGCAGCGCGGGTCTCGAAATAGCTGAGCGGCAGGTTGAGAAGATGACGAAACAGTCGGCGGCCCAGCTCTACATCAATCCGATTCGCCGTATGCGATAGCGCATAGGTGCGCAGATATTGGAGAACGACGTCGAAGAGACCGATAACAACCAAGCCGGTAACCAGGATAATCAGCGTTGAATAGCTGCGATGCGCAAGGACCTTGTCGACCACCACCTGGAAGAACAGGGGGGTGACCAGGGCGAATATCTGCACGAACAGGCTGGCCAGAAGCACATGTACGATCGGCCGTCGATAGCGCCAGATCGATGGCAGGAACCAGCGAAAGCCGAAACTTTCCTGATCCGTGCCCGGACCGCCCATGCGCCTTTGCAGAAGAATCATGCCGCCACTGGCGGCTTCAAGGAATTCATTGGCTGGCAGGTCCCGAACGGCCAGGCTTGCCGGATCGAGGAGTCGGTAGGTTCCTTCTCTTGTAACTCCGCCGAATACAGCGAAGCCCCTGTCGCCAAGACAGGCTATTGCGGGGGCGGGAAGTGTGGAGAGGCGCTGCGCATTCAGTCGCCCGACGTGGCGAGCTTTCAGGCCGATCAAGCGCGCTGCGCGCTGAATGTCCTGGCTGTTGGCCTCGCCGGAAAGGGCCAATTCACGCGAGAGTTTCTCAGGCTCAATCGATATTCGATAGAAACCCGCGATCAGGCTGAGTGCCGCCAGCCCGGTTTCCGCTGCAACAGTGCGTGCTTGTAGGCCCGGATCGTGGGGCTGGTTATTGTCCATGCTCGGTGTCGTCTGAAAATACGGGATGCATGAGAGAGGCTGCGGCACGTTTTCAACGCTGCTGCAGGTCATGAAATTCGCACACCACATCCACCCGAACGCCGTTTCCGGTGTTCAGGTGGGCGTGTGGTCGGGAAGTCGGGATTCAGTGCGATCGATAGCTCAGCACGACATCGGCAGCGAGGCCGGCTGTGCCATCCGTTTTCCCGAAAGAGCTCGTGCCGGTTATGGCCGAACCGTCGGCGAACAGTCTTGAGCCTTTGCTGGATGGCAGCAGTTCGATGAAGGCGACACGGGCCTCTTCCATCGTGCGCAGCTCTCCGGGGTCGCTAGCGCCGTTTTGATTGTGATCCTGCCAGATGCGGAACTCGTTCCAGCGATCATCGTGAGGGTCCAGAACATTGTCGCCATTGGTGTCGAAGGCCCAGCGCAAGCCTTCAAGGTCGGTCACTGGCCTGTTGCTCTTGGTTCCGCTCTCCGTTGCGATCTCGTCCTGTGTCTTCCACAGGGCAAAGGCGAGTTCTCTGGTTTGATCAATGGTCCCGTCAGGCCCTTGTTCGCCATCGGCGCCAAGGTCGATCGTCAGCAGGCCGTCCGAAGGTCCGACCCAGGCAACCGAATCCGGTGTTCCATCGCAATTCGCATCGAACAGGGGGCCTCCCGACAAGGCTGGTTCAAGTGGTCGGATATCAAGCACTCCATCGCCATCAAGGTCGAGAGCGACTGGATAAAGCCCGCCCCTTCCTCTCGAAACCGCGTCTCGTGCCTGTTTTGAAACTACGCCCCGGCCTCCTGAACTGTGGTCTACGGTGTAGGAGGCTCGTCCCGTAGAACTCTGGCCGCTTTTTGGAAAAGAAATGCCAATGCTGCCAGTTCTTTGCTTGGACTTGCGCCGACCAGAGCTAGCGCCACGGCGGTCATAGGTGGCGCCATGCCACCGATCATCCCCACTGCCCAACCGGGGGCCAATCGAGGGGCTGCCACGGTGCGGCCCTCCTCTTGGAGCATTGACCTCGGAAACCTGTTGCGCCAGCGCGTTTAGCCTATGTGGCCCATTTTTGATGGCTGTCCTGATTTCGTTGAAAACGGCCTGGTTGGACATGATTTCGATCATGTTGAACAAGTTGAAGTTGGCAAAGGTTCTCGAAGGCCTGCTGGCGCTAATGTCTGCCACTTTATCTATGAGCTGGGTTGCACCGGTCATGATGGCCTGGACGGCTATCTCGCCGCCCACAGCGCCTGCCACACCGCCGATCACGCCGCCGATGACCGAGACCAGTGGTCCGCCAGCAGCCATTCCGCCGGCAGCGCCGAGCGCCATGCCTTTCGCGCCGAAATAGAGGGCTCCCGCAAGGCGTGCCAAAGTGCCGATTGCACCTGCTGTGTCGCCGGCTTTTGCCTGCTGCGCCGCCTCGGCGACACTCACGGATATGCCCAAAGCAGTGGCAGCCGGCCCGCTGACCCTGACGCCCTTTTTGACGTAAACAGGAAGGCTGGCATAGTAATTCTTGAGCGTTGTCAGAGATGTCGCTGAGAGCAGGCTCTGCTTGCCCGAAACCACGACGGCTCCGGCCAGCTCCTCAAGCGTAGCGGCCGCCTGTCCCTTGCCAAGCTTGACGCCAGCTTTCTGCAAGGCGTCTACCGTCGTTTCGAGTGCTTTCTTCGACTTCAGAGCCGCCGCCCACTTGGCCTCCGGCGCTGGCAACTTTCCCAGCTTGCCGATCTGCGCCGCGTGCTTCCTTGTATAGCCGTCGAGGTCGCCGAAGAAGGAGCTGATCTTCGCGTTCGTCGCTACATCCGACAGACCCTTCGGCGTGTTGGTGTAAAGATCACCATTGACCAGCCCCGCTTTCAGCGTGTCCATCAGCCCGTTGACGCGCCCGGCAAGCCGCTGTCCGGCGGCTTTGTCGCCGGAGAGCATGGCGCGGTAGTCTTTGGTGCCCTGAAGCCTCTGAAGTTGACCGGCCAGCCCTTCAGAATATGCCTTCAACGGTCCACCCTGATGCGGTGAGACGCCGAGCTTTGCCGCCAGGTCCCTGGATTGCGGCAGGTTTAGCAGATTGCGCGGACTATCGAGGTTGAACAAATTGCGTTTTGAAAGCTCCTTAAGCAGTCCGCTTTTCCCGAATGCCTGACGCTCAATAATATGATGTTCCTGGTGCAAATTTGTTTTTGTCACGGTGAAATCTCTAAAAAGCAATATTAAAAATGAATGTTAATTATAGCGTCGAGACGTCGCGGAATCGAATTCCCTTTAGATCTTCATTTTTGCATGCGTCGCGCAAAATATTGTCACATATAGGGTCTGCTCCAAGACAGGGTTGTACAAAAACATGTGCAGAACCTATTTTTTCTTCATCGAAGAAAAGGCTGGCGCCTCCGGCAATGCTGTAGTGTTTTCCATGGATAAAATCATCACTAACTTCCACTTTCAATTTGGAAGAAGATAGGTCCAGTGCATCAAGCTCACGAACAACATCACAGAGATAGTATGTCGGTCCCTTGGATCCGTCCGCTAATGTGAGGTCACATTCCGCAAAGGCGAAGGCTTTCTCGTCGACGGTCTCTAGTATCCGTTTCATTCGCTCCGAAATGAGCGAGAAATCGCCATATGCCTCCATATCGCGCGGTGGCCGATGCCCCTTTTTCTCAACAATGTGCGGTACTTCCTTGAAATATCCGAAGCCTGACCACTTCCTGTAGGTTTCGACCCGATCTATCGGCGCGGCAAAAAAAGCGAGGCCAGGAACGATCAGGGCATCTTCATTGACAATTTCCAGCCCATGGCCTTTGCCGCCACCTGTAATGTCGGGACCGAACAGAAAAAACTTCCGCTTCTTCGGCTTCGCAATGGTCGTTGATCGGGAGGTTTTGTTGGCGTTCATCGCTCTTGCCTTTAGTGCGGGGTATATGGGGCTGTTGGGCCGGAGTCGTGCAGTTCGCTGCGCTCGAATGAAACTTAATTCAAGTTTGAATAGTTTTTCGATATATCTTAATAAATCCAATTACTTAGCTTAAGTGATATCAGTAGTGGAAGATTGTCAATCGCGATGTTCTAAAAATGAGTGGCGTCGGATGCCTTTACTCTTTTACCGGGTCGCTGCAGCGCCGGGGAGGGGTGAGCTTTCGGATAGCCTCTTGGGGGTTTGTTGGCCCGCTACCCTCCGCGGCAGTCGTGTTTCGCCCAATGGATATGCGTATCGAAGTGGCGCAACATTGAACGCCTCGAGACCCGGTTTCGGTGTCGCAGGCGCCCGGTTTCTATGGATTTCCCGGCCATGGCGCGATAGATAACGCTTCATGAGAAGGTTTCTGGCCGTCCTGCTTCTGATCGTTTTTGCCTTTGCGGGCGCGCTTCCCGCAATGCAGACGGCGTTTGCGGCTGATTCGGTCGCCGCCACGGAAACGGCCGCGCATCCCGCTGATTCTTCGATGATGGATTGCTGCGGGCCGGCCAGCGATGGCGCGATGCCCTTCGAGATGAATTGCGCAATGGATTGCCATTACATCGCGCCCTTCCAGGTGCAGCAGTTCCACGCCACGGTCTCTCCGCTTGCCAGCATGCCGACCGTCACGCTTCACCAGCCCGTCCCCTTACGTCTCTTTCGACCGCCCATCCTCGCCTGATCGCTTTCAGCGCCGGCATCCGGCGCATTTCAATCAGTCGAGAGAGGATATCGGTCTCCAGAAAGGTGTGCGCCTTTGCGCTGCCTTCGGGCATGAGCCCGCCACCTGAACCCGGTCGCGCAAGAGCGGCCCCGGTGGCGCGCATTCTGGCCCTCTGGACGATTTCAGTTCCTGTCGCGGCTCTCCCCGAGATCATTCGAAAGAGAACCACAATGAAGAACGCCATCCTGAAGCAGATGCCTGCCGCCGCACTTGTCCTTTCAACGCTTCTTGGTGCGGCCCATGCCGCCCCGGCAGAGAGCGACAAGACCATCACCGTCTACAAGACGCCGTGGTGCGGCTGCTGTGAAGTGTGGGTCGAGGCCATGGAAGAGGCCGGCTACACGATGAAGGTGACCGACCTTGAAGACCTCTCCAACGTCAAGAAACAGGCTGGTGTGCCTGACGCCATGGGGGCCTGTCACACGGCGGTGATCGGCGACGAGCGCAAATATGTGCTCGAAGGTCACGTGCCGATCGAGGCGGTGGAAAAGCTCATGTCCGAGAAGCCGGATGTGAAGGGCATCGCCGTTCCGGGCATGCCGATGGGCTCGCTTGGCATGGGATACGACCCTGAGGCCGAATACACGGTCTACACATTCGACGGATATGCCGACACCCAGCCGGGCGTCTTCCTCGAAACCGGCAAGAAATGACCTTGCCGGGCATTCGGGCCGGGGCGCATTGCGCTCCGGCAGCAGGCATGACCGTCGCCGTGACGGTCCTGTCTTCGCAGGCACCGTATGATGGCGGCGGCTCCGGTTTTCCCGTTCAGGCGAGGCAGGCATGCGTGCAGGCTCGGTCTTAGTCGTTCTGGGCGTCGCTTTCGCGGTCGCTCTATCGGCGGCGCTCTGGCTGGTGCTGGTGGAGGGGGCGGCGGAGGATGCTGCTCTCCTGAAGCCCGATGACCGGCAGCTCGTTGCGCGCGGCAGGGACGTCTACGCGGCCAATTGCGCCTCGTGCCATGGCGCAGACCTTGAAGGCGAGACCGCGGACTGGCGCACGCCCGGGCAGGATGGCTCCATGCCCGCGCCGCCGCATGACGAAACCGGGCACACCTGGCACCACAATGACACGCTGCTTTTCGCGATAACGAAACACGGTGTGGCTGCGGCAGCCAATCTCGACGATTACGTTTCGGCAATGCCGGTCTATGATGGCATTCTGTCGGATGAGGAGATCGTTGCGGTGCTGTCCTACATCAAGAGCACCTGGCCCGATGAGATACGCGAGGGCCACGACGAACTGAACGCGCGTTCCGCGCAGGAGCGAACACGATGAAACGACGTCACTTTCTCACAGGTGCAACCGCGCTGGCTGCGATAGGCGCTGCCGGCATCGTGCTGCGACCCTCATTGCCACCCGCCGCAGCCCTTGCCGCAGACCGCGCGCCTTTGCGCATGCCGACGCTGATCGACACGACTGAGACCGGTCGTTTCGAGGTGGTGGCGCAGACCGGGCAGACGGATTTTGGCGGCGGGCTGAGCGCCCCGACCATCGGCTTCAACCAGTCCTATCTCGGACCCGTCGTGCGCATGAAGAAGGGGCCGCTGGAGGCCAGGGTGGGCAACACGCTGCCCATTCCCGTCAGTGCGCATTGGCATGGCCTTCTTGTACCCGGAGAGCATGATGGCGGCCCGCATTTGCCCGTGGAGCCCGGTGGCGAGTGGGTTCCCGACATGGAGATCGACCAGTCGCCCTGCACCGCGTTCTTCCACACCCATATCCATGGCCGCACGGCGCGTGATGTCTATGCCGGGCTTGCCGGCGCAATCCACGTCACCGATGGTCTGGATGACGAGCGCGGCCTGCCGTCCACCTATGGAGTCGATGATCTGACGCTCCTTTTGCAGGACCGGCGCTTCACGCAGGATGGCGAACTCGCCTATGCAAGCTCCATGATGGACATCATGCATGGCATGACAGGCGACACGATGCTCATCAACGGGCAGCTCGATCCGGTGGCCGTGGTGCCGAAATCCATCGTCCGCCTGCGGCTGATCAATGCGTCGAATGCGCGGATCTATTCGCTCTTCTGTGATGACGGGCGGCCCATGCATCTGGTTGCGACGGATGGCGGCTATCTGCCGGTACCCGTGGCTTTGGAGACCCTGCGCCTGTCACCGGGCGAACGGGCCGAGATTCTTGTCGATTTCTCCGACGGTCGGGCGATGACGCTTGCGAGCGATGGCGATCCCAATTCAGGCATGGGCGGCATGATGGGACGCGCGCTTGGCATGGTGGACAGGGTCACGGGGCTGCGGCAGTTCCCGGTTCTTCCGTTCACTGTCGATGAGCGTCTTGAAGGCTCGATCAAGCGTCTGCCAGACAATCTCGGCGGCATCCGCCCGGATCATGACCCGGCAGAAATTGCCGCAACGCGCCGCTTCTCGCTCGATATGGGTATGGGCGGCGGCAGGGGCATGGGGGGCATGGGGGGCATGGGCGGAGGCATGATGGGGGGCTTCTCCATCAATGGCCGCCCCTTCGAGATGGGCGCGATCAACGAAGAAGTGGAACGCGGTGCGACGGAACGCTGGATCGTGACCACGAACATGCTCACGCACCCGTTTCACATCCATGGCGTGTCGTTTCAGGTGGTCAGCGTCAACGGACGCGAACCGGGGCCGGAAGACCAGGGCTGGAAAGACACGGTTCTTGTCGATGGCGAAACGGAGCTGCTGGTGCGGTTCGATCACCCGGCGAGCAGAGACACGCCCTTCATGTATCATTGCCACATTCTCGAACACGAGGACGCCGGCATGATGGGGCAGTTTACCGTGAGCTGAGCGGCCCCGGGGCAGGACCCGTTAATATGGCCGCGCTGGCTATTTCATCAGATACTTGACCAGCGCGGCGATCGCCAGAATGACCAGAACACCAATCAGCAGCATCCAGAGACCGCCGAACCCCATCATTCCCGTGCCCATGAAGTCGTTCATCATGATGTCTTCTCCTGTTTCGGCCTTTGCAGGGTAGAGGTTCCATCTGGTGGAAGGTCAAGCGTGAGGGCGAAAGGCGATTGACCTTCCGGTTGCTGGAAGGATTAGCTTCATCGAATCGAGACGATCTTCACCTGAAGGAGCAGCAAATGGTGACGTTGAATGTGCCTGACATGACGTGCGGGCATTGCGCAAAAGCGGTGACCGAAGCGGTCAAGAGCGTGGATTCGAATGCAGCGGTCAATGTCGACCTGGAAACGAAGACGGTTCAGATCGACAGCCAGAGCGCCGATGCCGCCGTCATTCAGGCGCTCGACGCGGCCGGCTATCCCTCGGACGTGAAAACGGCCTGAGCGGACACACCAATGAAATGGCAAAGGGCGGTGAGCTTCTGTTCGCCGCCCTTTTGCATGAGCGCCGTTAACCGGGCAGGCTTGCGCATCGGGCCCGGCGGCCTATCCTTGGAGCATGGTTTCGGGCCCGCGCGTTGCGGTGCTCCGGGCAGTTTACGGGCGCTCGGGGAAGTCGAATGAGAGATCTGTTTCGACTGTCACGCTATCACTGGCTGTTTCTGTTCATGGTCATGGCGCTGTGCGCCTTCCTGACGGCGTTTCTCTCGTTTCAGCTCATCAATGTGGCCATGGCCAATCTGGATTTTCTGCTCAGGCACGGCCTGATGGGGATCGCCGATGGCGGTCTCCTGCAGTTCCTTTCCATTCTCGCGAAAGGGTTTTTGATCGTGCTCTTCTATTTCGGCTTCAAGGGCATTGAGGCCGAACTCCTGCAACGCTGGCGCAATCCGCGTCAGAAGTGAAGCGGCTCCGGTCCTATGCCGCGATGGCGATTTCAACGCGGTTGCGGCCGGCAGATTTTGCCCGGTAGAGCGCCATGTCGGCGCGCTTGAATGCGGCTGAAAAGGGCTCGGCAGCATCTTCGCCATTGTTGGCGTAGACGCCAATGCTCACGCTGATCCGGATTTCCGCGCCGTCCTCGTGCAGATAGGGCGTGGCTTCGACGGCCTTGCGCAGGCGCTCACCGAGGTTGAAACCGCGATTGGCGTCATGCATCGGCAGGACGAGCGCAATCTCTTCGCCGCCGAA
The DNA here is from genome assembly GCF_058725515.1 of Nitratireductor sp. WH36-1. NCBI lineage: Bacteria > Pseudomonadati > Pseudomonadota > Alphaproteobacteria > Hyphomicrobiales > Phyllobacteriaceae > Nitratireductor > Nitratireductor sp. WH36-1. The sequence goes on along the minus strand of NZ_CM178970.1, from coordinate 3,519,278 downwards.
ACGCGCCACAAGGTCGCTCTGGCGCACATTGGCGCGCACCAGTGCAGCCAGATGCTTGAGCACTTTGTCGCCCACATCATGGCCGTGGACATCGTTGATCTGTTTGAAGTGATCGATGTCGATCAGCATCAATGTGCAGGCCTCGCCCCGTCGCATGGCGGAATCCATGATGTTGGGGCCGCGCATGTCGAACACGCGCCGGTTGGCGAGGCGGGTCAGTGCGTCGGTGGATGCTTCGCGCGTCAGCGTGTTCTCGCGCTCATATTGCTGGCGTTGGCGCTCGACAATGCCGCCGACGAGCATGGTGCCGAGCACGTTCATGAGCAGCATGACCGGGCCGACATTGGAGAGAAGCGCGATTGCCGTCTCGTATGGCAGAACGAACATGGAGAGCAGCGACAGGCCGGAGACCGCGCCGAGAAGGCCGAATGTCGGAAGGCTGATGCGCTCGCGCTTGAAGAGCATGGCGAAGGCAAGGCCTGCGCCTGCGCAAACCAGAATGCCGATCGCGCCGGCGATCGCACCCGCCCCGCCGATCCACAGGCGGAAAGCGATGGCTGCAACGGTGGTGAGACCGAGCGTGAGCCAGCCGCCGAAGCTCATGGCGAGAATTACGAAGGAGTTGCGCAGATCGAAGATGAGGCCGGGCGCCACCTGCACGGGCAGCGACATGGAGCCCACCGCACCGGCGGCAAACACCACGGCGATCAATGCGTGGCGCGTTGCGTCATTGGGGCTGCGACGCAGAACGATGTCGTAAAACAGCGCGGCAATTGCGGCGATACCCAAATTCTGCAAGACGCCGGAAATCAGAAGCGCTGTACTCATTGCATTATCCTTGCTCTCTCGGGACGCTAGGTAGACAAGGTTTCAATGCGGTAAAAGAGGTGGTGTGCCAGAAGCACCCGTCACCGATTTTTCAACCGCGCACCAGAGCATTCCCCGTGCGTCCGAATGAACGCAGGGCGAACTAGAAGAGGCTCCCCTGATCCTTCGGACCTTTGTCCGAGGGTTTGGGTTTCTTCGGGCTGGCTGCGACCTTGCGGCCGTCGCTGGCGGCAACCGCGCGGGTGGTCCCGTCGGCAAACTGTATCTGGAGCTCAAGGCCGGGCTGGATGTTGCGCGCCCGCTTGATGGGAAGGTCGTCAGGCCCGCGAACCAGCGCAAACCCGCGCTCCAGAACGCCTTCGTGCGACAGGGATTTCGCCAGACGCATGGTCTGATCGGCGCTTGCGTGACCCTGTTTGAGCTGCATGGCGACCTGTGTGTCGGCCCGGCGTTCGGCCTGTGCAAGGCGGTCGCGCCAATGCACGATGCGCTGCCGGAGCGCCGTCGGGGAGACGCGCGCGGCATCGCGGTCGAAGCGCGTGCGCTGGGCGCGCACAAGGGCGAGGAAGACGCCTGGCAGGCGTTCGCCGGAGGCTGCGGTGCGTCGTCGCACCTCGCTCAGACGGCGCTCCAGCGTGGCTGGTGACAGCCGCACGCCATTGAAGGTCAGTCGCTTGCGCTGCGTCGCAGCGGTGAGCGCGCGGCCGAGCCGGCCAGCGGCCTCATCGAAGCGGCGGCGCGGCAGGGCCAGAAGCTGGTCGGGCGAGGGCAGGGCGCGTGACAGCGCCTGCAGCGCCTGCCGCTTGCGGTCGCCTTCTCGCGAGACCGCGCCTTTCAGCCTCGCGGAAAGCCGGGCAACGGAGGCTTCCAGATCGGCCTTCACCGGCACGGCCATCTCGGCGGCGCCCGTCGGTGTGGGCGCGCGGCGGTCCGCCACGAGATCGATCAGCGTCCAGTCGGTTTCATGGCCGACGGCGGAGATGACCGGAATGTCCGAGGCCGCGACAGCACGCACCACGGCTTCGTCGTTGAAGCCCCACAGGTCTTCCAGACTGCCGCCGCCGCGCGCAACGATCACGAGGTCGGGGCGCGGCAGTGGTCCGCCTTCGGGCAGGGCGTTGAAGCCGGCCACCGCGTTGGACACTTCATCGCCCGTGGTCTCGCCCTGCACACGGACGGGCCAGACGAGCACATGAACCGGAAACCGGTCGGAGATGCGGTGGATGATGTCGCGGATCACCGCGCCCGTGGGGGACGTGACGACGCCGATGACACGCGGCATGAAGGGGATGGGCTTCTTGCGGCTGTCCTCGAAGAGCCCTTCTGCGGCGAGCTTCTTCTTGCGTTCTTCCAGAAGCGCCATCAGCGCGCCGGCGCCGGCCGGCTCCACGCTTTCGATGACGATCTGGTATTTCGACGAGCCCGGATATGTGGTGAGCTTGCCGGTGACGATGATCTCAAGCCCTTCCTGCGGCAGGAATTTGAGCTTGGAGAAGACGCCGCGCCAGATCACGGCTTCAAGCCGGGAGCGGTCGTCCTTGAGTGCGAAATAGGCGTGGCCGGATGAATGGGGCCCGCGATAGCCGGACACCTCGCCGCGCACGCGCACATGCCCGAACCTGTCTTCCACGGTGCGCTTCAGCGCACCCGAAATCTCACTGACGGAGAATTCCGCAACATTGCTCTGCGAATCGGCTGGGCGTATCTTTTCCATAATTTCCGATTGAGACGTTCCGGGTCCACGGGGTCAAGCCCGCGCCATCTGCCGTGCTCCGTCGCCCGCCTCACCAGCCATTCAGCAAATGGCCGGGGCGCAGGCGTTTGTTGCGCGAATTCAGGAACGCAGCGTTGAAATCATAGCTGCCGTTTTCTTCCAGAAAGGCGGGGACAGAGAGATTGTCCAGGCTCTCGGAGATGTGGCGCGCCAGCGCGTCGATGATCTCGGCCTGCCCGGTGTGGCCGCGCATGAGGCCGATATGGCAGTCGGGCAGCGCCTTGAAGCCATCGGCCTCTCCCAGAACGCGCATGCCGGGGCGCAGGGCGCATTCGGGCAGAACCGAGATGGCGAGCCCCGACAGAACCGCCGTGGCGATGACGGTTGCCGAGAAGCTGGTGAAAAGGACGCGATAGTCGCGGCCCTCCTCTTCGAGGGCTGCGCAGGCCGTGCGCCGCCACAGGCAGTTCGGCCGCCCAAACGCCATGGGCAGAACCTCGCGTTCATGGACCGTGTGATTGGCCGAGCTGACCCACAGGATCGGTTCGCGGCGCACCGGCTCCGATCCGCCTCTGGAATCATCATGCGTGACAAGCGCCAGGTCGAGCGTTCCCTTGCGGATGTGCTCGACCAGATTGGATGTCGGTTCGCAGGCGACCGAGAGCTCGACACGCGGGTTGGAACGCGAAAAGCGCGCCATGATCTCCGGCAGGAAGCGGTCGGCGTAATCATCGGGTGTGCCGATGCGGATATGGCCTTCCAGGCTGGCATCGTCAAAAGCGGCCAGCGTCTCGCGGTTCAGCCGCAGCATGCGGCGCGCATAGGCCAGGAGGCGCTCGCCATCCTCCGTCAGACGATTGGTTCTGCCATCCTTCTGAAACAGCGTCTTGCCGATCCGCTCTTCCAGCCGGCGCATCTGCATGGACACGGCAGACTGGGTGCGGTGCACCTCTTCGGCGGCCCGCGTAAAACTTCCCGTATCGGCAATCGCGATGAAGGTTGCGAGCTGGTCGAGGTCGAGTGGGGCGGCCATGGATCAATCCATCATTGAAGCTGATGATAAAAATTAGAAACATTCGTTCGACTAATCAATAAGCCTTTGACACTATCGCGCTGTCTTCGGAAATGGCCCGCCTATCCCTTCTAAACCCCTTGGCCAACCCCCTGGCCAAACCCTGTCAGGGCAAGCCGTTTCCCAGTGTCACCGCCGATATGAAGGATTTGCTCGATGCCACGCGCACACACCGATGCTCTCGCCGTAACCGCTGTCCCGCAGCCGGCTGGCGTGGTGCGTGCGCTCACGGTATCGCTATGCGCCAAACTCACGGGCCTCTTGAGCGCGCGCCGCGCCGCGCGTCAGCTCTCGGAAATGTCCGACTGGCAGCTTGCCGATATCGGGCTGACGCGTTGTGACGTTGATACCGCCGCGCTCAGTGTGCCGCGCGCCCAGGTGACGCAACGGCTACAGACCGTCGCTCACGAGCGGGCGCGTATGGCGGCCATTCATGGCGCAGCCGGACACAAATCGTGAGTTTCGAGCGTTTTTCTGATCCCAAGCAGGCCTGACTCCCGCATGCCGGTTCCCCCCGGCAGCCTGCCACTTGCCCGGTCCTCTGGACCGGGCTTTTTTATGCGTGGAGACTTCAGGCGGTGTCGTCGTCGTCCTGATCGAGCGGGCGACCCGGAAGGACATAGCTGCCCGACAGCCAGCGATTGAGGTCGACGTTCTTGCAACGCTTGGAGCAGAAGGGATAGTGCGCGCGCAGCGATTCCTTGCCGCATTCCGGGCAGGGACGCTTGGGGCGCAGCGGCGTGACCTTTTCTTTCTGGTCCTGATCCATCTCAGCGCGCTCCCAGTCCGGACAGCCAGTTGAAGTGTACCTTGTAGCCTTCGGCGACCAGAAGGTTGACCGTTTCATAGAGGGGCAGGCCGACCACATTGGTGTAGGAGCCGACCAGTTTGACGACAAACGTGCCTGCGAGCCCCTGAATGGCGTAGCCACCGGCCTTGCCGCGCCACTCGCCCGAAGCGAGATAGCTTTCCAGCTCCTCATGCGACAGGCGCTTGAAGCGCACGCGCGTCTCGACGATGCGCTGGCGCACCTTTCCCGACGGCGTGATGAGGCAAAGCCCGGTGTAGACCCGGTGGGCGCGGCCCGAGAGCAGCTGCAGGCAGTTGGATGCCTCGTCCACCATTTCGGCCTTGGGCAGGATCCGGCGGCCAACCGACACGACCGTGTCTGCGGCCAGCAGGTAATGACCTTCCGCCTCGCCATCCTGCGTCAGGCGCTCATGCGCCTTCTCCGCCTTGCCAAGCGCCAGACGGCGGGCAAGCGAGCGGGGATGTTCGCTCTTCAGCGGCGTTTCGTCGATATCGGCAGGCGCAAGGCGGTCCGGCTCGATGCCCGCCTGCTGCAGGAGTTCGACGCGGCGGGGCGAGCCAGAGGCCAGCACGAGTTTCTGCAGTGCGCTCATTGCAATGTCACCGACCGCGTCAGACGGCTTACTTGAAGCGGTAGGTGATGCGGCCCTTGGTCAGGTCGTAGGGCGTCATCTCGACGAGCACCTTGTCACCTGTCAGAACGCGGATGCGGTTCTTGCGCATGCGTCCAGCAGTGTGGGCGATGATCTCGTGTTCATTTTCCAGCTTCACGCGAAACATTGCGTTGGGCAGCAGTTCTGTGACCACGCCTGGAAACTCCAGGACTTCTTCCTTTGGCATCCGTTACCTTCGGCTCTTTTAGGATATTTCCGGCCGACGACCGGAATTTGGCGCGGAACCTAGCCCATTCATCACCCTTTGTGAACAAGCCAAACCCCGGCAAACGTGAATTTGTGTCGGAATTGTTTCACGTTTCGAAGCGCTGGGCGATGGATGCGGCCAGACGGTCGCGCACATCGCGGTAGGCGGCGACGATCTGGTCGCGTGTGCCGCTGACCACGGTGGGGTCCATCGTCGGCCAGTATTCCACGTCAGCCGCGATGGTTCGCGTCATGTCGAGAGCGCGGTGATGCGCCTCGGGCGACAGGGTGATGATCAGATCGAAATTGGTGTCCGCCAGCTCTTCGATGGACTGCGGCTGGCGCGTGCCCAGCGAAAGGCCCTTCTCGTCCAGCACAGCATCGACAAAGGGGTCGCGCTCGCCGGCGCGAAGGCCGGCAGACGCCAGAAACACGCCGGCTGGCAGGCTTTGCCGCGCCAGCGCCTCGGCCATGGGAGAGCGAATGGCGTTCATGCCGCACAGAAACAACACCGATTGCGGCGCACGCTGTTTCTCCGCGACGCCGGGGCTCATGACTGCACCCTGCCGTGGCAGGTGCACATGACGCGCCTCAGCCCCGCCAATGCAGCACGCAAACCAGGGTGAAGAGCCGCCGGGCGGTGTCGAAGTCGACCTCGATCTTGTCTTTCAGGCGATCCATCAGGGTTTGCGATCCCTCATTGTGCAGACCGCGCCGGCCCATGTCGATAGCCTCGATCTGGCTGGGCGTGGCGCTGCGAATGGCATCGTAATAGCTTTCGCAGATCATGAAATAGTCTTTCACGATGCGCCGGAAGGGGGTGAGCGACAGAATATGGGTCACCACGGCCTCGTCATTTTCACGGGAGATCGCGAAGACCAGGCGGGAATCGACAAGAGAGAGTTTCAGCTTGTAGGGGCCGTCCTTCTTGTCGCCGACGGGCCGGAAGCAGTTTTCCTCGACCAGGTCGAAGATCGCGACCGCCCGTTCATGCTCGACATCGGGAGTCCCGCGGCCAACGGACTCATCGAGTTCGACATCGATCAGACGTGCCGTATCGGAGTCCGGACAAGCCATGTCAGACGTCGTGGCTTGGTCGGCTTGGCGTTTCCCACGCCGCGCCGAGATCGGTGAGCCGCGCCTCGATACACTCGACATCAAGGCGCAGCGCGGCATCGCCGGAGAAGATCAGTTCGACCACCCCCGACGGTTCCTGCGTGGGGACGAAGTTGATCGCCAGAAGCGAGAGAACGTCGTTCGGCCTGTTGCGGTCGATCCCTGCCGTGCGCACGGACTGGACCCGGTCGAAGTGAAGAACGCTGCGGCGGCGCTCATGCGGGGACTGTCTCAGGAAGCTGCGCTTGGTCTCGTTTTCCCAGACAAAGCGGTTGAAGGCCGCTGCAAAGCGCCGGTTCGACGGCTCGAATGCAAGATCGCCAACCTTGACGACCGCGTCCTGCAGGTGCGCCGAAAGTATGCCGAGATCGACATCGTCGAGCGCTACGAGCTTGAGAAAATCCATGTTAACGCGCCACTCAGGTTCAGCTTGAAATACGCTCGATCACTGCGCCACAGGCGGAGAGTTTTTCTTCCAGCCGCTCAAAGCCGCGATCCAGATGATAGACGCGGTTTACCTCTGTCTGGCCCTGTGCCGCAAGGGCAGCGATGACCAGCGATACCGAAGCGCGCAGATCGGTGGCCATCACCGGCGCGCCGCGCAGCTCCGAAACGCCGTCCACTACCGCGGTCTGGCCCGAAAGCGAGATATTCGCGCCCAGGCGCGCCAGCTCCTGCACGTGCATGAAGCGGTTCTCGAAAATCGTCTCGGTGATGTGCGAGCGCCCCTTGGCCATGGTCATCAGGCCCATGAACTGCGCCTGCAGATCGGTGGGGAAGCCGGGGAAGGGCTGTGTGGTGATGTCGACCGGATTGATGCCGGCGCCATTGCGGCGCACGCGGATGCCGCTGTTGGTGCGGGTGATCTCTGCGCCGGTCTGTTCCAGCGTGTCGAGCACGGCTTCCAGAAGGTCTGCCTGCGCGCCTTCGAGCATCACGTCGCCGCCGGTCATGGCAACGGCCATGGCGTAGGTGCCGGTCTCGATGCGGTCGGGGATCACGCGATGGCGCGCGCCCGAAAGGCTGGTCACGCCTTCAATGGTGATGGTGTCCGTGCTGGCGCCAGAAATCTTCGCGCCCATGGCGTTGAGGCAGTCGGCCAGATTGACGATTTCTGGCTCGCGCGCGGAATTCTCCAGCACCGTCTCGCCCTTGGCGAGTGCTGCGGCCATCATCAGCACATGCGTTGCGCCGACTGAAATCTTTGGAAACACGTAGCGGTTGCCGATGAGGCCGTTCTTGGCCTTCGCGTTCACGTAACCCTGCTCGATCTCGATCTCCGCGCCCAGCGCGCGCAGTCCGTCGATGAAGAGGTCAACAGGGCGGGTGCCGATGGCGCAGCCACCGGGCAGCGAGACGCGGGCCACGCCCATGCGCGCCAGAAGCGGTCCGATCACCCAGAAGCTCGCGCGCATCTTCGAGACGAGCTCGTAGGGAGCCGTGGTGTCAACGATGCTGCGGGCGGTGAAATGGATGGTGCGGGAATAGCCCTTTTGCTGGTTCTCGCGGCGACCGTTCACCGAATAGTCGACACCGTGATTGCCGAGAATGCGGATCAGGCTTTCGACGTCGGCCAGATGCGGAACATTGTCCAGCGTGAGCGTGTCGTCTGTCAAAAGCGACGCGATCATTAGCGGCAGCGCTGCGTTCTTGGCGCCCGAAATCGGCAACGTGCCATTCAGCTCGTTACCACCGGTTATGCGTATGCGGTCCATCCGTTCTCACTTTCCGGGCGCTTGTTCCGACATGGTCTGATCGTGGGCTGTCCCCGATTTGCCGGCAGCGATCTGCCAGCCCCGACTTGCCTGAATACGCCGATTGCCTTGCGGTATCGTAAAGGAATGCTTGATCGCGGCGGAATTGGAGCATGCGACGCCGCGAAGCGTTTGCCGCAAGACGTATTCGTTTAAATTGGTCCTAAAACATGGCCGCGCGCTGCGCAAGGCGGGGAATGCGTCGTGAAACGCCGTTATTCTTCCGATTCCGCCGGGCTCGATTGCAGGCCTTCGGGGCGCTGGTCTGCCTCGCCCTGACGGCGCGAACGCGCCTGGGCCTTGCGGCGGGCAAGGTTGGCGCGCAATTGCGCTGCGAGGCGATTCTTGCGTTCTTCATCGCCCTTGCTGCCGACGACGGGCGGATTCTGTTTATCGGCTTTGCTCACATGAGGCTCCATGTCAGTTGAAACCGCCTTTCTATGGCTTTCTCAGGGCGCGCAGAGAGCGCCGTTTGGGCCGGCTTTGGCGGCAAATTTCACAAGCTTCTATCAAACTGTGCAATTGAATGCGAATGTGCGCTTGCGCAATGCTTTTCATTGTGGCAGAAGTCCGCCGCATCACAGAGACAGACGCAGTTCTGTTCGTGGTGAGCGAAACGCAGACGCATCATCCGTCACCCCAGCGTTTCCGCCTTATGGCATGCTGCCGTAGCTCAGGGGTAGAGCACTCCCTTGGTAAGGGAGAGGTCGAGAGTTCGAATCTCTCCGGCAGCACCAGTCATCATCCAATCCATAAATGCAGTATACCTAACGGTTTCCACAGGAACACCGTAAGCGCACGCTGCCTTACGGCGTAGCGTTCGCGTGTGGTGGCTTACTTGTTCATAAGCCGCGCGGTGCGGATTCTGAGAATCATCGGCGACGGGCGAGCCATGGCGGTGTTTTGTTACCGCACAGCTTTGCGTGTCGGAGTTCGGTCCAGTCTCCGGGGCTTAATTCGAGGTGTTCATGATCCGGGCAGGCCATTGGGAGAGTCCCGAAGACTCTCACGGTGGCAGGCGTCGAATGCGTAGTGCGTTTTCCAATGCGTAACACTGCTGGCCAGCGCATGAATTGCCATGCCTGCCACGGCAACTCGAACAGTCATGCCAACTTTGTGGCACGCAGCACGCCGATATCGATACGCACCGTTTACGCCGGGCAGCCCTGCTGCCTGTTTGTCGCGACGGTTGAAACAATGACAGGAGAGGATGGTGCCTGGCTCAGACGCCGGCGCCGCAATTGCTCTCGAAACTTGCGAAAAGCGAGAGATGATGCTGCAGAAAAAAAATACCAATGAAGCTGGGGCTCGGGCGACAGGAAAAGAGGTGGCGCTGACCAGGGAGACCTCGAGCGAAAAGCAGGCGAATGACGAGCGCCTTCTCGCCCTGGAGCGCCTTCTTGAGAATCCGGAGTTTCGAGCGTCCGACCGCAACAAGCGGTTTCTGCGTTTCGTGGTCGAGGAAACGGTGGCAGGGCGCGCCGACAGGATCAAGGCTTTCACCATTGCAGTCGATGTGTTCGGGCGCGACGCCAATTTCGATGCAACCGTCGATCCCATCGTCCGCATTGCCGCCGGGCAATTGCGCAAGTCGCTCAGGGAGTATTATGCCGAGGCCGGGCAGGGCGATGTCGTCCAGATTGCCATTCCGCTCGGCGCTTATGTTCCAACATTCGACAAGCGCTCATCGACATCCGCCTTCATGAGCAATCTGTCCCGGGGCTTCAACAAAGGCCCCTCTCTGGTCGCCGGTGCAGCACTGCTTGCCGCAGCGGCTCTAGCCGTGTCGACATATGCACCGGTCTGGCTCGGGCAGCCGGGCAAATCCGGAGGTGGCGGCGCTGTCCTGTTGCTCGACAGCGCTCGTGCAAATCCTTCCAGTGCGGACGCCACCCAACTCGCGAACATGCTGAACGATGCGCTGTGGCTGAAGGTCGGCCGGGAGGAGGGAATTCGCTCGGTCGGGGTGCGTCCGGAGGAAAAGCTCGATGCGGTGAGCGCCCGCGTTCGCGAGACATATGGAACAGGCAGCAATGTTTATGAGCTGCTGACCAGTGTGCAGGTCGAGTCCGATGAAGTTCGGATCTACTGGCACCTGCTGGATTCGGACTCACGTGAAGTGCAGGTTTCCGCCCGGATGGAAGAAATGCTGGTTCCCGACGCGAAGGGAGATCTGGCCGACGCCATCGCGTCGCGGGTCGCGGCATCCCTGTTTGGGTATGAAGGTGTGCTCGCCCATTATCAGGCAGGGGCGAGGGTCGCCGCGCGCAGCCCGGAAGAATAGGCGGAGCAAGATCAGGCCGCGTCTCTCTTGCGGACTTGCAGAGAGGCACGGTCGCTTTCTATCGCGTCCTTTTCTTTTCACTGGCTCCAGCGGAGTGGCGTGAGACTGTTCAGCAAAAGCGAGCCTCTCGAACGCAAAGAACGCACCGGAAGGAGCGTGATCCTTCGGCGCGATGCCCGCATTCGTGCCGGCAAGGCAGGAGAGTGCGCCAGGGTCCTGAGCCTAGCCCTGAAGTTTCAGCCGGAGACGCTTGATGCGCTCTTTCATGACGAGCTTCGGTCCGAAAAAGGGGTGATTGCGTTTGCAATCCTGGAGAAGGTCGAGGTCAACCGGTCCCTGCCGCACCATCAGAATATCCACTTCCGCACTGGAGTGGCCCTGTTGCGCCATCTCATCGAGAAGCACTTCAATGGAATAGTGGTCGGTTAGCGGTTTTGCGGGCACTTTCGGACCCCTGGATCAGGCAGCCGTACGAGGCGGTTGCGCTTTTGAGAAATTGGGTCCCAAAGCCTCGCCGACACTTCCAGGAAGTGAGGCAAGACTTTGGGAGAGGCCGGCCCGGGGGGCGGGAGGGCCGGCTTTGGCGGCACACTTCGCACGCGGTGCGAAGTGAATTCTCAAGGCTGATTTACGGAGGTGGCGCGGGCGTTGCCGCGTGGGAGGTCAGAAAGGGTATTTCATGCTGAAAGAGCTGCATCGCCCCGTCCATTCCGCGTATTCATCTTGTGATTGAAATATGCGACGGAGTGCAGCTTATGCGGAAATCACAGGGTGCATTTTTTCCGGAAAAACGCATTTTGGGGCCGGGAATCCCCGATTGACAGCCGGCTGAGGTCAAGTCATAAACTTACGTCTATTTAGATAAACAAATGTTCTTTCCGGGAATGGTTATGAACAGTGTTTCAGGGGGAGGAAAATGGACGCATTTCTGAGCGGCCTCAAAACGGCCGTGGACACACTCGGCGCAACGGTTCTGTTGCCCATCGTCATCTTTGTCATCGCCGTTGTTCTGGGGGCCAAGGTCGGCAAGGCGTTTCGCGCTGCCGTCACCATCGGCGTGGCTTTCATCGGCATCAATCTCGTGCTCGGCCTCATGCTGGGCTCCATCGGGGATGTTGCGCAGGCCATCGTCACCAACACGGGTATCCAGCGCGATATCGTTGATGTGGGCTGGCCTTCGGCTGCCGCAATCGCGTTTGGTTCGTCGGTCGGTCTCTGGGTCATTCCCATCGGCATCGCCGTCAACATCGTGCTGCTTCTCACGCGCATGACCCGCACGCTGAATGTCGACGTCTGGAATTTCTGGCACTTCGCGTTCATCGGTTCGCTCGCCGTCGCCGCCACGGGCAGCCTCGGCTACGGCCTCGTCATCACCGCGCTGATGGCCGCCCTGTCGCTTCTCTTCGCCGACTGGTCGGCGCGTGCGGTGCAGAAATTCTACGGCATTCCGGGCGTTTCGGTGCCGCATCTGGCATCCGCGCAGATCCTGCCGATCGCCATCGTCGTAAACTGGATCATAGAGCGCATCCCGGGTGTCAACAAGATCAACATCTCGACCGAAACCATCGAGCGCCGCTTCGGCGTGTTCGGCGAGCCGGTCGTTCTGGGTCTGGTCATCGGCCTCGTGCTCGGCGCCATCGGTTATTACAATGCCGGCGATTTCGGCACGGTTCTCTCCAAGGTTCTGCAGACGGGCATGACGCTCGCCGCCGTGATGCTGCTTCTGCCGCGCATGGTGAAGATCCTGATGGAGGGCCTGCTGCCGGTTTCGGAAGCCGCACAGGAATTCGTGCGCAAGCGCACGGGCGACCGCGAGCTGCTGGTCGGTCTCGATTCGGCGATCCTCATCGGCCATCCGGCCGCGATCTCGTCGTCGCTCATTCTGGTGCCCATCGCCATCGCCCTTTCGGTGATCCTGCCGGGCAACCGCGTGATCCTGTTCGCCGACCTTGCGGTCATTCCGTTCATCGTCGCGATGGCGGCGCCGCTCATGCGCGGCAATGTGTTCCGCATGGTCATCGTCGGCACGGTCACGCTGGCCGTCGGTTTCTATGTTGCCAACGCGCTTGCGCCGCTGTTCACCAGCGCTGCAATCGATTCCGGCTTCGAGATGCCCGAGAACGCGGTTCAGATCACCTCGGTGGTCGACGGCTTCCTGTGGATCTCCTACGTGGTCATCGCAGCGATCCGCGATCTCGGCGTTGCCGGGCTGGGTCTGCTTGCCGCGCTCATCGCGGCGTGCTTCTGGCTCTACCGCCGCAACACGCAGGCCTGGGAACGGGCTGCTGGTGCGGAAGACGACACTGCACAGGAAGGCTAATAGGTTAGTGAATGGCTGAAGCCCTTATGAACCACATCGATCCCGAGGCGATTGTCCTCGGGGTCGACACCGACAGCCGCGAGGCTGTCATCCGACTGCTGGCGGAAAAACTTCAGGCTGCCGGTTATGTGAAGGACAGTTTTGCCGATGCGGTTCTCGCCCGCGAAGCCTCGATGCCGACCGGTCTGCCGCTCGGCCACGCGGTGAATGTCGCGGTGCCGCACACGGATCCGGAGCATGTTCTCAAGCCGGGCATCGCACTGGCGACGCTCAAGAAGCCGGTCGCCTTCGCCAATATGGAAGACCCGGACGAGCCGGTCGAGGTGGGCCTGGTTTTCCTGATGGCGCTCAACGACAAGGATCGCCAGATCGAGATGCTTCAGGAAATCATGGCGACGATCCAGAGCGAAGAGGCTATTTCTGGCCTCATGCAGGCATCGTCGGTCGATGATGTCGCTGCGGTTTTGAAGTAAGGCAGTTTTAGGAGAACGGGAACCGGTTTCCCTTCCGGAACTGTTTTGAGAAAAAGTCCCTGAACCGCATCATCGTCTCCATGACGCGATGATGCGGTTCAGACTCCATTGGTAGGGAGAAGTCCATGAGCAAGAAAACCGTTCTTTTCGCCTGCGGCACCGGCATCGCCACCTCCACGGTGGTCGCGAATGCCGTGACCGAGGCCATGAAGGAGCGCGGCATCACCATCGAGCCGCGCCAGTGCAAGGCAACGGAAGTCCGTTCGGAACTGACCGGCGTCGATCTGATCGTTTCCACCACGCAGTTACCGTCGGATCTCGACGTGCCGTCCATCGTGACGCTCGCCTTCCTGACGGGCATGGGCAAGGCCGAGGCGCTCGACAAGATCGAAGGCGAGCTGCGCAAGTAAAGCGCGCGCGCTTCCAGAATATGAAAAAAGGCCCGCAGCCGATCCGGTTGCGGGCCTTTTTTTTGTGTGTCGCCAGAAGGCAGAGCGCCTTAGCTGTTTTCCTCGACGAAGCGGCGCAGCCATGCCACGTCATCGCCCGACAGCGTGTCGATCAGGCGCTCGGCAAAGGCGGTCTTCAGCGTTTCGGTCCAGTCGAGCCCCTCGCGCAGCGCTGCCTCGAATTTCTTCGGCGCATAGGCGTGGCAGCGAATGGCGATGCCTTCCGCCTTCAGGCGGCGCGCATCGTTCAGATCGAAGACGGCCAGGTCGATGCACAGCTCGTCGAGATTGGCAGACTTCACCACGGCAAGCGGGTCGCCATAGCGCTCATGAGCGATGCCGCCGGTCAGGATGCCCGGAATCTCTTCCTTGATGCGCTTGAGGCTCGCATGGTCGAAGGAGATCATCATCATGCGTTCGAGGTTTGCCGGGTCGGCGGCGATCTTCTTCAGCTCGCGGATATAGCCGTCGAGGTCGACCTTCTCCTTGACCTCGATTTCCAGACCCATGTCGAGCTCACGGGCAAGCATCAGGAAATCGGTCAGGGTGGGAATGCGCTCACCGGCAAACTCCGGTCCGAACCAGGAACCGGCGTCGAGTTTTGCGATTCCCGCCGCCGTCAGGGTGCGGGCCGGGCCTGTGCCGTCGCTGGTGCGGTCGACCGAGAGATCGTGCAGCACGATGATCTCGCCATCGCTGGTCAGAACCGTGTCGATCTCGCAGCTGCGGCCGCCCTCGGCGTGGCAGGAGCGCAATGCTGCGAAGGTGTTTTCGGGCGCGGCGATGGAGTTGCCGCGATGGCCGCAAAGGTGCAGCGGGCCGGTTTCACCGATGTGGAAGGAGAATGCCATGATTGAATGTCCTTGTTGGCGTTCGAGCATCGGACCGAAAAGTGGAATCCGGTTTTCGGCTTGTTCCGATGCTCCATAAGAAGCCCAGATCGTCATTTGTGCGTCCGGTGGGATGCGTGGCGATCTAGAGTTTTCCGAGGCCCGCAGCCATCACGTCTTCCTTCATCAGCCGTTCGGCGATGAAGAAGATGATCAGCATGGGCACCAGAAGCAGGAAGGTGACGGCAGCGGCGGTCGGCAGAACCAGGATCTCGCCGCCCAGATAGCTCCACAGGCGCACGGCCAGCGTCTGCACCTTGGGCGCACCGACCATGAAGCTTTTCTCGAACTCCTCGAACGAGGCGATGAAGTTCAAGAGGCCGCCGGCAAGAAAGCCGGGCCAGGCGAGCGGCAGCGCAATCCGCATCACCGCAACACGGGGTGCCGCGCCCAGCGTGCGGGCCGCGAGGATCAGCTCGTTGGGAATGCCCTCGAGCGTCGCCGTGAGAATGCGGATCATCAGCGGCAGCGTGCCGACGGTCTGCACCAGAATGATGCCCTGCACCGTGCCGGCAAGCCCCATGCCGAAGAAGATCTCGCCAAGGCTGACGGCCACGACGATGCCGGGCACGATCATCGGGGCCAGCACGAACACCTCGACCGCGCGCTTCAGGCGGAAGGGAAACTGCGCCAGCGCCCAGGCCGTGGGAAAGGCCAGCGTGGCGGTGAGCAGCGTCACCACGGTCGAGACGAAGAAGCTGAGCAGGGCGGAGGGCAGGATGTGCCGGTCCGACAGCACGTCGCCCCACGCCGAAAGCGAGAAGGAGCGGGGAATGATGTCGGGCGGAAACCAGCCCACTGCCGGGTCATAGAAGGCCCAGAGCGCAATCACGCCGAGCGGCAGGAACAGCGTCAGGAAAAGATAGCCGTAAAGGCCGAGGGAAACCCAGAGCTGGGTGCGTTGGGAATGTCTCATGCTGATCGCCATGGTTCAGGCTCCCGCGCGCTTTTGCGCGTCCGACTGGCTGAGCGAGCCGATGATTGCGTAGTAGGTGAGGAGCACGCCCACGGCGACGATGCTGAGCAGCGTTCCCATCGCGTAGACGAGCGGCCAGTTCCCCTTGGTGAAGCCTTCCGTGTACATGTGCACGCTGAGCGGCAGCGGATAGCTGGGACCAAGCAGGTTCGGCACGACAAAGGAGCCGAGCGAACTGATGAAGGTCAGGAGAACGGCGGCGGTGATGCCGGGCTGCGCCAGCGGCAGCTGGATGCGCCACAGAATGGTGAGGCGGCTTGCGCCAAGGGTGCGGGCGGCGGAGAGCACATCCTTGCTGATCGCGGCCATGGAGCCGGAAATGATCAGCGTCATGAACGGGATGTTCTTCCACGACGACGCGATGATCGCGCCAAGGCCCCATTCGTCGCGCACCAGCCGCGGCAGGGTGATGCCGAGCGGGGTCAGGATGCGGCTTGCCATGCCGCCACGGTCCAGCATGACGAGCACGAGAAACGCGGCCACGATGCCGGGAACCACCAGCGGAATGCGGTAGAGCGAGCCGAAGAATTTGCGGCTCGTCTCATTGGCCTGCATCAGGGCCGAAAGCGGCAGCGCGATGAGCAGGCTGAGCGCGGTCGGCGCGATGGCGAGCCAGACGGAAAAGCGCAGGCCATCCAGATAGACCGGCGTGGTCAAAAGCGTGATCCACGGGTCGAGCGTGAAGCTTGCCGCATCGGCCCCGCGCCCGGAAAAGCTGTTCACCACCACGCGTACGAGCGGCATGCCGAAGAACACGAGGAGATAGCCAACGCCCGGCAGCAGGCACAGGAGGATCGTTGTCAGGCGAACCGGCTTCATGCCATCGCCTCCACGGGCTCGAACGTCTTCAGAAGGTGAAGGGCCGGCGGCGGGGTGAGCTTGACCGGCTGGCCGGTGGCCAGAATGTCGGACTGCCCGCCCGCAGTGATGACGCGCAGTTCCTGCCCGGCGGCAGACACCCAGTAATGGGTGGATGCGCCCAGGAACATGGACTGTTCGACCACGCCATCGGCCTCGCCGCTGGCGGCGTCGATGCCGATGTCCTCGGGGCGGATCGCGATGCCTTCTGCGGCGCGTTCGGCCGGGTTTTCGATCTTGCGCACCGCACCCCAGGGCAGGCGGCACTCGCTGCCGGAAATGTCGGCCTCGATGACGTTGGTGAGGCCGAGAAACTCGGCGGTGAAGCGGAAGCGCGGGCGGCGGTAGAGGTCGACAGGCGTGCCGCGTTCGACAATCTCGCCATCCTTCATCACCACGATCTCGTCGGCCAGCGCCATGGCTTCCGACTGGTCGTGCGTGACGTAGATCGACGTGGTGCCCAGCTTGCGCTGCATGGTGCGCAGGTCTTCGCGCAGGCTGTCGCGCAGCTTGGCGTCGAGATTGGAAAGCGGCTCGTCGAACAGGAGCACATCCGGCTCGATGACGATGGCGCGCGCCAGCGCCACACGCTGCTGCTGGCCGCCGGAAAGCTGGCGCGGCAGTCGGCGGGCATGCTGGCCAAGGCCGACCAGTTCAAGCGCGGCAGCCACGCGGGTGGCGATTTCGGGCTTTGCGACATTGCGCATTTCGAGCCCGAACGCGACGTTCTTTTCCACGCTCATATGCGGGAACAGGGCGTAGGTCTGGAAGACCATGCCGAAATTGCGGTTCTCCGGCGCAAGCGCGTCGATGCGCCTGTCGGCGAGCCAGATTTCGCCCGTGGTCGGGTCGGTGATGCCCGCAATGGAACGCAAGAGAGTGGTCTTGCCGCAGCCCGATGGGCCCAGAAGCGTGACGAAGCGGCCGGCCGGCACTTCAAGGTCGATCCCTTTCAGTGCGCGGGTGTTGTCGAACTGCTTGGTCAAGCGGCGAATGGAAAGTGTCGTGTCCATGACGATGCATCCTGACGCATGGGCGGCGCCGCGAGGCAGCGCCGCCCGAATGGTGTGCGAAGGTTAGTTGGTGGCGCGCAGCAGGTTGGCGACGATGTAGTCGCGCATGGCTGCACGAAGCGGCGCGGGCAGGCTGGGAAGCGCGCGCTCGGCGAACTCGTTGGTCGGGATCAGGCGTGCGGCCTGCTCTTCGGTGAAGCTCTTGCCCGGATCGATGTCCGTGCGTGCCGAACGCGACCCGTTGACGCCAAGCTTCTCAAGCTGGATGTCATGCTGGCTCATGAAGTCGAGGAACAGCAGGGCCGCCGCCGGATGCTCGCTGCCGACCGGCAGGAACATGCCGTCGCCGCCGCCCACCTGGCCGGATTCGATGATCTGCTGACGCACGGTCGGCGGCAGGAGGCCGCGGCCGATGAAGTCATAGGCCATGTCTTCCCATGCGGTGCCGATCGCGCCCGCGCCATTGGCGACGAGGTTCAGCGTGTCGGAGTTGCCATTGGTGATCTCGGCAACCGGGATGAGCTTCTTGTAGTAATCCCAGACCGGGTTCAGGCACGCGCCCTCGACATAGGCCTTGGCTTCGTCCTCGGTCATGGAGAAGTTGGAGAACTCGGCGCGGCAGTCATCGCCTTCCACCTTGGCGTAGGCGACGGACTGCATGAAGCCGTTGCCCGAACCGCCGCCGGCCGGCGAGGTGACGACGAACTTGCCCGGATTTGCTTCCGCCCAGGCGAGCAGAGCGTCGGCGGTCGTCGGCACGTCATCGCCCGAAACGGTGCGCGTGTCATAGATGATGCTGGTCTGGTTGCGGTGGAAAGGCACATAGGCGCCGCCGTGGTCCACGCCGCCGGAAACCCGCGCGATGTCCTGATTGAAGCCATCCGCATTCGGCAGAAGATCGGCGAGCGGCACGTTGGCCATGACATTCTCGCGCAGGAGCAGGCCGGTCGTGCTGGAGCCGACGAAGTAGACGTCAGCCGGCGCGGCCACGCCAGAATTGTTGGCGGCGATGAGCTGCTGCACGGCAGCTTCGTTGTTGCCGCGAATGTAGTTCACCGTGATGCCGTATTCTTCCTCGAACGCCGGCAGAAGGCGGTCGGTGAAGAGCGGGCCGAAAGAGTTGGTGAAGTCGAAGAAAGTCAGCTTGCCTTCTTCCTTGGCCTGGGGAACGATGACGTCATAGAAATTTTCAGACGTCAGCTCGGCCAGTTCGAAGCCCGGCTGGATGTTGAATTCTTCCGACCCGATGGGCGTGACCGCATAGGCGGCGGTGCTCATGAGGGTGGCGGCGATTGCAGCAGTGAGAGCCTTCATTGGTGTCTTCTCCGCAAGGGGTTGAGGGCGCGACCTAGGTCGCGGCTTCTCCGGCACTCCGCGTGTCATTTTGCCGATGCTGCGGGGTGCCGGATTCCATCGCTGGCAGGATTGCCAGCAATCTTTCTGCCGTTGCCGGCGAGGCGGCGAAGACCGGAGCGCCATGCTCCAGACCATTCGCGCCCAGATAATCTTTCGTGACAGCGCCGGCCGTGGCGGCGATGAACAGGCCGCCCACGGCATCCCACGGGTTCATGTGCGGCTCGACATAGGCGTCGAGGCGACCGGCGGCGACATGGGCCAGGCACAGCGCGCCCGCGCCGAGGCGACGGAACTCCACATCGTGGTCGCTGAGCGCTGCGACGCAGTTCCGGTAAAGCTCCGGCTCGTGCCGGCCCGAAAAGCCGAGGCCGACCACCGCATCCACCATGCTGTCATTGCGCGAGCAGGCGATGGGCGTGTCGCCAAGGCGCGCGCCATGTTCTTCATCTGCCCAGAAAAGCTCGTCCGTTACCGGATCGAACACCCAGGCGGCGATGGGCTGGCCGTCCTTCAAAAGCGCGAGCGAGACGCAGAAATAGGAAAGGCGACGGGCAAAGTTCACCGTGCCGTCGATGGGGTCGGCAAGCCAGGTGTAGCCCTTGGCCACGGCCTTGCCGCCCAGCTCCTCGCCGATGATCGCGTCTTCCGGAAACGCTTCGAGAATGGCCGCGCGCAGCATGCGCTCGACCGCGAAATCGGCTTCCGTCACCACGTCGCCCGGGCCCTTGCTGTCTGTTTTCAGATCGGGCGCGCGGAAATAGTCGAGCGCGATGCGGCCCGCCTTTTCTGCAAGCGTCTTACCAAGGGCGAGGCGGGAGGGGGCATTCAGGGTCATTCTGTCTTTCCGGCAGTCATGCGTGTGATGAGTTTGGGTTTGCAGTGGATGAGGCGGGCGCGTGGCTCGCTCTCTTCCTGTGGTTGCTGGTCGTCCGCCTGACCGCCCGAATGCCCATCGCCATGGATGTCCACATGGGCGATCAGGCGGCGCATCATTTCCTCGAGCGGCTGCTCGAAGGTGGTGAGGCGATAGGGCGGCCAGTCGGCGGCGGGCAGGTTGTCGAAGCCGATGAGCGCGATGTCGTCGGGGATCGAACGGTGGCCGCGCAGGCCATCCAGAAACCCGAGCGCCATGGCGTCGTTGGTGGCGAAGACGGCGTCGGGCTGTTCGTTGCCCGGCAGGGCGAGCAGACGCTCTGCGCAGGCGCGGCCTGCCTCGGTGGACATGGCGTCATTGTTCCAGATGGCGGCGTGCAGCCCCGCTTCGCGCGCTGCCTCGGAAAAACCTTCGGCGCGCAGCGAGGGCGCCCAGCTTCCCTGCGGACCGCCCAGAACCAGAAGCCGCCTGCGGCCTTCTTCCAGAAAGAGCCCGGCTGCCATACGCCCGCCAAGCGGATTGTCGGTGGCGACGGAAAAGCCCTTTTCATGATTGGCCGGGCGGTTGAGCGCGACCAGAAACTGGCCTTTCTCGATGATCGCGGCGGCGCGGTTTTCGCGCACGACACCGGCGGTCACGATGACGCCGCGCGCCCGCCAGCTCAGCGCCTCTTCAAGCAGCCGGTCAACTTCTGCGTCGCTCTCGGCATAAAAGAGAAGTGGTTTCAGATGCCATTCCTGAATGGCCTTCAGGAGCCGGGAGAGAACCTGCGCGCGCCAGTCGAAATTGAGGCGGGTGGTGATGACGGCGACCAGCGGGGCGTCGCCCGTGACCATGGAGCGGGCAAGCGCATTGGGCTGCCAGCCAACCTGTTCAGCCGCCTTCAGGATGCGTTCGCGGGTTTCCGGCGCAATGCGGCCATTGCCGGTGAAGGCGCGGCTGACCAGCGCCTGCGAAACATTCGCCACGCGCGCCACGTCATGGGAGGTTGCCGTGCCGGATTTGCGCCGCGACATCGCTCAGTCCTCCACCGGTGTGGAAGCGGTACTACGTATTACCAGGGCTGAAATGAAGAACGCGCTGACCATGGGGGCGGACCGTCGTTTGAGTGAACGCGATCCGAATAGCCGGCTCAGATGACAGCCACGCTACGCAAGCATGTCAGTTTGCTGACAGCGCTGTGCAAAACGGGAAAGGGGATGGAGGAGGGTTTTAAAGCCGCTGCTCGACTTCCGTTTTCAGGGTGTTCAGGTCGCGCGTCTGGCCGGCGAGTTTTTCGATGGCGGCAACCACCAGATCCGTCGCGTGATAATCGGGCTTGTGGCCAAGCCCTTCCACGCGCAGCAGTTCCGCGCTGGGCAGGTCGCGGGCGAGGGCCTCTGAATGAATGTCGGGCGAGACCACATCGTCTATTGCACCGGTGATGATGACGGATGGCGTCTTGATGGTGCGGTAGCGGGCGTGGGTGCGTTCGGTCCAGGCAAGCAGGGCGCATATTTCGCGGGCATTGTGCCGGAACGCTGTCGGCTCAATTGCTTCATGGGCGCGGGTGGCGTGCAGATAGTCGTCCGGCATCGGGTTGGGCGCAAAGACGCCGCGCGCGGCGCTGCCGATCGAAAGCCGTCCGGCCAGCGGCACGATGAGCCTGCTGAACAGGCTGCCCAGATGCGGGTTTCCGGCTGCGTGATAATACCAGGCAATCCCGCCCGGCCACGGATAGAGAGCCGGCGAAAGAAAGACGGTTCCAAGGAGCCTGTCCGGGTGGTTCAGCGCCATGGCGGCAGCGACCGCACCGCCATAGGAATGGCCGACCATGATTGCTTTCTCGATGCCGCGTGCGGTCATCAGCGCCGCAATTGCCTCGGCCTGTCCGTCCGGCAGGATGAGGCTTTCCGGCCCGCAGTCGGATTTTCCGTGGCCGGGCCGGTCGATGAAGAGAAGGCGTGCGCGCCCTTCGAGCGCAGTGCGGAAAGAATAGAGCGGGTCGAGCAGGCTGGCGCTCGCCCCGTGGATGAAGACGACGGGCGGAAGGTCGGCGTTGTCAGCGTCCAGATGCAGGCTGTTCAGCCTGTAACCGCCAATGTCCGTGCGGACACCGCGATCCGGGTCGGATACTGCCGTGTTCTGGCTGTCGGTCTTGTGCACAAGGTTCATGATCGCCGGCCCCGCCACACTCTCTCAAACGGGATGGTTAGCCGGTTGGGGGCGGGTGGTCCAGAAATAAGCCCTGTTCTAAAGCCTGCGCCCCACGATGAAGGGCCGGGCATCGCGGCCGTTAGATGCATGATAGGCGCATTCGATGGTCTCGAAGCCGGCCCTTTTCAGCAGTTTTTCGACCTCCGCAGCAGACAGGAAGTCCACATGCGGGGCCTTGCCAACCATCTGCATGAGCGGCACGACGACGCGAAAGACCGGGTTCATGTCTTTGAGGCACGGCGTCTTGGTGAGGAGGAGCCCGCCCGGTTTCAGCGCCTGGCGGATGTTGCCCAGCGCGCGGCTGCTGTCTTCCAGAAGATGCAGGACATTGAAGCCAAGCACGGCGTCGAAGCTTTCCGCCGGCCAGTCCGCGCTTTCAGGAGCGGCCACCTCGAATGTCACATTCCCGATGCCTTCGCTGTGGGCCTTCTCACGCGCAATCGCGATCATCTCGCTGGAAATGTCGGTCGCCAGCAGGCTTTCAACCGAAGGCGCGAGTTTGAGCGCCGTGGTGCCCGTGCCGCAACCAAACTCCAGCACCCGGTCGCCAGGCCGCAGATAATGGCGCACACGCTCCAGCGTCCGTTCATATCCACCCATGTCTGAAATGGGGTCGCTGGCGTATTTGCGTGCGATGCGATCCCAAAAACGCGCATTGTCGGCAGTGCGAAACATGATCGTCTCCTTTGGCGCGTTCCCTATCATATGCACAAAAATTGAAAATTGCGGAACACTGCAGATCCAATATACATATTTGCATGACGAATATTGACTGGAACCGCGCCCGCGCCTTTCTCGCCACGGCGGAGACAGGCTCTCTTTCCGCTGCGGCCCGTGAATTGGGGCTCACGCAGCCCACGCTTTCCAGACAGGTTGCGCAGCTTGAGGCGGATCTGGGCGTCACCCTGTTCGAGCGGGTCGGCAAGAAGCTGGTTCTGACGGAAACGGGCGAAAGCCTGCTGGAGCATGTGCGCGCCATGGGCGAGGCCGCGCTCGCCATGCGTGTCGCCGCCTCGGGGCGGGCGGAAGAGGTGGCCGGGCGTGTCAGCATTTCAGCGACCGACACCTATGCCGCCTATATCCTGCCCGAAATCATGGAGCGCATTCGCCGCGAAGCGCCGCAGATCACCATTGCCGTCATCTCAAGCGACAGTCTGAGCGATCTGCGGCGGCGGGAGGCGGATATCGCGATCCGCCATGTGCGGCCGCAAGAGGATGGCCTGATCGGGCGGCTCGTCTGTGAAAGCACGGCGCATTTTTATGCTTCCGAGAGCTGGGTTGCCGCACATGGTCATCCCGGTGCGGTGTCAGGCATCGCGCCGCACGAGTTCGTCGGCTACGAAGATGCGGAGCGTTTCGCCGCATTCCTGAGGGGCGTGGGAGCCGAGATTGGCGCGGAGGATTTTCGGCTGGTCTCAAAGAACTCGGTGGTCATCTGGGAGCTGGTGCGGCGCGGGCAGGGCGTCAGCCTGATGAGCCGCGAGATCGCCGAGCGCGCCTCTGGCATCGTCGAGCTGTTCCCTGCGCTTGAGGCCGTGCGCTTTCCGGTCTGGCTGGTCACCCACCGCGAACTGCGCACCAGCAAACGCATCCGGCTTGTCTATGACATTCTGGCGCAGGAACTGGAGCGCATCACGCGCGAAGCCAGAAAATCAGCCGGTTAAACGCCTGCCGGGAACGCCTGAAAGCCGGTGGTCCCAGGGTGATTTTCGGGGAAATCAGTGCGCCGGCTGTTACTCTCCCATGGAATTCACTTGAAATTCTTATTCTATGAATAATAACATATAGATGGGTTATATTGATGGTTGTATTTTAATATAAGGTATTTCAATCCATGGTTTTTGATTTTACGGTCGGTTTTATCGTCAGCCTCATTTCGATGTTCATTCATCTTTTGGCGACGATCATCATCGCCAAGGTGGTTTATGCGCTGAAGTCGGATTTTGATGAAAAAGGGAACCTGTTTTTATCGTTCTCCCTGACGATCATGTATTTGATTCTTTCGGTCGCGCTGTTTGCTTCCGTCACGGTTTGGGGGCTGCTCTTCTATTGGCTCGGCCTGGTCGATAATTTCGGCAATGGCTTCTATTCCGCGCTGGTCAGCTACACCACGCTCGGCTTCGGCGACGCCTCCCAGATGAGCGAAACCCGGCTTGTCGGTCCGATGGCGGCGGCCAGCGGCATTCTCATGTTCAGCTGGGCTGCGGCCGTGCTGATCTACGTCCTCCAGGCGCATCTGCCCTATTTCATCACCAAGAAAGACACGACGCCTTCAAAGAGCTGAGTCGATCTTCGCTTGAACTGTCTCCGCTGCAGGAAGGGCGTTGTCTTCGGTTTTTATCCCGCGCGCCTTCGCTGCCAA
This sequence comes from Nitratireductor sp. WH36-1, assembly GCF_058725515.1. NCBI lineage: Bacteria > Pseudomonadati > Pseudomonadota > Alphaproteobacteria > Hyphomicrobiales > Phyllobacteriaceae > Nitratireductor > Nitratireductor sp. WH36-1. The sequence continues at coordinate 3,495,073 of NZ_CM178970.1, read as the reverse complement.
ATGCATTGAAACGCACGGGAATCCAGAAATGTCGACACGATCGCACGCGGCGCAGACCCGGCCAAACTCCTGGCTTCGTGAGTTGACGCGCCTGAAGCCGGCGCACTGGCCCATCGGGCGCTGCCTGAGGGCCGCCCTGTCCGTGGCCCTGCCAATTCTGGCGGGGATCATGTCGGGCTCCGCCGGCTCCTTCATGGTCATGTCGCTTGGCGCTCTAGGCCTGTGTCTGGGAGAGAAGGACAGCCCCTATATCGAACGGTTCCGCGAGGTTGCGATCATCGCGCCGATCGGAGCGCTTGGCTTTTTTCTGGGCTATGTGGGGCATCTCGACTGGGCCTTTGTCGTCGCCGCAATGACCGTGGTGGCGTTTGTGGTCGGGCTCATCGGCTCTTACGGATCGGTTCTCGCTTCCGCTCTGGTTCAGGCGCTACTCATGGGCTGTATCGCTATCGCGCTTCCCGCGATTGCGCCTTTCTGGAAGCCGGCTGCCTATTTCCTCGCGGGCTGCGGCTTCTACGCCGTTCTGCTCGGCGTGGAGGCGCTTTTCTTCCGCAAGCGTCCTTTCATCGTTCTGGTCGCCAACCTGCTTGAAGGGCTTTCGAGGCTTGCGCTGGCGCGTTCCAAAAATGCCGAAGCCGCCGAAGAGGAAACCATTCGCCGGGCGATCACGGACAAGATGTCCACGGGCTTCGCCAGCCTGCTTTCCGGTCGCTATCATCAGCATGGGCGGCCTTCAGCGCATCTCGATTGGGAGTCGTCCGTTCTTCAGGGGCTCAGCCGCATCTTCACCGCGACGCTGGCGTCGAACAAGCCGGATAACCTTGAGCAGGCTGCGCATGAACTCAAGCGTCTCGCAGCGCTGGTGCGCGATGAAAAACCTGCGCCGGCCGCCGACGGCGCATTCGCCGATACGCTGCTAAGCCGTTCGGTAGAGCACTTCACCGCGATGTACTGGAGCGCAGGCTCTTCAGAAAAAATCGCGCCGCCGCACGTGGCTTCGGGCGCGGTTTCCGCGTCGAAACGCATCGGGTTTGCAGAGGCTTTGAAGTTCGATCATGAGGCCATCAGGTCCGCCGCCGTTCTGGCGCTGTGCGTCTGCATCGCGTTCGCCACCCGCTGGGTGAACGATGGCAATCACTGGTACTGGACGCCCCTCACGGTCATCATCGTTCTGAGGCCCGATCTGGGTTCCATCTTCGTCCGGTCCGTCCACCGTGTCATCGGAACGGTTCTGGGCGTACTGGTCGGGGTTGCTGCCTTTGCCCTGTTCCCGAAAGGCATCGCGCTGGTCTGCGTTCTGGCGGTTCTTGCAGGCATTCTTCCGTGGGCGGCCCAGCGCGCCTACTGGATGGCGACATTTGTGGCCACGCCGATGGTGCTGATCCTCATCGACATCACGTCGCCGGGCGCTGGCACAACCGATTACGGTCTGCAGCGGCTGGTAGACACGCTGATCGGCGGAGCGATCATTCTTGTGTTCGGCTACTTCATCTGGCCGCGCACGCATTCGCATGAGCTGGAGCGCAGCTTCCAGAGCGCGCGGGAAAAGATCGCCGCCTATCTTCTCGCCCTGAAGCCTGTGAACGCTTCGCAGCCCGATCCCCAGATCGGCGCAAAAAAACGGCAGGCCTATGTGGCGCTTGCCGCGATGCGCAAGAAGATCAACGCAGCCATGCTCGAACCCGCCCCGGCGGGCCCCGAGGCCGCTGCATGGTACCCGCTCGTAACGGGTGCGGAGCGCGTCTGCGACGGTATCGGCGCATGGTCAGCCAGATATACGGTGGCCGAGAATCAGGAAGCCATTGTCGATGCGCTCGCAGCCAGAATCGCCGGAAGCAAACCGGACGGCTGCGCCGGCATCGTGAAGGATGAAGTGAATGGCGACCCGTTCATGGCCTTCGCTTCGAACATCTGCGCGGCCTTCGACCAGATCGATGGTTTCATGGAGAAGAAAGATGTGGGTGCGAAGGGGCAGGCAGCCCCCGCAGCCGCGTAACGCCCGCACAGGGCGCCTCTGAGAGCCGGTCAGGGGAGTGGCGCGACTTTGTTCGCACGCTCCCCTGATTGCGCGCTGTAGGGCGGTAAGAGCGCCTTGTTTCCAGTCTCAAAAGACAGGCCGTGCTTTCGCGATGCGAAGCGGGGTGTTTTGTGCGGATTGGGGAGGCGAACAATCGAACAGACGGACTGTCCAGCGCAATGCTGCGCGGCACTTAGTCGTGTATCGATTTTTCAAGGAAATGGCGCACCTAACCGGAGAAGGTTCGAACACCGTTTTCGGTTCGATGGATGAATGGGAACGCCATCTCGCACAGGTAGGCCTTGACGGCCTGCGGTGCGGCCATGAGCGACCTAAGCTCAAGATTTGACGGGGCAGCGGCCTCTAATCCCGCAAAGGCGGCCTATCCGCCGCCGTTCTCGATACGGCTGACCCCAGAGGAACGCGCGCGGCTGGATGTGCTGCGGGGCAACAAGTCTCTCAGTGCCTATATCCGCGAGCAGCTTTTCGGCGATGATGCTGCGCCGCGCAAGCGGACCGGCAATAGCCCTGTCCAGGACACCGAAGCCTTGGGCCGCGTCCTCGGGGCGCTCGGGCAATCCCGTCTGTCCTCGAACCTCAACCAGCTTGCCAAAGCCGTCAACACAGGCTCCCTTCCTGTGACGCCGGAAACGGAATCCGATCTCGCGGACGCCTGCCGAGACGTTGCGGCAATACGCGCCGATCTGCTTCGTGCCCTCGGCAAATCGCCCGGAGATGGGCCATGATCCTGAAAGCCAAGGAGCGCGGCGATGCTCCCCAACTTGCCCGGTATTTGCTTTCCATGCGCGACAACGAGCATGTCGAGTTGCATGATGTGCGTGGGTTCGTCAGCGACGATCTTCGCGGCGCTTTCAGCGAAGCCGATGCCATCGCCAAAGGGACGCGCTGCAAGAACTATCTGTTTTCGATGAGCCTCAATCCCCCGGCCAATGAGAAAGTCCGCACCGAAGATTTCGAGTTGGCGATTGAGCGGATCGAACAAAAGCTCGGTCTGGAAGATCAGCCCCGCGCGGTTGTCTTTCATGAAAAGGATGGGCGGCGGCATGCGCATGTTGTCTGGTCGCGCATCGACAGCGAGCGCATGCGCGCACTCAACATGGCGCATTACAAAATGAAACTGCGCGACGTGTCTCGCGAATTGTTCTTGGAACGTGGCTGGGACATGCCACGCGGTTTGCAGGATCGCGCCCTGCGCGATCCGCTGAATTTCTCACAAGAGGAATGGCAACAGGCGCGGCGGGCGGGCATTGATCCCCGCGAAACCAAAGCGGTCTTGCGGCAATGTTGGGAGCGCTCCGACAACCGGGCATCGTTTGAACGGGCGCTGAAAGAGCGCGGCTTCTGGCTGGCCGGGGGCGACCGGCGCGGTTTCGTTGCCATCGACTATCGCGGGGAAGTCTATTCGCTCTCGCGCTATGCCGGGGTGAAGGTCAAGGAACTGCAAGCGCGAATTGGCGATCCAGCAAAGCTGGCTTCCGCCAGTCAGGCCAAAGCCGAAATCGCGCAGGGTATGACGAGCAAGCTCGAAGCCTTCATTGCGGATACGCAGCGCGAAGCAACGCAGCGCCGTGATGAACTGACCACGCGCAAAGCCGAACTGGCGGCACGTCACCGCGCCGAACGCGAAAAGCTCAAATCCGGTCTCGAACGCCGGTGGCAAGCGGAAGCGCAGCAGCGCGCGCAGCGTCTGCCGAAAGGCTTTTCCGGCATATGGCATCGCCTGACAGGGCAGTATGCCAAGATTAAAATGCAGAATGAGAGCGAAGCGCTGGAAGCCTATCGCCGCGACCGCGCGGCAAAAGATGACCTGATCTTCCGCCAGCTTGAGGAACGCGGCGCGCTGCAAACCTATATCCGGGCGGAACGCAAGGTATCAGAGCAGCGCATGGCCCTGCTGCGCGAGGATGTCGCCAATTATGACGCGCTGGAAAGCGGGCAGCGGCGAAGACAAGATGAGAGCATGAGGCCGGAAGCCCGCCGCAACCGGCGCGAGCGACGGCCGCGCCAGCGCGATTTCGACATATAGCGCCATGAGCGCGGTGGGTATTACCCGCGCTATGCGATCAGGCACAAATGCCTCTCCCATCATTCCCGTATGATCTGACTTGCTGCCCTGCCGGGCCGTCCAAACCGTGACGATGTTGTTAGGGGACGCATCCTCTCGCCTGCATCAATCACCACCCGAACCATCAGCGCCTTCATGAGCCGATGATGTGTGCCGGGGCCAAAAGGCCCTGAATGGTTCGGGGCCTCCTTGAAACAAAGGAGGATACGATGAAACGCGTCACCTGTTTTGAAGCGGCAACTCGCAGCACGGCCGAATTGCGCGCCCTGCTTAGAAGAGCATTTGCAGCCAGCGCAGCAGCGCCATCCTGTTCGCAGGCGCGCCGCGATGCGCAGGCCTCGATACGCACTATCGAAATCGAGTTGGCGCGGCGAGCGCCGCGCCTCTAACCCGATGCGGCTGGCCCGGCGGCCAGCCGCAAAATTTTCTGCCCTCCTAAAACAAGGAAAGCTGAGCGCCGCGCCAGCGCGTGCGCTCTGCTTCAAAGTCCAGCCATGCGGTGACATAGGCGACCGGGCCACCCTCCTGCGCCACTGTCCCGATTGGTATAAAATGCGAGCGATAGCCGGTTTCCGTAACGGGCAGTGCGATGCGGTTTTCGCTATGCAGTTCGATATGCTCCGTCATGCCGAATTTTTCCGGGGTGAAGGTGATTTCAACCTGAACGCCGCGCCATGTGATGGTGTGTTTTTCCATTGCTTTGATCCTCCAAGCTGTGGGAGTGCCGCTTAAGCGGCGACTCCTTCTTGCTGGGGCTGCTGACGCGCATGCAGGAAATCCGCTGCGCGCTGCGCATGGGCGGCAGCTGAGAAAATCGCGCGCTTGTCGTCTTTGAGGACTTTAAGCCAGCTCTGGATATAGGCGGCATGATCGGTGCCCGGCTCCGGCATCAATGCCAGATCAGCGCAAAGGAAGGCCGCGCCAAGCTCGGCAACCAGCTCTTCCCGTGCATAGCCTTCATCGCCCCACTTCTTGCGGCCAAACTCCCGGTTCAGCCGCGTCTTGTGCTTCGTCCAGTGGGTCAATTCATGCGCCAGCGTTGCATAGTAGCTTTCCGGGCTGCGGAAACACTCGAAAGGCGGCATCTGCACATGGTCGCTGCCACCGCTGTAATAGGCTCGGCTGCCACCGTGACGAATATCTGCACCGGTTGCTGTGAAAAACATGTCGGCATGTTCGATCCGCTGCGCCGGATCAATGATCGGCTCCGGCTTCGTGTAATAATATTCGGGCAATCCGTCGATCTGCTCCACGTTGAACACGCTGTAGCTCTTCATGAAGGGAATTTTCCGCTCTTCTTCGGTGCCGTCCGCGCCCTCTTCGGTCTTGGTGGTGGTGTTGGCATACACCACAGGATTGCCACGCTCGCCTTTACGCACATGCGCGCCAAGTTCTTTGGCCTGCTTGAAGGTCATCCAGTACGGGGAGCCATAACCGGCCTCCATCGCCGCGCCCCAAAGCATCAGCACATTGATTCCGCTGTAGGCCATGCCGTTGTGACGTAGCGGCCTGACGATCCGCCCGTCCATGTTCCCGGCGGACCACGGCTTGAGCCATGTCAGTTCGCCTTGTTCCAGATCGGCAATGATCTTGTCGGTCACTTGTCTGTAAATATCTTGTTTCATTGGCTTTTTCCTTCCTTGGATAGTCGGTTGCACATGCAACCGGACTAGGCCCGCGCCAATGAGCGGGGGGAGACCGTCAAGACCGCAGACAGCGGAGGGGGATCACCCGTCCTGCACAAGCGAAGCGCGGAAGGACGGGGAGACCGCTGGCATGCGCCGGAGCGACGGCGAAGGCTTGGTCTTGACGGAGGACGGGGCCGCGAGGCCCCTAACAGGAAAGAAGGGTCAGCCTGCCAGGGCTGGCATTAAATCAGCAAGGGATGGAAGCCGGACGGCCGAGACTACAGGCTCGGTTCACGACAGCCCGGCCCGAAGGGTGTGCCGCCTAGCCTTTTATATACTGGTGGGTGGTTATCATGACTTCCCACTCCGCTTTGATGTTTGGTTATTATGTCCATCGTGAGTTGACTTATAAAAGGCATCGTAAAGTGCCTCTCGCAATCACTTTGAGTTTGTGCCATAATGTCTATTATGAATGGACAAAGCGCGTCAAAACTAAAGCAGGTTCTTCAGAATGTTCCACCGGGATTTCTGATCGATACCGCTTGGATAAGCCGCCACAATATCTCACGTCAGTCCGTGTCCGCCTATGTCAAGCAAGGCTGGCTAGAAAGGGTTGTACAGGGGCTCTATCGCCGCCCTTTCACACCTTCGGAAAATCCCGAGGCGGCCAGAGGATGGAAGATACCGCTCCTTTCCGCGCAATGGCTCATGGAGTACCGCTTCCATGTCGGGGGAATGACCGCCTTGGCATTGCACGGCCATGAGCATTATCTCGCCTTGGGAGGCAGGCAGAAGGTTCACCTCTACGGTGACGACATACCGGAATGGCTTTACAAGATAAGTGTCGATGGTCGCTTCGTGCGACATAGCATGAAACTGTTTGGCGATACTCCGGCAGGCATCGAAAGCGGTTCTTTCAATCTGGCTCAGCAAGCCGATAATGGCGCGGCCATGAGCCCGTGGCTCTGGCCGATCAGGATGTCAACGCCGGAACGCGCCGTCCTCGAAACCCTGGATGAACTGCCGCGTGGAGAGAGCTTCCACAATGTGGACGTGGTGTTTGAGAGCCTAGTAAACCTACGCCCCAAGCAACTCACGGCGCTGCTAACCGGCTGCAAAAGCGTCAAGGTGAAGCGCCTCTTCTTCGTTTATGCGGACAAGCATGCACATGCTTGGCGCAAACACATCGACGCCGAGACTATAGACCTCGGCCGGGGCGATAGGGCCCTTGCAGAGAACGGTAAATTGCACCCGACATATCGCATCACAGTGCCCTCCGACCTGCTGCGGGGGGAGGCCATCGATGGCGCGTGATAACTACAAGCGGCAAGTACAACTGCTGATCCGAACATTGCCCTTTGTCGCGCGTCAGAACGTGTTCGCCCTGAAAGGCGGTACGGCAATCAACCTGTTTTACCGTGATATGCCGCGCCTATCGGTCGATATAGATCTTGTCTATCTGCCCATTGAGGATCGCGCTGCGTCGCTTGCGGGAGTTGATACGGCACTGGGCGCCATACAGACTGACCTGCTGAATAATCTGCGTGGCGTAAATGTGCAGCGCATAGCAGGCGGAGGCAACAACGACACACGGGTCAAAGTCCGCCAAGGCTCCGCTGAGATCAAGATTGAAACGTCGCCGGTAAGCCGTGGAACGGTTCATCCACCCCAATTACGGGCCGTTACCGACCCCGTGACCGAGATGTTCGGCTTCGCGGAAATGCTGGTTGTCGCTTTCGAGGATTTGTTCGGCGGCAAGCTACATGCTGCGCTAGACAGGCAGCACCCACGCGACCTGTACGATGTGAAGCTGCTCTATGAGAACGAAGGCATTACCGACGCGCTGTTTCGCACGTTCCTCGTCTACGTCGCCAGTTCCAACCGCCCGCCGCACGAACTGCTGCGACCATCGCTCAAAGCGCTGGATGAGGATTTCGTAGCAGAGTTTGACGGCATGACCACGCACGAGGTGAGCCTGGCGGAATTGATCGATGTGCGCAAACGACTGGTCGGCGATATTGCTGCCAGACTCGATGAGCCCGTGCGGAATTTTTTGCTGTCCTTGCATGAAGGTGAGCCCGACTTCAACGCCATCGGTCTGCCCGATGCGGTCAACCTGCCTGCTGTGCAATGGAAAATACTCAATCTGCGTAAGCTAAAGGAGCAGAACCCGGAAAAACATGCGGAGCACCGGCAGGAAATAGAGAGCTTATGGCGACCGCCACTATGACCACTTTCGCAAGAATGGCGGGTCTTTAGAATCTGGTTCAGGACTTGGCCTGCTGACAGAAAGGCGCGTTGGCACCGGTAGCGCTGCGCCGAAAATGATGGCTTCGCCGCGACCAAGCCCGGCAAGCTGGCGAGACACGTTCACCCCCGCTGTTTCTGCTGCCGACGCGACCGCCCGCTGATCGGCTTCGTTGTTAAGGCGGAACACGGCCCAAGTGCCGCATTGCGAAAGCACGGTTGGAGAAACCTCAGACGGGCGTTGAGTGCTGATTAGGAGGGACAGGCCGAATTTGCGGCCCTCTTTAGCCAGGCGCTCATAAGCAAGCGCCTGCTGCCCACCATCAGATTCGCCAGGTAACTGGCGCAGATAGTGGTGCGCTTCCTCAAGGGCGAGCATAGTCGGATGCGTATTACCGGGGCCGCGCTTGAATATCTCTGCGGCGAACATCTCAAGGAGCGATCCCAAGACAAACGGCATTAAGTCTTGAGTCAGGCGACTAAGGTCAACGATATGGACTGACCAGTCGTTTTGACCGAACACGGGTGGACCAAAAACATCCCGAACTAGCGCGGCACATTCGTCCTGCATGTTCAAGGGATTCGTCAGTCCTGCACCGCCCCCGATTTCGACAACAGAGGTAAATTGCGGGTCTTCGATTAAACCGCGTATGCGGTTAATCATCGACTGGATATGGCCGTATTGGAAGGTATCGCGGGTCCAGCCTTGGTTGTTCGTTGGCTTAAGAACATACCACTCGGTGGCAAGGCACGACAATGCGCGCATGTGAGGCCAAACATTTGCGGCAGGGGCTGTTCCCGCCCTTAGCGCTGTCATCGCTTGATTGGCTTGTGCGGCGCTGCCACTGTGACAGTCATCGAAAAGGACGTTGCCCTCACCGCCGACCAGCTTCGCGCCATGCGCATCAGCTTCAACGAAGCGAAGATGCTCAATTGCAAAGCGTAATGTCGGCATTTGCGCCTTCTCGCTCGGTATCAGCAAGCGGGACAGGCCGTGCCGCCCAAGGGCATAATATGGAATCCGAAGGCCGCCATTTTGGCCACCTAGTTGCGTGACTTTCACGCGCTGTCCCAGATTGGCGAAGGCGGGCGTATATTCGCCGTTCACATCGAATACGACGATCCGCGACTTAGGCAGGCGTACAAGCTGTTGCAGCACCGCCGCAACAAAGTGGGTTTTACCCTGTCCTGTCGAACCTAAGATCGCCATGTGGCGACCCAGAACCTGGTCGATGTTGGCGCAGACTTCAACCGCGCGATTACGCGAATCTGCACCCAGCCTGATCTGCTCGGCAGCGATGCCGCTCGCGCCGATTGTCGCCACGGTTTCGATGTCGGAAAGCGGATAAACGCTCGCCCCGAGAACGGGCAACCGCCATTCCTGTGGCGAAAAAGTTAGCCTACCCTCGCGCTTGGCCAGAAAGCCGACAACCCGGCCGCGAAGCTGACGCAACGGCTCTTGCGGGACATTCGATGATCGGCCACGTCCTGCATGGACTTCGCGCGGCTCGGCGAACGCCACGGTCATTATCCGAAGGATGATGGTTTCTGCGCCGGCGTCGATCCCGACCAGATCGCCCGGCTGCTCTACTGTCGATAAGCCATCCCGGTGCCCAGCAACATGCCCACGGGAATCCTCAAGCAAATTTACCAGAAGCTGCGGTCCGTCGATTTCGACCACATAACCTATGGGGCGACGGGAACTTATCAAAGCAAATCCTCGAGATCGTCGCCGGGTGTGGACGCTGCCTCGGGAGCGGCCACCACGGCTTCTTCCTCGACCGCCACAGCGGGCTTCTTCGCCACTTGGATATTCGTCGCCTGTTTGAGTAGGGCTTCAAGCTGGCGCGCACGTTCCGATACCTCGTCCAGCATGGCCGGTTCGGGCAAGTCGTTCGCCAATGCGTCGAAGAAGCCACCCGGCCCAAAACCCCGCACCGTTACCTGGGGAAGTTGAGCCAAAAGCAGGCGCTTGAGCTGTTCGTTGGGTTTGATTGCATCGCCGGTCGCTGCAAGCGTGTCATAGATGCCCAGACGGTCAATTTCGGGAAGGTAAATGATGAGTTGCAGCGTAGGATTTTGTAGCGCCGAAACGAGAAGGCGATTGATATGATCGTCCGTGAAGCCATAGCCGTTGACGATAAGGCAGGCGTTCGGACGCGAGAGAAATTCGGTGAAACGGCGAATGACCTCACCATATACGAATGCGGTGGTCTGAACGAATTTGGATGCGCCGGGGAAAATCATGAAACCCGGCCAGTCATCGGGCTCATCTGAAGCGATGAACTGGTCCACTAATGGCTTTACCGTGGCGCAGGGCAGCTCACACACACTGCCCGAATTACTCGCTGTCCACGAAATAGAGCCGTGCAGCTTTCCGAGATAGAGATTGTATGTTCCGAAACGAGCCTCACCACGCGCCTGCACGTTGCGAAGGCCAAGGTCAAAGCTGCTTGGACGAAAGGCGCGGTCGTGCGTTCCTGAGAAGCCGTTGACACAATGAAGACCAAGCGCCTCCGCCGACCATTCCAGCGCAAGATCGTAGTTGGTCGTAAATGCCCATGGGGCAGCCTGACCTGGCTGACGATTTCCGGCAAGGCGCGACACAAGCCTTATGTGGTTCGATAGCTTCGGATGCAAAATCGCGTGATCCGGCTCCAACCATAGTTTTTCGTCAAGAATTGCCGCTCGCAGAACCGCCTTCCGCAAAGCGTGGCGGGTCACTTTAAGTTCGGCAAGATCAACGCCAACTCGTTCGCCATCCAGACAGGCAATTTCCAACTTATCGAGCAATAGCTCAACATTGCCCTGCTCGCCGTCCGCAAGGAATTTATTGTCTCGAAGGAATTGAACCTGATCAGGATAGTCGCTCTCCAGGAGCGACCAGACATCGTTCATGACCATGCCGCCCACGCCTTTGGAGGCTCCGGCACCAAGCAGCACGCCAACATTTTCCAATCGAATTGCCAGCGCAAGATGAGCCGAAAACTCCTCTTTTGAGAGTTGCCTGCTCCCCCGGATAGCAAAAAAGGTCATGAGAGTTCTCCTAGGGGAGGCAATGCGCGGACGATTTTCATCGTTTCAAGGCTGACCGTGATGACCCGCTGGAACAGCTCAAGCGGGTATTTCGGGTTGCCTACGGTTTCATTAGCGTAGTCGTTGGCGTCATTGACGATGCCGCTAGCTTTGTCGGTCTTGACGACCTGGCGTTCCATCACCCATTCCAGCGCAGGCTTGCCGTTGACGACGTAATCATACGCTCCGAGCGGGATGTTCTGGATGGTGATGTTGTCATTGTAGATAACCGTGCTGCGGTCTTTGTCCTTTCCCTTGCTGCCGAATTTCATCTTGGCAACTCGGTAGAATTTGACCGGGTCGTCCTGGGCTTCGTTGATGAGGGCATGGTCACCTTCTTTGAACGTTACCATGTATGGCTCTACCGTCTCGAAATTCACATGCAGATCGCCAAGCGCACGGCCAGCGTCACGGAAGGCGGCGAAGTCGGCAAAGGTTTTGACCGCCGGGATGCGCGGCAATTGTTTGGCAAGATTGTTGGCAAAACGCTCGCGGTAGTCGGGCGAGTGCAGCAGGCCATAGATATAATAGAACAAGTCTTCCTTGCTGATCTCTTCGCCTGGATAGGCCGCTTGAAAATGCGCCAATCCTTCATCGGTGATGGCGTCGCGGCGGGTGAGGCTGTTGGCGTGATCGCTACTAACAGCAAAGAGGCCATCATCCGGTTGCTCCTCTCCAAACAGATAGAGGGGGAAGCACTGACCTGAATCGACGGTGTGTAGATTTGGAAGAGTGTTCATCATCAGAGCAGAAAATCCCGCCCGGGCTCCGATGCCTGACACCTGAATAACCAAATTGCTCACTTCAGCATTCGGGAAAATACGAGGAAGCTGGCCGCGACGGTCGTTAAACTGCGCGGAATAGAACGCCCAAGAGCGCTCAAACGGGCGGTAAAGGGATTGCGCCGCAACCCCACATTCAATCGAGGCGCGCGCTCCGCGTTTCACGCCCGCAAATAGGTGATCGCTCCAAGAGATGCGGGTGGCGTCGTAATCGACCGCATTCTTGATGTCGTCGATGGATTGTCCGCCCACCTGATCGATAGCCTCGTTGTAGGTCTCGATCATTCGGCCCATATTTATCATTAGCTTGGCGGACGAGAAGTTGTAGGCCCAAGCGTCACGCTGGGTTTTCAGGCCATTCGAGAAATCTTCAAAGATCAGCGTTTCAACCTTGTTGCGCTTGTCGCCAAGCAACATGAACCGGTCAAAACTGCGATCCACCTGATTGAGCCAATCGTTGTCTTCGTCGGGAGTGATCATGCTCCACCCGTCGGCCTTGGTAATGCCGTTGACCGAGGCGTAATCGCGGATGATGCTCAGCTTTTCCTTGGTCGTCAGGTCTGGGCCAATGTCACGGAAATGGATACGCCCGTGTTCCTGCGCCTTCGGGTTCTTGACCAGAACGGCTATGGAAATGCCGGTCATACTGCCCGAGGAAAATACGTTCTGCCCTTCGCGCGCTGCCCCTTTTGAGAGCATGTTCTTCCGAATATCGCCACGGAGATGGAAGATGTATAGATCGCTGAACTCCTCGGCCAAACACTTTCGCATCCCGTCAGCATAGGACCGTTCGATCCATGCACTGCCCGAGACGAAAGCCATAACGCCCGCATCACCGATCCGCTCGCTCGCCCACCGGAAGGCGCGGATGTAACTGTTGTAGAGCGCCGTTTTGAGGGAGGCGGTTGAATGGGCGGCGTAGGTGTCGCGGATTGACCTGTCCAGTTGCGGGTAATTCACCTTCTGCGCGTTGTCATTTGCGCTTTCCTGCCCCGCGGAATATGGCGGGTTGCCGATGATCACCCGGATGTCCAGCGCCTTTTGCTTGGTCCTGCGTTCGGCGTTGTCGGGCAGAAGGTTGGCAACCATGTCACGTTCCTGCTCATACATCTGGAACGTGTCGGTCAGCAGGATGCCTTCGAATGGATCGTAGGGGGCATTGGCGCTCAAACTGCCATAGGCCAGTTCGTGATAAACCGTCTCGATGTTTACGGCGGCAATATAATATGCCAGCAGTACGATCTCGTTGGCGTGAATCTCGTGCTTGTATTTATGCTCCAGTTCATCCGGCGCGATATGGCCCGATTGGAGCAAGCGGGTGATAAAGGTTCCTGTGCCGGTGAATGGATCAAGGATGTGAACACCCTTGGAGCCGAGCGTCTGACCAAACTGCGCTTTCAGCACGTCGTTGACCGAATGGATGATGAAATCCACCACCTCCACAGGGGTATAAACAATGCCAAGCCGCGCCGTGAGCACGGGGAAAGCCGTGCGAAAGAATTTGTCGTAAAGCTCCGTAATCAGCGTCTGGCGCCCTTGCGCAGTTTTTACGTCGGCGGCGCGGCGCTCCACGCTGGCGTAGAACTTGGCAAGACTTTCGGATTCTTTTTCCAGATTATGCTCATGAAGCTGTTCGAGCACGATTTCCATTGCACGGGAAACAGGGTTCTCCTTGGTGAACCGGCTGCCCTTGAACAGCGCATCAAACACCGGCTTGGTGATGAGATGCTGGGCCAGCATCTCGATGGCTTCGGCCTCTGATATTTCCGGGTTCAGGTCGTCGCGCAATTCCTCAAGAAAGGCGAGGAATGAAGCGCGCTCGCGCCCGTCTTTGGCAATGATGGTGGTGATGCGGGTGATGTGGGTTTGGGCGATCTTGGCGATGTCCCGTGCCCAGGTATCCCAATATTCGCGTGTACCGCACTTCTCGACGATCTTGGCCATAATGGCGCGGGTGAATTCATCGAAGATCAGTTCGCCCTGCGCATTCGCATCGATGGATTCGCGGCCCTCGCGCCCCTCTTGCCCAATACCCGCGCCGGTTTTCTCTGCCTTGGTTTTGGTGGTGGCAAAGTCATCCACCACGGCAGTCAATTCTCTCAACTCGGATTCCGAGGATATGCGGACCAACTCAACCTTGTCGCTGATATCCTCGCCAAGTTTGGCCTGGTTGATGCGGGCATCGAGCCGTTCATCATGCGCGCGTAGGGCGTTCAGGATTTGCCAGACGACCCTGTAACGCTCATTGTCGTTCAGCGCCTCTTCGGGTTTCGTGTTGGGCGGGATAGCTACCGGCAGGATCACGTAGCCGAGCTTCTTGCCCTCTGCCCGGCGCATGACGCGCCCGACCGATTGCACCACGTCGATCTGGCTCTTGCGCGGGTGCATGAACATGATGGCGTCAAGCGCGGGGACATCGACGCCTTCCGATAATACCTTGGCGTTGGTTAGGATGCGGCAGACATCGTCGCCTGCATCTTCCTTGAGCCAAGTCAACATTTCCTCGCGGGCACTGGCGTTATAGCTGCCGTCAATGTGTCGGATTTCGGTGCTGAGGTGACGGATATCGTCAATCAGCTCGTTGCTCGTATATTCATCGACTACGCTGGTGAATTCATCCTCGATCATCTGCGATTTCGCAATGCTCTGGCAAAAGGCCAGCGCGCGCTTCATCGGCTTTGGGTCAAACTCCAGATCGGCCTTGAGGTCGCTCTTGGTCAGCGCCTTGTAGCAACCGATAATCTTGGTGGCATCGTCCAGCGTCAGTTCCGCGCCCTCTTTGAGTCGCGTCTGGATCGTATTGGAAACCAGTCCTCCATCGACGGCCAACACGACAACCTTGTAATCAGTCAAAAGCTCCTGCTCGACCGCCCAGCCAAATCCGCGATGGAACAGGTCTTTGCCGAATTTGCTCTCATCATCCATCGAGGCCAGTTCGGCATCGTGATCGTCGGCCTTGCGTTTCGCGCCGTCACCGAAAATGCGCGGCGTGGCGGTCATGTAGAGCCGCTTTGTGGCCGCTACATAGTCATTGCTGTGGATGCGAACGAATGTGCTGTCGTCCTCATCCTTGAGGGTAACCCCCGTTGTTCGGTGTGCCTCGTCACAAATCACCAGGTCGAACGCAGGCAAGCCGTGCTGCTGTTGCGCGCGCGTCAGCACGTCAATGGAATGATAGGTCGAAAAGACAACGGTCATCTTTTCGGGATCGGCCTGCGCGACTTGCCGGGCAAGTTTCTCGGCATCGGTCGTCGCCGGGAATGCGAGATCATGCACATTCAGATCGAGGCTGTCGGCATCCGCCCGTCGCCCGATCCTCACATCAGAACAGGCGGAAAAAGCCGTGAACTCTTCCTTGGCGTCATTCTTCCACTCGCGCACCGTTTGCGACATCAGCGCAAGCGAAGGCACCATGAAGAGGACATGCTTGGCCGGTCCAGCCATTGCCTCTGCGATGCGCAGCGCTGTGAATGTCTTTCCGGTGCCACAAGCCATGATGAGCTTGCCGCGATCATCCTCAGCCAGCCCATCAATCACCGCCGACAATGCATCGCGCTGGTGGTTCCGAAGTTCTTTCTTCGGTGCGAGGCTGATATTGCCGGTGCGCAGAAATTGCGACCAGTCGATGCGGCTGGTCTCGAGTTCCGCAATCCCGATCCTGCGCCAATCCTTGGAAAGCTTGTTCAGCGTCTCCTCGGCGTTGCGCCCAAATTGCTTCTGTGTCGTATCGACAATGATAAGTTGCGTGAACAGGTCATTGGAGGCGGCCGAGATAAAGCTGTCGATGTCGGGCTTCTGAACGGTATGATTGGCAGCGTAGAATTTGCATTGGATTGCTGCGTATCCCGAACCATCGGCAAGCGTTGCCACCAAATCTATACCGGTATCGGCCCCGGACCACCCTTGTAACTTGGCCCATTCCGAAAACGGCATGACATTTGTGAAGTATTGCTTCTGCGTATCGTCGTTCTCAAGAAAGACCCGGACAACGCGCTCGAAATACCCACCCTTTTCGCGCTCATCGCGCGATGCGTTACGGTAGTTCTCTAACAAAGCTGATAGCGAAGTATCAGACATCTAGGCCCCCAGTCTAAAATATTTCTGAATCCTAACCGCTTCGGTTCAGGAAAGGGAGAATTTTCGCAAACCTGTCCACATACTATGGTGGTGACCAGGTGTGTTTCACTCGCTTTCCTGTGCTACAGGATGACGCGGCAGCCAGCCAGTGGCGATAGGTCTCCATGACATGGTCTCAACGAAGTTACCGTGGGGGTATCGGGGGGGGGCAGGAACGTTCCCCTGATCGAGGATCAATCGAGCGGTCGATTGTGCATGGTGCGGTGCAGGTGGAGAGGCATATCTCCATGTCCTGCGAGTGGGTTCAGGGTGGCGCGAAAGCCCTCTGATCGGGTTCAGCGCCGACGCGCTGACGGTATCCAAACGGCGAACGGTTGGTCAGGGATGCAAGGGGCTTGAAGGCTCCTGCTCGACGGGATGGTTCCAAGGAAGGGCAGCGCGAATGCTCCCTTCCTGGTCTCCATGAAATGGTCTGGGGTCTTGGGGGCAGGAACGCCCTCAAGTCGATGGGTGCAGGGAGAGCGAAGTCTCCCTGCGAGTGTTTGACCGGCGATACGGTCTGATGGCTCTGGAATGGGTTCAATGCCCTGAAAGAGCCAAGGCTGGGGGATGCAACGGGGGGCGCTAGCTGCCCCCTTGCCAAGATAGTTTTGTACTACAAAACACATCTTGCTCACCGCCCGAACCGCAACGGAAGCGCCCATGTAGTACAGCTTGCTGCGTAGCAACAATCGAGCGGATACGGAAAAAGGAACGGCGCTAGAACGATGGAGCTTGCCCGCTCTCCCGCCACGATTCACACTGTGCGGAAGGCGATAGATCGGAGAGAGGCTGATGAATGAGGAAGAGCGGGAAATCTTGACGGCGGCCATCGACTGTCACAACCGGATGGTGCGTTATTTTCACGAGTTTCTGCGCGAGCGGGAAACCGGCGAGAAACCGAGCGTGAACGGGCATGACGTGCTGGCAATGTTTGATGAAGTGGAGGCGCATCGCTCCAAGGCCTCGCGGGTGCAGGTGCAGCTTCTCAACCGTATGCTCTGGCCCGCCGATGATGTCGCTTCTTATCTTGGCTCAACATGGCGGCTGCTGACCGGGCCGGCGCTGGGCGGCAAAATACGGCTGGTGCCACATGCGCTGGAACTGCGCGAACCGAAACCCTATACGTACCCGGAAGCCGGTTAGTTGCCTCCCTCCTTATCCTCCCGGGGGAAAATGACAAAACGGCCGGTAAGGGCCATGCCGGGTACTATTTCACAATTCAACCCGCCGCGCGTATTGATGAAGGCCACCCCGGCCCGGTGATATTGCACCCGCTCCGTCCCGGTGCGATCCTGAAAATCTTCTGCAATGAGTATGTCGTAAACTGGCTTTTTCATTTTATTTTAAAAATTACCATTAAAATCCATTTTATTTGCAAATAGAAAATGTACTACCAAATAATAATAACAGCTCCCGGCATGCCATCGCCGTATGATATGGCAGGTGTGCCTGCTAAAAATTTACTATCCCATGAATAGGCGGCAGATGGCGGATCACCACTAGAGGGTCTTCCTGCGCTTGCTTGTCCCCTTACTCTGTTGTGAGCATGGAATCCCTCAAAATTTGGAACAGCAGCCCCACGGGTAAAAAGCTGCTGTAAAGTAATTTGAGGGTAGTCGCCACCTGTTGAGCTTCCGTTTGGTGCAGATCCGGCATTTATGTTTCCTTGGGCGCCTGCTGAGGCGGTCATTCCGCCAAAGCTGGTAGTGCCGCCTGTATTATATACAGCACCACCTGCCCCTATTGTTACGGGCATAGATGTTCCTGGCGTTACATCTAAGACTTTAGCTGTGGTTCCGCGTCCTCCACCAAGCCCCAGATAATTTGCTCCACCACCACCACTAGAAATCCACGCCAGGATTTTTGTTACTCCGGCTGGAACGGTCCATGTTCCCGATGTGCCAATGACCATTATGTTGGTAAAAACATCAACACTCCCACCCTCCACATTTGCATCGACATAGGCCTTGGTGGCGGCATCTTGCGGATTCGTGGGGTCGGCAAGGTTGACAACCCGATTTGTTGTCATATCAAGATCGCCGGTTGCCGTGTGATTGCCGAGATTGTCACCGCCGCCGATACAGCTCGGTCCGTTGGCAACCATAACGCGGTTGGTTCCGGCGCCCGCAACCGCTACAAACTTGCCGCCGCCATAGTAGATATCGTCCCAAGTATTATTTTCCGGCGCAGCGCGAGCCGTCCAGTTTTCTCCATCGGGTGAGGTCATGATGCGGTTCGTGCCATCGGTCGATAACGCCGTAAACATGCCGTCTCCGTAGGCCACCGCAGCCCAGCGGTTATTTTCCGGTGCGGCGCGGGCTGTCCAGTTTTCTCCATCCGTTGACGTCATGAGGCGGTTCGTGCCGGACCGGGCAACAGCGACAAATTTCCCGCCACCGAACGTGACATCCATCCATTGATTGTCCTCCGGCAGTGCGTGTGCCGCCCAGGTCACACCGTCCGGTGAGGTCATAATACGGTTTGTATTCCCCCCCGATCTTGCCAGAGCAACGAATTTTCCGTTCCCGTAGGTAATGCTGGTCCAATAGTGGCTGGTGGCAGGCGTTGCCACGGTCCACGTAATACCATCTGACGAATGCATAATGCTGTTGCCGGGTGCCTGAGCAACAGCGACGAATTTTCCACCACCATATGCTATATCGACCCAGGATTTTGACGGTGCACTGCGCGATGTCCACGTAATACCATCAGGAGAGGTCATAACGCGGTTTGATCCGTTATAGGAAACAGCGACAAATAACCCATTGCCGTAGGTGACGCCGTACCATTGGTTGGTTTCCGGCTGTGTTCTGGCTGTCCAGTTGACCCCATCCGGGGATGTCATGATGTAATTTGTCTCACTCCCGGTATAGGCGACCGCAACAAAAATGCCGCTGCCGTAGGTGATGCCTGTCCAGGCATTATTTTCGGCGGCAGGATGTACTGCCCAGTTTACGCCACCCTCTTCGCAAACTTGTTCTGTCCCGGTGTTGTTATCGGCTGCGCAAACCCAGCCAGAACCATTATATTTAGCCACTTCACCAGCCTCGCAGCTCATATTCGCGAGAATATCACTGTCGGGTGGCAGGGGCAGATTGTCGGTGCAGTTGATGACGCTACCATCCGAATTACACCATTTGCCGTTGGTGAGCGCTCCCACCTTCGGGTCGGTTTCCGTGTATCCGGTTCCCGCCGCAATATTGGTATCGACATAAGCTTTGGTTGCGGCGTCAGCGCCCACCGTCGGCATCGCAAGATTAACAATCTTATTGCCCGTCATATTCAATTGGCCGTTTATTTCGGCGGTTCCGGCAACATCCAGCCGCGCGGACGGAGCACCGGTTCCAATGCCCACTTCACCAGTTTTCAGGATAGCGATGGCGGGACTACCTGGGACGGTCGTTTGACCGATTTTGAGCTTGTTACCATCTGCGCCGTCAGAAATTATATGCCAGTAGTGCGGAGTGCCTCCGGACTCAGCCGTCCGCAGATAGACTATCGCCCTTGCACCGGGTTGGGAGACATGCGCCCACAGCCCGGCATTCCCACCGCCCTCGTTGATGACGTGAATATATGCAGGGTCAGTAGAGTCATGCTTGACGTGGAGTATATTGGTTGGCTCATTTGTTCCGATGCCGACAAGGTGTTTTTCTTCATCAACGAAAAGCGTGTCGCCATCCACCGCGAGACCGCTATAAAGAGTGGTGTCACCCGTAACGCTGAGTGTACCGCCTAGCGTGGTTGAGTTGGTTACCGAAAGACTATGTAAGTCAGCCAACCCCGCTGCCGTAAGCGTGCCGACATTGGTCGCCCCGGCATTGAGGCCTTCGAGCGTCGTCGTGCCGTCGACATCGAGATTGCCGACCACATTGGCAGATCCCATTGTTGCCGCGCCACTGATGTCAAGCGCGCCGTCAACATCAACGTCGGCCGTTATTAGCTTGGACAGGAGCTCAACGGCTGTGCCGCCAAGCGCCTGGATATAATCCACCTTGATGGCAGGCCGAGCCGGATCGGAGGCGGCATCAACACCAAACACCACGTCCCCTCCATCATTCTTGACTTGCAGATTTTTGGCGATTTCAGCCGTTTCCGGATCACCTGATTTCAGGTTCCACAGTCCGCCGCCCATGATGGCAGCTTCGCCATAGGTGTAGCTCATCACGATGTCGTCACTGCCGCCCACGCGGATCAGGTAATCCGGCGCATCACCGCAGCCTGTCTGGAAAATCCGGTCTGCGCCGGATGAGATAATGGCAATGGTAACCTGTTCTTCAGTGTTGGCTCCGGCGAGACGCCGCTGCGAAGTCCCGCCGCAGCCGGTTCCATCAACCTGCGCGCCGTGATCCCAGACACAATATCCATAGCTATCGCCCCAAGGGTCGAGTTGCGAAGCACCCAATGAAGTGGGCAAGAAGCCGCCACCATCTGGCGGTGATCCAATACCGGTCGTTTCCCATTCAATCGGCTCTAAGAAACCATCCGCATCACAATCACCCCCGGCGTCCTGCTGCGCCGCAGCCACAAGAGCCAGCCGGCCGGCCGCGATCATCGCATTCTCAGCCACCGTGCGCTGGGTTACATTATGCATCGAGCGTACCGGGCCCTTCATGATGGTCATGGTGGACACGCCGAGCACACCAACCAGCCCCACCGCGCCGAACAGGGTAAAAAACACATTGCCCGATTGGCGCAGGGAGCGGCGGGACTTATTCATGGCTGCAGCCATTTAAACGGCGAAATGCAACGCCAAATAGAATTGTGAATAGAAAATAGATAAAAGGCTTAACGCACAAGTATAAATGTATTTTTAGCATAAGAGCCCTCTTGCATTACAAAGTATGCATATTATGCATACAAGGTATTCTTAAGCAACTAGAAAGTATCCAGATACATATAGAGCGTTAAAATATATGCGTACATATAATCAGATAACGCTAACAACAAAAAACGTCCCGACAAAAGGGACGTTAATGGGTTTGCGGCAACTGTTATAAAAATACAGTTGGCTCCAGCCTTTGTTCTCGCGCGTTGCAAGGCAGCTCTGCGCGGTCGGATCGAATGCATTCATAAAGAAGCCGGCTGCTACAAAGCCTCCGGCACAAAGGAGAGCTATCTTTCCCCATCCCCACTGCTTGTTCATCGTCTCACACGCCTTATAGCCGCCAGCAATCCCGGCTCGCTTGCACGCCCGCGAATGGGACTGCCACGTAGCGCGCTCGATGCTGCCTTTTTAACCGTTCAGTGTTTCCTCTTTGCGTGTTAGGCCGATGGCAGCGGCTGGCTTTTGTTTTGCGGCCCGGTTCTGGCTGTTTCAGCGGTCGTTATCTCCTTGATAAGTTCGATCGCAGCGTAGATTTGGGCGGCTTCCAATCCGACAAGAACGACAGTCCACCAGTAGTACGAAGTGAGACTGGGCGCGGCAGAAACGCTCTCGGGAAGCAGGGTAACAATAATGAAGCTGATGCCGAGGACGCCCCAAAAACACGCCCACCAGCTTGTGACCTTTTCGTAATTCCCGTTACCGACAAACACCGAATGCAGGTTCTTCATGGCCTCGTAGGGCTTCCAAAACCACATGACCGGTACAAAATACCAGTAGATGGCCCCTGCTGAGGTCACCGATTGTGGCCCTGCAATGGCGTGGGCAGTGACGGTCGCGCGATACTTCCAGACCAGCCAGAGGATCAGGGCGGCAAGAGAGGGGATAGCGTAAATTATGGTGAAGTCCTCACTCTCCAAGAGCGTCAGCGTTCCAAAACGCTGCTGGTCACTTCGGGCCTTGACCAACATGCCGCCCACAAGGGCAGACGAAAGAAAACATACCCAAAGTGTCCAGTAGAGCAGCTTGCCCACCATCCTGTTGTCGTAAACCCGGTAAGATACGGGAGTGGTAACCGGCGCAATCGATGCCTTTGGCGCTTCGGAAGCTACCTGAGGCGGTTCTATCGTTTTTTCACCGAGCAGTTTTCGCAGGTCGGTGCGAAAAAGCGGTGTCCATTCCGCAATCTTTTCCGACCAGACTTTTGTATGCGCATTGACGACACCGGCAGTCAGGAGAGCGCCCATTTGTTCTTCGGTGAACGGCCCTTTCCGATCCGCACCTTCGCTGTTGTAAAACCAAATGGCCTGTGTTTCGGACACTGCGAATTCCTCCTGTTGTTCAGAGTCTATGCCGTTAAGGCTTGTCGTCTTCCTGACGGCGCATAGCGCGGGTGAGCGTCCAGGGCGCGATGTCGAAATCACCGGCAACGGCTGTGATCGTTTCGCCCGCGCGCACGCGTTGGCTCGCAGCGAATAGCTGGGCGTCATTCAGCTTGCGCGGGCGGCCCAGGCTCTTGCCACGGGCTTTTGCAGCAGCCAGCCCCTCTTTCGTGCGCTGCGAGAGGGTGCGGCGCTCAAACTCAGCGAGCGCGCTCATCATGGTGTAAACGAAGATGCCGGCCGGCGTGCTGGTATCGATACTCAGACTGGCGATGCGGAAGTGAATGCCGCGTTTGCGCAGTTTTTCGGCCTCGGCCAGTGCGTCGATCACTGAACGGAATGCTCGGTCCAAGTCCCAAACCACCAGCATATCACCCTGATTCAGGGATTTGATGACACGCTCATAGACCGGCCTGCGCGGGCAGACCGCCGAGAGTTTTTCGATGTGCAGTTCGTCGCAGATCATACGTAGCCCGTCTATCTGGCGGTCCGGACGCTGCTCTGCGGTCGAAACACGCAGATAGCCGATGGTTCTCATCGCCTTGGCTACTTTGCTTGACAGTTGGCTGGGCTCTGAGGTCTCCACAATATGGTTCGTTTTCGTGCGCGGCTTCTCAGGCACGCGGACGCCTTTTTTTCGTTGTCGGGAAGGGCGCTTTGCTGCGCGCCCAACAAAAATTGTACCCGAAAGCAAAAAGGGGATTCAAATTTCAACGAAAACGAACGTTTTTGTTGACGTCGGGTGTGACTTTCACATGGGTGGTACAGTGCTGTCCCGCCTGCGGCCTTCGATCAATCCGTGGCTTTCGGATTGAGAGAAACCACGCGTCCGCTCGCCCGGCCAAGGTCAAGAGCCTCGCTGTCCCAGGCGCGTTCCTGATCGGGATAAGCGCGGCGCATGACCAGTTCGAATATCGCCGCGCTTGCCGAATAGGCGAGCATGTCCACGGGCCTGCGCCCGAAACTATCTGCTTGCCATAGATCGCAGTCAGGAAATCCGAGCAGAAGAGAGACAGCATCTTCGCTTTGCCGGAAGATGGCAATGTGCAGCGGCGTCAGCCCGGCATAGGGATCGCCGCGATTGAGCTGTCCCGGGTCCGCTTCCAGGATCGTCGCCGCCTGTTCGATGTTGTCCATGTAGATCGCGCGCAGGAGCGAATAGCTCGCGCGCCGGTGTCCGTCCATCGGCTGGAAACGGGCGAATAGTCCTTGCCCGGCGGCCTTGCGCTTGGGCTGCAAGCTCATAGCATCGCTCCGATAGCTAGCGGGTTGGAAATCAGTCTTTCAATCTCGGCGGTGTTCTCAATGCCAGGAGCAATAAAATGATCGCCGGGCGCGCGCAGAAAATCTGTCGGCTTGCGGTGATAGACATATTCGCGGGCGTAAGTCATGACGACGCGGTTTTGCACATCCGGCAGCGGCGACACATTCACCTGTGCGTTGCCGTCAAGATGAAACCCTAGGCCAAGCGCGTCTGCGAACTCCCGGTGCATGTGGGCGAGATCGCCTGCCGATAGCGCGGTCCAATCGTTGCGGACGACCTGACGGACTTCGCCGGGCGTGAAGAGTGCCAGTTCATGGGGATTGGCCGCTTCATTGGGGCCGTTGGCGGTTATCAGGATCGAATGAAACTTGCCGACGCGGGTCAGGCAATCGCGCAGGAACAGGTGAATGCTGTTGCCGGACGCGATCCCCACACCTTCATAGATCACGCGCGTATCAAGCGTTACAAAGTCCGGCGGGAAGAGGATCGACAGCGGGAACTCGGCAGCGTGATAGTACCCCATCGGGGTTGCGCGAAGGATCAGGATGGAACGCTCTGCAATGTACTGTTTGATGTCGGCTGAGCGTTTGAGCCGCGCGTCGCGGTCGAACGATGCCGGATCGTCCAGGAAGCGGCGAACAAGCGGCATCGGCAAATAGGAATTGCGGTCTTGCGCGGGCGCGCAGAGATAGACACCCGCAAAGCTGTTCAGCACTTCCTGTTCCCAACTGTCGTAATCATCCATTGCCGCCAAATGGAAATAGAAGTCGAACGAGCTTTCACCGACCTGCGCGAAGATGTTTTCCGGTGAGAGTTTTTGACGGAACTGCGGATCGTGATGCGCGGCGATCCAATCGATCACCGTATCAAGGTGAGGGTCGGCCAGCGCGAATTTACGCAGCCGGGTAAGATATTCCCGGTGAAACGTTACGCCGCGCCAATCGCTGATGGCGTCGGCAACAGCGCTGAACGATAGATGCGGATGGGCCTTGATGAGCGCATTGAGCTTTTCAATCACGCGCTCATACGCATAGCGATCAAATTTTCCGCGCTGCGCTCCGGCCACGCATCCTGCCCCCATTGTTACAAGTCTGTCTCGGACTTTCCGCCACGTACTCTCTAATCATTTCGAACCGGCAGAAACGCGCGGTTCGCTTCTTTCCATACCGCTGCGCGCTTCTCCGGCCAAGGCAATCACCTGGCTAGCGAAGGAGAAATCGCATGTTCAAGGAATTTTCCGACATCGCCCCGAAAGCGGTCCTCGCGGCCGCGCTCGTGTGGGGCGGGACCAACTATCTGCTAATCGGGCCGGAAGTGGCGGCGCGGGTTGCCCGCGCCGACTATCTGCCCGCCTGTGAAGCGGACTTCGCCGCGATGGTGACACAGACGGAAGACGCCCGCATCCGCGCGGTGCCGAAGCCGCAAACGCATTCGCAGCAGGACATAGCCGCCGCGCAATATAATGCGCTTCAGTCCAGTCCCTTCATGCAGCAACTCCGCCAGCTTAGCGGCGGCGGCGATCCGTTTGGCTTCAACCGTGCCGCCAATGTCGCGCTGGGTCAGTTGGCCGAAAAGAAACGCATGGCGCAGCAGGCTTACGAAAGCGCTGTCACGCGGATCAAGGCACAGACCGCAACCGAGCTCGCCCGCTCGGGCACGGTGTGCGGCTGCGTGGCCGATGCCGCCATTGACGATGTCCGAACCGAATGGGCGGTGTTCTCCGGCACACTTGGCCTGATCCGTCCCGCCGCCGTGCGCGAGTTCGATGAACGGCTCTCCCAAGCCTTCGATACCGGTCAATGCACCGGCGAACGGGGCCACTCATGAGCGCGAGCGTCTATTATCGCGGCGGTGGTTTCGAGGTGAATGAAGCGCTCCTGAAAACCCCGCGCAAGAGCTATGCGCTTGAGCGCATCGAATATGTATCGGTCACGCGGCCGCTGCTCTTGTTCACCGGTCCACCCGCCATCGGATTGATCGGCTTTGCGGTGTCGTTCTGGCGGTATCTGCATTGGGGAGAAATCCTCACCCTCGCAGGTCTGTCGGCAGCGGCGCTGATCCTTGCCACCAGGGTCGGCACGCTGCGGGTGCATTCACTCGCCTTGCGGGACGATGAAGTGGCGCAAAGCTTCGGCCCCATTGACCGGCTGCGCGCGGTGCGCGGCGCGGTCGAAGCGGCGATGGCCCGGCGCGGCGGCAACGGTCTGGTCCTCGAACAATTTGATGAGGACGCGTCATGAGCGTTCCCGTTCAACCCAAATCAGCGCAGGTCAACAAAGCGGCGCTGGGTGCCGGCCTCTTGGCCGTCACCGCCTATCATTTGTCGTCATCGGTTGCCGCATGGACGTGCCTTGCGGCGGCCGCCCCGCTCGCGCTCGCGGCCGGAACCGGGTTGGTCAAGGATTATCGCCTGCGGCGCAATCTCGAAAAGGCGGCACGGGCTTCGGCGGACCACGGTACGGCGCGGCAGGCAAGCTGGGAGGACCTGACCGCGCGCGGCATGGATAATCCGGCCAGCGGCAATTTCCTGGGGCTATACGAAGAAATCGCCCCGGCATTTTCGCCGCCGCGCACGCCGTTCTCCTTGATCGAGATGCCACCCGGCGTCGGCAAAACCGTGAACTATGTGATCGGTTCGATTTTGCATCAGGCACGGCTCGGCAAGTCGCTGTTCATCCCCGATGTCAAATGCGAGCTGGCACCCATGCTGGTCGGCGCGTTGCGGGACATGGGGATCGAGGTCTGGTGCATCAATCCAGCGGGAGCGCATAAAGACCTGTGCGGAGACACGCCGCTCAATCTCTATCAGGCCGTGGTCGATGCCGCGCATGCACCTGATTCCTTCCGGCAGGACGCCATCAAGCTCGCCTTCGATCTGGCTGAACTGCACCTGCCGGAAAGCAAGGGCGGCGAAGACCGTAATGTCTATTTCACCAACGGATCGAAGCGCTGCATCGCCATCGCGATATTGAGTCAAGCGCTCACCGATCCGGCGCATTGCACGCCCTCGGACGTATTCGCGCTGCTCAATGACCCATCCACCTTTCAAAAGCGGCTTTTGTTTCTGCGCTTTGAGTTGGAGCGGCTTCTACCGGGTGATCCGGTTGCGCAATTCCTCAAAGCTGAAGCCGGCGGACTGCTGTCGCTCTTCCGCGACAACCCGGAAAACGCCTCGTCCTTTCTCGAAGGTGCAACCCAGCGGCTGCTGTCCTTCAACCAAGGCGGCCGCATGGCGGGCTATGGCCGCGCGGCCAGTCACAATATCGCCGATATGCGCCATCGCCAGATCGTCGCCTTTGTCATGGCTCCGCTCTCCCATGCGCGGGAATTTGCACCGGTGGTCTCGCTGCTCACCCATAGTCTTCTGGAGGCGGCAAAGCGCAAACCATCCGGTCATCCAGTTCATATCGTCGGCGAGGAAGCGCTCAACTTCCGCTTTGCCGATCTCGCCTCCGACATGGAGACCATGCGCGGCCTCAAAATCTCGGCGGACCTCTATATCCAGTCCTTTGACGGCCTGATCCGCAAATACGGACGCGAGGCGGCCAGCGCCATCGAGTCCTATTGCGATGTGAAGATTTACGCAGGACTGAACTCATTGGCACGGGCCAAGCATGTCTCCGACATGCTGGCCGAGTCCACCATTCGCCGGCAGGACTATTCCTACAGGGCGGAAGTCAGCGACATCAATGTTTCCAGCCGGGAACTCGGCCGGCGGCTGATGACGCCCGATGAAGTCCTGACGATGGACCGTGACAAGGCATGGGTGTTTGTGCGCGGCCTGCGCCCGGTGCTGCTCACCATGGTGGATTACGGACGCATCTCGCCCTGGCAAACGGAAGTGGCTGACAATCCGCTGGAAGGTGCAAAGCTTTCCGGTGAGTCCGTCTTTTCCATCCGCTATCCGGCAGATGCAAAGCCGCAGCTCGACCGGAAGCGCACGCCAAAATCCAAAACAGATCAACGATTTGTTTGGCCGGTGCGGCTGAGGCATCTGCTCTGGCTGCCGCCTGTGCTGGCGCTGCTGCTGATTGATCCGGGCATCATACCGACGCCGCATCTGCGCTTTGCCGGAACTTATTCCAGCACGTCCGCCGATCCGTATTTCCATCACTGCGATTATTTCGGGCTGCATTCACGGCGCGTCACGCCGCCGGACGGACGCTGCCCGATCATCGCTTTCCTCACCTCGTTCTGAGCCGAATGGAGTCCCGTCATGTCCAACCGTTTCCGCCTCAATCTCGAAGCGCCGTTTCTGCAATCGGCAAGCCTTAGCCAGACTCTCACCAGCAGGGTCTCATATCAGCAGGCAGCGGCAAATGAAGTGCCGTTACAGCAAGGAACCGATGTCTTTCTGCGCCGTCCATCGCCGCCGAGCCGTGACAAGGGCGTTGATTACACCGGCAAGACAATGGCCCGCTATATTGACGGCCTCGAAGCGCGCATGCTCGCGCATATGCGCAAACATGCGCCGCACTGGCATCGACAAGAAACCGAGAAAATTTTGCGGAGATGGTCGGCACCGCAGCTTCCGGCTCCCGCGCCCCGCTGGGCACCGCCCATCGACCGGCGCGCGCAAGCGAAGGATTACGCTGCTGCTCTCCTGAATGAGCGGCTACGGACGCGGATGGACAGGTTCGCCGAAATCCGTTCCGCCCGACTGATAAACGACGGTGATCGCCCACAGCTCCGCCAATCGTTTCGCATGAAGCAATAACCCGGATGCGCTCGCTCGAATACTTACCCGTGAGCACATGCAGCGCATCTTTTACTTGTCATAACTCAACTAATGGTTGTACAATTAAATAAGGGTAGAATAATGGACAAGAATTCCGATAATATCTCCGGAAGAAACGTCAAAGACGTATTCAACCGACCGGCCAAGCCCATCGTGGGCGTCGATGTCGAGAAATACAAGGTCTTCCTTGATGATCCGGCTCTGGCCGAGACGCAAAAAGAAGAGTTCCTGCAAGCGCTCTGGTCGATAATCGTGACGTTTGTCGAGTTGGGGTTCGGCGTTCACCCGCTGCAAAGCGTTTATCAGCAGGACGATGAACACCCCGCCAAGCTTTTGGGCGAAGAGTTTGACAAGGCTGGGCAGAGCGATTCCAATGGTAAAAACAACAAGGATGGCGGCCTGCCTAACCGCCCCGAAATAGAATGAAAACACACGAAAAACACGACGAAATCAAAAAGGCTGTCATCTACTGCCGCGTATCCAGCGCCAAGCAAACGGTGCGCGGCGATGGCCTTGGTTCTCAAGAGACGCGCTGCCGCGAGTTCGCGAAGTATAAGGGTTATGAGGTTGTCGAAGTATTTCGCGACGACAGTTCGGGGAGCCTGACATCGCGTCCAGGCATGCAAGCCATGCTGGCTTTTCTCAAGCACCAGCGCAAAGAACCGCATGCCGTTATCATCGACGACATTAGCCGCCTCGCACGCGGCCTGATGGCCCACTTCGAATTGCGTGTGCAGATCGGCGATGCTGGTGGCGTGCTGGTCAGCCCGTCCATCGAGTTTGGCGAGGATTCCGACTCGCAGCTTGTCGAAAACCTTCTCGCCTCGGTGTCGCAGCATCAGCGCCAGAAGAATGGCGAGCAAACCATTAACCGCATGCGGGCGCGGGTTCAGAATGGTTATTGGGTGTTTCAGGCACCGGTCGGATATCGCTACGAGCGCGAAAGCGGTCACGGCAAGATTCTGGTCCGTGACGAGCCCAATGCATCCGTATTGCAGGAAGCCTTCGAAGGCTACGCCTCGGGCCGGTTCGAAACGCAGGTCGAGGTCAAGCGCTTCCTCGAAGCTCAGCCCAGCTTTCCAAAGGACCTCCCCAACGGCGAAATTCGCAATCAGCGCATTTATGACTTGCTGACACGCACCGTTTATTCCGGCTATGTTGAAGCGCCGAATTGGGGTGTCGGCCTCCGCGAAGGCAAGCATGAGGGCCTCATCACCCTCGAAACCTTCGAGAAAATTCAGGACCGTCTCAAGAGCACGGCCAAGGCTCCGGCGCGCAAGGACATCAACGAGGATTTTCCGCTGCGCGGCTTCATCCTCTGCGATGATTGCAACAAGCCACTGACCGCCTGCTGGTCGCAGGGCAAGCATCGCAAGTATCCCTACTACCTCTGCGCCACAAAGGGTTGTCCCAGCTATCGCAAGTCGATCAGTCGCGACAAACTGGAGAGCGAGTTCGGAGCTGTCCTGAAAGAACTACAACCCGCAGAAAGCATGTTCATGTTGGCCAAGACCATGTTCAAGGACGCCTGGGACATGCGGCTGGCGCAAGCCTCGCAAGCGACCAAAACGCTCAAGGCAGGCATCGCGAAACTCGAATCGCAGATCGACATCTTGCTCGATCGCATTGTCGATTCCGGAAACGCTTCCGTGGTTTCTGCCTACGAAAAGAAGATCGCCAAACTGGAAAGGGAGAAGGCTCTCGCCGCCGAAAAGCTGGCGACAAGCGGCAAGCCGCAGCGGACCTTGGAGGAGTCGTTCGAACACGCCCTCCGGTTTCTCTCAAGCCCTTGGAGTATATGGGAAAATTCTGGCTTGATCGGCAAGAAGACAGTCCTCAGACTGGCCTTTTTGGAGCCTCTGGCCTACAGCCGAAATGAAGGACTTCGAACACCTAATTTTGCCTTTCCATTCAAGGCTTTAGGTGAAATTCACAGTGGAAAATGCGAGATGGCGCGCCCGAAAGGATTCGAACCTCTGACCCCCAGATTCGTAGTCTGGTGCTCTATCCAGCTGAGCTACGGGCGCGTGCCGCCTTGGCGACTGTCGAAGCAGTGTTCGCTGCCGCCGACCGCGGTTAACTAGCGAGTGCGGCGTAGAATTGCAAGCGCTATCGAAGGAATTTTCTGGATATCTGCACAGCTTGTCCAATTAGCGTCATTTAAGGTCAGCCCAGACGCGGTTGATCGGGGATGCTGATCGCGAAAACCGTATGTCCGCCAGTGCTTTCCACAAGCTCCAGCGCGCCGCCATGCGCCCGCACCAATTCCTGTGCAATTGCCAGGCCAAGCCCGGTTCCCCCGCTTTTTGCGGAGCCGCGGAAGGGCGCAAACAGGTTTTCGCGTGCTTTTTGCGGCAGGCCGGGGCCGGTGTCGGTCACATGGATTCGCGCCGTGTGGTCCTCCCGGTCGGCAGCGACCGTCAGGCGCTTGATGACGGATGGTTCGCTGTCGCCCGCCATCGCCTGAATGGCGTTGCGGCAAAGATTCGCCAGCACGCGGAAGAGATGTTCCGAATCGGCGTTGATCTCGAAATCCTCCGGCACCGCATTCACGAATTCGATTCGGTCATCGGTTTCGAGCGGCAGCACGCTCTGCACCTCGTCCACCAGCGCATGCAGCCGCAGACGGCGGCGGGTCGGCGGGGCTTCCTGCGTGCGGCCATAGTTGAGAACGCCTTCGGTGTAGATCACGGCGCGGTCGAGCGTGCGCAGCAGGCGCGGCGTCAGCATCTTCACCGCCGGATCGTCCACCGTGCTCAGCCTGTCAGACATCAGATGGGCCGAGGCCAGCATGTTGCGCATGTCGTGGTTGATCTTGGAGACGGCCAGTCCCAGATCGGCAAGCCGCTTCTGTTCGCCCAGCGTTTTCTGAAGCGCCGACTGCATGCGCGCCAGCTCGCGTTCTGCAACGCCGATCTCGTCGCCGCGTTCTTCCGGCGAGATGACGCGACGCGGATCGTCCGGCGTTGCGGCGAAGGAGAGCATGGACTGCGTCATCGCGCGGATCGGGCGGATCATGATCCGGTTGATGGCGTAGAAGACCAGTGTGGCCGTGAAGAGCGAGATGATCAGCGAGAGAAACGCCACATTGCGCGCATAGGTGAGCATGGCGTCGCGCAAGCCCGCATCGGGTATCAGTATCTCGAAGATTTTGCCCGTGTCGCCCACGGTTCCGTAGATGCGGAACACACGGTCGCCGCCGAAGAAAAGTGTCGAGAAGGTCTGTGCGATGGCGGCCGTCGGCGTGATGGCGTCAAGGTCGATATGTTCGTCGACCATGGGCGGCATGTCGGTCACGACGAGAATGCGGGAGACATCCGCATCACGCACGGCGATGGCTTTCACGCCGGTGGCCATTAACAGCTCGTCGCGGATGGGCGGGGCGAGTTTTTCGTCTTCGCCTTCCATCAGGATGATGCTCACGGAGGCCGCGTTCTCGAGCCGCTGCATCATCCACTGCATGCCGAAATTGGCGACCGAAGGGATGAAGATCAGCACTTCGGCGATCATCACGAAAAGGATGGTGAGAACCAGAAGCTTGGTGGAGAGGCCGCGCGTCAGCGGCACCGTGTCGGTCTCGCGCGGCTTTTCGCCGGTATCGCCCGCCATTTTCTCTGCCATCGCTCAGCGTCTCTCCGGGCCGGATGCGGCTTTGTTGGTCGTGGGCGCTCTCAAGGCTGATCAGCCGAACCGACGCAGAAACCGCACCAGAGCGCGCACCAGAGGCTTGCGTGTCGTCTCCGTGAAATACGTGATCGCCGCGCGTTTGCCAATCTCGGTCATGGTCGGGTAGGGGGCGATGTAGCCCGCCACATCGCGCACGCCGAGCTTTTGCGAGATGGCGAGCGCCCAGAAACTGATCATCTCGCTCGCATTGGCCCCGGCAATCGACGCGCCGAGAATGCGGCCCTTGCGGTCGGTTACAAGCTTTATCAGGCCTTCGGTTTTGCGCTCCGTCTGGGCGCGGTCGTTTTCCGAATAGGGCCAGCGCAGAGTGCTGATCCTGCGGTGGTGCTTGCGCGCTTCCTCTTCGCTCAGTCCCACATGGGCGATCTCGGGGTCCGTATAGGTCGCCCAGGGGATGATGGTCCGGTTCTCGCGCGCATTGAGGCGAAACAGCAGGGCGCGCACCACCAGACCCGCATGATAGCCGGCCACATGGGTGAACTGCAGCCCGCCCGCCACATCGCCAATGGCGTAGACCCGGCGGTTCTTCGTGCGCAGCTTGTCGGAAACCGTGATGCCGCGCCGGTCATGCGTGATGCCGGCCCTGTCGAGGTCGAGCGCCTCGATGTTGGGCGTGCGTCCGGCGGCGATCAGCAGGTGTGAGCCATCAATGGTGTGCGCGCCATCGGCGTCTTCGATCTGAACGCGCACGCCCGTGCGGCCGCGCTTGCTCACCTGCGTGACCCTGGTGTGTTCCAGCACGGTCACGCCTTCTTCGCGTATCCTGGCGAGCGCGAAGGCCGTGAGCTCCGGGTCGTCCTTGCCGAGGGCGGAAAGCGCTTCCACCACCGTCACCTTGCAGCCCAGACGCCTGTGCGCCTGCGCCAGCTCCATGCCGATGGGGCCGCCGCCAATGATGATCAGGTGGGATGGTTTGCGGGTTTGCGAGAAGATCGTCTCATTGGTGAGGAAGGGCACATCCTCCAGACCGGGGATTGGCGGGACAAGCGGCGACGAGCCCGTCGCGATCACGAAGCGCCGGGCGCGGATCTCGTAATCGCCGGCGGTGACCGTGCGGGCGTCCTTGAAGCGCGCCTCTTCCTGGATCACCTGAACGCCAAGCGCGGTGAAGCGCTCGACGGAATCGTTTGGCGCAATGGCGGCGATGGTCGCCTCCACATGCTGCATCACCTGACGGAAATTCACCTCCGCCTCGGCCGGCGCGATGCCAAAGGCCGCGCCATTGCCCATCAGATGGGCCTGCTTTCCCGCGGCGATCAGCGCCTTGGAGGGCACGCAGCCATAGTTGAGACAGTCGCCGCCCATCTTGCCGCGCTCGATCAGCACGACCGGCACGCCGAAGGCGGCAGCGGCTGCCGCAACGCTCAGGCCGCCGGAGCCGGCGCCAATGACGCAGATATCGGGAGTGAGGAGGGTCATTCAGGCAGTCTCTTGCTTGTTCAGGGCAGTCAGGCGTCGGGCGAGCGGCGCAGTTTCTTCACCACGACCGGGATCGCGGCGACCAGCGCCAGTGCGCCAAAGGCGAGGGTGAGTTGCGGCGTTACCAGATCGCCGAGCGTCACTTCCCGCCCGGCTTCAGCTGCGGCGACCAGAACGCTGTCCAGTCCGTGGCCCAGATAGGCATAGGCGAAGGTGCCCGGCAGAATGCCCAGAAACGTTGCCGTTGCATAGGTGCGCAACGAGACGTTGAACAATGCAGGCGCGATATTCACCACCCAGAAGGGAAAAATCGGCGCGAGCCGCAGCACCAGAAGATAATTGAAGGCGTCGTCCTCAAACCCCCTGGCCATGCGCGAGACGCGCCCGCCGATCTTTTGCGCGAGAACGCCGGAGAGCGCGCCGCGCGCGGCCAGAAACACGGCGGACGCGCCAATCGTGGCGGCAACCGCAACCAGCGCCCCGCCCAGAAGCCAGCCGAAGAGAAAACCCGCAAAGAGGGTCAGAATGGACGCGGCGGGAAAGGAGAAGGCGACGGCGAGCGCATAGAGAACGGCAAAGCCGAGCGGCGCCAGAACCGGGTTCTGCGCCACGAAACCGCGCAGAACGTCACGGCTTTCCGAAAGGAAAGTGAGCGAGAGATATTCGTGCAGCCCCAGCGCATAGCCGGCCAGAAGACCGCCGGCCACGACAAACAGCGGAGCCAGGCGCTTCAGCAGGGAGCGCTTTGGTTTCTCGTTCCTGTCATTCGCTGTCGTCTGCATCACCGTCATCTTTCGATCTCCGCGGGGCTTACGCATTTTGTGCGGCGTATGGCCGTACATGCGTGTTGAGACCGGTCTGTGCAACGCAAGATACACAGTCTCACTGCCTTTTGAGATGATCTCGCAGCGGCCTCACCGAACCGTGAAGAGACCGGGATAACGGCAAAAACAAAAGAGCCCGCTCGAAAGCGGGCTCCCTGAGATGCGGATTGTAGCCGGTTCAGGCCCTGGCGCGTTCCAGCGACAGAGCGCCGGAGCCGAAAGCGGTCAGAAGAAGCAGGCCACCGGCCATGGAGAGGTTCTTCATGAACATGATGGTCTGCATCTGGTCGGAGAAGTCGAAATGCGCGACCAGACCGGAAGCAATGGAGAAGACCGCCAGAAGGAGGGCTGCGATGCGGGCCTGAAAGCCGACCAGAATGGCAAGGCCGCCAACGAGTTCGAGAAGGGCGACGAGCCAGGCGGTGACGACGGGCAGCGGCAGGCCGACCGCGCCGAAATAACCGGCAGTGCCGCCGATATCGGTGATCTTGCCGAAGCCGGACATGATGAAGATGACCGAAATCAGGATACGGCCGATGAGGATGATTGCGTTCTGGGACATTGCTGGGGTTCCATGTTTTTCAAACGATGCGTTGACGCTGATATACGCGACGCGATTGTGTAGAAAAACTGCCCCAGTGGTGACGCTGTGTTCTCAAAATAGACGACAATGAGCGCAAGCGCCGTGATCTCATTGCGGATCACCGGCCCGAAAATGCTTTGTTTTCAGGCCGGTGAGAGAGCTTAAGCGATCGGCGGCGATCAGGCCGGCGCGATCATCAGTTCCGGGCGCACGAGACGCTCATAGTCGTCCTCGGAAACGAGGCCGCTCTTGAGCGCTTCCTCGCGCAGCGTGGTGCCATGCTTGTGGGCCGACTTGGCGATTGCCGCCGCATTGTCATAACCGATGGCCGGAGCCAGCGCGGTGACCAGCATGAGCGAACGCTGCATCAGGTCGTCAATGCGGGTCTCGTCGGCCTCGATGCCCTTCACGCAATTGTCTGCGAAGGACTGCATGGCGTCGGTGAGAATGCGGATCGACTGCAGAACGGCATTGGCCACGACCGGCTTGAACACGTTGAGCTCGAAATGGCCCTGGCTTGCGGCGATGCTGACGGTGGTCTGGTTGCCCATCACCTGCGTGGCGACCATGGTCAGCGCCTCGGCCTGGGTCGGGTTCACCTTGCCGGGCATGATGGAGGAGCCGGGTTCGTTTTCCGGCAGCTTCAGTTCGCCAAGGCCCGAACGCGGGCCGGAGCCCAGGAAGCGGATGTCGTTGGCGATCTTGAAGAGATCGGCTGCCAGCGCGTTCAGCATGCCGTGGAAGGCGTTCAGCGCGCCATGGCTTGCCAGCGCCTCGAACTTGTTCTCGGCGGTGCGGAAGGGCAGGCCGGTGATCTTGGCAACCTTCTCGGCAAACGCCTTGTCAAAGCCGACGGGTGCGTTGAGGCCGGTGCCGACGGCGGTGCC
Source organism: Nitratireductor sp. WH36-1 (assembly GCF_058725515.1). Classification (NCBI taxonomy): domain Bacteria; kingdom Pseudomonadati; phylum Pseudomonadota; class Alphaproteobacteria; order Hyphomicrobiales; family Phyllobacteriaceae; genus Nitratireductor; species Nitratireductor sp. WH36-1. The sequence continues at coordinate 3,459,513 of NZ_CM178970.1, read as the reverse complement.
GCCCTGCGCCAGCGCGTAGACGTCGGCGAGGCTCTCCTCGATCCGGCGCGCGCCGTATTTCAGCGCCGCCACATAGCCCGAGAACTCCTGGCCCAGCGTCAGCGGGGTGGCGTCCTGGGTGTGTGTGCGGCCGATCTTGACGATACCGTCAAAGGCCTTCGCCTTCTCGTCGAGCGCTTCGGTCAGATACTGCAGCGCCGGCAGAAGCTTCTCCGCTGCCTCGCGTCCCGCAGCAATGTGCATGGCGGTGGGGAAGGTGTCGTTGGAGGACTGACCCATATTGACGTGATCATTGGGGTGGACAGGCTTCTTGGAGCCCATCTCGCCGCCCAGGATCTCGATGGCGCGGTTGGAGATCACCTCATTGGTGTTCATGTTCGACTGGGTGCCGGAACCGGTCTGCCAGACGGACAGCGGAAAATGATCGTCGAGCTTGCCCTCGACCACTTCGCGGGCTGCCTGAACCATGGCTTCGCCCAGTTTGGGGTCGAGCTTGCCGTTTTCGATGTTGGCTTCGGCGGCTGCCTGCTTGACGATGCCAAGCGCATGCACGAGCGGCACCGGCATTTTCTCGGTGCCGATCTTGAAGTTGCCCAGCGACCGCTGCGTCTGCGCGCCCCAATAGCGGTCGGCGGCGACCTCAAGCGGGCCGAATGTATCTGTCTCGGTACGGGTCTTGGACATGCGATCGTGCTCCATTGTCAATTCGCGCGTCGGGAAGGGGGCAGCGGTGCTGATCCGGCTCTGCCCGAAAAGTGCTGCCGTTTAATGGCGCGGGCGAGGGGATTTGGCAATGGGCTGGCGGTCAGGCCGTGCGCTATCGACCGCCATTTTGACAAACTGTCCATTGCTCTTCTTTCCGGCGATGAATTATCACGCGCCATAAGGTCTCGCCCGGCGAGGCGGAATTTCGTTTTGTTTCATAATGAGTTGCTTGGGGACGACGTTTTGAAAGACCAGCATCATTCCCGGTTCTGGCGAACCGCCGGACCTCCCGTGGCTGCCGCCCTTCTGGCGGCTGCGGCACATTTTCACCTGATCGGCGAGAGCGGCTTTTACTTCATCCTTCCGGCAGCCGTTCTGCTGATCGCGACCGTTTTCTCATCCGTCCATTTCGCAGAGATCCTGTCGCTGCGTCTCGGTCAGCCCTTCGGCTCCGTCGTTCTGGCCGTGGCAGTGACCGTCATCGAGGCGTCGCTCATCATTTCGATGATGCTCTCGCCCTCGGAGGGTGACAGCACGGTGGCGCGCGACACGGTGTTCGCCACGGTGATAACCGTGCTCAACGGCGTGGTGGGGCTGTGCCTGCTCATTGGCGGATTGCGTCATCACGAGCAGTCCTTCCAGAGCCAGGGGGCGGTTGCCGCGTTCAGCGTCGTTGGCACGCTGGCCACGCTGACGCTGATCCTGCCCGACTTCACGCTGGCGGTGAAGGGGCCGTATTACTCGACCGTGCAGCTTGCCTTCGTCACGGTCGTCTCTCTGGTGCTCTATGGCGTCTTCCTGTTCGTGCAGACGGTCCGGCACCGGGGCGACTTTGTCGACATTGCCGTGGTGGATGAGGTGATGCACAGCCGTCCCACGGGGCGGCAGACTGCCGTCGCCGGCATCATGCTCGCGCTTTCCCTGCTGATGGTGATCGTGCTTGCAGAGGCGCTGGCGCACCCGCTGGAGCAGGGCGTGCGGGGGCTCGGTCTGGCAGAGGCGTTTGTCGGCCTGATCATCGCCGTTCTGGTGCTGCTGCCCGAAGGGGTGACGGCGCTGCGCGCGGCAGCCTCAAACCGTCTTCAGACCAGTCTCAATGTCGCCACCGGTTCGGCCATCGCCAGCGTGGGCCTGTCGATCCCCACCATCGCCGTCATGTCGATGTTTCTGGGCAAGCCGATCACGCTGGGGCTTGAGCCCGAGCACATCGTGCTTCTGGTTCTGACGCTCTTCGTCGGAACACTGACGCTCGCCACGGGCCGCACGACGATCATGCAGGGGGCGGTGCATCTGGTGATCTTCGCCTGTTTCGTGCTTCTGGCGGCGGTGCCCTGAGCACCCCCCCAAAAGACTGTCCCAAACAAAGAAGGGCGCCCCGAAAGGAGCGCCCTCTTTTGTCGTAGCGATGTGCGACTGGCTTAGAAGCCCATGCCGCCCATACCGCCCATGCCGCCCATGTCGCCGCCGGGCATTGCCGGAGCGTCCTTCTTGGGCAGCTCGGCAACCATGGCCTCGGTGGTGACGAGCAGGCCGGCAACCGAAGCGGCGTCCTGCAGCGCGGTGCGGACAACCTTCATCGGGTCGACGATGCCCATGGCGATCATGTCGCCATACTCACCGGTCTGGGCGTTGTAGCCGAAGGTAACACCCTCGTTCTCGAGGATCTTGCCGGCAACGATGGAGGACTCGGCGCCTGCGTTGGCAGCAATCTGGCGAACCGGAGCCTGAACGGCGCGGCGCACGATGTTGATGCCAGCGTCCTGGTCCGGGTTGTCGCCCTTCGCCTTGATCTGAGCGGATGCACGCAGAAGCGCGGTGCCGCCACCGGGGACGATGCCTTCCTCGACTGCAGCGCGGGTCGCGTTGAGCGCGTCGTCGACGCGGTCCTTGCGCTCCTTCACCTCGACCTCGGTCGAGCCGCCGACGCGGATCACGGCAACGCCGCCTGCGAGCTTCGCAAGGCGTTCCTGCAGCTTCTCGCGGTCGTAATCGGAAGAGGTCTCTTCGATCTGTGCCTTGATCTGGGCAACGCGGCCTTCGATCTCAGCCTTCTGACCTGCACCGTCAACGATGGTCGTGTTCTCCTTGGAGATCGCAACCTTCTTCGCGCGGCCGAGCATGTCGAGCGTGACGTTCTCAAGCTTGATGCCGAGGTCTTCGGAGATGACCTGGCCGCCGGTGAGGATCGCGATGTCCTCGAGCATGGCCTTGCGGCGGTCGCCGAAGCCCGGAGCCTTCACAGCAGCGATCTTCAGGCCGCCGCGCAGCTTGTTGACGACGAGCGTGGCCAGAGCCTCGCCTTCCACGTCTTCAGCAATGATGATGAGCGGCTTGGACGACTGAACGACCGATTCCAGAACCGGCAGCATGGCCTGCAGGTTGGAGAGCTTCTTCTCGTGGAGCAGGATGTATGCATCCTCGAGCTCGGCAATCATCTTCTCCGGGTTCGTAACGAAGTACGGGGAGAGGTAGCCGCGGTCGAACTGCATGCCCTCGACCACTTCAAGCTCGGTCTCGGCGGTCTTGGCTTCTTCGACGGTGATGACACCCTCGTTGCCGACCTTCTGCATGGCCTCGGCGATCATCTCGCCGATCTCTGCTTCACCGTTTGCGGAGATGGTGCCGACCTGGGCAACTTCACCGGAGGTGTTGATCTTCTTCGTGGAGGAAGAGAGGTACTCGACGACTTCGGCAACGGCCTTGTCGATACCGCGCTTCAGGTCCATCGGGTTCATGCCGGCGGCAACTGCCTTGGCGCCTTCCTGAACGATTGCCTGAGCGAGAACCGTAGCGGTCGTCGTGCCGTCACCAGCGATGTCGTTGGTCTTGGAAGCGACTTCGCGCACCATCTGTGCGCCCATGTTCTCGAACTTGTCCTCAAGCTCGATTTCCTTGGCAACCGTCACGCCGTCCTTGGTGATGCGCGGTGCGCCGAAGGACTTGTCGATGACAACGTTGCGGCCTTTCGGGCCGAGGGTCACCTTCACAGCGTCGGCGAGGATGTTCACGCCCTTGAGCATGCGCTCACGCGCGTCGCGGGCGAACTTTACTTCTTTTGCAGCCATATTTCTCTAGCTCCTGAGCTTCTGGAGAAACTCTGTTACCGTTTCGATCTGGTGGCGTGGGTTAGCCGATGATGCCCATGATGTCGGATTCCTTCATGATCAGGAGATCCTCGCCATTGAGCTTCACTTCGGTGCCGGACCACTTGCCAAACAGGACGCGGTCGCCTGCCTTGACGTCCAGCGCGACCAGCTTGCCAGCCTCGTCACGCGCACCGGAACCGACAGCGACGATCTCGCCTTCCTGCGGCTTTTCCTTGGCGGTGTCCGGGATGATGATGCCACCTGCGGTCTTTTCTTCAGACTCTACCCGGCGGACGACCACACGGTCATGAAGCGGGCGAAAGTTCGTGTTGGCCATGTTCTCTGAACCCTTGATTCGGATGATGAATTAGGCTTTTCCTCCGTCCGGCGGGTGCCGGACACGTCATTAGCACTCCCTCTTGGAGAGTGCTAACGCGGCTTTGAGATAGTAAGCGCCTGCTGGTGAGTCAAGATTTTCGATCGGGCTGAGCGACACAATTTTTGCGCTCGCCCGTCTTTATCGGAGGCTGGCAGGCAGGGATCGCGCTTCAGACGGGCCTGCGGAAGGCCTGCCGCTCCTTTTCCACCTCTGCGCGGCAGTCGCAGCCCTCTATGTGATCGTTGACGAGCCCCATCGCCTGCATGAAGGCGTAGACCGTGGTCGGGCCGACAAAGGACCAGCCTCTTTTCTTGAGATCTTTGGAAATCCGCGTCGAGATCTCGGTCTTGGGATTGGCGATGAGCGTCTTGTAGTCGACGATGTCGGGGCGTTCATCCGGCTGCGGCTCAAAGCTCCAGAAATAACGGGCGAGCGATCCTTCCTTCTCGCACACTTCAATGGCGCGCTGCGCATTGTTGATGGTGGAGCGGATCTTGCCGCCGTGGCGCACAATGCCGGCATTGACCAGAAGCCGTTCCACATCCTTCTCCGTAAAGCGGGCAACACGCTCGAAGTCGAACCCGTCGAAAGCTTCGCGGAAATTTTCGCGTTTGCGCAGGATGGTCAGCCAGGACAGGCCGGACTGGAAACCTTCGAGGCAGATCTTTTCGAACAGGCGGTGGTCGTTGCTCACGGGACGACCCCATTCGCGGTCGTGATACTCCAGATAGTCGGGCAGTTCGCCTGGCCAGAAGCAGCGGGTCTTGCCGTCGGCGCTCTGGATCAATCCCGTCTTCTCTTCGCTCATCTGCCTCGAAATCCTTTGGTTAATGTGAAATCAGCCCGGTTTAACGCAAAGTTCACCAGCATTCTGAACGTGCCGGTAACCACGCCAAATGGTTTTCACGAAACATGGCATTTTACGGACCTGGATTCACCATTCGGTTGCTGCTTGGAGTCAGCATCCTGACACGAACAAGCGCCTAGGTTGTGCTTGCTCATCGCCGCCACCCGTTTCCTGCAAACGATGTGGATACGTTAGTCAAAGACGAATGGTAGAGAGAAACTTGTCATGAAGTCGATGATGTCTGCGGCAGGCATTGCTGTCGCGCTGCTGTTTTCCTGGGGGGCGCATGCCCAGGACCGTTATGTGGAGCCGCCGCCGGTTCTCGTCAGTCCTGATCTTTCCGCGCCCTGGGTCATGCAGTTGCGTCGCGCACCTGTTCAGACCGCCCAGCGCTCACATCAGGCACAGGAGTACCGGACCTATCAGCGTGCGCGCAACACGCCGCGCCGCTCCAATGCCCGCCGCGATTATCAGGCGAACCGGCAGCGTGTCGTCGTGCCCGCGCCCAGCCTACAGGCGGCTCCCGGGCAGCAGGTCGCCTACACGCCGCGGGCCAGCGAGCGCGCCTGGCGCATGAGCGATCCGAAATGGCTGCCACAGATCGTCGACTATCGCACCAGCCAGGCGCCGGGCACGATCGTGGTCGATACCAAGCAGCGCTTTCTCTATCTCGTCATGAAGGGCGGGAAGGCGAAGCGCTACGGCGTCGGCGTGGGCAAGGAAGGCTTTGGCTGGACGGGAACGGAAACCGTTTCCCAGAAGCGTCAGTGGCCGGACTGGCGGCCGCCTGCCGAAATGATCGCCCGTGAGCGGGCGAAGGGGCGCATCCTGCCGGCGCATATGAAGGGCGGACCGGCCAACCCGCTGGGCGCGCGCGCGCTCTATCTCGGATCGACGCTTTACCGCATTCACGGCACCAACGCGCCGTGGACCATCGGGCGCGCCGTTTCATCCGGCTGCATCCGCATGCGCAATGAGGATGTGATCGAGCTTTACGAGAGCATTCCGGTCGGCGCCAAAGTGGTGGTTATCTGACCGGCAGAGCATCGGATTGCTCCGATGCTCCTCAGGAATGGGGGACGCCTGGCAAGGGGGCTGCCGGGTTCATGGAGAAGGGCGGTGCTTGGGGGAGCATCGCCCTTTTCTCATTCAGCGGCAGTCATTGCCCCAGTCGCGGCCCCAGTCTCTGCCGATGTCTCTGCCGCTGGCGCGCTGACATCGCGAATGCCGGCCGGTTTCGGGCCGCCATAGGCCCAGTCCAGAAGCTCCACCGTATGCGCGATAGGCGTGTCGGTGCCGGAGCCGATCTGGGTCATGCAGCCGATATTGCCGGTGGCGATCACGGACGCGCCGGTGGCCTCGATGTTCGAGACCTTGCGGTCGCGCAGTTTCGCGGCGATCTCCGGCTGGAGAATGTTGTAGGTGCCCGCCGAACCGCAGCACAGATGCCCCTCGCGCGGCTCGCGCACCACAAAGCCGGCATTGCGCAGGAGTTCGCGCGGCTGGCGGGTGATCTTCTGCCCGTGCTGCATGGAGCAGGCGGAGTGATAGGCGACCGTGATGCCGGGCGCGATCATCGGCTCCGGCAGGTCGAGCGTTGCAAGATATTCGGTGATGTCTTTGGCAAGTGCGGCCACGCGGGCTGCCTTGTCAGCATAGTCCGGATCAAGCCGCAGCATGTGGCCGTAATCCTTGACGGTGGTGCCGCAGCCGGACGCGGTGATGACGATCGCATCAAGCCCGCCGCCTTCGATCTCGCGCATCCATGCGTCGACATTGCGCCGCGCCGCTTCAAGCGCCGCGTCTTCCTTGCCCATATGGTGCACCAGCGCGCCGCAGCAGCCTTCGCCTTCGGGGTTCTGCACCGTCTCGACGCCGAGGCGTGCGAGCAGCCGGGCCGTTGCCGCATTGATGCCCGGATCAAGCACGGATTGCGCGCAGCCGGTCAGAAGCGCGATGCGGCCACGCTTCTCTCCCGAGACGGTCACGTGCTCGTCTTTTGCCTGCGGCAGGCTTCCCGGAGCCAGATCGAGCATGGCCGCGACAGGCTTCATGCCCGGAACCCTGCGAAAGAGGCCCGCAAAGGGACGCCCGACGCGGGCTAGCTTCAGCGCCGCGCGGAAGCGTGCGGGATAGGGCAGGATCTGCGCCAGAAGGGAGCGGGTCAGCCGGTCGAGCAAAGGCCGGCGATAGGTCTTTTCGATATGCGTCCGCGCGTGATCCACCAGATGCATGTAGTTCACGCCGGAAGGGCAGGTGGTCATGCAGGCAAGGCACGAAAGGCAACGGTCGACATGGGTGACGATTTCCCGGTCGGCCGCCCGGCCATTTTCCAGCATGTCCTTGATCAGGTAGATGCGCCCGCGCGGACTGTCGAGCTCATTGCCGAGCGTGACATAGGTCGGGCAGGTGGCCGTGCAGAAGCCGCAATGCACGCATTTGCGCAGGATCGATTCCGCCTCCGCGACATGCGGATCGGAAAGCTGCTCAGGGGTGAAATTGGTCTGCACGGCGCGCCTTCTGGAGCATCGGACCGAAAAGTGGAAACCGGTTTTCGGCTATTCCGATGCTCTCTCCATGGTTTGGATCGTCCTTTATGCGTCCGGATGGACGCCTGGCGATCTAGTATGCGTCCGGATGGACGCAGGGGCGATCTAGATCAGCCAGCTTTGCGGGTTCTTGATCGGTTCGTTGCGGCCCACCGCCTGCAGGCCGATGACGCAGCGCACCACGGCCCAGATTGCGACCGCAATCATCAGCAGGAAGCCGATGCCGATCACCATCAGCAGCGCGGAAACGAAGCCGAAGAGCAGGCCGATCCAGAAGGTGCGGATGGCCCAGGTGTAGTGGGTTTCCACCCAGCCGGTTGCCTTGCCGCGGTTCAGATAGGCAAGCACGATGCCCACCAGGGTGGATATGCCGATCACGAAGCCGACAAGATAGAGAATGTAGATGACCTGCACATTGGTTGGCCCCGGCTCGAGCCAGCCATCTGATTTGCGGTCTTCATTCTGTTGTGGTTGCATATCGCTCATGTTTTTCGCCCTCGTTGCGTTTCGGCGGCAATCTATCACGGGTTCAGGTGAAATCCATGCGACCGGGGTTGAGGATTTTCTGAGGATCGAACTGTTCTTTCAGGCGCGCTGAAAGGGCGGCAAGCGGGGCCGGCTGAGGCTCGAAAACCGGCGTCGCAGCGCGTATTGCAAGCGGCGCGCGCACCAGCGTTGCATGGCCACCGCCGAGATGAGCGATCATCTTGCGCAGGATCTCCGCTTCGGGATCCGCTTCCATGCGCATCCAGATCAGGCCGCCCTGCCAGTCATAATAGACATTGGCGCCGGCAGCGCGCCGGAAGGCGTCCACCAACTCGTGGCCGCGCGACGGCGTGACCGAGACCCGCCAGACCGGGGCCGGCGAGCCGTCCGCAAAGGGATGGCCGTCGCGGATTTCGCGCCACAGCCTGCGCGAAGCAGCTTCATCGAGCGTCCCGGCGCTTCCATGGTTGCCCAGAAGCCGCGACAGAAGGTCGATGCGATAGGCAACCGAAGGGCCGAACCCTTCCACCCGCAGCACGGTCTGCCCGCCTCCGGAAAACCCGCCATCAATGAAGCGGCCCACCACGCCTTCTGGCAGATGGGCAGCGCCCGAAACCTCGGCGCTCGACCCCATGGCGATGGCCATGGCCTGCGTCGCCGCCGCATCGTCCAGCCCGGCGATGCAGAAGGTCGTTTCCGTTTCGGCAGCCGGCAGAACTTTCATGGTGATGTCGGTTGCCACCGCCAGCGTGCCCCAGGAGCCGGCGAGCCCCTTGGAGAGGTCGTAGCCGGTCACGTTCTTCACCACGCGCCCGCCCGATTTGAAGCCCTCGCCACGGCCCGAAACCGCATGAACGCCAAGCACGTGGTCGCGCGCGGCGCCCGCCTTGAGGCGGCGCGGACCGGCAAGATTGGCCGCAAGCAGTCCGCCCAGCGTGCCGCGTCCCGGCTCCCCGCCAAAAAGCGGGCCGTAATCCATGGGCTCGAAGGCGAGTTCCTGATTGTGCTCGCGAAGCAGCGCCTCGATCTCGGCAACGGGCGTGCCCGCACGGGCCGAGAGCACCAGCTCTTCCGGCTCGTAAAGCGTCACGCCCGTCAGCTTTGACAGGTCGAGTGTGTGCGCCGTCTGCACCGGCTGGCCGATGCCGCGTTTCGATCCATGGCCGACCACCTCAAGCGGCGCTTCTTCCGAAACGGCCCAGCGCACCGTCTCCAGAACCTCTTCGGCAGTGTTGGGCAGAAAAACGGTCACGGCGACACACTCCCGAAAAGGGCCGGGCAGGGCCGGATGCCGGCGCCTGCGTCAAACAATTCCATGAAGGCCATGCTCAGAACCGCTCCAGTTCCGGAAACGGCATCTGGCCGCGATGAATGTGCATGCGGCCAAGCTCGGCGCAGCGATGCAATTGCGGAAACACCTTGCCCGGGTTCAGAAGGTGGCCCGGATCGAACGCGCATTTCACGCGGATCTGCTGGTTCAGATCATCTTCGGTGAACATTTCCGGCATCAGGTCGCGCTTCTCCACGCCGACGCCGTGCTCTCCGGTCAGAACCCCGCCCACCTCGACGCAGAGGCGCAGAATGTCCGCGCCGAAATCCTCGGCCTTCTCCAGTTCGCCCGGCCTGTTGGCGTCATAGAGAATGAGCGGATGAAGATTGCCGTCGCCGGCATGGAACACATTGGCGACGCGCAGCCCGTATTTTTCAGACAGCGCGCGCATGCCTGCCAGAACCCGTGGCAATTGTTTGCGGGGGATCGTGCCGTCCATGCAGTAATAATCAGGCGAGATGCGGCCCACCGCCGGGAAGGCAGCCTTGCGCCCGGCCCAGAACACGGCGCGTTCCTCGTCGGACGTGGAGGCGCGGCTGGTGGTCGCGCCGTTCTGGCGGGCAATCGTTTCCACCCGGTCGATCAGGTGGTCGACTTCTGCCTGCGGTCCATCAAGTTCGACAATCAGAAGCGCTTCAACATCGAGCGGATAACCCGCATGAACAAAGTCCTCGGCGGCGCGGATGGCCGGGCCGTCCATCATCTCCATCCCGCCTGGAATGATGCCCGCACCGATGATCTCGGCCACGCACTGGCCCGCTTCCTCGCTCGAGGGAAAGCCGATCAGAAGCGCGCGCGCCGTCTCCGGCTTCTGCAGAATGCGCACGGTCACCTCGGTCACCACACCGAGCAGGCCTTCCGAGCCGGTCATCAGGCCGAGCAGGTCATAGCCCTCGGCATCCAGATGCTTGCCGCCGAGCCGGATCACGTCGCCATTCATCAGCACCATCTCGATGCCCAGAACATTGTTGGCGGTCAAACCGTATTTCAGGCAGTGCACGCCGCCGGAATTCTCCGCCACATTGCCGCCGACGGAGCAGGCGATCTGCGAAGAGGGGTCCGGCGCATAATAAAAGCCCGCCTGCTCGACCGCGTGGGTGATGCCCAGATTGGTGACGCCCGGCTGCGCAGCCACGGCGCGGTTGGCGTAATCGATGTCGAGAATGCGGTTGAAACGGCTCATCACCAGAAGCACCGCGTCTTCAAGCGGCAGCGCCCCACCGGAAAGCGAGGTGCCCGAGCCGCGCGGCACGACGCGAATATCGCGCTCATGGCAATATTTCAGGATGCGCGACACCTGCGCTGTCGTTTCGGGCAGGACAACGACAAGCGGCATCTGGCGATAGGCGGTCAGCCCGTCGCTCTCGAAGGCGCGCATTTCGTTCTGTGCATCCACCACGCCCTCGCCGGGCACGATGATGCGCATGTCGGCAATGATTTCCGCACGCTTCTTCAGGGTTGCCGCATTCGCCTGCGGCATTTTCAGGCCGGACATCAGAACTCCCTCACTGGTTCATTCAATTTACCAGTGTGTTGATGGTTCTGTAAATGCTGCTTGGAAAGCGTGCCTGCGTCAATCCGCCTCGGTGCCGATGCTGGCGTCCTCGCGGGCGTGGTGGCGGCGAATGCGCCGCACCAGAAGCCAGATGCACAAAACGGCCACGGGAACGGCGGCGGCGGTGATGACCTCGCTCGAAATGCCGGGGAGCGCGGGCTTTGCGCCCTTGGCCACATAGCCGACCAGCCCCACCACATAATAGGAGATGGCAGCCACGGAGAGGCCTTCCACCGTCTGCTGCAGGCGAAGCTGCAATTGCGCACGGCGGTTCATGGAGGCGAGCAGATCGCGGTTCTGGCGCTCGACTTCCACGTCCACCCAGCTTCTGAGCAGGTTTGCGGCGCGCGTCAGCTTGCGCGAAAGATTGGCCTGGCGCTCTTCCACCGAGCGGCAGGTGCGCATGGCGGGTGCAACGCGGCGCTGCAGAAAGGCGGCCCAGGTTTCGTAGCCGGCCATGGGGGCTTCGCTCAGCGTCTCGAGCCGCTCCTCGACAATGCCGTGATAGGCGCGGCTTGCGCCAAAGCGATAGAGGCTGGCGGCGGCGTCCGCTTCCAGCTCGGCTGCAAGTTCCGTCAGTTCGCCCAGAAGCTCCTGGCTGTCATGCCTGTCGCGCTGGCGCATGCGCGCGGTCAGCGCGGCCAGCTGGTCTTCCATGCGGCGCAGGCGCGGCGACAGCGATTGCGCCAGCGGCAGGCCAAGCATGGCGAGCGTGCGATAGGTCTCGATGTCGATCAGGCGCTGCGAGAGCGCGCCGATACGGGCCGGGGCGAGATCCTTTTCGAGGATCAGGATGCGGGTCAGCCCGTCGCCATCCTGCCGGAAATCCGTGGCCACGGCAGCGCGTCCGCCTTCCACCACCGAATAGCCAAGGCTTGCCGGATCGAAGGCGCTGACCAGCTTTTCCGTCGCGCTCGTCCATTTGCGGATCTCCACGCGCGTGCCGGAAATGGCCGTGCCGGGCGGGCTGAAGCCGTTGCCGAAGGGGGATTCCTCAAGCGGCTTGCCGGTGCGCGGCGAAATCGGGCAATCCCACTGATAGCTCGAAAATTCCGTGTGGCGCTCCCAGCGCAGCGTGCCCTTGCCCCACTTCATGGCGTGGTGGCGCGCATTGGTCTGTGGCGGGGCCACGCCAAGCCGGCGCGACAGATCGGCAAGCACGGCCTGATCCACCGCCGAGCCGCCTTCGGTCATGAAGGAGAGCTGGATGATCAGTCGCGGGGCTTCCAGAAGCGCGTGCGGGCGCGCATGCACTTCGCCCAGCGCGCCAGCGCGCCCGTCATGGGCGGGAAAGCCCAGAACGCTGCCGGTCACCAGTGTTTCGAGAGACGATTCCCCAGTCTTGTCTTTCCCGGTCTTGTCTTGCCTTGTCTTGTCTGCGCCTATCGCGACAAGCTGTTCCCCATTTTCTTGGCTCATTGCGCCTTGCCGTCTGCATCAGGATGGACCTTTTGCAAGTATGCTACCGGCTTTGCACAGGGCGCAATGCGCGAATGCCATTGGCTGATAGTCTAATTATTGGACAAAGAAATTGACCAGTTTGACGGGCTTGCGTTATTCTCCGTCTCACGAAAGCGTTTGAGCGCCGAGAACGGCAGACGAAAACGGCACACGAGAACGGCAAGGGCCGGTGGAAGCAGTTTTTTCCAGAATTGAGCATGCCCGCACGGCGGATGGCGTCATCCGGCAGATCGAGACGCTGATCCTCGAAGGCGTTCTGCGCGATGGCGACAGGCTGCCGGGCGAGCGCGATCTTGCGCGTCAGCTCGACGTGTCGCGTCCGATCCTGCGTGAAGCGCTGAAGATGCTTGAAGAGCGCGGCCTGATCCTCACCCGCCATGGCGGCGGCACCTATGTGGCAGATATTATCGGGCAGGTTTTCACCACGCCGGTGCGCGAACTCATCGCCACCCATCGCAAGGCGACTGCCGATTATCTGGAATATCGCCGTGAGATGGAGGCCGTCGCCGCCGAGTTTGCGGCGCGGCGCGCGACGCCGGAGGATCTGGTTCTCCTGCAGGCCATCATGAAGCGCATGGATGCGGCGCATGCTTCTGAGGATTTCGAGGCGGAAGCGGCTTGCGATGTCGAGTTTCACAATGCGGTGGGCGAGTGTGCGCATAACATCGTGCTCCTGCACACGCTGCGCGCCTGCTACCGGCTTCTGTCGGATGGCGTGTTTCTGAACCGCGCCCGCATTTACGAGCTGCCGGATGCGCGCAACACGCTGCTTGCCCAGCACCGGGCGATCCATGACGCGATTGTTGCGGGAAATCCCGAGGCAGCGCGTGCGGCTGCGGTCGCGCATATCGATTTCGTCGAAAAAGCCACCTTTCAGGCCGAGCGATCGGGCGACTGGCAGCGCATCTCGCGGCTGCGTCTCCATCAACGCGGCGGAGAGGTTGCGGAACAATGAGCAAGCCAACCGGCCCTGCCGAACAATTCAAGCCAGCGAAAGAAGAACCGTTGAAAGAAGAAAGCACCTCACCGAAGCGCGTCGGCCTGTTCGTCACCTGCCTGGTGGACCTGTTCAGGCCAAGCGTCGGCTTTGCCGCCGTGAAGCTGCTGGAAGACGCCGGCTGCACCGTCGAGGTGCCCATGGCGCAAACCTGCTGCGGCCAGCCGGCCTATAATTCCGGCGACAGGGAAGACGCAGCCGCCATTGCGCGCCAGACCATCGAGGCCTTCGAGGATTTCGATTATGTGGTCGCGCCTTCGGGCTCCTGCGCCGGCATGCTCAAGAAGCATTATCCCGCGCTCCTCAAGGGCACGCCCTTCGAGGCGCGGGCCGAAGCCTTTTCGGGCCGGGTGCATGAGCTGGTGAGCTTTCTGGTCGATGTGCTGGGCGTCGCCTCGGTGCCGGTCAGCCATGAGGGCAGCGTCACCTATCACGATTCTTGTTCGGGCCTGCGCGAGCTTGGCATCCGCGCGCAGCCGCGCCAGCTTCTGTCTTCCATCGAGGGGCTGGAACTGAAGGAGATGCAGAACCCGGATGTCTGCTGCGGTTTCGGCGGCACGTTCTGCGTCAAATATCCCGACATCTCTAACAAGATCGTTGAGGAAAAGACGGCCAGCATCGAGGGAGCCGAGGCGGGCACGCTGCTCGCGGGTGATCTGGGCTGTCTCATGAACATGGCAGGCAAGCTGCACCGTCAGCGCAGCAAGGTTGAGGTTCGTCACGTGGCCGAGGTTCTGGCCGGCATGACCGACAAGCCGGCAATCGGCGGGGGAGGACGCTGATGGAGGTACAGTCTCCACAGTTCAAGGAAAAAGCGCGCAAGGCAATGGCCGACGAGCAGTTGCAGCGCGCCATGGGCAAAGCCAAGGTCGGCTTTGTCTCCAAGCGCAAGAAGGCGGTCGACGCACTGCCGGAATTCGACGAGCTGCGCTCCTCGGCGCGCGCGATCAAGGATCACACGCTCGAGCATCTCGACCTTTATCTGGAAGCCTATGAGCGCAAGGTGATTGCGTCGGGCGGTCGGGTGCACTGGGCCGAAACGGCCGAGGATGCCCGTCAGGCGGTGCTCAGCATCTGCCGGGCGGCCGGTGCGCGCACGGTTACCAAGGGCAAGTCGATGATCACGGAGGAGATCGCGCTCAACGATTTCCTCGAAAAGGAAGGCGTGCGCCCGGTCGAAACGGATCTGGGCGAATACATCATTCAGCTTCGCGGCGAGCATCCGAGCCACATCATCGGCCCGGCGCTGCATTTGAACAAGGAACAGGTGGAAGAAGATTTCCGCCGCGTTCACACAGAGCTTCCGCCGGAGCGCGACCTGTCGCAGCCCGAATCCCTGCTCGGCGAGGCGCGAAACATCCTGCGGCCGCAGTATTTTCAGGCCGATGTCGGCATCACGGGCGCCAATTTCCTGGTGGCCGAAACCGGCACGTCGATCATTGTCACCAATGAGGGCAATGGCGATCTGACACAGACGCTGCCGCGCATTCACATCGTCGTCGCCTCCATTGAGAAGGTGGTGCCGACGCTGGAAGATGCGAGCCAGATCCTGCGCGTGCTCGCCCGTTCGGCCACCGGTCAGGACATGAGCGTCTACACCACGCTCTCCACCGGGCCGCGCCGCCCGGACGATCCCGACGGGCCGGACGAATATCACGTCATCCTGCTCGACAATGGGCGCTCCTCCATGCTCGGCACGGAGTTTCATGAGATGCTGCGCTGCATTCGCTGCGGCGCGTGCATGAACCATTGTCCGGTCTATCACGCGGTCGGCGGCCATGCGTATGGCTGGGTCTATCCGGGGCCGATGGGCTCGGTGCTCACGCCCTCGCTTGTGGGCGTCGACAAGGCGGGGCATCTGCCCAACGCCTCGACCTTCTGCGGGCGCTGCGAATCCGTCTGCCCGATGCAGATCCCGCTGCCGCGCATGATGCGCAACTGGCGCGAGCGCGAGTTCGAGCGGGGGCTCAACCCGGCGGCGCAGCGCTTCGGCCTCGGCTTCTGGGCGTTCTTCGCCCGCCGGCCGAAGCTCTATCGTCTGGCTGCGTCGATGGCGATCCCGACGCTTTCGGGATTTGCCGGGCGGCGCGGCTGGTTCCGGTCGCTGCCCTTTGCAGGCGGCTGGACGCGGCACCGCGATCTGCCAGCGCCCGAAAGCCGCACCTTCATGCAGCAATGGCGCGACCGCGAGGCCGGCAAATCTGAAAGGAGCGCGGTATGAGTGCGCGCGAAGCCATTTTGGGCAAGCTGCGTTCGGCAGCGTCCGTTTCCGCCAGCGATCATGCGCGGCGCGAAGCCGTTGAAAAGCGCCTTTCCAAGCCGCCCCGCGGGCTGATCCCGGCGCGCGGTCAGCTGGAAGGCGAGGCGCGCATCGCGCTGTTCTGCAGCATGGCCGAGGCCGTGACGGCCACCGTCGAGCGGGTCGGCAGCGCCGATGACGTGCCGAAAGCCGTCACCCATTACCTGCGCTCCAGGAACCTTGCGCCCAGCGTGCGCATGGGCGACGACAAGCGCCTCAAACGCATGGACTGGGCGAGCCAGAAGTCCCTTGAGGTGAAGCACGGGCGCGCCGAGCCGCAGGATGAAGTGGGCGTCAGCCACGCACTCGCCGGCATTGCGGAAAGCGGCACGCTTGCCCTGCCTTCGGGCAAGGATAATCCCACGACGGTCAATTTTGTGCCCGATCACCATGTCATCGTCGTTGATGCGAAGGACATTGCCGGCGATCTTGAAACGGTGATTTCCCGCGTGCGGCGCAAATACGGCAGAGGTGAAATGCCCAGGGTTCTCAATCTCATCACCGGGCCATCGCGGTCGGGCGATATCGAGCAGACCATGCTGCTTGGCGCGCACGGTCCGCGCGCCCTGCACATCATCGTCGTCGACGGGTGATCCATGGCGGTCGGGGTCTCCTGCAATGAGGCTTCGACGCCGGAGGGCATGCGCCTTTATGCGGTGGGTGACATTCACGGCCGGCATGATCTGTTGGCCGCGATGCATGCGCGGCTCATGGAGGAAATTCTCCATGACAGGCCTGCCGACTGGCGCATCATCTATCTGGGCGACTACGTGGATCGCGGCTCCAATTCGCGCGGGGTGCTCGAATATCTCGCCAATCTGCGCGAGAGCGACCCGCGTGTCATCGCGCTTGCCGGCAATCATGATGTGGGGTTCCTCGACTTCCTGTCGAACCCCGATCCGTTCGGTCTCTTCTCCTGCCATGGCGGGTTCGAGACGGCGCTTTCCTATGGCGTGGAAATCGACCTGACCTCACGCGAAGCGATGGAGCCGGGGCATGCCGCCCTTGTGCGCGCGGTGCCGCAGCGCCACAGGGCCTTGCTCGCGACCCTGCCATATTCCGTTTCGTTCGGTGATTTCTTCTTCTGCCACGCCGGCATTCGTCCGGGCGTACCGCTGGAAGATCAGACGCCCGACGACCTCACCTGGATCAGGCGTGCATTTCACGCGCATGAGGGGCTGCACCCCAAGCTCATTGTACACGGGCACACGCCGGTGCGCGCGCCGGAGATTTGCAGCAACAGGGTCAATCTCGACACGGGCGCATGGCACACCGGTCGGTTGACGGCTCTCAGAATGGAGGGGCGGGAGAAAGTGCTGATCGAGGCCGCCTGTTGAGGAAGGCGGCCTGTGGGATCACGACTGAGCGCGCTGTTTGGCTGCGCTCAGATTGAAGTCTAGTCGACAGCGGTGGAGATGCCGTAGCCATCCACGGGATGGTGGTCGCCGGTGGCGCCTGCCGAAAGGAGTCTTGCTCCAATCAGTGTGAACGCTGAAACGGTAATCAGAAACACGACAGTTGCACGCCCGATTGTCATCCGGCCAAAGTCCCCTTGAAGGTCAACAAAAAGCAGCTCCCCATGCCGCGGAGGCTGCTATAAACGAAAACAGCTTAAGATTGAAACACATTATACGCCAATACCCACATACTTTATGACATGTCCCGAAATTGGTGGAAAACCGAATGAGTCTGCAGAATCGCGTTAATCCATTCGGGCAATTGATTACAACCCATGCGCGCGGCCTCTTCACCGGCAATCGTGGGGTGATTCATGATCCTGACACAAAGACGCTCCTGCGCCGCCGCTGGACAACCAAAGCGTGGATCATCTGTCAGTGCAGTTTCAGGGGGCGGCATCGCGAGGTGATGGGCCGCAACGGGCCCTCCGGCGGGGCGGGCTGGACCGAGCTCTTCTTTCTCGATGAGGTCACGGCGCTGGCGGCAGGCCATCGGCCCTGCTTCCATTGCCGCAGGGAGCCCGCCACGCGCTTCATGAACTGCGCGCGCGAGGCCAGCCGGTCTCCGCAGATGAAAGCACCGGAGGCGGACGCCATCCTGCATGCGCAGCGCTATGCCGTCACCGGAACACCCGTGGAGCTCTCCGCATCGCAGGTCGCAAAGCTGCCCGACGGGGCAATGATCGCCATTGGCGAGAGAGCCCATGCGCTGCGTTCCGGTGTTCTTCACGAATGGGGCTTCGCGGGATATGGCGCGGCCCGCACCCTCGAGAGCCTGCCACCCGTCGTCCAGCTACTGACGCCGCGTTTGAGCATCTCGGCGCTTGAGGCCGGTTACGCGCCGGTCTGGCATGACAGCCTCGCCTCTTGACGCGGCATCGCCGATCCACCATCAGACCGCCATGCGTGCGAATTACAAATTGCAGCGGCTGTTCATCGATGCCGCACTCGCCCCCGACGCCGAGGTGGAAACCAGCCGGGAACAGGCCCACTATCTCAGCCATGTTCTGCGCCTGCGCGAGGGAGCCGAGGTTCTCGTCTTCAATGGCCGCGATGGCGAATGGCATGCGGAGCTCATTGAAGCCGGCCGCAAGTCGGTGCGCCTGCGCATGACGAAACAGGCCCGGCCGCAGACCCCGCTGCCCGACCTGCTTTACTGCTTCGCTCCCCTGAAGAAGGGGCGGCTCGATTATCTGGTGCAGAAGGCCGTGGAAATGGGGGCAGGGCGTCTCCAGCCGGTCATCACCCAGCACACCCAGGTGGCCAAACCCGGCACGCAGCGCCTCGAGGCCAATGTGATGGAGGCTTCCGAGCAGTGCGGCATTTTGGCCGTGCCCGAGGTGCTGGAGCCGGTGAAACTCGACCGGCTTCTTGCCGACTGGGATCCCGAACGGCGTCTCATTTTCTGCGATGAGGATGCGGCGACCAACAATCCCATGCAGGCGCTTTCGGGCGTTACCGAGAAGAAGCTGGCGCTGCTTGTGGGGCCGGAAGGCGGGTTTTCCGACGCGGAACGCGCCCAATTGCGCGCTTTGCCCTTCGTCACATCCATTCCGCTTGGCCCGCGCATTCTGCGCGCCGACACGGCAGCCGTTGCCGCGCTCGCCGTCATTCAGGCAAGCGTTGGCGACTGGGAATGAGTGGAGTAGTAAAGCGCTTGTGAAGAGAGGTTGACGCTCCTGTCAGCACTTTTTACTTGAAGCGGATTGTCAGCATGGTCCATCAGATCGCTGATGGTTTGCCAGGAGAGCAGTTATGGCCCGTGACACCACCGACAATCGGCCGATCGAGCGGGTCGAAGAGCTTGCCGACGATCTCGCGAAGGGCTGCAAGCCGCGCGAGAAATGGCGCATCGGCACCGAGCATGAAAAATTCCCCTTCTATGTCGATGGCAATCGCCCCGTTCCCTATGAGGGCGAGCGCGGCATCAAGGCCGTTCTGGAAGGCATGCAGCGCGTTCTCGGATGGGACCCGATCAATGATGACGGGAACATCATCGGTCTTGTCGAGCCGACGGGGCAGGGCGCCATCTCGCTGGAGCCGGGCGGACAGTTCGAATTGTCCGGCGCACCGCTGGAGACGCTCCACCAGACCTGCCGCGAGGGCAATGCCCATCTGGCGCAGCTGCGCGAGATCGCAGAGCCGCTCGGCATTCGCTTCCTCGGTCTCGGCGGCAGTCCCAAATGGACGCTGGCCGAAACGCCGCAGATGCCCAAATCGCGCTACAAGATCATGACCGCCTACATGCCGAAGGTCGGCACACAGGGCCTCGACATGATGTACCGCACCTGCACCATTCAGGTTAACCTCGACTTCGAGACCGAAGCCGACATGCGTCGCAAGATGCAGGTCGCGCAGCGCCTGCAGCCGCTTTCCACGGCGCTGTTTGCCAATTCTCCGTTCACCGAAGGCCGGCTGAACGGCTACCAGTCATGGCGCGGCGAGATCTGGCGCGACACCGACAATCAGCGTTCGGGCCTTCTGCCCTTCGTGTTCTCCGATAATTTCGGATTCGCCGATTACGTCGAGTGGGCGCTCGACGTGCCGATGTATTTCATCATCCGCGACGGCCGCTATCACGACTGTACGCATGTCACCTTCCGCCAGTTCATGAATGGCGCGCTGAAGGATGAGGTGACCGACGGCCTGCCCACCATTGGCGACTGGTCGAACCATCTTTCCACCCTGTTCCCGGATGTGCGCCTCAAGCGTTTCCTGGAAATGCGCGGCGCCGATGGCGGCCCGTGGCGGCGCATCTGCGCGCTCCCGGCCTTCTGGGTCGGTCTGCTCTACGATCAGGCCGCGCTCGACGCCGCCCATGATCTGACTTCGGACTGGTCGTTCGAGGAGATCGAGGTGATGCGCAACGCCGTGCCGACGGAAGGTCTTGCCACGCGTTTCCGCAATCACGACCTGCGTGAGGTTGCGCGCGAGGTTCTGGCCATTTCGCGCAAAGGGCTTTCCGCCCGCAAATGTCTCAATCCGGAAGGCTATGACGAGGCGAGCTTCCTCAGCCCGCTTGATGAGATCGTGGCCCGCGGCACCACGAGCGCGCAGGAGCTCGCCAACGCGTTCAACACGCGCTGGGACCGCTCCATCGAACCGGTGTTCCTCGAGCAAGCCTACTAAGCCTGCCCGGACCGGGCGTTTTTTCGGACAGGCTTTTCGGGTCGGCAAAGACAAAGCGCGCTTGTCGGGTTATCTTCCTGAAACAATGGTTTGCTATCCGCCTGTCACCCTTGGGATGACACTGGCGGGATTACTAAGGAGATGCCCATGCTTCCGCTGTTCGAGATGCTCAACAATGCCGGTCAGGGACAGGGCGTGGACCAGTTCGCCCGGCAGTTCGGCATTTCGCAGGATCAGGCGCAGCAGGCCATGGAAGCGCTTCTGCCGGCTTTCAGCCAGGGTCTGAAGCGCAACGCCGCCGACCCCTATGGCGCGGGCAATTTCCTTGGCGCGCTCGCGTCGGGCCAGCACGCCAAATATTTCGAGGATGCGGCAAGCGCCTTCAGCGCGCAGGGCATGACCGAGGGCAATGGCATTCTTGGCCATCTCTTCGGCTCCAAGGATGTAAGCCGCGCCGTGGCCAGCCACGCCGCGCAGGCGACCGGGCTTGGCGAAGACATGATCAAGCAGATGCTGCCGGTGCTCGCCTCCATGATCATGGGTGGCCTGTTCAAACAGTCGACCGGCCAGATGCCCGGCGCGCAGCCGCGCCAGGCACAGACGCAGGCGCAGGCCGGTGGTGGCGGCATGCTGGGTGACCTGATGGAGCAGATGATGCGCCAGATGGGCCAGCAGCCGGGTTCCACGCAGTCGCGCAGCCGCGCGCCTTCGGGCATGAGCCCTTCAGACAATCCGTTCGGGCAGATCCTTGAAGGCATGTTCGGTGGCGGCGCAGGCGGTTCTTCCGGGCGCAGCGCTCCCTCCGGCGGGCAGGGCAACAACCCGCTTGGCGATATTTTCGATCAGTTCCTGAGGGGCGGTCAGGGCGCATCGCAGACCCGCCGCGAACCGGAGCCTGAGCCCAATCCAAGCGGGCGCCCGCGCAATCCCTATGACGATCTGTTCGGCCAGATGTTCGAGACCGGACGCCAGACGCGCGACGATTATGAGCGCGGCGTGGAAAACATTTTCGAGCAGTTCCGGCAGGGCATGGAGCGCCACCGCTAATCTCTCTGCAGCCTGTTACGCCACAGCGGCTTTCCGGTTGTGCAAGGTGGCCGCAGTTCTTTTGCCCGATGGCGAAGCGGTCTATGTCTGGTTCATTCCCGGAGGAGATGAGCCTTGATGTATTGTCCGCCCGCCTTTCGCGTTGAAGAACTCGCGTCGCTTCACGGTCTGATGCGTGCGGCGCGGCTCGCCAATGTCGTAACCTTCGGGGCCAACGGGTTGCATGCCAGCCCTCTGCCTCTGTTCCTTGACGAAACCGAAGGCCCTTTCGGCACGCTTTACGGTCATTTCGCGCGCGCCAATGCGCAGTGGAAGGATGCACCGCTGAGTGACGCGCTGGCGATCTTCATGGGGCCGGACGCCTATGTCTCGCCGTCCTGGTATGCTTCCAAGAAGGAGCATGGAAAGGTCGTCCCCACCTGGAATTACAGTGCGGTTCACGCGCGCGGCCCGATCGAATTCTTCGATGATGAGGCGCGGCTTCGCGATGTGGTGGAGCGGCTGACCAATCTCCACGAGGCCGAACGACCCGACGTCTGGTCGGTGTCGGATGCGCCTGCGCCCTTCCTCAGGGGGCAGTTACGCGGGATCATCGGGCTGCGGCTTCCCATCACCGGTCTTGAGGGCAAGAACAAGATGAGCCAGAACCGCAGCGCCGCAGACAGGGCCGGTGTCGCAGAAGGAATGGCCGGCAGTTCTCACGCCTCCGAGAGGGCGGTTGCAGGGAAAATTCCGGTGGAATGAAGCCCCGTCCCGCATTTCACATGGGGACCGTTTGACGCGGTAATGCTTGTGAAGCGCCGTTTTGATTGACTCAACGCATCCATAATCCTATAAGCCCGCCACGCTTGGGCCTTGCGTCTGGCGGCGTGTTGTCACGCCTTCGGACATGCCCGAAAAAGCGAAGCTCCTGTTCAAAGAAACAGAATAAAGAAGGGCCGCACTCCGCGGTATTAAATAAATGAAGCGTACATATCAGCCTTCCAAGATCGTTCGTAAGCGTCGGCACGGATTCCGCGCCCGCATGGCCACAAAGGGCGGTCGCCGCGTTATTGCAGCGCGTCGCAGCCGTGGTCGCAAGCGGCTGTCCGCATAAGGTTCGGAGGCGAGGCCGGAAAGATGACGGACCGGCCAGCCGTCCCACCCCCGGCGCGTCTCAAGAAACGCGCCGAATTTCTGGCTGTCCGTCGCGGTGAAAAACGGCGCGGGCGGCTTTTTTTGCTGGAAGTGCTTGATCGTGGGGATGAAAGTCCGCCGCGGCTGGGCATCACGGTAACGAAAAAAGTCGGCAACGCGGTTGTTCGAAACCGCGTGCGCCGGCGGCTCAAAGAAGCCTGCCGCCTCCACGCGGTCCACGACATGGCCGCCGGCAAGGATTATGTGATCGTGGCGCGGCGTTCTGTGCTTGATGCACCGTTCGCCTCCCTGAAAGACGAGCTTTCCCGCCGTATCGGAGAAACCGAGAACCGGCGCGGAAAGGGCAAGGACCTTGATGGATAACAATCGCAATTTTCTCATCACGATCGCGCTCTCCGTGGTGATCCTGACGCTCTGGCAGGTGTTCTACATGAACCCGCGCATTGAGTCGGAGCGCGAGATCGCGCAGATCGAAACGCAGCAGGCCGCGGAAGCCGCACAGGCCCTTGCGCAATCCAACGGTGAGAACAGCGATATTCCCACCCCGACCAGCGGAGCCGGTGCGGTGCCGGGAACTGCCGGTCAGGCGGCCGTGCCTGCCGACCGCGAGACGGCGATTGCCGGCAGCGAGCGCGTGGAGATCAACACGCCGCGCATTTCGGGCTCCATCAATCTGACCGGCGCACGTCTCGACGACCTGCTCCTCAAGGATTACCGGGTCACGGTCGACAAGGATTCGCCGAACATCCAGCTTCTCAACCCCTCGACCGGTCCTGACGGCTATTATGTCGAGACCGGCTATGTGGGTTCGGAAGCCGCTGGCGCGCTGCCGGGTCCGTCCACCCAGTGGACCATCACCGAGGGCGAGGTTCTCACCCCCGATACGCCTGTCACGGTCTCCTTCACCAACGACAAGGGCCTGACCTTCAATCGTACCTTCTCGGTCGATGGCAATTACATGTTCACCGTGTCGGACGCGGTGGAGAATGCTTCCGGCGCTCCGGTTGCGCTGCGCAATTATGGCCGCACCACCCGCATCGGCACGCCCGCGACCTCCGGCATCTACATTCTGCATGAGGGCCTCATCGGCGTGACCGGCGAGGAAGGCCTGCAGGAAATCGATTATTCCGACGTCGAGGAAGAAAAGCGCATCACGCCCGGCAAGTCGTCCGATGGCTGGCTCGGCATCACCGACAAGTACTGGGCGGTCACGATGATCCCCCGTACCGGTCAGGACTTCCAGCCGCGCTACACCTATTCCGGCGACACCACCCCGCGCTACCAGGCCGATTATCTGACCGACGAGATCGTGGTCGCCGATGGCGCTTCGGTCACCTCTGAGCTGATGGTTTTCGCCGGTGCGAAAGAGGTCAATGTTGTCGACGCCTACGAGACGGCCGATGGCGTGCGCCAGTTCGAGCTTCTGATCGACTGGGGCTGGTTCTACTTCCTCACCAAGCCGATGTTCTTCCTCATCGACTGGCTGTACAAACTGCTTGGCAATTTCGGCCTGGCCATTCTGGCCACCACGGTTGTCGTCAAGCTCATCTTCTTCCCGCTCGCCAACAAGTCCTACAAGTCCATGGCGAACATGAAGAAGGTTCAGCCTGCCATGCTCGAAATCCGCGAGAAATATGCGGATGACAAGATGAAGCAGCAGCAGGCGATGATGGAGCTCTACAAGAAAGAGAAGATCAATCCGCTGGCCGGCTGCTGGCCGATCCTGATCCAGATTCCGGTGTTCTTCTCGCTCTACAAGGTGCTCTACGTCACCATCGAAATGCGTCACGCACCGTTCTTCGGCTGGATTCAGGACCTTTCGGCTCCCGATCCGACGTCGATCTTCAACCTGTTCGGTCTGCTGCCTTACGACGTTCCGGCCTTCCTGATGATCGGCGTCTGGCCGCTGATCATGGGTGTCACCATGTTCCTGCAGATGCGCATGAACCCGACGCCGCCGGATCCGACGCAGGCCATGATCTTCAACTGGATGCCGGTGATCTTCACCTTCATGCTGGCCACGTTCCCGGCCGGTCTGGTGATCTACTGGGCATGGAACAACTTCCTCTCCATCGTCCAGCAGGGCGTGATCATGAAGCGCCAGGGCGCGAAGATCGAGCTCTGGGACAATCTGGCCGGATTGTTCAAGAAGAAGCCAAAACCTGCCGAATAGGCGGTAATCAAAGAAAAAGCCCCGGTTTGACCGGGGCTTTTTTGTTTTGGACAATTGCCCGCCGCGCTTCATCCGACGGTGCGCGGATGCTGGAGGTCCGGCGCGTTTAATCGAGCAGTTCGCGCAGCGCCATGCGCTTGTAATCGTCCACAAGACGGCGGCCTTCCGCTTCAGGCATCTGGATCGCCAGCCGCATGGTCGCCTCGCCCAGATGGATGATCAGAAGGGCGGTGGAGGCCGTGGCGTCCGGGTCGCGCGCTGGCTTGGCGCGCAGCATCGCAGCAGCCAGTTCCTGCGCATTCGCGCGCGCATCTTCCAGATCCAGATCGCAAAGCGCCTTGTCGGCCTGCGTGCCCGACCAGATGTCCCGCATCACGGGCTCCGAGAGGAACATCGCGTAATACTCGTCGATCAGCTCCGTGAAAGCCTGTTCCAGCTCGCTCGGGCTGGAGACGCCATCAAGCCCCTGACAGATACAATCCCGGCCCGCCTCGTTGTAGTGCTCGGCCAGCGTACGGACGATGGCGGCCTTGTCCGGGAAATACTGGTAAAGCGAGCCGATGGAGATGCCCGCCCGCGCGGCCACATCGCTCATCCTGAGCTGATCACTTCCTGCTTCCGCAATCATCTGTGTCGCCACCGCAAGAATGCGCTCCACGCGCTCCTGAGCGCGTTTCTGCATGGGCCTCTTGCGAATGCTGGCACCGTGGCCGGTTTCCGTCTCAGACATTGAAATCCTTTTGTGAGGGATGCTCACATTGCTGTTGACATCAATAATATGAGGATTTATCACATTTGCAAATGTGAGAGTTTATCACTTTATGGGGGCCAGCATGACAGACCAGCAGATCGACCCAGCCCGACCCATTCTCGTGACCGGCGGCACGGGCAAGACCGGTCGCCGCGTTGCGGCGCGGCTCAGCGAGGCGGGCATTCCCGTCCGCGCCGTCTCGCGCAGCAGCGAGATCCCGTTCGATTGGGAAAAGCCAGAGACATGGGATGCAGCGCTTGATGGCGTGGGCGCCGCCTATGTCAGCTATTATCCGGACCTCGCGGTGCCGGGCGCTGCCGAGACGGTCGATGCGTTTGCGAAGCGCGCGCTGGAGAAAGGCGTAAAGCGGCTGGTGCTTCTGTCGGGCCGGGGCGAAGAAGGAGCCGAGCACGCAGAGCAGCTCCTGATGCAGAGCGGGGCCGACTGGACGATCCTGCGCGCGGACTGGTTCTTCCAGAATTTTAGCGAAGCCTTCTTTCTCGATGCGATCCTGGCCGGCGAACTCGCCTTGCCCGTCGGCGATGTGCGCGAGCCCTTCATCGACGTTGAGGATATCGCCGACGTGGCCTTCGTCACGCTCACGCAGCCAGGTCATGCGGGCAGGGCGTACACGCTCACAGGCCCGCGTTCCATGCGCTTTGACGACATGGTGAGCGAGATCGGGCAGGCGTGCGGGCGCGACATCCGCTTCATTCAGATCCCGGTCGACGTCTTCGTGGAAGGCGCGCGCCAGCAGGGGCTTGAGGAGCCGCTTGTGGCCCTCATGCGCGAATTGTTCACCGAGGTTCTGGACGGGCGCAATGAAAGCTTGAGTGACGATGTCGAGAAATTGCTCGCCCGCCCGCCGCGCGACTTCTCCGATTTTGTCCGCCGCACGGCGCAGACCGGCGTCTGGGATGTCGCCTGATCCACGCTCAACGCAAACCTGATGAGGATGCCGTCATGACCGTCCGCTCTTTGCATTGGCCGTTCTTGCCACGCTGGAGCGGGCGTCATGGCGGCGTCTTCCTGACGTTTTGCCATTGTTGCCCGCGCGCCGCGCCTCCGCTATGAAGGGGGCCGCAATCAGGGAGCGCCTTCGATGAACAACTAAGGGGACCGCAACAGACACGCCGCCGTGACTTCAGGTCCGGTCCGTTTTCCGCATGCCGGAGGCGGTGTTTTCTTCCCCTTTGTTGAGATCAAGGAGGTCCTCATGCACGGACCCAATCCCGCCACGCCATATCCCATGGCCGGCTTTCCCCGCACCGTATTCCTGAAAAATTTCATCACCCGTCCCAATATCGAGGTGGGCGACTTCTCCTATTACGACGATCCGCAGGGCGCGGAGCGTTTCGAGGAGAACAATGTCCTCTACCATTTCGACTTTCTGGGCGACCGGCTGGTCATCGGCAAATTCGTGGCCATCGCCCATGGCGCGACGTTCATCATGAACGGCGCAAATCACCTCATGACCGGCTTCTCCACCTTTCCCTTCAACATTTTCGGCAATGGCTGGGAGGAAGGTTTCGACGCCCGGACCTATCTGGAGCACGGGCGCGGCGACACGATTGTCGGAAACGATGTGTGGATCGGCCGGCAGGCGCAGATCATGCCGGGCGTCACCATTGGCGACGGGGCGGTGATCGGCGCGAACGCCGTGGTCGCCTCCGACGTTCCGCCCTATGCGATTGCCGTGGGCAATCCGGCCCGTGTCCTGCGCGTGCGCTTTGCGCCGGAAACCGTGGCGGCGCTTCTCGAAATCGCATGGTGGTCCTGGCCCACCGAGAAGATCAGCCGCAACCTTGCGGCCATTCGCGGTGCGGATCTGGAGGCCCTGAAGGCTGCCCGCTGAGGCGGCCTTCATCCCTTTCTCATTAAACTTGACTTTTTTAGTAAAGCATTGTGTCTGTGGTCGGGTCGCTCCGAACCTTCGGGGCGGAAAGCCGAGAGACAGGCGACATGATACATCTGGATCCGATTGGTGACTTTGCACCTCACCATCCTTGCGAAACGCAGGAGCTGGAACGTCATCGCGGCAAGCTCCTGCGTGTCGAGCGCCTGCGCTCCAAGGTGAAGGCGGCCAAGGCCGCCGCCGCAGAAAGCCTTTCCCGCGCAAACGACGCGCCGGAGCCGCATGACAGCGCAAACACGCTGTTCGTTGCCCTGTTCGACGCGCACTGCCGGGATCGGGAAAAGCTGTTCGAGGCCATGCGCGAACTCGATGAGGCGTGCCGGGAGCTGCACGCCGCATCTGCGGGCATGAATTTCGTCGCCTCGCTCCCGCACCGGCCAGCCAAGCAATTAGAAGGGACTGCGTTTCACAGATGACTGGATTTGAGCGTCGCCGCGAAGAGGCGGAAATGCATCTGCGCATGCAGTTGATGAAGGAAATGAGCGAGGTCATGCAGCGCACGGGCCTGCCGCCGATGATCGTCATGCGCGAGGCCGTGCGGGCCATTGGCGTGATCTATCGCGAAACGGCCGATGCGCATCAGGGGCCGGGCTCCTGTTCCTGCGGATGGCAGCCGCAGGAAGCCGCCGATCTCGACTATCTGGGCCGCGCTCTGCTCGAGGCGAGCCGCCAGCCGCGCCGCCGCGACCTCGGCGCGATGCAGGTTCTCGGCACCGCCTGAGCGGTGCGTCCGGTGCGGTTTCCCCAACAGCGCTGTTGACAAAAGCCTCGCCAGTCTTGATGCCGTCATCTGAACGATAATGGAGATGATGGCGTGAACGCATCAGAAGATGGCGCAGCCACCGGCAACGCGCAGACTGAGCAGCAGATCGGCCGGCAAATCGACCGAACGAGTTTCCTGCGGCCGTGGGTGTTCCTGCGCGGCGCGCCTGCAATGAAGTTTCTGCCGCCGGAAGGGCCGCCCGAAGTGGCGTTCGCCGGTCGCTCGAATGTGGGCAAGTCGTCGCTCATCAATGCGCTCATCGCGCAGCGTGGTCTTGCGCGCACCTCCAACACGCCGGGCCGCACGCAGGAACTGAACTTCTTCGTCCCCGATGGCTATTCCGGCGCCGATGGCGACATGCCGCCCATGGCGATCATCGACATGCCGGGCTATGGCTTCGCCAAGGCGCCCAAGGCGCAGGTCGACGCCTGGACGGAACTGGTGTTCGATTATCTGAGAGGCCGGGTGACGCTGAAGCGCGTCTTCCTGCTGATCGACGCACGCCACGGCATCAAGAAGAATGACGAGGAGGTCATGGACCTGCTCGACAAGGCTGCCGTTTCCTATCAGGTGGTGCTCACCAAGATCGACAAGATCAAACCGCCCGCAGTGGTGCGGCTGCTTGCCGATACCGAAGCGCAGCTGAAGAAGCGCGCCGCAGCCTATCCGGAGATCGTCGCCACCTCTTCGGAGAAGGGGCATGGCATGGACGAACTGCGCAACGCCATCGCGCGCGCCGTCTCGGACGGCTGACGCGCGAAGGCGAGAATGAGCAGACTTAGCTGGGCGCAGACTTAGCTTGGCATTGTGGGGCCGGGCCTGAACTGCATGGCCACGCCATTGATGCAGTGGCGCTTGCCGGTCGGTTGCGGTCCGTCATCGAAAATGTGGCCCAGATGGCCGCCGCAGCGGCGGCAGTGGCACTCGGTGCGGGTCATGAACAGCGAGTTGTCCGGCCGCGTGCCGATGGCGTTCGGCAGCGCTTCCCAGAAGCTTGGCCAGCCGGTGCCGGAATCGTATTTCACTTCAGATGAATAGAGCGGCAGGTCGCAGCCTGCGCAATGGAAGAGCCCGGCGCGCTTCTCATTGTTCAGCGGGCTCGTAAAGGCCCGTTCCGTCGCTTCTTCGCGCAGAACCGCAAACTGCTGTTCGGTCAGGATGGCGCGCCATTCGTCTTCGGTCTTCGTGATCTCGAAGGTCTCGGCCATGGCGCTGCCGCCGGGGCGCCTGTGCGCCAGAAATGCGCCTCCGGTCAGGGTCGCGAAAGCGCCCGCCGCGCCATAAAGAAAATTACGCCGTCTCATCGTCAAACTCCTTCGCACATCATGTCGTGCAGTGAACGCCGGGAAAACCGGGGAGGATTCGGGCCGACCCTAAGCCCGGTGATCCATCACCTCCAAGTCAAGTCGGTGTGAGATGAGGGGTACTGGAGGGCAGCCGAAGCCGCCCTCCAGATGCGTGCCAGATGCCTGAAAGCAATCTGCGATCAGCCCTTCGGCAGAAGCACCGTGTCGATGACGTGGATGACGCCATTCGACTGGTCGACGTCGGCAATGGTCACAGTCGCCACATTGCCGTTCTCATCGGTCAGGGTGATGTTGTCGCCGTCCATCTTGGCTTCCAGCATGCAGCCGCCAACGGTCTTGACCGGGTGGTTGCCGCCATCATCGGAAATCATCTTGCCGATGGCATCGGACATGGCTTCGGTCGCGACCACGTGACAGGTCAGGATCGTGGAAAGCTGGTCCTTGTTTTCCGGCTTCAGCAGCGTCTCGACCGTGCCGTCCGGCAGTTTTTCAAAGGCGGCGTTGACCGGTGCAAACACGGTGAAGGGGCCTTCGCCGGACAGCGTGTCGACCAGGCCTGCAGCCTTCACGGCAGCCACCAGCGTGGTGTGATCTTTCGAGTTGACCGCGTTTTCGACGATGTTCTTGTCGGCATACATGGCTGCGCCGCCAACCATCGGGTTTTCGGCCAGAGCCGATCCCGTGAAAGCGAGAGCGAGCGAGCCGGCGAGAAGGGAAGCAGTGAACTTGCGCATGTCTAAACTCCTCAGGTTCGTTTGCGGGACCGCCTTCATGGCCGGCCCTTTTGGGAACACGAGGAGCCACGGATGCCTTCTGCGGAGAGTTTCAAAAAAAGTTCGATTTTTTTTGAAGAAGGCCGAAATCAGATGTCGCGCAGGTCGCCGAGCGCAACCACCGGACCCGTCGGCGCGCCCGATGGCGATCCGCCCAGCGGCTCCGTGGTGATGGCGAAGACCGCACCGGCGTCGATGGCCTCACCGAGCGCCTGGCTCAGCGCAACGTGAACGCTGGACCCGACCGGAATGATGCCCAGAGAAACCGGCGCATTGTCGCCCTCTATGGCCCAGAGTTCGAAGTCGCGCCCATCGGGCCGCGCGCCCGAAACATGCGAGAGCGAGACATCGCGTTTCGTCCCGTCATAGACCGCGAGATAACGCACATCCGTGTCGTCATGGGCGAGGGAGGCGACGAAACGCTGCTCGGCCACCGGCGGTGCGCCGAAGGGCAGGCTGGTATAGGTCAGCGCGACATAGGCGGCAAAGGCCAGAAGCGCCGCCACGGCGAAACCGCGCCAGAATGCGAGGCTCGACCATAACCCCGGTCGGCTGGTCTGCGGGCCCGCACCGAACAGGCTTGCATCGATGGCTGTCTTCACACGGGCGGGCGCTTCCGCCGGTTCATAGGCGTCGGCCATGGGGGCAAGCTGCGCCTCCCACCGTTCCACGAGGCGCGCGAATTCGGGTTCCATCTCGATGCGGCGCGTGGCAGCGGCGCGCTCATCGGCAGCGAGAACGCCCAGCACATATTCGGCTGCAACGAGATCGTCCTCGTCGCGTCTGTCCGGTCCGTGTTCGTCTGCCACCGTCATCGTTCCAGGCATTCCCTGAGCTTTAGCAGGCTGCGCCGCAGCCAGGTTCGCATTGTGTTGAGCGGCACGTCGAAATGTGCTGCAAGTTCGGCATAGCTGTCGCCGTTGAGATAGGCTCCCCGCACCGCCGTGGCGCGGTCGGCCTCCAGTTCGGCAAGGCAGGCGTCAATGCGCCGCCGTTCGCTGCCGGCCTGAGCCATGGCCTCGGGGGTCGGCGCGGGGTCGGCAATTGCGTTCGCCTCATCCAGTTCTTCCGTCGGGGCCTTGCGCGCCCGCAGCCGGTCGATGGCGTGATTGCGCGCCACCGCCACGAGCCAGGTGATCGGGCTCAGGTCCGACGCGGCAAACCGGTCGGCCTTGGTCCATATCTTCACATAGACTTCCTGCAGCGCCTCTTCGGCCTCCGCCCTGTCTTTCAAGACACGCAGGCAGACGCCAAAGAGTTTCGCGCTCGTGTGCCGATAAAGCAGATCGAACGCCGCACGCTCCCGGAGCGCGGTTCTGAAGATCAGCTTCGTTATCTCATCTGGCGTCATGGGCGGAAGATTAGGCGGATTGTCGACTTGTGGGAAGGCGGGTTTGCAGAACAGCTAGCGCGCGCACAGACAAAGGCAAGGGGGCGACTGCCGCGCGGATCAGGCTTTTTGTGTCCGGGGCATGCAAGATCATTTCACTTGCTGCGAAAAATGCTTTATGAAACCGCCGTTTTGACTTTGGGGAATAACGCGATGACGGACATGACGGAAACTGCAGAAGCACAGGCGCGCTTTCTTTCGGCGGCGCTGCCTTACATGCAGCGTTATGAGAACAAGACCATCGTCGTGAAATATGGCGGTCACGCCATGGGCGACAATGCGCTTGGGCAGGCTTTCGCCCGCGATATCGCGCTCCTCAAACAGTCCGGCGTCAGTCCCATCGTCGTTCATGGCGGCGGCCCGCAGATCGCGGCCATGCTCAAGAAAATGGGCATCGAATCGAAGTTCGAGGGCGGCTTGCGCGTGACCGACGCGAAGACCGTGGAGATCGTCGAGATGGTGCTTGCCGGCTCCATCAACAAGGAAATCGTGGCGCTCATCAATGCCGAGGGCGAATGGGCCATCGGCCTGTGCGGCAAGGACGGCAACATGGTGTTTGCCGAAAAGGCGCACAAGACGGTGGTCGATCCCGATTCCAACATCGAGCGCGTGCTCGATCTCGGTTTCGTCGGCGAGCCGGTGGAGGTCGACCGCACTTTACTGGACCTTCTGGCCCATTCTGAAATGATCCCCGTCATCGCTCCGGTCGCGCCCGGCCGCGACGGTCACACCTACAACATCAATGCCGATACGTTCGCCGGCGCCATCGCCGGTGCCGTTCGCGCCACGCGCCTCCTGTTCCTGACCGACGTGCCGGGCGTGCTCGACAAGGACAAGAACCTGATCGACGAGCTGACGGTCGCCGAAGCGCGCGCGCTCATCAAGGACGGCACGATTTCCGGCGGCATGATCCCCAAGGTTGAAACCTGCATCCAGGCGATTGAGCGGGGCGTCGAGGGTGTCGTCATCCTCAACGGCAAGACCGCGCATTCCGTGCTGCTCGAGCTCTTCACCGAGCATGGCGCGGGCACGCTGATCGTTCCGTAAGGGATGGCGTTGTGAACTGAACCCGCAATAGGGTACCATCCCAGCACTGAGAGTATCGGACCGGGAGGCGGATTCCGTCTTTCGGGCTATTCCGGTGCTTCAACAATGGCTTAGATCACCCTTGCGCGTCCAATTTGGCGCGCAGGAGCGTTCTGCGAGAATTATTGGACAAAATATAAGGCATACATTATATTGAGGGGGTGAAAGTGGCGATTTGGGTCTACTTTGGAGACGATTTCGATGCCGCTGGTGAGCTTTGCACCCTGCGCGACACCTATACGGGCGATGTCGACAAGAGTGCAGGCATCGTCAATGGCTTCTACGAGCTCCTTCGTATCACCAGACGGGGTTTCCTCCCTCATGTTGCATGGTTCCATGCGGGTGATGTCTTCCTTTTTCAGGACGCGAAGTTCCGAATGGTCGTCACAGTGCCGGGCGATGGCCGGAGGCAGACACGCGATGTCGTTCTTGCCGCGTCTGAAACCTTTGATTCCCGCATCTGGAGCCGGTGTGGCCGCAATACGCTTCTGGATGCTGCGCGTGAGCGCGTGAGGCTTGGAAAGGCTCGAAAATGGAGTCTGTAATGAAAAGTTTTGAGCAGGAGCTGCAGAGGATCGAAAGCGATCCGAAGCTGCGCTTTGCGCGTGCGCGCGCCAAAGCTGCGCGCCGCATCTCCGGTTTGCTTGTGGCCATGCGCAAGAGCGCGAAGCTTACCCAGTCCGAACTGGCGGCGCGGATCGGCGTCAGTCAGGCACGCATCTCACAGGTGGAAAGCGGTTTGATCGACCATACCCCATCGGTCGATATCGCTTTCGTGTTTGCTGCGGGCTGCGGCCGTTCTCTGGTGATGGCGTCAGCGCCCCTTGAGGAGCTGGCTGCACCGGGTGGCGATGCGGAGCTTTTTGGTGAAGTGGTCGCGGCTGCCGCACCGGAGCTGACACCTGTGGAGGTGGCGCATGTGGGGAAAGACATTTCCAGGCTACTGGAAGAAGCGCGGAAAGCTCACGCCACTGAGGAGCCGAAAGCGGCGTTAGCCGCCAAAGAGGAGCCGCCGCTGCCGGACGAATCGATGATTTAGAGCATTTTGCAGGCAGGTGGCATCACCTGACGTCCGCACAAATGCGGAGAAACAAACAGATAGGGCGGAGCAGCGTTTCCATGAAACGATGAACCGCTGGAGAAATTCCAGGAAAAGCAAAAACGCTACAGGACCTCGCAATGGCCTTTCTGTACGACATATTGATTGGCGCATATGCACCGGTGCTATCCGGATTTCTTGGCCTTCTGGGGTCGGTGTCGCTGGCAATTCCCACGCTGTCATCAGCGGATTCTCGGCGCACTCTCGTCCGCTTCCAGAGCCTGCAGGTCGAGCTGGAGGATCCCACCACATTCAATGAACAGGCCTTGCCGCTGCTTGATCAGGCGCTGCACGAAATCGATGTGGAGCGCAGGTGGTTCCGCTGGGGCCTGTTGCTGCTCGGCCTGTCCTTCGTGCAGATGGCCGTTCACGCGATGACAACTGCGTCCTGAAGCCGTAACAGCCAGCCGCCTACCAGAGCACCAGCAGCAGGATGCCCGCGACGATCAGCAGGCAGCCTGCCACTTCCGTGCGGTTGATGTGTTCACGGAAGAAGAAGACGGAGGAGGCGAAGGTGAAGATCATCTCGATCTGCGCCAGCGCCTTCACCACCGCCGCCTGTTGCAGGGTCATGGCGGTGAACCAGCCGAGCGATGCCGCAGCGCCGACGAGGCCCACGAAGAGCGAAGGCTTCCAGGCCTGCGCGATCCTGCCCACCTCGGCGCGGTCGCGCCACAGCATCCATGCCAGCATGATGACGGTCTGAAAGCTGATGGTGACGGCGAGCGTCGTCGTCGCCTGCATCAGGTAGTTCGGCCCGCCAAGCGAGAGCGAGGCCGCGCGATAGGCCACCGCCGTCACGCCGAACAGCGTGCCCGAGGCAAGGCCGATCAGCGCCGTGGGGCTGATCAGCGAGCGGAACAGATTGCCCCAGCTCATCGGCACCCGGGCGACCGAAATCAGCATCACGCCGATCACCGTCACCGCGATGGCAACCAGCGCGCCGAAACCGGCGACCTCGCCAAGCAGAACCAGACCGAAGATCGCGGCCTGCGCCGGTTCGGTGCGCGAATAAGCGGTGCCGACAGCGAAATTCCGAAAGGAAAAGAGATAGATCAGCAGAAACTGCGCGGAAATCTGCCCCAGTCCGCCAAGAATGGTCCAGGCAAGAAAGGTGCCGTGAATTTCGGGGATCTCGTATCCGGCCGCAAAATGCAGCGCCAGCCACAGAGCGAGCACGAAGGGCATGCCGAACCCGAAGCGCACGAAGGTCGCGCCGGTCGTTCCCATCACACCCTTGAGGTGCTTTTGACCGACGGAGCGCAGGTTCTGCAGAAAGGCGGCGGCGATGGTGATCGGTATCCAGAGTTCCATGCTTCGCCTTCTGTCGTCTTCCGGCTCAATTGCCTTGGGATGTTGTCGCAAACGTGTATAGTCACCGCGGCAGCGAAAGAAAACTGCCACCTACAGGCCTCTGCCCAGACAGGATCGACCCAATCCAAGTGCTGGCCTGCCACCCTCTTGAAGACGAGGAGAGCAGAGGATGAAATACGTTCTGGTCACGATCTATCTGGGCTTCCGGACCGTCGGAATGACGTCTGCGGAGTTCAACAGCGCGGGCGCCTGCGAGAATGCGAGGAACCGCCTGGACGTGGGCACGCTCTCGCGAACCCAGTCCTTCTGCATCAAAAAGGGACTGAACGTGGACCGTTTGCCTGTCCCGGCATCCGACGGACAATGAAGCCGCACTGGCACAAGACACGTGCTCACCTGGCAGGTGAAAACCCCCGCAACCGGATTGCCGGTGGCGCGGAAGGTCTGCCATAACGGAGGCATGAGAAACCAGCCCGCTCCCGACCGCTTCACCCACGTCACCGACTGGGTGTTTGACCTCGACAACACGCTCTATCCACATCACAGCAATCTGTTCTCGCAGATCGATGTGAAGATGACGGCCTATGTGTCCGAGCTTCTGCAGCTCGACCGCACCGAGGCCAGAGCGCTGCAAAAGGATCTCTACAGGGAATACGGCACGACGCTCAACGGGCTGATGAAGCGCTACGACATCAATCCGGACGACTTCCTCGAAAAGGTCCACGACATCGACTATTCGTGGCTCGATCCCGATCCGAAGCTTGGTGATGCGATCCGCGCGCTGCCCGGCCGCAAGTTCATCTTCACCAATGGCGACCGCGGTCACGCAGAGCGTGCGGCGCGCCAGCTCGGCGTGCTCGACCATTTCGACGATATTTTCGACATCGTCGCCGCCGACCTTCTGCCCAAGCCGGCTGCGGCCACCTATGACCGTTTTCTGGCCCTTCACCGGGTGGTGGGCGAAAAGGCCGTGATGTTCGAGGATCTGGCCCGCAATCTGGCCGTTCCGAAGAAACTCGGCATGACCACGGTTCTCGTGGTGCCCAACAATTTCGAACCGGCGTTCGCGGAAATCTGGGAACAGGACCCGGATGAAGAAGACGATGTCGATTTCGTCACCGACAATCTCACCGATTTCCTGAAGAACATCCGGGTCTGATCCCGAACGAAAAGCGGGCGGGCGCGATCACGCCCCGCCCGGTGGCTTCTGCCCCAATGACTTTTGCCCCAAGGGCTCTAATGGCAGGAGCGTCGTTGCTAGTGGTTGTGCCCCGCTTCGGGCATGCCGCCACGCGCCGGCCCGGCCATGAGCTCGAGTTCCACCTTGCCGGCCTTCTCGAATTCCAGCGTCACCGGAACGGTCTCGCCTTCCTGAAAACCCTTCTCCACCTGCATGAACATGATGTGCAGGCCGCCGGGCTCCAGCGTCACGCTCTCACCGGCCGGAATGGTCAGGCCGCCTTCAACCGGGCGCATCACCATCACGTCATTGTTCATTTCCATCGTGTGGATTTCCACCTTGCCGGCGCGCGGCGAGGCGAGGGCCGTGAGCGTGTCGTCTTCCGCGCCGGTGTTCTCGATCACCAGATAGCCACCGCCTGCGGGCTGGCCGGGCAGCATCGCGCGCACCCACGGATCGCTGATCCTGAGGTCGCCGGCCTGAATGGCGTGGCTCATCGTGGCGTCGGCGGTTTCGCTTGTCGCCGCGTCCGCCTTTGGCGTGCTTTCCGCACTGGCGTTGAATGCAAGAAGGGGCAGGGCGGCTGCAGCCGCGAGGAGAATGTTGAAGCGCATTGTCTGTCTTTCTGTCTGATCTTTCAAAGGGCCGAAGCCCGGTTTGGCGGTGTCAGGCAGTCAGGGGCGGTGCGCGGATCGAGGGCGGCGTGTCGCCCCGTGTCGGGAGGCGGGCAGGTTGCCGCCATGCGATGCGAATGCTGCGTTCGCGCGCCGGTGTCTGAAGCGCGGTCACGGGAAGCGGCGGCGTTGCCGGTGCAAACTGAAAACTGCAGGAATGCCCTGTCAGGCAAAGCGGGCACTCGGCGTTTCGCGGGTGCTGGCGGTTCCCGTCAGCCGCCTTGCCGACCCCGTAGGTCGTGCAGATGACGAAGCCGTAGGAGGCCGGGGCGGCAGCCGCCACTGCGAGCGGCTGCAACAGGCCCATGACGAGCGAAAGAAGGCCCACGACCGCGAAAAGCTTCGCATCGCGGCGCAGGCTTTCAAACCAGCTCGTGTCGGCAGGGCTTGCCTTCATGCGTTTTGATCAGCTTCTCACAGTTCGTAGAACGCGGAGATCTTTTCCCAGGCTTCCTCTGCCGTGTCGACGAAGGTGATCAGCTCGTCGTCACCGGGGGAGATGGTGCCCTGCTCGGCGAGGAAGCCGAGGTCGATCGCGCCTTCCCAGAATTCCTTGCCGAACAGAATGACAGGCACCCGCTCCATGCGGCCGGTCTGGATCAGCGTCAGGGATTCGAACAGCTCGTCCATCGTGCCAAAACCGCCGGGGAACACGGCCACGGCTTTCGCGCGCATCATGAAATGCATCTTGCGGATCGCGAAATAGTGGAAGTTGAAGCAGAGTTCCGGTGTCACATAGACGTTCGGCGCCTGCTCATGCGGCAGCACGATGTTGAGACCGATGGAGGGCGCGCCGCAATCGGCAGCACCGCGATTGCCGGCTTCCATCACGCCGGGGCCACCGCCCGTCACCACAACATATTCGCGGTAATAGGATTTTGCCGATTCTTCCGAGCACAGCCGCGCGAATTTGCGCGCCTCTTCATAGTAGCGGCTGTTCTTTTCGAGGTTCTTGCGCTGCGTCTCGTTCTTGGCCGCCCAGGCGTCACCGCCGGGCTCGGGCAGGCGCGCGCCGCCGAACAGGATCACGGTCGAGCGGATGCCACGCTCGGCCAGCACCATTTCGGGCTTCAAGAGCTCCAGCTGTAGGCGCACGGGCCGCAGCTCGCGCCGCGTCATGAAGTCTTCGTCATTCCAGGCGAGGCGATAGGTGTCCGCGCGGGTCTGGGGCGTATCGGGCACCTGGCGGGCGCGGCGCAGATCCTCGTCGGAATGCGGCAGAGGCGTCCAGCCATTCTCGTCTTTGGTTTTCATGTTCCTGTTCCTGTCTCCGTCCTTCGGTACTCTGGCCTTCGGTGCTTTGCCGCGCTGGCGCGCGATCCCGTGATTGACCGCCACACGCGCTTCGCATAGTTTCCGCGCCGGCCTTGGGTCCTTCTCCCAAACTTATGGCTGAGCCCTTAACAGCTTGTTCAATGGAGCCGCAAGCATGACGAACATCGATGTCGCCGCGCTGGAAAAGACAATCGAAAACGCATTCGAAGAGCGCGACGGCGTTTCGACTGAGACCCGTGGTGAGATCCGCGAGGCCGTCGAAGCCTCTCTCGGTCTGCTCGACAGCGGCAAGGCCCGCGTCGCAGAGCGTCAGGAGGATGGCTCCTGGAAGGTGAACCAGTGGCTCAAGAAGGCGGTCCTTCTTTCCTTCCGTCTCAACCCGATGCAGATCATCAAGGGCGGACCGGGCGATGCGGTCTGGTGGGACAAGGTTGCCTCCAAGTTCGATGGCTGGAGCGCCAATGAGTTCGAGAAGGCCGGTTTCCGCGCCGTGCCCAACGCCGTTGTGCGGCACTCGGCCTTTATCGCGCCGGGCGTTGTCCTGATGCCGTCCTTCGTCAATCTCGGCGCTTATGTGGGCGAGGGCACCATGGTCGACACCTGGGCGACCGTCGGCTCCTGCGCGCAGATCGGCAAGAACGTCCACCTTTCCGGCGGCGTTGGCATTGGCGGCGTGCTTGAGCCCATGCAGGCCGGCCCGACCATCATCGAGGACAACTGCTTCATCGGCGCGCGTTCGGAAGTGGTCGAAGGCTGCATCGTGCGCGAAGGCTCGGTGCTCGGCATGGGTGTCTATATCGGCAAGTCGACCAAGATCGTCGATCGCGCCACGGGCGAGATCTTCTATGGCGAAGTGCCGCCCTATTCGGTGGTAGTCGCCGGCTCCATGCCCGGCAAGCCCATGGGCAATGGCGAGCCTGGTCCCGGCCTTTACTGCGCGGTGATCGTGAAGCGTGTCGACGAGAAGACACGCTCCAAGACCTCGATCAACGAACTCCTGCGCGACTAACGGGCAGGCGGAGCGGCGCGATGACCAAGAATCAGATCTCATGGCTGTTCCTGGGTTTCTCCGGACGGGTCAGCCGCGCGGCTTTCTTTCTGGCGGGGCTGCTTCTGGCGGTCCTGCAGGCCCTTGTGCTTTACCGCTTCACCCTGGCGCCGGAAGGCAGCGGCGCCAGCGGCGTGTGGGCATTGCTCTTCTGGGGCATGTTCATGCTGTCGGCATTCTCCTCGGTCGCGCTTGGCGTCAAGCGCCTGCACGATTTCGGAAAGTCCGGCATGTTCGCCTTCGCACTTTTCGTTCCGATGGTTTCGATCCTCGCCTTTATCGTCCTGTGTCTCTATCCGGGCGATCCTGGCGCAAACGAATATGGCGAGCGGACCAACGCGCCGAAGCAATAGAGGGCGGTGGCGGCGTCTTGCTGCGTGACAGCCGCGCGCGGTTGGATTATCCCTCTCACCTATGACACTGCCTACCGATCCCGCGGCGAATCTCGCCGAGCTAATCCGCTGTCCTTCCGTCACGCCGGTCGAAGGTCAGGCGCTTTCCGTGCTTCAGGGCATGTTGAAGGCGCTGGACTGCACGGTCGAGCGTCCCGTCTTCTCCGAGGATGGCACCCCCGACATTGAGAATCTCTACGGCAAGCTTGCCGGAGACGGCCCGCATCTGATGTTTGCCGGGCACACGGATGTGGTTCCGCCGGGCGATGAAGCCGCCTGGAAGCACCCGCCCTTTGCCGCCGCGATTGCCGATGGCCAGATGTATGGCCGTGGCGCGGTGGACATGAAGGGCGGCATTGCCTGTTTCGTCGCCGCGCTTGCGCGCTATGTGAAAACCCATGGCAAGCCGAAGGGCTCCGTTTCGTTCCTCATCACGGGCGATGAGGAAGGCCCGGCCATCAATGGCACGGTGAAGCTTCTGGAATGGGCCGCAGAACGCGGCGAGAAATGGGATGCCTCCATCGTCGGTGAGCCGACCAATCCCGATGCGCTCGGCGACATGATCAAGATCGGCCGTCGCGGGTCGCTGTCCGGCCGCATCACCGTCAACGGGCGTCAGGGCCATGTGGCCTATCCGCACCGCGCAGACAATCCGGTGCCGGGGCTTATGCAGCTCCTCGAGGCGCTGCTCGAACAGCCCTTCGATGAAGGCACGAAGGATTTTCAGCCAAGCAATCTGGAAGTGACCACGGTCGATGTCGGCAACAAGGCCACCAATGTGATCCCGGCGCGCGCAAGCGCTGTTTTCAACATTCGCTTCAACGACACGTGGAGCGCGGAAAGCCTGCAGGCCGAAATCCACAACCGGCTGGATCGCGCCGCAGCCGCAAACCGCCTGCGCGGCAATGCGGAAGAGCCGGTGGATTTCGACATCGAATGGCTCGGCCGGCCAAGCCCGGTCTTCCTGACGCGTGATGACAGGCTGGTCGCAACCCTTTCGGCTTCGGTCGAAGCCGTCGTGGGCGCGCGGCCCGAGCTTTCCACGTCCGGCGGCACGTCGGATGCGCGTTTCATCAAGGATTATTGCCCGGTGGTCGAGTTCGGCCTTGTCGGACAGACCATGCACATGGTCGACGAGCGCGTTGCGCTGGCCGATCTGGAAACCCTCACGCAGATTTATCTGCGCTTCCTTGAAGACTGGTTCGCCTGACAATGCCGTCCTTTGCCGAGATCCAGCAGTATTTTGCCGGCGTCTGGCGCATGATGATGGGGCGTTCCGAGGGGCTGCGCCTGCTCGACCTGTCGGCTGACGGGTTCTGGAATTCCTTCTTCGCCATTCTGGTCGCCTTCCCGCCGCTTGTGGTCGGGTGGGTGACCATCTCAAACGAGCTGGCGGGCGGCGAGGTTGTCGCGGCCCGGTTCGCGCTCTTCAACCGCCTGATGGTCACGGATATTGCCACCTGGGTCATCCCGTTCGCCATTCTCGCGCTGGTGGCGCGGCCGGCGGGCATTGCGGACCGTTTTGTGCACTATGTGGTGGCGAGCAACTGGGCGTCCGCGCTTTTTTCGTGGATCACGCTGCCGGCCATGCTGATCCGCCTGTTCATCCCGGCTGCGGCGGAACTCGCCAATCTTCTCACCTTCGTCATCTTCATCGGCACGCTTGTGCTCTCCTGGCGTCTGACGAATGCGGCCATCGGCAAGGGGCCAGCCGTCGCTTCCGCCGTCTTCGCGGCCATGTTCGCAGCCTCGCTCGGCGTTCTGTTCACCTTTGAGGGGCTTCTGGGGCTGACGCGCGCAGGCTAGGGTCTGAAGCAGCCCGTGAAGCCTTTCTAGGGTCCTGACCCTAGGCAGGGTCGGGCGCGGGTTTCGGCGCCTGTCCGCCATCGCGTCTGGCTGTCAC
Source organism: Nitratireductor sp. WH36-1 (assembly GCF_058725515.1). Classification (NCBI taxonomy): domain Bacteria; kingdom Pseudomonadati; phylum Pseudomonadota; class Alphaproteobacteria; order Hyphomicrobiales; family Phyllobacteriaceae; genus Nitratireductor; species Nitratireductor sp. WH36-1. The sequence goes on along the minus strand of NZ_CM178970.1, from coordinate 3,418,006 downwards.
CGCATCGACAATGTCACCCACATTGCGCAGGCTCACATCGCGTTGCGGGAAGGGTATCTCGATGCCTGCTTCGCTCAGCGCCCTGTAGATCTCGAACAGGAGATCCGATCTGGCCGACAGCACGGAATAGACGTCGTTGACGAAGCAGCGCAGCTCGAAGTCGAGCGCGCTTTCGCCGAGCCCCATGAACAGCACCACCGGTTCCGGATATTTCAGCACCAGCCGGTGCGCCCGCGCTTTCTCCAAAAGGATTTCGCGCGTCTTTTCCAGATCACTGCCATAGGCGACACCCACCGGCACGATCAGCCGCCCCGTGTGGCTGCTCAGGGTCATGTTGGTCACGGTGCCGGCGATCAGGTCTGCATTGGGCACGATCACCTCGTGCCGGTCGAAGGTTTCGATGCGGGTGGAACGCACGGAAATCTTGCGCACGATGCCCGAGTTGCCGGCCACCTCGATCCAGTCGCCTTCCTTGATGGGCCGCTCGATCAGGAGAATGATGCCTGAAATGAAGTTCGACACGATGGCCTGCAGGCCAAAGCCGATGCCCACCGAAAGCGCGCCGGCAACGATGGTGATGCTCGAAAGGTCAAGCCCGGCTGTCGACACCGCGATCAGTGCGGATAGCGTGATGCCCACATAGCCAAGCCCGGTCACCACCGCATTGCGCCCGCCGCTGTCGAGGCGTGTCTTGGGCAGAACGGTCGTGCTCAGCATGCGCTGAAGCCAGCGCGTCAGGATCACGCCGATCACGAAGATGGCGACGAGCATCACCACCACGCCGAATGAAATTCGGGTGCCGCCGAACTCGACACCCTCGGTCAGCAGGATCCAGACATCGGAGATGTCGGCCTCCCGCGCGCCCCAGATCAGGGCGAACAGCGGCAGCGTGGCAAGCGCCACGATGGTGGCGGCCGCAAAAGGCATCAGCGAGGAGACGGCCTTCTCCTCGCGAACCGCGATGTGCGAGGCCGAGACAAGCAGCCGGTAGACGGCAAGCGCCACGCCAAGCAGGCCGAGCGAGCGGATCATGGGACCGAGTGCATCGCGGGCGATTTCCACATAGCCCGCAAGGGAAAAAACGACGGCGGCAATGGCGGCAAGGCGGATCAGATAGGCGATCAGCGCGCGGGGATGAAACGCCGTGGCGTCCTCATGGTCCGCATCTGTGCGCGCGGTGGATTCTTCCGGCGGTTTGTCCGATCTGGCCAGAAGCGAAGCCAGTCTCCACAGGAGCAGGCTTCCCAGAAGGACCACCGTGGTTGCCAGAACAGAGCGTGTTTCCGGCGCAAAACTGTAGTCCTTCTCCATCTGCTCCAGCATGATTTCCAGCGCCAGCATGCCGCCGAGCCCAAGGCAGATACGGGTCGCGGTCCGGGCCGCCCTGTCGGACATTTCAACAAAGCGAAAACCGGGCAGCGTGGGGGCGAAAAGCGCATGGCCCAGCCAGTATGAGAACACCAGCAACATGGGCAGCGTTAGCGCAATCGTGTTGAGCGAGCGCCCTTCATAGAGCGTCAGCCCGAGGCTGGCGAATGCGCCGAAGAAGAGCAGGCCGGCAATCAGCGGCAGAATAAAGCGGAGCGCCAGCGAAAGGCCGAGCAGCAGGTTGCGCCGGATCGGGCGGATCGCGGCATTCACCCCGGCATCCATCCGGCGCAGAATGAATGGCTGGATCGCCAGCAGCATCACCAGACTGCCGCCGAAAAGCGCCAGCGCGATCGGGATGCGCTGGCGCGAAAGCAGGCCGCGCGTCGGGTCGCGCACTGCGCCGGAAACCTCGCTTGCAACGCCACTCAGATAGTCGCCCAGTTCTGCAAAGGCGGGCAGCCAGCGGGTTGGCACAAGCGGCGAGGGAATGCGCTCGAACAGGTCCGTTCGCTGGCGTGAGCGTATCAGCTTGTCGATCTCGTCGATCAGCACTTCGGCGCGGTTGAAGGCCTGTTTTGCGGCAAGGATCGGCTTGTTGGCGGCGTCAAACGCTTCCGTCAGCTCGGCGCGGCGGGCGGCGATGGCGGGTGTTTCCTCCGCGCCGTCAGCCGGTGGCGGGCCGAGCGCATCAAGCTGCGCCTGCAGGGTGAGCGTGAGAATGTCGCCGCGCTCGATAATCTCGAACGCTTCTGTGCGCTGCCCCGCAATTTCGGTCCTCAGCGCTTCAAGCGCATCGGTGGAAGCCCGCCGGTTTCTGAGCGCTTCTTCCGCGCGGGCAGCCGAAGCATCCCACCTTATCATCAGCGTGTCGATGTCCGGCGGCGTGTCGGTCTGCACCTGTGCGGCGGCTGTCCGGATGGGGGTGACGAGCAGAAGAAGGATCAGGAACCCGGTCCAAAATCGATGCATGGCGTACCCCGATTGCGAATGCAGTCAGGGCATAGTGCCCGCAATCGGGACCATGAACAAGGCGCAGCCCCCGGTCAGCGCGCAGCGGCGATGGCCGCAAACAGCATCAGAAGAGCGGCCACTGCCGCCGTCGCTCCAAGCCCGAACCCCGCATAGACCGGCCCGAAAGCGAGCGTCCCGGCAAAGGCGGCGATATAGGTCGTGGCGCTGTTCAGCCCCATGATCGCGCCCCGGCGCGTGGGCGCGATGCCGGTCAGCCGGACAATCAGCATGTTGAGGCCCAGATGGTTCGCCAGCCCCCAGACGAAGGCAATGGCGAGCAGGGTCTCGAAACTGTCCGCACCCCAGAGGATCGCCAGATAGACCGCCGCCACAAAGGCGAAGGCGAAAGGCAGGAGATTGCGGACACCCAGATTCTGCACCGGCCTGTCGAGCAGAACCGCCGCCCCGAAACCGAGACCGTAGACCAGCGTCAGCAGCCCGTTGGCGCTGACCGGCTTGCCGAGCGCATTGGCCAGATGGTCGCCGACATAGGCGTAGACGCCATAGAAGGAGCCCATGAACGCGCCGCAGGCCAGAAGCAGCGGCACGAGCCCCGGCGTGCGCAGGGCCGCCAGCGGAGCCATGGCGGGCTCCTCGGAAAGCGTGTCCCGGCGGCCGTTGAAGGCGAGCACGAGAAAGGCCCCCACCGCCAGAAGGCAGACCAGCGCAAACACCGCGCGCCAGTGCAGCATGTCCGCCAGAACCGCCGAAAGGGAGACGCCCGCCACGAGGCTCAGGGTCCAGCCGGTCAGGACGATGCCGACCGTTTCGGTCTCGCGCCCTGAAGGAGCGACGGTCGCCGCATTGGTGTAGATCGCCGGCAGCGCGATGCCGGACGCAAGGCCCGCGACGAGTTGCGCCGCCACCAGAACGGCCAGCAGCGGCGCGACGGCGCTGACGCCCAGCGCGACCGCCAGAACGGCAAAAGCCATCCGCAGCATGCGCCACGCTCCCAGCCGGTCGATGTGGCGGGCAAGGAAAAGGGCGCTGCCCGCCGTGCCCAGACCGAACGCCGCCGAGGCGATCATGACGCCCTGAGCCGACGCGCCAAGAGAGCGCGACACTTCCGGCGCGATGGGCGAAAGAACAAGCGAATTGCAGCCGATCACCGCCACGCAGCCGGTGAGCAGAAAGACTGTTGGCGGAATGCGCGTGTCCAGCGCAAGCGCCAGGTCGCCATCGACAGGTGTTTGATTGAGCTTCGACATATGCGCATAATGTCCGAACCAAATTAAGCTTCAATCGGAATTTGCCGAACCATGAAAGAAACAGATGATATTCACGCGCTGGCCTCCGCAACCCAGCAGCTCGACCCCATGGACCGAAAAATATTAGCCGTCTTGGTCGAAGACGCGACGGTCAGCTACGCGGAGCTGGGCAAGCGGGTGGGCCTTTCCGCACCTGCCGCGCATGAGCGCGTGAAACGGTTGAAGAAAAGCGGCGCGATCCGCCGGATGGCCGCGCTCATCGATCCCGGCGCGGTGGGCAAGGGGCTGCTGGCCTTCATTCACGTCGACACAAGCGGCTGGGGCAAGACGCCGGCGCTGATGGCGATTGCCGAATGTCCCGAGGTGGAGGAAGTGCATTCGGTGGCGGGAGACGCCTGCATGCTCCTGAAGGTGCGGGCCGCTTCCACGCGCGCGCTCGAAGGGCTGCTCGCCCGGCTCTACGACACGCCCGGCGTCAAGGCGACACGCAGCTATGTGGTGCTCTCCACCTATCTGGAGCGCCCGCCGCAGCCGGGCATCACGCCATCCTGGCCGGTGCCGAAAGCCGCGCGGCCCGCCGAGATTGTCTGACCCTAATAGTCCACCTGCGTCAGGTAGAGCCCATGCGGGGGCGCCACCGGGCCGCAGGCCTTGCGGTCGCGTGCTTCCAGCGCCCGCGTCACCGCGTCTGCGTCCCAGCCGCCTTCGCCTACACGCTTCAGCGTTCCGGCGAAGGAGCGCACTTGGTTGTGCAGGAAAGAGCGGGCCGAGGCGCGGATCTCCACAAACGCGCCGTCACGGGTCACGTCGAGCTTTTCCAGCGTCTTGATCGGGCTCTTTGCCTGACACTGGGCCGCGCGGAACGTGGTGAAGTCATGCGTGCCGATCAGCCGCTGCGCCGCCTCGTTCATGGCGTCCACATCCAGCGGCGCGGCCACATGCCAGGCATGGGCGCGGTCCACCGTCAGCGGCGGGCGGCGGTTGTGAATGCGATAGAGATAATGGCGCGCCCTGGCGGAAAACCGGGCGTCGAAGTCGTCGGCCACCTCGGCGGCCTCGATCACGGCCACGGTTTCCTTGGCCATGGCCAGCCGCGCATTTATGGCGTTTTGCACGGTGCGCGCGGTCCATTCACGCGTCAGGTTGAAGTGGGCCACCTGCGCCAGCGCATGCACGCCGGTGTCGGTGCGTCCTGCGCCAAACAGCGTAACCGTCTCACCGGAAAAGGCCAGAATGGCGTTCTCCAGCGCGGCCTGCACGGAATGATGCGTGGCCTGCCGCTGCCAGCCGAAATAGGGGCCGCCATCATATTCGATGTCGATGCGAAAACGCGCCATGGTCAGAGCCCGCCAAAGGCCGGTGCGTAGACCAGCCGTCCTGTTGTTGGTGTCGCGCCCCAAAGGGCGGCCTGCAGCGCTGCGCACTGATAGTCGCTGTCGAAGGCGGCTGCATCCTCATGCGTGTAGCCGAAACGTCCGTAATAGGCCGGCTCGCCGAGCACGATGGAAAGCGTCTCGCCGGCAGCTCTGAGACGCCGATGCGCTTCCTCGACAAGCCGCGCGCCGATGCCCTGCCGCTGGTGCTCCGGCAGAACGGCAAGCGGCGCGAGCGCCACCGCCGGAAAGCTGCCGCCGTCACTCTCGACGGTCAGGCGCGAGAAAAGCACATGACCGCAGATCGCGCCGTCATCGGCTTCGGCCACCAGCGCCAGCACGGCGTCACCCGCCGCGTGAAGAGCGGCAACAAGCCCGGCCTCGCCATCGCCGTCAAAGGCGGCGGTCAGCAGGGCATGAACCGCATCGCGGTCGGCCTCAGTCTCCGGGCGGATGGTGATGGCGCTCATGGGAGCACGGTCCCCTTCTCGAGCTTCGCGCCCCGCAGGAAGTCCACCGCCTTCATCGGCTTGCCACCGGCGCGCTGCACTTCGCTCAGCCGCACCGCGCCATCGCCGCAGGCAATCGTCAGCGTGTCGTCCAGCGCCTCACCGGGCGCGCCTTCGCCGCCGGCGAGCACCGTGCGCAAAAGTTTCACGCGTTCCGGCTTGCTGCCGAACTGCATTTCGCACCATGCGCCGGGGAAGGGCGAGAGCCCGCGAATGTGATCGTGCACTTCCTTCGCGGGACGGGACCAGTCCACCCGTGTCTCGTCTTTCAGGATCTTCCTGGCGTAGGTCGCGCCGTCTTCGGGCTGCGGCGTGAGTTCAAGCGCGCCTTTCTCAAGCGCATCCATCGCCTTCACCATCAGCGCCGCGCCTGTTTCGCGCATGGCGTCATGCAGTTCGCCGCCGGTCATGTCGGGGGTGATGGCAAGGCGCTCCGTCATGGCGACGGGGCCGGTGTCCAGCCCCTCGTCCATCTTCATCACCATCATGCCGGTTTCTGCATCGCCGGCCATGATCGCGCGCTGGATCGGAGCCGCGCCGCGCCAGCGCGGCAGAAGCGAGGCATGGCCGTTGAAGCAGCCAAGGCGCGTGCCTTCCAGAATGGCTTTGGGCAGCAGCAGGCCATAGGCAACGACAATCGCCGCATCCGCATTGAGCGCGCTGAACTCTGCCTGTTCTTCCTCGCTCTTCAGCGATTTGGGCGTGCGCACCTCGATGCCCAGCTCTTCGGCGGCGCGGTGCACGGGCGATTTGGTCAGCTCAAGCCCGCGCCGTCCGGCGGGGCGCGGCGGCTGGGAGTAGACGGCCACGATTTCGTGACCGGCCCCGGCCAGCGCCTGAAGGGTGGCGACCGAGAAATCCGGTGTGCCCATGAAGATGAGACGAAGTGCCATGCCGCGTGTCCGATGCGTCCAGTAAACGAAATGAGCGCATCAGCGCCCATGCGGGTGCTTGAAGCGGATTTACCGGTTGAAGGTCAAGCCCCGCAGGCGGAAATGCCCGTATCGGTCGCGGCAGCAGAGGGGCGGCGTCAGCCGACCATGCGCGCGGGCGGGCGGTCCTTGGCGAGTTTCCTGAACTTGCGCACCACCATGTCGCGCTTCAGCTTCGACAGATAGTCGATGAACAGAACGCCGTTCAGATGGTCGATCTCGTGCTGCAGGCAGGTGGCGAGCAGGCCGTCGGCTTCCACCGTCTGCTCTTTGCCGTCGACATCGAAGTAGTTCACCGTCACGCCGGCCGGGCGTTCCACCTCGGCATAGTAATCGGGGATGGAAAGGCAGCCTTCCTCATGCACGTTGCGCGCATCGGTGCTGGCCACGATCTCGGGGTTGATGACCACGAGCGGAGCCGGCTCTTCGTCCTTCTCGGCAACGTCGATCACCAGCATGCGAAGCGGCTCGCCAACCTGAATGGCGGCAAGGCCGATGCCCGGCGCGTCATACATGGTCGCCAGCATGTCGTCGGCAAATGTGCGCAACTGATCGTCAAAGCGCTCCACCGATTTGGAGGTTTCGCGCAGGATCGGGTCCGGAAGAAGAACAAGCGGTTTGATGGTCATGGCTGTCAGGTAAGCCCTGACCGGCGGAACGTCAATACACAATGGCTGTTCACGTTTTGATCTTATAGTGCTATCCCGAATCCACCAGATCGCCCTGTGTCCCGTTCGGACGCGCAAAGGATGATCCAAATTATTGAGCGAGCATCGGAATAGCCGAACCCGGTTTTCACCTTTCGGCCCCATGCTTCCAACATGGCGGGATAAAGCAGATGTCCGACATTTTCGCAGCACCGGTGGCGCAGCTCGGCGCGAGCACCTTCACGCTGGGGCAGCTGTTGCTGGCTGGCGGCGCTCTGCTCTTTGGTCTCATGGTCCTGCTGATCGCCGGGCTCTGGCGCGCTGCACGGGCGCGCGCGGTCGCAGCCGCGGAAGCGGCGCAACATGCCCGCGAGGCCGAGGCGCGCATGGTCGAGCTCACACGGGCGCAGGCCGAGTTGCAGGGGCGCATGGGGTCGATTGCCGAAGTGTTCGGCAACCGGCAGGCCGAACTCACCCGCGCCCTGTCGGAGCGGCTTGATGGCATGAGCACGCGCCTTGGCCAGTCGATCCATCAGCAGACCAAGTCGACGCATGAGAACCTGGCGAAGCTGCAGGAGCGGCTGGCGGTCATTGATACCGCACAGAACAACATCCAGTCGCTTGCCGGCCAGGTGGTGCAGCTCCAGCAGATCCTCTCCAACAAGCAGACGCGCGGGGCGTTCGGCCAGTCTCGCATGGAGGCGATCATTGCCGATGGTCTTCCGCATGGGGCCTATGAGTTTCAGGCCACGCTCTCCAATGGCAGCCGGCCCGACTGCGTGGTGAAGATGCCCAATGACGCGCCGTCGCTGGTGATCGACGCCAAGTTTCCGCTTGAGGCGTGGAACGCCATTCGCGCCGCCTCGGAAGGCGAGGGCGGCAGTCCCGAAGCGCGCAAGGGGGCGGAGGCGGCGTTCCGGCGCGATATCGATGTGCATATCAGGGCGATTTCGGAAAAATACCTCCTCACCGGAGAGACGCAGGACACGGCGTTCATGTTCGTGCCCTCGGAATCGATCTTCGCCGAGATCCACGAGAACTTCGAAAACCTCGTTCAGCGCGCCCACCGCGCCCGCGTGGTGATCGTTTCTCCGTCGCTGCTCATGCTGTCGATCCAGGTGATTCAGGCAGTGCTCAAGGATGCGCGCATGCGTGAGCAGGCGCATCTGATTCAGGCCGAGGTGGTGCGGCTGATGCAGGATGTGGGCCGGCTTGATGAAAGGGTGCGCAAGCTGCAAACCCATTTCATGCAGGCCAACCGCGACATCGATCAGATCCTGACCTCGACCGAAAAGGTCACCAGGCGCGGCGAGAAGATCGAGGCGCTGGAACTGGGCGCGGGCGAGGCGGAGAAACCGGCAAAGGACGACAATCGCCTTGCGCCAAAACCGCCGACCGGCGAGGGCGGTCACGGCTCCGGCCAGCTACGCCTGCGCGTCGTGGATGAATAGTTCGAATATTTTCGAAATAAGATTGACAGTGCGGGCGCTGGGATTTAGGCGTCCGTACCATGGAACTTGAAACCGCATCCTCCCAGCTTGAAGCGCTCGGCAATCCGGTGCGGTTGCGCATCTACCGCATGCTTGTGCGTGCGGGTGGCGAGGGCATGCCCGTCGGCGGGTTGCAGGAGCGGCTCTCCATGCCCGCCTCCACCCTTTCGCATCATTGCAAGAAGCTTCTGGAAACCGGCCTCATCACGCGCGAGCGGCAGGGCACCACGCTTATCTGCCGGGCGCATTACCCGGCCATGCATGCACTGATCGGTTATCTCGTGGACGAATGCTGTGTCGAAAGCTGCCAGCCCCAGAGCTCCGGGGAAAACTGACGATGGCGCGCGCCCGGACCGCTGAGCCTGGATACAGGCGCATGATTACGGCGCTCGGCATCGCGCAGATCTGTTCCTGGGGCTCGATCTTCTACAGTTTCCCGCTCATTGCCGAAGCCATGCGCGTCGAACTCGGCTGGTCGAAGCCGCTTCTTTACGGCGGTGCGACGGCGGGGCTTCTTCTGGCAGCCTTCGCCGCCTTTCCGGTTGGCGCGGCCATCGACCGGGGCTATGGGCGCTGGGTCATGAGCGGCGCATCGCTGACGGCGGGGCTCCTCTATCTCCTGTGGTCGCAGGTCGACAGCATCGCCTTCTTCTATGTGGTTGTGCCGCTGCTCGGCGGGCTTCAGGCGGCAACGCTTTACGAGCCGGCCTTTGCGGTGCTGGCCCGCCGCGTCGGTGCGCTTGAGGCGCGGCGCGCCATCACTGCGCTCACCCTGTGGGGCGGTTTTGCCAGCACGGTCTTCGTGCCGCTGGTGCAATGGCTCATCGCGACGCTTGGCTGGCGCGGTGCGCTGATGGTGCTGGGCGCGATCAACGCCTTTGTGTGCGCGAGCCTCTATTTTGCGGTGATCGATCCTGCCCGCGACAGGCCGAAGGAGCCGGCAGCCGAAGGCGCGCGGCCGGTCATGAACGGGCGCGAAGCGGTGTTCTGGGCGTTTCGTCAGCCGGTGTTCTGGGCGCTGGCGCTGTTCCTGGTGCTTTACGCCGGGGTGTTCTCCAGCCTGAGCTTCCACATCTATCCGCTGCTTCTGGAGCGGGGGCTGAGTGCCGCCGAAGTGGTGAGCATCGTCGCGGTCATCGGCCCGGCGCAGGTGGCTGGCCGCATCGTGATCTGGACGTTTGCGCCCAATGCGCCCGTACGCCTCATCGGCGCTGCCATGGTCGCGGTGTTTCCGCTGGTGCTTCTGGGCTATGCCTTCGCGCCGCCGCACGTGCTTCTGATCGCGGCGATTGCAGCCGTTTACGGCGCAGCCAATGGCATGATGACCATTGTGCGCGGCCTTGCCGTTCCCGAAATGCTGAGCCGCGAGGCCTATGGCGCGATCAACGGCGCGCTCATCACGCCGTCACGCACGATCGAGGCGCTGGCCCCGCTGGGCGTCGCCGCGCTGTGGGCGGCAAGCGGCGGCTATGATCTCTATCTGATGCTCGCCTTCGCAGCCACGCTGGTGATGGTGGGGGCGTTCTGGACGGCCTCTTTCATGGCCCGCCCAAAATTTCCGAAAACGCATTAAAACGAGCGAATTCCCGCGATTTTTCCCGAATTCTCGCGAAAACGGGAAAAATCGCTGGCTGTGAAATGTCCAGAGCAATTCCAGGAAAAACGGGAACCGGTTTTCCGTCCGGAATTGCGCAAGAACTCTAGACCGAGAAGCGGGCCGTCAGCGCTTCCAGCGCCGCGGCGTCGGCTGCCGGACGCTCGCGCAGCGCTGCCACGAGGCAGGCTTCGGAACGCAGGATCACGCCATCGTCGAGCACCTTCAGGTGATTGGCGTCGAGCGTCGAGCCGGTCGAGGTGATGTCGACGATGATGTCGGCGGAACCGGCTGCCGGCGCACCTTCGGTCGCGCCGAGGCTCTCCACGATGCGGTAGACCTGAATGCCGTGCTTCTGCGAGAAGAACTGCTGCGTCAGCCGCCAGTATTTCGTGGCAATCCGCAGGCGGCGTCCGTGACGGTGGCGGAAATCGGCGGCCACATCGTCCAGATCGGCCATGGTGGCCACGTCGAACCAGACTTCCGGCACCGCAACCACCACGTCTGCCCGGCCAAAGCCCAGCCGCGCGGCGATCTCCACCTTGCGTTCCCAGTCGGGAATGGTTTCGCGCACAAGATCTTCGCCGGTCACGCCGAGGTCGACCGTGCCGCGCTCCAGCTCACGGGCGATTTCGGATGCGGATAGGAACGCGATCTCCACCCCGTCGACGCCTTCCAGCGTCGCGCGGTAGCTGCGGTCGTTTTCCGGCAGGTGAACGGTCAGGCCGGCCTTTTCGAGCTGGGCCAGCGCGTTTTCCTTGAGGCGGCCCTTGGAGGGCAGGGCGATGGTGATGCTCATGCCGCCGTCTCCCTGAGTGCTGCAACGCGATCGAGCCAGATGGAAAAGCCGACGCCGGGAATGGGCGTCTCTGCGCCCAGAAGCGTCAGGAGCCGGTCATAGCGCCCGCCGCCAGCCAGCGGCTGCACTGCATCCGAAGCGGCGATCTCGAACACGAAACCGGTGTAGTAATCGAGCGGACGGCCAAAGCCGGCGTCATAGGTCAGTGCGTCGAGCGGCAGGCCCTCGGCCTCGATGCGTTCGGCACGCGCTGCAAAGGTTTCGAGCGCGTCGTCGAGGATCAGCCCGTTGTCGGCGGCGAAGGCCGAAAGCCGTTCGCCGGCCTCGGCAAAGGGCACGCGCAGGGAGACGAACGCCTTGAGCGCGCTCATCGCCTCGTCCGTCAGCCGAACGCTGCGCAGCTCGGCCTTTTCGATCAGGCGGCGGGCGATCTCTTCGGGCGTGCGCCCGGCGGATGGCGAAAGGCCGGTCTCTTCCATGACCGTGCCGACATGTTCGGCAAGGGCTGCCTCATCGCCCCGCGCCACCAGACCGGCAATCGCGCGCGGCAGATTGGCCGTGCCCTGCGGATTGGCGAGGTCGTCGAGCGCCGCCTGTAAAAGCGTCTGCGAGCCGAAGGCGCGGGTGAGGCGCATCTGCCAGCCGCGCGGCAGGCCAAGGGCCGCCAGCACCGCTTCAAACACCGCCTGATCGCCAAGCGTCACGGACAGTGTCTCGCCCGGCAGAACGCGTGTCAGAAGCGCATGCGCATCGGCCAGCGAACGCGCATCGGCTCCCGCCCGGTCGCTTGTGCCCAGATCCTCAATGCCTGCCTGAAGGAATTCCGCACCGCCTTCGCGCTGCTGGCGGAACACCTCGCCCAGATAGGCATAGCGCTGCGGCGTGGCGGCGCGCTTGTCGATGTGGTCGCGGCAGACGGGAATGGTGAATTCCGGCCTGAGGCAAAGATTGGCTCCGGTCTCGCTCTCCGTCAGGAAGATGCGGCGGCGCAGATCCTCGCCGGCCATGTCCAGAAACGGATCGGCCGGCTGGATGATGGCGATGTCGGTCAGCGCCGCATCGCGTTCTTCGAAGATCGTGACGATCTCGTCGGCGAAGTCGGGTGCACGCAAGGTCATCGGGCGATCTCCCGCCTCACGCTGCGGGCAAGGTTTTCGCACGATATCTGGCGTCGGCGCTGCCCCTCATCCGCCTGCCGGCACCTTCTCCCCGCCTGCGGGGAGAAGGAAGATGGCCGCAAGGTTGATGTCTCCCTCTCCCCGCTGGCGGGGAGAGGGTAAGGGTGAGGGGCGAGCGCTGCGCTGCTGAAACTTGCGATGGCGGCTGTCATCACGCCGCCTCGCCGGCCTGTGCGGCGAGCATCTTGCGCACCGCATCCACCAGCTCGTCTTCGCTGACGGTCAGCTGCGCCACGCGCGCCTCGCGCCATTCTTCATTGCTTTCGATCTCGGCGGAGAGCCGCTTGCCCTCAAGCAGGTCCTTGATCTGGATCTCGCCATTGGCGCGCTCGTCCGCCCCCTGAATGATGGCGACCGGGCTGCCGCGCCGGTCGGCATATTTCAGCTGGTTGCCGAATTTCTTCCAGTTGCCCTGATACATCTCGGCGCGAATGCCGGCAGCGCGCAGTTTCTGCGTGAACTGCTGGTATTTCGCCATGGCTTCGGTGTCGCCGTCCATGACGGTGACGAGCACGGGCGGCAGTACGGGGTCCTGACCGAGCTTGCCGAGGTTCTTCAGCGCCGTCATCAGGCGCGATACGCCGATGGAGAAACCCGTTGCCGGAACCGGCTGGCCACGGAAGCGCGACACGAGCCCGTCATAACGCCCGCCGCCGCCAACGGAGCCGAAGCGCACGATATCGCCCTTCTCATTGGGGATTTCGGCGGTCAGCTCGGCCTCGAAAACGGGACCGGTGTAATATTCGAGGCCGCGCACGACGGAGGGGTCGATGCTGATGCGGCTCTCATCGTAGCCGGCTGCGCGGCACAGGCTTTCGATCTGCGCCAGTTCGGAAGCGCCCGACTGGAAGGTCGGGTTCTCGAGACCACCGGCCTTGCCGTCGATGTAGTCGAGAACGATCTGTGCGTTTGCATCATCCAGCCCGGCGCCCTTCGTGAAGTCGCCTTCGCCTTCCTTGCCGCCGTCCCAGCGACCGGGGCCGAGAAGCAGTTTCACGCCTTCCGGTCCGAACTTGTCCAGCTTGTCGATGGCGCGCAGCACGGTCAGCTTCTGGCCGTCTTCGGAAACGCCAATGGCTTCCATCACGCCGTCGAGAACCTTGCGGTTGTTGACGCGGATCACATAGTCGCCGCGCGCAATGCCCAGCGCTTCCATCACATCGGCCATCATCATGCACATCTCGGCATCGGCGGCCACGCCCGGCGCGCCCACCGTGTCGGCGTCGAACTGCATGAACTGGCGGAAACGGCCCGGTCCCGGCTTCTCGTTGCGGAACACATAACCCGCCCGGTAGGTGCGGTAGGGAAGCTGGATGTCGTTGAAATTCTCGGCCACGTGACGCGCCAGCGGGGCGGTCAGATCGTAGCGCAGCGAAAGCCACTGCTCGTCGTCGTCCTGCAGCGAGAACACGCCTTCATTGGGCCGGTCCTGATCAGGCAGGAACTTGCCCAGCGCATCGGTGTATTCGAAGATCGGGGTCTCGATCGGGTCGAAACCGTAACGCTCATAGACCTCGCGGATCCGCGCGTTCATCTCTTCGACGGCGCGAATGTCGCTCGCATGGCGGTCGACAAAGCCGCGTGGGAGCCTCGCCCGGGTCTTGTCAGCCTTTTTAGCCATGTCGAAATCCGTCCGTAAAATGAAGAAAACCGCGCCCGGAAGGGGGCGCGGCTGTCCTAACCGATCATGGCCAAAGCGGCAAGGGCGGCGTCAGCCGACAATGCGCAGGTTGGAGAGTTCGTCGCCAATGGCCTTGAAGGCGTCGTCCAGATCGCCGCTGGTGGCGTTCCAGAAAAGCTTAACCGGCTTGCCATTGCCGTCCTTGCGGGTGCGCGACTCGGAGGAGCAGGTTTTGAGTGCGTCGATCTGCTTTTTCTCATTGGCGTCGGTCGCATCAAGGTCCAGTGCGACGGTCATGACCATGATCTTGTCCGACTTCGCATTCTCGCAGATCGCACTCATATGGGAGGTCATGGCTTTGGAGTAGTTGCCGTTGGAATAGTCATAGCTGCTTGCACCGGTTGCTCCATCGAAGAGGCGGCTGTCGCCGGCGCGGTTTCGCACATAGCCATAGTTCGAATAGATCGATCTGGAACCGGCCAGATCATTGCCGCCCCGGCTGGCATAGGGGCCGGAATAATCCTGTGCTCTGATGCTGCCGGGCGTGTAATAGGTGTTTGCGCCATCGGTCAGCACGATGACCACCTTGTCATTGCCCGTCTCGTTGTCGGGGCGCCCTTCGGAAAAGGGCGCGCGTCCCGAAACGACCCGCCAGCCCCATGCCAGCCCCTCGGTCACATTGGTCGCGCCATTGGCTTCCATCGCGTCGATGGCGGTGTAGATCGTGTTGAGCCCCGTGGTCGAGCCCACATCGGTCAGCGCCGTGATGGGCTTGGTGCTGCAACTTGCATTCGGCCCTTCGTCCATGCCCATGGCGCGGGTTTTGTATTCTTCGCTGAAGTATTTCGGCATATAGGCCTGATCGTAGGACGCGCTGGTGTAATTGCTGGTGAAGTCCTCCCACCAGTTGTTGTTGGCCGGGCGGCGGTTGCCGTCGGTCTTGTCTGTTTCGTCCGGTGCGAACATGGGCACGAAGAGCGTTTCGGGCCTGGTGCGATCGGCAGGAGCATCGTTGATGTTGAGGGGATAGGGCCGCATCTCCACGCATCCGCCCCAGCTGGCGAAGGAGTCATGAGTACGGACCGTCTTGTAGACTGTGCCGTATCGCCTGCACGAGCCGTTTCTGCGGTACTCGACGCATTCATAGGAACGCTCTGTCGTCTCGCTGGAAACGCGCTTGATGTCGTCGTAAAGCGTGAAACGGGTGACCTTCTGGCCGGCTTCAGCGCCCCAGTTTTCGCCGCGCTTGTAATAAATACCGTTGCTCTGTTCGACGCGCTTTTCCGCATCGAACGCAGCCATGGTCGACCAGTCGAAATTTTCGTGATGGATCGGCGAGCGACCGTCGGTGTCCATCCATGTGGCGGTTGCGTTGTCCGGGCCGACATTGACCGAAGCGGCGAAGGGCACGACGCCGAACTGAACCGGCTTTTGCACCTGCTTCATCTGCGCGCCTTCCTTTGCGATGGTCTTGACCAGTTCCTTGGCGGCGCTTTTCAGGATGGCGAGGCGTTTTTCGGAGGAGCCGGTGCCGGTGTAGCCCATGGAGCCGGAGTTATCGAGCACGAGTGCGACTTCCAGCGTGTTCTTCAGCCGAACCTCGCTCTGGGCCTTGAAGTCGATCGTCGTGTCGCCGCCCGGGTTTTCTCCGCGCAGCTTCTGAAACACCGGAAAAAAGATCGGTGCATATTTGAGCTGCGCTTCCAGCTTCAGCGTGCCGCCGCCAGTGTTCTGGTTCGGCAGGGTGATCAGGAGTGTCGCGTTTTCGGGTTTCACGCCGCCGAGATTGGCCCTGAAGAAGTCTTTCGCATAGGCCTCGGCCTCGGCGTCGGTCGCGCCCTGCGTCAGATATCGGGCCGTGGCGATGCCCGCAGCGTCGAGCGCGTTGAGCGTCATCTGTCGCTGGCGGGAAACCTGGCTGTAGTCGATTGCGAGCGCGGTCACACCCATGATCGGCGCCATCATCAGCGCCGTCATCATGGCGAAATTGCCGCGACGGTCATGCACGAAATTCCTGAGCATTTGTGCCACCCCAAGTTACAGTGCTGGCTAAACATCCACGTAGAGTGCTTAACCGGTCGTAACCGGTGCGATCGCGTCGGTTTTTGTGGTTCCCGGCAGGTTAACCGCACTGTTCGAATGTGTGACAGTTCCGGGGTGCGGTGATAAAACCGGGTGACAGTGAAGCCCGCATCCGATAATTCCGGGCCTGCGCTTTTCTCACCGGACCTCCCAATGCTTGAGACGAATATTTCCCCCATGCCGCAAGCACCTCAGATTATCGACACGCTCGACCGCCTTACCGGCTCTTACGATGCCGTTCTCTGCGACGTCTGGGGCGTGATCCACAACGGCGTTTCCATTTTTCCCGAAGCGTGCGCCGCGTTATCGCGGGCGCGGGCCGCCGGCAAGGCGGTGGTGCTGATCACCAATTCGCCGCGGCCGCATCAGGGCGTCGAAGAGCAGCTTGGCGTGCTCGGCGTTCCCGATGACGCGTGGGACCGGGTGGTGACGTCCGGCGATGTGACGCGCGATCTGATCCGTAGCGCCCCGCGCCGGCTTTTTTACATCGGGCCTGACCGCGATCATGCGATTTTCGACGGGATCGACGTGGAGCTGGTCGAGGATTTCGAGGCGTCCGGCGTCGTTTGCACGGGCCTGTTCGACGACGAGAACGAGACGCCTGAAGATTATGCGCAGATGCTCGAGCGCCTTCGGATGCGCGATCTGCCTTTCATCTGCGCCAATCCCGACATCATTGTCGAGCGTGGCGACCGGCTCATCTGGTGCGCCGGCGCGCTGGCGCGCGATTACGGTCTTCTTGGCGGGCGCACGCTGATTGCGGGCAAACCGCATCGCCCGATCTACGAGGCTGCGTTCAAGGCGGCGGGCGAGATCATGGGACGTGAGCTTGAACGCGACAAGGCGCTGGCCATCGGCGATGGCGTGCTGACAGACGTGAAGGGCGCGGATCAGTATGGCATCGACGTGCTGTTCGTCACCGACGGCATTCATGCGCGCGAATATGGCAATGGCCAGGGACCGGAGGCCGAGCGCCTCGCCGCGTTCCTGGAAACCCATGGCCACAATCCCGTCGCGGCCATTCCACGGCTCAAATAGCAGGGTTTGCGCGTGGCCGGTCTGATCGAACGCATTGCCGATGTGAAAGGCCTGCCTGCCGCGCTGCGCGGCGGGGTGGTGGCCATCGGCAATTTCGATGGCGTGCATCGCGGGCACCAGTCGGTGCTTGAGCCTGCGCTGGAAATCGCCGCGCGTGAAAACGTGCCGGCGCTGGTGCTCACTTTCGAGCCGCATCCGCGCCAGGTGTTTCGACCGGACGTTCCGCTCTTTCGGCTCACGCCCGCGCCGATGAAGGCGCGGCTTCTGGGCGCGCTGGGCTTTGACGCCGTGGTCGAGCAGGCGTTCGACCGTGCCTTCTCCGGCCTGTCGCCGCAGGATTTCGTGAAAACGGTTCTGGTCGACGGGCTCGGCATCTCGCATGTGGTGACGGGCTTCGATTTCCATTTTGGCAAGAACCGCAGCGGCACGCCGGCGGTGCTGGCCGGGGCCGGACGGGACAATGGTTTTGGCGTCACGGTAGTCGACGCCTATTCCGACGAGGGCGGGGCGGTCATTTCATCAAGCCGCATCCGTGGCCTTCTGGCCGGGGGCGAGGTGGCGGAGGCTGCCGGGCTTCTGGGCTATCGCTTTACGGTGGAGGCAGAGGTGACCGGCGGGCAGAAGCTTGGCCGCACGCTGGGCTTTCCCACCGCCAATATGGCGCTCGCGCCGGATGCGGAGCTGCGCCACGGCATCTATGCGGTGCGGTTTCGCCGCGCCGATGGCAGCCTGCACAATGGCGTGGCGAGTTTTGGCCGCCGCCCGACGGTGACCGAAGATGGCGCGCCGTTGCTCGAAACCTTCCTGTTCGATTTCGACGGCGATCTTTACGGCGAAACCTGCTCGGTTTCGCTGTTCGGCTTTCTGCGCGGCGAGGTGAAATTCGACGGGCTTGATCCGCTGATCGCGCAGATGAAGCGCGACGAGGCGGAAGCGCGCGCATTGCTTGGCGATGTCAAACCCCATGGGCCGCTCGATCTGGCGCTGGCGTTCGACGGGCTGGCCGGCTGACGCCAATCGCCTCTTTATTCTTCGGCCCGCCTCGGCTAAAAGCCGTTCCCATGATGACACGCGCCGGTTTCATACCGATTGCCATACGAATTATTGGCCCGGCCTTCCGTGCGGCCTGAGCGTCGCGGAAGGTCCGGGGTTTGTCGCGCGTCAAACGCGCTTTTTCCGTTTTACGATAATGGCTATGGCGAAGCCCTTCGCTGCTTTGCCCATCTCATGGCGAGACAATGACCGAGACGTCCGAAAAGATCGATTATTCCAAAACCCTCAACCTGCCTCAGACCGAGTTTCCGATGCGCGCCGGCCTTCCCAAGAAGGAGCCGCAGCTCGTTGAGCGCTGGCAGGACATGGACCTTTACCGCCTCCTGCGCGAGGATGCCGCCGGGCGTCCGAAATTCGTGCTGCATGACGGCCCGCCCTACGCCAATGGCAACATCCATATCGGCCATGCGCTGAACAAGGTTCTCAAGGACATCATCACGCGCTCCTTCCAGATGCGCGGATATGATTCCAACTATGTGCCCGGCTGGGATTGCCACGGTCTGCCGATTGAATGGAAGATCGAGGAACAGTACCGCGCCAAGGGCAAGAACAAGGACGAGGTTCCGGTCAACGAGTTCCGTCAGGAATGCCGTGACTTCGCCGCCAACTGGATCCAGGTCCAGTCGGATGAGTTCCTCCGGCTGGGCATCGAGGGCGACTTCAAGAAGCCCTACAAGACGATGGATTTCCACGCAGAGTCCCGGATCGCCGGCGAGCTTTTGAAATTCGCCATGTCGGGCCAGCTCTATCGCGGCTCCAAGCCGGTGATGTGGTCGGTGGTCGAGCGCACGGCGCTGGCCGAGGCCGAGGTCGAGTATCACGATCACGAGAGCGACACGATCTGGGTCAAATTCCCGCTGATCGATGGCGCTGCGGATCTTGACGGCGCATGCGTTGTCATCTGGACCACCACGCCCTGGACGATCCCGGGCAACCGCGCCGTCTCCTATTCGTCGCGCATCTCCTATGGCCTTTACGAGGTCACCGGTGCGGAGAACGATTTCGGGCCGCAGGCCGGCGAAAAGCTGATCTTTGCCGATGCGCTGGCGGAAGAGTCGTTTGCCAAGGCGAAGCTTGAGTACAAGCGCCTGCGCGATGTGTCGGCTGCCGAACTCGGCGCGATGGTCTGCGCGCATCCGCTCAAGGGCGTTGGCGGCGGTTACGAGTTCACCGTTCCGCTTCTGCCGGGTGATCACGTCACCGACGATGCGGGTACGGGCTTCGTGCACACCGCGCCCGGCCATGGCCGCGAGGACTTTGACGCCTGGATGGATTCGGCCCGTGACCTGCAGGCGCGCGGCATCGACCCGGCGATCCCCTTCACCGTGGACGACGCCGGCTACTTCACCAAGGATGCGCCCGGCTTCGGTCCCGACCGCGAAGGCGGTCCTGCCCGCGTCATCGACGACAAGGGCAAGAAGGGCGACGCCAACAAGGCGGTCATCGAAGCGCTGATCGGCAAAAACATGCTGTTCGCGCGCGGGCGGCTAAAACACTCCTATCCGCATTCCTGGCGCTCCAAGAAGCCGGTCATCTTCCGCAACACGCCGCAGTGGTTTGTCTATATGGACAAGGATCTGGGCGATGCATCGACGCTGCGTTCGCGCGCGCTGAAGGCCATTGACGAGACCCGTTTCGTGCCTTCTGCCGGTCAGGCGCGCCTGCGCGCCATGATCGCCGACCGTCCCGACTGGGTGCTGTCGCGCCAGCGCGCCTGGGGCGTGCCGATCTGCGTGTTTGCCGATGAAGACGGCAATGTGCTGAAGGACGAGGCCGTCAACCAGCGCATTCTCGACGCTTTCGAGGCCGAGGGCGCGGATGCATGGTTTGCCGAAGGCGCACGCGAGCGCTTCCTCGGCGCGCGCGCCGGCGAGCCCTGGAAGCAGGTGATGGACATTCTGGATGTGTGGTTCGATTCCGGTTCCACGCACACCTTCACGCTGGAAGACCGGCCGGACCTGAAATGGCCCGCCGATGTCTATCTGGAAGGGTCCGACCAGCATCGCGGCTGGTTCCACTCCTCGCTTCTGGAAAGCTGCGCGACGCGGGGCAGGGCGCCTTACGACACGGTCATCACCCACGGCTTCACCATGGCCGAGGATGGCCGTAAGATGTCGAAGTCGCTGGGCAACACCGTGGTGCCGCAGGACATCATGAACCAGTCGGGCGCAGACATTCTGCGTCTGTGGGTTGCCACGACCGATTACTGGGAAGACCAGCGCCTCGGCAAATCGGTCATCCAGACCAATGTCGACGCCTATCGCAAGCTCAGGAACACGACCCGCTGGATGCTGGGCACGCTCGCCCACGACACGGGCGAGGATGTGCCTTTCGCCGAGATGCCGGAGCTGGAGCGCCTGATGCTCCACCGTCTCGCCGAGCTCGACGAGGTGGTGCGCAAGGGCTACGACAATTTCGACTTCAAGCGCATCATCCGCTCATTGCTCGACTTCATGGTCGTGGAACTGTCGGCGTTCTACTTCGACGTTCGCAAGGACGCGCTTTACTGCGATGCGCCGTCGAGTGTGCGCCGCAAGGCGTCGCTTCAGGTGGTCCGCACGCTGTTCGACTGCCTCGTCACCTGGCTTGCGCCGATGCTGCCCTTCACCATGGAAGAGGCATGGCTTGAGCGTCATCCCGATGCGCGCTCCGTTCATCTGGAGCAGTTCCCGGCGATTTCGCAGGAGTGGCGCGACGATGCGCTGGCCGAGAAATGGCGCAAGATCCGCCAGGTGCGTCGTGTCGTGACGGGCGCGCTCGAGATCGAACGCAAGGAAAAGACCATCGGCTCCTCGCTGGAGGCCGCTCCGGTCGTCTATGTGAACGATGAGGGCCTGCAGCAGGCCATCGCCGATCGCGACATGGCCGATATCTGCATCACCAGCGGCATCGACGTGCGGCACGAAGCGCCGCCGGCCGATGCGTTCACGCTTGAAGATGTGCCGGGTGTCGGTGTTGTCTTCGCGCGGGCCGGTGGCGAGAAATGCGCGCGCTCCTGGCGCTACACGGACGATGTGGGCTCCGATCCCGCATTCCCGGAAGTGTCGGCGCGCGATGCGGCTGCGCTGCATGAACTGCAGGCGCTTGGCCGCCTTTAGGCGGGCAGGCGTTAGCGGATACGGGGGAAGCTTCGGCGCTGCCGATTGCTTCCCGCGGTCGCCTTCGCTACAAATGCCGCCGGGTAGGGACGCCACGTTGTCGCCGGATTCATGCGCGACACGCGGAAACTGAATACCCCGACGGTCTGGAACAATGGACGACAAGCAGATTGCCAAGCCCGAGCGGCGGCACTCTGGGAGAGAGGTGGCAGTGAAGAGAACGGAAACCACAACGTCACGGCCTTCCGTGCGCGCGGTTGCGGCTTCGGGCGCGCTGTGCCTTTCGGCTGTCCTTTTGTCCGGCTGCATGGGGTCTCCGACCTATGGCACCGACAAAACGGCCGACCAGCAGCTTATCGAGGATGTGACGGGTGTTCTCTCTCTTGGTCCGCGTGACAGGGAGAAGATCGAATACAAGCCGCGCGCCGGCATCGTGATGCCGTCCTCCACCGAGGTTCTGCCGCCGCCGCAGGAAAACGTGGCTTCGACATCGAACCCGGCATGGCCCGAATCGCCGGAAGAGCGGCTTGCCCGCATCCGCGCTGAAGCCACCGAGAACCAGGACAACCGCTTCTACAAGTCGCCCGTCGAGCGCGATATTGGCGTGAACGCGCGTAGCGATGACGGCTTCATCAATCCCGAAGTCGCCAAGAAGCAGCGCGAGGAATATTTCAAGCGCCGCGCCGCATCCGTCTCCGCACAGGGCACGCCGACGCAGCGCCGCTATCTAAGCGAGCCGCCGACGACCTATCGCCAGCCGGCAGACACCGCGCCGACAGGCGTGCTGGGTGACGATGAGGCCAAGAAGGCCCGCGAAGCCAAGAAGGCCGCACAGAAGGGCGGCGGCGGATTCGACCTGGGCCGTCTCTGGCCCTGGGGCGGTTGATCATCGCCGAATGATCATCAATTGAGACACAGCGGGCCATGGCCCGCTGTTTTCGTCAGCAGGCTGGTTTCGTTCAACGCTGCTTCTTGAAGAAGCTCTTGAGCATTTCGGCAGCATCGGCTTCACCGATGCCGGGATAGACATCCGGCGCGTGGTGGCAGGTGGGAAGCGTGTAGAAGCGCGCACCGCTGGTGACGGCACCGCCTTTCTCGTCGCTTGCGCCAAAATAGAGGCGGCGGATGCGGGCGAACGAGATTGCGCCGGCGCACATGGCGCAGGGTTCCAGCGTCACGTAAAGATCAGCGCCGGTCAGGCGCTCGGAACCGAGTTTTTCGCAGGCCTCGCGAATGGCGACGATTTCTGCATGGGCGGTGGGGTCGTTACATTCGCGGGTGCGGTTGCCGGCGCGGGCGATGATCGCACCGTCATGGACAATCACTGCGCCGACCGGCACTTCGCCGCGTTCGGCGGCAAGCCGCGCCTCTTCGAGGGCGGCGTCCATGAAGCCGGTGTAGTTCGCTTTCGTCGGTCTGCTCAATCTTTTTGCTCGCAAGTGGCACTGCGACTTGATACCTAGCCGCCTCTATAGCATCGGGTTTGAAATCGGAATCGATTTTCGCGCCGTGCGATCTCTGATTTAATTTACTGGAGCGTTTCCGCCGCATAGTGCGTATTGCGGAGACCCAGGGCAAAAGGCCATCATGACGAACGACCGATCCAAAGACACGAACCGGCCCCAAGATACAAACCGGGAAGACAAGCCGCAGAAATCCGCTCACCGGAAGGACGCGGCCCCGCAGGACGCCGACAGGGCCGGCACCGAGCGCATCGCCAAGCGGCTGGCGCGCGCGGGCGTTGCCTCGCGCCGCGACGCCGAGGCGATCATCGAGGCCGGTCGTGTTTCGGTGAACGGAAAGGTTCTGACGACGCCCGCATTCAATGTCGGGGATTCCGATCGCATCCTGCTGGATGGCGAGCCGTTGCCGGCAGTCGAGCGCACGCGCCTCTTCCTGTTCCACAAGCCGGGCGGTGTCGTTACCACCAACCGCGACCCCGAGGGCCGCAAGACCATTTTCGACACGCTGCCCGAAGGGCTCCCGCGCCTGATCACGGTCGGCCGTCTGGACATCAACACCGAGGGCCTTCTGGTTCTGACCAATGATGGTGGTCTGGCCCGCGCGCTGGAACTGCCCGAAACGGGCTGGCTGCGCCGCTACCGCGTGCGCGTTCACGGCAAGGTCGATGCGACTGCGCTTGAAGGCCTGAAGGACGGCATTGCCGTTGATGGGGTGTTCTACGGCGCGATCGAGGCGTCGCTCGACCGCGAGCAGGGCAGCAATGCCTGGCTGACGCTGGGCCTGCGCGAAGGCAAAAACCGTGAGGTCAAGAACGTACTTGGCGCGCTGGGCCTTGAGGTCACGCGCCTGATCCGCATTTCCTACGGCCCCTTCCAGCTTGGTGCGCTGGCCGAAGGCGAGGTTCAGGAAGTGAAGGGCCGCACCCTGCGCGAGCAGCTTGGCGAGCGTCTGGTCGAGAAGGCCGGTGCGAATTTCGATGCGCCCATCACGACCCCGTTCTCCAACAAGCCGGTGCGCGCAGGCTACAAGCAGCGCGAGGCCGAGGCCGAGGAGAAGCAGGCCGGTCGTGAACGCGATGGCGGCAAGATCTTCATCAAGAACCGCAAGCGCGACCGTGAAGACAAACGCGAAGCCGCCCGTGACCGTCTGCAGACGCGTCCGGCCCGCCGCGAGGAAGAGCGTGGACCGCGCCAGAACCGTGGCAGCCACGTCTGGATGGCGCCCGGCGCACGGCCGCTGAGCAAGAAGAAACAGGCCGAGGCGGAAGCCGCCGGCGATCAGCCGATGAAGCGCGGGCCGAAGCCGGGCGGCGCAGAGCGCGGCGGCAAGCCATTCCGCCCGCGTGGCGACAAGCCTTACGGTCAGGGCCGCCCGGAGCGTGACGAGCGTTCGGGTGGCGGCGACAGGCCGCGTTTTGCCCGTGGCGGCAAACCGTCGGGCGAGGGACGTGGCGACCGTGAGGACAGGCCTTTCCGTCCGCGCGGCGACAAGCCTTACGGTCAGGGCCGTCCGGATCGTGACGAGCGTTCGGGTGGCAGCGACAGGCCGCGTTTTGCCCGTGGCGGCAAACCGTCGGGCGAGGGACGCGGCGACCGCGAGGACAGGCCTTTCCGTCCGCGCGGCGACAAGCCTTACGGACAGGGCCGTCCGGATCGTGACGAGCGTTCGGGTGGCAGCGACAGGCCGCGTTTTGCCCGTGGTGGCAAACCGTCGGGCGAGGGACGCGGCGACCGCGAGGACAGGCCTTTCCGCCCGCGTGGCGACAAGCCTTTCGGCAAGGGCCGTCCGGATCGTGACGAGCGCTCCGGCGGCAATGACAGGCCGCGCTTCTCGCGGGACGGAAAACCGTCCGGTGAAGGACGCGGGGACCGTCAGGACCGGCCTTTCCGCTCGCGCGATGATCGTCCCGCATCGGGTGACAAGCCGCGTTTCGCAAAGGGCGGCAAGCCTGGTGGCAAGAGCTTTGGAAAACCGGGCGGCAAGCCGGGAGCGGGAAAATCCTTTGGCAAACCCGGAGCAGGCAAGCCGGGTGGCGCGCCGCGTCCGGGCAAGGGGCGTCCTGCGGGCAAGAAGCCGGGCCGGGACAGCTAGGCCATGCGGATTGTGGGTGGAGAGTTTCGCGGCCGCAATCTGGTGACGCCCGCTTCGGACGCCATTCGGCCGACGACGGACCGCACACGGCAGGCGCTGTTCAACATTCTTGAGCACCGTTATGCGGACCGCATCGAGGATGCGCGTGTTCTCGACCTCTTCGCCGGCACGGGCGCGCTCGGGCTGGAAGCGCTTTCGCGGGGGGCGTCATTTGCCCTTTTCGTGGAAGAAGCGGCGGCGGCCCGCGCCCTGATCCGCACAAATGTCGAGAATCTTGGCCTTCAGGGCCGCAGCAAGATCTTTCGCCGTGATGCAACGCGTCTCGGCGAGGTGGGGACGATGCTGCCATTCGACCTCGTTCTGGCCGATCCGCCCTATGGCAAAGGCTTTGGAGAACAGGCGCTTGCAGCGGCCCGTTCAGGCGGTTGGCTGAAGCCCGGAGCGCTGATCATGGTCGAGGAAGCAGCGGGTTCTCCCTTCCAGCCGCCGGAGGGATTCCGCCTTATCGAACGGCGTGAATATGGCACCTCCTGTGCGAGCTTTGTCGAGCTCGCCTGAGTTTCGTCACTTTTGCACCGATAGCTTTGCCCTGTTATGAGCTCGTGCCATTGTGCGCGGGCACACCAGAAACAAACAGGGCTTGTCCATGAAAAATCCCATCGCGGGTGTCGCGCGTCATGCGGCATTCGCAGTTATCGTTGCAGTTGCAGCGCCGTCCATAGCCATCGCGCAGGAAGCCAAGGACGACACTGCCGTTTCCAGTTTCACCTTAGAGAACGGCCTCGAAGTTGTCGTGATCCCGGATCACCGGGCACCTGTCGCCACCCATATGCTGTGGTACAAGGTTGGCAGCGCCGATGAGGACCCGGGAAAATCGGGCATCGCCCATTTCTTCGAACATCTGATGTTCAAGGGCACGAGCACCTATCCTTCGGGCGAGTTCTCCGACGCCATCGCTGCGGTCGGCGGCAATGAGAACGCCTTCACATCCTACGATTTCACGGCCTATTACCAGCAGGTCGCCCCCTCCGAACTGCCGGAAATGATGCAGTTTGAGGCGGATCGCATGCGCAATCTGGTGCTTTCGGAAGAAAACATCGAGACCGAGCGCAAGGTGGTTCTCGAAGAACGCCACCAGCGCGTCGACAATGTGCCGTCCTCCATCCTGTCGGAAGAGCTGAACGCCACGCTTTACCAGAACCATCCTTATGGAATTCCGGTGATTGGCTGGCAGCAGGAAATCGAGGGTCTGACCCATGACGACCTGAAGAGCTTCTACGACCGCTTCTACACGCCCAACAACGCCGTTCTGGTGGTCGCCGGCGATGTAGACCCGGAGAACGTGCGCGAGATGGCCGAGGAAACCTACGGCAAGATCGCGCGCGGGCCGGACCTTGCGCCGCGTGCGCGCCCCATGGAGCCGGTGCAGAAGACCGCACGCGAAGTGTCGCTGCGCGATCCGCGCGTGAGCGTGCCGAACCTTTCGATCAACTGGTTCGTTCCCTCCTACCGGACCGCCGAGAAGGGCGAGTTCGAGGCCGTTGCCATTCTCTCGGAAATCCTGGGCGAGGGGCTGCGCAGCCGCCTCTATCAGGAACTCGTGGTCAAGCAGGGTGTCGCGGCAAGCGTCGGCAGCTATCTGCAGGGCTCGGCCTATGACTATTCCGCGCTCGTTCTCTACGGTCAGCCGCGTGGCGACGCGGATCTGGCGACCGTCGAGAAGGCGATCATCGCGCAGATCGAGAAGATCAAGAACGAGGGTGTTACCCAGGAAGAACTCGACACGGCGCGCACCAAGATCCAGCGCGACCAGATCTTCCTGCGCGACAGCCAGGTGCGCAGCGCAAACCTGTTCGGCGCGGTGCTGACCACCGGCGGAACGGTCGAGGACGTTACGAGCCTGCCCGAGCGGCTTGATGCCGTGACGGTGGAAGACGTGAAGGCTGCGGCCGAGCGCTATCTGGACCTTGACCGTGCGGTCAAAGGCTATCTCCTTCCCGAAGGGGAAGAGCGTTCATGAGCCAGACATTGAATTTCATACCGGGTGCTTTCATGCGCAGTTTTTTCAAGGCCGGAACGCTGCTGGCCCTTATTCTCGTTGCCGGGCCTGTTCAGGCAGCGGTGAAAATCCAGGAGGTTTCCTCCGAAAAGGGCGTTGAGGCGTGGCTGGTCGAGGACCATTCGCTGCCGATCATCACCATGCAGTTCTCGTTCGACAGCGGTGCTGCGCAGGATCCGGATGGCAAGGCCGGTCTGGCGAATCTGATGACGGGCCTGTTCGATGAAGGTGCGGGCGATCTCGATTCCGACGCCTTCCAGACGAAGATGGAAGAACTCGGCGCGGAAATGTCGTTCAACGCGAGCTCCGACGCCATCTCCGGCCAGGTGCGGATGCTTTCGGAAAACAGCGATGAGGTGCTTGATCTCGTGCGTCTGGCGGTGACCAGCCCGCGTTTCGACATCGACCCGGTGGAGCGCATCCGCAGCCAGATCGCCGTTGGCATTCGCGCCGACGAGCGCAATCCGAGCAAGCAGGGCGGGGAAGCGCTGGCCAAGGCGCTTTATGGCGATCACCCCTATGCGCGTTCGACGGAAGGCACGCTGGAGACGCTTGCGAGCATCACGCCGGAAGACCTGAAGGCGTTCCACAAACGCGTCTTTGGCCGCTCCAACCTCACCATCGGCGTTGTCGGTGACATTGACGCCGAGCGTCTGGCCGCCGTGCTCGACACGGTGTTCGGCGCGCTGCCGGAAGAGGCGGAGCTGCAGGTCGTGGAAGACATCGAGCCGAAGCTCGGTCAGGAAGTCCGCGTCGACTATCCCCTGCCGCAGACCACGCTGCGTCTCGTCTATCCCGGCATCGAGCGGGACGATCCGGAGTTCTTCTCCGCCTATCTGATGAACCAGATCCTCGGCGGCGGCGTGTTCTCTTCGCGTCTGTTCCAGGAAGTGCGCGAGAAGCGCGGTCTTGCCTATGGCGCATCGTCCTATCTGATGAGCCGCGACCACGCCCAGTCTCTGGCGATCCAGACGGCCACCAGCTCCGAGAAGGCGGATGAAACGCTTGCGGTGATGGAAGAGGTGATCGCGGGTCTGCGCGATGAAGGGCCGACGCAGGAAGAGCTCGACACAGCCAAGACCTATGTGATCGGTTCCTATGCGATCAACAATCTGGATTCCTCCACGGCGATTGCCCGCACGCTTGTCGGCCTGCAGGAGGATGATCTGGGTGTTGATTATATCGAGCGCCGTGCCGATCTTATCAACGCGGTAACACTGGATGACGTAAAGGAGGCGGCAACACGCCTCCTGACGCAGAAGCCAGCGCTTCTCGTGGTTGGACCGGCGAAGCAAGGCGGAGAGTAAGCGATGGAAACGGCGGTGACGAAAGGCAGGACAGGCGGCGAGGGAAGCGGCAGCGGGCCGACTTTCGCGCTGGCGCTCGGTGGTGGTGGCGCACGCGGCCTGTCGCATCTTCATGTTATCGAAACGCTCGATGAACTGGGGATCAAGCCGACCGTCATCGCCGGTTCCTCCATCGGAGCGCTGATGGGCGCGGGCTTTGCCGCCGGCATGCGCGGCACGGACATCCATGCCCATGCGCGCGCGATCCTCAGCAGTCGCACGGAAGTCGCCAGCCGCCTGTGGAAGGCGCGGCCCGGCAATTTCGCCGAGATGATGGAAGGCGGGTTCCGCGTCGGTCAGTTCAATGCCGAACGCATCATCCGCGCCTTCCTGCCGCCTGAGGTGCCGGAGACCTTCGAGGAGCTGGAAATCCCGCTCAAGGTTACCGCGACGGACTACTTTGGCCATTCTCTGGTCGTTCTGGATCAAGGTCCGCTGGTGGAGGCGCTGGCCGCTTCCGCCGCCATTCCCGCCGTCTTCCGCCCGATCGAGCGCAACAAGCGCACCCTGATCGATGGCGGCATCTACAATCCGGTTCCGTTCGACCTCATCGATGGCGAGGCCGATATCCTGATCGCCGTCGATGTGGTGGGCTCTCCGTCCGATACGGGCGGCAAGCCGCCGACCTCCATCGAGCTCATGTTCGGTGCGAGCCAGCTGATGATGATGTCGATCATCGCGATGAAGCTGGAACACGGACGGCCCGACATTCTCATCCGTCCGCCGGTTTCGCGGTTCCGGGTGCTTGATTTCATGAAGGTCGAGGCCATTCTCGGTGAAACAGAGCGCATTCGGGATGAATTGAAGCGGGCGGTTGAGGCCGCCGTTGCGAATTTCGAGAAAGCGCGGGCATAGCCAGACCGTTGGCCGTCTTTGGCTGGGTGATTACGCGGTTGTGACGATCCGGCATGGATCCTCGGGTCAAGCCCGAGGATGACGACGGGGGACGGTGTCCAATCCGGTTCGGATACGGTTGCGTACAAGCGTCAAAACACACTCGTCATCCCCGGGCTTGACCCGGGGATCCATGCCTGAGCATCCGGACAGCTCCAGCTAAGCTCCTTGGCATGATGCGTGAAGGCAGACAGGGCCTCATCGCGGCCCTGTTCTCTTATGCGGACTGTTCGCTGTCGTGATCCAGACGCTGGCTTTCCCGCTTGGGCTTTACAAGCGGTTCCGGCGTGACCGGGCGCACCCGCATCTTGTCGTTGCCGGCATAGATGCCCTTGACTGCCTGGATCGCCAGGCGTTCTTCATCGCGCCGGCGCACATCCTCGACGATTTCACTGGCGATCTCTTCGCTTGTGCCGAGCGCCTGCAGCGTCTTGCCGCCGAAGATCAGCGCCGATTCCACCGTTTCGCGTAACTCGTACTCGACATCGCGCTCGCGCAGCGAGAGCGTGTGGGCACGGTCATAGGAGCGCACGAAGAGCCGCACATGCGGGAACTCCGCGCGGATCAGGTTGACGATGTGGTCGGTGGACGCCGCGCCATTGGTGCAGACGGCAACGATCTTTGCGTGGCGGATGCCGGAGGCTTCCAGCACTTCCTTGCGCCGTCCGTCGCCGAAATAGATGCGGAAGCCGAACCGCGCCGCCGCACGCACGCGGTCTGCCGAATGATCGATGATGGTTACGTCCGTGCCGCCCGAAAGAAGCACCTGCGAGACCATCTGCCCGAAACGGGAGAAGCCGATCATCATGACGCCAGCGCCTGCGCCTTCGAAATCCTCGTCCATCTCCTCGTCGGGTTCATTGCGCACCAGCATTTCGCCGATCCGCACCGAAAGCGGCGTCAGCGCCATGGACACGGTGACAATGGCAATGAGCAGCGAGGCCATGGCCTGGGGAAAGATGAAGGCGGAGGCAGCGGCCGTGAAAAGCACGAAGCCGAACTCGCCGCCCTGCGGCAGAAGGGCTGCCACGCGCAACGCATCATTGTGCTGGCAGTTGAAGGCCCGGCTGATCGCATAGAGTACAACAGCCTTGACCAGCATCAGAATGGGCACTGCGATCAGGATCGTCAGCCAGTTGTCGATGACCATGCCGAGGTCGAGCGAAAGCCCGATGGCCATGAAGAAAAGGCCGAGCAGAATGCCGCGGAACGGCTCGATATTGGCTTCCAGCTCATGCCGGAAGGAGGATTCAGCCAGAAGCACGCCGGCGATGAAAGCGCCGAGCGCCATGGAAAGGCCGGCAACCTCCATCAGGGCGGCGGCACCAAGAACCACGAGCAGAGCGGCCGCAATCATCACTTCCTTCGCGCCGGTGTTGGCGATCACGCGGAAGAGCGGGTTGAGCAGGTAGCGACCGGCCAGAACCAGCCCGAGAACGCTTGCGAGCGCGATCCCAAACCGTTCGAGGCTGATGGCGTCCGCGCCTTCGGCACCCGGCGAAAGCAGCGGGATCAGCGCCAGAAGCGGGGCAATGGCGAGATCCTGAAACAGCAGGATGGAGAAGGCCGTCTGGCCATAGCGGCTGTTCAATGAGCCATGGGATTCCAGCGTCTGGACGGAAAAAGCCGTGGAGGAGAGCGCCAGACCGAAGCCGATGACAAAGGCCGCGCCATAGGAAAGGTCGGTCAGGAGCATTGCGATCATCGCCAGCGCCACACCGGTGACTGACACCTGGATCAGGCCCATGCCGAAAATGCTTCGCCGCATTGCCCACAAGCGCGCGGGCTTCAGCTCAAGCCCGATGATGAAGAGCAGGAAGACGACGCCGAGCTCCGCCACATGCAGAAGCTCCTTTCCATCCGAGATCAGGAGCAGGACCGGGCCGATTGCAATGCCGGCTGCCAGATAGCCGAGGATCGTGCCCAGACCGATGCGCGCGAACAAGGGCGCTGCAATCACGGCTCCACCCAGAAGAAGAAGGGGTTCGTAGTAGAGCGGTGCGGCGGCTTCGACGGCCATGGATACTCCGGATTCTGTTTGGAAATTCAGCTTACCATTGCACATATGACCCGCGAACCATAAATGAAACAAATAGATATTCCCCTTTCGCCACGTTTTTCCATTCGGGATCGCAATGACAGACAAGAACGAAAAGCAGCAGCTGGCCGACCGCGTCGCTGCCCTTGTGGAGGCCGCCACGAAAGCCGGTGCGGATGCATCGGATGCGGTGGTCATGCGCGCCCGTTCCAAGAGCGTTTCGGTGCGCCTGGGCAAGGTGGAAGGCACCGAGGCTTCCGAAAGCGATGACATGTCGCTGCGGGTTTTCGTTGGTAAGCGCGTTGCCAGTGTTTCTGCCCCCGCCAATGCCGATCCGGTTCCGCTTGCCGAACGCGCGGTGGCCATGGCCAAGGCTTCGCCCGAAGATCCGTATCAGAGCCTTGCCGAGCCCGGCCGGCTGGCGCAGAACATCGCGGATCTGGACCTGTTCGATGCGACCGAGGTTTCTGCCGACCGCCTGAAGGAAGACGCGCTTGCCGCAGAGGCGGCCGCACTCGACATTGCCGGAGTTACCAATTCTTCCGGCAGCGGTGCGAGCGCCGGCGCTGGCGGCATGGTGCTTGCCACGTCTGACGGTTTCATCGGTCAGTATGAGGCGACGCGCTTTGCCCGCTCCGTAAGCGTTCTGGCGGGCGAGGGCACGGGCATGGAGCGCGACTATGATTACTCGTCGCGGCTTCACTTTCTGGATCTCGATGCGCCGGAGAAGATCGGTCGCAGTGCCGGTGAACGGGCGGTCAAGCGCCTCAACGCCCGCAAGGTCGATACGGGCCGCTTCCCGGTCGTTTTCGATCCGCGCGTGGCGCGCGGCATTGCCGGCCATCTGGCGTCTGCCATCAATGGCGCTTCCGTTGCGCGCAAGTCGAGCTTCCTGCGCGACATGATGGGCAAGACGGTGGCTGCCGCCGGCATCACCATCACCGACGATCCGCTGCGCAGGCGCGGGCCTTCGTCGCGCCCCTTCGATGGCGAAGGCGTTGCCGGCGAAAAGCTGGTCATGGTCGAGGATGGCGTGCTGCGGCACTGGTTCCTCTCCACGGCGGTGGCGCGTCAGCTTGGTCTGCCCGACACCAATGGACGCGGCGTTCGCAGTGCGTCATCCGTCAACCCGTCCTCGACCAATCTGGCGCTGGAGCCGGGCGAGGAGACGCCGGAGGCGCTCATTGCGGGCATCAAGGCAGGTTTCTACGTGACGGAAGTGTTCGGCCAGGGCGTCAATCTCGTGACCGGTGAATACAGCCGCGGCGCTGCCGGGTTCTGGATCGAGAACGGCGAAATCACCTATCCGGTGTCGGAGGTCACGATTGCCTCCAATCTGAAGGACATGTTCCTGAACATGATCCCGGCCAATGACATTGACCGCAATTTCGGCACGGCCGCGCCGACGCTGCTTCTGGAAGGCATGACGCTTGCCGGAAAATAACAGCCCACTGGATCTGTTGAAGGACGACCTGGCGCTGGTCACCGAGGTGGCGCGCGAGGCGGGCGGCATTGCGCAGAAATATTTCCGACGCGATCCGGAAGTGTGGTGGAAGGGCGGCACGTCGCCGGTCAGCGAGGCTGATCTGGCGGTGGACCGGTTTTTGCGCGAACGCCTGATGGCGGCGCGCCCGGACTATGGCTGGCTTTCGGAAGAAACGGCTGCTGTTGATCACGAACTGGCGCGCGAGCGGGTGTTCATCGTCGATCCCATTGATGGCACACGCGCGTTCATCGACGGACGGCCCATCTGGTGCGTGAGCATCGGCATTGCGTTTCGCGGCAGAAGTGTCGTGGGCGTGCTGGAGTGCCCGGAGCTTTCTGAAACCTATCAGGGGCTTGAGGGCGGCGGTGCGTTTCGCAATGGGGAACGCATCGTGGTAAAACCCGCAGGCGATGCATTTGTGATTGCGGGTCCCAAGCCCATGGTCAAGGCGCTGCCGGAAGAGGTCGGCCAGAAGACGACGCCCTATGGTTATGTGCCGTCGCTTGCCTATCGCATCGCCATGGTGGCGAGCGGCGCGCTGGACGCCACTTTCGTCAAGCCCAATTCCCATGACTGGGATCTGGCGGGGGCGGATGTGATCCTGCGCGAGGCGGGCGGGGCGCTGCATGACGCCGATGGCAGATTACCGGTCTATGCCGGGGCTGATCCGCGCAAGGGTGCGCTGGCTGCCGGCAGTGGCGCGTTGCTGGAAACGATGACGGCCACGCTTCCCGAGTATCGCCCGTAAGCGTCTTCCCGTGAGAAGACGCAATCACATCCGTTGGATCGTCATGCGTTCATACGGGTGCGCGGAGTACATTATCGGTGGAGCGTCGGAACAGCGGAAAAACCGGTGTCCAGTTTTCGGTCCGTTGCTCTAAACGGTTCCAAAATCCGAGGTTTTCCTCTACACGGGCGGTTAGCGATTTGCTTATTGCCACATTCGTCTGCAAATGGGCTTGGTCATGTCCGAGAAAAAAGAGAATTCCCAGCTTCTTCATCTGGTCTTTGGCGGCGAGTTGTCCTCGCTGACCGGAGTAACTTTCCGCGACCTCGATGATCTCGACGTCGTTGGAATCTATCCAGATTACAAATCTGCCGAAAAGGCCTGGCGCGCAAAAGCGCAGGAGACCGTTGATAACGCGCATATGCGCTATTTCATCGTTCACCTACACCGCCTGCTCGATCCCGCGTCGGAAACGACCAAGGGATAGCAAGGACCCACATATGGAAAACAAGGCGACTGCGCCTTCCCCTGCCGTAACCGCAAAGCGGAAGAAGACGGGACCGCGCCCCTTCAAGGAGCTGTGGCGCCGTATTCGCAAGCCGCTGGCGAAGTCGCGTTTTGTGAAACAGGCGCTGGCGACGCTGATGGCGGGCGCAATTCGCCTGATCGACCGCACCAATCCGCGTGTCAAAGGGTCTGACGACCTGCAGGCGGCGATTGATCAGCATTCGCCGGCCATTGCAGCGCTCTGGCACGGCCAGCATATTCTTGGTCCGGCGATCAATCCGCGCAAGCACAAGATCGTTGCGCTCTTTTCGCGCAGCGCCGATGCCGAGCTGAATGCGCTCGTTGCCGAGAAGCTCGGTTTCGATACGGTGCGCGGCTCCGGCGGGCGCAAGGGCGAGCGCGATATCCGCAAGGGTGGCGCAAAGGCGCTGATCGCGCTGAAAAAGACGATCGACCGTGGCTGCAATGTCGCGATGATCGCCGATATTCCCCATGGCACGCCGCGCGAGGCGGGGCTTGGCATCGTCACGCTGGCGCGCATTTCCGGCCGGCCAATCGTGCCGGTCGCCATTGCCACGAGCCGCCGCAAGGTGCTTGAGCGCACATGGGACAAGACCACCATCAATCTGCCCTTCGGGCGCAGCGCGGTCATTCTGGGCGAGCCCATTTTTGTCGCCGCCGATGCGGATGCGGATGTGATGGAAGAGAAGCGTCGCGAGGTCACGGATTCGCTCAATGAAGCGACCCGCAAGGCCTACGCCCTGGTCGACGATAGATGACCATGAGTGAACGCTGGGCACGGACCATCCTTACGACCTATCGCTGGGCAGGCGCGGCGGTTTTTCCGCTGATTGGCGGCTATATCGTCTGGCGCGCCGGCAAGGGCAAGGAAGACCGGGTGCGCCGGCACGAGCGTTATGGCAAGGCCGGCAAGCCGCGCCCGGAAGGTCCGCTGATCTGGATGCATGCAGCCAGCGTTGGCGAGACGGCGGCCGTGATCGGCCTGATCGAGCATCTGCTTGGCTATGGCATCAATATCGTTCTGACCACCGGCACGGTGACCTCCGCCAAGGTGGCGGAAGAGCGGCTTGGCGGCAATGTGATCCACCAGTATGTGCCGCTTGATCTAAAGCCGGCTGTCAGCCGCTTTCTGAACCACTGGAAGCCGGATCTGGCCATCATGGCCGAGTCTGAAATCTGGCCGATGACGATCCTTGAACTGGGCGCGCGCCGCGTGCCGCAGGTTCTCGTCAACGGGCGCCTGTCGGATCGCTCTTTCGCGCGCTGGCAGAAGCGGCCCTATCTGGCCGAGGCGCTGTTCGAGAACCTGGCGCATGTGGTTGCCCAGTCGGAAGTTGACGGCGAGCGCTTCCGCACGCTGGGTGCGCGGCCCGTGACCGTTTCGGGCAATCTCAAGGTCGATACGCATGTTCCGCCGGTTGACCCGGAGGCGCTGGCGCTTCTGGAAGGGCAGATCGGCGAGCGCGAGACCTGGGCTGCCGTCTCCACCCATGAGGGCGAGGAGACCGTGGCGGCGGATGTTCATGAAAAGCTGAAGCCACGGCATGCCGACATTCTCAGCATCATCGTGCCGCGCCATCCCGAGCGCGCCGACGGGCTGGAAGAGGAATTCAAGGCGCGTGGCCTCAAGGTGGCGCGCCGCAGCCGCAATGATGCGGTGTCTGCCGATGTCGATATCCTGCTCGGCGACACGATTGGCGAGATGGGACTTTATCTGCGCCTGACCGAGATCGCCTTTGTGGGCCGGTCTCTGACGGGCGAGGGCGGGCAGAACCCGATTGAGCCTGCGCGTCTGGGCACGGCGGTTCTTTCTGGCTGCAATGTGCAGAATTTCCGCGACGCCTATCGCCGCCTGATCGATGCGGGCGGTGCGCGGCTGGTGCGCGATGGCGAGATGCTGGCGGGCGGGGTGAACTTCCTGCTCAACAATTATTCCGCACGGCGCACCATGATCAAGGCCGGGCGGGCTGCGGTTGACGACATGTCGGGCGCGCTGAACCGCACCCTGCAGGCGCTCGATCCCTATATTCATCCACTGATCGTCAAGAGTCGTCTTGAGGACGATGAGGGCCATGGCTAGAGCATCGGGCCGAAAAGTGGAAACCGGTTTTCGGTCATCCCGATGCTCCGTGAACAGTGTAGATCGTCCTTCGCGCGTGCGAATGGACGCGCGGCGATCCAGTGAGGCGCCTCCGTTCTGGTGGGAGCCGGCGGACTGGCGGGCCTGGAGCCTTGCCCCGTTCTCCGCGCTTTACGGTCTTGTGGCCGGCTACCGGATGGCGTCTGCCAAACGCGCGAAAGTGGATGTGCCGGTCCTGTGCGTGGGCAATTTCACCGTTGGCGGCGAGGGCAAGACGCCCGTTTCCATCGCGCTGGCGAAACAGGCGCGGAAGCTGGGGCGCAAGCCGGGCTTCCTGTCGCGCGGGCATGGCGGCTCCATGACCACGGCGCATCTGGTGGATGCGGAAAAGGATCTCTCGCGCCATGTGGGGGACGAGCCGCTGCTTCTGGCGCGGCATGCGCCGACCATGGTAGCGCCGGATCGCCTGACGGGCGCGCGCGAGCTGGTCGGCATCGGCTGCGACTTCATCATCATGGATGACGGTTTCCAGAGCGCGCGCATTCACATGGATTACGCGGTGATGGTGGTGGATGCGCGGCGCGGGCTGGGCAATGGCCATGTCATTCCAGGCGGCCCGCTGCGGGCGCGGCTGATCGACCAGCTGCGCTTTGCCGATGCGGTTCTGACCATGGGTGAGGGCACTGCGGCCGACCATGTGGTGCGCCAGACCTCGCGGGCGGGACGACCGGTGTTTCAGGCGCGGCTCAAGCCGCGTGGCATGCGCGCCATCAAGGGCGGGCGGTTTCTCGCCTTTGCGGGGATCGGCAACCCGAAGAAATTCTTCGACAGCGTTGCCGAGGCCGGCGGCGCGGTGGTGGAGGGGAAGAGCTTTCCCGATCATCACCCCTATGATGATGACGACGCCCGCGATCTGATCGCAGCCGCCGGCAGGGACGGGCTTCAGCTCATCACGACGGAGAAGGATCTTGTGCGGCTGCGCGGCGGCAGCGGTGCGCTCGGCGAACTGGCCGAGGCAAGCCGGGTGCTTCAGGTGGAAGCGGTGTTCGAGGCAGCGGACATGCCGGTGACGATCATCGAAAACACGATCGAGAACTGGCGCGAACGCAGCCTCAAATAGGTCTGGAGCCGTTCATCGTTTCACCGAAACGCTGCACCGCTCCATCTCTCTGTTTTTTCGCAATCCCGGACGGAAAACCGGTTCCCGATTAACCGCGTTTGCGCAGTTCGGGATGCATTTCCAGTTCGCGGGCGAGCGAGGTGTCGGCGCTCACATAGGCTTCCTGGCGCTCGACGCTCCAGTATTTCAGGTCATCGAGCTGGATCGGCTGTTCGGTGACGGCGCAGCGCACGAAAGCGCCGGGGGTCATGACCTGAAAGTCGCCATCCAGATAGCGAATGCGTGCCTCGCGCGCGCCGGGTCCTTCGAAACGGTTCATCGTCTGGTGCCTCTTGTCATCAACTCTGGGCCTTAACCTTCCTGCCGCAGCAAGTAAACCTGCTTGTCGCCGGCGGGGCCGCGTGAGGTCTTGGTCTGGATCATCGGATTAACCCGAAAACCGGTACCCACTTTTCGGTCCGATGCTCTAACGCCTGCCGAACAGGCGTTCGATATCGGTCAGCTTCAACTCGATATAGGTCGGGCGGCCGTGATTGCACGTGCCGGAGCCGGGCGTTGCCTCCATCTGCCGCAGAAGCGCGTTCATCTCCTCGGCGCGCAGCCGCCGTCCGGAGCGCACGGAACCGTGGCAGGCCATGGTCGCGGCGATGTGGTCGATGCGCTCCTTCAGCGTGTCGGCGGTGTCGTTCTCGGCGATCTCGTCGGCCAGGTCGCGCACGAGCTGCGGCACGTCGACCTTGCCCAGCATGGACGGGGTTTCGCGCACGGCGATGGCCCCGGGGCCGAAACGCTCCAGCCCCAGCCCGAAACGGGCGAGGAACTCCGCATGGGCGGCGACGCGGTCGGCGTCTTCTTCCGGCATGTCCACGATCTCGGGCAGAAGCAGCATCTGCGCGGGCAGCGCGCGGGAATGGAGCGCCTCCTTCAGGGCCTCGTAGACAAGGCGCTCATGGGCGGCGTGCTGGTCGACGATGACGAGAGAATCCTCCGTCTGCGCGACGATGTAGTTTTCATGCACCTGCGCGCGCGCGGCGCCCAGCGGGGAGCGCATCAGCTCGGGTGCGGCCTCGGCCTCGCCGGCGCGGGCATCGGCGCTCAGGCCGGCACCGACATCGAAAGCCGACTGGGCAGGCGCGGAAAAGCCGCCGGCGGCGGGCGCTGCGCCTGCAATGGAGGCACTGCCCGTCATGTCCAGAGGGCGGGTGGGGGAGGTGTCGAGCCGCCAGTCCTGTGCGGGGCGCGGTGGCGGGGTGTAGCGATAATGTGCGTTGCCGCCGCCGGTCTCGACACCGCCGCCGGAAAGGCCGCCGGGCGCTGCGTGCTCCGGCTGGCGGAAGGCTGCCAGCATGGCGTCCGCTCCGGAGGTGGAGGCGCGCATGCCGCTGATCTCCAGCGCATGGCGGATCGCGCCGACGATGAGACCGCGCACAAGGCCCGGATCGCGAAAGCGCACATCGGCCTTGGCCGGATGCACATTCACGTCGACCAGCGCCGGATCGAGCGAGATGAAGAGCGCGACGACCGCATGCCGGTCGCGCGGCAGCACGTCCATGTACGCGCCGCGAATGGCCCCGGTCAGGAGCTTGTCGCGCACCGGCCGCCCGTTCACATAGAAATATTGCAGCATCGCGTTGCCGCGCGAAAATGACGGGATCGACACATGGCCCGACAGCGCGACGCCCTCGCGCTCGGCCTCGATGGGCAGCGTGTTCTCGGAGAAATCCTTGCCCATCACCTGCGCGATGCGGCGCAGCAGCCCCTCGCCATCGGCCGGCACGGCGGGCAGCTCAAGCGTGTTGCGGTCGGAGCCCGTCAGGGTGAAGCGCACCTCGGGAAAGGCGAGCGCCATGCGCTTCACCACCTCGGTGATGGCGGCGGTCTCGGCGCGCTCGCTCTTCATGAATTTCAGCCGT
The DNA here is from genome assembly GCF_058725515.1 of Nitratireductor sp. WH36-1. Lineage (NCBI taxonomy): Bacteria > Pseudomonadati > Pseudomonadota > Alphaproteobacteria > Hyphomicrobiales > Phyllobacteriaceae > Nitratireductor > Nitratireductor sp. WH36-1. The sequence goes on along the minus strand of NZ_CM178970.1, from coordinate 3,379,256 downwards.
GCAGGCGTGGCGAAGAAGAGATCGCGCACCTCCACCGTGGTGCCGCGATTGGCCGCCACGGGCCGGACCGGCGACACGCGCCCGCCTTCCACGGCGATCTCGGCGGCGCTGTCGGCCCCTTCCGGGCGCGAGCGCAGGGAAAGCCGCGCCACCGAGCCGATGGAGGGCAGCGCCTCGCCGCGAAAACCGAGCGAGCGAATGTCGTGAATGTCGTCGGTGAGTTTTGACGTGCAATGGCGCGAGACGGCGAGCGGCAGCTCGTCATGCGCGATGCCGCCGCCATTGTCGGTGACGCGCAGCAGCGAAAGCCCGCCGCCGGCGGTCGCCACCTCAATGCGGGTGGAGCCGGCGTCGAGTGCGTTTTCCACCAGCTCCTTCACGACGCTCGCCGGCCGCTCGATCACCTCGCCTGCGGCGATCTGGTTGATCACGGTGTCGTTTAGCTGGCGAATGGTGTGGGAGGCTGCAGTCATGGGGGCGATTTTACGGGGATTCGGAGGTGGCGAGAAGAGACGCCGCACCGCTTTCCAGCACTTGTGTCGGGGCGGGGTGAGGGAGCGCGTGGGCCGGAAAGGGCGGCCCACGCGGCCCGCTGGGGAAGAAGATGTAGATTGTTAGAAGTGTAAACATAAATCGAGTGATCAGGTAAGTTTTGAGATATGCGGCTTTACGTTGGGTCAACTTTAGAAAGCGACTGAATTATGTGCGTGAATTGTGACTCTGGAATTCTTAGCCGTCGTGGGCTGCTGACAGGCGGTCTGGCTCTTGCGATGGCTGTACCGCTTGCCGCGCGTGCATCCGCCGAAACCGGCGCGGCAGCGCCGGTCTCACCCGACGAGGCGTTGCAGCGCCTCATGGACGGCAATGCGCGCTATGTGGCCAATCAGCCTATCAACACCGATCATTCGGCGGGCCGCGCCAGCCGCGCGCAGGGGCAGCAGCCCTTCGCGGCCATCGTGAGCTGCGCGGATTCCCGTGTTGCGCCCGAGCTGATCTTCGATCAGGGGCCGGGAGAGCTTTTCGTCATTCGCGTGGCGGGCAATTTCATCAATGAGGACGGGCTGGCGAGCCTCGAATACGGGGCGGCCGTTCTCGGCATCAAGACGATCCTCGTGCTGGGGCACACGGCCTGCGGCGCGGTGGACGCCACGATCCAGGCGATTCAGGACAACACCCTGCCGCCCGGCCACCTGCCGAGCCTCGTGAACGCCATTCGCCCTGCGGTCTACGACGCCATGGCGGCAGAGCCGGAGGACCTGCTGGCGACCGCGACAGCGCGCAATGCGACGCTGAACGCGGAGAGGGCGCAGACGGCCGGCCCGATTCTCGGCGACCTCTATGCAGCCGGCAAGCTCAAGGCCGCTGCTGGCATTTATGACATTGCCACGGGGAAGGTGAACTTCCTTTAAAGGGAGCTTCCGCGACTGCCCTCCGCCTTCGTCATCCCCGGACTTGATCCGGGGATCCATTCCGTGACGGTTGTGGCGGGTTTCGACCGACCGGCATGGATCCTCGGGTCATGCCCGAGGATGACGAAGGAGTGGGGGGGCGCATGATCAGCCCCGCCTTCATTTCATTCTAAACGCTTACCGCCCGCCCCTCATCCTCACCTTCTCCCCGCTCGCGGGGAGAAGGGCGCGCAGGCGGTGGGGCCTAACCTGCACACTCGCTCCTTCGTCATCCCCGGACTTGATCCGGGGATCCATTCCTTGGCGGTTGTGGCGGGTTTCGGCCGACCGGCATGGATCCCCGGGTCGGGCCCGAGGATGACGAAGGGGGACAGCTTCATTTTCACCTGCACGTGTGAAGGACCAAGCAGGCGAGTGAGAGGTGCCGAACTGCAGGGTGGCAAGCGCGGCATCGCCGTGCCTTTACCCTCATCCTGAGCTCGTCGAAGGGCGGGGGTGAAGGCATGCACCATGCGCTTCCCGCCGCTCTCCATGTCGCCCTCGCCCTTCGACGAGCTCAGGATGAGGGCTGTGTGGGTTATTGCGCTTCCTGCCCTGCGTCACCCCGGGCTTGACCCGAGTTTCATTCCGTGACCGTTGCGGCGGGTTTCGGCCGACCGGCATGGATCCTCGGGTCAGGCCCGAGGATGACGAAGGAGTGGGGGACGCATGATCAGTCCCGCCTTCATTTCATTCTAAACGCTTGCCGCCCGCCCCTCATCCTCACCTTCTCCCCGCTCGCGGGGAGAAGGGCGCGCAGGCGGTGGGGTCTAACCTGCACACTCGCTCCTTCGTCATCCCCGGACTTGATCCGGGGATCCATTCCTTGGCGGTTGTGGCGGGTTTCGACCGACCGGCATGGATCCCCGGGGCAGGCCCGAGGATGACGAAGGCGCGGGGTGGGATGGGGCGTGAAACACCGCGCAGGCGGTTTGGCTTATTGGTGTGCCGTGTCTCATGGTGAATGTCTCCGTTCGAGCCCCCACCCCAATCCATCCCCTCCCGTCACCATCCTCTTCCAAAAAATCATTTTAAGCTTGAAGCAGTTTCGCATAGGATGCTGTATGCTCCAGTCAGGCGTCGAGAGAGCGCAACCGCATCAGGAAGGCACATATGAATATGGAAGCACCACAGGCCAAAGCCGCGTCGAAATCCTCGAAATCGAATTTCGTGTGGGACGACCCGTTCCTCATGGAAGACCAGCTCACCGATGAAGAGCGCATGATCCGCGATGCCGCGGCCGCCTTTGCCGCCGACAAGCTCGCGCCGCGCGTCGAGCACGCCTACATGAACGAGGAAACCGACGCCGCGATCTTCCGCGAAATGGGCGAGGCGGGCCTTCTGGGCGTGACGGTGCCAGAGGAGTATGGCGGCGTGGGCGCCGGCTATGTGTCCTACGGTCTGGTGGCGCGCGAGGTGGAGCGCATCGATTCCGGCTATCGCTCCATGATGAGCGTGCAGTCCTCGCTGGTGATGTACCCGATCCACGCCTATGGCTCGGAAGAGCAGAAGCAGAAATATCTGCCGAAGCTCGCGTCCGGCGAATATATCGGCTGCTTCGGCCTGACGGAGCCGGATGCGGGTTCGGACCCGGGCGGCATGAAGACGCGCGCGGAGAAGATCGACGGCGGCTACCGCCTGACCGGCTCCAAGATGTGGATCTCCAATTCGCCGATCGCCGATGTGTTCGTGGTGTGGGCGAAGTCTGCCGCGCACGGCAACAAGATCCGCGGCTTTGTGCTCGAAAAGGGCATGAAGGGCCTTTCCGCGCCGAAGATCGGCGGCAAGCTTTCGCTGCGCGCATCGATCACCGGCGAGATCGTGATGGACGGCGTGGAAGTGGGCGAAGACGCGCTTCTGCCGAATGCCGAGGGGCTGAGCGGCCCGTTCGGCTGTCTGAACCGTGCGCGCTACGGCATCTCCTGGGGTGCGATGGGTGCGGCGGAAGACTGCTGGCACCGCGCGCGCCAGTACGGTCTCGACCGCAAGCAGTTCGACAAGCCGCTGGCGCAGACGCAGCTCTTCCAGAAGAAGCTCGCCGACATGCAGACCGAGATCGCGCTCGGCCTTCAGGCCAGCCTGCGCGTTGGCCGGCTGTTCGACGAGGGCCGGATGGCGCCGGAGATGATCTCCATCGTGAAGCGCAACAATTGCGGCAAGGCGCTCGATATCGCGCGGCAAGCCCGCGACATGCATGGCGGCAACGGCATCCAGATCGAGTACCATGTGATGCGCCACGCGCAGAACCTGGAGACGGTCAACACCTATGAGGGCACGCATGACGTTCACGCGCTGATCCTCGGCCGTGCGCAGACGGGCCTGCAGGCGTTTTTCTGATGCGATTGTGAGGGCAGGCGCGCGGCGGTGAGCGGCGCGCCCTGTCGGGAGAGTTTGAGAAGGGGCGGGCGCTTTGGCGTCTGCCCCTTTTTTGTTGCGGGTGGTTTGGGAGGTGGGGGGAACCGGCGCAGCCCTCATCCTGAGATGGCATAATCGCTTTCTCAGGGGGCAGCGGTTGCCCCCGGCGCTTCGGTTGAACCGTGGTCGACATGGTGTCGCCACAAAGCGAAGGAGGGAGCAACCATGGAGTATTATGCCGGATTGGACGTTTCAGAGGAAGCCACATCGGTCTGCGTGATTGATGGGCGCGGGCATGTGGTTGAGGAGATAAAGGTCTCCACGACGCCTGCAAGCCTCTCATCTGCTTTGTCGGGTTTTGGCGATGCGCTTGCGCTGATCGGTCTGGAAGCCGGCGCGCTGACGCCATGGCTGGCCCGGGAGCTGAAGGCGCAGGCGTTGCCGGTTGCCGTGATCGAGACGCGGCGCATGAAGGCCTATGCCAAAGCCTCCCCGGTGAAGACCGACCGGCGCGATGCCAGGATGATCGCCCAGGCATTGCGGGCGGGGCTGTATCGGGGGGTGCATGTCAAGGACGAGGCGGCCCATAGGCAGCGCCTGATGCTGACGGCGCGCGCGACCCTGCTTTCCCAGGCCCGCCAGTTGCAGGTCAAGATCCGTGGCGATCTGAAGCCGTTCGGCATCCGGCTTGGCCGCGTGGGCCCGGGAGGCTTTGCGGGGCGGGTCAAGGAGCGGCTTGCCGCGCGTGACGACCTTATGGCTCTGGTTGCGCCGATGCTGACCATGCGCACCGCCCTTCTTGCACAGGTGCGCACCTATGAGCGCGAGATCAAACGTCAGGCCGCCGCCGACCCGGTGTGCCGGCGGCTGATGACGGCGCCTGGCGTCGGATCGATCACGGCCTTTGCCTTCAAGGCAACCGTGCACCAGCCGGAGCGTTTCGCCCGCTCGGCCGATGTGCCGGCGGCCTTCGGCCTCGTGCCGCGCATCGACCAGTCTGGCGAGTACGAGCATATTGGCAGCATCTCCAAAACCGGTGACGTCATGATGCGCAGCCTCCTGTTCGAAGCCGCAAACGCGCTCCTGACGCGCACGAGGAAGAGTTTTGCCCTCAAACGGTGGGGGCTGAAGGTGGCCCGGCGACGTGGCATGAACCGGGCCCGCGTGGCGGTCGCCCGGCGGCTCGCCATCATCCTTCACCGCATGTGGGTCGATGGCCGCGACTTCCGCCTCATGCTGCAGGAAAGGCCGGCTTCGTCCAGCGCATGAGCGCGCCAGAGACTTTCCAGCCCCTTCTTCGACAGCTCTGACAGCGGTCGAAAAGGAGCGCGTCCGTCCGGGACGCACCGGCGCGGGCAATCGACGACGACAGGCTGGACGGCGGCCACGATACAAACCGGCCGCACGACGTTCCTGAGATGGTCATGCCCGTTTCCGACGCCATCGAGCGGCAGCCCGTGCGCTGACCCGCGAACAGAAGCAGGAAGCCCGGACACGCATTCCTATTGACCGTGATTACAGAAGCTTGTCGAAGGGCGGGGGCGGCATGAAAGGGCTCCAGCGGGAAGCGCGGGTGCAAGCCTTCACCCCCGCCCTTCGACAAGCTCAGGATGAGGGTGAAGGCACGGGAACGCCGCGCGTGGGGAGAGGGTAAGGGTGAGGGCCGGCGCGCGGCGCGCCCTGCCGGGAGAGTTTGAAAAGGGGCGGGCGCTTTGGGCGTCTGCCCCTTTTTTGTTGCGGGTGGTTTGGGAGGTGGGGGAACCGGCGCAGCCTCATCCTGAGCCTGTCGAAGGGCGGAGGCGGCATGAAAGGGCTCCAGCGTGAAGCGCGGGTGCAAGCCTTCACTCCCGCCCTTCGACAAGCTCAGGATGAGGGTGAAGGCACGGGAACGCCGCGAGCGGGGAGAGGGAGAGGGGTGAGGGGCGAGGGGTGAGGGGCGGGCGTCGACACCTTTGTCGAGCTTCGCGGTCCGACGGAAAAGCAATGCAGAATTGTCCATGGTCGAAAGCGGCGTCACTCTGTAGTAGTGGAAGAGAAGCCAGTCCCTCCCACCCCAGAGCGAGGCATTCATGACCGCGTCTTTCCTCTCCCATCTACGCAAAGAACTCGATGGCCTGAAGGAGGCCGGGCTCTACAAGAGCGAGCGGGTCATTACCTCGATGCAGTCGGCCGAGATCGAGAGCGGCGGGCAGAGGGTGCTGAATTTCTGCGCCAACAATTACCTGGGCCTTGCCGACAATGAGGAACTGCGCGAGGCGGCGAAGGCGGCGCTCGACCGCTATGGTTACGGCATGGCCTCGGTGCGCTTCATCTGCGGCACGCAGGAAGAGCACAAAGAACTGGAAGCGAAGATTTCCGGCTTTCTGGGCTATGAGGACACGATCCTTTATTCCTCATGCTTCGACGCCAATGCGGGCCTGTTCGAGACGCTGCTCGGGCCGGAGGATGCGATCATTTCGGATGCGCTCAACCATGCGTCGATCATCGATGGCGTGCGGCTGTGCAAGGCGCAGCGCCATCGCTACGCCAACAATGACATGGGCGCGCTGGAGGAATGTCTGAAGCAGGCCGAGGGCGCGCGCTTCCGGCTGATCGCCACGGATGGCGTGTTTTCCATGGATGGCATCATCGCCAATCTGGGCGCGGTCTGCGATCTGGCGGAAAAATACGATGCGATGGTGATGGTGGATGACAGCCATGCGGTCGGTTTCGTGGGTGAGAACGGACGCGGCACGCCGGAGCATTGCGGCGTGGAAGGCCGGGTCGACATCATGACGGGCACGCTGGGCAAGGCGCTGGGCGGGGCCTCGGGCGGCTATACATGTGGCAAGGGCGAAGTGGTCGACTGGCTGCGCCAGCGCTCGCGGCCCTATCTGTTTTCGAACACGCTGGCCCCGGTGATCGCGGCGGCCTCGCTCAGGGTTTTCGACATGGTGGCGGGCGGGGCCGGCCTGCGCCAGAAACTCTATGACAATGCGGCGCGCTTCCGCGCCGGCATGGAAAAGCAGGGGTTCACGCTTGCGGGCGCTGACCACCCGATCATCCCGGTCATGCTGGGCGATGCAGCACTTGCCGAGAAGATGGCGTCGCGGCTTCTGGAGGAGGGCATCTATGTGATCGGCTTCTCCTTCCCCGTGGTGCCGAAGGGGGCTGCCCGTATCCGCACGCAGATGTCTGCCGCGCACTCGGCCGCAGACATTGATCGCGCGGTGGAGGCGTTTGGAAAGATCGGGCGTGAGCTTGGGGTGATCGCTTAGAGCGTTTTAGCGCAATTCCGGACGGATAACCGGTTTCCGCATTTCCTGGAATTGCTTGTCTTGAAGGTGGGCGCAGGCCCCTCATCCGCCTGCCGGCACCTTCTCCCCGCAGGCGGGGGGAAGGACGGCCACCCAAACACTCTGGAAGGATAGTCGACGATGTCCAACATGATGAAGGCGCTCGTTAAATCCAGACCCGAGGAGGGCCTTTGGATGGAGCGTGTTCCCGTGCCCGAGATCGGGCCGAACGACGTGCTCATCAAGGTGCGCAAGACGGCGATCTGCGGCACGGACGTGCATATCTGGAACTGGGACGAGTGGGCGCAGAACACCGTGCCGGTGCCGCTGGTGACGGGCCATGAATTCGTCGGCGAGGTGACGGAGGTTGGCTCGGCGGTGACGGAATACAAGCCCGGCCAGCGGGTTTCCGGCGAGGGGCACATCGTGTGCGGCCATTGTCGCAACTGCCGGGCGGGGCGCGGGCATCTGTGCCACAACACGCTGGGCGTGGGCGTTCACCGCGCGGGCGCGTTCGCCGAGTTCATCGCGCTGCCGCAGCACAATGTGGTGCCGATCCCCGACAACATTCCCGATGAGATCGCGGCGATTTTCGATCCGCTTGGCAATGCGGTGCACACCGCGCTTTCCTTCGACCTGGTGGGCGAGGACGTGCTGGTGACGGGCGCCGGCCCCATAGGCATCATGGGCGCATTGGTGGCGCAGGCCGTGGGCGCGCGCAAGGTGGTCATCACCGACATCAATCCGGGCCGGCTGGAGCTCGCCAGAAAGCTTGGCGTGCAGCACACGATGAACGCGGCGGAAGAAACGCTGCCGGAGGTGATGCGCCAGCTCGGCATGACGGAAGGCTTTGATGTGGGGCTTGAAATGTCGGGTGCGGCTCCGGCCTTCCGCGACATGATCGACGTGATGAACAATGGCGGCAAGATCGCCATTCTGGGCATTGCGCCGGCGGGTTTCGAGATCGACTGGAACAAGGTCATCTTCAAGATGCTGCACCTGAAGGGCATTTACGGGCGCGAGATGTTCGAGACCTGGTACAAGATGATCGCGCTGGTTCAGACGCGGCTCGACGTGCGCGACCTGATCACCCACCGCATTGCCGCAGACGATTTCCGCGAAGGCTTCGCCGCCATGCGTTCCGGCGAGGCCGGCAAGGTGGTGATGAGCTGGTAGCGCCGCTGGAGCAATTCCAGGAAAAGCGGGAGCCGGTTTTCCGTCCGGAATTGCTCTAATCTTCCAGTGCGGCGCGCTCCAGGGCTTCAAGGCCGGTGAGCAGGGCTGCGCGCTCTTCCGGCTTCATGCGGGCGAGAAGCCGCGTCTCGAAGCCGTGCGCGACGGGCACCATGTCCTCATAGGCCTTCTGGCCCACCCTGCTGAGGGTCAGGCGCTCCACGCGGCGATCCTGCGCGTCGGGCTCGCGCAGGAGCCAGCGCCGCTCTTCCAGCGAGGCGACGGCGCGGCTCACCTTGGTCTTGTGCATGGAAGAATGCGCGCCGATATCGGTCGCGGTCATGGTGCCGAACTGGCCGAGCGTGGCGAGCGTGCGCCATTCGGGCCGCGTCAGGCCGAGGCGTGCGCGATAGGCCTGCGAGAATTTGCGGCTGATCGCATCGGTGAGACGCGTGAGCCGATAGGGCAGAAAAGCCTCCAGTGCGAGGATGGTGCGGTCGGTTGCGTTCCGGGGGAAGCCGGGCGGGGGAACGGACGTGGTCATGTGCGGCGGTTTCTCCTTATGTTTCCCTCTGGAGCGCCGTGCATCCATTCGGACGCACAAAGGACGCTCTAACCTGTTTGACCCGCGCATCGTGTTTTCCGAATTTCGGGCCGATGCTCTGGTACCGTTGATAGTTACATTCGCCATGGTTACGGTTGCAACCAATTCGTCGCTTCCCCGACTTCATGGAGGAATGAATGACCGTCCAGTACATGCCGGGCTTCGGCAATGACTTTGAAACGGAAAGCCTGCCCGGCGCGCTGCCGCAGGGGCAGAACTCGCCGCAGCAGCCCGCTTACGGGCTTTATGCAGAACAGCTTTCGGGCTCGCCCTTCACCGCGCCGCGCGGGACCAATGAGCGGTCCTGGCTCTATCGCATTCGCCCGAGCGTGAGGCACACCGGCCGCTTTACGGCGGTCAGCTTCGATGAGTGGAAGTCTGCGCCCAATGTGAACGATCACCAGCTTGCGCTCGGTCAGCTGCGCTGGGACCCGACGCCGATCCCGAACGAGAAGACCGATTTCCTGTCGGGCGTGCACACCATGACCACGGCGGGCGACGCGCAGGGGCAGGCCGGCATGGCGGCCCATGTCTACGCCTTCAACACGTCTATGGTGGATGACTATTTCTTCAACGCCGACGGCGAATTGATGCTGGTGCCGCAGGAAGGCGGTCTGCGCATCAAGACCGAAATGGGCATCATCGAGATCCAGCCCGGCGAACTGGCGGTTCTGCCGCGAGGCATGGTTTTCCAGGTGGAGCTGATGGACGGGCCGGCGCGCGGCTATATGTGCGAGAATTACGGCGCGAAATTCACCTTGCCGGATCGCGGCCCCATCGGCGCGAACTGCCTGGCCAATCCGCGCGACTTCAAAACGCCGGTCGCCTGGTATGAGGAAAAGGAAACGCCCTGCCGGCTGTTCGTGAAATGGTGCGGCCAGTTTCATGTGACGGAGATCGGCCATTCGCCGCTCGACGTGGTGGCATGGCACGGCAATTACGCGCCTTACAAATACGACCTGTCCACCTTCTCGCCGGTGGGAGCGATCCTGTTCGATCATCCCGACCCGTCGATCTTCACGGTGCTGACCGCGCCGTCGGGTGAGGAGGGCACGGCCAATATCGATTTCGTGATCTTCCCGCCGCGCTGGATGGTGGCCGAACACACGTTCCGCCCGCCCTGGTATCACCGCAACATCATGAGCGAGTTCATGGGCCTGATCAAAGGCCAGTACGACGCCAAGGAAGAGGGTTTCGTGCCCGGCGGCTCATCGCTGCACAATATGATGCTGCCGCATGGACCGGACACGTTCGGCTTCGAGAAGGCCAGCCATGGCGAACTGAAGCCGGTGAAACTGGAAGAGACCATGGCGTTCATGTTCGAAACCCGGTTCCCGCAGCATCTTACGCGCTATGCGGCCGAGACCGACACACTGCAGGAAGATTACATCGACTGCTGGAAGGACCTCAAGAAGCGCTTCAACGGAACGCCGGAGGGCGACTGGTCCTGATCGACCAGAGCGACCACAGGCGATATGATCGGCGTTGGTCCGGTGGACCTGCGCCGATTGCGCGTCTTCCCCAACGCATAAAGGACATTGCATGAAACTCGCTACGCTGAAGAACGGAACGCGCGACGGCAAGCTGGTCGTCGTCTCGCGCGACCTGACCCGTTGCACGGACGCTTCCTTTCTTGCGCCGACGCTGCAGGCAGCGCTCGATGACTGGTCCCGGATCGCGCCGCATCTGGCAGCCCTTTCCGAAAGCCTGGATCACGGCTCGGTGCCGGCAGAGCGCTTCCATGAGCATGATGCGCTTTCGCCGCTGCCGCGCGCCTATCAGTGGGCGGACGGTTCGGCCTACGTCAATCACGTGGAGCTGGTGCGCAAGGCGCGCGGGGCGGAAATGCCCGCAAGCTTCTGGACCGATCCGCTGATGTATCAGGGCGGCTCCGACACGTTTCTGGCCCCGCGCGATCCGATCGTGATGGCGGATGAAGCCTATGGCATCGACATGGAAGGCGAGATCGCCGTGGTCGTCGATGACGTGCCGATGGGCGCGACGCCGGAAGAGGCGGCAGCGGCGATCCGGCTGGTGATGCTGGTGAACGACGTGTCGCTGCGCGGCCTGATCCCCGCCGAACTCGGCAAGGGGTTCGGCTTCTTCCAGTCGAAGCCGTCCTCGGCCTTTTCGCCGGTGGCGGTGACGCCGGAAGAGCTGGGCGATGCATGGAACGGCGGCAAGCTCTCGCTGCCGCTTTGCGTGGACTACAATGGCAAGCCGTTCGGCCGGGCCGATGCGGGTGTCGACATGACCTTTGATTTCCCGACGCTGGTGGCGCATGCGGCAAAGACGCGACCGCTCGGAGCGGGTGCGATCATCGGTTCGGGCACGGTATCCAACAAGCTCGACGGCGGCCCCGGCAAGCCGGTTGACGCCGGTGGCGTGGGCTATTCCTGCATTGCCGAAATCCGCATGATCGAGACCATCAATGACGGCAAGCCGTCGACGCCCTTCATGCGCTTCGGCGACACGGTGCGCATCGAGATGAAGGATGGCGATGGCCATTCGATCTTCGGCGCGATCGAGCAGACGGTTCAGAAATACGAGAAAGGCGCGTAATGGCCAAGCAATTCGCATCCGCAGGCGACCTGACCGAAAAGAAGATCTCGTTTGACGAGATCGGCCGGGACCTCTGGGCCTTCACCGCCGAGGGCGATCCCAATTCGGGCATCATCATTGGCGACGAGTCGGTGATGGTGATCGAGGCGCAGGCAACGCCGCGCCTCGCCGAAAAGGTGATCGAGAAGGTGCGCTCCGTCACCGACAAGCCGATCAGCCATCTGGTGCTGACGCATTATCACGCGGTGCGCGTGCTTGGCGCATCGGCCTATCAGGCCCCGACCGTGATCATGAGCGACAAGGCGCGCTCGATGGTGGTGGAACGCGGCAAAGAAGACTGGGATTCGGAATTCGTGCGGTTCCCGCGCCTGTTCCAGGGGCATGAATCGATCCCCGGCCTGACCTGGCCCACCACCACCTTCTCGCAGTCGATGACGGTGTATCTGGGCAAGCGCCGGGTGGACCTGATGTTCCTTGGTCGCGCGCATACGGCGGGCGACATCGTGGCGTTCGTGCCGGACGCCAATGTGATGTTCACCGGCGATATCGTGGAGTACCACTCGGCCTGCTATTGCGGTGACGGGCATTTCCACGACTGGCCGGCGACGCTGGAGGAAATCCGCGCCTTCGATCTGGACGCCATCGCACCGGGACGCGGTGACGCGCTGGTGGGGCAGGGCATGGTCAACGAGGCGCTCGACCTGACGGGCGATTTCGTGATGTCCACCTATCAGCCGGTGGCCCGTGTGGCGCAGGGCGGTGGCACGCTGAAGGAGGCGTGGGACGCCTGCCGCGCGGTGTGCGATCCGAAATTCTCCGACTATGCGATCTACGAGCATTGCCTGCCGTTCAACGTGGCGCGCGCCTATGACGAAGCGCTGGGCATCGATACGCCGCGCATCTGGACGGCAGAACGTGACCGCGAAATGTGGGACGCGCTGCAGGGATGACGTGATGAAGCGGGCCGGCGCGACGTTTGGAGGACGCGCGCCGGTCTGACTGCCGCCCGATGGCGGATGACCCGATGGCGGATGAATTGACTGGGAGGAAGGCATGAGTGCGTTCGCAGACCATATGCGCCGCATGGCCGGCAACAATCGCTGGTCCAATGACCGGCTCTATCAGGCGGTTCTTGCTCTGGAGCCGGGGGCGTTTGATGCGCCGCGTACGGGCTTTTTCCCGTCCATTGCCGAAACGCTGAACCATATTCTCGAAGTTGATCGCTATTATCTCGATGCGCTTGAGGAAGGCGGTATCGGGGTCGCGATTTTCGCGGCGTTTCGCCCTTTCGATGACCCCGCAGCGCTGGCTGCCGCACAGGCGGTCGAGGACGAGCGGCTGATCGCTTTTTGCGCCGGGCTCAATGACGCCGACATGGAACGTCGTGTTGTTTCGGACCGGGGCGAGGCCGGTCGGTTCCCCGAGCGGGTCGACGATATGCTTGCCCATCTCTTTGTGCACCAGACCCATCACCGCGGACAGGTGCATGCGATGCTCTCGGGAACCTCCGTGAAGCCGCCGCAACTCGATGAGTTCTTTCTCGATTTCGATGCACCCGTGAGGCGCGATGAACTGAAACGGCTTGAACTGGAAGAAGACCGCTGATGCCGCGTTACTCTTACGAACCCTTTCCCTACAGCACGCCGCCTGAACTCGCCGAAGGGCATGTCGGGCAATATCCGGTCGCCATCATTGGCGCAGGGCCGGTGGGGCTTGCCGCCGCCATCGACCTTGCGCAGCGCGGTGTTCCCGTCGTCGTGCTCGATGACAATGATGTCGTGTCGGTGGGCAGCCGGGCGATCTGCTGGTCAAAACGCACGCTGGAGATTTTCGACCGGCTGGGCGTTGGCGAACGGATGGTCGAGAAGGGCGTGACCTGGAAGGTGGGGCGGCTGTTCCACCACGACCGCGAGGTGTGGAACTTCGACCTTTTGCCGGAGGAAGGCCATAAGATGCCGGCCTTCATCAACCTGCAGCAATATTACGTCGAACAGTATCTGGTGGAGCGGGCGGCCGACTTTCCCGAACTGATCGATTTGCGCTGGAAGAACCGTGTTGCCGGGCTTGAGCAGAAGGGCAGCGATGTGCGCCTTCAGGTGGAAACGCCTGATGGCGCTTACGAGATGGACGCGGCCTGGGTGATCGCCTGTGATGGCGCGCGCTCGCCCGTGCGCGGCATGATGGGGCTCGATTTTGCGGGGCAGGTGTTCGAGGAGCGTTTCCTGATCGCGGATGTGGAGATGAAGGCGGACTTCCCCTCCGAGCGCTGGTTCTGGTTCGAGCCGCCCTTCCACAAGGGGCAGTCGGCGCTGCTGCACAAGCAGCCGGACGATATTTACCGCATCGATCTGCAGCTTGGCCCGGACGCCGATCCGGACGAAGAGAAAAAGCCGGAGAATGTGATCCCGCGCATCGCCAAGGTGATCGGGCACTCGAAATTCGAGCTCGACTGGGTGTCGGTCTACACATTCCAGTGCCGCAGGCTGGAGCGCTTTGTGCATGATCGCGTGATCTTTGCCGGCGACAGCGCGCATATCGTGTCGCCCTTCGGCGCGCGGGGCGGCAATGGCGGCATTCAGGACATCGACAATCTGTGCTGGAAGCTGGCGCTGGTGGTGCAGGGCGAGGCTCCGGCCTCGCTGATCGAGACCTATGACGAGGAGCGCGTTCACGGGGCGGATGAGAACATCCTGAACTCGGCGCGTTCCACTTCGTTCATGACGCCGAAGAGCGCGATGGAGCGCATTTTCCGCGACAGCATTCTGGAACTTTCGCAGGAGCATGATTTTGCGCGGCGACTGGTGAATTCGGGCCGGCTTTCAAAACCGTGCTCGCTGGCCGGCTGCACATTGCAGGCGGCGTGGGATGGCGAGAGCCCGCTTGCGCCGGGCGAAGCGATGGCCGATGCGCCGGTGCGCGTGGAAGGCAGGGCGTCCTGGCTGCTCGGCGAGGCGGGCGGCGGTTTCGTGCTTCTGGCGGTCGATTGCGATCCGCCCATCGGCCTGCCTGCGGGGCTGCATGTGGTGCAGGTGACGAAACCCGGCGCTTCGGCGGTGGACGGTGTGGAGCATGTCGAGGACAGCGCGGGGGCGGTTGCGGCACGCTATGGCGCGGGGCGGCTTTATCTGTTGAGGCCCGACCAGCATGTGGCGGCGGTGTTCAGGCAGCCCGACGCCCATGAGATCGCCGCCGCCATGACCCATGCGATGGGGAGGGAATGACGATGGACAGAACGGATATCGGCCGTGACCGGCTGGGGACTGACGGCGATGATTTCTATGCGGCCCTGATGGCGGCGCATGAGGGGCTCAGCCTTGAGGAAAGCGCGCGGCTGAACGCGAAGCTGGTGCTGCTTCTGGCCAATCAGGTGGGCGATCTGGAAACGATCCGCAAGGTGCTGGCAGCCGCACGCGGCAGCGCCTGACAGGCGCATGAGAGAAGGGGCAGGCCGTTTTCCGGTCCTGCCCCTTTGTGTTTCCTGCGGGCCGCAATCGGTGCAGCCCGCATCTGACGTAGCGCCTATTCGGCGGCGTCGACCTTGATGACGCCGCGGCGGATCTGGTCTTCCTCGATGCTCTCGAACAGGGCGCGGAAATTGCCCTCGCCGAAGCCTTCATCGCCCTTGCGCTGAATGAACTCGAAGAAGATCGGGCCGATGACGGTTTTGGAGAAGATCTGCAGCAGGATCTTGGTCATGCCGCCATTTACCACGCCTTCGCCATCGATCAGGATGCCGTGCGTCTTCATGCGCTCGATGGGCTCGTCATGGCCCTGCACGCGATCATGGCTGCGCTCGTAATAGGTCTCGGGCGGGCCGGGCATGAATTTCAGGCCGTTGTCGGCAAGCCTGTCGGTGGCATCATAGATGCCGTCGGTGCCGACTGCGATGTGCTGGATGCCTTCGCCCTTGTATTTCTTCAGATATTCGACGATCTGGCTCGTGTCGTCCTTGGACTCGTTGAGCGGGATGCGGATTTTGCCGCAGGGGCTGGTGATCGCGCGGGAAACGAGGCCGGTGATGCGGCCATCGATGTCGAAATAGTGGATCTGCGTGAAGCCGAAGAGCTCACGGTAGAAGTCCCACCACTTGTCCATGTTGCCGCGATAGACATTGTGGGTGAGGTGATCGAGATAATAGAAGCCGACGCCTTCCGGGCGCGGGTTCTTCTCGCCCAGCCAGTCGAATTCGGCCTCATAGGCCGAGCCTTTGTCGCCATAGGCGTCGATGAAGTAGATCAGCGAGCCGCCAATGCCGACAATGGCCGGCACGTCGAGCGTCCTGTCGTCGCCTTCATAGGGCTCTGCGCCCTTGGAAACCGCATGATCGAAGGCTTGCTTCGCATCGACCACGCGCCAGGCCATGGACGGTGCGCAGGGGCCATGCTCGTCGACGAAGCGCATGGCGTGGCTGCCGGGCTCGGCATTGACGATGTAGTTGATGTCGCCCTGACGCCAGACGGAGACCTTCTTCGTCTTGTGACGGGCCACTTCCGTGTAACCCATCTTGGTGAACAGATCGGCGAGTTTTTCCGGCTCCGAATGGGCGAATTCGACGAATTCAAAACCGTCCGTGCCGGCCGGGTTTTCCTTCGTGATTTCCGGGGGCGGTGCGTCGTGGGGGAACGGACCCATGGAATAACTCCTCCTGAATTGGGAAAATGCGCGCGTTTTTCAACGCATGGGGCATTTTAGGCGGAGTGGCCTGCAAGCGGCTTGCATTCTGGGGCGCATTTTGTGACAAGAGCGCGTGGATCGTGCATGTTGGAGGAGAATTGCATGGCTGAAGCGCGTATCGACGGATATGACCGCAAGATATTAGCCCTCTTGCAGGTCGATGCCCGGCTCACCAACAATGACTTATCGGAACGGGTAAACTTATCGCCCTCGCAATGCTCGCGCCGCCGGCAGCGACTGGAGGAGGAGGGCTATATTCGCGGCTATGCCGCGATGCTCGATCGTGACCGGCTGGGCTTTCCGCTGGTCAACATCATCACCGTAACACTCGCCACGCACAACCCCGACAATGCCCGCCGTTTCGGCGAATTGCTTGCGCGGTTGCCCGAAGTGCAGGAGGCGCACGCGCTGACCGGCGAGATGGACTACATATTGAAGGTCGTGACGCCCGACCTCAAATCGCTCTCCAATTTCGTCAATGGCGTGCTGTTGCCGCATGACTCGGTGCAGCATGTGAAAAGCGCCATTGTTCTGGAGACCCTGAAGGAAACCGGTGCGCTGCCGCTCTGAAAGCGCTTTGCGTTACGAATCTTGTGAGGTTTTCCTCTTTATTGTTACATAATTTCCACTAAAGTCACGGCTGGACGGAGGGCGCGTTTCCAGAGGATACTTGGCGTGACGGCCACCCCGCGAAGAAAGGGAGTTCTTCGGGCGGAGACGCATCAGCCGTAAACAACGATACGAAGCGTTCGCTGGCGCTTTGACCATGCAATCGGGAGGAGAAGCATGAAATCATTTTCCGTGAGAAAATTAGCCCTGGCGGCTGCCGTAGCGGCAAGCGGGCTCGTGGGCGCTTCGGTGGCCTCGTTCGCGCAGGAGGTGACGCTGAGGCTGCACCAGTTCCTGCCGCCGCAGGCGAATGTGCCGAAACTGGTGCTCGACCCGTGGGCCGACAAGGTGGAGAAGGATTCGGGCGGGCGCATCAAGATCGAGCGTTATCCCGCCATGCAGCTCGGCGGCACGCCGCCGCAGCTTTACGATCAGGCGCGTGACGGCATCGTTGATATCGTCTGGACGCTGCCGGGCTCCACGCCGGGCCGCTTCCCCTCCACGGAAGTGTTCGAACTGCCCTTCATGATGACCAATGCCGAGGCGACCTCGCGCGCCTATTGGGATCTGTACGAAAAATACATGAAGGACACGGAATTCAAGGACACGCATGTGCTGGGTGTCTGGGTTCACGGTCCGGGCATGCTGCACTCCAAGGCGCCGATCGAGAAGCTCGACGATCTGAAGGGCATGAAGATCCGTGCCCCCACGCGCATCATCAACTCGCTTCTTGGCCAGCTGGGCGCGACGCCCGTGGGCATGCCGGTGCCGCAGATCACGGAATCGCTCTCCAAGGGCGTGATCGATGGCTGCGTCATTCCCTGGGAAGTGACGCCGGCGCTGAAGGTGCCCGAGCTCGTTTCCAACCACACGGAATTTGGCGGCGATCAGGCGCTCTATACGACGACCTTCGTTCTGGCGATGAACAAGGCGAAGTATGACAGCCTGCCCGACGACCTGAAAAAGGTGATCGACGACAATTCCGGTCAGGAATTTGCAGCCTTTGCCGGCAGCACGCAGGCAGGGGCCGATGGTCCGAGCCGCCAGATCGCGGTGGATCGCGGCAACAACATCATCCAGATCAGCGCCGAGGACACCGAAACCTGGAAGAAGGCCGCCGAGCCGGTCTATGCCCAGTGGGTTGAGGAAATGAAGGAGAAGGGCATCGACGGTCAGAAGCTGATCGATGAAGCCCGCGCCCTGATCGACCAGTATACCGGTCAGTAAGGCCCTGAGGCCATGAAACCGAGGCGGGCCCCTGCGGTCCGCCCCTTTTTCTGAACGGTCTCGCCGCTTCGGCAAGGGCGAGACGATCCGATCTTTCAACTTTGCATCGGTCCGGTGGGAACCGGCGGGCTCCGGTTCCGCAGGCGTTCGGGCGCTTGCGTGGGAAGAAGTGGCTGGCTAACGTCATCGGACCCTGCCGAAAAGGTACAAGGCTGAAAAGGTACAAGGCTGAAAACGTACAAGGCCGAAAAGGTACAAGCCGAAAAGGTACAAGAATGAGTGGGAACGCCATGGGAAGGCACGCGGGACTGGACGTGCGAAGGCACGCGGGACTGGACGTGCGACGGCACGCGGGACGGCACGGGGGACGGGAAGGCGCATGAGACTATCGAGCATCATTGTCTGGCTGGCCAGGACAATGGCCATTCTGGGCGGGATCGTTCTGGTGGCGGTGATCGTCATGACGGTCGCCAGCATTACCGGCCGCGCGCTGGTGCGCTTCGGGCTCGGCCCCGTGCCGGGCGATTTCGAACTGGTGCAGGCCGGCGTCGGCTTTGCCGTCTTTGCTTTTCTGCCCTGGTGCCAGCTCAATCGCGGTCATGCCACGGTGGACATTTTCACCGCTTTCCTGCCGGGCAGCGTGAACCATGTGATCGATCTGGTGACGGAGATCATCATGACACTGGTTCTGGTGCTGATCGCCCGCCAGCTCTATTACGGCATGATCGACAAGCTGAGCTACAGCGAAACCACCTTCATCCTCCAGTTTCCCCTGTGGTGGCCCTACGCGGCCTGCCTGGTGGCGGCTGTCATCGCGGTGATCGTGTCGATCTACATGGTCTTCGTCCGCTATCGTGAATTCAGGGCCGGAACGCCGACGCCAGGGCTCGGGCAGGGGAGTGTCCATTGACCAATCTTGAAATCGGGCTCTGGTCCTTTCCGTTACTGCTTCTTCTGATCTTCCTGCGTCTGCCCATCGGTCTCGCCATGCTTCTGTGCGGGCTCGGCGGCAGCTGGATCGTGTTCGGCAATGTCACGCCGGTGCTCGCCAAGCTGAAGAACGAGACCTATTCGACCTTTTCGGGCTATTCGCTTTCCATCATTCCGCTGTTCCTGCTGATGGGGCAGTTTGCAACGCTGGGCGGCATGTCGCGGGCGCTGTTCAAGGCGGCTGAAACATGGATGGGCCACCGGCGCGGTGGTGTGGCCATGGCGGCGGTGGGCGCATGCGCCGGCTTTGGCGCGATCTGCGGCTCGTCGCTGGCGACGGCGGCGACGATGAGCCAGGTGGCGCTGCCGGAGCTGCGGCGCTACGGCTATTCGGGCGCGCTCGCCACGGGCACGCTGGCGGCCGGCGGCACGCTCGGCATTCTTATCCCGCCATCGGTGATCCTCGTTATCTATGCGATCCTGACCGAGCAGAACATCGCGAAACTGTTCGTTGCGGCCCTCGTGCCGGGCGTTCTGGCTGCTGTCGGTTACATGCTCGCCATCTCGATCTATGTACGGCTCTGGCCCGACTCTGCCGGCACGCGCGAGCGTGCTCCCTATTCGGAGCGGATGCGGGCGCTGCTCGATGTCTGGCCGGTGCTGATCGTGTTTCTGGCGGTTGTGGGTGGCATCTATCTGGGTGTCTTCACGCCGACGGAAGGCGCTGCGGTGGGGGCGGCGGGCACGGGCCTGATCGCGCTCATCAATGGCGGGCTGACACGCGAAACCTTCGTGGAATCAATCCTTGCGACGGCAACCGCCACGGCGATGATCTTCTTCATCGTTCTGGGTGCCGGGTTCTACAATTCGTTCCTGGCGCTGGCTCAGGTGCCGCAGCAGATGGCGGCGTTTGTGAGCGAGCAGGGCTACAGCCCCTGGATGGTGCTGACGCTGATCCTGCTGCTTTATCTCGTGTTCGGCTGCGTGATGGACTCGCTGTCCATGATCCTGCTGACCATTCCGATCTTCTTCCCGATCGTCACGGTTCTGGATTTCGGGCTGGGCGCGGAAGAATTCGCGATCTGGTTCGGCATTCTGGTGCTGATCGTCGTGGAGGTGGGGCTGATAACGCCGCCCGTGGGCATGAACCTGTTCGTGTTGAACTCCATGGCGAGAGACACGCCGATCTCGGCGACCTATCGCGGCGTTCTGCCCTTCGTGATGAGCGATATTCTGCGGGTGGCGCTTTTGACGCTGTTCCCGGCGATATCGCTGTTCATGTTGCGCTGGCTTTATTGAGGACACAAAAAAGCGGGGCCGGAAACGGGCCCCGCTTTTTTTAGCGATCAATCACGTCCGGGCGGCGCTTCTTAAAGACCGCGTTCCTTGATGATGCCGTAGAGATTTGCCGAGCGCGCGCCGCTGCGGCAATAGGCGAAAACCGGGCCGGGAAGCTCTTTCAGAGCCGCTGCCATGTCGGTCACGTCGTCCATTGTCATGGCGCCGGAAACCACCGGCACATGGCGGAAGGAGAGCCCCGCCTCTTCTGCAGCGCGGGCGATGCTCTCGACTGCGGGCTGGCCTGCTTCCTCGCCCTCGGGGCGGTTGCAGATGATGCTCTTGAAACCGGCTGCCTTCACGGTCGCGATGTCTTCCGCCGTGATCTGCGCGGCGACGGCGTACTCTTCTGAAATCTGACGAATGTCCATACTGTCTCGTTCCGCTGTTTCGTTTGGCGTCGAATATAGGGTGCGACCCCGCCTTATGCGAGGTCGGCAAAGCCTCCGCCGGTCAATGCAAGCTGACGAAGCAGCGGCGCAGGCTCAAAGAGCGGGTTGCCGGTCTTCTGGTGCCAGTGCTCCAGCCGTTCGACGATTGTCCTGATGCCGAAGCGTTCGGCCCAGAACATCGGGCCGCCCTTGGCGACCGGGAAGCCGTAGCCATTGACCCACACCACGTCGATGTCGGAGGCGCGGGCGGCAATGCGCTCCTCAAGGATCTTCGCACCCTCGTTGATCATCGGGTAAAGCGTGCGCTCGGTGATCTCGTCCGCGCTGATCTCGCGCCGTTCGACGCCGAGTTCCGCAGCCTTCTTCCCGATGAGCTCCTGAACGAAGGGATCAGGCTTCGGTGTGCGGGAGCCTTCCTCGTAGAGATAGAAGCCGCGTCCGGCCTTCTGGCCGAAATGGCCCGCTTCGCACAGCGTGTCGGCGATGGGGGCGGTGAGACCGAGCGACTGGCGGTGCTTCCAGCTGATGTCGAGGCCGGCAAGGTCGACCATCTGGAACGGCCCCATGGGCCAGCCGAAATCGGTGAACACGCGATCAACCTGCTCGGGCGTTGCGCCGGAGAGGAGAAGGTCTTCGTTCTGCTCGCGCCGGGCGGCAAGCATGCGGTTTCCGACGAAGCCATTGCACACGCCGACCACGACCGGAACCTTGCCGATTTTACGGGCAAGGGTCAGCGCGGTCTTGATGACTTCGGGCGCGGTCTCGTCGCCGCGCACGATCTCCAGAAGCTTCATGACGTGGGCGGGCGAGAAGAAGTGAAGGCCGACCACATCCTGCGGACGCTTCGTGGTGGCCGCGATCTCGTTGACGTCGAGATAGGAGGTGTTGGAGGCGAGGATCGCGCCGGGCTTCAGCACGCTGTCGAGCGCGGTGAAGACCTGACGCTTCACGCCCATGTCCTCGAACACGGCTTCGATGACGATGTCGCAGTCGGAAAGGTCTGCATAATCGGTGGTGCCGGAGATGCGCGCGATCCGCGCTTCCTTCTCTTCAGGCGCGATGGACCCGCGCTTGACCGACCCGGCATAGGTTTTCTCGACATGGGCGAGACCGCGCGCAATGGCGTCCTCGTTCATCTCCAGAATGGTGACGGGAATGCCGCCATTGGCCAGCGCCATGGCGATGCCCGCACCCATCGTGCCTGCACCGATGACGCCCGCGCGGGCGATCTTGCGCGCCTCGGTCTCGCGACCGACGCCGGGCACTTTGGTGGCTTCGCGGGTGGCGAAGAAGAGATGACGCTGGGCGGCGGATTCGGCGCTGTCGCGGCGCTCCAGAAAGAGTTCGCGCTCGCGGTCGAGTGCTGCGTCGAACTCCATGGTGATGGCGTTGCGGACGGCTTCGGCCGCCGTGTGCGGGGCGGTGAGGCCGCGCGCCTTCTTCGTGACCGCCCTGACCGCTTCGTCAAAGGCGGCGAGGTCGACGGCGAGCTTTTCGGCGCGTGCGCGGATGTGGGGGTGTGCGTTGCCGGAGGCCGCCTTCTCGCGGGCGAATGCGATGGCTTCTGCAAGCAGATCGGTTTTGGCCAGCCGGTCGACCGCGCCAAGCCGCACCGCTTCGTCCATGCCGATGGGTTTGCCGGAGACGATCATCTTCAGCGCCGCTTCGGGGCCGACCAGGCGCGGCAGGCGTACCGTGCCGCCGGCGCCCGGGATGAGACCCAGATTGACTTCGGGAAGGCCGATCATGGCGCTCTTGTCGGCCACCCGGTAGTGGCAGCCGAGCGCCAGTTCGAGACCGCCGCCAAGCGCGGTGCCGTGGATGGCGGCCACGGTGGGCTTGTCGATACTTTCGAGCATGGCGATCAGGTCGGGAAGGCTCGGCTCCTTCGGTGGCTTGCCGAATTCGGAAATGTCGGCTCCGGCGATGAAGGTGCGGCCTGCGCAGGTGATGACGATGGCCTGAACGGCGTCATCGGCTTTTGCCTGCTGCAGCGCTTCGAAGAGCGGCGCGCGCAGCGCATGGCCGAGCGCGTTGACCGGGGGATTGTCCAGAGTGAGGACGGCGATGCCATCGTCCCGGGTGATCTTTACGGTGTCGCTCATTCAAAGTCCTCTCGTCATCTGAAGTGACCAGTTTGCCGTGCGGCGTGGGCAAATGCAGCGCGGCATATCGCCCATTGGGAAATGTTCAGGCATCGGGCGCGGTGCTGCGCAGGAAGTCTGCAATGAGTGCGGCCGTTTTCTCCGGCTGCTCGATGCAGGGCAGGTGACCGGCGTCTTTCACGATCTCGAACCGCGCGCCTTCGATGAGCCCGGCAAGCGTGCGCACCAGATCGGGCGGGGTCGAGCCATCGTGATCGCCGACGATGCACAGGGTGGGCAGTTTCAGGGTGGCTGTCGATTCCGTCAGGTCGGCGTCGCGCAGGGCAAAGCCGGTGCCGGCATAACCGTCGACCGTGGTGCGGGTGAGCATCGCGGTGTAGCCGATGAAATCGGCGTTGTCCGGCGAGCGGAAGGCGGGCGTGAACCAGCGTTCGAGGATGCCGTCCGAGATGGCGGCAATGCCTTTCGTGTTCACCGCCTCGATGCGGTTGTTCCAGAGGTCGTCATTGCCGATTCTGTGGGCGGTGTCGCAGAGCACAAGGCGCGACACGCGATGCGGATGCCAGGTGGCGAGGCCCTGGGCGATCATGCCGCCGACCGAAAGGCCGATAATGGTCGCGCCGGTGATGTCAAGATGGTCGAGCAGGGCGGCCAGATCATCGACGTGATCGGCAAGCGCATAGGGCTGCGGCGTGGCCTCGGAAAGGCCATGGCCGCGCTTGTCATAGAGAACGATGCGGTAATCGGCTTCGAGCCGCGCGACGACGCCATCCCAGATGCGGAAATCTGTTCCCAGCGAGTTGGAAAAGACCAGAACGGGCTTGCCTGCCGTTCCCCTGACCTCGTGATGAATGACGACGCCGTTTACCCGCACAAAGCGCATATACTCTCCTCCCATGGTTTGCCGTTAGGCGGCTTCTGTATGGGAGAAGGGCGCGGCGTCGTCAATGATCGGAAGATCGAAACGCTTTAGCTTCTGATCCCAGAGCGCCGTGCGTCCATTCGGACGCACAAAGGACGCTCTAACCTGTTGAACCTACGCATCGTGCTTTCCGAAAATCGATTCCGATTTTCGGGCCGATGCGTTAGCCGGCCATCGTCATTTCGACGGGACCGTTCAGCGAGTTGGAAACGGTGCAGCGGGCCTTGGCGCGCTTGATCAGCTCTTCACACTGCGCCTCGTCAGGCATGGTGTCGAGCGAGACGGTGGCGGCGTAGCTGCCGATACGGTCGGGCAGATCCTCGGCCTTCTTGCCGCTCACTTCCACGGAAACCGTGCCGACTTCGATCTTCATTTCCTGCGCGGCGTGGTGGAAGGAGAGCGCAAGGCACGCGCCGAGCGCGGAGATCATGAAGTCCACCGGCGTTCCGGCCTCTTCCGTGGAGGGCGAGGTGATGGCGACATTCTGCTTCGGCGCGGTGTCGACATTGATGACCTTGCCAGGGCCGATGGCCGTGGTGAAGGGACCGTAGGTTTTCGCTTTGATGCGGATCGCCATGTTTAGAGACTCCAGAAAGGCAATTCAGACGCGCCACATGTAATGGCGCGCCTGTCCCGCGTCCACCGGAGATGAGGCGAAGCCTCAGCGGCCGGTTGCCGGTGCGCCGAGCCCCCAGCTCCCGCGCAGATCATCGGCTGTCGCGAGCGGCGTGCCAAGCGCGGTGAGGGATGCAGCGACACTGGAAACGAGGGCCGCATTGTCCGGCGCGATCTTGCCATCGGGGCGTTGCAGATTGTTCTCGAAGCCGACGCGGGCATGGCCGCCCAGAAGGCAGCCCGCAGTGACGCAGGCGGCCTCGCGCGGGCCGAAGGCGCAGAGCATGAAATGCGCGAAATCCGGCATGGTTCCGTCAAGGAAGGGCAGGAGATCGGCAGGATCGGAGCGCTGGCCTTCCGTGTAGCGGCCGAGCACGTAGAGAACCGGAATGTCGGGGAAGGGGATAAGGCCGTGCGCCATCATGCGCTTGAGCTGCAGCGCCTCTTCCGGGTGGTAGAGGATGATCTGCGGGGCGATGTTCTCGGCGCGCATGAAGGAGAGAAATTTTGAAAACTCCTCTTCGTGCGAGGCGTCGGGCACCAGTTCGCGCAGGGCGAGCGATACCGCCTCCGGGCGCACCTGGCGCACCACATCCATCTGCTCGCGCACGCCATAGCACCCCACGGCCTCGGTGGTGATCTGAATCACCAGACGGTCGCCGACAGCCTTCCTGATGGCGGCGATGGCGTCGCGATAGGCATCGGCATCAAGGATGTGACGGCCTTCTTCATCGCGCACATGGCAATGGATCATGGCGGCACCGGCTTCAAGGCAGGCCGCTGCGGTTTCGGCCAGCTGGGCGGATGTCTGCGGCAGGGCGGGATGGTCCGCGCGGGTGCGGCGTCCACCATTGGGGGCGACGGCGATGGCGGCGCGATGGGCGTTTGCAGATGCGCTCACGGAATACTCCATTTGAAGCATTTAATATCAACTTGCAACACTTGTTGCATACGCTGAAGCGCCCGTCTAGGATGAGCCATCATGGATCGCGCCACACTTGCTGACCGCATTACGGAATCCTTTGAAGACCTGCCGGGCCAGCTTGGCGCGGCGGCGCGCTACATTCTCGACAATCCGGGCGATGTGGCGCTGCTTTCCATGCGCGAGCAGGCGCGGCGTGCGGGCGTTCAGCCATGGACGATGACGCGGCTTGCGAAGCGTTTCGGCTTTGATGGTTACGACGAACTGCGCCAGCTTCACGGCGAGGCGCTGAAAGAACAGGCGCTCGGCTTTGCCGGCAAGGCGGGGGAGCAGGTTGCCAGGCAGAGGCAGGGCGGGAGTCATGCGCTGGCGCGCGATATCGCCGCGCAGACGGCGGCCCAGCTTGGCAATCTCGCTGACGCCGGCACGCTGGAAGCGCTGGCGCGCGCTGCGGCAACCCTGGCCGCAGCGCGCCGCATCTATTGCTTCGGGCTGCGCTCGAGCCACGCGGTGGCGGCGCATTTCACCTATTCGATGACCTTTCTCGGCGAGAAGGCGCATCTGCTCGACCATGTGAACGGGGCAGGGCTCGACAAGCTGCGCCACGCGACCGCCGAGGACGTGTTCTTCGTGACCACGGTTGCGCCCTACACACGGGCGACGGTGGAAGCGGCGGCCAGCGCACGGGCGCTGGGGCTGACCGTGGTTGCGCTGACGGACAGTGCCGTTTCACCGCTCGCCAGCCTTGCAGACCAGTGCGTGATCGTTTCGACGGAGAGCCCGTCCTTTCTGCACACGATGACGCCGGCCTTCGCGGCCGCCGAAATTCTGGCAGCGCTCGTTGCCGGCGAAGGAGGCGAGGAGGCGCTCGCGGAAATCGCAAAGACCGAAGCGCTGCTTTCCACCCTCAATACCCATTTGCTCGATCCCGCGCCGCGTGCGCATCGTTCTGGAAAACCCAAATGACACACATTCTGCATCGTCAGATCCATGCCTCACTGCCGGTTGCCAAGGGCGGCCGCGGCGTCGAACTCTTCGATGAGGCGGGCAATGCCTATATCGACGCATGTGGCGGCGCTGCCGTTTCGTGCCTCGGCCATGGTCACCCCGATGTGGTGGATGCGCTGAAAAAGCAGGCGGAGACGCTCGCCTATGCGCACACAAGCTTCTTCACCAACGAACCGGCCGAACAGCTCGCGGATCGCCTGATTGCGGGTGCGCCCGAGGGTATCAGCCATGCCTATTTCGTGTCTGGCGGTTCGGAGGCCAACGAGGCGGCGCTGAAGATGGCGCGCCAGTATTTCGTGGAGAAGGGCGAGCCGCAGCGGCGCAGGATCATCGCCCGCCGGCAGAGCTATCACGGTAACACGCTGGGCACGCTGGCGACCGGCGGCAATGAGTGGCGGCGCGAGCCGTTCAGGCCGCTCCTGATCGAAACGCACCATATCGACCCGTGCTACGCCTATCGCTACCAGGAGGCCGGAGAGAGCGAAGAGGCTTATGGCCTTCGCGCCGCGCAGGCGCTGGAAGACAGGATCAACGCGCTGGGGCCGGACACGGTGATGGCGTTCGTCGCCGAGCCGGTGGTCGGGGCCACGGCGGGCGCCGTGCCGGCGGTGAGCGGCTATTTCAAACGCATCCGCGAGATCTGCGACCGTTATGGCGTGCTGCTCATTCTGGACGAGGTTATGTGCGGCATGGGGCGCACGGGCACCATGCATGCCTGCGAGCAGGACGGGATTGCACCGGACATGCTGACCATCGCCAAGGGGCTTGGCGGCGGCTATCAGCCCATCGGCGCGGTGCTTCTGGGGCAGCACATCTTCGACGCCTTTGCGGAAGGGTCGGGCCTGTTCCAGCATGGCCACACCTATATCTGCCACCCGATGGCGTGTGCGGCCGCGCTGGCCGTGCAGGACGTGATCGAGCGCGACGGGCTTCTCGCCAATGTGCGCGAGATGGGCGCTTATCTGCGCGAGCGCCTTGAAGCGCGTTTCGGCAACCACGCCCATGTGGGCGACATTCGCGGGCGGGGCCTGTTCCTCGGTCTCGAACTGGTGGCCGACCGCGGGACGAAGGAGCCGTTCGATCCGGCGCGCAAGGTCCATGCAGCGGTCAAGAAAGAAGCGATGAAACGCGGCCTCATGGTCTACCCGTCCGGCGGCACGATCGACGGAACGCGCGGCGACCACGTGTTGCTGGCTCCGCCCTTCATCATCGACAGGGCCGTCGCGGACACGATTGTCGAGCGGCTCGGAGAGGCGGTCGACGCGGCTACAGGGTAATTTTACGTAAACGGAGGAGGAAGAAATAATCCGCAAGAAAAACAGAAGTTTGTGTTTTACGCGCTAATGGCGTTGACACAGATTTCAGTCATAGCAAATTGCAAATTGCGCGTCCGAGCCATTGACTCGGGACGGGGGGCGTTTAACGCTTCACGTCAGGTCTTTGCGGGCCGCGCTTTGCCGGGCATCTCGCACGCAATGCCCGGCTGCGGTTGTTCGGTCCGGACCGACCACAGCATCTTTCGACGTGCACGTATGCGTAAAGCATCATTTCATTAGGGAGACGCACTATGAAACCTCATCGCATTCTCGGTTTTGGCCTCGCGGCCGCGATGCTCGGCTCGCTGGCGACCGGGACGGCCAGCGCCCAGGAGCAGCGCTTCGTTTCCGTCGGCACTGGCGGCGTGACGGGCGTTTACTATCCGGTTGGTGGCGCGATCTGCCGCCTGATGAACCAGAACCGTCGCGAGACGGGCATTCGCTGCTCGGTCGAGTCGACCGGTGGTTCCGTCTTCAACGTCAACGCCATCAAGGGCGGCGACCTGGAATTCGGCGTCGTGCAGTCCGACGTTCAGTACAATGCCAACAAGGGCGAAGCCAATTTCGCCGATGGCGGCGCACACGAGAAGCTGCGTTCGGTCTTCTCGCTGCACGCCGAGCCGCTCACCCTGGTGGCGCGCAAGGAAGCAGGCATTGCATCCTTTGACGACCTCAAGGGCAAGCGCGTGAACATCGGCAATCCGGGTTCGGGCCAGCGCGCCCTCATGGACCTGCTGATCGCTGAAAAGGGCTGGACGAATTCGGACTTCGCCGTTGCTGCAGAGCTGGCCCCGGCCGAACAGAGCTCCGCACTGTGCGACAACAACATCGATGCGTTCGCCTACACGGTCGGTCACCCGGCTGGCGCCATCCAGGAAGCCACCACGACCTGTGACAGCGTGATCGTGCCTGTAGAGGGTGAGGCAGTCGACAAGCTCGTTGCCGACAACCCCTACTACTTCAAGGCGACGATCCCGGGCGGCATGTACCGCGGCACCGACAATGACGTGAACACCTTCGGTGTTGGCGCGACCGTCGTGACCTCGGCTGATGTTCCCGATGACGTTGTGGCCGCTTTCGTGGACGCCGTGTTCAAGGATTTCGACGCCTTCAAGGCGCTGCATCCGGCACTTGCCAACCTGACGCCTGAGAGCATGGTCAATCAGGGCAACTCCGCCCCGATGCATCCGGGCGCAGAAGCCTACTACAAGGAAAAAGGCTGGCTCAAATAAGCCGGTTTAAAAAAGGGGCGCCCGCCATGCGGGCGCCCTTCTTTTCCCAATGAAGAAAACGCATCAAGAGGGGATGGCGCATGGCGACGAAACCTGAAACCGCTGGCAAGAATTCAGCGCCACTGAATGACGACGAACTTCAGGATCTTGTTGCGTCATCCGATACCGGAGCGCGCGATCCCGAAGGCACTGCCGGCTATATCATTGCCGGTGTTGCGCTTTGCTGGTCGCTTTTCCAGCTCTACATCGCGTCGCCCCTGCCTTTCACACTGACCAGCATGACCGGCCTGCCGCTGGTGTTAAACGATGCGCAGTCGCGCGCGATCCATCTGGCATTCGGCCTGTTTCTCGCATTCATGGCGTTTCCGGCGCTGGCCTCCAGCCCGCGAAACCGCATTCCCGTAAGCGACTGGGTGCTCGCCATCGTGGCGGCAAGCTGTGCGCTCTACATCTTCGTTTTCTACCGCGACCTCTCGCAGCGGCCCGGCCTCCCGATCACACAGGATCTGGTGGTGGCGGGCATCGGCATGGTGCTGTTGCTGGAAGCGACGCGCCGCGCGCTCGGGCCACCGCTCGCCGTGGTCGCCATTGTCTTCCTGCTCTACGTCTTCTTCGGCTCGTCAACCTTCGTGCCAGACATCATCCGCTGGGGCGGCGCTTCGTTCAGCCGCGCCATGGACCAGATGTGGCTCTCGCCGAACGGCGTGTTTGGCGTCGCGCTGGGCGTTTCGTCGGCCTTCGTGTTCCTGTTCGTGCTGTTTGGCTCGATGCTGGACCGGGCGGGCGCGGGCAATTTCTTCATCAAGCTCGCCTTCGCGCTGCTTGGCCATCTGCGTGGCGGACCGGCCAAGGCGGCGGTTCTGGCCTCGATGATGACCGGTCTGATTTCGGGTTCCTCCATCGCCAATGTGGTGACGACGGGCACCTTCACCATTCCGCTCATGAAGCGCGTCGGCTTCTCGCCGGAAAAGGCGGGCTCCGTCGAGGTGGCGAGTTCGGTCAACGGTCAGATCATGCCGCCCGTCATGGGCGCGGCCGCGTTCCTGATGGTCGAATATGTCGGCATTCCCTATTTGCAGGTGATCAAGCACGCGTTCCTGCCGGCCGTGGTCTCCTATATTGCGCTGCTCTATCTGGTGCATCTGGAAGCCGTGAAGAAAGACATGCCGGTGCTTGAGAAGCGCCAGTCGCACCCGGCCCTGGTGGCCCTGATGCGCTCGGGCATCGTCATTTCGTCCATCGTCATTCTGATTGGCGTGATCTACTACGCGATCAATTTCATCAAGTTCATGCTGCCGAACCTCTCGGCGCCGGTGCTGATGGCAGCCCTCCTGATCGCCTATGTGGCGCTCATCTGGTATGCGGCCAAATCGCCGGATCTGGAGATGGACGACCCGAATGCGCCGGTGGTGGAACTGCCGCTGCCGGGCGAGGTTATCCGCACCGGTCTGCATTACCTTCTGCCGCTTTTCGTGCTGGTCTGGTCGCTGATGGTCGAGCGCAAGTCGCCCGGTCTCTCGGCCTTCTATGCGGTGCTGCTGCTGATCGTCATCATCGTCACGCAGAAGCCGTTGAAGGCGCTGTTCCGTGGTCTGCAGAGCGCAGACCAGCGGGCGGCCTTCAAGGAAGGTTTCGACGATCTGGTGGTCGGCCTCATTCTCGGCGCGCGCAACATGATCGGCATCGCCTGCGCCACGGCGGCAGCCGGCGTCATCGTCGGCACGGTCACGCTGACGGGCATTGGTCAGGTGATGGCCGAGTTCGTCGAGTTCCTGTCGGGCGGCAACATCCTGCTGATCCTCGTCTTCACGGCGCTGATCAGTCTGGTGCTGGGCATGGGCCTGCCGACCACGGCGAACTACATCGTGGTCTCCTCGCTGATGGCTCCGGTGATCGTGGAGCTGGGCGCCGCCAATGGCGTTCTGATCCCGCTCATCGCCGCGCACATGTTCGTGTTCTACTTCGGCATCATGGCGGATGTGACGCCACCGGTGGGGCTAGCCTCCTTTGCGGCTGCGGCCGTTTCGGGCGGCGATCCGATCAAGACCGGCTTCACGGCGTTCTTCTATTCGCTGCGCACGGTGCTGCTGCCCTTCATCTTCGTGTTCAACACCGATCTGCTTCTGATCGATGTGAGCTGGGCGGGCGCGATCTGGGTGACCATTCAGGCGACCGTCGCCATGTTGATCTTTGCGGCTGCGACGCAGGGCTTCTTCATGGCGCGCAACAGGCTTTGGGAGTCGGCGGCGCTGCTGCTCGTCACCTTCATGCTGCTGCGTCCGGGTTTCTTCCTGGATCTGGTTCAGCCGCCCTATATCGAAACCGAACCGACGAAGATCTTCGAGGCGGTTGCCGAGGAGCCCGATGATGCGGAAATCCGCTTCACGATCCGCGGGCCGAACTTCGACAATCCCGACGAGATCGACGAGCGCACCATGGCGTTCAATCTGGGGGCTGCGGGCGAGCCGGGTGAAGCCCGCTTCGAGGCAGCGACCGGGCTGGTTGCACAGATCGACGGGGAGCGGGTGCTTCTGGAAGAGCCGTTCGACATGAACAGCCTCGCCGGCAAGACGCTTGCGAGCCTCGATTTCTATGCCGACGAGCCGGTTCAGATCACTTCAGTCGAGGTGAGCGACGAAGGGCGCATGCCGCGCGAGATCTTCTATCTTCCGGCCGCTCTTCTGCTGGCGCTGGTCATGTTCCTGCAGCGCCGCCGCGGGGGCACGCTGACCGGCAATCCGAAAGCCGGTGCGCCGCGTTCGGCAGAAGCCTGAAAGGATTAGGATCCATGTATAAGGACATTCTCGTTTCCATCGATCTGGGGCATGCCGAGGGGGAGGTGCGCACGCTGGAAACAGCGGTCGATTACGCCCGTACCTTCGGTAGCCGCCTGCATGTGATGACGGTTGTGCCCGATTACGGCATGTCCATCGTCGGCGGCTTCTTTCCCAAGGGGCATGAGCATGACGCGATCCAGCACGCCAATGAGGCACTGCATGAGTTCACGAAGAAATATGTGCCCGACGAAATCAAGCATCGGCACATTGTCGGCCATGGATCGATCTATCGCGAGATCCTGCGCTATGCGGGTGAAGTGAAGGCGGATCTGATCGTGCTGTCGGCTTCGCGCCCAAGCCCGGAGGATTACCTCATCGGGCCGAATGCCGCGCGCGTTGTGCGGCACGCATCCATTTCCGTTCTGGTGGTGCGCTAGCGTTTTTTGCAATTGCCGAGCCGGTAATCGAGCTCAAAGAAAACGGCCGTGCTTCCTGAGGGAGCGCGGCCGTTTTTTCGTGTCTGCCTGTCTTGCAGGGATCAGCGTTTCTTCCCGTCTTTCGCGTTGTTCGGCGGGTTGTTCGGCGGATCGTCCGGGCTGTCGTCATCATCGAACAGGATGCGCTCTGCCGCTCCGTCGAGATCCTCATACTGGCCGCTCTTGAGCGACCAGAGGAAGGCGGCAAGGCCGACTGCGCCAAGGAAGAGGGCAATCGGAATGAGAATGACGAGATTGGTCATGCCGCAGCCTCGGCGAGGGGCGCGTTGTGGCCCTGTGTCGGGGCCTTGGCCTCCGCCGGTCCGACAAGACGCCTGTCGGTGCGCAGGCGCAGCGCATTGCCGATGACGATCAGCGACGACAGCGACATGGCGACCGCCGCCACGAGTGGCGTGACATAGCCAAGCACGGCGATCGGAACGGCCAGCAGGTTGTAGATGATGGCCAGGCCAAAATTCTGACGGATCAGACGGCCGGCGCGGCGCGACACGTCGCGGGCGAGCGGCACGGCCAGCATGTTGTCGCGCAGGAACACGAAATCGGCGGCGTTGCGGCCAATGTCGGCTGCCGTGGCCGGAGCCATGGAGACGTGTGCCGCGGCAAGTGCCGGCGCATCGTTCAGCCCGTCGCCAACCATCAGAACCTTGCGGCCTTCGGCTGCGAGCGCGCGCATCCGGTCAAGCTTCTCGCCGGGCAGGACGCCCGCCTGAAAACGCTCGACGCCGAGTTTTTCGGCAATGTCGCGGACCTGCTCTTCGCTGTCGCCGGAGATGATCTCGACACTGACGCCGTTCTTCTGGAGGAAGGCGACGGCCTTCTTCGCGTCGGGCCGCAGCCGGTCTTCGAAGCGGAAGGCGGCCAGCTCTTCGCCATTGCGCGAAAGGACGGTGCCGCCGGCGTCATTCTCATGCGCATCTTCGCGGCCAAGCGACCAGCCTGCGCGGCCAAGCCGCCAGACGGTGCCGCCGGAGCGCGCCTCGATGCCAAGGCCCGGCACCTCCTCGACACTGTCGAAGGTGGTGGTTGCGCGGGCGGAACCCGCAGCGCGCAGAATGGCGCGGGAGAAGGGGTGGCGCGAGTGGGAGGCCACGGAGGCGGCAATGGCGAGAACCTGCGGGTCGATGTCTGCCAGATTGCGCAATTCGGGAATGCCGAGCGTGAGCGTGCCGGTCTTGTCGAACACGGCGGTGTCGATCTGGGCGAAGCGCTCCATGGCCGCGCCGTCCTTCACCATGATGCCGTTTTCAAACAGCCGGCGGGCGGCGACGACCTGAACGATCGGCACGGCAAGGCCAAGCGCACAGGGGCAGGTGATGATGAGAACGGCAATGGCGATGGTGATTGCGCGATGCCAGTCGCCGCTGGCAGCCATCCAGCCCAGAAAGGTGATGAAGGCGGTGGCGTGGACCACCGGCGAGTACAGTGCAGAGGCGCGGTCTGCCAGCCGGCGATAATGCGCGCGGCCACCTTCGGCCGCCTCCATGAGGCGCATCATTTCGGCAAGGAAGGAGGTGTCGGCGGTGGCGGTCGATTCCATCACCAGCGGCTGGGTGAGGTTGAGCATGCCGGCGCGCACATCCGAGCCGGGCTTGACCGGCTGGGGCGCGCTTTCGCCGGTGGCCATGGAGCAATCCAGCTCCGAAGCGCCGGTCATGACCACGCCGTCGACGGGAATGCGTTCACCAGCGGCGACGACCAGCTTCATGCCGGGCGTGACTTCCTGCAGCGGAAGATAATCGCGACCGCCATCCTCGGCGACGACCAGCGCGCCGCGTGGAGCAAGGCGGGCAAGCCCCTTCACGGCGGTGCGGGCGCGTTCGCGCATCACGTGGTCGAGCGTGCGTCCGATCAGAAGGAAGAAGAGGAGCGAGACCGAGGCGTCGAAATAGGCGTGCTGGCCGCTGTTGATAGTCTCATAGATGCTGAGCCCGTAGGCAAGCGATACGCCGAGCGCGATGGGCACATCCATGTTCATGCGCCCGTGGCGCAGCGCGTTCCAGGCGGAGCTGTAGAAGATGCCGCCGGCAAAGACGAGCGCGGGCAGGGCGATCAGCGCGGAGAGCCAGTGAAAGAGATCGCGCGTGCTGTCTTCCGCGCCGGACCAGACCGACACGGACAGAAGCATGATGTTGCTGGCGGCAAAGCCGGAGATCGCCACGGCGCGGATCAGCTGCGACAGGACGGGGTCCTTGCCGGATTCGACGCTGTCGAACAGGTGGGCGGCGTAGCCCAGCCGGTTCAGCGTATCGATGATGGGCGGCAGTTCGCCGTCGCGCCACTTCACGCTGACGCGCTTGGTGGAGAGATTGACACGCGCGCCGACAACGCCGTCAAGCTTGCCGAGCGCGCTCTCGATTGTCTGAATGCAAGCACCGCAATGGACGCCGGGCACGGAAAGATCCGTCTGCTTCAGGCCTTCGCCGACGGTGCGGCTGGCGAGAAGGATTTCTTCCGAACGCGGCCCGGCATCGCGGGCCTGTTCCGCTTCCAGCGCCATTTCGGTGCCGGGGGCGCAACAGCTCATCTCAGTGCTCCGTCCTTGATGACGATGCGACGCACGTCGCGATAGGGATGGTCGAGGCCTGCCTCGGCGGTGATGCTGACGACCCAGGTGCCGTCACCGGGACCATGGTCGACGCCGAAAGCGCCATCGGGGCGGCGCTCAAGCTCGAGCGTCGTGTCTTCGTCCGCCGTCACGGGACGGTGCATGATCAGCTTGACGCCGTCGAGCGGGATCAGGCTGCCGCTGGCATCGGTCAGGCGATAGGTGATCGCGCCGTCCTCAACGATGAGGTCGCCGTTCCAGCCGAGTGCGGCCTGCGCGCGGCCCTCTGCCGCACGCTCGTTGAAGGTCTGGCTCGCCACATAGCTGTTCTTGACGATAAGGCCGGTCCAGCTCGAATTGGCGTAGAAGGCCATGGTCAGGTTCACCGCGATGATGACGCCGAAGAAAGCGATCATGATGGCGAGCATGTGCCACCCGGTGAAGACTTTCTGCTTTTGTGCGCTGCTCATCGTGAGGCCTCCGGAATGTTGAAGCTGGCCCGGTAAACGTCGCTCTCGAAGCTGGCCTTGTCTTCAACAACAAAGCTGAACCTTTCGCCGGCCTCGTCGAGACGGTCCGCAGGCAGGGTGACGAAAATGCGCACTTCACGCAAGCGATCCGGCTCCACAGGCACGGAGGCCGAGCGGCCTTCCGCCTGATCGAGGCCGACAACGTTCATTGTAGCACCCGGCAGGCCGTCGAGCGACAGCACGATTACACGCGGTTCCGGGATCATGTTCAGGAGCTTGACCGTGTAGCCGTTGCGCACGGAGCCGTCGGACAGAAGCACATATTGCGGATTGCGGTCGTGCAGGACGTTCACTTCCAGCCGGTCACGGGTCAGGAGGGCGTAGAGCATGGCCAGACCGACCAGCGACCACGCGCCGAAATAGACGAAGGTGCGCGGGCGGAAAATCTTCTTCCAGCGGAAATGCGCGACCTTGTCGGTCAGGCGACCGTTTTCGTTGCGCACGCGGTCGGGATTGATCGCGTCGGCGCCGCCGGAGGTGGCGAGCGCCATGTTGGCATTGTAGTCGGAAAGGGTCGCATAGGAGATGAGACCACGGTCGCGACCCAGCTTGTCCATCACGCCGTCACAGGCGTCGATGCACAGGGCGCAGGTGATGCACTCGAGCTGCTGGCCGTCGCGAATGTCGATGCCCATCGGGCAGACCGCCACACAGGCGTTACAGTCGACGCAGTCGCCAACGGTCTGACCGGCTGCCGCAGCCTTCTTCGCATGGCGGGTGCGGGGTTCGCCGCGCCAGTCATTGTAGGTGACGGTCAGCGAGTTTTCGTCGAGCATGGCCGCCTGAATGCGCGGCCACGGGCACATATAGGTGCAGACCTGTTCGCGCATCAGGCCGCCGAACACATAGGTGGTGGCGGTCAGAACGGCGATGGTGATGTAGGCGACGGGGGCCGCCTTACCGGTCACGAGGTCGATGAGCAGGGCAGGGGCGTCGGCGAAGTAGAACACCCAGGCACCGCCTGTCGCCACCGCGATCAGAAGCCATATCAGGTGCTTGGAAAAGCGCTTGCCGAGCTTGTTGACCGACATCGGCGCGCCATCAAGCTTGATGCGCGCATTGCGGTCGCCCTCAATGGCGCGTTCCACCACGAGGAAGAGGTCGACCCAGACCGTCTGCGGGCAGGTGTAGCCGCACCATGCGCGTCCCACCGTGGAGGTGATCAGGAAGAGCCCGATGCCAGCCATGACGAGCAGGCCCGCGACATAGAAGAATTCCTGCGGCCAGATCTCGATGAAGAAGAAGTAGAAGCGCCTATTGGCCAGATCCACGAGCACGGCCTGATCGGGTGCGTAGGGGCCGCGATCCCAGCGAATCCAGGGCGTCAGGTAATAGATGCCCAGCGTGACCAGCATGATCAGCCACTTGAACCGCCGGAACTGCCCGGAGGCGCGCTTGGGGAAAATCTTCTTGCGCGCGGCGTAAAGCGATTGCCGCTTGCCGGCGGAGTTTACAGCTTCGGCATCAAGTCGTTCGACGTCGTTGCTGGCTGCATTGTTCGTAACAAGGGTCATTCGGCGGCTCGCAGACTGCTCGGTATTGAAATTTCTAGTCTCTCAGGGTGCACCAGTGCATTGATCCCGATCAAAGCCCTTTTTGCGCGCAGGGAAAGTCGA
This sequence comes from Nitratireductor sp. WH36-1, assembly GCF_058725515.1. Taxonomy (NCBI): domain Bacteria; kingdom Pseudomonadati; phylum Pseudomonadota; class Alphaproteobacteria; order Hyphomicrobiales; family Phyllobacteriaceae; genus Nitratireductor; species Nitratireductor sp. WH36-1. The sequence goes on along the minus strand of NZ_CM178970.1, from coordinate 3,342,584 downwards.
CGTTACGTCGCTGCGACAAAAAACCCGGCCAGATGGCCGGGTTTTTGCTTTCCGTATGGCGCTGCGGCTACTGGCCGCCACCAAGGGAGTAGACGTAGACGGACAGTTGCTTGACCGTCGGATCGCCAAGGCGGGCCTGCCAGGCTGGCATGACGCCGTGCTTCGGCTGACGCACCTGCGCGGCGATTTCCCGCTCGCTGGAACCGTAGAGCCAGATCGCATCGGCCAGGTTCGGCGCACCGAAGGTGATGTCGCCCTGGCCATTGTCGCCGTGGCAGGAAGCGCAGTTGTCGGCGAAGACCTGTGCACCGGCCTCGGCCAGCGCCGGGTCGGACGGCGTTCCGGTGAAGGACACCACATGGGCGGCCACCTGACGGATCTCGTCAGCGCTCAGGATGTCGCCGAAGGCCGGCATTTCGCCGAAGCGGGTGTCGTCGTCGCCAGCAAAGCGCACGCCGTGCGCGATGGTCTGGTGGATCGATTCGATGTCTCCGCCCCAAAGCCAGTCATCGTCATTGAGGTTCGGATAACCGGCAGAACCCTGCGCGCCCGAGCCATGGCACTGCGAGCAGTTGACCTTGAACGCGGCGTCGCCTGCTGCGGTCGCAAAGCGGCGCAGCGTCTCGTCGGCGAGAATCTCTTCAAGCGACTTGTCGGCGATGGCCTGACGCAGATCGGCCTGCTGTGCAGAGACCACGTCCATGGTGGTGGAGAACTCGCTGCGGCTGGAATAGCCCAGAACGCCCTGGGTGGCGGAGCTGACCAGCGGCCATGCCGGGTAGGCGACGGTGTAGCCGATCGCCCACACGATGGTGGCGTAAAAGGTCCAGACCCACCAGCGGGGCATGGGGTTGTCGAGTTCCTTGATGCCGTCCCACTCATGGCCGGTGGTCGAGACGCCGGAAACCTCGTCGATATCTTTCTTCTCACTCATCTCAATCGTCCTTAAGCGGGATGCGTGCGGCTTCTTCGGCGCTCTTCTTGCTTCCGGGACGGAAGGCGAAGATGACCACGCCGATGAAGAAGACGGTCATGGCCAGTAGGCCCCAGCTATCTGCGAACTGTCGGAGCGCTGTATAGGCTTCCATGATTTATCCTCCTCACCGATATCCGGCCGTTTCGTCGTAGGTCGAGAAATCAACCAGCGTGCCGAGCATCTGCAGATAGGCGATCAGCGCGTCCATCTCCGTCAGCGCGTTGGGGTTTCCGTCGAAATCACCCAGAACGGCCTTGGGATAGCGTTCTTCGAGCCCGGACGTATCCGCATTCGGATCAGCCTGGGCGCGAATGTCCGCATTGGCGTTGAGCACCATTTCTTCCGTGTAGGGCACACCCACGCGCTGATTGGCGATGAGCTCGGTCGAGAAATCGTTGATCTCGAGCGGGGTGTCCTTGAGGAATGCGTAGCTCGGCATGATCGATTCCGGCACCACGGAGCGCGGCTCGATCAGATGGTCGACGTGCCACTCGTTGGAGTAGCGGCCACCCACACGGGCCAGATCCGGGCCCGTGCGCTTCGATCCCCACTGGAAGGAGTGATCGTACATCGATTCCGCCGCCAGGCTGTAATGGCCGTAACGCTCCACCTCGTCGCGGAACGGACGGATCATCTGGCTGTGACAGGTGTAGCACCCTTCACGGACATAGATGTTGCGTCCGGCCAGCTCCAGCGGCGAGTAAGGGCGCATGCCCTCCACCTTCTCGATCGTGTTCTCAAGATAGAAGAGAGGCACGATCTCGACGATGCCGCCGACGGTAACCACGAGGAACGATCCCACCAGGAGCAGTGTGGCGTTCTTTTCGATGATCTTGTGTTTGTCCAGCAATGCCATCGTGTGGGCTCCTTAACCGGCGTTTTGAATGGTGGCTGCGGGCTGTACGACAGTGCCGCCGATCGGCTCTTCCTCGCGCTGGTGGCCGAGGATGGTCATGGCCAGGTTGTAGGCCATGACGATGCCACCGAGCAGGAAGAGCACGCCGCCAAGTGCGCGCAGCACGTAGTAGGGGTGCATTGCAGCCACGGTTTCGGCGAAGGAGTAGACCAGGAAGCCCTGAGAGTCGTACTCGCGCCACATCAGACCCTGCTGGATGCCGGAGACCCACATCACGGCCGCATAGACCACGATGCCGAGGGTGGCGAGCCAGAAGTGCCAGGTGACGAGCCGCAGCGAGTAGAGACGCTCGCGGTGCCACAGCTTCGGAACCAGATAGTAGAGTGCGCCGAAGGTGATCATGCCGACCCAGCCGAGCGCACCGGAATGCACGTGACCGATGGTCCAGTCAGTGTAGTGCGACAGCGAGTTGACGGCCTTGATGGACATCAGCGGACCTTCGAAGGTGGACATGCCGTAGAAGGCAACGGCCAGAACCATCATGCGGATGATCGGGTCGGTGCGCAGCTTGTCCCATGCGCCCGAAAGCGTCATCAGACCGTTGATCATGCCACCCCAGGACGGCATCCACAGCATGATCGAGAAGACCATGCCCAGCGTCTGCGCCCAGTCGGGCAGGGCGGTGTAGTGCAGGTGGTGCGGACCGGCCCAGATGTACAGGAAGATCAGCGCCCAGAAGTGAATGATCGACAGACGGTAGGAGTAAACCGGACGGTCGGCCTGCTTCGGAATGAAGTAGTACATCATGCCGAGGAAGCCGGCGGTCAGGAAGAAGCCCACCGCGTTGTGGCCGTACCACCACTGGGTCAGTGCGTCCTGAACACCGGCAAAGAGCGAGTAGCTCTTGGAACCGAAGGGCGAAACGGGAACAGCAAGGTTGTTCACGATGTGCAGCATCGCGATGGTCACGATGAAGGACAGGTAGAACCAGTTGGCCACATAGATATGTGGCTCCTTGCGCCTCATGATCGTGCCGAAGAAGACGATGAAATACGCCACCCAGACAATGGTGAGGAACAGGTCCACATACCATTCCGGCTCGGCGTATTCACGGCTCTGGGTGATGCCCAGAAGATAGCCGGTTGCCGCCATGACGATGAAGAGCTGATAGCCCCAGAACACGAACCAGGCCAGGTTGCCGCCAAACAGGCGCGCCCGGCTCGTGCGCTGCACCACGTAGAACGAGGTGGCGATCAGCGCGTTGCCGCCGAAGGCGAAGATAACGGCCGAGGTGTGCAGCGGCCGGGTGCGGCCGAAGTTGAACCACGGTTCGATGTTCAAATCCGGGTAGGCAAGCTGGAGCGCCACGATGACGCCAACCAGAAAGCCGACAACGCCCCAGAATGTCGTTGCGATGACGCCGTACCGTATCGGACCGTCCATATAGCCGTCGGTGTCGGCCTTGAGCGGTATCGATGCCGCGCCCTCGGGCGCAAAGCTGGTGTTGCGCATCAACACGATCGCCGATCCCAGCAGGACAAAGAACAGAACCCACATATGGGCCTGAAAAGCTGAATCCTGCGCCAGACCCGCAGCGGCCAGAGCTGCAAAAGCAGCCAGGCCGACCAATACGATCTCGGTGCCAAATCTCATTGCTGTTTCCCCAATCCAGAAAAGCTCGCGGGAATCCGTTCCCCGATTCCCACATTCAACGCATCTCTTAACGGGAACCGAACTGCCTTGATCTGCGTCAAAGCTGCGCGCCCCCAGCCATGAAAAACAGTTTCCGTTCATTATGAGGGATGGTCAACATGCAGCGCGCAGGCGAACAGATCACCGGGACAGTGCCGGCAACCCGTTATTCAGAAGCGGTTCCGCGCTATACGAGCTATCCGACGGCCCCGCATTTTCATGCAGGAATCGGCGCAGAAACCTTCCGTGGATGGCTGCAACAGACGGGCAGCAGCGACGACGTGTCGCTCTATTTACACATCCCTTTTTGTGATCGGCTGTGCTGGTTCTGCGCCTGCCACACGAAAATGACCCGCCGTTACGAGCCGGTCGCGGCGTTTCTGGACGCGCTCCTTAGTGAAATAAAGACTGTGGGAAACGTGCTGGATGGCAATGGGCGCATCCGCGCGCTCCATTTCGGCGGCGGCTCGCCCACCATGCTCCGGCCCGAAGACGTGCTGCGGCTGGGCGCGGCGCTGAAAGACGCCTTCAACTTCGCCGATGATGCGGAGATCAGTGTCGAACTCGATCCCAACGATATGGACGATGCGCGGTTCGACGCGTTTGCGGCCATCGGCATGACGCGCGCCAGCCTTGGCGTGCAGGATTTCGACCCGAAGGTGCAGACGGCCATCAATCGCGAGCAGACCTTTGAACAGACCAGGGGCGTTGTGGATGGCGTTCGCGCGCGCGGCGTGCATTCGGTCAATCTGGACCTGCTCTATGGCCTGCCGCACCAGACGCTTGAAAGCGTGGCCGATACGATCAGGCAGGCGCTGACGCTTTCGCCGGATCGCATCGCGCTTTTCGGCTATGCGCATGTGCCCTGGTTCAAGAAGCACCAGACGATGATCGACGAGGCATTTCTTCCGGGGCCGGAAGAGCGCTTTGCGCAGCAGCAGGAAACGGCGCGCATCATCCGCGAGGCCGGATATGAGGTGATCGGGCTCGATCATTTCGCAAAGCCGGATGATCCGCTGGCGGTGGCTGCGCGGGAAGGGCGGCTGTTCCGCAATTTCCAGGGCTATACGGAAGATGCGTGCCGGACGCTGATCGGGCTCGGGCCTTCATCGGTGTCGCGCCTGCCGCAGGGCTATGCGCAGAACACGCCGGCGACTGCGAATTACGAGCGCATCGTCAGCGAAGGCGGTCTTGCCACGGCGCGGGGCATCGCGCTCAGCGAAGAGGATCAGGCGCGGGCCTGGGTGATCGAGCGGCTCATGTGCGACTTCGCCTTTTCGGGCGAAGAGGCGATCCGGCTATTCGGCGAATGCGGGCGGCGGATCGTGAGCGAGGCGCGTCAGGCGGACGAAGAGGCCGGACTGGTGGAAGATGGCGGCACCTTCAGCCTGCGCGACGAGGCGCGGCCGCTGGTACGTTCGACGGCTGCGCTGTTCGACCAGTATCTGAAGCGTGGCGGCGCGCGCCACTCTGCTGCCGTGTGACCGACGCGCGGCTTGTTGCGTCAGCGCAATGAACCGTGGCCCGAAGGCCGCTATCCTGCGTGTCGAAGCCATCGAGCTGAATGCCTGAGTGGAGGATGTTTCGGTCTGGAGGAGGCGACGATGCGACAGACGCATTTGCGTGCCGGGATGACGCTTGAGGAGATCATGGCGCACTGGCCGGACACGGTCGCGGTGATGCTGCGCCATCACATGCTGTGCGTGGGGTGCCCGATTACCGCGTTTCATTCGGTGAGCGACGCCTGCCAGGAACATGGCATCGATGAAAAGGCATTCAGGCGTGAGCTGGAACTGGCAATCACGGAGGGCTGACGGATTCTGACCCTAGGGTCCTGACCCTAGCTCTCCTTGCGGGCCTCGGCTTTCAGGAGCAGGCGGTGCGGGCTGATCACCACGACACGCTTGCGGCCACCGCGAACGATGCCGTCCTTCTCCCATGCCTGAAGGACGCGGCTGACCGTGTGCAGCGTCGCGCCGGTCATCTCCGCGATGTCCTGCCGGGTGATCGGAAAGTCGATCTCCACCCCTTCGGCGGTCTTGCGTCCGGTCTGCTTGACGAGGCGCAGGAGAGCATGCGCCACCCGTTGCTCGACCTGCTCGGTCGACATTTCGACAACGCGCGTGTGCGCGTCCTGCAGACGGCCGCCGACGGTCTTGTAGGTGTTCGCGCCAAGTGAGGGGAAGCGTGCGGTCAGTTCGTCCCATTTCGCATTGGGCCAGGCGAGCGCCACGCATTCTGCTGCGGCGACAGCGGACGCCGGATAGGTGCTGCGGCCAAGGGCGGCTGCGATGCCGAACAGTTCGCCGACGCTGATATAGCGCACGATCACCTGTTGCCCCTCGGGCGTTGAGCGAACCACGCGAATGTGGCCATCGAGCAGGACGTAAAACGATTCCGCTTCATCGCCCTGGGCGAAGACTGTCGCGCCTTCGGAAAAGCGCAGGGGCTGCGCATAGCCCAGAAGCGTCTCCAGCTCCCGGCGCTCCAGCCCCGAAAAGCTGGGCAGATCGGCAATCAGCGAAGGGTCGAGGCCCGGCATTTGCAACTCCGCGTTCAAAATCGCGCTTTTTTTAGACCGTCTTTGCGCTAGCGCAAATTCTCGCGGCGCGAAAGCCGCTAGAAAAACACTCAGAGAGCCACCCAAAAGGATATCCAACGGCTCTTCATGAGATGCTGCTGCGACAACCAGCGGCGGTGCGCACCGGCCAGTCCGGTAGCGTCGACGCAGCAGCCGGCCGGACGGAATGGGGGAAGCATCCGTCCGGCCCTACCTTTTCAGGAGTTGGCGATGGCTGTACCGAGATTGCGGGCCTATGAGGGGCCGGCGGTGTTGTCCTATGGGTTTCGGCCCTTCTTCCTTCTGGGCGCAGCCTATTCGGGCCTCTCCATTCTCGCCTGGTTGCCCATCTATATGGGGCTTCTTGAAACGCGCAGCCTTTTCCTGCCGGTCGACTGGCATGTGCACGAGATGCTGTTCGGCTTTCTGGCGGCTGTCGTCGCCGGCTTTCTGCTCACCGCCATTCCCAACTGGACCGGGCGGCTGCCCGTGCAGGGAACGCCGCTCGCGGTTCTGGTTGCGCTGTGGATCGCGGGGCGCGTGGCCATCTACTATTCCGCATCGCTTGGATGGTGGCAGGCCGCCATCATCGACAATGCGTTTCTCGTGGCGCTGACGCTGGCGGCTGTGCGCGAAATCGTTGCCGGCCGCAACTGGCGCAATCTCAAGGTGCTGATGCCGCTCGCGGTTCTTCTGCTCGCCAACATCCTGTTTCATGTCGAGGTGCAGACGGCAGGGATCTCCGATGTGAGCCGCCGGCTTGGCCTTGGCGCGGCCATTGTCCTGATCATGATCATCGGCGGGCGCATCATTCCGAGCTTCACCCGCAACTGGCTGGTGCGCGAAAATCCCGGGCGTCTGCCCGTGCCGTTCGGGCAATATGACGTCGCTTCGCTTGTTGTTTCAACGGCGGCGCTTACCCTGTGGGTGTTCCTGCCCGAGGCGCTGCTGACGGGCGTTCTGCTCGCAATCGCCGCAGTCTCGCAGGCCGTGCGCCTGACGCGCTGGGCCGGTGAGCGCACCGTGCGGGACGCGCTGGTGCTCATGCTGCACATCGCCTATGCCTTCGTGCCCTTCGGTCTCGGGCTGCTGGCGCTCTCGGCGCTGTTGCCCGAGAGCGTGCCGCAGGCCGCCGGGTTTCATGCGCTCGGCGGCGGCGCCATTGGCGCGATGACGCTGGCGGTTATGATGCGCGCGACGCTGGGGCACACCGGGCGCATGCTGAAGGCCGGACTGGCGGGAGGTGTGATCTTCGGTGCTGTCTGCGTGGCCGCAATCGTGCGCGTCTGGGCTGCTTTCGAGCCGGGACTGGCTTGGGTTCACATTTCCGGAACGGCCTGGATGATCGCGTTTCTCGGGTTTGCGCTGATCTACAGCCCGGCGCTGCTCAGGGCGAGGCGTTCGTCCTGAGTCTCTTCCTCAAGGCGTGTCATTTTATTGAAGAGAACTGCGTTCGGGCAGAAGGACGGCGGCTGGCGTTTTGTTTCTCCGGCAGTTGCCGCCAGCCAGCCCTGACAGGAATCGGCATTGCGGCAGCGGGCGCAGGTGCGAACGGCCGAGGCGAGCGTCAGGCCAAGGCGATCGGCAGCGAGCCGCTGCAAATCCACATCGCAGCGGTCCATCATCTTGCCCATCAATTTGGCATGCGTTTCAATTTTCTGGGACAAGCGTTTCATTTCCGACTCCAAACATTAATCGGAGACTATCACCCATTACGATACAGTGCGCTTTGCGCTGGATCAAACAGTTGGCAATTGTGCCATGGCCGAGGCTTGCAGTGACACGCACGTGCGGAAATAATGCGCACCACAAACGAACCCGTTGCGGAAGGGGCAATCTTGGGTCACGATTTCGATATTGCTGAACCGGCGCGCCGCACCGGGGTGCCGGGCTATGTCGTTGCCATGGGCGGCAGTCTGATCCTTCTGGCCGCCCGCCTGTGGATGGGGCCGGCGTTCAGCGGCATCTGGATCATTTTCCTTGCATCGCTCACGGCCCTTTACGCCGCGATCCTTGGCGGGCGTGTTGCCGGAATTGTCGCGGTGGCGCTGGTTGCCGGAGCCGTGGCGCTGGTCGGCGTCGTGGACACGCTGCCGCTCTCGCTTCCCGTGTTTGCCGCGCTCATCGCCTTTCTCATCCTTATCGCCCATGTGGGCGCTGCCTATTTCAACGCCGAGGATGCGGGAAAGCTGGTGCGCCAGCAGCTTGCGGCGCGCGACGCGCATCTGAACTCCATTCTCGACACGGTTCCGGACGCCACCGTCGTCATCGACCACAAGGGAACGATGGTGTCGTTCAACCGCGCTGCAGTGCGCCAGTTCGGCTATACGGAAGACGAGGCGCGCGGCAACAATGTGAAAATGCTGATGCCCGAGCCCTATCGCGGGCAGCATGACGGCTATATCGAGCGCTACAAGACCACGGGTGAACGCCGCATCATCGGCATCGACCGCGTGGTGGTCGGTCAGCGCAAGGATGGCTCCACCTTTCCCATGAAGCTCGCTGTTGGCGAGATGAAGAGTGGCGGGCGCACCTTCTTCACCGGTTTCATCCGCGACCTGACCGAGCGTGCGGAAACCGAAGCGCAGATGGAAGAGGTGCAGGCGGAACTGGCGCGTCTTGCCCGCCTCAACGAGCTGGGGGAAATGGCCTCGACCCTGGCGCATGAACTCAATCAGCCGCTTTCGGCCGTCTCCAACTATGTGCAGGGCTGCAAGCGGCTCCTGAACGATCTGGATGACCCCGTGGCCGAGCGCATGCGCGATGCGCTGGAAGAGACGGCGCGGCAGTCGCTTCATGCCGGACAGATCATCCGTCATCTGCGTGAATTCGTCTCGCGTGGTGAGAGCGAGAAGCACCCGGAAGACCTGCAAAAACTGGTCGAGGAGGCCGCCGCACTCGCCCTGATGGGCTCACGCGAGCTCGGCGTGCACACCGTCTTCGAGTTCGAAGCCGGGCTTGGCAGGGTTTTCGTGGACCGGGTGCAGATCCAGCAGATCTTGATCAATCTCATGCGCAATGCCATGGAGGCGATGCGCGAGAGTGACGGTCGCGAACTCAAGGTGACCGTGGCTTTCAACGAGGAAGGCGACGCCATAGACATTGACGTGTCCGATACGGGAACGGGAGTGCCCGAGGAAATCGCCGAGAACCTTTTCAAGCCGTTTGTCTCATCCAAGAGGGGCGGCATGGGCGTGGGGCTTGCGATCTCAAAGCGGATTGCCGAAGCCCATGGCGGCATGTTGAAACTGATCGTGAGTTCGGGCGAGGGGACGACATTCCGTTTCACGCTGCCCGCAATGGAAGAGCAGGAATTGCAGAATGCCTGATGATGTGGTGATCCATATCGTTGATGATGAAGAGCCGGTGCGCAAATCGCTGGCTTTTCTGCTCACCATGTCCGGGCATGTGGCGCGGGTGCATGAATCGGCAACGGCCTTTCTCAAGGTTGCGCCCGGGCTGCAGAGTGCCTGCCTGATCACCGATCTGAGAATGCCGGACATGAGCGGCGTCGAGCTTCTGCAGCGGCTGAACGAGCACGGCGCCATGCTGCCGGCCATCGTCATCACCGGCCATGGCGACGTGCCGATGGCGGTCGAGGCGATGAAGGCGGGCGCGCTGGACTTCATCGAAAAGCCGTTCTCCGACGACACGCTCATGGAGGCGCTTTCCCGCGCGATCTGCGAACTCGACAAGCGGCCGCCCGCCGCCGCCGATGCGGCGCTGGTGCGGGGACGGGTGGAGCAGCTTTCGGAGCGCGAACAGCAGGTGATGCGCCGGATCGTGGCGGGCATGCCCAACAAGACGATCGCCTTTGAACTCGATATTTCCCCGCGCACGGTCGAGGTTCACCGGGCCAATGTGATGTCCAAGATGCAGGCCAGAAACCTGCCGGAACTGGTTCGCATGGTCCTGCAGGCCGGTGATCCGGTCGACTGATTTCGCCTTTCACTGGGCGTTTTGATCCAACGCAAAGCACGATGGCGACCGACGGCAGAGATTGTACACTGCCGCGGTGACTGATTTGCGTTGCCCGGCAGTGAGGAGATGCCGGGATGTGCATGCAATGATTCTCGTGGTGGCGCCCGATTCAGCCTTTCGATTGTCACTGCGATTCATGCTTGAATCGGAGGGGTACGACGTTGTCGTGCCGCGCAATCTGGAAGAGGTTGAACGGCTGCGCCGCACGGCTGCCTGCACGATTGTGGATCATGAAGTCCTTGCCGACATGAAGGTGCCGCTTGAACGGCTGCTTGGCGGGGCCGGGCCACTCGTTCTTCTGGCCGATACGCTGGATGAGATGCCGCAGGCCGGGCACATAAGAACCATAGAAAAACCGCTCCTTGGGAGCGCCGTCGTCAACGCGGTTCACGACCTTCTGGAGCAGGCCCGGCATCGCGATCTGAGAGGCGCTACGTAGAATCCCGTAGGGACAAAACCGAATTTCGCGCGTGCGGGCATTGCGGCAGTAATGGAGCATCCAAACGACGGAGGCACCCATGTTTGCACAGGCCGCAACCGCACACGCACCGACAGCTCCTTTCCGGGGGCATCAGCGTCTTGCCGAGGCGCGTCCGGCGCCTGCGTCGTTTTCTCCCGACCAGCCGCACCAGATTGCCTTCTTCGAGGCCAATGAAGAGGTCTATGCGCAGGGCGAGCGCGCCAATGCGCTCTATCAGGTCGAGTTCGGTGCGGTTCGCCTCTATCGCCTCCTGTCGGACGGTCGCCGTCAGATCAGCGCCTTCCATGTGGCGGGCGAAGTGTTCGGTTTCGAAGCCGACGGCCATCATCATTTCTTTGCTGAAGCCGTTGGCCCGGCTGGCATTCGCGTGTTCCGTCAGCCTGCCAATGAAGGCAACTGGCGCCAGACGCTGGACGCCGCTCTGGGGGCGCTCGTTCGTGCGCAGGAGCATCTTCTGGTGATTGGCCGGCAGAACGCCGCCGAACGCGTCGCCGCCTTCCTTCTCGACATGATGGAGCGTCAGGACAATGCCCGCGAGGTGCAGCTTCCCATGTCGCGCACCGATATTGGCGATTATCTGGGCCTGACCATCGAAACGGTTTCGCGCACTTTCTCGAAGTTCAAGAGCAAGGGCCTCGTCCGCCTGGCCAACACGCGCACGGTGGAAGTGGTCGACGAAGCCGCCCTCAGGGCCATGTGCGCCTGAGGCGGCGGGGCGAGAACCAGTGCGCAAAGAGCCAAGAGTTCTTTGAGTGATATTATCCAATTGATGCATTAATATGGTCGCCTTGGCTTTTAGCCGGTGGGCAGGCGATGACGATGCATCGTGGATGCGACTTTGCGTGCGGTAATGGCTCGTTCGGAAGGCGCATACGGATGCTCGCCTTTGGTCTGCCCCTTTGGTCTGCCTGCGTGGTGCTTTCGGAAAATACCCGCCCGTCGTTCCTAAATATCTTTCACCTGGGCGAGCACCCAGAGGGTTCTTCCTTCTTCAAATCTCATGAACGCGGGGCGGGGTGTCGCAGACGTTTTGTGCCAGGTCGATCACGTGGCGGTGGTGGGTCAGGTAGATGGCCTGGCCGCGGCGGCCGATCTGTTCCATCACCCGGCAGGCGGCGCTGGTGCGGTTCTCATCGAATGTCTCGAAAATATCGTCGCAGAAAAAGGGTAGGCGGGTGCCCTGCGCGATCAGCTGCTCGTGTGCGGCGGCGCGCAGCGCCAGATAAAGCTGGAAGCGTGTTCCCTTGGAAAGCTCAGCCACCCGCTTGGCCGTTCCGTCGCGAGCGACTGCAAGAAGCGTTTCGTCATTGCCTTCGGGCTGTGTCGTCAGGCGTTCATAAGCGCCCTGCGTCAGCGTTGAGAAGCAGCTTTCGGTGGCGGCCATCATGCCGCTGCGATGGGTGTCCCGGTAGCGGCGGATCGCCTCGTCGGCCAGCCGGTAGCCCAGTGAAAGCTCCAGATGATCGCGGGCAGCCTCCTCCAACTCCAATTCAAGCGTGGCCTTGCGCTCCGTCATGGCGGCAATGTCGGCGTCGCCGGTCACGCGAAGCAGCGCCTGCTCTGCCGTCACGCGCTTCTCGGTCGTTGCGGTCAACTGGCGTTCGGCCTCCGTCACGTCAGCTTTCAGGCTTTCCGCCTCGGCTTCAAGGGCGGCAGCTGTGACGCCTTGCAGCAGATCGCGGGCGCACTCCATGCTTTCCAGGCCCAGTTCGGAGAGAACCGTGCGTTCAAGCCTGGCCTTTTCCTGTCGCTCGGCGATGACCTGTTGGGCCTGTGTGGCGGTGCGGCGCATGGCATCGAGTGTGTCGACCGGCGCGTCTTCGGGGAAAATCCGCCCCATCACTTCGACCTCGCGGTCGATGTCTTTCAGCCGCTTCTCTTTCTCCGTCAGCCGGGCGCTGGCCCGGTCGAGATTTGCGCTCAGCTCCGCCGCGCGTGTTTCCGCAGCGCGTGCCGCTTCGGAGCGTTCACGCAGCAGCGAGAATGTTGCAGCTGCGGTTTCGGCCACGGGAATATCGTGGGTGGCGGCGAGCGCCGTGACCCTGCTTTCGAAAAGCGCCTGATCGGCCTCCATGGTCGCGACGCGCTGCGCGGCGTCGGCGCGTTTTTCTTCGCCGTCGCGCAGAGCCCGCAGCGGATCGAGTGTCGCCAGAAGGCTCTCCTCATTTACTGCTGAACCCAGGAGATCGCGGACCAGATCACGCCAGTTAGCTTTGGCCTGTGTGGCCTTTTCCTTTGCAGCTTCCTGCCTTTTCGTTCTGCGGCGCAGCTCTTCGTCAATCGTGCGGCGCGCCTCATGAGCCTGTGCTGCGGCGGCAATCGCCTCGCTTTCCGCCTCGGCCAGAGTGCGGGCTGCGGCAAGAGCGCTGTCCAGAACCGGGTTCTCGAGGTTCAGATGGGGGAGGAGCGTATCAAGCAGATGCTCCGCCCGCGCCAGCGTCGGGCGATGCGTTTCGCGCAGACGCGCGGTTCTGGCCGAAGCCTCTGCCGCCGCCTCGTGGCGCTTCACCCAGTCGAGCCACTCCGCCGGCGACAGCGGGCGCGGAAGGCCGGCGGATTCGGCGGCATCGTTCACGGCGCTTTCAAGCGCGGCCTGTTTTTCGCGAAGCGCTGTCAGTCGCGCCTGTGCCTGATCGGCGCGCGCCTGCAACTCAGCACCGGCCTGTTCGATCTGGCGCAGCTGCCCGAGATCGCGCGCCTGCAGGACGCGCGACTGCATCGCCGCATCAAGCGCATGAAGCGCATGTTCGAAGGTCTGTGCACTCCCGTCGTTCAATTCCGCGCGGTGTCTTTGCCAAAGCCGGTCCCGCTCGGTCTTGAGGGTGTTTGCCTCGCCATCTGAAACAAGGCTTGTGTCGGAGGCGAGCTGGGCGGCCTGCGCGCGGCGGGCGGCCAAATCCTCACGATGCTGCGAAAGCGCTTCTTCGGCCTGGGCGATCTGCCGCGTAAGTTCCGCGTGGGCCTCGGCCCAGTCCTGCGCCTTCAGGAGGCTTGTCGGGCAGTCCGGCAGTGTCTCGAAACGGACAGCGCCGACCGTGAGGCCTTCGCGCGCAAGGCGCTCGTCAGCGGCCGCCGCATCAATCGCCTGCTCGGCCCGTGCGATAAGGGGAACAAGGCGCTCCACATCATGGCGGGCGAGTATCTCGCCGATCCCGCACGCGGCCGGGATCTTCGCTGCCGCCGCTTCATGTGCCGTTTCCGCCTGCTCGAAACGCGCCGCCAGATCCTCGATCTCCCGGCTTTCGGCCAAAAGCGTCTGCTCGGCGCTGCGCAATTCATCGCGCGCGCGTTCAAGGCTGGCAATCTGGGCGGGCGTCAGCACAAGGCTGCGCGGATTGGTGGTCCCGTCAGCGCCAAGGTCTCTGACTGCGCGAACTATGGCGCTCTCGGCTTCGGAAAGACTGGCTCGCCGGCGTTCCAGATAAAGTCCTGCGGTCACGTCACGTGCGCTTAGCTCATTCAGCGTGTCTAGCGTCTCTGAGAGGGCCACCAGTTCCGGCGTGCGGCTCAGGCCATCGCGCGCCGCGCTCGCCTCATCGATCTCCGTGGTCAGGCGCTCGATGTCCGCCCGTGTCCGGCTTTCCTCGGCAAGCAGTGTGACCAGGCTTTCCGGTTCGAAATCCAGCCTTTCGGGGAAGGATGCGAAGGGCGCGATGCGGGCTGCAAGCGCCTCGATTTCGGCCAGCATGGGCAGGGCGCGGCGTCTGGCTGCAATCCGCGCTGCATTCTCAAGCAGCCCATCGCGCGCGGTTCTGGCTTCGCTTTCCGCCTTGCGCGCATCGGTCAGCTCTTTCTTGAGGCTGCGCCATGCGCTTGCTGAAACGTCGCGCTCGCGAATGTCCTTTTCAAGCTGCGCCAGCTCACGCTTGAGAATGGCGATGCGCGTCTTGCTGGCCCTTTTGCGCCAGATTTCGTCCGCTTCTTCACGCACCTTGTCCAGAACGGTGCTCAGATCCGCCACGCCGGCGGCTGCGGAGAAGAGAAGCCGCCCGATATCGCCGCGCGCCTGCGCGATTTCTTCGCCGCCGCGCTCGATGGTTTCGTCGTCAAGGCACAGAAGGTGGCGGTAATCCTCTTCGGAAAGGCCAGCCAGAAGGGCCGATATGGCGGTCTCGGGCAGGGGCGCGCCTGCCTCATCCACCAGCGCGCCGCTGCGTGTGGGAAGGCGGGTGAACCAGCGCAGGTCGCCGTCGATTTCCAGTTGCCCGGACACCTGCAGATTGCTGCGCTGGTGTTTGAAGGCGTAGCCCTCGCGGTTCGGGAAGCCATAGAAGAGGCGCAGCGCCGCCTCCATCGTGGTCGTCTTGCCCGCCTCGTTGGGCCCGTAGATGATGTGGAAATCGGGTTTCTCTCCGGCTTCGCCGAAGTCGAACTGACGGCCCGTGAAATGGCCGAAACGGTCCATGGAGAGTTTGCGCAGACGCATCAGTTTTCAGCACCCTTCAGCCGCGCCAGAACACGCTCGCTTCCGGCTTCGGCAAGGCTTTGGGTGAGCCTTTCCGCTGCGGCCTCATCGGGCACGAGCCGCGCGCGAATGGCCGGCGGCAGATCCATCAGAACCTCATCGATTTCGGTCTGGGCCGCGCTCGCAAAGCCGGGTTCCGCCTGGATTGCGGTGATCGTTGCGGCCAGCTCGTCGGTGGCGCTAAGCGCGCCGTCGTGCTGCGCCGGCGCGTCGAGGCTGAAGTCCAGCTTCTCGATCCAGAGGCGGTCGGTCTCCCGCGCCAGTTCGCTGATCTGCTCGCCCCAGTAATCGCGGTCGCGCAGGAAATGCCAGTGGCGTTCCGGCGCGCCCTGCAGGGTGAGGCGCAGAACGCCGGCATCTGCCGTAAGCTCACCGGCGGTCGTGCGCAGGTGATCGCGCAGGAGCGTGCGCAACGCCTCGTCGCTCTGCGCCGCCGTGATGTCGAGCGCGGAATTGGTGAACTCCAGCGCCGATGTGGGGATTTCGTCGACGCGAATGCCACCGTCGTTGACGCTCAGAAGCGTCGCCGATTTCGGGCCTGCCTCTCCGATGTCACGCCCCTGCGGGATGCCGGGCATGACCACCCATGGCGCCTGCGAATGGACCTGTCTCTTGTGGACATGGCCGAGCGCCCAGTAATCGAAGCCCATCCCTGACAATTCACTGACAGTGCAGGGGGCGTAGGTGTCATGCCCCGCCGCCCCGGCAAGCGATGTGTGCAGCATGGCGATGTTCACCGCACCGGCCACGGGGGCCGAAAAGCGCGGCAGGAGGCTGTCGGGCGCGTGTCTATCTGCAAAGCTGACGCCGTGCACCCAGACATTTTCCGCAAGCTGCACCTTTCCGCCCCGTGCGTCGAAGACATGCACATGATCGGGCAGGTCGAGCGTACCGGTTATGGGGTTTTCGGCATCGTGGTTGCCCTTGATGTAGAAGACCCGGGCACCCGCCGCGCGCAGGCGATCGAGCTGTCCGGTGAGGAAGGCGGCGGTGCGCGCACTGCGCTCCTTGCCATCGAAGAGATCGCCCGAGATCAGCAGCGCCGAAACCTCTTCCGAGAGCGCGGTGTCGATGATCCGCGAAAAGGCGGCGCGGCTGGCGGTTTCCACCTTTTCACGCAGCGTCACATCGCGCAGGGCGAGCGATTTGAGCGGGGAGTCGAGGTGAATGTCGGCGGTGTGCAGAATTTTGATCAATGCGTTTCCTCTGGACACGAACATGTCACCGGCAATCGCCAATCTCAAGCATGTCCCGGCGTCGGTCGTTCAGGTTTTCGGGGAAAACGACGTTCTGTGGCTCAACCCTTTGGTTGCGAAGGGAGATGCGGCGCTGAAGCAGCGTCCCTCGTACAGGTGAAGTTTCATGTAAAAATCATATTGTGAGAATTGTAATTCGAAAAAGGTCAAAAAACTTTGACAGATATCGTATGGTGATGTTACGGAAATTGCGCCATCGCCAAGATGTGTTTTTTGGGAGGAATTCATGAAACTGCTTAAAGCCGCCGCTCTTTCCGTTTCGGTTGCCGCACTCAGCGCGGGCGCCGTGTCCGCCGCAGAGATCAAGTTCAGCTACCCCGTCGCCCAGGACAGCACGATGGGGCAGACCGTCACGAAGTTTGCAGAGCTTGTGGAGGAGAAGACCGGCGGGGCCGTCACGGTGCGCCAGTTCCCGCAGGCGCAGATCGGTAACGAGATCCAGTCGATCTCCTCCGCACAGGGCGGCATCGTCGAAATGGCGGTGACCACGACCGCAGGCCTGGCCGCCATGGTGCCGGAATTCAACGTCTTCCAGCTTCCCTTCATGTTCGGCAGCTACGAGCAGCTGGACAAGGTTTCCCGCAGCCCGGTGTCGCAGAAAATTCTGGACAAGATGGAGCCGAACAACCTCGTCGGTCTGTGCTTCTGGGATTACGGCTTCCGCAACATCACCAACAACAAGCGTCCCGTGACCAGCCTCGACGATGTGCAGGGGCTGCGCATCCGCACGATCCAGAACAAGGTCTATATCGACGCGCTTTCAGCCATGGGCATGAACCCGACGCCGCTGCCTTTCCCGGAGACGTTTACGGCTCTGGAGACCGGCGCGATCGACGGCAATGAGATCGCCAACGATGTCACCCGCTCGACATCTTTCTATGAGGTTCAGGACTACCTGACCGAGACCCAGCACTTCACCACCATCTCGGTTGTCTATGCCAGCAAGAAGTTCTGGGATGGTCTGGATGCGTCCCAGCAGGATGCGGTCCGCGCCGCCTGTGCGGAGAGCTCCGACTACAATCGTGAGATCATCAACGCCTCGAGCGGCGAAACGCTCGAATTCCTGAAGGAGAAGGGCATGCAGATCGACACGATCTCGGCCGAGAACCTTCAGGCCTTCCGCGATGCCGTCAAGCCGGTGGTCGAGGAAGTGAGCGCACAGCTCGATCAGGAGATCGTGACGGAGTTCATGGCCGAGATCGAAGCTTCGAAAAGCGCCAACTGAGTTTGGTTGTCCTGCCGCGTGGTTCGGCCGCGCGGCAGGATGGGCAGCCTTGTGCTGCGTTTCTCGTGCGTGGGAGAAGTCATTGCTTTTGAAAGACAAGATTGCGCTGGTCACGGGCGCTGGCAACCCTGAAGGCATCGGGTTTTCCGTTGCGCAGACCTTTGTGGCCGAGGGTGCATCCGTCGTGGTCGTGGACCGTGACGAGCGAGCCGTCGAACAGGCCGTAAAGGCGCTCGGCGAACGGGCTGTCGGTGTTGCGGCAGACCTGCGTGACGAGGCAGCCTGCCGGCGAGTTTTCGATGTGACGCGCGAGCGTTTCGGCCGCCTCGATGTTCTGGTGAACAATGCCGGGATCACCCAGCCGCGCAAATTCACCGAAATCACCGCTGCCGATTACGACGCCATCATGGACATCAATCTGCGCGGCACGGTGATGATGACCCAGGGCGCGCTGGGAATGATGGAAAGCGGCGCATCGATCATCTGCATCGCATCCATTGCCGGCCAGCGTGGCGGTGGCCTGATGGGCGGCGCTCACTATGCCGCCTCCAAGGGAGCCGTGCTGTCGCTTGTGAAGTCGGTCGCGCGCGAAATCTCTCCGGACGGCATTCGTATCAATGCGGTGAACCCCGGCGTCATCATGTCGAGCATGACGCGTGATTTCTATGATGATGTGCAGACGGCGCGGGTTCTGCCGCAGATCCCGATCGGTCGCTTTGGAGCGCCGCAGGATGTGGCGAACACCTGCCTTTTCCTCGCATCCGACCTGTCGTCCTACATGACCGGCTCTGCCGTCGATGTGAATGGCGGCATGCACATGAACTGAGGCGGCGATTGCCGTCTCACCGACTTCAACATCAATCCAACAGGAGATTGTGATGAGTGGACCCGTCGTCCCCGTCGTTACCCGCGCCAATGAGCTGAGCGACAAGACCGGCCAGTCCGGCGATTGCGTTCGCCGCTCGGGGGTCAGCCCGCAGCACACGCCGGCAACGAAGATCTGGTTTGGCCAGGTTTCCAACGAACCGGGCTTTCGCTCGCCGCCGCATCATCATGGCGAAGCAGAGACGGGCGGCTACGTTCTCTCCGGCCACGGCCGCATCTATTTCGGCGAGGGTTACCGCGACTATGTGGACATGATGCCCGGCGACTTCGTGTTCGTGCCGCCGCACATGCCGCATGTGGAAGTGAACATGAGCACGACCGAGGAGCTGGTCTGGCTGACCTGCCGGACGCCGGACAATATCGTGGTCAACCTGCCAGACGTTCCCGACAGCGATCTGGAAGGCTATCGTCGTCCCGCATAAGCGACCAAGCGCAGCGCCCCCGGAAAGAGGGGCGCGCGTGACATTCATGATCCTGGAGGGGGAGGACCAATGTCCAAGGTGATCGAAGCCTATTTCAGACTGCTGAAAATACTGATTGTGGTTTGCCTTGCGGGCATGGTTCTGCTGGTTTTCGGCAATGTGGTGCTGCGCTACGCCTTCAACTCGGGCATTACGGAGTCCGAGGAGTTCTCGCGCTGGCTCTTCGTCTGGATGGTGTTTCTGGGGGCGATTGTCGTTCTCCGGGAAAATGGCCATCTGGGGCTGGAATTCGTGGTCAACAGCCTGCCGCGCCCGCTCCGCAGGATCTGCCTCGGCCTTGCCCATGTGCTGATGATCTTTGCCACATGGCTGATCATCTCCGGCAGCTACACGCAGTTTCTTCTCAACATGCACACCTATGCGCCGGCGACCGGATTGCCGATCTCGTTCCTCGTGGGCGTCGGGCTGATCTTTGGCGTGTCGACCGGCGCCATTCTGGTCTGGCGGCTCTATCTGATCGTTGTCGGCAGGCTCGACCGTGTCGTGACCTTCGATGAAGAGCTGCAGGCTCTCCAGCAGAGCGGGGTGAAGTGAGATGACGCTTGGTGTCTTTCTCGTCAGCCTGCTCGGCAGCATGGCGATCGGCATGCCCATCGCCTATGCGCTGATCATGACCGGTATCGCGCTGATGTGGTATCTGGGTTTCTTCGACGCCCAGGTGATCGCGCAGAACCTTTTGAACGGCGCGGACAGCTTTCCGCTCATGGCGGTTCCCTTCTTCATGCTCGCCGGTGAAGTGATGAATGCGGGCGGCCTGTCGCGCCGGATCGTCAATCTCTCGGTTGCAGCCGTTGGCCATGTGCGCGGCGGGCTTGGTTATGTGGCCATCCTTGCGGCCCTGATCCTTGCAAGTCTTTCGGGTTCTGCGGCAGCCGACGCCGCAGCGCTTGCTGCCATCCTCGTGCCGATGATGGTGAAGGCGGGGCACGATCAGGGGCGCTCGGCGGGGCTTATCGCATCGGCGGGCATTTCCGCCCTCGTCATTCCGCCGTCCATTGGCTTTATCCTGATTGGCGTGGTGGGCAATATCTCGATCACGCGCATCTTCATCGCCGGCATCGTGCCCGGCCTCGTCATGGCGCTTGCGCTGACGGCCACCTGGTTCCTGGTGTCGCGGCGTGAAGAGACGGTGACGCGTGAACGCGTGCCATTCTCGGTTGTCATGAAAGAAGCGTGGTCGGGCATCTGGGCGCTGATGCTGCCCGTGATCATTCTCGTCGGTCTGCGCTTTGGCGTCTTCACGCCGACCGAGGCCGGTGTGATCGCTGCCGTCTACGCGCTGTTTGTCTCGATGGTGATCTATCGGGAACTGAGCGTCGCCCAGCTCTTCGACGTGTTTCTTGGCGCGGCCAAGACCACTTCCATGGTCATGTTCCTCGTGGCTGCCGCTCTGGTTTCCAGCTGGATGATCACGATTGCCGGCCTGACCGCGCAGATTTCGGCGCTGGTTGCGCCCTTTGCCGACAATCCCATTCTTCTGATGGCGGCAGTGGTGGGGCTGGTCGTGGTGATTGGCTGTGCAATGGACATGGTGCCGATCATCCTGATCCTCGTCCCGGTCCTGATGCCAACCATCAAGGCGGCAGGGATCGATCCGGTCTATTTTGCAGTGATCTTCATGATCGCGGCGGCCGTCGGTCTTTTGACCCCGCCGGTCGGCAGCGTGCTCAACGTCGTGGCCGGCGTGGCCCGGATACCGCTCGCACGGGTCATTCAGGGCGTGGGACCGTTTATCCTGGCGCAGATTGCCGTGCTTGTTCTGCTTATCCTGTTCCCCGATATCGTTATGGTACCGGCGAACTTCATTTCTGGAAATTAGGGACACGTCATGGCTCCGTTGGAAGACGAAACCGAAGGCAAGATGAACAGCCTCGACAAGATGCTGTCCGTTCTGAACGGGTTCAACGAAGACAATCTGATGATCGATGTCGCCCAGGCGGCGGAACTGTCGGGTTCGTCCCGTGCAAGCGCCTATCGGTATCTGCAGGCGCTGACGCGGTCGGGCCTGCTGACGCCCGCGAGCGGCGGCAGCTACGTGATCGGTTCGCGCGTGATCGAGCTGGAAATGCTGAAGCGGGAGAACGATCCGCTCCTGCGCGCGGCGCGCTATCTGATCCGCTACTATGCCGATTGCATGGGCATGAACATCATGCTGTGCAGCTATTATGGCGACAAGGTGCTCTGCGCGGACAATGCATGGCCCGACCACAGCATCCCGGAGATCTACAAGCCCGGCCGTTCCATGCCGATTTTCAAGGGTGCGATGGCGAAGGTCATTCTGGCCAATCTCTCGCCTTCGCAGCTGAAGAGCATCCATTCGTGGAACGCCGAGCGCATTCGCGAAAGTGGCCTCGGCGAAACGCTGGAAGCGTTCCTCGCGCGCATGGCGGAAATCCGCAGTGCAGGCGTGACCATTACACAGGGCGAGGTGGTCGACGGTCTCGTGGGAATAGCCGCGCCGATCCGCGACGGTGAAGAGCGCGTTCTGGGAAGCGTCGTCTTCGTCCTGTCCATCGAACATTTCAACAGTCTCGAGCGTGATGCGCTGGCACAGGAGATCCGCCACATCGCGTCCGAAATCGAGCACGGCATTCTGCGCGCCAGCAAATTTGCCGCAACCGCACCAACCGCGGCAGCGCGTCCGCGCCGCGTTCCCGTCTATCGGGGCTGAGTTCGTCGATCAGCGTGATCGCCGACGAAATGCCCGATCCATCCAAGCCCGACCCATTCAAGGAGGAGAAACACAGATGAAGTTGCTGCGCTATGGGCCGAAAGGGCAGGAAAAGCCCGGTCTGGTCGATGCGGAGGGTCAGATCCGTGACCTGTCGCGCCATGTTCCCGACATTGCCGGCGATGCTCTTTCTCCCGCAGGGCTCGCGGCGATTGCTGCGCTGGATATCGCTTCCCTTCCAGCGGTCGAGGGTTCGCCACGGATTGGCCCCTGCGTCGGTCGGGTCGGCAAGTTTCTCTGCATCGGACTGAACTTCGCCGACCACGCGCGCGAGACGGGCAAGGAGCCTCCGAGCGAACCCGTTGTCTTTGCCAAGGCCGTCTCCGCGATCTGCGGACCCAATGACGATGTCGAAATTCCGCGTGGCTCGGACCGCACCGACTGGGAAGTCGAGATGGGCGTGGTGATCGGCTCGCGGGCGAAATACATCTCCGAAGCCGAGGCGATGGATCATGTCGCCGGTTTCTGTCTCATCAATGACCTGTCCGAGCGCCGTTTCCAGTCGGAGCGAGGCGGGCAGTGGACGAAGGGCAAGAGCCACGACACGTTTGGCCCGATTGGCCCCTGGCTTGTGACGCGGGACGAGATTGCCGATGTGCAGAATCTCGACATGTGGCTGGATGTCGATGACGAGCGACGGCAGACCGGCAACACCAGCACGATGATTTTCGGTGTGGCGGAACTCGTCAGCTATCTCTCCCAGTTCATGACGCTGGAGCCGGGCGATGTCATTTCGTCGGGCACGCCGCCCGGCGTCGGCCTTGGCATGAAGCCGCCAACCTTCCTGAGGGAAGGGCAGGTCGTGCGGCTTGGCATTTCCGGTCTCGGTGAGCAGCGTCAGACGATGGTGCAGGCGTGAGCACGGCTGCCGAATGGCGGGCGCAGATGACGGATCTCTCCGGCAAGGCGGCAATCGTCACCGGGGGCGCGCGCGGTCAGGGGGAGGCGGAAGCGCGCCTTCTGGCCGAGTGCGGCGCGCAGGTCATGATCTGCGATGTGCTCGTGGATGAAGGAACGGCGCTGGCGGCAGAGCTCGGCGAGCGCGCGTGCTTTCGTCAGCTGGACGTGACCGATGCGGAAGCCTGGGGAAATACGGTCGCGGCAATGCACGACTGGGCTGGCAGGCTCGATATCCTCGTCAACAATGCGGGGATCATCAATCGCACGCTGATCGCGTCGACGGAGCCCGAAGCCTGGCGCAGGCTTCTTGATGTGAACCTGACGGGCGCCTTTCTCGGCATCCGCGCCGCAGCTCCCCTGATGGTGGAGGGCGGCGGCGGCAGCATCATCAACATCTCCTCCAATTCCGCATTCTCCGGCCATGCGGATCCGGCCTACACGGCCAGCAAATGGGGGCTTCGCGGCCTGACACGGTCGGCGGCGAACGAGTTTTCCGCAGATGGCATTCGCGTGAATACGGTCTGCCCCGGCCTGATCGTGACGGGACTGAACCGCGAGTCACCGCATCTGCGCCCGATGATCGACCTGACCCCTGCGGGGCGCTCCGGTGAGGCGGAGGAGGTTGCGCAGCTCGTGCTCTATCTCGCCTCGGACGCCTCGCGGTTCGTGACAGGCGAGGATTTTCTCATCGATGGCGGCTTCGTCGCCGGCGCGGCCTATCGGCGGGTCGGCGTTGATACGGGAATTTTGCGGGGGTAGGGCGCGGGAGCGGCGTCTGCCGTGAGAGCTGCCGGGGGGCGAATAGTGCTTCCCTCCGGCCCCTTTGTCTTGGGCGTCAGTCCAGCCCTGGGCAGCCTTTCGATCAGCGGGTCACTTGGCCCATTGGGCGAGAGTTTGCGCCAATGGAACCAGGCTTTCAATCCCTATCAGCGGCAACGTAAAAACGCTGCGGCGCTGCAATGGAAACTCCCCTTGTATCGGCCTCACTGCCTTCCAGCGATGCGCAGGCGTGCTTCCCCATTCCGGCCTCCAGACAGGTCACCATCGACATTCATCGCCAGATGGCCAAGACCATCATGCCAGCGTATGGAGTTTACCGCAGGCTGAGGCTTTCTATCTTGCTAGCCCAGTTTTGTTATCTAAATCCGGAACGCCAAAATCTCTCGCGGCACGCTGTAATGCGGTCGCAAGTTCGATGGGATCTTCCCAGATGGTTTTAGGGTCTGTAAAATATTGAACGAAACCATCCGTAATATTTCATTTGCCCCAATGTTACAGATTTTTTCTACTGAATATAAAGTTAGAGATAATAAACATATTTTATTTTTGATTACATTTTCATTTGTGAATTTAAAATTCTAGACAAGGGTATTCTGTATTTTTTGAAAGCCTGATACATAGTGATGAATTAGGTTTCTCGAATTTATATAATGAAAATTATAATATAAATAATTTAATTGATTTATATTATTTATAATAATTGGATTTTCTATCATGCATACAGCGCGTCGGCTCTGGGTGTGGGCAGAATATTGCCGTGCTTATGTCTGTGTAGTCCTGATCCAAAACGCGCCCTGTTCTCGGATGGTGCCGGCTAACTCCAATCGAAACATGCGTTTCGCAGTGGCGGTCATCGGCTTGCTCTTGCTGTCTGGTGTGTCCGCTCGGGCGGAGCAGATAGGCGAAAATAATACGCAGATCCTGCCGCCTGTACATGCTGAGCGTTTCGATGATTGGGAGATTGTATGCGCGAGGTCATCCGCACAGGTAAATGTGGTGCGGGAGGTGGATGCGACGGGTGCGAGCGCCTGCCGGCTTCAGCAGGCCCAGGCGATTAATGGAGGTCGGGATGTTGCATTTCTGTTCAACATCGTCCTGCAGAAAAGTGAGCCGATTGCGATCGTGTCCGCGCCGCTGAACGTTTACCTTCCGGGCGGCGTCGAGTTGACGATTGATCGGGGGAAGACCCAGCGCGCAGCATTCGAAACCTGTAATATCAGGGGATGTCACGCCGGGTTCGCCCTCAATGAGGCGCTTCTGGTTTCCTTGAAGAGAGGTGCGAAGCTCGTCGCTTCTCTGCAGGATGGACGCTCGAAAAAAATACCGGTTACCGTGTCGCTTAAGGGGATCACGGCAGGCTTGAAGCGTCTTGAAGAACTCAGCCAGGGCGGCCGCTCAGACGACAGGGCGGGTGCGCAATGATGTCGGGCTGGTCATTGGGAATGCAGATTGGCTCGAGCGCGCGACTTTTCTCTCTAGCTCTTGGACTGTGGTCTGCGTCTGGAACGCCGGCCGATGGATATCCGGGCGCATATGCCGACTGTCCTGGGGTGGTTGTATCGACCGAGACCGGAGAAACACTGACATTTGACGTCCTGGCAGAGCGGGTGCGGGACGCCGGAGTTGTTTTGTTCGGCGAAGTGCATGGCGTGCCGGAGCATGCGCGAGCGTCAGCTTGCCTGCTGTCCATGCTGGCAGAAGGCGGCCGGCCTGCGGGTCTGGTGGTGGAGATTCTGTCTGTAGACGATCAGCCGGTGGTTGATCGTTATCGTAGGGAAAATCCGGAAAATGCTGCCGGGCTTGGAGTGGTACTCCAATGGTGGAAGCGCGGCTGGCCGGCGTTCGAACATTGGCTTGCCCTCTTTGACAGGGCGTTCTCATTGAGGATCGATATCAAAGGGGGGGACGCCGGTGAGGGAAGCGTGTCCTCGCCCGAGCCTTGGCTGGGAGGGCATCTGACCGCAGTCCGTGCTTCCTGGGCGAGCGCGATGAAACGCGCGTATTGCGAACTTATCGACAGCAAGGAAGCGGCCCGGCTCGGCGAGCAGCAGATCATGCGAGACCTGTCCATGGCTGAGCGGGCGATCGCACTACATACGCGTTTGGCAGCCCGATCAAAGACCGATCCTGCCGTTCTTGTCCACGCCGGCCGTGGCCACGTCCGTAAGGACAGATCGCTGTTCCACGCATTGATGCAGCAGGCTGATGCGAAACCCGGAAAGATTGTTGTTATTGGCGCGTTTTCTGCCGTGGATGCCAAGGCAATGCGGGAGACGGATGAGTTTGACTTTGTGTGGGTCGCCGGCGGTCCTGCTGTAATGCAAGTCAACTGCCCGTTCGGTATTGGCCGCAAGGCAGAGCGGGCAGCGGAGCAGTCGCGATGAGCCCCATTGTATCAGGTCGACCAAAACTGTGCGTGGCGCTCTTTGCTGGTGTTGCCTTGGTTGCGCCAATGCCGGATGCGGTGGCGCAGGTTGTTCCCGATGGGGGTACGGCAACGAGTGTTTCCACTGATGCGGCGGGCGTTTCAACTGTCTCGATCGCGCCATCCAGCCCGTCAGGGATCAGCCACAACACCTATACGGAATTCTCGGTTCCGGCAGCCGGTGTTAACCTCGACAATCGCAGCGCCATTGCCCGCACGATCCTCAACGAAGTGACGTCTTCGAGGATCTCCAATCTGAACGGCGCACTGGAGGTGCTTGGCGCTCCCGCTCACGTCATTCTGGCCAATCCGAACGGCATCGTTGTCGATGGAGGCGTGTTCATCAATACAGGCGGGGTGGCGCTTTCGACCGGCAGCGTATCCATCACGACCCATAAAGCGCCGGGCGTCAGCATGGACAATGTCGTTCTGGAAACGGCTTCCGGACGCATCGATGTCACGGGAGCAGGGCTGTCAGGTGCAATGGCGAGCCTCCAATTGCTTGCCAGCGAGATCAGGATAGACGGCCCCGTAGAGACCACGTCGAACAGTGTGCGATCAGAGATCCGGCTGCATGCCGGAAGCAGCCGTGTTGAATACGACAGTGCTGTGCTTGCGAATGCGGACCTCGAAAGCTGGGGTGAGTTGAGCGTCGTTCCCGCCACGGCGGCGAACAGCAGGGCGATCGAAATCACCGAGCGAGGATCACTGAAGGCCAACACAGTACGCATCCTGGCAACCGACAACGGTGCGGGTGTCACCCATGCAGGTTCCGGACTGGCCGCCAGCGGTGATTTTGTCATCGACGCAAGTGGCAAGGTTGCCATTGCCTCAAATATTAAGGCAGCGCGTCATGTCACCATCAAGGGGGCTGAAATAGAGGCGCGTTCGAATGTGCGCAAATCTCAGGCCACGGTGGAGGCAGTAAGCGGTGCGCTCACTCTTGTGGCAGCGTCTGGCGACATAGCGAACACCGGTGTCTTGATATCGGGTGCGACACGGGATGCAGATAATGTTCTATCGAAGGGCGGTGTCACACTCGAAGCGGCCGGAGATATCCGCCTTTTGAGCGAACATGCCGATCAGCTCGCCATCGTTTTCGCCTCGGCTGAAAACCTCGACGTCCATGCGAGCGGTTCCATCACGAACAACACCGGCAGGCTGTTGGCGAACGGTAAAACGCGGATCGATGCGGGAGGCGATATCACGAACACGGTTGATATCGTCGAGGGAGCATCACCCGCGGGCGAGTGGACTTACAGAGAAGATGTCGGAAAGCGGATCTGGTATTCGCTCTGGCAAAAGCGTCTGGTCACTACATACGCGTCCCTTGATTATGGCCATGAGCGGATCGCGGGTCAGCAGGCCTACATCGTCGGCTCCGACGTAACGCTCACAGCCACGGGAAATGTCGTCAATATCGGTGGCTCCATCAATGCGAATGGCGACGCAGCCGGGTTTGGCGGGAGCGTCAGCATCGAGGCTGTCGCGATCGAAAATCGTTCGCCTGCTACCGGTTCCCTGTCCTTCATCCAGACGTGCGGGCTCTCCTGCATCGGCTCCGGCCGCTCGGACATCGCTCTGCTTGGCGGTGCAATCAACGGCCATTCAGACGTCGTTCTAAAAGCCAGGGATGCGATCTCCAACGCCGGGCAGGTCACGTCTTACGGTGATCTGCATCTTCAGGCACCTGAAGTGACGATTGAAGGGACACGGGTCGCGAGCATCTATCGGCGGTCGCCCGGTCTTTACAATTTCTGGGGCGGCTCCAGCATCTGGATGGGAGAGCTGGATGTCGGGGGTGTTATGACCGCGCCGCTCGGTTCCATTGCCATTGAAGCCTTCAAACCCGTCATTGTTGATGCCGGCGTCCTGGAAGCGCGCAATGGCGTCACGGTCCCGGGCGGGGTCGCACTTGTGCGAGCACCGCTCACCGGGCTTACGACCGCAAAGCGTCCGGTCGGGCACTTCAGCCAATTGGTGGGAGAGTAGGATGTGGGGCCACCTCTGCCTTCTCCCAAGGCCATCCATCATTTGCGGCGCTGCGCTGGCGGGACTGTCCATCGCGGGCACGCTGGCGGCCGGAACAGCCGAGGCGACAGGTCATTCGCTTCGGGACGAAGAACCTGCACCTCTGATGATCCCAACGGCGGATGATAACTCTCGTAGCGAGGATGCTCCCTGCTTTGCCGTTGATGCAATTCGGATTGAGGGGCAACATGATCTCGTCGATCAGGCTGCTTTGGAGGCTGCTGCGCGTCCCTTTGCCAGTTCCTGCCAGGGTAACGAGAGTGTCGGAGCGCTTTTGAAGGCGTTAAGCGCGGTCTACGTCGACAGAGGATACGTTACGACGCAGGCCTTCCTCCCCGAGCAGGATATTGCAAAGAGCCAGAAATTGGTGGTGCGTGTCGTTGCTGGCCGCATCGACAAGATTATCTACAGGGAGGAGCGCAAACCGTATCGTGGGCCGTTCCCCCGAATGACGTCGCTGGGAGCTGAGCTTGTCGGCTCTCATTCACTAAACGAGTTCACCGAACGCATGGCCGCCTGGTGGGATGGCCTCGACGATGATCTGGACGCGCTGACTCTGCTGCCGGCATCGGTACGCATTGCTCTTGCTCGAACGACCAAGGCAGATGACGTCGTCCATGTCGATCAACTACAGGACACGCTGGACAGCCTTAACCGGGTGCCCTCCAGCAAGGCCAAGGCGGACCTGACACCGGGCGGACGCCCGGCGACTTCGCATGTTCAAATCACCAACCGTATTGAGGACGCGTTCCGACTTTACGCTGGTTACGATACGGAATCGATCGAAGGTGTCGACAAGCTGCGCTTCGGGGTGACCGTACAGAAGGACAATCTTGTTGGCATCAACGACAGTTGGGGCCTGACACTCAAGTCGGGCATCGACACAAATGAGCTTGCCGGAGACGTTTCCGTCCCCTTGGGCCGCGCAACACTGCGTGCGCGGGGAGACTGGTCGGAGAACACTGCTGATCTTGGCCCGCTCTCCGAGCTGTTCACCGCGACATGGAACGTTGGTCTGGGCGCGGATTACATCGTCCACGCCTCGCGCAAACAGCGCCTTGCCGCCGACATGACGTTTACGCATCGTGAGCAGAACCGCTACATCAACGGTATCGGGCTGACGGATCAACGGGTCTCGGCTCTCCAGGCTGGTCTCACCTACAGCCGCTTTTTCGAGCATGGGGCCCTGTCCGCACGCATCGCCTCAACCGTGGGCGTTCCGACCTTCCATGCCCGCATTGATCCCGACGACCTCGGTCGACAAACCCCGCACAGCCAGTTCGCCAAGCTGGAGGGCTCGTTTTCGGGTTCCTACGTCATGCCGGGAAAGGCTTCCTTTTCGTCTTCTTTGTCGGGGCAGTGGTCTGCCGATCCTCTTTATTCCGATGATCAATTGACGATTGGCTCGCGCGCATCGGTGCGGGGTTTCTCCAATGGCAGCCTCAAGGCGGATAGCGGGTTGATATGGCGCAATGAGGTGGCCTTTGCCCTGCCAATCTCGCTGACTGGGTCAAGCGGTGAAAATGCCGACAATGCGCAAACGGTTGACCCGGTGTCGGCGGTCCTGTCGCACATCAATCCATACACGTTTCTCGATGCTGGCTTTGGTCATGACATTGCCAACGACGCCAATGGATACCGGATCGGTGCCGGCATAGGCGTCCGCTATGGCGGGCCATCGCTTTCATTCGACGCAGGTTATGCGCTTCGCCTCCTCAGCGAGCCGGGAAGCCGGCAGGAAGGAGATGCGCCCGGGGAACTGTTCGTAACACTACGCATGAAAGTATTTTGATGATGAGAAACGCCTTCTGGAAAACGCTACGCGCGGCGCTATGCACTTTGTTCCTCGGCTCTGCATCGACGATCGTCGCACAGGCGAACGAACTGACCGACGGAAAGGAACTGCTCGCAAGTAAGGACTATTCCGCAGCAGCCAGGAAGTTCGCTGCAGGATTTGACAACGGAGACAGCGAGGCCGGCTTCCATCTGGCGCGCATGATCGAGCTTGGCGTGGGATTTGAGGTCGACCTCGAAAAAGCGCGCGCTCTTTACATCGTCTTGGCCGACCAAGGCTCCGCAGCGGCGATGAACAGGCTCGGCCTGATGTATCTTCGCGCCGAGAGCGTACGGCAGGATTATGCAGCGGGGGCGGAACTCGTTTGCAAGGCGGCTGATCAAGGCAATGCGGAAGGCGCTTTTAACTGCGCCGGCCTTGCACTTGAAGGGACAGGGCGCGAACGGGATCCCAAAGCCGCTTATGACTATTTTGCGAAAGCCGAGGCTGCCGGACATGTCGGAGCGCTCAATATGCTGGCAGCGCTGATCCGCTCGGGGACAGGAACCGCAGCCGACCCGAAGCGGGCGCTCAAGCTCTTCGAGCGTGGCGCATCGTTTGGTAACCCCGTTTCGCTGTTCAATCTCGGTGAGATGTTGGAGCGTGGCGAAGGCGCTGCGCCAGACCCGGTGCGCGCCCACCTTTATTACAATCTTGCCAGCGAGCGCGGACATCCCGCCGCGCGTGATGCGCTCATGCGAGTCACCGGGGCGATGAAGCCGGCGCAAATTGCTGATGCGCAGTCGCGGGCGAGGAACTGGAAGCCGGTGACCCGTCCAGGTGCGCAGTAGGGGCTAGGCAGGCCTTTCCAGATTAAATCCATGGGACAGACAATATGCAGAACGGCTCAGCGCTGCGGACGGCCGTAGTCCGCGCCACGCGAACGCGCTTGCTCACAAGATCAATATCTTCGGCGACAGCGGCGGGCGTTCTGTTCTCGACGCTCGCGACGTCGTTCACACCGGCCTTTGCGCAGACAATTACGGACCCGACAGCGCCAATCGAATTCCAGCCGCGCGTGACGTCCTCGGGGAACGGAACGCCGACAGTCGATATCGTGAAACCCGGTCAGGGCGGGATCAGCCACAACAAGTTCCGTGAATACAACATCGATACACGCGGATTGATCCTCAACAATTCAGGTGCGGGCGGGACATCCGTACTGGGCGGCGCGGTGGCAGCCAATCCCAATCTCACAGGAGGGCGATCCGCGCGGATCATTCTCAACGAAGTGACGGGCACGAACCGCTCGTTGCTGAACGGGATGACAGAGGTTTTCGGAACGAAAGCGGATGTCATTGTAGCCAATCCGAACGGAGTGGGCTGTATTGGCTGCGGTTTCATCAACACCGGTAATGTCACGCTTTCATCCGGGGTTCCAGATGTGGACGCGAATGCCGGAACGATCTCATGGCAGACCCGATCAGGTGATGTGACAATTGCGGGCGGTGGTGTCAGTGCTCCTGCCGACCAGCCGCTTGGCGATGTGAACCTTATTGGTCGAACGGTGTTGATCGACGGCGTGGTGAAGGCGCGTGAGACGCTGCGCATCATCGCCGGTGCAACACGTTACGATGACGCCACGGGTCAGATCTCCGCGCTCTCTGGTGTCGGCCCCGTGTCAGGAGCCGACGCCATCGTATCCACATCGGCGGGGACGATTTCGGCTGGTTCCATCATGGCGCTGTCGACTGATGTCGATATGGGCGTGGTGCTTTCGGGCAATCTGCAGGCTACAGGCTCTTCCAGCGTGGCGGGGGATGTGTCGGTTGCCTCGCAAGGCGCGTTGAAGATCGTCTCCGCACAGGCAACAGGTGGCATCGCTTTGACGGCAGCCCGCCGCCTTTCGATCAACCGTGACCTTGCAGCAAGTGGAAATATTGCGATTGCGGCCGAGGACGCCTCACTGCTCGCATCCTCCGGGGTGTCGACCGGTGAAGAACTTTCGATCATAACCGTTCGCGACCTTCAGTCGGCTGCTATGCTCAAGGCAGGTGGCGCACTGACGGCGAAGGCAGGAGGTGACGCGCGTTTCAGCGGTCTGGCCGCTTCCAGTGAGGCCGTGGGTCTTGAGGCATCCGGTCTCCTCTCTGTTGCCGACGCCACGCTTCAGTCGCCGCAAATCCAGCTTGCTGGACGAACCGCCGATCTCGTCAATTCCTGGCTGATTGCGCCGTTGAAGGCGGAGATTGTCGGCACGGATGTGGCGCTCGGATCGAACGTGCTGTTCGATACCACTACTCTCAACGCTGCCGCCTCCGACACACTTACAATTGGCACAACGGTCAGCGATCTCGATTACCGGCAGCTCGATCTGGCTTTCAAGAATCTTGTCGTCAGCGGAGGTGGGGCGATCGACCGGGCGGATATCGATGTCGTCACCAACGGCTCCGTCATCAACAACGGCATTCTGCGTGGGCGCGACAGTCTGGCCGTCAACGCGGATAATCTCACCAATACGGCGACGGGGGTCATTGCGGGAGGCTCCGGGATGAGGCTGGATCTCAACGGAGATCTTAGCAATCTCGGCAAGATCATATCCGCCGGAACGCTGCGGTTGATTGCGGCGGACCTTGTTGCAAACAGTGGTCTCATACAATCCGACGGTCAGTTCGAACTAAAGGCCGATGTGCTTGAAAACACCGGCGCCAACACGAAGATCGTGTCGGGCGGTGGACTCAATATCGAAGCGAGCGCACGCCTGGATAACGTGCTTGGCCGTATTCTGGCGCTTGGACCATCGATACTGCGGACATCCGGGACGCTGACCAACACCTCCGGCGTGATCGAGACAACGGGCGACCTGCACATCAGTGCGACGGATTTGGTCAACAGCGCGCTTGCCGGAACCGATGGCGGGACGATTGCGGGAGGCTCCGGGATGAGGCTGGATCTCAACGGAGATCTTAGCAATCTCGGCAAGATCATATCCGCCGGAACGCTGCGGTTGATTGCGGCGGACCTTGTTGCAAACAGTGGTCTCATACAATCCGAAGGTCAGTTCGAACTAAAGGCCGATGTGCTTGAAAACACCGGCGCCAACACGAAGATCGCGTCGGGCGGTGGACTCAATATCGAAGCGAGCGCACGCCTCGATAACGTGCTTGGCCGTATTCTGGCGCTTGGACCATCGATACTGCGGACATCCGGGACGCTGACCAACACCTCCGGCGTGATCGAGACAACGGGCGACCTGCACATCAGTGCGACGGATTTGGTCAACAGCGCGCTTGCCGGAACCGATGGCGGGACGATTGCGGGAGGCTCCGGGATGAGGCTGGATCTCAATGGAGATCTTAGCAATCTCGGCAAGATCATATCCGCCGGAACGCTGCGGTTGATTGCGGCGGACCTTGTTGCAAACAGTGGTCTCATACAATCCGAAGGTCAGTTCGAACTAAAGGCCGATGTACTTGAAAACACCGGCGCCAACACGAAGATCGTGTCGGGCGGTGGACTCAATATCGAAGCAAGCGCACGCTTGGATAACGTGCTTGGCCGTATTCAGGCGCTTGGACCATTGATACTGCGCACATCCGGGACGCTGACCAACACCTCCGGCGCGATCGAGACAACGGGCGACCTGCACATCAGTGCGACGGATTTGGTCAACAGTGCGCTTGCCGGAACCGATGGCGGAACGCAGGATGTCAATGAACTCGGTGATTTGAACATTCTCTACGCCACCGAGCGAACAAGTGGGCCAGCCCGATACTGGGGCACCATGCGCGCCGCCCGCGATGAATATTCCGGGACCATCCGGCTGAACCTTCCCGGAATGGTGCGTGCTGGCGGGAACATGCGCATTGAGGGCCGCAGCCTTGAGAACCTGGATGGGCGTATCCTTGCGGCTGGCGATCTGTCCATCAAGATGGATCGTACGCTCAATGATGCGCTTACCTACACGGTCGATCATTATCGGCATGAATGGGGCGGCGGCCGCCGCTTCATGGATAACGGCAGCGGCGCGTTTCACGCTCCCGTAGGGGGCCACCCTGACTGGCTGGTGAGTCCGTACAGCGCAGACGTGTTCAAGAGTGCGGGGCTCGACGCTCTCGCGAGGGGCGGCCAGCGCATGGTCGTCATATCCAGCGGCAAATCTCCTGTCACGGTTACCTATGCAGGCAAAGGGAAATACCAGGCGGGTGTCATTTCCAGCGGCCAGATCGAGATTATCGAAAATGCGGATATCGCAAGCCTCCTCGATCTTGAGGCGCTCGGCGTTGATCCGGACAATGTTCCAAGCGTGATCATGATCGGCAATCGCCGTGTCGATATCAACAGCGCGCCCTACGGCAATCACAGGAAGACGCTTGTCGGAAAATCGACAGTCTCGGTGGGGTCGTTGATCAAGTCGGGCGGTGACCTTCTGCTGAAGATTGACACGACGACGAACCGCAGCACGCTGGCCGGCAATCTTGTCGCGATCGAAGGGGGCAGGCTGAATAACGGTGCTGGCGGCGACTTCGTGCTCGATGACGTGTACGTTCCGGTCCTCGATTTTGGCCCCATCGACGCTCTGCCTTCCTGGAGCCCAGATCCGAGCGATTTCGGTCGGCTTGAGGCCTATACAGGTTCGCTTGAGGCCGCCAGTCTGCTGCGCGACGCGAACATTGCAGGTTCGGGGATTCGCTTCTTTGCTGATCCCGTGGCGGAGGCGGCGGCTTTTGCGGATGCAATGCGACGGGCTTCCGGTCGTTCCATGACCCTCGACGGTCTTGGCGATGAGGAAGCGCGACAGCAGCTTTACAAAAATGCCCAGGCGTTCGCCGACGCGACGGGTTCGCGCTACGGCGTGGGGCTGACAGAAGCGCAA
The DNA here is from genome assembly GCF_058725515.1 of Nitratireductor sp. WH36-1. Classification (NCBI taxonomy): domain Bacteria; kingdom Pseudomonadati; phylum Pseudomonadota; class Alphaproteobacteria; order Hyphomicrobiales; family Phyllobacteriaceae; genus Nitratireductor; species Nitratireductor sp. WH36-1. The sequence goes on along the minus strand of NZ_CM178970.1, from coordinate 3,308,208 downwards.
CGCGCTACACTCACCGAACCGCTTGTCTGGCACGAGACCCGTATCGTCGATGGCGCCAGCGTCCTTGTTCCGGTTCTTTATCTTCCCCCTGCAGACGATCTGTTGCGCGGCGGACGTGGAGCCGGGCTTGTTGCCGGAAATGAGCTCGTCATCAAACTCGATGGGCGTCTGACCAACAAGGGGGCGATTGTCGCGAAGGATCTTGCCGCGGTCACCGTGCGCGACCTCCTCAATGAGCGGGTGGCTGACCACGGCACGCAGTTCCGCGCCGACGGGGCCTCGTCAGGCGCCTTCGGCCGGGGCGACACTGGCCTCATCTCGGCCGGCAGGCTGTTGATGACGACGGATGGCGATCTGATCAACCGGGGCGGGGCCATCTCGACGGCGGGTGCGATGGATCTGCGCATCGGGGGGAACCTTGTCAACGAGACCATGAAGGTCAAGCGCGCCGTCGACTTCATGGACGGCTGCATCGGCAAGGCCTGTGGCACGACGCGAACCGACTGGAATGTCGCACAGATCGCTTCCGGTGCGGATCTCACTGTCATCGTGGGCGGTGACCTGACCAATCGTGGCGGCTCGATCGGCGCCGTCAACGACATGCTTCTGGCTGCTGCCGGCGAGGTCACTTTCGAGACCCTGCAGGACACTTACCTTCTGAAGGACTACCGGCAGCGTGGCTTCCTGTCAGGCCTCAAGGTGGTCGAGCATGCCATCACCACGCAGGAAGCGGCTGCTGAAACACTCCTTGGCGATATGAAGATCCTCGCCGGTTATTCGCTGTGCGACGGCGGTGATCTCTGCCGCAGGGAGGGCGCGGCAGCGTCCGACGCGATCTTCAACGGTGCGATGGTCTCGGCCTATGGCGCTCTCGCTGTCAAGGCGAGTGGCGACATCGACATGGGCACGGTCTCGGCCGAAGTGGTCAACAGCTACAGGGCGTGGGGCTTCCAGGGCCTCGGCTGGGGCAGCGTCAAGCGGGGCTGGAACGAAATCGACACGCGCGGCACGCGTCTTTCGGGCGATGACATCACGCTGTCAGCCGGCGGGGCCATCGACGGCGTCGGCGTGAAGATCGCTGCGGCCTCCGACCTGATGCTGCTGGCGGACGAGGACATCCGCCTGTCTGCAGCGCAGGATGCGCGCTGGTTCACGGAAAAGGGCTTCTATATAGGCCTGTCGTTTCCCGGCTCCGGCGCGGTGGACGCGGCGTTGAACCGTGGCTCGACTGACGATGTCTTGACCGGTCTTGCAGATCTCAACCCGTTGACCCAGTCACTGGCCAGGCTCGCCCATGCCGACAGTGGTCTGGCGGCCGGACTGGCGGCGGTCAACACCGTGACGGGTGGCGCGTCGGTGTTCGGCGGGGCTGCACGAGCGGCTGGCGGGGCAGACACGACTTGGTCAAATGCTGCACTAAATGGGGCGCTTTCAGGCGAATTTGACCCCCTCGGCAAGTTCCGCGGGACCGATGGCGGCATCACGCCCGGCTCTGTGCTCTCGACGGTCGGGCTCACCATTTCTTCGTGGAAGAAGGAGCAGGGCTGGTCGGAAAGCATGGCTTCGGAACTTGTGGCTGGTGGCGATGTGGTCATGCGGGCCGGCCTCGACGCTGTTCTCGACCAGGGGACGAAGCTGATCGCGGGCGGGGATGTCACGGTCGAAGCCGAGCGCGATATCCTGATGGCGGCGCTGGTCGATTATGCGAGGGACAAGTCCTCCTCCTTTGGTATGTCGCTGTCACCGGGTTCGCTCGGCGTCAATGTCGGCAAGTCGAAAGGTTATGACGAAGTTCTGACCAATGCGGGGGTCGCAGCGGGCGGCGATGTCCGGCTGACCTCGGGGCGGGACACAACCATTGCCGGGGGCAATGTTTCCGGCAAGACTGTGTCCCTCGATGTTGATCGCAACCTGGCGGTTCTCTCGCCCCAGGCTCAAGGGTGGCGCGACGGCTTTTCCTTTGGTCTGAGCGTCGGGCTCAATCCCTCCGCATTTTCGATTTCCGGCTCGAAGGAGGACGGCGCGAAAAGCTGGTCGTCCGGGTCCTCCGTCATTGCCCGCGACAGCCTGGATTTGGTCGTTGGGGAGGATACCCTTCTCCAGGGTGCGCTGCTTCAGGCGACGGACGGCGACATTCTGCTTGAGACCGGGACGCTCACAGTCTCCGACAATCACGACATGGGCCGTTACGGCAGTGTCGGCGGCTCCATCGGGGGTAAGGGCGGCGCGGTCGATACGGTCGGCTTCTCCTACGAAAAGAAGGACAGGCAGGGCGAGACGCGCACGACGCTTGATGCTGCGGGCATGCTCGGCGTCACCATTCGCGATGCCGACAGGGCCGTGGCCGAACAGCTGATCGCATCCGTGAACCGGGATGCGGCCAGCTGGCAGGAGGTCACAAGGGATGCGCACACAAAACTCTCCGGCGCTCTCAATGTCCGAGACCTTGCCGCCTTCAGCAAGAACGTCAAGGCGATCGCGGACTATGTGCGGGCGATGAACGCCATTGTCCCGGACACGATTGCCGCGCAGGGCCCGGAGAGTGTCGATTACTTCCGCCGACTTCTGGCCAGTGGCTTTACCACCGATCAGGCGGGAGAGGCGCTGCGATCTCCGGAAGTGCAGTCTCTGGTGTCGATGCAGCAGAACTGGAACGGCGCCGTCGATTTCTACGGCTCGCCGGCCAGTGTGCCTCTGGCAGTGCGGGTTGCAGTTGCGCAGGGCGTCAACATCGACTTCTCACAGGGGGAGCCGGCAATCCGGATTGATTGCGGCCCCTACGGTTCGGGTTGCTACTTTCAGGTGATGTGGAATGGCTCGGTTGATACGGCAGGTGGCGAGCAAGCCGCAATAGATCTCGTCGCCAAGGCGGAGGAAGACATCCGCAGGCTGCAGCCGGAATATGCAGCGGCGCTTGAACTAATAATCTTCGGGGAGCCAACGTTCGAGAACGGTACACGTTACAAGGCCATCGTGGCGGAGTTGGAGCAGGCCTATTTTTCATACCTCCTGTGTGCTGACGATGTCGGGGCGACTGAGTTGTCCATCTTGGTCGAACAACAGATCAAAGATTACGATCTTGGTGAGGCGAACCGGCTTGTCGATCGTGCGCGCGAGAGGGTGGCCAGGGTCGATATCAGGTATGGCGGCGTCGAGACGGCTGATGGGATCTTCGATGTGGCTTTGGCTGCCGGCTCGGTCGTGACAATTGCTGGAAAGTTTGTTGTCGTCAATGGCGTAAAGGTGCTTCGCACCGCTGCTGGATGGGGCGTTTGGAAGGAGGCCGCTGACTACTTCAAAGCCAAGGGGGTGACGATTTGGGACAGCGTTGGTAACCTGTTCGGAAGGACGACCGCAAATAAGACACTCATCATTGACGAAGGGAAGTTCAATTATCTCTTTGGCCGGGTTACATCGAACCCGCATAACACAGCTCGCTCTCAACAACTCCAAAGTGAATTGTCGCACATTGGCATCTACGATACGGCAGATGGACGCCGTATTCTAACCAACCACTTTGATGATGTGGCTTCTGACTCGTCTAGCATTGTGCGGACTTTTTCGGAGACCCGCGATGGGGTCACTCAAAATTTCACAGTGAGAGAGTCGTTGCTTCCGGGGCCTGGCGGTTTTGTCCGGTTGGAGACAACGTTTGAAGTGATGGCTGACGGCACAAGCCGTTTCATTACCACTATTCCTTATCGGTAAGAGAATTATGACACGTGCCGCTATTCACCGCGAAGATTTGGTTGTTCCAGCTTCTGAGGATTTTGTCGCAGCTTTTGGCTGCGACGTGAATTTTGACCAGCAGGCCCACACCGAAGAGTATGTGTTCGAGGATGAGTTGGGTGACATCTCCAAGATGTGGATTGGAAGTGTTGATCGGACTTTTGGTCTATCGATGGCCAAGAGTGGCGCAGAAGTTGTGCGCGTATTTGATGAATGCCTATCTTGTGTCCGACTGGATGAGAGCCGACAGATAATTACCATTACCCTTGGAGATGGCGGGTTGATTCAGGAGTTGGAATTTTCCGTTTGGCCGCGAAGTGGAGTTTCTTTTACTCGAAAGAGGTAAACCCCTTATTCCCGATTTGCTTCAGGCACCTGATACCCCGGCATCTGGACTGAGCAGTAGTGTGTTCCGTCGCGATCTTGGACTATTTAGGCTTGAGCCGCCCCGCACCAGTATGCGTCGTCATCGTTCTGGATGAGGTTGATTGCGTCTTGGAAGTTCGCGTTATCCAGCTTTTGCTTTGTGAAATAAACCGCGCCTCCGCCTGCCAGCAGCGCGGCGATTGCCATGCCGGTCCAGCTTGACGAAGTCCCATTTTGATTGTTGATCGCGCTCTTCAAGGCGGGAGGTGAGGGCCTGAAGGTTTTTGGTTGTGTCGCGAAGATCGCGGTCTCGTTCGACATTGGCATCGAAAGCGCCTGCGAACTTGTGGGTGAGGTTGCCCATGAAGGCGTTGTTGTTGGCGACATGTTTGCGGCGGGTTGTGGCGGACCGGAGGAGAGGTCGCGGATATCGGTGGTGTGCTGTGTCTGACGCGGGGCGATAGCGCCAGCGTTTGTTTTGAGAACGCCGAGTTTCTTCTGGGTGTGTTGCAGCTCTTGGGTGAAGACGGTGAGGTTTCGCGCAGGGTGTTGTCATCCATCGGGGATCTTTTTTAGCTGCTCATGTTTTGTTTTACGCGCCCGACAGGTTCGGCCTTTGGTCTCACGCCATGGTGGAAGCCCGGTCGTGCTTCTTGGTCAAGGCTCATCCGTTGCATCATCTGAGCCGCCCGCAGCGATCAGCTTGATATAAACACTGGTGGGGTGTTGCGTGTACAGCAGGCGTTCCTGCAAATCATCAGGTGCGTCGAGGTCGATCCGGCCGGAGCGGCAGAAGACCTGGTTGCGGCCTACCGGGCTAATCCTGCGGGTTTTGCCGCCCTGGCAAACGGGAATCTTATCTACAACCCCACGACGATCCTGAATGCGGTCGAAAGCTACGCCTCTTCGGGTGACGTCGATGTCTTCGCTGTGGGGATGGAACTCGCCAAGTATCCGCCGTTGGTCGATCCCCACGAGATCGCAAGCCTTGTCGAACTTGGTTATGAACTCTCACCCATTAGTGACGTTGTTGGCGTGGTCCAATCCGTCAAAAATGGCGACGTGATTGGCGTCGTGATCCACGGCGTTGGCTTTGTGCCTGTTGGCAAGGCCGTTGTTCTCGGGAAATTCGTCGGTAAGAAGTTTGGAGAGAAGGTCGCAAAGGGGGCGGGGGCGCGGTCGATGATGCAGTTGATGCATCCACACCGGTAGGACGGCGGACTGGTTTTGATGACACCGGCCCAGATGGTATTCAGCCAGACGGCTCCGGACGGCAGATACCGCAGACGACCAATGGTCCGACACAGCCGGTTATTAATCAACCCGCCACCATAAATGGCAGAGATTATTCCGGGCAACGCTGCGGGAACGTTTGAGTACATAGACAACATCAACGGAGTGAATGTGGTGGTTAACTCTTCTGGTCGGGTGGTTACTGTAAAATGACGCATCCATTTTACGGCAACAAAATCAATGCCGATGTTATTCAGTGCCTTTCCGACCTGCTTTCCTCTTTCCAGCAAGGAAGGGTTTCACTTCCTGCATTGGCAGGCAAGATTGATGCCGAAAGATATGCTCTGATGTTTCCTGAAAAGGATTGGATTGATAGCTACTCTAAGCTTTGGGGAGCGATAGAGGAATGCAATGCGTTAGCCCTTGATGCTGGTCAGACGTCCGTTCTTCCCGAGCATAAACAACTCTTGGATGATACCGTGATTAAGTTGCAAAGCTTCTTTTCGGAGACTTTTCCGGCTCAAGATCCAAGTGAATCCTAACCCACCTAAATTTTTTGTCAGAAAAATGTTATTCACTCCCCTGTTGCCTGACTCCGCCTGACGTTGCCCCAATGAATTAATCCAGGTTGAAGTAGGCTCTGGCCCCACGCGAAGGACCAGAGATGAAGCGCAACCGATTTTCCGAAGAACAGATCATAGGGATATTGAAGGAGCACGAGGCCGGTGTTCCGGTTGCGGATTTGTGCCGCAAGCACGGCGTCAGCAACGCCAGCATCTACAAGTGGAAAGCCAAGTATGGCGGCATGGACATCAGCGAGGCGAAGCGGCTGAAGACGCTTGAAGACGAGAACGCCAAGCTGAAGAGGCTCCTTGCCGACAGCATGCTCGACAACGCTGCGCTGAAAGACCTTCTGTCAAAAAAATGGTGACGCCCGCCGTCGAGCGAGAGGCCGTCGCACATCTCCAGATCGCGTTTGGAATGAGCGAGCGGCGGGCGTGCAAGATCCTTGGCTGTTGCCGCATGACGATGCGCTATCAGACCAGGAGAACGGACGACGTGGTTCTGCGCGAGCGGATGAAGGCGATTGCCCATGAGCGGCGACGGTTCGGCTATCGACGGCTACACGTCCTGCTGCGCCGCGAAGGGCATGTGGTCAATCATAAGCGCCTGTTCCGCATCTACCGGGAAGAGAGGCTGTCGGTACGTCGACGAGGTGGCCGGAAACGGGCAATGGGCACAAGGCGGCCGATGCTGATCCCCATGGCCCCGAACGAGAGATGGTCGCTCGACTTCGTCTCGGACCAGTTGACCGACAGCCGGCGCTTCCGGGTCCTGACAATCGTGGATGACTGCACCCGCGAGTGTCTGGCCTTGGTCGCCGACACATCGCTCTCGGGTCTTCGCGTAGCCCGCGAACTGGAAGCGCTCCTGGCACGGCGCGGCAAGCCGAAGATGGTGGTCAGCGACAACGCCCTATATCGGGAAGATTTGGCTGCTTAGGTCAGCAGGTCATGGGGCATCCGGTGTCCCGGATGCCCTGATATGGTTGCCCAAGCGGTCTCCGCCGTCAAGAAGCGGTCTCTCCCATAGCAAACACAGGGTACGCACGATTGCGGCCCTCACCGTCCTTAAGACGAGATCCAAATTCCCAAGCGGAAGACCTGAACATTATCTACGAGGTCAGCGAACTGCCTCCACGGCTCTTATCAGACAAGGGTCCTTCCGCCTGGGCTCACCCCCTCGAAGAAGGGGCGATAGGGTTCGCCGTGCTTGACCACAGCGTGTACGGTGCGCGCCATCTTGGCCGCGATGGCGGTGTAGGCCTTGCGGCGCAAATGGGCGTTATGTCGATCTCGTGCGATGTAGCGTTCGAACTTGTCGCGGAAGCTGTTCGTGCGTTTGAGCACGGCAACCTGCCCAGCCATCCAGAAGGTTCGGCGGAGTCGGGCATTGCCGTATTTGGAGATCCGGCTCTGGCCGCGGAGCATGCTGGACTGGACGGTGGCGAGGTCCATGCCGCAGAACTTCAGGAATTGGCGGTGATGGCGAAAACGGCGCAAATCCCCGGCCTCTGCCAGGATGGTCAGGGCGTTGATCGGGCCGATCCCGGGGATGGTTGTCAGAAGCTGGTAATCGGGATGATCGGATAGAAGCTCGACGGCCCGCGCCTCGATCTCGTTGCGCTGGCGAACCAGGCTTCGGCCTTCGGCCAACACGAGGCGGAACATGCGCACGGCGTCGGAATCCGGGTGAACCGGCTGGCCCACAGAGCCAACCGCGTTGAGTAAATATCTGAGAGCAGGCGCTCTTTGGACACCTTGCGGCCGACCACCTGCCAGGCGTCGGCGACGAAGACCTCCTTGCTCATGGCCGTGATCATGCCGGGCGTTGGATACTTCTCGAGGAAGGCGAGGAACCAGTCGGTTCGCGAGCTTCGATGAAACCGTTCGGCCTCGGGAAAGTAGAGCGGCAGGTAATGCGTCAGAATGCGGTGCCAGAGCTCGGTCTTCGAACGCGAGACGATCTCATGGGTCTTCGACAACTCCTGGATGTCGGCAACGCCGGTCGCAAGCGGATCGTGGAAGAACTGCACCGCGCCGATCTCCAGCATGCGCAGGATGACCTGGGCGTCCTTCGGATCGTTCTTGTCCCAGCTGTTGTGCAGGGCCTCACGCGTTCGAGCCAGGCCAACAGAGGACACGAGCTTCAGATCGAACCCGGCCTGGCCGAGATGATGCGCCAACGGTCGATGATAGTTGCCGGTCGCCTCGAACCCGATCCTCACAGGCAGACCGTAGTCCATAAGGATGGCGGCCAAGCGCCGAAAGTCGTCGAGTGTGTTTGTGATCGTCAATCGACGGCGGCGCTTCTTGCCAGGCGCGCCGATCAGCACCTCATGGCGGTGCTTGGAAATGTCGATGGCGACCAACAAGGTCGAGGCGGTAGTATCGGTGGCGGTCATAGCGGTCTCCTCAGCGGTGTGGTTTGTGCAAAACCACTGTTGAGACCTGAGACCCGGTTATGGCCACCCGCTGCGCTATTTGGGGGCTGCGCGCGCGGCCATAACCTCAAACAAGCGCTTCTTCCCGAGGTGCTACGGGACCGAGTTCACCTCGAACGCCATCCTGGGCTTCGCTGATCGAATGCAGATCGACTGGCACTACATTGCGCCGGGAAAGCCCATGCAAAACGGCTTCATCGAGAGCTTCAATGGTCGGCTGAGGGACGAACTGCTGAACGAAACGCTGTTCCCGTCGCTCTCGCACGCCCGAGCAACTCTTCAGGCCTGGAGGAACGACTACAACCTCAACCGCCCACACTCCCGGCTCGGTTGGCTGATCCCGACCGAATATGCCGACACCTTGAACCCGAAACGGGATCTGCCGCTCCGCTCGCTCGCGAGCTCCGCGTCAGACCCCGTCAATAGCCCCGGCCATATCGGCCAAACCCACCGCCAGAGTCTCCGTCAAACTGGATAAAACTTGGGGGCAACGTCAACAGCGCAATCGGCAACAAGCCGCCGATATCGCTCATGAAAGGCTCATTGGCACATCCTGCCGCCTGAGCCAGACACCCCGGAAGTTCCGGTTCGGGCCGGTCCAAAAACGGGGTGCGCGTCAACTCAGCGGAAAACTCAAACCAGCAGCGATCCAGTTTTACGGACTCAGAACAGACTGAGATCTTGGCAACGGGTTACTCAATTATTGCCAAAAACGTCACGCGTAAAAACGCGATCCTTTAAGGGCTCAAGTTCTGGGGTCATTCTGTTGGCGACTATGACGTCACATTCATCCAAAAGCCGTGAAAAATCTGATGTAACCTCCGAACCGTAATATTTGCCTTCCTCGAGCATCGGTTCAAAAATGAGAACCTTCACGTCTCGCAGCTTGATGCGCTCAACGATGCCTTGAACGGCTGAATCACGGAAATTGTCCGAACCCATTTTCATTGTGAGTCGATAGATACCGACACAGTAGGGCTTTCGCTTCAATATTTCTTCAGCAATAACATCCTTACGCGTCTGGTTAGCTTGAATGATTGCTTCAATAAGATTCTGGGGAACGTTTGCGTAGTTGGCCAGCAATTGCTTGGTGTCTTTAGGAAGACAGTAGCCGCCAAAGCCAAAGCTAGGATTGTTGTAGTGGTCTCCGATGCGCTGATCCAAGCCAACACCATCGATGATCTGCTTCGTATTGAGTTCGTGAACCATGGCGTAGCTGTCGAGTTCGTTAAAGTATGCAATACGCATTGCGAGATAAGTGTTGGCAAACAGCTTGATGGCTTCTGCCTCGTCCGTCCCGGTCAGAAGCAAGGGAACATCTTTTTTATGTGCTCCCGTGAGGAGAAGGTCGGCGATGGCCTTGCCGACTTTGGAATTGTCTCCGACGACAATTCGAGATGGATGCAGGCTGTCATGAAGAGCACGACCTTCACGCAAAAACTCCGGCACGAACACGATTCTGTCACTTCCGATTTCTGCTCGTAACTGCCGCACAAACCCCACTGGTACGGTCGAGCGAATAACGATCGTTGCTGCGCTATTCACGTTAACAACTGCTCGCACGACGGACTCAACTGATTGTGTGTTGAAGCGATTGGTCTGGGGGGCATAGTCAGTGGGGGTGGCGACGATGACAACGTCGGCGCCCTCGTAAGCCGAGTTGCCGTCCAATGTGGCTGATAGATCCAGCCTGTTTTCGGCAATATACTGCGCAGCATCAGGGTCAAAAACTGGGCAAGAGCCCTGTTCAATGGCCGCCACACGTTCGGGGTTGAGGTCAACGCCGATCACCTTGTGGTTCGGGGCGAGCATGAGCAGGTTCGCCGTACCGACATAGCCCAATCCCACAACAACAATGTTCATGTCTAAGCCTGATCTTCTCGTGTTCTGCTAGGTCGCAACCGGTTTGATAGTGCGCCTCCAGCGAATGTGCGGATTGCAACTGATTATATCGGTGGCGGCTGAATTGGAACTACGCTTGGTCGGTCGATGTCGCAATCGGCAGATATGGGACAGGTTGGTCCACTGACGGCGGATGCGACTATGGCGTTCGCGCCGGATCTACGCACCTTCGCGAGCGGACGGAACTTCGCTGCGGGGTTGGACCTCGTCCTCCGACTGCGATCGACGGGCGGCAAGCCCTGTCTGGATTCGGTCAGAGAAATTGGTGCGGGCAGATATCCACAAGCTCTTGATCGTCGGCGCCATGCGCCGGATTCGATGGATTGTGCACAAGCGTATAGGTCGCATCTGTTGGGGTGCTCTGCCATTAGGTGCGCATGTTGGTTTCCTTCAGAACGGCCAGATCGTTTCTCGGGTTGAGATCATGGTGTGTGACTTACCCGAAGAGGGTATAACCCTTGTTGGAAGCCGCTCGCATGGGGTCGAAAGAAGTGACGCTCGGATATCGCGCGTTCAGGAGGAGAAGTTCAAGATCGTTGGATCTTCTCTCAAGTTTTGCCTCATTGCAGAAGGTGAAGCCGACCTCTACCCTCGCTTCGGCAGGACGATGGAGTGAGATACGGTTGCAGGAGATGCTATTCTTCGAGCCGCAGGTGGATGTTTTTTTATATGGCTGGCAAGCCCTAGGTTTGCGGCAAGGGGATTCAGTCCCATGACGGCGACTTTGACATCCTGAGTTTTGCGCCATCGGATATCATTCAATTATCGATCGTATCGACTTCAGTGCGAACAGTAAACTTTGAGCTTTGAATGAAAATAGACAATCAACTCACACATCTTGACCGACTCGAATCCGAGAGCATCGAGATTTTCCGCGAGGTTGCGGCGAGCTTTGAGCGGCCGGTGATGATGTATTCGATCGGCAAGGATTCCAGTGTCCTGCTGCATCTGGCGCGCAAGGCGTTCTATCCCTCGCGCATCCCGTTTCCGCTGCTCCATATCGATACGACATGGAAGTTTGGCGAAATGATCGCCTTTCGCGACCGGGTGGCGGCAGAATACGGGTTCGAGTTGCGCGTGCACACCAACCCCGAGGGGCAGGCCGCCAATATCAACCCGTTCGATCATGGCTCGGCCCGCTATACTGACATCATGAAGACGCAAGCCTTGCGGCAGGCGCTGGGTGCCGGGCAGTACGATGCAGCGATCGGCGGGGCACGGCGCGACGAAGAGAAGAGCCGCGCCAAGGAGCGCATCTTCTCGCACCGCAACGCGGCTCACGCCTGGGACCCCAAGAACCAGCGGCCTGAACTGTGGCGGGTGTTCAACACGCGACTCAATACGGGGGAATCGATGCGGGTCTTCCCGCTCTCCAACTGGACCGAACTCGACATCTGGACCTATATCCATGCTGAGGACATCCCCGTCGTGCCGCTCTATTTCGCCAAGTGCCGGCCTGTCGTCGAGCGCGCGGGCACGCTGATCATGGTTGATGATGAGCGGTTCCGGCTCGAAGCGGGCGAGACGCCGCGCGAGGAACTGGTGCGCTTTCGCACGCTGGGTTGCTATCCGCTGACCGGGGCGATCCGCTCGTCTGCGGCAACGCTGCCCGAGATCATCATGGAAATGCAGGCCTCGCGCAACTCCGAGCGCGAAGGACGGCTGATAGATTCCGATCAGGCCGGATCGATGGAAAAGAAAAAACACGAGGGCTATTTCTGATGACGGCCACCTTTCCTCTGGCCCCCGACGCCGGTATTGCGGACTGGCTTGCCGAACAGACCGATAAATCGCTGCTGCGGTTTTTGACCTGCGGGTCGGTCGATGATGGCAAGTCCACGCTTATCGGGCGGCTGCTCTATGACAGCCAGCTCATTCTCGATGACCAGCTTGCCGCCCTCAAAAAGGAAAGCCGCAACCGGCATGTGGGGGATGAGGGCATCGATTTTTCGCTATTGGTCGATGGGCTGGTTGCCGAGCGCGAACAGGGCATCACCATCGATGTGGCCTATCGCTTCTTTTCGACGGCAAAGCGGAAGTTCATCGTGGCCGACACACCGGGGCACGAGCAATACACCCGCAACATGGCCACCGGCGCCTCCAACGCCGATCTGGCCCTGCTTCTTGTTGATGCGCGAAAAGGCATTCTGACGCAGACGCGCCGCCACAGCTTTATCCTCTCGCTGCTGGGGGTGAAGCATATCGTCCTTGTCGTCAACAAGATTGACCTTGTGGGCTATGACGCCGACATATTCATGGGCATCGAGAGTCAATACCGGGAGTTTGCCAAAGATCTGGGCTTTGCCTCGATCGCCGCGGTACCGGTATCCGCGCTTAGGGGCGACAATATCGTCACCAACAGCGCCAGCACCCCCTGGTTCGTAAGCGCGCCGCTTTTGCCCTATCTCGAAGAGATCGCTGTCGATGTGGATCGCTCCGAGGCCGCTTTCCGGTTCCCGGTGCAGTGGGTCAATCGGCCCAATCTCGATTTCCGCGGTTTTTCGGGGACGGTCGCTTCAGGAATGGTGCAGACCGGTGATAAGGTGCTGAACGCCGCCTCGCGGAAGCCGGCCAGGATCGCCCGCATCGTCACCATGGACGGCGATCTCCAAAACGCGGTTGCCGGGCAGGCGGTGACGCTGGTGTTGGACGGTGAAATCGACGTCTCGCGCGGCGATGTGTTGGCGCATCCGGGCCGGACGCCGCAATATTCCAACCAGTTCCAGGCCGAGATGGTGTGGATGGCGGACGCGCCGGCCTATCCGGGGCGTTCCTATCTCTTAAAGCTCGGCACCCAGCTCATCCCGGCGACGATCACCGAACTCAAGCACCGTACCGACGTCAATACGCTCGAAAAGACCGCCGCCAAGCGGCTCGAACTCAACGAGGTCGGTACGATCACCATCGCCACCGACAGGCCCATTGCCTTCGACCCTTACGCCGAGAACGGCATCATGGGCGGGTTCATCCTTATCGACCGCATCGCCAACCAGACGCTGGGGGTGGGCACCATCAGCTTCGGTCTGCGGCGGGCCGAGAACCTTTCCTACCAGTCCTTCGACGTCACGCGCGACGTACGCGCCCGGCAAAAGGGGCAGGCACCCGCCATCGTCTGGTTCACAGGGCTTTCGGGGTCGGGCAAATCGACCGTTGCCAACCTTTTGGAAAAACGGCTGATCGCCGAGGGCAAGCACACTTACATCCTCGATGGCGACAATGTGCGGCACGGGCTCAACAAGGACCTGGGCTTTACCGAGGCGGCGCGTATCGAAAACATCCGCCGGGTGGCCGAGGTGGCAAAGCTGATGGCCGATGCGGGGCTGATCGTCCTCGTTTCATTCATCTCCCCGTTCCGCAACGAGCGGCGGCTGGCCCGCGAGATTGCCGGGGAGATCACCTTCATCGAAGCCTTTGTCGATACCCCGCTCGAGGTCTGCGAAGCGCGCGACCCCAAGGGGCTTTACGCTCGCGCCCGCCAGGGCGAGATCAAGAACTTCACCGGCATCGACAGCCCCTTCGAGCCGCCAGAAACCCCCGATATCATCCTCAGGGGCGCGGTAAAATCGCCGCCGGAGATGGCGGAGGAGGTTTACGGTAAGCTCTTCAATTAGCTTCAAGTGCCGAAGATGGCGACATCCCAGGTGTTCAGTCCCGGCATCCGGTGGATCGGATTTAGGATGAAAGTGCCTGGCTCCGATGTCCATATCTCGCAGAGATATTCATAGGGCGTGAGGCTGCTGGGGGGGGGCTTGAGCCTGCGCGCATGGTTGTGGGCCGCCACGAAGTCGGCGAGATGGGCGCGGAGTTGGTTGTGACTGTCGTAATGGAACCGTTTGATGGTCGCGATCCTTGATCGTCCGGTTTAATCTTTCGACCTGACCGTTGGTCCAAGGAGGATTGGGCTTTGTAAGGCGGTGTTCGATCCCATTAGCCTCACGGATCATGTCGAAGCGCATGGGCCTGGAGTAGATGGTCTTGCGGTTTCGAGGCTGCTCGGCGAACTGAATGCCGTTGTCGGTGAGAATGGTGTGGTCCTGATTTGGCACGGCCTCGAGCATGTGCTGCGTGAACTTCGACCGCTTTGGCTTGTCGCCTTCCACGTCAGGCAACCGAGAGATGCCGAGGCGCTGCAGGCACTGCTGCGGCGCTGAGCGTGTCAGATGTGGGATCGATGGCTGCAGCGCGTAAAGACAATCATCCAGCGGCAGTAGCGTGTGTCGCCGAAACGCCCGATGTGATTTGCGTCTTCGCAGGCCTCCATTGCGACAATACAGCTTGGCAATTCCGCCAAGCAATCCAGCAGCGGGACCCGTTTGAGATGTCTGCGAAAAATTACAGGGCCGCTGGCATCAAGCCCCGCAAGGCCACAAACCGACTTGCCCAGATCAATCCGACGAACCGTGATGTCCATCAGAATGCTCCTTCTTCTTCATCATTACGCGCAACAATAGCTGCATCTCGGTGGGAAGGCAGTTCATCCCATTAGCTCAAGGAGTGTGGCTGGAGCGCATGCTGACCCGAAAGCCACCCATGCTTGTCGCCGTTGCGCTCGCCAACAAGTCGACGATATAGAGGGGCCAGAGGCATTCTGCGCGCCACCACTATGGCGCTACAGGCTTCATGCAAAGGCGGATGGGGTTGAAACTCGGATAAGTCGGGGAAGCGGCATGCCCGGGAACGATGCGAACGCCCTGATGTTGCGCCAGTTGCTCGAATCGTGCGCTTAGTCGCAGTGTCTTCTAACCGACTCGCGGGCTGGTTGAGATGGTGCGCAGCGCATTGCGGAATGGGAGTTTGGTAGAGAAATGAATGGCAAATCCAGCGATTTAACAATCCTGATGGCCACCTATGAAGGTGAAGAGTTTCTCGCGCCCCAGATTGAGTCCTTTGCAAATCAGGTTGGAACGAGCATCCGCCTCGTGGTTTCCGACGACAGTCAGTCAAACCGAACGCGCAAGGCGTTGGGCCGCCTGACACATGGGATCGCCAATATCGACCTGCATTACTCCGAAGGGCCTAAAAAAGGCTTTGCCGAAAATTTCCGGGCCCTTCTGCTCAACGCTCTGCCCGAAACGGAATTCTACGCCTTCAGCGACCAAGACGATATCTGGGTCGCAGACAAGTCGCAGAGATCTCTTGACTGGCTTCGCCAACAGCCAAGCGATGTGCCTGCGCTCTATTGTGGTCGAACGCGTATGATCGATCGCGATGGTCGGGATATCGGTCGCTTGTCTCCGCTCTTCGCGCATCCTCCGGCTTTTGAGAATGCGCTGGTCCAGTCCATTGCTGGCGGCAACACGATGACCATGAATCGCGAAGCTTTCAATATCCTGAGGCGCTCGCTTGCCAAGGGGCCCCCGGTGAGTCACGATTGGTGGGCCTACATTATGGTCAGCGGGAGCGGCGGCATCGTCAAATACGACCCGGAGCCATTGACCCTCTACCGACAGCACGGTGGTAACCTTATCGGCGAGAACCGTTCTTACTTTGCCCGATTGACGCGATTACGCATGGTCTGGGACGGCACGTGGGGGCGTTGGCAAGACCAGCACCTGGCATTGCTTGATGACAATCTTGGCCAACTCACCGCCGAAGCGCACGCCGCCTTGCAATCCTTCAAATCGGCGCGGGCACAGTCACATTTCGAACGCTTGAATTGGCTAAGGAAATCTGGTGTATGGAGGCAGACGAAGGCAGGCACAGCTTCATTGTATCTTGCGTCACTAATGGGACGCCTTTAAAACACTTTCAAAGACATCAGCAATTGATAGGTAGGCTATTTTGAAGGGCATCATACTGGCAGGCGGATCGGGTTCGCGACTTTTCCCTTGTACCATCGCTGTTTCCAAGCAATTGTTGCCCGTTTACGACAAGCCGATGATTTACTATCCATTGTCGGTGCTGATGCTGTCTGGTATTCGCGACATTCTGGTGATCACTACACCACATGACGCCGCGCAATTTACTTCGCTTCTCGGTGATGGCTCTAATTTTGGCGTCAATATTACCTATGCAACGCAAGCGGCACCCAACGGGCTGGCGGAAGCGTTCATCATTGGCAAAGAGTTTGTCGGAAACGACAGTGTCGCGCTGATCCTGGGCGACAACATTTTCTACGGCGCTGGCCTCTCACGAACTTGCCAGGCAGCAATCGGGAACAAAGAAGGCGCAACGGTGTTTGCCTATCAGGTGGTTGATCCGGAGCGCTATGGTGTTGTCGAATTTGATCAGAATAGACGGGCAATCTCGATTGAAGAAAAGCCGGCCAAGCCAAAGTCTAATTGGGCTGTAACTGGCCTCTATTTATATGATAATGATGTCCTTGATATTGCCGCGAGCATCAAGCCTTCCGCGCGCGGGGAGCTGGAGATTACGGATGTGAACCGGAGTTACCTGGAGTGTGGCAAGCTGCAGGTTGAAAAGTTCGGCCGGGGTTATGCTTGGCTCGATACCGGTACCCACGACAGCCTGCATGAGGCGAGTGCATTCGTACGCACAATAGAGCATAGGCAAGGCATCAAGATCGCCTGCCCTGAGGAAATTGCATTCTCTAATGGGTGGATTGACGCTGGGATGGTTGAAACTCGCGCCCAAGCACTTGGGAAGACCAATTACGCGACGTATCTGCGAAGCCTGATTTGAGTGGTTTATTTATGGCAACTGTCAACGAAACCTCAATCTCTAACGTCCTAGAAATCATACCAGATCGCTTCATTGATCCCCGTGGATTTTTTTCCGAGACTTACAGCGTCCGCCGTCTTGCTGAATACGGTATTCATGAGACGTTCGTTCAGGATAATCACTCGCATTCCCGATATCGCGGTGTACTGCGCGGGCTCCACTTCCAGAGGGCTCCCTATGGGCAGGCCAAGCTGATCTGGGTGACGTCGGGCTCGATCTTCGACGTCGCCGTGGACATCAGAAAAGGGTCCCCGACCTACGGACAGTGGGTGGGCTTCGAGATTTCGGCCGAGAAGGGCAATCAGGTGTTTATGCCCCAAGGCTTTGCGCATGGTTTTGTCACGCTCGAGCCCAACACGGACATTTTTTACAAGGTGTCGAACTACTATGCGCGGGGCGAAGAGCGGGCAATTCGCTATGATGACCCCCAAATAGGGATCGACTGGCCTTTGGATCTCGAGACATTGGTTGTCTCAGACAAGGACCGGGATGCAATGCATCTGGCCGATGTGGACAACAATCACGAATACTCAGGAGGTGCATGAAGTGCGCATACTCGTTACCGGAGGCGCCGGTTTCATCGGATCGGCGGTGTGTCGGCACCTCGTGAAAGAAAATCACGAGGTCATCAATGTCGACAAACTCACCTATGCCGGAAATCTGGCTTCGCTGAAGGAAATCGAGGGGCGCAAGAACTATACGTTCGTGCAGGCCGACATATGCAATATGGACAAGATTTTCGAGATCATGAAGACGCATGATGTCGACGGCGTCATGCATCTTGCTGCGGAAAGCCACGTGGACAGGTCCATCGATGGCCCTGGTGTATTCGTTGATACCAATGTTGTCGGCACCGTTTCGATGCTGCGCGCCGCGACCAAGTATCGTGACACCCTTCGGGCAGATCGGCGCGACAGTTTTCGCTTTCATCACGTCTCCACCGACGAAGTCTATGGTGATCTACCGTTTGATGGCGGCCTCTTCACCGAGACGACGCCATATGCTCCCTCGTCGCCATATGCTGCTTCCAAGGCCGCGTCGGACCATTTTGTGCGCGCTTGGCATCACACCTATGGTTTGCCGATCCTGATCACCAATTGCTCCAACAACTATGGTCCGTATCACTTCCCGGAAAAGCTTATTCCACTCGTAACGCTGAGTGCGCTCGATGGTCGCGAGTTGCCGATCTATGGCCGCGGCGAGAATGTGCGCGACTGGCTCTATGTCGACGACCACGCGAGGGCACTGACGCTTGTCATCACATCGGGCAAGGTTGGGGAAACCTACAACATCGGCGGTAACAACGAGCGCACGAATCTCAGCGTCGTTGAGACCATCTGTGACATCCTCGATCAAAAGAAGCCGCGGACAGATGGAAATTCCTATCGCGAGCAGATCGCATTCGTAACCGACCGGCCAGGCCACGACCGGCGCTATGCGATCGACGCGACGAAAATCCGCACAGAGTTGGGCTGGCAACCTGAGGAGACTTTCCAAACCGGCATCGCCAAGACCATTTCCTGGTTCATCGACAACTCTTGGTGGTGGGCCCCTCTGCGCGATGCCCAAGAGGCTCTCAAGCGGCGAGGCGGGACGCAATAAGCGCCCCGGCAGCGGATCGTGAGAATTCTCGTCACTGGCACACAAGGGCAGGTGGCTACGGCCCTGAAGCACCGTTGTGCCCAGCGTGATGACATGGAACTGATCGCAATCGGTCGACCAGAGCTGGACCTCGACCAGCCCGAAAAAATTGGCAAGACACTTGCCTCCTATCGGCCGGACATTGTCGTCTCTGCGGCGGCGTGGACAGCGGTTGACTTGGCCGAGGATAAGCCGAGCGCCGCTATGCGCACCAACGGAGAGAGTGCTGGACAGGTCGCTCGAGGCGCGGCAATGGTTGGTGCACCGGTGATCCATCTTTCCACCGACTATGTATATGACGGCTCAAAATCGTCTGCTTGGGTTGAGGATGATCCGGTCAATCCATTGTCGGTCTACGGTAGGACGAAACTGGCAGGCGAGCTGCGCGTCGCCGAGGAGAACCCGCGGCACATAATTCTACGCACAGCTTGGGTGTACTCGCCTTTCGGCAAGAATTTTGTTAAGACGATGCTGCACCTTGCGCAAAAACGCCGTGAGCTCACAATCGTTGATGATCAGTACGGGTGCCCGACGTCGGCCTTTGAGATTGCGGATGGCGTGCTTGCTGTCGCTCAGAAGCTGGCGGCGACCGGCGATGCTGGTGCTGATACATCGGGTATCTATCACCTCGCCGGCACTGGCACTGCGACCTGGTGTGATCTGGCACGAGAAACGTTCCGCCAGAGCGAGGCATTGGGCCTGCCATCGGCGCGGGTTAAGCCTGTCGGGACACACGCGTTCCCCACAAAGGCGATCAGACCCAGAAACTCACGTCTGGACTGCTCAAAGCTGGAAGACGCCTTTGGCTTTCGGAGCTCGCCATGGTTTGTGTCTCTGAATCACTGTCTGAAGGCGATCTCGCTGGATAGTCGGGATTGAGCTTCTCAGTGGGACTTGCTTGATCCCGCGGTTATTTGCACTAAGAATCATAGCCAGCAAAACTTATGCTCGGCACATAGCAGTTGGCGGCGATGCAGCCTGAGACGGTGGTGCCATAGCAGCTATACCCCATATCATTTCGGGCATAGCCTAAACTGGTTGATGACCTTCGGCCAACATTTAAGTCGTACGAGACATTTGGGAAAGAGGTGTGTCAGTTGCCCAGAAAAGTCGCAGACGCCGATACTGAGACGCTTGTAGGAACCGATAACGTTGCTGACGCTGTCCCCGACGCTGACGTCCATGCCGATCCAGACGGTCTGGAGTCTGAGGCCAAAACCGAGACACTTCCGGATACCGAAGCTATAGCCGAAGCAAACGTGGCAACGGACAGCGAGGCTGAAGTTGCCGCTGAGGCTAGCGCGGAAGTTAAGGCTTCTTCGGCAGTTGAGGTCGACGCGGAAGCTGACATTGTAAAGCCGGTAAAGGCTCCCAAGCGGCCTGCGCGCCAACCGCGTCCAAAGTTTTACCGTTTCGCGCCTGTCGACCGCCTGGAGCGCGAGCGTGTGCTCCGTGACGAGCGATATACCGATGGGTCGCAGGACGAGCTGACGTTTATCCACATAGGCAAATGTGGCGGGTATTCGGTTGCAGATGCGCTGGCCAGCAGCCCTGAAATCCAGAGCCGCTTTCGAAGCGTCAAGCGGATCCACTTGCGCCCACCTTACTATCAGAGCAATGCGCGGTATCTCCTTGTGCTCCGAAACCCGATCGACCGGCTTATATCCGCCTTCGCCTGGCGCTACGAAAAAGTTGTCGTAGAGAAATCTCGGGAGTTTCAGTATCCTGGAGAGTTCGAGGCGCTGACGAAGTACGAGAACCTGAACAACCTCGCGGAAAGCCTCGTGAGAGACGGTCGCCTTTCAAATGATGCCATGCGATCCATGTTGGAAATCACACATTTCCGACATGACATTTCATATTACCTAACCGGTCTGCTCGAGCATCTGTCGGCAGAACAGATCTTTGGCGTCTTTACACAGGGCAATCTGGGCGCAGACATAGAGGAATTTCTCGGCGTTCGGGATGTCGGCCGCCAGAACGTCAGCGCGGATGTCCTGTTTGAAAAGAACATGTCCTTGAGCAGCGTCGCGCGGGAAAACCTCAAACTGATTTTCGCCCGCGATTATGAGTGCATCAGGTCTCTAAACGCGCTCTATCCGCTTGGCGATGAGACGATGGCCGCGCTTATGGCGTAGGGGTGGCACCGCCCGGAAGAGCGGGACGCAGCACTCGTCCTAACTGTAGAGCTTCAAGGCCCTGTCGCGCATCTGTGCTAGGATCGGATTGTTTTGCATTGACTGTATGAGACGGTTGAGGCGGTCGGTTCCGTGCATATCGCGGAGTTTGGCGCTGCCGGCCGTCATGAGGGACTTGCGCCTTACGTTATTCGAATAGCTCTTCGATTTTGCATGGAAGACGAAAGCGTCGATGGCGATGTTCAGGCGAAAGCCGTTCTCTGCAGCCCGGATGCAAAAGTCGTTTTCTTCCCCATAGCCGTATGGGAAAGCCTCTTCGTCAAAACGCCCGATCTTTTCGAATACTTCATGCTTTATGCACATACAGAAGCCGTGGACCAATGGGACGCCAGGCGCTGGAAGGCCTACGGAATTTTTGGCGCACCACGCATCCATGTCATCGACCGAATAGCCGGTTGGAAGCGCATTGACCGCTGTCTGCCCGGCCGCGCTGAGGTGATGCGGAATAGACTGGTAGCTTGCGGCATTGGAGAGGGGCCCAACGACGCCGCAGCCTTCCAGCTTATTCATGCAGGCAAGCATCTTCTGAATGGCCTGCGCTCCGACGATGGCATCGCTGTTAAGAAGAACAACGTGCTCTGCGGTTGAGAGCGAAATCGCCTTGTTGGCCGCTTTGGTATAGCCTGTGGCTTTGTCATTGCGATGCAGAACAACGTTGTGATGGGACGAGGCGAAGTGCTCTAGCCAATGCTGCGTTTCCTCCTCTGAGCCGTCATCGACAATGATGATGTGCTGAACGCATTGCTGGCCGTTTCTGACCACGCTAGCCAGACAGTCTTTCACATCGTCCAGTGCGTTATGAACACAGACCAGAACATCTGCCGTCGTTTGAACGCTGCGCGTAGTGGCGATTGCGTTGAGGTCGAATTCAGGCTTGGTCGCGTTGTCGGCATTGGCCTGCCGCCCTTCGTGACCATGACTTGAGAAGAATGCGAACGCGGGATAGCTGCGAACGCATGTTGGACGCTGCGCCAACGGCAGGAAGGCGGTCTTGGTGTTATCCACTGCATAGTTGAACGACAGCTGATCGCGATAGGAGCCCGGGTCAAGCTCCGCCCACCAGCGCGTCAAGGCGTCCCTCAATTCTGGATGCCGGAGATTGTAGATAACAAAATTGCTCTCGACCAACTGATCGGTCAGGAAACCCTCTTCGCTGTAGCGTTTGATCTGACGGAGGATTGTATCCGCGTTGTCTTTGTTCTGTTCGATGCAGGCCTTGGCCTCGTCATAGACATCGCTTCGGGTAGGGTGAAGGAAGGTTCCGATTGGCAGGCCGGAAGAAAGAACGGCCTCGATTAGGGGCGTGATATCGTCACGGATCATGACATTGCCGTCGTGCCAAACGGCGACATCATGGTTGGGGAACAGCATGTGTGGGTGAAGCTTGACGAAGCGGGCACGGCGGGTCGGAGACGCATCGAAATAGGGCACAGGCAGATTAAGGCCGCGAACCGCAATGGGGGCGTCGGTGAAGGTGAAATAGTCCGCATCGGCAAGGTAATGCTCATAAGGCAATACCGCGTCATAGCCGCCGGTGACAGCGCGAAAAATCGCGATCTTCCTTTGGTCCGTCCGGTGATCAAGATAGTTCTGATAAAGTGCTTCGTACTCGCTTGTGGGCTTGAACTGGTAAGGGGCCGTTTTGTCGTAGAGGCTCGCACGTGCGGGTTGGTCCACAAGCGGTTCAAACTCGGTATGGGCACCTAGTCGACGGTATATCTTCGCAACGAAGCCTTTCGGGCCACTGCGCTTCAACTCGCTGACGGATTGCCGGAATGTGTTGCGCAACCCGCCCTGCATCCTGACGGCGCTCTCAAGATTAGAGCCCAGCCGACGAATGAGCGCCTTGGTCAGGGAGAACAGGCTCCCCTCACGCAGCATTTGACGAAATGCGTTTTGCCGGAGTTTGGTCTCTTCTGCGGCGGCCTTCACCTCAGCAAACTTCTGCCGACTCACATGCACATTGGGAGTTTGGCTATCGAGTGGCATGCTGTGGGGCTTCCTGATCGTCGCAGACCTCATCTGCATTATGCGCCTGTTCCTTTGGCCACCAGTTAGCATAAGACTTTTCAGAAGCCTTATACCTTTCCGGTGGCCAACAAGTCTGCCAGATCTGGCACCTGCAGGTTTAACTTTAACCTACGCCGGGCGAGCGCCGCCCAAGGTCTTTGGATTGAGCTCATCCACGATACCGCAGGCCATGACCCGCAGCTGGATGGAGATGATATTCGAGGCAAGGAACAACTGTTTCATCTGACCAGGCGTCACCCAGAACTCGTTGGCGGCCGGCACATAACTGTCATCGACGTTGCGGATCTCGAAGGTGCTTTCGTGGTTGATGAAGCGGCCGCCTTCTTCGGAGTGTTCGAATGTGCGGTAGAGCGTGCCCACCCGATCAACAACCGAAGTGTCACCGCCTGGATGCACAACGCGGCTCGGCGCGATAATCGTTTGATTATCTATGCCATAGTCCTCGCGTACGCTAAGCAAGTATTGTGGGCCGGCAGCTGTTTCCTTGCGGTAAAGAACCACAAGACCAGCTGACTCAACGCCGATCAGTGGCTGCACCCAGGTGGAGACCTCACGGGTGAGTGCTGTGCATTCAAAGAGATTGAGATTGCGCTTGTGCGTACCGGTGGGCTCAAGGCCCGAGGGAACCACACGCCAGTTCTTGAGCTCGTGAATGGAGGTCAGCAGGTACTGCTCTTTCGCCTGGGACTTTCTCTTGAAGTAGTACTCCAGGAGTGCTGTCGGCGGTGCATCGGTCGAACGTTCGCCAGTGACGTAGTAGTCCCAGTCGAACATGGCCGTGAGCGAACGCAGGTCCGTGTTGAGGAAGAATGGCTCGAGCGACATTTCCGCCAGAACAGAGACCGGCACCCAGGTTGTGTTCAGCGTCGTGGGTAGAAACGTGTCGGTCTCGATGTAATTGTGGGTCTTGCTCTTCTGGTAGTAGAGCTCACCCAGGTCCACCTGCATGGTGAAGCTCATCAGGCGCGACCCAGAGGGATAAGACTGGAAATGGTTCAGGAAGTCGGTGTCCTTACCGCCGTGCAACTTCATATAGTTGGCTGCCGTCGATTGGATCGTGGGACCATACTGCACGACGCCAGTGTTGCCGGGCTCTGCGCGCGCCTGAACGCAGGTGTAAACCACGCCTTCGTGCTTGGTGATGAGCAACCCGGTGAGCGCGCTCTGTGGCTGATATAGGAGGATCGACTCAAAGTCTTCCGCATTCGCCTGGGTTAACCCGAGCACATGGAAAAAGCCGCCGCTCCGGTGCGAAACAGCGCCATCCTTCACAAACCAGTCTTTGCTGGTTTCGAAGGGGATGACTTTCAACGAGAAGTTGCTCTTCGCCAAATTGTCGTCGCGATGCTGCCGGAGCGCGTCAGCTGTTTCGCAAGTATGGATCATAATTTTACCACCAAATTCGCCTACGGGACTTTCTGGGATCTGCGGGTCGTTACGTGTGCCCGCGGTTATAGTTTGATTTTTGACCAAGTATCAAGCTTAGAGCTGGTCATCGATCTCCCGCCGCAGGCGATAGAGACTTGGATTGTTTCCGTCCGCGGCAAAAACGGTAATCGAGGAGATGCCAAGGAAGCGCCCAAAACGCTGATAAACAGGCGTCGAGCGCATGGTGCTTGGCGTGACGACAAACATCTTGGATCCCGGCTTCATCCAGAAGGTGTTCGAAAGCTCGGCGCCCTTGATGCCAATAACGGTATCGACATCGTAGAATTTCCTAATCTGGGTAAAGATGTTGTCAGAGCCTGGCTCGTACTTTTCGATATTGTGCCCTTTTGCCTTAAAGAACTCGAAAGCCTCGTCAATGTCGACCATTGTGCGACGTGACGCGCCGTATTTTTTGGCTTCGGCCTGTCCGTTTTCGCTGTAGTATTCCGGCTCAGGGGAGCGGCATAGGAGCAGGCACTTAAGGTCGCGCTTTTTCTTCCGCTTCTTCCGCGAGCCAGCTGTCGGCGCTGCCTGTGCAGCAGCAACGTGCTTGCGCGAGGGCGCTGTTGGCTCCTTGCGAGAGGCCGCGACCGGCTTTTTGGGCGAAATGGCGATAGGTGTCTTGCCTACGATGGCGCGGATAACGTTAATGCTGTGCAGAAGCATCTGCTGGCAAACCCTGAGATACGCCGGGCCGGGCCTTTGAAGAAACCTGATGATGGCCTTCTTCAGCCCATGTGTGACTACAGGGCCGTTTACGTTCAATTCGCCCTCAGCGGGCCTAAGCATGGTCGACTCTGCCGCTTCGGAACCGATGACGCGGCCAAGCACCCACGTGCGAACCAAGCGCAGTTCATTCTGGAATTTCTGCAGAAAGCCCTGTTCGTTCAACACGCTCTTCAGAAACTCGTTTTCGCGGTATACCTTGGTGGAGCCACGGAAGCTGTGCTCATCTTCAAACAGAACGCTGTCGAAGTTGATCATGATGTCCCAGCGCGGCACATGCGTTGGATTTGCGCTGAATTCCTCGGCCTTTTTGAACGTAATGTCGTTTGTGATCAGGCTGAACAGGTCCTTGGACACAGTGTTCATGACTGGGCCGCAGTCCTCAAGAATGAGGCTATAAGCGCCGGGCTCGCGCTCTGTCGTTGTAATGGCTACATGCATCCCAGGAAGCACATAACCCCAAAAGAAATGGAAGAAGTGTTCTTTTGATCCGTACTCCCCATATTTAGGGCTATACTTTAGTTCCAGAACTATATTGCCGCTCATAGCCTACCAATACAGATTTTTGTGCAGTGAAAAGTCGTGTGAATTATTGGGTGATCCGCAATTAGGCGACCTCAGCATACCCAATTCGTAGAGACCTATTGCCACTTAGTTGTGGTCATTGCAAGTTTATCGTGTGCCCCATGCTCGTAACCCTATTTCGTCGGTGGGGATGCAAGTTCAGGTGTGGCAAAAATATTCAATTCCCATAGTAGGTTGCCCTCCGGTGGCTCTGTTCTGACGGGGGAGTGCGCGCCCGTTATGGGGAGGCAGCATTTTATGGCAACGATGACACAGGGTTCTGGTCGACGCATCGTGATGTGAGGTGGGAGGTTGCCATAGGGCCCCACGGAAAACGGCGCAGACATTAATTTGTTCGATCTACGACTGCAATACAGTGTTTGCCAAACGTGATTTTGCCTACCGTATTACGAACAGAAGGGATCTCATGGTCACAACGCGGTGGTCACCTCTTGACTCTTGAAGTCAGGGAGAAAGCGATCCTATCCAGGAAGCGTGCGAGCTTCAGCACCTTTCGTGAACGAATGGCGGCGCCTGAGGGATCGCCCCCCCTTGATGCCTGGTTTTGCCTTGCGAAAAGATGTTCCAAGTCCTGCAGGACAAATTTATGGCCCCGGGTTGATTTGAGAGCGAGGTCACCCGTCGGCGGTGACTTGTGTTCCAGGAAGTCCCATAGCGCGCGTTGCTCTGCCGTGAGTATCTCCATCTCTTCCGGCTGGACGACAGCTCGTTGAAGCGATCTGTCGATGAAGTCCGCCGACTCTTTCGGCCTCTGAAGCCCCGTAGCGCCCAAATTGGCAAGCTGCTCGACGACGTTTTCGAGGGTGGTTGCAGCGTCTGCGATCAGGTCGTGGTACGAAACCACAATGCACGGGCGGTCCTTGATCGACTGCAGGGCGGCCAGGTTGTAGGCCTCCCAGAGAGCAAGTCCTTGCTGAAGTGATATCTGATTTCGTGTTCTAAGGGATTTCGCGACCTCAATGGGGTTGCGATAGATCAGGATGCAGACCGGGTTGGGGATAAGGTCGACAAGCAGGGGAAGCAGGAGGCAGAGCCGAGGCTCCTTGATAACCCAGGTTGTCTCCTGAGAGAGCTTTTCGACAATACCGGAGAACGTCTGGCGTTTTTGTGCAAGCTGTGCCTGTTCCATCTGGCTGATCTCGAAGTTCGAAATCTTCCACCAGTCCGCATCTGCCGAATGCAGGAGCGCGTCGCAGATCTGACGGACATCCCTGCGCTCGAAAAATCCCTTCTTGTTTTCAACACTAGCCCCTGTGAGTTCGCCACTTTGGCCAACACTGGTCCCTAGAGAATGTAGTGCGCCTGTCAGTGCAGAGGTGCCAGACCTGTGCATGCCCACAACGATCAAACCCGTGCTCTCTTCCAAGGTGTGTTCTCCTGCCTAGCCAGTTGAGGCCTCATGCTCTCCCGAGCGATGCGAACCCCCGATAGTCCGGATGTCATCTTGCTTTAGCTAAAGGCGGATTGGTGAGCAAGGCTGGCGATCTGCGGCGGTACAATGCACCTTTAAGTTGCCTGCGATTCGGTGGATGTTGCTAAGGACATCTTCCCTATGCGACCACTGCCCCTAGTTGTGAAGCGTTGTCCGGCGGTCTGGAGGCAGCGGCGGACCGCATAGCCTTCACATGCACTGCGCCCAGGTGATCCGCGTACCTGCGACGAATGCCGTTTGCTTGAGAGGCCGGATGGGCTAAGTAGCGGCGCACCCGATATTCACGGAGACCTTATGGGCATTTGGCAACGAGTAAGATCGAAACTGTCGGTCGCTGTCCGCTTTTTGCGGATCAGTTACCTCGAAGCGAAATCGGAATACCAAGGGACGAAGTTGGGGCTGGCGTGGGTGCCGGTATCGACTTTGATCTTTACCGCCATGCTTGCTTTGGTGTTTCGCCAGTCCGAGGCTGGCACTCAGGTCGATTTTTTTCTATATGTCCTGGCGGGATACGTGCTTTGGAATTTCATTTCGGATTCCATCGCCGGCAGTGTTGATATCATCCAAAAGCGCCTCGAATTCGCGTTGCATAACAACCTGACCCTGTTTGGATTGTTCCTGAAAACGCTCGCAGATCGGCTATTCGTCTACTCCATAAATGTCCTGTCGCTGGCAATATGCGTTGTGCTCCTCAAGTGGAGTGCACTGGGTTATCAGCTCTTTCTGATCGTGCCATTCGCAATCATAATTACCGCCGCCTCGGTTTCGACCAGTTACCTAGTGAACGTGATCACGATTTACTTTCCGGATATGGCTTTGATGATCAAGACTGCTGTCCGCTTTGTGTTTTTCGCCTCTCCGATATTTTGGATTGCGGACGATGCGGAGGGGGTGCGTGGTCTATTGAGCACCTACAATCCTGCGGCCTATTTCCTGTCGATGTCTCGCCAAGTTTTTGGAATAGAGCCGTTTGCGCTTCATATCTGGCTGATCTCGTCCTTATTAACGCTCTTTTTGGCAGCCGTTGGCATGATCGCCTACCGCCGCACCGAGGGCTTTGTGAGAAACGTCAAATAGCATGGCAAGTATCGAGATAAAGGACGTGTCCGTAAGTTATTTCCTGCGCAGGCGGGGTGGAAAAGCTGAAAAGCAGCTTAGTCGTGGTGCGGTCGGAGGACGCATCGTAGTCGGCGATCACTATCTGGAGATCAACGCACTACGGAACATTTCGCTGTCCCTGAAAACTGGTGATCGCGTCGGCCTAGTCGGCATCAACGGATCTGGAAAGTCGACATTGCTCAAGCTTTGCTCGGGTGCCTTGGCCGTTCAATCGGGAAGCCTCGAAATCGACGGCCGCGTTTCGCCGCAGTTTGCCCTAGGTTCTGGTATCAAGCCCAATCTGACCGGTCGGCGAAATGCTGAGCTCAAGTGTCTCTATATGGGAATATCACAGCGCACGATTCAGGCTCGCGTAGAAGAGGTGAAGCGGCTCAGCGACCTTGGCGGATATTTTGAACTGCCGGTGCACACCTATTCTGCGGGGATGAAGTCACGTCTCGTAATGAGCCTTATGAGCCTCGTGCAGGCGGATATTCTCATCATGGATGAATGGATCAATGCGGCCGATGCTAGCGTCAACGCAGTAGTCAATGACCTCCAGTCGCGACTGATTGAGTCAGCATCGATACTGGTGATGGCCAGCCACTCGCAGCGTGTCCTGCGCGACTGGACGGATTCGCTTCTTTGGTTGGACCAGGGGGAAGTCAAAGGCTTCGGCAACTTCAAAGAAGTTTTCCGCGAATACAAGCATTGGACAGAAAGCAGAAAAAGCGCTCGGTGAACCGCACCGGGTTTGCCGGAGGTTTCAACTCCTGAGTAGGATGAAGCCACGATGAATAAAACTACAGACAATTATTCTCCTGAGGTCCGCGAGTACGCGGTGCTGATGGTGCTGGACAACCAAGGCCAGCACAGCTCCTGGCCTGCTCCCCTGAATGTACCCGTTCACAGGCTAGCGCTGTTCACGTTGTGGTCCATTCGTGACCGGGTTGCAAACTCGTTCGGGGTGAGCCCGTCGAGGCTCGTGTGGGGTCGGTTCAGGTTGTAGTCGATCCTCCATTCTTCGATGATCTCGCGGGCATGCCGGTAGCTGCGGAACAGGTGCTCGTTGAGGCACTCGTCCCTCAGTCTGCCGTTGAAGCTCTCCACAAAACCGTTTTGCATGGGTTTGCCCGGCGCGATGTAGTGCCATTCGACGCTGCGATCCTGCTGCCAGGCGAGCATGGCGTTGGACGTCAGCTCCGTGCCGTTGTCGCTGACAACCATGCAGGGGTAGCCGCGCCGTTCGGCGATCGCATCCAGTTCGCGGGCTACGCGAAGACCCGAGAGCGATGTGTCGGCGACCAAGGCCAGGCACTCGCGGGTGCAGTCATCCACGATTGTCAGGACCCGGAAGCGCCGGCTATCGGTCAACTGGTCCGAGACGAAGTCGAGCGACCATCTCTCGTTCGGGGCCATGGGGATCAGCATCGGCCGCCTTGTGCCCATTGCCCGTTTCCGGCCACCTCGTCGACGTACCGACAGCTTCTCTTCCCGGTAGATGCGGAACAGGCGCTTATGATTGACCACATGCCCTTCGCGGCGCAGCAGGACTTGTAGCCGTCGATAGCCGAACCGTCGCCGCTCATGGGCAATCGCCTTCATCCGCTCGCGCAGAACCACGTCGTCCGTTCTCCTGGTCTGATAGCGCATCGTCATGCGGCAACAGCCAAGGATCTTGCACGCCCGCCGCTCGCTCATTCCAAACGCGATCTGGAGATGTGCGACGGCCTCTCGCTCGACTGCGGGCGGCACCATTTTTTTGACAGAAGGTCTTTCAGCGCAGCGTTGCCGAGCATGCTGTCGGCAAGGAGCCTCTTTAGCTTGGCGTTCTCGTCTTCAAGCGTCTTCAGCCGCTTCGCCTCGCTGATGTCCATGCCGCCATACTTGGCTTTCCACTTGTAGATGCTGGCGTCGCTGACGCCGTGCTTGCGGCACAAATCCGCAACCGGAACACCGGCCTCGTGCTCCTTCAATATGCCTATGATCTGTTCTTCGGAAAATCGGTTGCGCTTCATCTCTGGTCCTTCGCGTGGGGCCAGAGCCTACTTCAACCTGGATTAATTCATTGGGGCAACGTCAGGTCGAAGATATTGGTGTCACGCATTCTTGTCAGTGGCGTGCTACTCATATGGTTCTCCGACGGTGGTGAATGTCTGAAAGTGACGCGTGGGTTGGGCTTTCTTGCGGTTAAGCACCTACTACAGTTGCGACGGGCTGCTTGTCCTGCTCGTAGCGCGTGGACAGGGTCTCTCCCGTGCGCCGATAATGTCTGCACAAGAGGGAGATCGCCTTATCTGTGTCGCGCGCGATGGCCGCTTCCATGATCTCCTGATGCTCCAGCGCGAGATCGCGCGATGGCCGAGCCAGCGGGCCGCCCAGAACCGGGAACCGGTAGCGCTCGGTTTCCACATAGAGCTTGTTAGAGAAATCGAGAAGCCAGTTTGATCGGCAAGCGCTGATGAGCGCATGGTGAAACCGGTGATGCCGGTCTTCCAGCGCCTTCATCTCATCCATTGGCGGCGCGTCCATCTGCTCCAGTTTCCTGGCTTTCAGGGAGAGGCCGTGAAAGGCCGAAATCACCCCTGTCTCCCAGTCGTCGTCTCCGAACTCGATGGCGCGGCGCAGCGCCTCCGCCTCAATGTGGATCCGTGTGTCTACGGCGTCCCACATTTCCGTCAGAGACAAAGGCGCGACGGTGAAGCCGCGCAGCGCGACAGACATGACAAGCCGCTCGCTGTGCAGCCTGTTCAAAGCCTCGCGCAGCGGAGAGTATCCCAGTCCGTATCGCTGTTTGAGGTTATCCAGCCGCAACGGGCTGCCCGCCTGCAGCGTGCCGCTGACGATGTCCCAGCGCAGCTTCTGATACGCTTCTTCCGTTAGCGTGGTTTCACGCGGATTTTTCTTCCCCGACACGTCCTGTTCCTGTTCGCGCTGCTTCGCCTTCTTGGATGGAGAGCAGCATAGCACATCGATGCAAGCAAAAAACGAAAAAATTCATATTTTCGAAAATAAGCGTTTACAGCGAAAATCCTGCTGTTATCCTTCCCCCATTGAAAAGTGGAGGTTGAGATGTCGTCGGGCAGGGAGAACTACCGCGAGGACGTGGCGGGCCGTGCCAATGTGGAGGATACGCCGGAGCTTCTGGCTTATTACGACGAGCTGGAGTCTCTGGAGGCTGGCGCGCTCTGGACCGTCGCCAACAAGATCGAGCCGTGGGAGCCGCAATCCTCTTCCGTACCGATGATCTGGCGCTATCGCGACCTGCGCGAGCATGTCTTGCGCTCGGTCGAACTGGTGACGCCGGAAAAGGCCGGCCGTCGTGTGATCTACCTCAACAATCCGGGCAGGCGCGAATTTGCCGCTGCCGTCGGCTGGCTCTATTCGGGGCTTCAGGTCATGCATCCGGGCGAGGCGGCATCTGCGCACCGGCATTCGGCCTCGGCGCTGCGCTTCATCATGGAGGGTTCGGGCGCTTACACCATCGTCGATGGCCACAAGATGACGCTTAATGCCAATGATTTCGTGTTGACGCCGAATGGCACTTGGCACGAACACGGCGTTGAGGAAAGCGGCAGCCCCTGCATCTGGCAGGATGGGCTCGACATTCCGCTGGTCAACGCACTTGAAGCGAATTTTTACGAAGTTCACCCCGATTTACGACAGGCCGTGGGTTTTGCGGTCGATGATATGACCAAAACCTGGGGCAATCCGGGTCTGACGCCAGGCGGCGGCGTGTGGGAAAAGGGCTATTCGCCGCTCTACAAATATGAGTGGGAGCGTACCTATGAAGCGCTGAAGCGCTATGCCGACGCGACCGACGGCTCACCCTATGATGGTGTGCTGATGGAATATATCAATCCGGTCAACTCCGGTCCGGTCATGC
Source organism: Nitratireductor sp. WH36-1 (assembly GCF_058725515.1). Lineage (NCBI taxonomy): Bacteria > Pseudomonadati > Pseudomonadota > Alphaproteobacteria > Hyphomicrobiales > Phyllobacteriaceae > Nitratireductor > Nitratireductor sp. WH36-1. The sequence continues at coordinate 3,276,268 of NZ_CM178970.1, read as the reverse complement.
AGACCATCGGCGCTAGCATGCAGATGCTGCGGCCGGGCGAGAAGACGAAAGCTCACCGCCACACGGGCAGCTATCTCTATCAGGTGGCCAAGGGCAAGGGTTACTCGGTCATTGGCGGCAAACGGTTCGACTGGCAGGAGCGCGACATTTTCTGCGTTCCCTCCTGGGCCTGGCACGAGCATGCCAATCTGTCCGATGGCGACGATGCGTGCCTGTTCTGTTTCAACGACCTGCCGGTGATGCGCTCGCTCGGTCTCTACCGGGAAGAAGCGCTGGCCAATAATGGCGGTCACCAACCACAAGACTGATCAAGGACATATCTGAATGCGACTGGTTACCTACAGGGCCTCGGTCGAGGCGCCCGCGCGTCTTGGTGTCATCGAGGGTGAAAGCGTTGTCGACGTGGAAGCGCTGGGCATCGCCTTTGGCGAGGATTTTCCCGCCTCGATGCTGGAATTGATCGACCTTGGCCCGGACGGCCTTGCCGCGCTCCGGCGGCTTCTTGATGAGGCGCGCGGCACCTGGCCGGTGCGCACCACCGTCCCACTCGCCAATGTACGCCTGCTGGCCCCCATCCCGCGGCCGCGCAAGAACATCTTCGGCATTGGTCTCAACTATGTGGAGCATGTGGAGGAATCGAGCCGCACGCTCGACACGTCGCAGGACCTGCCCAAGGAGCCTGTCATCTTCAGCAAGCCGCCTATGGCGGTGATCGGACCGGATGATGCGATCGAGCACAACGCCTCGATCACGCAGCAGCTCGACTGGGAAGTAGAACTCGCTGCTATCATCGGGCGCAAGGCCACCAAGGTGAGCGAGGAAGACGCGCTTTCCTACGTGTTTGGCTACAGCGTGATGATCGATGTCAGCGCGCGCGACAACCGCCGCGCCGGTCAGTGGATTTATTCCAAGGGACAGGACAGCTACGCGCCATTCGGTCCCTGTATCGTCACTGCCGACGAGGTGGGGGACCCGCACGATCTCGACCTCTGGCTGACCGTCAATGGCGAGCGCAAGCAGGGATCGAACACGAAGCACATGCTGTTCAAGATTCCGATGCTGGTCTCCGACATCTCGGCCGCCATCACGCTCGATCCCGGCGACATCATTGCCACCGGCACGCCCGAAGGCGTCGGTGCGGGCCGCGATCCGCAGGAATGGCTGTGGCCTGGCGACGTGGTGGAAGCCTGCGTCGAGGGTATCGGCACGATCCGCCATCCGGTGGTGGCTGTCGGTAATGATTTCTCGCGTCAGCGCAAAGCCGGCTGATCCGGCTGCGTCCAAGCCATCCAAGGGAGGAGAACATGACAATGGGACTTAAGGGCAAGGCAATGCGGACCGGCCTTCTGGCCACTGCGCTGGCAACGGTCATGGCCGCGCAGGCATCGGCGGAAGAGCTGCGCATCGGCTTCATCACAACGCTTTCGACACCGGCGGGCTATATCGGTGAGGACATCCGCGACGCCTTCATGCTGGCCATCGGCGACGATGGCAAGCTGGGCGAAACGCCGGTGGTACTCGAGGTCGAGGACGATGGCCTGAAGCCGGCCAATGCCAAGCAGTCGGCCGACCGTCTTGTGCAGTCGGGCGTCAAGCTGTTCACCGGCGTGAACTTCTCCAACGTGCTTGCCGCCGTGCAGCCGACCGTCATGAAATCGGGTGGTTTCTACGTCAGCGTCAATCCGGGCCCGTCCGTCTTTGCCGGCGAGAAGTGCAACGCGAACTATTTCGTCGCCTCCTACCAGAACGATGCGTTCCATGAGGCAGCGGGCCTGGCGGCCAACAAGCTCGGCTATGGCAAGGTCGTGATCCTCGCGCCCAACTATCAGGCGGGCCGCGATGCGCTGAACGGTTTCAAGCGCACCTATGAGGGCGAAGTGGTGGAGGAGATCTACACCAACCTAAACCAGACCGACTTTTCCGTCGAACTGGCGCGCATTCGCTCGGCTGCACCCGATGCCATCTACCAGTTCCATCCCGGGGGCGCCGGCATCAACTTCGCCAAGCAATACGACAATGCTGGCCTGAAGGACAGCGTGCCCATGCTCGTGCCGGCCTTCTCACTGGATGCACAGATGGTGAAGGCGACGGGCGATGCCGCCGATGGCGTCTATGCCTCGGCGCTCTGGACAACCGAGTTCGACAACGACGCCTCGCGTGATTTCGTCAAACGCTTCGAGGAAGCCTATGGCCGCGCGCCGACCATGTATGCCGAACAGGCCTACGACACGGCAAATCTGATCGCCTCGGCGCTCGACGCGGTGGGCGGAAACATCGACGATGCAGACGCATTCCGCGCCGCACTCGCCAAGGCCGATTTCGAACCGATCCGCGACAAATACAAGTTCGGTCCGAACCAGCATCCAATCCAGAACTATTATCTGACGCGGTTCGAAAAGAACGCCGATGGCGAGATCGTCCAGACGGTGGTGGAGCGCATTGCCGAGAACCATCAGGACGCCTACGCCAAAGACTGCAAGATGGATTAATGGCCAAAGCCGTTTCCTGAACGGAATTGCCCGGCGGCAAAACGCTGCCGTGCGCTCCATCCGCCCCGAAGCGTTCGGGGCGGGCAGCCATCGACTCCAGACCGGCGAGCATTGGAACGCCATGATCCTCTTCATTGAACAGTTGTTGAACGGCCTGCAATATGGCGCGTTCCTCTTCCTGCTGGCCTCGGGCCTGACCCTCGTGTTCGGCATTATGGGGGTGATCAACCTCACCCACGGCACGTTCTATATGATCGGCGCCTATTGCGGCGCACTCACCGTTGCCTCCACGGGTTCGTTTCTCATGGGGCTCTTGGCCGCCATGGCGGGCGCGGGCCTCTATGGCCTTCTTGTCGAAAGCGTCGTGGTGCGATGGCTCTATAATCGCGACCATCTCTACCAGGTTCTGGCGACGCTCGGCCTCATCCTGTTTACCAATGAGGCGGTGACGCTGATTGTCGGCCGTTCCCCGATCTTCATGAACATTCCGCCCTTCCTGGAAGGTTCAGTGACGCTCTTCCCTGGGCTCGCCTATCCGCTGATGCGGGTCGCGCTGATCGCGGTCGGTCTTGCCGTAGCCTTTGGCCTCTGGCTGCTCGTCAACCACACGCGCTTCGGCATGCTCATGCGCGCCGGCGCCGATGACCGGCAGATGGTCGATGCGCTCGGCGTCAACATGCGCGTGCTCTATATGAGCGTTTTCGGTCTCGGCGCGATCCTGTGCGGGCTTGCCGGCATCATGGCGGCGCCGCTGCTCGCCGTCGAGATCGCCATGGGTGAGCGCATCCTCATCACCACCTTCGTGGTCATCGTCATCGGCGGTGTTGGCTCCATACGTGGCGCATTCGTTGGCGCGATGCTGGTTGGCATGGTCGACAGTCTCGGTCGGGCCTATGTGCCGCAGATATTCACGGCGCTTCTGCCCCATTCGGTGGCAGACACGCTTGCTGCCGGTCTCGTCTCAGCGAGCATCTATGTCCTGATGGCGCTTGTTCTCCTTGTTCGGCCCTATGGCCTGTTTCCTGCCCGGAGCTGAACCGATGTCCAAATTCGACCGTTTCACGCTGACCGGCCTTGTCATGCTGATCCTGCTCATCGTCGCGCCCTTCGTGGTGGCGCAGACGGGCTGGCATGGCGGCCTGCCGCTCCTCACCCGTATCGTCATCTACGCGCTGGCGGTGGTCAGCCTTGATCTGATCATCGGCTACGGCGCGCTGGTGAGCTTCGGCCACGCCATGTTCTTCAGCCTCGGTGGCTATGTGGTGGCGGTCCTCGCATACCACACGAATATGGGTGACACGATCTTTGGCTGGGAGGGCAGCAATTCGGCGCTTGTCCTCTGGCCGCTGGCGCTTCTTGCCTGTGCGCTGCTCGGTCTCGTGATCGGCTATCTGGCGCTCAAGACACGCGGCGTGCAGTTCATCATGATCACACTCGCCTTCGCCCAGATGGTTTATTTCATCCTCGTTTCCCTGCAATATTATGGCGGCGATGACGGGTTGATGATGGACATGCGCAACGCCATGCCCGGCATCGATCTCGATGACCCTTTCGCGTTCTATTATCTCGCCCTCGGCCTGCTCGTCGTTTGGGTCGTATTCTGCCGTTTCATCGTCAATTCGCGTTTCGGCATGGTGTTTCAGGGACTGCGGCAGAGCGAACGCCGCGCCGTCAATCTTGGCGTCAACCCGCTGCCCTTCCGGCTCACGGCCTTTGTAATCTCTGCCGTCGGCACAGGGCTCGCCGGCGTGCTGTGGGCAAATTATGCCGAGTTCGTCACGCCCGATATGGCCACCTGGGCGAAGTCCGGCGAGTTCATGGCCATTGTTACGCTGGGCGGGTTGGGCACGCTTCTCGGCCCCATCGCGGGTGCTGCCGCCTTCATCGGGCTTGAACAGATCCTCACCATCTGGACCGAACACTGGATGATCGTCATGGGCCCCATTCTGGTGCTGATCGCACTGTTCGGCCAGCAGGGGATGCTTGGCCGCTTCCTGAAGGGAGGACGCCATGACTGATGGAGCCGCAATCAAGACGGGCGAGGCAATCCTTTCGCTCGACCACCTGCACAAGGCATTTGGCGCACTCAAAGTCACCGACGATGTCACACTCGATGTGCGCAGCGGCGAAATCCACGCTCTGATCGGGCCGAATGGCGCCGGCAAATCCACGCTCATCGCGCAGATCTGCGGCGAGCTGCGCTCGGATGCGGGCCGTGTCGGATTCAAGGGGCGCGACATCACCGATCTGAGCGCCTTCAAACGCTCCCGGCTTGGGCTCGGACGCTCTTTTCAGACGACGCAGCTATGTCTCGAATTCAGCGTGCTCGAACACGTCATCCTCTCTCTCGATTGCATGGAAGGGGGATCGTTCAATCTCTTCACCAATCCGCGCGATGATGCCGCGCTGCGTGACGAGGCGATTCATTGGATCGGCAAGGCAGGGCTGGCGGGACGCGAAAACCGGCAGGTTGCCAATCTAGCCCATGGCGAGCGCCGCCAGCTCGAACTCGCGGTGGCGCTTGCGCGCAAGCCGCATGTGCTGGTTCTGGACGAGCCCATGGCCGGCATGGGGGCGGAGGAATCTGCCCGTATGGTCGACCTGCTTCAGGAACTGAAGGGCGAATACCCCATGCTCCTGGTCGAGCACGACATGGATGCTGTCTTCACGCTCGCCGACCGTATCAGCGTACTGGTCTATGGCCGCGTGATCTTTACCGGCACGGTGGAGGAGGTGCGGCAGAGTGCGGAAGTGCGCAGCGCCTATCTGGGAGACGAAACATGCTGAAAGTAACCGGGCTCGAAGCGGGATACGGCGTTAGCCAGGTGCTGTTCGGTATGGATTTCGAAGTGCCGCGCGGTTCGGTGACTTCGCTGATCGGCCGCAACGGCATGGGAAAGACCACGACCATCCACACCATTCTCGGAATGGTGCGCGCGCGCGGCGGCGACATTCAGCTTGAAGGCGAGAGCATCACCGCCCTACAACCCAACGCCATCGCCCGGCGGGGCATCGGGCTGGTGCCTGAGGGGCGGCGGGTCTTCCCATCGCTCACGGTGGAGGAAAACCTGGTCGCCACATCCCGGCCCGGCGGGGCGGATGGCTGGACCCTTGAACGCATCTACGATCTCTTTCCGCGCCTGAAGGAGCGGCGCGGCCAGTTTGCGGCCACGCTTTCTGGCGGTGAGCAGCAGATGCTGGCCGTGGGCCGCGCGCTTCTGACCAATCCCGCGCTCCTGATCCTCGACGAGGCGACGGAGGGGCTAGCACCCGTGATCCGCGCCGATATCTGGGCGACGCTGCGCCAGCTAAAGGAAGTCGGACAATCGATCCTCGTGGTCGACAAGAACTTGAAAGAAATGGCTCCGCTGGTCGACCGGCACCACATCGTCGAGAAGGGCAGGGTGGTCTGGCAAGGTTCGCCGGAGGAGCTTTCGGCCAATGACGACCTCGCCCATCGCTATTTGGGGGTATGAAGATGGATGCAGCCTCACCGCTCTATCGGGGCATGGACCAGCCGACGCTGGAGCGTGAATACAATGCGCGCGAAAGCGTTGCCTCCTACGAGGCGGAACACGCCCGCTACGTTGCCGAGAGCGAACGCGTCCGGCAAGGTCATGTTGCCAAACGCGATATTGTCTATGACCGGCAGAGCGGCGAGATGCTCGACCTTTATCCGGCGGGCGAAGGCAGCCCCGTCTTCCTGTGGATTCACGGTGGCTACTGGCGCGGCGGCTCGAAGGATGACAATGCCTTTGCTGCCGGCGGTCTGACGGCGCACGGCATTTCCGTCGCTGTGATGAATTACACGCTGGCGCCTGAGGCCGGTATTGGCGAAATTGTGCGTCAGGTGCGAAGCGCCGTCGCGTGGCTCAGAAAGAATGGTGCGGAACACGGCCTCGATGTAGGGAAAATCCATGTGGGCGGCTCTTCCGCCGGCGGCCACCTTGCGGGCATGGTGCTCGCCGATGACTGGCTTGATGCGTTCGATCTGCCGCCGGGTGTGATCGGCACGGTTCTCGCGCTGAGCGGGCTGCACGAGCTTTCTCCTTTGCAGCACACGCAAGTGAACGGATGGATGCGGTTTGACGCGGCCTCGATCGCCGAAAATTCGCCCATTCGCCGCATCCCCAAAAAATCGGGTGCGCGGCTTATCGCTTCGGTCGGCGGGCTGGAAACCGGCGAGTTCATCCGTCAGACACAGGACTACGCAGCGGCCTGGCAAGCTGCTGGTCATGCAGCGCGGGTGATCGACATGCCGTCGCACAATCATTTCAATATTGCGCTCAGCCTTTGCGAGCCCGATGGAGTTCTGGTTGAGGCCGTGTGCGCCTCGATCGTCCGAGATGCTCAGGGAGAAACCGTATGAAATCGTTCAAGGCAGCCGTTGCACAGACGGCGTCCAATCCCGTCGACGCGCTCGCATCCGCCGAAAAGGCGGCAGCCATCATTCGCGAGGCGGCGGGCCAAGGGGCGGAACTCATCGTCTTTCCGGAAGCGTTTCTCGGCGGCTATCCCAAGGGTGCTTCCTTCGGCGCTCCCATAGGCATTCGCAAGCCTGAAGGCCGCGCGGCGTTCAGTGATTATTATGAACGCGCCATCGATCTGAACGGTGAGGAAGTCGCCGCGATAGCCGGGGCAACGGCGGAAACCGGCCTCTTTGCCGTGGTGGGCTGCATCGAGCGTGACGGCGGCACGCTTTATTGCACGGTCTTGTTTTTCGATGGGGAGAAGGGGCTTGTCGGCAAGCATCGCAAACTGATGCCCACTGCCAGCGAGCGCCTGATCTGGGGCTTTGGCGACGGCTCCACCATGCCGGTTTTCGAAACCACGCTCGGCCGCATCGGCGCCGTGATCTGCTGGGAGAACTACATGCCCATGCTGCGCATGCATATGTATAGCCAGGGGGTCAGCCTCTATTGCGCGCCCACCGCCGATGACCGTGACACGTGGCTCCCCTCGATGCGGCACATTGCGCTGGAAGGCCGCTGCTTCGTTTTGAGCGCCTGTCAGCACATCACGCGCGGCGCATTTCCCGACGATCATGAATGCGCGCTGGGAGATGATCCCGATACCGTTTTGATGCGTGGCGGCAGCGCCATCGTCGACCCACTTGGAAACGTGCTCGCGGGTCCGAATTTCGAGGGCGAGACGGTGCTTTACGCCGATATCGACATGAGCGCCGTGGCGCGCGGGAAATATGATTTCGATGTGACAGGCCACTATGCGCGCCCCGATATCTTTCAGCTCAGGGTTGATGACCGTCCCAAACGGGCGGTCTCAAACATGAGCGATGAACCCTTGAGTGAATGACGCCATCCCATGCGCTTCAAGCTTGACGAACTCGACCCGCAGATCGGCTACAAGGTGATGACGGCAACCGTCACGCCGCGCCCCATTGCCTGGGTGACGAGCCTGTCGCCGCAAGGCGTGGTGAATGCCGCGCCTTACAGTTTTTTCAATGTGATGGGGCACAGACCGCCCACCGTCGCCATCGGTGTGATGGCGGATCCGGATCGCGGCTTCAAGGATACGGCGCGCAATATCGTGGGCGGTGGCGAGTTCGTCGTGAACCTCGTGCCAGAGCATCTGGCGGAGGCGATGAACATCACATCGATGGACGCACCGGAGGATATCAGCGAACTCGAATGCGCGGGACTGACGGCCTTGCCCGGACAGCAGGTGGCGTCGCCGCATATCGCCGAAGCGCCGGTATCCTTCGAATGTGTCAGCCACAGCGTTCTTGTCACCGGGGCCCATCAGGCACTGGTGGTTGGCCGGGTCGTGGAAATCCGTGTCGCCGACGATTTCGTTCTAGACGCCGAGCGCGGCCATATCGACACCCCGGCGCTAGGTCTCATTGCCCGAATGCACGGGCGCGGTTGGTATGCGCGCTCGAGCGACACGTTCCAGGTCGACCGCCGGAGCTATGCCGACTGGCTTGCCAAGCGATAGCGTTAGAAGAGCATGTCGCGTTAACCTGCTTTTGGCGCTGCCGGAAGAGAGGGGGCGCATGTCCAATAGCGGGCCTTTCTTCGATGGATACATAAAGCACAACGTCTCTATTCAGACCAAGCGAATAGCGAGGTCTACGCAGCGCACCCCATTTTGACCGGACAGCCAGCATAGCCGATAAGGCATAGGCATGCACCTGTGGGTACGACTATGCCCAAGAGTTCCGAGGTTCTCAACGGAGAAAGAGGATAGCATTTGTCGGGTAGTCTGATGCCGTGTTGGGGACAATTTACGTGGCTGTGGCAGGGGCTTTAGACGTCAGGTGCACTCATTCGCAGCTCGTTTAGTTTGCGCAATACTGCGTCGGCGTCGAATGTGTTGCGTTCCCCAATGAGTATCAGCCTGCAGCCTTTCTCCTGATCCCATGGTGCAGAGGATAGGGTGGCGCGTTTTCCAACGAGCTGGAAAACATGCCTGCCGTGTCGACCTGCAAAGCTTAGAAGGCCTTTGCCGCGCAGCGCGGTGTCGGAGATCCATAAAATCGCTTCTTGAAAGGCGTGCAGATCCAGGGGGGCTTCGAACTCCCACTCCACGTGGAGGAACCGGCCGTCATCCTGGAGGTCTGCTTCCAGCATCGCGCGGGGATTGTCGTCTTTAATGAAAAGGGCGCTCAGCGGGACGGGTGCATCATCCATGTCGAGGATGCAGTTTTTTCCGTATGAGGCCAGATCAGCGCGAACCGCCTTCAGTTCATCGTCCGAGCATTCCGCAGTCTTAGACAGGAGCAGGATATCAGAGCCCCGCAGCTGTGCCTGCCAAAGCGGGTCATCTGCACGCCAGGCCGAATCGGGAGCGTCAACAACGCCGATCACGGTTTCCAGACGTGCTTCCTTCCAGATGACCGGATCCATGAGCGACTGGACGATGCCGGCCGGGTCCGCGACGCCACTCGCCTCAATCATGATTAACTCGGGTTTCAGCGTGCGGGACAGAACCACCTTGAGTGTGCGCATGAGATCGCCCTGCAAGGAGCAGCAGATGCAGCCGTTCTTCAGGCCAATAACATCCTCGCTCGTCTGGGCGAGCAGTTCGGCGTCGATGTTGATCGAGCCGAAGTCGTTGACGATGGCCGCGATGCGCAGCTCGTGATCTGCCTGAAGCAGCCGATTAATGAAGGTCGTCTTGCCTGCGCCCAGAAACCCGGTAACCAGAAGAACAGGAACACTCACGGCATCTCACGTCGGATCGGCTGTCCGGGCGCAGCGCCGGTGTCCAATTCCCCGTTCAGAATAACGAACTGACCGTTGACCAGGAGCTGCCGAACACCTTCCGATGGTCTGTTCATCGCATTGAATTCTGCCCTGTCCGTGAGGGTCTCAAGATCGAAGACCACAATGTCCGCGTCGCAGCCTTCCTGAAGGCGCACCTTTTTTGCGATCTGCGGGGCGCAGCGTTCGATTACCTTGCCGGGCAGGATAGTGCATTTGGCCAATGCATCCATCAAGGACATGGTCCTGCGTTCGCGGACATGTTCCCGCAGGAACCGGGTAAAGGTTCCGGACGATCTGGGATGAGCGGAGAGATCATCGGGTAGCGGCCATTCGAGGCCTTCGTAAATACTGCCGTCTTCATTTATCCAAGGCATGGCATCCGAAGCGATGGAACCACCGGGGTAGGTGACCGACAGGTCAAGAAGACGGCGATGCTCGTCATTGGCATCCACATCCAGAAAGTGCCACATCACCAGATCCGTAGGAGATGTTTCTCTGGCCCGGCGCATATCTTCTCGCCCGGTGAAGCGGTGATGATTGCGGATCAGTTCGATGTTCGAGTAGTTGCTTCCGGTGCGTTTGACGAAATCGGGTTCCATGAAGAACCCTGCGCTGACCACGGTCGCACCGGTGCCATAAGGATACGCCTCTGTCGTGACCGGTAGATTCTGCTCCTGCGCCTTGCTGACCAACTCGACCACGCGCTCGATATCCATCAACGAGGTTGAGTTAAGGTGACAGATATGCATGTGCGCTCCGGTAGCGCCGGCCAGCCCTATCAGGCGGACATAACTGTCGACGGAGCTTTTCGGGTCGATATTGCTTAGATATGCGATGTGCGTGAAGGTCGGCGTCCCGTACTGAAAGGCGAGATCGCAGATATCCGCCATCTCCTTCACCCCGGCACCGGGGGCGTAGCCGTTGGGCAATCCGATGCCGATAGCCCCTTCATCAAGCCCCTGTCGCACCAGGGAAACGATCTCGTCCGTCTGCTGGGCATCGGCAGCTTCCGTGGACCAGCACATATCTTCCGAACCGGCACCCATCTGGTCGATTGGATGCACATCTGCATCGAGCTCGATTGCGCGGAAGGCGACCTTGCGTGCGAATATCCAGGCGGCAGCAGTGCCGTAATTCAGTGCACGGGGCAGCGTGGCCTGTCTTTCATACCATCCCGCTACCGGCAGCGCGCCGACTTCGAGCTCCAGAGTGGTAGTCACACCATCAAAGGCCTGCATCCGGTCTGCGGCTACGGATTGCCCATGAGCATGCAGGTCGAGGAAACCGGGTGCCACGATCAGTCCGGTGGCGTCGATTTCGCGGGCAGCGTTACCTTCGAAATGTCCAATTCTGGCAATCTTGTGGGCTGAAATCGCCACGTTGCAAACCCTGTCCAATCCGGTTTCAGGGTCCATCACGCGACCGTTGCGCAGTATGATGTCATAGGTTTCGGTCACGGTGCGACGTCCTTTTCGGCAAAGGGGGTTTCCGTCTTGGGCCAGAAGTTTCCGTCCCGCCTGGTGTAGGGCACGATGGTGTAATCCGGGGTGATCGCACCGGGCGTTGCCAGATGTATGACCTCCGCTGCAATGGGCGCAAACCCGTCATAGAAATGTTGCGACGACTTCACGACCACATATTTCATTTTGGAGAGGTCGATACCCAAATTCTCGAAAGCCTCTGGATGGAAGGTCTGCGTGCGCAGCGTGTTGATCACGATATGAACACCGTCAGCTTCCAGCCAGACGCAGTCGCCCATGTTCATTTCTGCTGTACCCAAATGCTGTACGGCGTTGGTGACGATCCCGCGCACGGTCACTGTCAAGTCCACCGGGTCTCCCGACATCGGCCCGATCTTCCCGCCCAGGCGTACAGCCATTTCAGAACCGACCCCCGCGTCCATGCACATGGCGACCAGAACCGGGTCCCAGAATGTTGCGAACGCGATATCCCTGAGGCCACGTTCCAGTGCCGCCCGCAGGACAAATGTCGAATCTGAGGGTGCGCCGCCACCCGCATTGTCCGCGAAATCGGCAAGGACAACCGGATTGGTATCAAGCTTCACCGCCAGATCAAGACCATCCTCCATGTTGGGGAAGCGTCGCAGATCGCCGCGCATCGCCCAGAGCTCCTGTCCGAGTTCTCTGGCGCGACGCTCGGCCAGGCTGGCGTTCCCGTCTGCGATGACCAGCGTACGGGTGCCGCAGCGCGGGCTGTCTCCCCATGGGAAACCGTGCACCAGTGAGACGGAGAGAATGCCGTCCTTGCCCTCCATGGCGGACATGCGGTCGACGTAGCCGCGGATAGGGTCGAAAGGGGTGTGATACATCGCCATCATGCGGCAGTCGTAGTCCCGCATGACCGGTATCACCCTGCCTGCAGCAGCCTCGGCACAGAGTATGAAAAGGTCTTCCGCCCGTTCGACAACATCGACGTGCGGGTATTCCTTGTAACAGACAATCGCGGTCGCATTGTCCAGCATTTGGTTCGTCAGGTGACAGTGCGGGTCAAGCTCCAGTCCTATGATGGCGTCGGGACCCACGATTTCCCGCACACGGGCCATCATGTCGCCTTCGCAATCGTCGTAGCCTTGCGCGATCATTGCTCCGTGCATGGACATGAGGACGATGTCGACCGGCATGGCCGCACGCAAGTCGCTGAGGATATCGTCACGCATCGTCTCGTATACGGCGCGCACAGTCGGGCCTGCGGGTTGTGCATACGTGCAAAGCCCCTCGACAACCTCCCAGCTTCGAGCCTCTGCCATTGCACGCCAACGGGTCACAGCCGCCGCGTAAAGCCCCGCCTCACCGCGAGACGCGGACTTGGTGTAAAGGTGTTCCTTGAACCCACTCCAGCCAGTGGGGATAGGCGAAAAAGAATTGGTTTCCGTCGCCAGCGACGCCATGAAAAGTTTCATTCTTTGTTCCCGAAATTTGCCAGCGCAGTCGCAATATCCGCCAGAACATGGAAAAGGATCACCGCAAAGGCCAGGGGGATTGCAATGCCGAACACCACCATGGGCAGATCCATTGTCTCGGTCTGTCGACCGGCGAGGCGCGCGATATAGCTCCGTGCCGGGTTGGCACCCAGCCCCATAAAGCTGAACCACAGAATAGGCAGGATGAAGCACAGCACGCCGAACGAGCGTGTAAGAGAAAACGCCAGCCCCCGAAACCCGGAGGCTTCCAGTGCATCTGGAAACAGATTGGGGTCGCGACGAAACCGGTAGGCGCAGGACGCACCCAGAAGTCCGCCCCAGACCATCGAAAATCTTGCAAGCTCCTCCGTCCAGATGGGAGGCTGGTTCAAGAGGTAGCGGGCGATCACCTGCCAACCGGCTGCGGCAAGCATGATTGCCACAGCAAGTGTTGCGCCAAGAAGTGCAAGTCGGTTCAGACGCCAGGAGAACCAGTTCAGCCCGTCCGCGATCGCCGTCACTGTCAGCGCCCCACCGCTTTGTTCCATGCCTCCAGAGCGCCTTCTGGCATATCCGTTGAATCGTAGATGGGCTGACTGGCTTTACGGAATTTTGCGCGTTCCTCAACCGGAAGTTCGATCACTTCGATCCCGGCTTCTTCCAGCTGCTTCAGAACGGCCGTGTCGTCAGACACCAGCTTGCGATTGGCTTGGTGAGCCTTCTCGACCGCCTGCTGGACGATTTCGCGCTCTTCGTCCGTAAGGCTCTGGTACCAGTCTTCTGACGCAATCGCGACGCGCACAGACTGGCTCAGTCGCGCGTTGGTGAAATAATTGATGAAGGCCGTATGTCCGTAGGTCACTGGCACGAAGGCAGGGTTGATATAGCCTCCGGCGACACCGGTCTGCAGCGCGTTTGGCACCTCCGACCAGGAGACAATCGTTCCTTTCGAGCCCCATTGCTCAAAGGTGTTGATCTGCACCTCATCGAGCGCTCGCATGCGAACGCCTTTGATATCGTCGAAGGTGCGGATCGGAACCTCCGTGGTGAAGATGCCCGTGGGGGTGCCGGTCATCACAACGTCCAGTATGCGAACACCTTTGGGTGTCGTGCCTTCGTTCATCCTGGCCAGCATTCCGCCTTCGCCAAGCGCCTTGTCCAATTGTGCGAGATCTTCAAAGAAGTAGGGCATCATCGCGCCGAAGATCGTTCCATCCAGTGTGCCGGCAGATTTTGCGTCCGACATCGATACTTCGAGCAGGCCCTGGCTGACCTGATCGAGACGTTCAGCTTCTTCTCCCAGGGAGTTCCGCTCGAACTCCACGGCTTCTATGCCATTTTCATTGAGATATTCGCCAAAGGTGTGGGCCCACATGTATGTTCCGGAATTTTCCAGATCCGGTGGGCTGTCAAGGGCGATCTTCACTTCCGCCACGGCCGGAAATGTCAGCGCGAGGCTAACTGCCGATGCCTTGAGGACGTTGGTCAGTTTCAGCATGGTATTCCTCCCAGTGAATTGGTTCTTGCATCACTCCCAAAGTCCCAGGGTTCGGGGCAGCCAAAGGCTGATCTCCGGGGCGTAAACAAGCACTCCTAATACAATGATCTCTGCAATGATGAAGGGAACGACGGCGCGGGCCAGCTTCCAGTAATTGACACCCGTGACCGTCGACACGATCAGGAGGCAGCCTCCTAGCGGAGGGGTTACCAGGCCGATGCACAAGTTGAAGCAGATCATGATGCCCAGATGGACCGGGTCAGCGCCGTTGGCCAGGGCGACAGGGGCCAGAAGGGGTACGAGAAGCGCCAGTGCAACTGGCACGTCCATGATCATGCCTGCCACTATGAAGAGCAGGTTCATCGCGATCAGAAACCCGATCGGCCCAAGCCCCATTTCCTCAACCAGTCCTGCGATGGCCTGAGGGATGCGTTCCAGCGCGGCCAGATGGCCGAAAGCGGCGACAGCGCAAAGGATCATGAAGATCGATCCCGTCAGAACGGCACATCGTGAAAAGCTCTCCCAGATGTCCTGGCGCGTGAGCGGCGAATAAAAGAAGGCAGCGATTGCAGCTGCGAACACGGCGACTGCTGCTGCTTCCGTAGGCGTCATCCAGCCCAAGATGATCCCGCCGACGATGATTAGCGGCAGGCATAACGCCGGTATCGCAGCAACAATCGCTGGCAACAAAGGTCGCGTATCAGACTTCTCGACGCGCGGATGATCTTCACGCCATGCGTACCACCCGTTCACGACGAACAGCGCGGCGGCAAGGAGCAAGCCCGGAACGATGCCGGCCACAAAAAGTGCCGCCACCGAAGTCTGCATCAGGGCACCGTAGAAGATCAGGATGATCGACGGTGGCACGATTGGACCGATGATGGATGAGGCTGCCGTGACAGCTCCCGCGTACTCTGCCGTATAGCCTCGTTCGCGCATTTCCGGAACGAGCGTGTTGGAGAGTGCCGCTGCGTCAGCGACAGCCGAACCCGAGATGCCTGCAAAGAACACGGAGGTCATGATGTTCACATGTCCCAATCCTCCGCGCAGGCGCCCGATCAACGCCATTGAAAGGTCGATCAGTGACTTTGTGACGCCGCCGCGGTTCATCAACTCGCCGGCCAGAATGAAGAGCGGCATCGCCAGAAGCGAGAAAACGCTGATCTGCGAAAAGACCTTCTGTGGCAGGACTGCCAGATAGCGGGTGTTGTCGGTCAGAATGAAGGTCATCACAGCCGCGCCGCCGATGACGTAGGCCAGTGCCAGCCCAGCAGCCAACATTGCAATGGCAACTATCGGGATGAGCCAGATCATGCCGAATACGCCATGCGGTCGGGCTTGATGCAGAGAGGGTCAAGTCCCTGATCGAGAATATGGGCCGGAAGGGTCGTGCCCTGCACCAGGGCGGTTGCCAACTCCGCTGCCGCAGGAGCGGACTGGATGCCATACCCTCCCTGTCCTGCCATCCAGAAGAAGCCGGGCGCCACCTTTGAGTAACCTATTACCGGCTCCTTGTCCGAAACGAAGCTGCGCAGCCCCGCCCATTTGTTGTCGATCCGACGAATATCGAGATCGAAGGCCGTCATGATCCGGTCTGCGCAGATTGCGACGTCAATCTCCTCAGGCTGCGCATCGCACGGAACCGTCGGCGTCTCGTCGGCTGGTGAGATCAGCAGGCGTCCTGCATCCGGTTTGAGGTAGAACTGTTCTTCGACATCGATAGTGATTGGAGCATCGCGACGCGTGAAACCTTCCGGTTCGGCCACGACCATTGCAGTGCGCTGCTTCGGAACGAGCCCGATGCGCTCAGCGCCGGCGAGTTGGCCGATCTCTTCCGCCCAGGCGCCGGCGGCATTAATCACCAAAGGCGCGGTGAGAGTGCCGATCTTTGTTTGAATTTCCCAGTCATTGCCGATGCGCTCAAGCGCCTGCACCGGCGCATTGTTTAGAAGCTGGCCGCCGCGGGCCTTGAAAACGCGCAGAAATCCCTGATGGAGCGCGGCAACATCAATATCCTGGCCATCTTTATCCAGCATTCCGGCTGCTGCGTAGCCCGCTCGTACGAGGGGTTGAAGCGCTCTTAGCGCCTCAGGAACCAATCGTTCCACTCTTGTCTCGCTGGATGCCGTGTCGATCAGTCTGTCAAGCGCCTCCAGCTGATCCTCCCTTGCGAGCATCAGGATCTCTCGCGGGGTCAGAAGCGGATTGTCCGTGAATCCGTCTGGAGGGGCGCCGAAAAAGCTTCGGGAAGCCCGGGTCAGGGCACGGACGCTTTGCGGACCGTAACTGGGGGCAAGCACGGCAGCGGATCGCCCGGTCGTGTGGTATCCCGGCTGTGCCTCCATTTCGACCAATACCGTCTGCATGGTTCTTGAAAGCCCGGCGGCCACAGAAGCGCCTGCAATGCCTGCACCGATGACGATTGCGTCTGCTGAAACGGAGCGATCCGGCATGTAGTGTTAGCCCTTCCACAGCTATTCCATTGCCCCAACGCTATCGAAGAATTTTCGGAAATCAACAAAAGTTTTCCTATGCGAAAATAATTTCCAATCGACTGGAGGCTTGATACAACCATCTGAGATTGAAGGAGGAACACCGGCTCATGACCACCACCCAGGCACTGGGGGCACGGCTCAGACACTTGCGCAAGTCCCGTCAATTGACGCTCAGTGACCTTGCTTCACTCTCGGGCGTTGCCGTTTCCACAATCTCCAAAATTGAAAATGGCGCGCTTTCCCCGACGCTGGACAAAGTCCTGCGCCTGGCGGAGGGGCTTGACCTGACAATCGGGCAGTTGATCGGGGATGACAAAAGCGAGAAGTCGTCGCCCAATAGCCGCTTCGCACCGTCGAGGGATGGCGATGGTGTTGTGATCGATACCAAGAACTATGTGTACAGATATCTTTGTGGAGAGTTGACCAACAAGAGAATGGTTCCCATTCACGCGCGCATCAAAGCATCATCCATCAAGGAGTTTGGCCCGCTGGAGAAGCATGGCGGCGAAGAGTTTCTGGTCGTTATCGATGGGGAGGTCGTTGTGCATTCGGAGTTCTATGCACCTGTGAGGCTGGGACCTGGCGAGAGCATCTATCTCGACAGCACAATGGGGCATGCCTACGTCAATGCAGGGGATCGGGACGCCGAGGTTTTTTGCATCTGCACGGAGCCGTTACGGGTTTCAAAAGACACTGAGGCTGAGTGACGCGCACCCCGTTTTTGGACCGGCCCGAACCGGAACTTCCGGGGGGGGCTAGCTCAGGCGGCAGGATGTGCCGATGAGCCTTTCATGAGCGATATCGGCGGCTTGTTGCCGATTGCGCTGTGCGGGCGGACATTGTTGTAGTCCTTACGCCATTCCTCCATTTTCGAGCGGGCGTCGTCAAGCGTCAGGAACCAGTGCGCATTGAGGCACTCCGTCCTGAACTTGCTATTGAAGGACTCGACGAACGCATTGTCCGTGGGCTTGCCCGGACGCGAATGTCGAGATCGACGCCACGCTGATAGGCCCATAGGTCAAGATCACGGGAGATGAACTCCGAGTCCTGGTCAACCCGGATCGTCTTCGGGTAGCCGACCAGCCGACATGTCCGTTCCAGCGTCGCCACGACATCTTCTCCCCGGTAGCCGTAGCGCACCCGCGTTGCCGTGATCTCCTTGATCCTTGCCTTCAAGGCAGCCTCGTCGCCACGTTTCGACTTGTAGTGATAAAGCGAGGTATCAACCCTCAGGCAGGCGCAGGCACGACGGATCGATACCTTCCAGTCCTGACGAACCTCATCCACAAGAAGGCGGCGGCGAGCAGGCTTCAGAGCTTTTTTGCAAGAACGTCCTGCAGCATGGCCTTGTCGAGTGTCGGGTCGGCAACGTCCAATGAGTCTGGTGAGACTGCGGGCCATTCCGGCCTCGGTTTGGGCGGGGAACACTGTCTCCGTCTGCCCGACGGCCGCGCAAGCCGCTGCAATGTCACGCAAAACAGCGCGATAAAGCGGTGACTGTCAATGTTTGGGAAGAAATGGCTGGGGAACCTGGATTCGAACCAGGACTAACGGAGTCAGAGTCCGTGGGTCTACCGTTAACCTATTCCCCAGCGGGCGGCGGTGGCCGCTTTCGACACGCTATTTAACAAGCTGAATTTCATAGTCAAGGGCACATGCGTATTCAATTTCGCGATTGCGCAATTTTCTTCGTAATCATCGAACAGTGCGTTTCAGGCAAACACCGCTATTGGTGAAATCGACGCCGGCTGATACGTTGGCGGCAACTAAACGAAATAAGCTGCCTGACGCGCCCCCGAGGCTTGCGCGGCGGCGAAGGAATAGCGGTGGAAAACCACGACCACGGCGATGTTTCGCCGGTTGAGAGGGTCGTCCGGGATGCCGCGTCGGATGGGGGATCAACCCTCGGCTTCGACGATCGGTCGGCCGGCCCCTCTGCATGCAGGGATGGTGCGTCTGCATCATCCGGCAGCGCGGATGTGCGCGATGGCGATGAGCCCGTGCGCAAGCGGAAGCGCAGAAAACGGCGGAAACGCCGGGCTTTCGTGCGTGATGCGCAGGAAGGCGTCGCCGCACAGGAAGCGCCCCAAAGCGAACCCAAAAAACCAAAACGCCCGCAACAGGCCCGTCGACGCGAATCATCGCAGGAAAGCCAGCGCGCCTCCTATGCGGCGCTCGATCTGGGCACGAACAATTGCCGGCTTCTCGTGGCGACGCCCACGCGGCCGGGATATTTTCGTGTCGTCGACGCCTTTTCGCGAATCGTTCGCCTGGGCGAGGGGCTTTCGATCGAAGGCCGTCTGAGCGACGCTGCCATGGATCGCGCGGTCTCGGCGCTCAGCGTCTGCGCCGACAAGCTCGGCAATCGCCGGCCCAAGCGCATGCGGCTGATCGCGACGGAAGCCTGTCGCTCGGCGCAGAATGGCGCGGCCTTCATCGAGCGCGTGAAGAAGGAAACCGGGCTCAGGCTCGAAATCATCGACCGGCAGACCGAGGCCCGCCTGGCGGTGGCCGGTTGCAGCACGCTGGTCGAGCGTGGCACGGAAGGCGTGGTCCTGTTCGACATTGGCGGCGGCTCGTCGGAAATCGCGCTGGTGGACATTTCGCGCCACCGCACGCCACGGCTCGCCGATCACATCGTCGCCTGGACATCGTTGCCGGTGGGCGTGGTGTCGCTTGCCGAACGCTTTGGTGGACACCATGTGACGCCTGAGAGCTTTGCTGCGATGGTCGATGCGGTGAGCGAGATGCTCGACCGGTTCGATGATGGCGGGCGGCTGGCGCAGGTCGCTGCCGGCGGGCGCTTCCACCTGATCGGCACGTCCGGAACGGTGACGACGCTGGCGGGCGTTCATCTGGGGCTGGCGCGCTATGACCGCCGTCAGGTCGACGGTCTTTGGATGGAGCGGGACAATGTGGACCGCATGATCGACACGCTGCTTTCGTGGGATTTCGAGCAGCGCAAGGCCAATCCCTGCATCGGCGCGGACCGGGCGGATCTGGTGCTTGGCGGCTGCGCGATCCTTGAGGCGATACGCCGCCGCTGGCCCTCGGAACGGCTGAGAGTGGCCGACCGGGGCCTGCGCGAAGGCATGTTGAGTGAAATGATGGCGGCCGATGGCGCTTGGCGTCGCCGGCGGCGGACGGGACGGAGTGCATGACCAAGAAACCGGCAGGCAAGAGCGGTGGCGCACGCGCGCTCAAGACGCGCATCAAGAAGACCAAGCTCAAGAATTCGTCGCGCCGCTGGCTCGAACGCCATCTGAACGATCCCTATGTGCACAAGGCGCAGGCCGAGGGCATGCGTTCGCGCGCGGCCTACAAACTGACCGAGATCGATGACCGCCACAAGCTCCTGTTTCCGGGCGCGCGGGTCATCGACCTGGGGGCGGCTCCCGGTGGCTGGTGTCAGGTGGCGGCCGAGCGCGTCAACTCGACGCCGGAGAACCCGCTGGTGGTCGGTATCGATTATCTGGGCATGGATGCGGTGCCGGGCGCCATCGTTCTGGAAATGGACTTTCTGGATGATGATGCGCCAGAGCGCCTGATGGAGACGCTTGGCGCAGAGCCGGATCTGGTGATCTCCGACATGGCCGCGCCGACAACCGGGCACCGTCAGACAGATCATCTGCGCACCATGCATCTGTGCGAGACGGCGGCGGATTTCGCCCTGTCAGTGCTCAAGCCCGGCGGCCACTTCCTTTGCAAGGCCTTTCAGGGCGGTGCGGAAACCGGCCTGCTCGATCAGCTGAAACGCAACTTCAAGTCGGTTCATCATGTGAAGCCGCAGGCCTCGCGGGCGGAATCGGTGGAGCTTTATCTGCTCGCCAAGGGCTTCAAGGGCCGCAAGAAGGAAGAACCTGAAGAGGAAGCGTAAGGCGCAAAACGCCTTACTCTGCTGCGGGAGCCGGCGTCGCTGATGCGGCGCTTCTGCGGCGTTTGTGGCCCGACACCCTGCTGCCCGTCTCTGGCGGGAGGCTGAGGAACGGAATGGCCGCCAGTGCTGAAAGACCAGCCACGATCAGGAAGGCGTTGAAGAACGCATCGATGCCCAGAGCGGTGCCGGTAACAAGCGCGGTTGCCTCAAGAATGCCGCCGCCCACGGCCACGCCCATTGCAATGCTCACCTGCTGGAAAGCCGCAGAAAGCGTGGCGGCCTGACTGGCCTCCCGGTCGCCGAGCTCTGAGAATGTGAGCGCGTTGGATGACGTGAAGAAGAGCGAGCGCAGAAGGCCGGAAAACACCAGAACCGTGATGATGGTCCAGTGCGATGTCTGCGGCGTGAAGAAGGCGTTGACGCCGATGCTGGCCGCACCCAGCAGGGATGCGGTGACCAAAACGACGCGGAAGCCGCCAAGGCGCAGCGCCGTGCTGGCGATGAATTTCATGGCAATGGCCCCAAAGGCTGAAGCGAAGGTCAAAAGGCCGGACTGGAAGGGCGTGAGCCCGAACACGACCTGGAACATCAGCGGCAGCAGGAACGGCACTGCGCCGACGCCGATGCGGAAGAGCGAGCCGCCGATGATCGACGAGCGGAAGGCGCGGTTGGCGAACAGGCCGAGATTGAGAACCGGATGCGAGGTGCGCCGTGCATGACGCACGTAAAGCACGGCTGCAAGCGCGCCGATGAGCACGGTGCAGACACCCACGATCGGCGGCAGGGCGGGCAGGCTGATGACCGAAAGGCCGAACACCAGACCGGAGGCGGCGATGCTTGAGAGCATGAAGCCGATCGTGTCCAGCCGGCCGGTCTCCTGTTTGGGAAACTCCGGCAGCACGCGGCCCGAGACATAGATGCCCAGAAGGCCGATGGGCACATTGATCAGAAAGATCCAGTGCCAGGAAAAATAGGTGGTGATGAAGCCGCCCAGCGGCGGGCCGGCCACGGGGCCGATCAGCGCGGGGGCGGCGAGCCACGCCATGGCGCTGACGAGCTTCTCGCGCGGCACGGCGCGCACCAGCACCAGCCGTGCGACGGGCGTCATCATTGCGCCGCCCATACCCTGCAGGAAGCGCGCCATAACGAACGAAGCCAGCGAATTGGAAAAGGCGCAGGCGATGGAGCCGATCACGAACACGCCGATGGCGATGCGGAAGACCCGCTTTGCGCCGTAGCGGTCGGCCATGAAGCCGCTGATGGGAATGAAAATCGCCAGCGAGACGAGATAGCTGGTCAGCGCGAGTTTCAGCGTGACCGGGCTGGTGTCGAGGTCGGCAGCGATGGCCGGCAGCGAGGTGGCGATGACGGTGGAATCCATCTGCTCCATGAAGAGCGCGACGGCGAGTATGAGCGGCAGTGTGCGGTTCAAGGCTTTATGTTCCTGTGCCGGTCTGTCGCGGGAAGGGGCCGCGGAGAGGGGGAATTGTGGGCAGACCGGATCAGCGTTGGAGGCTTTAGCACGGCGCGTGCGGCCTGTCCTGTGGCAGTGGCGGAGCTGTGTTGGTGCTGTCATGTCATGTGGACAACAATTGTTACGCTTACAAAGCACCACCTTTTCAAGTCGGCGCTGACGTGGTACCAGCCAGCGCCAATCCTGAAAGGGAATCACACAGACGAGGCCTTGCTTTTGAGTGGCGAGGTCGCGTGTCCTCTTATTCCAAAGGGTCGGCCATGGCTAAAATCATCGAGACTGCAACCGGCGCCGAGGCGCTTACTTTCGACGACGTGCTCCTGCAGCCCGGCCACTCGGAAGTGATGCCCGGCCAGACGGACGTGCGCACGCGCATTGCCGGCGACATCGATCTCAACATTCCGATCCTTTCCGCCGCCATGGATACGGTGACGGAAGCGCGTCTCGCCATCGCCATGGCGCAGGCCGGCGGCATCGGCGTCATTCACCGCAACCTCTCGCCCATCGAGCAGGCCGAGGAAGTGCGCCAGGTCAAGAAGTTCGAGTCGGGCATGGTGGTGAACCCCATCACAATCGGCCCTGACGCAACGCTGGCCGAGGCGCAGGCGCTGATGCGCGCCCATGGCATTTCGGGCATTCCGGTTGTCGAGAATGGCGGTGCTGGCGGTCACACAACGGGCCGTCTTGCCGGTATCCTGACAAACCGCGACGTGCGTTTCGCTTCCGATCCCGAGCAGCGTGTGCGCGAGCTGATGACGCATCAGGATCTCGTCACCGTGCAGGAAGGCGTGGCTCAGGACGAGGCCAAGCGCCTTCTCCACCAGCACCGCATCGAAAAACTTCTCGTGGTTGATGACGCGTCCAACTGCGTCGGCCTCATCACCGTCAAGGACATCGAGAAGTCGCAGCTCAACCCGCATGCTTCCAAGGATGCGCAGGGCCGTCTTCGCGCCGCCGCCGCAACCAGCGTCGGCGAGGATGGTTTCGAGCGCGCCGAGCGCCTGATCGATGCCGGCGTCGACCTTCTGGTGATCGACACCGCCCACGGCCACTCCCAGCGCGTGCTCGACGCAGTGGCGCGGGCCAAGAAGCTCTCCAGCAATGTGCGCATCATTGCCGGTAACGTCGCAACCGCCGAAGGCACACAGGCGCTCATCGACGCCGGTGCGGATGGCGTGAAGATCGGTATCGGGCCGGGCTCCATCTGCACCACGCGCATCGTCGCCGGTGTGGGCGTGCCGCAGCTCTCGGCCATCATGTCGGCGGTGGAAGTGGCGGACAAGGCGGGCGTTTCGCTGATCGCCGATGGCGGCATCAAGTTCTCCGGCGATCTCGCCAAGGCGCTTGCCGCCGGTGCATCGGCGGCAATGGTTGGTTCGCTGCTCGCCGGCACGGATGAAAGCCCGGGCGAGGTCTACCTGCACCAGGGCCGTTCCTACAAGGCATATCGCGGCATGGGTTCCGTTGGCGCGATGGCGCGCGGGTCGGCGGATCGCTACTTCCAGGCGGAAGTGCGCGATACGCTGAAGCTCGTGCCTGAGGGCATCGAAGGCCAGGTGCCCTACAAGGGACCGGCTGGCGGTGTTCTGCACCAGCTCACCGGTGGCCTGAAGGCGGCCATGGGTTATGTCGGCGCGGCCAATCTGGAAGAGTTCCGCCGCAAGGCGACCTTTGTGCGCATCTCCGGTGCGGGCCTGCGTGAAAGCCACGCGCATGACGTCACGATCACCCGTGAAAGCCCGAATTATCCGGGCGGCGTGTGAGCGCTTCAGGCATCTACGCGTTTGGAAAAGGGCCGCTCAGGCCCTTTTTTATTGCGTCAGGCGCGCTCCAGGTATCCTGTTCTTCCCAGAATGCCGGCGAGGATCGCCCCGGTAAGCGGTGCGGCGATGAACAGCCAGAGCTGGTTCATCTCGCGCGCGCCGGCAAACAGGGCGGGGCCGATTGAGCGCGCGGGATTGATGGACGTGCCCGTCACCGGGATGAGGCACAGGTGAAGGACCGCGAGCGTCAGTCCGATCACCATGCCGGAAAGCGCGGTGCGGTGTTTCTTCGCGGTTACCCCCAGAATGACCGTCACGAAAATGAAGGTGCCGAGCGCTTCAAGCGCGAAGGCGGTGGGGGTGGGGTAAAGTCCGGCGGATTCCCAGCCGTTTGCGGCGCGTGAAACGGGAGCGACCGCGTTGTTGCCCTGGGCAATGCCCCAGAGGGCTGCTGCAGCGAGCGTTCCGCCGACAATCTGCGCCAGAATGTAGGGAAGCACGTCGCGGGCCGGCATGCGGCCCGAAAGGAAAACGCCGGCGGTGACCGCCGGGTTCATATGCGCGCCGGAAACGGGGCCGATGGCATAGGCCATGGCAATGACGGCAACGCCGAATGACAGGGCGATGCCGATGCCGCCCAGCGGCAGAAGATTGCCGAATCCCCCGGCGATGATGCTCGCACAGCCCAGAAAGACGAGGCAGAACGTGCCGAAACACTCGGCGGCATAAGCTTTCATGATTCGATCCTTGCAATGTGGGCAACCTTGCAAAGGCTCTGGATTTAGGAGCTGATGGGGAAATCAGGATTCACAGTTCACACAGGGGGAAGACCATGTCCCAGACCGCCATTTTCTGGCCGATGATCGCGCAGGTGGCGCTGGTCTATGCGGTTTATCTGCTGATCGGCATGCGGCGGAAGAAGGCGGTGGAAAGCGGCAGCGCCACGGTCTCGCAGTTTCGCGAAAACCGCGATGAGCCGGCGGAAAGCCTCTATGTGCGCAACAATCTGGCCAATCAGTTCGAGCTGCCGGTGCTCTTTTATGCGGTCTGCCTGGCGCTGTTCGTGACCGGGGGTGCCGGTGTGGCGGCGGTCTCGCTGGCCTGGGTCTTCGTTCTGTCGCGCTGCGGTCATGCTTATGTGCATGTTACGTCGAACAGGATACGCCACCGCCAGCCGCTGTTTGTTCTGGGGTTCTTCGCGCTCGGCGCAATGTGGCTTCTGCTCGCCCTGCGGCTGGCGATCTGAGGTTCAGCCGCGCGCCAGAAGCGCCGTGTGAGCCTGCAGGATCGCCTCGTGCAGGGCCGCGAAATCGGCCTTGCGCGGATTGGACTTTCGCCCGGCCAGGCATATGCTGCGGGAAGGGCCGGGGGCGAGAAACGGCAGCACGCTGACGGAGGGCAGGAGCTTTGCCGAAGCGCGCGCCATTTGCGGTATGAGGGTCACGCCCATCCCATGCGACACCATGTGCAAAAGCGTCGTCAGGCTGGTTGCGCCGAAGGTCTCCATGGTGACCGGTTTCACCTTGCCGCAGATTTCCAGCGCCTGTCCGCGCATGCAGTGCCCGTCTTCCAGAAGCATCAGCCGTTCGAGCGCCATGCTCTCCTGCGCCACGGGCGGGGCAAGGCGTTCGGCGTCTTCGCTCGGCACGGCGAGATAGAAGGGATCGTCAAAAAGCGCTTCGGGCAGCAACCGGTTGTCATTGATGGGCCGCGCCGCGATCATCGCGTCGAGCCTGCCGGTCGCCGTGTCCTCGGCCAGCGTCTCGGTAACCGCCTCGCGCACCTCAAGCCGCAGTTTGGGAAACCGCTGTTTGAGCAGCGGCAGAAGCTCGGGCAGCAGGTAAGGCGCAATCGTGGGGATGACGCCAAGGCGGAAACGGCCTTCAAGCGCCTGGCGCTCGCGCCGGGCCTCGCCCTCCAGCTCCCGGATCTCGGAGAGAATGCGCACCACGCGCGGAAGCAGCGTATGAGCCTCGGCGGTCAGGCGCACGGCCCCGCTGCCGCGTTCGAACAGCTTGAAACCGAGCTGCGCCTCCATTTCGGAAATCTGCGCCGAAAGGGCAGGTTGGGTCACGCCGCAGCTCGTGGCCGCGCGTCCGAAATGAAGCGTTTCGGCCAGTCGCTCGAAATACTGCATCTGTCTGATGGTGAGGCGTATCATAACTTCAGATTATCGCATCGAATATGAAAGACAATTGGAATTTATGAGGCGGCGTGACTACCTTCAATTTGTTCCAAGCCATGCCGCAGTCCAACCGGCAACCGGTCAGGCACCGGAGAGCAAGCAAGGGAGTATCTTTCATGGCAGACAAACCCACGATGACCACGTCCGCTGGCGCCCCCGTCAGCGACAACCAGAATTCCGTGACTGCGGGTGAGCGCGGACCGGTTCTCCTTCAGGACTACCAGCTCATCGAAAAGCTTGCGCACCAGAACCGCGAACGCATTCCCGAGCGCGTGGTGCACGCCAAGGGCTGGGGCGCGCATGGCGTGCTGAAGATCACCGGCGACATTTCGAAATACACCATCGCCAAGGCGCTGCAGCCGGGCGCTGAAACGCCGATGCTGGCGCGCTTCTCCACCGTTGCGGGCGAGGCGGGCGCAGCCGACGCCGAGCGCGACGTGCGCGGCTTTGCACTCAAATTCTACACCGAGGACGGCAATTGGGACCTGGTGGGCAACAACACGCCCGTCTTCTTCGTCCGCGATGCGCTGAAATTCCCGGACTTCATTCACACGCAGAAGCGTCACCCGCGCACCAATCTGCGGTCGCCCACGGCGATGTGGGATTTCTGGTCGCTGTCGCCGGAAAGCCTGCATCAGGTGACCATCCTCATGTCCGACCGCGGCCTGCCGGTCGCGCCGATGTACATGAACGGCTACGGCTCACACACCTATTCGCTGTGGAACGACAAGGGTGAGCGCTTCTGGGTGAAATTCCACTTCAAGACCATGCAGGGCCACAAGCATTACACCAATGCCGAGGCTGAAGACGTGGTCGGCAAGACCCGCGAAAGCTATCAGGAAGCTCTGTTCGGCACGATTGAGCGCGGCGAATTCCCCAAGTGGAAGGTGCAGGTGCAGATCATGCCCGAGGCCGATGCGGAGAAGACCGAGTACAATCCGTTCGATCTCACCAAGGTATGGCCGCACGCGGACTATCCGCCCATCGACATCGGTGTGATGGAGCTGAACCGCAACCCGGACAACTACTTCACCGAGATCGAGAACGCGGCGTTCTCGCCCTCCAACATCGTGCCGGGCATCAGCTACTCGCCGGACAAGATGTTGCAGGCGCGCATCTTCTCCTACGCCGATGCGCACCGTTACCGGCTGGGCACGCATTATGAGACGATCCCGGTGAACCAGCCGAAATGCCCGGTTCACCACTATCACCGCGATGGCGAGATGAACACGTTCGGTGGCATCAAGACCGGCAACCCGGATGCATTCTATGAGCCCAATTCCTTTGGCGGTCCGGTGGAAAGCCCGGCTGCGAAGGAGCCGCCGCTCAGGATCTCGGGCGATGCGGATCGCTACAACCACCGCATCGGCAATGATGATTACGGCCAGCCGCGCGCGCTCTTCAACCTCTTCGACGAGGGCGAGAAAAACCGGCTGTTCTCCAACATCGCCGCCGCCATGGGCGGGGTGCCGGGCGAAATCATTGAGCGCCAGCTCGCGCATTTCGACAAGGTGCATCCCGATTACGGGAACGGTGTGCGCAGGGCGCTGAAGGAAGCGCACGGCTATGAGGCCAATGCGGTTCCGGTGACCGGCAAGACACCGCAGCACGCTGCGGAATAGAAAACCGGCAAAAGGCTCGGATCAGTACCGGGGATAAGTGACGGGCGTGGAGCGATCCACGCCCGTTTCACTTGTGCAAATGGCCTGTACCGGCTAGCTGTTCGCCATTCGGGTAACCGGCAAAGGTAAGACATGCGACTTGGCGGACGGCTGGCTGCGGCCATTGAGATTCTGGACGATATTGACCGGCGCTACAGGCCGGCAGCGGATGCGCTGAGAGACTGGGGACTGTCCCACCGTTTCGCTGGCTCCAAGGATCGCGCCGCCATCGGCAACATTGTTTACGATGCGCTGCGCCGCAAACGCTCCGCCGGCTGGATTTTTCAGGAAGAAACGCCACGCGCGCTGGCCTTCGGCGCTCTGCTTTTGCAGGGCGATTGCACGCCGGACATGCTCAACGCCGCGCTGGCGGAAGACAGTTTCGCGCCGCCGCTGCTCTCCACCGATGAAATTGCCCGCATTGCGGATCACCCGCTTGATGCCGCGCCCGATGGCGTGCGTGCGGAAAGCCCTGAATGGTGCGAGCCGCTTCTGAAACGCACCTGGGGCGATGACTGGGTGGCGGAAGCCGCAGCGCTTTCGGAACGCCCGCCGCTCGACATGCGAACCAACACGCTCCGGGCGACGCGCGATCAGGTGGCGAAGGCGCTCGCCAGCGCCGGGGCGCTGCCCTGCGATCTCGCGCCTCAGGGCCTGCGCGTTCCGGCCATCGAAGGGCAGGGGCGGCATCCCAATGTGCAGTCCGAGCAGGCTTTCCGCGATGGCTGGTTCGAAGTGCAGGACGAGGGATCGCAGATCGTCGCAGAGCTGACGGATGCGACATCGGGCATGCAGGTGCTCGATTTCTGCGCCGGCGCTGGCGGCAAGTCGCTCGCCATGTCGGCAGCCATGGGCAATACCGGCCAGATCCACGCATTCGATGCAGACAGGAAACGGCTTGCCCCCATCATCGACCGGCTGAAGCGGGCAGGGTGCCGCAATGTGCAGGCGGTGGCGGATGAGGCTGCCCTTGCGCCCTTCGAGGGACGGCTCGATCTGGTCGTGGTCGATGCGCCCTGCACCGGGGCCGGCACCTGGCGGCGCAGGCCCGACGCCAAATGGCGGCTGGGTGAGAAGCAGCTGGAACAGCGTCAGGCCGAGCAGGCCGAAATTCTCGCCAAGGCCGCGCGTTTTGTGCGTCCCGGCGGTCGTCTCGCCTACATTACATGCTCGGTTTTTGCCGAAGAGAATGAAGATCAGGTCCGCGCCTTCATCGAGGCAAATCCGGCGTTTCGCCCGGTGGACCATGAGGCGCTCTGGGAAAGGCACTTCCCCGGCAAGGCGGCCAGGGCAAGAATAGACCAGGCGACCGGCATCGCGCTTTCGCCCCACCGCACTGCAACGGACGGTTTCCACTTCGCCGCTCTGGAGCGCGTCTGAGAGAGGCCGGAACCGCGGCACAGGAGGTCTGCTTATGAACGGGACCAATCCCAACGAGACCAATCCCACGGATGTCGAAGCGCGGGTGCGCGCAAGCTTTGCCCGCCAGAAGATGATGCAGACCATCGGCGCGGAGCTGACGCTCGTGACGCCGGGCATTGTCGAGATCGAGATGCCTCATGCCGAAGGGCTGACCCAGCAGCACGGCTTTCTGCATGCGGGCGTGATTTCGACAGCGCTCGATTCTGCCTGCGGTTATGCCGCCTTTTCGCTGATGCCGGTGGATGCTGCGGTGCTGACCATCGAATTCAAGGTCAATCTGCTTGCGCCGGGGCGCGGAGAGCGCTTTCTGTTTCGCGGCGAGGTCACCAAGCCCGGCCGCACCATCATTGTCGCTGACGGCCAGGCCTATGCCTATTCTTCTGAAGGAGATGCCAAGTTGATCGCCACCATGACCGGAACCATGATGACCATCGTCGGACGGGAAGGGCTGGAAGGATGACGCGGGCTCCCGTGGAACCGGCCATCCTCTCCGGCAAGCGCGTTCTCTTCGTGATGGCGGCGGATGCCGAATATGGCCCGCATCTCAAGAAGCGCTTCACACCGCTGATGACCGGCATCGGCCCGGTCGAGGCCGGCGTTGTTCTGGGCGCCGAGCTTGCGCTGCTTGACGCGGAAGGGCAGTTGCCCGACCTGCTCGTGTCGCTTGGCTCGGCCGGCAGCCGCACGCTGGAGCAGACCGAGGTTTATCAGGCGACCGCCGTGTCCTACCGCGACATGGATGCCTCGCCGCTCGGTTTCGAGAAGGGCGTGACGCCGTTCCTTGATCATCCGGCGGTCATGCCCCTGCCGCATCGCATTCCCGGCATTCGCGAGGCAACGCTCTCGACCGGCGCGAATATCGTTTCGGGCGCGGCCTATGACGCCATCGACGCCGAGATGGTGGACATGGAGACGTTTGCGGCGCTGCGCGCCTGCCAGCGCTTCGGTCTCGGTCTGGTGGCGCTGCGCGGCATCTCCGATGGCGCTGCCGAACTGCAGCACGTGGCCGACTGGACGGAGTATCTGCACGTCATCGACGAGAAGCTCGCATCGGCCGTGGATCAGTTGGAAGAAGCCCTCGCCAAGGGGCTTTTGTGATGGCGCGCTGCATGATTTTCAGTAAAAACAGACCAGCCGCTTCAGGCCCGGATGCGGCGTTTCGGCACCGGGAAAACTTTGCCCGCCCGCTTGCGCCCACCCGTATCTTTCTCTAAAGGCTCGCCATGAAAACGACATCCCATCCCGACACAGTTCTCATCGTTGATTTCGGCAGCCAGGTCACGCAGCTCATTGCGCGGCGGGTGCGCGAAGCCGGAGTCTATTGCGAAATCGCACCGTTCCAGTCGGCGGAAGAGGCGTTTGAGCGCCTTGCGCCCAAGGCGGTCATCCTCTCCGGCAGCCCGGCCTCGACGGTCGATATCGGCAGCCCGCGCGCGCCGCAGGTGATCTTCGATTCCGGTCTTCCGGTGCTCGGCATCTGCTATGGCGAGCAGACCATGTGCGCCCAGCTCGGCGGCAAGGTCGAAGGCAGCGATCACCGTGAATTCGGTCGCGCCTTCCTCGAAATCGAGGACGATTGCCCGCTGTTCGAAGGCATCTGGGCCAAGGGCACGCGCCATCAGGTTTGGATGAGCCATGGCGACCGCGTGACGGCAATTCCGCCCGGCTTCCGCGTTGTCGGCACCTCCACGGGCGCGCCCTTCGCGGCCATCGCCAATGAGGAGCGCAAATATTACGGCGTGCAGTTCCACCCCGAAGTGGTGCACACGCCGGATGGCGCGAAGCTTCTTTCGAATTTCGTGAACAACATTGCCGGCCTTCAGGGCGACTGGACGATGGCCGCCTATCGCGAGCAGGCCGTCGAAGCCATCCGCAAGCAGGTTGGCGACGGCAAGGTGATCTGCGCGCTTTCCGGCGGCGTCGATTCCTCCGTGGCCGCGCTGCTCACCCATGAAGCCATTGGCGATCAGCTCACCTGCATTCTGGTCGATCACGGCCTGATGCGTAAGAACGAGGCGGCGGAAGTCGTCGCCATGTTCCGCGAGCACTACAATCTCCCGCTCATCCTGGTGGACGCCTCCGACCGTTTCATCGGCGCTCTGGAAGGCGAGAGCGACCCGGAGACGAAGCGCAAGACCATTGGCCGCCTGTTCATCGAAGTGTTCGAGGAAGAGGCAAAGAAGCTCGGCGGCGCCGACTTCCTGGTGCAGGGCACGCTTTATCCCGACGTGATCGAGAGCGTCTCGTTCACCGGCGGTCCCTCGGTCACCATCAAGTCGCACCACAATGTAGGCGGTCTGCCAGAGCGCATGAACATGAGCCTGGTGGAGCCGCTGCGCGAGCTCTTCAAGGACGAGGTGCGCGTGCTCGGCAAGGAGCTCGGCCTGCCCGACAGCTTCATCGGCCGCCATCCCTTCCCGGGACCGGGCCTCGCCATTCGCTGCCCCGGCGGCGTGACCCGCGAGAAGCTCGAGATCCTGCGCTCCGCCGATGCGATCTATCTGGACGAAATCCGCAAGGCCGGTCTCTACGACGCGATCTGGCAGGCTTTTGCCGTGCTTCTGCCGGTGCAGACCGTGGGCGTTATGGGCGACGGACGCACTTATGAGTTCGTCTGCGCGCTGCGCGCGGTAACGTCGGTCGACGGCATGACCGCCGATTTCTACCATTACGACATGGAATTCCTCGGCCGCGCGGCGACCCGCATCATCAACGAGGTGAAGGGCATCAACCGCGTCGTTTACGACGTGACGTCCAAGCCGCCCGGCACCATCGAGTGGGAGTGATCCGGCGATGAACGCTTCGAACCCTGTCGTGATCTACGGCATCAAGAACTGCGACACGATGAAGAAGGCGCGGTCCTGGCTTGAGGCTCATGACGTTGCGCATGCGTTTCACGACTACAAATCCGCCGGCATCGACCGTGAGCGGCTGGAAGCCTGGGTCCGCGAGCTGGGCTGGGAAAAGGTTCTCAACCGCGCCGGCACGACGTTCCGCAAACTGTCCGATGCGGACAAGGCGGATCTCGACGCCGACAAGGCCGTCAAGCTGATGCTGGAGCAGCCCAGCATGATCAAGCGCCCGGTTCTGGATCTCGGCGATCAGCGCATCCTTGGCTTCAAGCCCGAAATCTACGAGACCGCCTTCGCCTCCTGAACGAAGGCGCATCGGCGAGAAAAACAAGGGGCTCCCGCACCGGCGAGAGCCCCTTTTTCATTCCGTTTCTCGACACGCAAAGCCGGTTTCTTGCCAATTCTTCATATAGTTGGGATACATTGGGGCTTCTATCCACGCGGCCGGGAGCTCCTTGCGCATGAAGCGGGTGATACTCACTCTGATTTCCATCGCGATCGCGGCCACCGTGGCGGTGATCGTTCTGCGCCTGTTGTTCCCGCTCCCAGACATTTCCAATCGCGCGCCGGAAAAGACGATTGCGGTCGATCCCGCCACACCACTGGGGCGGTTGATGGCGCAGGGGGCCTCGAGCCACCCCGGCAAGACCGGCGTTCTTCCGCTGGCCGATGGCAAGGATGCGCTGGCGAGCCGGCTCGCGCTGATCGAGCGGGCCGAAGTCTCCATCGATGCGCAATATTACATCTGGCATGACGATACGTCCGGCATCCTGCTTCTGGCGGCTCTGAAAGAGGCCGCCGACCGCGGAGTGCGGGTGCGCCTCCTGCTCGACGACAATGGCGTGCCGGGGCTCGACGGCTACATGGCCGCGCTGAACACGCTGCCGAATTTCGATATCCGGCTGTTCAATCCTTCCACGGTGCGCCGGCCAAAGCTCTTCGGATATACGTTCGACTTTTTCCGCATGAACCGGCGCATGCACAACAAGGCACTGATCGCGGACGGTGCGGCGGCGATTATCGGCGGCCGCAACATCGGCGATGAATATTTCCAGATCGGCGACGCCTTCTATGTGGACATGGACGTGCTGGCGACGGGCCATGTGCTGCCGCAGACGGCGGCCGTGTTCGATCAATACTGGAACAGCGCTTCCGTGTTCGGCGTCGAGACGATCATCAATGGTTCGGGCGACATGGCCGGCTTCGAGACGCGTGTCGCGGAGGTGGAGGGCAGCGAGGAAGCCCGCGCGGTTCTGGCCGAACTGGAAAGCAGTGCGGCGCGTTATGCCGGGGGCGGCGAGGCGCTTGAATGGACCAATGTGCAGCTCGTGGCCGACGATCCGGTCAAGGGGCAGGGCATCGCCACGCGCGATCAACTCATGATCATGCGGCTGGGCGCGCTTCTCGGCGAAACGCGCGAGCGGCTTGATCTGATCTCGGCCTATTTCGTGCCGGGAAAGATCGGGGCCGCCTATTTCGGGGATCTGGCGCGCACCGACAGGCAGGTGAACATCCTGACCAACGCGCTCAACACCACGGATGTGCTTCTCGTTCACAGCGGCTATGCCAAATACCGGCGCGAGCTTCTGGAGGCCGGTGTCAATCTCTATGAGCTGAAGCTGCGTGGCGGGGTGACGCCTGAATCGGCGATCCAGTTGAAGCCGCTGGGGCTTTCGGGCGCGAGCCTGCACGCGAAGACCTTCGCGATGGATGGCGAGCGCGTCTTTATCGGGTCGTTCAACTTCGATCCGCGCTCGGCGATGCTGAATTGCGAGATGGGTTTCCTGATCGACAGTCCGTCCATGGCGCAGCAGGTGAGCGCCGGCTTTGATGGTCCGCTCGATCTGGTAAGCTATCAGCCTGAACTCACACCGGAAAACAAGATGATCTGGGTAGA
This sequence comes from Nitratireductor sp. WH36-1, assembly GCF_058725515.1. Lineage (NCBI taxonomy): Bacteria > Pseudomonadati > Pseudomonadota > Alphaproteobacteria > Hyphomicrobiales > Phyllobacteriaceae > Nitratireductor > Nitratireductor sp. WH36-1. The sequence continues at coordinate 3,242,509 of NZ_CM178970.1, read as the reverse complement.
GGAGAAGCGGCAGGGCGATCCGGTAATCTATCAGGAAGAACCTGGCGCTACATGGTTCCAGCAGATTGCTACAGTTGTTATCGGCTGGTTGCCGGTGGAATGGCTGCTCTAGGCGGCCTCAAGGAGAGTAAAATGAAGAACTGGTTCTGGTGGTTGCTCGCGGGCATTATCTCGCTTGTCGGTGGTTTTATCGCGCTGGCCAATCCATTGGCCGCAACGCTCACGGCCGAGCTTCTGGCCGGCTGGGTGTTTATCGTTGTGGGCATTCTGACGATCCTGTCGGTGTTCAACGATCAGGGGTGGGGCGGACGGCTTCTGTCCATCCTGCTGGGGCTGGCGCTGCTTTTCGTTGGCGTGAGCCTGATCGCGAATCCGCTTGGCGGCATGGTCTCACTGACCTTCGTGGTCGCTGCGATGCTTCTGGCCATGGGCGTGATGCGCATTTTCCTGGGCATTGGCGCATCGGATTCGCGTCTGCGCTGGATCATGATCCTGGCCGGCATCGTCTCGCTGGTGCTCGGTGGCATGATTCTCGCGAACTTCCCGCAGTCGGCGCTGGTCGTTCTGGGCATTTTCCTCGCCGTGGAACTCATCTCCAATGGCGTGTCCCTGATTGTGCTGGCGCTTTCCCGCAAAAGCCCGGCAGCGTGAGAGAGATAAAATGAAGCACTGGATGTTGTGGCTCCTGGCCGGCGTTGTGGCGCTGGTCGGTGGCCTGGCTGCCCTGTTCAACCTGAACTCGGCCTCGAACCTGACGATCACGCTGGGTGGCTGGGCGCTGGTCATCGTCGGCGCCCTTCAGGGCTGGGCAGCCTACAAGGCGAAGGACGTTCGCACGATGACCGGCGCAGGGCTGCTGGCGGCAGCCGCGCTTTTTCTCGGCGTGTCGCTTCTGTTCGGACCGTTTGGCGATGGCAGCATACTGCGCGTCCTGCTGGGTGTGTTCCTGCTCGCGTCGGGCCTCGGCAAGGTGTGGATGGGGCGCAGCCTGCGCGGTGACACGGTTTTCCCCGCGCTGCTCGTGGCGGGCGGCGTATCGGCCGTTCTCGGCCTGATCGTGCTCATGGGCCTCAGCCTCAATTTCGGGCTGATCGTTGCACTCGAACTGCTCGCAAGCGGCGCTGCACTCGTGCTTCTGTCGCTGCGTCTGAGACAACATGCTCCAAAAGGCTGATCCGCTTCGTGCCTTCACCACACTGGTCATGGCCGTCGTACTGGCGGTCCTGATCGGGTGGATACTTGTGGTCGGGAAATCGGTTCTGATGCCGATCTTCATCGCGATCATTTCCGTCTATGTCCTGCTCACCGCGACAGCGGCGCTTGCCCGGGTGCCGCTGATCGGCCTGTTGCCGGAATGGGCGCTCAGGGGCGTTGTGCTGGCGATTTTCGTTCTGGTGCTGCTGCTTCTGGCGAGCGTTCTGGTCGGCACGGCAGAGCAGGTGATGGCGCGCCTGCCCGTCTACCAGAAGAACCTGACGGATATGCTGGAGAGCATATCGGCCCGCTTCGAGATTGAAGAAATTCCCAATCTCAGCACGCTGATCGAGACGCTCTGGGGGCGGATCAACCTGCAGCGGATTGCGGCTGTCGGCATCGGCTCGGTCGGCTCGCTGGCCGGCGTGATCTTCATGGCCGTGATCTATTCCACCTTTCTGATGGCCGAGCGTGGCGGCTTCGCGCGCAAGATCGCTGCTGTCCTGCCTCAGGAGCGGGCCAGCCAGGCGCATATGATGGTGCGCGACATCAACCGCAATATCGGCGAATACCTTACCGTCAAAACGCTTGTGAACGTCATTCTGGGCGTCATGTCCTTTACGGTCCTCAAGCTGTTTGGCGTCGATTTTGCGCTGTTCTGGGCGGTGCTTATCGGCCTCTTGAACTACATCCCCTATGTGGGGTCGCTGCTTGGCGTGGTCTTCCCCGTGCTTCTGACGCTTGCGCAGTTCGGTTCGATCCAGACGACGGTTGTTGTTGCGATCCTGCTCACGGGTGCGCAGATGTGGGTCGGCAATTCTCTGGAGCCGCGAATGATCGGGCGGCGGATCAACATGTCGCCTTTCGTGGTGCTTGTGTCGCTTGCGCTCTGGTCGTCCCTGTGGGGCATTCCGGGCGCCATTCTGGCCATTCCGCTCACTTCGATGTTTGCAATCATTCTGGCAAACTTTGAGGGCACGCGACCGATTGCACTCCTTCTTGCCGAAGACGTGCAGGCAGTGCTGCAAAACGGCGAAGAAAAATGAGGATGATCGCGGAACTCTGGCGGGGGGTGCGTGCGGCCTTTTCCGACAGGAATGTTCTGAGCCTGATGGCTTTCACATGCACCATCGTTCTGTGTGCCGCGATCTTCTATTCCTGGGCTGAAGACTGGTCTTTTCTGGATGCAGTCTATTTCTCGGTCATCACCATCTCGACCGTGGGCTATGGAGACTTCTCCCCGCAAACCTTTGCAGGCAAGATGTTCACCATCGTCTATGTGCTGATTGGCCTCGGTGTCTTCGTTGCCACGGCCACCACCGTCGCCACCGCCATCTTGTCCCATCGTCTCAAGGATGAAGACGGGGCGGACAGGAAAAGGCGGGCAAGGCACCCAAAAAAACGGCCCTGAATGTCAGGGCCGTTTTAGCTGGGAAACAGACAATGTTGCATCAATCGCTGACCACCGTGCGGTTGACCAGGTTCAGGCGATGGTCCGGACCGACGATGTAGATTTCACGGTAGTGGGTACCCCTGTTGTAGAAGTCATTGAAGGTCACCGAGCCGATAGGGGTGTTGTCCAGCGTTGACATGCTGGTTTCGTAATTCAGGCTTCCCTTGATCGGTTCCACGGCGACTGAAGGCGCGGCGAGAAACAGCGTTGCCAATGCCGTCAGAATGAGGGTTTTCATAACGACCTCCCTGTAGATGGTGATTTTTTACGGACTTCGGCGCGATCTTACACTTGCCGAAGCGCGGAGTATCGCAGGGCGGGCGATCACTGTGAAATCAAGTGGTTGGGATTGAAAATCACGCAGCTGTGACGTGATCGCTATTGCAAAATCCGTATCAGCAAAAGCCGGTCTTCAATTCCCCAGAGGTATCACCGGCAGATTGTCGATGAGGCGTGTTTCACCCAGCCAGGCGGCGGCGAGCAGCCTTGCGGGTTGATCGACGCGCTCAATCGGAAGCAGGGTTTCGGCGTCCCTCAGGTCGAAATATTCGACACGGTCGAAACCGGCAGCTTCCAGTGCCGAACGCGCCGCCTCAAGAACCGGCGCGGCCGCCATGCCCGAGGCAAGGCGCGTGGCAGTTTCCTGCAGCACATTGGCGATGGCAGGCGCTTTGCGGCGTTCTTCCGGCGTCAGGCGCACATTGCGCGACGAGAGGGCAAGCCCGTCGGCCTCGCGCACGGTCGGGCAGCCGATTATCTCTGTCGGGATGTTGAGGTCGGCGACAAGCCGGCGCACCACCAGAAGCTGCTGAAAATCCTTTTCGCCGAAGAGCGCGCAGTCCGCGCCGCTTTGCAGCAGAAGCTTGCTGACCACGGTGGCGACGCCGTCGAAATGTCCGGGGCGGTGCGCACCGCACAGGCCCTCACTGACGCCGGAGACCGAAACGGTGGTGGCGAAGCCGTTGCCATACATTTCCTCAACGCCGGGCGCGAACAGAATATCGACGCCGAATGGCGCAAGCTTCGCCGCGTCGTCAGCCTCGGTGCGCGGATAGGCTGCCAGATCCGATGCGTTGTTGAACTGTTTGGGATTGACGAAGAGCGTCACGATCACGCGTTCCGCGCGCTCCCTGCCGGCCCGCACCAGGCTCAGATGGCCTTCGTGCAGCGCCCCCATGGTGGGCACCACGGCTACGCGCTCGCCGGCGCGCCGCCACGTCTGAACCCGGTCGCGCAGATCGGCAACGGTGCGGAGAATGCTGAGGCTCATTCGGTCTTTCCCTTGTGGAGCGCCGGGACGGTGTCGGAGAAAACATGTTCGGCGGCGGGGAAGCGCCTTGCGCGCACATCGCGCGCATAGTCGGCAATGGCTTCATCCGCCGTCTGGCCGAGCTCTGCGAACCGCTTCACGAATTTCGGCCGGAACGTATCGAACATCCCGAGCATGTCGTCGACGACGAGGATCTGGCCGTCGCAGGACGCAGATGCGCCGATGCCGATCGTGGGGATGGGGGTGGTGGCGGTGATCCGGTCGGCGAGTGCGGCCGGCACCTTTTCAAGCACCACGGAAAACGCGCCGGCGTCCGCCACGGCTTCGGCGTCACGCAGAATGTGGAAGGCGTCATCGCCGCGCCCCTGCACCTTGTAGCCGCCGAAACTGTTCACCGCCTGCGGGGTCAGGCCGATATGCCCCATGACGGGAATGCCGTGGCGGGTGAGGAAGCGGATGGTCCTTTCCATCGTCTCACCGCCCTCGAGCTTGACGGCGGAACAGCCCGTTTCGGCCATGATGCGGGCGGCATTGCGAAAGGCCTGCTCCGGCGATTCCTCGTAGGAGCCGAAGGGCATGTCGACCACGAGCAGAGCGCGTTCCACGCCCCGCCGTACGGCCTTCCCGTGCATGATCATCATGTCGAGAGTGACACCGAGCGTGCTTGGCAGACCGTGAAGAACCATGCCCACGCTGTCGCCGACAAGGACGATGTCGCAATGCCGGTCCACGATGCGGGCGAGGGGCGTGGTGTAGGCGGTGAGGCAGACGAGCGGTTCGCCCCCCTTTCTCGCCAGAATGTCAGGCGGGGTGAGAGCTGCAATTCTTGCGGTGGCGCTCAATATACTCCTCCCTTCGCTTTCGCCAGACGATCCGGAAAAGGTCGCATCCGTGCGATAGCGACAGGGATATGACACAGTTTTTCGCAGTTGCGAAGGCGTGAGGCGCAGATTGGCGAATGTCAATCGCCATTGAAAATGTCGGGAGATGTAAGGGTTTGCGCCAGATCACCCGGTGCGATCGGTTGGCCGGCGAGCACGGTCTGGGCCGCTTTCAGGCCGCCTGTGATGCGCCGCAGCATCGGACTGGGGCCGAGCGTATCAAGCGGCAGGCCCCATTGTCCCTTGCCAGGCGTGCGCTGCGGCCAGACCTTCAGTTCGAAGTAGCGCGCCGCCTTCCGGTCCACATCGCCCCAATACTGGATAACCGTTGCACTGGGAGCGCTCTTGGCGATCCAGCCGAGATCCTGAATGCCCAGTCGGGGTTCGTCATGCGGCCGCTTGGCAAGAAGGATGGCGTCCCAGCTGTGTTCGAATATCTGGTTGGCATGGGCGACGACAGCCACCTGCGCGCCGGCCCGCCGCAGGCCCTGTTCCAGATTTTCGGAGAGGGGATTGTCACAGATGAGCACGATGTCCGCATCCGCCAGCGGAATTTCGGCATCCCTGAAAAGCGCTTGGCAAAGCGCGCTCTGGTATTCCCTGCCGCCCACGAGGGGGTGGGATTCATTGACGGCGGAAATGAGCACCTCGTGTTCCAGACAGGCTTCCACATCCACCTCGCCGGTCAGCGTCATCCATGCTTCGTGGAGAAGCGCCACGACCGAGTGTTCGTGCATGCGCTCGATCAGGGACCGTGTGATGGGGCGAATGGATGGGCCGTTCACCAGAATGTTGGTGGTTCGACAGGTCTCGTCGTCTATACGCTCTTCAATGGAGAGGGCGTCTGCAAGTCCGGCTGCTTCGGCCAGCGCACGCGTTGCGTCTGCTGCTTCTTCTGCAGGCTGGAAACGCGTGGCGGGCGGGGTGATGGCGGTGACGGCGCTCGCCCCGGCCATGAGTGCGATGGTGGCGGTGGCGGCCAGAAGCCCGTTGTCGACGGGAACCACAACGCGCATTCCCGACAGGCTCAGCTCGAAGGTGCGAATGTTCTCTTCGATGAGCGCGAGCATGTCGGCTGTGTCGGTTTGTTGAGTTGCGCGTTCTGAACTGCCACTGCTTGTCATGAGAATTCTGCCCGGTTCACCGACCTTTCCTGGTCCGCCGTCCGGTGCCTGGTTGGCCGACACCGGCTCACTGCCATCGTTTCGCATATCCTCCCGCTCCCCCGGTTCGCTCCTCTCCGTTTGAACCGGGAGACATCCCTCGCCATTGCCTCGGCGTGACGATCCGGAGCCTCGTTTATCTATTGCGTCAAGCCTGAAAGCCTCCCTGAAAACCTCAATGAAGGCGGTGGCTTAACACCCAATGACTTGTGTTGTGCAATGCCTGCAACTGCCTGAAATCATAAAAGCCCGCGCGCGCCGTGCAGATAGAACGTTGGTGCAAATCCCCTGCGCTTAGGTCTTATGCCTTTCATCTTGTCAGCGTATCGGCGGTTCTCCTCTAATCATTTTGAAAGGCATGGCTTTGGCGCCGGTTCAGTGGCGCAGTTCGGATCGCGCCAGCGTGTAGGACGGTGTCTCGTCATGGTCGGCGACAAAGCTCTGCGCCATCAGCCGAAGCTGCCCGACAAGGCCGATCTGGCGTTGCAGCGCCGCCATGCGCCGCGTGTAGGTTTTCATGGCGCAGGTCATGTCATCGATCTGCGTGGAGAGCCGTGCCTCACGGGGGTGGTCCTCGAAACGCTCCTGCGCAAAGGCGGCAGTGGCCGCCACGCGCTCGCAGCGTTCCTTGAGGCCCTGTCGCTCGTGCCGCAAAGCCGCCTCAAGCTCCTCAAGGTTCGCCAGAAGCTGCGCGAACCGCGCCGCATCGCTGTCCCGGTCGGGCTCTGTGTTGCGTATGCGCAGAGCTGAAAACATGGTCCCGTCACGCTCCGTTTCTCAAATGGGTGTCCCGTTGCATCTTCACGCCGGCAAGCCTTGGGTGCAGCGGTGTGCGCGGGCGTCGCGCCGGCATCGGCGAAACGGGCGCGGGCTTTCGCCGGGCGATCTCGTCATCGATGATTTTCTGGAGGCGCGCCTTGAAATGCGTGTCGCTGAAGCGTTCGGCATGCTGGCGGATCAGGTCTGGCCGGAATGCGCTCTCCATCGCTTCGAAACGATGCACGGCGTCGATCAGCCCGGCCTCGGACTGGTCTTCGAACAGAAGGCCGGTTCGGTCGGGCACGATGGAATCGAGCACGCCGCCACTGGCATGGGCGATCACGGGTCTGCCGCTCGCCATCGCTTCCACGGGCACGATGCCGAAATCCTCGGTGCCGGGAAAAACGAGCGCCCGACAGGTCGCCATCATCTCCTTCAGTTGCGGGAAGGGGGCGCGGCCGAGGAATGTGATCGTGGGACCGGCAAGCCGTTTCAGCGCCTCTGTCTCCGGCCCTTCGCCGATGACGACGAGCTTGCGCCCCATCGTGGTGAAGGCGCGCACGGCCAGATCCACCCGCTTGTAGCCGACGAGCTGGCCGGCAACGAGATAGTGATCGCCAAGATTTGCAGCCGGCGCGAAATCATCGACGCTCACCGGTGGATTGAGCACGGTTGCGCGGCGCCGATAGTATTTCCCGATCCGGTCGGCCACATGGCGCGAATTGGCGACAAATGCGTCCACGCGCGCGGCGGTGGTGACATCCCAGGTGCGCAGCGCCGGCGCGATCCACGGCATCATGAGGCGGGCCAGCGGCCCGGCATTGGCGCGGTAGAAATGATAGTGATCCCACACATAGCGCATGGGCGAGTGACAATAGCAGACATGGGTAGCCTGCGGCCCCGGCGTGATGCCCTTGGCCGGGCCGGATTCACTGGAAATCACCAGATCGTAGCCGGACACATCAAGGCTCTCCAGCGCAAAGGGCATCAGCGGCAGAAGCGACTGGTAGTGGCGACGCGAGCCCGGGATTTTCTGCAAAAACGAGGGGATGACCCGGTGCCGCCGGATCTTCTCCGAAACCCGGCTCTCGTCATAGACCAGCGTGAAGATGTCCGCATCGGGGTACATGTCGCACAGGGCTTCGACGACCTTTTCGCCTCCACGCATGGAGACCAGCCAGTAATGGACAATGGCGACGCGCACGGTGCTCCTCCCGGATTTGTCTTCCGGGATATTGCTGTGAAAGCGCGCGCGCGGGCACGCCGACAATACGGTTTAAGGCATGTCTGAACGAGGGAGCGCCACGCGCAAACGGGCTAGGTCATCATCCGATCGGACGGTTGCAAAGGGGCGGGGCTGCCCGCTCTGCCTCAAAAGCCCAATGGGCTTAGACGCCCTAGCCGAAAGGAACTAGCCGCACAGCATTTCAACCGAATTTACCTGACGCCGTTTCGCCCGATGATCGACGGTGGGGGAGGAGGTCTCGCGTCTTCCCCGGAACCGTATCAATCCAGAACCGCATCTATTCGGAACGGGCAGGATGAAGCAGCGCAGCATCAAGTGCACAGTCTCCACCGACCATCTGTCAGGGCGCGTCATCGCGGCCCTCATGCTTCTCCTCGCTTCTCTTCTCCTTCTCCTGCCGGGCACTCCTTCCCGCGCTTCCGAGGAGTTTCGGCTCCTGCCGCAGACACGGGTGAAGATCGCGGTGGTCGAGTGGGTGGAGGCGCAGGGCGAATATCGCGAATGGACGGCGCTCAATGGCGAGTATGCGATCTCGCCTTCGGGCCGCATTGCGCTGCCGCTGGTCGGTCCGATGGAGGCCGAAGGCCGGACACCGCAGGCGCTGGCCGGAGAGATTGCGGCGGCGCTTCAGGAAAAGACCGGTCTACTCGCGCCGCCCGACACCACGGTGGAGGTGGTGCGCTATCCGTCCGTCTTCGTCACCGGCAGCGTGGAGCGGCCGGGCGAGTTCGAGTTCAAACCGGGGCTCAGCGTGCTGCAGGCGCTCGCCATGGCGGGCGGGCGGGTGCGCCGAACCGACCAGTCCGGCGGCTATTCGGAGCTTGAACAGATCCGTTACGCGGGCGAGATCGGCCGCATCGATCTTCAGCTTCTCCAGCTTTCAACACGCCGTGCGCGCCTTGAGGCGGAGCTGGTCGAGAACGCCGAGGTCGATTTCGAGACGGCGTTGCAGGGCCGTCCGCTGGCGGGTCATGCAGCCCAGTTCGTGCGGGACGAGCAGGCCATTTTCGAGGCCCGGCGCAATGCCTATCAGCGTCAGCACAATTCGCTTTCGGAGCTTGGAACGCTCTTTCGCGAGGAGATCAAGATCCTCGGCGAGAAGATGGTCGCGCAGGACCGGCAGATCCAGATCGCGCAGGACGAACTCGGCAATGTGGCCCAGCTCGTCAAGAAGGGCACGGTCACGAAATCGCGCGAAACCGGGCTTGAACGCATCGTGGCGGATCTGCAGGCAAGCCGCCTCGATCTGGCGGTCGCCTCGATGCGCGCGCAGCAGCGGCTGAGTGAGACCGAGCGCGACGCGCTCAGTCTTGAAGGCGTGCGGCGCACCGAAATCGGCGCGGAACTGCAGAAGGTCAATCTGGAAATCGACGATCTTGAACTGCGTCGCGGGGTAACGGAGCAGCTTCTTCAGGCAACGGGCGCTTCGCTCCTGCGGCGCGGTGAGCGCGCGGTGGAACAGCAGCCGCTGCGCTTCAGCGTGCTGCGTGGCGGTGATCAGTCAATGCGGGTCGAGGCAAGCGAGACGACGCGTCTGGAGCCGGGCGACGTTCTTGACGTGCAGCTCGATCTGCTGCGCGCCGCAACGCCGCGCGCTTCGCTGGAAAACGGAATCATGCAGGCGCAGTCGCGCTAGATCGCCGTGCCTTAAGGCGGCGCTACAAGACGGGGCGGGACAGGACATGGTGGTGCAGGAAATCAGAAAGCTGACCGGGACGGACATGGCGTCCAGGGAAAGCCGACAGCAACAGGACTACATCTCATTCCGCGACATATGGGCGTTTCTGCGCCGGCATTTCTTCATCCTCGCGCTGGCCTCGGCGGCGGGGCTTGCGCTTGGTGCGCTCTACATCGCCAAGACCCAGCCCACCTACACCTCCATTGCGCGCATCGTGATCGACCGCGAACAGGCCCGCATCGCGTCGCAGGATGCTTCCACCGGCACCATCATCATCGAGACGGCGGAAATCGCCAGCGAGGTGGAGATCGTCAAGTCTGAGGCCATCGCCCGTTCGGTGATCAAGCAGCTCAACCTGACCGAAGATCCGGAGATACAGACCAGCTCTTCATGGCGGTCTGCGGTGCGCGGTGCGATCTCCTCCCTGTTATCGGTGTTCGATCAGGGGGATGAAGGCGCTGCGGCCGCGGGCGAACCCGATGAAGAAGACATCATGCGCCGCACCATGGCGGGTTTCCTCGGGCGCGTTTCGGTTCGGCGTGTGGGTCAGTCCTATGTGCTTGAGATCGGCTACACCTCCACCGATCCAGTCAAGGCGGCGCGGGCGGCCAACGCCATTGCCAACACCTATATGCAGTCGAGCCTCGACGCGAAATCGCAGATCATCGCGCGGGGCGCGCAATGGATTGAGGACCGGCTGGTCGAGGTCGGCCAGCAAGCGCATGAGGCCGCACTCAGCGCCGAGGAATACAGAAACCGCAACGACATCGCCCAGGTGGGCGCGTCCGGTCTCGACCAGCAGCAGCTCACCGAGATCAGCAGCCAGTTGCTGTCCGCGCAGGCTGCAAAAGCGGGCGAGGCCGCGCGGCTTGCCACGATCAACCGCATGCTCGCCGGTGAACTGCCTGACAGCTATGTCGGCGAGGCGTTGAGCAACACCGAGATCAACCGGCTGCGCAGCGAATTAGGCGCCGCGCGCACCCGGCTTGAGGCGCAGCAGACGCGCTATGGCGCAGAAAGTGAGCCGACGCTTGCGGCGAAGGCCGAGATCGCGCGTCTTGAAGGTCTCATCACCACCGAGCTGGTGCGCATTCAGGGGGTCTACAAATCCAATCTCGACACGGCTGAGGCGCGCGAACAGCTTCTTCAGAAGCAGCTCGATGCGATCAAGGGCAATGTGTCGGAAAAGAACCTCGCACGGGTCGAACTGACGGAGCTTGAAAGCCGCGCGACCACCTATCGCCGCATGTATGAAAGCGTTCTCCAGCAGCTCATCAGCACATTGCAGAAACAGTCCTTCCCGATTGGTGATGCGCGCATGGTGACGGCGGCCACGCCGCCGCTCGCGAAGAACTGGCCGAAGACGACCCTCATCATGCCGATGGCGCTGATGCTTGGCTTTGCCGGCGGGCTGGGGCTTGCGGGGCTGCGCGACGTGCTCGACCGTCGCATCAGCTCCGGCGAGCGGCTGGGGCGCGAACTGGGCCTGCCCACGCTTGGCTATGTGCCCTTCACGCGTTTCCAGGCCCCCGGCAGCAAGGGCGCGCTGCGCTTCGTTCTGGATGCGCCTTATTCGGGTTTCTCCGAGGCGCTGCGCGGCGTGAAAAGCTCCATTGACGCAGCCTTTCCTGCTGGCGGGCCGATTGTCGTCGGCCTCACATCGGTCGGTGGCGGCGAGGGCAAGAGCACCATCGCGGCCAATCTCGGCCAGCTCTACGCCAATGAAGGGCTGCGGGTGGTGCTGGTCGACGCCAGTTTCAAAAAACCATATCTCAGCATCCAGGCGACCAGTGCAGGCCAGAAAGCCGGACTTGCGATCTTTAGCGATGAGGCGGAGGCGGACACGCCTGCCGATGGAAAGCGCAAGGGCGACAAGCATGCCCGACACGATGAAGCGCCGATCCTTCCTGTCCTGACTGTCGATCAGATCCGAAAGGCCGCGCATCCGGGGCACCGCTTCGGCCATCTGCCGGCGCTGAAGAAGAAGCTGGAAGAGCTCAGGCAAGACTATGATGTGATCATCGTCGATCTCTCCACCTTCGCCACGTCTGCCGACGCGCGCGCGGCGAGCGCCTATGTCGACGGCATTCTTCTCGTGCTTGGAAATCGCCGCAACATGACGGTGGAATGGCTGGCGAATGCGCTTTCGACCTTCGGCAAGTCACGCGTCGGCATTCTGGGCGTCGTCTTCAACAAGCGCAAATCCGGGCAATGGTGGCGACCATCCAGCAGGAATTCCGTTTCCGTGGGAGAGCGTCATGGCTTTTGAACAGTCTCATGGGCGCATTCACCATCGGGTGGCCGTGGGCATCGCAACCACTGGCCGGCGGCCGATCCTTCATTCGGTCCTGCCGCATCTCATGCACCAGTCGCAGCCGGTCGATGAGATCGTCATCTGCGCGGCTGCCGATGATGACGTCGATCCCGCCGCACTTGGCGCACTTTCTGGGCGAACCCGCGTGGTCTTCTCGGATCGTGGTCTGTGCCGGCAGCGAAACCGCATTCTCGAATGTGTGAGCGAGGCCGACACTCTGCTCTTTCTTGATGACGATTTCCTCGTCGCTCCCTCCTATGTGGAAGAGACGGTGCGCATCTTCCGGCAATATCCGGATGTGGTCATGAGCACGGGAACGGTGGATGCCGACGGCATTCTGGGGCCGGGCATCCCGCTGGAAGACGGGCTGCGGATCATCCGCAGCCGGTCGGACGCCCCGCCGAGCGGCGGCGAGCAGCCGGTCTATAACGGCTATGGCTGCAACATGGCCGTTCGCATGTCGACGGTGCGTGGTTATGGGCTGCGGTTTGATGAAAACCTGCCGCTCTATGGCTGGCTGGAGGATGTGGATTTCAGCCGGCAGCTTGCGCGCCATGGGCGCATCGTGCGCTCACAAAGGCTGCGCGGGGTGCATCTGGGCACCAAGACGGGGCGCACATCGGGCATCCGGCTTGGCTATTCGCAGATCGCCAACCCTGTCTATCTGATGCGCAAGAAGACCATGAGCCCGCGCCATGCCGCGCCGCAGATCATGCGCAATCTTGTCGCCAACACGGTGAAGATCTTCCGGCCAGAACCCTGGGTGGACCGGCGTGGCCGGCTCTCGGGCAATATGCGCGCGCTGGTGGATCTCGTGCGTGGCCGGCTGGCGCCGCAAAACGTCACCGTTCTGGAATAGGAGCCAGCCATGCGTCCGGGACGTGTCGTCATCATCAATGATAGGTCAGCCGAGATCGGTGGCGCATCCAACCTTTCGTGCCTGTCCGCGCGCCTGTTGCGCGAGGCCGGCGTGCCGGTCACCTTCTTTGCCGGCGACAGTCCTGCGCAGGCAGGCCAGCCAGACGCGGTGCATCTGGGCGACAGGCCGCTCGTGGAGCGCGGGCGGATCGCGGCCTTTGCCGGCGGGCTCTACAATCGCAACGCCCATGCCGCACTCAGAGGCTGGATCGAGGCGCACGACCGACCCTCGACCATCTATCACGTGCATGGGTGGTCGAAGATCCTGTCACCCTCCATTTTCCGCGCGTTGATGCCGGTGCGCGGGCGTGTCGTGCTGCATGCGCATGACTATTTTCTGGCCTGCCCGAATGGCGGCTTCATCAACTACCCGATGGCGTCGGTGTGCAAGCTTGCGCCCATGTCGCTGCGTTGCCTGACCACGCAATGCGACAAGCGCGGCTTTCATCAAAAGGCCTGGCGCTCGGCACGGCATATGATGATGCAACGCTTCTTCGCGCTTCACAGCCAGCCGGCCAATATCGTTCTCGTGCATGAGGAGATGCGGGATTACTTCGCCCGTTCGGGCATCGATGACAGCCGCATGGTGACCATCCGCAACCCGGTCGAGCCGTTCCTGCGGTCGGGCGCGCGGCCGCAGGCGATGCGTGATTTCTTCTTCGTCGGGCGGCTGGAACCGGAAAAAGGCTTTGAAGACGCGGCACAGGCTGCCCGTCTGGCCGGCGTCCCGCTTCACGTCATCGGCGAAGGGGCAGGGCGCACCGTTCTTGAAAGCCGCTATCCGGAAGTCACGCTGCACGGCTGGTGCAACCGCGCCCGCATCGCGGAGCTGATGCGCACTGCGCGCTGCGTGGTCATTTCCTCGCGTGTGCCCGAGCCGTTCGGGCTGGCGGCGCTCGAAGCGGTGGGCAGCGGCATTCCGGTCGTGTTGCCCGGCCACGCGCTTCTGGGTCGGGAACTGACGCAGGCGGGTGCCGCCTTCACCTTTCCGACCGGCGGCATCGAGGCGCTGGCCGCCACGCTGCGCCGGCTTGCCGATGATGACGGGCTGGTCGCGGCGATGAGCGACGATGCGCTTGCCGTTGCGCCGCAGCTCGCTAATACGGCGCAGACGTGGCTTTCTGCGCTGCTTGCGCTTTATGGCAGCGTGCTGGAGCGCGCCAGTGCAGAGCACGGACGCCGCATTCTGCGGGCCACGCGTGCAAAGGCCGCCGCAACCGAAACAGGGCGCTCCCTCCATCGCACAAGTCTGGAGCGCTAATGCTTTTGGCCAGCCGCCCAGCAACTCAAATGATGCCGATTAGACCGGCGGCTTTGCGGGGGTAGGGATGGTCCGATTGTTCGGTGGATTGCACCTAAATAGCGCCGTCCACTACCCCGATGGAGTTATATCACGCGGTTTGCGCGGCTTTATAATGATCGACGGCGAGGCACACAGAACAACACCCAGGGGCGGGTTCATGCTGTACGCATACGATAGTTCCGTAAAACAGGAATTGGAGCTGCGGAAAGTAAGACATTTCCGATCCTATTTTGTTTTCAAGAGAACATTCGACATCGTCTTCAGTATTCTTGTTCTCTTTTTTCTTTTGCCGGCTTTCGCCGCGATATCCCTGTGCATCCTTATCAGCGACGGAAGGCCGGTCTTCTATCGGCAGAAGCGCATCGGTCGCGACGGGCGCGTTTTCGACTGTCTCAAGTTCCGCACCATGCGGCGCGACGCCGACCGGCTGCTCAAGGAGCTTCTGGACAGGAATCCGGTGCTTCTTCAGGAATGGCGCGCCTGCCAGAAGTTGCGCGACGACCCGCGCATCCATCCCATTGGCCGTTTCCTTCGGGTTTCGAGCCTCGATGAGCTGCCGCAGTTCGTCAACGTGCTGAAAGGCGAGATGAGCGTCGTCGGGCCGCGCCCGATCGTGGAAGACGAGATGGTGCGCTATGGCGAACGCATCAATGATTATCTGCTGATGAAGCCGGGCATCACCGGGCTGTGGCAGGTTTCAGGGCGCAACGACACGTCTTACGACCAGCGCGTCGGGCTTGATGTCCACTATTTTCAGAACCGCACGACCTGGCTCGATCTCAAGATCGTCTGGCGCACGGTCGGCGTGTTCCTGTTCGATCACAATGGTTGTTAGGGCGTTTCCTGCGCAATTCCGGACGGAAAACCGGTTCCCGCTTTTCCTGGAATTGCTCTGGCGCAGAGCAGAGCGCACTCGGGAATTCTAGAGGAGGTAGAGAAAGACAACGGCCAGCCAGACGACAAGACAGAAGGCAATAACAATCCAACGCGTGGCGATCTTTGCGCTGATCGCCTTGAAGGGCCGGGCCAGGAAACCCTGGTTCATCTGGTCTTCTTTACTCGCGTCTCGCACTGTCTGCTCGTTGTTCGCCGAAAAGCACCAAAGCTGTAACCGCTCACGAGGAA
Source organism: Nitratireductor sp. WH36-1 (assembly GCF_058725515.1). Lineage (NCBI taxonomy): Bacteria > Pseudomonadati > Pseudomonadota > Alphaproteobacteria > Hyphomicrobiales > Phyllobacteriaceae > Nitratireductor > Nitratireductor sp. WH36-1. Next base: position 3,227,205 of record NZ_CM178970.1, on the reverse strand, counting down.
CCGCAACCATCTGCAGCCCCTGTCTCAACGCCGGGCCGCACCGAGATCGGGCATCGAAATCCATGCAACCGCACTTCCGATTTATGCACCGCCAGAGACGGCGAATCATCGGTCATTTCAAGGAAAGCGTAGCTGATGCGCCCGCGCAGGTGAATAGCGGCGGGGGGAACGGCTGGTGAAACCGGATCACAAACCTCGGCAGGATGACACACAGCCCGCCGGCTTTCTCGGTCTGCCGCTCTCCACATTGCTGGGCGGCGGGGTCTGGGTCATGGTGGCCCGGCTGTTCGCGCAGGTGGCGCAGCTTGCCGTTTTCGTGGCTGCCGCCCATGTGCTGGAACCGGCCGAATTCGGCCTCTTCGCCTTCGTCTCGGCCATCGCGTTTCTGCTGGTCGTGGTCAGCGAAGGCGGGTGGGCCGAGTTCATCATGCGCTCCGAACATGGCGAGCAAAGGCTTCCCGAGCTTGCGGCAATCGCACTCCTGAGCGGCAGCGGCTTCACGCTGCTTGGCCTCTGGAGCGTTCTGATCGTCGGCGGGCTGTGGTTCCCGGTGTGGCAATCCTGGCTGTTCGCGCTCTTCACACTGTGGTTCGTGCCCGCTGCGCTCAACACGGTCTATGACGGCACGCTGGTTCATCGCCATATGCTCAACCGTCAGGCGATCATCCGCATGATCAGCGAGGCGGGCGGTCTGGTGGTGGCGCTGTTCGGCCTCTGGGCGGGCTGGAACATCGTCGCGCTGGTGATCGGTCGTCTTGTCACGAACCTCCTCAATGTCCTTGGCGGCATCTGGGTGCTGGGCTGGATCGCCCCGCGCTTGCCGGACCGCAGCGTTCTGGCCGAAGTGATCCACTTCGCGCGCTACATTGTGAGCGTGCGGCTCATCGTTTTCGGTCGCGCCTATTCGGGAACGCTGCTTGTGGGCAGCCTGCTTGGCCTTGCCGATGCGGGCTATTACCGGGCGGCCGAGCGCATCGTCGCTGCCTTTTCCGAACTCGTCGGCGAGCCGGCGCGTCTTCTCGCCTGGGTTATCTTCCGCCGTGCCGGCAATCAGGATGCAGGGACGGGCGACGATGCGATCACACGGGCGGGCAACGTCTTCCTGCCGGTGCTTTTCGCCGTGGCTGCCCCTGTCTATGTCGGCCTTCTTCTGGTGGCGACCAATCTGGTGGATGTCGCGCTTGGCAGCGGCTGGGCGCCGGTGGCGCTGGTGGTGAAGATCCTCGCCGTTCGGCAATTGCTCATGTTCCAGGGTTATGTGACCGAACCGCTGCTTTCGGTGCGAGGCGAGGTGAGCCGGCTCTGGCCGCTCTCGCTGATGATCAGTGTCACCTCCATCGGCATGATGGTTGCGCTTGCGCCTTTCGGGCTTGTCTATGCGGCGCTCGGTCAATGCGTGGCGGCTGTCTTCGCCGGCGGGCTCTCGATCTGGTATCAGGCGCGCTATGGCCGGCTCGACTGGTCCCGCATCGCGGCCAATAGCGGTCTGATCGGGCTCGCTGCCGCGGTCATGTTCGTGGGTGTCTCGTCGCTTGCGCACTGGCCGGCCGAAGCGCATCTGCCCAGCTATTCGCAGATGGCCGTTCAGGTGCTCGTCGGCGCACTGATCTATCTGAGCGTTCTCTATGCAAGCTGGAAATGGACCGGCTGGCTGAAGTCCGAAGGCTAGAGGAACCCCGGCAGGGGCTTTCAGCGCAAGAGCCGTGATTTCAGGTGGTCGGCCAGCCGCAGGGTCAGCGCGAGGATCATCAGCGTCGGGTTCGCATGGCCGGGCGTTGGAAAGACGGAGCTTCCCGCCACATAAAGCCCTTCGACGCCATGAATTTGCGCATTGCGGTCGACCACGCTGGACGACGGGTCTTCGCCCATGCGGGTGGTGCAGGCGGGATGCGCCATGTCGGCAAAGGGCGCATGTTTGAAGTCTTCGTCCAGAACCCATTGTTCAAGGCCTGGCTGCGGCAGGCCCACCCGCCAGAATTCCGCCGAGATCAACTCGGCAAGCCGCGCCACGCTGGCCGTTTCCGCCCAGCCGATCTTCCAGTTGACGCGCGGCATGGGGATGCCAAGCGGATCGCGCCGCGATGAAAGCGTCACCCGGCTTTCGCGGTTGGGCCGCTGCTCGACCATCGCGTCGAAGCGCAGCTCCGTCATCTGGCGCGGCAGGCCGCGTTTCATGATGAGCCGGCGGTGCAGGCCAGCCGCCAGCCCGCCGGGCGCGGCAAGGGCCGTGCGCAGATCGCTGAGCCGAAACCGCTGCCTGCCTGCATAAAAGCGCTTGAGCGCCACCCACGGGTCGGTCGGTGCAAGCATCTGTACCGGATAGGTGGCGCAGTTGAGCAGCCCTTCGCGGGCCTGAAGACGCGGGCTCAGCGCCAGTCCGCGCAGATAGAAATGCGTGCGGTGATTGTGCGTCAGGCCGTAAAAGCCGAAATGCTCGGCCACGTCCTGTAACGTGTCCCTGCCGAACCGCGCGATCACGGTGCGCGGATGATCGGCAAGATACCGCCCCACGCAGTCGCGCTCATTGCCGATGCCCTCTTTCGCCACGTCGTTCGAGGCAAGCAGAAGCCGCGCATTCTCGATGCCGCCGCAGCACAGAACCACCTTGCGCGCCCGCACGCTCGCCTCGGTGCCCGAAAGACTCTTCAGGTCGAGCGTCTCGATCCGCCGCCCATTCTCGGAAAGGCCGATGCGGGTGACGGTCGCATGGGTGAGAATGTCAATGTTCTTCGCCGTCAGCTTGGCCGCGATATCGGCAAAACGCAGCGGCTCGCTGCTGCCCGCCCTGTGGCTGAACTGCCAGAAAAAGGTGCGCACCAGATCGTCGTTCAGATCTATTTCGGCCGGCGGCGAGACCAGTCGGTGATAAAGCGCCCTGTCATAGATGTTGGGGCCGAGATTGAGCAGTTCCGCCGCACGGTCCAGCTCGCCGGCGAGATCGCGGCGCGGAAAGGGCCAGCCGGAGCCGGGAACCCATTTGCGCATGTCGAAATCGATGTCATCGAAGGCGGCGCATTTGCCCACCCAGGTGTGGGTGCTGCCGCCGACCAGCCGGTTGCGCAGTTCGAAGGCGGGAATATCGTTGAGCCAGGCGAGATCGCCCGTATAGCCGCGCTGGAGCGGCATGGCGTCCCGCGCATTCGGGTCGCCGACATTTTCCACCCGGTTGAGTGTCTGCGCGTCCGGATCGAAATCCGTGCCGCCGCTTTCGATCAGCAGAACCTTTACGGACGTGTCGGCAAACTCGCGGGCAATCGCCAGCCCTGCCGGTCCCGCGCCCACAAGGGCGAGATCGGCTTCGAACTGAGTGCCGGAAGGCATGGTTCGCAAGTCTGTATCGGACACATTGCCACCTGAGAGGGCGGCTCAGCCATGGACAAAACGGCTTGCCGCGCCGTGAAAACCCCGCAGCAAGGCTAGCAAAAACACGGCCCAGGCCGAATTCATCCAAATTGCATAGAAGGGGCTACTTGCTAAGGGTTTTGGCCATGGCCGGGTAGGGCCGGAGCGCCCCTGTTTCGGATGATTGGATTATTTGAAAACCCCTTGGGCGCGGCATAGGCTCGAAGCGTAAATGGGGCGCCGCGGCGCAAGCGACGTGCCCCTTCTGCGCACCGCGCAGACCGGGCATGAAGCCGCCCGCCGGCAAAGCGGGAAAACACTATGGCAAAGGTTGGTTTGCGTGAGTGGCTGGCCATCGGAAGGGTCATCGCCTCTGGTCGTCTGGCGCGTTATGGGGGACCGGGCGAAGGGCCGCTCGACCGGTTCGAGAAGGCGTTTTCGCAACAGTTCGACATCAGGCATGTGCTCACCGTCAGCAGCGGCACCGGGGCGCTGATCAGCGGCCTTGCAGCTTCAGGCGTGGGGCCGGGCGATGAGGTTCTGGTGCCCGCCTATACGTGGATCGCCACCGCCGCCGCCGTGCTTGCGGTTGGGGCCGTGCCGGTGATTGTCGACATCGACGAAACGCTGACCATGGACCCCGACGACATCGAGCGCCGGATCACGCCGCGCACCCGCGCGATCCTGCCCGTGCACATGGCCAACATGGTCTGCGACATGGAAGCGATCATGGCGCTGGCGCGCAGGCATGGCCTGCTCGTCATCGAGGATGCGTGTCAGGCGGTCGGCGTCACCTATCGCGACCGGCGTGTGGGCACCATTGGCGACATTGGCGCGTTCAGCTTCAACCAGTTCAAGAACATCAATATCGGCGAGGGCGGGGCGGTGGCCTCGCAAAGCGACCGTTTCTTTGCCCGCGCGCGCATGTATCACGATGTGGGCGAGCTCTTTCGCGGCCATCTCGACAATTACAATGAGCCGAGCTTCTTTGGCGTGAATTTCAAGGCAAGCCAGATCCAGGGCGCGATGCTGAATGTGCAGCTCGCGAAACTCGACCCGATGCTGAAGCGGATGCGCCAGCGGCATCAGGTCATGGCGCGCATCCTGTCGGGCTGCGACGCCTTCCGGCTGGGGCCGCACAATGATCCGCAGAATGCGGTTGGCCTTCACCTTCTTTTCGAAACCGAAGAGGAGGCGAAGACGTTTGCCGCAAAACACAGGCGCGGCGTGTATCGGGTCTTCGATTCCAGCCGTCATGTCTGCACCCACTGGACGCCGATCCTTGAAAAGCGAGCCTTCCATCCGGCCATGAACCCCTATGGCTGGGCAAAGGCCAGCGTGGATTACGGGCCGGACATGTGCGCCCGCTCGCTCGACATTCTCAAGCGCACCTGCCGCATCAGCCTTGGCGAGAACTATCCGACGGCGCTCATGGCCTATCTTGCCCGCCGCATGGCTGGCCAGAGTTCACAGGAAAGGCGGTTGTCCTATGCATCTTAAACCGATCGGTATTGGCGCCAGCACGATCGATGTCTGGCAATGGTCGCTCGATGTTCCCCTAGATGCGCTGCCGCAGCTCGTCTCCGCTCTCGATGAGGCGGAATTCGCACGTGCAGGACGCTTCGTGCATGAGAGACACCGCCTGCGTTTCATCGCCGGGCGGGGCCGGCTGCGGGCCATTCTGGGGGCGTATCTCGGTGTTCCCGCAAGGCGTCTTTCCTTCAGTTACAATGCCTTTGGCAAACCACGGCTGGCCGGACGCGGCGAACCACCGCTTCACTTCAACCTGAGCCATAGCGGGGGCATGGCGGTGCTCGCTGTATCGGACCGCTACCGGCTGGGCATCGACATCGAGCGCGTTCTGCCGTTTCGGGAAAACCTGGCCGCGCATTTCTTTTCGCCGGCAGAGAACGAGGCGCTCGCCGCCGTTCCCTCGCAGGATTATCTGGGAGCGTTCTTCCGCTGCTGGACCCGCAAGGAAGCCTTCGTGAAGGCGCACGGGGCAGGGCTTTCGCTGCCGCTTGAATCCTTCGATGTCACCATCGACCCGGAAGGTCAGCCGCGGCTTCTGAGGCTGGATGGCGTTGCCGATGCACCGGCCCAGTGGCGGCTTGCCAACCTTGCGCTGCCGCGCGGCTATATCGGTGCGGTCGCCGCGATGACGGCCGGCAACGCCGTTGCGCTCAACTATCGCGGTCGCCGACAACCGGCTCCGGGGCGCGAAACGCGCGGCGCGTGGCATCCGGGCGCTCGCCTTGAGCGCTCTCAGGCGTTGAGGCGTGCATCCAGTATGTAGCGGGAGCCGCTGGCATCGAAATGGTGGCAGCCGCTCAGGCCCGGCTTGAAGTCGGGCAGGATGCGCCGCACGCAGGTTTCCCGATAGTCTTCCATGTCCAGATGTTCGATCTCCATGATGTTGAGACCGTATCCGTAAATGCCATGGGCATTGTATTGCGCGGGCCGGTAGAGGCGGCGATGGCGCGAGAAGATGCGGCCACCATTGCGCGCCGTGGCGCTGCCGATCACCACCGGGTTGCGCCGGTGCGACACAAGCCGGTTGAGTTCCGGGCCATCGACCTGGAAAGCGTAGAGCGCCGAGCAATGATCTTCGAAAGCGTGATGCTCTGACAGATTGGTGAAAAGCCACCACTGGCCGCGATGGTGGAACAGCGTGCTGTCAGCGGCCGACCAGCCTTCGAGCGCCCGCGAATAGGGCTCCCAGATCAGCGGAAAGCTAACCGCGCGCCAGATTTCGATGCGCTTTCGCTGATGCGTTTCCGGCATCATGAAAATCTCGTCGCCATGCTTGAAAACGAAGGGAAACGAGAGGTGTTCCTCACCGCCAAGCGCAATGCCGATGGGCTCGAAGCCGCGCCGCGTGATCTCGCCGACCGCGATGTGCGCCCTGGTGTCGCCGCGCCCGTAATTCTCGTAGAACAGGTAGGTCTTTCCCTGATGGTGAAAGAGAAAGGGATCGGCCTTGATGGCCGTGTCCGTTGGCGGGATTTCCGTAGCCTCGCTCGGATCAAAATCATCAATGGACCCGCGCCCGCTGTAGAGCGTCCACACGGCCGTATCCTGATGGGAGGCGCGGCGCACGGATTTCAGCGCCCGCTGCGTTACGTTCTTCGCAAGTGCTGCCGCATAGCGACCGGTTGTCAGAAGGCCGGGCGGTGGGGCCGGTTGAACAACGTCAGCCGCTTTCAACGGTTTCGGCAGTTTCCGGGTCTCGGCCAGCCGCCGCAGTTCGCGAACCAGAAGCAGCACCGATTTCTCCTTCATGAAGGCGTTGTTGCGCGCGGCGCTGAACTTCACATTGAACTCGGCCTCCGCAATCGCGCGCCGTTCCGGCTGGCGCGCAGTCTCGACGAAAAGCGAGAGATGGCTCGTCGGCGCGCCTTCGGCCACATCGCCCATGCCCTCCCAGTTCACGGGTCCGGACTGGGTGAAAACATGGCTGAGCGACCAAATGCCGAAACGAAGGTTTTCGGTCAGCGTTTCCGGCAGCGCGCCCTCGCAATGACGCAGCACCAGATCGAGCTCCAGCCCGTGGCGGTCGCTGTTCTCGCCGGTTTCGTCCAGCGGAATGCTCACGATGGAACTGCGCGCGCGCTCGAAGCGGCGTGCGCGATAGGCGGGCTGGCGCGCGAAAAGCGAATTGTCGATCCGCGCCACCGTTCTGGCCAGAAGGCCGGGTCGGGCCGTATGGTGTGGAGCGGGATCGGTGAGGAACGCGACCAGCCTGAAGCGCCGGTCCGAGAGCAGGCGCTCGATCAGAAGCAGTTCCCAGTTTTCGAAGGTCTGCCCGATGGCGCGCACAATCCCGATCCGCAGGGGACGCGCCTGCGGTTTCCTGTTGCTGGCCGGTTTTCCCTTAGCGTTCAGAGCCGCCTCCCAGTTCAAGGCGCTCGCCGAGTACGGTCGAGAGCTTGTCGATGCCGCTGTCGCTGAGCGAATCCTCGTGCCAGCCACGCAGGTCGAAAACGGGTGAATCATCCGGCACGAAACCGCGCCAGCCAAACAGAAGCGGCTTGGCGCGGGGATGGTTCGCCTGGCTGCGGAACAGGAGCACCGTTTCGCCATCGAGCGCGCGCGGGGTGTAGCGCCGCGCTGCCCGTACCAGAAACTGCGTCACCGCCTCGTTTGCCTCTTCCTCGGGGTTCAGCGCCCGGTCGGGCGCATAGCGCTCCACCAGCTTCAGCGAAAAGCTGAATTCCTTCAGATAGGTCATCATCGAAATGCGGCCGCGGATCAGCTTGCCGGTGAAGTAGAGCAGGCGCTTGGCGCGTTTCTCGGTGTTCCAGCGCCAGCGGGTGAAGCGTGGCTGCGAGCGCACATAGCCCGGAGCCCAGCTGTCGATCAGCGCCACAAAGCTCACATCGTGGCCTTTGAGGCGAATCTGCCGCGTCATTTCAGCCGCCAGAATGCCGTTCACGCAAAGCCCCACCAGCGCCACCGTTTTGGGCCGGTCGCCAAGCTGCATGGCGTCCACCGCATCGCCGGCGATCTGTTCCAGCGTCAGGTTCTCCGTCTCCGCATCGATCCGGGCGTTGAACATGTGCAGGTTCACGACCGAGGCATGGCCGGGAAGCGTTTTGGCCATCCGGTAATAGAGGAAAGGATGGTTGAGCGTGTAGATCGCGCAATCGCCACTGCCCTGCCGGTAGATGGTGGTTTCCCAGTCGATGATCGCAGGGTTCTGCTCCGCCGTTTCCACATCAGGCGGCGCAGCGGGTGCATGGTCTGCGACCGGCGCTTCCGCCTCACCGAAGACCGCGCGGGCAAAGCCTGAAAGCGTCGGCTCCTTGAAAAGCACCGCCAGGTCCGGCTGCACGCCAAAGGTCTCGCGCATTGCCGAGAACATGCGCAGCGCCAGAAGCGAATGGCCGCCAAGCGCAAAGAAATCATCGCTTCCCTGCACCTGCGGCACATCGAGAACGCGCGCCCACACCCGGCCAAGCTCCGCCTCCCGATCCGCTGGTGGCGATGCCTTGCGTGCTGCTGGCGGAGCGACGGGCGCAGGCATGGGGTCGGGCATGGGAAGTGCTGCATCATCAAGCGCGCCGTCAGCCCGACGCGGCAGGGCAAGCAGAATGCTGATGCCCGCCGGCATATCGTCGTCAGGCAGCCGTTCTGCCAGATAGGCGGTGAGATGCGCCGGCAGCGTTTCAAGCGGTGTGGCAAGGCCGGCGGCCGGCGCCGCATAGGCGTGAGACGCACCGGAGGCATCGCGCCTGACCGCCGCATCGGCCACGTCACGATGGGCAAGAAGCAGGGCTTCCACCCGCGAAGCCGGTTCTGCGCGCGTCTCCTGCGGTGAAGCGGGTGCGCGCACGGGCCCTTTCATGTCGCCGATCTTCGCCTGCGGGTCGGTCAGCGCGAAGGCATAGGCCTTCTGCCAGAGGTCGAGCAGTTCCTGCGCCGTCGCCTCATCGAACAGATCGGTGTTGTATTCCACCGACATGCGCCAGCCGGTCGGGCGGCCAATCATGATGAAGTTCAGATCGTAGATGACGCCCGGCGACTGCGAGGGTGCGCTGATCAGCTCGAAATCGCCATAGCGCGTGTCTTCCAGAAACGCCTTCTGCTGGTTGAAGTTCAGCGAAACCAGCGGATTGCGCGAGGGATCGCGTGCCGGATTGACCAGCTCCACCAGATTGTTGAACGGCATTTTCTGATGATTGAGCGCGGCCCCCACCGTGGCGCTCACCCGCGCCAGGTGATCGGCGAAGCTCAGATCGTCGGCAATGTCGAAGCGCAGCACAAGATTGTTGATGAAGACGCCGATCAGGCTTTCCAGATCCACATCCTCGCGCCCGGCGATCTGCGTTCCGAACAGGATTTCGCGGCTGCCGGAATAGTGATGCAGCGCTGCGCTGATCACCGCCGCGCCATAGCTGAACAGCGAAACATGCTGCGCCCGCGCCGCCGCCTCGATCCGCTCGCCGAGCTCCATCGGAAGCACGGCGGAGAGGATTTCGCCACGGCTGGTCTTCACGCGTCCGCGCGGCCGGTCGGGCGGGATCTCGAAATAGGGCGCATCGCGCAGCTGTTCGCGCCAATAGGTCTTCTCGGTCTCGAAACCGTAGCTGTTGCGGTACTCGTCCTGCCAGAGCGCGAAGTCGCCATATTGCAGCGCAAGTTCCGGCAGCTGCGCCGGGCGTCCGGCGTCGATGGCGGCAGCCAGTTCGCCAAGCTCGCGCCCCAGAACCCGGATCGACCAGCCATCGAAGCAGGACTGATGCGCGGTGATCAGGATGAAGCCGCGCCGGTTCTCCACCATCAGGAGCGTGACGCGGAAGAGCCCCGCCTGGCCAAGATCGAAGGGTGCCGCCGCCGTCTCCCTGCTGATCGACTGGATGCGCGCCTCGCGCTGGTCGGCCGGCACATGGCGCAGATCGATCACCGGCATGCGAAACGAGACCGCCCGCACCACCTGCTGCACGGGCTGCCCGCCCGTCTCGACAAAGCGCGTTCTCAGGATCTCGTGCCGCTCGATGATCTGCCGAAAGGCCGTTTCGATGCTTTCGGTCTTGAAATCACCCCGGATCTCCCAACGCACGGCCACGTTGAGCGCCGGGTTTCCCGGGCTCAAGCGGTCCAGAAACCAGCAGCGCAATTGCGTCTGCGTGCAGGGGAATTCGCCGATGATCTCGACTGCCCCCTCGGCAAGCGGGCGGTGCTCCGTGTCGGTCATCAGTGCGCCTCCATGCGGCGGCGTGCGCCATGCCGGAAATCCTTGAGCGAGGGCACGTGCGGCTGCACGCCATTGACCGGCTCATCGCCCGCTTCCCCGGCGATCAGCGCCAGTTCGCCGATGGTCGGGTGCTGAAGAAGATGCCGCGCCTCCAGCGGCACGCCGGCGTCGATCATCCTTGCGGCGATGCGGAAGATGCTGAGCGAATCCGCCCCCAGCGCGTAGAGGTTTTCCTCGACGCCGATCTCGGGAATGTTCAGCACGTCGCGCCAGATGGCCGAGAGCTTTTCCTCCATCGGTGTGCGTGGCGCGGTTCGGATGATGGCCGCTTCCTGACGCGGAATGCCCTGTTGTTCCAGCGTCTTGCGGTCGAGTTTGCCATTGGCCGTCTGCGGAAGCGCTTCGGCCTCGACCCAGAAGGCGGGGACCATGTGGCCCGGAAGATGCGCCTTTGCATGCGCGCTCAGCGCATCCGGGCGTAGCGGGTTCGCTGGATCATCGGGCACCACATGACAGACAAGCTGCCGGTCGCCATTGCGGTTCACGGGTGCGGCCACGGCGCACTGCCGCACGCCCTCCGCCGCCGAAACCACCGCCTCGATGTCGCCAAGTTCGATGCGGAAACCGCGCAGCTTGATCTGGTTGTCGCGGCGGCCCAGAAGCTGGAGCGAGCCGTCAGGCATGCGCCGCCCCACATCGCCCGTCTTATAGAGCCGTTGCGGAACGCCGCCAATGGAGACGTTGCGGAAGGCCGCGTGGGTCTGTTCGCCATTCTCGAAATAGCCGATGGCGAGGCCGTCGCCGCCAATGTTCAGCTCGCCCCTCACGCCAACCGGCGCGATCCGGCCCCGCGCATCGAGAATGTGAAGCTGCGTGTTGGCGATCGGATGGCCGATGGTGATGGGCGCATCCGCATCATCGATGCGCGCCACGGACGACCAGATCGTCGTTTCCGTCGGCCCGTACATGTTCCACAATTCGCCGCCGGTTTCGATCAGGCTGCGCGCCAGCGCCGGTGGCAGGGGCTCACCGCCGCACAGCATTTTGAGCGCCGGACGTTCGCCAAGCCCCGCCTCGATCAGCATCTGCCAGAGCGTCGGCGTCGCCTGGAGCACGCTCGCCCCGCACGCGTTCAGAAGGTGCACGAGCTGGAACCCGTCCTGCACCTGCAGCCGGTCGGCGATCACCACCCGCCCGCCGCAGATGAGCGGCAGATACAGTTCGAGTGCAGCAATGTCGAAGGAGATGGTGGTGACGGCCAGAAGCGTGTCCTGCGCCGTGAAGCCGGGTTCCTTCGCCATGGAGGTGAGGAAGTTTACCAGCGCGCTGTGGGGCACTTCCACCCCTTTGGGCACACCGGTCGAGCCGGATGTGAAGATGATATAGGCCGCCTGCGATGTGCCATGTGCGCGGATCTGAAGCGGTGCGGCATCCTGTGCGGCAATGGCCGCACGTTCTTGATCCAGCCGGATCGGCAGCACATCGTGGCCTGCAAGCGCGGCAATGCGTTGATCCCGGCAGATCAAGGCGGCGATGTGGGCTGCGTCCATGGTCTGGCTGAGACGCGCTTCGGGATGATCCGGGTCGAGCGGCACATAGATGTGATCCGCCTTCATGATTGCCAGCAGCGTGACCAGCATGTCGATGGACCGGTCCAGCGCCACCGCGATGCGGCGGCCGGGGATGAAGAGCTTTTCCTGAAGCAGGCGGGCAAGCTGCCAGCTTCGCGCATCCAGTTCGCCATAGGTGATCGCTTCATCGCCATGCATGGCTGCGATGGCGTCGGGTGTCTCAGCAGCCCGGTCGCCGAACAGTTCGAAGGCGAAGCGCTCGCTTTCACAGGGCGTCTCGGTCTGGTTCAGACCATGGGCGAGCCATGCCGCCTCATCATTCGAGAGAAGCGGCAGGCGTTCGATCCGCGCATCGATGTCGTCGGCCAGCGCCGCCGCCAGCGTGGCGAAGTGACCGAGCCAGCGCTCAATGGTCTCCGGGTCGAACACATCGCCATTGTAATCGACATCAATGCGGATGCCGTCGCTGCTCTCGATCATGTTGAGGAACATGTCGAAATTGGAAAACGCCTTGGGATTGGGCGTCACGTTCGCCGACAGTCCGCCAAAGTCGAGCCCCTTGCTCATGCGCTCCAGGTTGAACTGGATTTCGGTGAGCGGCAGGCGGCTCGGGTCACGCTTCAGCCCGAGTTTCCGCACCAGCGTTCCATAGGTGTAGTCCTGATGCTCGAAGGCCTGCAGAACGAGCGTCTGTGTGTCCTTCAGATGGGCGGAGAAGGCGCGGTCCTCGTCAAGCGTCTGGCGCAGCGGCAGGAGGTTCACGCAATGGCCGACCAGCGTTTCTTCGCCGACAAGGCTCTGGCCCGCCGAAGGCACGGCGATCACGATGTCGTTGCTGCCGGAAAGGCGCGACACCATCACCTGCAGCGCTGCCAGCAGGGTCGAGAACAGCGTCGCGCCGCTCTTTGCACCGGCCTTCTTCAGCCGCTTGTAGGTGTCCTCACCGATATGCGCGGTGCAGGTGCCGCCGGCAAAGCTGCGCCGTTCCGGCCGTGGCCGGTCGGTGGGCATGTCTGGCAGATCCGGCACGGTCTCAAACTGCGAAAGCCAGAACTGTTCCGTCTCGCTGCTCGCCCCGGGCCGGTTCGCCCGGTCCTGCGCATAGGCCGAGAAGGCCAGCGCCGGAGGCAGGTCGGGCGTCGCGCCCTTCACCAGCGCCGAATAGGCTTCGGCCAGTTCTTCCACCAACACATTCACCGACCAGCCATCGCAGACGATGTGGTGTGCGGTGAACACAAGCACGTGCCGGTCTGCCGAAAGCTTCACGAGTTCCGCGCGCGCCAGCGGTCCATTGACCAGATCGAAGGCGGTGCGGGCCTCGCGGTCCATGATCGCGGCCAGCGCCGCTTCATCGGGAAGCCCGGTCAGCGGCAGTTCAATGCGGAAATCGGGCATCACCTCGAAATGCTCGCCGGTGCGCGCAAATCTGATGTGGAGCGCATTGTGCCGCGCCACCACCAGATCGAGCGCCCGACGGAAAGAGGCTTCGTCCAGCGCGCCATCGAGCGTGAGATTGAAGGATTCGTTGAACGAGCACGAGGCTTCATCGCCCGCCTGCGCGGCAAGCCAGATTTCCTTCTGCGCTTCGGTCAGCGGGGCCTGCGCGGGAGCGGGCGGGGTTTCCGTTTTCGTCACTTCCGGCGCGGGCTTTGAAAGAGGGGCGCTCTGCGCATCTTCACCACGAAGAATGCCGGCCCCCTGCAAGGCATCAAGCGTGTTTGCGAACACGGCGGCAATGCGCTGAAAATCCTCCTCCGAATGTGCGGTCGTCAGGAAACAGGGATAGCCGTCCTGCACATGCAGGCCCTGAAGGCGCGCATGGGGGTAGAACAGTGAGCCGAGTGGATCGGCATTGCCGAAATCGGTCACGAACCAGCTCTTGTAGCCGTGGATCGGCATGGCGATGCCACGCTCGGAAAGCTGGGTGTTCAGCTGTGTGACCAGCTGTTCCGTGCGACCGGCCACCCGGTCATAAAGCGCGCGGCCTTCGCCCTTGATGTGCTGCAAAACGGCGCGGGTCGCCGCCAGCACCACCGGATGCCGCACGAATGTGCCGGCAAAGAAGGTCGGCGCGACCATGGGCACGCTGTCATCGCCATAGTCCCAGCGGCCGCCGTCCAGCGCATCCATATAGCGGCTGTCGCCGGCCAGAACGCCGATGGGCATGCCGCCGCCCAGCACTTTGCCATAGGTCGCCAGGTCTCCGCGAATGCCCCACACGGCCTGAATGCCGCCGGGGTCGACGCGGAAGCCGGTTACCACCTCGTCAAAGACCAGCGCGAAATCGCGCTCCGTCGCCACCGCGCGCAGCGCGCGCACGAACTCGACGGGCTGCAATTCGGGATGCCGGCTCTGCACCGGCTCGATGATGACGGCGGCGATGTCCTCCGCATTGGCGCGGATCCAGTCGAGGCTTTCTGCTGCGCCATAGGGCAGAACGGTCATGTTCGAGAGCGAATCCGAGGGAATGCCCGCCGCAATCGGCAGTGTCCGGTGCTGTCCCGCGCGGCTGCGCCCCTTCACCAGAACCTCGTCGAACTGGCCGTGATAATCATTGCCGAAAACGACGATGCGGTCGCGGCCCGTCACCGTGCGGGCAACCCGCATGGCGGCCATCACCGCTTCTGAACCGGTGTTGCAGAAGGTCACGCGCTGGTGTCCGGTTAGCTCGCTGATGAGATCGGCCACCTCGCCGGCAAGCGGCGTCTGCGGCCCGATGGCGAAGCCTTTGTCCACCTGCGCGCGGATCGCCTCGGTCACGAAATCGGGCGCATGGCCGAACGCCGTCTGGCCCATGCCGTTCACGAGGTCGATATACTCATTGCCGTCTATGTCCCAGATGCGCGATCCCTTTGACCGGTCGGAGACGACGGGAAACACCATTTCTTTCCAGTCGGAGCGGAAGCCCGAGGCCGCGCGCGGATCGGCCAGATGCGGCCGGTGCTTTTGCGTGAACGCCCTGGAGCCTGCGTTCTTCTTACAATAACGCGTCACCAGATCGTCAATGAAGGCGCGTTTTTCGGGCGATAGCGTCTGGTCGCCGGCCTGTGCGCCGGGCTTGTAGACACGGATGCGGCTGCCGCCGATTTCGCTTTCATCACCGGTTGTTTCGGGTGTCGGGGCAGGGGACGGCGCTGGCGCAGGGGGCGCGGCCTCCTGTGCGGCGGGGGGCGGCATTGCCGCTGCCGCCGTGCCGCCCAGCGACTGGATGGTCTGCATCTGCTGCGCAAAAAGTTGCTGCGCCATCTGCAACTGAGACTGGAACAGCGCCTCGAGCCCGAGAGGCGGCTGTGGGGTTCCATTCACCGAGGTAGATGGCGCAGCGGGCGCGACGTCCGGCGTGGGGGGGACCTGTTTCACCGGAGGGGGAGAAGCCGTCTGCAAGGCATCTGCCGGCAGTTCGGCATCCAGGTGTCGCGCCAAGTCATGAATGGTCGGAATGTTGCCGAGTAATTCGCGGAAGGAGAGCTTGATCCGATATTCCTTCTCCACCTTCTGCGCGAACTGGCCGATGAAGAGTGAATCGAAGCCAAGCTCGAGGAAGGTCGCGCCGGCGGCGTCGTCAGGCATCTCCTCGCCCGAAAGGTCGGCGAGAAGGGCAATCAGGGCGCTTTCCAGCATGGCTGGCCGGTCGGTTGTCGAAGGTGCAGCGGTCATTGGGCTCGTTCCGTCTGTCATGGTTGTCTGGCTCTGGGCCGGGGCCTGGGTCTGGGCCACGGGCTGAGGGGCTGCCTGCGGCGCATCGGTCGCGGCGCTCGCCCGGTTTTCCGGCTTCGGTGCGTCGATCCAGTGCATCTGGCGCTGGAATGGATAGGTTGGCAGCGGGATCTTCCGCCGCGCCGTTTCCGGCAGGGCCGGCCAGTCCAGCGCGCAGCCGGCGATCCACGACCGCGCATGCGCCTCGGCGAAGGCTTCCTCGCCGAAGGATGCGCGGTCGTGTTCGGGCAGGGACTGGATGATGGCGGCAATGGCGTCGCGCTTCAGCGTCTGCGCGGTGAAGACCGAAAGTGTACGGCCGGGGCCGCTTTCGATGAACACCGGCCGGCGGTCGCGCGCGATGGCCTGAATGCCATCGGCAAAGCGCACGGCGTCGCGGCAGTGGCGCGCCCAGTAGGCTGGTGACGCGCCCTGCGCATCGGTCTGCCAGTCGCCACTGACGCAGGAAATGTAAGGGATGGTCGCCGGGCCGTATTGGACCTTCGCCGTTTCCTCTTCCAGCGATTGCGCCGCCTCGTCCATCATGGCCGAGTGGAAGGCGTGCGAGGTGTGCAGCTGGCTATAGGCAATGCCCGCGGCATCGAGCGCGGCGCATGTTTCATCCATGGCCTCGAACGTGCCGGAGATGACGCTGAGCTTCGGCGCGTTGACGGCGGCGATCTCCACCCCGTCGGTCAGATGTGCGGCAGCCGTTTCGGCATCGGCGCGCACCGAAACCATGGCCCCCCTGGGCTGGTCCTGCATCAGCCTTCCGCGCGCAGCCACCAGACGCAGCGCGTCCTCAAACCGCATCGTGCCTGAAAGCGTCGCGGCGACGAATTCGCCAACGCTATGGCCGATCATGGCGTCGGGCATCAGCCCACGGCTCATCCAGAGTTTCGCCGTCGCATATTCAACGAGGAAGAGCGCAGGCTGCGCGATCTGCGTGTCGCGCAGCGCTTCGGCAAGCTCTTCTGCCGCGCCGTTCTGGGGCAGGCGGATGAAATCGCGTATGTCGCGGCCGATCAGCGGTTCCAGAAGTGCAGCGCCCCGGTCGATCCATTCGGCAAAGGCAGGCTCACTTTCATAAAGCGCGCCGCCCATGCCCACATGCTGTGCGCCCTGGCCCGGAAACATGAAGACCACGGGCGGGGCTTCCGGTGCTGCTTCGCCACTGATCGGGCGTTCGGCCTCCAGCCCGGCAATCGCCTCGTCGCGCGTGCGTGCGACGACCGCTGAGCGATGGGCAAAAGCGTGCCTTCCTTCCTGAAGCGTGTGCGCCACGGCGGCGAGCGGCTGTGCGCCTTTGCGCAGCGCATCGGCCAGGTTCTGACGCATGGCGGCGAGCGCTGCTTCATTGCGCGCCGAAAGCGGCAGGATGAGCGGCCGGGCCGTCTGGTCTTCCAGCGTGCTGGTTTCGGGAGCCTGTTCCAGAACCACATGCGCATTGGTGCCGCCAACCCCGAAGGAACTGACGCCGGCGCGGCGTGTCGCGCCTTCCGCCTTCCATGGCGTTAGCCCTGTCGGGACGCGGAAGGGGCTGCCTTCGAGCGCCATGTGCGGGTTGGGCGACACGAAATTCGCCACCGGCGGGATTTCACCATCGCGCACCACGAGCGCCGCCTTGATGAGCCCGGTCACGCCCGCGCCCGCATCCAGATGGCCGATATTGCCTTTGACGGAGCCCAGCGCGCAGTGCCCTTCGGGGCCGGCGTTGCCAAAGGCGTTCATCAGGCCGTTGAACTCGATGGGATCGCCGAGTGGCGTGGCGGTGCCGTGGCACTCCATATAACCAACGCTCGCCGGATCGACGCCCGCACTTGCAAGCGCCATCGCAATGGCTTCGGCCTGACCGGACACGCTGGGCGCGGTGTAGCCCACCTTGTCCGCGCCATCATTGTTGACGCCATAGCCACGAATGACGGCGTGGATCGTGTCGCCATCCGCGATGGCGTCTTCCAGCCGTTTCAGAAGCACCACCCCGCCGCCATTGCCGAACACCGTGCCGCCCGCCTGCGCATCGAAGGGGCGGCAGAACCCGTCCGGCGAAACCATGCCGCCTTCCATGTGGATGTAGCCGCGCTTCTGGGGCACCGAGATCGACACGCCGCCGGCCAGCGCCATGTCGCATCCATAGGTCAGGAGGTTCTGGCAGGCCTGCGTCACCGCCAGAAGCGATGTGGAGCAGGCCGACTGGATGGTGAAAGCAGGCCCTTTCAGGTCCAGCTTGTAGGCCACGCGCGTCGCCAGCGTGTCGTTGATCGCGCCCACCAGCTCGTTGAACATGTCCACCTGATAGCCGGAGGTGAAGGCCTCCGCCTTCTTCCGGTCGGACAGGATGTTGTTGATGAGATAGGTGCTCAGCGACGATCCGGCGAAAACGCCGATGGCGTCCTTTGCCGCAAAGGGATCGCAGCCCGCACTCTCCAGCGCTTCCCAGCAAAGCTCCAGAAACAGGCGGAACTGCGGGTCGAGCACCGCCGCTTCGCGCGGATACATGCCGAAGAACTCCGCATCGAACATGCCCACATCGTCCAGACAGGGCCGCGAGGGCACATAGTCGGGCGACGCGCGGGTGGCGTCGTCATAGGCGTCTTCGATCTCGTCGGGCGCAAAGGCGCGGAAGGCATGCCGCCCTTCGCGCGCCATCTGCCACAGCGCATCGACCGAGGGCGCACCGGGAAAACGCCCGGCCATGCCGATGATGGCGATGCTGCCAATGCCCGCATCGTCTTCCGCCATCGGTGCGTATTCGTTCGGCGTCGTGTGCTCTTTCGTGCTCTGCCCGTTCATGCTCTGCTCCGGCGGAATTGCGACATGACCTGTCTCTGCCTCGCGGCGCGGCTCTGGGCGGCGGCGGTCTGCGGGCCGTCCGCCGCCTGCTTCTCGAGAAAGCGCGCGAGGATGCGGATTTTCGGGTGCTCGAAGAGGGTCACCACATCGATGGCGCGGCCAAGTTCCTGTTCGAGTGCTGCGTGAATGCGCATCAGCTGCATCGACGTGCCGCCGAGATCGAAGAAGTTCTGGTCCGGGCCGATGGCGTCGGTTCCAAGAACGCTGCGCCAGTGACGCGCGACGACGGCCTCCATGCCCGCTTCAGGGGGCGTTGCCGCAGCCGGTGCGGAAGCGGGCGCATCGGCCGGGTTCGGCAGGCGCGCACGGTCCACCTTGCCGGCGCGGTTCATGGGGAATTCGTTCAGAACAATGGCCCGGCCCGGCACCATGTGGGCCGGAAGGACGCCCTTCAGCCGCCCGAGAACCGCAGCCGCAAAGCCCAACTCGTCATAACCGTTTATGGCTCCGCCCTCCGGGCGCGGGCGCAGATAGGCGACCAGCCGTTTGGCCGTTCCAGCCTGATGACACTGCACCACGGCGTCGGCCAGGTGTTCGTCACGGCGCAGCGCCGTCTCGATCTCGTCCAGCTCGATGCGCTTGCCGTCGATCTTGACCTGCCGGTCGCGGCGACCGCGAAAATGCAGGAGCCCGTCCGCCTCCATCACCGCCATGTCGCCGGTCAGATAGACGCGCAGGCTTTCGCCGTCTGCGGTGCGGATCGTCACGAAACGCTCCTGCGTCAGCTCCGGCCGGTTCAGATAGCCGATGGCGAGCCCGTCGCCGGAAACCGCAAGCTGTCCTTCCTGGCCGGGCGGCAGCGCGCGAAGATCATCATCAAGAATGTGAACGCCGCTATGCGCGATGGAGTGGCCGATCGGCATCGCGTCGTCCCGGAACTCGGCCGGAACCTCAAAAGTCGAGGCGATGACGGTCACCTCGGTCGGCCCATAGGCGTTGGTCAGGCGGCATGTGGGGTGAGCGGCGAGAAACCGCCGCGCATGATCCGCTGACGCCACTTCACCGCCGAAAAACACATGCCGAAGCGAGGTGAGCCTGCCGCCCGGATGATCGACCAGAAGGTTGAACAGCCCCGTGGTGAGCAGCATCACCGAGACGCGCTCATCATCAATCGTTCGGGCAATGCGCTGCATGGAAAGCGTGCGGTCGCCAATGCCGGCAAGCCGCGCCCCGTTGAGCAGCGCGCCCCAGATCTCGAATGTGGCGGCGTCGAAAGAGATCGTCGCCGTGTGCAGCACCACATCGTCCGGGCGGAAGTCGACATAGTTCTGCGCGCGCACCAGCCGCACAATGCCGCGATGCGGTATGACCACGCCCTTGGGCCGCCCGGTCGAGCCCGACGTGTACATGACATAGGCAGCGTCACCGCCCGAGACGGCCACGGCGCTGCCGGTCGGCGCATTGTCCTCAGCCAGCCCGGCCATGGCCGCGTCAATGTCGATGAGGCGCTCTGCACTTATGGGAAGTCTGGCTGCAAGATCCGCGCTTTCGGCGTCGATCATCAGGGCGCGCGGCGCGCAATCCTGCGTCATGTAGGAAAGGTGTTCCAGAGGATAGGCCGGATCGAACGGCGCATAGGCAGCGCCCGCCTTGAGGATCGCCAGCTTGGCAACCAGCGTCTTCAGCGCGCGTGGCAGAAGCAGGCCCACTATGTCGCCCCTGCGCACGCCCATCGCGGTGAGGCGGGCGGCGAGTTTTGCGGCCAGCCGGTCGAGCTCCGCATAGGTCAGGCGCTCGTCGTCGAAGCCGACCGCAATCGCATCGGGGCGCTGGCGCGCCAGCGCCGCCACGGTGTCGTGAACCGTCGCGTCGCGGTCATACCCGCGTTCTGATGCGTGCCCTGAATGAGGAGTGGAAGAAACGGCCGTTCCGGAAATGGACAGCTCGGTGTCGTTCTGATTTCGATGCATGTAGACGCCCCGCCCGAAAAAGCCCGCGCCTATATTTCAAGCATCTGCAAATGCTCACTGTTTATAGTTGTGGCGCGGGAGAAAAATTGGTTCTCATGCCTTCAACGCCAAGACTTCCACGTGGGCGGCCAAAGAAACAGATGGCCATCTGGATGAGCCCCGCGCCGACCGGAGGTCTTAGGTTTTTACCCATCTAGGTCATTCGGCGATGGGTCCTGCGGGAGGGGGTGAAGGCCTATCCCAAAGCATTAAGCCCCGGGGCTCTGAGGGGGCATTTGCGGCTCCGGAAGGGCATTGGCCGCCCGTCAATCAAGGCGGTAGGCCCGCACATAGTCGACGATCATGTGCGAGGGGTCGGGGGCCTCGTCCTTCGTCGGTCCGTCCACCAGAGCCAGATTGAGCAGGATGTAGAGTGGCTGGCGATGCTCTTCCTGCGTTTTGGTCTTCCAGACGAATGTGCGGTCGAAATAGAAGCGGATCCAGTCGCGGTCGATCCTGACGCCATAGGTATGGAAGTCGCCCGGTCGCGCATCCTCAAAGACATTGTTGCGGTGAAAGCGCGAATAATGGCGTCCGTCGCGGTGCCAGACATGCACGACCGATGAATAGCCATCCGGCTTGTCGCCGTAGAATTCGATCACGTCGATCTCTGCGGTGGATTGCGAACGGTCCTTGCCGATCAGCCAGAAGGCCGGCCACACGCCGGGGCCGTCGGGCAGTTGCGCGCGCATTTCGAAATAGCCGTATTGCTGGGCAAAGCCGTTGCCCCTGGGGTCCATCGAGGCGAGCAGGCCGGATTGCCAGTCGCCCTCCGGATCGCGTTTTGCCTCGATCTTGAGCATTCCGTCTTCGATGCTGAAAGGCGTGCGCTGGCCGGGGTCGGCAAAGCGCGCACCGCCGAAATCGCCCGACCAGGGCGTATGCGCGATCCAGCGTGTGCCCGGTCCCCAGGCCGAAACGTCGAGACTTGTGAAATCCTCGTCGAACGACAGGCGCATGGCGTTAATGTCCAGCCGGTCGGCTTCTGTGCCCGGTTCGTCATTGGCGCTGGCCTTGAGCATGCCGAGCGTGAGGACCGTGGCAAACCCGAACACAAGGAACCGGCGTTTCGCCGAGATCCTTGATGCGCCAGAAGCGCGTGATGTATCTGAGGAAAACGGCAATGCGGCAACCTCCCGGACGGCAGATTATCACTGCATCCGCCAATCCCGGAATTCAGCCAATCGCGGTCCCACTGTCCATAAGAGGTATCCCTGAAACAGGGACGCTCCATTGCATGCGTGGTATCCTCAACCGGGTTTACGCCGCTTGTGCGGCTAAAGGGCGAGGCGCGCCATGCGCATCGAATTACTGGGTTTGTTGTCGCTTGTTCTCGGTGGGGTGGTTCTTTTGACACCGCCGCGCATGGCGTTCTACGTCATCGTCCTGTCCACGCTGTTTGGCGCTGCGGCAGCCTTTGGCGTGCCGGGTCTGGGCGGCGCTTCGGTGCTCGTGCCGAGCCTGCTTCTGGCCTTTTTCTGCCTGCGTCTCTTCATGGCGCATGGCGAGCGCCCGGTCTTCGCAGCCGTCTCGTCGTCTTCGCCCGGCATCTGGCTGCTTCTGCTCACGGTCTATGGTGTCTTTTCCGCGCTTTTCTTCCCGCGCATTCTTCAAGGCGTCACAGAAACGATGATCGTGCTGCGCTCTTCCGCAGGGCATCGGATCATCGACCTCACACCATTGTCGTTCTCCAGCAACAACATCACCCAAACGGTCTATGCGCTGGGCGGTCTTTTCTGCTTCGCCTTCACCTATGCCTATCTGAAACGCGGCGGCACGGCGCGGGATGTGGTGAATGCGATGCTGGTTCTGGCGGTCGCCAATCTCGTCTTTGCGCTGCTCGATGTCGTCACCTATCGCACGGGCACGGCCTATCTCTTTGATTTCATCCGCACGGCGAATTACGCGCTCCTGACCGGCTCGGAAAAAGCGGGATTCAAGCGGATTTCGGGCACCTTTCCCGAAGCATCGGCCTTTGCGGGCTACACCATCGTTCTCTTCGCCTTCACCGCCAGCCTGTGGCTCGACCGCATGCGCTCCATGACAACGGGCGTCATTGCGGGTCTTCTCCTCCTGGCGCTTCTTCTGTCGACCTCGACCACGGCGCTGGTGAGCCTTGCCGCCGTCATGGTCTTCCTGTCATGGCGCGCGCTGCCGGCAACCGGACCCCATGGCGTCACCGGTCGACCGGCGGCGATAGCGCTCGCTCTCCTCAGCGTTCCACTCTGCTTCATGCTTGTTCTGGTCTTCGCGCCGGGATTTGCCGATGGCGTTCAGTCGTTCCTCGACGAGACACTCTATTCCAAGCTCAGCAGCCAGTCGGCGCGGGAGCGCATGCAGTGGAATGCGGTTGCGTTCCAGGTCTTCCTCGATACCTGGGGCTGGGGTGCGGGGCTCGGCAGTGCGCGCGCTTCCAGCTATGCGCTGGTTCTCCTGTCCAATGTCGGTCTCATCGGCGCGATCCTGTTTGCGCTGTTCGTCGGCAACACGCTGATGCTGCGCAGCGATGCCGGGCGCTATGAGCGGGCCGCCACGCGGGCGGCAAAGGCCGGCGTGTTTGCCGGTCTCTGCGAGGCCATGATTTCAGGCACCGTCTACGATCTGGGGCTTTTATTCTTCATCCTTGCCGGTTCTGCCGCCGCCCTGCGCAGCGAGCCGGTGGCGGCCGGAGCCGGCAGCAGGGCCCGTCTGGAGACGGTCTCGTGAGGGTCGTGGTCTTCAATGTGCGCTACAGCCCCAATCTGGGGGACGGCATTCTGGCCGAATGCCTTGAGCGCGAGCTTGCAAAGGCCCTGCCGGGCGCTGAGGTCGAGACGGTGGATCTTGCCGGGCGCGACGCCTATGGCGCTGCGGACAGCCGGCGCTTCGGTGTTCTGCGCCTGTTGGGGGCGATGCCCGGGCCGGTGCGCCGCATGGTCGTGGAGCGCGTGCTTGGCCGCCGTCTGGCGGCGCTGCGCCCGGTCTGGAAACGCAGGATCGAGAGCGCAGATTTCGTTGTCATCGGCGGCGGCAATCTCTTTCAGGACGACGATCTCAATTTTCCGCTGAAGGTCGGGCAGGTGCTGGACCTCTGCCGGGAGACGGACACGCCGGTGGGCGTCTTTGCCGTGGGCGTCAGCAGCCACTGGTCGCCGCGCGCGGCGACGCTGTTCGGTCGCCTGCGGGAGTGCCGGGTCTTTCATGCATCGGTGCGCGATGCGGGCGCTTTGCAGAACTGGCAGGCGCATTTTTCCGACTGGCGGGATGCGAGCCTCGCGCCCGACCCCGCATTGACGGTGGAGCGGGCGGAACATGCGCATGGGCATGTTCGCCGGGTCCGCCCGCTGGTCGGCCTGTGCGTCACCCATCCGGTCGTTCTGCACCGGCATGCAAGCGGCGGGACGCACGCCATTCCGCTGGCTTCGGTCGCCAGCTACCGGGCGCTGTCCGGGCAACTTTTGAACGCGGGCTGCGATGTGGTGCTCTTCACCAATGGCGCGCTGGAGGATCAGGCTTTTCTGGAGCGGGTCCGGCTTGACCTTCCCGAGACCGACGGGCGCATGACGGGGCGGTGCGGTGTTGTCGCGCGGCCATCATCTCCCGACGAACTGATTGCCCTCATCGGCAGTCTCGACGGGCTCGTGGCCCATCGGCTGCATGCCTGCATCACGGCCTATGCACTGGGCATTCCTGCCGTGGGGCTTGGATGGGATCAGAAGGTGAAGGGCTTCTTCCGGCTCACCGCCCGTGAACCCTTCTTCGTTTCAGCGCACCAAGAAGATGAAGCAGCCATCGCGAAGCGCGTGCTGGCGGCGCTGGAACAGGGGATTGACCCGGAAACACACCGTCTTTGCGTTGCCGGAGCACGGGGAGCGGTCCTCAGACTCACGCGCGACATGAAGATGCCGGCACCCGCCGCGGATCGCGCTTCTGCGTGATGCTTCGCTGTAAATCGGCGTGCGAATTGGTAAATCCGGCCCTCAATCGAAGAAATAATCATTATTCGGTGAAATTGGGGCTGGCTGACATATTTGTGATTAGGGCAGAATACCATGTTAATTAGAGACTTATCCGCGTGTCTCCTGATCGTGGGGCGGGGTCTGCGACTGCGAAAGCAGTTTTATGGAACCGGGTTTGCGAACAGGGCGTTTAGTTCGTGGTTAGAAGCCACATGACTGCCTCTGGTCGACATACCGGTCAGCCTGGTGGCCAGAAGTGGCGCAAAGAGCGGGGAAGTATGCGGGCTCGGGGCTCCGATAATTATAGAGAAATACTGCACTACCTGGAGGCTGAGACGGCGCGGGGCCTGTTTGGAATGGGCGCTGGCAAGGCAAACGGCTCGGCTCTGCGAAAGCGTCTTTACGCGAGTGGCGACACGATTGCCGACATGGATGGGCAAAAGCGCGCCGTTCTTCTGGTCGTTTCGGGCTGGGTGGCAAACGGAAAGGAGCTGGAAGACGGCTCCAGAACCGTGGTCGATTTCTCGTTGACCGGTGACGTGATCACCGTGGGATCAACCGAGTGGTCGCGTGAGGAAGTGCGGGCGCTGACATCGGTGACGCTTTTCGAATTTCCCGGTGCGATCTACGAAAACCTTTCCACCTATCCCCGGCATGTGCGCGAGTTCGTTCTCAAGGGCATGGCCCGGCGGTACGCCCGTGCGGCCGAGCATTTCGTGAATATCAGCCGCCGTGGCGCATTCGAGCGGGTGGCGCATCTTCTGCTCGAACTGTCCTTCCGTGTCGGCCTCTATGAGGGGCAGGGAGCCAGTTCCTTCGCCTGTCCGCTTACCCAGGTCGATCTGGGCGATGCGCTCGGCCTTTCGGTGGTTCACGTCAATCGCGTTCTGCGCAAATTGCGCGAGGGCGGGTACGTGTCCTTCCGGGGCGGGGTGGTGACGTTTCAGAACCGCGCCGGCCTGATCACGGCCACCGGCTTCGACGATGCCTATCTGGCTCTTTCCGATGCGGATGCCGCGCCTGTGGATAACTGACCCCTCGGGCACTCACGGAAGGGGTATTCGCGCGGCTCCCATAATCGTGATTGCCGCAATGCGAAGCGCATTTGATATAATCAGTATTAGACTTCAGATGTATGCGCCATATGCCCTGTGCGGAGCGCAGTGGTTGTGAAATGAAGAGAACCAAATTCGCGAATGGCGCGAATTTATCATCTGATTACAGCTTTAAGTATCTATTTTGCAAGTATAATCATTTTGAATGATTCTTTAAATGCATTGATCCATGTTAATGCAAATTATCCCCAATTGTGAGGATAATAAATCTCCAAGTGATAGTCCTGATGGAAGCCTCTTGGGGAGGTTTCATTCTGCCGATAGTTCATCGGCGGGGCGGGCGGGGTGTGCAAACAATTAATATAGCGCTTTTCCGATGTCACTGGGGCTTGGTTTGAGTGAGTGTTGGGGAGCATTTGAAATGGAACAGGCAAAGGTAGGACATAGCAGTGATTTACACGGGATCATGAATGCGTCCGGCGGTGCACTTGCGGCATCGTCACGAAAGGACTGGGACGCAGCGGACAAGGACGCTGATCGCGAACTTGTTCTTTTGATTGATCCCCGGGTGCTGGACCGGGAATGCCTGGCCCGCAGCCTGGAAACACAAAATCCTTCTCTTGAAATTGTTGCAGTCGGTTCTTCGGAAGAATGGCACAAGGCCTCCGGAGGACGTCATCCAGAGGCCGTTCTCCTGATTGTCGGGAGCCGCAAGATTTCCGAACAGGGGATCTGCGCGGAAATTCATGACCTGGCCGAGGAATTCGAAGAACAGCCGGTGATCGTGATCGCCGATACGGATGATCTGGGACAGATCCTCAAGGCGCTGGAAGCCGGCGCGAAAGGCTATATTCCGAGCAATGTCGGGGTCGATGTCGCCGCCGAGGCGATCCTTCTGGCCCGGGCAGGCGGTGTCTTCGTGCCGGCAAGCGGTGTGCTTGCCATGCGCGATGTCATCAACTCGAACAGCAGTCGTGTTGTCGGGCTTGGCAATCTGTTCACTGCCCGCGAAGCCGAAGTGGCGGAAGCGCTCCGGCGCGGCAAGGCGAACAAGATCATCGCCTATGAACTGCAGCTCTGCGAGAGCACCGTGAAGGTGCACATTCGCAATATCATGAAGAAGCTGAACGCGACCAACAGAACCGAGGTCGCCTACAAAATTCGCGAGATGCAGGCCTGACGGACTGCGCGCTAATTCAATGCCAGACTGGGGCTGACCGTGAGGTCAGCCTTTTTGTTTGTTTTGGTCCGGTTTGGCGGAAAACGATTCAAAATCAGCGCATTTCAGGCCATTTCTGAATCGTTTTCTGAAATTCATGCAGCGTCTGCATTCGCCCGTTCAGGGAAGAGTTTCGCTAGCCCTTCGGGCGAGGCGTCGGCAATGCCGCGCTCGGTTATCAGGCCAGTCACAAGCCGCGCCGGCGTCACGTCGAAGGCCGGGTTTCCGGCGGGCGTCGCGTCCGGCGAAATGCGCACCCGGCGCACCTGGCCGCTCTCGTCCTTGCCCCAGACAAGCGAGACTTCGTCGCCCGAGCGTTCTTCAATGGGGATCTCCTTCACCCCGTCGCGCACCGTCCAGTCGATGGTGGGCGAGGGCAGCGCGACATAGAAGGGGACGCCATTGTCGCTTGCCGCCAGCGCCTTCAGATAAGTGCCGATCTTGTTGCACACATCGCCATCGGCGGTGGTGCGGTCGGTGCCGACGATCACCATGTCGACCATGCCATGCTGCATCAGATGTCCACCGGCATTGTCCACCACCAGCGTGTGCGGCACGCCGTGGCCGGCCATCTCCCAGGCGGTGAGCTGTGCGCCCTGATTGCGCGGGCGTGTTTCGTCCACATAGACATGCACCGGAATGCCTTCTTCCACCGCGTGGTAGATCGGCGAGGTGGCGGTGCCGAAATCGACGGTGGCGAGCCAGCCGGCATTGCAGTGGGTGAGGATGTTGACCGTTTCGCCGGGCTTCTTGCGCGCGGCGATTTCGCGAATGATTTCGAGCCCGTGGCGGCCGATGCTGCGGTTGAGCTCGACATCCTCGTTGGCGATCTCGGCAGCGCGTTGGTAGGCGGCGTCGGCGCGTTCGCTTTCGGGCAGTTTGCCCAGAAGGCCGCGCATCTCATCCAGCGCCCAGCGCAGGTTGATGGCCGTGGGCCGCGTTTCGTGCAACGTTTCCCAGACCGCATCAAGGGCCGCGTCGGATGCGTCCTCGCGCATGCGCAGGGCGACGCCATAGGCGGCGGTGACGCCGATCAGCGGTGCGCCGCGCACCCACATGTCGCGGATCGCGGTGGCGATGCCGTCAACGGTGCTGACGGTTTCCACGCGCAGCTCATGGGGCAGCCAGCGCTGGTCGATGAGATCGACGGACCAGCCATCCTCGTTCACCCAGATGGTGCGGTAGTGCTTGTCTGCGACCTTCATGACAGTTTCCCCTGGTCCAGTGCCTCGGCCAGCCGATCAAGCTCGGCCAGCGATTGAATTTTGTTCCGGTTGACGACGATGTGCCGGCCGAATTTGAGCGCTGCCGTTTCGCAGGAGGCGCGCAGATCTTCGTCGGCGATGTCCTCGAAATCGGCATTGTGGGCAAGGCCCAGAATGCGGCGGTGCATCTCGATGCCGGCAAAGCCCAGCATGTCGGTCCACAGATCGTGAATGACATGGTTGAGCGCCTGTTCGGCGGCGAGCCCATCGTCCTGATCTTCATAAAGGGCTGCCTGATAGAGCATGCCGCCGCGTTCCGTGCGCCACAGATGGGCGAACTCGTCGCGGAACGTGTTCCATGTCTCGTCGATGACGCGCAGGAGATAGGCGCGCATGGAGGCGCGGCTGCCATTCTGCTCGTGCCCGCGCTGCGAGAAATAGGCCATCCAGTAATTAGCGATCAGCATGCCCACGTCGAAGGCCATGGGACCGTAGAAGGCAAATTCCGGATCGATGATGCGCGTGTCGTCGGGCGTCACCATGACGGAGCCGGAATGCAGGTCGCCATGCACCATGGTCTCCGCCCGCGAGGCGAAGGCGTGCTTCATGCGCTGGGCCTCGACCTTCAGGTCGCGGTCGGCGCGAAGCTCTTTCACCACCGCGTCGAGACCCGGCGTGTGCCGGTTCATCGGCGCTTCGAAATAGGGATCGGAGAAAACGAGGTTTTCGGTGATGTCGCAGAGTTCGACATTGTCGGAGAAGAGCGCGAGGTCGGCCTTGCGTTCCGATGCCTTCATGGAAAGGTCGGAGCCGCGGAACAGGGTGCGGGCCATGAACAGGCCGAGATCCCGGCCGATCTTCGGCAGCTCCTGGCCTTCGATGAGGGCGCGGCGCAGGATGATGTGCGGCGACAGGAACTCCATGGCGATCAGCGCCTGCGTCTCATCGAAATAATGGATGGCGGGCACGGTGCCGGGCGCGCGCTGCTCCTGGCGGGTGAGTGCGTGATATTCGAAGAAGGAGCGCTTCAGCGGCAGGGGCCAGCTGTCGCCGACGAGCCGCACATAGGGAAGCGCCTGCTTGATGATGAGCGTTTCGCTGCCGCCCTCGACGATGAAGACGAGATTGAGATTTCCGTCGCCCACCTCGCGGACATCCCAGTCCGTGGGCGCACCGCCAAGCCGGTCGGCGATTTCCGGGATGCTGCCCAGGCGCGCCGGCAGGGTTTCCACCGTCAGGGCCTCAAAGGCGTTCTCTTTCATGTCTCTGTCTCCTCCCGTTCGCGCCGGTGCGCGCAAATCATGGCGTTCGCTCCTCATCCGCCCGCCATCGCCTTCTCCCGCACGCGGGCGAGAAGGGCGATGGTCTTCATGTTTGCACCACCGGTTCTGACGTCACGCTACCAAGGCTCTGTCATTTGTCAATCATGTTGACAAATGCTTGTTACCTGTTAGCGTCACCTTGGGAGGAGAGCATGGGCGACACCGCGATTTTTCGCATAGCCGGCCTGACCAAGGCGTTCGGACCCAACGCCGTGTTGCGTGGAGTGGGGCTCGACCTGCGCGCCGGCGAGGTAACGGTTCTGATGGGCGCCAACGGCGCCGGCAAGTCGACGCTCGTGAAGGTCATGAGCGGCGTTCACCGCGCCGACCGTGGCGTGATGATGCTGGGCGACAGGCCCTTCTCTCCTGCCACCCCGGCAGAAGCGATGCGTGCCGGCGTGGTGACGGTGCATCAAAACATCAATGACGGTGTGGTGGGCGCGCTCGACGTGGCCAGCAATCTGGTGCTCGACCGGCTGAATGGCGCGGGCAGCGGCTTCTTCTTCAACCCACGAAAGGTGCGGCGCGAAGCGCGTGAGGTGGCCGAGCGCATGGGGCTCGGGATCGACCTCAGCGCCGAGGTGACCGACCTGCCGCTCGCCGACCGCCAGATGGTGGCCATTGCGCGCGCCATGGCGCATGAACCGCAGGTGATGATCCTCGATGAGCCCACCTCTTCGCTTTCAAGCAATGAGGCAGAACGGCTCTTTGCGCTGATCGACCGACTCAGGGCGCGCGGCGTCGCCATTCTCTACATTTCACACCGCATGTCGGATATCCGGCGTCTGGCCGACCGGATTGTCAGCCTGCGCGACGGGGCCATTGTCGGGCAGTTCGATGAAAAGCCGCTCGACTATGAGGGCGCGGTCAATGCGATGCTGGGCCAGAATCTCGGCCTGCACAGCATTGATGCGCGGGCTGCCGGGGCGCCGGTTTTCTCGGCCCGCGATCTGCGCATCGCACCGGGCGCAAAGCCGCTTTCCATGGAACTGGGCGCGGGCGAGGTGGTGGCGGTAACGGGGCTTGTGGGCGTCGGCAAGACGCGGCTTGCCGAAACGCTGTTCGGCATTCATGCGCCGCTTGCCGGCTCCATGCAGCTCGATGGCCGGGCCTATGCGCCCAGGACGCCGGCCAGCGCGATCAGGGACGGCGTGTTTCTTGTCGCCAAGGACCGCGCCTCCACCGGCATCGTGCCGGAATTCAACATCTACGAGAATATGAGCCTGCCGTTTCTGCCGCGCTTCTCGAACATGAGCGTGACGCGGCGGCGGGCTGAACGGCAGACCGCGCGCGAGCAGATTGCGGATCTCAAGATCGTGTGCCGCTCCGAGCGCGACGATCTGGCGACCCTTTCGGGCGGCAACCAGCAGAAGGTGACGGTGGCGCGCTGGCTGACACAGCCCTCGCGGCTTCTGATCCTGGACGAGCCGTTTCAGGGCGTGGACATTGCCGCGCGTCATGACATTGCGGCCAAGCTGCGCGAAAGCGCCCGCGACCGCGCAACACTGGTCTTTCTGACCGAACTGGACGAGGCGCTGGAGACGGCGGACCGTATCCTCGTCATGTCCGAAAACACGATTGTCGGCGAGCATCGCAATGCCGACGTGGATATGGACCGGCTGCTGGCCGAAGTTGCCGGCCAGCGACTGGAACCCGCAGGGAGCGTTTAAAGAATGGACAGCCGTACGGCGGACAAGACCCCGGTTGAAACCCCGGCTGAGGCGCTGGCGCAGCCGAAAGACGGCCGCTCGCTGCGCGAGCTGGCAATCCGCTATGGCTTTTTGAGCCTGCTTGTGGGGCTGATCATTTTCTTCTCGCTTGCGACGCGTGGCTTCACCTCGCCGCAGGCGGCGGTCTTCATCCTGCAATCCGTTTCGATCACCGGCATTCTGGCGCTCGGCGTGACGGCGACGCTGGTGGTGGGCGGCTTCGACCTTTCCATCGGCTCCATCGCCACAAGCTCCATGATGGCGGCGGCCTATGTGATGGTGGTGCTGGAGCAGAACGCACTGGTGGCGGTTCTGGTGTGTCTCGCCATCGGCGCGCTGGTCGGGCTGATCAACGGTTTGATCATCTGCTATATGCGCGTGCCCGATCTTCTGGCGACGCTCGGCATGATGTTCCTGCTGATCGGTCTGCAGCGCATTCCGACCGAAGGGCGCTCCATCGCAACCGGCATGACGCTGCCCGACGGCTCGACCGCCGAGGGCACGTTCAGCCAGGCCTTTCTGGCGCTCGGGCGGCACCGGTTCGATCTCTTCATGGAGAACCTCGTGCCGGCCTCGGTGGTGGTGCTGATCGTGCTGGCGATCCTGATCTGGTTCTTCCTCGAATACACGCGGTTTGGCCGCATGATGTATGCGGTGGGATCGAATGCGCGCGCTGCGGAGTTTGCCGGCGCGCCGGTCAAGGCCTACCGCATCTGGGCCTATGTGATCTCGGGCGTCTTCGCCTCCATCGGCGGCATTCTTCTGGCCGCGCGCCTTGGGCGCGGCGACATCGCATCGGGCAACAATCTGCTTCTGGATGCGGTGGCGGCGGCGCTGATCGGTTTTGCGGTGCTGGGTGCAGCCAAGCCGAACGCGTTCGGCACGGCCATCGGGGCGCTGTTCGTGGGCGTGCTCCTGCAGGGGCTCACCATGATGAACGTGCCGTATTACACGCAGGATTTCGTCAAGGGCGCGGTGCTCGTCATCGCTCTGATCTTCACCTTTGCGCTGCTTGGGAGGAATGCCCGGTAGCGCCCGTTCAAAAGCAAACAGGCAGTGGAGGAGAAAGAGTATGGAAATTTCACGCAGACTTCTGGGCAAGATGGCCGTGGCGCTGGCCGGCGCGACCATGCTTCTGCCGGCAGCCGCCGGCGCACAGGACAAGCCCGCGCCGTTCGACAATCCGGGTGATGTGGAGATTGCGCTGGTGCGCTATCTTTCCACGGGCGACTTCTTCCAGGCTTATCTTTCGGGCGTGGAAAAGCAGTCCGAGGCGCTGGGTGTGAACCTGCGCGTGCTCGACAGCCGCCAGGACGCCGCGCTTCAGGCCGACATGGTGGATCAGGCGATTGCGCTTGGCGTTGATGGCATCATCATCCAGCACGGCCTGACCGAATCCATGAAGGAAGCCGCCCAGCGCGCCGTCGATGCGGGCATCAAGGTCGTGGCCTTCGACGTGAATGTTGAAAATGATGCGATCCCGCAGATCGAGCAGTCCGACCGGGATCTGGCGCGTCTGGCGCTGGAGCAGGCCGTTGCCGACAATGGCGAAGCGTGGAAGGCCGGCTATGTTTATGTGGCCGGCATTGCACCGCTCGACCGCCGCGACGAGACCTGGCGCGAATTCAAGGAAAAATATCCGGGCATCGAGGAAGTGGCGCAGTTCGGCACGCTCGACAATCCGATCGCCAACTCGGTCGCCAATCAGGCGCGCTCGGTGGTGACGGCAAATCCGGACATCCAGGTCATGTTCGCGCCCTATGACGAGTTCGCCAAGGGCGTGAAGATCGCCGTGGACGAGGCCGGCCTTTCCGATGGCATCAAGATCTATTCGGCTGACGTTTCGACGGCCGATATTTCGGCCATGCGTGAGCCGGGCAGCGCCTGGGTTGCCACCGCCGCCACGAACCCTGCCGTTGTGGGCGAGGTTTCGGTGCGCGCGCTCGCCATGCTTCTGGCCGGCGAGGAGCCGGGCAAGAGCGTCATCGTTCCGCCGACGCTGATCACGCAGCAGGCGCTCAACGACGGCGACATCAAGAACATGGACGATCTGTCGGCGAAGATGCCGCAGTTTGCCCATGCCGATGTGGCGGTGCCGGACTGGATGCCGCTGCCTGCGCGCGACTGAGGCAGTGTGTGGGGTGGAATGGAAAGGGCGGCTTGCGGGCCGCCCTTTTTGTTTGCGCGGAGATGGTGGTGCGTGCCTTTTCCTCCGCCCTTCGACAGGCTCAGGATGAGGGAAAGGGCAGGGGGACGTATGGCGGCTTGAAGGGTGGGGGCATGTTTTGTGATGACACCGCGACGAAAGCCCTCATCCTGGGCCTGTCGAAGGGCGAGGGCGGGATGGCGGGTGCGATGCTGTGAGCGTTGGCGTGCGCCCCTCATCCGCCTGCCGGCACCTTCTCCCCGCTGGCGGGGAGAAGGAAAGCGCGGCTCTTGGGCTGCTCTTTTGATTTGCCCTTCAGGCATGGATACCCGGCTCGGGGGCCGGGCATGACGAATGGGGGGCGGGATGATGCAGCTCGTCGGCATCCGAGATTGACGCCACCACTCCTGCCATTCGTCACCCTCGGGCTTTGACCCGAGGGGCCATGCCGGGACGGCCAATGCCCGTATGCCGGCGTCCTTATCGCAGGGCGGGTGCGATGTTGCGCGGAGATGATGTGCGTGCCTTTTCCTCCGCCCTTCGACAGGCTTCTGTAATCACGGTCAATAGGAATGCGTGTCCGGGCTTCCTGCTTCTGTTCGCGGGTCAGCGCACGGGCTGCCGCTCGATGGCGTCGGAAACGGGCATGACCATCTCAGGAACGTCGTGCGGCCGGTTTGTATCGTGGCCGCCGTCCAGCCTGTCGTCGTCGATTGCCCGCGCCGGTGCGTCCCGGACGGACGCGCTCCTTTTCGACCGCTGTCAGAGCTGTCGAAGAAGGGGCTGGAAAGTCTCTGGCGCGCTCATGCGCTGGACGAAGCCGGCCTTTCCTGCAGCATGAGGCGGAAGTCGCGGCCATCGACCCACATGCGGTGAAGGATGATGGCGAGCCGCCGGGCGACCGCCACGCGGGCCCGGTTCATGCCACGTCGCCGGGCCACCTTCAGCCCCCACCGTTTGAGGGCAAAACTCTTCCTCGTGCGCGTCAGGAGCGCGTTTGCGGCTTCGAACAGGAGGCTGCGCATCATGACGTCACCGGTTTTGGAGATGCTGCCAATATGCTCGTACTCGCCAGACTGGTCGATGCGCGGCACGAGGCCGAAGGCCGCCGGCACATCGGCCGAGCGGGCGAAACGCTCCGGCTGGTGCACGGTTGCCTTGAAGGCAAAGGCCGTGATCGATCCGACGCCAGGCGCCGTCATCAGCCGCCGGCACACCGGGTCGGCGGCGGCCTGACGTTTGATCTCGCGCTCATAGGTGCGCACCTGTGCAAGAAGGGCGGTGCGCATGGTCAGCATCGGCGCAACCAGAGCCATAAGGTCGTCACGCGCGGCAAGCCGCTCCTTGACCCGCCCCGCAAAGCCTCCCGGGCCCACGCGGCCAAGCCGGATGCCGAACGGCTTCAGATCGCCACGGATCTTGACCTGCAACTGGCGGGCCTGGGAAAGCAGGGTCGCGCGCGCCGTCAGCATCAGGCGCTGCCTATGGGCCGCCTCGTCCTTGACATGCACCCCCCGATACAGCCCCGCCCGCAATGCCTGGGCGATCATCCTGGCATCGCGCCGGTCGGTCTTCACCGGGGAGGCTTTGGCATAGGCCTTCATGCGCCGCGTCTCGATCACGGCAACCGGCAACGCCTGCGCCTTCAGCTCCCGGGCCAGCCATGGCGTCAGCGCGCCGGCTTCCAGACCGATCAGCGCAAGCGCATCGCCAAAACCCGACAAAGCAGATGAGAGGCTTGCAGGCGTCGTGGAGACCTTTATCTCCTCAACCACATGCCCGCGCCCATCAATCACGCAGACCGATGTGGCTTCCTCTGAAACGTCCAATCCGGCATAATACTCCATGGTTGCTCCCTCCTTCGCTTTGTGGCGACACCATGTCGACCACGGTTCAACCGAAGCGCCGGGGGCAACCGCTGCCCCCTGAGAAAGCGATTATGCCATCTCAGGATGAGGGAAAGGGCGGGGGGACGTATGGCGGCTTGAAGGGTGCGGGCGTGTTTTGTGATGACACCGCGACGAAAGCCCTCATCCTGAGCGCGTCGAAGGGCGAGGGCGGGATGGCGGGTGCGATGTTGTGAGCGTTGGCGCTCGCCCCTCATCCGCCTGCCGGCACCTTCTCCCCGCTGGCGGGGAGAAGGAAAGCGCGGCTCTTGGGCTGCCCTTTTTGTTTTGTCGTTCAGGCATGGATACCCGGCTCGGGGGGCGGGCATGACGAACGGGGGAGGGAGGATGCAGCTCGTCGGCATCCGCGGTTGACGCCACCACTCCTGCCATTCGTCACCCTCGGGCTTTGACCCGAGGGTCCATGTCGGAACGGCCAATGCCCGTATGCCGGCGTCCTTACTGCAGGGCGGGTGCGATGTTGCGCGAAGATGATGTGCGTGCCCTTTCCCTCGTCCTTCGACAGGCTCAGGATGAGGGAAAGGGCAGGGAGAGGGGGGGGGGGCGGCTTGAAGGGTGCGGGCGTGTTTTGGGGTGACGCTGCAACGCAAGCCATCATCCTGAGCCTGTCGAAGGGCGAGGGCGGGATGGCGGGTGCGATGTTGTGAGCGTTGGCGCTCGCCCCTCATCCGCCTGCCGGCACCTTCTCCCCGCTGGCGGGGAGAAGGAAAGCGCGGCTCTTGGGCTGCCCTTCTTGTTCTGCCGTTCAGGCATGGATACCCGGCTCGGGGGCCGGGCATGACGAACGGGGGCGGGAGGATGCAGCTCGTCGGCATCCGCGATTGACCCCACCACTCCTGCCATTCGTCACCCTCGGGCTTTGACCCGAGGGGCCATGTCGGGACGGCCAATGCCCGTATGCCGGCGTCCTTATCGCAGGGCGGCTGCGATGTTGCCGCCGTCGACGGTGGTGACGTCGGCGGTGGTGCGTTCGGCAAGGGCGTGGTTCAGGAAAGCCTGCGCCACGTCTTCGGCGCGCACTTCAAGGCCGAGAAGATTGCCGCCCATATAGTCCCTCTCCGAGACGCCGCGCGCGGTGGAGCGGTTGGCGATCATCTCGTTGGTGAGGAGGCCCGAGCGGATGCGGTCGGCGTTGACTGCGTTGGAACGCACGCCGATGGAGCCGTAATCCAGCGCATATTGCCGCGAAAGGAACAGCGTTGCCGCCTTGGGCAGGCCGTAAGCGCCGAAACTCGCTCCCGGATTGACCGCCTGTTTGGAGGCGTTGAAGAGCAGAACGCCGCCGGTGCCCTGCTGTTTGAAAAGACGCACCGCGTTCTGCGCCACGCTCTGATGGGCGAAGAAGTTGAGCTCAAAGCTCTGGCGCAGCGTGGCGTCTTCCAGCTCACCGATCTTGCCTTCCCAGGCCGCACCCGCGTTGGAGACCACGATGTCGACGCCGCCGAACACATCACGCGCCCTGTCGAAGGCGGCGCGCACGGCGGCCGCGTCGGTCACGTCCGCGCCGATGCCGATTGCGCCATTGCCGATGGATTTGGCCACATCCCCGGCCTTGTCGGCATGCATGTCGACGACGACCACATGCGCGCCCTGCGAGGCAAACAGCTTCGCCGTGGCTGCGCCGATTGCACCGGCGCCGCCGGTTATCAGCGTGACCTGACCGGACAACGGCTTGGGCTTGTTGGACGCGAGCTTGGCTTGTTCGAGAGACCAGTATTCAAGCTCGAAGAGGTCGGAGAGCGCCAGCGGATGGAAAGAGCCGATGGCCTCGGCGCCGGTGACGGCTTCCACCAGCATTTCGCCCACATCGGCGGCGATCTTCGCTTCCTTCATGCTGCGGCCATGGCCGATGAGACCGAGACCGCGCACCAGCGTCAGGCGCGGCATGGTGTCGAGCATGGTGCGTTCGACATCGTCGGCGGCGTTGTTGGTCTCGAAATAGTCCTTGTAGCGGTCCGAGAACGCGGCGACCTTTTCGCGGATGATCTTGCCATAGGCGTCGAGCTTGCCGGCCTCGGGGGCGGGCAGAACCATGGGGCCGGTCTTGATGCGGATCGAAAGATCGGGCGTGGAGACGCCGCGGGTGGCGAGCTCTTCGGCGGTGTCGGCGTTCACATAGTCGAGGATCTTTGGCGAGGTGCGGAAGTCGCAGACCATGCGGCCATATTTGCCCTCGCCCTCATCGATGGCGATTGCGCCACGCAGATAGGGCATGATCTGCGACGGGGTGGCGAGTTCCTTCGGCAGCGCCACCGGGTTGAATGGCGTCTTGCCGTGCCCGGCGACATAATCCTCGGCCATGGTGACGAACTCGATCATGAGATCGTAGGCCGTCTTGGCGTCCTCGGCGAAGGTGAAGATGCCGTGCTTGTCGAGGATCAGGCCCTCGACGGACGGGTTTGCGTCATAGATGTCGGCGGCTTCCTTGGCGAGGTCGAAGCCCGGCTTGATGTAGGGCACGAAGCCCATCCGGTCGCCGAAGACCTTCTTGCAGAGCGCTTCGGAATCTTCCTGGTCAACCAGTGCGAGGATCGCGGTGGAATGGGTGTGGTCGACGAATTTGTGCGGCAGGAAGGCGTGCAGAAGCGTTTCGATGGACGGGTTGGGAGAACCCGGATCGATGAGGTTTGCACGCTGCATCGCCACCATGTCTTCATCCGACAGGGAGGGCAGTTCGCGGGCGGCCAGAAGCGCGTCCATCTTCACGGCAGGCAGGCCCTGTGGCTCGATCACGCCCATGTCCCAGCCGCTGCCCTTGACGCACAGAACATCATATTCGCGGCCCAGAATGTCGGTGGCGCGGCTCTTCAGCGAGGTGTTGCCGCCGCCATGCAGCACGAGGCGTGGCTCGCCGCCCAGAAGACGGGTCGTGTAGACGCGCAGCGCCAGGTCGCGTGCGACGCCCTTCTGCGCATAGTGCTCGACAAGCTTTTCGGCTTCGCTGTCTTTCCAGAGGTTCTGCATGTCTGTCCTGTACGTGTCTTGAAGGGTTGCGCTTGCCGGCGTTGATTGGTCCGGCGTTGATCAGGATGGCGTGGATTAGGCCAGCGTGGGTTCACTGGCGGTGTGGTGCTTCAGAAGCTTCGTCGCCATGGATGACGTGGTCACCAGATGGGTGAAGAAACGGCCGGCGATGGCGGCCTGCAGGGGCTCGAACTTCTCGTCCTCCTGCACCACCATGAGCCGCCGGGGAATGGCGCGGATGGCGTCGAAATCGGC
Organism: Nitratireductor sp. WH36-1; assembly: GCF_058725515.1. Classification (NCBI taxonomy): domain Bacteria; kingdom Pseudomonadati; phylum Pseudomonadota; class Alphaproteobacteria; order Hyphomicrobiales; family Phyllobacteriaceae; genus Nitratireductor; species Nitratireductor sp. WH36-1. Next base: position 3,189,377 of record NZ_CM178970.1, on the reverse strand, counting down.
AGAGATCATGCGCCGGTTGTAATCGCAGTCGAGCAGGGTGCCGTCGGCGGTGATGATCTGCCCGGCAATGACGCCGGTCGCGCCCATTGTTTTCAGCCGTTCAAGCTCTTCAAGGCTGAGCGCGCCGCATTTGATGACATGGCTGTCGGCGTCCAGCGCGCCGACCGTGAAGAGCGCCATGTCGCAGGCGCTGATCCCGTCGAGCTGTTCGCGGATGACCGGCTCCTCGCGCAGGGCGCGCGCCAGCTCTTCGGTGCTGAGCACCAGCGGGGCGTAGAAATTCAGACCCTTGGCGTTCAGCCGGCGGGCAATCTCCATGGTGCACTGGTCGGGACGGTAGGCATAGGGCGAGCCGAGATTGCCGCACATCTCCACCACCGTGACGCCTTCACGGTCGGCGTAGCTCATTGCATCGGCGATGTCGTAGACGGTGCGGCCCCAGGCAACGCAGACCTGATTGCCGTTCTCGACCATCTCCAGAAACACATTGGCAGCAAGCGTGGGGATCTCGGAAGCGGGAGAGGGCGAAAGCGCGTCCTCGCCGACGAGCCAGACGGTCTCGAGGCCGAACACGTCTTCCACCTGGCGGGCGAGGCGCTCGCCGCTGAAAAGATGCGTGGAGGTGGAGATGTTGACGATCCCGGCCTCGCGCGCCTTGCGCAGATAAAGCGCCACGGACGCGCGCGAAATGTTCAGCCGCTGCGCAACCTCGTCCTGACGCAGGCCGTGCGTGTAATAAAGCCAGGCGGCCTTGTGTATGATCTGTTCTGCCGGACGATAAGCCATTCCGCGCCTCCTTTCGACATTATTCATGGTGATTGACAAAAGTCAATTCATCGCCGGGAAGAAGCGCGAACCATGGGGAAGCGGGTCTTGTAGTCATGACGGGCAGGCATGACGGATCGGGTGATCCGGACAAGAGAAAGGCCGGGATGCGTGTGCATCCCGGCCTTTGCAGATTTTGAGGGGCAGCGCGGGGCGCTGCCAGTCAGATCAGTAACCCTGCGGGCAGCGCGCTTCGTAGCGGCGGCCATACTCGTCGCGGTAGACGCAGACGTTTCTGTTTTCCTGCGAACGACCGACCAGAGCGCCGGCCACGGTGCCGACTGCGCCGCCGATGAGTGCGCCTTCAACCTTGTTGCCGGAAGCGAGCGCGCCGATGGCTGCGCCGCTGGCGCCACCGAAGGCTGCGCCCTGCTGGGTGGGGGTGCAGGCCGCAACGCCCAGAAGCAGCGCCGGCACGATAAGCAGTGACTTTTTCATAAAACCTCTCCAACTCTTTTCTTGATCATAAGCTTCGAAAGCCAATTTGGTTCCACTTGAAGCTGTCTGATATAACAATGTCCCTATCGCCGTATACCATGCACATGAAATCCGGCAAAACTCGGTATCACAAGCATAGTTTGTGACGATTTAAATCCTAATTCTGTGAATTCCCCCGTTCAAACGAAGGTGGTTCCGAAGGCGAAGCAGGCATTTGGGCGAGAATCACCCCTTTTGTTGAACTTGCCGTGTTCCGCTAGCCGACTATTTGACTGATTCTGGTCTCAATCCACACCGTTGAGGTCGCATACAGACCATGTGCGATGGCGCTTTTGGGCCAAGTTTTCTCCTGTGGAGGAGCGCTCCGGTGGTGGGCGGCCATACTGTCGTTTGCTTCCAGCCCTCGGACAGAGATGGAGTGAAACATGTCAAATCAAGTCATTGAGGAGGACCACGGACTCGAGCCGGGGCAAGACAATGTCCGTCTGCTTGGTCTTGATGTTCACAATCCCGTATTCTTCATTTCCGCCGTGCTGATCGTCGCATTTGTGATCGTCACGCTGATTTTCCGCGATATCGCCGGCGACGCGCTTGGCGGTCTCAGGGTCTGGCTGACCTCGACCTTTGACTGGGTCTTCATGCTGTCGGCCAATCTGTTTGTTCTGTTCTGCATTGTGGTGGCATTGACGCCGCTCGGAAAGGTCAGGCTGGGCGGCAAGGACGCCGTGCCCGAATATTCCTATTCCGGCTGGTTCGCGATGCTGTTTGCCGCCGGCATGGGTATCGGCCTGATGTTCTTCGGCGTGCTTGAGCCGATGTATCATTTCAACAATCCGCCGCTCGGCCTCACCCCGCCGGTTGTCGACGGACAGCTGGTTGCGGAAGCGGTTCCGGCCGCCCGCGAAATGGGCATGGCGGCGACCATCTTCCACTGGGGGCTTCACCCCTGGGCGATCTACGCGGTTCTGGCGCTTTCGCTTTCGCTTGCGGCCTACAACAAGGGCCTGCCGCTCTCCATTCGCTCCGCCTTCTTCCCGATCCTCGGGGAACGCGTGCGGGGCTGGGCGGGACATCTGATCGACATCATGGCGGTGTTCGCCACGCTGTTCGGTCTGGCCACATCGCTGGGGTTCGGTGCGTCGCAGGCGCTGGCCGGCCTCAACGAGCTTTACGGCGTTCCAAACACCGACACGGTGAAGGTGCTGCTCATCATGTGCATCACCGGCGTGGCGCTGATTTCCGTGGTGGCGGGTCTCGATGCGGGCGTGAAGCGCCTCTCAGAGATCAACATGGTGCTCGCCATCCTGCTTCTGGGCTTCGTCATCCTCTTCGGGCCGACACTGGCGATCATCACCGGCTTTTTCTCCAACACATGGTCCTATGTGAAGGAGCTGCCGCAGCTTTCGAACTGGATCGGCCGTGAAGACACCGGCTTCATGCATGGCTGGACCACGTTCTACTGGGCGTGGTGGATTTCCTGGTCGCCTTTTGTGGGCATGTTCATCGCCCGTGTTTCGAAGGGACGCACGGTGCGTGAGTTCATCGTCTGCGTGCTGATCATTCCGACGCTGGTTTCGATCCTCTGGATGACCACGTTCGGCGGCACGGCCATGAACCAGTTTCTTGCAGAAGGCTATACGGGCGTTCAGCAGACGGTGGTGGACTATGTGCCGGAGCTTTCGCTGTTCGCGATGCTGGCTGATCTGCCGCTGGCCAGCATCAGCTCGCTGATCGGCATCATTCTGGTGATCGTCTTCTTCGTGACGTCTTCGGATTCGGGCTCGCTGGTGATCGACACGATCACTGCCGGCGGCAAGATCGACGCGCCGGTGGCGCAGCGTGTCTTCTGGGCGCTGTTTGAAGGGCTCGTGGCGATCGTGCTGTTGCTCGGCGGCGGGCTGGCCGCGCTTCAGGCCGGCGCAATTGCGACCGGTTTCCCGTTCGCGATCCTGCTCGTGGTCATGCTTTATGCGACCTACAAGGCGCTGATGAGCGAGCGGGCGGCCGGGAACTAAATTTCGGTCTTCGCCTTAAGAGAAGGCCCCGGTGCGAAGCGCCGGGGCCTTTTTGTGACGTAGTGCGCGCGTCCGGTCATCCATTTGGGTCCCCGTTCTGTAGGAAGTTCGAACTTCCCGCAGTTTATGCTGAGGCAACAAGGAGCACTCCGGGTTTCGTTTTGGGGGCGAAGTGGCCAATGATCTCGCTAAACAGGTCGACGTGTTTTCTATCCAAGGGATGCGGTTGCGCAGAAAGGTTTTGACAGACAAAAAAGGTATACCTATTTTGGTATAAATGGAGGGGTGGGAGATTGGCGCGGAAGCAGGAACGATCCATCAAGTGGCTCTACGACTCGAAGAAGCGCCTGCTCGATTTCCCGACGGATGTTCGAACGCAGGTTGGATACGCATTGAGCGAGGCGCAGATGGGCCGGAAGGCAGACTACACCAAGTCCATGAGCGGACTGGGTGCAGGTGTTTTCGAGATTGTAGCGGACCATGATGGCGACACCTATCGTTCCGTATACGCCGTGAAGCTTGGAGAGGACATCTATGTCCTGCATTCGTTTCAGAAGAAATCGAAGACCGGGATCAAGACACCGAAGCCCGACATCGATTTGATCAAAGCCAGACTGAGCAGGGTGAAGCAGGAACTCGCTGCGGCAGAGAAAGTGGAAAGGAAAAAGAGATGATCGAAGATCAGTCCCCATTGGAGGTTGAGGTCGGAAGTGGCAACGTCTTCGCCGATCTCGGCCTTGAAGATGCACCCGAGCTGAAGCTGAAAGCAGCCATTGTTGGCCAGATCAATTCGATCCTGCTCCATCGCCATCTGACTCAAGTCCAGGCCTCCGAGCTCCTGGGGCTGCCACAACCGAAGATCTCAGCACTCAAGAACGGAAAGCTGCGAGGCTTCTCCCTGGAGAAGCTTTTGGAGATCATGGTGAAACTCGATCGAGACGTTGAAATTGGCTTTAGCAAGTCTTCCAAGAAGGAGGGTTCGCGATATTTCATCCGCAACGAAAAGGTCAGAACGCCCGTCGCCGCCTGATTTGGTAAGGCATCTGAAGGACACGAAAAGGCCCCGGTGCGAAGCGCCGGGGCCTTTCTGGTTCAATCAGGTGCCGCCCTGTGCGGGCGGGGCTTCGGTCTTTTGGGTGGCCGCCAGATAATCGCGGTAGCTCACGCATTTCACGTCATCCATGCCGCAAACGTCGCCGGCGAAACGCTCAAGTGCATCCCAGTACGCGCCGTCATTCATGAGGGTGAAGTGGAAGCCGAGCTGGAGGGGTGTGCGGCGGCCATCATACTCTTTCCTGAAGGACGCCATGAATGCATCATGGGTGCGCTTCTCGAAGGCCGGGGCCGCCTCGGGCTTCTCCTTGCCGCCGGAATGGCGGACATAAAGATTGTAGTCCATGGCGATGACCTGCCTCTCGCGTGGCCCCTCCGGGATCAGCGGAAGCGAAAAGCGCACGACGCCGCCACGCGCTTTCGGCAGGGCAGGCCCGCGCGACACGGTGCTGGCGTCATAGGCAAAACCCTTTTGAGCGAGAGTCTGGAACAGGCCCTTGTTGGTGGAGAGGTAGGGCGCGCGGAAGCCGTGGATTTCGTTGCGGGCGAAATCCTGCCACTCTTTCGGCTCGCCTTCGATCTCGTTGAGCTTCCAGGCATTGGCGACGATATTGCTGAATTCGTCGAACTCCTGGCCCCAGTCGGCCGCGCTCCAGTCCTTGCCGTCGAAATGTCCGCAGCCATGGCTGGCGATTTCGTGCCCCTCGGAACGCGCGGTCCAGATCTGGCCGAGCCGGCCCTCGACATCCTCACGGCTGTAACCGCTGCCCACATTCGAGCGCCCGCGTGACATGCCCGGCGCTTGATAGGTTTTGCGGGTCTCCGGCGAGAGCAGGTAGACGCAGGAGAGGAAATAGGTAAAGCGCGCACCGGTCTTTTCGGCGATTGCGCGGCTGCGCTGCCACTGCTCCAGATGGAGCGCGCCATCGAACGAAATGATCACATATTGCGGCCTGGCGGTCTGAGACTTGTCAGTCGGTGCGGCATCGTTGGCGAAACAAGAGCTTGTCAGCGCCAGCGCGGACGCCCCGGCGCAGAGTAATTTGAGCATGATCTCAATATCCAGAATGCAAAGTCGACGCAGCGGTAGCGAACAAATATGGCCGAGTTTGGAAGGCAAAGACCTGTTGAAACAAGACGCCATGAAAAGGCCGGAAATCAACAGAATGAGGTGGAATCGCGCTCGCCCCCTTCCATGGCGACAAATTTAGTCTAAAAAGCCCGAAACCGGGAACATTGCGGGACATCCCGCTAAACATGGGTCGCATATGTCCGACGACAGTTTTATTCGCGAAGTCAACGAAGAGCTCCGCCAGGATCAGTTCAAGTCGCTTTGGCGTCGATTTGGCCCGGTCGCCATTGGTGCGGCCGTGTTGCTCGTGGTCGCTACCGCCGGCTATGTGGGCTATGAGCGCTGGACCTCTTCGCAGGCCAATGCATCGGGTGACGCGTTCTCGCAGGCGCTTGATCTGGCACGTCAGGGTGAAACCGCAGAGGCGCTGGCCGCATTCGAAGAACTCGAGGGAAGCGGCTATGGCTCCTATCCGCTTCTGGCGCGCATGCGCGCAGCCACGGTTCTGGCGGCTGACGGCGACGCCGATGGTGCGGTCGCCGCATTCGACGAGATTGCCGCCGACAAGTCGGTGACCGACGTCATTGCCGATACGGCAAGGCTGCGGGCCGGCCTGATTCTGGTTGACCATGGTTCCTATGCGGATGTTGCAGCCCGCGTCGAGACGCTGACGGCCGACGGCAACGCGCTGCGCCACACGGCGCGCGAGGCGCTCGGTCTGGCAGCCTGGAAGGAAGGCAAGCGCGACGACGCGCTGACGCTTTTCCAGCAGATCTCGGGCGATGCAGCCGCGCCGCGCAACACGCGTCAGCGCGCCGAAATGATGGTGGAACTGATTCTCGGCTCAGGCCCGGCTGAATAGCCGTAACCGGTGTAACTCTATGGCTTTCAAGCTTGCAATCATCGGCCGACCCAATGTCGGCAAGTCGACGCTGTTCAACCGGCTCGCCGGGCGTCGTCTGGCCATTGTCGATGACACGCCCGGCGTCACGCGCGACCGGCGTTCGCATCCTGCGCGCCTGCAGGATCTTCGTTTCGAGGTGATCGATACGGCGGGGCTGGAGAGCGCCGCCGCGCCGACACTCGAAGGGCGCATGCGCGTTCAGACGGAGCAGGCGATCGAGGAAGCAGACATTGCGCTGTTCATGATCGATGCGCGCGTCGGCGTGATGCCGGACGATGCGACCTTCGCCAATCTTCTGCGCCGCCGCGGCAAACCGGTGGTGCTGGTCGCCAACAAGATGGACGTGAATGCCGCCCGCAGCGGCGTTCTCGATTCCTGGGAACTCGGGCTTGGCGATCCGGTCGAGATTTCGGCGGAGCATGGTCTGGGCATGTCCGACCTGCGCGACGCCATCGTTGAGGGCCTTGGCGAAGACGTGGCGCTGGCTGAAGAGCCAGAAGACATCATCGTCACGACGGACGAAATTGCGGTCGGCGAGGACATCGAGCCCGATTCGGAAGAGGAGGTGCATTACGACACCTCCAAGCCGCTGCGGATCGCCATTGTCGGCCGACCCAATGTGGGCAAGTCGACGCTCATCAACGCACTTCTGGGCGAAGATCGCATGCTGACGGGGCCGGAAGCCGGCATCACGCGCGATTCGATCTCTGTCGACTGGCAGTGGCGCGACCGCAAGATCAAGCTGTTCGATACGGCAGGCATGCGCCGCAAGGCGCGCGTGCAGGAAAAGCTGGAAAAGCTTTCCGTCGCCGATGGCCTGCGGGCCGTGCGCTTCGCCGAAGTGGTGATCGTGGTGTTCGACGCGACCATTCCCTTCGAGAAGCAGGATCTGCAGATCGCCGACCTGATCATGCGTGAGGGCCGTGCGCCGGTCATCGCGTTCAACAAGTGGGACCTGATCGAGGACCGGCAGGAAACGCTGGCCGAACTGCGCGAAAAGACCGAGCGGCTGTTGCCGCAGGTGCGCGGGCTTCAGGCCGTGCCGATCTCGGCAGAGACGGGGCGTGGCTTCGACAAGCTGATGGAAGCCGTCGAGAAGACGCACCGCACCTGGAACAGCCGCATCTCCACGGGCCGGCTCAACCGCTGGCTCGAAGGCGCGACCACGCAGCACCCGCCGCCGGCCGTTGCAGGCCGCCGCCTGAAGGTGAAGTACATCACGCAGATCAAAACGCGTCCGCCGGGCTTTGTGGTCTCGTGCTCGCGTCCAGAGGCGATGCCGCAATCCTATGTGCGTTATCTGGTGAATGGTCTGCGCGAGACCTTCAACCTCCATGGCGTGCCGATCCGCATGGCGCTGCGCACCTCCGACAACCCCTATGCGGGGCGGGCGAAGAAGCGTCGCTGAGAGTGGTGTGACGCCACATCACAAGGTTTTTGAACGGGCTCTGCATGGCAGGGCCCGTTTTTTCTTGGCTGCCTGTGCCTGCCTGCGGGCACGCATTCGACCGCGTTAACCAGTGATCAAGGTTAACCAATTATGGTTTTTGCAATTGGGTCGAGTTGCGTAGCGGAGAGTGTGGGTGCTTCGTCGGACAGGAAATGTACCGCGTAAAGCGGATGGAGAATCACGTTCGCTTCTCGCGCCGGCAGTGGTGGCGCTGGGGTTCTGGATCGGCTTTCCGGGCGTGGTCGCACATCAGGACATAGCCGGGCTGGTTTCTGGAGAGGAGAGTGCGGCGCCGCGCTGGGCCGCCTATCTGGAGAAATCGGTAGCCGGTTCCATTCATCAGGCCGAGATGCCTTTCATTGACGGCGATCTGAAGACGGGCAGTATTTCCGGCTCGGGCATCGCTGCACCTGGCATTGGCGCGGTGGCGTTTCGCGGCAAGAAAGGGTTCACCGGCATGACGCCGGACGAGGCGCGCATCAACCGCGCCGACAAGACCGGCCGTCTGGTGCAGGTGATGCCGGTTCAGCCGCCGCGCCTGTTCGAGGCGGGCACGATTTTTGAGAAAACCAGCTTCCTTCTGGAGCAGCCGAAGGCCGACCAGAAGCTGATGGCCTTCGTGAAGCCGGACATTCAGGGCGAAGAGGTGCGCATCGCCTCCGCCTTTTACATGAAGCGTGACAAGAGGGCCGATCCGGACATGCCGCGGGCGATTGCGGCGCTGGTCAACAATGACCGCGCCGACATTCTGGCGACCGCCTATGCGCCGCCGGAGCCGGACTATGCGAAGGCCTCGCCCTTCGCCAGCATTCTGCGTGAGGAAGAGCCGCAGGGCGGCCGCTTCATTCCGCCGGTCAGCGCCAAGGATCATCCATGGGCGCGCAGCCCGCTGCCTGCCGAAGTGTTTTCGGACCGCGAGCAGCAGTGTCTGGCTGCCGGCATCTATTTCGAGGCGCGCGGAGAATCGGTCGAGGGACAGGCCGCCGTTGCGCAGGTCATCTTGAACCGCGTGCGCAATCCCACCTATCCGAACAGCATTTGTGGCGTGGTCTATCAGAACGAGAAATGGCGCAATCGCTGCCAGTTTTCCTTCGCCTGCGACGGCATTCGTGACCGGGTGAAGAGCCCGGGCCACTTCAAGACCGCGCAGGACGTGGCGATGGCGACGACGGCCGGCAAGATCTGGCTGCCGGAGGTTGGCTCCTCCACCCATTACCACGCGACCTATGTGCACCCCCGCTGGGCGGGCGCGATGCAGCGCATGAAAAAGATCGGGCAGCACATTTTCTACCGCACTTATGGCGGCGGCTGGAACTGATCCGGCCTTTCAAACGGGGTCGCGCGGCGGGCGGAATTTACCGATGACCCGCCGCGATTCCCGTTCTCAGCGCGCCATTTGGCGCTGCGCGCATTGTCGCAGCAAATCATCGCATTGTTTTTGAATGCCTTTTCGCCTTTGTGAATGGCTGCAACAGCGGCTTGACTGGGGCGAGGGCGCTCACTATGTTGCGCGCGACTTTCAAGCGGATAGCCGCTGACCAGCAAACCCGGTACGGAGATTGCGGTGGCCAACAAGGATCAGCCGGACGAATTGGAACGCCGGCGTGCGGATCTGGAGAAGGCACTCGCAGAAAAACGGCCGGAATCGCGGGACGGCGACGAGGGGAAGACGAAGGGCGATATGGCGGGCGTCGGACAGGCGCTCAGACTATCCAGCGAGTTCATTGCCGGCGTTGGTGTCGGCGCTGCTCTTGGATGGGGCATCGACCATTTTGCCGGAACGTCGCCCTGGGGGCTTATCATTTTCCTGCTCCTCGGTTTTGGGGCAGGGGTTCTTAATGTCCTGCGTTCGTCAGGACAAATTGCTGAATTCGGGGTTCGCTCGTCGCAGAGCGGGCAGGATCCCGAGAAGAAGTGAACGGCGCAAGAGCGCCATTATAGAAGCGAGGGGGTCCAGGTGGCCAACGATCCGATCCATCAGTTCCAGATCTCCAAATGGATTCCGATTGAGGTCGGCGGACTGGATTTCTCCTTTACTAACTCCTCCGCCTTCATGGTTGCGACGGTGGTTGCCGCCGGCGCATTTCTCTTCCTGACGACCTCCAGCCGCGGCCTGGTGCCCGGCCGGCTGCAGTCGATCTCGGAGATGTCCTACGAATTCGTGGCGTCCATGTTGAGAGATTCGGCAGGATCGCACGGGATGCGGTTCTTCCCGTTCGTGTTCTCCATCTTCATGTTCGTCCTGATGGCCAACCTGCTTGGCCTGTTCCCATATTTCTTCACCGTGACCAGCCACATCATCGTCACCTTCGCGCTTGCGCTTCTGGTGATCGGCACCGTGGTCGTATACGGCTTCCTGAAACACGGTTTCGGCTTCCTCAAGCTGTTCGTGCCACAGGGGGTTCCCGCTGTTGTCGTTCCGCTGGTGGTGCTGATCGAGATTGTCTCGTTCCTTTCGCGCCCCGTCAGCCTTTCGGTTCGTCTGTTCGCCAACATGCTGGCCGGTCACATCACGCTCAAGGTATTCGCCGGCTTCGTCACTTCGTTGAGTGCGTTCGGCGTTGCCGGAGCCGCCGGTGCCGTGCTGCCGCTCATCATGACGGTTGCGATTACCGGCCTCGAGTTCCTCGTCGCCTTCATGCAGGCCTACGTCTTTGCCGTCCTGACCTGCATGTATCTGAACGACGCCGTCCATCCCGGCCACTGATCAAGAGGTTCCAACGACTGGCTTCGTTCCGGCCCTGAAAGGGCGGGTAGAGGAAAACAGGTTTCACCGGCGGTCTTCCGCCAAGTCTGAAGAAAACACGCAAATCCGCGATTACAAGGAGTTTCAAAATGGAAGTAGAAGCAGCAAAGGCTATTGGCGCCGGTATCGCCTGTCTCGGCATGGCTGGTGCAGCACTCGGCCTCGGCAACATCTTCGGCAGCTACCTCTCGGGCGCACTGCGCAACCCGTCGGCAGCAGACGGTCAGTTCGGCCGCCTGATCTTCGGCTTCGCCGTGACGGAAGCACTCGGCATCTTCTCGCTGCTCATCGCTCTGCTCCTCCTCTTCACCTAAGCGCGCCATTCGCGTGCGTGGCCGGCCGCTCAAAGGGCGTCCGGCCGGTTTTAAGAGAGGTAGACAATGTTTGTGGCATCGGCATTCGCAGCCTCGGCGCAGGACGCCGCGGAAGCGACCCATTCGGAAACCGGCGTGGCGTCGGAAGGCGCTCACGAAGCTGGCTTCCCGCCCTTCGATTCGTCCACATTCCCGTCGCAGATTCTGTGGCTGGCGATCACTTTCGGGCTGTTCTACCTGTTCCTCAAGCGCGTTGTGCTGCCGCGTATCGGCGGCATTCTGGAAGTGCGGCGTGACCGCATTGCCCAGGACCTCGACCAGGCTGCGCGGATGAAGGAAGAGGCGGATCAGGCTGTTGCTGCCTATGAGCAGGAACTCGCCGACGCTCGCAAGAAAGCCAATGTCATCGGTCAGGAAGCCCGCGACGCCGCAAAGGTGGAAGCGGACGCCGAGCGTCAGCAGATCGAGAAGGATCTCGATGCCAAGCTCGCCAAAGCCGAGGAGCGCATTGCTTCGATCAAGGAAACGGCCATGAAGGACGTGGGCGCCATCGCTGAAGACACGGCGGCATCCATCGTTCAGGAACTGGTCGGCGGCCGGCTCGACACGACTGCAGCGAAAGCTGCCGTCAAGGCCGTCAAGCAGTAGGAGAAGGCCATGGACGCGACATTCTGGGCGTTTATTGCCCTGATCATCTTCCTGGGCGTTCTTGCCTACTTCAAGGTGCCGGGGATGATCAACGGCGCGCTCGACGGACGCGCCGAGCGCATCCGCAACGAGCTGGACGAAGCGCGCAAGCTGCGTGAAGACGCGCAGCAGCTGCTCGCCGAATACCAGCGCAAGCGGCAGGAAGCCGAGCAGGAGGCGCAGGACATCGTCAGCGCCGCCAAGCACGAGGCCGAGCTGATCGTCAAGGAAGCCAAGCAGAAGACGGACGAGTATGTCGCCCGCCGGACCGCTCTGGCCGAACAGAAGATCGAGCAGGCTGAAGTGGATGCGGTCAACGAAGTGCGCGCAAGCGCCGTCGATCTGGCCGTGGAAGCAGCTCGCGCCGTTCTGGCCGACAAGGTGGACGCCAAGACCAGTGGCGATCTCTTCAAGGCTTCGCTTCAGGACGTTAAGGCGAAGCTGAACTGATCGGCTTTTCCAGACGAAATCTCAAAAACGCCGCCGGTCTCCGGCGGCGTTTTTGTTTGTGCAGAATTCTGAAGGGCGGTGGAGGGCTTTCCGGTCGGGCAGGTGCGGGAAGCGGATGCCTTCACAAGCCGTGCGTTCTCATCGGCATACAGGCCGTAAAAAGATCACACGGGGGCGGGTTCATAGGGAACGTCGAGGAGCGTGCAGAGCTCGCTCAGGCATTCCTCGAAGGCTGGCTCCATGTCCGTATAGGCGAAGGCCATCTGCCCGAACACTTCCATGCACAGATGCCCATAGAGGCGGATCCAGCATTTTAGGAAAACATGCGCCGCGTCGGGCGGCAGGATGTTCCCGTTCTTCTCGCTGAAGGCGATGAGCTGCTCCACCTGAACGGGGGGCATGTCGTCGAGGTTCGGAATGGGGAAACGCTGCGTCTCCCATATCTCGGCAACCTGTTCGAGAAACACCTCTCCAAATGCACCGCAGCTTGCCGCGTCATCGTAGATGGGCGCGGCGGCATCGCCTTTCGTCTCCACCGGGCTTGCAAACAGCCAACCGAACTCGGCCGAATGTTCAAGCGCCCAGCCTCTCAGTGCGCGGCATGTGGCCCCGAGACGGCGTGCAGGCGTGTCCGCGCTCGGCCGTGATGCAGCCTCGCGCATATGCGCCACCAGCTCGTTGAAGAACTCCCTGCGGAGCGCCTCGATGAGGGCCGCCTGGCTTGGATGGTAGCGGTAGAGGGCAGGGCCGCTCATGCCCATGCGGCGGGCGATCGCATTGATGGTGACGGCAGTGCTGCCCTGCTCGACCAGCAGGGTGCGGGCGATGTCGTGAATCTCGCGGAATGTGGCGGCGCGCTGCATCTCCTTGCGGGTCAGCGTGGGGATATCGTCGGCAGGTTTCATATTGTCCGTTACAGATAATAATTTTGGTTATAGTATCTAACTGAACTGAGATGCGCAAACGGAGATACGCATGACCGTGCTGGTGGCTGGACTGGTGCTTTTCCTCGCAGTGCATTCGCTGCGGATCGTTGCGCCGGAGATGCGCGCCCGGGTGATGGCGGAGCGGGGCAAGAACGCCTGGCTGTTGCCCTACACGGCAGTATCACTCGCAGGCTTTGCGCTCATCGTCTGGGGGTATGGGCTGGCGCGCATGGACCCGGGGTTGGTTTATGCGCCGCCGCTTGCGCTGCGGCATGTGGCGCTGCTCGTTCTTCTGCCGGTCTTTCCGCTGCTGATTGCCGCCTATGTGCCGAGCCGCATCAGGGCGGCAGTGGGGCATCCCATGCTGGTGGCGACCGTCCTCTGGGCGCTGGCCCATCTGATGGCGAACGGCACGTTTGCCGATGTGATCCTGTTCGGCAGTTTCGCGCTGTGGGCGGTCATAGACTGGCGTTCGGCGCTTGCGCGTCCCGCCAGTCCGTCTGCGAAGGTACCCGGCGGGTGGGCCGGGGATGCAGTTGCGGTTTTAGGCGGGCTCGCGACCTACGGCGTTTTTGTCGCCGGGTTCCATGAGTGGCTGATCGGCGTCTCGCCTCTCTGAGGAGGGCGAGGGCGCGTTCAGATCGCGCAGGGGCGCAAAGGTCATGCGGTGGAGGCGAAGCACTGCACCGTGCTCTGTGATCGCCGTGCGGTGCCGTTTGGTGCCGTATCCCATATGGGCCTCGAAACCATAGGGTGGAGCGATTTCGCTTGCCCGGCCCATCATGCGGTCGCGGGTGACCTTGGCGATGATGGAGGCTGCGGCGATGGACTGGCTGCGCTGATCGCCCTTGACGACGGCGCGCGCCGGGCAGCAGAGGCCGGGCGGCACATCGCGCCCGTCTGCAAGGGCAAAGAGCGGTGTGACGCAGAGACCTGCGGTTGCGCGACGCATGGCCTCAAGGCTCGCACGCAGAATGTTGGTTTCGTCGATGCTGGTCGCGCAAAGAGAGGCGACGGACACGCTGACTGCCATGTCCAGAATGTTCTCATAGAGACGGTCGCGCGCCTCGGCGGAGAGACGCTTGGAATCGTCCAGCCCTTCGGGCAGGCGGTTGCCATCCAGAATGACGGCGGCGGCCACCACGGGACCGGCAAGCGGGCCGCGGCCTGCTTCATCCAGACCGGCGACAGGCGCCATGCCTTCGCGCATGAGTGCCGCTTCCATCTGGAAATCGGGACGAACGGGGAGGTCGAAGAGAGTGGGAGAATCGGAACGCGTACGAGCCATGGTGCGGCGATGCTCGCATCGGTTCCGATTCTCCGCAAGGTCTTCCCGGCGCAAGGGGCGGAAAAGCCGGGAAGCTTCCGTCGGCCCACGGGGATGCAAAGCCTGACGGGATTTCTGCGCCGCGCCCGAGCGCGCCGGTGTTCATGTGGGGAGGCGGGTCCGGTGGCGCTGGAGTGGACGCAAGGGAACCTAGAGAAGCATGAGCTGCTCGCCTCCCGGTGTGGGCGGGGTGAAGAGATCGCTCCTCAGCCGGCGCTTCTCCTGATTGAGGCCAAGCCGTTTGGCGGCGATCTCGAACCGGCGACCGATCTGCCAGGCATAGGGGCCGGCGCCTTTCATCCGCTTGCCCCACTGGGCGTCGTAATCCTTTCCGCCACGCATGGAGCGGATCAGCGAAACGACATGGCGATAACGATCGGGCGCATGGCGCAGCAGCCATTCCTTGAAGATGGGGCTCACCTCCAGCGGCAGGCGCAGGATGATGTAACCCGCCTCACGCGCGCCGGCGGTCGCTGCCGATTCCAGAATGCGCTCGATCTCGCAATCGGTGAGGCCGGGAATGACGGGGCCCATCATCACGGAGGCGGGGATGCCTGCCTCCGTCAGCGCGCGCACCGTTTCCAGCCGGCGCGACGGGGTGGCGGCGCGCGGCTCCATGGTGCGCGCCAGCTTGCGGTCGAGCGTGGTGACGGAGAGTGCGACCTTGGCCAGCCCCTGCTCGGCCATGCGGGAGAGGATGTCCATGTCGCGCATGACGAGCGCAGATTTGGTGACGATGCCGACCGGATGTTTGTGCGCCTCCAGCACTTCGAGAATCTCGCGCATGATGCGGTATTTCTTCTCGATGGGCTGGTAGGGGTCGGTGTTGGTGCCGATGGCGATGGTGCGCGGCTCATAGCCGGGCTTTGCGATCTCACGCTCCAGAAGGCGGGCGGCATCCGGTTTGGCAAACAGCTTTGCCTCGAAGTCGAGCCCGGCCGAAAGCCCCATATAGGCGTGGGTGGGGCGTGCGAAGCAGTAGACGCAGCCATGCTCGCAGCCGCGATACGGATTGATGGACCGGTCGAAGGAAATGTCCGGCGAGCTGTTGCGCGTGATGATGGTGCGCGGCTTCTCCACCTGCACTTCGGTCTTGAAGGGCGGCAGTTCCTCGATGGAACCCCAGCCATCATCGAAGACATGCCGCGACACCGGTTCGTAACGTCCCGACGGGTTGATGCCTGCGGCACGACCGCGCCGGCGTTCGGCATCGATGCGGATGCCGGACCGGTCGATCACCGTGTTGGCCACCGCGGCGCCACCGCCATTGAAGGCGGCCGTATCTGCTCTGGTCATCTGTTCCATGGGTCACTCCATGCCTGGGCGATGTGGCCGGCTTTCTGGAACGCGGGAACTGGCGGAAAGCGGAATCAGCATCGCTGCCGATGAATCTATTCCTATCGAACAAATGAGAACAAAGCAAGAACTTTAATCGGGGAACGGAACAGCCGTGTTTATCCACAGGCGTCAGGAGCCAGCATCCATGTGGATGCCAGCCTGGCTTGAAACAGGTTTTTGGAGAGGTGGGGTGCCGCTCAGGCGGACTTGCCGCCGCCGCGCTTCAGATGTTCGGCAAGTCGCGGCATGATTTCCACGAAATTGCAGGGCATGTGGCGGTAGTCGAACTGGTCCCTGAGGATGCCGTCCCAGGCATCGCGGCAGGCGCCCGTGGAGCCGGGCAGGGCGAAGACGAAGGTCTGGTCGATGAGGCCGGCGGTTGCGCGCGACTGGATGGTGGAGGTGCCGATCTTCTCAAAGGAGATGCGGTGGAAGACATGCGAAAAGCCATCCATGCGCTTGTCGAACAGCGGTTCGAGCGCTTCGGGCGTCACATCGCGACCGGTGAAGCCGGTGCCGCCGGTGGTGATGACGGCATCAATGCCGGCATCGGCGCACCAGAGTTTGACGGCCATGCGGATGGCCTCGACATCGTCGGCAACGATCCTGCGGTCGGTGAGCGTGTGGCCCGCCGCCTCGATGCGTTCGGCAAGCGTCTGGCCGGAGCGGTCATCTTCGAGCCCGCGCGTGTCCGAGACGGTGAGCACGGCGAAGCGCACGGGGATGAATTCACGGGTGGGCGTGGTCGGCATCTGGCTGCTCCGCTGCAAGGGTTTCGGTTTCAAGGACGAACCATTCGGGATGTTCGCAGGCAAGGGCGCGCCGGGCGCGCGCTGCCGCATCCGCTGATGAGAAAATTCCGAAACAGGTGGCGCCCGAACCCGACATGCGCGCGGTCAGCGCGCCGGCCCGCCTGAGAGCCCCAAGACCAACTTCGATCTGGGGCACGAGGCGGCGCGCTGGCATTTCCAGATCGTTGCGCGCGCCATCCAGCCAGCGGACGGCCGTTGCGGCGTCGGGCAGGTCCTCAAGGGCGGGAAGCGGAGCGTTGTCGCGCCGCTCAAGCGCTGAAAAGACTTCAGGCGTTGAGAGCGGAATGTTGGGGTTCACCAGAACGAGCGGCAGGGCGGGGAAGGCGGGGAGCGTTTCCAGAGCCTCACCGATGCCGCGCGCGATGAGGGGTTTGGAGGCAAGGCACATGGGCACGTCGGCCCCAAGCCGGAGGCCAAGGCGGATGAGATCGGTCTCGTTTATGGCGAGGTCCCAGTGGCGGGCGAGCAGGCGCAGGGCCGCAGCCGCATCGGCGGAGCCGCCGCCAACGCCCGATGCAACGGGCAGGTTCTTTTCCAGATGGAGCCGCACCGGCGCGCGCGCATCGCCGCCGAAGGTCTCGCGCAGGAGATCGCGGGCGCGGGTGACGAGATTGCCGGACCCGATGGGCACATGAGCGGCGTAATGGCCTGATACGAAGAAATCGTCTTCCGCGCCGTCTTCCACTTCCAGAAGATCACCATCGCCGGTGAAGGCCACCAGCGTATCGAGCAGATGAAACCCGTCCGCGCGTCTTCCGACGACATGCAGTGCCAGATTCACCTTGGCGGGCGCGATCATGCTGCCGTGTGGGGACATGTGAGGGGCCGGGTCCTGACCTTGAAGATGGAGGGAGCACCGGACCGAAAACGTGGAAACCGGTTTTCAGTTATCCCGATGCTCTATCTGCATGAATTCTCTAGTCTTTGGGAACGCGATATTCGCCCGTCTTGGGATCGTACACCAGTGTTCCCATGCTGCCATTGGCCGCTTCCTTGCGGGCGCGGCGCGCTTTTGCGGTCACGCGTTCGGCCTCGCGGACGAATTTGCGATAGCCCACATAGGCCACAACGCCGACTGCGGCGAAGAAGATCAGTTGGGGCATTGTCGATCCTCCGGTTTCATGCCACCGAGTTTAGCGCATCCATTCGGACGCACAAAGGACGCTTTGATCCGGCGCGGCGCCGGGTCAAAGCCCGTAGCGACGCCACAGCGCCTGTTCCTCTGCTGCTTCCAGAAGGCCGGAGGCTGCGTTGCCGGCAAAGGCCGCCCCGAGATCGGGCAGGCCGCCGGCGCTGCCGGCAATGCCAAGCTTGCGGCCGAACAGGCCACGCGGCTGGGTGATGAGGGCGAGTTTGGTCTTTTCGCCATAACGTTCCTTAAGCACCGAGCGCATGTCGCCGATGCCGTCCACAAGCCCCAGTTTCAGGGCGCTTTCGCCGGTCCAGAATGCGCCGGTGAAGAGATCGCCATCCTCGGCGAGCTTTGCGCCACGGCGTTCTTTCACCAGATTGATGAACGTGTCGTGGATTTCGAGCTGGAGCGATTTGAGGCGCTCCACGTCTTCCTTCTTCTCCGGCTGGAAGGGATCGAGGATCGCCTTATTCTGGCCGGCCGTGTGCACGCGCCGCTCGACGCCGATCTTCTTGAGCATCTCCGGGAAGCCGAAACCGGCGGAGACGACGCCAATGGAGCCGACGATGGAGGAGGGATCGACGATGATCTCGTCGCCGGCAATGGCGATCATGTAGCCGCCGGAGGCCGCCACATCCTCAACAAAGACGAAGACCTTCTTGTTCTTCTCCGTCGCGAGATCGCGGATGCGGCGGAAGATCAGGCGGGACTGCACGGGCGAGCCGCCGGGCGAATTCAGCGAAATGGCGACGGCCGGCGCATCCGGCATGGAAAAGGCGCGCTCGATCACTGCGGCCGTGGTCGCCAGCGACAGATTCTGGCGAAAGGCGCTGCTCGACGGCATGATTGCGCCGGAAAGCCGGATCACGGGAATGGTGACCGTATTGCCGCGCAGGCTTTTGGGAAGAAGACGGCTGAAGAAGCGTCGCAAGGGCTCTGTTGCTCCAGATGGCAGGGATTACAACTCAAAAGCATGTAGGCATTTGCGCGGGCCGTGCAATGGCGAAGCGCGCTCAATCACCAAAAAGCGCCGCCTGGCCATTGGTCAGCGCCTCGGCGCGTTCTGTTACCTGGTCGTCGCGGTCGCGCAGGACAAGCGGCGGCTCCAGCGTGAGGCCGGCGCGGTTTCCCTTCTGGGCGCGAATCAGAATGCGGATCGCGGGGCTTTCAGCCCGTCCATGCACCGGCACGATGCGCGCGCCGCCGAAACGGCCCTCCAGCGCGGCAAGAATTGCGGCCAGCGAGGCAGGGCGGGCGATCAGCGCCAGAAGCCCGCCCGGCGCCGTGATGGCGGCGGCGGTGCGCAGCCATGTCTCGAACAGATCGTCGGCCATCACATGCGCCGCCCGCTTCAGCGCATCGGGCGTGGCGCGGTCGCTGGCGCTGTTGAAAGGCGGGTTCATGACGACGCCGGAAAACGCATCGCGGCCAAGGCCTGCGGCTTCACGGGCCGTTCCGGTCAGCGTCACGTCGGCTTCGAGCACGGCGATACGGGTGGCAAGGGCGCCGTTCTGCGCAAGAGCGATGCTGCGGCGGGCGAAACCGGCCATCTCGGGCGCGTTTTCAACAAGGGTGATGTGCGTCTGCGGGCAGCGGGCGGCCACGGCAAAGCCGGCAGCGCCTGCGCCCGCGCCCAGATCTGCGACCGCACCGCTGAAACTGCCCGGAAGCGCGGACGCCACCAGCATCGCGTCCACGCCGGCGCGATGGCCGCGCCGCACGGGCTGGACCAGACGGAAAGCGTCTCGATGGAAAGAATCGACGCTGCAGGCCGCGTCGGGAACCGTGTCAGTCATTGTCTCTGTCGCTGCTGCGCATCTCGTGTTCTATGCCCGCATCCTCAAGCAGCTGATGGGCCGCCTGACGGTCTTCCTCGTCTATCAGGATGCGCTTTGGCAAGATGCCGAGCGACCCTTCCAGAATGCTCATGTTCTGGTCGGCGACGAAACAGGCAATGCCCGCATCGCGCAGCAGGCTCTGGACGAAGGAAATGACGACGGGATCGTTGGTGCGGACAAGCTCGAACATGGTGCGACGTTGACAGTTTGCGCCACGGCTGTAAACGACTTCGTGAATAACCGGGGTTACCCCGCGCGCATTCGCCGCTTGCTCCCGTGGGGCAGGGGGAACTAGATTGCGTTGAACGTTTATGAGTTCCGGCTAAGAAGTTCCGGCCCTGCCGCAATTGGAGGACCATCTGTGGGTGTAGTATTGAATCTTGACGGCAAGCGCGGCGCCGCCTCCGTCGCCAGCCTCATGGAGCTGACCGCCGACGAGATGGCGCGTGTAAACGAGCTGATTCTCTCCAAAGCGGGCTCGGATGTGGAACTCATCCCCGAACTTGCAAAGCACCTGATCGATTCCGGTGGCAAGCGCCTGCGTCCGATGGTGACGCTCGCCGCCGCCCAGATGTTCGGCTATTCGGGCGAGGGACATGTGAAGCTCGCCACCAGCGTCGAGTTCATGCACACGGCAACGCTTTTGCACGACGATGTGGTGGATGAAAGCGACCTGCGCCGTGGCCGCAAGACCGCGCGCATGATCTGGGGCAACCAGGCAAGCGTTCTGGTGGGCGACTTCCTGCTCGGTCAGGCGTTCCGCATGATGGTTGAAGTCGGCTCGCTTGAGGCACTCGACATCCTGTCGACCGCCGCTTCGGTGATTGCCGAGGGCGAGGTACTGCAGCTCAGCGTCGCCAAGAACCTGGAGACGACCGAGGACGACTATCTCGCGGTCATCAAGGCGAAGACGGCGGCCCTGTTCTCGGCAGCGGCGGAAGTCGGCCCCGTGGTCGCAGGCGCGACCCGCAACGACCGCGCCGCATTACGCTCTTACGGCACCAATCTCGGCCTTGCGTTCCAGCTGGTCGACGATGCGCTGGATTATGGCGGCAAGAGCTCGGACCTCGGCAAGAATGTCGGCGACGACTTCCGCGAGGGCAAGGTGACCCTGCCGGTGATCCTGAGCTATCGCCGTGGCAGCCCCGAAGAGCGCGCCTTCTGGAAGAGCGCCATCGAGGACAACCAGTGCGATGACGCGGCGCTGGAAAAGGCAATGACCCTGATGCAGAAACACGGTGCGATCGGCGACACGATCGGCCGGGCGCGCCATTTTGGCGAAATCGCCCGCGATGCGCTCGCGCCGCTGGAGAATACACCGCAGAAAGACGCGCTCCTTGACGTGATCGACTTCTGCATCAGCCGGGTGACCTAAAGTAATTCTTGACGTTGAAGCGCTTCCGCAAAAAGGCCATGCTTGTCTGCAAGACGGGAAGGGATTCCCAGCGTCTTCGCTTTGGCGGAGGAGCAAGAGACGAGGGCAGCATGCAGCGGGACGGTAAATGAGAAAGCGCATCAACTCGAGACTGTTGGCAACGGTTGGTCTGGCGGGATTTCTCGCTCTTGCACCCCAGACGGGGTCTGCCAAGGAAGGCGG
Organism: Nitratireductor sp. WH36-1; assembly: GCF_058725515.1. Taxonomy (NCBI): domain Bacteria; kingdom Pseudomonadati; phylum Pseudomonadota; class Alphaproteobacteria; order Hyphomicrobiales; family Phyllobacteriaceae; genus Nitratireductor; species Nitratireductor sp. WH36-1. The sequence continues at coordinate 3,168,453 of NZ_CM178970.1, read as the reverse complement.
GGTGGACGATAACGATCTGATCTCGATCTCCTCCTTCTCCGGCGCGTTCCTTGCCGCCAGAGCGGCGGAAGCCGACAACGATCTCGACAGCGCCATCGATTATTACGAGCGCGCGCTTTCCTTCGAGCCCGATAATCAGGTGATCCAGCAGAGCCTGCTTCTCTCGCTGGTTTCGGAAGGCCGTTTCGAGGCGGCGCTTCCACATATGCGTTCGCTCAAATCCGTGCCCGAGATCGAGCGCTTTTCGCGCCTCGGCCTTGCGGTGGATGCGCTGCGCAACGAAAAATACGAAGAGGCCGGAGACTGGTTGAAGCTGGTTCTGGAATCGGATCTCGACCGGCTGATCACCTCCATCATGTCTTCATGGAGCAAGGTGGGCGAAGGCAATTCCGACGAGGCGCTCAAGGCGCTGGACGATCTGGAAGGGCCGGAGTGGTATCGTCTGTTCAGCACCTATCATGATGCGCTGATCAAGATGCAGAGCGGCATGAACGAAGAGGCAGAGAAGGCCTTCGACGCTCTGCTGAGCGACGTGGCGTCGGCATCCGCCGGCCCGGACACCTATATGCGCGCGGCTGAAACCTATGCCGCATGGCTCGCCTCACGTGGCGAGAAGGAAAAGGCGCTCGCCGCGCTCGACAAGGGCGAGACCTATATTACGGGCCGCGCTGCGACGACCATTCTGCGTGAAAACATCGAGGCCGGCGAAGAGGTTGTCGTGCCGGTGGCCGATGCGCGCGCGGGTGCTGCCGAAATTCTCCTCAACATCGCGACCGCGCTCAACCGTGGCGGCGGCGAGCCCTTCGTAAAGCTCTATCTGAACTATGCGCTGGTGCTCACGCCCGACAATGACGACATTCTGATCCAGCTTGCTTCGCTCGCCGAGCAGCAGAGCGAGCCGGAAAAGGCCATCGCCTTCTATGAGCGGATCGGCGACGGGTCGCCCTGGCGGCGTCTTGCGGAACTGCAAACAGGTTTGAACCTGGCTGATCTCGACCGCCATGAAGAGGCGGAGACCTATCTCAATACGGCAATCGAGCAGGATCCCGACGACATTCGCGCCTATCTGGCGCTGGGCCGCGTCTATGCGGTGCAGAAGGATTATGCATCGGCGGCGAAGGTCTATGACCGCGCGGTCGAGCGTGTCGAAGAGCCGGAACGCGAGGACTGGAGCCTCTTCTACCAGCGCGGCATCGCCTATGAGCGGTTGAAAGAGTGGGAGAAGGCGGAGCCGAATTTCTTCAAGGCGCTGGAGCTTTATCCCGACCAGCCGCAGGTTCTGAACTATCTGGGCTATTCCTGGGTCGACATGAACATGAAGCTGGAAGAGGGGATGAAGCTCATCGAGCGCGCGGTCGAGCTGCGCCCCAATGATGGCTACATCGTCGATTCGCTTGGCTGGGCGCATTACCGGCTTGGCCGTTATGAAGAAGCGGCAAGCGAGCTGGAACGCGCGGTGGCGCTGCGGCCGGAAGATCCGGTGCTCAACGACCATCTGGGTGACGCCTACTGGCGCACGGGCCGCAAGCTCGAAGCCACCTATCAGTGGGCGCATGCGCGCGATCTCGATCCCGAGCCGGACCTGCTGGCCGAGGTGGAGAAGAAGCTCAAGGACGGTCTGCCGGAAGAAGACCGGAAGCGCCTTGCCGAGGTTTCACCGGCGGACGCGGTGAAAACCGACGAGAGCGCCACAGCCGAGGCTGCGCCCAATACGGCCCCTGCGCCTGAAACGGTGGAACCGGAAGCAGAGCCCGAGAGCGAGGCGAAGGCTCCCGAAACGCCGCAGAACGCTGCGACAGGTGGTGCGATGTACACCATCAAGCCCGGTGAGACGCTCTGGTCCATCGCTGTCGACCAGCTTGGCGATGGCGAGCGGTTCCGTGACATTCTGGCGGTCAATCCGGCGCTCAAGAGCAATCCCGATCTGCTCAGGGCAGGGCAGGAAATCCGGCTCCCGGACTGAGTTCGTGTCTTCCGCGCCTTGACGCTTGCCGGGGCGCGGAATAGGACGAGCCGGCATCCACCCCGGAGAAGCCCGGAATCCACCCGGAGAAGCATTGTGAACGCCCCCAGCACCGACCTGCCCAACACGCACCCCACGCGCTCGTTTCAGGGCCTCATTCTGACCCTGCACAATTACTGGGCCTCGCATGGCTGCGTCATCCTGCAGCCCTACGACATGGAAGTGGGCGCGGGCACGTTTCACCCGGCCACGACGCTGCGCTCGCTTGGTCCGAAGCCGTGGAACGCGGCCTATGTGCAGCCTTCGCGCCGCCCGGCGGATGGCCGCTATGGCGAAAACCCGAACCGGCTCCAGCACTATTATCAGTATCAGGTCATCCTGAAGCCGAACCCGTCCAACCTGCAGGAGCTCTATCTCGGCTCGCTGGAGGCCATCGGCCTCGACATGGCGACGCATGATGTGCGCTTCGTGGAAGATGACTGGGAAAGCCCGACGCTCGGCGCATGGGGCCTTGGCTGGGAGTGCTGGTGCGACGGTATGGAAGTGTCGCAGTTCACCTATTTTCAGCAGGTCTGCGGCATTGAATGCGCGCCTGTTGCCGGCGAGCTGACCTATGGTCTGGAGCGGCTGGCCATGTATGTGCAGGGCGTGGACAATGTCTACGACCTCAATTTCAACGGCCTGGAAGGCGACGCCAAGGTGACCTATGGCGACGTGTTCCTGCAGGCCGAGCAGGAATATTCGCGCTTCAACTTCGAATATGCCGACACGGACATTCTGTTCCAGCACTTCAAGGACGCCGAGGCCGAGTGCCGCGCGATCCTGGAGGCCGGTGCGCCGGCGGAAGCGGGCAATCTGCACAAATGCGTGTTCCCGGCCTATGACCAGTGCATCAAGGCGAGCCATGTGTTCAACCTGCTCGATGCGCGCGGCGTGATCTCTGTGACGGAGCGCCAGAGCTACATTCTGCGCGTGCGCGAGCTGGCCAAGGCCTGCGGTGAGGCCTTCCTGCTCACCGATGCCGGCGGCGCGGAGAAGGCAGCGGCCTGATCAATCTCCTTTGGCGAATGATGAAGCGGGGCGTATCATGGATGCGCCCCTTTTTCATTTGGGCCAACGGAGGAGATCATGACGCAGCATGGCCATTTCCACTGGAACGAACTGATGACCCGCGACGCGGAGAAGATGAAGAGCTTCTACGCGGATGCGGTGGGCTGGACCTTTGACGACATGGACATGGGCAACGGGCAGACCTACTGGATCGCCATGGTTGGCGAAACGCCGGTGGGTGGCATGTTCACCATGGCCGGTCCGGATTTCGACGGCGTTCCGGAATACTGGATGTCCTATCTCTCGGTGGATGACGTGGATGCCGCCCTTGAGAAAGCGAAGGCAGGCGGCGCATCGGTGATGCGCGAGCCCTTCGATGTGCCGGGTGTTGGCCGCATCGCCATTCTGCGCCAGCCGGGTGGCGCGGTGATTGGCTGGATGACGCCTGTCGACATGAGCTGAAGCACCGGTCCGGACAAAAGACCTTCAGGCGCGGCCGATCAGGCCTGCAAGATGTGCGGCGTCGGCCGGAGCGGCCATGGCGCAGAGTTCCGTTTGCTGTGTCGAAAGGGTCCGCAGGGCGCGGCGTATGCCGGAGGGGCGTTCGCTGCTGCCGGGCACGGCCTGAATGGTCAGGCAGGCGCTGAGCGCGATTGAATGCAGGAGCGTTGAGGCGGTTGTCATTGTCTTCGTCCGGGGTGTGAACTGATGCAGGTCAGTCGCGCTGCGGCACGAAAAGGTTCATTCCCGGGTCGTGGCGGGTGACATTGGCGGGCGGAGTTGCTATTGCCGCACCCAATACAGTCCGCTTTTCAGAGATCCCAAATGCCCGATCTTCTTCTCGAACTCCGCTCCGAGGAAATTCCCGCCCGCATGCAGCGCAAGGCTGCCGGCGATCTGAAGAAGCTGGTAACAGACGGTCTCGTGGATGCCGGTCTCACCTATGAGGCGGCGACCGAGTACTGGACGCCGCGCCGGCTGACGCTCGACATTCGCGGCGTGACCGCCCGCTCGAAGGATGTGCGCGAGGAGCGCAAGGGCCCGCGCACGGATGCGCCGGAAAAGGCGATCCAGGGCTTTCTGCGTGGCGCAGGGCTTTCCTCCATCGATGAGGCCGAGGTTCAGACCGACCCCAAGAAGGGCGATTTCTATGTTGCGGTGATCCAGAAGAAGGGCCGCGCGGCCGAAGAGATCGTCGCCGACATCATGCCGGGCATCATCCGCAATTTCCCATGGCCGAAATCCATGCGCTGGGGTGCGGCTTCTGCAAAGCCCGGCAGCCTGCGCTGGGTGCGGCCGCTTCAGTCCATCCTGTGCACCTTCGGTCCGGAGACCGAGGAGCCGGTGGTGGTCGATTTCGAGATCGACGGCATTCGCGCCGGCAATGTGACCCGTGGCCACCGCTTCCATGCGCCGGACGCCATCACGGTGCGCCGTTTCGAGGATTACGCGGAGAAGCTGGAAGCGGCGAAGGTCGTGCTCGATCCCGACCGCCGCAAGCGCATCATTCTCGATGACGCGCGCAATCTCGCTTTCGCGAACCGGCTTGAGCTGGTGGAAGACGAGGGGCTTCTGGAAGAGGTTTCGGGCCTCGTGGAATGGCCCGTGGTGCTGCTCGGCGAGTTCGAAGAAGACTATCTGACGATCCCGCCGGAGGTTATCCGGCTGACCATCCGCGCCAACCAGAAGTGCTTTGTCTGCCGCCCGCAGGGCGAGACGGACACACTTTCCAACCGCTTCGTCATCACCTCGAACATCGAGGCGAAGGACGGCGGCAAGGAAATCGCCTATGGCAATGGCAAGGTGGTGCGCGCGCGCCTTTCCGATGCACTCTATTTCTGGAAGACCGACCAGGCGGATCTGCCTGATCTCGGCAAGCTTGAAGCCTCGGCCAAAAAGTTCGGGCTCGACCTTGCAAAGCCGCTCGACCAGCGCATGGCGCGGCTCGACCATCTGGGCGTGACTTTCCATGCCAAGCTCGGCACGCAGGGCGAGCGCGTGGCGCGCATCGCGGCGCTGGCGGAGGGAATTGCGCCGCTGGTGGGGGCCGATCCGGCAGAGGCCGTGCGCGCGGCGCATCTGGCCAAGGCCGATCTCCAGACCGAAGTTGTGGGCGAGTTCCCGGAGCTGCAGGGCTTCATGGGCCGCAAATATGCGAGCCTTCAGGGCGAGAGCGATGCGGTGGCGGCGGCCATCGAGGATCACTACAAGCCACAGGGACCGAACGACGCCGTGCCGACCGATCCGGTCTCCGTCGCGGTGGCGCTGGCCGACAAGCTTGATATGCTCGTGGGGTTCTGGGCGATCGATGAAAAGCCGACGGGAAGCAAGGATCCTTATGCGCTGCGCCGTGCGGCGCTGGGCGTGATCCGCATCGTGATTGAGAACAGCTTGTTCTCTACTCTAGTATCTATCTGCGAGCAGCATCGGCAGTATGTTGTCAAAGATGTAGGTTCTGCTGCCAATAAAGCTCAAAAGGAAAAGCAGAATGTCGGGATTATTTTTGGGACTTTCGCATCTTTAAGTGTTGGTAGAAATATAAACGGCCGGATCATCGACTCGCAGATTGCCGATCTGCTCTCCTTCTTCCATGACCGTTTGAAGGTTTATCTGCGCGATCAGGGCGCGCGCTACGATCTGATCGACGCGGTGATTTCGGAAGACAGCGACGATCTGCTTCTGATCGTGCGCCGCGTGGAAGCACTGTCGGAATTCCTCGCCACCACCGATGGCGAAAACCTTCTGGCCGGTGCAAAGCGCGCGGCAAACATCGTCGCTGATGCGGAGAAGAAGGGCACGACCATCGCCGATACGGTGGATGCGGGCCTTTTTGCAACGGATGAGGAGCGGGCGCTGTTCGACAGTCTTGAAGAGCAGGAGCGCTTCGCCGGCGAGGCCATCGCGGAGAATGACTATGTGAAGGCGCTGTCCTTCCTTTCGGCGCTGCGCCAGCCGGTCGACGCCTTCCTTGACGGGGTGATGGTCAATGCGGATGACGAGGCCGTGCGGGCAAACCGCCTGGCGCTGCTCGCCCGCATTCGCAGCGCGACGGCCCAGGTGGCCGACTTCTCCCGGATCACCGGGTAAGAGGATCGCTGCGCCCCGTTCGGGCGCATGAGAGATGATTGAACATGGGCCGGGAAGCGGATTTCGCTTTCCGGCCCTGTTCTTTAGGGTCCTGACCCTAGGCGAAGACGTAAACCGCCAGCGCCACTGCCAGATAGGAGGCGAGGCCTGCCAGCGGCCCGAGCTTCTGCAGATAGGCGGGCGGGGGCGTGCCGGGTGAGGCGCGCTTCACGGCCACGAAGCCGAGAATCGCGACCACCAGAATGAAACCTGCTGCCAGAAGCTTTAGGATGAAGGCGGTGCTCATCAATGCGCCGTCATACTGGACGAGCCACATCCACAGGCCGGTGAGCCACAGGAGCACGACGCCGATCAGCGTGATGAGGGTGAAGCGCGGCCGCAGCGCCAGAAGACCCTGCGGCGGCGCGCCATCGGAGCGTTTGGCCTGGATGGCCACCATCATGCCCCCCATGCCGCCGGCAGCCCCCAGCATGAGGCCGAAAAAATGCAGGATTTTCATGAAGGTCAGCATGGGAAATTTCTCCGAACAATGTTGCCGGAGGGTGCGTTGCGGCGCGCGCAAGGTCAAGCCGGGCTGAAATACCCATCCTGACAGCCTGATGGCAGGAACTATTCGGGGCGGCCGAGGGGCTGACCGGAAGGTGGCGCTGCGGATGGAGGTGCTGCGGCAGGCCCGTTGTCTGCTTTCGTCCCGGCGCGACGTTTTGCCTTGTGCCGGCGCTCTGGCGCAGCGGGCGTGGCCTGCTCCGTCTTTCGAGGTGCGGAAGCAGAGCGCGGGGCAGCCGGACCGGTCTCGCCGCCGCGGATCACCCTTGGCAACTGGCGCGGTCTCTGCGGAATGGAAGACGTGGTTTCGCCTGTCGCCGGCCCAAGCGAATGCGCGGGCGCGCCGATGTCGACCATGGAAGGGGAGAGGTGGTGGGGCGCTATCTCCGGCATGGCGCTCAGGGCAGGGCCGGGATAGGAGAGCGGTGGCGTATCCGGTGCGGGCTGCCGTTCTTCCAGCGCAAGCTCCTTGAGCGCGATGGTCGAATGCTGGTGCAGATGCTCTTCGGATTTCAGCTCAAGAAGGGATGAAGCGCGAACGTCGCCAGCCGCGACAAGCAGCATGGTGACAAGCAGTGGCTTCACGAGCCCTGATCGCATTCTTCTCCCCCAGTCATTGGCGGTTTATGGCGCGCATTTCATTTCGCCTGACCACTCAAACGCGAAATCCCTTAAGATTCAGCAAACTCGCTTGCCGGCGAACTTGCCCGTCATGGGCAGGCGCGATACTCAGCAGAGGGATTTTTATGAGGATCTGGTGCTTGGCTGATATCCTGCCGGAGAGTGAAGCCCTGTCGCGGGCGGTCGAATTGTTGCGTGAGGGAGCGGCCATCGCCATCCCCACGGAAACGGTTTACGGGCTGGCCGCCGACGCCACCAATGGCGAGGCGGTGGCGCGCATCTATGAAACCAAGGGGCGCCCGCAGTTCAATCCGCTGATCGCCCATGTGGCGGACATCGCGATGGCCGAACGTATCGCCAATTTCAATCCGCTTGCGCGCAGGCTGGCCGATGCGTTCTGGCCGGGGCCGCTGACACTGGTTCTGCCGCACCGCGCGGGATCGGGCATTCATCCACTGGTGACAGCGGGGCTTGACACGATTGCGCTGCGCTGCCCCAGAGGGTTCGGCGCGCGCGTGATTGCGGCGCTGGACCGGCCTGTCGCAGCTCCCAGCGCCAACACATCCGGGCGCATCAGCGGCACCACGGCGCAGGCCGTTGCGGCCGATCTGGGCGCGCGCATTCCGCTGATCGTGGATGGCGGGCCGACCCCGGTGGGGCTTGAATCCACCATTGTGAAGGTTTCGGACGACGGGATTGCGCTGTTGCGGCCGGGCGGCATTGCGGCAGAAGAGATCGAACGCGTTGCCGGTCTTCCGCTCGCGCGCGGGGCAAAGGGCGTACAGGCTCCGGGCATGCTCGCATCGCATTATGCGCCGAGCGCCCATATGCGGCTCAACGTGACACAAGTGGAGGCGGGTGAGGCGCTTTTGGCCTTCGGTCCCCGGCGAGTGGCGGGCGCGGAAAAGGCGGTTGCGCTGCGCAATCTCTCCGAAAGTGGAGATCTGCGGGAAGCCGCGACCAATCTTTTCTCCCATCTTCTCGCGCTGGACAGTTCGGGCGCTGCCACAATCGCTGTGGAGCCGGTGCCCCTTGAAGGGCTGGGCGAAGCCATCAATGATCGCCTGGCGCGCGCTGCCGCGCCCCGTGACAGCTAATTCCTGAGGAACCCATCCATCCATGACCATCGATGCCGCACTGCTCGCCCGCTTTTCAGAAATCGTCGGTGAGCGCCATGCGCTGACCGCCCCGGACGAGATCGCGCCCTATGAGGAGGAGCCGCGCGGCCTTTTCGGAGGCAAGACGCCGCTTGTGCTGCGCCCGGGTTCTGTGGACGAGGTGAGCGCGATTCTGCGGCTGGCCAGCGAAACCGGCACGGCGGTGGTGCCGCAGGGCGGCAATACGGGCCTTGTGGGCGGCCAGATGCCCGATGGCGATGGCAATGAGATCGTTCTCTCGCTTTCGCGTCTCAATCAGATCCGCGAGATCGATTTGCAGTCCAACACGGCCACCGTGGAGGCAGGCGTGGTTCTGCAGGTGCTGCAGGAAGAAGTGGCGGAGAAGGATCGCCTGTTTCCCCTGTCGCTCGGTTCGCAGGGCTCCTGCCAGATCGGCGGCAATCTCTCGTCCAATGCAGGCGGTGTGGGCGCGCTCGCCTATGGCACGGCGCGCGACCTCTGCCTCGGCGTGGAAGTGGTGCTGCCGAGCGGCGAGGTGTTCGATGATCTGCGCAAGCTCAAGAAAGACAACACCGGCTACGATCTGAAAGACCTGTTTGTCGGCGGAGAGGGCACGCTCGGCGTTATCACTGCGGCGGTGGTGAAGCTCTTCCCCATGCCCAAGGGGCGGGAACTGGCCTGGGCGGCGCTGCCTTCGCCAGCCGATGCGCTGCGCTTTTTCGAGATGGCCAATGACCGCGCCGGCAACGGGCTCACGGCATTCGAACTCATCGAGCGCACGCCGCTGGCGTTCACGCTGGCGCATGTGCCCGGCGCTGTCGATCCGCTGGAAGAGGCGCATCCCTGGTATGTGATGATCGAGATTTCGTCCGGCCGCTCCGCCGACGACGCCAAGGAACTGATGGAAGAGATCCTGACCGTCGCCTTCGAGGAAGGGCTGGTGGTCGACGCGGCCATTGCCCAGAACGAAGGGCAGGCCAATGCTTTCCGCCATCTGCGTGAGTCCATGTCGGAGGCGCAGAAGCCCGAGGGCGGTTCCATCAAGCACGACATTTCGGTGCCGGTCTCGGACATTCCCGCATTCATCGAGCGGGCAGGGCCTGCCGCACAGAAGGTCGCACCGGGCTGCCGCGTGGTCTGTTTCGGCCATATGGGCGACGGCAATCTGCACTACAACATTTCGCAGCCGGAGGGCGGCGACAAGCAGGCCTATCTGGCGCTCTACCGCGAGATGAACGACGCCATCCACGCCATTGTACGCGATCTGAACGGTTCCTTCTCGGCCGAGCATGGCATCGGGCGGATGAAGCGCGACGAACTCGTCGCCACGCAGCCGGCCATCGCCACGGAGCTGATGCGCCGGGTGAAGGCGGCATTCGACCCGGCTGGCATCATGAACCCGCACAAGGTGATCTAGGGTCCTGATCCCAGGGTTCGGGCAGACGTGTGAGGCCTTAGAGCGTTTCCGCTTTTCGTTGAATCGCGCAAACGCTCTCATGCATTGTTTTTGCGCAATTCCGGACGGAAAACCGGTTTCCACTTTTCCTGGAATTGCTCTTGGGAAGGGCGCGGCTATCTTGCGGGTATTGCGGTAAGCATGCCTTCAAGGCCGCTTTCCTTCAGGGCGCTTGAGAGTGCGGCTTCGTAATCGGCCCGGGCCTCTTCGAGCCGCGCCTCTCCCTTTTCGGTGATGACGGAGAAGACGCCGCGCTTGTCGTCTGCACAGACGTCGCGAACCGTCAGGCCGGACCGCTCCATGCGCTCCACCATGCGCGAAATCGAACTCTGGTTGAGCTGAAGATGGGTCGCCAGATCCTGCATGCGCAGTTCGCGATCCGGAGCCTTCGCCAGCGCCTGAAGCGCGCGGTATTCGGAAAGGCCAATGCCGTGCTCGCTGGTCAGCATGCGGGCGATTTCGCTTTCCACAGTGCTGACGGTGTGGACCAGGCGGAGCCAGGCATCGCTTGAACTGGGCATGGCTTGGTCTCCTGCGGGCGGTTGGCTGATGGTGAAGCAGATGTATGCGCATGCAAAATCTGTTTCAAGCCGCTCTCCTGTCGATATGCGCTTCCCTCGGCTTTGGCTGGGCTTTTCGGAAAGCGGAGCGCCCGCAGCGGAGCGCCCGCAGCGGGGCGCGCCGCGGGGCTTTGGGGGCGACGATCAGCCTGCGCCGGTCTGCTCGCCGGCAAATCTGGGGCTGTCAGCCAGTTTGAGCCAGACCACACCGCCGATGATGACGGCGAGCCAGCCGATCTGGCCGAGCGTGAGCGGCTGATCGAGAAGCAGGCTGCCGAAGGTTGCCGCGCCGACCGCGCCAATGCCGGCCCAGACTGCATAGCCGATGCCGACATCGATGGTCTTGAGAGCCGCGCTCAGAAAATAGAGCGTCAGCAGGAAGAAGATGATGGCAGCGATCGACCAGGACGGGACCGTGAAGGCCTGGCTGCCGCCGACGCTGAGGGCGTAGCCGATCTCGAATGCGCCGGCCAGCAGCAGCATGATCCAGGCGCGGGGGTTGCCCGTGGTGTTGGTGTTGGTGGTCATGGGGAAGGTTCCTTGAGGCGATGGGCGGAGCGGCAGGCGCGCCAAACCGGCGAGTGAGGGGAGGGCTCTCCGTTGCACTATGCTGCGCCGGTGAGGCGCAGGCCGACAACGCCGCCAATGACGAGGAGAATGCCAAAACCCTTCTTCCAGTCGAGCCGCTGGTTGAAGAAGAGTGCGCCGATCACGACGATGCCGACGCCGGCAACCGAGGTCCAGATCGCGTATCCCACGCCCACGTCGAAGGTGAGCAGGGCGAGGCTCAGGAAAAACGTGGCGATGGCGCCGCTGATGAGCGTGGCGGCGGTCCAGAATGGCTGGGTGAAGCCCTGCGCCCTGCCAGCCGATATGGCGACGGCGACTTCGAAGATGACGGCGATGCCGAGATATAACCAGTGCATGAGGGGATTCCTTTCGAATTGAGCGGTTCGGGGCATGGCGGCGATGCGTGGAGTGGCTGCTTCTCGCAGTCGTGATTCCAGTTCAGGCAGGGCCGGGTGGTTGGTTTCCATCTGGTTGCATGTGCATACATATTGATTTGCACAGATGGTGTCAATTTATTTGCTTGCGCATGCAATTAAATAGTGAGCAGGCAGGCTTTCTGACGCAGCGTGAGGGCTCTGGCGGGCACTTGCGGGTTCAGAAACCCAATGCGCCACCCCTTGTCTTTCGGGCCTTTGGGCAATGCCGTTTACGTTCCGGTGAGGGGACTTTCCAGACCGTTACACCCGGTTGGAAATCGCTAACCAATTGTAAGGTCAGCAAAATTTAACTGACTTTCTAAGCCTGCCGGTAACGGGCCATCGCTAGAGTGCATCCCATAACGAGGTCGAAAACGACCCGGTGAGAGAACCGGAAAACCGGCTCTCAGGAGTGACAGGAAGGCAAAGACATGAACGGTGGGCTTAAGCCAGTCTGGGCGGGCCGCGCGATGCGGCTCGACCCTTTTCATCTGCCGCAGGCGGTGAGCTATGCGTCGCATGATGCATTCGGTGAGGTGTCCTTCACCATCAATCAGCGTGGTGTGCGGATGCGGCGTCTGCTCAGCCAGAGCGGCCTGCCGGTGACCTTTGCGCTGCCGCCGCGCGCATTTCGTGGCGTGGCTGCCCGCGCCATGGAAGATGATTTCGGTGACGTGACCGTCACGCTCGAACTGCACCATTCCGATCCGATGCTGTGCGTGCCGCTTCTGGTGGCGGACGATCTGGACGATGTGGCCGCTGACTGGCGCGCCTGGTCCGAAGCGCTTGGCCTGCCCATGCTCATGATCGAGGATGATGGTCTTGCCCATGCGCTTGAAGAGAGCATTGGCGAAGTGAAGGCCGCGCCACCGCAGGAGCGCCGTCAGGGCCGCCCGGTGCGTGCGCGCCGTCCGCGCTTTCTCGCCCGCCGCAAATGCGGAAGCCTCGGTGTGCGCGTGGTTGTCGGGGGCGACGAGATCATCGCCCGCGACTGAACCGCAGCCTTAGAAAACAGTCTTGGAAAGTTGCCTTAGAACTGTGGGCTGATGACGGCCCACAGGCTGCCGCCGATAAGGCCCAGGAAAATCAGCCAGCCAACCACATTGTTGGAACGGAAGAGCGCAAGGCACTGGTCCGGATTGTCGATGTCGATGACCCGGATCTGACGCGCCATATGCGCGCCGGCGGCGATCAGACCGGCGAGTGCTGGCATCGGCACTTCAGCGAGCGCAAAGGCGACGGCGAAGAACAGAAGCGCGCCGCCATAAAGCGCGATCAGCCATTGACGGGTCCTGTCGCCAAACAGGCGCGCGGTTGAACGCACGCCAACAATGGCGTCGTCTTCCTTGTCCTGATGCGCATAGATCGTGTCATAGCCGATCACCCAGAGGATGGAGCCGAAATAGAGCAGTACGGGCGCAAGCGTGAGGCTTTCGAAATCGGCTGCCCAGCCCATCAGCGCGCCCCAGGAAAAGGCAAGTCCCAGAAAGAGTTGCGGCCAGTCCGTGAATCTCTTTGCGAAGGGATAGATCGCCACGACCGCAAGCGAGGCAAAGCCCAGCGCGATGGCGAAGATGTTGAACTGGACAAGCACCAGAAGACCGACAAGCGCCTGCGCGATGAGGAAGGCCCAGGCCTGCTTGCGCGAGACCTGACCGGAGGGCAGGGGGCGCGAACGGGTGCGCTCGACCGCATCATCGATGCGCTGGTCGACGATGTCGTTATAGGTGCAGCCCGCGCCGCGCATGGCGATCGCGCCGATGAGGAAAAGCCCCAGGTGCCAGAGCGAAGGCAGTACGTCTTCCAGAGGCGCGCCGGGCCGTGCATAGGCGGCTGCGGCCAGCGCGGCGGACCACCAGCAGGGCCACAGAAGCAGCTGCCAGCCAATGGGGCGATCCCAGCGGGCGAGCTGCGCATAGGGCCACATGGCCTGCGGCATGACACGATAGACCCAGTGTCCGGAGGGGGCATCCGAGACGCGGCCCTGACCCTGACGGGACTGGATCTTTTCCATGACGCATTTTCCTTCTTGTTGTCTCCTTCAGGAGGGAGTGGCAAGGCCTGATGCGCGCGTCAAGCGTTTCTGTCGTGGGAAGTTGGCATCTGCGCCTTGATTTTCGCGGCAAAGAGCCATAGCCCGAAGCGACAATTGAACAAGTGGGGATGCGTGGCATGAATGTTCTCTTGATCGGATCCGGCGGCCGTGAGCACGCGCTCGCCTGGAAACTTGCGGCCTCCCCGGTTTTGACAAAGCTCTATGCCGCGCCGGGCAATCCCGGCATGACGCAGGATGCCGAATGCGTTGCGCTCGACGTGTCGGACCATGACGCCGTCGTTGCGTTCTGCCGTGAGAAAGGCGTCGACCTCGTGGTGGTCGGCCCGGAAGCGCCGCTGGTGGCGGGGCTTGCCGATGCGCTGAACGCTGCGGACATTCGCGTGTTTGGCCCGAGCGCCGCCGCTGCCCGGCTTGAAGGTTCCAAGAGCTTCACCAAGGAACTGTGCGACCGCTACGGCATTCCCACCGCCGCCTATGGCCGCTTTGAGAACGCGCTGGCTGCGCGCGCCTATGTGCGCGAGCAGGGCGCGCCCATCGTCATCAAGGCCGACGGGCTTGCCGCCGGCAAGGGCGTGACCGTCGCGATGACGGAAGACGAGGCGATTGCGGCAATCGACGAGTGTTTCGACGGCAGCTTCGGCGAGGCGGGCGCTTCGGTCGTGGTGGAGGAATTTCTGGAAGGCGAAGAGGCGAGCTTCTTCTGCCTGTGCGATGGCGCTGCGGCGCTGCCCTTCGGCACGGCGCAGGACCACAAGCGCGTGGGCGATGGCGACACCGGCCCGAACACCGGCGGCATGGGCGCCTATTCGCCGGCTCCGGTGCTGGACGAAGCCATTCTGGCGCGCACCATGGCCGAAATCATCGAGCCGACGCTCAAGGGCATGGCGGAGATGGGCGCACCCTTCACCGGCGTTCTCTATGCGGGCCTGATGCTGACCAAGGACGGCCCCAAGCTCATCGAATACAATGTGCGTTTCGGCGATCCGGAATGCCAGGTGCTGATGATGCGCCTCAAGGAAGACCTTCTGGCGCTTCTCAATGCGGCGGTGGACGGCCAGCTCGCGCATGTTTCTGCCCGCTGGCGCGACGAGGCAGCGCTTACCGTGGTGCTGGCGGCCAATGGGTATCCGGCAAGCCCGGAAAAAGGCACGGCGATCCACGGGCTCGAGGCCGCGGCTGCGGACGAGAATGTCGAAATCTTCCACGCCGGCACGGCGCTGAAGGACGGTGTTCTGGTGGCCAATGGCGGCCGCGTTCTCAATGTCACGGCGCTTGGCGCTTCAGTCACGGAAGCGCAGCAGAACGCCTATCGCGCGGTGGACCTGATCGACTGGCCGGAAGGTTTTTGCCGCCGCGACATTGGCTGGCGCGCGGTGGAGCGCGAAGGCTGAGGCGGGATGCCGACTGCGCGCATGACGCCTTTCATGCCGATGACAATGTGAAATCGTTCAATGCCGGTGATGGTTGGAGCAGGTGAAGCGGGCCGCCGCGTGCTTTGAGACTGCGCTTCATGTCAATCTTCCGTCACGCGGGGCGGATAGAAGCGTATCAACGGCACCAGGCTCTCCATGACCCAGATCATCTTTCTCCACGGCGCTTCGAGCAGCGGCAAGTCGACGCTTGCGCGGGCGCTTCAGGCGCGCATCGAGCTGCCTTTCTGGCATGTCTCGATAGACCATCTGCGCGATGCCGGAGTTCTGCCGCTACAGCGGTTCCGGCGCGGCGATTTCGACTGGCAGGCCGCCAGGCCCGCCTTCTTCAAGGGGTTTCACGCGTCTCTGGCAGCCTATGCGAGGGCGGGGAACAATCTGATCCTTGAACATATTCTGGATGACGACGCATGGCTGCCCGAGCTTCAGGAGCTGCTTGCGCCATTCGATGTCTATTTCGTCGGGCTTCATTGCCCGCTGACTGTTCTCAACGAGCGGGAGGCGGCGCGTGGAGACAGGCCCGTGGGCAGTGCGCAGCGTGATTTCGAGACGGTGCATCTCGGAAAGAACTATGATCTCGAACTACAGTCTCTCGACGGCGCAGAGCACAATTCCGATCTGGTCCTCAGGGGCTGGAGAGGCGGGGCGCGCAATTCGGATTTCGCGCAATAGGTGCTGCGTCGCCCCAGCGGCCTAGTCCTCGAACTGATATTCCGTCTCGAAGGGATCGGGCGCGGGCTTGTCGGGCAGGGTGCCTTCGGCCGCGCGCTTCTTGTGGTGGGCCAGTGAGCATTCGATGGAGCAAAGAATGCCGCGGTCGGTCCAGTAGGCCGGGCCGTTATCGATGTCGCCCTGATGATAGGTGAAGCCCGGCATGCCGAGTGCCTTTCCGCATTCGATGCAGCGATGTTTTTCCGGTCTTGCAAGCATGGGGCGTTCCTTCCGTTGGCCGGTTTCTACCGCACCGAACCGAAAAGTGGAAACCGGTTTTCGATGACTTCGATGTGCCGTCGAACCTTTGGAGCCTCCTTTGTGCCACCGGATGGCCGCATCGTGATCCGACCCTGGTATCAGACGCTGCAAGCTTTCTAAGATTGACGTTTACGTAAAGAGAAAATATCAATCTTGCGCCAATGTATGATGGCGAGCGCTTTGCTGAACGGCTAGGGTCTCGCCGGACATCAGGAGGATTGCAGCATGTACCGAGCCCCTGTCGATGAAATCGCCTTCACCCTGAAACACGTCACCGGCTTTGCCGCTGACCTCGACAGCGGCCGGTTCGGCGATCTGTCGGAAGATCTGGTCGACGCCATCGTGGCGGAGGCAGGCCGCTTTGCAGCCGAAGAAATCGCGCCGCTGGCGCGGGTGGGCGACGAACAGGGCGCGGTGTTGAAGGACGGGGCCGTCACCACGCCGCCGGGCTGGGCCGATCTCTATCGCCGCTGGTGCGAGGGTGGCTGGAACGGGCTTGCCGCGCCCGAGGAATTCGGCGGGCAGGCGCTGCCGACGCTTCTCTCGGTCGCCGCCTTCGAGATGTGGAATTCCGGCTCCATGGCCTTCGCCATCGGTCCGACGCTGACGGTCGGCGCAATCGAGGCGCTCGACAAGCATGCGAGGCCCGAGCTGCAGCAAAAATATCTGGAAAAGCTCGTTTCCGGCGAATGGATGGGCACGATGAACCTGACGGAGCCGCAGGCCGGTTCCGACCTCAACGCGCTCAAGGCGCGGGCCGAGCCGGTGGGCGACGGCACTTATCGGATTTTTGGCCAGAAGATTTTCATCACCTATGGCGAGCACGATTTCACCGACAACATCGTGCATCTGGTTCTGGCGCGGCTGCCGGATGCGCCGGCGGGCACCAAGGGCATTTCGCTGTTTCTGGTGCCGAAATTCTTCGTCAATGATGACGGATCGCTCGGCGCGCGCAATGACGCCTTCTGCGCCTCCATGGAGCACAAGCTCGGCATTCACGCTTCGCCCACCTGCACCATGATCTATGGCGACGGCAAGTTCGGCGACACGCCGGGCGCTGTCGGCTGGCTGATCGGCGAGGAAAATCGCGGGCTGGCCTGCATGTTCACCATGATGAACAACGCCCGGCTGGCAGTCGGCATGCAGGGTGTGGGCATTGCCGAAACCGCCACGCAGAAAGCGCTGGCCTATGCGCAGGACCGTCGGCAGGGCCGCGCCGCAGGTTCTAAGGGCGAAGGCATGAGCCCGATCGTGGCGCATCCCGATATCAAGCGCATGCTTTTGACCATGAAGGCGCAGACCCAGATGGCGCGCGCCATCACCTATTCCTGCGCCTACGCGATCGACCGGGCGCGGCTCGGTGAGGGCGATGAGGCTAAGGCCTGGCAGGCGCGCGCGGATATCCTGACGCCCATGGCCAAGGCATTCTCCACCGATGTGGGCGTGGATGTCGCCTCGCTTGGCGTGCAGGTGCATGGCGGCATGGGCTATGTGGAAGAGACGGGCGCTGCCGCGCTTTATCGCGACGCCCGCATTGCGCCGATCTATGAGGGCACCAACGGCATTCAGGCCATCGATCTCGTCATGCGCAAGCTGCCGCTTCAGGGCGGCGAGGCGATGGCGGCATTCTTAAACGAGTTGCGGGCAGACCATGCCGCGCTCTCGGACGCATCGGGGCTTGGCGCAACGGCGGAAAGGCTGGGCCAGGCGCTGGATGATCTGGAGGAGACAACGGCGTATCTCACCAAGGCGCTCTCCGAGGGGCGGGTGAACGAGGCGCTTTGCGGCGCAACGCCTTATCTGCGGCTTTTCTCGCTGGTTATCGGCGTTGCGCTGAACGCGCGGGCGCTTGCCGCCGGCGACCGGCCCGACCACGCCGTTCTGGTGCGTTTCATGGCGGAAAACCTGCTCGTGGAGACGGCAACGCTCAGGCAGCAGGTGATCGGCGGCGCTGACAGTCTGGATGCGGCCGCTGACGCGCTGCTTTCGGCCTGAATGTTCCGGGAGGAGGAGAAACCATGAGCGAACATGTTCTGATCGAGCGGCGCGGTGCGGTGCAGGTGATCCGCCTGAACCGGCCTGAAAAGAAGAACGCCATCACCCGCGCCATGTATGCGGCGATGGCCGAAGCGCTGAAGCGCGGCGATGAGGATGCGGACGTGCGCTGCCACGTCATTCTGGGGCAGAAGGGCGCGTTTTCCGCCGGCAATGATCTGGCCGATTTTCTGGCGGTCGCCACGGGCGGCGAGGGCGGTCAGGAGGTCTATGATTTCCTTCTGGCGCTTGCAGGGGCGGCAAAGCCTCTGGTCTCCGGCGTCGATGGCGTTGCGGTGGGCATCGGCACGACGATCCACATGCATTGCGACCTGACCTTCGCGACGCCCGCGACCGTGTTCTCCACGCCCTTTGTCGATCTCGGTCTGGTGCCTGAAGCGGGCTCCAGCCTGCTCGCTCCGGCGATCATGGGGCAGCAGCGGGCGTTTGCCCTTCTGGCTCTGGGCGAGGGGTTGCCGGCAGCCGATGCTTGTGCTGCGGGGCTCATTCACAGGGTTGTGGGGGCAGAGGCGCTCGAAGAGGCGGTGTTTGCGGCTGCCGAGGCGCTTGTGGCAAAACCGCCGGAGGCGCTGAAGATTGCCCGCGATCTGCTACGCGGTCCGCGCGACGACGTGATCGCGCGCATTCGCGAGGAGGCGGAGCATTTTCGTGCGCGCCTCAAATCGGATGAGGCGCGCGCCGCCTTCATGGCTTTCATGAGCCGCAAGGCGTCCTGAGGCTTACGGGTAGAGCCGTTTCGTCTGCCACGCGCCCTGATCGTCGCGGGTGAACACCACGCGGTCATGCAGGCGGAACGGACGGTCGTGCCAGAATTCGATCTGGCTCGGCACGATGCGGAAGCCCGACCAGTGCGCCGGGCGCGGGATTGCGCCCACGGCATATTTGGCCGTGTATTCGGCAACCGCCTTTTCCAGCGCAAAGCGGCTTTCCAGCGGGCGCGACTGTTTTGATGCCCATGCGCCGATGCGGCTTCCGCGCGGCCGCGAGGCGTAATACTCGTCCGCCTCCGCGTCGCTCACCTGCTCCACCGGTCCGCGAATGCGCACCTGACGGCGCAGGCTCTTCCAGTGAAAGCACATGGCCGCCTTTTCCGCGCTCAGGATTTCACCGCCCTTGGCGCTCTCGAAATTCGTGTAGAAGACGAAGCCGCGCTCATCGAACCCTTTCAGAAGCACCATGCGCACATTCGGCATTCCATCGGGATCGACGGTCGCCAGCGCCAGCGCATTGGGGTCGTTGGGTTCGGATTTCGTGGCGTCCTCGAGCCATTCGGCAAAGAGCCGAAAAGGCTCGCTGCGTTCGGTGAAGTCACCGGATTTTAACGTCTCGTCAATCATACTGGCTGCCTGGTTCGCGTTATCTACGGGGAGAATGCCGATTGTCGGGGGCAAAGCAAGCGCCAGTTCGGGGCAAGGCCTTGGCTCTGCGTGTTCTGCAGCGCTGTGTCGCGCCTGCAGCGGTGATTCTTCTGGCCGGGTGCAGTGTCTCGGCGCTTGATCCTGGAGCGCCGGATGTGGACCGTTCGGTTGTGACGGGTTCCATTGCGCCGGTGCCGATGCCGGAAAACTTCATGTCTCAACCCGTGAAGCCTGCACCGCTGCCGACAGGGACGGACGCCATGCTGCACGCCATGGTCGGCGGCATGGGCGACAGTCTCGACGGCGCGCCGCCTCTTTCCTGGGACGATCCGGAAAATGATGTGCGCGGCGTTGTCACCGCCATTTTCGATGACGAGACCGGCACCTGCCGCCGCTTCGTGACCTCGCGTGAAAGTTTCGATGGCGTCGGACTTTATCGCGGGACGGTCTGTCCAACGCCCGAGTTCGGATGGCAGATACAGGCGTTCGAAGCGGTTTAGCGGCTGTTTCGGGCGCGGGGTCTGGAATTTCTTCCTAGCCAGACGCATATAGTGAACAACACCCCGAATTCACGAACGTTTTGCCGTATAATGCGGAACGATCAGGAATAGAGCTGCACATGCGCAATCCATATGACGTGTTGGGCGTGGCCAAGAACGCCTCGTCCAAGGAGATAAAATCGGCTTACCGAAAGCTGGCGAAGAAGTATCATCCGGACCAGAAGCCGGACGATCCGAAGGCCAAGGAGCGCTTCGCAGAAATCGGGCAGGCCTATGAAATTCTGGGCGACGAGAAACAGCGCGGCGCTTTCGACCGCGGTGAGATCGATGCCGAAGGCAAGCCGCGTTTCACCGGTTTTGAAGGCGGGGGCGCGGGCGGTGATCCGTTTGGCGGTTTCCGGCGGTCGGGCCGGGGCGGGCCGGGCGCGCAGCATTTCGAATTCAGAAGCGGCGGTCCCGATGGGGCCGGTTTCAGCGGCGCGGACATTTTCAGCCAGATCTTCGGTGACGCTTTTTCGCAGCAGGGCGGACCTGCCGGTCAGGGACGGCGCGCTGGCGCTGGACACAAGCGCCCGAGCGGCATGGGCGATCTGAACGCGACGCTGGATGTCGATATCGAGGACGTTGCAAAGGCTTCCAAGGTCACGGCCATCTTCCCGGGCGGGCGGCGCATCGCGGTCAAGCTCCCGCGCTACGTGGAAGACGGCCAGACCATCCGCCTCAAGGGGCAGGGCGAGGAGACGCCGTTTGGCGAGCGCGGCGATGCGCTGGTCAAGCTGCGCTTCCGCAAGCACCCGCGCTACCGCGTTGAGGGCCGGGACCTGCATGTGGATCTGCCGGTGAGCCTGCGTGATGCGGTTCTGGGCGCGAAAGTGCCCGTTGAAACGCCGACGGGGCGGCTTGCGCTGACCATTCCGGCCTGGACAAGTTCTGACCGCACCATGCGTCTGAAAGGGCGCGGCCTGCCGCTGAAGACCGATGGAAACGGCGACCTTTACGCTCATATCCAGATCATGCTGCCGGAAGGCGGAGATCCGGCGCTTGAGGCATTGTTCCGCCAATCGGCTTGATGCCTTCGCCGGGCTGTGCGATAGGGCTGCCGGCTTATTTATATTGCGCGGTCGGGAATCGCCCGGTCGTGCTATGCAGGTAGTTGGAGTGATGAAGCGCCGCGCCTTCTGGTGAAAGCATGACGCTTCGGCAATTGAATTCGGAGAACCATTCCATGACAAGTGGCAATGGCCTGATGGCCGGAAAGCGCGGGCTCATTCTGGGTGTCGCCAACAACCGCTCGATCGCCTGGGGTATCGCCAAGGCGTGCGCCAATGCCGGCGCAGAGCTTGCTTTGACCTATCAGGGCGACGCCCTGAAGAAGCGCGTCGAGCCGCTGGCTGAAGAGCTGGGCGCGATCGTCGCCGGTCACTGCGACGTGACCGACATGGACAGCGTCGATGCGGTGTTCGAGAAGCTCGAGAAGGAGTGGGGCAAGCTGGACTTCCTGGTCCATGCCGTCGCTTTCTCCGACAAGGACGAGCTGACCGGCCGTTATGTCGATACGAGCCGCGACAACTTCCTGCGCAGCATGGACATCTCGGTCTATTCGCTCACCGCGCTTGCCAAGCGCGCCGAGCCGCTGATGACCGATGGTGGCTCCATCCTGACGCTCACCTATTACGGTGCCGAGAAGGTGATGCCGCACTACAATGTCATGGGCGTTGCCAAGGCCGCGCTAGAGGCGAGCGTGCGTTATATGGCGGTCGATCTGGGCGGCAGCAACATTCGCGTCAACGCCATTTCGGCTGGCCCGATCAAGACGCTGGCGGCTTCGGGCATCGGCGATTTCCGCTACATTCTGCGCTGGAACGAGTACAACTCGCCGCTCAAGCGCGTTGTCACCACCGATGAGGTGGGCGATTCCGCTCTCTACATGCTGTCGCATCTTTCGCGCGGCGTGACGGGCGAAGTGCTGCATGTCGATTCCGGCTATCACGTCGTCGGCATGAAGGCCGTGGACGCTCCCGATATTTCTGTCGTGACGGAGTAGATCGGCCTGCGTTCATTCGAACGCGCAAAGGACGATCCTAACCAGTGATGGAGCATCGGAATACCCGAAAGCCGGTTCCTGCTTTTCGGTCCGATGCTCCAAGTCAGAAGGCCCGCAGTGCTTCCCACCCTCTATATCATCAGACACGGCCAGACGGCCTGGAATGCCGAAGAGCGTCTTCAGGGGCAGGCCGATACTGATATCAATGCGGTTGGTCAGGTTCAGGCCGACCGTAATGGCATTCGCCTTGCCGATCTTCTCGATCACAATGCGGATGGCTTTGATTTTGTCGCAAGCCCGTTACGACGTACGCGCGAGACGATGGAGCGTGTGCGCGCAGGCCTTGGCCTGCCGCGCGAGGCATACCGCACCGATCCCCGGCTGATGGAACTGAATTTCGGCGACTGGCAGGGCTTTACCTATGCCGAGCTGGAAGCGGAAAATCCCGGCTGCACGGCAGCCCGTTCAAACGACAAATGGGGATTTGTCCCGCCGGGCGACAATGCAGAGAGCTATGAAAAGCTGGCTGAGCGCATCAAGCCGTGGCTCGGAGAGGTCACAGGGCCGACCGTCTGTGTCACCCATGGCGGCGTGATCCGCTCGCTTCTTTACCTGCTGGGCCATGCGTCCAGCGATGAAGCGGCTGCGCTCACCATACCGCAGGATCGCATCCTGCGGTTTGAGAGTGGTTCGGCAGACTGGCTGTAAGGCTCACTCGGGCAGAAGCATGTCCGTGATCTGCTTCACGCCATTGTCGACTTCCCGATAGGCGAGAACCACTTCCATGCCGGGCTGAATGGCGGAAACGTCCATCTCGCTCGGCAGCTTGTAGGTCTGGCCATTTTCAAGCGTGATGGTGAGATTGTCCGGGTCCACATTGCGAACCTTGCCCTCGGCGTCGAGGGCAAAGGCGGATGAGGCAAGCATTAATAATCCCACTGCCGCGGCGAAAATGCGCATTCCACACCTCTCGGATTTCTATGTGGCGCCCGTATCCGGGGCGCGAATCCCTTCAATTTTGTAAACCACCTAATTGTGTCAAAACTTTCGCATTAGGCAATCCGGTTTGACCGCACCCGCAAAGGCCAATAGAAGCGAAACGACCGGCTCTCGGGGACGCGCTCGATGGTCGGGCTGTCTGTTTTCTGGAAGCCTGCATTCATGTCTCACAACACATTCGGTCATCTGTTTCGTGTCACCACCTGGGGCGAGAGCCATGGCCCGGCCATAGGCTGCGTGGTCGATGGCTGCCCGCCCGGCATTCGTTTCACGCTGGCCGAGATCCAGGCCGAGCTCGACAAGCGGCGTCCGGGGCAGTCGCGTTTCGTCACCCAGCGCCGCGAGCCGGATCAGGTGAAAATCCTGTCGGGCGTGCTGCCGGATGAGGACGGCGAAACGCTGATCACCACCGGCACTCCGGTCTCCATGCTGATCGAGAATGTTGACCAGCGCTCGAAAGACTATGGCGAGATCGCCAGGCGCTTCCGGCCGGGGCATGCGGACTACACCTACGAGACGAAATACGGTCTGCGCGACTATCGCGGCGGTGGCCGTTCTTCGGCGCGCGAGACGGCGACGCGGGTTGCCGCAGGCGCGCTCGCCCGCAAGGTCGTGCCGGGCATGAATGTGCGCGCAGCGCTTGTCGCCATGGGCGAGAAGGAAATCGACCGGGCCAACTGGGACTGGGATTTCATCGGCAATGCGGACAATCCCTTCTTTACACCGGACCCGAACTCGGTTCCGGTGTTCACCGAATATCTCGACGGCATCCGCAAGGCGGGTTCGTCGGTGGGCGCGGTGATCGAGGTTGTGGCGGAAGACGTGCCGGCCGGTCTCGGCGCGCCGATCTACGCCAAGCTCGATCAGGATATCTGCGCCAATCTGATGTCGATCAACGCCGTGAAGGGCGTGGAGATCGGCAATGGTTTCGAGGCGGCGCGGATCACCGGCGAGGAAAACGCCGACGAGATGCGCATGGGCAATGACGGAACCCCGCGCTTTCTGAGCAACAATGCCGGCGGCATTCTGGGCGGCATCTCCACCGGTGAGCCCATCGTGGCGCGCTTCGCCGTCAAGCCGACCTCGTCGATCCTGACGCCGCGCCAGAGCATCGACAGGGACGGCAATGAGGTCGATGTTCTGACCAAGGGCCGGCACGATCCCTGTGTGGGCATCCGCGCCGTGCCGATTGCCGAGGCAATGGTGGCCTGCGCAATCGCCGATCATTATCTGCGGCACCGTGGCCAGACCGGTCGCATCTGAGGAGTTTTCCCATGCCCTATGACCAGAAGAAGGTCGTTGAAGCCCTGCGCGCCTTTGAAAAGGGCGAGATCGTTGTCGTCATGGATGATGACGGGCGCGAGAACGAGGGCGACCTGATTGTCGCCGCCGTGCACTGCACGCCCGAGAACATGGCCTTCATCGTGCGCCACACCTCCGGCATTGTCTGCGCACCCATGCCGCAGGGCGAAGCGCGGCGGCTGAACCTGACGCCGATGGTGGCCGAGAACGATGCGCCGCATTCCACGGCCTTTACCGTCAGCGTCGATTTCAAACATGGCACGACCACCGGCATTTCGGCTGATGACCGCACGCTGACCGTGCGCAATCTGGCGAACCCCAATGTCGGCCCCGGCGACTTCGTGCGACCGGGACACATTTTCCCGCTGGTGGCGCGCGAGGGCGGGGTGCTGATGCGTTCGGGCCATACGGAAGCGGCTGTCGATCTGTGCAAGCTCGCCGGCCTGCCGCCGGTTGGCGTGATCTGCGAACTGGTCAATGATGACGGCACGGTGATGCGTGGACCGCAGGTTTCCGCCTTTGCCGAGAAGAATGGCCTCAAGCAGGTGTCGGTCGCCGATCTCATCGCCTATCGCCAGCGTCAGGAAACGCTGGTGGAGCGGGTGGCGAGTTTTGACATCGACACGCCGAGCGGCCCTGCAAAGGCCCATGCCTACACGCTTCCCTGGGAAGCCATGCAGCATCTGGCCATCGTCTTCGGCGACATTCGCGACGGCGTCGACATTCCCGTGCGTCTTCACACCGAGGACGTGGTGACGGACGTGTTCGGCACGGAAGAGCGCCTGCGCGAGGCCATGGAGCGCATGAACGGCCTTGGCCGTGGCGTTCTGGTCTATCTGCGCGAGGGGTCAGTGGGCGTTGCCCATCAGAACCGCCGCCGTCCCGCCGGCAATGAGAGCCGCGAGGATCATGACGAAGCCCTGCGGCGCGAGAGCGAGTGGCGCGAAATCGGCCTCGGCGCGCAGATCCTGAAGGATCTGGGCATTTCCTCGATCAAGCTGATGGCCTCCCGCGAGCGCCATTATGTGGGGCTTGAAGGTTTCGGTATCGAGATCGCTTCGACCGACATCATGTAAGAAAAACAGCCCCAGGGGCTGTGGCAGCGGGCATGAAAGCTTCCATCCGGCCCAAAAGGCCGGGTGAAAGCCTGTTGACATGCGACCACTGCGCGAAATCCTGTCATGGCCAAGTTATGCTTTGGCAATTACAGTTATGACATGAACACCCGTTTCTACACGCATTCGATCTGCCGTGAGCACATCACACCACCCGGCCACCCGGAGCGGGCGGACCGATTACGGGTGATCGTGGATCGGCTCGACGACGAGCCCTTCACCTATCTGGAGCGGCTGGAAGCGCCGCTCGCCGATGAAGAGACCGTGCTCTACAAACATCCGCAGGAGCATCTCGACAAGGTGAAGGCGAACATTCCCGAAGAGGGGATGGCGCGCATCGATGAAGACACGATCATCAGTCCGAAGAGCTTTGAAGCGGCGCTGACCGCCATCGGCGGCGCGCTGGCCGGCGTGGACGACGTGTTTTCCGGCGATACCGGCAATGTGTTCGTGGCAGGTCGTCCGCCCGGCCACCATGCCGAGAAGAACCGCGCCATGGGGTTCTGCCTGTTCAACAATGCGGCTATCGCCGCGCGCCATGCCCAGAAGAAGCACGGCGCGGAGCGTGTCGCCATCGTTGACTGGGACGTGCATCACGGAAACGGAACGCAGGAGATTTTCTGGGACGATCCGAGCGTTCTTTACTGCTCCACGCACCAGATGCCGCTCTTTCCGGGAACGGGTGCGGCCCATGAAACGGGGGCGGGCAACATCTTCAACGCGCCGCTTGCCGCCGGCTCCGGTTCGGAGGTTTTCCGCGAGGCGTTCGACAAGGTCATTCTGCCGGCGCTCGACCGGTTTTCGCCCGATCTGATCATCATTTCGGCAGGCTTCGACGCGCACCGCCGCGACCCGCTTGCCGAGATCAATCTGGACGCCGAGGATTTCGACTGGGCGACGGGCGTTCTGATGGAGCGGGCCGATCGTTTGTCACAGGGTCGCCTTGTCAGCCTGCTTGAAGGTGGGTACGACCTGCAGGGACTTTCCGTGTCGGTCGCTGCGCATGTCGGCCGCTTGTTAAAGGGGTGAGAGATGGCCGAAGAAGCCAACAGCGACATCAAGGGCATGAGCTTCGAGCAGGCGCTCGAGGCGCTGGAGAAGATCGTTGAGGATCTCGAGCGCGGCGACGTGCCGCTCGACCAGTCGATCAGGATCTATGAGCGCGGCGAGGCGCTGAAGAAGCACTGCGACCAGCTGCTCAAGGCAGCCGAGGACAAGGTGGAGAAGATCCGCCTCTCACGCGAAGGGCAGGCAGCCGGCAGCGAGCCACTCGACGAAAGCTGAGTCCGGAAAATCCAAAATATCGGCAACCTCTGTACATTTGTTTGTGCGGAGGTTGTTTTGTATTTGCATCATGAAAAATTATGCTCCTTTGAAACTGTACTGTTTCATCGCATTGCGTTTACTTTGGATAGCTGACGTCCTATGTCGAAGCGATGCAAACAGCCGAGGTGACGCGCGTGAAATCGCCACCCGAGACTCCACTTCTCGATACGGTCGGCATTCCTGCCGATCTCAAACGCCTTTCCGAGGATGCGCTTCCTCAGCTTGCTGACGAGCTGCGCGCCGAACTGATCGACGTGGTCTCCAGGACCGGCGGGCACCTGGGCGCAGGGCTCGGCGTGGTCGAGCTGACCGTGGCGCTGCACTATGTGTTCGACACGCCCGATGACCGGCTGATCTGGGATGTGGGCCATCAGGCCTATCCGCACAAGATCATCACCGGGCGGCGCGACCGCATCCGCACGCTGCGGCAGGAGGGCGGGCTCTACGGTTTCACCAAGCGCTCGGAGAGCGAATACGATCCGTTCGGAACCGCGCATTCCTCCACCTCCATCTCCGCCGGTCTCGGCATGGCCGTCGCCCATGAGCTGGCTGGCGAAAAGCGCAATGTGATCGCGGTGATCGGCGATGGCGCGATGTCGGCGGGCATGGCCTATGAGGCGATGAACAATGCCGGCGCGCTCGACGCCCGGCTGATCGTCATCCTCAACGACAACGACATGTCGATTGCGCCGCCGCAGGGCGCGATGAGCGCCTATCTGGCGCGGCTGGCCTCCGGGCGGGCCTATCAGGGCGTGCGCGATTTCGGCAAGAAACTCACCTCCTATCTGGGCGAGGGCGTCGACCGCGCGATCACCCGTGCGGTGGAGCATGCGCGCGGCTATGTGACCGGCGGCACGCTGTTTGAGGAGATGGGGTTCTTCCACATCGGTCCCATCGACGGGCACAATCTCAAGCATCTCATCCCGGTTCTGAAGAATGTGCGCGACAATGGCACGGGGCCGGTGCTCATCCATGTGGTGACGAAGAAGGGCAAGGGCTATCCGCCCGCCGAAGCCGCCGCCGACAAATATCATGGCGTCAACAAGTTCGACGTCATCACCGGCGCGCAGGCCAAGGCGCCGGCGAACGCGCCGAGCTACACCAAGGTTTTCGTCCAGTCGCTCATTCAGGAAGCGCGCGAGGACGACCGGATCGTCACCGTCACGGCGGCGATGCCATCTGGCACCGGGCTCGACATGTTCGAGCAGGAGTTTCCCGAACGCACTTTTGATGTGGGCATTGCCGAGCAGCATGCGGTGACCTTTGCCGCCGGGCTGGCGACGGAGGGGCTGCGCCCGTTCGCGGCGATCTATTCGACCTTCCTCCAGCGCGCCTATGACCAGGTGGTGCATGATGTGGCGCTGCAAAACCTGCCGGTTCGCTTTGCCATCGACCGCGCGGGCTTCGTGGGGGCGGATGGCGCCACCCATTGCGGTGCGTTCGACATCACCTATCTGGCCAGCCTGCCGAATTTCGTCGTCATGGCGGCGGCGGACGAGGCGGAGTTGCGCCACATGGTGCGCACCGCCGTGGAACATGATCACGGGCCAATCGCCTTCCGCTATCCGCGTGGCAATGGCATTGGCGTCGAGATGCCGGAGCGCGGCGAGGTGCTGGAACTGGGCAAGGGGCGCATCATGCGCGAGGGCTCCAAGGTGGCGCTTCTCTCGCTGGGCGGCCGGCTTGAAGACTGCATGAAGGCGGCGGACGAGCTGGACGCGGCCGGTCTTTCCACGACCGTGGCCGACGCCCGCTTTGCCAAGCCGCTGGACACGGAGATGATTCGCCGGCTGGCGCAGGAGCACGAGGTTCTCATCACCATCGAGGAAGGCTCCATCGGCGGTTTCGGTTCGCATGTGCTCAATTTCCTGGCGCATGAAGGTCTGCTCGAAAGCGGTGTGAAGGTGCGGCCCTTGGCAATGCCAGACCGCTTTATCGGCCACGCCAAGCCGGAGCGCATGGTGGAGGATGCGGGCCTCGATGCCCCGGCCATCGTGCGCACCGTGTTTGCCGCTCTTGGTCAGCAGGCGGAGAGCGCTGCGCGCGCCTGAAAACGGCGGGTTTTGGTTGGCAGGCGCGCCACAGGCGGGTAAAGCACCCCAAATGCGCAATTCCAGCAGGACCCTCCGATGAGGCTCGACCAGTTTCTCGCAGAGCGAGGATTTTTCGACAGCCGCGCCCGCGCGCGCGACGCGATCCTGCGCGGCACGGTGATGGTGGACGGGAAACCGGCGAAAAAGCCGGGCCAGACGGTCGCGCCAACTGTCGAGATCGGTGTCGATGATCCGGCGAGCGCCTATGTATCGCGCGCGGCGCTAAAACTCCTGCGCGGCCTCGAGGTCTTCGGTTTCGATCCGAAAGGGGCCGAGGCGCTAGATATCGGTGCGTCGACCGGCGGTTTCACGCAGGTGCTTCTGGAGCGCGGCGCGGCCCATGTCACGGCCATCGATGTGGGCAGCGGGCAGATGGATGCCCGGATCGAGGGCGATCCGCGTGTCACGTCGCGCGAGGGCGTGAATGCAAGGCATCTGACGGCGGAAGACCTGAATGGCCGCGCGCCGGATTTTCTGGTGTCGGATGTGAGCTTCATTTCGCTGAAACTTGCCCTGCCGCCGGCACTCGCTCTGGCAGCGCCGGGCGCGTACGGTATCTTTCTGGTCAAGCCGCAGTTCGAGGCGGGGCGGGAAGCCATCGGCAAGGGCGGCCTGTTGCGTGATCCGGCGCGGGCCGATGAAATAGCGGCGGATCTGGAGAATTGGCTGGGGACGAACGCCGGTTGGCAGGCCGTGGGGCTTGCACCGTCGCCCATAGAGGGCGGAGACGGAAACCGTGAATTTCTTTTGGCCGGGCGCAGGAGCCGATGAGCGAAACTCTGACGATTGATCATCTGGGTGCACAGGGCGATGGCGTGGCGGTCACGCCGTCCGGGCCTGTCTATGTGCCGTTTGCGTTACCGGGCGAAGTGGTGGAAGCCGAAGTGCGCAAGGGGCGCGCCAGCAGGGTGAAGCTACAGCAGGCCGCACCGGAGCGCGCCGAACCCGTGTGCCGTCATTTCGCCGATTGCGGCGGCTGCGCGGTGCAGCATCTGGAACAGGAAGCCTATCGCGCCTGGAAGCGCGACAAGGTGGAGCGCGCGCTGCAGGCGCGCGGCATCGATGTGGCGGTGGAGCCGCTTGTCGCGTGTCCGCCGCAGACGCGCCGCCGCGTGACCTTCACCGCACGGCGTCTGGGCTCGGATATCCTGCTTGGCTTCAACGCCGCGCAGACGCACCGCATCGTCGTGATTGAGGAATGCCCGGTCGCCACGCCCGGCATCACGGGGGCGCTGGATGATCTGCGGGATCTGGCAAAGGCAATCGCCGCAACGCCAAAACCGTTCCATATGACGGTGACCGAGACGGTGTCCGGCCTCGACATAGCGGTTGTGGGCGCAGGAAAGCTTGGTGAAAAGCAGCGCCGGGCCGTGGTGGACATGGCGCTCTCAAAGCAGGTTTCGCGGCTGTCCGCCGATGGCGAGATCATCGTGGAAGGCAACAAGCCGGCCGTGCTCTTCGGCGGTGTGCCGGTGGCCATTCCGCCGGCCGGCTTTCTGCAGGCGACCGCCGAGGCGGAAAACGCCATGGCCGCACTCGTGGCGGGGCACTTGGAAGGCTGCAAGCACGTTGCCGACCTCTTTGCCGGCAGCGGCACGTTTGCGCTGCGGCTTGCGCAGAAGGCGCGGGTCTACGCTGCCGAGGGCGATGCAGCAGCGCTTGCCGCACTCGACAATGCCGCTCGGCAGTGGCCGTCGCTCAAGCCGGTGAAGGCGGAAAAGCGCGATCTCTTCCACCGTCCGCTTCTGGTCAAGGAGCTGGCGGATTTCGACGGGCTGGTTTTCGATCCTCCCCGCGCGGGTGCGGAGTTCCAGTGCCGGCAGCTTGCCCGCTCGACCGTGCGGCGCATTGCGGCGGTGTCGTGCAATCCGGGCACGCTGGCGCGGGATCTGGCGATCCTTGTCGAGGGTGGCTATCGTGTCACCAGCGTCACGCCCATCGACCAGTTCCTCTGGTCGCCGCATGTGGAAGCGGTGGCGCTTCTGGAAAAGAAGCCGCAGCGGCGATAAGGCGTTTCCGCCTGACTGAAGGATGCTCTGATCAGCCCTTCAGGAGCATGTCGACATAGGAAGGGACCACGCGGCTTGCCGGCCCGTGGATCGCCTCGTCGAAATCATCGAACGTGTCGGAGGGCTCGAGATTGAGCTCGATCGTGTGCGCGCCGGAGCGGCCGGCTTCCTGAACGAACTGTGCTGCCGGATAAACATTGCCCGACGTTCCGATGGACATGAAGAGATCGGCGGCGCGAAGTGCGGTGTAGATGCGTTCCATCTGATAGGGCATCTCGCCGAACCAGACGACATCCGGGCGCATGTGGCCGACCGCGCCGCAGGAAGGGCAGGGCGTCTCCACCGACATGTCGCCCTGCCAGGCAGTGCGCACCCCGCAATCGGCGCATAACGCGCTCAGATGTTCGCCATGCATGTGGATCAGGTTGGTGGAGCCTGCCCTTTCATGCAGATCATCGATGTTCTGTGTGACCAGAAGCACCTCGCCTTTGAACTCGCGTTCCAGCCGGGCGAGTGCGCGGTGCGCATCGTTGGGCTCAAGCCCGGCGATCCTGCGCCGGCGCATATTGTAGAAATCATGCACCAGAACCGGATTGGCGGCGAAGCCCTCGGGCGTCGCCACGTCGCGATAGTCGATCTTGGACCACAGACCGTTCCTGTCGCGGAACGTGTCCACGCCGGATTCGGCGGAAATGCCTGCGCCGGTCAGTATGACGATGCGCTCGAACATGATCAGGTCTGCGTGCCGCCGACGGTCATCTGGTCCATACGCAGATGCGGCTGGCCGACGCCCACGGGCACGCCCTGTCCGGCCTTGCCGCACATGCCGATGCCATTGTCGAGGCTCATGTCGTTGCCGACCATGGAAACGCGGTGCATGGCGTCCGGGCCATTGCCGATCAGCATGGCGCCCTTCACCGGCTGGGTCACCTTGCCGTCTTCGATCATGTAGGCCTCGGTGCAGCCGAACACGAACTTGCCGGATGTGATGTCCACCTGACCGCCGCCGAAGGAAACGGCGTAGATGCCTTTCTTCACAGAGGCGATGATTTCCTCGGGCGTCCTGTCGCCGCTGTTCATGTAGGTGTTGGTCATGCGCGGCATGGGCTCATGCGCATAG
This sequence comes from Nitratireductor sp. WH36-1, assembly GCF_058725515.1. Taxonomy (NCBI): domain Bacteria; kingdom Pseudomonadati; phylum Pseudomonadota; class Alphaproteobacteria; order Hyphomicrobiales; family Phyllobacteriaceae; genus Nitratireductor; species Nitratireductor sp. WH36-1. The sequence continues at coordinate 3,136,687 of NZ_CM178970.1, read as the reverse complement.
GATTCGCGCCGGCCATTGCCGGTGGCCGCCATGCCCATGAGGCGGGCGTTCTGGCGGTCCTGCATGTAGCCGACCAGCTTGCCGTCCTCGATCAGCACGTTGCGTCCGGTGGGCGTGCCTTCATCGTCGATGGTGAGGGAGCCGCGCCGTTCCGAAATCGTGCCGTCATCCACCACGGTCACGCCGCGGGCGGCGACCTGCTCGCCCAGAAGCCCGGCGAAAGCGGAGGTTTTCTTGCGGTTGAAGTCGCCTTCGAGCCCGTGGCCAACGGCCTCGTGCAGCATCACGCCCGGCCAGCCATTGGCGAGCACGATGTCGAACGTGCCGGCAGGCGAGGGGACGGCCTCAAGATTGACGAGCGCCTGACGCAGCGCCTCGCTGGCGGCGAACTGCCAGGAATCTTCTGCAAGGAATTCGCCAAAGCTCTTGCGTCCGCCCATGCCGTAGGAGCCGGTCTCCTGCCGGTCGCCATCGCCGACCATGACAGACACATTGACCCGGACGAGAGGGCGGATATCGCGCGCGATCTGGCCGTCGGCGCGCAGAATTTCCACATGCTGCCAGGAGGCGGCAAGCGAGGCCGAGACCTGGCGCACGCGCGGATCCTTTGCCCGCAACCAGCCGTCGATTTCCTGCAAAAGCTTCGCTTTCTCCTCGAAACCGGGCGAAACGATCGGATTTTCGTCACCGTAAAGCCGCTGATTCGTCCCGGCGGGGGCGGCGGCCAGTTTTCCGGAATAACCGTCCTTGACGGTGGAAACGGCATCGGCGGCGCGGCGCAGGGCCGCTTCCGACAATTCGCTCGAATGCGCGTAGCCCGAAGCCTCGCCGGCGACGGCCCGCAGGCCAAAGCCCTGATCGGTGTTGAAATTGGCGGTTTTCAGCCTACCATCATCGAAGACGAGCGCTTCTCCTTCCCGGTATTCGAGAAAGAGTTCCCCGTCATCCGCGCCGCGGATCGTGTCGGAAACGAGAGATTTGAGTCGTTCGGCCGAGCAGTCGAACGCATCAAGCAGCGATTTGGCGGTCATGAACAATATCCTGTCGAAACTCTCTTCCATTTAGGGAAGAGAGCGCGTGCAATCCAGTGGTGATCCGGCAGCGGTTCAGACAGGCGGTCGTGAGATTACTTCGGCAGGGCGTCGAAACCGGCGGCAAAACCGTTCAGATCGACGGGAATGCCAATGCCTTCCTCCGGGGTCTGGAAGACGATGAAGGTGGCCGACTGACCGGACTTGAAGGTCTCGACGAGCTGATCCTCAAGGATCACCTCGGCGTAGCAGCCGTCCTGGAAGCAGCGCACGAAATAGGCGCGACCGATGTCCTTGCCGTCCACATTGAGACCAAGCCCGTTGGGAAGGAGGACGCCAAGCGGCGCAAGAACGCGCAGGATCTCCGCCTTTCCGTCGGCGGTGCGCAGAACAACGACCGAAAGCCCCATCTCGGGACGGTCTTCGGCAACCACGTTCTGCATCATGGCGCACTGTTCGCTGGAAGCGCCGGCCGGCGTGTCGCAGAGGATAGACCACGCGCCATGGGTGGAGCGCACCGTTCCGCTTTGCTGGGCCTGAGCGCCCAGTACGGGAAAGACGGTCATCGCGAGCGCTGCCGCGGCGCATTTGAGGAAGGACATACTCATTGTTCCTGGCTCCCGTACGAATCAGGACAATTTATCCTGCGTTTGCAGTTGGCGAAAAGGGACTGTGTCAGCAAAGATTGGGATAACCTGTTTATGCGGGGACAAAGAAAACAATTGCGTATGATTCCGACGGAAATGGGACGCTTGGACGCTTTGTGGTATTGCACTTTGATGAAGGACGGCGCTATGAGCCTGCCGATGGGGGTGCAAAAATGCCGCACGTGGCATTTCGCGCCCGCCTTGCGGTTCAAATAAGAGTATGTTTTGAACGCGCCTATAAAAAGCCAGAATTCCCTTTGCGGCAAAATCGAACGGTCGGTTTTGTCGTGTCGCCACGGGAGATGACGAGGGTTATGAAGAATATCGCTGTTGGCCTTGCCACTCTGCCGTTTCTCGCCACGGGCGCCGTTGCTGCGCAACCCGAGCCCTGGCAGATGCGCTTTCAACCCGCCGCCACCGGCATCATGCGGGAGATCACCTGGTTCGAGGAATACACTCTGTGGTTCATCGTACCGATCACCATCCTTGTCACGCTGCTGCTGGCCTGGTGCATTGTGCGTTTTCGCGCAAAAGCCAATCCGACGCCGTCGCGGACCAGCCACAACACGCTGATCGAGGTCGTCTGGACCGTCGGCCCCGTGATCGTGCTCCTGTTCCTCGCGGTCCCGTCCTTCCAGCTTCTGACGGCGCAGTACACGCCCAAGGAAGAGCCGGCCATCACCATCAAGGCGACCGGCGTCCAGTGGTACTGGGATTACGAATACCAGCTCGAAGAGCCGCTTTCCTTCAGCTCGCTGATGCTGAAAGAAGACGAGCGCGCTTCGGCAGGCAAGGAAGACAAGGCGAAATATCCGCGTCTTCTGGCAGTCGACAATGAGATCGTCGTTCCGGTGGACACCACCGTTCGCGTTCTCGTGACGGCCAGCGACGTGATCCACGCCTTCGCCATGCCGGCCTTTGGCGTCAAGGTCGATGCGGTTCCCGGCCGTATCAACGAGACCTGGTTCAAGGCTGAGAAAGAAGGCCTTTATTACGGTCAGTGTTCCGAGCTTTGCGGCAAGGACCATGCCTACATGCCGATCGCCATCCGCGTCGTGGCGCAAGACCAATATGACACCTGGGTTGCAGCAGCAGGCGAGGATCTCGCCGGCGCCAATAAGGCGCTGATGGCTGCAGTCGAGGGCAATACGAAAGTTGCGTCTGCAGGCGAATGAGCCGGCAGACGTCCAGAGAGGAAATGGAGCGGTAGGAAATGGCAGGCGCTACAACCCAAGACGCCCATGGCGAACACAAGCCAACCGGATGGACCCGGTGGGTTTACTCCACCAACCACAAGGACATCGGTACGCTCTACCTGATCTTCGCCATCTTCGCAGGCGTCGTCGGCGGCTTCCTGTCCGTTATGATGCGCTGGGAACTGGCTGAGCCGGGCATTCAGATCTTCCACGGTCTTGCCGCGATGGTCTACGGCTACGAAGGCGATGCAGCCATCGACGCCGGCAAGCACATGTACAATGTGTTCACCACCGCGCACGGCCTCGTCATGATCTTCTTCATGGTCATGCCGGCGCTGATCGGCGGCTTCGCCAACTGGATGATCCCGATCATGATCGGTGCGCCTGACATGGCGTTCCCGCGCATGAACAACATCTCGTTCTGGCTTCTGCCCCCGGCCTTCATTCTGTTGATGATGTCGCTCTTCGTTCAGGGCCCGGCCGGCGCTTACGGCACCGGTGGCGGCTGGACGATCTATCCGCCGCTTTCGACCTCCGGTCAGCCCGGACCCGCAATGGACCTCGCCATTCTGTCGATCCACATTGCCGGTGCTTCGTCGATCCTCGGTGCGATCAACTTCATCACCACGATCTTCAACATGCGCGCTCCGGGCATGACGCTGCACAAGATGCCGCTGTTTGCCTGGTCGGTGCTGATCACCGCCTTCCTGCTGCTCTTGTCGCTCCCGGTTCTGGCCGGCGGCATCACCATGCTCCTGACGGACCGCAACTTCGGCACGACCTTCTTCGCGCCTGAGGGCGGCGGCGACCCGATCCTGTTCCAGCACCTGTTCTGGTTCTTCGGTCACCCGGAAGTGTACATTCTGATCCTGCCCGGCTTCGGCATTGTCAGCCACATCGTGTCGACCTTCTCGAAGAAGCCGATCTTCGGTTACCTCGGCATGGCCTACGCAATGGTCGCCATCGGCGCAGTCGGCTTCATCGTGTGGGCACACCACATGTACACGACCGGCCTGTCGCTCGACACGCAGCGTTACTTCGTGTTCGCAACGATGGTCATCGCGGTGCCAACCGGCGTGAAGATCTTCTCGTGGGTTGCCACCATGTGGGGCGGCTCCATCGAGTTCCGCACGCCGATGATCTGGGCCATCGCCTTCATCTTCCTGTTCACCATCGGCGGCGTGACGGGCGTTCAGCTCGCCAATGCCGGTCTGGACCGGGCCATGCACGACACCTACTACGTGGTCGCACACTTCCATTACGTGCTGTCCATGGGCGCCGTGTTCGCGATCTTCGCAGCCTGGTACTACTGGTTCCCGAAGATGACCGGCTACATGTACAACTCGTTCATCGCCCGCATCCACTTCTGGATCACCTTCATTGGCGTGAACATCATCTTCTTCCCGCAGCACTTCCTGGGTCTGGCCGGCATGCCGCGCCGCTACATCGACTACCCGGATGCGTTCGCGGGCTGGAACCTGGTTTCCTCCTACGGCTCCTACATCTCTTTCGTGGGTGTCCTGGTGTTCCTGTACGGCGTGTTCGAGGCATTCGCCAAGAAGCGTCCGGCTGGCGCCAATCCGTGGGGCGAGGGCGCAACGACGCTCGAGTGGCAGCTTTCTTCGCCGCCGCCGTTCCACCAGTGGGAGCAGCTGCCGAAGATCCGCTGATCGCAGGCAGTTCGTAACGAGTAAAGGCTGCGCGGCCTTCCGCAGAGACGGGCCGCGCAGCCGAATTAATGAAACAAGGGCACGACATGGCGCTGGTTGACCAAGAGCAGATGGAAGACACGGCTTACCGCCTTTCCGAGGCGGCGCCGGGCGATTTCATTGCGCTGTTGAAGCCGCGCGTCATGTCCCTTGTGGTGTTCACCGCCTTTGTCGGTCTGGCCATGGCACCGGGCGTTACCAACCCGCTGCTGGCCGTGATCTCCATCGCCGCAATCGCGGTTGGAGCCGGCGCATCGGGCGCGTTGAACATGTGGTACGACGCCGATATCGACGCTGTCATGGGGCGCACCGCGCGCCGCCCGGTTCCGGCCGGCCGCGTGACGGCAGGCGAGGCGCTTGGCTTCGGTCTGGTGCTCTCCGCGTTTTCGGTGGCCACGCTCGGCCTGATGGCCAACTGGACAGCAGCGGCGCTGCTGGCCTTCACGATTTTCTTCTATGCCGTGGTCTACACGATGTGGCTGAAGCGCTCGACGCCGCAGAACATCGTCATCGGTGGCGCTGCAGGCGCGCTGCCGCCGGTTGTGGGCTGGGCTGCGGTGACCGGTACGGTCAGCATGGAAAGCCTCGTGCTTTTCCTCATCATCTTCCTCTGGACGCCGCCGCATTTCTGGGCGCTGGCCCTGTTCAAGTCCGGTGACTATGAGCGGGCGGGCATTCCCATGCTGCCCAATGTTGCGGGACATGCGGCGACCAAGAAACAGATATTCATCTACGCCCTGCTTCTGGCCGTGAGCGGTCTCCTGCCGGTGGTCGCCGGCTTTGCGACCCTCGTCTACGGGGTCGTGGCCGCCGTTCTGGGCGTGGGCTTTGTGTGGTATTCCTGGCAGGTGCTGCGGATGCCGGAGAGTGACACGGCCATGAAGCCCGCCAAGGCGCTGTTCGGCTACTCGCTCCTGTATCTTTTCGTGCTGTTTACGGCACTTCTGGTCGACCGGCTGCTCGTCAGCCTCGGCCTGGTTTTCTGAGGTGGCTTTGATGGACAAGGATTTCGTCAAACCGACCGAAGCTCAGCTGAAGGCGCGCCGCAAGCGCTCCGTCGCGCTTGCCATTGCGCTCGCTGCTTTCGTCGTCATCGTGTATATCGGCAGCCTGGCCAAGATCGGCCCCGGCCTGTTCGAGCGCGGCATGTAGGTGTGACATGAGCAGCGAAACCACAGACCGGGAAGAGAAGGCGGGCAACCGCAACCGCACGGCAGCGATCGTGTGCTGCGCGGTCGTTGGCGGCATGGTGGGCATGGCCTACGCAGCCGTGCCGCTCTACCAGCTTTTCTGTCAGGTGACGGGCTACGGGGGCACGACGCAGCGCGTCGAGCAGTATTCCGACACCATTCTGGACCGGACGATCACGGTGCGTTTCGACGCAAACACCAATGGTGTGCCGTGGGAGTTCAAGCCGGTGCAGCGCGACATCACGCTGCGCCTGGGCGAAACGAAGCAGATTTCCTACGTTTCGCGCAATCTGGCTGACTACCCCACCTGGGGCACGGCGACGTTCAATGTGTCGCCACCGCAGGCGGGCGCTTATTTCAACAAGGTTGAGTGCTTCTGCTTTACCGAACAGGAGTTGCAACCCGGCGAGTCCTATGACATGCCGGTCGTGTTCTTTGTCGACCCGGAGATCGTCAACGTGCCCGAACTTAAAGACCTTAAAACAATTACGCTTTCCTACACATTCTTCCCGCTTGAGAAGAAGGCGCCGGTCGTTGCCGCGCCCAAAACAAACACCAATCAGAACGAAAATCTCGGGGGCTGACATGGCCGACGCGCACGCAAAACATCATGACTATCACATCATCGATCCCAGCCCGTGGCCCTTCTTGGGTTCGCTGGGCGCCCTGGTCATGTCCATCGGCGGCATCGCCTGGATGAAGGCCCTGAACGGGACCGATTTCACGATCTTCGGCTTCGATCTCGCCGCAAGCAATTACTGGCTGTTCCTGATCGGCCTCTTCATCGTGCTGTTCACCATGTATTCGTGGTGGGCGGACACGATCCAGGAGGGCCGCGAGGGCCATCACACGCGTGTTGTGGCGCTTCACCTGCGCTATGGCATGATCATGTTCATCGCTTCGGAGCTGATGTTCTTCGTGGCATGGTTCTGGGCGTTCTTCGACGCCAGCCTGTTCCCGGGCGAGCTGGTTCAGGAGACGCGCGCCGAATTCACCGGCGGAACCTGGCCGCCCGTCGGCGTCGAGGTTCTCGATCCCTTCCACCTGCCGCTGTACAACACGATCATTCTGCTGCTTTCGGGCACGACGGCGACCTGGGCGCACCACGCCCTGCTCGAGAATGACCGCAAGGGCCTCATCTGGGGTCTGGCGCTGACCGTGGCGCTCGGCGTTCTCTTCTCCGCCGTGCAGATCTACGAGTACATGCACGCACCGTTCGCGTTCGCCGATTCCATCTATGGCGCGACCTTCTACATGGCGACCGGCTTCCACGGCTTCCACGTGTTCATCGGCACGATCTTCCTGCTGGTGTGCCTGCTGCGCGCAATGGCCGGCGACTTCTCGCCCGAGCGCCACTTCGCTTTCGAGGCGGCTGCCTGGTACTGGCACTTCGTTGACGTTGTCTGGCTGTTCCTCTTCGTCTTCATCTATGTCTGGGCCTCTTCGGGCGCGACGATCGCACATATGTAATCCCGCCCAGTGGGGGAACATGGAAACGGCCGGGGAGACCCGGCCGTTTTCTTTTTTGGGGCGCAATTTGCCTGTAGCGGTGAAACCCTTCGCGCTGCGACAGGGCGAGGCGTCGACCCGACCGGGCCGACTGTGTTAAGCGGCTTTATCAAACGCCCATCCGCGATGGGGCGGGGCTGCAATCCGGATTGGATGTGAATGACGGTGCCTGAGAACAATGAGCGTGGCGACGAACCTGTCGTCGACAAGGCCATCTGGCCACCGGTCGATCCCGTGAGTGCGGGGCTCGGCGGACGGTGTCCGCGGTGTGGGGAAGGGCGGCTCTTCTCCGGCTTTCTGACCGTGGGGCGCGGGTGCCACAATTGCGGTCTGGATTACAGCTTTGCCGATGCCGGCGATGGACCGGCCGTGTTCGTCATTCTGATCATCGGCTTTCTCATCGTCGGGCTGGCGCTCTGGATGGAGGTTTCGCTCGGACCGTCGCTCTGGGTGCATTTCCTTCTGTGGATCCCGCTGGCGATCGTTCTGTGCCTGACGGCGCTGCGGCTCATGAAAGGGCTGCTGATCGCACTGCAATACCGCAACAAGGCTGCTCAGGGAGAGCTGGACCAGTAATGGCCGCATCGGAAACGACTGCATTCCGCCGGTCTGGCATGACCTGGCTTCTGCTTCTGCTGAGCCTTGTGGTGCTTGCCTGTCTTCTGGCGCTCGGCACCTGGCAGGTGCAACGGCTCTACTGGAAGGAAGCGCTGATCGCGCAGATCGAAGAGCGGGTCAATGCGGATCCCGTCGATCTGGAGAGCATGGAGCGGATCTATGCCGAGAGCGGCGATGTGGAATACCGCCCGCTCCAGGTGGAGGGGGCGTTCCGGCACACGGGCGAGCGCCATTATTTTGCGACCTGGAAGGGGCAGTCGGGCTATTTCGTCCACACGCCGCTGAAGCTTGACGATGGCCGCTTCATCTTCGTCAATCGCGGGTTCGTTCCGTTCGACCGCAAGGACGCCGAGGCACGCGCCGAAGGGCAGGTGGTCGGCGGTGTGCGGGTTGCCGGACTGGCGCGCAACGGCATTGAGGAGAAGCCGTCCTTCATCGTTCCCGAGAATGACGAAGCCAAGAACATCTTCTACTGGAAGGATCTGAAGGCAATGGCGACAACGGCCGGGCTGCCCGAGGCCTCGCGTGTGCTGCCATTTTATATGGATGCCGATGATTCGCCCAATCCCGGCGGTCTGCCCGTGGGCGGCGTGACGCGCATCGACCTTCCCAACAGCCATCTGCAATATGCGATCACCTGGTACGGGCTGGCAGTGGCGCTTTGCGGGGTGCTGTTTGTCTGGTGGCGGAGAAATCGCCGGCGCTCTTGACATTGACCGCCTGACACCGCCAATTCCGGCCCGAGCAAGGGGAAGACAGATGACGGCTGCCGATATGACAAAACAGAAGCTGACGGTGCGGCTTTGCGGTCCGCGTGGTTTCTGCGCGGGCGTTGACCGCGCTATCCAGATCGTTGTTCTGGCCCTGAAGAAATACGGGGCTCCGGTCTATGTGCGCCACGAGATCGTGCACAATCGCTATGTGGTGGAGGGCCTGCAGGAACGCGGCGCCGTGTTCATCGAAGAGCTGAACGAGATCCCCGAGGAACACCGCGACAGCCCGGTTGTGTTCTCCGCGCATGGCGTGCCGAAATCGGTGCCCGCCGATGCGCAGAACCGCAACCTGTTCTATCTCGACGCCACGTGCCCGCTCGTTTCCAAGGTGCACAAGCAGGCCATGCGGCACCACCGGCTTGGCCGCCATGTGCTTCTGATCGGCCATGCGGGCCATCCCGAGGTGATCGGCACGATGGGGCAGCTGCCGGAAGGCACGGTGACGCTGGTGGAAACCGTGGAAGGCGCGAACGCGCTGGTGCGCCCGGAAGGGGTGGAGCTTGGCTTCGTGAGCCAGACGACGCTTTCGGTGGAGGATACGGCGGACATTCTGAAGGCGCTTGAAGAGCGTTTTCCGGATCTGCATGCGCCGGCAGCCGAATCCATCTGCTACGCCACCACGAACCGCCAGGAGGCGGTGAAGAAGGCTGCGCCGGGGGCGGACCTGTTTCTGGTCGTTGGCGCGCCGAACTCCTCCAATTCGCGCCGTCTGGTGGAAGTGGCGGAGCGCGCCGGCGCAAAGCGCTCGCTGCTGGTACAGCGCGCGTCCGAGATCCCGTGGGACGAGGTGGGCGGCATTCGCGTGCTCGGCCTTTCGGCTGGCGCCTCTGCCCCCGAGATCATCGTCAACGAAATCATCGATGCGTTCGGCGAGCGCTTCCACATCAATGTCGAGCTCGCGATCACGGCCGAGGAGACGGAGAATTTCCCCGTCATGCGCGCCATCAGGGACGTGGAATTGACCAGCGCCGATATGGCCTTTGTGAACGGCAACGCATAAGCATGGCAGTCTATACGGATATTACCGAACTCGAACTCGGTGCGCTGCTGAAGGAATACGACGTCGGTGACCTGCTCTCCTACAAGGGCATCGCCGAAGGGTCGGAAAACTCCAACTACATGCTGCACACGTCGAAGGCGGCTTTCATCCTGACGCTTTATGAGCGGCGGGTGGAGCGCTCGGACCTGCCGTTCTTTCTGGGGCTGATGGAGCATCTGGCACAGAATGGCGTGAACTGCCCGCTGCCGGTGCACCGGCGCGATGGCGTGGTGGTGAGCGAGATTGCCGAACGGCCTGCTGCGCTGATCACCTTTCTGGAAGGGATGTGGCTGCGGAAGCCCGCGCCAAGGCACTGCCGCGAAGTGGGCAAGGCGATGGCCGGCATGCATCTCGCCGGGCAGGGCTTTGAGCTGACGCGGCCCAATGCGCTGACGGTGGGCGACTGGCGTCCGCTCTGGGAGAAGGCAAAGCCGCGCGCCGACGAAGTGGAGCCGGGGCTGGTGTCCGAAGTGGAGGCCGATCTGGCCGCTCTGACGGCAGGCTGGCCGCAGGATCTGCCCACCGGCATCATCCATGCCGATCTCTTCCCCGACAATGTGTTCTTCCTCGGCGACGAGGTGTCGGGCATCATCGATTTCTATTTCGCCTGCAATGATCTCCTCGCCTATGACATCGCCACCTGCCTGAATGCATGGTGCTTTGAGGCGGATGGTTCCTACAATCTGACCAAGGGGACGGCGCTGCTCGAGGGCTATCAGTCCGTGCGGCCGCTGGAGCAGGCCGAGATTGCGGCGCTGCCGCTTCTGGCGCGCGGTTCGGCGCTGCGCTTCATGCTGACGCGGCTCTATGACTGGCTGACGATCCCTGACGGCGCGCTGGTGAACAAGCGCGACCCGATGGAATATGTGCGCCGTCTGCGCTTCCACCGGAAAATCAGCTCACCTTCGGAATATGGGATCGGCATAAAGTGACAAGCGTGGAAATTTACACCGACGGAGCCTGCTCGGGAAATCCGGGGCCGGGCGGCTGGGGCGCGCTGCTGCGCTTCAACGGCACGGAAAAGGAACTGTCGGGCGGCGAAGCCGAGACCACGAACAACCGGATGGAGCTTCAGGCAGCCATCGAGGCGCTGAGTGCGCTCAAGCGGCCCTGCGACGTCGATCTCTACACGGACAGTGTTTATGTCCGCGACGGCATTTCCGGCTGGATCGAGGGCTGGAAGCGCAATGGCTGGAAAACGGCTGCCAAGAAGCCGGTGAAGAATGCCGAGCTCTGGCAGGCGCTGGACGAGGCGCGCCGCCGCCACCAGATCAAGTGGCACTGGGTGAAGGGCCATGCGGGCCACCCCGAGAACGAGCGCGCCGACGCACTGGCGCGGGCCGGCATGGAGCCGTTCAAGAAGAACCGCCGCTGAGGCGCGAAGCGCTGCGGGCAGGCGCCCATTGATGCAAAAAGGCCGGCCGAGATGTCTCGACCGGCCTTTTCCATTCAGTATCAGGCCTGAAGCTGTTCAAGGATACGGGCGGCGCCGCTGGTCTCGGCCTCGCCGGGATTTTCCTCGATATTGATGGTTTTCACCACGCCGTCTTCGACAATCATCGAGTAGCGCTTGGAGCGGCTGCCAAGACCGGCGACCGACAGGTCGATGTCGAGGCCGAGCGCCTTGGTGAAATCGCCATTGCCATCGGCGATAAAGGTGATCTTGTCCTGCGCGCCGGTGAAGCCCGCCCAGGCCTTCATGACGAACGCGTCATTGACCGAGACAACGGCAATGTCGTCCGCGCCGCGCGAACGGATTGCATCGCCGTTCTCGACGAAGCCCGGCAGATGGCTGTTGCTGCAGGTCGGAGTGAAGGCACCCGGAACGCCGAAGACGACGATCCTGCGACCGGCGAAGAAATCAGGCGTTGCGACATCCGTCGCGCCATCTCCCTCAACCTTCTTGAAGGTGATCTCGGGAATGCGATCGCCAACCGATACTTTCATCTGGGACTCCTGAAAAACGTTTAAAATCAAATTGTTTTAGGGGATTTCGGATTCCCCCATGACGGCTTTCTCGCCGGCCGTCAGCGTATATATAAGAGCGCTGCCTTCAAGTTTCCCGCCTGCGTCATCGAATATTTCAACAACGAAGTTTGCCGTCTCATTCTTTTGTTCTGCGAGTCTCGGTGTGCCCAGATGGCGCGACAGGCTGTGGTCGATGAAAAGAAGGGGAGACTGTGCGCCTTCAGGCAGGCTGGCGGTCAGGGTCAGCGCGTCGGCACTGCGGCTGATATGCGTTATCCCGAAGCCCGCGCCGGCAGGGTCCGGCAGCTGTGCAAAGGCGCGCTCAACGGCGAGCGCGTCGGCGGCGTTATCGGCATCTGCTCCGGGATCGAACAGGAAAGACGCCTGGAAGGGAATGCAGATCGTTTCGCAGATGCCCAGAAACACGTCAGCGTCGATCAGCGCCACGGCGTCCGGCCGGTCCATCGTGAAGGTGACGGGGAGCGATACGGAGTGTTTGTAGCCCGCCCATGTCACATCGCCGTCCTGAATGCGCTGTGGCGGCGGAAACTGCATGTCGACTGCGCTGACATGGGTGCTGCGCGAAACATCAAGCTGCGGCGGGATGCCCGCCGCACCGGGGTTGCGCCAGTAAGTCTTCCAGCCGGGCTTGAGTTCGATCTCCAGCGCGCCTTTGAGACGCCCCCCGGCGTCGGGCAGGCCGCTGGTGACGATGCGCACGGCCCCGCCCTCGCTCTGCTGCCATTGGCTGGAAGCGGAGAGGGCAGGCGTAGCCAGAAACAGGGGCAATGCGAGCGCGATGTGTCGAATCATGGATGAAGAGTGCAGCGGCGTGGTTCGGGCGGCAACACACGCTTGCGCGCACTGGCATCATAAATGCGTGAGCGCTGGGCCGGTCCGGGAATACATCCGCCTTTCAAGCTTCATGAAAACGCGCTAGGCTGTCTGCATGGAAATTTAGGGTGAAATCCAAGGGTATAGCAAGGGAATGACGGGACTTCCGTATCTGGAAAACCACTTCCTGATCGCGATGCCGGGCATGCGCGACGAGCGTTTTGCGCGCGCAGTCATCTATCTGTGCGCCCATAGCGAGGAAGGCGCGATGGGGCTGATCATCAATCAGCCACAGCAGCTCGCCTTTCCAGACATTCTGGTGCAGCTCGGCATTCTGGAGCAATCCGAAGCCATCCGGCTTCCGCAGGAAGCGCGCGACATGCCGGTGCGCAATGGCGGTCCTGTCGACCGCAGCCGCGGTTTCGTTCTCCATACGGATGACTATGTTGTGGAATCGTCCATGCCCGTTTCAGAAAGCATCTGCCTGACCGCGACGGTCGACATGCTGCGGGCCATTTCGCTCGGGCAGGGGCCGCGCCACGCGCTGATGGCGCTCGGCTATGCCGGATGGGGCGCAGGCCAGCTTGAAATGGAGATCGGCGAGAATGGCTGGCTTACATGCCCGGCCACGCCACAGCTCGTTTTCGAAGGTGATCTCGAGCACAAATATGAAGGCGTTCTCGCTACCATCGGTGTCGATGCGGCCAATCTGAGCCAGGTGGCAGGCCACGCCTGAAGCGGCTCATCGTTTCATGAAAATTGCCGGGCAGGTCGCCGCCCGTTTCATGCCGGGTCATCCCGGGCTTATGCATGAAGCCCGGGAAGGAGAGCGTTTGTCGCTCTCTTGAGGCGCATGCTTCGCCTTATGACCTTGCAGCAGTCGTGTGCTCGAAGAGGAGCCTGTCGGTGGCTTCTGCATCTGCGGGCTCGCCGAAGATGAAGCTCTGCGCGTAATCGCATCCCATTTCCGCAAGCTGTGCTGCGTCCTGCTCGTCGACCACGCCTTCGGCGACGACCGAGAGCTCAAGCTCCTGCGCCATGCGCACCATGGAACGGACGAGAACGAGCCCACGGGGGCTGTGATCTTCCAGGAAGCGGCGGTCGATCTTGATCGTGTCGAACGGGAAGCTGGAGAGATAGGAGAGGGACGAATACCCGGTTCCGAAGTCGTCCAGCGACAGGCCGATGCCGATTTTCCTGAGCTTCTGGAGCACATGGGCGGACTGCTCGGGATTGTCCATGACGATCGATTCGGTGAGTTCGAGCCGGAAGCCTTCCGGCCGGATGCCGGAGCGCGCGATGACGGAACGGACGTCGCCGACAAGATCGCGCCGGATAAGCTGGCGGCTTGAAAGATTGACCGAGACGAAGAGCGGCGTGTCCCTGAACTGCTTCTGCCAGCGATAGAGGTCTTCTGCCGATTTCTGCATTGCGAAGTGGCCAAGCTGAACGATCAGGCCTGAACTTTCGGCAATCGGAATGAAGTCCGAGGGAGAAATGGCGCCACGGCGGGGGTGATCCCAGCGCAGGAGCGCTTCAAAGCCCGCAATGGAACGGTCCTCAAGGCGGATGATCGGCTGATAGACGAGCTTGAGCTCGGAGCGCTCGATGGCGCGGCGCAGGTCCGATTCCATGCGCAGGCGATTGTTGTCGATGGAGCGGAATGCCGGGCGGAACGGTTCGATGCGGTCGCCGCCAAACCGCTTGGCCTGATACATGGCCAGCTCGGCGTCCTTCAGCATCTCCTCGGCCGACTCCTGCGTGGCAGTCCAGGAAATCAGGCCGATGGAGGAAGTGAGCACGATTTCGCGGCGGGCGAAGGTGACCGGCGTGCGGATCGCCTGTTTCACCGCATCGGCAACGGCGGCGATGCGCGCGGGCTCCTGCTCGGACAGAAGGATCATGGCGAACTGATCGCCGGAAAGACGGCACAGCGAATCGCGCGGCTTGAGCAGGCGATGGAGCCGGCGCGCGATGGTGAGCAGGATCGTGTCGCCGACCGAGATGCCAAGCTCGTCATTGACCTGCTTGAAGCGGTCGATGTCGATGACGAAGACGGTGGGGCGCACCTGCTGTTCGGTGCGTGCGATGGAGATGATCGCGTCGAGCCGGTTCAGGAACAGTTCGCGGCTGGGCAGGCCCGTCAGATTGTCGTGGACGGCGTCGTGCAGGAGGCGCTCTTCCGCCTTCTTCTGTTCGGTCACGTCGACCATGGTGCCGACGCAGCGGATGACCTCGCCATCAGAGCCGATCACGGGGCGGGCGCGCAGATCGAACCAGTGATAGTGACCATCCGCGCCGCGCAGGCGGAAGCTCTGCGAGATGCGGCCGCGGCGCTGCTCCAGAACCACGTCGAGTGTGGTGCGGAACGTGTCGCGGTCTTCGGTGTGCAGGTTCGACAGCCAGTCGCGGGCAGGGCCGTGAAGCGCCCCCACGGGCAGGCCGAGCTGGCGGCTGACATCGGGGCGGGTGATGATGCGGTCGCGCGAAACGTCCCAGTCCCAGACCACGTCGCCGGAACCGGAAATGGCGAGCGCCTGGCGCTCCATATCGCTGAACAGGCCCTGGAAGAGCGCACCGCCGGCAAAGGCGTGCTGCATGACCGTGAAGCCGATGAGAAGGATGATCAGGATCAGGCCGCCGCCGATGGCCGGCTGCACGATGTCGTTGTCGAGAACGCCCGTTATGGCCATCCAGGAGGCGACCATCCAGGCGATGATCATCACCCAGCTTGGCACCAGCATGATGGCGCGGTCATAACCCTGAATGCTGAGATAGACGATGATGCCGAGACCGACCACGGCGGTGGCCGCAAAGGAGATGCGCGCGATGCCGGCGGCGGCGGCGGGATCGATGATGGCGAAACCGGCAATGATGCCGAGCCCCAGAACCCAGGCGAGCAGGCCGTAGCTGAAATGGTCGTGCCAGCGATTGAGGTTGAGATAGGCGAAGAGGAAGATGACCAGCGTGGCGGCAAGGCCGACTTCGGTGCTGGCGCGCCAGATCTGCTCATTGCCGGGCGTGATCTCGATGACCTTGCTCAGGAAGCCGAAATCGATGGAGATATAGGCCAGGACCGCCCAGGCGAGCGCTGCGGTGGCCGGGAACATCGAGGTGCCCTTGACCACGAACAGGATGGTGAGGAAGAGGGCCAGCAGACCGGCAATGCCAAGGACGATGCCGCGGAACAGCGTGTAGGCGTTCACCGTGTCCTTGTATGCGCCGGGATCCCAAAGATAGATCTGTGGCAGGTTCGGCGAGGAAAGCTCGGCGACGAAGGTGACGACCGAACCGGGATTGAGCGTGACGCGGAATTCATCGGCATCGGCACTTTCCTGACGGTCGAGCGTGAAGCCGGAACTTGGCGTGATCGCCGCGATGCGCTGGGAGCCGAGATCGGGCCAGATGAGGCCGGAGCCGACCAGACGGAAATGCGGGGCGACAATCAGGCGGTCGAGCTGCTGATCCGTCGTGTTGGCGAGCGCAAAGACCGCCCAGTCGCCGGTGGAGCGCTCATCCTGGGCTTCCACCTCGATGCGTCGCACAATGCCATCGACATCCGGCGCCGTGGACACCTGAAACGCTTCGCCCTGACCACGATAGATCTCCACCGCGCCCGAGAGGTCGAGCGCCACGTCGTCGCGTGCGATCTTGATCGGCTCGATGGCGTGCGCCATGCCGATTGAGGACACAAGAGCGATGACAATGGCGGCGATGGTCGCAAGGGATGCGAAGAAGTTTGAGCGCGACAAGGAAATCAGCCTCGTGTTTCTAATGCAGGCACATGACGCTCCTCGGCGACCAGCGCATAAAGACAGTGATCACGCCAAGAACCGTTGATCCTGAGATAGGACCTGAGCAGGCCTTCGCGCTGAAATCCGGCTTTTTCAAGTAAACCGACAGATCGTTTGTTGTTTGGAATACAGGCCGCTTCCAGACGGTGCAACCGCAAGGTCTCGAATGCAAAGGGAATGATGAGATGCACCGCAGCAAGCATCATGCCGCGTCCCGCGTAACGCTCGCCCATCCAGTAACCGATACTTGCGGTCTGGGCGACGCCGCGGCGGATGTTCGACATGGTGATGCCGCCGGCGAGCGCACCGGTCCCGGCATCGAAAACGAAGAAACTGACACCGGTGCCATTGTCATATTCGCTGCGATAGCGCCTCAACCGGTGTCGAAAGGCGCTTCTGGACAGCTCGTCAAAGGCCCAGCTCGGCTCCCACGGCACGAGGAAATTGCGGCTTTCCTCGCGCAGTGCCGCCCACTCCGCATGATCGGACATGACAGGTCCCCTGAGGAACACTGTTTCGCCCTTGAGCGCCGGAGGCGGGCGGCGGAAGAAGGGCACGTCCAACATATGGCGGGGCGGTCCTACACGGCGAGTTTGCGCGGCATGGGCCCCTGATCGGTAAGTGCGTCCTGGATCGTCTCGAACGGTGCGAGCGTGCCCACGGGGCCGATGGCCGCGAGGGTTGGCTTGGAGGTGAAGAGACGCTGAGACAGGTCCGTCAGGCGGTCCACGGTGAGGTTGGAAAGGCGGTCCATCAGCTCGTCCACGTCGATGGGACGACCGTAAAGCAGAAGCTGACGGGCGATCTGCGATGCGCGGCTGGCGGGGTTTTCCCGCGCCATCATCAGGCCTGCGCGATACTGGGCGCGGGCCCGGTCAAGCTCGTCCTGACCGATGCTCTGGCCGGCTTTCTGCAATTCGCCCAGAAGAAGGGGAACGAGTTCCTCGATGTCGCTCTTTCCGGTGGCGGCGTGGATGCCGAAAATGCCGGAATCGGAAAAGCCCCAGTGGAAGGCGTAGACCGAGTAGCACAGGCCGTGCTTCTCGCGCACTTCCTGGAACAGGCGGGACGACATGCCGCCGCCGAGAATGGTGGAGAGCACCTGCGAGGCATAGAAATCGCGCATGTGGTAGGCGCGGCCCTCAAAGCCGAGGATGATCTGCGCATCCATCAGATCGCGATGCTCGCGGAAGTCACCGCCAACATAATGGGCGTATTGCGGGGCAACGCCTTCGGCCTTGCTGCGGAAGCTGCCCAGCCGGTTTTCCACCTCGCGCACGAAATCCTCGTGCTTCAGGCCGCCAGCGGCGACAATGACCATGCGGTCAGCGGAATATTGCCGCTCAAGGAAGCCGCGCAGCTGATCGGAGGTGAAGGACTGGACGGTTTCGGGTGTGCCGAGAACCGAGCGGCCAAGCGCCTGGTGGCGGAAAGCGGTTTCGGTGAACCGGTCGAAGACGATGTCGTCGGGAATGTCGTGCGCAGCGCCGATCTCCTGGAGGATCACGTGCTGTTCGCGCTCAAGCTCATGGGGATCGAACTTGGAATCGGTCAGGATGTCGGAAAGGAGTTCGACCGCCAGCGGCATGTCTGCGCTGAGAACACGCGCGAAGAACGCGGTGGTCTCGACGCTGGTCGCGGCGTTGATCTCTCCGCCAACATCCTCGATGTCTGTCGCAATCTGGCGAGCGGTGCGCTTGCTCGTGCCCTTGAACGCCATGTGTTCAAGGAGATGCGCGATACCGTGCTCGTTCTCATACTCGTTGCGCGAGCCGGATTTGACCCAGATGCCCAGCGCAACGGTTTCCAGATGTGGCAGGGTTTCGGTGGCGACCGTCAGGCCGTTCGACAGACGGCTTACCTCAACACCCATATTGACGTGACTCCCTGAACAATACTTAACGCGCCGCACGTGCGTGGCGGCTGATGTGATCCTGCAACAATTTTAAGTCTGAGGGAACGACTGTAAAGGATTCTTTCCGTTCCATAAGATCGCCGAGCCACGCGGGAAGGGGCGGCTCAACGCCGCTGGCGTCCTTGACGGCCTGTGGAAACTTCGCCGGATGGGCCGTCGACAAGACGACCATGGGCGCGCTGGACGCTTCAAGTCCGCGCGCGACCTTCACGCCGGTGGCGGTGTGCGGATCCAGCAGATAGCCGCTTTCCTCAAGCACGGAGCCGATGGTGCCGGCGGTCTCGGCCATGTCGGAACGGCCGGCGGCGAATTCCGCGCGGATCGCCTCAAGCGTCTTTTCCTCGACGGTGAAGCTGCCCGACTGTTTCAGCGACTGCATGTAGCGACGGATTTCGTCGACATTTCCGCCGGAGGCGAAATAGAGCAGCCGCTCGAAATTGGAGGACACCTGAATGTCCATCGAGGGCGAGGTGGTGGGGACCACGCCTCGGGTCGCATATTCGCCGGTGGCGAGCGTGCGGGCGAGAATGTCGTTGTCGTTGGTGGCGATCACCAGCTGGTCGACCGGCAGGCCCATGCGCTTGGCGGCGTAGCCTGCGAAGATGTCGCCGAAATTGCCGGTCGGAACCGTGAAGGAAATCGCGCGATCCGGTCCGCCGAGCGAAAGGGCTGCGGTGAAGTAGTAGACGATCTGGGCCATGACGCGCGCCCAGTTGATCGAGTTCACGCCGGAGAGCGAAACGCCGTCGCGGAAGGCGTGATCGTTGAACATGTCCTTGAGCAGGGCCTGGCAATCATCAAAATTGCCCTTCACGGCCAGAGCGTGAACATTGGGCGCGCCGGACGTGGTCATCTGGCGCTGCTGGACCGGCGAGACGCGGCCCTCGGGGAAGAGGATGAACACATCCGCGCGCTCGGTGCCGGCAAAGGCCTCGATGGCCGCGCCGCCCGTATCGCCGGACGTCGCACCGACGATGGTGACGCGCTCGCCGCGCTCGGCCAGAACATGATCCATCAGGCGCGCCAGAAGCTGCATGGCAACGTCCTTGAAGGCCAGCGTCGGCCCATGGAAGAGTTCGAGGATGAACTCGTTGGGGCCGGTCTGCACCAGCGGGCAGACTGCCGGATGGCGGAAGGTTGCGTAGCTTTCCTCGATGATGCGGCGCAGGGTCGCCGGAGCGATCTCGTCTCCCACGAAGGGGGAGAGGACGCGGAAGGCGATCTCGCTGTAGGAAAGGCCGCGCATGGCGCGAATGTCATCGGCCGAGAAATGCGGCCACTCGCGGGGAACATAAAGACCGCCGTCGCGGGCGAGGCCCGCAAGCATTGCATCGGAAAAGCCGAGCGCCGGCGCGTCGCCACGCGTGCTAATGTAATCTGTCGCCATACGTCGTATTGCCTCATGAACTGCGAGGAAGAACAGCCGGTGCGGACAAGAGCCCTTCGCATTCCGGCCGCGCGTCTGATATAGAGCATGATCTGGACGGGTGGGAACCGGTTTTCCACTCAAACCGCATGGAAATTGATTGTCGATGACGGGTTTTCTGGCAATTGCCGCCGAAATCTGTCATTTCTCCGCTGCCTTTTGCCGGTTGAACTTCAGTCGGCTTCGGGCGCGCGCAGATTCACGGGGCATGTCACTTGGTCAATTATCGTCTTTTCGTCAGTTCCATACTGCTTTCCGCCGCCGCTTTTGTTTCCGGCTGTCAATCCGATGACGCAACCGGGGGCATGAACCTGCAGTCCGGCAACAACACGCAGACCCAGGTCGCGCAGGCGGGCGATCAGCCGGTCGAGACGATCCTCGAGAGCGAGCTGCGCGCCTACTGCCCGCCTGTTTCGCTGCGCGAGGGCACGGCCTATTTCACCACCTACAAGAAGGGTGCGCAGGGCGAGGCCGGTCAGGAAATCTATCAGGCGTCCATCACCGATGTGACGCGCAAGTGCAGCTACAACAATGGCGCGTTCAGCATGACGGTCGCCGTTGCCGGCCGCGTGGTGCCGGGCCCGCTTGGCAAGACCGGAACGATCACCATGCCGATCCGCATCGTCGCATTACGCGCCGGTGAGGTGGTCTATTCCAAGCTGTTCAAGCACCAGGTTTCCATCGGCGATACGGCGGGCGCGACGCAGTTCATCTTCAACGACCCGAATGTCACGATTGCCGGCAAGCCCGACCGCAGCGTGCAGCTGATGGTCGGCTATGACGAAGGTCCGACCAGCGGTCGCTAGAGCAGCGGCAGCATTGCGGGATAAAGAAAAAAGCGGGAGCCGGGCTCCCGCTTTTTTTATTTGAATATCAGTCGTTTCCGATTCCCGTTTGAATCGGAATTTCAGGAACGGTCGCTCAGGCGTCTTCGGCCCATTCAGTGAGCGCGGCCAGAACGGCAATCAGGTCCTGGAAACGGTGGATGACCGTCTCGGCTCCGGCTTCCATCAGAAGGTCGGCATGGCCCGGCTGGATGTGCGAACCGCCGGTAAAGCCGATGACGCGCATGCCTGCGGCCCTGGCTCCGGCAATGCCGTGCACGGAGTCCTCGATGACGAAGCAGTTTTCCGGCTTGGCTCCCATTTTCTCGGCGGCGTAGAGGAAGACATCGGGCGCAGGCTTTGGCTGGCGCGTCGGTGTCTCAAGAGCCGAATAGATGTGGCCATTGAAGAGGGGCAGCAATTGCGTGCGGGTGAGCATCGCTTCCACCCGGTCATGGCTCGAATTGGAGCAGACGCATTTGGGCAGGGGAATGCGGGCCACTGCCTCGTGGACGCCGTCGATGGCCTTTACGTCCTTGCGCACCTTCCGGTCCACCTCGCTTTCGGCGCGGTCGATCAGCGTGGCCTGAAGCGGGGCCTCGGCATTTTCCTCGATGGACAGGAGAATGTCCTTGAAGGTGAGGCCCGCATAGCGGCTGGCAAGCTCTTCCGGCGTGATCTCGAAACCGGCCTCGGTCAGCACGCGCGCTTCGACGCGCGAGGCGATGATTTCCGAATCGACGAGAACGCCATCGCAATCGAAGATGACGAGTTCGGGAGCTGGCATGGCAAGACCTGTCCTTTTGGGGAAGCGGATGAATAAGCTCGGGGCGGCATAGCCCTTATGCCGCCCCGAAACAACTGTCCGGCAGATATGGCCCGGCCTTCGGGCTATTCTATGACGATCCCGGTGCGCTTGCCGGCAGCCACCGCCGCCTTCTGGTGCTGAGTGTTTTCTGACGGCCCTGAATGTCTTTCTTGCCCTTGAGAAATTTGGTCCGGCAAGCGCCGGGAGCGGAGACAAAGAGAGCAGCTGCAACACCGACCTCGCAATTCGCTTCGAGTCCTTACGGAATATTTACCATCTTCCGTAACCATAACGGCAGGTTAATAGTCCGAGTTAGAGGTCAGTCCATGTCCGCCGTGCGTCGTATCGATGAGCTTGCCCCCGAACCAAAGAAGGCCGAATGGCTCGATACGATCATTAAGGGGGACTGCGTTGCAGCTCTCGATCGTTTGCCCGAGAAATCCGTCGACGTGATCTTTGCCGATCCGCCCTACAATCTGCAGCTTGGTGGTGATCTGCACCGTCCGGACCAGTCGCGGGTCGATGCGGTGGATGACGCCTGGGACCAGTTCGACAGCTTTGCCGCCTATGACGCGTTCACCCGTGCATGGATGCTGGCCGCGCGCCGCGTCCTGAAGCCGAATGGCACGATCTGGGTGATCGGCTCGTATCACAACATTTTCCGCGTCGGCACGGTGATGCAGGATCTGGGCTACTGGCTGCTCAACGACATTGTGTGGCGCAAGACCAACCCGATGCCGAACTTCCGCGGCCGCCGGTTCCAGAACGCGCATGAGACGATGATCTGGGCCTCGCGCGACAAGTCGACCAAGGGCTACACCTTCAATTACGAAGCGCTCAAGGCGGCCAATGACGACGTGCAGATGCGCTCGGACTGGCTGTTCCCGATCTGCACGGGCAAGGAGCGCCTGAAGAATGACGACGGCGGCAAGCTGCACCCGACGCAGAAGCCGGAAGCGCTTTTGGCGCGCGTCATGATGGCTTCGACCAAGCCGGGCGACGTGGTGCTCGATCCTTTCTTCGGCTCCGGCACGACCGGCGCGGTGGCCAAGCGCCTTGGCCGTCACTTCGTGGGCATTGAGCGTCAGGACGAGTACATCCAGGCGGCCAGCGAACGGATCGCCGGCATCGAGCCGCTGAACGAGATGGATCTGGCGCAGATGCAGGGCAAGCGCGCCGCGCCGCGCGTGGCCTTCGGCAGCCTGCTTGAGGCCGGTCTCATGCAGCCGGGCACGCAGCTTTGCGATTCCAAGCGCCGCTGGACGGCCAATGTGCGCGCGGATGGCACCATCGCCATCGGTGACGAGGCAGGCTCGATCCACCGCATCGGCGCACGGGTTCAGGGACTTGAGGCCTGCAATGGCTGGACGTTCTGGCACTTCGAGGAAGAAGGCTGCCTGAAACCGATCGACAGCCTGCGTCAGATCATGCGTGACAACATGCAGGGCGTTGCCGCCTGAGCATGAAGACAGGCGACTTCAGGGAGAAACCTGAAGTCGCTTTTTTTATGGGAATACAGGCAGGTGGAGCGCTTTTGCGACTCTCTGCGTGATTCTTCGCATTGACCGTTAAACGGCGAAACCATACCCGCCGAGATCGGCGCGCAGTTTCTCCGCTCCGGTGAAATGAACGGCCTGCCAGCCGGCGGCTTTTGCCCCTTCCACATTCTTCTCGCTGTCATCGATGAACAGGGTGGCCTGCGGTTCCAGACCGAAATTCCCGGCATGGGTGTCGTAGATTGCGCGGTCGGGTTTGATGATGCCGATCTCGCCGGAAACGGTGACGCCGCGCGGCTTCTCCAAAAAGGGATAGCGCCTGCGCGCCTCGGCATAGGTGTCGGCTGCGAAATTGGTCAGCATGGTCACGTCGTGCCCGGCGTCGACGAGCTTCTCCAGAAGCGCGACCGAATCATCATAGGCGTGCGGGACCATTTCGTGCCAGTGACGGCGGAAGGCGCGGATGTTGTCTTCCTCGTGCGGGTGTTCGGCGATGAGCAGGGCCTCGGCCTCGCGCCAGTCGCGCCCGCGATCCTGCTCCACGTTCCACGCGCCGGTGCAGACGTTTTCAAGAAACCAGCGGCGTGCGCCGTCATCCGGGATCAGGCGGCGATAGGGGATTTCCGGGTCGTAGTGCAGCAGCACTTTGCCAATGTCGAAGACGATGTGGCGGATCTCACTCATGCGGCTCTATCCCTTTCGGCGTTTTTTCGTGGCTCCGGGTATTGCAGCTTCAATTGCTTTTTTCATGACGGTTGGCAGCGCCTCGCCCGGAAGGGCGTCTGGGTTGGACCACCAGCCATCGCCGGCTGGCGCGTTCTGCGGCAGTTCGGCGCGGAAGACGGAAAGCTCAAGGGCGAAATGGGTGAAGACGTGGCGGATCGCGCCAGCCGCCTGCCAGTCGGCGGGGAAGGGCGCTGCGGTGATGTCGGCGATGCCATCCTGCCGCGCGGTCCACTGGCTGCCGGGCACTTCGGTCATGCCGCCCAGAAGGCCCTGCGGCGGACGCTGGCGCAGGAGCACCGCGCCATCGGCGCGCATTGCGACGAAGGCCGCACCCTTGCGGACGGGCTTTTCCGTTTTGGGAGCCTTCACGGGGAAGCGCTCGGCCGTGCCTTCGCGCCGGGCCGTACAGCCCTCCGTGATGGGGCAGAGCACACAGGCGGGCTTGCGTGGCGTGCAGATCGTCGCGCCCAGATCCATCATGGCCTGCGCGAAATCGCCGGGCCGGTCGTGCGGCAATGCCGCAGCGACACGGGCGCGGATTTCCGGTTTTGCCTGCGGCAGCGGGGTCTCGATCGAGAAGAGACGGGTGATGACGCGCTCGATATTGCCATCCACAACGGCGGCGGGCTGGTTGAAGGCGATGGCGGACACGGCGGCGGCCGTGTAATCGCCAATGCCCGGCAGCGCCTTGAGGCCGGCCTCGGTGTCGGGAAAGCGGCCGCCATGTTCGGCAGCAACGGTCTCGGCGCATTTCTTGAGATTGCGGGCGCGCGAATAGTAGCCGAGCCCCGCCCAGGCCTTCATCACGTCGTCGGTTTCGGCGGCGGCGAGCGCCTCGACGGTGGGCCAGGCCTCCACGAAAGCCTCGAAATAGCTTTTGACCGCGCCGACCGTGGTCTGCTGGAGCATGATTTCGGACAGCCAGACCCGGTAGGGATCGGGCAGGACGCCGACAAGAGTTTCATGCGGCGGGGTGCGCCAGGGCAGGTGCCGGTGGTGGCGGTCGTACCAGGCCAGAAGCGGGCGCGAAAAATCGGTCGAAGATGCTTGCGCGTCGGTGACCGACGCTTCCGTGCGTGCCATACTGGAGAGGAACTCAATATGCGTTGCGGATCAATTCGAGAAATCATGTCATGACAGGGAAGAGGCGTTACGGCAATCCCGTTGCGGTGAGCGACATCGCCACCGGTATTCTCGACCCGGTGATGCGCAAGCGCGCCGGGCTTTCGGTGGAACTGGTGCAGTCGTGGAGCGAGATCGTGGGCGAGCGGCTGGCGCTCAGCACGCAGCCTGAAAAGCTCGCATGGCCGCGCCGCCGGCACGAGGACGATCCGTTTGAGCCGGCCACGCTGGTGATCGCCTGCGAGGGGGCGGCGGCTTTGCGCCTGCAGCACGAGACGGGCGAGGTGATTGGCCGGGTGAATGCGTTTCTGGGCTTTGCAGCCGTGGGGCGCGTGAAGATCGTTCAAAAGCCGGTAAAGGTTGCGCCACAGCGCCGCCCGCGCCCGAAGCGGGCACTGACCGCCCCGGAGAACGAGCGGATCGATCAGCTGACCGCAGGCATTGAGGATGATGCGCTGCGGCAATCGCTCCAGAAACTGGGTGAGAGCATTGCGCGCAAGCGCGGGTGAGCCGATCACCAAAACGTGATAGGGCGCTTGCTTTAGAAAATGACGCGCTTGACCCAAATTCGCCCGAAACGCCCGCTTTGTGGCGTTACGCTAGGCAACACTCCAAGACGAACAGGTGATTCTTCATGTCCGAAATGATCCAGCGCCGCAGACTTCTTCTCTCCATGGCCGCCTTGCCGGCGCTTGGACTGGGACTGGCCGCGTGCTCCGACACCAATGCCGAAGCCAATGCGGGCAAGCCCGGGACGGATCCGGTGACGACCGCTTCGGTGGATGCGCCTGCCTCGACCGGTTCGGTGGACATGGAGAAGCTGCTTGAAGAGGGCGCGCTCGAAGACAAGGTGCTGGGCGACGAGAACGCGCCGGTGACCATCGTCGAATATGCCTCGATGACCTGCAGCCACTGCGCCACCTTCCACGTGCGGACCTATCCGGAACTGAAGAAGAAATACATCGACACGGGCAAGGTGCGCTTCATCATGCGCGAGTTCCCGTTCGACCCGCGCGCGGAAGCCGGTTTCATGCTGGCGCGCTGCTCGGGCGACAATTACCACGCCATGGTCGACGTTCTGTTCAAGCAGCAGAACAGCTGGGCGCCGGTGCAGGATGCGCAGACCGCGCTTCTGAACATCTCCAAGCTTGCCGGTTTCTCGAAGGAGAGCTTTGAGGCCTGCCTGACCGATCAGGAGCTTCTGACCAAGGTGCGCGCAGTGCGTACGCGCGGTGCGGAAGAATTCGGCATCGACGCGACGCCGACCTTCTTCATCAACGGCAAGAAATATTCCGGCGCGCTGTCCATTGATGAAATTTCTGCCGTAATCGACGGTATGCTCTAAGAGCGACTGATTTCGCCACCGGCTCCGGCCGGTGGCGCTTTGTTTAAAAGGTTTTTGTTTTATGCGTTTGCTTTCGGTGCGCCCCGGATGTTTTTCCGGGCGCGGCCATGGGGACGATCATCGCGGTGGTCGTCGTTTTTTGAAGTCTCTGGCGCTTGTTCTGGCGCTCTTTGGAACCGGATTTTCTGCTGATCGAACCATGGCGGCGATGGCTGCCGGGGTGGACGCTGAATTGCTGCTCGAGGCCGGTGGCCTTGAGGAGAAGGTGCTCGGAGAAGCCGGCGCGCCGGTGACGATCGTGGAATATGCGTCGATGACCTGCGCTCATTGCGCGCGCTATCACACCGAGACGCTGCCGGAGCTCAAGCGCAAATATATCGAGACGGGCAGGGTGCGCTACATTGTGCGCGGCATCCCGACAGACCCGCGCGCGGAAGCCGGTCTGATGCTTGCCTATTGCTCGAAAGGCAATTATTTCAACGTCTCCGATCTCCTTTACAAAACCCAGTCTGAGTGGGCCTGGGCCAAGGATGGGCGCTCTGCCCTGTTGAAAACCGCCAGAATTGCGGGATTCTCACAGAAGAGCTTCGAAGCTTGCTTGACGGACCGCGAGCTTCTGGATGAAGTCAGAGCAATGCGCAATTGGGGTTTGGAGCGCCTGGGGATTGAGGCCGTTCCTACGTTCTTCATCAATGGGATGAAGCATTCGGGAGCCATGTCGATTGACGAAATGTCGGCGATCATCGACGGCATGCTTTAGCGGGCAACGCAATTGCCTGCCGCTTTCGCGCGCGCTGGCGCGGGTGAGGGCGGCATGAAGTTCACCAAACTGCGCCTTCTGGGCTTCAAATCCTTTGTCGAGCCGGGTGAGTTCATCATCGAAAGCGGGCTGACCGGTGTGGTCGGGCCGAATGGCTGCGGCAAGTCCAATCTGGTCGAAGCGCTGCGCTGGGTGATGGGCGAAAGCTCATACAAGAACATGCGCGCCTCCGGCATGGACGACGTGATCTTCTCGGGCTCGGGAACGCGCCCGGCGCGCAATACCGCCGAGGTGACGCTCTTTCTCGACAACAGCGACCGCACCGCGCCGGCCTCCTACAATGATGCGGATGAATTGCAGGTTTCGCGCCGGATCGAGCGCGAGGCGGGGTCGGTCTATCGCATCAATGGCAAGGAAGCGCGCGCGCGTGACGTGCAGCTTCTGTTCGCCGACCAGTCAACCGGCGCACGTTCACCCTCCATGGTGGGGCAGGGGCGCATTGGCGAGCTGATCCAGGCAAAGCCGCAGGCGCGCAGGGCGCTTCTGGAAGAGGCGGCCGGCATTTCCGGCCTGCACTCGCGCCGCCATGAGGCCGAACTCAGACTGCGCGGTGCGGAGCAGAATCTCGAGCGGCTCGACGATGTGGTGAGCGAACTCGACAGCCAGATCGAAAGCCTCAAGCGTCAGGCCCGCCAGGCGTCGCGCTTCAAGAAGCTCTCCGCAGAAGTGCGCAAGGCCGAGGCTATCCTGCTTCATCTGCGCTGGTCATCGGCCAAGAGCCAGGAAGCGGAGGCGCAGAGCGCGCTTTCGCAGGCGACCGCGCTGGTTGGCGAGACCGCCAGCGGCCAGATGGAAGCCGCCAAGGCGCAGGCGATTGGCGCGCACAAGCTGCCGGAACTGCGCGATGCGGAAGCCGCCGCCGCCGCCGCCCTGCAGCGCCTGACCATTGCGCGCACGCAGATCGAGGAAGAGGCGAAGCGCGTTCAGGCGCGAACGCAGGAATTGCAGAAGCGGATCGATCAGCTCAATGCGGACGTGGCGCGTGAAGAGCAGATGGTGCGCGACAATGCGGAAGCGCTGGCGCGGCTTGCCGAAGAAGAAGAGACGCTGAAAGAGGCCGAGGACGGCGCGGAAGGCCGCGATATCGAACTGCAGAATGTGTTCGAGACGGTTTCCGAGGAGCTTTCGGCAGCGGAAGAGCTGCTTTCGCGGCTGACGGCGGAGAAGGCCGAGGCATCGGCGACGCGTCAGCAGGCCGAGCGCGCGATCCGCGAGCAGGCCGAGCGCCGGGACCGGCTGGCGCGGCAGGTTGCGACCATGGATGCCGAGCTTCAGGAAATCACGGGCCGGATTGCCGGTCTGCCTGACCCGGCTGAAAAGCGGCTTCTGATGGAAGAAGCCGCGGAACGCGTGGAGATGGCCGAAGGCGCGGCTGCGGAATGCGAAGAGCGGGTCGCTGCCGCACGTGAGACGGAACAGGCTGCCCGACCGCCGTTGCAGGAAGCGCGCTCCGAGCTTGGGCGTGTGGAGACGGAAGCGCAGACGCTGCGCAAGATCCTGAACGCCGGCGGCGCGGATCTTTATCCGGCGGTGCTTGAGCAATTGCGCGTGGAGCGCGGCTTCGAGACCGCGCTGGGCGCGGCGCTGGGCGAAGATCTGGACGTGCCGCTCGACAGTGCGGCTCCGGTCTATTGGGGGCCGTCCGGGGTTTCGGCGGATGATCCGGCGCTGCCGGAAGGCGTCATGGCGCTCGCTTCCGTGGTGAAGGCCCCGGAACAGCTTGCGCGCCGGCTCTCGCAGATCGGCATCGTGGATGCGGAAGACGGGCCGCGCCTTCAGAAGCTTCTGAAGACCGGGCAGCGTCTGGTGGCGCGCGATGGCGCACTGTGGCGGTGGGACGGCTACCGCGCCAGCGCGGATGCGCCGACGGCTGCGGCGCAGAGGCTGGCGCAGAAGAACCGGCTTGCCGAACTAGATGGCGAAGTGATCGAGGCGACGGCGCGACTGCACGCGGCGGAGACGGCGCTGGCGGATGCGGAACACGCGGTGAAGGCTGCGGTGGAAGCCGAGCGGCGCACCCGTGAAGAAGGGCGCGAAGCGCAGGCGGCGCTCGGCCGCGCGCGCGATGCGCTGGCGAGTGCGGAGAGGGCGGCAGGCGAGCTTTCCAGCCGCCGGATGAGCCTAGAAGAAGCGCGTGGCCGCGTTGTCGAGGATCATGAAGAGGCCGTGGCTTCGACCATGGCCGCCGAAGAAGCGCTGGAGAGCGCGCCCGACATCACCGAATTGCAGGCGCGGCTTGATCAGCAGTTTGCCGGGGTTTCGGCCAAGCGCGCGGCGGTGGCCGAGGCGCGGGCAGCCTATGAGGGATTGCGGCGCGAGGCCGATGCGCGCCGGCGCAGGCTCGAGGCGATTGCCGCCGAACGGCGCAGCTGGCAGTCGCGCGTGGAAAATGCTGACCGGCACACGGCAGCGCTCTTGCAGCGCCGTGGCGACACCGAAGCGGAGCTGGAAGAACTGGCCGAGGCTCCCGAAGAGATCGAGATGCGTGGCCGCGCGCTGCTTTCCGAAATTTCAAAGGCGGAAAATCTGCGCAAGGAAGCTGCCGACAAGCTGCAGGAAGCAGAGAACCGGCAGGCGGAGCTGGACAAGCTGGCGACCGCAAGCATCCAGTCACTTTCCTCGGCGCGCGAAAGCCGCGCCCGCGCGGAAGAACGCGTGACGGCGGCGGAAGAGCGGCGCAAGGAAGCCGAGGCGCGTATTCAGGAAGTGCTGAACGTGCCGCCGCACAAGGTGCTGGCCATGGCGGAGCTGGAACCGGATGCGCCCATGCCGGAGATCGCCGATGTGGAGCGGCGTCTCGAACGCTTCAAGATTGAGCGCGAGCGGCTCGGCGCGGTCAATCTCAGGGCTGAGGAAGAGCAGTCGGAACTCAGCGAACGGCACGGCACCATCGTGACCGAGCGCGAGGACGTGATCGAGGCGATCCGCAAGCTGCGGCTGGCCATCCAGAACCTGAACAAGGAAGGCCGCGAGCGCCTTCTGGCCGCCTTCGATGTGGTCAATGAGCAGTTCCAGCGTCTGTTCACCCACCTTTTCGGCGGCGGCACGGCGGAGTTGCAGCTGATCGAGTCCGATGATCCGCTGGAGGCGGGGCTGGAAATTCTCGCCCGCCCGCCAGGCAAGCGTCCGCAGACCATGACGCTGCTTTCCGGTGGCGAGCAGGCGCTGACGGCCATGGCGCTGATCTTCGCCGTGTTCCTGACCAATCCCGCACCCATCTGCGTGCTGGACGAGGTGGACGCGCCGCTCGACGATCACAATGTCGAGCGGTTCTGCAACCTCATGGATGAGATGGCGGCGTCAACGGATACGAGGTTCGTAGTGATCACCCACAACCCGATCACCATGGCGCGCATGAACCGTCTGTTCGGCGTGACCATGGCCGAGCAGGGCGTCAGCCAGCTGGTCTCTGTCGACCTCCAGACCGCCGAGCGCCTGCGCGAGGCAGTCTAGCATCGCGTCGCGGCCTGCCTGATCCGTGGTTTCGGGAAAATCAGGATGCGTGTCGAGATGCAGGATCGCCCCGCTCGCTCTCACGACTCGCTCCATACGGCCAGCTCATTGCCTGCCGGATCGGTGAAGTGGAAGCGCCGGCCACCTGGAAAAGAGAAGATCGGTTTGACAATCTCGCCGCCAGCTTCCCGCACGGTGGCGAGCGTCGCTTCCAGATCCTCCGAGTAAAGGACGGGGAGCGGTTTCCGGGTCGCGTCCGGCGCGCCGTCGAAGCCACCGTCGATCCCCTCGTTGAAGGCTGCGTATCCGGGGCCGTAATCGGTGAAAGACCAGGAAAAGGCCCGTGCGTAAAACGCCTTGACGCTGTCGATGGTGCCGCCCGAAGCGGGCATTTCGATATAGTCGAGCTTTCCGGTCTGGCGCATGACAACCTCCATTGTTCTTGATTTGTTCTAATTCATCTTCGTCTTGCTTGCAAGTCCTGAAGCAGATGCGCCGTGCTCTCGCGAAATGTCTGGGAAGTGTCTGGTAAAATGCGTCGGCAAGGTTCCCGGAAAATATTCGCGGAGACGGATGATGACGGAAGACCCTTTCGACCTTCAGCGCTTCGTGACGGCGCAGGCGGACTGCTTTGACGAGGCGCTGCGGGAGTTGCGCGCGGGGCGCAAGAGAACGCACTGGATGTGGTTCGTGTTTCCGCAATTGCGTGAGCTTGGACGTTCGCCAACCGCATTGTTTTACGGTCTGGTTTCGCTTGATGAAGCGCGGGCCTATCTTGTGCATCCGGTGCTTGGGCTGCGGCTGCGGGAAGCTACTGAAGCGGTGATGACGGGGGCGGGTAGCTCCCTGCACGAGATTTTCGGGACACCGGATGACCTGAAATTTCGCTCCTGCATGACCCTTTTCGCCTGCGCTGCCGGGCAGGGCGACACGCTTTTCTGCGAAGCCCTGCGGCAATTGTGTGAGGGGCGCGCGGATGAGGCGACTCTCGGTCTTCTTGGGGTTAAGCTGGGGGAGTGGCGTCCGCCCGATCCATAGGCGCGGGGCGCATGGGCGCAGGCGTGGCAGCGCGCATCGCACCGGGCGGCTTTCCGATCACGCGCTTGAAGGCGCGGCTGAATGCTGCCTGTGAAC
The DNA here is from genome assembly GCF_058725515.1 of Nitratireductor sp. WH36-1. Lineage (NCBI taxonomy): Bacteria > Pseudomonadati > Pseudomonadota > Alphaproteobacteria > Hyphomicrobiales > Phyllobacteriaceae > Nitratireductor > Nitratireductor sp. WH36-1. The sequence continues at coordinate 3,105,310 of NZ_CM178970.1, read as the reverse complement.
CATAGCCAAGGCGGTGCGCTGCCGTTTCGATGGCCAGCCCCTCGCGGCTGATCCACTGGGCGGCGAGGCGCATTCTCAGCTCCGTCAGATAGCGCACGGGCGTCATGCCGGTGACGGTCTGGAACCGCTCGGCAAAGACGGAGCGGGAGCTGCCCATTTGCCTTGCCAGTTCGGCGACGGTCCAGTCGCGACCGGGGTCGCGGTGCAGGGCGGCGATCACATGACCAAGGCGCGGATCGCGCAGCGCCGCCACCCAGCCGCTTGAGCCGCCGCAGCCGCATTCGACCCAGGAGCGGACGATGAAAGCGGAAACCACATCGGCAAGCCGCGCGAGGATGCCGGCAAAACCCGCGCGGTCTCCCCGTGTCTCACGCTCCATCGCATCGAGGATGGGCAGGATTTCCGGATAACGCTCCAGAAGCGTGGACACGCGCATGACATCGGGCATGAGTGCGACGAGCGGGTGCATGCTGCCCAGATCGAACTCCATGCATCCGGAGAAGATGAGCGCATCGTTTTGGCGATCCGGCTCGTTCGAACAGGCAATGATCTCTTTGACATCGCGGCAGAGCGGCCTGGCCTGGAAATTCGTGATGCACTGGCTCTGAAAGTCCGGCTCGGAGAGGAGAGCGTGTTCACCGCCGCGCGGCAGAAGAACGGCGTCGCCGGTTTCAAGTGTATGAAGCGTGTCGTCAGGGCCGCGAAGGTAGACGGGACCACGGCCCACGAAGTGAAACTGGGCCCGCCCTTCGATGGTGCCGTAGCGAATGCCGAAGGGCGGCGTGATCTGGGTGCGGTGATAGGACATCCCGTAAAGGCGCATGCCCATGAGCAGTTCGCTGACCAGATCCGGATTGGCGAGTGATGGTGGTGTTTCGGCGTTTCGATCAATCATTCCGGTTTTTGTGACATGGTTCGTCCGGAATGTCCAATCTATCTCTTTTGCACTGCAAAACAGATTGCATGCGAAAGGAAAGACATATGGACGAAGCCCCGCAGTGGACAGGCGCACAGGCCAGCCGGCAACCGGCCTGGGGCGCAGTGATTTCGATGACCCTAGGCGTGTTCGGGCTGGTGACAGCGGAATTTCTGCCGGCAAGCCTTTTGACGCCGATGGCGACTGATCTCGGTATTTCGGAAGGGATGGCCGGACAGGCGGTGACCGCGACGGCACTGGTGGGGCTGGTGGCGAGCCTGCTGATCTCTGCGGTGACCCGCAGCATCGACCGGCGGCGTGTGCTGCTGTCGTTCACGGTGCTTCTCATCGTGGCCAACCTGATGGTGGCGTTTGCACCGAACCTGCCGGTTCTGCTCACGGGCCGGGTTCTGCTGGGCATCGCGCTTGGTGGCTTCTGGGCCATATCGACGGCGGTGGCGATGCGGCTGGTGCCGGAGGCGCTGGTGCCGCGCGCGCTTTCGATGATCGTGAGCGGCGTGGCCGCGGCAACCATCGTCGCCGCGCCCCTTGGCAGCTATGTGGGGGAGATGTGGGGCTGGCGCAGCGTGTTCCTGCTGGCAACGGTTCTCGGAGCGATCACCTTTGTGGTGCAGTTCGCGACCCTGCCGGCGATGGCTCCGAATGCGGCAACCCGGCTTCGCACGCTGGTGGATGTGCTGGCGCGGCCCGGTGTGGGGTGGGGCCTGCTGGCGGCGATGCTGGTGTTTGCCGGTCATTTCGCCTTCTTCACCTATATCAGGCCGCATCTGGAAATCGTGACGGGTGGGAGCATCACGGCCGTTTCGGGCATGCTGCTGGGCTTTGGCGTGGCCAATTTTCTGGGGTCGCTGTTTGCCGGCCTTCTGGTGGAGCGCAGCCTGCGCCGCACGCTGATGACCGTGCCGCTGGTGATGGGGCTTTTGGGCTTCGCTCTTCTCTCGGTCGGCTCATTGCCGCTGGCGAATGCCGTGATGATTGCGCTCTGGGGGCTGGCGTTCGGTGCCGTTCCGGTGAGCTGGTCCACGTGGCTGGCGCGGACGGTGCCGGATCAGGCCGAAAGCGCCGGCGGTCTTCTGGTGGCGGCAATCCAGTTTGCCATCGCCATTGGCGCGGCAGGCGGCGGGCTGATTTTCGATGTCGGCGGCGCGCAGGGCGTGTTCAGCGTTTCGAGCGTGGTGCTGGTACTGGCGGCAGTGATGATCTTCATCCGCGTTCGCCCGCAGGTGGTGGCAGCGCCTGCCTGACGCAGCGCGGAAAAAACAGAACGGTTGCGGGATGGGGCGAGAGCCTCGTCCCGTCTGCTTTGGCAAGCAGAAGCACTGTTGCCCTTGTCACATGTAGAACTGTTCCATTCCCGGTAAGAAAAAATCTTCTCTTCAATCGATAAAGCGGCGGATGCTCCGTTGGTTGGCCTTGCCTTGATGGTCGCTGCCGCTTAACGCTGCCTCCCGTAGCCGGTGCAGCACAAGTTCCAGGCGCCGGCAAATCGACCGGAAGGGGAATGCAGCATGACCAAGTGGGTCTATGTGTTTGGCGATGGACGTGCCGAAGGCAGCGCGGGCGAGAAAAATCTGCTCGGCGGCAAGGGCGCAAATCTGGCGGAGATGTGCAGCCTCGGGCTGCCGGTGCCGCCCGGCTTTACGATCACGACCGACCTTTGCTCCCACTATTATGCGAATGGCCGCACCTATCCGGACGCGCTGAAAACACAGGTCGAGGCCGCGCTTGACGAGGTCGGCCGGGTCGCCGCCCGCCGTTTCGGCGATGCGGGGCAGCCGCTTCTGGTTTCCGTGCGCTCGGGCGCACGCGCCTCCATGCCCGGCATGATGGACACGGTGCTCAATCTCGGCCTCAATGATGAGACGGTCGAGGCGATCGCGGCAGAAGCCGGCGATGCGCGCTTTGCCTATGACAGCTACCGCCGCTTCATCCAGATGTACTGCAATGTCGTGCTCGGGCTCGATCATGATCTCTTCGAGGAAATCCTTGAAGAGGAGAAGGCGCGGCTCGGCTACGAGGTCGATACGGAGTTTTCGGCCGAGGACTGGCAGAACGTTATTGCGCTCTACAAGGGCCGCATCGAAAGCGAACTTGGCGCGCCATTCCCGCAGGACCCGCACGAGCAGCTGTGGGGCGCGGTGGGCGCTGTGTTCTCTTCATGGATGAACCCGCGTGCGGTGACCTATCGCCGGCTGCATGACATCCCCGAAAGCTGGGGCACGGCGGTCAATGTGCAGGCCATGGTGTTCGGCAACCGGGGTGAGGATTCGGCAACCGGCGTTGCCTTTACCCGCGATCCTTCGACCGGCGAGAAAGCGCTTTACGGCGAGTTTCTGGTCAATGCGCAGGGTGAGGATGTGGTGGCAGGCATTCGCACGCCGCAGAACATCACCGAGGCGGCGCGGCTTGCGGCGGGCTCCGACAAGCCGTCGCTCGAAAAGCTGATGCCCGAGGCGTTCAACGCCTTCACCCGGATCGCCGACACGCTGGAGCGGCATTACCGCGACATGCAGGATCTGGAGTTCACCATCGAGCGCGGCAAGCTGTGGATGCTGCAGACGCGCTCGGGAAAGCGCACGGCAAGTGCGGCGCTGAAAGTAGCCGTGGACATGGCCAATGAGGGGCTGATCACGCGTGACGAGGCGGTGACCCGCATCGATGCGGCGTCGCTCGACCAGCTTCTGCACCCGACCATCGATCCGTCTGCCCCGCGCGACATTATCGGCATGGGCCTGCCGGCCTCGCCGGGCGCTGCGACGGGCGAGATCGTGTTCTCGTCCGAAGCCGCCGAAGAGGCCAAGGCCGAAGGACGCCGGACCATTCTGGTGCGGGTGGAGACGAGCCCCGAGGACATTCACGGCATGCATGCCGCCGAAGGCATTCTGACGACGCGCGGCGGCATGACGAGCCACGCGGCGGTGGTGGCGCGCGGCATGGGCAAGCCCTGCGTTTCGGGTGCCGGTTCGCTGCGTGTCGATCATCGCAAGGGCGTGCTTCTCGCCATGGGGCAGATGCTCAAGGCAGGCGACACGATCACCATCGATGGTGCAACGGGGCAGGTGCTGAAGGGCGCGGTCCCCATGCTGCAGCCCGAACTTTCCGGCGATTTCTCCACCATTATGAGCTGGGCCGACGAGGCGCGGCGCATGAAGGTGCGCGCCAATGCCGAAACGCCGGCTGATGCCCGCACGGCGCGTTCCTTCGGCGCGGAGGGCATCGGCCTTTGCCGCACGGAGCACATGTTCTTCGATGATGGCCGCATCCTCGCCATGCGCGAGATGATCCTGGCCGACACCGAAAGCGACCGGCGCGCGGCCCTCGCGAAGCTTCTGCCCATGCAGCGCTCCGATTTCGTGGAGATCTTCGAGGTGATGGCCGGGCTGCCGGTCACGATCCGTCTGCTCGACCCGCCGCTGCACGAGTTCCTGCCGAAGACCGAAGAGGAAATCGGCGAGGTGGCTGCCGCCATGGGCGTTTCGGCGGAGAAGCTGCGCCAGCGCACCGAGGCGCTGCATGAGTTCAACCCGATGCTCGGCCATCGCGGTTGCCGTCTGGCGATTTCCTATCCGGAGATCGCTGAGATGCAGGCGCGCGCCATCTTCGAGGCTGCGGCAGAGGCGGCTGAGAAAGCCGGCAAGCCGGTGGTGCCGGAGGTGATGGTGCCGCTCGTTGGCATGTCGGCCGAGCTGACCTTCGTGAAGAACCGCATCGACGCGGTGGCCAAGACCGTGATGGAAGAGCGCGGCATCACGCTCGACTATCTGGTCGGCACGATGATCGAGCTGCCGCGCGCGGCATTGCGGGCAGACGAGATCGCAGGCAGCGCCGAGTTCTTCTCCTTCGGGACGAACGATCTGACGCAGACCGCATTCGGCATCTCGCGTGACGATGCGGCTTCCTTCCTTGAAACCTATCGCACACGCGGCATCATCGAGCAGGACCCGTTCGTGTCGCTTGATGTGGATGGCGTTGGCGAGCTGGTGCGGATTGCCTCTGAAAAGGGACGCACGGCGCGGCCGGAAATCAAGCTCGGCATCTGCGGAGAGCATGGCGGCGACCCGGCGTCGATCCGCTTCTGCGAGACGGTGGGGCTGGACTATGTGTCGTGCTCGCCCTTCCGTGTGCCCATTGCGCGGCTTGCGGCAGCGCAGGCCGCCATTCACGCGGGCAAAGGCGCAGCCTGACGCGCTCTGCCAAATGAAGCCGTCGGGGATCCGTGGGCCGCGTTACTGAACGCGGTCCAACGTCGTTATCAGGCTGGCATAGGCATTGACGATGCGCGCCACCGGCAGATCGCTGGTCTCAATGCTCTCGACATCAAGCGTGTCGCTTCCCGTCCGCTGTACCACGAGCGCATGGACAGGCGTGTCCTCGTCCTCAAGCTCAATGGCGGCAACCCAGTCGCAATCGTTCACGCCATCAAGGCGCATCTGAAACAGAAGACGCCCTTCGATCTGTTCAAGAGCGTGTTTCACCGCGCCCTCAAAACCCTGTTCGACGAAATCCTGATGTTTGAGGGCGAGCTCCAGCTCGACCAGTTCGAGCGGGCCTGCTGCCGTTTCGTTCTGTTCTAGAAGCGCAGTCTGCATGGCGGAACCTCACAACATTTTCCCACGCAACCCCTCCGACCATGACATTGTGCGTGCGAGCGTGGCTGGATTATGGCGTGTTACAATAACCTAAGAAGATGGTTATATGGTCCGGTTGTCACCTGTTTCAAGGCGCGGGTGCTGGCTGAATCATTGTCGCAGCCAATGGGTGCAAGGCCCTGAAATCTTAAACATTCCACTGAAATTGAATTTTCTGCCGATCAGCAATGCGTTATGAGGCTCTATCTCTGATGGCAATGGCGCGTTCGGTTGGGTTCATGACGGCAACATTGGTACGGCAAATGGCTCCCGCCGCTCCCTGGTGTCGAAGGCTTGCGCTCTTCTCGCTGGTTCTGCTCATCGTGTCGGGCGCATCGCATCGCTTCGGACTTCTGGAAACGGTTCCTTTCCTGTGGCTCCTGGGGCTGGGCGGAGCGCTTGCCTTTGTCGCCTTCATGCTCGGTGTGATGGCGCTTCTGCAGGTCTGGGAACATGGCTCTCTGGGTGCTGCAATGGCGGCGGGCGGCATGGTCATCGCGGCCATTGCGCTGGTTCCCTTCGGCATTTCCGGATACCGCTTTTTTGAACACCCGCAACTGGTCGACATCTCGACCGACCCTGAAAACCCGCCGCAAATGCCACTGGCTGCGAGGGCGCGGAGCGGCGTGATGAATGCCGTCGAGCCCATGTCTGCCGAGAGCCAGGCAATGCAGCAGCAGGACTATCCCGAGGTGACGGGGCGGCGCTACGAGTACACGGCTGACAATGTCATTGAAGTTGTGCGCGCGATGATGCGCGAGAGGGGATGGCAGCCACAGGGGCCTGAAGGGCTGCAACTTGCCGGCGCCAGCGTCACGCTGGAAGGGGTGGCGCATTCCTATCTTCTGGGGTTTGCGTCTGATGTGGCCATACGCATCGAAGACGACCAGGCTGCCACCTTCGTCGACATGCGGTCGGCGTCTCGATATGGACGCCACGATCTTGGGGACAATGCGCAGCGTATCCAGCGCTTCCTGAAGGAACTTGATGAACGCATGGCCTTCCTGGCCCCGGTCTAGCGCTTTAGGCTGTTTCCGCTTTCGCCGAAATCGCTCTCGCATTCAGCCCGGAAAATAGATCGCGTCGATTGACGGATCGTTCTCCGTCGTCACGGCCCCGCGTGCGACCAGATCTTCCAGATGGGCGAGAACGGAGAGGGCGGCTGCCCCATGAAGCCGGGGATCGGTGTCCCGGTAAATGGCCTGAACCATTTCCGTTATGGTGCGATCACCGCGCTCGATGCGGTCCAGAACGGCGCGCTCGCGCATCTTCCGGTGGGCCTTCAGGCCACGCATGAAGCGCTGGGGCATGCGGACGCGACTGCCATGGCCGGGCAGGAACACCGTGTCGTCACGCTCCAGCAGGCGATCAAGCGAGGCCATGTAATCGGACATCGCGCCGTCGGGCGGGGCGACGATGGAGGTGGCCCAGGCCATCACATGGTCTGCCGAGAAGAGCACGCCGGTTCCTTCCAGCGCGAACACCGCATGATTGGCGGCGTGGCCCGGCGTGTGGATTGCGCGCAGCGCCCAGCCATCGCCCTCGACAAGCTCGTCATCGGCGAGTGCGATGTCGGGCCTGAAATCCATGTCGGCGCTGGCGTCGAGCGGATTGGTTTCGCCAATGCGCAGCGGACGGGCGGCGCGGTGTGGGCCTTCTGCGCAGACCAGCGCGCCGGTCTCCCGCGAAAGCCTCGCGGCGAGCGGCGAGTGATCCTTGTGGGTGTGGCTGACGAAGATGTGGCTGACCGGCCGGCCGCCAATGGCCTTGAGCAGCGCCTGGAAGTGGGCTTCGTCCTCCGGGCCGGGATCAATGACGGCGAGGCTGGAGGTGCCGACGATATAGCTGTTCGTGCCGTGAAAGGTGAAGGCGCTGGGGTTGTTGACCGTAAGGCGCTGAATGTCGGGAGCGATCTCGACGGCCTCGCCATAGGCGGGGTCGAAACGCGTTTCAAATTCGAGAGCCATGGGCAACGGGTCCGAAAGTTGGATGCATGCTGGACGCCTGAAAAGCGCATTCAGGTTGCCGCATATCATGGAACCGCTTATAGGAGAAGGAAAGCGGAACAACTCGCATAAAGCATGAACGGAGACGCCATGTCGCTCGCTATCGCATCCAGATCCCTCGTGTCGCAGTCGCTGCCCGACAATGCAGCACGACGCCTGACCACCCAGCTCTTCCTTGCCGTGGGCGCAACGCTCCTGCTGGCGCTGTCGGCAAAGACGCGCGTTGTGCTTGGCCCGGTGGATCTTTCGCTGCAGACGCTGGCCGTTCTTCTGATCGGCGCAACCTTCGGCATGCGCCTCGGTGTTGCGACGCTGCTTCTCTACATGGCTGAAGGCGCGATGGGGCTGCCGGTTTTCCAGGGCACGCCGGAAAAGGGCATTGGCCTTGCATACATGATGGGACCGACGGGCGGTTACCTTCTGGGCTTTGTCGCCATGGCGGCGATTGCCGGCTGGGCGGCAGACCGCGGCTGGGACCGCAATCCGCTGAAGCTTGCCGGCGCGATGCTGGTGGCGGAGGCAGCTCTGATGGTGCTCGGCTTTGCATGGCTTGCAGGCCTGATCGGCGCTGAGAATGCCTGGCAGTTCGGCGTTGCGCCGTTCATCATGCCGGACCTGATCAAGGTGGCGCTGGCTGCCTGCTTCATGCCGGCGGCATGGGCGCTGCTGCGCGGCCTGGGTGTTTCCAGACACTAAGCGGTCATCGAATCGCCGCTTTCAAGCGGAACGGAGATCGGGCCAGAAGGGGATGTCTGGCCCGATTTTTTTATGATTTATTTTAGTTTTTTGAGAGGAACACCATGAGCGTGTTGGTCACTGGTGGCGCCGGTTATATCGGCAGCCATATGGTCTTGGAGCTTCTCGACCATGGAGAAGACGTGGTCGTTCTCGATCGGTTGAGCACGGGCTTTGATTGGGCGGTTCCCGAAGCGGCAACGCTGGTGGTGGGGGATATCGCCGACCAGACGCTGGTGGAGGAAATGATCCGCAAGCATGATGTGGACGCGATCATTCACTTTGCGGGCTCGATCATCGTGCCGGAATCCGTATCCGACCCGCTTGGCTATTATCTCAACAACACAGTCAAATCCCGCAGCCTGATCGAGAGCGCGGTTCGCTGCGGGGTTCCTCATTTCATCTTTTCTTCCACGGCTGCGGTCTATGGCAGCCCCGCGCGCTTCCCGGTGGGAGAAGATGCCGAACTGCGACCTGAGTCACCCTATGGCACCTCCAAAATGATGACGGAGCTCATGCTGCGGGACTGTGCGGCTGCGCACGATTTCGACTATACGGCGCTCCGCTATTTCAACGTCTCCGGTGCTGATCCGCAATTGCGTACGGGGCAGTCGACCAAGGGCGCAACGCATCTGATCAAGGTTGCCTGCGAGACCGTGACAGGCAAACGTAGCCATATGGAAGTTTTCGGCACGGACTATGAAACGCCGGACGGCACCTGCGTACGTGATTACATTCATGTCTCCGATCTGGTGAACGCACATTACCTGGCGCTCCGTCGCATGCGTTCGGGTGGTGGTAGCCTCGTGGCCAATTGCGGCTACGGAAACGGTTATTCCGTTCTTGAGGTGATTGAGGCGGTTAAAGAGGTGGCGCAGACCGATTTCGACGTGCGCATCGGCGATCGCAGGCCCGGTGATGCGGTTGCCATCGTTGCGGAGGCGGAGCGGTGCCGGAGGGAGCTTTCCTGGGAACCAAGGTATGACGATCTGCGCCAGATCGTGACGCATGCGCTGAGCTGGGAAAAGAAGCTTGCCGGACGGAACCGCTGATGCAGTATCGTAATATCAACAGGCTCTTTACGCTCGCCTGTTTCTCAATGCCGCCGGTCGTTGGGTCGGCAACAAGCGTGGTGTGGCATGGCGGCGCACTTTGGTGTGTCTTTGAAGTGCTTTCGGGACGGCGGCGGCTGAGCCCTGACAGCGCGATGCGCTGGATCGCCATGCTGATGCTGCTTTATGTGGCCGCGAACCTTGTCGCCTTCCTCATCAATGATCCTTCGTGGCAGAGTGTCTACAAGCTCCTGCCGCTTGCGACCTTCGCTTTGTTTCCCTTTTCCTACTCGATCTGGACAATCGCCGACCGGGAAGACGTGGCGCAGGCCGCACTCCTGGGATCGGTTATTGCAAGTTTCGGGGCATTGATTTTTGCCTTCGTACAGTCTGAGTTTCTGGGACTGCGTGCCGAGGGTGGCGCAGGCAACGCACTTGTGTTTGCGGATGTGGCTTGTCTGGCGGGCCTCACCTGTCTGGCAGGGGGGCTCATCCTTGACAGCAAGAAGGCTCTCTTTCTCCTGCTCGCTTTCGCGGCTGCTTTTGGAGCCGTACTGCTTTCAGAGTCCCGTTCTGTCTGGCTTGTGATGATTGTGCTCGCTTTCCTGCAATTGTTTATTTTCCGCGCGCGCGTCTTTACGGTTCTGAGAGGGCATGTGCTTGCGTTGCTGGGCGTAGCCTTGCTGTTGCTGGTCTTGACCTCCGGCCTTATTGTCAGCCGTTTCGATGCCCTTTGGCAGAACGTCGACAGGCTTATGGCCGGAGGGGATTACAACACCTCAATCGGACTGCGGGTGGCGCTCTGGGAAAGCGGTGTTCGGCTCTTTGCCGAGAGCCCGATTCTCGGCCACGGGATGCAGAACACCTCGGCGCTCATCAAGGAACATGTGCTGCGGGATTTCGGCATTGAGGTTGGGTTCACCCATTTTCACAACGGCTTCATGACCATCTTTATCGAGGGTGGCATTGTGGCGGGCTGTGCGGTGATCGCGATGTTCGCGGTGATCACCGTCTATGCGATAAAGAGCCTCGGCAACAAAGAGGACCCGCTCGCCCGCCTCGGCGGCGCGATGCTGCTCATGCTTGCAGCGGTCTATGCCGGAGGTGGCAGCGTGAACGTCATGTTCGGCCATGACATTCTTGACACGGTCTTCATGGTCTTTCTGATCGTGGGGCTGTTCCTGGCGCGGGGAACCTCGCGCCTGACCGATGCGGATCGGGCTGAAAGGCCTTGATGATCTGACGTCGCGGCCGCGTTATACGCGGCCGTAACGGTCCTCCAGACGCACGATGTCGTCTTCGCCCAGATAGGAGCCGGACTGCACCTCAATCAGCTCCAGCGGGATCTTGCCGGGGTTTTCCAGCGCGTGGATCTCGCCAAGCGGAATGTAGGTGGACTGGTTCTCGGTGAGCATGATCGTGTCTTCGCCCTTGAGAACCCGCGCCGTGCCGCGGACGACCACCCAGTGTTCCGCCCGGTGGTGGTGTTTCTGCACGGAGAGTTTTGCACCGGGCTTCACCGTGATGCGCTTCACCTGGTAGCGGTTGCCGAAATCGATGGAATCGTAATCGCCCCACGGACGATAGACCCGGCGATGGTCCACATGCTCGGTGCGGTCGGCGGATTTCAGCTGCGAGACGATCTCCTTGACGTGCTGAACGGCATCACGTTTGGCCACAAGGACCGCATCAGCCGTTTCAACGACCACGAGATCCTCAACGCCGACGATGGCGACGAGGCGTTTCTGCGCGGAGACAATGGAGTTTTTGGACGCGACCTGCAGAACATCGCCGATGAGCGCATTGCCATCCGCGTCCCGGTCCTGCGCCTCCCAGATGGCCGACCATGAGCCGATGTCGTTCCAGCCGGCGTCGAGCGGGACCACGGCCGCCCGGTCGGTCTTCTCCATAAGGGCATAGTCGATGGAATCGGAGGGGCATGCCTCGAAGGCCGCGCGCTCGGGGCGCAGGAAATAGGCATCGCTTTCCACGCCGGCCATAGCGGCGCGGCAGGCCTCCAGAATGGCGGGCGCATGTTTGTGCATGGCGTCCAGATAGACACTGGCGCGGAACAGGAACATGCCGCTGTTCCAGTCGCATGCGCCTTCCTTGAGATAGGCCTTGGCCGTTTCGAGATCCGGCTTTTCCTCGAAGCTGGCCACCGCAAAGCCGCTGTCGCCGATCTTCTTGCCACGGCGGATGTAGCCAAAGCCGGTTTCCGGACAGGTGGGCACGATACCGAAGGTGACGAGCCAGCCTTCCTCGGCAAGCGCCTTTGCCCTTGAGAGCCCCTCATGGAAGGCGGGCACGTTCTGGATCAGGTGATCTGCGGGCATGACGAGAAGCAGCGGGTCAGCGCCATTCGCCGTCGCCTGAAGGGCTGCGAGCGTGATCGCGGGCGCGGTGTTGCGGCCGACAGGCTCAAGCAGGATCGGCGCATTTTCGACGCCGGCCTGCCGAAGCTGTTCGGCCGCCAGAAAGCGGTGCTCTTCATTGCAGACGGTGAGGGGCGTGGCTGCGCCCAGCCCGTCCAGCCGGCGCATTGTCTGTTGCAGCATGGTGCTGTCGCCCACCAGGGCGCAGAACTGCTTGGGGTAGTGCTCGCGCGAAACCGGCCAGAGCCGCGTTCCCATTCCACCCGCCATGATCACCGGTACCAACATGAGCCTACCCCCGCCGTTCTGGTTCTGAACCTCTGGATCGCCTCGCACCCCTTCGAGCGCGCAAAGGACGATCCAGAATTTTGACGGAGCATCAGGCCGAAAGCCGGAATCAACTTTTCAGTCCGACGCTCTATCTGTCTGTTTTTCCGCATTTATGCGGATGTCAGCTGTTTCCACCTGACTGCAAAATACTGTGGCCTGTGCCGCAGGCCGCCGGATGCCTTCGAACAGTGCAATTCCGGGAACCTTCGCCAAGGATGCCCCGACTTTAGATTGGAAACGTTGACGTGGGGTGTAGGCAAGAGCGCCATCAAGGGATTTGCCCCGTCCATGGGGAGAGGGGACTACCTCCACGGTTGTTTTTCTCCCCGCGGCGCCTCGTTCAAGCAGGCCAATCGTGCGCACTCATGCGCCATTTGCCGGGGAGAGGGCGCGATGAACGGCACCGTTTTCTCCCCGCGCCCTCTGCCGCTCCTAGACTTTCCCCGATCAAAAGGAACGGGCCAAGATGGAACAGACCGCAAATCTCAAGCTTCCCTACATCATGCCGTCGCAGGCGCAGAAACACGTGACGCACAACGAAGCCATTCGTCTTCTGGACGGGCTGGTGCAGCTCGCTGTGCGTGACCGCGACCTCTCCGCACCGCCGGTCAGCCCCGAAGAGGGCGAATGCCACATCGTTGCGGCGGCGGCGACCGGGGCATGGACGGGCTGGGAAGGGCAGGTGGCGTATTTCGCCGATGGGGCGTGGATGCGGTTTGCGCCGGCTGCCGGCTGGCGGGCCTGGATCATCGACGAGGCGCGTCTTGCCGCCTTTGATGGCGTGGGCTGGCAGGCCATCAACGGATTTCCGGAGAGCGCGGCGGAGATCCAGAATGCAGCGCTGTTCGGGCTTGGAACGACCGCCGATGCGACCAACCCGTTTTCTGCAAAGCTGGACAAGGCGCTCTGGACGGCCCGCTACGCTGCCGAAGGGGGAACGGGCAGCCTGCTCTACACGATGAACAAGGAAGCGCCTGCCGGCGATGTGGGCTTCCTGTTGCAGAGCGGTTTCGTGACGCGCGCGATGTTTGGGCTCCTCGGCTCCGATGGCCTGAGGCTCGCGGTTTCTCCCGATGGTGTGGCCTTCAAGGATGCGATTCGCACCGATGAGGCTTCCGGCCTTGTGTCGCTGCCGGGCAACGCCAAATTCCTTGGCTTCATCAATTACGATCAGTATGTCGCCGCCGACACATGGCAGACCGTGGCCATCAACAACACGCTGTCGAACGATCAGATGTCTTTCGACACGGGGGCTAACCGGTTCACCGCGCCGGCAGGCGGGCTCTACCGGTTTGGGGCGAGCATCGGCTGGAAGCAGAATGGCGCGAATGTGCCGACGGCGGTGAAAGCGAAGCTGGTGCTCAACGGCGTGAGCGACCTCTGCGCGCCTTTGGTGGCGGGCGATGTGGCCGATCTGGCGGTGGATGGCTCGGAGATGGCGCTGCATCTTCACGTGATGGCGAGCCTGGCGGCGGGCGACACGGTGGCGCTTGCGCAGCTCTTTAGCGGGCTTGATGGCTATGTGCCGGCGACGGTCACGCGGTTCTGGGGAGAGTGGGTGGCTTGACGCCTGATGCCTGACGCCTGACGCAGCGACTGGCGCGTGCTCCACAGAAAGGCTGAAAACGCCTGCTTGTCGTGGGGCCGCGCTTCTGCTATCCACCGCTTCGCTCGGTCTTGGGGCGTCGCCAAGTGGTAAGGCAACGGTTTTTGGTACCGTCATTCGCAGGTTCGAATCCTGCCGCCCCAGCCAGCCTTCGCTAAAGCTACGGCTGGGCAAGCCGGAGCGCGAGTGGAGGCTGCCACGCCGAAGCCCAAAGGGCGAAGGCGGGCTGGGGACGCCATGCACTATGTCTATATTCTGCAAAGCCTGACATATCCCGACAAACATTATGTCGGATGCACAAACGACGTTGATGAGCGGCTGAGAAGGCACAATGCAGGCCGATCAGAATCGCAGTCGCGCCACTCATCCATGTTTGGTCCGTGGAAACTGGTTGTCCAGATTGGGTTCGAAGACAAGGCGAAGGCATTTGCTTTCGAAAAGTATCTGAAATCCGGTTCAGGCCGCGCGTTCGCGAAGAGACATTTCTGACCCCCTCCCAACCGGTTTCTGCTTCACAGTTTTTCCGGGCGTGGTTGTCGTAGGTGGTGTTCCTTTATTGCGCTGCGGCGGGTCGCTCCGTGGGAAGCGTCATCTTGCTGAACCGCTCAACATAAAGAGCGGGTGCTTCGCCACGGAGCGCTGACCTCGCTGTTTGTTTAGCCAGCCTGCTCGATCATCCCGCGCAGCTCGTCCACCTTTGCCTTCAGGAGCGCCTTGTCGCCGCGGGTCTCCACGTTGAGGCGCAGCAGGGGTTCGGTGTTGGAGGCGCGCAGGTTGAAGCGCCAGTCGTCGAACACCATGCCGAGGCCATCCTGGCTCTCGATTTCGGGGGTCTGCGGCATGTAGTGATCGGAAATGCGGGCCTGTACCGCGGTTGCGTCCGAAACGGTGAAGTTGATCTCGCCCGAGCAGGGATAGGCCGCGATGCGCTCTTCCAGGCGCTCGGCGAGCGTCGTGCCGCTGGCCGAGAGCTCCGCCACCACATTCAACCATGCAAGCATGCCTGAATCGCAATAGGCGAAATCACGGAAGTAGTGGTGCGCGCTCATCTCGCCGCCATAGATGGCGTTCTCCTCGCGCATCATCTGCTTGAAATAGGCATGGCCCGTGCGGCAGGCCTTCGCCACGCCGCCGGCGCTTTCCACCACGTCGATCGTGTTCCAGGTCAGGCGCGGGTCGTAGAGAACGGTGCTGCCCGGATTCTTGGCGAGCAGGGACTGGGCGATCATGCCGACCAGATAATAGCCTTCCACGAAACGGCCCTTGTGGTCGTAGAGGAAGCAGCGGTCGAAATCGCCGTCCCAGGCGATGGCGAGGTCCGCGCCGTGCTCGATCACCGCCCTGCTGGCCTTCTCGCGCTTCTCCGGAAGCAGCGGGTTGGGCACGCCATTGGGCAGGCGCGGATCGGGCTCGTGGTCGATCTTGATGAAGGTAAAGGGCAGGTGCTTTTCCAGAAGGTCGATGATCGGGCCTGCACAGCCATTGCCGGCATGGCAGACGATCTTCATCGGTTTCAGGTTCTGGCCGGCCACCTCGTTGAGAAGGCGTTCGATATAGGCGTCGCGGTCGCACGGATCGTGCAGTGCTCCGCGCGCGGCATAATCGGAAACCGGCTGAAGCACCGCATCCGAACGCATGATCTTTTCGATTGCGTTGAAGGCGTTGTCCGGCGTGGCGGCGGACGCGCCTTTCAGCACCATCTTGATGCCGTTGTAATCGGGCGGGTTGTGGCTGGCGGTCACCATGAGGCCGGCATCCGCGCCGCTTGCGGCGGTGTGGAAATAGACCTCTTCCGTGCCGCAGCGGCCAACGGGGCGCACGGCGACGCCGCTGTCGAGAAGGCCCTGGGTCAGCGCTTCGGCCAGCGCCGGGCTGTCCATGCGCATGTCGTGGCCGATAACGACCGTGCCGGGGTTGAGGCTTTGCTTGAGCGCCTGCGAAAAGCGATAGGCGAAGGGAACATTGATTTCTGCGGGGATACGGCCGCGAACGTCATACGCTTTAAAGGGGGCGCTCATACTTTCCTTCCTGAATAATCTCGAAGATGAACAATGGTCTGTCATCGTTTAGCATTGCAATGATTGATTGAAGTTTTGTTAGAATTGGATGAATGCACACAGAGACACAATTGCGGCGACAAATGCGCACGCTACGCAAATACACAAGAGCTGAAACGGTTGCATGCCGGCTTGTTCACCTCGTGTAACAGCCGGCGCATCAGTTTGAAGGGGGGCGTTGGTTGCACTGCGCCCGCCGCATCCCTATTCAACGGACGGGGATAACGCGGAATCATCCCGCAACCGATTGGGCAACAAATGCAATTCATCGATCTCGGCGCTCAGCGTGAGCGCATCAAGGACAAACTGGCGACCGCAATCGACAAGGTTGTTGCCGAAGGGCGCTATATTCTCGGGCCGGAAGTCAGCGCTCTTGAAGAGCAGCTCGCGGCCTATGTGGGCACGAAGCACGTTATCGCCTGCGCCAATGGCACCGACGCCCTGCTCATGCCGCTGATGGCCTATGGCATCGGACCGGGCGACGCGGTGTTCTGCCCGAGCTTCACCTTTGCAGCGACGGCCGAAGTCGTGGCGCTGGCCGGTGCAGAGCCGGTCTTCGTGGAAATCGACGCCGACACCTACAATATGGACCCGAAGAGCCTGACGGCCGCCATCGACCACATCAAGGCGGAAGGCCGGCTGACGCCGAAGGCGGTGATCCCGGTCGATCTCTTTGGTCTGGCTGCCGACTACGGAGCCATCGAAGGCATCGCTGCGCGTGAAGGTCTGCGCATCATCGAGGACGCCGCCCAGTCCATCGGCGGCACGCTCAACAACAAGCGCTGCGGCGCGTTCGGCCATGTGGCGTCCACCAGCTTCTACCCGGCCAAGCCGCTGGGTTGTTATGGTGATGGCGGCGCGATGTTCACCGATGATGACGAGCTGGCCGATGTGCTGCGTTCCATCGCCTTCCACGGCAAGGGCGAAAGCCAGTATGACAATGTGCGCGTGGGCCTGAATTCACGCCTCGACACGATTCAGGCCGCGATCCTGATCGAGAAGCTGGCGATCCTCGAAGACGAGATGGAAGCGCGCCAGAAGGTTGCCGCACGCTATGCCGAAGGTCTGGGCGATGTGGTGAAGGTGGCGGTGACGCCGAAGGGCCATCGCTCGGCCTGGGCGCAATATGCGATCGAGACCGGGAAGCGCGACCTGGTGCGCAAGCGCCTTGGTGAGGCGGGCATTCCCTCGGTTGTCTATTACGAGAAGCCGCTGCACCTGCAGAAGGCCTATGAGATGCATGCGAAAGCGCCGGGTGGTCTCGCCATTTCGGAGAGCCTGCCGCACCGCATCCTGTGCCTGCCGATGCACCCCTATCTCGCCGAGAGCGACCAGGATCGCGTGATCGAGACCATCCGCAGCGCCGTCGCCGAATAGGCTGACGACTGCTTCCAGGACATCGAAAAGGCCCGTGAAAACGGGCCTTTTTTGCATTCTGAAATGCCTTTTCCCCTTTGCCGGAAACAACGCAAAAAGCGCCTCGCAAACCGGGGTGAGGTTGGGCGTGCGCGCCTTGAGAGGGCCGAAAACCGCATGGTACCCCAAGGGCAGGATCCGGAAGCCGCAAAGGCTCCGGCCGCAGCGACAAAGACGCGAAGGCGAAAACATGCCGGCAGCCCTTACCCATCTCGACAGGCTGGAAGCCGAGGCGATCCACATCTTCCGCGAAGTGGCGGCGACCTTTTCAAAGCCGGTGATGCTTTATTCCGTCGGCAAGGATTCGTCCGTGCTGATGCATCTGGCGATGAAGGCGTTCTATCCGGCCAAACCGCCATTCCCCTTCCTGCATGTGGACACCACCTGGAAGTTTCGCGAGATGATCGAATTTCGCGACCGGATGGCGCGCGAAAAGGGTTTTGAGCTTCTGGTGCATGTAAACGAGGAGGGCGTGCGCGACGGCATCAATCCGTTCGATCATGGCTCCAACACGCACACCCATGTGATGAAGACGGTGGCGCTGCGCCAGGCGCTCGACAAATACGGGTTTGACGCCGCCTTTGGCGGCGCGCGGCGCGACGAAGAGAAAAGCCGCGCCAAGGAACGCATTTTCTCGTTCCGCTCCGCAGGCCATGGCTGGGACCCGAAGAACCAGCGGCCGGAAATGTGGAAGATCTATAACACGCGCGTGGCGCAGGGTGAATCGATCCGTGTCTTCCCGCTCTCCAACTGGACCGAGCAGGACATCTGGCAATACATCCTGCAGGAAAACATTCCCATCGTTCCGCTCTATTTCGCCGCCAGACGGCCGGTGGTGGATCGGGGCGGAATGACCATCATGGTCGATGACGACCGGATGCGCCTTCAGCCGGGCGAGAAGGTGGAGGAGCGTCTGGTGCGCTTCCGCACGCTTGGCTGCTACCCGCTGACGGGCGCGATCCCGTCGACCGCTGCCACGCTCGAGGAAATCGTCGGCGAGATGCTGACGGCCCGCACGTCTGAACGGCAGGGGCGTCTGATCGACCGCGATGAGGCAGGCTCCATGGAAAAGAAGAAGCGCGAGGGGTATTTCTGATCATGTTGACCGCCAACACAGCGCTTCTGCGTGAAGATGACGATGCTCTGGTCGATATCCGCGACTATGTGGCCGGGCAGGAGAACAAGGGGCTTTTGCGGTTCCTGACCTGCGGCTCGGTGGATGACGGCAAGTCGACGCTGATCGGGCGTCTCCTGTTCGACACCAAGCTGATTTTCGAGGACCAGCTGGCAGCGCTTGAAAACGATTCCCGCAAGCACGGCACGGCTGGCGACGAGATCGATTTCGCACTGCTGGTCGACGGGCTGGAGGCCGAACGCGAGCAGGGCATCACCATCGATGTGGCCTATCGCTTCTTCTCCACGCCGCGCCGCAAATTCATCGTGGCCGACACGCCGGGCCATGAGCAGTACACGCGCAACATGGCGACCGGCGCATCCACAGCGGATGTGGCCATAGTGCTGGTGGACGCGCGGCAGGGCATCCTGCCGCAGACGCGCCGACACTCGATGATCGCCTCGCTTCTGGGCATTCGCCACATCGTTCTGGCAGTGAACAAGATCGACCTTGTCAGCTTCGACGAAACCGTGTTCGAGCGCATCGCGGCGGAATATCGCGCGTTTGCCGAAGAGCTCGGCTTCACGACGATCCAGCCGATCCCCATGTCGGCGCGCTATGGCGACAATGTCATCCGCTCGTCGGGCAAGACGCCCTGGTATGACGGGCCGTCGCTGCTGGAGCATCTGGAGACGGTCGACATCGAGGCCGAGGCAGAGGGAAAGCCGTTCCGCTTTCCCGTGCAGTATGTCTCGCGACCGAACCTTGATTTTCGCGGTTTCTCGGGCACGGTGGCTGCTGGCAGCATCGGCGTCGGCGAGCGGGTAACGGTCGCCAAGTCGGGCAAGCAGACGCGCATCCGTTGCATCGTAACGCAGGATGGCGATCTCGACGTTGCCTCGGAGGGGCAGGCGGTGACGCTTCTGCTCGAGGACGAGGTGGAGCTTTCGCGCGGCAACATGCTGGTGACGCCGGAGGCGCGCCCGCATGTGGCCGATCAGTTCTCCGCGACGCTTGTGTGGTTCGATGAAAAGCCGCTCCTGCCGGGGCGCTCCTACATTCTGCGCACCGAAACGGATGAGGTTTCGGCGACGGTGAGCCAGCTCAAGCATCGCCGCAACATCAACAATTTTGCCGAGGAAGCGGCGACAAGCCTCGATCTGAACGAGGTGGGGCTGTGCAATTTTTCAGCTCAGGCGCCGATTGCCTTTGACGCTTTCAGCGATAACCGCACCACGGGCGCTTTCATCCTGATTGACCGGCTGACCAATGCGACGGTCGGCGCGGGCATGATCCAGCGGCCCTTGCGGCGCGCAGCGAACATCCACTGGCAGGCGCTCGACGTGACGCGCCAGTCACGCGCGGAGCTGAAGCACCAGAAACCGGCGATTCTGTGGTTCACCGGGCTCTCGGGCTCCGGCAAGTCGACCATTGCCAGCCTTCTGGAAAAGAAACTGCATGCAGCCGGCCGCCACACCTATGTTCTGGATGGTGACAATGTTCGCCACGGGCTGAATCGGGATCTGGGCTTTACGGACGAGGACCGGGTGGAGAACATCCGCCGCGTGGCCGAAACGGCAAAGCTGATGGCGGATGCCGGGTTGATCGTGCTCGTCTCGTTCATCTCGCCCTTCAGGGCCGAGCGGCGCATGGCGCGCGAGCTGATGAACGAGGGCGAGTTTGTGGAGGTCTTCGTGGACACGCCCTTTGAAGAATGCGCGAGGCGTGATCCGAAAGGGCTCTATGCCAAGGCGCTCAATGGCGAGATACAGAACTTCACGGGCGTCGATTCCCCCTATGAGACGCCGGAAAGGGCTGATATCCACATCGAGACGATGGCCCGCGCGCCCGAAGAGCTGGTCGACGAAATCGAGGCCTGGCTCAAGGAACGTGGCCATTGCTGATCTGAATTGAAGAAGGGCATCGGAACAACCAAAAGCCGGTTTCCGGTCCGATGCTCTGGTGGAAAGACTGACTGGCCCATGGGCATGATGAAGGACGACGCGGCGCTTCTGGCGCTGTTTGAAGAACTCGCGCTGGCGGCGGGGGCTGCGATCATGCAGCACTACGAGGCGGGCTTCGAGGTGGAGCAGAAGGCCGACGATACGCCGGTAACGGCAGCCGACCGTGCTGCGGAGAGGGTGATCCTCGACGGGTTTCGGAATGTGGGGCTGGGAACGCCCTGCGTTTCTGAAGAGGCCGCGTCCGGTGGCGTCATTCCGGCCTGCGGCGACGGTAATTTCCTCCTGGTAGATCCGCTTGACGGCACACGCGAATTCATCGCGCGGCGTCCGGATTTTACCGTCAATATCGGCCTGATCCGCAATGGCGAGCCGGTGGCGGGCGTTGTCTATGCGCCGGCGCGCGATCTGCTCTATTCGGCGCGTCCGGGGGCTGCGTTTGAAATTCCGGTGGTGGGCGGCAAGCCGCAGGAGCGGCGGACGATCAGGGCGCGGCCGCGCCGGACGCCGCCTGCGATTGTCGCCAGCCGCTCGCACTGTACCGACGAAACCCGCGCCTTCATCGCCCGCCATCCCGATGCCGAGACGGTTTCCATCGGTTCGTCGCTGAAATTCTGCATGATCGCGCGCGGCGATGCGGATCTCTATCCGCGCTTTGGCCGGACCATGCAGTGGGACACGGCGGCCGGTGACGCCGTGCTGCGTGCGGCAGGCGGCATGGCGCACACGCTGGACGGCGCGCCGCTCACCTATGGGCCGAAGGGCGGCGAGGGGCTGGAAGCATTTGCGAGCCCGTCATTCGTTGCCGAAGGGGCGGGCTGGTAGCATCCTGCCTTTGGGGCGCTGTTGTGGTAGGCGCAGCCGTCAACGCCTCCTTCTCCCCGCTGGCGGGGAGAAGGTGAGGATGAGGGGCGGGCACCTGCAATTGTGATCAGTGCCAGGTTTTGAATGGGGGTGGCTGCCGTGCGGCGAGGCTTGCGCGGCCCCTCATCCCCCTGCCGGGACCTTCTCCCCGCACACGGGGAGAAGGAGGATGGCCGAAGGGCCGTGCTTCTTATTGGGAAGGGAAGGCAGGGCACAGGCTTTTCCACCTGACTGTCCAGTCAGGCCGTCGTCAGCTCTTCCTTCCAGGGGGGATTTGCGCCGGCGCGTGACACGGTGATGGCGGCGGCGCGGGTTGCGAAGGCCATTGCTTCTGAAATCTCTTCAGCGCCGAGTGCGGCGATCTTCTCCTTCGTCAGAAGCCCCGCCATCTCAAGTGCCGCCAGAAGCGCGCCGTTGAACGTGTCGCCAGCACCGACCGTGTCGACCACGGTGACGGGCCGTGCCGCGACGAACTGCTTTTGTGATTTCGTGTAGGCCGTCGCGCCCTTGCCGCCATCGGTGACAATGACGAGGGAGGGCCCGCGCGCCAGCCAGCGGGCGGCGATCACGTCGGTGCTTTCCGTTTCGCCGAACCATGCAAGATCGTCGGTGGAGATTTTCACGATGTCGGACAGGGCAAGCATGCGCTCGATGCGGGCGCGGTGGCTTTTTGCATCGGTGATAAAGGCCGGCCGGATGTTTGGGTCGAGCATGATGACACGGCCCGCAGCCTCGCGCGCCATCAGCGCCTCATAGGCCGAGCCACAGGGCTCTGACACGAGGCTGATGCCGCCGAACAGAAGGGCCGACACATCTGTGCCGATGGCGGGCAGGTCGTCGGGCGAGACCATCCGGCCGGCTGTGCTTTCATCATAGAAGGCGTATTCGGCCTGACCGGCGGTAAGGGTCACGAAGGCGAGTGTCGTGGGGCGGCTGGAAATCTGCGCAAGGCCAAGATCCACATGGCTTTCCTCAAGCTTCTCGCGCAGCATCCGACCGAAGAGATCGTCCGAGAGGCCGGTGAAGAAGCCACAGGACACGCCGAGGCGGGCAATGGCGATGGCGCTGTTGAAGACCGCGCCGCCGGTATAGGGCGCAAAGGCCGCTTCGCCGTCGCTCGACTGGCGCGGCAGCATGTCGATCAGCGCTTCGCCGCAACAAAGGATCATGACGTGCCTCCCGTTCATTTTGCCCATCGGGAGTAGCGGGCGGCGGGCGGCTTGGCAATGCAGGATGCGCGGGGCCTTATCAATGGAAGTTGCGGCCCTTGGGCAGAACACGCACATCGCGCGGGTGACGCCAGAGATTTTGCGCGGTCGCGGGCTTTTCCGCCGCCTGTGCGTCCGCGCCCGGATCGGACATGGCGGCCAGAAGCTCCGGCGTCGTGTCGAGCAGACGGCGGGCGACCACATGGATGACATTGCTTTCTTTCTGCAGAATGCCCTCGATGGTGACCATACGCGCGCCGAACACGATGCGGCGAAAGCGCTGGAAGACGCGCGGCCAGACGATGACGTTGGCAATGCCGGTTTCATCCTCCAGCGTCATGAAGATGACGCCGCTTGCCGTGCCGGGGCGCTGGCGCACCAGAACGAGGCCCGAAACGCGCACGAAGCGCCCGGCCGGGATATCCGCGAGGGCGCGGGTTTCCACGATGCGGCGTTCCTTGAGCTGCTGGCGCAGGAAGGAAACGGGATGCGCCTTGAGAGAAAGGCTGAGCGTGCCGTAATCCTCCACCACCTGCTCGCCGGGAAGGAGTTCCGGCAGCGCCACGCTCTCTTCGGCCTGAAGGGGCGTTTCTTCCGTGCTTTTGGTGCTGGCGAAGAGCGGCAGTTCCTCGGCTGCCGCACGCACGCCCTGATAGCCGCTCAGGCCGCGCACCTCCCAGAGGGCAGCGCGGCGGTCGAGCCCGAGTGAGCGGAAGGCGTCCGCCTCGGCAAGCCGGCGAAGGGAGAACATGTCGATGCCGGAACGGAAATAGAGGTCGCGCACGGTGGCAAAGCCCGCGCCGCGCGTGGCCATGATCTTCAGCGCTGCGGCCTCGCGTATGCCATCCACCTGGCGCAGGCCAAGCCGCACCGCATGGCGGATCGCGCCCTTTCTCGAGGCCGGTTCCAGCGTGTGGTCCCAGTCGCTGCGGTTGATGTCGACGGGGCGTGTCTCGCCGCCATGATCGCGGAAATCCCGGACGATGGAGGAGGCGGAGTAAAACCCCATGGGCTGGGAGTTCAAAAGTGCGCAGGCAAAGACATCCGGATAGTGGCATTTGAGCCAGGAGGAGGCATAGGCGAGCAGCGCGAAACTGGCCGAATGGCTTTCGGGAAAGCCGTAATCGCTGAACCCCTTCATCTGGTTGAAACAGCGCTCGGCAAAGTCGGGTTCATAGCCATTGGCGAGCATGCCCTTGATGAAGTCTTCGCGGAACTGGTCGATTGTGCCGGTGCGGCGGAAGGAGGCCATGGCGCGGCGCAGCCGGTCGGCCTTTTCCGGCGAGAAACCGGCCGCAACGATGGCGATCTTCATCGCCTGTTCCTGAAAGAGCGGCACGCCGAGGGTCTTCTGGAGCACGGCGCGCAATTCTTCGGAAGGATAATCGACATCCTCTTCCCTGTTGCGGCGGCGCAGATAGGGATGAACCATGTCGCCCTGAATGGGACCGGGGCGGACAATGGCGATCTCGATCACGAGGTCATAGAAATTTTCCGGTCGCAGGCGCGGCAGCATGGACATCTGCGCCCGGCTTTCGATCTGGAAGACGCCAACCGTGTCGGCGCGCTGGATCATGGCGTAGGTGGGGCGGTCGTCGCGGGGCACGGTGGCCAGCGTGCGCTCTTCGCCATAGTGATCGCGCAACAGATCGAACCCCTTGCGCAGGCAGGTGAGCATGCCGAGCGAAAGGACATCCACCTTGAGGATGTTGAGCGCGTCGAGATCGTCCTTGTCCCATTCCACCATGGTGCGGTCCTTCATGGCGGCGTTGGCGATGGGCACGATTTCGCTCAAGGGCGAATGGGTGAGCACGAAGCCGCCCACATGCTGGGAGAGATGGCGGGGGAAGCCGATCAGCTGGCTGACGAGAACGAGGGTCTGGCGCAGGCGTGGATCGGTGGGGTCGAGACCGGCTTCGCGCACCTGGTCGCCGGCAGGCGTGCGCGAGGAATGGCCCCAGACAAGGCCGGTCATTGCGGCGACCACATCGGGCGACAGGCCCATGGCCTTGCCGGCCTCGCGCACGGCGCTGCGCGTGCGGTAGGAAATGACGGTGGCGGCCAGCCCGGCGCGGTGGCGGCCATATTTGTCATAGATGTACTGCATCACCTCTTCGCGCCGCTCATGCTCGAAATCGACATCGATGTCCGGCGGCTCGCCGCGCTCGGCGGAGATGAAGCGCTCGAACAGAAGGTCGATCTCGGTGGGATTGACCGAGGTGACGCCAAGGCAAAAACAGACGACAGAATTGGCCGCCGAGCCGCGCCCCTGGCACAGGATGGGCGGGGTCTGTGCGCGGGCGAAGTTCACAATGTCGTGCACGGTGAGAAAATAGGCGGCGTAGCCAAGCTGGCCGATGAGCTTCAGCTCATGGGAAATCATGCCGGCGACCTTTGGCGGAACCACGCCGTCGAAACGGACTTTTGCGCCAAGCCAGGTGAGGCGTTCCAGCTCCTCCTGCGGGGTGGCGCTCTCACCGCTCGATTCCTTCGGATAGTCGAAGCGCAGTTCATCGAGCGAGAAGCGGCATTCATCCATGAGGGCCACGGAACGGGCAATGGCGTCTTCGTGGCCGCGCAGCAGGCGGGCCATCTCCGCAGGCGCTTTCAGGTGCCGCTCGGCATTGCGTTCCAGCCGGAAACCGGCCTCGTCGATGGTGCAGTGTGCGCGGATGCAGGTGAGGAGATCCTGAAGGGGGCGGCGGGCCGGCATGTGGTAGAGCACGTCATTGGTGGCGATGAGCGGTGTGCCACAGGTCGCGGCGAGCGCGGCAAGGCGCTCTTGGCGCGCGCCGTCATTGGCCCGGCGATGGGGCGTGAGCGCCAAAAACACGTCGCCGGGGAAGAGGGCTGCGAGGCGGCGCAGGTTTTCTTCGAAATCAGAACCGAAATCATAGGGCGGCATGGCGATGAAGCGCTGGTCCGCGCCAAGTTGTTCCAGATTGCCCAGATGGAGGTGGCACTCGCCTTTCGGTGCACGGCGGTTGCCATCGGTCAAAAGCTGCGTCAGGCGGCCATAGGCATCCCTGTCGGTTGGGAAGCAGAGCGTTTCGAAATCGTCCAGCATGACCAGTCGCGCGCCGACGACAAGGCGGATCTTCTGCGCCTTCGCCTCCACATGGGCGCGCACGACACCAGCCATCGTATTGCGGTCGGCAATGCCGATGGCCGCATGGCCAAGCCGGGCGGCTTCGGCAACCAGCTCGCGGGGATGCGACCCGCCGCGCAGAAAGCTGTAATTGCTGGTGACGCCGAGCTCTGCAAAGGGCGGGGCCGGTGGCGCGGAGCGCTTTTTGGGGCGCGCTCCGGCGGTGTCGGCCTTTAAGCCGGTGGTCAGAGGGATGGGGGTTGACGATTGCGCGCTCATGCGAAGACCCCGTGGATGAACCAGCGCGGGGTTTCTTCATCGCGCTCATAAAGCCCGTCGCGGAAGAGCCAGAAGCGGCGGCCGGCTTCATCTTCGATGCGGAAATAGTCGCGTGTCTTGCGGCTGGCCCCGAGTGGCGCGCGCCACCATTCAGGCGCAATGCGCTCCGGCCCTTCGGCACGCGTCACAAGGTGGGCCACGCGCCGCCATTCGAAACGGGTGGGCGGGCCATCGGGCACGCCGGCGAGCGTGGTGACAGGCTCCGGAACGGCAAAGAGGAAGAGGGGGCGGGCAAAGGCCGCGCCATCCTGAATGCAGCGGGCATGGGCCTGCCAGTCGTGGCTTTGCGCGGGCTTGAGCACGGAGACGGCGCGGGCGGCGCGCTCGGGCAGGAAGCTCGCATGGGGCTCGGCGCGGGTGACATTGCGCGCGCCGAACCGGTTGACGAGCCGGTCAAGCAGCGGGGCGATGTCGCCGTCACGCATGGTCATGGCTTCGTCGCCCAGATCCTCCTGCCGCATGGCAAGCGTTTCCACGGAAAGGGCGGTGAGGCTGGCCGCCTCGAAGCCGAAGCCGGCGCGATCCTCTATGCGGTCGAGCCGCTCGCTGAGAAGGCGGGCGAGATGTGCTGCATCGCGCGTGGGGGTGCTGGTGGCGAGCGGCAGGGCCTCGAACCAGCCATCGACGCGGAACAGCCGCAGCTCCACGCGCCGCGCGCCCTTGCCGGCCTTTTCAAGGAGCGCGCACAGGTCGCGCGTGAGGCGGCCGATGGCGATCCCGATTGCTTCCTGCGTGACGATGGGCTCGGCGAAACGGCATTGCGCGGCATGCAGATGGGGCGGGTTGAGGGGGCGAAAGCTTTCCTCCTCATGGCCAAGCGCTTCGTCCAGCCGGCGCAGCGCCAGCGGGCCAAAGCGCGACGCCAGCGGCGCGCGCGGCTTGCCGATGAGATCGCCGACGCGTTTGAGACCAAGCTTTTCAAGCGCCTTGACCGTGCCTTCCTCCAGCCGCAGGGCGCAGACGGGCAGCGGCGCCATGTGCCCGGCAAGGGTTGAGCGGGTGACGGCAAGGCGATCATCGGGCGCGTGGCGGGCAAGCGCCCAGGCGCCACCGATGGTGGGCGCCAGCGCCAGCCGTGCGGTGAGGCCGAAACGGCCAAGCTTTGACGCCAGCATCTCCATGAGGGCGCTCTCGCCGCCGAAGAGATGTGCACAGCCGGCAATGTCGAGGCTCACCCCGTCGGGAAAGTCGGGACGCGTCAGCGGCGAGAAACACTGGCACCAGAGCGCCAGCCTTATGAGGGCGCGCTCATCGCCCTGAAGATCGGCATGGGCGACCTGCAGGGCGGGGTGGATGGCGCGCGCATCGGCCAGCGCCATGCCGGGCGAAAAGCCCAGCGCCCCGGCCGCCTGATTGAGCGCGGTGATGCGCTGGCCATTGTCCGTGGTGGTGACGAGCACCAGCGCCGCGTCATCATGAGGCTTCTGCCCATTCGGGGGGCAATCTGGAGCTGGCGCGCCCGGCGTCATGTGGCCATGGTGTTGCCCCTGTGGTCGCTCCTGCCGGCGTTCTATCGGCCAGCGGGGCAGGAAGACGGAAAGAAAGCGTGTCATGATCCCACTCGACATCCCAGCCGCTTGAGAAACGGCGGGACATCCCTTGCCTTGATTTGAGAAGCGCAAGCCGCCAGCGCGGCGCACCCGAATATGAGGATTGGCCCGATGATTGGCCTGAGGATTGGCCTGAGGATTGGCTGGACGAGGCGGGCGCTGCGGGAAGCGATGCGACGGACCAGCGGGTCTCGGCCGCCGTGCCCTCTGCTGAAGCCTGTCGCCCGCGCAGGATGAGGGCGGTGACGCCGTGGCGCGCGGCGCGCAGGGCAAGGCGGCGGCTGGCGGCGAAATCATAGGCGCGGGCGCTGTCGGGCAGGATGCCGGCGACGGCGGCGAGCGGCGCATGGGAAAGCCCTTCCTCAAGCGCCCACAGAATGTCGATGGGCTTGCGCACCTCGATCCTGATCAGCCGGTTCGGATCAAGCCCGAGGGCTGCCAGACCGGGCGGGTAGAGCGCGCCTTCGCTGTTTGCCAGATGCGCGGGCACAGCCCATAGAATGGGGCCGGGGCGCTGGCGGAGAAGTCGCGCCAGAAAACAGATGCCGAAGCCCGCGCCGGCGGCGAAATCGCCATGGGTGGCCGGGAGGATTTCATGCAGCGCGCCGGTCTTGAGGCCGTGGGCGGGAAGGGCGGCGTCAAGCGCTTCTGCGCCCAGCCCAAGCGCGGGGCGGGCGTTGGGCGTCAGCCTTTCCTGAGGGGCGATGCGGCGGCGTAAGGCCTCTATCTCGAACCTGTGTTTCATGACGCAACTCCGGAACGCACTAACAGGACGCGGCGGATGCCGACACGGTCTGCACCGGTGGCGGCGCGCCGGAAGCGCCCTGATTCAAATTCGCAGCATCCTCCTTCAAGGGACTGATTTGACTCATCTTCACGCCTGCGCCCGGCAGGGCGTGCGCGGGCGGCGCATCGCGCAGCCATTCTTCCAGAAGGCGTGTGCGCTGAGGCGTGGCACTGCCGGCGCAGACATTTGTGAAAGGGCAGGAAACGTTGCGGTTGCGGGCGCAAAATGTCCGCCCGAGATCCTGCATGAGGATGTGATGTTCTTCAGTGTCGGAAGCCTCCCAGCCATTGGGGAGCTGTCGGTTAAGAAGACGGACCGAACGCTCGGGCGACGCCTGCTCGGGCACGAGGCCGAGGCAGCGCGCTGCGCGCCAGTGCGCCGTGTCGACGACAAGAACGCGCCTGCGCAGAGTGCTCATGTTGAGGGTGGCGGCGCTGGTCTTGGGGCCGACGCCGTAAAGCCGTTCCAGCCAGGCAAGGGCGTTCTCCACCGGCCAGCCATGCAGGAAGCCGAGATCGAGTGTGCCGCGCAGGCTGGTGATTTCCTGCAGGACGCGGGGCAGGGCTTCGGCCTTGCGCACGGGGTGGGTGATGCCTTCAAGAAGCAGGTCGAGATCATGGGAGGATGCTTCTGCCAGACGCTGCCAGGAGCCTCTGTGCTGCGCCACCTCGAAATGCTCGACCAGAACGGCGAAAACCCCGAGCGCCGTTTCATTGTGCGTTCTGCCGCTGAGCATCGCCAGAATCATCTGGCTTATCGGGTCGAGACGCACGAAATCCGAGGGCGGTCCGAAGACAGCCAGCAAGCGCTGATGGAGGCTTGCAATCCGGTCGAAAGGTGCAAGGGGCAGGGTGTATTGCATCCCCGTATGATAAGAACAAATAGGGAACAAATCAATCGTTCTCTACCATCGGGCTGAGAGCAGCTGAGGAAAACGAAAGGCCGCCAGACAGCCGGTTCCACGGCAGACGCGCGCTGTCTGACGGCCCGCTCCAGCGTTCTGACGACGCTTTCAGCAGTGTCCCCTCTGGACCCTGCCATACTGAAAGCATCAAGCGTGCCAGTTGTCGTGCGCCTGGGCTTTATTCTGATTTTTCAGTGTGTTGCCGTTATCTGTCCAAGTGGGCGCGTTTCGTTCTCGCACCGGCCATGATGCGCATCAGAGCAGGCTGCCCACGAAACGGGCAGGCGCCTTCATCAAATAGCGACTTCCAGACGGTTGCGGCCTGTGGATTTTGCGCGGTTGAGGGCGGTGTCGGCCTGACCGAGTGCGATCCAGAAGCTCTCCTTGCGCGGCAGCGGCGTGTGCAGGCCGACGCTCACGGTAAGCGGGATCTCGATCCCGTCGAGATTGAAGGGCGTATCGGAAACGGCGGTCTGGATGCGTTCGGCAAGGCCGAAGGCGCGTTCGGCGTCATAGGCCGGCAGCACAAGCGCAATGGCCTGCCCGCCGAAGCTGGCGACCATGTCCGTCTGGCGAACGGCTGACTGGACGACGGACGCGACGTGGCGCAGAGCCTGCTCACCGGCCGCGTGGCCGTGTTCCTCAAGCACCTGATCGAATTCGTCGATGTCGATGAGCGCCATGGAGTAGGGTTGCCCGGCCCAGTTCATGGCGGCGGCGAGTTCCGGTCCCAGCTTGTCGAAGACACGCCGGTTCAAAAGCCCGGTTGCCGTATCCGTGGTCCCCATCGGTGCCTCCTTCAAGCGTCGTGGTCCGAAATGCGAGCGCTGCAATTCAAGAATGCGGCCGATCACTATGGCGGCAATCACATTGGCCACAATAGCAACCGGTGCGACTTCGCCCAAGGTGCGCATGGCGGTTTCCCACGGCATGAGGAAAACCGAAATCAGGGAGACCGATGTCAGAAGGCCGACGCCGGCGAGCGCGACCATGGAAACGCGCCGGCCTTTCACCATCTGCGCGAAAGCCAGGCTCACCAGGCTGCAGATCAGGACGGCGACAATGCCACTCGCCACGCCTGCGCCGCCAAGCCAGATGCGACCGAGGATCGCGACAGCCGAGGTGATGGCAAGCGTAATCCAGCCGCCATAGGTCATGGCGAGAACGACAAACACATTGCCGATGTCGAAAGACAGGCCGGAGGAGGCGTGTGCGGTGAAGAGGGCAGGCCCGATGGAGCCCACGGAGAAAAGCGCGGAGACGAGAAGGCTGCGCTGTAAGGATGTCAGCGCAAGCCGGGCCGCGCGCTCGTAAAGAAGCGCGGCGATGACCGCAATTCCCAAGCCTTGCAGGAACTCGGATGCCAGGGCAGCCATGTCCATCAGGTCAATCTCCGCAGACGCCTCACCAAAAGAAACAACGATTTGCGTGCGAAAATGCAGCCCGCCATTACTTCGCCTGATACTCAGTATGTATGACAAGGCAGCGTAAACACAAGAAGTTCCAGTGCAAAGCCCGGTTCTTCAACTTGTTCGCGTATTTCCGTGGAGGTTTGTCCGTCCGGTTGCCGCAGGGTAACGGCATGTTTACACCGCTGAAATATTATGTGCCGGCAAAAGGGCGAGGGGATGGGACGTTTGCAGGCGGTGTTCGAGCGGTTTTACGCGTTGCGCATCTGGCAACAGGCATGCATCGTCACTCTGGGCGCTGCCGTGGGTGCTGACGCGCTGACGCTCATTCTTTACTCCATATTCTTTTCCGACCGGCTGATGCTCGACCTGATTCTCACGGCCGTCATCACCGTTCTTGTGGCCTACCCGATCTCCTATGTTTTTCTGAGCAAGACGGCGACGGTCGCGAAACTGGCAACGGAGCTGGATAAGGCTGCAACGACTGATTACCTGACCGAGCTGTGCAATCGACGCAATTTCATGCAGCAGGCGGGCGCGTTTATCGGAGAAGCCGACGCCTCGGCAGGTGTGGTTCTCTTCATCGATGTGGATCACTTCAAGCTGATCAACGACCGGTTTGGCCATGCCGAGGGGGACCGGGTGCTTGTGCTGGTGGCGGAGGCAATTCGTCAGAGCGTGCGCGTGGATGATATCTGCGCGCGCATTGGCGGCGAGGAGTTCGCCGTGTTCATGCCGGGCGCGGACCTGCCGCTTGCGCGCACGGTTTCGGAGCGCATCGCCCTGAGCTGCCGTCTCGTGGGGTGCGCGGCGCACCCCGAAGAGCTTTCCACCACGGTGAGCATCGGCGTCGCCATGCATCGCCCGGAGCAATCGCTGGATGAAGTTGTCCGCGAGGCCGATTTCCTTCTGTACAGGGCCAAGCGGGGCGGGCGCGATCAGGTGATGTATCGCGCGCCGCATGAGGTCGTCGCCTGAGGGTGGCGCCGGGCACGCGGTTCATGGAATAAAAAACGGCGCCGAAGGGCGCCGTCTGCGTATCGTCTATTCGACTTCGATGTGGAAAACCGACCAGACCCAGCCGCGTTCTTCTTCTTCCGGCGCCTTGGCGCCACCGGTGTCGTAGACCAGCCAGAGCGGCCCGAGACCGCCGATGCCGAGTGGCTTTCCGTCGACCTTCATGGCGAGGATCCATTCATGGGCGGCCATCTTGTCGGCATCCATTTCGAAGCCGAAACCATCGAGCGCATAGAGTGTCGCGCTGTCGCCTGTCGCACCGGCCGTGGCAAGAACGTCTTTCAGAAGCGGGCCTTCCATGGTGAGCGGGCGCGGCCAGTCTTCCGTGTCGGCATTCACCTTGATCGTCTTCTGCGGAAGGGCGGCAAGCGTCTCCCAGTCGAAGCTGTGCGCCTTGTCGAACGTCTTGTCGTGGAACTTCAGAAACCCGTCAAAGAACGGGTCAAACGCCTCACGATTGGTGTTGTCGATCTCGCCGCTGACCGTCAGCAGCGTACCCTCGGCCTGGCCGGGGGAAACCGTTGCAAACAAGAGGGACGTGGCGATGGAAGCCGAAATCAGTAATCCGCGCATTGCCGTCTCCGGGTGGTTTCGTTTGATGATGGCGCTGACCCTAGGCGCGTGCTCTTAACGCGGTGTTAAGAAATTCACCCGACGTAGCGGCCCTCAGCCGATTGTGGTGAAGCGGCTGTGCGAGGTTTCCCCAATTGATTGGAATTTACAGGTTGCACAATTCAACCAGGCATTGTGTATTGCTAGCCGTCGCACATCAGGGGACGCGGCACGGCATTTGTCATTCAGACGGAGGGACGGTGTGAACGTCGTCGCATTCAGGGCGGATAAAGAAGACGGGCACCCCGCGCGTGGACGGGGCGCGCGGCCTGCCGCGATGGGCGCAACGGATTTCGATGCCTGGCTGAAGCATCTCGGTTTCAGCGAACGGCATGCCGCAAGGGTGCTGCAGGTGGGCAGGGCGACGATCGCGCGCTATCGGCGCGAAGGCGCGCCGGCCCATATCGGCTATGCCTGCACGGCAATCGCTCTCGGCATGCCCATATGGCAAAAGGCCGAGTAGGCGGATTTCCCTCGAAGATCGCTTTTCCGTCATGGTCGGCCCGCCCGTGTTTCAGGCGAGGCGCTTCTGTTTCAGCTTTGCGGCGGAATGATGCAGAAGCACTGGGTGTGGCTGGCGCAGCGCGCTATCGCGCATGATCTCTGTCAGAAAACAAAAAAGGCCGGGCGCTAGCCCGACCTTCTCGATCATCTCAACGCCCCGTGCCAGTACATCCGTGGTCACGTGGCGGAGACGAAGCTTATGCAGCCTGCAGGTTGTCCGCAGCGCTTTTGCCCGACCGGCGGTCCTGAACGATCTCGAAGCTGAGCTTCTGACCTTCAACGATGGACTGCATGCCAGCGCGCTCGACGGCAGAGATGTGAACGAACACGTCGTTCGCGCCGTCATCGGGTGCGATGAAGCCAAAGCCGCGGGTGGTGTCGAAGAATTTTACGGTTCCAGTAATCATGCGATTTTCCTTTCAAATCGTCATAGGGAATCGATGCCTGACGATTGCCAAGCACCGGGTAGTTCGAATTTGAGGGAAGATCGTAGGGGCGCTTTGCAGCGCGGAACAAAGTTCAACAGCAAGTTCGATGCTCCACATATGGATGTGGATTGTGTTTGAAACAAGGTCTGATTGAAAGATAGTTCAACCCCCGGATCACACATGCGCATTTCCGACTTTCGGGAATGCTCAAAATCCCTGCCGACGCGCTGGAAGTGCGAGAGCAATCTGCGTGAGAACGGGTGGCAGAGAGGGGGAGTCGACACAGCTTGAAGGGGAGGACTGGCTCAACCCTTGGGCAAAATGTCGATTTTTGAAAACTGGTCGGAGTGGCAGGATTCGAACCTGCGACCCCCTCGTCCCGAACGAGGTGCGCTACCAGGCTGCGCTACACTCCGTGACCAGACGGCGGGCTTATAGCCGCCGGATTTAAACTGCGCAAGATCAAACCGACATTCAATACGGACTTTCTACATCGCCGGTTTCCACATAGACCGATTTGGCCTGTGAATAGGCGGCGAGCGCGGCCATGGCGTTCTCCCGGCCGAAGCCGGACTGCTTCACACCGCCGAAGGGCAGTTCCACGGGTGTCAGATTGTAGGTGTTGATCCAGCAGGTGCCGGCTTTCAACGCGTTGATGACGCGATGGGCGCGGGCGAGGTTCTGCGTGAAGACGCCGGCTGCAAGGCCGAATGGCGTGTCATTGGCGCGCTCGATCACCTCGTCTTCGTCCTCGAAGGTGAGAATGCTCATCACCGGCCCGAAGATTTCCTCACGCGCGATTCGCATTCCGTCGGTCACATCGGTGAAGATCGTGGGCTCCACATAGTAACCGTCTTCCAGCCCCTGCAGTCCGGGTGCGCTGCCGCCATGATGCAGCGTTGCGCCGTCCTCGCGGCCGATCTCGATATAGCGCAGCACCTTGTCATGCTGCGCCCTGCTGATGAGCGGCCCGAGATGGGTTTCGGGGTCGAGCGGGTCGCCCAGGCGAATCGCACTGGTGCGCTCCGTCAGGCGTGACAGGAAGCGCTCGTAAATGCCCTTCTGCACAAAAACGCGGGTGCCGTTGGAGCAGATCTGGCCAGTCGAATAAAAATTGCCGAGCATGGCGCCGCCAATGGCGTTTTCCAGATCGGCGTCATCGAACACGATCAGCGGCGACTTGCCGCCGAGCTCCATCGTGGCGGGCTTCATGTGGCTGCCGGCGAGGGACTGCACCTTCTTGCCGGTCTCCACCGAGCCGGTGAGCGACACCTTGGCGACCCCGGGATGGGCGACAAGAGCAGCGCCGACATCGCCCAGTCCCTGCACCACGTTGAAGAGACCGTCCGGAAGCCCCGCCTCGGTGTAAATCTCGGCGAGCTTCAGCGCGGAAAGCGGGGTCACCTCGGAGGGTTTGAACACCATGGCGTTGCCCATGGCGAGTGCGGGGGCGGATTTCCAGCCGGCGATCTGGATCGGATAGTTCCACGCGCCAATGCCGACGCATACGCCGAGCGGTTCATGTCGCGTGTAGCCGAACGCGCCGCCAAGCTCGACCTGTTCGCCGTTGAAGGCGGCAACCGCGCCGCCCAGAAACTCCAGAGCCTCGGCGGCGGAAGGGGCGTCGGCGACCAGCGTTTCCTGAAGCGCCTTGCCGGTGTTGAGGGTTTCCAGCGCGGCCAGTTCTTCATTGTGCTTAAGAAGAAGGTCGGCTGCGCGGCGCAGAATGCGTCCGCGCTCAACGGGTTTCAGCTTCGCCCAGGCCGGCTGGGCCGCGCGTGCGGCCTCGACAGCAAGCTCGACGATGTTCGGGGTCGCGGAATGAACGCGTGCGATGGTCTCGCCCGTTGCCGGATAAACGACATCGATGACGGCGCCCTGTTCATCTTCCACATAGTGGCCGTTGATGTAGTGCGATGCTTTTGGCTGCGCGCGCATAATGTCTCCAGCTTTGGAGCGCCTTCGCTTTTCGTTGAGTTGCGAAAGCGCTGAAACTTTTTGTTTTGCCCAATTCCGGGCGGAAAACCGGTTTCCGCCTTTCCTGAAATTGCCCTATCGGTCGGTCTCCCGCCAGCGCGGGTTGATCCAGGGTTCCTGATTGGACGGGCTGAGCGGTGTCCGGCCAAGAATATGATCGGCGGCTTTCTCGCCCACCATGATCGATGGCCCGTTGAGATTGCCGTTGGTGATACGGGGGAATATCGACGAATCTGCGACCCGCAGACCTTCGACCCCGATCACGCGGCATTCCCCGTCGACAACGCTCATCGCGTCGCTTGCCGCACCCATACGGCAGGTGCCGCAGGGATGATAGGCGCTTTCGGCATGATCGCGGATGAAGGCGTCTAGTTCATCGTCGGACTGGACGCTGTCGCCCGGCGCGATCTCTCGCCCGCGATAGGGGGTGAAGGCGTCCTGCGAAAAGATCTCGCGGGTGAGGCGGATGCAGTGGCGGAAGTCGCTCCAGTCCTGCGGGTGCGACATGTAGTTGAAGCGGATCTCCGGCTTGTCCCAGGCGTCGCCCGATCTGAGGTGAATCGCGCCGCGCGATCTGGAGCGCATCGGTCCGACATGCGCCTGAAAGCCGTGTCCCTTCGCCGCCGCCTTGCCATCATAGCGGATGGCGACGGGCAGGAAGTGATACTGGATATCCGGATACTCGACGCCGGCTGCGGAGCGGACGAATGCGCCAGCCTCGAAATGATTCGATGTGCCCAGACCCGATTTAAAGAACAGCCATTCAGCGCCGATCAACCCTTTGGAAAGGAGATTGAGCTTTGAATAGAGCGTGATCGGCTGAAGTGATTCCTGCTGGATGTAGAGTTCCAGATGGTCCTGCAGATTGCCGCCAACGCCGGGCCGGTCGGCCACGACATCAATGCCGCGCTCCTGCAGATGCGCGGCGGGGCCGATGCCCGAAAGCATCAGCAGCTTTGGTGAATTGATCGCTGATGCTGCGATAATGACTTCACGTCTTGCTTTAACGACCTGAATCTTTCCGTGAGCTTCGATCTCGACGCCGGTGGCGCGTTGATTCTCCATGACAACGCGGCGCGCGAAGCCATTGACGAGACTCACGTTCTTTCTCTTCAGCGCGGGCCGGAGGTAAGCGTTGGCCGTGGACCAGCGCCGGCCCCTGTGGATCGTCTGCTGGAGTGCGCCGAAGCCTTCCTGTTTGGAGCCGTTATAGTCCGGCGTGGTCTCGAAGCCGGCCTGTCGGCCCGCTTCAACGAAGGCGGAAAAGAGCGGATTGTCGCGCGGGCCCTTGCGTACATGAAGCGGGCCGTCGGTTCCGCGCCAGCCGGCTTCGCCATCCTCCATCGTCTCCATGCGCTTGAAGTAGGGCAGCACATCCGCATAGGCCCAGCCGGCCGCGCCCTGTTCGGCCCAGTGGTCGAAGTCGCGCGCGTGGCCGCGGACATAGACCATGCCGTTGATGGAGGAGGAGCCGCCGATCACCTTGCCGCGCGGCGTGGCCAGAACGCGCCCGCCCAGATGAGGCTCCGGTTCGCTCTGAAAACCCCAGTCATAGCGCGCCATGTTCATGGGGAAGGAGAGGGCGGCGGGCATCTGGATGAAGGGGCCGATATCGCTGCCGCCATATTCGATGACGATGACCGAATGCCTGCCGTCTTCCGACAGGCGGTAGGCAAGCGCGGCGCCGGCGGAGCCGGACCCAATGATGACGAAATCGGCTTCAGCCATGGAACGGGCCCCCGTGAGGCGTGTGACGGGCAAGCGCCATGTCGAGATAGTCTTCGACGAGGAAGATGGCGGTCCGGGAATCCTCGACGCCTTCGCCGAGCGCGCGGCGCAGATAAAGACCGTCGATAAGGGCGGCGATGCCGCGCGCGGTGCGTATGGCGGCAGGGCGGGGAAGACCGGCGAGGCCGCTCAGAAGGTCGCTGTGAAGGCGATGCACGTAGATGCGGAAGAGGCGGCCAAGCGCTGCATCGCGCCGCGCCTCCACATAAAAGGCGAGCCAGGCGGCGATGATCTCGGGGCGGAACTGCTCCGGCGAGAGGTTGACCGCGATGATCGCGCGCACCCGCTCAGGCCCGGAGAGCGGGGCGATGGCCGGGCGGATCTCATTGCCGAGCTGGGTGAGGATGTGGCGCATCGTGGCGAAAAGGAGGTCGTCCTTGCCGCCGAAATAGTGATGCGCAAGCGCGGTCGACACGCCGGCGCGACCGGCAATGTCCGACATTGTGACGTTCAGCGCGCCGCGCTCGCCAATGGCGCTGATGGCCGCATCAATGAGCGCGCGGCGGCGGATGGGTTCCATTCCGATCTTGGGCATGGCTCTCGTTTATTATTGATTGATGAGTCAATCAAGAAAAATTCAGAGGCTCGGGCCGGGTGTTTAAATAGTTCAGGCTTGAACGGTCTTCGCGCCGGATTTATGATTTTGTGAGACAGTTCATCAACGCGCCGGCCTGTGGCTGGTGGTCCGGGAGAGACGAGATGACCGCATGCATCGTGGGCTGGGCCCACTCCAAATTCGGCAAGCTGACAGACGACACGCTGGAAGGGCTGATCGTGCAGGTGGCGCGTGAGGCGCTGGACCATGCGGGCATCGGGCCGGAGGATGTGGACGAGATCGTGCTCGGCCATTTCAACGCCGGTTTCTCGCCGCAGGATTTTACCGCAAGCCTCGTGCTGCAGGCCGATGACCGGCTGCGCTTCAAGCCGGCGACGCGGGTGGAGAACGCCTGCGCAACCGGGTCCGCCGCCGTGCGGCAGGGCGCGCGTGCCATTGAGGCGCGTGCGGCGCGCATCGTGCTGGTGGTGGGCGCGGAGCAGATGACCAAAACGCCAGGACCACAGATTGCGGAAAACCTGCTGAAAGCGTCCTATCTGCCGGAAGATGGCGAGATACCGGGTGGCTTTGCCGGCGTTTTCGGCAAGATCGCGGATGCTTATTTCCAGAAATATGGCGACCAGACGGATGCGCTGGCGGCGCTGGCGGCAAAGAACCACAAGAACGGCGTCGACAATCCTTACGCGCAGATGCGCAAGGATCTGGGTTTTGAGTTCTGCCGTCAGGAGAGTGAGCGCAACCCCTATGTCGCCGGCCCGCTGAAGCGCACGGATTGTTCGCTGGTTTCCGACGGGGCGGCGGCTGTCGTTCTGGCGGACACGCAAACGGCGCTTTCGATGCGCCGTGCGGTGGCGCTGCGCGCCAATGAGCATGTGCAGGACTTCCTGCCCATGTCGAAGCGCGACATCCTGCAGTTCGAGGGCTGTGAGGCGGCGTGGAAGCAGGCGCTGAAGAGCGCCAGCGTGACGCTGGACGATCTCTCCTTCGTGGAGACGCATGACTGTTTCACCATTGCCGAGCTGATCGAATATGAGGCCATGGGACTGGCGAAGCGCGGCGAGGGCGGCAGGATCGCGCTCGAAGGTCAGACACAGAAGAACGGGCGTCTGCCGGTGAACCCGTCGGGCGGCCTGAAGGCCAAGGGCCACCCGATCGGCGCGACCGGCGTTTCCATGCACGCACTGACGGCGATGCAGCTGACCGGCGAGGCCGGCGGCATCCAGATCCCCGGCGCGACGCTGGGTGGCATCTTCAACATGGGTGGCGCGGCAGTCGCCAACTATGTGTCGATCCTCGAACGGATCAAGTAGAAGGCGCGGCCTTCTCGCCTGCCGTTGCCGACGGCCATAGTTCGACGCGTCCGAAGCCCGGCACTTTCAGTGCCGGGTTGCGTATGTCGAGGCCGGCAACCAGTCCCAGAAACTGAAGCTCGAAGCCTGAGCGCAGGCCGGCGGCAAACCCTGCCAGGCCGCCAAAGGACACATGGACATCGCTCCAGTCGGGCGCGTGATCGAAGGCGAAGAGGCCGGGGCGATAATCACGGCCGATGGCGGTGGGCGGCAGGGCCGTGTTGAGGTCGGGCACCGTGCGCAGCACATGCGCGGTGAAGGAATTGGAATTGGGGCCGGGCCACAGTCCGTAATCGCCGCGCTGCGAAAACGGATAGCTGGTGATGGCCGCTTCCACCTGAGGGATAAGGCGTTCGGCCTCTTCCCCCTTGATGGCGGTCACCACATAAGGCGTGTTGGAATACCAGCGCCCGTCCGCCGGGTAGGCGTTTCGGCGCACCGGGCTGCCCCAGCCAACCTTGTCGTAACGGTCATAGCCGGAGGCGTTCGCACGTTTGAGCACAAGCCAGCTGTGAACGGAGAGCGCGCCCTTCATGCCGCCGGTGCGTGCGGCCATCACATAGACTGCGGCCTGCGGATCGTCTGCGGGCGCGGGCAGCACGCCACTCGCCGACCAGTCGGCGCTGCGCCAGGAGCCAGGCCGTTCCTGCACCGCCCACCAGGCCAGTGAAGCTGAGGCCGGCAAAACGAAGACGACGAGGAGAAAGAGCAAAGTTCGCTTGAAAAAACGCATGGGGGCCAGTCTATTGTCGCCGGAAGATGATGAAAATGAATCCCGCAAATTACGGTGAAAACATGGGCAATCCGGTTCT
This sequence comes from Nitratireductor sp. WH36-1, assembly GCF_058725515.1. Taxonomy (NCBI): domain Bacteria; kingdom Pseudomonadati; phylum Pseudomonadota; class Alphaproteobacteria; order Hyphomicrobiales; family Phyllobacteriaceae; genus Nitratireductor; species Nitratireductor sp. WH36-1. Next base: position 3,065,901 of record NZ_CM178970.1, on the reverse strand, counting down.
GGTCGAGGTGTTGCGCGGTAACGTTGTCGAGAGCAGGCACCGGGGTGCCATCGCCGTGTTCGACGCGGATGGCGGCGCGGTGATGAGCCTTGGCGATATCGACCGACCGGTGTTCCCGCGTTCAGCCGTGAAATCCATTCAGGCGCTGCCCTTCGTGGAAAGCGGGGCGGCGGATGCCTATGGCTTCGGCAACCGCGAGATCGCGCTCGCCTGTTCGTCGCATTCGGGCGAGCCGGAACATGCGGCGCTGGCTATCGCCATGCTCGAGCGGGCAGGGCTCGGCGCGGACGCTTTCGAGTGCGGGGCGCACTGGTCTTCTCAGGAACATGTGCTGATCGAGCAGGCGCGCACCCTTTCGGAGCCCACGGCGGCGCACAACAACTGTTCCGGCAAGCATGCGGGTTTCTTATGCACCTGCGCCCATCTGGGACATGATCCGCAGGGCTATGTGGCGCTGGGTCACCCGCTTCAGGATGCGGTGAAGGCAGCGATGGAAGATGTGACAGGCGCTGCGCACAAGAGCGATCTGTGCGGCACGGATGGCTGCTCCATTCCCACCTATGCGGTGCCGCTTCGGGCGCTGGCGCAGGGATTTGCGCGCATGGCGACGGGCACGGGGTTTGCGCCGGAAAGGGCGAAAGCCGCCCGACGGATTTTTGCGGCCTGCATGGCCGAGCCGTTCTATGTGGCGGGCAGCGGACGGTCCGACACACGCATGATGGAGGCCGGACAGGGCCGCATCTTCACCAAGACGGGGGCGGAAGGCGTATTCTGTGCGGCGATCCCCGAGAAGGGCCTCGGCATTGCGCTCAAATGCGATGACGGAGCCACGCGGGCTGCCGAAGTGATGGTGGCCGAGGTTCTGGCGCAGCTTCTGAAGAGGGATGCGCTTGCCGGGACGCTGCATGAGATGGCGCGGCCCGTTCTGACCAACCGGCGCGGTTTCGAGGTCGGCGGGCTGCGGCCTTCAGACGTTCTGGATGTTCAGGTCGGCTAGGGTCAGGATCCATTAATATGACCGCAATGGTCGGCCTGATTTGTGCGGATACGCGAAGCAAGGCCGCAGGAAGACTTCACGTCTTTCGAGGACTTGCGACAAAGTAGCCGTGCAAATCAGGCCGATCCGAAGGACGCTCGATAGGCCGGCGATCTGCTGCGTCAAACCCCTTGACCGGGGGAAGACCCCGCTCTGCGGGGTCTTCCTGGCATCTCTTGGTCTATCGAACGCCATTGCGGCCATATTAATGGGTCCTGACCCTAGATTGCCGTGCGCCCCTCTGGGGACGCAGGGGACGTTCCAAACCATTGATGGTGCAACGGCATGACGGCATGGCCTCTCAAGCGACAAGGCTGACGGCCATGCTTCAAGTGCGCAGGATTTGCCTGTCCACATCGTGCGAGAAGTTCCGTGATTTCAAGCATGACAGAGGACATTCATGACCTGCCTGGAAAACTACAATGACCGCCTCAACCGGGTGCTCGATCACGTCTATGCCAACCTTGAGGAGGATCTCTCCTTTGATCGGCTGGCGGAAGTTGCCTGCCTCTCGCCCTATCACTGGAGCCGCATCTACTCGGCCATGCGCGGCGAAACCATTGTCGCGACGATCCGCCGGTTGAGGCTCCAGCGCGCCGCCGACCGGCTGGCCAATTCAGAACTGGACATCGACGCCATCGGCGCGCGTGCCGGTTATGGTTCGCCAGACACGTTCGGCCGGGCGTTCAAGAGCGCTTTCGGCGTGAGCCCCGCAGCCTATCGCGAAAAGGGATCGCATGCAGCATTCAGGGCCGCGAATGCCGCAGGTGCGGCGCGCGCTTTTCCGGTGGTGGTGGAGCGTGTGCCGGAACGTCGTTGCGCAGGGATCGATCACACCGGCTCCTATATGGAAATCGATCACGCCATGGGACGGCTCTTCACCACGCTTGCCGCCCGCGACGCGATCCCGGCCGAGCCGGCCATGATCGGCGTGTTCTTCGACGATCCGGATATCGGCCCCGAGACCGAATTGCGCTCGCGCGCCTGTCTGCCGGTGGCAGAGTCCTTCGCAATCGATGCGCCTCTCGTGGAGACGGTGCTGCGCGGTGGGGCATATGCGAAGCTGAGCTATACGGGCCCTTATGCCGACATGCGCGGGGCCTATCGCTGGTTTCTGGGCGTGTGGCTGCCTGCATCCGGCTATGAGCCGGAGGATGCTCCCATCTTCGAGGCCTATCTGAACGATCCGCGCGAGGTGCCGCAAAGCGAACTCCGCACGGATATTTACCTGCCTCTCAAGGCGGCGCAGTGAAGCCGAAGCCGCACACCTGCTGAGCATCTTTCGACAGAAAGGTCAGGTCTTTCAGTTTAGCCTGCGCGATTGTCTGTGACTGTCAGGTGCGGAATGTCCTTGCTGCCGGCGCGCAGCAGGTCGCCGGTGACGGCGTCGGCCCAGCGATGGCCGACGACCGCGCCATCCGGCGTGTCTTCAAAGACATTGCCGGAAATGACTGCTGCGCCCGTGCCTTCGACCACGGAGACAATGATGCCGGTTTTCGCCTTGCGGATGACGTTTCCCGAAGCGGTGATGTTGCGCAGGAAGGGGCCCCAGCCCATGCGAATGCCGGCAAGCGGCGCGTTCTCGATGACATTGCCTGTGACCGCGCTGTCGGCCTCGACATTGATGCCGATGCCGAAACCGGCCATGGGCGAGGGGTAGGGGCCGTTTGCGGAGAGGTTGCGGACGATGTTGCCCGTGCAGGCGCAGAGGCGGCCGCCCTTGTCGAAATTGGCCATGGAAATGCCGTGGGCCGCGCCATCCACCAGATTGCCGGTGATGACCGCGCCCTGAAAGGCAAACTCGGCATAGAGCGCCGTCTCGCCGGAGCGCAGGCAGGTGTTGCCGGAAATCTGGAGATTGCCGGCGCTGTTGCCGCGTATGGCCGAGAAGGCGCAGTCGGAAATTTCATTGTCCGATACGCGCAGATTGTCGGCGCGATAGGCGTTGACCCCATTGCCATACTGGCCGGTGCCGCCCCTGTCAGCGCGGATGCGGGTGATGCGGTTTCCCGCAATGCGGCTGCCATCCGCGCCGGGGCCGCTGCGATGGACGAGAATGCCACCATTGCCGCAATCGGCAATGGTGTTGGCGCTGATGTCGAGCCCATCCGAATCCAGCGCGTAAAGGGCGTAGTCGGAGGCGTCCGCGATCTCGCTGTCGCGGATCCGCCCGCGTGCGCGGCGAAAGGCGAGGCCACTGCCGCTGCTGGCCCGAAAGGCGCATTGCTCAATGGCGAGGTGTTTTGCACCGTCAATGTCGAGAAGCGCGCGCGCATCGCCGGAAAGCGGCATGTACACGCCATCGAGCGCAAGGCCCGACAGGGAAAGGTGTTCACTGTCGCGCGCCGTGAGAAATGCGCCGGCGCGTTCCTGCACGAGGCGCGTTGCGCCGGGAACTCCGATGAGGCGGACCTGACGGGGAAGCGGCAGGCCCGACAGGCGATAGCGGCCGGGCGGGAGAAAGACCGGTATGGATTCCGCGCTGGCGCGTTCAAGCAGGGCGGTGAGGGCCGAAGTCTGATCTGTGGCGCTGTTCGGATCGACGCCGAAATCCCGCGCACTGGCAGCACCAGCCGCCATGCGCCCGAGCGCGGCGTCGGCAAAGGCAAGATGCGGCATGGAAAGACCGAGAACGGCAAACCCTGCGCTTGCTTTCAAAAATCTGCGGCGGTTCATTTTGGCACAACTCCGGACTGGCCCGATTTTGAATGCAGGTTTCGTGCCGTGAGGTTCAGGTTTCGAGAGGGACCGTGTGGTCGCGGAAGAATGCCGCAGCGCCTGCTTCATCGATCTCGCTGGCGGCGATCATAAGAACGAGTTGAATAACGTCGTGCTGTTCCGCTTCCATGCTCAGTCCATTGAAGTACAAAAAGAGGTCGGCTGCGGCGAGGCCGGTACGCTTGTTTCCGTCGACAAAGGGGTGGTTCTTTACAATGCCAAAAAGATAGGCAGCTGCGAGCGCGCACAAGTCGGGCTCTTCATAGGCCTCTTTCTGCAGAGGGCGATGAAGCGCAGATTCCAGTGCGCCTTCATCACAGACCCCGTTGGCGCCGCCATGAAGACGCAACTGCTCAAGATGCAGCGCTTCTATGAATACGCGTGAATGAAACTCGGTCACCTGGCCAGAACACGGTAGGCCGTTTCGTATTTCTTCATACGCTCACGCGCGATCTTCATCTTCCGCTCGAACTCTTCCGGATCCTCTGCCGGGGGGCGAAGGCGCAGCTCCGTTCCGTCCTCGAGAAGGTTAAGCGTGTCACCGGCGCGCAAATTGTGCCGCTCAAGCACTTCCTTCGGCAGGATGACACCTTCCGAATTCCCGATCTTGCGAATGGTTACATTCATGGCTTTGGCTCCGTGTGTTATAACTTAAGGTATAACAGAGGGGCGGCCATTTCAAGAATGGGGCGATCAGCCTGATTTCAGAAGCCGGTCGAGCAGGCGCTCGGCGGCTTCCGGGATGATCGTGCCAGGTGGGAAGATTTCCGCAGCGCCGGCTTCATGTACGGCCGCAAAATCATCCGGGGGAATGACACCGCCGGCCACCAGAAGAATGTCGCCATGGCCGCGCTTTTCCAGCGCCGTCCTGAGCTCGGGGATGAGGGTGAGGTGACCGGCGGCGAGCGACGATGCGCCGACGATCTGCACATCATTGGCGATGGCAAGCTCGGCCACTTCCTCAGGCGTCTGGAACATGGCGCCGACGGTGACGTCGAACCCCAGATCGCCGAAGGCGGTGGCGATGACCTTCTGACCGCGGTCATGCCCGTCCTGCCCGATCTTGGCGATCAGGATGCGGGGGGCGGCTCCGGTCTTCTTGCGGAATTTCTCCACCTTCTGGTGCGCGCGTTCGACGGAGGGAAGGTCGCCCACCTCCTTGCGGTAGACGCCGGAAATGGTGCGGATCTCGGCCACATGGCGGCCAAAGACCTTTTCGAGTGCCGAAGAAATCTCGCCCACCGTTGCCTTGGCGCGGGCGGCGCGGACGGCGAATTCGAGAAGGTTTCCGTCTCCCCCGGCAGCGCGGGTGAGGGCGGCAAGGGCGCTCTCGGTCTCGGCCACGTCGCGGGTGCCCTTGAGCTGTTGCAGCTTGGCGAGCTGGCGGGCGCGCACTTCGGCGTTGTCCACCTTGAGCACGTCCACCTCGGTGTCGCGTTCGGGCTGGTAATTGTTGACGCCGACGACGAGCTGTTCGCCGGAATCGATCCGCGCCTGGGTGCGGGCAGCCGCTTCCTCGATGCGCATCTTCGGCACACCCTTCTCGATGGCCGCAGCCATGCCGCCGAGGCTTTCCACCTCTTCGATGTGTTTGAGGGCGCGGTTGGCGAGATCGTGTGTGAGGCGCTCGACGAAATGGGAGCCGCCCCATGGGTCGATCATGCGCTTGGTGCCGGATTCAAGCTGCAGCACAAGCTGCGTGTTGCGGGCGATGCGGGCGGAATGGTCGGTCGGAAGGGCCAGCGCCTCGTCAAAGGCGTTGGTGTGCAGAGACTGGGTGTGGCCCTGCGTGGCGGCCATGGCCTCGACCATGGTGCGCACGATATTGTTGTAGGGATCCTGCGCGGTGAGCGACCAGCCGGATGTCTGGCAATGGGTGCGCAGCGACAGCGAGCGCTCGCTCTTCGGCGCGAAATTCTCTTTCAGAAGCGTGGCCCAGAGAAGACGCGCGGCGCGCATCTTGGCCACTTCCATGAAGAAGTTCATGCCGATGGCCCAGAAGAAGGACAGGCGGGGCGCGAAACGGTCGATGTCGAGCCCGGCGGCGATGCCGGCGCGGGCATATTCGATGCCGTCAGCGATGGTGTAGGCCAGCTCCAGATCGGCGGACGCGCCGGCCTCCTGCATGTGATAGCCGGAGATCGAGATGGAGTTGAATTTGGGCATGTGCTCCGCCGTGTAGGCGAAGATGTCGGAGATCACCCGCATCGAGGGCTTGGGCGGGTAGATATAGGTGTTGCGGACCATGAACTCCTTCAGAATGTCATTCTGAATGGTGCCCGAAAGGTCCCTGTGGGCGACGCCCTGTTCCTCTGCCGCGACGATGTAGAGCGCCATGATCGGCAGAACCGCGCCGTTCATGGTCATGGACACGCTCATTTTGTCGAGCGGAATGCCGTCGAAGAGCTGGCGCATGTCGAGAATGGAATCAATCGCCACACCGGCCATGCCCACATCGCCCGCAACACGGGGGTGGTCGCTGTCATAGCCGCGATGGGTGGCGAGGTCGAAGGCGACCGACAGGCCTTTCTGGCCGGCGGCGAGATTGCGCCGGTAGAAGGCGTTGGATTCTTCAGCCGTCGAGAAACCGGCATACTGGCGAATGGTCCAGGGCCGGCGGGTATACATGGTGGGGTAGGGGCCGCGAATGAAGGGCGCGGCGCCCGGATAGGTGTCGAGAAAGCGCAGACCCCTTAAGTCATCCTCTGAATAGGAAGACTTGATGGCGATGCCTTCCGGCGTTTCTGCCGGCGGGGTCTGGGCTGGGAGAGGCGATGAATGAGGGACCGACCAGTCGATGCTGGCGAAGTCCGGGATCATGCGATGCCTCCTCCAGTCTCGTCGAGACGCTGGGCAAGCAGCGGCTGGCAACGCACGGCGGCCACCTCACCGGAGATGTCGGGCGAAACCGCTTTGAGCGTCTTGACCGGGCGCTCTTCGGCAGCCGGATAGATGGTGGTGCCGACAATGGCCTTCTTGCCGTCATTGATGCGCTGCTCGCGGCGCTCGCGCATGTCGAGCACGCGCTCCTGAATGTGTCCGTTCATCAGGCTGCGCAGCACGCCGCCCTCGCTCTCGATGCGGCGGAACTCGTCCCACGCCTTTTCGCAGAGCGCGGCGGTGAGCGTTTCCATGCCGCCGGCGCCAGCCGCCGGATCGATGATCAGATCCAGATGGCTTTCGCCGGAGAGAATGAGCTGCGTGTTGCGGGCAAGCCGCCGCGCATCGGGATCAGGAAGGCCGTGGACGATGGTGTGCGGCAGGACGGACAGCGTGTCCGCGCCGCCAACAGCCGCCGCAAAGGCGGCGATGGTGGTGCGCAGCGTGTTCGTCTCCGGGTCCTTCGCCGTCATCATCCGATAGGAGGTCTCTGCGTGGATCGTCGCAAGAGACGGCTCGATGGAGCAGGTCTCCTGAACACGCGCCCACAGGCGGCGCAGGGCCCTGATCTTGGCAATCGACAGGAACTGGTCCTGATCGACGCAGAGCGAGAAGCCGATATGCGGCGCGGCATAGACAAGCGGCTGGCGGGCCTGCTCGAACATGCGCAGATGCGAGACTGCGGAGGCAAGCATGATGCCAAGCTCCTGCGCCTCGGAAGCGCCGGCATTGTGGAACACGCGGCCATCGCCCTCGAGCAGGATGCCGGGCAGATCCATCGCGAAGAAGCCCGCGAAGGACTGCGGCATGGAGGCTTCAAGCGCCTCGATGGACATGCGCAGCTTGCCGGTGCCGGCAAAGGTGGCCGCCGGAGAAATGCCGAAGGAAAGCGTCATGGCGGCCGGGTTGATGCGGCGCTCGGTGAAAAGCTGGGTCAGCCAGTCGACAATGGCGCGGCTGCTCGGATTGGCGTCCATGCGCAGATGCATGCCCTGCAGGTCGATGCCGTCGAGCGCCTTGGCAACCGCCTCGGGCGTTGCGGGCATGCCAAAGCCGAATGCATTGGGAGCGCCTGCAAAGACGAGCGCGAGGCCCGTTGCACCCTGTGCGATGTCTTCCTTCGCCTGGAGATTGGCGCGCACGGGATCCGGGTCGTCCATGCGCTGAACATGCGCCCAGCCGGATTTTCCACGGCCGCGCGCCAGCGGCTTGGCGTCCTGCATGCGCTCGTAAAGTGCGCGCATGGAGATGTTGTCATCCGTCTGCCAGGAGAGAGCTTCCGGACCTGCTTCCCCCTTCAGGGATTCGACCACCAGGTCGCGCCAGCGCTCCTGATCGATCTGGGGGAACTTCACTTTTTTAAGGATCGCGCGATCCATCATGCCTCCCGATTCGCCGATGGCCGAGGCCGGATCCGCCGCTTTGCGCGTTTCCAGCCCAAGGCAACCACCCTTTACTGAGCCCGGAGTTTAGGACGCCACAGATCACGCCGCAATGCACAATAGGCCAAATAGCCCCGAGCGTTGCATGAAAGCCTCGCTTTCAGCGCGCGTGCACAACGCCGTTGAGTGTTTCTGCGGGGCTGACTATACCGGAGAACATTGCGCAGCAACGGGTTGATCGAGCGAGGCTATTTCATGACGGCAGACGACACGATTTTTCTGGGGGCCAGTCGGCATCCGGACGACAGCTACCAGCAGGCCGAGCGTCTTCTGCTGAAATACGCCAACAGGCACGGGCTCGTCACCGGCGCAACCGGCACCGGCAAGACGGTGACGCTGCAGATCCTCGCTGAAGGGTTTTCGAATGCGGGCGTGCCCGTGTTCTGCGCGGATGTGAAGGGCGACCTTTCCGGCATTGCCATGATGGGCGAGGAGAAGGACTTCCTCACCAAACGCGCCGACGCGATCAAGCTCGACCCGTATGAGTTTCAGGAATTCCCGGTCATTTTCTGGGATCTCTTCGGCAAGAAGGGCCACCCGATCCGCACCACCATCTCGGAGATGGGGCCGCTTCTTCTGTCGCGGCTGATGAACCTCTCGGACGCGCAGGAAGGTGTTTTGAACATTGCCTTCCGCATTGCCGATGAGGAAGGGCTGCTGCTGCTCGACATGAAGGACCTGCAGGCGCTTCTGGTGCATGTGGCGGACCGCGCCGACGAGATCGGCACGCGCTACGGCAATGTGTCGAAGCAGTCTGTCGGCGCGATCCAGCGCACGCTTCTGGTGCTGGAGCAGCAGGGGGCGAACTTCTTCTTCGGCGAGCCGGCGCTCGAGATCGGCGACATCATGCGCACCACGCGCGATGGTCGCGGCGCGATCAACGTGCTGGCCGCCGACAAGCTGATGATGAACCCGCGTCTTTACGCGACCTTCCTGCTCTGGCTGCTTTCGGAACTGTTCGAGGAACTGCCGGAAGTGGGGGACCCGGACCGGCCGCGCCTCGTCTTCTTCTTCGATGAAGCGCATCTCCTGTTCGATGACGCGCCGAAGGTTCTGGTCGAGCGTGTCGAGCAGGTGGTGCGGCTGATCCGCTCCAAGGGTGTTGGCGTCTATTTTGTCACGCAGAACCCGCTGGATGTTCCCGAGACGGTTCTGAGCCAGCTCGGCAATCGCGTTCAGCACGCATTGCGCGCCTATACGCCACGCGAGCAGAAGGCCGTGAAGACGGCGGCTGACACGTTTCGGCCCAATCCCGAATTCGACTGTTTCGAAGCGATCACGCAGCTTGGCGTCGGTGAGGCGCTGGTCTCGACGCTGGAATCCAAGGGCGTTCCCTCGATCGTGCAGCGGACGCTGATCCGCCCGCCGGCATCGCGGCTCGGGCCGATCACGGATGCAGAACGCGACAAGCTTATGAAGGCGAGCCCGGTGTTCGGTCAGTACGACGAGAGCATCGACCGCGAATCCGCCTTCGAGATGCTGCAAAAGAAAGCCGAAGAGAAGGCGAAGGCCGAGGCAAGCGCGCAGGAGGCCGAAGAGGCCGGTGACGGGGAAGGGCGCACGCGCTGGTCGCTGCCCGATTTCGGCGATGGCGCGAAAACCACCACCACGACGCGGCGCAAGACGACGACCACGCCGCGCCGGCGCACGTCCAACCGGCAGTCGGTCACGGAAGCCGCCATCAAATCGGTGGTCCGCTCCGTCGGCACCTCGCTTGGAAGGGCGCTGGTGCGGGGCATTCTCGGGAGTTTAAAAAAGGGGCGCTAGAGCGCCCCTTTCTCATTCAAGTCCTGACGGGACCATCGCGTCAAACGGTGCGCAGGCCCGAGGTGACGAGGATCGGCGCACCATCTGGAACGCGCGTGTAAAGGTCGATCACGTCCTGGTTGAGCATGCGCACGCAGCCCGAGGAAACCGACTTTCCGATGGTCCACCACTCGGGCGAACCGTGAACGCGGTAGAGCGTGTCCTTGCCATCTTCGAAGATGTAGAGCGCGCGGGCGCCGAGCGGGTTGGAAACGCCGGGCTGCATGCCGCCGACCCACTTGTCGTTGGCCTTGTCGTACTCGGAACGATATTTTTCGAGCTCCGGGCGACGGTCGATCATCTCTGCCGGCGGGAACCAGCGGGGCCACTGCTGCTTGTATTTGATCTCGGCGCGACCGGCCCACTCGAAACCGGCGCGGCCAAGGCCGACGCCATAGCGCAGGGCGCGGCCATTCTCGAGCACGAGGTAGAGGAAGTGGTTGGCGGTGTCGACGACGATGGTGCCGGGACGCTCGCCGGTCGGATCGGCAACTTCCTGACGGTAGTAGCGCGGGTTGATCTTCTCGATCGGAACAGCGGGAATGTCGTAGCCGGCATCAACGACGGCCGAGTACATGGAATTGTACTGGACGGGGCCGGGCTTGGGCGCGGGACGCGAGACAATCGCGGGCTTTTCGCTCTGGTCGCTGACGCAGGCGGACAGGCCGACCGATGCGGCGCCAATTGCGCTCAGGGACAGAAAACGACGCCGGGTGAGTGATCGTACGGCAGTGGGGGAATTGGACATGGTTTCTTCGTGTACTCGCGTTTCGTCAGGACTGATGACCCCGAAAGCCTGAATGCCGGCCCTCCGGATCACATGCGGGATTTAAATCCCTTGTTCCCGCCCTAGGGTGAGAGAAGTTATCGGAACATGCTTGATAGACCGAGTAACTTTGACTTGAAGGTGAAAAATCACGCATTCGGCGCAGTTCCTGGTCGAGTGTGTTATAGATGCATCATAGCACGCGCCCGGAATGTGCGGAATCTTCTTACGTTACGTCAGTAATCCGTCGAGGGACGGTAGAATCAGGTCAGGCGGAAACTCTTCATATTCGTCCGGCTGGTCCGTTCGGTTGAGCCAGACCGTGCGGAATCCGAAATGCTGTGCGCCCGCAACGTCCCAGCGATTCGATGACTGGAACGAGACGTTCTGCGGATAGATGCGCCAGGCATTGGTGACCATTTCATAGACGCTCTGATCGGTCTTGAAGCGGCGGACCGTTTCCACCGAGAAAACCTCATCCAGAACCGTGTCGAGGGCGGAGGAGCGGATTGCCGATTCCAGCATTGCGGGCGACCCGTTGGACAGGACCGCCAGCCGCGCGCCGCCGGCCTTCAGCGCTTTCAGGACCGCGGGAACTTCTTCATAACAGTCGAGCTGCCAGTAGGCGTCGAGCAGATCCTGCCGCAGGCGGCGGTCGACCGAGGGAATTCTTGCGAAGGCGAAATCGAGCGCCCGCTCCGTCATGGTCCAGAAGTCGGTGTATTCGCCCATCAGGGTGAAGACCCAGGAATATTCGAGCTGCTTGGCGCGCCACAGTTCCGAAAAACGCTGTCCTTCCGGCCCGATTTCGCCGGCATGGCGACGCACCGCCGCATGCACGTCGAACAGGGTGCCATAGGCATCGAACACATAGGCCGCGTGGCGCATCATTACTCCTTTACGCACTCCGTACTTGACCGCACGGGCTGGAGACGGTCAAGAAGCGTGGTCTGGCCTCATCGAAAGGCGCATGGCGGCGATTGACGGGACCGGACAAAGTCATTTCCATAATTGGCACCGAGAATTTAAGAATTTCGCATCTTTGCAGAGATTCTTGCGTGATCATCAGGAAGGAAGGCGCAGTATGACCGTAGTGACCGAAGTCCAATCGACGACCTGGACCTATGTTGATGGCGATTGGCATGAGGGCAACGTACCCCTCATCGGTCCGCGCAGCCACGCCATGTGGCTCGGCTCGACCGTGTTCGACGGTGCGCGCTGGTTCGAGAATGTTGCGCCGGACCTTGATCTGCATGCGGCACGCGTCAACGCTTCCGCCGCCAATCTCGGCCTCACGCCGAAGGTTTCGGCTGACGAAATCATCGGGCTGGCGAATGACGGTCTGAAGAAGTTCGACGGCAAGACGGCTGTCTATATCCGCCCGATGTACTGGGGCGAGCACGGCGGCTATATGGGCGTGCCGGCGGACCCGGATTCCAGCCGTTTCTGCCTGTGCCTCTATGAAGCGCCGATGCTGGAGCCGACCGGCTTTTCCGTTGGCGTTTCGCCGTTCCGCCGGCCGACCTATGAGACCGCGCCGACCAATGCCAAGGCGGGGTGCCTCTACCCGAACAACGCCCGCGCCATCATGGAAGCGCGCAGCCGCGGCTTTGACAATGCGCTGGTGCTCGACATGCTGGGCAATGTGGCCGAGACCGGCAGCTCCAACATCTTCATGGTCAAGGATGGCGTGGTCTACACGCCTGCGCCGAACGGCACGTTCCTGACCGGCATCACCCGCACCCGCGTGATCGGCCTTCTGCGCGATGCAGGCATGGAAGTCGTTGAAAAGACGCTGTCGGTGAAGGACTTCCTTGAAGCGGACGAGGTGTTCTCCTCCGGCAACCACTCCAAGGTCGTGCCGGTGAGCCGGGTCGAAGATCAGAATTATCAGGCTGGTCCTGTGGCCAAAAAGGCCCGTGACCTCTATTGGGAGTGGGCCCATTCGGGCGTGCCCGCCTGATCATTCGGGAACAATCGGACGCGATGGGTATTGTCTCTCTCAAGGGAGAGCACCATCTGCGTCCTGCAGAATTCAACCACCTGTACGAGGGAGTTTACCACCATGGCTTTTGAACTGCCGGATCTGCCTTACGATTATGAGGCACTGCAGCCCTTCATGTCGAAGGAAACGCTGGAGTACCACCACGACAAGCACCACAAGGCTTATGTCGACAATGGCAACAAGCTGGCTGCAGAAGCAGGCATGGACGGCCTGTCGCTCGAGGAAGTGGTCAAGCAGTCCTTCGGCAAGAATGCCGGCCTGTTCAACAATGCGGCCCAGCATTACAACCACGTTCACTTCTGGAAGTGGATGAAGAAAGACGGCGGCGGCACCAGCCTTCCCGGCGCGCTCGCCAAGGCCATCGACAGCGATCTGGGCGGCTACGACAAGTTCCGCGCCGACTTCATCAATGCCGGTGCAACGCAGTTCGGTTCGGGCTGGGCATGGCTTGCTGTCAAGAACGGCAAGCTTGAGATCATGAAGACCCCGAATGGCGAGAACCCGCTGGTTCACGACGCAGCGCCGATCCTCGGCGTCGATGTGTGGGAGCACTCCTATTACATCGATTACCGCAACGCGCGTCCGAAGTATCTCGAGGCGTTCGTCGACAGCCTGATCAACTGGGACTACGTGCTGGAGCTTTACGAGCAGGCTTCGTAATTCCGCTTGTGGATTTCACAATAAGTACGGCTTCTGGCTGTATTCGAGAGGCCCGGCCCAGCGCCGGGCCTTTTTGATTCGACCGACCTTCACGAAAGCGTGAAGGCGTTCCCCGGAATAATTCCCGGCCAATCGCGTTGGTCCGGGTATTGTTCGAACAAATTACCGGAGGGTTTCCATGAAGAAGATTGCACTTGCCGTTTCAGCGCTTTGCCTGTCGGTTTCCGGCGTTGCCGCGGCCGATGATCCGATTGCCGTGCGCAAGTCGATCATGCAGGCAACGGCCGCTTCTGCCGGCCTTGCCGGCGCGATGATGAAGGAAGAGCTGGCCTATAATCCCGCAATCGCCAAGGCTGCGATCCTGACGCTGAACGCAGGCGCAAAATCGTATGGCGCATTCTTTCCCGAGGGTTCGGGCGAGGGCGACACCACCGCTGCACCCGCGATCTGGGAAGATGCAGCCGGCTTTCAGGCCGCGCTCGACAAATACATGACCGACACGGCGGCTGCCTTAGACGCGGCAGGCAAGGACGGACCGGCGGATCTCGCTTCTTTCCAGGCGGCAATCGGCCCGGTGTTCAGCAATTGCAAAAGCTGCCACGAGAAGTTCCGCGTTCAGAACAACTAGAGCCTTTCCGCTTTTTGTTGAAACGCGAAAACGCTCTAATTCATTGTCTTACGCAATTCCGGACCGAAAACCGGTTCCCACTTTTCCTGGAATTGCTCTAGTCGAGAACATCGGACCGAAAAGCCGTATCGGGCTTTCGGTTCGGTTTTTCAGCTCAGGACGATCGGGATTGTCATGAAGAAGAAATTGCTGACCACTGCCCTCATTGTCATCGCGGGCGGTGGAGCGGCGTTCTGGCTGTTGAGCGCTCCGACCTCACTGGAGGCCGGGGCGCTTGGCGCGCTGGAAGCGCCGAGTGCGGAGCGTGGCGAGCAGGTCTTCTGGGCCGGTGGCTGCGCCTCATGCCATGCGCGCCCCGGAGCTGACGGCGATGCGCGGCTGGAGCTTGCCGGCGGTGTTGAGTTGAAATCCGATTTCGGAACCTTCGTCGCACCGAACATTTCGCCACATATGCAGGACGGCATCGGCGGCTGGAGCGACATGGAGTTCGCCAATGCGATGCTGCACGGGGTTTCGCCCGAGGGCGAGCATTACTATCCGGCGTTTCCCTATCCCTCCTATGCGCGGATGGAGCCGCAGGATGTGAGCGACCTGTTCGCTTTCATCAAGACGCTTCCCGAAGTGGAGGGCGATGCGGGCGAGCATCAGCTTTCGTTCCCCTTCACCATGCGTCGTGGCATCGGGCTATGGAAACTGGCCTATATGCATGACGAGCCGGTGGTTGCGCTGGGAGCCGATGCTTCTGATGCGGAACGGCGCGGGCAGTATCTCGTGGAGGGTGCGGGCCATTGCGGCGAGTGCCACACGCCGCGCAATTTTGCCGGCGGACAGCTCTACGATCAGTGGCTTGCGGGTGCGGTTTCGGCGGAAGGCGAGGGCATCGTGCCGAACATCACCACGGGTGATGGCGGGATTGGCTCCTGGTCGGCCGGGGACATCGCCTATTATCTGGAAAGCGGCTTTACGCCGGAGTTCGATTCGGTTGGCGGAGCCATGGTCTCCGTGCAGAAGAACATGGCCCGGCTTTCCAAGGAAGACCGCGACGCGATCGCGGCCTATCTTCTTGCCGTTCAGCCGAAGCCTAACGGTTATCCATCTTCCCGGTGACCTTCAGGACGAAGGCATAGGTGAGCGCCTTTTCCTCGAGCCGCGAAAAGCGGCCCGAGGCTCCGGCGTGGCCGGCGTCGAGATTGGTTTTCAGAAGAACCGGATTGTCGCCGTTCTTGCGCTCTCTCAGACGCGCCACCCATTTCGCAGGCTCCCAGTAAGTCACGCGCGGATCGGTGAGGCCGGCGAGCGCCAGAATGGGCGGATAGTCCTTCGCGCCCACATTGTCGTAGGGCGAATAGGCGGCGATGGTGTCGTAATCGGCCCTTGAGGCAATGGGATTGCCCCATTCGGGCCATTCCGGCGGGGTGAGCGGCAGCGTGTCGTCGAGCATGGTGTTGAGCACATCGACAAACGGCACGGCGGCGACGATGCCGCCGAACGCCTCGGGGGCCATGTTTGCGATTGCGCCCATCAGCATGCCGCCGGCGGACCCGCCCTCGGCCACGATGCGGTCGTGGCTGGTATAGCCTTCGGCGACCAGATGGCGGGCGGCGGCGATGAAGTCGGTGAAGGTGTTGACCTTCTTTTCGCGCTTGCCGTCCTCATACCAGGCGTAGCCCTTTTCCTTGCCGCCGCGGATATGCGCGATGGCGTAGACGAAGCCGCGGTCGACCAGAGACAGGCAATTGGTGTTGAAAGCGGCGGGCATGGCCATGCCATAGGCGCCGTAGCCATAGAGCAGGCAGGGCGCGGAGCCGTCCAGTGCGATGTCCTTGCGATAGACCAGCGACACGGGCACCAGTTCGCCATCGGGGGCAGGGGCCATGAGGCGACGGGTGACATAGTCATCCGGATTGTGGCCGGAGGGCACTTCCTGCGTCTTCAGGAGTGTGCGCTTACGGGTGCGCATGTCGTAGTCGAAGACCTGCTGCGGCGTGGTCATGGACGAATAGGAGAAGCGGAGCGTCTCGGTGTCGTATTCGTAGGACCCCATCAGGCCGAGCGAATAGGCCTCCTCGTCGAAGGCGATCAAATGTTCCGACCCGTCGGCGCGGTCGCGGATGACGAGGCGCGGCAGGCCGTCCTTGCGCTCCAGACGCACGAGGTAATTGGCAAACGCCATGATGGCGAGGATGAGCCGGCCCGGCTCGTGGGGCACCAGATCCTGCCAGTTGGCGCGGGCGGGATCGCCTGCGGGCGCGGTGACGATCTTGAAGTCCTTGGCGTCATCCGCATTGGTGAGGATGAAGAAGATGTCGCCGCCTTCTTCCAGATCGTATTGCAGTCCGGTTTCGCGCGCGGCCACCAGACGGGGCGTGGCGTCGGGATCGCTTGCGGGAAGGATGCGGCACTCCGACGTCTCGTGATCGTGGGCGGAGATATAGATCCAGTCGTGATTGCGGCTGCCGGACACGTCGACGAAGAAACCCGGATCGGCTTCCTCGTAGATGAGGCGGTCTTCAGCGGAATCCGCGCCGATCCGGTGGTAGAAGATTTTTGACGGGCGGTGGTTCTCATCAAGCCTTGTGTAGAAGAAGCCGCTGCCGGCTGCGTCCCATTCGCCGCTTCCACCGGTTTCGGTGACCGTGTCGGGAAGCTCCTTGCCGCTTTCGAGATCGCGCACACTCAGTGTGTAGAGCTCCGACCCCTTGTCGTCCTGGCCCCAGAGAAGCCGCTTGTGGTCCGGCGAATGGTCGGCGCCGCCGATGCGGAAATAGCTCTTGCCCTCGGCCTCGCGGTCGCCATCAAGCAGCACTTCCTCTTGGGCGTTGTCGTCGCCATCGCTCGGCAGGCGGAAGAAGCGCGGATATTCGCCCCCGGTGCGGAAACCGGCGGCATAGGCGTAGGGGCCGTCCTTGGCAGGTACGGAGGTCTCGTCCTCCTTGATGCGTCCGCGCATCTCGGCGACCAGGGTTTTCTGCAACGCTTCCGTGTCGGCCAGAAGTTCCGCCTGATAGGCGTTCTCGGCTTCCAGATGCGCGCGGATGTCGTCTGCCAGAAGGGCCGGGTCGCGCAGGACTTCCTGCCAGTTGTCGGCGCGCATCCAGGCATAGTCGTCCGTGCGCTCGATGCCATGGCGGGTGTCGCTGACGGGGCGGGCTTCGGGCGAGGGAGCGCTGGCTGTCGAGGAAAATGCTTTGGAAGTCATGGCAAACCTTGGAGTATCTGCGGAATGTGTGCAGGTGCGGCGCGAAGCGCTGCGTGAAGCTGGGCGCATTTTTGTCCCGCCGAAGGGGCGCGTGGCAATGGCCAATCGAAAAAATACCTGCGGCGCGGGGAGGGCAGGAAGATCGAGGGCGCGATCCGCCTCTTCTGGGCAGTCGAAATAAAAGACTGTGTCTAAGCTGCATTATGTTTCACGTGGGCAACGTGAATGATGCATTCTACTTATATAGGGGAACAAACGACCTGATGGGGCCTGCCGATTGTGTGGGCATGATTCCAGCGGTGTTTTTGCATAGTGAGCCCCCGGTGGTTTAAGCTGACCAATCTCTTGTGAATGGCGTCGTTTCATCGCGCCTGTGAGTTGCGTTTACGCCTTGTCGTGCCGAGGGCGAGTGTTTATGTCACCGTGAGATTTTCTGAAGTTTCTTGAAACACTAAGTCCAGTGGGGAGAGTTCATGACGGCAGACGGCCAGTGGCTGACATTTCTCGCTCTGTTGCTGCCGTTCGCAGCCGCCGCCATAGCACCAGCGCTTACAAGGGCGCTGCATCACAATGCAGCCTGGGTGCTGGCGATCGCGCCCGCTCTCATTTTTCTGCATTTTACGGGCTTTGTCGGACCCGTTTCCGATGGCGAAACGCTGACGGGCGGATATGCATGGATACCGAGCCTTTCGGTTGATTTTTCCTGGTTCCTCGATGGTCTTTCCGTCACTTTCGCGCTGCTGATCTCGGGCATCGGCACGCTGATCGTGCTTTATGCGGGCGGCTATCTGAAGGGGCACGAGCATCAGGGGCGCTTCTTCTCGTTCATCCTGATGTTCATGGGCTCGATGCTGGGCCTTGTGGTCGCGGATTCCTTCCTCACCCTGTTCGTTTTCTGGGAACTGACCTCGATCACCTCGTTCCTGCTGATCGGCTTCGATCACTCGCGCGAGGCTTCGCGCCGTGCGGCTCTGCAGGCGCTTGTGGTGACGGGGCTTGGCGGCCTTTCGCTGCTTGCCGGTCTTCTGGTGATCTGGAGCGCCACGGGCGTCAACTCCATGTCGGCGCTGCTTGCGACCGAGAGCGCGCTGCGTGATGCACCGCTCTACATGGCGGCGCTGCTGCTCATTCTGGGCGGCGCGTTCACCAAGTCGGCGCAGTTCCCGTTCCACTTCTGGCTCCCCAACGCGATGGAAGCGCCGACGCCCGTTTCGGCATATCTGCATTCGGCGACCATGGTGAAGGCGGGCGTCTATCTGCTGATGCGCCTCAATCCGGTGCTGGGTGATACGGCTGCCTGGGAAACCATTCTGCCGCTGTTCGGCGGCACGACGCTTCTGGTGGGAACGCTTCTGGCCGTGCGCCAGACGGACCTGAAGCTGATGCTGGCCTACACGACCGTGGCTTCGCTGGGTCTGCTTGTCATGCTGACGGGCGTGGGCTCGGAAAAGGCGGTCGAGGCGGCGGTGCTCTATCTCGTGGCGCACTCCATGTTCAAGGGCGCGCTGTTCATGGTCGCGGGCCTTGTCGACCACGAATCCGGCACGCGCGACGTCACGAAGCTCGGTGGCCTGCGCACGGCAATGCCGATCACCTTTACGGCGGCTGTTCTGGCGGCGGCCTCGATGGGCGGCGTGCCGCTGTTCTTCGGCTTCCTCGCCAAGGAAGAGATCTATGCCGGCCTCGGCTTTGCCAATGGCTGGACCACCATGTTGACGCTGGTGGCGCTCGCCGGCAACGGGCTGATGTTCGCCATCGGCTTCGCCGTGGCGCTGAAGCCGTTCCTTGGCGCGAAGGTGGAAACGCCCAAACATGTCCATGAAGGGCCGATCCTGCTCTGGCTCGGGCCGGTGGTGCTGGGCGCGCTGGGGCTGGTCTCGGCGCTGTTCTCCGGCGTGAGCCATGAGGTCGTCAGCAGCCCGATGTCGAGCGCCGTGCTCGGCGAGGCCGTGACGGTGACGATTTCGACCATTCCGCATATCGGCATGCCGCTGGCGCTGTCGGTGGTGACGGTTGCGCTCGGCGTTCTGGTGTTCGTCATGCTGGGGCAGGGGCGCGCGGCGATGGCCGGCATCCTCAACGCCATCGGCTGGGGCCCGGACAAGGGTTTCGACCAGGTAATGCGCGGCCTGACACGTGTTTCCTTCTCGGTGACCAATCTCATCCAGAACGGCCGGCTGGACTACTACATGACGGCGACCTTCATCGCCGTTGCCGCTGCCGTCCTGATCCCGATGGGGCTTTATGAAGAGTGGCCGGCTGTTCCTTCGATGCCGCGCATGCCGTTCTATGAGTGGACGGTGCTTCTGATCGCGCTGATCGGTCTGGGCGCGGTGATCTATGCGCGCGACCGCCTGACGGCGATTGTCTCGCTGGGCATTCAGGGTTTCTCCGTGGCGCTGATCTTCATGCTGCTGGGCGCGCCGGATCTCTCCTTCACCCAGTTCATGGTGGAGACGCTCTCGGTGGTCATCCTGGCGCTGGTCATGACGCGTCTGCGGCTTTCGCCGACGGATCATCGTCCGACGGGCGAGAAGGTGATGGACGTGGCGGTTGCGGGCACGTGCGGCGCGGCCCTCGGCCTGATGCTTCTGCGGGTGACGCAGGTGCCGTTCAACAGCGAGCTGAGCGATTTCTTCACGCAGTATTCGCGTGTGTTGGCGCATGGCCGCAACATCGTGAACGTCATTCTGGTGGACTTCCGCGGGACGGATACGCTGGGCGAGATCGCCGTGGTGATGATTGCGGGCCTTGCCATTCTGGCGCTGGTACGTGTTCGCAGTGTGAAGCCGATCGCTTCCAAGAACGGGGAGGGCTGATATGCGCACTCTGATTTTCCGCACGGTCGCGCCCTATCTCACGAGCCTGATGATCCTGTTCTCCGTGTTCGTGCTTCTGCGCGGGCACAATGAGCCGGGGGGCGGGTTCATCGGCGGTCTGATCGCGGCCTCTGCGTTTGCGATCTATGGCATTGCCTGTGGTGTTTCGCCGGTGCGGCGGGCGCTTTACTTCCACCCGATGGCGATTTCCGGTTTCGGACTTCTGGTCTCGGCGCTGGCTGGCTGGCTCTCCTACTTCTTCCAGGTGCCGTTCATGACGGGCCTGTGGACCAAGGTGAACTTTCTGGGCGTGCCGCTGGACCTGTCGACGGTCCTGTTCTTCGACATCGGCGTTTATCTGGTGGTGCTCGGCTCGATCACGTCGATCGCGCTGGCGCTTGAAGAAAGGGAGCATGGATAATGGAAGCCGCTCTTGCCTTTGTGGTCAGCGTGTTCTTTGCCGTTGCCATTTATCTCATGCTTTCAAAGCACATCATCCGCATCCTGCTGGGGGTCTCGATCTTCGGCAATGCGGTGAACCTGTCGATCTTCACGGCAGGGCGGCTCATGCGTGAGGTGCCGCCGATCATTCCCGAGGCTCTGCAGACGCCGGACTCCGCGATCGCCAACCCATTGCCACAGGCGCTGGTGCTGACGGCAATCGTGATCTCGTTCTCGCTGTTCGCGTTCCTCCTTGTGCTGGCGTTCCGCGCCTATCAGGAACTTGGAACGGACGATACGGACGGAATGCGCGTCGCCGAACCTGAGGGCGAGCCACTGCCCCCGCTTGGATACTGAGACACTGATGGCCGCTGAATCGATAGACATTTCCGATGCAATGGTGATCCAGCCGACCACGCTGGGTGACTGGATGATTGTGGCGCCGGTTGGGGTGCCGATCCTTTTTGCCGCGATCCTGCTGATGGTGCGTCATGAGACGCGCCTGCATGCCGGTATCGCAATCACCGGCCTGCTTCTGACGCTGGCAGCCAATGCGGCGCTCTTGCTGCAGGTGCTCGCCGACGGGCCGCAGGTGATGACCATGGGGCGGTGGCTGCCGCCCTTCGGCATTTCCTTTGTCGCAGATGCGCTGGGCGCTTCGCTCGCTTTCGTGGCGACGCTGGTGGCAGCCGTGTGTGCGCTCTACGCCATGAAGGACATCGGGGCGACGGGACGCCGTTACGGCTTCTACCCGTTCGTGATGGCCCTGATGGCCGGTGTGGGCGGTTCGTTCCTGACGGGCGACATCTTCAACCTCTATGTGTGGTTCGAGGTGTTCCTGATCTCGTCCTTCGGTCTCCTGATCCTGGGCTCGACGGAACGCCAGCTCGACGGCGCGACCAAATATGCGATCCTGAACCTTGTGGGCACGACGCTGTTCCTGACGGCGACGGCCTATCTCTACGGCACGTTCGGCACGCTGAACATGGCGGACATTGCGCGCAGGGTCGACGCCGTGCGCGACACCGGGCCGCTGATGACGCTGGCGGTTCTCTATCTGCTCGCCTTCGGCATGAAGGCGGCGGCGTTTCCCGTCAATTTCTGGCTGCCGGCTTCCTATCACACGCCGCGCATCGTCACGGCGGCGCTGTTTGGTGGCGTTCTGACCAAGGTGGGCGTCTACGCGCTGCTGCGCGTGCTGGTGATGATGTTCCCGGTCGAGCGCGTGGAGCTTTCCGGCGTGATCGCCTGGGTGGCTGCCGGCACGATGGTGCTGGGCATCATGGGCGCGCTTGCCCAGTCGGATGTTCGCCGGGTTCTGGGGTTCGTGGTGATCTCGGGTGTGGGCGTCATGCTGGCCGGTCTGGCGCTGGGGACGGAAGAGGGGCTTACCGGTACGGTTCTCTATGCCTTCCATTCCATTCTGGCGATGACGGCGCTCTATCTGCTTGCGGGCGTGATGAAGGAGCTTGGCGGCAGCTATTCGCTGCATGAGCTGGGCGGTCTCTACCGCGCCTATCCGGCGATGGGGGCCTTCGCGCTGATCCTGATGCTTGCCGTGGCCGGCCTGCCGCCGGCATCCGGCCTGTGGCCGAAAATCCTGCTTGTGCAGGCATCGCTGGAATCCGGCCTGCCATGGCTCGCGCTGGCCATTCTCGCGACGGGTCTTCTGACCACGATTGCGCTTGGCCGCGTCTATATCCTGGCGATCTGGCGCAACCGGCCCGAAGGCGCGCCGAGCGGCGAGCCGAACGCACGGCCGGGGCTCGGCTATGTGTCGCTGGCTCTGCTTTGCATTCCGATCATCCTTCTTGGCGTGTATCCTGAGCCCTTCATTCGCATCGCAGAGACCGCTGCGGCAGGGCTTCTGGATCCGTCCGCCTATATCGGAGCGGTCTTTCCCGTGGAGGCAGCGCAATGAAACTGTCCCTGATCAACATTCTCCTGGCGCTGATCTGGACCGCAGTGAGTGGCTCGTTCACGCTGCCGAACTTCCTCTTCGGCTTTCTGCTTGGTGCGGCCACGCTCTATCTGATCCGCGAGCAGGTGGGCTCGCTCGGTTATTTCGAGCGCAGCATGCGGGTTCTCTCGCTGGCGCTTCTCTTCCTCTACGAGCTGGTGCTTTCAGCGTGGCGTGTAGCCATTCTCGTTCTGTCGCCCAAGATGGACATCAAACCCGGCATTTTTGCCTATCCGCTCAAGGTGGATCGCGATTTCGAGATCACGCTTCTGGCGAACCTGATCACGCTGACGCCGGGCACGCTGTCCGTCGACGTGTCGGAAGACCGCCGTTTCCTCTACGTGCACGCCATCGACTGTTCCGACCCGGATGAACTGCGTCGCGACATCGCCGATGGTTTTGAACGAAAGATCATGGAGGCGTTTCGATGAGCGCCAGTCAAGAATTCCTCGTCTTCGCCGAGTTTGTGGCGCTTGCCCTGCTCAGCCTGTCGTTTCTTCTCACGGTGGTGCGGGTGCTGGTGGGGCCGAGCCTGCCCGACCGGGTTCTTGCTCTCGACATGCTGGTGACGATCGCCATCGGGTTCATCGCCGTCATCGGCATTCGCACGGGCTTCACGCTCTATCTCGACATCGCCATTGCGCTTGGCCTTGTCGGCTTCCTTGCGACGGTGGCGTTTGCGCGCTTCGTGCTCAGCCGCCGCTATGAGCAGGAGTTCGTGAAGCGCGATACGCTGGGCATTTACGGGGACAAGGACCAATGATGGGCGACGTGCTGAACATTCTCACCGGCGCGCTCATGATCATTGGCGCTGCCTTCACGCTGGTGGCGGCCATTGGCATTCTGCGCCTGCCTGACCTTTACACCCGCATGCATGCGGCGTCGAAGGCGGGCACGCTCGGCTCGGGCCTGTTGCTGATCGCCCTGGCGATCTTTGCGCAGGATCAGGCCATCGTCACGCGCGCGCTCGCTGCCGTGGTCTTCTTCCTGCTGACAGCGCCCATTTCCGCGCATCTCCTGGCCAAGGCCGCCTATGCGGCCGGCTACAAGCTCTGGGGTCGTTCGGTGCATGATGAGATGGCGAATGCGGGAGGGGATGCGACGACCCCTGACGCAGAGGCAAGAAGTGACAAAGAATAGTGGAATAATTTTCCGGTAAATCCTTTTTGAGGCATTGCCGGGATGGATTCTACTTATGATGGTCTTTGAAAAGCCTGAAGCCGGCTTTTCCCGGGAAGTGCGGCTTCGGGTGCAGGGTCATACCTCACAAGGCATGGCTTCAATACTCAAATTTAATAAGGCGGGCTTAGATATAATTTTCCAGTAAGCTCAATTTTGTCTGATTTTTGGAATGAATTTGATTTTTTTGAGATGAGATAAACAATCGGCTTCTAGTGTCGCCTAGTATAAGACTTAAAAAGTGAGTTGACCGAAAGCAGAAAAGTAATCATAAGATTGCTGCCTCATCGGGAGTCGGGCCAAGAAATGCCAAAAACATCTGGCTCCCTTTAGAGACCTCATGAGTGGCGACTTGAGGTGAGACCAATTTTAATGACGTTGGGGCAAGGTAACGAAATGAACGACGATTCTGTAAAGAACGACAACATGCTTATAGAGCTGACCGCGGACGTTGTTGCCGCGTATGTCAGCAACAATCCGGTTCCCGCATCTGAGCTTTCCAACCTGATCTCTGATGTGCACTCGGCTCTTGGCCGTGTCAGCGGAACGCCTGAGGCGCCGCCGGCCGAGAAGCAGAAGCCGGCCGTCAACCCCAAGCGCTCGGTGCATGAAGACTACATTATCTGTCTCGAAGACGGTAAGAAGTTCAAATCGCTGAAGCGTCACCTGATGACGCATTACGGCATGACGCCGGAGCAGTATCGGGAGAAGTGGGGCCTTGATCCGAACTACCCGATGGTTGCGCCCAGCTACGCGGTTGCCCGCTCGAAGCTGGCCAAGCAGATGGGTTTAGGCCGCAAGCGCAAAGAGACCTAGAGCTTCGGACCGAGAGGCGGCATCCGGTTTTCGGTTGTTCGGCTGCTCTATAAAAGTTTCGATCATCCTTTGTTGCCCGGCTGGGCGCAGGGTGATCCAGTGTAACGGCTACGCCGAGATTACACGCTTCAAGGTTCAGGCGTCGCTGCCACAGCGACGCCTGATTTGTTTCAGGGGGGGCTTTTCCTGTTGCGCAAAATGCGACGCCTCTCATGCGCTTCCGGGAATTCGCCGGACTGTGCGAGCGCCCAGAGAGAATGCTGCGGGCGGATGTGTGGATTTTCTTCGTGCCGGGCATGGTGTTTCCGGCGCCAGGCGTTCCAGCCCCTGTTTTAGAGCGATGTGTCGGTTGAGATCATAGCTCCAGTGCCCGCGCACACCCTTCAGGCGCTCTCTTTCGATCAGACGCTTCAGGCGCTGAACGACAGCGGCGCGTTCTGCCCCTTCTGTCTGTAGCGCTTTGGCAAGATCGATGCCGCCAATGAGGAACAGTGCTGCCGTTTGCCGTGACAGTTCATGGCGTTTTCTCTTTTCTTCAAGGAACTCAAGGCGTTCTTGCTTCATCGCGGTCATGGTCGATCCCTGTCTTGATTTGGGGTGACTATGAGGGCGCGCGGCACGGGCGGGGATAAACCTGTGCTGGAAAACAGTTCCTCAGATTTTTTATGTCTGTATTTCAAGATCTTGATTGATCGATGGGGAAATATCGTTCCCTCTTTGTTCGCTTTGGTGGTTGTGTAGGGTATAAGAATTTATTCCTCTTTTTTGGGAAGGGATAATGCCTGTGCTTTCAAATTCCACCAAACCGCCGCAAGACGCAGCCGAGCCGGAAGGAGTGTCCGAGGAGACCGAGCGTCCGGCATTTGCGCGGCGCTTGAGCCCCGTCACCGAAGAGCGGCTGGGCGACGTCTGCGAATGCGTCATCGATATCCTCGCAGCGCTGTTCAATGTGAGCGGGCGCGAGCTGCGCGAGGCCCGTCGGTCATCCACCAGCGTGACGCGGGTGCGCCAGATCGGAATGTATGTCGCGCATGTTGTGCTTGGGTTGAACATGACCGAGGTCGGGCGTGGCTTCGGGCGTGACCGGACCACGGTTCAATATGCGTGCCATCTGATCGAGGACATGCGCGACGATGAAGAATTCGACCGGATCGTGCTGATGACGGAGCGGATCACCTCGGCTGCGTTTCGCAATATGGAGGTGCGCTGAGATGGCGGTGATGAAGGACGATGTGCGTCAGCGCCGTGAATTTCAGAGGGCGTTGCGGTTTCTGCAGAAGGGGCCCGCCTGGCTTCAGCGCGGGGCGAAGACGGGGGCGGTGCTTCTGGATGGCGGAGAGCGGGGAACGATCTCGATCGCGCGTGATGTGCTGGAAAGGCTGAGCCGTGATGATCTGGTCTCTCGTGATGGGGAACGGGTGAAGCTGACGCAGGCGGGAAGCGCACATGCGTGCAGGCTTGGCGCGCGTGAGGAACCTTTTCGCAGGCAGCACTGGGAGCTCGAACAGCGAAGCTTTGGCGAGGGGCTGGAGCGTGAAGTGGTGTCGGCGACATTGAGCGAATCGCCGCTCGCCCAGCTTGCCCGCCGGCGGGCGCGCAATGGCCAGCCATTTCTGAACCAGGCGGAGTTCGATGCGGGGGAAAGGCTGCGCGCAGACTATACGCGCGGGCAGATCATGCCGCGGATGAGCGCCAACTGGGTGGCGACGGTTTCGGCGGGCAGGAGGAGCGGTGGGGCAGGCGAGGGGGCCGAACTCACCGACGCGGCGCTTGCGGCGCGCCAGAGAGTGGACCGGGCGCTCAATGCGGTGGGGCCGGAACTTGCCGGCGTTCTCGTCGATATCTGCTGCTTCCTGAAAGGGCTCGAGCAGGTGGAGACGGAGCGCGGCTGGCCCGTGCGTTCAGCGAAGGTGGTGTTGAAGACGGCGCTTGGCGCGCTCGACCGCCATTATGCGCCACGGGACGCCCGGAGAGCGGCGGCGCAAAAGCCCATTCTTCACTGGGGCGTTGAGGATTATCGTCCGAAAATCGCCTGACGTGCGGCGGAACGATACACCAGCGCGGAGGCCCATGAGGGCCTTCGCATATCAGTCTTGCAAGAGATTTAGCCCGCTGCGGGAGCTACGGCTGCGGCCTCATCCCGGATGCGCTGTACCATGGCGCGCAGGCCATTGGCGCGCTGCGGGGTGAGGTGCTCGTCGAGACCGAGCTTGCGCAGCACGTCTTCGGCATTGATGGCGAGGATTTCGCTGGCGCGCTTTCCCGAAAAGAGCAGCATCATGATGGCCACCAGGCCGCGCACGATGTGAGCGTCGGAATCGCCCTTGAAGTTCAGGACCGGATCGTCGCCATCGGCGCGCTCGGTGTAAAGCCAGACCTGGCTGACGCAGCCGCGAACGCGATGCGCCTCGTCCCGCGCGCTCTCCGGGTAGGCCGAAAGGCCGTTGCCCAGATCGATGATGTAGCGATAGCGCTCTTCCCAGTCGTCCAGAAAGGCGAAGTCGTCGTAGAGGGTGTCAATCGTCGTGCTCATTGGGCCGGATATAGTGATTGTCCGGCCTGTCGTCACGCAAAACCTTTTCAGGAAGAGCGCGCTTAGCGGTTCTCGGCGCTCTCGGGAATGCTGCCGGTGGTGATGGCGTCTTCGGGAGCGGCTGCGGCGTCGGGCGCTTCGCTGCCGCTTTCCTCGATCATCTCATAGGCCATGCGGGCGCTCTCACGGGCGCGGACGCCGATGGTCTGAAGGGCGGCGACACCCGTGGCGCAGACTTCCGGTTTGCGCTCGCAGATGCCTGCCATGTCGCTGACCGCATCGCGGGCAGCGCTCAGAGCCTGAAGGGCGCCGATCTGCGGCGCTGCGCCATCGCCATCATTACCGGCGCCGCCAATCGGCACAAACAGCAGAACAAGCGAAAGCCAGAAGATTGCGCGAATAAGAAAGCCCATGACGTCCAGTCCCGTTTCCTGCCCCGTTTAGCTCAAGATCCAACTCAAGGGGGCGTCCCTTTCATTACCATTGCACGGTCCGGCCAAGGAGCTCTTGAGATTTTTGCTAAAATTGAAAGCAAATTTCTCTCGCATTCGAAAATGACTGCCTTCGAGACAAGTCTGCATCAAAGCCTGTGAAACGCCTTAACCTTTGATTTACCATCCAAGCGCCTGTGCCGATTGAGGTGTCGGCGATGGTCAAAGGGAGAAAGCCTGTTTTTCTGGAGGGCGGGGAGCTGCGTATTTTGTTCAGGCGGCGTTAACCATGACGACATTCAGCCGGCTTTCTACTGCTAGAAATCGGCGTTTTGCGGCCTGAGGCGGCCGTTTCACCGCTGCGCTTATCCTTTCCTTAAACGCTCGGTGCGAGTCTCCTCAGGAACAAGAACCCGCCGAACGGACCAAACAAGAGCGCGTCGAGTTGAGTTCACGAGTATCTCCATATCCGGAGTGGCTGGCAGCCGTTTCGGCAGCATTTGAAGGGCTGATCCATCCGAGTGTCGAGCAGGGGCCCGAACGCTCGCATCAGCTCAGGCTTGCTGCCGTTCTGTTTGCCGCTCCCTTTCTGTTTGCAGGCGCTGCGGCGCAGCTTCTTGCCGCGACGGTTGGCTTTGCCCAGACGCTGGCGCTGGCGAGCGCCGTGTTCGCCGCGAGCTGGCTGACGGCTGCCCTGCTTCTGGCAACCGGACGGCGCAGGCTCGTCGAAGCCGGCGCGCTTGTCATGGCTGTTCCGGCTGTTGCGGCGCTGATCGCGATTGCCGGCGGGGTTTCCTCGCCGATGACGCTGCTGGCCGGGGCGCTGGCCGCAGAATGCTACTGGATTGCCCGGACCCGTCGCGCGGCGATGACCGGCGCTTTCGCCGGTGCGGTCGCGGTGGCGCTCTCCTTCGGCGCAGGCACTCTTGGTTTTGGTGGTCTGCCTTCCGTGACGCCTTCGGCTGCACAATGGCTCGTGCCGCTCATCTACGTTGCAACGCTTGGCCTTCGCTTCACCGTGAAAGAGCCGGCGCGTGCGGACGCGGATGCGGCTCCCGAAGCCTCCGGCATTGAAGAGCGCATGAGCGCAGTGCTGCTTCGCGTGAACCGTTCCGGCGATGTGATGCACGCATCCAGCCAGGCTGAAACTCTTCTGAACGTGCGTTCGGACATTCTTCTCGGCAATGGTTTCTTCCAGCGCATTCATGTGGCCGACCGCGTCGCCTATCTGTGCGCCGTCTCCGATATCAATGAAGGCGCCGAGGCGCGTACGATCAGCATGCGCCTGCGCATGCCGGTGGAACAGGGTGCACTGCGCGCACCCGGTTACCGCCAGTTCGGTGTCGAACTCCTGTCGGCAGCCGGCGAGGGCGGGGCCGTTGTCATTCTGCGCGATGAAGCCGGCATGGCCGAGCTGGAGCATGATCTGGCGAGCGCCCGCGAAGAGGCGCGTGTGGCGAAGGTAGAGAGCAAGCGCATGTTGGCTGCCGTCAGCCACGAACTGCGCACGCCGCTGAATGCCATTCTGGGCTTCTCCGACACACTTCTTTCGGAGATTTTCGGGCAGCTTTCCAACGAGAAGCAGCGCGAATATGTGCGGCTGATCAATGAGGCTGGCGGTCATCTTCTCTCGGTGGTGAACTCGACGCTGGAGATCTCCAAGCTTGAGGCCGGCACCTACACGCTTCATCCCGAGGCCTTCCGCTTCAGCGAAGTGGTGGACCCGAGTGTTGCCTTCGTTCAGGGTGATGCATCGGCGCGGTCCATCGACATCGAGGTCGCCATTGCCGACTCGGTTGGCGTGGTCTATTGCGACCGGCGCGCCGTGCAGCAGGTGCTGATCAATCTCCTGTCGAATGCGGTCAAATTCTCGCATGCGAACGGCAAGGTAAGCGTTTTGGCCGAGCGTTCAGGAAACCGGCTGGACTTCAGCGTTTCCGACAATGGCGTGGGCATCGCAGCTGCCGATCTGGAGCGGATTGGCGAGCCGTTTGCCCAGGTGCGCACCGACGAGACGCGGCATGTGGAAGGGACGGGCCTCGGCCTCGCACTGGCGAAAGGGCTTGTCGGCCTTCAGGGCGGTGGCATGACCATCGACAGCGCCCCCGGCGAGGGCACGCGGGTGAGCATTTCCCTGCCGGTCGGCGTCGGCGAGGACAAGGATCAGAATACCGGCAACGGCAAACCGGCGATTGACGATGAGTGGAGCGATGAAGAATACCGCAAGACGGCCTGAACCGGAGGTCACCTTTGGAACCCTGCTGCGCGCCGGTGCGGCCGGTGCAGGGATGGCCATCGCCCGCAACCCGATTGCGGTTGGCGGGGCGACGGCCTTCGCCGTGGCGTTTTCCTTCGTTTCTGCAAATGCGCTCTGGTATCAGCCGCATTTCCACGCCGGCGCGCTGATCTCGACGCGCGAACCCGTCTTCGTTGAAACGACGCCTGCGCCGACTTTCCCGGCTGCGGTGCAGGAAACGCCAAGCCAGGCGCCGCGCCAGATCGCGCCTGACCGGGACACGACCGGTGCGATACCGGTGCAGCGGCCCGATGTTCTTCAGGGCGGCGATCCGGTCGTGCGCAAGGTGCAGAAGGTTCTGGAAGACCTCGGCCTCTATCACGGCACGATTGACGGTCTGCAGGGCGCGGCCACCCGCACGGCAATCGGCAATTATCGGCGCATCGTGGGGCTGGATTCCAATCCGGTCGTCGATGAGGCGCTGCTGCGCCAGTTGGGGCTCTCGAACGCTACGTCTGCAACGGAGCAGGCTCCGGGCACGCCCTCGGTCGTGCAAACCCCGACAGTCGTACCAATCCCGACGCCCCGGCCCGCCTATCAGCCGCAGGCAGCGCAAGCGCAGCCCGCAATGGCCACAAGGCCGCAGACGGCGAGCGTTCCGGTTCCCGCCGCCGAAGTGCCGCAGCCGCGCGTGCAGACCGCAGCGCTGGAAGCGGTTGAGGCCGATCCCACCATCATGCGGGTTCAGGCGGGCCTGAAAGCCTTCGGCAATGATGCGATCACGGTGGATGGCATCCTCGGCCAGGACACGCAGACGGCGATCCGGGAGTTTCAGAGCCTGTTCGGCCTACCGGTCACCGGTCGCCCTGATGACACTTTCCTTGCCAAGATGCGCGAAGTTGGCCTGACCAATTGACGGGCCAGGCCGGCCCTTGCACAGGGCCGGTGCGCGTGGGATTACCCCTGCCATCTGTTTTGCACGGCTGAAACTGCGGCGAGGAGGCCGATGCGCCTATGCGTTTGACCAGCGATTTCTGGGTCTCTGCCCTGACCAAGAGGCTGTTTGCGGAGGGCGGTTTTGCAACCGTCCTGCAAAAGGGCGCGCGCGAAGCCGGCACAATCTACATTCTGTTGCGTAACAGGCTTGGCGAGCAGGCGCTCTATGGTCCGGCCGCACAGGCGGTTTACGACGAGGCGCGTCCCAATGAACGCCGCTTTGCACTGATCGTGCAGAATGACGAAGAGGCGATTGAGAAACGCCTTGAACGCGAGCGGCGGTTCGATCCGGATTTCTGGCTAGTGGAAATCGAGGTCATGAACCTCGATGAGGCGGAGCGCTATTTCGAGATTGCCACCGGCTGATCTGCATGGCCCGGCGCGCTTGTGCCGTCCCGCCAGCCCTGCAGCCTGTATCGTGCATCGTCAGCGGAAAGCGCCCGGTAACGCTCCAGAAAAAAGCCGATGGCGCTTCGCTGCGAGAACAGTTTTGGAAACACGGCTGCGGTCAGGAGAAATGCCTCTGCATCCTCAAAGCCGAGCGCTTTGAGAACAACAATCAGTTCGCCATAGGTGGGGAAACCCGTGATCTCGCGAGCGGCATCTGAAGAAATTCCCAGAAGTTCCGTGAGCGCGGCTTCAAAGGTCCCGCTTTCACTCGAGAAGACGGCTTTGCGCAGTATCGCACTGGCAGTGTCGACCGTCGGTAGGGGCTTTTCGATGCGTTGGCGGGCTGCCGGGGCCTGTGTGTTGGCTGCGCTCATGATGAGGCGCAGGCGATCACGGACATCAGCCTCGCTGGCGCTTCCGGCGGACGGTGCGGTCTGCTCATCATCATGCGCCTGCGCCGACAGTGCGCGCACGAGTGCGGCAATGGCCGGGTTGAGATGCGCGCGACGGCCGATGACCCGCGCGTGGGGCTGCCCGTGCCGCGCGATCAGGCCGATGAGATCGACATCCGAGAGGGCGGGCGAGCGGACCAGAAGGGGCGCGCAGATTTCCGCAGGCTCGTCGGTCAGCCTGCGCAGGAGCCCGGGGGGCGGCGTTGCGAAATCGGATAGGACCGCGGCGGCGTAGCGGCGGGTCTCTGCGGCGATCAGCGGATAGAGCGGCAGGGCGAGGTCGTCCAGTTGCGCAATTTCGCGTTTGGTCGGTCGCGTCAGCGACACGAAAGCGGATATGGCAGCACGGAACAGGCGCTCCGGTCTATGCGCTTCCCCGCCCGAAGCCAGTTGCCTGAATACAGCGGATGACACGCAGACCTAAACCTCCAGAAACACGAATGGTTACATGAAACGCCATCGGGCGGACGCGCCAATGCCCGATGCCTGGTTAGAATTACACGAATTCCCTTAGCAAGCTGTTAACCGGTTTCTTTAGAGTTCCGTTCAGAAACGGATTGTCAGGGGTAACGAAACCTTAACCATGTGCTGCCTTACTCAGTAACGGAGGCGTTGCGTACCACTCCGTCACAGAAAGGGACGCGATGTCATGGCAACGATATTGAGCTTCGTAGCAGCAGCAAAAAAGAGTTCGGCAAATGTGCCGAGGCAGCGCCGTTCGGACGCCGCGATCATCATCTTTCCCGGCGTGCGCTATGAGCAGCATCCGGATATGGGGCCGGAAGACGACAACGGTGGCAACCATCCGAAAAGCGTCGGCCGGCGTGTGACAAAACGCTAGAGCATTTCCGATTTTCGTCGAATCGCAAAAACGCTTTCATTCATTGTTCTTGTGCAATTCCGGACGGAAAATCGGCTCCCACTTTTCCTGGAATTGCTCTGGCCAAACAGGCGGACCGGAGAGCGGGCCTGAGCGCGCGCGTGAACTCAGAGTGCTGAGCAGCGCAGTTCCTGAAAGAAACGCTCGACTGTGGCGCGCCAGCTCTTATCTGGTTGGAAGACCCGCACGACAACTATGCCTTCGTCCAGATCGGTCTGGGCAATGAGTGAGGTGCTCACCATCTCAGGCATTTCCTTGCGCAACTCCAGAAGTTGCGGTGCGTTCATGATCAGCGCATCGAGTTTTCCATTCTCGGCGCCGCGGTCGTTTACATTGAAAACATTGATTCCGTCGCGGTCGTAGACTGAGAAAGACCAGAAGGGCACGCGGGTTTCTGCGCTGAGCCAGGTCATGCCGTTTTCGAGATCGAACCGGCAGGCAGCCTCCTCAAGAAATGGATTCTGCTTCTCTGCGAGCAGCGCGTTGACATCGTCCTTGCCGAGGCGCGTGAATGTGTAAAGGTCCTGCTTTGCGGCGAGCGCGGACCACATGTCCCGTTCCGAATAGGCGGGTAGCAGAAACAGGATGGCGAGATGGACGGCGGCTGCGCCGAAGAGGCCGAGAAGGACAAGGTGCGCAAATCTAAGCATCGCAGCCCGTCCGCATGATGACCGGAAGCCGGGTTTCGCCAACGCTGGACTCGGTAAACAGCGGGGTATCGACCAGCGTCAGAACGATGCGCATGGGGCCGGGGCCCGTGGTGGCGATCCAGTTGTCCGGATGGGCATGTGGCGAAACCATGATGCGCAGCGGGTTGTTTCGCCGCCAGACCAGGGACTGTGAGTGGAGTGCGGATGTAAACCGCGCCGGCGCGGGCAGGGGGCGACGTTCAAGATCCGTCAGGTGCAGGGTGAAGAACCGGGTGGGCGGCATGTCGCCACGGATCATATAGCTGCATTCGCGCAGAAGCGGACGGCCCAGACTGTCCTGAGTGGCGGTGATTACGATGCCTTCTGCGTTTCCGAGCGCAAGCGTGCCCAGGCGAGCGCTGCGCGCACGTGCATAGGGATCGGCGTCGCTGGTGCCTTCATTGGGAAATGTAACCCAGGGACCGATTTCACGCGAACCGATTGTGCGGGTGGATTCCAGCGCAAGCCATGCCGTGCCGGCACCGCCGCCAAGGGCGATGAGCAGAACCACTGCCACCTGGAAAACAGACTTCAGCATGTGATGCCCGACAAAAAACGGAGGGCCCCGGATAGCCTGATTTCAACCGCAGGTTCAAGAGGTTTGAAGTGTGCCGGGCCGGGCATTACAGGGCGGTGACTGTTTCAAGAGCGCTTTGATTTTTGAGGCTCGGAGCTTTTTTGAAGTCCCCGGCCAGCTCCCTGAGGAAACGGGATGTGCGCGATGAAAGAGCGAGCGGCAGGTCTTCGCGCTTGCGGCTGGCGCCCTCCGCGCCTTCGATGGCGACCAGCTCTTCGCCTGTTTCGATACGCATGGGGCCTTCGATGCCGGGCAGCGACTTGATCTCCACATTCTGGTGGGCGAAGGTCATCATGCGCTGCCAGACCATGGCGGGCAGGGAGCCGCCGGTCATGCGGCGCGTGGGGTGGAAATCGTCATTGCCGAGCCAGACTGCGGCGACATAATTGCCCGTATAGCCCACATACCAGCCATCCCGATAGGACTGGGTGGTGCCCGTCTTGCCGGCTGAGCGCGTCATGGGAAGCGCGGCGCGGCGACCCGTGCCCTGTTCAGGGACAAGGATGAGCATCTGGTTCATGGACGCCGCTGCCTTTTCGGACAGAACCCGGCGCGGCGGTGAGGCATCGCGGCCATGGTCGTAGAGCAGCCGGGCCGAATGAGTCGATAATTGCGAGATGCCAAACCGGGTGTCGGCGTAGCCGCCATTGGCGAAAACAGAATAGCCGGTTGCCTGATCGAGCGTGGT
This sequence comes from Nitratireductor sp. WH36-1, assembly GCF_058725515.1. NCBI lineage: Bacteria > Pseudomonadati > Pseudomonadota > Alphaproteobacteria > Hyphomicrobiales > Phyllobacteriaceae > Nitratireductor > Nitratireductor sp. WH36-1. The sequence goes on along the minus strand of NZ_CM178970.1, from coordinate 3,031,674 downwards.
CATGCCGGAGGTGCCGAGCACCATGGTCTTGTGACCGTTGAGCGGGGATTCGATGCCAAATGACTTGATCAGCGCGATGATCGGGTCGATGCCCAGATGATCGCGCGCCAGGCGAACCGGCACCGTGTTGTAGGATTTGATGAGGGCGCGCGTAAGGGTGACGCGGCCGGCATAGCTGCGCCCGTAATTGCGGGGTGACCAGCTGCCCCATGAGATGGGGCCGTCTGAAATGAGGGAATCGGGCTCGAATCCGTTTTCCATCGCGACGGCGTAAACATAGGGCTTGAAGGACGAGCCGGTCTGGCGCTCAGCCTTGGTGGCGCGGTTGAACTGGCTTGCGCCATAGTCGCGTCCGCCCACGATGGCGCGCACGGCTCCGTTCGTGTCCATGAGCGTGATGGCGCCTTCGGAGACATCGTAATCCTTGCCGTACTGGCGCAGATGGAATTCCAGCGATTCCTCGGCCGCCTTCTGCAGATCCGGGTCAAGCGTGGTGCGGGCGACGAGCGAATGGGTTGTGCCATTGGGAATGACGCGTTTGACCTCCTCGAACGCCCAGTCGAGGAAGTAATCGGGGGCTTCCGCGCCATCGCGATCGACGGCAGTGGCCGGCTGCAAACGGGCCGACAGGACCTGCCCTTCGCTCATGAAACCGGCCTGCACCATATTGGTGAGCACTTCATTGGCGCGCGCACGCGCGGCTGGCAGGTTGACATGCGGTGCGTAGCGGGCCGGAGCCTTGAAGAGGCCGGCAATCATGGCGGCCTCGGCGAGGCTCATATCCTTGACCTGTTTGTCGAAATAGAAATCGGCCGCTGCTGAAATGCCGAATGTGCCGCCGCCGAGATAGGAACGGTCGAGATAGTATTGCAGGATTTCCGACTTGGAGAGGTTCATCTCCAGCCAGACGGACAGGAAGGCTTCCTTGACCTTGCGTTCCAGCGTGCGCTCATTGGTCAGAAACAGGTTCTTGGCAAGCTGCTGTGTGAGCGTGGAGCCGCCCTGAACGACGGAATTGGCGCGGACATTTTCGGTGAAGGCGCGGGCAAGCCCCAGGAAGTCGATGCCGAAATGCTCGAAGAAGCGGCGATCCTCGGTGGCGAGAATGGCCTTGATGACGTGATCGGGCATCTCGTCGACAGGCACGGAATCGAGCTGGATGATGCCGCGCTGTCCGATTTCGTTGCCGTAGCGGTCCAGAAAGGTGACGGCGTAATCGTCCTGGGCGCGCCAGTCTCCGGCGGTCTCCTCGAAGGCCGGCAAGGCGAGCCCCAGCATGACGACAGAGCCGACGGCGGCGAGGGTGACGCCTTCGCTAAACAGTTCCACCGTTGCGCGTTTGAAACCGTAAACGCGAAAGCGACGGGAGAAGATTGTTATGCTTTCCCAGATTTCGGCGAGCTTGAACCCCGCCTCGTAGAGCGTTGAATCGATCCATGCATCGAGCGCCAGAAGTCTGGTCGCCCGGGGAGCCTTCGTCTGCCGTTTTTCGCGCGGCTTATTCACCCAACCTCCGTCCGGCCATTTGCGGCCAACCCGATCACATCCGCGCCATTGGATTATGTGCCGAGAATGGTCCTGCAGTGTGACGCATTTATGATATCCACCCTAGCGCGAATTTGTGTAAATTTCGCCGAATTTCAACGTTTTCTGCAAGTGAAATCCGGCATGATGGCTAACGCCGGGGCAGGCTATGTCAAAATATAGGAAAAAATTCTTGACACCGTAACGGCCCGCTGATAGGTTTCAGGCATGGTCGCAAAGTTGCGGCATCGGGGCGGGTCTTCTGGCGAAGGCGCGCCTTTTTGTTTCCGAAAATGGATGGCGATCTCATGAGGGGCTCTCGGGCATGACGGTTTCGGCCGATCTGATGGCCCTGCGCGCGCTTTGTGAGGGCGCGCCGGCCTCGTTTGAGCTCTTGGCGCTGGCCAGTGGCCGCTCGGAGAGGCTGTTGCGCAAGCGCGCGCAGACGGAAGGGTGGAAGACGCGGGATGGCGTCCAGCCCCGCGGCTGCGGGAACCGGGCAGAGGTTCTGACGGGGCTGATCTTCACGGAGCTCGAGCGGACGATTGAGCGCGGCGTGCGCGATGACGCCTATGACAAGGCGCGGATCGATGCGCTGGGCTCGATGCTCAAGATGGTTGAGAAGATGCGTGAAAACGCTGCCGGTGAGCAGGATGCGGATGCAGAGCAGGCTCCAAGCGATGAAGACATGGCCGCCGCACTCGAACGCATCGACGAACGCATTCGCAGCCTTGCCGAAGAACTGGCGGGAGGGCTGGGCGCGGGCGAACCTTCAAAAGCGGTTGGCGCTGGCGATTGAGCGGGAATGGCTGGCCTCGGCGCGGCTTGCGCAATATCCGCTTGGCGCGATTTTCGACAGCTGGCTGGTGATGGGCGGACGCGGCGCGGGCAAGACCCGGCTGGGGGCTGAATGGGTCAACGCGCTGGTGCGCGGTCTGCCGCCCTTTTCCGGCGGGCGGCGCTATGGGCGGCTGGCGCTGATCGGTGAGACGCTGACCGATGCGCGCGAGGTGATGGTGGAGGGGCCGTCGGGTGTGCTTGCCGTGTCGCGGGGTGCGCGCCCGCGTTTCGAGGCAAGCCGCAGGCGCATCGTGTGGGAGAATGGCGCGGTGGCGCATCTGTTCTCGGCAGAGGATCCAGACAGTCTGCGTGGACCGCAATTCGATGCCGCCTGGTGCGATGAGTTGGCCAAATGGCGGTTGGCGGATGCGACGTTCGACATGCTGCAATTCGGACTGCGGCTTGGCGAGCGGCCAAGGCAGCTTTTGACAACAACACCGCGACCGATCCCGCTGATCCGCCGGCTGATGGACGATCCGCATGTGACGGTGACGCGGATGCGTACGGACGAAAACCGGGACAATCTGGCGCCGGGCTTCATCCGGGCGATCCGCCAGCGCTATGCGGGCACGCGGCTGGGGCGGCAGGAGCTTGACGGCGAGCTGATCGAGGACCGGCCTGACGCTTTGTGGACACGGGCAATGCTGGAGGCGGCGGGTTGCGCCGAACAGGCGGGAGACTTGAGGCGCATTGTGGTGGCGGTCGATCCGCCGGCTGCTTCGGGCCGTCGCTCGGACGCCTGCGGGCTGGTGGCGGCGGGGCTCGATGCGGCGGGCCATGGCGTGGTGCTGTGCGATGAGACGGTGAAGGGCGCAAAGCCACAGGAATGGGCGGCGCGCGCGGTAGCGCTTTATCGCCGGCTCGGTGCCGACTGTCTGGTGGCGGAGGTGAACCAGGGCGGCGAGATGGTGGCGACGGTGATCGCCACGGTTGACGCGAGCGTGCCGGTGAAGGCGGTGCGGGCAACACGCGGCAAGTGGCTGCGGGCGGAGCCGGTGGCGGCGCTTTATGAACAGGGAAGGGTGCGCCACGCGGAGCGTTTTCCGGCACTTGAGGACGAGATGTGCGATTTCGGCCTCGACGGTCTCTCGGGCGGGCACTCACCGGACCGGGTGGATGCGCTGGTCTGGGCGCTGAGTGAACTGATGCTTTCGAACCGGCGGGAGCCGCGTGTGCGCGCGCTCGGCTGAGGCAGACAAAGAAACACAGATCGGGAAAATCACATGGCTTGGTATTGGCCCTGGGCAAGGCGTCCGGGAGGTGCTGACGCGCCGGTTGAAACCAAACAGATGCATGCCGGCGGTTTCGTCGCGCTGCACCGGGAGGCGGAGGCGCGGTTTTCGCGGCGCGACTATGCTGCGATGTCGCGCGAGGGGTTTATGGCCAACCCGATTGCGCATCGCGCCGTGCGGCTTGTCGCGGAGGCGGCGGCGGCGATCCCGTGGCTGCTTTATGAAGGCGCGCGGGAGCACGACGCGCATCCGGTGCTGGAGTTGATGGCGCGGCCCAACCAGCGCCAGGCCGGTAGCGGCTTCATGGAGGCGCTTTACGGGCATCTGCTTCTGTCGGGCAATGCCTATCTGCGCATGCTGGAAACGGGTACGGGCACGTGCGAACTGCATCTATTGCGGCCGGACCGCGTGTCGGTGGTGGCGGATGCGGGCGGCTGGCCGGTGGCGCTGGACTACCGCGAGGGCAAGGCGCGCGAGCGTGTGCCGCTGGAGGCGGGGGCCGCGCTGCAACTCACCCTCTTTCATCCGCTCGACGATCATTATGGTTTCGCGCCGCTGGGCGCGGCGCTGATGGCGCTCGACACGCACAATCAGGCGGCGCGCTGGAACAAGGCGCTACTCGACAATTCGGCGCGGCCTTCGGGCGCGCTGGTCTATGCCCCGAAGGAGGGCGGGAACCTTTCCGACGACCAGTTCGACCGGCTGAAGGTGGAGCTGGAACAGGGCTATGCGGGCGCCGCGCGCGCCGGACGACCGTTGCTTCTGGAGGGCGGGCTCGACTGGAAGGCGATGAGCCTTTCGCCGCGCGACATGGACTTCATGGCGGCGAAGAATGGGGCTGCCCGCGACATCGCGCTGGCGCTCGGCGTGCCGCCCATGCTGCTCGGCATTCCCGGCGACAACACCTATGCCAATTATCAGGAGGCGAACCGGGCCTTTTACCGTCTGACCGTGTTGCCGCTTGTGGGGCGGGTGGCGAAGGAGTTCTCCGCCTGGCTCCAGCCGGTGTTCGGCGCTGGGGTGCGGCTCTGGTACGACGCGGACGGCATTGAGGGACTGGCCGCCGAGCGCGAGGCGCTGTGGAGCCGGGTGGGCGCAGCCGACTTCCTGAGCGACGATGAGAAACGCCGGGCCGTGGGCTATGGCCCGCGCGGCGAGTGAGGCGAACTCAGAAGCAAACGGCAGCAAACCAATCTACGAACTCCATGAGATGAACGAGGTGTTTGAGTATGCCGTGGGCATTCTGAAGGAGGCGTCGGCACAAGATGTCGATCATCGATTGGTGATGGCCATCGTCTACATGGAGACCACGCATGGGTACTATGATCGGCTGCACCCTCGGCCCAAGACGGTTTTGCCGATGAATGTCCATGTGTCATATTGGTCCGGCTTTGGCTGGAGCCGGGAAGATCTACAGGTTCCGGCGACCAATATTCGAGCCGGAGTGACTTTGCTGAAGCGTATATCAGAGCGGGTGAGGGAGCCTACGGTTGCAAAGGTAGCAACGCTGTAGAACAATCTGTCAGCAGAGCAGGTTTCAGGTTATGGGGCTCGTGTTCAGAAAATCTATGAAGAAGAACCGTGGTGGGATTTGTAGAAATATTTCTTTTGGGAAAATTTTAATATTTTCCCTTATTATATCTGTTTTTATATCTATTTATATTGTTTATATAGCCCTAGATCATAATCCTCAATCTTCATATTGTGCTTCATACGAAGGTTTTGATTGTAGATTTGGGGCTGGTTTTATTTTTATTTTTGATTTGGTGCCGAAATCGGATTTTATAGATTGGGGGAATTTATTTTTATTGGCCTTGTCATGGTTCTTTGCTTCGTTGTTAATTTTATTCATCGTTAGTTCTATGGTTTTGTGCCTCGTGCGGTATTTTCTCCGGCACACGTAGGGCAATGCCTTGATTGCCTCCCTTACGGGGACCGCAGAACAAGGCCGGGAGAAAGACAGTGTCTGTTCCAGACGCTTTTACTCGCATGGCGCGCCATATGCATGCCGATGTGGAGCTTGTCGTTCGATCTGATGACGAGTTGCCAGCCTATCTCGCTCGGTCCTTGACCGCGCAAGAAAAGGAAATTGCATCCGGTTTTATCGAACGGTTGCTGGCGGACGGGCTGAACGATGAGGATTTGGTGAAAATCTGGTCAGAAACGGGCTCTGATTGCTACCTTCGCAAAGGGTATGCGGAGCTTTTTTATCGGGAGCTCCTTGAGGCACTGCGTGCCGGGTAGATTGGCGATGACGAGGTGAGTGATGGAAGTTCCCGAGGTTTTTGCCGCCTGGCTGAAGGGATGAATCTCGCAATGGAACTTTCCGGCGATGATCGGGAGGCGCCGTGGAGCCGGATGGGCGGCGCGGATCGACAAGCGCCACGTCCAACATACGCGGTGAAATACTTTATTTCGAGGCTGTTGCACGACAGGCGCGTAATCGATTTCAGGAGCTCACCCGTGGGGCGGTTCCCCATTTTAATCCTCTCTGGGGACGCAGGTGGTTGCTGAAAGAGCTCTTTCGAAACGGGTACAGATTTGAGCGCAATGCCAAAAGTGGAGATGGTGTGATCTACCGCAACCAGCATACCGGCGAGGTGTTCGCATCATGGCAAGCCTCCGGGAGAATTTCCGCACTAAAGTTGACGCGAAAATCCTTTCAAAATTCTACTAAAGGTATAGGATGAGGGGTGACCTCAAGGAGCAGCCGCACACACCCGTTCCTGACACCGATTGAGGCAGCGACCCATGAATATGATCGATGAAATCGGTGCAAGGATTCTGGCTTCGCTTGAGGAAAGCTGGGAGGACAATGTCTTTACTCTCATCAACACGGTGTACCATCCGCCTTCAAGCGCAGATTTGATCGAATACTGCAGTGCGATCAGAGATTTGAAGCAGAGAGAGCTCGTCAGTTTCTCGTGGAGGATACTCAGTCCCGGTGACTGTCCGAGTTTAACTGAAAGCGAGACCAGCGCCCTGCTGGATTCGTTGGAGGACTGGTTTGTGCTGGGCGGAGACGGAAACTGGACATGTGGTAAGGGCGAAATTTGTACCACCGTCATTCCGCAACTTTTTATCGGCGAAGGCGGTGGAGCTGAACTGGCCGAAAAACTGGTCCATGATCGCGGGTTCGAATGGTGGATTCATGAATGATGAACATTGCGAACCGCGCGAAGTGAGCGCGGTGCGTGGTTCGACAGGCTCACCATGAGGGCTGTCTGTTGTCTGCCGTCTGGCGTTTGGAGGCCGGGTAGGCAGCCGGGCATTTGAGCCCGGATATTTGAACAAGATCCCGAACGAGGATTTTCTGATGACCGACATGACCCATGCGGGCTGGATATGGCTCGCAAAGGGGGCTGGCGCTGTGGCCGGCTCCGCGATTTCGCTTGCCTATATCCTGCCGAGCCACCGGCGTGATGCGGCGATCCGCTTTGCGGTTGGCGTGGCTTGCGGGATGGTTTTCGGCGGGGCGACGGGGCTGAAACTGGCCGAGATCCTGGAACTGACGGAGCGGCTGGGAGCGGCGGAAACCATGCTGATGGGCGCGGCGGTGGCAAGCCTCTGCGCGTGGAGCGCCATCGGTCTGGCGCTGCGTTATCTCCATGCGCGCCCGGTCGGGGCGCTGCCGCAGGAGAGGCATGATCGTCTTCGCGAACAGAAAGGACGCTAGAGGATGCACGCAAAGAGCGCGCCGATGCCCGACGAGCGCAAATATGCCGGGCTCGACATCGAAACGGTGCAGGCGGACGGAACCTTCTCCGGCTATGCGAGCCTGTTCGGGCGGGTCGACCTTGGCCGCGACGCGGTGGAGCGGGGCGCGTTTGCGCGCTCGCTTGAAAAGCGCGGGGCGGCAGGGGTGCGGATGCTGTTTCAGCATGATCCGAACCAGCCCATCGGCACCTGGGACGAGCTGCGCGAGGACGCGCGGGGGCTTCTGGTGCGCGGGCGGCTGGCGCTTGGCGTCGCCAGGGCGCGGGAGGTCTGGGAGCTGATGCGCGACCGGGCGCTCGACGGGCTTTCCATCGGCTTTCGCACGGTGAAGGCGAAGACGGAGGCGAAGACAGGCGTACGCCGTATCGTGGAGGCCGATCTCTGGGAGATTTCCGTGGTCACCTTTCCCATGCTGCCGGAGGCGCGTGTGGACGAGGTGAAGGCGGAGGGAAGGGGCGCGCCACTGCCCACGGCGCGCGCATTTGAGCGATGGCTGACGCGGGATGCCGGCCTGACGCGGCGCGAGGCCCGGGTGGTGATCGCCAAGGGCTTTGGCGCCTTGAGACGCGAGCGGGACGCTGCGCGGGGCTTTGATGACGGGCTGGCGGCGACAATTCGCCAGGCGGCCCGGATGTTCAACGATTGAGGATCAGGAAATGACGGCAGGACTGGCAAAACGCGCGCCCGAGGTGAAGTCGGCGCTCGACGAAGGTGACGTGACGGGTGCGTTTCATGAATTCATGAACGCGTTCGAGGCGTTCAAGGAAGCCAATGACGAGAAGCTGAAACAGATCGAGACGCGCAGCGCCGATGTGGTGACGGTGGACAAGGTGGAGCGCATCTCGCGGGCGCTTGATGAGCAGAAGCAGGCGCTGGACACGCTGGTGCTGAAGAAGACGCGGCCGGTGCTGGGGCGTGGCGGCGGCGCAGCGCTTCAGGATCTGGAGCGCAAACAGGCCTTCGACGCCTATATGCGCTCGGGTGACGAGCGCGCCATGCGCTCGCTTGAAGAGAAGGCGATGTCCTACGGCTCTGCGCCGGATGGCGGTTATCTGGTGCCCGATGAGACGGAAGCGGCCATTGGCGCACGGCTGGCAGAGCTCTCGCCGATCCGTTCCATCGCCACGGTGCGGCAGGTTTCGAGCGCGGTACTGAAAAAGCCCTTTGCGGTGACCGGTCCGGCGGTGGGCTGGGTTGCCGAAACGGCGGCGCGCCCGGAGACGGCGACGGGTACGCTGGACGAGCTGCAGTTTCCCACGGCCGAGCTCTACGCCATGCCGGCGGCAACGGCGATGCTGCTCGACGATGCGGTGGTCGATCTGGACCAGTGGATTGCAAGCGAGGTGGAAACCGCTTTTGCCGAGCAGGAAGGCGCGGCCTTCATCAATGGTGACGGGGTCAACAAGCCGAAGGGCTTTCTGAGCTATGCGCGGGTGGCCAATGCCACCTGGAGCTGGGGCAATGTCGGTTACAATGTGACGGGCGCCGCAGGCGCGCTGCCGGCAACGGATTCCTCGGATGTGCTGATCGACCTGGTCTATGCGCTGAAGGCGGGCTACCGCCAGAACGCGAGCTGGGTGATGAACCGCAAGACGCAGGCGACACTGCGCAAGCTGAAGGATGCGGACGGCAATTATATGTGGCAGCCGCCGGCGACGCCCGGCAGCCGCGCCATGCTGATGGGCTTCCCGCTGGTGGAGGCCGAGGACATGCCCGACATCGGCGCGGACGCGACGCCCATCGCCTTCGGTGACTTCCGCCGCTTCTACCTGGTGGTGGACCGCGCGGGCGTGCGGGTGCTGCGCGACCCGTATTCCGCCAAACCCTATGTGCTGTTCTACACGACCAAGCGCGTCGGCGGCGGCATTCAGGACTTCGATGCGGTCAAGCTGCTGAAATTCGGCACGGTTTAGCCCTCCCTCGATGACCATGCCGATGCGGCCCCGGAATGCGTTCCGGGGCCGTTTTCTTTGAACGGGAGTTTTTACATGACGCTTTTCCGAACGGTTGATCCGCTGGTCGAGCCGGTGACGCTTGCCGAAGCAAAGGCGCATCTGAGGGTCGGTCATGCCAGCGAGGATGCGCTCATCGAAGGGCTGATCCGCGCCGCGCGCGCGGAGGTGGAGAAGGCGACGGGAGAGGCGCTGATCGACCAGTCCTGGCGGCTGACGCTGGATGACTGGCCGCAGGGCGCAATCGTGTTTTTGAACCGGACGCCGGTGCGGCAGGTGTTTTCGGTGACCGTGTTCGACGGCAATGGCGCGGCTTCGGTGGTTGATCCGGCGGGCTATCAGCTCGACGCGCATGCGCAGCCGGCCCGGCTGGCGTTTCGCGACCGACCGCTTCCGGGACGCCGGTTGAACGGCATCGAAATCGATTTCAGGGCTGGTTATGGCGAGGCGGGCACGGATGTGCCGGACCTTTTGCGCCGGGCCATTCTGCTTCTCGTCGCGCACTGGTTTGAGTTCCGCGCCTCGTTCGGGGTCGAGGATCAACCTGTTTCGCTGCCGGCGGGCTATCAGCGCCTCGTGAACCGCTATCGGACGCCGAGGCTGTGATGCGGGTGCAATTCATCGACCCCGGCGCATTTCGAACTGAACTCAGTTTGCAAAGCGCCACGCTGACGCCCGACGGGGCGGGCGGTCACACCGAGAGCTGGAGCGAGATAGCGACGGTTTTCGGGTTCATTGAACCAGTGCGGGCGTCAGCGCCTTTTGGCGCAGCGCAGAACCATGAGCGGGTGACGCATCGCATCACGCTGCGGTTTCGGCCGGGTGTTGCGGGGGGCATGCGGTTTTTGAGGGCCGGTCGGATCTTCCGGATTGTCACGGCGCACGATCCTGACGAGATCGGGCGCTATCTGGTGTGTCTCGCCGAGGAGGAGCCGTCATGAAGACGAGCATGAAACTGACCGGCGAGGGCCTGACACGCGCGCTGCGGCGGCTGGCGCATCGGGCAGCCGAGGCGGGGGACGAGGCGCGGCGCAAGGCGCGGGCAAAGGAAAAGACGCGGGCCGAAGACAGGGAGCGTGCCGATGACCGACGCCGCACTTGAACTGCAAAAGGCGGTGTTTGGGGCACTGGCTGCGAATGCGGCGCTTGTGAGCGCGCTGGGCGGGCGCAAGTTCCATGACCTGGCTCCGGCGCGCACCGCCTATCCCTATGTGACGTTCGGCCCGGCAAGCACGCATGACTGGAGCACCGATACGGAAGAGGGCGACGAGCACTTCTTCACGATCAATGTCTGGTCGAACGGCAAGGGGCGGAGCGAAGCGCTGCAATTGATGGGGCTGATCGAGACGGCTCTGGCCGCGCTGCCGGCGGCAATCACGCCTTATGTTCTGGTCAATCTGCGCCGCGAGAGCAGAGAAATCCGCTTTGACGAAGATCTCGCCGCCTATCACGGGCTGATGCGCTTTCGCGCCGTGACCGAGCCCGCGTGAGACATCAACACATTCCTGGAGGACAAGCATGGTGGCCAAGAAGGGCAAGGACCTGCTCCTGAAACTCGACACGAGCGGGGCGGGGGCTTTCACGACTGTGGCGGGGCTGCGCGCCAAGCGCCTCGCCTTCAACAGCGAGACGGTGGACGTGACGGATGCGGATTCGGCTGGCCGCTGGCGCGAACTGCTCGCCGGCAGCGGCGTGCAGCGGGCGGCAATCAGCGGGTCGGGCATTTTCAAGGACAGCGTGTCAGATGGCGCGATCCGCAGTCGCTTTTTCGCAGGCGAGATCGCCAGCTGGCAATTGGCGATCCCCGATTTCGGCGTGGTGGCGGGGCCGTTTCAAATCACGGCGCTGGAATATAGTGGCAATCATGATGGCGAGGTGACCTTTGAGATTGCGCTGGAATCCGCCGGTGCGGTGAGCTTTGCGGTGGCCCCATGAGCAGCGTGAACAGAAGGCGCGGCGAAGTGGCGGCGCGCATCAATGGCAGGGATTACCGGCTGTGCCTGACGCTGGGTGCGCTGGCGGAACTCGAAGACGCCTTCGCTGCCGACGATCTGGGGGAACTGGCCGCGCGCTTTTCCAGCGGGCGTCTTTCGGCCCGGGACATGCTGCGCGTCATCGCTGCGGGACTGCGCGGCGGAGGTCATGCCATCAGCGACGAGGATGTGCGCTCCATGCGCTGCGATGAAGGGGCGGCGGGTTTTGCGCGCATCGTGAGCGCGCTCCTGACCGCCACCTTTGGCGGGGCGGAGGAGACGCCGGAAAACCCTTGAACGCCGCAGCAGCCCGCCCGAGGCCATTCCCCTGGAACGATGTGATGGGGTTCGCCTTCGGGGTGCTGCGGCTTTCACCCGATGCATTCTGGTCGATGACGCCACGCGAACTGAACTGCGCGCTGGAAGCCCTGTGCGGGGGCGGGGCGGGAGCGCCTGCCCGCAACGATCTCGACCGGCTGATGGAGCGGTTCCCCGACCGTGATCTCACCTGACTGCAAAACGCTCCAATTGTTTGATTTTGCGCAATTCCGGACGGAAAGCCGGTTCCCGCTTTTCGGGCCGATGCGGCAGAGCGCCGTGCGTCCATTCGGACGCACAAAGGACGCTCTACCCTGTTGAATCTGCGCATCGTGCTTTCCGAAAACCGGTTCCCGATTTTCGGGCCGATGCGCCAGGCGGAGACGATGCCTTGGAAGATGTGACCTTCGAAATTCGCGCGGACACCAGGCCTTTCGAGGCAGCGCTGGGTGATCTGGAAAAGCTGGCCGACGGTTTTGGCCGGCAGATGACCGGGGCGCTGAAGAGCGCGGTGGTGAGCGGCAAGTCGTTTGAGGATGTGCTGCGCAATATCGGCATGAACCTGGCGAGCATGGCGCTTTCACAGGCGCTTCAGCCCCTGGCGGCGCTCGGTTCCTCGCTGTTTTCCAGCGTGCTGGGCGGCATCATGCCTTTTGCGAAGGGCGGGGTGGTGCCGTTTGCGAGCGGCGGTGTTGTTTCCTCGCCCACCTATTTTCCCATGGGCGGCAATGTGGGGCTGATGGGCGAGGCCGGGGCGGAGGCGATCCTGCCATTGCAGCGCGGGGCGGATGGCCGTCTTGGCGTCGCCGCTGGCGGTGGCGGCGGCGCGGCGACCAGAATTGTCTTCAACGTGTCCACGCCTGACGCCGGGTCGTTTCGCAAGTCCGAAGCGCAGATCACCGGCATGCTGACCCGCGCCGTATCGCGCGGGGCACGGACGCTCTGAGCGCGGAAGGAAACAGCATGAATAGCTTTCACGACGTGCGGTTTCCGCTCGCGATCTCGTTCGGCGCGACGGGTGGGCCGGAGCGCCGAAACGAGATCGTGCAACTGGTCTCGGGACGCGAACAGCGCAATGCGCGGCAGGCGCTGGCGCGGCGCTATTACGACGCGGGGACGGGGCTTCGCTCGCTCGACGATGTGCATGCGGTTCTCGCCTTCTTCGAGGCGCGGCGCGGATCGCTGCACGGTTTCCGTTTTCGTGATCCGTTCGACATGAAGTCGTGTGCGCCTTCGGCGACGCCATCGGCGCTCGACCAGAGGGTCGGCACGGGTGATGGCGCGACGGCGCGGTTTGCGCTGACCAAGACCTATGGCGATGGAGAAGATGCGGTTGTGCGCCCGGTGACGCATCCGGTGGCGGAGACCGTTCTGGTCGCGGTGAACGGAACAGAGATGCAGACCTCGCTTGATTACGCCGTGGATGGCGAAACGGGCGAAGTGGTCTTTCAGCCGGGGGCGACGCCGGCCGATGGCGCGGTTGTGACGGCCGGCTTTGAATTCGATGTGCCGGTGCGCTTCGACATGGAGCGGCTCTCGGTAAGCCTGAGCGCCTTCAGGGCCGGGCAGATCCCAACCATACCGCTGGTGGAGATTTTCGCATGACGCAGACTGGTGACGCGCTGGCGGCGCATCTTGAGGGGGAAGCGACAAGCGTGTGCCATTGCTGGCGGCTGAGCCGAAGCGATGGGACTGTACTTGGCTTTACCGACCACGACAGGGATCTGGTGTGCGACGGAACGCTGTTTGCGCCGGAAAGCGGATTTACCGCGAGCGAGGCGAAATCGTCCTTTGGCCTGTCCGTCGACAGCGTCGATGTGGAAAGGGCGCTCTCGGCCATCGACATTTCGGAAGAGGATATTCTTTCCGGTCTTTATGACGGCGCGAAGGTCGAGACCCTGCTGGTGAACTGGCGCGATCCGGCAATGTTCAGGCGGGTGCGGGTTGCGGTGATCGGCAAGGTGACGCGGCGCGACGGGCATTTCATTGCCGAGCTGGAAAGCGAGAACTGGGCGCTTGATCAGCCAAACGGGCGCACGGTGCGACGCGACTGCGACGCCGAACTGGGCGACAGCGCCTGCAAGGTCAACCTTGCGGATGCGCACTTTGCGGGGACTGGAACGCTTGTGCGCGTGGAAGACGGCGGCGTCGTCATCGTTGATGGCATTGGCGGCTTTTCCGATGGCTGGTTCGACAATGGCGTTCTGACCTGGACCGGCGGGGCGCATGCGGGGCGTAAGGAGCGGATCGTCTCGCACGGCCGGGCGGGGGATACGGTTCGGCTTTCGCTGTGGCGCGAAGCGGCACTTGGCGGCGAGGCAGGCGATGCGTTCAGCATCGTTGCCGGTTGCGACAAGCGGTTTTCCACCTGCAGGGCCAAGTTCTCGAACGGAGTGAATTTTCGCGGTTTTCCGCATCTGCCGGGAGACGACGCGGCTTACGGCTATGTGAATGAAGAGGGCGTGTTCGATGGAAGGGCGCTGGTGAGATGATGCGCCACGATATCGGATGCGAGGCGGAACTGCGCGCAGCGATCCTGCGCGAAACGATGCGCTGGGTCGGCACGCCCTATCGCCATCAGGCAAGCCGCAGGGGCGTGGGGTGCGACTGCCTTGGCCTGCTGCGGGGCGTATGGCGTGAAGTTTATGGCTGCGAACCGGAAGATCCGGGCAGTTACAGCGCTGACTGGGCAGAGGCGTCGCGCGAGGAGCGCCTTCTTGCGGCGGCGCGCAGACACTGTGCCGAGAAGGAGACCGGAGCGCGCAGGCCCGGCGATCTCGTACTCTTCCGCTGGCGGGGCGGGCTGCCTGCAAAACATGTGGGCATTCTCAGCGGCGAGGATGCGTTTGTTCATGCCTATGAAGGCGGTGCGGTGACCGTTTCGGCGCTGGTGCCGCAATGGCGGCGAAGGATCGCCGGTGTCTTCGCGTTTCCCCTGCCTGTAACTGTTCAATCTGGAAAGTGAGAGCCGATGGCGACGATTGTTCTGCAGGCTGCGGGTGCGTTTCTCGGCGGCTTTCTCGGCCCTGTGGGCGTGACGCTTGGAACGGCTGCGGGCGCGCTGGCCGGCTATGTGGTTGACCGCGCATTGCTCGGTGGTCGGCAGCATTATGAAGGGCCGCGTCTTTCGGCGGCGCGTCCGTTTTCCGGAGAGGAGGGCGCGCCGCTGCCGAGGCTTTACGGCACGGTGCGCACCGGCGGCACGCTGATCTGGGCGACCCGTTTTGAGGAAACCAGCACGACCGAGCGCCAGGGCGGCAAGGGCGGCCCGAAAGTGACCACCTACAATTACTTCGCCAATGTGGCGTTTGCCCTTTGTGAAGGCGAAATCGCAGGCGTGCGGCGGATATGGGCGGATGGACGGGAGGTGGACCAGAGCAAGGTCAACATCCGCATCTATCGCGGGAGCGATGACCAGATGCCCGATCCGCTCATTGAAGCGAAGCAGGGGACCGGAAATGCGCCGGCCTACAGGGGAACGGCCTATGCGGTGATCGACCGCATGCCGATCGATGATTATGGGCGGCGCATTCCGCAGTTTCAGTTCGAGGTGATGCGTCCGGTGGGGGCATTGAACCCGTCCATCGGTTCTGTGGCGCTTATTCCCGGTTCGACCGAATTCGGACTTTCGCCGCAGGCGGTGAAGATTATGGAACGGCCGGGGCAGCATGTTCTGGTCAACCGGAACGCGCTATCCGCTGAAAGCGATCTTGAGGCGTCGCTGGATGAATTGCAGGCGCTGTTTCCAAATCTGAAGACGATCTCGCTGGTTGTGTCGTGGTTTGGCACGGACCTGCGCGCGGGGAACTGCCAGATCAAGCCCATGGTCGTCTCCCATGGCAATGAAGCGCTTCCGAACCCGTGGGGGCCGATCTGGGACATGATGGGCATCCACGCGACGTTCACCCGCCTTCTGTTCGGTAGTGAAGGCGCAAAATGGTGTGTATCGGGTGTCGAACGAAACGATGCGCAGATCGTGTCTTCGACCGAGGAGGGCGCGGCCTATGGCGGCACGCCTTCCGACAACACGGTGATTGCTGCGATCCGGGCGATCCGGGCGCGGGGGCTGAAGGTCTGGCTTTATCCGTTCGTGATGATGGATGTGCCTGCGGACAACAATCTGCCGGACCCGTTCGGTGGCCCCCGGCAGCCAGCCTATCCCTGGAGGGGGCGCGTGACCTCGTTTCCAGCACCGGGGCAACCGGCGAGCGCGGACAAGACAGCAGCGGCGGGCGCGCAGGTTCAGGCGCTTCTCGGCGCTGCGGCTCCTGCCGATTATGTGCGGGACGAGGCGACGATTGCCTTCAATGGCGCGCCGGGGGACTGGGGGTATCGACGCTTTCTCCTGCATTACGCGCATCTTGCGGCGGCTGCCGGCGGTGTCGACGGGTTTCTCATCGGTTCGGAACTGCGCGGCCTGACGCGGCTGCGCGACGGGACGGGCCAGTTTCCGTTTGTCGACGGTCTGCGGACGATGGCCAATGAGGTGCGCAGCCTGCTGGGGGCCGGGCCGACCATCACCTATGGCGCGGACTGGAGCGAGTATTTCGGCTACCAGCCGGCGGATGGCAGTGGCGATGTGCTGTTCAACCTCGATGCGCTGTGGGCGGAAGATGCGGTCGATGCGGTCGGCATCGACAATTACATGCCCCTGTCCGACTGGCGCGACGAGGATTACGCGGGCGCAAACCCGGACGGGTTTTCGGGGCCGTATGACATTGAGGGGCTGAAGGCCGGTATTACATCCGGTGAAGGGTTCGACTGGTATTATGCGAGTGAGGTGGACCGGGCGGCGCGGCGGCGCTCGCCGATAACGGATGGCGCTTACGGCAAGCCCTGGGTCTTTCGTTACAAGGATCTGGTGGGATGGTGGTCCAATCCGCATTTCGACCGCCTGGGCGGGACTGAGAAGCCGATGCCGACGGCATGGGTTCCTGCCTCGAAACCGATCATCTTCACGGAGATCGGTTGCCCTGCCGTCGACAAGGGGCCGAACCAGCCGAATGTGTTTCCCGACGCCAAATCGTCGGAAGGGGCGATACCCTATTTTTCCAGTGGCGGACGGTCTGACCTCGCGCAGCATCGTCTTTTGCAGGCGCATTATGCGCACTGGTCGCGTGCGGGGGCACACAATCCGGTTTCGTCTGTTTATCATGCACCGATGGTTTCGCCCGAGACGGCTTCGGTCTGGGCGTGGGATGCGCGTCCGTTTCCGGCCTTTCCGAACCGACGGGATGTGTGGGGCGATGGCGAGAGCTGGTCCTGCGGGCACTGGCTGAATGGCCGGGCAAGTGGTCTGGCCGTCGAGGATCTGATCAACGCCATTCTGGCCGATCATGATTTGCCGCCCGCCGAGACGGCGTCTGCGGATGGGACATTGACCGGCTATGTCGTGGCCAATCCTTCGACGGCGCGTGCAGCACTTGAGCCGATTACGGATCTATTTGGCATCGGCGCGCATGAACGCGCCGGGCAACTGGTGTTCCGGTCCATCGGTGCGGCGGTGAAGGACGCAAAGGAGATCGGCGATCTGGTGATCGAGGGCGATGCGCCGGTGTTTGAGCGTGTGCGTGATCCCGACCATGCTTTGCCGGCGCGGCTGCATGTCGATTATCGCGATGAGATGAAGGATCATCAGGCGTCTACGGCGGTGGCCGAGCATGTGGGCGCCAAGGGGCAGAAGACGCATTTCCTGAGCTTTCCGGGTGTTCTGGCGACGCCTGAGGCGCAGGCGCAGGCGACTGGCTGGCTGCTGCGACACTGGGCGGCGCGCGAGCAGGCGCAGTTCGCCCTGCCGCCTTCCGAAGGCGGGATCGAGCCGGGGTCGGTCGTCACGATACCGCAGGCGGCAGGGCAGACCCGATACCTCGTTACCGAGATCGAGGACGGAACCTTTCGCAGCGTGAAGGCGCGGCGGGTTCACGCAATTCCGACCCCGTCGGCAAAACCGCTTCCGCTGCCGCCCGGTGACGGCGCAGGAGCCAACAAAAGTGCGGCGTTTGCGCTTATGCTCGATCTGCCCTGGCAGCCGGGGATGCAGGGCGCACAGGATGCGCTACGCATCGCTGTCCATGCGCAGCCCTGGACACGGCACGTGGTGTTTTCTTCTCCGGAGGAAAGCGGGTTCGAAGTCCGGACGACCATTGAAAAGCGCGCCACGATGGGTTTCCTGCCGGAGGCGATTGAGGGCGTGTGCTCTGGCCGTCTCGACAGAGGGCGGAGCCTGACGGTGGACCTCCTGTCGGGTGCTCTTGAAGCGGTTTCGCGATCGCGGCTGCTCAATGGGGCCAATGCCGCTGCCGTTTTCAGCCAGAACGGGGCCTGGGAAATCCTGCAGTTCATGGACGCCGAGGAGATTGCGCCGTCCCGCTGGCGTCTGAGCGGGCTGTTGCGCGGGCAATTGGGCACAGAGGATGCGATGCGGGCCGGGGCGCCGCCGGGTGCGGGGTTCGTGCTGCTGGATCAGGCTGTGGTGAGTGCGGGGCTTCAAGCCGGCGAAATCGGTCTTGAGCGGACGTGGCGCATCGGACCTGCGGGCGAAGATTTTGGCAGTGACCGCTTCTTCCAGATGCGCGCATCGGGCGGAACGAGAGCGCTTCTGCCGCTCGCACCGGTTCATCTCAGGGCGCGGGCGTTGCCGAATGGCGACATTTCCATTTCCTGGATACGGCGCAGTCGCATCGATGGTGACAGCTGGCTGGGCGAGGACATCCTGCTTGGCGAGGCGAGCGAACAGTACCGTGTCGACATCGCCGGTGAGGGCGGGGCGGTGGTGCGCAGTGTTTCCTCAGCGGCAGCCGAGTGGGTTTATGAGGCGGCGCAGAGGGCTGCCGATTTTCCGGGTGCTGCGGGGCCCATCCATTTCACCGTGCGCCAGATCAGCGCTCAGGCCGGACCGGGAAACCCGGCCAGCATTGCAGTGACCGTTTGACCATTCAACAAGGGAAGGAAGACGATGATCAGAAGCAAACCATGGTACCTCTCGCGCACCATCTGGGCGTCTGTGGTCACGATTGCGGCGACGGCGGCGAGTATGCTCGGCTATCCGGTCGGCGAGATCGACAGTTCGGCCGTGTCTGAAGGGCTGTTGCAGGCCATCACTGCCATTTCTGGGCTGGTCGCCATTTTCGGCAGGGTTCATGCCCGCAGCACGATTGCCTAGAAAGAGTTGCGAAGGCGGGCAATGACCCGCCTTCGCAAACCCAGCGCCCCGTAAAATAACACAGCCGTTCATTTCCTATTCAGGCTGTATGGGCTACACCGGATGCATGTTCTGGCATCGTGCAAATAAACCCTTCTTGCTGGTCGCTCTGGCGCTTTTGCCGGTGCTGATCTGGCCGTCCGCAGCCGCCGCCCAGTCGGGCGTCGATTGCTACTCCGTCGGTTCACGGGTTGCGGCCCAGAATGGCGGGCAACTGGTTCAGGCAACAGCCGAAGACCAGGGTGGAAAGACCGTCTGCAGGGTGGTCGTGGTCATTCCCGGTGGTAACGGGGAACGCCCGAAACGCGCCGAGTTCGTGGTGCCGGCCAATTGATGCCGCGCGCCCGGGCGAGGCGTTTGCCCGTGCGTGGCCTTTGAATGACGTGAAACAGGACAAGTCGAGGGGCTGATGCGCATTCTGGTTGTCGAAGACGACAAGGACCTCAACCGGCAGATCTGCGAAGCACTGACCGATGCCGGCTATGTGGTCGACAAGGCGTTCGATGGCGAGGAAGGGCATTTCCTCGGAGACACCGAGCCCTATGATGCGGTGGTTCTTGATATCGGATTGCCGCAGATGGACGGCATCAGCGTTCTGGAGCGCTGGCGTCAGGACGAGCGCAAGATGCCGGTCCTGATCCTGACGGCGCGTGACCGCTGGAGCGACAAGGTTGCCGGTATCGACGCGGGTGCTGACGATTATGTCACCAAGCCATTTCACATTGAGGAAGTCCTCGCGCGGCTGCGCGCACTGATCCGGCGCGCGGCGGGGCACGCATCGTCTGAACTGCGCTGTGGTCCGGTCCGCCTTGATACGAAAGCCTCGAAGGCGGATGTGGGGGGCGTTCCGCTGAAGCTGACGTCGCATGAGTACCGGCTGCTGGCCTATCTGATGCACCACAAGGATACGGTGGTTTCGCGCACGGAACTGGTCGAGCACCTGTACGACCAGGATTTCGACAGGGATTCCAATACGATCGAAGTGTTTGTCGGACGGTTGCGCAAGAAGCTTGGCGATGTGGATCTGATCGAAACCGTGCGTGGCATGGGATATCGTCTGCGCGAGCCGGGGGCCGGTTAGGCCGCCCCGATGGCTGACCATAACAAGCAATCCTATCTGAGGCGCATCCTGTCCCGCTCGCTTGCGGTGCGGGTGATTGCGTTTTCCTCTTTCTGGGCAATCATAGCGCTGGTGGTGATCGCCACCATCATCTCTGCGCTGTTCCGACAGGTCTCGGAACGGGGGTTTGACAGCGTTCTGTCAGCCTATCTGAACAATGTGATCGGTTCTGTCGGCGTGGCCGAGGATGGCGGGTTGCAGGGCAATCCGAACCTCGATGATCTACGCTTTCTGCAGCCGCAGTCGGGCTGGTACTGGGCGGTTGAGCCGGTGACGGATGATCTGGGGCGGGCGCTGCGCTCGCCGTCCATGGCGACGCCGATCCCTTCGCCAGACGCGTCCAGGGTGCCGTTCAATGCGGGCTTTCAACGCAATTACAAGGCGACCGGCCCCGGTGGCGACACGATCCAGGTGGTTGAGGCCGAGCTGGTGGTGGGCGATCAGGGGCAGGTTGCGCGCTTTCGCGTGATGGGCAACCGCAGCGAGCTGGAAGACGAAATCAGCCGCTTCATTCGCACGCTCTATGGCTATCTCGCGCTTTTCGGCATTGGCATGGTGGCGATCAATGTCTTCGCCATTCTTTACGGTCTGCGCCCGTTGAACCGCGTGCAGCAGGCGCTTTCCGACATCAGGGCGGGAACGGCGCAGCGGCTGGCCGGGCCATTCCCCACGGAGATCGAGGCGCTTGCTGATGAGACCAATGCGCTGATCGACAACAACAGACGCATTGTCGAACGTTCACGCAAACAGGTGGGCAATCTGGCGCATTCGCTGAAGACGCCGCTTGCCGTGCTTATGAATGAAGGCGATGCGGTGGGCGGCGAGCGCGGCAAGCTGATCACCGCGCAGGCCAAGGCGCTGCAACAGCAGCTTGACCACTATCTCCAGCGTGCGCGTGCTGCAGCACAGCGCGACAGCCTTGTGTTTCGGACACCAGTGCAGGCTTCTCTGGAGCGGATGGCGCGGGTGATGAGCAAGCTCAATCCGTCCATCGATCTGCATGTGGAACTGCCCGACGAGGTGCTGGTCTTTGCCGGAGAGCGGGAGGATCTGGAGGAGATCAACGGCAATCTGATGGAGAATGCGATGAAGTGGGCCGCAGGCCAGGTCGCGCTGACCCTTGAAGAAGGGGGCGAGCCGGGCGAGGGGCGGGGCCTGCGCATCGTGATCGAAGATGACGGGCCTGGAATTCCCGAAGAGCAGGCGCGCGACGCAGTAAAACGCGGTCGCCGGCTCGATGAAACCAAGCCGGGAACAGGGCTAGGCCTTGCGATTGTTGCCGACCTGGTGGAAGAATACGGAGGCACGCTTGCGCTGGAGCGGTCTGTTCTTGGTGGGCTGAAAGCTGTCGTTACGCTGCCACGGGCCGAAGCATAGAATTGCTTGTTAAGGAAGATCGTCCAAATTAGGCCAAATCGATGCCCTAATCAGGGGCTCGTAAACGATGAGTGTGTCTCAGGGGATCATCGAGATCAATGAAACTCGCGCCAATCTTCGCTGTAGCGTTCTCCGCAGTTTTGTCGGGTTGCCTCAGCAGCAACATGTCCGGCTCGCAGCTTGAGCCCAATCAGTTCGCGGCGACGCAGACGCCTGCGGACAGCTCTGCCATTCTTGGCATGGAGGGCGGCGGGCTGGTCGGCGGTCAACTTGGTGACGCCCTGTCGCGACGGCAGAAGCGGCTTGCCATCGAGGCCGAGTACAAGGCGCTTGAAAATACGCCTGCCGGTCAGGATGTCTCGTGGCAGGATGCCTCGTCCGGACGGGCGGGAACAGTGCGCCCGGCGCAGCCTTACCGCGTCGGTTCGCAGGACTGCCGGCAGTATACCCATGTCATTCAGGTCAATGGCGGGCCGCGCGAGGCGCGCGGAACTGCTTGCCGCAACGAGGATGGCAGCTGGATGTTGCTCGGCTAACACATTGACAAGACAGCGCAACTGGCCTGACTGACCGGTTGTGCCGGTTTCTGAACGTCTGGCATTTTAGGCGTTTGTGCGAGATGTTTGCACAGCGCAACCGTGACTTGCCAAATGGCCGCAGGCGTATCGAGTTGGCAGCGGGTTTGCCGACCGCTATTTAGGGCTCATGTTGTTCTGGATCCTTGCAGCCTTTTTGACCTTCGTCGCCGCTTTCGCCGTATTGCGGCCCTTTGCCGTGCGCAACGGGCAGGCAGACGATGCCCCCGCTCATGATATCGAGGTCTATCGAGACCAGCTCGATGAAGTCGAGCGCGATGCCGAGCGCGGTCTCATCGGACCGCAGGAGGCCGAGCAGGCGCGTGCCGAAATCGGCCGGCGCATCCTCAAGGCATCCGAAGCGGCCGACAGCCAGGCCGGCAAGCGAAACGCCAGTCGACGCGTGACGCAGCTGACGGCTGCGATTGCGGTTCTGGCCGTGCCGCTCGTCAGTTGGGGGCTCTACGTGTTTACCGGCTCGCCCAACATGCCGGCGCAGCCCTTTCATGCGCGTGCAACCGAAGAGCCGGCCAATGCCCCGATTGATGAGCTGGTGGCGCGGGCGGAAGCCCATCTGGCCGAAAACCCCGACGATGCGCGCGGCTGGCAGGTTCTGGCTCCGGTCTATATGCGGATCGGCCGCTTCGGCGATGCACAGACCGCGTTGCGCAATATCATGCGCATATCCGGCGACAGTGCTGAGATGCAGTCTGCGCTGGGCGAAGCGATTGTCGGTGGCGCACAGGGCATGGTGACGGCGGAAGCCGAAGAGGCCTTCAATGCCGCCATTGCGCTTGACCCGAAGGAGCCGAGGGCGCGTTTCTTCCTTGGGCTGGCGCTGGCGCAGGATGGCGAAACCGAAGATGCCCAGGCGATGTGGCGTGAGATGCTGGCTGACCTGCCGGGAGAATCGCCGTGGCGCGTGGCGGCGCGGCAGGCACTGCTGAGCTCGGGTGACACATCGGTGGCAGGCGCAGAAACCGCGCCAACGGGTCCAAGCGATGAGGATGTGGCTGCGGCAGCCGAACTCTCCCAGGCTGATCGTCAGGACATGATCGAAGGCATGGTTGCGAGCCTCGACGCCAAGCTGCAGGAAAACCCGGATGACATGGATGGATGGCAGCGTCTCATTCGTTCATACATCGTGCTGAAGCGTCCGGAGGACGCAAAGGCCGCTCTGGAGCGAGCTGTGGCAGCCCT
Organism: Nitratireductor sp. WH36-1; assembly: GCF_058725515.1. Taxonomy (NCBI): domain Bacteria; kingdom Pseudomonadati; phylum Pseudomonadota; class Alphaproteobacteria; order Hyphomicrobiales; family Phyllobacteriaceae; genus Nitratireductor; species Nitratireductor sp. WH36-1. Next base: position 3,008,645 of record NZ_CM178970.1, on the reverse strand, counting down.
TGGGGCCGATGCGCCCGAGAGCCAGGAATTGAAAGCCTTCGCCGATAGTCTCGGCATCAAAAGCGAGTAGGTGTGACGTGACACGGAAACAGAAAAGACTGGCCGTCATCGCAGGCGCAATCGGTTTTCTGGGGCTCGCGACAGGGCTCACACTCTATGCGCTGGGCGAGCAGACGTCGTATTTCTATATGCCGGGCGACCTTGAAGAACGGCCGGTTGCGGCGGGTCAGCGCATACGTCTGGGCGGTCTTGTGGAGAAGGGCTCCATTCAGCGCGGCGACGACACATATGTGCGTTTTGCGGTGACGGATGGAACCGAATCCGTGGCGGTGCAGTATTCCGGCATTCTTCCGGATCTCTTCCGCGAAGAGCAGGGGGTTGTGACCGAAGGCGCCTTCGATCAGAACCGCAACTTCGTTGCTGATACGGTACTTGCCAAGCACGATGAGAACTACATGCCGCGGGAAGTTGCAGACAGCCTGAAGGAAAAGGGCGTCTGGAAAGAAGATTGAACGCGGCTGATCCTTTACACTGAAGTTTCTCCGCAGACGGCTTGATTGGAGCGTACCGGATAATGAGCATCGAACTCGGTCATTTCGCCCTTGTCCTGGCCTTTGCTTTGGCGCTCGTCCAGATGTCGGTGCCGATCATTGGCGCGCAGCTCAGGAACGAAACGCTGATGCGGGTCGCGGAGCCTGCGGCGATCACCAGCTTCATGCTGGTCGCGCTGTCCTTCATGGCGCTCACCTCGGCCTATATCCAGTCGGATTTCTCGGTGCTGAATGTGTGGGAGAACTCGCATTCGGCCAAGCCGATGCTGTTCAAGATCACCGGCACCTGGGGCAACCATGAAGGCTCCATGCTGTTATGGGTTCTGATCCTCGTGTTCTTCGGTGCGCTGGTGGCGTTCTTCGGCCGCAACCTGCCTCTTTCGCTGCGGGCCAATGTTCTTGGCGTGCAGGGGGCGATCAGCTGCGCATTCATCATTTTCATTCTGGCGACGTCGAACCCGTTTGCGCGGCTTGATCCGGCGCCGATTGAAGGCCGTGACCTCAACCCCATCCTTCAGGACATCGGGCTCGCCATCCATCCGCCGCTTCTCTATCTCGGCTATGTGGGCTTCTCGATTGCGTTTTCCTTTGCCATTGCGGCGCTGATCGAAGGCCGGCTCGATGCGGCCTGGGCGCGCTGGGTGCGTCCCTGGACGCTGGCCGCCTGGACCTTCCTGACGGGCGGCATCGCCATGGGCTCCTACTGGGCCTATTACGAGCTGGGCTGGGGCGGCTTCTGGTTCTGGGATCCGGTGGAAAACGCTTCGCTTCTGCCCTGGCTGGGCGGCACCGCGCTATTGCATTCCGCGCTGGTGATGGAGAAGCGCTCCGCGCTCAAGATCTGGACCGTGCTGCTGGCGATCCTGACCTTCTCGCTTTCGCTGCTGGGGACGTTCCTCGTGCGCTCCGGCGTGCTGACGTCCGTCCACGCCTTCGCGACGGACCCTGCGCGCGGCGTGTTCATTCTGGGCATCCTTGTCCTGTTCATCGGCGGATCGCTGGCGCTCTTTGCATGGCGGGCGGCGACGCTGACGTCGGGCGGGCTCTTTCAGCCCGTGTCGCGCGAAGGGGCGCTCGTTCTCAACAATCTGATCCTGACCACGGCGACGGCCACGGTGCTGATCGGCACGCTCTATCCGCTTCTGGTGGAGGCGGTGACGGGTGACAAGATTTCGGTCGGCGCGCCCTTCTTCAACCTGACATTCGGGCCGCTCATCCTTCCTCTGCTTGCAATCGTGCCCTTCGGCCCGCTGCTTGCGTGGAAGCGCGGTGATCTCTGGGCGGTCTCGCAGCGGCTCATCTGGGCCTTCGGCGGGGCGCTGGCGGTTGCGCTTCTGGCGCTGGTTCTGGTGGATCGCACTTCGGTTCTGGCTGCGCTGGGCATCGGCCTTGGCGCGTGGCTTGTGCTGGGGGCAATGACGGACCTCGTTATCAAGTCCGGTCTCGGCAAGGTTGCGCCTTCGGTTGCCTTCAGTCGCTTCAAGGGGCTGCCGCGTTCGGTGTTCGGCACAGCGCTCGCCCATGCGGGGCTTGGCCTCACCACCATCGGCATCGTGGCGGTGACCACGCTGGAGACGGAACGGATCGTCGCCATGGAGCCGGGCGAAGTCGTGGAAATTCATGGCTACAATCTGCGCTTCGACAGTTTCAGGCCCTTCACCGGGCCGAACTACACCGAGGATCAGGCGCGCTTCGTCCTGACGCGCGTGACCGGCAGGCAGCTTGGCGAAATCGTTTCGTCGAAACGCTTCTACACGGCGCGTCAGATGCCGACCACGGAGGCGGGCATCCGCACGCTCGGCGTGAGCCAGCTCTATGTTTCGCTTGGCGACCAGACGCCCAACGGCAAGATTGTCGTGCGGATCTGGTGGAAGCCGATGGTGACGCTCATCTGGCTTGGCGCGCTCGTGATGATGATTGGCGGCACGGTGTCGCTGCTTGATCGCAGGCTGCGGATCGGAGCACCCATGCCCCGCAAGAAAGCCGCTCTGGCGCAGGGCGGACAGGCATGATGCGCAAGCCATTCAGCCTTCTGGCCGTGTCTGCGGCCGCACTCTTTCTATCGCTGCAGCCGGTGGTGGCCGTGCAACCCGACGAGGTGCTGGAAGATCCGGCACTGGAAGCGCGCGCCCGCGATCTGTCGACCGAACTGCGGTGCATGGTCTGTCAGAATCAGTCGATTGACGATTCCGATGCCGAACTGGCGCGTGATCTGCGCGTTCTGGTTCGTGATCGTCTTCAGGCGGGCGACAGCAATGAGGAAGTGCTCGACTATGTGGTCGACCGGTATGGCGAGTTCGTTCTTCTCAAACCGCGCTTCAGCTATCGCAATGCGCTCCTTTGGGGCGCACCGATTCTCCTGCTGCTGATCGGCGGTGCGATCATTTATGCGAATGCCCGCCGTCGCGGGGCCAGCGCGGGTCAACAGGCGCTGAGCGCCGAGGAGAAAGAGCGGCTTGACCGAATCTTGAACGAGCGTGATTGAGTTTTCGCTACGTCAAGCATTGCGTTGCGGGCGTTTCACCATAGCTTGAGCCTCTGGCTTCGGCCTGAAACGATCCATTGAGGCACACGCAAAAGGTAGGCGCATGACCGCGAAAACACTCAAGCTCGCTTTCCCCGGCCATTCAGGGGCTGAACTGGCCGCGCGTCTCGATCTGCCCAACGGCCCGGTTCGCGCCTATGCGCTGTTTGCCCACTGTTTTACCTGCTCCAAGGATTTGCTGGCGGCGCGCCGGATTGCCGCCGATCTGGCGCGCAGTGGCATTGCCGTCCTGCGGTTCGATTTTACCGGGCTCGGATCGAGCGAGGGCGAATTTGCCTCCACAAACTTCTCGACCAATCTCGGTGACCTTCTAAGCGCTGCCGAATTCCTGAAAGAGCATTATGAAGCGCCGGGCGTCCTGATCGGGCATTCGCTTGGTGGTGCTGCCGTGCTTTCGATTGCGGCGCGTCTTCCTTCCGTCAAGGCGGTCGTCACCATTGGCGCACCTTCCGACACGGCGCATGTTCTCAGGCATCTCGGGGCATCGCCGGAGAGCATCGAAGCGGAAGGCGAGGTCGATGTCACCCTCGGCGGCCGCCCGTTCCGCGTTCAGCATCAGTTTGTCGAGGATGTGCGCTCGCATGCCCTGCTTGATGCCGTGGCTGCGATGCACAAGCCGCTTCTGGTCATGCATGCGCCGCTGGATGAGATCGTCGGCATCGAGAACGCTACGCAGATCTTCCTCGCCGCCAAACACCCCAAAAGCTTCGTATCGCTGGACAGCGGCGATCATCTTCTGACGGGGCAAGAGGATGCCGCGTTTGCCGCAAGCGTCATGACCGGCTGGCTTTCGCGCTACATCTCCGGCGATGAGCCGCAGGGCGAGGCGCCCATCGAGCATGTCCGTGTCATGGAGACGGGGCAGGGGAAATTTCAGAACGCAGTGCAGGCGGGTCGCCATCGGCTGTTTGCCGATGAGCCGGAAAGCTATGGCGGAATGGACAGCGGACCGTCGCCCTACGACTTCCTCTCCATCGCGCTTGGCGCCTGCACGACCATGACGCTGCGCATGTATGCAGACCGCAAGAAACTCTCACTCGGCCGGATCAATGTGGACGTCTCGCATGCGAAGATTCACTCCAAAGATTGCGCTGACTGTTCCGAAGCGCTGAAGGAGCAGGGGAAGATAGACCGGTTTGAACGGGTCATCGATGTGGAGGGAGACATTTCGGAAGAGCTGCGCGACAAGCTGATAGAGATTGCCGGGAAATGCCCGGTTCACCGGACCCTGGAGAGCGTCGCACACGTGCATACGCGTGTCCGCGAGGGTGAAAGCATGACTGAGTAGGCGTGGCGAACATTACCAAAAATTCATCGGCTGGAAATGGCGCTGTAATGTTTGGGTCACTATCTCTGTCTTCGAAGACGGCGAGGCGCGCCGAAATGAAATGTTTTCAAGAGGATATCATTCCATGCATCAGAATGCTGACAACAACGCGACAAACAAGAGCGTTATCGGCAAGGGTCGCGGCCGGCTGATGGCCACGATTGCGTCTGTTGCGATTGCAGGTGCGGTTGGCCTTGGTGTCGTGACGAGCGGAACCGCGCCGGTGATGGCTGAGGCCATTCGCCTCGAGCAGCCGGTTCAGGCTCCGAGCTTTGCCGACATCGTGGAAGAGGTTTCTCCCGCTGTCGTGAGCGTGCGCGTGAAGGCTGAAATCCAGACCACATCGGACCGTGGCGGCTCGTTCTTCGACATGCCGGGCTTCGAGGGACTGCCGGAAGGGCATCCGCTTGAGCGCTTCTTCCGCGAGTTCCGCGGCGAGCGTGGTGATCGCGGCTATGAGAAGGACCGCCGTCCCGACCGTCGCCAGCGTGCACGTCCGGTCTCTCAGGGTTCCGGCTTCTTCATCTCCGAAGACGGTTATCTGGTGACCAACAACCACGTGGTGGAAGGTGGCAGCAGCTTCACCGTCGTGATGGATGACGGCACCGAGATCGACGCCAAGCTGGTCGGCACCGACCCGCGCACCGATCTTGCCGTGCTGAAGGTCGATGAAGAGCGCGAGTTCACCTATGTCGACTTCGCCGATGATGCGCAGGTGCGTGTTGGCGACTGGGTCGTGGCCGTTGGTAATCCGTTCGGTCTCGGCGGCACCGTGACGGCGGGCATCGTATCGGCGCGTGGTCGTGATATCGGCGCAGGTCCTTACGATGACTTCATCCAGATCGACGCTGCCGTGAATCGCGGCAACTCCGGTGGTCCGGCCTTCAACCTGACGGGGGAAGTCGTTGGCGTGAACACGGCAATCTTCTCGCCTTCCGGCGGCAATGTGGGCATCGCCTTCGCCATCCCCGCATCCATCGCCAAACAGGTGGTCAAAGACCTGATCGACGACGGTACCGTGGAACGCGGCTGGCTCGGTGTCCAGATTCAGCCCGTGACCAAGGATATTGCTGAATCGGTTGGCCTCGACGAGGAAAAGGGCGCGCTGATTGCCGACGCGCAGGCTGGTGAGCCTGCCGCCAAGGCTGGCATCCGCTCTGGCGACATCATCATCGCCGTTGAGGACAAGCCGGTCTCGTCGCCCAAGGAGCTTGCACGGCTTGTCGCCGGCTACGCCCCGGGCAATGACGTGGCGGTGACCGTGTGGCGCGACGGCAAGACCGAGAACCTCACGGTGACGCTTGCCGAAATGCCTGGCGTCAAAACAATGGCATCGGCAAGCGGTGGCGCGCAGCCGGATGCGGTGAACGCGCAGTTCGGCCTCAAGGTTACCCCGGCTGAAGATGGTGACGGTCTCGTTGTCACGGATGTCGAGCCCGGCAGCCCCGCCGATGATCGCGGCATTCGCGCCGGCGACATCATCCGCACTGTCAACTCTCAGGCGGTGAAGTCAGGCAAGGATGTCGAGGAAGCCGTTGCGGCTGCCGTTGAAGCCGGTCGCAAGGCCGTCCTGATCCAGATCCAGCGTGACGACGCAAGCCGTTTCGTTGCCCTGCCAACCGGCCAGGGCTGATCGCCTCACACAAGACCTCACATCTCCCCCGCAATCTTTGCGGGGGAGTTTGTCTTCTCTGAATTCGCTGGATCGGCAAACGGGGTATAACGGGCGTATGAAGATTCTTGTTATCGAAGACGACCGTGAAGCGGCGGACTATCTGAAGAACGCTTTTACCGAAGCCGGTCACACGGCAGACATCGCCCGCGATGGCGATACCGGTTTTTCCATGGCCGATACCGGCAGCTACGATGTTTTCGTCGTCGACCGGATGCTGCCGCGCCGTGACGGCCTGTCGATCATCACGGAACTGCGTGAAGGCGGCAATGATACCCCGGCGCTCATCCTTTCGGCACTTGGCGAGGTGGACGACCGTGTGACGGGTCTGCGCGCCGGTGGCGATGATTACCTCACCAAACCCTATGCCTTCTCCGAACTGCTCGCCCGCATCGAAGTGCTGCGCCGTCGCGCTGGCGCGAAAGATGTCGAGACCTCCTACCAGGTCGGCGATCTGGAACTCGACCGCCTGTCGCATACGGTGCGCCGCGCGGGGCAGGAGATTGTGCTCCAGCCGCGTGAGTTCCGTCTTCTCGAATACATGATGCGCCATGCAGGCCAGGTGGTGACGCGCACCATGCTGCTCGAAAATGTCTGGGATTATCATTTTGACCCGCAGACCAACGTCATCGACGTGCATATCTCGCGCCTGCGCGGCAAAATCGAGAAGGGCTTTGACAAGCCGCTCCTTCATACGGTGCGCGGCGCCGGCTACATGCTGAAGGACTGATGGCGCGCATCCTTTCCATCCTCAACACGACGGCAGCGCGCCTCTCTGCGCTCTATCTCATCCTGTTTGCCGTCTGTGCCTCTTTCCTCGTCATCTACATGACGTCTCTGTCCGCCCGCATGCTGGTCGGGCAGACGCGCGATGCCATCAATGAAGAAGTGCGCGGCCTTGATCGCTCTTATCGACGGGGTGGGCTGCCGCTCCTTGTTCGCGTGATTGAATCGCGCGCGCGCCAGCCGGGCGCAAATCTCTATCTGCTCGCAGACGCCAATGGCCGCATTCTCTCAGGCAATGTCGAAAGCCTCCAGCCGGGCGTTCTGGATGTGATGGGCTGGACGGAGCGCCCGTTCACCTACAGCCGTTTCGGTGAAGGCGAGGTGCGTCTGGACCCGAACGGGAGTGAAGCCAAACACAAGGCGGTGGCCGTTGTCTTTCGCCTGCCCAATCAGGTCATCGTCATGGTCGGGCGTGACCTGGGAGAGCCCGAAAAATTCCGCAGTGTGATGCAGCGCGCCCTTGTGGTGACGCTTGCAATCATGAGTGTCGGCGCGTTGCTGATCTGGTATTTCGTCGGCCGTCGCGCCCTGAAACGCATCGACCGCGTGTCTGAGGCAAGTCGCAGCATCATGGGTGGAGATCTGTCGCACCGGCTGCCGGTCTCCAGCGCAGGCGACGAGTTCGACCGTCTCTCCGACAATCTGAACAAGATGCTCGACCGCATTGCGGCCCTGAATGAAGGGTTGCGCCAGGTCTCCGACAACATCGCGCATGATCTGAAGACGCCCCTGACGAGACTGCGCAACCGGGCGGAAGCGGCACTCGCTGGCAAGCCGGAGACAGCGGATTACCGCGCCGCGCTTGAGCGCACGATTGCTGAATCCGACCAGCTCATCCGCACCTTCAATGCAATCCTGATGATCTCGCGCCTTGAGGCCGGCTATTCAGCCGAGGCGACCGGGACCATCGATCTGCGCGCGATCCTCGCCGATGTGGTCGAGCTCTATGAGCCGCTGGCCGAGGAACAGGGCGTTGCGCTTGAAGCGCAGATCAACGGTGCGCTCGAAATGCCAGGCAACCGCGAGCTGATCGGACAGGCGCTGTCGAACATCGTCGACAATGCCATCAAATATTCCGCCGGTTCCGGCGAAAGCCCGGCAGTGAAGGTCTCTCTGGACAAGGTCGGCGACGAAATCCGCTTGACGGTTCGCGACAATGGCCCCGGCGTATCCGAGGCGGACCGGCAGCGCGTGACGGAGCGTTTCGTGCGGCTTGAGGAAAGCCGTACCCAGCCGGGTTCCGGCCTTGGTCTCAGCCTTGCCAAGGCGGTGATGACATTCCATGGTGGTCGCCTCGAATTTGCCGACAATGCGCCCGGTCTCGCCGTCACGATGGTGTTTCCCGCGGAGCCGCCGAAACGGAAATCGGAAGCGATTTTCAAGAAGCGTGACGCCTCTGCCTGACGGGGGCGGACAAGCAAGAATGCCTGACTGAAGAGGGGACCGGAATGGGGCGTTATGCGGTTGCGGATGGGAGCCTGTGGTTCGGAGCGCCGGTCAAGGCGCTGACACCCGCCGACGCCGAGCAGGCTGCCGATGCGCTGGAAATGGTGCTTGAGGCCGCCCGTGACAATGAATGCCAACGGTTCGGCGATCTTCTTGCAGGCGAAACCGCGCTGACGGATTTTCTCACGGCCGTGTTCGGGCTGTCGCCATTTCTGCGTGACTTCGCGCGCCGCAACCCGCAGGCGCTGGAAGCCCTGTTCGACACGCCGCTTGCCGCGCGGCTGGATGTTCTTTTCGAGGCAATCGAGCAGAGCGCCTTTGAAGAGGGGCAGAGCGAGAGCGGGCTCATGAAGGCCCTTCGCGATCTGAAGGCCGAGGCGCATTTCCTGATCGCGGTTGGCCGCCTGGCGGATGCCGCCGATACGGCCCTCACCACCGAGCGGCTCAGCCTTCTTGCCGACAAGTGCATCCGCGCCAGCGTCGACTTCCTTCTCCTCGATGCGGACCGGGCTGGAAAACTCAAACTGCCGGATCGCGCAAACCCCTCCAGCGGCAGTGGCTGGATTGTTCTGGGCATGGGCAAGCTTGGTGCAAATGAACTCAACTTCTCATCCGATATCGACCTGATCGTTCTGGTCGATCCGCACGCGCCCGCCATCCCCGAGCCCTATGAGGCTGTCGATCTGTTCGTACGGTTGACGCGCCGGCTGGTGCGGATCCTTCAGGACCGCACCGAGCATGGCTATGTCTTCCGCACCGATCTGCGGCTGCGGCCCGATCCCGGCTCCACGCCGCTTGCCATCCCGGTCGGAGCCGCCCTTCACTATTACGAGAGCCGTGGCCAGAACTGGGAACGCGCTGCCATGATCAAGGCGCGGCCGATTGCGGGCGATCTCGCAGGCGGCGAGAGCTTCCTCAAGGAGCTGCAGCCCTATGTCTGGCGCAAATATCTCGACTATGCGGCGATTGCAGATGTGCATTCCATCAAGCGCCAGATCCATGCACACAAGGGGCATGGCGAGGTCGCGGTCAAGGGCCACAACGTCAAGCTCGGGCGTGGCGGCATTCGCGAGATCGAGTTTTTCGTTCAGACTCAGCAGCTCATTGCCGGCGGGCGATTTCCGGAGCTGCGCGGGCGGCGCACGGTCACGATGCTGGCGGAGCTTGCCCGCTGCGGCTGGATCGATGATGAAGCGCGCGATGCGCTGACGCACCAGTACTGGTTCCTCAGGGATGTGGAACACGCCCTGCAGATGGTGGCTGACGAACAGACACACACACTGCCGGAAGACGATGACGAGCTGGAGCGCATCGCTCATATGCTGGGCTTTGACAGCGCCGGGGCGTTTGCGGAAACGTTCCGCGAAAGTCTGCGCCTCGTGGAGCAGCATTATGCGGACCTGTTCGAGACCGCGCCGCAGCTGTCGCGCGGCGTCGGCAATCTCGTCTTCACCGGCGATGTGGACGATCCGGGCACACTCGAAACGCTGAGCGAGCTGGGTTTCGAGCGGCCAAGCGACATGTGCCGTGTGATCCGTGGCTGGCACTATGGACGCTACCGCGCGACACAGTCTGCCGAGGCGCGCGAAAGGCTGACCGAGCTGACCCCGGCGCTTCTCGAGGCCTTTGGCGGGACAAGGCGCGCCGATGAGGCGTTGCTGCGCTTCGACACGTTCCTTGCCGGTCTTCCAGCCGGCATTCAGCTTTTCTCTCTGCTTCAGTCCAACCCGGCGCTGCTCAACATGCTGGTCAGCATCATGGGCGCGGCCCCAAGGCTGGCGGCGATCATCACGCGGCGACCGCACGTGTTTGACGGTCTGCTCGATCCGGCGCTCCTCTCCGAACTGCCGGATCGCGCCTATCTCGCCGAGCGGCTGGACACGTTTCTGGCCGGAGCCCGGATTTTTGAGGAAATCCTCGACCGGTTGCGCATCTTCGCCGCCGAGCAGAAATTCCTGATCGGCATCCGGCTTCTCACCGGCGTCATTGACGCGTCCCGTGCGGGCAAGGCGTTTTCCGATCTCGCCGATCTTACTGTTGGCTCCGCGCTCGATGCGGTGATCGACAATTTTGCCGAACGCCATGGCCGCATCGCCGGCGGGCGCGCCGCCATTCTGGGCATGGGCAAGCTGGGCAGCCGTGAGCTGACCGCCGGTTCCGACATCGACCTGATCCTGCTTTACGATCACGATGCCGATGCGGACTATTCGGACGGGAAGAAGGAGCTTGCGCCGTCAGAATATTATGCGCGGCTTACCCAGAGGCTGATCGCCGCCGTTTCGGCCCCCACCGCAGAGGGCGTGCTTTACGAACTCGATCTGCGGCTTCGCCCGTCCGGCAACAAGGGGCCGGTCGCCACCAATATCGAGGCCTTCGCCCGTTACCAGCGCAACGAGGCGTGGACATGGGAGCATATGGCGCTGACCCGTGCGCGCGCCGTCGCCGGTGACCCGTCGCTCATGGAACGCGTTGAAGGGGAGGTGGGCGAAATCCTCTCTCTGCCGCGCGATGCCGCGAAGATACGCGGAGAGGCGGCGGAAATGCGTCGCCTGCTCGAAGAGGAAAAGCCGGCCCGCGATATCTGGGATCTGAAGCTGGTTCCCGGCGGTTTGATCGATCTGGAATTCATCGCGCAGGTTGCGGCCCTGACCGGGAATATCGAGGAACAGGGCGAGGAGGCCACGGCAACCGGCGAGGTTCTGTCCGCGCTTTCAGAGGGCTTCTGTCCGCCGCAGGTCCGTCAGGAACTGGTCGATGCGCATGCGCTCTACATGACGCTCACGCAGACCACGCGGCTTTGCCTCGAAGGCGGCTTTGACCCGGACGAAGCGCCGCCGGGCTTTGCCGATCTGCTTCTTCGTCAGACCGACCTGCCGGAACTGCCGGTTCTTGCCGCCCATGTGGAGGAAACCGCGGGCAGGGTGCGCCGGCATTTCGAGGCGCTCATCGGCCCGGTTGGACAGGATTAAGCGAACCAGCCTCTAACGACTGTCATCAGGCGGCCACGGCCGGCTTCTTGCGCTCGCCTGCCGGCAGGCGGACGGACACAATGGTGCCGACGCCTTCGGTCGAGCGGATTTTCAGCACACCGCCATGCAGCTCCGCCAGCGAGCGGGAGATGGCAAGCCCCAGCCCGGAGCCGGTATGGCTCTTGGAGAACTGGTTCTGCACCTGCTCGAAGGGCCGTCCGAGCTTTTTCAGCGCATCGCGCGGAATGCCGCAGCCCGAATCTTCGATGGTCAGCGTCACCGCCTGGCCAACCTTGCGCGCGCGCAGCGAGATGTGTCCGCCTTCGCCGGTGAACTTCACCGCGTTGGAGAGCAGGTTGATGACGATCTGCTTGATGGCGCGGCGGTCTGCGAAAACCTGCATGGTCTCCGGAATATCCATCTTCATGTCGATGGACTTCTCCGCCGCCTGAAGGTCCACCACCCGCACCGTCTCGCGGATCAGCGGGCACAGGTCGATCTCCTCGCAATCGACGGAGAACTGGCCCGCCTCGATCTTCGACATGTCGAGAATGTCGTTGATCACGCCCAGCAGGTAGGAGCCGCTGGAACAGATGTCCTGAACATATTCCGCATAGCGCTCGGAGCCGAGCGGGCCGAACATGCCCGACTGCATCACCTCGGAGAAACCGATGATGGCGTTGAGCGGCGTGCGCAACTCATGGGACATGTTGGCCAGGAATTCCGATTTCGCGCGGTTGGCCGCCTCGGCGCGCTCGGTCTCGCGCATGTATTTGCGGTTCAGCTCGCTGAGCTCGCGGGTGCGCTCCTGCTCGGCGCGGCGCGCAAGGCTCAGATCGTGAATGGTCGCCATCAGGCGGCGTTCGCTGTCGACCAGCTTGCCCTGATGCTGTTTCAGCTGGGTAATGTCGGTGCCCACGGACACGGTGCCGCCATCGCGTGTCTTCAGCTCGGTGACCTGCAGCCAGCGTCCGTCTGCGAGCTGGCGCTCATAGGTCGCGCCATTGCCATTGCCGGAGGGGATGGCCAGCCTCCGCTCGGAGCGGAAAGCGGGCGCATGGGCCTCGATGTCGCGCCGGCGCGCGCCGGCTACGATCATGCTCTGGTCAACGCCCAGATCCTGCTTGTACTTCGTGTTGCACATGACGAGGCGCTCTGCGTAGTCCCACAGAACGAAGGATTCGCCGATGCTCTCGATTGCCGTGCGCAGCCGCTGGTCGGCCGCTTCCGTCTGCTGCACCAGCGTGCGCTGTTCGGTCACGTCCACGGCAATGCCGATCAGGTGCAGTTCGGGCGCGTTCGGGTCGACAACCTGCGCGCGGGCGCGCACCCAGACCCACTGGCCATCGGCGCGCTTCATCCGGAAAACCCGGTCCACATGGTCGATCTCGCGCGCCACGATGCGGTTGGCCAGATCGAACAGATCGCCATCCTCGGGGTGGACGATCTCCGCCACCTCGCCGAAGGAAAGCATGTCGTCGGTGGTCTCGTAGCCGAGCATCTCGAACATCGAACGCGACCAGAACATCTTGCCGCGCACCATGTCCCAGTCCCACAGGCCACACTTGCCGCGCACCATGGCCATGTCGACCCGCTGATGGGCCTCCATGTAGATGCGGTCGGCGGCCTGCGCCCGCGCGGCCTGGCTGAAATAGGCGTAGAGGATCACCATCAGGATCGCCGCCGTCAGCGCAAACAGCGTCACGTTCAGCGAGACGGAGCGCCGCCAGTCGGCAAAGAGCGCGTCATGCGAGGTCAGCGCAATCGCCGAGCCATCCTGTCCGGGCACATGCACGAGCGAGGCCAGCCAGCTCTCGCCGCCGATTTCCACGTTCATCACGCCGGCGCGTGCGCCGAACAGGAAGAGTGGCTGCCCGCCTGTCAGCACGGATTCCAGCGAACGGCCGACGAGGTCGGTCCCGTTGGGCGAGCTTGCGATCACGTCGAAACGGCTGTCGGTGATGGCCAGAACGCGCTGGTCTTCGGAACCCGCGCGGCGCATCGCCTCCTCGATCAGCATGCGTGCTTTGTGCGTCGGGTCGGCCTCGGTCGTGTCCACGGCCACGCTTGCGGCAAGCGAATCTGCAGCAAGCGCCAGCATGGTCCGCGCATCGCGTTCGATGTCGTCGCGCCAGGTGAACAGCGAGAGAAGGCGCGCTGCGGCCAGCACCAGCAGAAAGATGATGATCAGAATGGGGATCGAGCGGCGCAGATACGGTTCCACCGCCAGCAGACGCTCGTATGCCGGAGCAGCGATTATCTTGGCATTGCCGGCCAGTCCCATACGCCTTGCGCGTCGGGTTTTTGGCCCGGCAGCCATGCCCGCTATCAGGGGCAAAGCCCAACCCCCTGCCTTCGCCATCCGACGGGCTCCCTCGTTCCTCGGTTAAGTTCGGTGATTCGGCTCCGCCTGCTGCCGAATCATCCATAAGGAATCAAAGGTGATTCGCCTTGTCCAGATGTCATGGTAAAAAACTTATTAACGCGGCCCCTCAGGCCAGTGTCCTTTCAAGGATATCCGCAAGATCGCGAGACAGGTTTTCGCGTCCCGCCATGTCGGCAAGAAGCGCGCGGGCATGTTCGCGCCGGCCCTTCTCGAGCGACCGCCACGAGCGGAATGCGGTGGCCAGCCTTGCCGCCACCTGCGGGTTCTGTCCGTCCAGCGCCAGCACCGTGTCGGCGACAAGGCGGTAGCCTTCGCCATCGGCGCTGTGAAAGGCCGTCTGGTTGGCCATGGAGAAAGTGCCGATCAGCGCCCGGACGCGGTTGGGATTGGCGAGCGAGAAATGCGGATGCTCCATCAGCGACCGCACCAGCGATACGGCCCCTTCGGAGGGGATCATGGCCTGGATCTGAAGCCATTTGTCGAGCACCAGCGGCGTGTCGCGATAACGTTCCTCGAAGGCCGCAAGAGCAGCCCTGCCATCCTCCGTGTCGTGGAAATACTGCGCCAGAATGGTCAGCGCGCCGGCGCGCTCGGTCATGTTGTCGGCATCGTCGAACTGCCGGCGTGCGGCCTGAGGGTTCCCTTCGCCGAGCACCAGATATTCCAGCAGCGTGTTGCGCAGGGCGCGGCGTCCGGCGCTGCGGGCATCGGGCGAGAAGGGGGCGTTGTCGTGCAGTCCCTCATAGAGGTCGCCAAACGTCTCCCGTCCTGCCTGCGCAATGGTCTCAAGCAGCGCCCTGCGGGCCGTGTGGATGGCGTCCGGATCGATGTCATGGCCGATTTCACGCGCCACGTCAGCCTCGCTGGGCAGGGTCAGAACCAGTGCGCGGAAGGCCTCTTCCAGCGTTGCATCGGCAGCCAGATCCAGCGCCAGCTGCACGAGATCGTCGGCGAAGGCCGGCGCCTTGCCGCCGCGCACGGCCTTGCTTGCGGCAATCAGCGTGTCGGTGAAGAGCGTCGTGAGCGCCTGCCAGCGCGAGAACGGGTCGCTGTCATGGCGGGCCAGGAACAGCCGGTCGGCGGTTCTGCCCTCGCTGCAAAGCGTCACCGGCGCTGAGAATCCACGGTTGACCGAGAACACTGGCCGCGCATTTACGCCTTTGAAAACAATCGTATGCCGGCGCTTGCGCAGGTGAATGACGCCGTTTTCCACCACCGCGCCCTCAGCGCTTTCATAGGCGAGATCTTCACCTTCCGGCCCGACAAGGCCAAAGGCGAGGGGGATGTGCATCAGCCGCTTGCGGCTTTCAGAAGGTGTCGGCGGAACGGACTGTTCTATCTCCACCGTCAGCGTCTTCGCCCCGGCGTCATAGCGCGAGGAGAGCGCCACATTCGGGGTTCCTGCCTGATGATACCAGAGCGCGAACTGGGTGAGATCACGGCCCGAGGCATCCTCGAAGGCTTTTAGAAAATCCTCAATTGTCACGGCCTGCCCGTCATGCCGCTCGAAATAGAGGTCCATGCCGGCGCGGAACGCCTCTTCACCCAGAATGGTACGCAGCATGCGCACCACTTCCGAGCCCTTTTCGTAGACGGTCGCCGTGTAGAAATTGTTGATCTCGCGATAGCGCCGCGGCCGCACCGGATGGGCCAGCGGTCCCTGATCCTCGGGGAACTGGTGCGCCCGGAGCGCGCGCACCTCGCCGATGCGCTTGACCGCGCGCGACCGCTCGTCGGCAGAGAATTCATGGTCGCGGAAAACCGTCAGACCTTCCTTCAGGCAGAGCTGGAACCAGTCCCGGCAAGTGATTCTGTTGCCTGTCCAATTATGGAAATACTCATGCGCGATGATCGCCTCGATATTGGCGAAATCGACATCCGTGGCGGTCTCCGCATCGGCCAGCACATATTTGTCGTTGAAGACGTTGAGACCCTTGTTCTCCATCGCCCCCATATTGAAATCCGACACGGCCACGATGTTGAACACATCGAGATCGTATTCCCTGCCGAAGCGCTCCTCGTCCCAGCGCATGGAGCGCTTGAGCGCATCCATCGCGTAGGCGGCGCGTTCTTCCTTGCCGTGCTCCACATAGATGCCGAGCGAGACCTCGCGTCCCGACGCGGTGGTGAAGCTGTCCGTCACCACGCCAAGGTCGCCCGCCACCAGCGCAAACAGGTAGGAGGGTTTGGGGAACGGATCGTGCCAGACGGCAAAGTGCCTGCCATTCTCAAGCGCGCCGCTCTCGACCGGGTTGCCGTTCGACAGAAGCAGGGGGGCAGCCTTGCGGTCGGCTTCCATCCGCACCGTGTAAACCGACAGGATGTCAGGCCGGTCGAGGAAATAGGTGATCCGGCGAAACCCTTCCGCCTCGCACTGCGTGCAGAAGACGCCGCTTGAGACATAAAGCCCCATCAGTGTCGTGTTGCTCGAAGGCAGGACCCGCGTGACAATAGTCAGCTCGAATTCCCGCTCCTCGGGGAGTTTCCGGATCGTCAGCTTGTCGGGCGTCGCCTCGTAGCTCGAGACGGGCACATCGGCTCCGTTGATTCTCAGCGCTTCCAGCGTCAGCGCATCGCCATCGAGTTCCAGCGGCGCATCGTCCGGCGCATTCTCGGCCCGTTCCACCCGGAGCCGCGCAGTCACCAGCGTTTCGTCAGCGTCCAGCGCGAAATCGAGCGCAATCCCGGGGATGAGATAGGCGCTGGGTTTGTAGTCTTCGAGACGAAAAATCTGGCCGCTTTCTGTACGCATCTTCACTCTTTCCATGACCTGTGGCGCAGTGCGGGAAAATCCGCGTCCGCCTGGCCCAACAAAATCGGATTGCGGCTCTTTACACAACCATCCGGCTCGACAAAACTAAGGCATCAAACGTCGCTCGACTGTTTCCAGCCAGCTCACCGAACATCGGCCAGGAATTTTTGGCCAGAAGGGATTCCGCATGACTGTGATGACGCCGAAATTCGGCATGGGGGCTTCGGTCCGCCGCAAGGAGGATGCGGCTTTCATCACGGGCCGGGGACACTATACAGACGATTTCCTGCCCGAGGGTACACTGCATCTCTATGTGCTGCGCTCGCCCGTCGCCAAGGCAACCTTCACCATTTCCTCGATTGAGGAAGCGCAGGCGTCGCCGGGCGTTCATCTGGTGCTGACCGGTGCCGATGTGGCGCATCTCAAGGATCTGCGCTCCGGCGCGATGCAGAAGCAGCCCGATGGCACGCGCGCGCCGACGCGCGACATCCCGATTCTCTGCCGCGACCGCGTGCAGTATGTCGGTGATGCCGTGGCGCTCGTGGTGGCCGACAGCCGCGCCCAAGCGCAGGATGCCGCAGAACTGATCGATATCGATTTCGACGATGAAGAGGCGATTGCGGCAACCGCCGAAGCGCTTTCGGAAGACGCGCCGCTGGTCTGGCCGGAACTCGGGTCAAACCGCGCCTTCCTTTATCATGTGGGTGACAAGGAAAAGTCCGACGCCGCCTTTGCCAAAGCGGACCACGTGTCGCGCATCGAGTTCGTCAACAACCGTCTGGTCTGCAATTACATGGAGCCGCGCGCGGCGCTGGCCGAATGGCGCGACGATGAAAACCGCTATGTGCTGACAACCGGCTCGCAGGGCGTGCACTCCATGCGCGGCATTCTGTGCAAGACGTTCGGCATCGAGCCGGAAAACCTCCGGGTCATCACGCCGGATGTGGGCGGCGGTTTTGGCCCGAAAACCTTCGTCTACCGCGAATACGCCATGGTGATGGAAGCCGCGAAGCGCCTTGGCCGTCCGGTCAAGTGGACGGGCGACCGCAACGAGCATTTCATGACCGACGCGCAGGGGCGCGACAATGTCGTGATCGCTGAAATGGCGATGGATTCAGAAGGCCGTTTCCTTGGTCTCCGCGTGGATCTCACGGCCAATATGGGCGCGTATATCTCGCAATATGGCCCGTTCATCCCGTTCGTCGGCGTGTCCATGTCGACGGGCGTCTACGATATTCAGGCGCTCGATGTGACGATCAACGGCGTCTACACCAACACCTGCCCGGTGGATGCCTATCGTGGCGCAGGGCGTCCGGAAGCTGCCTTCCTTCTGGAGAAGCTGGTGGATGTCTGCGCCCGCGATCTCGACATGGGACGCGAGGAAATCCGCCGCCGCAATTTCATCAGGCCCGAGCAGTTCCCCTATCGCACCCAGACCGGCCGTCTCTACGATGTCGGTGAGTTCGAAGGGCATATGAACAAGTGCATGGAAAATGCCGGCTGGAGCACGTTCGATGAGCGGGCGGAGCAGTCGCGCCAAAACAGAAAGCTGCGCGGCATCGGCATGGCCACCTATATCGAGGCCTGCGCCTTCGCAGGCTCCGAGCCGGCCCATGTAAAGCTCAATGACGATGGCACGGTCACGCTTCTGATCGGCACCCAGTCGAACGGGCAGGGGCACGCCACGGCCTATGCGCAGTTCGTGGCCGACAAGCTCAATCTCGACATCGACAAAATCACTGTGCGCCAGGGCGACACGGATGAGCTGGCGTCGGGCGGTGGCACGGGCGGTTCGCGCTCCATTCCGCTGGGCGGCGTCTCCGCCGCGCGCGCCGGTGAAGACCTCGCCGAGAAAATCCGCAAGCTGGCGGCCGACGAACTGGAAGCGTCCGTCGACGATATCGAACTTTCAGGCGGGGCGGCCCGCATCGTCGGTACGGACCGCGCGGTCGATTTCGCAGCCATCGCCAAGGCCGCCAAGGCTCCCGAGGATGTCGAAGGGTTCGGCGAATTCGTGCAGGAAGAGGCGACCTATCCGAACGGCACCCATATCTGCGAGGTCGAGATCGACCCGGATACGGGCCGCACGGAGGTGCTCGATTACTGGATCGTCGATGATTTCGGCGCAACGGTGAACCCGATCCTGCTGGCCGGCCAGGTGCATGGCGGCGTTGCCCAGGGGCTCGGACAGGCGCTGACGGAAGACACGGTCTATGGCGAAGACGGCCAGCTCATCACGGCCAGCTTCATGGATTACGCCATGCCGCGCGCCGATGATCTGCCTTTCATCCATTTCGAGACGCGCAACGTGCCGTCCACCACCAATGCCATGGGCATCAAGGGGGCGGGCGAGGCCGGCACCATTGGCGCAACGCCGGCGGTTCTGAACGCAGTCACGGATGCGCTCTACCGCGCTCACGGCATCGACCATATCGACATGCCGACCACGCCATCGCGCGTCTGGGAGGCTATCCGCATGGCCCGGGAGGCAGACGCGGCATGAGGCAGGCCTGCGCATACGCCCTGGAATGCTCTCCCATCCCCAGAAGCTGCTTTTCAGGATTTTAGAGAATGCCTGCTGTGACCGAACTCGGCGCCGAACGCCAGCCACTCATCGGCATCGCGCTGAAAGTCATCTCGGTCTCCATCTTCGTCGTCATGTCTTCGCTGATCAAATCGGCGGGGACCGTGCCGTCCGGACAGATCGTCTTCTATCGCTCCTTCTTCGCGATCTTCCCGATCCTCGCCATGCTCGCCTGGCGCAAGGAGCTGTCGACCGCCTTTCGCACCACGCATCCCGTCAGCCACATCATGCGTGGCCTTGTCGGCGTGACCTCCATGGGGCTCGGCTTCTTCGCGCTCACGCGCCTGCCGCTGCCTGACGCGATCACCCTCAATTACGCGCAGCCGCTCATCGTGGTGGTGTTTTCGGCCATCTTCATGGGCGAGATCGTGCGCGTCTATCGCTGGAGCGCCGTGGCCGTCGGCTTTATCGGCGTCATCATCATCGCGTGGCCGAAACTCACCCTTTTGACCGGGGACGCCGGTCTTGAGGCCGCGCAGGCGGTGGGCGTCATCGCGGCTCTTTGCGCAGCGACGGGCTCTGCCGTCGCCATGCTTCTCGTCCGTCGGCTGGTGCAGACGGAAAAGACCGCCACCATTGTTCTCTGGTTTTCCGTCACGGCCACGGTGCTGGCGCTCTTCACCATCCCGTTCGGCTGGGCAGACCTGACGCGCGATCAGTATCTGGCCCTTGCCGGGGCGGGCGTGTGCGGTGGCGTCGCGCAGATCCTCATGACGGAGTGCTACCGCCATGCGGAGCTCTCCACCATCGCGCCGTTCGAATACACCTCGATGCTGCTTGCCATCATCATCGGCTATTTCGCCTTTGGCGATGTGCCGACCATCTACACGCTGGTCGGCGGCACCATCGTCATCAGCGCCGGTCTGTTCATCATCTGGCGCGAGCGCAGGCTTGGCCTCCGGCGCGTTGCCGCGCGCCGCTTCGTGCCGCCGGCCTCCTGAAGGCCGGCGCAGCCGCGCCGCCTTTTCAAAGGTCGATGGGCAGGTCGGGCCAGAGCGATCCGTAGCGCTCTTCTTCCTTCAGGCTGTGGCTGCCGAAATGATAGCGAAAGCCCGCGAAGACGCCGTGTGAAACCGTCTTCTCGGCGCTGCCATCGGCCTGCGCCAGCTGGTAGCGATAGCCGCCAAAGCTGCTGAACGGCAGCTCGTGCGGCCGGTAGCTCACCTCCGCGCCGAGCCCGTAGATGACCGGGTCGTCCTCGATGGTGAGAGGGCGCTCATAAGTGCCCTGAAGGCCAAGGCGAAACTGATCCGTCACATAGTAGCGTGCGCCAAGCATGGTGAAGACGCTGTCGCTCTCCTCCTGCTCGGTCATATTCCGGCGCAGACCGGCTGCGGCCAGAAGCGTGGTCTTCTCCGAAAAGAGCGCTGCCTCCAGGCCGCCGGCCGCACTGTCCACGCGTTTCCATTCATCGCCTGCGATGGCGGTTGCCGGCTTTGCGCGTTCGGTCGCCAGACTGCCGAAGGCTCCAAGCGCATAGCGCTTCGGGTCGCGATGATAGAGATGCGCTGTACCCTGCGTGCGCTGTCGCCTGTCGCCGTTCAGCTCCGAGTGCCGGTGCTTCACATTGCCCTGCACGTTCCAGCCCGCGCCGATCCGTCGGTTGGCTTTTGCCGAGACGGAAACAGTCGAGCTGCGCCCGCTTTCGCCGGCCACCCTGCCATCGCCATCCGACTGGCGATATTCGATCACACCCATGGTGCGCGCATGCCTGATGGAGCCGCTCTGGGCACTCCGATACCGCTCCAGCGCCTCATGCGCCAGAAGATCAGCACCGAATGCCTGGCTGGGCAGGAATGCAAAAGTAAGAATCAGAAAGAGAAAAAGAAGAACCACGCGCCCCCCGGATATAACGCGAACACACATGCTCGACTCCGGGACGTTGTTGAGGCTGTCGACTGTGCCCCAACAGGGTTAATGCGGGCTTAAGCGGCTCTACGCGCCAGCGCCTTCCAGCTTCACCTTGATCGCAAGAAGGTCATGCCATGCGAGCTTCTTGTGGGCGGGGTTGCGCAGCAGATAGGCCGGGTGCAGCGTCGGCATGGTCGGAATTTCCTGACCACCCGGCGTCTTGTGCAGCGCCCAGTTGCCGCGCATGCGCATGATGCCCGTCTGCGTGTTGAGCAGCAGCTTCGTCGAAGGGTTGCCCAGCGTCACCAGAACTTTCGGCGCGACCAGCTCGATATGGCGCTCGATGAAAGGGCGGCAGATCTCCGTCTCAAGCGGAGATGGATCGCGGTTGCCCGGCGGCCGCCACGGGATGACATTGGAAATGTAGACCGATGTGCGGTCGAGGCCGATAGCCGCCAGCATGCGGTCGAGCAGCTTGCCGGAGCGCCCGACAAAGGGCAGGCCCTGAAGATCCTCGTCACGGCCGGGCGCTTCGCCCACAAGCATCACGGCGGCCTGCGGGTTGCCGTCGGAGAAGACGGTGTTCTTCGCGGTCGTTTTCAGATTGCAGCCATCGAAGGCGGCAAGCTGTTCGCGCAGTTCCTCCAGCGTGTTTGCGCTTTTGGCGATCTCGCGTGCGCGGGCTGCCTGCGCATCATCGGGAATGGCCGCGCGCTGCGAACTTGGAAGGGGCGGCGCCTGGATCTGCGCTGCCGGCGCTTTCTTCTTCTGCTCCTGCGCGGCTGGCGTGCGGCGTGCGGCGCGCTTTTCCGCCTCGACCCGAGTTTCCTCAAACCGGTCGGCGGCAGATTCCAGCAGGGACTCATCCACGCCGGCATCGGCGTAGAACGTCAGAAGCTCCCTTAGTCCTGCGGAATCCATCGTGCCCGAAATCCTGCCCGAAATCCTGATTGTCGCCGGTTGGCGTTGAAGCGGCACTTTCTCTTTCTTTGCCTGCCGTTGCAAGTTCACGAAGCGGGAATGCGTGGATCCTGCACCAGATAAAAGACCGGCTGGGGCGTCAGATCGGTAATCAGCAGGCGAAATGTGACGGAATGCCCCGCATCCACCGTACCGGACTGAAAGAGCAGTCGGTCATGGGGCTCGAATTTGCGGTCGTGGCTTTTAAAGGCGTCAGAGCCCACATGGTCGCTGCCCACATTGCGCTGGTCGAACGAAAGCCCGTCCCCATAGACGCTGGAAACCCCGCGCTTCTCCTGAAGTTCGAACTCGAATTCCACCCAGGGCAGATTGCTCGCATTCAGCGTTTCGATCTCGATGAAGAGATAGCCCGCGCCCGCGCGCTCGTCATAGGCATAGCGCGGCGTCTCTCCGATGAGGCGAATGACCATCACCACCGCCGATGCGGTGTAGAGTTCCTGTTGAAGGATGACGGGATCACCGCGCGAACCGCTGCCGGAAACCGCGCGGATGCGAAACCCGCCGCTCTCGTCCGAGAAGGCGTATGGCCCCGCCTGCCAGCGCCCGTCATCTCCCGGCTCCGCAGCCAGCAGGCATGCGAGCAGGGGCAGGGCTATCATGGTTGCGGCGCGAGGCAGGATAACACCTCCCTTCCTGCCGCATTATAGCGCCATCGGTACTTTCCGCGAAATGGAATGGCGTTAGCCCAATTCAGCTGCCCAGTTCAGCCGCCCACTTGCCAGTTCGAGATCGTCTGAGAGGGATAGACCAGCTGAAGAATGTTGAGCGTCAGGTTGTCGCGGATCATCACGGCCATGAAGATCTCGGTCGCCACCACCAGAACGATGCTCAGCCATACTGGCGATATGCGGGCAACGAAGAAGCCGACAATCGTCGCGGCGGTATCAGAGAGCGAGTTCAGCACGCTGTCGCCGTAATACCCCTCCGCCAGCGCCGATTCCCGATAGCGGTTGATCACCATCGGCGTGTTTTCGGCCATCTCCCATGCCGCTTCGAGACCCACCGCCAGCGCGAGGCGAATTCCAATCGGCAGGCGCGGCGCGACAAGCCAGAGCAGCGCATAGAAAAGAAGGCCATGGAGAAAGTGCGAATAGGTGTACCAGTCGCCGATATGCTGCGAGGTTTCCGGTCCCGACGGATCCGAATACCAGAGTTTGACCGTGCCGCAGTCGCAGATGGTCGTCTGCCCCATCAGCTTCAGAAACAGCGCCTGTATCGCCAGAATACCGAGAACGCAGAACGCGGTGATCGCAACCGGTCTTTGCCGATATGCTCTCAGAAGCGCATTTTCACTCGCATTCACGCGCACGATCTCCTTCTCAATTGGAGCATCGGGCTCAATTCGGAACATCCAGCTGACGGCCGGATTGCATTCTTGCCTGACGCTCTCGAAACCGCGCGACACTGATGGGATTCGGGAAGGCTGGCAAACAGGAATTGCCCACCACCAGATTGCCCAATATTTACGTTTACGTTAAAGTAAGTGTTGTGCTTGCAGCAATCAGGAATGGGTTGATGCAACTTCTCTGGTTTCGATAGGGGCGCGGATGCGCTATAGCCCGGCGTTGAAACCGTTATGCGGGGCTGATTTGTATCCGGTCCGCACCGGCCCATATTCGGGTCGAAACCATGGTGCGCTAGAGAAAAAGACTGCGGAGGGTTAAATGAGCGAGATGGAACGCGAAAGCATGGAATTCGATGTGGTCATCGTCGGCGCAGGGCCGGCAGGACTGGCCGCATCCATCAGGCTCAAGCAGCTCGATCCCGAGCTTTCCATCGTCGTGCTCGAAAAGGGCGGTGAGGTTGGCGCGCACATCCTGTCGGGCGCGGTTGTCGATCCCATCGGCATCGATCGCCTGCTTCCCGACTGGCGTGAAGATCCTGACCACCCGTTCAAGACGCCGGTCACCGACGACCAGTTTCTGGTGCTGGGGCCGGCAGGCTCCATCCGTCTGCCCAATTTCCTCATGCCGCCGCTCATGAACAATCACGGCAATTACGCCGTGTCGCTGGGCAATGTGTGCCGCTGGCTCGCCGGCCATGCCGAGGCGCTTGGCGTCGAAATCTATCCGGGCTTCGCCGCAGCCGAAGTTCTCTACAATGACGAAGGCGCAGTCATCGGCGTCGCCACTGGCGACATGGGCGTCGAGCGTGATGGCTCGCACGGTCCCAACTACCAGCCGGGCATGGCGCTTCTGGGCAAATATGTGCTGATCGGTGAGGGCGTGCGCGGCTCGCTCGCCAAGCAGCTCATCGCCCGGTTCGGTCTCGATGAAGAGCGTGAGCCGCAGAAGTTCGGCATCGGCCTCAAGGAGCTCTGGGAGGTCAAGCCGGAGAACCACAAGCCCGGTCTCGTCCAGCACTCCTTTGGCTGGCCACTCGACATGAAAACCGGCGGCGGTTCCTTCCTCTATCATCTGGAAAACAACCAGGTGGCGGTCGGCTTTGTGGTTCACCTGAACTACAAGAACCCCTTCCTCTCGCCGTTCCAGGAGTTCCAGCGCTTCAAGACGCATCCGGCCATTCGCGACACGTTCGAGGGTGGCAAGCGCCTCTCCTATGGCGCGCGCGCCATTACCGAGGGCGGCTGGCAGTCCGTGCCCAAGCTCGTTTTCCCGGGCGGCGCGCTCATCGGCTGTTCAGCAGGCTTCGTCAACGTGCCGCGCATCAAGGGCTCGCACAATGCGGTTCTGTCCGGCATGCTCGCCGCCGAACACGTTGTCGAGGCGCTCGGGGCAGGGCGCACCAATGACACGCTTGAAGGCTATGAGGCCGCCTGGCGCTCCTCAGACATCGGCAAGGACCTGAAGAAGGTCCGCAACGTCAAGCCGCTCTGGTCGCGCTTCGGCACGCTTCTGGGCGTCGGCATCGGCGGTCTCGACATGTGGCTGAACTCGCTGTTCGGCGTTTCGCCCTTCGGCACGATGAAGCACGGCAAGACCGATGCCGCCTCGCTTGAGCCGGCCGCGAAACACGCGCCCATCGATTACCCCAAGCCCGATGGCGTTCTCACCTTCGACCGTCTCTCCTCGGTCTTCCTGTCCAACACCAACCATGAGGAAGAGCAACCCGTTCATCTTCAGGTGAAGGACATGGAGCTGCAGAAGACTTCGGAATACGGCGTCTTTGCCGGCCCGTCCTCGCGCTATTGCCCGGCGGGCGTCTATGAATGGGTGGATGCCGACGGCAACGCGCTGACCGATGGCAGCGATGTGGCTGACGCGCGTTTTGTCATCAACGCGCAGAACTGCGTCCACTGCAAAACCTGCGATATCAAGGACCCGAACCAGAACATCAACTGGGTGCCGCCGCAGGGTGGCGAAGGGCCCGTCTACACCGGGATGTAACCGCATTGTCCGATCATGAAACCGGCGCCGCCGAAGCCAGCCCCGTCGATGAAGAGGCGCTGGCCGAAGCCTATAATCGCGCGCTTGCACTGGAAAAGGCGGGCGATCTCGACGCCGCCGCCGGGGCCTACAGGGAAGTTCTGGCGCTGGATCCCGCCGATCATGGCGGGGCAGCCGTGCGGCTCGCCAGCATGGGGCGCGGCGAAACGCCGACACGCGCCTCGGAGGCCTATGTCGCGACGCTGTTCGACCAGCACGCCGGTGAATTCGAAAGCATCCTCGTAGACCAGCTCGGCTACGATGTGCCCGCACTTGTACGCCAGGCGCTGGAAGAGATCGCACCCGGCCCTTATGAGCGCATGCTCGATCTTGGTTGCGGTACCGGTCTTGCCGGCGAGGTGCTGCGCGATATGGCGGCCCACATCACCGGCGTCGATCTCTCCGAAACGATGATCGAGGTCACCGACGAGAAAGAGCTCTACGACGCCCTATATGTGGGCGATGCGGTGGACTTTCTTCAGCATGCCGATGTCGAACCCTTCGACCTGATCACGGCGACGGATGTTCTGCCTTATCTCGGTGAGCTGGAAGCCTTCTTCGAAGGCGCTGCGGAACTCGCCACGGATGGCGCGGTTCTCGCTTTCTCAAGCGAGACCCTGCCGGATGAAACGCTTGCCGGCCGCCCCTTCATGGTTGGCCCGCACCAGCGCTTTGCCCATGCGCAGGCCTATCTCGGCAAAATGCTTGCCGATCACGGCTTCGCCGGTCTGGCGATTGGCGACATCGTGGTGCGGCATGAAATGGGCCAGCCGGTGCCGGGGCATCTGGTCATCGCCCGAAAGCAGAAAGCCGATTAGCGCACCGTGCTTTCAACAGGTTAGGGCGTCCTTTGTGCGTCCGGATGGACGCACGGCGCTCTAACCGGCGTTTTGCGCCAGCTTTACCTCAAGGATGTTCTGTTCGGCGTCAGGCATGATGCCGAATTCGAACAGGACGGGCAGGTGGTCGGAACCGGCATCCCGCGGTCGCGAGATGGCAATCGGCATGATCCGTCCCTTGCTGAACACATGGTCGATGGGCAGGCCTGCAACCCGGCGAACGGGTTCGGGAACCAGACGCTTCAGCCAGGTCGGGCCAACGCCCGGCACAAGATCCAGCTCACCGGCAGCCGCAACACGATGCGCCGTTGCGCTCCACGGCGTTGCGTTCAGATCGCCTGCAAGGATCGCCGTCTTGCCGAGCCGCTGCAGAACCGGCGTCACGCGCTCCACCTGGCGATGCTGTTCATAGGGCCAGGGCCAGCCGAGATGCAGCGCGGCGATCTCCACCGGATCTGCGCCAAGGCGCACCGTCGCCACGGCCATCGAGCCGCGATCATAGCACGCATAGGCGGATGAGCTGGCGAAAGGGCGGCGGGAGAGAATGGCAACGCCGCCGATCCGGGCCGGCGGCGGGCAGATCACGCGGTAGGGGTAGGTGGCTTCAAGGAACTTCAGTTCCTGCACCCACATGCTTGAAACCTCGTTCAGCGTCACGATGTCCGGCCGGGTCTGGCCGATCAGCGAAAACACCTGTTTTGGGGTGGGGTTGTCGTAGCGCAGGTTCATCTGGAGGAGCCGGTAGCGCGCAGCCGGCATGTCGGCGGCTTCGGCTCTGGCCGTTCCTGCCGCATTCTGTCCCGGCAAAAGCGTTGCGCTCAGGGCTGCAAGGCCGAGCACGGTTCCTGCCGCACCGATCTGCCGCCAGCCCCGTATGAAGATCAGAGGCAGGGAGAGAATGGCGATCAGCACCGCCAGATGCATCCGAAAATGCGCCATGGCGTCGAAGGCCGGGTGCAGCCGGCCCCAATAGCCGGCCACGAGGGGCACCGAAATCAGAACCGCGCCGATTGCCAGAATTGCCGGCAGTGCGGATGCGGTTCTGCTCTTCTTCATCTCTCGCGCCTTGTTTGCTGCGTGTCCCTTGAGATACGCGGGCTAGCCGTTCTTTTGGGCTATTGGAAGGCGGTTTCGAAAAAGCTTCTCAGCTTGCGCGAATGGAGCCGTTCTGGCGGCATTTCCGCAAGTTTCTCGACCGCCCGCATGCCGATCTTGAGATGCTGGGAGACCTGCCGCTTGTAAAAGTCGGTGGCCATGCCCGGCAGCTTCAGTTCGCCATGAAGCGGCTTGTCCGAAACGCAAAGCAGCGTGCCGTAGGGCACGCGGAAGCGGAAGCCATTGGCCGCGATGGTGGCCGATTCCATATCCAGCGCAATCGCCCGCGACTGCGAGAGCCGCTGCACGGGGCCGCGCTGTTCGCGCAGTTCCCAGTTGCGGTTGTCGATGGTCGCCACCGTGCCGGTGCGCATGATGCGCTTCAGCTCATAGCCGGAAAGGCCGGTGGTCTCCGCTACCGCTTCCTGCAACGCAACCTGCACCTCTGCAAGTGCGGGCAGCGGCACCCACACCGGCAGATCGTCGTCAAGCACATGGTCTTCGCGCACATAGGCATGCGCCAGAACGTAATCGCCCAGCGCCTGCGAGTTTCTGAGCCCCGCGCAATGGCCGAGCATCAGCCAGGCATGCGGGCGCAGAACCGCCACATGGTCGGTGATCGTCTTGGCGTTGGAGGGGCCGACGCCGATGTTCACCATGGTGATGCCGGCGTGACCGTCACGCTTCAGATGATAGGCGGGCATCTGCGGCAGACGCGCCGGCGTGCTGGCCGAAGGGCTCGTCTCGCCGGCCTTGGTGATCACATTGCCGGGCTCCACGAAGGCCGTGTAGCCCTTGCCGCCTTCGGCCATCATCTCGCGGGCGAGGGCGCAGAACTCGTCAATGTAGAACTGATAGTTCGTGAACAGCACGAAGTTCTGGAAATGCGCAGGCGCCGTCGCCGTATAGTGCGACAGCCGGTGCAGCGAATAGTCGACGCGCTGCGCCGTGAAGGGGGCCAGCGGTTCCGGTTCTCCTGCCGGCGTCTCATGGGTGCCATTGACGATGTGGTCATCGGTGGCGTTCAGATCCGGCACGTCGAACAGATCGCGCAGTGGCCGTTTCAGCCGGTCGGCGATGGAGCCTTCCACATAGGTGTCCTGCAGGAAGGCGAAGTGCAGCGGGATCGGCGTTTCCGATTCCGACACGGTCACCGGCACGCCGTGATTGCGGATCACCAGGCTCAGCTGGTCGATCAGATAATCGTCGAAGAGATCGGGCCGGGTGATCGTGGTCGCATAGACACCGGGTGCCGCCACATGGCCATAGGCCAGCCGCGTGTCGATCTGGGCGTAGGTGGCGGTGGCGAGGCTGACTTCGGGATAGAAGGCGCGGAAGCGGCAATCGCTCTCGCCTTCTTTGGAAACCTGCGCAAACGCATCGCGCAGGAATGCGGTGTTGCGCTCATAGAGCGCTTTCAACGCCGCGACGGCTTCGCGGGCATCGGTAAAGCTCTTCCGGGCGTAGGGCTCCGGACTTGAAATCGTCTGAATGGGCTGAGGATAGATTCTGTGTTCCATGGCCTTTTATATGGATTTTCCCGGTCTTCTCAAGGCCCGGTTGCGGCATCCATGGTCTGCTCGCGCACTTCCAGGTGGTAGGGAGAGCCCTCCTAGCGCGAGCGCTGCAGGCTGACCATCAGAACGAGACCGGCGCCACTCGACCTGTCATAACGCCCTTCGATGATGTTTTCATCACCGGCGCGCACATTCTGGACCGCCAGAAGCGGCGAGCCGATCAGCATCGCGAACATCAGTCCCTTGGCCATATGTGTCATTGTCTGCAACATCACCAACCCCACTTCTTTCCTGCCGTTCAGCGCCGCACCGTCTGGCCGCAAAACGCGTTGTCATCGGTCATGCAGGCGAAAGGCCTGCCGCCCTGCCAGCGGTCGGAAGACCGGCCGGCCTCTGCAACGAGGATCGCCAGGCCCATGCCGAACAGGGCTGCAATCAGGCAGACAATCGAAAATCGGCGTATCAGCATCGGGCTCTTCCTCTTTGTTGCCATCAATGTGGCAGGGGACGGCTGAACCGATACTGATGGGGGCATTCATCCGGCGTTCAGCACCGTTAACACGGCGGTTAACACTCGATGACAGATCGTTTATCGGCGCGTGTGTTGCAAAACGGGCGGGCGGTGCTTACCTGCCCCAATGTTGCCACGATCCTCCCCCGACCGCGTGGCTCTGAACCCTTGGAGGCAGACAAGCATGACCACCCAGATCAAGCCGATTGAACTTCATTACTGGCCGACACCAAACGGCTGGAAAGTCACCATCTTTCTTGAAGAGACCGGACTTCCCTATGCCGTGCACTATGTGAACATCGGCAAGGGCGAGCAGTTCGAGCCGTCCTTCCTGAAGATCGCACCGAACAACCGCATGCCCGCCATCATCGATCCCGAAGGCCCGGGCGGCGAGCCCATCTCCGTTTTCGAGTCGGGTGCGATCCTGCAATATCTTGGCCGCAAAACGGGCAAGTTCTATCCCACGGACGAGCGCGCCCGCGTGGAAGTCGATCAGTGGCTGTTCTGGCAGATGGGCGGTCTTGGCCCGATGGCCGGTCAGGCGCACCATTTCCGCAAATATGCGCCCGAGAAAGTGCCCTACGGCATCGAGCGCTACACCAATGAGGTCAACCGCCTTTACGGCGTGATGGATCGTCGTCTTGCCGACCGCGCCTATCTGGCGGGCGATGAGTACACGATTGCAGACATGGCCTGCGTTGGCTGGATCAAGCCCTATGAGCAGCAGGGGCAGGACCTCAACGATTTCCCGAACCTGAAGCGCTGGTTCGAAACCGTCATGGCCCGGCCGGCGGTCATTCGCGCGCTCGAGGTTGGTCAGACGCATCGCAGCAATCTGGCCGAGGACAAGGAGGCCCAGAAGGTTCTCTTTGGTCAGCGCGCAAGCTGATCCCTGTCCGGAATGCAAAAAGCGGGCGATCCCGGTCGCCCGCTTTTCTTTATCGTCAACCCAATCTCAGACGTTAGCCAAGCCTGATCAGCAGTATGGCCAGGATCAGAATGCCTACGCCCACCCAGCTTGTCAGGTTGAGGCGCTGGCCGAAAACGAGCCACACGGCGATGGCCGTGCCCAGGATCGACAGCACGCCCCACACCGCATAGGCGATGAAAAGATCCATGCCGGTGACGGCCAGTGCGAGCAGCGCGAACGCCGCCATGATCAGAAGAACTGCCGCAACGCCCCAGCCTCTGCGGGCAAAGCCGTTCGATTTTTCCAGCGCCAGATTGGCCATGATGTCGAGCGCCACCGAGCCGAGCACATATCCCATATAGATGGTCATCGCTTCTGCTCCTGCTGGTGGTGGCCATAATTGATTATAACAATGCCCAGCAGCGCCACGCCGATGCCGACCGCCTGCATGGTCGAGATGCTCTCATCCAGCAGATAGAGCGATGCAAGCGCGATCAGGATCATGCCGAGCCCTTCCCAGAAGGCGTTGGCCAGCGCCACCGGTATGCGCAGCGTCGCTTTGCCCAGAAAGAGATAGGCCATGGCGACCATGAAGATTGCGGCAAGTGTCCCCTGGGCAAGCTGGCCCGCGGACACCAGGAATTTCATCAGTGTGGTCCCGACAACTTCTGCGGAGACCGCAGCGATCAGATAGAACCAGTGCAATTTCGTCCTCGTGATGTAAGATCAAATTTAATGTCACTTGATTGAGATATCCGCCTTTTCGACGTATGAGAAATCGCTGAGTGACAAGAATTTTGACGAAAGGCCGTTCCAATGCGGCTCGACTACCTGGAGTATTTTGAGGCTGCGGCGCGAACCGGCTCCATTTCGGGCGCAGCGGTGCAGCTGGGCCGCAACCGTTCCACGGTCAGCATGGCCATTGCCGCGCTGGAGGATGAGCTGGGTGCGGAGCTTTTCGTGCGGCGCGGCAACAGCCTCACCCTGTCGCCGGTCGGCGAGCATATTCTGGACGACTGCGCCCGTATCATCGCGCTTTCCAACAGCATCATCGAGCGTTGTGCGCGCGGCGAGGAGACTGCGGGCCAGGAGTTGCGGATCGGTCGCGACGACGTGCTTTCTGAAAATTTTTGGCGCCACGTAATCCGCTCCATCAGGCGCGCGCGGCCGGATGTGCGCCTGAGCATGCGCTACGCGGAAAGCGACGTGCTGCCAGAGCTGGTGCGCGAGGGGCAGCTGGACATTGCCTATTTCATCGCTTCAGGCCGGTCCGGTCCCGCCAGCGGGCTTTACAGCCGTGTCATCGCGCGGATTGGCATGCGCATGATGGTCGCGCGTGGTCACCCGCTCGCCGCGATGAGCTATGTCGCCGATGCGGATCTCTCCATCCTGCCGCAGATCACCTATCTCGACAGCACGCAGCATGAGCGCTTCCACCTCGACGCCATGGGCAGCGAGCGGATTGCGCTGAGTAGTTTTGAACTCGGCAAGGATGCGATCTGCGACGGTCTGGGCTGGGGCTATGTGCCCGAATCCCTGCTGTCGGAAGAAGACTACGCGCAGCTCGGCCAGATCAATCATGGTCTGGGCGCTGCGTGGTATCCCTATTTCGTCTGCAGCCGCGAGCCGCTGGCCGCCAAGGGGCAGGCCAGGGAGCCGCTACAGTCGCGCGCGCACGACATCATTCTCACACAGATGCGCAGCGATGGGCTGATTGCAGATTAAAACCTCCACGCGCCTTGCAGGGGTAAGGCGCGCGGAGGCATTGAGCTGGAGGGTTTTGCCTGCCCCTGGAGCGCTTCCGCTTTTCGCTGAATCGCGAAAGCGCTCTAAGGCATTGTTTTGCGCAATTCCGGACGGAAAACCGGTTCCCACCTTTCCTGGAATTGCTTTAGATGCGGGACCAGGTCTGGTTGCGGCAGATCAGGCCGCCAAGAACGCAGCCGCCCATCTTCAGATTGTTGCCGGTGAGGGTGCCCTTGCCGGAATAGGTCTTGTCCTTGGCCGGGTCGGTGATCTTGCCGGTGTACTTGTTGCTGCCCGCTGCCTGGAACGTGCCGATCTTCTTGCCGGCGAACTTTCCACTTTTCAGCGTGATGCAATAGGAACCGCCGCAGGGGGCGATCTGCGCGGTCGCGCCCGATTCCGTTTTCCAGTTCCCCTCGATCGGGTCGGCCATGGCGACACCGCCGGCAAGCAGCAGGGCCGCACCGCCCAGAAAGAGTTTGCCAATCATCATTCTTCCTCCCAATGACGTTGCAGCTGCAAGCTTACGCGAACGTAAACGTAATACAACCTCTTTCTGCAACTGGCCCGTGAAGGCCCCCGCGCAGACGGGCGGGGGCTTTTCGCTCAGTCGACGCCGTAGATCTTCGCCACGTCATCCAGCATGCGCTCTGCCGCAAGGATGCCGCCAGCCGTGTTCCAGATCACGTCGTCAACGGCATGAACCGAGCCAGCCTGCACCGCCTTCAGGCTCTGCCAGAGCGGATCGCTGGCAATGTCACGCGCAAGCGCGGTGGCCTTTCCGTCACCGGATTCATAGGTGAAATGCACCAGCCGGTCGCCATCCATGTCGGGAATGCTCTCCTTGCCGACCTTAAGCACGAAGCTGTCTTCCTGCTGGAGTTCAGGCCGCGCAATGCCGAGGCGGGCAAGCACATCGCCCGAAAAACTGTCTCTCTGGTAGATGCGGATCTGTCCGGGCATGAAGCGGATGACGGAAAGCGTCTCGTCCTTCTGCGCGCCGAGCGCGTCGGACAGTTCAGCCACACGCTTGTCGAAGGCCGCAAGCACCGCAGCCCCTTCGTCCTTCCTGCCAAGCGCTTCGGCATAGAGTTCGAAATTCTTGCGCCAGTCGCCCCTGAGACGGTTGGAGAGCACGGTGGGTGCAATCGCCGAGAGCTGGTCGTATACGCCCTCATGACGCTGGCGGTTGCCGAGGATCAGGTCCGGCTCCAGCGCTGCGATCTGCTCCAGATTGACCGCACGCTCCTCGCCAAGCGGCTCAACGCCGTCAAGCCGGTCGGCCACATGCGCATACCAGACGGAGCCACGCGCATTGACCGCGCGTCCATTGGCGGCGCCCACCGGTTTGATGCCCAGTGCGAGAACCGCTTCGGTTCCCTCGGTGGTCAGCACCACGATGCGCTGAGGGTTGTCGGGCGTTGTCGTCCTGCCCATGGCATGCTGCACATTGCCGGCCAGAGCGGCTCCGCTCACGGCGGACAGGGCAAGGGTCAAAAGGGGAATAAGCAATCGTTTCATGAAAAATCTCGTCTGAAAATGAGAAAAATCCCCAAAACGGGGAGGGTGGGACGGCCCGTCACTGGCAGGCCGTCCCGGTCTTGATCAACGAAGCCCGTAAAGGCGGGCAAGATCGTCGAGCATCAGGTTCGCGGCCAGAACGCCTCCGGCCGTGTTCCAGATCGTGTCATCCACCTGATGAACCTTGCCCGCTTTCACGGCTGAAAGCGTTTGCCACAG
Organism: Nitratireductor sp. WH36-1; assembly: GCF_058725515.1. Classification (NCBI taxonomy): domain Bacteria; kingdom Pseudomonadati; phylum Pseudomonadota; class Alphaproteobacteria; order Hyphomicrobiales; family Phyllobacteriaceae; genus Nitratireductor; species Nitratireductor sp. WH36-1. The sequence continues at coordinate 2,975,051 of NZ_CM178970.1, read as the reverse complement.
CGGATCGGCCAGCACCTCTTCAGAAAGTCTGGTCGCGTCGCCATCGCCGGGTTCATAGGTGAAGTAGAAAATGCGGTCGCCATCCATGTCCGGAATGCTTTCCTTTCCGGCCTTCAGCATGAAGTTGTCGACATCCTGATTTTCAGGGCGCTGAAAACCGACCCTGTCGAGGATGAAGCCGGAAAAACTGTCCTTCTGGTAGATGCGGATGTGGCCGGGCATGAAGCGGATCACGGAGACTTTCTCGTCCACCGCTTCGCCCAGATCGTTTCTCAGGGACGAGACCTTCGCGTCGAAGTCCTCAAGCACCTTCTCGCCGGCTTCCTGCCGGTTCAGCGCCTTCGCCCAGAGTTCGAAATTCTCGCGCCAGTCGCCGCGCAGGCGCTCCGAAACAACGGTCGGGGCGATGGCGGAAAGCTGCTCGAAAATCCCCTCGTGACGGATCTTGGTGCCCAGAATGAGGTCTGGCTCAAGTGCAGCGATCAGTTCCAGATTGACGGCGCTCTCCTTGCCAACCGGCTCCACGCCCTCCATCTGGTCCGCGATATGGGTATACCAGGGATCGCCATTCCAGGAATTCGCCGCGCCCACGGGTTTCACGCCCAGCGCCAGCAGGGCTTCCGTGCCTTCATTGGTCAGCACGATCACGCGCTGCGGAGCGTCGGGCACCGTGGCCGTTCCCATAGCGTGCTCGATCCCGGCAGCGCCCGCCGCCGTCGTGAACAACGCCATCAGCATGGCCGGTAAGAGGGGAAGGACGCGCATGATCTGTCTCCTGATTTGACGCGGTGGCTGTCTTGCCGGCACGACCAACAAATCTTGCGTTAAAATGTCAAGTTTGAAGTTGACATTATTAGTCAATTTCTGGGATGCAGCGGGCACGAAAGAGAGACGGATGCCGCGCTATCTTCCACACGCCATATTGATTGCGGTGATTGCCCTTCTGGCGATCATCAGCCTGCATGTGGGTATTCGCTTCACACCCAGCGCAGAGGTCTGGCGCGCCCTGAGCCAGGGCGGGGACGATCAGGCCGCGCTGATCGTCAACACGCTGCGTGTCCCGCGCACGGCTGTGGCGCTCATTGTGGGAGGGGCGCTCGGTCTTGCCGGTCTTCTGCTTCAGACGGCGACCCGCAATCCGCTGGCCGAACCCGGTCTTCTGGGCATCAATGCAGGGGCTGGCTTTGCCGTCGTGCTCTTGGTCGTCTTCACCGGCACGGGATCACTCTCCCTCATTGCGCTCGCGGCCTGCCTTGGCGCGCTTTTATGCGCGCTTCTCGTCTTCTCGCTTGCCTTCTCGGCGGGGGGCATTTCCTCGCCTTCCTATCTGCTTCTGGCGGGTGTCACCATCGCCGCCCTTCTGTCATCCGGCATCCAGATCGTCATCGTTGCCGATGAACGCACCATGGAAGAGCTGATCTTCTGGCTTTCCGGCGGTTTCGCTGACCGGGACGCGGAGCTTCTCTATCTGGCGGCTCCGGTGGTCGTTCTGGTGGCGGTGGCATGCCGTTTCCTCGCCCCGACGCTCGACGCGCTCATGACCGACGATACGACTGCCGAGGCGCTGGGCGTGCCGGTTCTGAAAGTGCGCATGACGGTGCTTGTTCTTGCGGCCATCCTTGCCGGTGTCAGTGTTTCGGTTGCCGGGCCGGTCGCCTTCATCGGTCTTGCCGCGCCACATCTGGCGCGGCTCAGCGGCTTTCCGGGGCACCGGCAGCTCGTGCCGCTCTCGCTTCTTGCCGGGTCGGCGCTGGCGCTCGCCGCCGACATTGCGGCCCGTTTCATCATCTATCCGTCAGAAGCGCCGGTTGGCGTTCTTCTGGCCGTGGTCGGCGTGCCGATGCTGCTTTATCTCCTTCAGCGCAAACGGCTCGGAGCCGCAGCATGACGGCAGCCTCTTTCGCGCAGCGTCCGCATTCTGTCCGCTCGCGCATCCCGGCGCGCGTGGCCATCCTTGTCGCCTGCGCCACCGTCTTATGCGCGCTTGCACTTGCAAGCGTTGCGCTTGGCAGTTCGGGCATGTCGTTGCAGCGTGTCCTGTCCGCCATCCTTGGCACGGGAGAGCGCAGCGACACCATCATCATCTGGTCGCTGCGCATGCCGCGCCTCGCCATGGCCGGGTTGAGCGGCCTGGCGCTGGCGCTGGCTGGCTTCGCGCTTCAGCGCGCCACGCGCAATCCGCTCGCCTCACCGTCGGTTCTCGGCATTGTCGATGGCGCTGCCCTTGGCGTGGTGGTGTTTCTCTTCCTCTTCAGCAATGACGCGAATGCGCTCACTGTCAGCATTCAGTGGCAGCCGCTGGCGGCGGTGCTGGGCGCGCTCGGCTTCGCAGGACTTGTCATCCTGCTTGCCGCGCGCACCGGAGCGCCGCCCCTGCGGGTCATTCTCTACGGCGTCGCGCTGGGTGCTCTGGCCAAGGCCGGCGTCACGCTCTTCATTGTTGATGGCCCGGTGCATCGCGCGAGCCAGGCCGCCATGTGGCTTGCCGGTTCCGTCTATCAGGCGCGCTGGGCCGATGTTCAGGTGCTGGCCATCGTGCTTGGCGTTCTGGTCCCGCTTGTCTTTCTGCTCACCCGTCGCATGGACCAGCTCCAGCTTGATGAACTGAGCGCGCAGGCCACGGGCCTTCCCGTCCGCGCCACCCAGTTGATGCTCTTTGCGCTCGCCGCCACCCTCACAGCCGCCGCCGTCTCCTTTGCCGGAGCCATCGGTTTCGTCGGTCTCGTCGCGCCTCATGCCGCGCGGCTCATGCTCGGGGGCAGGGCGGGCGTGCAGGCGCTTGGCGCGGCGCTCATCGGCGCGGCCATCGTCATCGCGGCCGATCTCGCGGTGCGGGTGTTCTTCGCGCCGCTTGAAGTGCCCGCCGGCGCGGTCACCGCCGTGATCGGTGCGCCATACTTCCTTTTCATTCTGATCCGTGCAGGACGCGTTCATGCTTAAAGGCCATTCGGCAGACCAGTGCGAAATCGAACTGCGCGCCGCAGCGCTCGGCTATCCGGGAAAGCTCGTCTTCGATGCGCTCGATCTTTCAATCCGTCCGGGGCGTCTCACCGCTTTGTGCGGGCCGAATGGCTGTGGCAAGTCCACGGCCCTGCGCGCCATGCGGGCCATGCTGCCCACGCAGGCCGGTTCCGTGCTGTTGCGCGACACCCCGCTCTCGCAGATCCCGGCCAAGGCGCTTGCGCGTGAGATCGCCATGCTCACGCAAAGCCCCACCGCACCCGACGAAATGTCGGTCGAGCAACTGGTCTCTCTTGGCCGCTACGCCCACCGCCGGGCGTTCGCGCCCGATGCCCGCGCCGACCGCGAGGCCGTCGCCGCCGCGCTCGCCCAAACGAATCTCGCCGAGCTTGCCCATCGCGCCATCGGCACGCTCTCGGGCGGCCAGCTTCAGCGCGTCTGGATCGCCATGGTTCTGGCGCAGGCAGCACCCGTCATCCTGCTCGACGAGCCCACCAATCATCTCGACATCGCCCATGCGCTGGAAGTGCTGTCGCTTGTGCAGCGCCTCGGCGCGCAGGAGGGCAAGACCGTGGTGGTCGTGCTCCACGATCTCAATCTGGCCGCGCGCTTTGCCGATGACATCGTGTTCTTCCGTGCGGGCCAGGTCGCCGGCTGCGGGCCGGTGGAAGCGGTTTTCCATCAGGAGCTGATCGAGGACGTGTTCGGCATCGAATGCATCGTCCGCCGTGAAGAAGCGTCGGGCCGCCCCTTCTGCGTCCCGCTCGCAGCCTGTCCGGCCCGTCGCGGCCGCCTCGTGCAGGACTAAAGCGCCGAGCGTCCGTACGGTCCGATGCTCTACACTGTCCTTGGGGCATCGGAGTGGCCGAAAACCGGTCCCCACTTTTCGCTCCGACGCGCCGCAATTTTCACAAAACCGTCTGTTCTTGCGTTCCGCATGGTTAGCGAAGTCTTAGCCTGGGCGTTAACGAATGAGCCGGTCACACAGAGCCCAAACCCCGACACCGTGCGGGTTTGCGATGCTTAACAAAATCAGGCGTTTACTGAAAATTTGAACTTTGTTTTCTTCAAATTAAGCACAAGATTTAACGGCGATTTCAGCCGCTCCCTGCATTCTCGGAAGCATCGAAGGGCTAGCCCAGACGGGCAAAAACAAAAGGCTCTCGGGAGAAAAACAGGGATCTTGGATTATGGCACGTTATGACGTTCAGGAAGCAGGCTTCGGTACGGCTGGTTCGTCCACCCAGGCGGACGTGCTGTTTCAACTGGGAATGATGTATGCGACCGGCCGCGATTGTGCTGTCGATCTGGTGGCCGCGCACAAATGGTTCAACATTGCGGCCATCAAGGGTTCTGGACGCGCCGCTGCGCTGCGCTCGGAACTGGCCGCAAGCATGAGCAAGCCGGAACTCGCCAAGGCGCTGCGCGATGCGCGCGAATGGATGACGATGCACTGATAACGGGGGGCGGAACGCCCGGGAACTGATAGCGAGGGCGGAACGCCCGGGGCCGGACGCAGATCCACCGGTTCCCGGGCGCCTTATTCTCCTGTTCAGGAGCTAACCCTAATCGGCGTCCTGGAAGCGGACAAGCATCGCGCCGTCATTCACCTGCGCCCCCTCGGTCGCAATCTCTGCGACCACGCCGTCATGAGGCGCGGTGATGGTGTGCTCCATCTTCATGGCTTCAAGCACCAGAAGCGGCTGACCTTTCTTCACCGTGTCGTTCACCGCTGCCCGGACGACCTTCACAAGGCCGGGCATGGGCGCGCTCAGCCTGTCACCGCCGGCACTCTCGTCGGCAGCCTGAAGGCGATCCGGCACCTTTAACGTCAGCGCATCCGCGCCCTCAAAAACCGTGACATGCCCCGGCCAGCGCGCGATGCGCGTCGGATCATCCCGACGCACGATGATCGGTCGCGCCGCCTCGTCGTCGCCGAGACGAATGCTCAACGCGCCATCCCCCTGCGCCGTCACCCGCGCCTCCACCGCATCCTCGCCATCCACCAGTGTCCGCCTGTGAACGAGCGGCCCAAAATGCCCATAACCCGAGATTGCCGAAAACGGGTCTGAGGCATCGGCGCCCGTGGCCGTCCCGCTTGTGGCGGCAACGGCAACGGCGAGATGGCGGTCCCGCAGTGGCGCGACCGTGGTCAGCGCTTCCTGCTTGCGCGCGATCAGCCCCGTTTCCAGCCGGCCGGCCGCAAAATCGTCGTCGCGCAACAATCGGGTCAGAAAGCCGAGATTGACCGTTGATCCGGCAACCTCCGTGCGTTCCAGCGCATTCGCCAGCCCCTCCAGCGCTTCCTCGCGGGTCGGGGCATGCACGATCAGCTTGGCAATCATCGGATCGTAGAACGGGGTGATGGCGTCGCGTTCGGCAACACCGGCATCCACGCGCAGGCGCGCGCCATCGACATGCTCGGGAAACTTCAGATGATGCAGCGTTCCGGTAGCCGGCAGGAAGTCCCGCGTGGCGTCTTCCGCATAAAGCCGCGCCTCCACCGCATGGCCATGGGCGGCGATCTCGTCCTGCGTGCGGGGCAGGGGCTCGCCGGCGGCCACCCGCAACTGCCACTCCACCAGATCAATGCCGGTGATCATCTCGGTCACGGGATGCTCCACCTGCAGGCGCGTGTTCATTTCCATGAACCAGAACCGGTCGGGCCGAAGCCCCTCGGACGCATCCACGATGAATTCGATCGTGCCCGCTCCGCTATAGGAGATGGCCTTTGCCGCCTTCACCGCAGCATCCGTCATGGCTTCACGCGTCAGCGCATCCATGCCGGGCGCGGGCGCTTCCTCGATCACCTTCTGGTGACGGCGCTGGGCAGAGCAGTCACGCTCGAACAGATGCACCGCATTGCCATGCTTGTCGCCAAAGACCTGCACTTCGATATGGCGCGGCGTCTCGATGTATTTCTCCACCAGAACGCGCTCGTCGCCAAAGGCGGCCTTTGCTTCGCGTTGCGCAGCCGCGAGCGCATCGGGAAACGCATCCGGGTCCGCGACCAGGCGCATGCCCTTGCCGCCACCGCCGGCCCGCGCCTTGATCAGCACCGGATAGCCGATCTCGTTTGCCTTGGAGGCGAGCGCCACCAGCGCCTGCGTGTCTCCGTGATAGCCGGGCACCACCGGCACGCCCGCCTTTTCCATCAGGCGCTTGGCGGCGTCCTTGAGCCCCATGGCGCGAATGGCCTGCGACGAAGGCCCGATGAAGACAAGGCCCGCTGCTTCCACCTTTTCCACGAAATCCGGGTTTTCGGAGAGAAATCCGTAGCCGGGATGGATCGCCTCTGCACCGGTTTCCTGCGCCGCCGCAATGATCCGGTCCCCGTTGAGGTAGCTTTCAGAAGCTGCAGCCGGGCCGATATGGACGGCCTGATCCGCCATGCGCACATGCCGGGCATCCCGGTCCGCGTCCGAATAGACCGCGACCGTGGCAATGCCCATTTGCCGCGCGGTCTTGATCACCCGCACGGCGATCTCGCCGCGGTTTGCAATCAGGATTTTCTGAAACATGCGAACCGATCCTCCTACAAAGCTGCCAGAGCATAACGCCTGTCGCACGGGCTTGCAGCGAAGAATCGGTCACTGGCGCTGTTTTTTGGATGCATAAGCAAACACCGTTCCGGGAGCCACGCTGAACTGTCCTGCTGCGCTTGTCCGAGAGACCGCATCAACAGGTCTTCTCTCCGTTTGTGTCCGGAAAGACAAAGTGATTTCAGTGCCTTAATCCGTAACCTCTTCGATTTCGATACCGTAACCATACCCTTCCAGCACTGCTCAAGCGGTATCCGTTCCGTCTATTTTTTTCCTGTGTCTAGGCCCCGAGTACGCGTCGGTTCGTTCCAAGTACTTCGCATCGTCAACAAAGTCCCAGCCAGGAGCACTGGTTGCGGGCGCGATACACATAGGCTGGTTCCCGAATGGTCATGCAAGAACTCGAATGTGGTCATCCCTCGTGCGGTAACGCTGACGGCAACGATATTTTTGCGCTGAACATCAGTGGTTTGAGCGTCGCGCCCAAAGGCAGCGCATCGCCGTCGCCTGGTCTGCCCTGCGCAGTCATCAAGACGGAAATCAAGAATGACTGAGGCGGGGCGTCGAATGCCCACCATCAGTGCCCGAACAAAAATGAGAAGCAAGGCGGTGTCGCGAGAGCCGGTTGGTCAGCCGCGCCAGCACCCGCCGGGGAGAAACCCCGATTTGCTCGGAGGCGTGAAAACGGCGCGATCCGTTGAATTCGTCAGCAGACAACAAATGGAAATTTCATGATGGAACGTTCACGACCCCGCTTTCTGCTCGCGAGCAGTATCATATCAATTTCTGCCGCCCTTCAGGCAGAGCCGCTTCTGGCTGCAGACATGCAGGGCATCGAGCCGATCCCGGAGCCGCCCATTTTGGCCCGCTCGCCGCTTGGCGGGAGTGGGCGCATTGTCGGTGGTGAGCCCATGGCGGGGACTGTCGGAGGACCGCCCGTCGGTGCCCCCGGTGATGGCGGCGTGGTTTACAAGGGCGATGACGGGTTGCCGCCTCTTATGGAAATGAACGATGCCTGTGGCGGGCTTCCATGTCCGGCTACCGTCCGTGGCAAGATGCTCGACAATAGCGGGTCGGGCACGCTCCGGATCGGCGAGAACACCGAACTGGCCCAGCCCGGCGATCAGCCCTCCATCCCCTTTGTCATCTCCGTGGATGGCCAGGTTGTTGATGAGAGCGGCCAGATCGTTGACGAGGGCATGTTCGGCGTATCGCCGGGCGCACGCCCGGTCGACAAACAGCGCAAGACCGATCTGGATCTGAGCTCCGTCGATATCCAGATCAAGTTCGACGGGCTCGATGTCGAGCCGCTGCTCAACGTCTCGACAGTGCCGGTCCAGCGCATATTCCGTGCTGGCGAGCCGGTGCGTTTCTACGCGACGTCCAACTATCCCACCTTCATCACCCGGTCCGAAGTGCGCATCTATGAGAACAATGTCGCCTGGCAGAACAAGCCGGTTGCGGTGGTGCCCATCAATGTGAACGGGGAGGCTGGCTGGGTGATGCCGGCCCAGAGCGGGCGTGAATTCCGCTATGTGCTGCGCGTCTACGACGCCAAAGGCCGCTTCGATGAAACGGTTCCGATGACCTTCGCAAGCACGCGCGGCGAGTTCATGTCCGACTCCGGCAATGGCGTCGCGCCGGGCAATTCAGAAGATCGAACCGCATTCCGCAACATTCCCGTCTATGGCGGGGCCGTCACGGTCCACGGATCGCGCGTTCCCGAAGGATACGGGATTGTGGTTTTCGATGAGCTGGTCCCGCTCGATCCCAAGGGCACTTTCGTGACCCAGCGTATTCTCCCGCCGGGGCAGCACATGGTCGACGTGGCCGTCGATGGCGGCTCCAAGGCAGGTGGTCTCTATTTCAGCCGCGACGTCAACATTCCCACAAATGACTGGTTCTACGTCGCTCTGGCCGATTTCACCGTCGGCAAACGCAGCGGCGATCCGCGCATTGAAGAGGTGCGTACGGGCGAATACGACAAGGTGTGGAACTCCGGCAGGCTGGCCTTCTACCTGCGCGGAAAGATCAAGGGCAAGTTCCTGCTCACCGCGGCGGCAGACACCGGCGAAAACGAGATCAAGAACCTTTTCAAGGATCTCGATGCCCGCGACCCGAGAGAGCTTCTCCGGCGCATCGACCCGGACAAGTACTATCCGGTCTATGGCGATGACTCCACCTCGGTGGAAGACGCGCCGACCAACGGAAAATTCTATGTCCGTCTTGAGCGCGGCGAGAGCCACGTCATGTGGGGCAATTACAAGACCAAGATATCCGGAACGCGCTTTCTCCAGGTCGACCGAGGTCTTTACGGCGCGGAAATGGTGCTGCGTTCGCCGGGCAACAATGCAAGGGGCGAGCCCAAATTCAAGGCCACCGCCTTCGCCGCAAAGCCCGAGACACTGCCACAGCGCGACGAATTTCTCGGCACCGGTGGCTCCGCCTATTTCCTGAAGCGGCAGCGGATCGTCGATGGTTCCGAAACGCTGCACATCGAGTATCGCGACAAGACCACGGGGCGCGTTGTCGAGCGTCGTGCGCTGGTCTATGGCGAGGACTACACGATCGATTATCTGCAGGGCGTGGTGATCCTTGATGCGCCGCTCAACTCCGGCACGGTCGACGGCGGCGCGGTCCGCGATGGGGCGCTTGGCGGCCATTCGGCCTATATGGTGGCCCAGTATGAATATCGCTCCAGGGCGAGCGAGATGGAAAACTATGTCTATGGCGGCCGCGCCGAGACATGGCTCAAGAACCATGTGCGCCTCGGTGCGACCGGCCTGCGGGACGAGACGGGCCTGTCGGACCAGACCGCTTATGGCGGCGACATTCGCGTGCAGCGTTCCGAGAATACCTATATCGATGCGGAAATCGCCTATTCGAAAGGGCCGGGCTTCGGTCTTACCCGCTCTACCGATGGCGGTCTCACTCTTGCGGATCGCGAAACCGCCGGTCAGACGGGACAGGCAGCCAAGGCATGGAGCATTCGCGGACAGGCGGACTTAAAGGATTTCCGCGTGTTTGGCACGCCCGGCAAGATCGGCGGCTACTATGAGAAGAAGGAGGCCGGCTTCACCAGCGTCACCGATCAGGTGGATGTGGAAGAGCGGATCTGGGGCGCGCATGCCGAAATTCCGCTGACCGCGAACATGGAGTTAAAACTCTCCTACGACGATTACAGGAACGTCGAGGGGCGCGAGAGCAAGGAAGCCGAGTTCGAAGTCAGCTACACATTCGACGCATACTGGAAGGCTGCGTTTGGTGTCGCATACTCAGAACTTCATTCGCCGGCAGCGGTCGCCGCAGGCAAATCCGGATATAGCGGTCGGCGGCTGGATGCCGGTATGCGCGTCGATTATCGCCAGAACGACGATTATCTCTATTACGGCTTTGCCCAGGCGACCTTCGATCGCGGCGGCAATATGAGCAAGAATGACCGCTATGGTGTTGGCGCGGAAGTTCGTCTGACCGAGAAAGTGGGTGCAGAGGGCGAGGTGTCCTGGGGTGAGTCCGGTATCGGCGGTCTCGCTGCCGTTACCTACGATCCGACGCCCGAGGATCATTATTACCTCGGTTATCGCCTCGATCCGGATCGCGCCTCGAATGGCAACTACGGCTACGATCTGCAGGGCAGGGACTATGGCGCAGTGGTTGCCGGCGTGAAGAAGCGCATGACCGATGTTGTCTCGGCCTATTCCGAAGCGGATTACGATCTGTTCGGCCGGCGTAATGCTCTGGCTCAGCGCTATGGCGTGATCTATACGCCCGATGCAGCCTGGACCGTCGATGCCGGTGTTGAAGCAGGCAATATCGAAGATGATCGCATCAATCCGAACACCGGCAAACAGTATTCCGATTTCGAGCGCTATGCCGGTTCCGTCAGCGTCGGCTTCAAGGATGAAGAACTGGGCGTCAATGCCCGTGCGCGTGGTGAAGCGCGCTTCGAGCGTTCAGACGATGAAAGCCGCAACCGCAACACCTATCTGGTCAGCGCGGGTGCTTCCATGGACCATGACGGTTATGGACGGGTCCTTGGCAATGTGGATGCCGTCATCTCGCAGACGCCGGGTGGAACCTATTACAATGGCGATTATGTCGAAGGCTCGCTGGGCTACGCCTACCGACCGGTCGATCATGACGCGCTCAATGCTCTGGTGCGTTACACCTATCTCTACAATCTGCCGGGCAATGAGCAGATCAGCACCGCGTCACGCTCGACAAATGGCCCGCTTCAGAGAAGCCATATCGTCTCTGCCGACGTCACCTATGATCTTCTTCCATGGCTTTCGGTGGGTGGTAAATACGGTATGCGTATGGGCGAAATTCGCCAGAGGCGCACCGATGGCAGCAATGCGATGGGAAGCTGGGAACAGTCTTCCGCCCATCTTGGCATCGTCAGGGCCGACCTGCACGTGGTCAAGAACTGGGACGCCATGGTGGAGGGCAGGGCCTTCTACCTGCCGGAGATCGAGTCGATGGATTACGGCGCACTCGCAGCCCTCTACCGCCACGTCGGCAACAATTTCAAGGTCGGAGCGGGCTACAATTTCGGGCGCTTCTCGGACGATCTGCGCGATCTCACGCTTGATGATCGCGGCGCCTTCCTGAACATGGTTGGCAAGTTCTGAGGCCCGAGGCGGGCGCCGCTTGAGGGGGCGGCGCCCACCACCTGTTTTCGCAAGCGTATGGCGCGGGTCGTCATTTCGACAAACTTGCCCGTGAAACAGACCCGTCTTGCATTTCCGCCAGAACGCCATGGCCGGCGCTCTGGCGGTCTGCTAGAGCAATTCCAGGAAAATTGGGATCCGGTTTTCCGTCCGGAATTGCGCAGAAACAATGAATTAGAGCGCTTCCGTGATTCGACGAAAAGCGGAAGCGCTCTATTCCAGCCGCAACGTGGTGTGCGGTCAGAAATGCGTGTCGGGGGTGTCCGGTTTGAGCAAGCTTGTTCGGGGTGTTGTCCTGGCGGTGGCGGTGGTGCTGCCGTCCGTTGCGTTGGCCGGGTGGAAGCCCGTCGAACAGGTGGAACCCTACAAAATCACCGGTTCCACCGCGCTGGATCTCTACCGTTCTATCGGCGAGCGTGGTCCCAAGCTGGGCGTGCGACGCGTGATTGCCTATACGGATTTCAGGCTGACCTGGCAGCGCGATTATCAGCAGCGTAAGGACGGAGCCTGCGTGCTGGCTTCCGCAAAGCCCAAGCTCATCATCACCTATCGCCTGCCGCAGGCGCCTTCTTCCCTTTCACCGCAGACGCAGGCCGCCTGGGATCGCTTCAGTGCGGGCGTGCGCACGCATGAAGAAATGCATGGCGAGATCATCACCGACATGGTGAAGGAGATCCAGGCCGTGTCTGTCGGTCTGCGCGCGGAGAATGATCCCGGCTGCCGCAAGGTGCGCGCAAAACTGCAAGAGCATCTGGGCCGTTTGTCGCAGGCGCAGCGTCAGCGCAGCCGCGATTTCGACCGCGTCGAAATGGGCGATGGCGGCAATGTCCACCGTCTGGTGATGGAGTTCATCAATGGTGACAGGCAGCGCAGCAACTGATCGCCGCACTGCCTTCCTACATTCTGAAAACGCCGAATTTCGTGTCGCCAATCGGAGCGTTCAGCGCCGATCCGAGCGAAAGCGCCAGAACCTCGCGGGTTTTGGCCGGATCCACGATGCCGTCATCCCAAAGCCGTGCGCTCGAATAGAGCGGGTGGCCCTCACGCTCGTATTTTTCAAGGATCGGCTGGCGAAACGCTACCTCTTCTTCCGCGCTCCAGCTTCCGCCCTTGCGCTCGATGCCTTCGCGCTTGACGATTGAGAGAACCGTCGCCGCCTGTTCGCCACCCATCACGGAAATGCGGGCATTGGGCCACATCCACAGGAAGCGGGGCGAGTAGGCGCGGCCGCACATGCCGTAATTGCCGGCCCCAAAGGAACCGCCGATAATGGCCGTCACCTTGGGGACCTGCGCGGTGGCCACGGCGGTCACCAGTTTCGCGCCATCACGGGCGATGCCGCCGGCCTCATATTTGCGGCCGACCATGAAGCCGGTGATGTTCTGGAGGAAGACGAGCGGGATCTTTCGCTGGCAGCACAGCTCGATGAAATGCGCGCCTTTCAGCGCACTTTCGGAGAAAAGCACCCCGTTATTTGCCAGAATGCCTACCGGAATTCCGTAAATATGCGCAAACCCGGTGACGAGCGTGGTTCCGTAATTGGCCTTGAACTCATCGAACTCCGACCCGTCCACCACCCGCGCGATCACCTCGCGCACATCATAGGGCTGGCGGGTGTCGGCGGGAATGATGCCGTAAATCTCGCGCGGGTCGTAAAGCGGCGGAATCGATTTGCGAAGATCGAGCGATACCGTCTTCTTTCGATTCAGGTTTTTGACGATGCGCCGCACGATGGCCAGTGCGTGTTCATCGTCCAGCGCATAGTGATCGGCAACGCCGGATTCGCGCGTGTGCACCTCCGCGCCGCCCAGTTCTTCGGCGGTCACCACTTCGCCGGTGGCCGCCTTCACCAGCGGCGGGCCGCCGAGGAAGATCGTTGCCTGTCCCTTGACCATGATGGTCTCGTCGCTCATCGCGGGAACATAGGCGCCGCCGGCGGTGCAGGAGCCCATCACGCAGGCAATCTGGGGAATGCCCTTTGCCGACATGTTGGCCTGGTTGAAGAAGATGCGGCCGAAATGCTCGCGGTCGGGAAACACTTCGTCCTGGTTCGGCAAATTGGCCCCGCCCGAATCCACCAGATAGACGCAGGGCAGATTGTTTTCGAGCGCGATCTCCTGCGCGCGCAGATGCTTCTTCACCGTCAGCGGATAATAGGTGCCGCCCTTCACGGTGGCGTCATTGACGACGATGACGCATTCGCGACCCTCAATGCGCCCGACGCCGGCGATCAGGCCAGCCGAAGCGATGTCGCCGCCATACATGTCGTGGGCCGCGAACTGGCCGATTTCGAGAAAGGGCGCGCCGACATCGAGCAATTGGGCGAGCCGTTCGCGCGGCAGAAGCTTGCCGCGCTTCACATGGCGTTCGCGCGCCTCGTCAGACCCGCCACGCTCCACGAGCGCGGCTTTCTCTGCCGTTTCGGCCACCAGCGCCTGCATGCGTTCGAAATTGGCCCTGTATGCGTCGGAGGCGGTGGAAAGCTGCGATTGAAGGACGGTCATGCGATCTCCGGCGGCATTGTCGGGCGCAAGGCCCTTTGGTGGTCAATTTGCGCAAACGAATTGAGCGTCAGGTAAGCGCATCATGTCTGCCCGGCGCAACGGATAGAAGAGCACCGGCCAGAAAATCCTGCAGAAAATCTTGCAGAGAAGCGGGCAGGGCGGTCTGCAAGGCCCGCATCAGGCTTCCGTCATCATTTCGCGACCGATCAGCCAGCGCCTGATTTCGCTCGTGCCGGCCCCGATCTCGTAGAGCTTGGCGTCGCGCAGGAGGCGACCGGCGGGGAACTCGTTCACATAGCCATTGCCGCCCAGAAGCTGGATCGCATCGAGCGCCGTCTGCGTCGCTTTCTCGGCTGCGTAGAGAATGCAGCCGGCGGCGTCCTTGCGGGTCGTCTCGCCACGGTCGCAGGCGCTGGCCACCGCATAGACATAGGACCGGCAGGCGTTCATCGTCGTGTACATGTCGGCAAGCTTGCCCTGCACGAGCTGGAACGAGCCGACCGGCTGGCCGAACTGCTGGCGCTCGCGCACATAAGGCGCGGCCACGTCGAGGCAGGCCGCCATGATGCCCACCGGGCCGCCGGCCAGCACCACACGCTCATAGTCGAGCCCCGACATCAGAATGTTGACGCCCTTGCCTTCCTCGCCAAGCATGTTCTCGAAGGGCACTTCCACATCCTCGAACACCAGTTCGCCGGTGTTGGAGCCGCGCATGCCAAGCTTGTCGAGCTTCTGCGCGACCGAGAAGCCTTTCATGTCGCGCTCGATGATGAAGGCGGTGATGCCGCGCGGGCCTGCACCGGGATCGGTCTTGGCGTAGACGACCAGCGTGCCGGCATCCGGGCCGTTGGTGATCCACATTTTCGAGCCGTTGAGCACGAAGCGGTCATTGCGCTTTTCTGCCTTGAGCTTCATGGACACGACATCGGAGCCCGCGCCGGTCTCGGACATGGCGAGCGCGCCCACGGTTTCGCCAGAGCAGAGTGCCGGAAGGTATTTTTCCTTCTGCGCATCATTGCCCCAGCGGCGGAGCTGGTTGACGCAGAGATTGGAATGCGCGCCGTAGGAGAGGCCGACCGAGGCCGAGGCGCGCGAGATTTCCTCCATCGCCACCACATGCGCCAGATAGCCGAGGCCCGAGCCGCCATAATCCGGATCAACGGTCATGCCGAGCAGGCCGAGCGCACCCATTTCCTGCCAGAGATGGGCTGGAAACTCATTGCTTTCGTCGGTTTCCGCCGCCAGTGGCGCTATCTTTTCCTGAGCGAAGCGATGCGTCATGTCGCGCAGCGCGTCGATGTCCTCGCCAAGCCCGAAATTCATCGATCCGGTATACATCGGTCTCCTCCGGTCAAGCCTCCGCGCCCACAAGGCGCATGGTCATGGTGTGATAGTTAGCGGCAACTTCGTCTTCGGAAAGCCGCAGCTCCGGGCGAAACCAGACGATCACACCGGTGATCATCTGAATGATCGCCATCGCCGTCAGCGCCACATCGTCGATCTGGAAAACGCCTTCGCGCTGGCCATCGGTCAGGATGGAGCGCAATTCGCCCTCATACTGGCTGCGCAGCGCAAGGATCTGCTCGAGCCGCTCGCTGGAAAGGCTGCGCAGCTCCAGATTGCTCACATGGGTCGCGTTGCGCCGCGCCAGGTGAAAGCGGATGTGGTTTTCAACGAATTTAGCGAGGCGTCCTGCCGGCTTCTCTTTGTCGGAGCCATGTGCAGGACGCGCTTCCCCCCAGGAAGCGATAAGGCGCTCCATATGCTCGAGCATGAGTGCATGGAGCAATGCTTCTTTAGTCGTAAAGTATCGGTAGAGAGCGGCCGGCTGCACGCCGACGCTGGCGGCAAGCTGGCGCATGGACATGGCTTCAAAGCCGAGACGCGCAATCAGGTCCAGCGCCGCCTCGCGGATTGCTGCTTCCGTCTTTTCACCGTCTGAGCCGGTCGTGCGCGCCATGGTGCCTCCCTGTGGTATTAATAAAACGAACGTTCAATTAATTCAAGATGGATGTGAATTGATTGGTTACGGACAAAAGGGCGTTTGATCACAGTTCATGCCGTAAGATGGTTTGGCAGTCCCAGCGCGGTGCGTGGTTCGACAAGCTCACCATGAGGGAGGGCGGTGTTTGTCAAATCCGCTGCAACGACCGGGATCTAGGCTCCTGTCGGATACCACTTCCCTCATGGTGAGCTTGTCGAACCACGCACTGGGTCAATGCCATGGACGTGCGTACCATGGCATTCGATGGATTTGCGGCAATCTGAGCAAGCAAACGAGGCCTACGCTAGAGAAACGAAGCCGCCCGGACGGGACAGAAGCAGGTATGCCAATGCGTTGTTACCAGGGTGGGAAACCGGGAAAGCCGTCCCTGTTCTCTGTGCCGTCGCGCCCGGTTCATACGGATGGCTCAGAGCGCGCTCACAACGTCTCTTGTGGTCGCAACCCTGCAGAACTCGAAGCCGAGCGTGGCCACATGCACGCGGTGAACCTCTTCGGCAGGAACGCTCCCGCCCTTGCCATCCGGCAGATCGAAGCAGTCGCAGGCGTCTTCCACCAGCATCATGTTCCAGCCCATATTCGCGCCGGTGCGTATGGTGGTAGACACGCACATATCCGTGGAAATGCCGCAGGTAACCACCGTCTTCGCGCCGAGACGACGCAGGCGCAGGTCGAGATCGGTGCCGATAAAGGCGGAATTGACGCTCTTGGTGACAAGCTGTTCGCCGGGCAGCGGCTCGAAACCCGGCCGCAGGGCGTTGCCGGGCGCGCCGGGGCGCAGCGTGGAAGCCTGCTCGACAGAATCGTGCCGCACATGGATCAGCGGGCGTTTTGCCCTGCGCCAGGCGGCGAGAAGTGCGAGACCATTCCTGTCGACATCGCTGTTCCAGCGCCGGGGCCAGGACGGATCGTCAAATGCCTGCTGATAATCGACAAGCAGAAGAACGGCGTCGTTCAGATCCATCGGTGATCCCTTGCATATCCGGTTGTTGTGCACTTGCCTGTACTGGGTGCCCGCATCAGGCAGATGTAGCAGGCCAATGCTACTGTCGGCTGCCGGACCTGCAAGAGCCATCGCGCTAGTGTTTCGCCTGCTTCTGGACCAACCCGTCCATCAGGAGGAGGGCTGTCCCCAGCGCGAGCCCGCTTCCAAGCACCATGCCTGCCGCAGGCAATCCAAAGCTCTGCAATGCGAAGGCCGCACCTGTGAGCAGCGAGAGCAGCGCGATATTGTTGGCGCTCTCCGACAGGGCCAGCACAAACCCTTTGTCTGCACCCGCCCGGCGGGCGATCAGCGCCGTGCTGGCAGGGGCTGCAAAACCGAGCGCAATGCCCCAGAAGGCAAGGCAGAAAAGCGCGCCGACAAGCGGCAATGGCAGAAGCAGGAAGGCTGCAAAACTGAGCGCGAGAAACAGAACGGCGGCGACCAGCAGCCGCTCATCGCCGTGCGACAGCCGCCTGACAAGGCCGGTCGAAAGATTGCCCACGGCCAGGCCGAGGCCGAATGCCGTGACCGCCAGCCCCGTTTGCAGCGTGTCGGTTGCAAAGCGGTCCCGCAGCATCTCGCCACTCAGCCCGAAGGCGGCAACGGCAGCGCCATTCCAGAGAGCCTTGGCGATGAGAAGCAGGAGCGCGCTTCTTCCAGAACTGCCGAGCCCGCTTAAACGCTGCCGTGTGGCAGGCACCTGTGTCGTCTCATCGCCCCGAAGCACACGACTTGCCGGGATGAGCAGCAGAAGACAGCCGATGGCGCTGGCAAGGAAGGGCGCGCGCCAGTCAAACAGCTGCGTCAGGACGCCGGCCAGCGCTGGCCCGGCGGCGATGCCTGCCGTCATGCCAAGCATGACAAGGCCCATGGCCTGTGAATGTCGCGCCTCGGGAAACCGGTCGGCAATGAGGGCGAACACGGCGGGAATGAGGGCTGCCGCCGCCACTCCACCCAGAACACGAAGAATGATGGCAATGCCAAGCGTGGGGGCGAAGGCCACCGCAAGCCCATCGGCGGCGAGAAGCGCCAGCGCCGTAAGCAGAAGACGCCGCCGGTCAAGCCGGTGGGCGACAAGACCAATAAGCGGCGCGCCGACGGCATAGGCAAGCGCATAGCCGGAAATCAGCCAGGAGGCGGCAGCCGGGGTTGCGCCAAAGGCAGCGGCGATGGGCGTCAGAAGGGGCGCGATCATGAACTCTGTCACGCCGACGAAGAAAACAGCCAGCGCAAGCACCGGCAAAAGAAGCCGTGAAGGCATGGAAAACTCCATGTCAGGATGAACGGGATGGCGCTTTGAGCGCCGGGAAAGACGTTTTTTGGGGGGGGGGAGCGCACCGGAGTGCTGGCGCAGAAGGTTTGCGCAGCGTTTCAGGGAAGAAAGGAGAGGTGCTGAAGCGTCTTGGTGCAATGTTGCCGGGAGGGGGCTGCCAGAGGCTGTTTGCCCGAACGCTGGCTTCATTTTGCATGATGCAGGCTGCGGTGCAAGCGGCTGGCATCGTTTCTATCGCATGTTGGGGCTGGAATTCGTCATGCGTTTCAAGTCGAATGCCGGCGATTCATTATCAGGGGGAGTGGCATGCATATTTTTATCTCTGTCGATATCGAGGGCGTGGCCGGGGTCTGCGAGAGCCTGCAGGGGCAGCGCGGCAACCCGGAATACGAGGTGGCGCGCAGGCTCATGACCGAAGAGGCGAATGCCGCGATCCGTGGCGCTTTTGCGGGTGGAGCGGACGCAGTGACGGTGGCGGATTCGCACGGGCCGATGCGCAACATGATCGCTGAACAGCTCGACCCGCGCGCGCGTCTTGTTTCCGGTCGCGCGCGCCCGCTGTCGATGATCGAAGGCATTCATGCCGATCACGATGGTGTGGTGCTGATCGGTTACCACGCGGCCGCTGACAATTTCGGCGTGCTTGCCCACACGGTCAGCGGTCTGGCGTTCCGCCGCATCGAGGTGAATGGCGTGCGCGCCGGAGAGCCGACGCTCTTTGCCGGCCATGCAGCGGAGATCGGCGTGCCGCTTCTTGCGGTGAGCGGCGATGACCGGCTGGAAGCCGAAATCGCCGAGCAGTTTCCGGCAGCCCGCTCCATCACCGTCAAGCGCTGCATCAACGCCTTTGCCTCGGAAAGCATGTCGCCGGACGAAGCGCGCGAAAAGATCGAACAGGATGTCTGCGAGGCGGTTGAGGCGGCTGCGAGCACCGAGGTGAAAGCGCCATGCACGCCGCCGCTTACGGTGGATATCGGCTTTTCCAAGCAGATTTTCGCGGATGCCGCCGCACTTCTGCCTTTCACGGAGCGCACCGGCGCGCTGGATGTGCGCTTTGTCGCAAAGAGCCATGCCGAGGCGATCGGCATCATCTCCAGCTTCTCTCTCATGGCATCGGCTCTGGCATGACGGAACGGCTTTTCGACAGGGCGGGCGCGTGGTGGGATCTTCCGACGGGACCGGCCAACACCATTGCGGATGTGCCGGGCGTCACCGTCGGGCATCTGACCTATTGCGCTCAGACCGCGCGCACGGGCGTCACCGCGATCCTGCCGCATGATGGCGATCTCTTTCGCAATCCGGTTCCAGCCGGCGTGGCGGTGCTCAATGGATTTGGCAAGAGCGCCGGCCTGATGCAGCTTGCAGAGCTCGGCCGCATCGAAACGCCGATCCTTCTCACCAACACATTTGGCGTGGCGGCCTGCACCACGGCGCTGATCCGCCGGGCGATTGCACAAAACCCTGAAATCGGGCGCGGACGCCCAACGGTCAATCCGCTGGTGCTGGAATGCAATGACGGGCGCGTCAGCGACATTCAGGCGCTGGCGGTGACCGAAGCCATGGCGGAGGAAGCGATTTCAGCCGCCGGCGCCGAGGTTGCGCAGGGCACGGTGGGCGCAGGAACCGGCATGCGCACCTTTGGCTTTGCCGGCGCCATCGGCAGCGCATCGCGCCGTGTCGCGCTGCCGTCCGGCCGTACCCATACGCTAGCGGCGCTTGTTCTCTCCAATTTCGGCAGGCCGGGCGATCTGCGGCTTCTGGGGGAACGCATCAAGACGCCGGAGGCCGGGCGCGCCGACCCGCAGGACAAGGGCTCCGTCATCATCGTCTATGCCACGGATGCGCCGCTCGATTCGCGCCAGCTCACCCGCGTGGCGCGGCGGGCGGGTGCAGCGCTAGGACGTCTCGGCAGCTATTGGGGTGACCAGAGCGGCGATGTGGCCATCGCCTTCTCCACCGCCAACCGCCTCGATATCGACAGCGAGGCGGATGCCATCGAGCGGCTTGCCGAAGCGCGCATCGATCCGTTCCTTCATGCAGCCGTCGAGGCGGCGGAGGAGGCGGTTCTGAACGGGCTCTGGCACGCCAGCCCTGTGAGCGGTTATGACGGGCTCCGGCTTTCTGTGTTGCGCGATCAACTTTTGTCGTGAAGCCGGACTTTCCCTTGTCGTGAGCGGTTCCGGGCGATAAGCCGGATGGACGGGAGCCTGCTCCCGGCTTCCGGCCAGCCCTCGCGCCTCTTCCCCCCTGCGCGATAGCCAGCAATGCCAGCCACGGTTATGGAGTCTGCCCGATGCAAGCGCGCCTCTCACGATGCGTTCTGATCCTTTGTCTTTCATCTGCGCCAGCGCTGGCGCAGGAAACTGCCAGCACCATCGCCCCTGATGTGGGAAACCGGGTGCTGGAAGGATATGTCACGCCCACGCTGGCGCGCTTTCGCGAGGCGAGCGGGGCGCTTTCAGCCGCGCTTGGCGATGTTTGCGGCGCGCCGTCGGACAGCGGGCTTGTCGCCGTGCATCAGCGTTTTTCCGAGACGGTTTCTGCCTGGGGGCATGTTTCTGTTCTGCGGTTTGGGCCTCTGGTGGCGGAAAACCGTTTCGAGCGTGTCTTCTTCTGGCCCGATCCGCGCGGCGTGACGCTGCGCCAGGTGCAGGGGCTGCTCGCTTCCGACGAACCACTGCCGCAGGATCTGGCCGCGCAGAGCGTCGCGCTGCAGGGCCTGCCGGCGCTCGACTATGTGCTCTTCGGCACGGGCGGCGACAAGCTGGCAGGCGATGCCAGGCGCTGCGCCTATGCGCAGGCAGTGGCGTACAATGTGGCCGATATCGCCGGGGCGCTGGAGAATGGCTGGGCCGAGGGTACGGCCTTTCGGGCCTCGTTCACCGCGCCTGCGGCGGATCGCGACCCCTATCGCTCAAGCGCCGAAGTGGCGGGCGAAGTGGTGAAGGCGGCGGGCACGGCAATCGAATTCGCGCGCAATGCGGAGCTTTTGCCCGCCCTTGGAAAGAGCGTGGAGAAGGCGCGGGGCAAGCGCGCCCCCTTCTGGCGCAGCGGCGAGACCTTCGCCTTCACCGCCGCCCAGATCGAGGGCGTGCAGCAACTGATCACGGCGGCGGGCTTTGTCGACGGCCCCTCGGATCTGGTGAATGGCTATGGCGAGAGCATGAATTTCGACCTGGCGCATGCGCGCGACGCACTGGAGGCGGTGGCGGGTGCGCCTGAAGCAGCATTCGCCGGGGAAGAGGATCGTGGCCGCATCAGCTATGCGGCCATCGCCATGGAGGGCGCGAAGCACACGCTCAATGGCGAACTCGCAGGGGCTCTGGGGCTGGTGATGGGGTTCAATGCGCTCGATGGAGATTGATCGCCGGACATTTCTAGCGCTCGCCGGTTCTGCCGCCGTCATCAGGCCGGCGCTTGCCAGCGCTGCGGATGAAGCGCTGTTCCTTGGCGCGCGCCTCAATGGCGGTGCGTTCGAGGCGGCGGTGATTGACGCTTCCGGTCGTGACCGGCTGGTGCTGCCGCTGGAGGCGCGCGGACATTCCTTCGCCATCGATGCGCCGCGCCGCCGCGCCGTTGCGTTTGCGCGGTCGCCGGGGCGTTTCGCGGTGGCCTTCTCGGTCGATGGAACGGGCGAGCCCATCGCATTCGCCCCGCCGCCGGACCGCCATTTCTACGGTCACGGCGTCTTCACTCCGGATGGCCGGCTGCTTCTCGCCACGGAAAACGATTATGACGGCGAGCGGGGCGTCACCGGGCTTTACGATGCGAGCGCCGGATTTCGCCGCATCGGCGAGTTCGAGACTGGCGGCATCGGTCCGCATGAGGTGATTCTGCTGGCGGACGGCAAGACGCTGTGCGTTGCCAATGGCGGCATTCTCACCCATCCCGACTACGAGCGGGTGAAGCTGAACCTTGCCACGATGAAGCCGAGCCTTTCCTATGTGGATCTGGAGACGGGCGATCTTCTCGAGCAGGCGGAGCTTGCGCCGGAACTCCACAAACTCTCGATCCGCCACATGACGCTCGACCGGTTCGGCGCGGTCTGGTTCGGCGCACAGTATCAGGGCGAGGACGATGCGCGCCCGCCGCTCGTCGGGCGGCATCGCCGGGGGCACGCGATTGAACTCTTTCCAGGTCCCGAAGAAACCCTGAAGAAGCTCGACAATTATGTCGGTTCGGTCGCCATCGATGCATCCGGCGAGATCGTCGCCACATCGTCGCCGCGCGGCGGGCTGTCGGTGTTCTGGGATGCCGAAACCGGGCGATGCCTCGGCGAACGCCTGCTCAAGGATAGCTGCGGTCTCGCGCCACTCTCAGGGCACCGTCTGCTAGGCACCAGCGGCCGTGGCGCAATCGTGCGGACAGGCCCTGACGTGGCGCTCGAAAGCGTTCGCGAGCCGCAGGCCGGCGCGCCCGCCTGGGACAATCATCTCCGCCGGATCTAAGCACCGCGCTCAATCCGTGCGGGCGGTTTTTTCGGCTTGCCGTTCTTTGGAGGGATGCTTATCTTCGCCTCGTTCTCAGGGCGGGGTGAAATTCCCCACCGGCGGTAAGCGGCACTGGCCGCAAGCCCGCGAGCGCTTTCCCATGACACTCGGGAAGGGTCAGCAGACCAGGTGAGACTCCTGGGCCGACGGTTAGAGTCCGGATGGAAGAGAACGCGCGATGTTTCGCTTGCCGTCTGTTCGGCTGCGCTGCGTCGCACGTGATCGCCTTGGGTGACGTGTCTGTTGCAAAGGAGATCACGATGACACACACCCGCTATGCATTCATCAAGGCCAATTGGCATGCCGACATCGTCGACAGGGCGCTGGAAGGCTTTTGCGAACTGATTCCCGCCGAACAGGTGGATGTGTTTGATGTGCCGGGCGCATTCGAAATGCCGCTCGTGGCACGCGACCTTGCGTCCTCAGGCCGCTATGCGGCGGTGGCCGCAGCCGCCTTCGTGGTGGATGGCGGCATCTACCGGCATGATTTCGTCGCGCAGGCCGTCGTGGACGGCTTGATGCGCGCCGGCATGGACACCGGTGTGCCGGTTCTGTCCGTGTCGCTGACACCGCACCACTATCAGCCGACCGAGCATCACACGGCGATCTATCGCGAGCATTTCATTGAAAAGGGCCGTGAAGCAGCACAGGCCGCCCTCATGATCGGCAAGACCCGGGCCGCACTGGCAGCCTGAGTCTGAATGAAAAGAGGGGCGATCAGATCGCCCCTCTCAATTCCAAAAAAGACATTTCAAATCAGTCGATTATGCTTCCCGGCTGATTCAGTTTCAGAGCTTCAGCGCTGATTGTGCGCCGCTGCCAGGGCCTCGGCAAAGGCCTGTTCAAAGACATCCATTTCGTTCTCCGGTCCGACACTGACGCGAATGCAGCGATCAAGGCCCGGCGTTGCCGGCTTGCGCACGAACACATCGCGGTCGAGCAGGCCCTGCATGACCGCCTCGGCAATGGCCTTGCCGCCGCAGTCGACGGCCACGAAATTGGTGGCGGAGGGAACGCTCGCCAGCCCGTTGGCTGCCGCAATCGCTGCAATCCGGTCGCGGCTCGCGCTGATCTTCTTGAGCGTTTCCTGAAAATAGGCCTTGTCCTGAAGTGCGGCCAGACTGGCGGCCTGCGTGATGCCCGGCATGCCGAAATGATTGCGGATCTTGTCGAAGGCGCGGATGGTCTGCGCTTCGCCAATGGCGTAACCGCAGCGCATGCCGGCCAGCGCATAGGCCTTTGAGAAGGTGCGCATGCGCAGCACATTGGGCCGGTCGGGCTCAAAGCGGGGCAGGGCGCTCGCCGGCGCGGTCTCGCCATAGGCTTCATCTAGAATGAGCATGCTGGTTTCGGGCAGCGATTCGATGAAGCGCTGAACCTCGTCGGCTTCCCACCATGTGCCCATCGGATTGTCGGGATTGGCGAAATAGACCAGCGGGGCCTTTTCGGCAAAGGCCGCGTCCCGCAGACCTTCGAGATTCTCGTGATCTCCCGAATAGGGAACCGGCACGAGACGACCGCCAAAGCCGACCACATGATAGTTGAATGTCGGATAGCCGCCGAGCGAGGTGACGACAGGCGTTCCCGGCTCAATATAGAGGCGGGCAATCAGGCCAAGAAGCCCGTCAATGCCTTCACCGACGACGATGTTCTCCGGCTTTACGCCGTGTTCCTGCGCCAGCGCCGCCCGCAGATCGCTGCTTTCGGGGTCGCCATACTTCCACACGTGATGCGCTGCGTTCTCCATGGCTTCGATCGCCTTCGGGGAAGGACCAAAACCATTCTCATTGGCGCCGAGACGTGCACGAAAAGGCCGTCCGGCCGCGCGCTCCTGGGTTTCAGGGCCGACAAACGGAACGGTGGAGGGGAGGGATTCTGCAAGCGGCGTAAGCGGTGGGCGTATTGTCATGGGACGGTATGTGTCTGCTCTCTTGGTCTTGTCGAATGCAGAGACCCTACAGCATGCCCGTCACAAGAGAAAACGCTTTCGCAGCCCTTCAATTGTCCCAGAAATGAAAAAGGCCCGGCAAATGCCGGGCCTTTCCCAAAACACCGTAACTTCTGATTAGAAGTTGCGCTGGAAGCGAACGAAACCGCTCCAGTGATCGTCCGGCAGACCAGAAGCGGTCGGCGCGTCGATGTTGGTGTAGTTGACTGCGAGCTTCGCGTCGAAGTTCTCAACGATCTCGTAATCGACGGTCAGACCGGCGTTGATGACGTCAACGTCGCCGCCCCAAGCCAGAGCCGGAAGGTCATGACCAACCTTGTCGTAGTACTGTGCACCGAGCGAAGCTTTCAGCTTCGGGGTGAACTTGTAGCCAACGAGGCCGCCGATGGACCACTGCGAACCAAAGCGAGCAACGTTCGGAGCGCCGTAGCCTTCCAGATCGAACGGATCGGTCGAGTAGAAGTTGATGCCGCTTTCGTAGATCGCCATTGCCTCAGCGAACACGCGCTCGGTCAGGTCAGCCTTGACGATTGCCTTAAGAGCGAACTCTTCTGCCGTTGCGTCGTAAGCAGCGTAGAAGTCTGCCGTGCCCCAACCCTGAGCAACGCCAACCTTACCGACGAAGTTCGGCGTGTAGTCGTAGTTGCTGTCAGCTTCTTCGAGAGCGAGCGTGGCGGTGAAGCCGTTGCCTGCTGCGAAGGTGTAGTTGATGAAGTGAACGCGATCACCACCGCCATTGTCGAACTCACCCGAAATGGCTGCGTCATACAGCGTGTCGGACAGACCCATGGAGAGGCCACCGAGCGAGATGATTGCCTGCTGCAGACCAACGGTCGAGTTAACGCCCGTGGAGTAAGCGTCACCGTCGTTCAGGCCAGGAATGATTGCCGGGCCAGGGTTGTTGCCGGACGTCGCGCGCAGCTTGATGAAGCCGCCGAGCGTGCCGTATTCGGTCTCGGAGCGGGCGTCGATGTTGAGCTCACCGCGAGCGTACTTGCGCCAGCCGTCGTCGTTCTCGTCCCAGTTGATCTGGTAACGGACCATGCCGCCGATCTTCAGGCAGGTTTCGGTGCCCGGGATGTAGAAGAAGCCTGCGCCGTAGACGTCGCAAACGCGAACGTATTCCATCGGCTCCGGCTCGGGAACGATAATCGGGTCGGCTGCTTTTGCGCCGGTGGCAGCAGCTGCGAGAGCTGCGGAGCCGATGAGAAGGCTCTTGAGTTTCATGTTCTGACCTCCAGTCAAAGTTCTAAATGCGGGTCTGGGTATTTTTGCTGAAGGACAGCGTTCCCTGCCCCATCCCCAAGAATTGAAAAGTTCACGCTCTCGCGTCCCCTTTCCGAGCCTGACATTACTCATGGGGCCGCCGGGTTCAACCGCGATTACGCGGCAAGGCCCCCTGGTGACCTTCTATCCGGAATGGCTGTTGCACAAATGACACGATCTGGGCCGCCGGGTAAGGCTTTCTTAACACTTGGAGCCCGGATGAGCCCATAAGCGGGCGGTGTAGTGGGGCATTTTACTGTGTTTGGGAGACGAATCGTGGGGAATCCGGAATGGAACGCCTGGCCGAACCCTTGTTTGATTCTCTGACGACTCTCCGGGCAACTGGCGACATCGGCGCTCTGCGCTGACCACGATGTGGAATTTCTCTATAATAAAGCATGGAAATTCGAATGCCGTATTGATTGTCGGTCCGGTTTTCTTTATCCAGCGTCTCGCCGGAGAGGTGGCCGAGTGGTCGAAGGCGCTCCCCTGCTAAGGGAGTAGACCCCAAAAGGGTCTCGTGGGTTCGAATCCCATCCTCTCCGCCATTTTCCCTTAGCTTTGACAGTCCACCCAACAATTCAGACAAGCCGCACTTCGCGGTGATGGCCACCGACGCAGGTCGGATCCCGCCTCGTTTCCCTTGTTCTCGGGCATTTTTGCTTCCACCGGTCTCATGATTCTGACTGGAGGTCAGAACATGAAACTCAAGAGCCTTCTCATCGGCTCCGCAGCTCTCGCAGCTGCTGCCACCGGCGCAAAAGCAGCCGACCCGATTTTCGTTCCCGAGCCGGAGCCGATGGAGTATGTTCGCGTTTGCGACGTCTATGGTGCCGGCTTCTTCTACATCCCGGGCACCGAAACCTGCCTGAAGATCGGCGGCTATGCCCGCTATCAGATTGACTGGTCGGATAGCGATGATTCGAACTTTGCCGTTATGGGCGGCACGCTCTCCGCAAATTCGCTGAGCACTGATTCCGGTGGCTGGCGTAAACTGGCGCGCGCCAATCTGACGATCGATGCCCGGTCGGAGACCGAATACGGCACGCTCGGCGGCTTTTTCGAGTTGCGCGCCGATGCCTATTCGGGTGTTTCCCGCCTCGGCATGCCTTCCGGCACGGCGCCGTTCTCGCTTAACGGGATCACGCGTGGCACTTATCTGAACCAGGCCTACATCACGCTTGGCGGTTTCTTCCTGGGCTACAAGGCCACGATCTTCGATCAGGGTCTTAGCGGCGAGTATGATGCCGGCGGCTTCGATGGCTCAATTCACACGCTGGGTTACACCTTCGTGCCGGGCAATGGCGTGTCGGTTTCGCTGGCTCTGGAAGAGAACGACTACAACTACGATTATACGCCCAACGTGGTCGGCAAGCTGGGCGTCGCGCAGGGTTGGGGTTCGTTCGACGCCTTCGTAGCCTATGACGCGACGGCCAAGGAGTGGGGCGTCAAGGGCTTCGCAAGCATCAATGCGACCGATCAGCTTACGCTCGAACTGCTGGCAACCTACTTCTCCGATCCGAGCCTCTACAGCAATGGCTATGACTACTCGCTCGGCGGTCATCTGAAATACGCGGCAACCCCCAAGCTGGCGGTTGGCTTCGGTGGCCAGTATCTCGGTGACAAGCACGGTTCCAGTGCAGACGACTGGGCCGTTGGCGGCGTCATCGACTACGAGCTGGTCGAAAATCTCGATACCAAGATCGCCGTGAACTACAAGGATGGCGACAGCTACAAGGACGGCGCGTTCAGCGGGTTCTTCCGCATCACGCGGAGCTTCTAAAGGTACCGTATCAGGTGAATGCCACTCCCCGGCGGCGCGTTCCGCCGGGGAATGGCTTTGAAGATATCGTGGGTGGCGGGCGCTTCGATCAGTGCAAAGTGCTTGTGGTGACTGGGTTTTGCGACATCTTCGTGCAGGCTCTCTGAAGAGTGGGTTTGCCAGTTCCGTTCAAAAAAGACCGGGTAAGAGAACGGTCGAACGTCGCCGGGGCTATACGGGGCGAACGGATAAACAAATGCAAATGTAAATTCTCTGGACTACCGGGTAGTATCGGTGGTATCTCCGACAATCGGAGGTTGTGTATATTGGGGAACTGGAAGAATCTTGCTCTGTTAGACTCCTTTGGAAGTCGGGACAAAGTTGGATCGACAGGAATGAACCGCGCCCGGGACGCATACTGACATGGGGGATGTCAGCCGTCTTGAAGGAGCATGGGGCGTTCCAGGAGAGGGCTACTCTGTCACGTTCGACAGTGAGCGGCTCCGGCTTGTCTCTGAATTCAGCCTGAAGGAGCTCTTTGCAAAGTATGGCGACATACTTTGGGAGCCTGGCTCGCACAAATACAATGTCACCTTCTTTATCGGGGAGCTGGATGAGCTCCTGATGGGGAAGCGCTTCAGCACATTCGGGCAGGATGCCCTTGATGCGTTGATCGGGAAATTGCGCGCTCGCGGAAACAGCAATGCGACCATCAATCGAAAGATGGCCGCGCTGAGCAAGCTTCTGCGGAAAGCGCATAAAATGGGTGACATTCACAGCCTGCCCGAATTTCGACGTCAGAAAGAGCGCTCCGGACGCATCCGCTTTCTCTCGTGGAGCGAAGAGGAGATGCTTTTCGCCGCGATCCGACGCCGCAGCGAAGATGCCTGGCGGCTTTCTGTCTTTCTGGTGGATACGGGGTGCAGGCTGGGCGAAGCCATCGGGCTGACCTGGAACGACGTGCAGGGCGGACGCGCGAGCTTCTGGATCACGAAATCCGCGCGTGCGCGCTCCGTGCCGCTGACGGCGCGTGCGCAGAACGCTGCCGGTGTCCGGAAAGAGGGGCGGGAAGGGCCGTTCGCCATGCTGCGACAGGCCCAGTTTCGCACCATCTGGAATGAAGCCAAGGCAGAGGTGGGACTCTCACAGGATACGCAGGTCGTGCCGCATGTGTTGCGCCACACATGTGCGTCGCGTCTTGTGCAGGGCGGTATTGATCTGCGCCGGGTGCAGATGTGGCTTGGCCACCAGACGCTGACAATGACCATGCGCTATGCGCATCTGGCGACCGGCGATCTCGACCCCTGCGTCGACGTTCTGGAGCGATGCTCCTGCGGGAAGATCACGACGGCCAGCTAGGCTCTGGCCCTGTGCCGGTGTGTTGGGGAGGGCGCTATCGCGGTCGGTACGGGGGCCTATGCGGAATGCCGCGGCGCTTTTTCGGCCTGATCGACAAAGGCTGCGATGTTTTCCGGCAAATCACCGGTTTCGAGCAGTGGTGCGTGTCCCTGTCCGGGAACGACAATGGACTGCATGTCGGGATGGCGGGTTTCCATCTCGCCCAGTGTTTTCATGGAGAGAAGACGCGAATTCTCACCGCGCACCGCAAGTAGCGGAATGCCGGTCAGGCCGGAAAAGAGCGGCCACAGCTCCGGAAGCGGGCGATCCAGATCGATTTCCTTGAGTGGTTTGACGAGTTTTGGATCGAAATCCGCCAGAAGGCTTCCGTTTTCCTGCCGATAGAGCGCACCGGTAAAGCGTTCCCAGTCTTCATCCGAAAGGGCGGAAAAGGCATCGCCATGGATGGTTTTCTGGATCTCAATCGCTTCTTTGAGTGTGGCCGGTTTGGGCGCGCGTTGCAGATAGGAGCGGATCTGGGCAAGACCGTCTCCTTCCACCACCGGGCCGATATCGTTGAGAACAACTGCCTTCAAAAGGGCAGGCCGTGAGGCGCTGAGCGCCATGATAATCAATCCGCCACGCGAGGTGCCGATGAAGGCCGCGTGTTCGACGCCCAGAACGGCAAGGCCGGCGGTGATATCGGCGGCCTCAATGGCCACGTCATAATGACGCCAGTCCGGGTCGCGGTCGGACAGGCCGCGTCCGCGATAGTCGAAGACGATGACCTTGCGCGGTTTCGGGGCATCGGTCGCGAGAAAAAGGGCGAGCGGGTGGAAGTCCCGCGCATTGCGTGTCAGGCCGGGAAGGCAAACCACGGGCAGACCGGGATTGTCCTCACCATAAACGCGAGCGTGAAGTTTCAGACCATCCTGCGCCGTGTAGTAGACATCGCGAAAATCTTCTTCCGACACAGCTTCCCTCGAATGTCGCCTGTCTGTCGTTTT
This sequence comes from Nitratireductor sp. WH36-1, assembly GCF_058725515.1. NCBI lineage: Bacteria > Pseudomonadati > Pseudomonadota > Alphaproteobacteria > Hyphomicrobiales > Phyllobacteriaceae > Nitratireductor > Nitratireductor sp. WH36-1. The sequence continues at coordinate 2,945,303 of NZ_CM178970.1, read as the reverse complement.
ATCAGGCGGTTGGCGCATTGATCAGAGTCTCGATCAACCGCCGACCGTCAGATCCTTTTCGATGTCGAACCGGCCGGTCAACTGCATCTTGTAGATCTGCAGATTCTCCATCACCCGTTGAACATAGTTGCGCGTTTCCGAATAGGGAATGCGTTCGATCCAGTCGACGATCTCCTCCACCGATTTTCCGCGTGGATCACCATAGCGGCCCATCCATTCCGTGGCGCGGCTCGGACCGGCATTGTAGCCGGCGAAGGTGAGGATGTAGGAGCCGTTAAAGCGCGCGAGCTGTTCTTCCAGATAGGCTGCGCCAAGCGTCACATTGTAGGTGGGGTCTGCCGTCAGGCGGGCGCGGGAATAGGGCAGGCCGCTCTTGCGCGCCATTTCCTGTGCCGTTGCAGGCATGAGCTGCAGGAGGCCGCGCGCTCCGGCGGGCGAGACGGCGGCGGCGTTGAACTCGGTTTCCTGCCGGGCAATGGCGTAGGCGAGGGCCTGCCGGGCAGACGGGATGGCGGCGGCGTCCGGGATCGCGCCGACCGGATGGGCAAGCGCGCCAATGTCCAGTCCGCGCCCGGCTGCGATCTTGCCGACGCGCAGCGCCGTTGTGTAGTCGCCTCGGTTTGCCGCCATATTGGCCAGAAGCGCCAGCTCGCCCGGATTGTCGAGCTGTTGTGCGAGTTTCCGGTAAAGGCTGCCAGCGCGCCACGCATGGCTTGTCTGTTCCAGGCTCTTGATAGCGCGCACCATCTCGCGGGCAAAAAAGTGCCGCCGGTCGTCGTCCCGGGGGGCGGGCGCATCGGCTGCGAGCTTCGATTGCCCGAGCCGCGCCGTCGCCAGCTGCCCGTAGAAGGTCGCGCCAAAGCGCGCCGCCTCTTTATAATGAGCGTCCGCATCCCCGGGGCCGCCGGCCTCTGCCGCGCGGCCGAGCCAGTAATGCGCTCTGGCGTTGGAAATCGGCCCTTCGGCGATTTCGGCGATGCGCGCGAAATGCTCTGCCGCCTTTTCAGGCCTGTCGAGCATGCGCAGTGCATACCAGCCGGCATGGAACTCCGCATCGGCTGCCCGCGAAGGGCTTTCGGCCGCATGGTTCGCCGCGACCTTATAGGCCGTTTCCGCGTCATCGATATCCAGAAGCTCGCGGGAGAGGACGCGTCGCTCCACCCACCATTCATCCGGGTCGATCAGGCTTTGCGCATCCTGCGGCGCGGTCAGCATGACCTTTGCAGCCTCGTCGAACCGGCCGCTGCGGCGCAAATAACGGGTTTTGGCGAAAAGATACCCGGCGCTCTGCTGCGCCTCGGGCACGGCGTCGAGCAGCTCTTCCGCATTTTTCTCGCCGCGAATGACCGCCGCCCATGCCCTGGTCAGTTCCACACCACCGGCGCGTTCTGCGACGCGTTCGGCGGAGCGTATGCGCGCATTATAAAGCATCTGCTCCATCCGCACCCGGTGGTCGGCGGTTGAGAGCAGGGCGTCGAACTCTTTCATGAACGCGGATTCGCGCGCCGCATCGAGTTTTGCCTCGCGCCAGAATGTGGATGCCAGCGCACGCGCCTTGTCTTCCTGCGATAGCGCCAGATGCGCGCGGGCAAGCGCCACCGTTCCCTCAAAGGTTCGGGGCGGCATGTCTCCAAGCAGGGCGACGACCACATTGGGGCGTTGATTCTCGCGATAAAGCGCCCGCTCGCTGTGATCGCGCAGGGTGAGCATGCCGGGCCAGCCGGCGAGGTCGCCGGCAGTCTTGGCAATTTCGGCGCTGGACAGCGTGTCGCTGGCGGAAAGAACCAGAGACCAGCTCAAAATGCGGCGCTCGAGCCCGTTTCCCGTCATGCGGTTGCGCAGGGTGCGCGCCGTTTCGGGATCTCCGGTCGAGATGGCGTCCAGTCCCGCGATCATGGCGCGCATGTCGGTCGACTGGCCGGTTTCGCCGTCCACGACATTGGGGCGCACGGTTGCACGGGTCAGCGCGTCAATCACGGCGCTGGGCGCAGTTGCTGCATCGGGACGCGCAAAGGGGATGGGCGCCATTTCGGGCAAAGACTGGGCCTGCACGATTGTCGAAACGGAGAGGAGAAGCAGCGGGACAAGCGCGGCTGATGTCTTCATGCAAAAAGCACCCGAACAGGTCGACCAGAGGTCCGACGATAATGAACCAGCGTGGACGCTGTTTTTTTCGGCGAGACGGGCCCGACCCCGTCCTGCTGAAGCAAACATGCCACTCAGGTCGGATTCTTGCGGGCAAGAGATGGCAAGACTATGGTGCACCGCGACATCTTCGGCTAGAAGCATCCGTCGGCGGTTCTGGCCGTCATAATTGCATCCAATCTCATTCAGGAGTTCGACATTATGTTCAGGGGGTCTCTCACAGCGCTTGTGACACCGTTTGCCAAAGATGGCAGCCTGGACAAAAAAGCGTTTCGCGAACTCGTTGAATGGCAGATTGCCGAAGGCACGACGGGTCTTGTTCCGGTCGGCACCACGGGCGAAACGCCCACGCTGACGCATGAAGAGCATCGCGAAGTGGTCCAAATCTGCGTCGAGACGGCTGCCGGTCGCGTTCCGGTGATCGCAGGCGCAGGGTCCAATTCCACCCGCGAGGCCGTTGCGCTGGCCAAGTTCGCCGAAGAGGTGAAGGCCGACGCAGCACTGGTGGTCACGCCGTATTACAACAAGCCGACGCAGAACGGTCTCTATGAGCATTTTGCGACGGTGGCGCGTTCGACGAGCCTGCCGATCATCATCTACAACATTCCGCCGCGTTCGGTGATCGACATGTCGCCCGAGACCATGGGCCGGCTGGCGAAGGACTTTGCCAATATTGTCGGTGTGAAGGACGCAACGTCAAAGGTCGACCGGGTTTCAGAGCAGCGTCTCACCTGCGGCAAGGACTTCATCCAGCTCTCCGGCGAAGATGCGTCGGCTCTGGGCTTCAACGCACATGGCGGCGTCGGCTGCATTTCGGTGACGGCCAATGTGGCGCCGCGCCTGTGCGCGGAGTTCCAGGCGGCAACGCTTGCCAATGACAAGGAAAAGGCCCTTGAGCTGCAGGACCGGCTGATGCCGCTGCACAAGGCTATCTTCATCGAGCCGGGCCTGTGCGGTGCAAAATATGCGCTGTCGCGTCTCGGGAAGGCTGAAAATCGGGTCCGCCTGCCGCTCGTGCCGATCGAGGCTTCCACCGCGGCGGCCATCGACGCAGCCATGCAGCACGCAGGCCTGCTAAAGTAGAGCATTTTGCAGCCGGGCAAATACGCCCGGCGTCGCACAAATGCGGTGAAACAAACGGGCATACTTCTGCCCGCTGGAAGGCGGAAGCGCTCATGAGCGCTTCCGGCGCATTTGGGACACATGGCGAAAGACAAGAATCCGAACGTTCAGACGATTGCCGAAAACCGCAAGGCGCGCTTCTCCTATGAAGTGCTGGACACGCTGGAAGCTGGCATTGTTCTGACGGGCACCGAAGTGAAGTCGCTGCGCGAAGGGCATGCGAACATCCAGGAAGCCTATGCCTCGATAGAGGACGGCGAATGCTGGCTGATCAACTCGTATATCCAGGAATATTCCGCCGGCAACCGGTTCAACCATGAGCCGCGGCGCAAGCGCAAACTGCTGATCTCCAAGCGGGAACTCTCAAGGTTCGCCCAGTCAATCGAGCGGGAGGGCATGACCCTCGTGCCTCTCAAGCTCTATTTCAACGAGCGCGGGCTGGCCAAGCTCCAGGTCGCCGTGGCGCGCGGCAAGAAGCTGCACGACAAGCGCGAGACTGCCAAGAAGCGCGACTGGAACCGCGAAAAGGCAAGGCTCCTGAAGCAGAGCGGTTGATCCGCATACTGCCGCAGAAGCGTTTCGCCATCAGAATCTAATTATCGAGAAATTCGCGTATATCGCGGAAAACGCTGACGAACATGTCTTCGGTCAGGCGGCCGGTGTTCGTGTTGTAGCGCGAGCAGTGATAGCTCGAGAATATGGAAAAGCCGGCGACTTCCTGGCGCGCGCCATGCGCGAACTTGTGTGCCGCGACGCGGCCGCCAAGGGCGCGCACGGTTGACTGATGCGCGATCACGCCGAGCGTCAGAATGGCCTTCATGTTTTTGAAGCGCTTCATCGTGGGGGCGAAAAAGTGTTCGCGGCAGGTGTTTATTTCCGAACCCACGGGCTTGTTTTCCGGCGGCACGCAGCGCACGGCATTAACGATTGCCGCATCGATGAGGGTGAGGCTGTCGTCTGGGCGCGCCTCATACTCTCCTTCGGCGAAACCAAAGCGTTTCAGCGTGCTGTAGAGAAGATCGCCGGCGTAATCGCCGGTGAAGGGGCGGCCGGATTTGTTCGCGCCGCGCAGGCCCGGTGCGAGGCCGACAATCAGAAGCGAGACATTGTCGTCACCGCCTTTGGGAAGAAAAGCCGGGACCGGCGCGTTGTGCCACTCGGGCTCCTTGACGCGCCAGTCTGCGATGAACTGGTGCAGGCGCGGACAAAGCGCGCAATCACGCGGCGGCTCGGTGGCCTGCGCCGGAACAGTGCTCATAGATCGTCGAACGTCTCGTCATCTTCAGGATCAGCCTTGCGGGAAGGCCGCTCGCTTGTCGCACGGCCAACTTCGTCGCGCAATGAGGAGAGATCGATGAAATTGTCCGCCTGACGGCGAAGATCGTCAGCGATCATCGGCGGCTGGGACTGGATGGTGGAAACGACGCTGACCTTGCGGCCCTTGCGCTGAAGAGCCTCGACCAGCGTGCGGAAATCACCATCACCGGAGAAGATCACGTAGTGATCGACCACGTCGCACAGCTCGAGCGCATCGATTGCCAGCTCGATGTCCATGTTGCCCTTGATCTTGCGGCGACCTGCGGAGTCGGTGAACTCCTTGGCCGGCTTGGTAACGACCTTGTAGCCATTGTAATCCAGCCAGTCGATCAGCGGGCGAATGGACGAATACTCCTGATCCTCCACCAGAGCGGTGTAGTAGTAGGCGCGCAGCAGGTAGCCGCGTTCCTTGAAGCTGCTCAGGAGCTTGCGGTAATCGATGTCGAACCCTAATGCCCGCGATGTGGCATACAAATTTGCGCCATCAATGAAGAGCGCTATCTTTTCCCGTGGATCGAACATCGTCAAATTTCCTGTTTCAAAAAAGGTTGGCGCACAAAACGAAAGCGTCGCGCCGGAAGGTGCCCAAAAAGCTATCTCTTATGAGGAAATAGCGCTGAACTATGATAGTTCCAACCAATATATAAATTCGTCATAATTACAAGCTGTGGGCTGGCGCGCCGGCTGCCATCACCGCGCCGCAATTGCGTGTTGATCGGAAAGCAAGCGTTGCGTCTCGGCCTTGAATTTTTCGGGCTGGCAGGGTATTGACGCGCTGGATTTCCTTGCAGATTTACGCATGAAAGGGGCACTGAATGGCCCGTGTGACCGTTGAAGACTGTATCGACAAGGTCGATAACCGCTTTGATCTCGTGCTCCTGGCGAGCCACCGCGCCCGCCAGATTTCGCAGGGCGAAGCAATTACCGTGGACCGCGACAACGACAAGAACCCCGTTGTCGCCCTGCGCGAGATCGCTGACGAGACCCTGTCTCCGGGCGACCTCAAAGAAGATCTGATTCACTCGCTGCAGAAGCATGTCGAGGTTGACGAGCCGGAAGCCGATCTCCCGGAGATCAGCGAGCCGTCCGCCGAGGCCGTGGAAGCAAGCGCAGAGCAGCCGGAGGAGGAGATTTCCTTCGACCGCATGAGCGAAGAAGATCTGCTCGCCGGCATCGAAGGACTCGTGCCGCCGGAAAAAAGCGACGATTTCTGATCGACACGAATGTTCGGCATGGCAATCTCTTCCTTGCCGGAACATTCCTGCCTATCTTAAACATGCGCCGTGCACCTCGCGGCGCATGTTTTGCTTTGCGTAGACAACAATAAGAACAGAGGAAGCCGCCCATGATGCGTCAATACGAGCTTGTCGAGCGTGTTCAACGCTACAAGCCGGACGTCAATGAGGCGCTACTCAACAAGGCCTATGTCTACGCAATGCAGAAGCACGGTCATCAGCGCCGCGCCTCTGGCGATCCCTATTTTTCACATCCTCTCGAAGTTGCCGCCATCCTGACCGACATGCATCTGGACGAGGCGACCATTGCTGTCGCCCTCCTGCATGACACGATCGAGGATACGAGCGCCACGCGCGCCGAGATCGATGAACTGTTCGGCCCCGATATCGGCAAGCTCGTCGAGGGTTTGACCAAGCTGAAGCGTCTCGATCTCGTTTCCAAGAAGGCGCATCAGGCAGAAAACCTGCGCAAGCTTCTGCTCGCCATTTCCGACGATGTGCGCGTGCTTCTGGTGAAGCTCGCGGACCGTCTGCACAACATGCGCACGCTCGATCACGTGCCCGAGCACAAGCGGCTCCGGATCGCCGAAGAGACGATGGACATCTATGCGCCGCTGGCCGGCCGCATGGGCATGCAGGACATGCGCGAGGAGCTTGAAGAGCTCGCCTTCCGCCACATCAATCCCGAAGCGTTTCGCGCGGTGACGGAGCGGCTGGCGGAGTTCTTCGAGCGCAATCGCGGGGTCATCAAGGCCATTGAAGAGGCGCTGTCGCACCTCTTTACCGAACACCAGATCGAGGCGACGGTGAAGAGCCGCCAGAAGAAGCCCTGGTCGGTGTTCCGCAAGATGGAGACGAAGGCGCTTTCCTTCGAGCAGCTGTCGGACATTTTCGGTTTCCGCGTGCTCGTCGATACGGTCGAAGACTGTTACCGGGCGCTGGGCGTCATCCACTCCACTTGGTCGATGGTGCCGGGGCGCTTCAAGGACTACATCTCCACGCCCAAGCAGAATGACTACCGGTCGATCCATACGACGATTGTCGGGCCGTCGCGCCAGCGCGTGGAACTGCAGATCCGCACCTATGACATGCACGGCATTGCCGAATACGGTGTTGCAGCGCATTCGATCTACAAGGATTTCGGCGGCAAGGTGAACGGCGCGGATCACCGCATCTCGCGCGACACCAATGCCTATGCCTGGCTGCGGCGCACGATTGAGGCGCTGTCTGAGGGCGATACGCCGGAAGACTTCCTCGAAAACACCAAGCTGGAGCTGTTCCAGGACCAGGTTTTCTGTTTCACGCCCAAGGGGCGGCTGATTGCGCTGCCGCGCGGGGCAACGCCCATCGACTTTGCCTATGCGGTCCACACCGAGGTGGGCGACACCTGTGTCGGCGCAAAGGTCAATGGCCGGATCATGCCGCTCATGACCGAGCTGAAGAATGGCGATGAGGTGGAGATCATCCGCTCCAAGGCGCAGGTGCCGCCGGCGGCGTGGGAATCGGTCGTTGTCACCGGCAAGGCGCGCGCCGCCATCCGCCGCGCCACGCGAAACGCGATCCGCAAACAGTATTCCGGTCTCGGCGCGCGCATTCTCGAGCGCGCCTTCGAGCGGGCCGAAAAGACCTTTTCGCGCGATGCGCTGAAGCCGGTGCTGCACCGGCTCGGTCGGCAGGATGTGGAGGATGTTCTGGCTGCGGTCGGGCGCGGGGAGCTTTCCTCGCAGGACGTGGTTCGCGCCGTGTTCCCCGACTACAAGGACGAGCGCGTCACACAGGCCCCCAAGGAGCGTGAAGAGGGCTGGTTCAACCTGCGCAATGCGGCGGGCATGCTGTTCCAGATCCCCGGCCGCTCTTCGCGCAAGGCCAAGCGCACCACGCGCGATGCTTCAGGTGAAACCCCGCAGGGCAGCGCCGTGCCGATTCGCGGCGTGACGGGCGATTTGCCGGTCAGCTTCGCACCTGAAGGGGCGGTGCCGGGCGACCGCATTGTCGGCATTCTTCAACCCGGTTCCGGCATCACCATCTATCCGATCCAGTCGCCGGCGCTCACCGCGTTCGACGATCAGCCGGAGCGGTGGATCGATGTGCGCTGGGACATTGACGAGCACATGAAGGAGCGCTTCCCGGTCCGCATGTCCGTCACGGCCATCAACGAGCCCGGCTCGCTGGCCGAGATCGCGCAGGTGGTGGCCTCAAATGACGCCAACATTCACACGCTCGCCATGGAGCGCACGGCACCCGATTTCACCGAAATGCTGTTCGATCTCGAGGTCTGGGACCTGAAGCATCTCAATCGGCTGATTTCGCAACTCAAGGAAATCACGAGCGTGAGCGATGCGCACCGCGTGAACGGCTGATCGCAGGGGCGGGCAAGGCATCACAATGTTGCGGCCCGCTGTCCGATGGTGGTGGGGCATGCGCCAATAGGCGGTTGCGCCGCCCCGACAGTCAGCAAAATGGCCCGCCCGTCTGCAAATTGGTTACTTGCGGCGCGGCCGGGGTGAATTGACCCGACCAGCGCTCATGAACAACGTGCCGAATGCGCTGTTTCTGGCAAGATACGCCTTTGGCGAGACTGGGAGTAGGCGGGGTGATCGCGGTTCTCACCCTGATCGTTTTGCTGTTCTACCCAATGCCTGGGGCCAGCGCCCACCCGGCTCCCGAGATGGCAACCGCAAGCGTGATTGCAGTCGCCGCTGATCATGGGCCGGAGGGCTATGCTCATGATGACGTGGATGCCTCCGCTCAGGACTGCTGCGCTCTTCACTGCATGCCCATGGGGCAGTCATCTTTCCATGCCATCCGGCCTGTGCGCTTCGCCGCGTGTCTGGCCGCTGATCCGGCAGAGAACATCTGCGCCTTTCAGGCTAAACGATTGCTCAAGCCGCCCCGTCAAAACCTCTCCTGAACATTCTCCCCGCGCGATCTGAACGCCTCACGCATCGCCGTGCGTTCGTCCGGGCGCGGGGAGGAACGCTCCTTCTGTTCAAGAGAGGCTGATATGAAAGCTCTAATGCATTTCGACAGTGGCGGGATCAAGCGCGCCGCCCGGCCGTTCCGCTCCGCCCTTTCAAAGCTGCATCTCGTCGCCCGCCGTGCGGAGCTGACGGGCGCATATCCAGACCGGCAAAGCGCCGTGCGCGCAGCGCCGGGCTGGGCGCTGACGGATTACGATCACGAAGCGGTCGTGCCCGTTGCGCTCGACAAGATGAGCCGGGTCATTGACTGGGATTACCCGATCCTCTTCTGGCTCGAACGGGAGTTGCGCGCACGCAATGGCGCGCCGTTGCGGCTTCTGGATGCCGGCGGGCATGTGGGCACCAAGTTCCGTGCCTTTCGTGACCTTCTGGACCTCTCAAGGGTGCAATGGCAGGTCTATGAACTGCCGGCGATGGTGAAGGCGGGAAGGGAGATGGCGGTTTCCGAAGGTCTGGAGGCGCAACTCTCGTTTTGCGATTGCCTTGAGGAAATAGAAGAAGCGGACATCCTGCTTTGCTCGGGGCTGCTGCAATATCTGGATATGCCGTTTCCCGATTTCGTCAAAAGCCTGCCTGCGCGGCCAAGGGTGATTCTTCTCAACAAGGTCGCCTTAAGGGAAGGGCCTTCGGTCTACACGCTGCAGCGTGGCGGGCCGACCTATCTGCCCTACCATATCCGCAACAAGGCCCGCTTTCTGGATGACCTGGAGGCGCTTGGCTATCAGGTCGTCGACAGCTGGCGTATCCAGTATCTGGCGCATCAGGTTGCGAGTCACCCTGAACTCGGCTGGAGCGAAAGCCGCGGCTACATGCTTCAGGACAGGAACATGGCGCGCGTTTCATAGCCGCGCGTCATGCGGTCACTGATTGATCGGCGGCGTCAAAATTCTGCCGTTTCAGGCGCTTAGAACAATCGCGTTTCCGGCCATCTCTTCGGAAGCGCAATTGGTCGAGTGGTTGCCCTTGCCCCATCTGTCTCAGCTTGCCTATATCGATGCACAAACCGGTTTGCGGGAACGCGCCGTTAAGGAGGTCGGTCTTATAGGATCGGAGTGCTGGGGGAGAAGCATGTTGGCATTCGGGGGTGCGGTGTAGTCGCGATGTTGTTTCGACGTAGAAAACCTGCCGATTTATGGGAAAAGACGCGAACCCTCGTTTGGCCGCGTCGGTCTTTCTGGCGATCCGCACAATATTTCGTAAAGCGGGCCCTTCGGCTCACGGCAACGCCGCATGCCATCGCAGCCGGCGTTGCGGCAGGCGTTTTTGCGTCCTTCACCCCCTTCATGGGCTTTCACTTTTTCATCGCCGCCGGTCTGGCCTGGTGCCTGGGCGGAAACCTTGTCGCCTCGGCCATCGGCACCGCCATTGGAAATCCGCTGACATTCCCCTTCATCTGGGGCGCGACGCTCGAGACCGGGCGCATGATCCTCTACGGCGGCGATATTCCTCAGGGAGCGCCCATCCATCTGGGCAAGATGCTGAGCCATCTCGAATTCTCGCAGCTCTGGGAGCCACTCCTGAAGCCCATGTCCATCGGCGCTCTGCCGCTCGGGATCACCTTCGCTCTGGTCTTTTATTTTCTGACACGCTGGGCGGTTTTCGGGTTTCGTGAGCAGCGCCGCAAACGCCTTGCCGAGCGCGCACGCCGCAGGGCGAACCAGCAGGCCTTTGGTGCAGGGACGGCAACAAGTTCATGATTATCGGTATCGGAAGCGACCTGATCGACATTCGACGCGTCGCAAAAACGCTCGATCGCTACGGCGAACGGTTCACGCAGCGAGTGTTTACAGAGGTGGAGCGCGCGAAGTCTGACAAGCGCCGCGAGCGTGCTGCCTCCTACGCCAAGCGCTTCGCAGCCAAGGAAGCCTGCTCCAAGGCGTTGGGCACGGGCATTTCGCGCGGTGTCTTCTGGCGCGAAATGGGCGTCGTGAACCTGCCGGGCGGCAAGCCGACCATGGAGCTTTCTGGACGCGCGCGCGAGCACGCCATGAACATGACGCCGCCTGGAATGAAAGTGCTTGTCCATTTGACCATTACCGACGACTTTCCGCTGGCTCAGGCATTCGTGATTATCGAGGCGGTTCCCGACACGGGAAACTGAGGCTGAAAACTGCGCAAGGGAGCGTTGTCGCATTGCCGCCGCCTTTCTGGCGCGATAAGACCGTGCCGAAACAGTCGAACCGAGGAAGTAATGAGCGTGGCTGACAAGACGAAGAAGAAATCGGGCGGGGCAGGCGAGACGGTGAGCGTGATCGTCCAGGCGCTTATTCTGGCGCTGGTTATCCGCACTTTCTTTTTTCAGCCATTCTCCATTCCATCGGGTTCGATGCGTCCGACCCTGCTAGAAGGCGACTATTTGTTCGTCACCAAGTGGGCTTACGGTTATTCTCGCCATTCGCTGCCGTTCTCGCCGCCGCTGTTCTCCGGCCGTATCTGGGCGTCTGAGCCCGAGCGCGGCGATGTGGTGGTGTTCAAGTTCCCGCCGAACCCGTCCATCGATTACATCAAGCGTGTGGTTGGCCTGCCGGGCGACAAGATCCAGATGCGCGATGGTGTTCTCTTCATCAATGATGAGCCGGTGCAGCGCGAGAAGCTTGGCCAGATCACCGATCCCGACATCACGGAGATGGACCGCCCGGTCGATGTCTATCGCGAGACCCTGCCCAATGGCGTTTCCTACGAGACGCTGGACCTGACGGAGACCGGCTTGGGCGACAACACGCGTGAGTTCGTGGTTCCTGAAGGCCATTACTTCATGATGGGCGACAACCGCGACAACTCTGCCGACAGCCGTTTCTCGGTCGGTTTCGTGCCGGCTGAAAACCTGGTGGGCCGCGCCAATGTGATCTTCTTCTCCATCGCCGGCGGAGCGAGCCCGCTTGAGCTGTGGCGCTGGCCGTCGGAAGTGCGCCCGTCGCGCATTCTCAACTGGGTCGACTGAGCCTTGCCAAAAACCATGGCTGTCAAACGACTGCGCGGACCCCAGCTCGTCGCTGAAGTGTCCCGGCGCACCGGCTTTGCTTACAAGGACGCCGCGCTGGTCGAGGAAGCGATGACGCATTCCAGCGCGCGCGGTCGCGCGGGCGTGGATTATCAGCGTCTTGAATTTCTCGGCGACCGGGTTCTCGGACTGGCCGTTGCCGAACTGCTTTTTGAAAGCTTTCCCAAAGCGCCGGAAGGCGAACTCTCGGTGCGCCTCAATGCGCTGGTGAATGCCGAGACGCTGGCCGAAGTCGCCGACGAACTGGATATCAGCCCGCTGATCCATATGGGCAGCGATTTGCGTGGGGCTGCGACACGCAAACAGATCAATCTGCGCGCCGATGTGATGGAAGCCCTGATTGCGGTCGTCTTCCTGGAAGCGGGGATCGACGCGGCCCGCACATTCGTTCGCACCCATTGGGGATCGCGCGCGCGGGCCAAGGGCGCTGACCGACGCGATCCCAAGACAGCGCTGCAGGAATGGGCGCATCAGGTTGCTGGCGTCACGCCAGCCTATAGTGTTGACGATCGGCAGGGACCGGATCACGATCCGGTCTTCTCGGTCGCCGTAAAGATCAAGGGTTATGACCCCGCATTCGGCAAGGGACGCTCCAAGCGCGAAGCCGAGCAGGCGGCGGCCACGACCATGCTGGAGCGCGAAGGCGTCTGGCATAGAAACGAGAACGTATCATGAGTGAAGACATATCGATTGACAGCCCGCAGGGTGAAACCCGCTCCGGCTTCGTGGCGCTGATCGGCGCGCCGAATGCCGGCAAATCGACGCTGCTCAATCAGCTCGTGGGCGCAAAAGTGTCCATCGTCACCCATAAGGTGCAGACAACCCGCGCCATCGTGCGCGGCATCGCCACCCATGAGAGTGCGCAGATCGTGTTCATCGACACGCCGGGCATCTTCAACCCGCGCCGCACGCTCGACCGCGCCATGGTCACCACCGCCTGGGGTGGGGCCAAGGACGCCGATGTGGTGGCGTTCCTCATCGATGCCGAACGCGGCATCAAGGGAGATGCGGCAGCCATTCTTGAAAAGCTCAAGGACGTCGCTCAGCCCAAGATCCTCATCCTCAACAAGGTCGACCGCGTGAAGCGCGAAACCCTTCTTGAGCTGGCGGCAAAGGCCAATGAGGCGGTGGCGTTCGAGCGCACCTTCATGGTCTCGGCGCTGCAGGGCTCGGGTTGCGATGACCTGCTTTCCTATTTCGCCGAAACGCTGCCGGTCGGTCCCTGGTACTATCCGGAAGACCAGATTTCGGATCTGCCGATGCGCCAGCTCGCCGCCGAGATCACGCGCGAGAAGCTGTTTCTGCGGCTGCATCAGGAAGTGCCTTACGCCATCCATGTGGAGACGGAGAAATGGGAGGAGCGCAAGGACGGGTCCGTGCGCATCGACCAGGTCGTCTATGTGGAACGCGACAGCCAGAAGAAAATCGTGCTCGGCCACAAGGGCTCGGCGATCCGTGCCGTCGGACAGGCCGCGCGTGAGGAAATCGCTGATATTCTCGAGCAGAAGGTTCATCTCTTCCTGTTCGTGAAGGTGCGCGAAGGCTGGGGCAATGACCCAGAGCGCTACCGCGAGATGGGGCTTGAATTCCCGTCCTGACGGGAGGACAGTGGCCGCATGGAATGGCGCGACGAAGGGATCATTCTGGGCGCCAGAAAGTATGGCGAGACGAGCGTCGTCCTTGAAACGATGACGGCGGCGCATGGCCGTCATCTGGGGCTGGTGAAGGGCGGCCGGTCACGCCGCATGCAGCCACTCCTGCAGCCGGGCAATCGTGTTGATCTCGTCTGGCGCGCCCGGCTCGAAGAGCATCTGGGCGCGTTTCAGGTCGAACCGTTGGAGCTCAACGCCGCGCGATTGCTCGCCTCGGCCGTCGCCATTCACGGCATCCAGCTTCTGGCTGCACATCTGCGGCTCATGCCCGAGCGCGACGCGCATGCCGGGCTCTATGAAACACTCAAGGTCATCACGGCGCATCTGGACGAGCCCGAGATTGCCGGGCCTCTGATGGTGCGCTTCGAGCTGGCGCTTCTGGATGAGCTGGGTTTCGGGCTCGACCTTGGAAAATGCGCGCTAACGGGAAGCCGCGAAGGGCTGGCCTATGTCTCTCCCAAATCGGGGCGTGCGGTGACGCAGGAGGCCGGAACGCCTTGGCGCGACAAGCTTTTGCCATTGCCGGCTTTTTTGACCACGCGGAACACGGCGGAGACGACGCGCGAAGCGCTCGATGACGCCTATCGGCTGACCGGCTTCTTCTTTCATCGCAATGTATACGAGCCGCGCGGCATGGAAGAGCCCGATGCGCGCGGTGGTTTCCTGCTGGCGCTGGCCCGTAGCGCCGAGCGCGCCGCGGACTGATCTTCGCTTATTCTGCCGGGGCGAGGGACGGGCGCGTAACGGCGGCTTCCCGGATCGGCATGTGCACCACGGCGGCGAACAGGCCGAGCAGAACGCCAAGCCACCACACGGGATCGTAGCTGCCGAAAATGTCGTAGAGATAGCCGCCGAGCCAGACGCCCAGGAAGGAGCCGACCTGGTGGGAGAAGAACACGATCCCGCCCAGAAGCCCCAGATGGCCCGTGCCGAACATGATCGCCACCAGACCGTTCGTCGGGGGCACGGTGGAGAGCCATAAAAGCCCCATGACGATGGCGAAGATGATGACGCTTGTGGGTGTCTGGGGCAGGAGCAGGAAGGCCGTCACCGCGATGGAGCGCGCGATATAGATCAGCGACAGGAAGCCCGGCTTTGAATAGCGTTGACCGATATAGCCGGACGCCAGAGAGCCGATAATGTTGAAAAAGCCGATCAGCGCCAGCGCGATTACCGCATAGCGCGCATCAATGCCGATGTCGCCGATATAGGCGGGGAAGTGCGCGGTGATGAAGGCGACCTGAAAACCGCAGACGAAGAAGCCCGCAACCAGCAGAAGAAAACTGCGGTGGCCGAAAGCCTCACGCAACGCTTCGCCGATGGTCTGCTTGAAGATCTCGGCGCTGTTTCTGGCGGTGGCGGCATTGCCGACGAGCGGGATTGCCAGAAGCGGCACCACCAGCATGGCTATGCTCATATAGACAAGCGTGTCCGACCAGCCGAATGCATCAATCAGCCCCTGACTGATCGGGGCGAAGACGAACATGCCGGCCGAGCCGGCGGCTGTCGCCAGACCGAAGATCAGGCTGCGCTTGTTGGCAGGCGTGCTGCGCGCGAAGGCCGCAAGAATGATGCCGAAGGAGCCGCCCGCGACGCCGAGCCCCACAAGCACGCCACCGCCGATATGCAGCATGGCTTCGCTGGTGGGCATCGACATCATCAGAAGACCGGCAGCGTAGATCACCGCAGAAAGCGCCAGAACCCGCCAGGTTCCAAACCGGTCTGCTATCGCGCCGAAGATCGGCTGACCGACGCCCCAGAGCAGGTTCTGGATCGCCATGGCAAGGCCGAATGTGGTGCGGTCCCAGCCGGTTTCGGCCAGAAGCGGGAGCTGAAAGAAACCCATCGCCGAACGTGGGCCGAAGTTCAGTGCCGCGATCAGGCATCCGCAGACAACCACCAGCCAGGGAAAAGAGGGCTGGCCGGCATCCCGGCTGGTGCTTTGCTGTGTCATGGGAGTTTTCGCCTTGCGCTTCCAGTGTGGGAGGACGTTTCGGCGTGCAACCTAGCTCAGCAGTGCAACTGTTTTAATCGACAAATTGTGCACGAAAGATCAGTTTTTCTCATAATTTAGCTGGCGTCATGGGAATAAACCGGCGGACAGAAGCGTTGATGTAAAAGAAGCATCAGGACCCGTCCGAAAGACGGGCAGGGGCATGGACGGCAGACGAAAGGCGATTGTCGGCGAGATACCGGGGCTCCGGCGCTATGCGCGCGCGCTCATGCATGATGCCGATGCCGCTGACGATCTCGTGCAGGACTGTCTGGAGCGCGCCTTTCTGCGGCTTGACAACTGGCAGACCGGCACGTCGCCGCGCCGATGGCTCTTCACGCTGATGCACAATCTTTTCGTGGATGGCGTCCGCGCGCGCAAACGGCGTGGCGAGGTGTCCGATCAGGTGGCGTTCGATGCGCCGGATCTGTCGAGCGCGCCGGAACAGAATGGCGTTCTTGATCTGCGCGACGTGCTCGACGCCCTTCAGGACGTGGCGCCCGAGCGGCGCGCCGCCATTCTGCTGGTCGGCGTGGAGGGCATGAGCTACGCCGAGGCTGCACAGGTTCTGGACATTCCGACCGGAACGCTTATGTCGCGCGTGGCGCGCGGGCGGCAGGATCTGCGTGACGTGCTCGATCTTGCGCGGCGGCGGCGCATTCTCAAGGCGGTGGAATGATGACGCAACGCAGCTTTGATGAGAGAGACATCCACCTTGCGCTCGATGGCGAGT
The DNA here is from genome assembly GCF_058725515.1 of Nitratireductor sp. WH36-1. Classification (NCBI taxonomy): domain Bacteria; kingdom Pseudomonadati; phylum Pseudomonadota; class Alphaproteobacteria; order Hyphomicrobiales; family Phyllobacteriaceae; genus Nitratireductor; species Nitratireductor sp. WH36-1. Next base: position 2,929,124 of record NZ_CM178970.1, on the reverse strand, counting down.
TGCCGGCCGAGGACATGGCTGCCTATGAAGCCTGGCTCATGGCGCGACCCGACATGCGGGCGCTCAGCGCGCGCTATGCTTCCGACCGTGCGCTTCTGCGCGAGACGCTCTCCGGGCTTACCGGTGAGGAGCCGCCGCAGCGATTATCTGATGTGGGGCTGGGAGCCGGTCGACGCAAAAGCCCGGCGCGCCGCCGCAGCATGGTTGCAGCGGCTGCCGCGCTGCTTCTGGCAGTGGGGGCGAGTGCCGGATATTGGGCAGGGCGCACAGGCTTCAGTGGTGCAGAAACGCTTGCCACGCTTGAAGTCGTGGGGCAGGCGGTCGCGGCGCATCAGGTCTACGCGTCGGAAAAGCTGCATGTGGTCGAGGTTGGGGCGAGTGATCGCAACCATCTGGTCGGCTGGCTTTCAAATCGCGTGGGCACGCAGCTGGTGGCGCCTGATCTGCGACCGGAGGGTTTCGACCTCATGGGCGGACGGCTTCTGCCTTCGGGCGACAAGGCGGCAGCGCAGTTCATGTATGAAGACCCGGAAGGCGAGCGGGTTTCTCTTTATGTCGCGCACTGCCTTCAGGATGAGAAAACAGGCTTCCGCCTGTTCGAGGAGGAGGGTAGCCGCGCCTTCTACTGGCATGAAAACGGGTTTTCCTACACCGTGGCCGGTGCGATCCCGCAAGCGCAGCTGCTGGAGCTGGCGAATGCCACCTATCGCCAGCTGATCGCCGGCAGGTGATGCCGGGTTGGTTGCTCTGAAGAAAAGGCGTTCCACCCATCCTGTGAACGGGTGGAACGGTTTGGTTCAGCCTTTTGCAAGAGCCTTTGTGGCGCCGCCGGAGGCGGGCTTCTTGCTGTCGAGCGGCAGGTAATGCACATCGCGCTGCGGGAAGGGAATGGAAATGCCCTTCTCGTCGAAGGCCTGCTTGGCCGCCTTCGTCATGTCGAGGCGCGTCTGCCACCAGTCGGCGGTCGAGGTCCAGTAGCGCAGCGTGACGGCCACGGCGCTGTCGCCAAGTTCGGACACGTAGGTCACTGGTTCCTGATCTTTCAGAATGCGCTCGTCGGCAGCGGCCAGATCCATCATGGTCTGCTGCGCCAGATCGATGTCGTCGCCATAGCCGATGCCGATCACCAGGTCGTTGCGGCGGCGCGAGTTGCGCGAATAATTGGTGACCGAGGTGTTCCACAGCGAGCTGTTGGGCGCGAGAATGTAGAGGCCGTCGACGGTCTTCATTTCCGTGGCGAAGAGGCCAATGGCCTGGATGGTGCCGGAAATGCCGCTGGCTTCCACGAACTCGCCGACCCGGAAGGGTTTCAGGACCAGCAGCATGATGCCGGCCGCCACATTCTGGAGCGTGCCCTGAAGCGCAAGGCCAATGGCGATGCTGGCGGCGCCCAGCGCTGCAATGATGCTGGCGGTTTGCACGCCAAACTGGGCGAGTACCGTGACGCCGACGAGAACCAGAACCGCATAGCGGGCGACCTGGGACAGGAAGCTGGTGAGCGTGGCGTCGAAGGAGCGGAAATGCTCGAGCGTGCGGCGCACCCATTTCTCGACCATGTTTGCGACGATGAAGCCAGCAATGATGAGAATGATGGCGCCGAGAATCGAGAAGGCGTAGGAAACAGCAAATGCGCTGACCTCCGCCCAGGCCGCCTGGGCAGCGGTCGTGATGGTCTCAGTTTTAAATTCCATTGTGGGGGACGTCTCCGTGCCATTGTGGTCGTTTGCGGCGTGCGAGGGCTGGAAGAAACTTGCCCTCCCTTTGTGTGCGGCGCGCCGTGAGCGGCCGACAGGCGCTCGACTGCGAAAGCCGGCGAACACCCGTGTCTAACAAGCCTTGCATCCGGCTGTAAATCCGGCGTGACAGGGAGGAGAATACAAAGCCGGCTGCTCAGCCCTGCCGGCCAAGCTCGATTTCCGCAAAGCGCGCGAGGAAGGCTTCCTGCGCCAGTCTGGGCGGCTGGGGGGCGATTGCGATGCCTTCCGGTGGCATGCCGCGCGGGCGGCCGAAAAACTTCGCCGCTTCGGGAACCTCAAAACCCGCCAGTTGCGTCGCTTCGTAGAAGGCGGCGATCTGGTCGGCGCGTTTGATGGCCTTTTTCAGCTTTTGCGAGAGGTCGGGCGGAAGCGAGAAGCGCAGATGGATGGCTGTCTGAAGCCGCTTCTCGACGGATTTGTAATCATCGCCCAGCGTTGCCTTGAAGGGCGAGATCATGTCGCCGATCACATATTCGGGAGCATCGTGCAGAAGCGCGGCGAGCGCATGGTCCGGCGTTGCGTCGCCCGAAAGCTGGCTGAAGATTTCTTCCACGAGAAGGGAATGCTGCGCGACGGAATAGGCGTGGTCACCCCTTGTCTGCCCGTTCCAGCGCGCGACGCGCGCAAGCCCGTGTGCGATGTCGATGATCTCCACATCGAGAGGCGAGGGATCAAGCAGATCGAGGCGGCGGCCGGAAAGCATGCGCTGCCAGGCGCGCATTCCGGTCTTTGCCGTCGGGGCCGCCATCAGCCCGCATCTCCGTCACTGGCCGGAAAGGTGAACGTCGCCCAGGCCGGAATGGCGAGGGTCACTTCGGTTTCGCCTGCGGTGATCGGGTTGCCGGCGTCCATCGCGTCCTTCACCCGGTCGATCCGGGCGATGGCGAGCGCCTGTTTGCCGGACACGGTTCCAAGCGTGCCCAGCGGTTTGCCGCCGGCCCTGAGCTCGGTTCCGGCGGCGGGCAGGTCTGCATCGGCCTGAGCGATCAGAAGCCTGCGGCGCGCGGTGCCGCGATGGTGCATGCGCGAGACGACCTCCTGACCGACATAGCAACCCTTCCTGAGGCCGACGCCGCCATTCTGGTCGAAAAGCACATCATGGGGAAAGGCGTCGCCGAGTTCGTAGTCGCTGCCGCTTTCTGCAACGGCATGGGCGATCCGCAGGCGGTCCAGATCCTCGACGCCGGCATCCTGTGCGGGCGCATCTCCATAGTGCCGGTAGACCGCGATGGTTTCTGGGAAACGTCGGTCAATTACGGTTGAATCACTGTATGAAGAACCAGAATCACTTTCCCATGAAACAGAGATAACACTCTGTTCAGGCGAGGAAATCTGAGCCTTGGCGCGCAGCTTGTAGAGCGTGAGGCGCTTGACCAGATCTGCTGCAATATCGGCCCGGCATTCGATGCGGAATGCTTCGTCGCCCGCCCTTGCGATCAGGAAATCGAACAGGATCTTGCCCTGCGGCGTCAAAAGCGCCCCGGGGCGACACTCACCGGAGCCAAGCTTTGCGAGGTCCGTGGTGATCACGTTTTGCAGAAAATGTTCGGCCTCGGGGCCCTCAAGCGTGAAGAGCGCGCGATTGTCGAGATGGCAGGTCGGCATGGCTGATCCGGGGAAGATTCTAGATAGGGCCTGCCCTCTAGCTAGGATGCTTTTGCGCTGGCGACAACCCGGCTTCTTTGTCTGGGGCCGTGCCCAGGGTCCTGACCCTAGCGCCCGGTCTTTTCACGCAACCGCGCCGCCGCTTCGGCGAGCGTTCTCGCGCTTTTCGCGCTCAGCCCGCCATCCTGATAATCACGGCGGATCGCATCTTCGATTTCATCGGCGATGCTGTCCAGGGAGGGGCCTCTGTCGGTTCCTTGAGCACTTCGGTGATCGAACAGATTGATCCAGTGGTCCGTGTCGCGGCCAAAGCGCATCAGGCGATCCAGATAGATTTCCGCACTGCCATCGCGCGACAGAAGGCCAAACAGGCCCGCAGCCAGAGAGAGCGGGCTCATGACCACGTCGCGAAGACCATCGGCCATCAGTTTGACCTGAAAGAGCACCACACGGCGCACCAGCCGCGTTCGTTGGCCCGAGCTTTTGGAAGTTGCAAAAGCACCGGCTCGAGGCTGCGCCATCCCGTTCATGCGTTCCTCCCTGAAACTCAATTGGATATGGGGGCGCAGTGCCCGATTGCAAGAAATGCGGTCTTCGCTTGCAGTCAGTCTCCGGCGACGAAGAAGGACCAGCGCCCCTCAGGCGTGATGCCCACACGATAGAAGATGTAAGCGCCGAAGCTCTTCATGTCTTCGTAGTCGCCGGCCGTGACGAGCGTGAAGAGTTCCACACGTTGCTTCTTGTCGAGCGTTTCCAGCGGCAGGGCGAAGAAATAGGGCCAGACATACATTTCCTGCGGCGTGCCCTGATCGAGATGCACATAACCCGCCTGCAGAACCTCCAGCAGGATTGCGAGAATTTCCTGACCTTCCTCGTCGCCTGATAACTCCAGAAGATGCTCAAGCGGGTCGCCCTCCAGAAGGCCCAGCGAGAGGCGCGTTCCGGTTTCGCTGTTGCCGATCAACGGGCGCAGCTGTTCGAGATCGCCGCTCTTGGTCGCTTCAACGATCAGGCCATGCATGCGGCGCACGGGTTCGGGCAGCTGCTCCAGATCGTACTGAACCTGAGGGATATCCTTGCCGATCTCGGTGTCAGGACGCACCGTGTCGCGCAGGGGGGTGTCCTTCAGGGGCGTCGCACCCTCTGCGTCGCCGGGCGTTTCACTGTTTCCGGCAGGCATGCGGATGGGCGGGGGAAGCGGAACACGCTCCACGCTGTCGGTGTCTGCTTCTTCTTCCGCTGCCGGTGCCTCATGCAGTTCGCTCAGCGCCAGCGCCGGGGTGGCGGCCCCCATGGTCAGCAGCAGCGCTACCGGTCCGGCCAGAAGTCGCCATCCGGGCCCGGCCAGCGACAGCGGGGTTGCAAGGCTCTGAACGTTCAGGAGATGCCGCATCATTATCAGGTCTCAGTTTCCGTAGCGCTGCACGATTTCTTCGGACAGGCGCGAACCTTCTTCCATATACCGGTCAATGGCGGCCAGAGCCTGCGCCGTGCACTTCTCATAGGTGCCGGCGAAGGAGCGGTAGCCATGATTGAAGCTGGCGATCAGCTTTTCGCGGCGATCCGGCGTCGGCGTTTCCGTTTCGAGAAGCGCTTCCATCTTCTCGCGCCATGCTCCGGATTTCTCGCCGCACAGGTTGCGCAGATAATGGACGGAGCCGATCACCTCCGCGAGCTGCAAAAGCGGCTTCTCATAGCTGGCGTCATTGGCCTGCGCGGCAGGTGTCGCCATCACGATCACGGCCAGAAGCCCTGTTCTTACCGATCCTCTACGCATGCCGTGTTGTCACCCAGCGAGCCCCAGACTGTCAAACCCCGTGCTTTTCCAGAGTATGGCACATGGCCTTGAAGAAAGTGGCAAGATTGAGAGCATTCTCCAGGCCATGTTCAAGAGGCGGGCAGGTGTTGCAGTTCTTCAATGATTTCGCGCGTGCTGTCGGTCAGCGGCATGGCGGCGAACGCATCGGCGGAAAACCAGCCGGCTTCGCTTGCATCGTCACCGGCAACCGGCTCACCGGTCATGACCGTGGCGCAGAAGACGGTGAGCCGATAGGTCTTCGCGTCGTCCCCGTTCAGCACGATCTCGCGATAGGGGCTGGCGGTCGTCACGGTCAGTCCGGTTTCCTCCAGAAGCTCGCGGGCCAGCGCCTGTTCGGCGGTTTCGCCCGCCTCCACGCGCCCTCCCGGAAAAGCGAAGTAATCCTTCGCCGGGGCGCGTCCCCGGCGCACCAGAAGAAAGCAACCATTCTTTTGTACTGCGGCCGATACGGCGCGTATTTCCTTTGGTTTAGTCGGCAAAAGCCTTGCATCCTCTCCGTTCATCGCCAAAAGTCCGGCACTATATTTATGTTCTGATAAGTTGGGGGAACGCAATCATGCAGGCATTGAGGAGCGGAAAACTTGTCGCCGGTCTGGTGGCCATGCTGTCGCTTTCGGCGTGCGCAACGCTAAACGAGACCCAGTGCGAAACGGTAAACTGGAGCGATCTGGGGCGCAGCGATGGCGCTGCCGGCCGCAGCACCTCCTACATCCAGCGGCACCGCGGGGCCTGCGTGAAGTACAATCTGCCGGTCGATGAGAACGCGTGGCGTTCGGGCTGGGAAGACGGCATTCGCCGCTACTGCACGCCTGAAAACGGTTTGAGCGTTGGGCGCGAAGGCCGCAGCTATGCCAATTCGTGCCCGGCGCGCATCGCTCCCGGTTTTGAAAACGCCTATCGGGTTGGCAAGCGCGTACACGACGCCCAGTCTGACTACGACCGGCTGAAGAGTGACCTTGAGCGTCTCTATGACGATCTGGAAGATGCGGCCAAGGGCGAGGAGCGCCGCAAGGTGCGCAACCGGATTTCGCTGAAAGAGTCGGAGCTGTTCCTCGCCGAGGGCCGCCTGCGCGATGCCCAGCGTCTTTATGATCGCTATCTCTATGAGGAAGGCGGCCGGTACTAGGTCGCCGGTGATACCGGTATGTGTGGTCGCTTTGCCCTGACATCGACGCCCGACGCGGTGCAGTCGCTTCTGGCGGTAACGGATTTCGAGCCGTTTCCGCCGCGCTACAACATTGCGCCCACACAGCCGATCCTCATGGCAATGTCGGGTCCGACGCGCGCGCCGGGCTCCAATCTCCCGGCGCGGCAGACCATGCTCGTGCGCTGGGGGCTTATCCCGTCCTGGGCGAAGAACCCCGCCGATCTTTCCCTGCTGTTCAACGCGCGCTCCGAGACGGCGGCTGAAAAGGCGTCGTTTCGCACGGCCATGCGCCATCGCCGTACGCTGGTCCCGGCCAACGGCTTCTATGAATGGCGGCGCGTCGGCAGCAAGAAGGCCGAGCCTTACTGGATCAGGCCGAAGCAGGGCGGGCTGATTGCGTTTGGCGGGCTCATGGAAAGCTGGTCGGAACCGGGCGGAACCGAAATGGACACCGGCGCGATCCTGACCACCGAGGCGAATGAGGACTTGCGCGGCATCCATCACCGCATGCCGGTGGTGATCCAGCCCGAGGATTTCGAGCGCTGGCTCGACTGCCTCAATCAGGAACCGCGCCACGTGGCCGATCTCCTGAAGCCGGCCCAGCCGGATTTCTTCGAGGCAGTGCCCGTTTCAGACCGGGTCAACAAGGTGGCCAATGTCGGCCCGGACCTTCAGGAGCGTGTGGAGCGCCGTGAAGAGGCGCGCTCTGCGCCCAAACCCCGTGACGATGGCGGGCAGCTCGATCTTTTTTAGAGCATCGGCCCGGAAATCGGAATCGATTTTCGGAAAGCACGATGCGCAGGTTCAATAGGTTAGAGCGTCCTTTGTGCATCCGAATGAACGCACAAAGGACGCTCTAAAACACCGTGCGCAGAAGGTGCACTGCCTCCGCGCCATAGCGATAAACGCCCTCGCGCACGCCACGGAAGGACTGCGTCGTCACATCGCTGACGGGCAGGGGCAGTTCGTCGGTGGAGATGCGGCCCAGAATCAAGTCTGCCAGAGACTTGCCAAACACGGTTCCGGGGCCGATGCCGCGACCGTTGTAACCGGAAAAGCCGATCACATTGTCGCCGAGGCGGTGGAATTTTGGCAAATGGTCGGCAGTCATCCCGATATGGCCATACCAGCAGTTTTCAAACCGCGTGCCTTTGAGTTCGGGGAAAAGCCGCGCAATGGCGCGTTCGGCCCAGGCGCGGTGAATGGCCTGTCCGGTGCCTTTCAGAGCGCCCACACTGCCAAAGACCAGCCGGCCCTCGCGGTCCCAGCGGAAGGAGGTCAGGATCTGCTTCGTGTCCCACGCGCCCTGACGCCCGGGCAGGATCGTGTCGCGCACGGCTTGCGGCAGCGGCGGGGTGGCGAAGTTGAAATAGGGGAGGTGAACGATCTCCTGCCGGATCTGCGGCCAGGGCGAGTTTGTATAGGCATTGGTGGCGACGATGACATGGCGCGCCGTCAGTGCGCCAGTCGAAGTCTCCAGCCGCCAGTTGCTGCCGCTGCGCTCCGCCTTCGTGACGCGGGAACCGGTGTGAAGGCGTGCGCCGGCATTTTGGGCCGCATGGGCAAGCCCGCGCGCATAGGCAAGTGGCTGGATGGTGCCGGCGCGTTCATCGAGAAGCGCGCCGGAAAAAGTCTGGCTGCCAACCTTCGCGCGCGTTTCTTCGCGATCAAGCAGTCTGACCGGCGCACCGCGCGCCTGCCACTGCCGGGCGCGTTCGCCCAGCTGCGCGAGGCCGCTTTCGCCGACAGCGCAATGAAGCGTGCCGACAGGCATCGCCTCGCAGGCCATGCCGTGCTGCGTCGCCAGGTCGAACACCACGCGCGGCGCATCGCCCAGAAGGTCGAGCAGGCGCTCGCCATAGGTTTCGCCGAGAATGCCGGGCAGATCGTCGGGCATCACCCACATGCCGGCATTGACGAGGCCGACATTGCGTCCCGAGCCGCCGAAGCCGATTTCCTCGGCTTCCAGAAGCACCACGTCCGTGCCGGCTTCCGCCAGAAACAGCGCTGCGGACAGCCCGGTGTAACCGCCGCCGACAATGGCGACCTGCGCCCTGGCGTCGCCAGACAGCGTTTCGGTTTGCGGGGCGGGGGGCGCGGTCTTCTCCCACAGGCCGTGGGAAAGCGGGTCGTTCCTCATGATGCGGGCTCATTCAACGCTTGGATTGCCGCGACACTTCACATGCCGATCGCTGGCGATCCAAGCGAAAAATCCGCATCACTTCATGCGAACGTCGCATTGAAGTGGTCAAAACGCGCTACACACCATCCTCACCACCGTTCTCACGGTGTTCGGAGATTGCGCTGCCCCTTGCCACACGCTCCGGCTGTCGCCGGAACAAAACCTCAGTCGGTCTGCGTGTCGTAGGGGTGCTGACGGGGTGCCGGTGCAGGCTTTTCAGACTTGCACTGCAGAGCGGCATTGATCGCTGCCGGACCAACCGCATGATACTGGCTAAGCAGAAGCTTGTCCTGTTCGGCGGTATACTCTGCTGGCTTGTTCATATCGCGGGGCATAACTCTTCCTTGATTCCGCGTTGTCGTCCCTTCCGAGCAGATGGGGACCGAATCCGACAAAATCTTGACAGATCGCCCAGCCGGAAGAAGCATCTTTAAAATTGCCGCATCAGCCTTAACAATTCCTTCACAATGGCCCTGTGCTTGCAATACCTCTTTAGGGCCGCAAAGTCGGCTTTGCTTCTCATCCCCAGCCTTTTGGCTTTCAGCTTTTAGTCTTGACGCATTTGCTGCCGGCGGCGATAAGAACGCCTATGAAAACGCTGTGCGCCATTATCGGCATTTGCATTATCGGCTAGCGCCAAACCGCTGGTCCGGACGTTTTCGCCCTCCTTTCCCGACGAGAAAAACGCCCAGGCCAGACGGCCGGAGTGAGCCGTGCCCGCAGTGCAGAACCGCACCGGCGCGACGATGGGTTGAAAACGGAAGGCGAGGATGACGAACGGTTTCAAGGGCCTCAGGGTCTACAACACGCTGACGCGGGCCAAAGAGGACTTCGTCCCCATCGATGCGGACAGGGTGCGCATGTATGTGTGCGGGCCGACGGTCTATGACTATGCGCATATCGGCAATGCGCGCCCGGCCATTGTCTTCGACATCCTGTTCCGGCTCCTGCGCCATCTCTATGGCGAGGATCACGTCACCTATGTGCGCAACATCACCGACGTGGATGACAAGATCAACGCACGCGCCCGGCGCGACTATCCGGATCTGCCGCTCAATGAGGCGATCCGCGAGGTCACGCAGAAAACGGCCGACCAGTATCACGCCGATGTGGCGGCCCTTGGCTGCCTGAGGCCGACAATCGAGCCGCGGGCAACCGAGTTCGTTCTGCCCCGCGCCGACGGGCTGACCGACATGGCGAGCCTGATTCAAACTCTCATGGATCGCGGCCATGCCTATGAAGCGAATGGGGAAATCCTTTTCGACACGGCCTCCATGCCGGCTTATGGCGGGCTTTCCAAGCGCAAGCTGGAAGACCAGCAGGCCGGCGCGCGCATCGCCGTCGAGGCGCACAAGAAGAACCCGGCTGACTTTGTGCTCTGGAAGCAGTCCTCTGCGGATGAGCCGGGCTGGGACGCGCAGTTCACCATCGGCGGCGCGGCGGTGACGATCCGTGGCCGGCCCGGCTGGCACATCGAGTGCTCGGCCATGTCAGCGGCCTATCTGGGCGAGGAGTTCGACATTCATGGCGGCGGCCTCGATCTGATTTTCCCGCACCATGAAAACGAGATTGCGCAATCATGCTGCGCCCATGGCCGCGATGTCATGGCGCGCTACTGGATGCACAATGGCTTCCTCCAGGTGGAGGGGCGCAAGATGTCCAAGTCGGAAGGCAATTTCGTCACCATCAACCAGCTTCTGGAGACGGAAGTGTTCGGCGGTCGCTCATGGCCGGGCGAGGTGCTGCGGCTTGCCATGCTGATGACCCATTATCGCGAGCCGATCGATTTTTCGGTGCGCAAGCTGGAAGAGGCCGAAGCGGTACTCGATGGCTGGTACCGCGCCATTGGCGATGTCGCGGCGGGTGGTGCTGGATGCGCGGACATGGTGGCCGCGCTCAGCGATGATCTTGGCACGACGGGCGCCATCGCGGCGCTGCACGAATTGCGCAGCGAAGCGGCCAAAGGCAATGATGAGGCGCGGCAGGCGCTCAAGGCGAGCGCCGGCCTTCTCGGGCTGCTGGGGCAGACGGAAAGCGAATGGTTCGCCGCAAAGGTGTCAGACGCGTCCATCGATACGGGCGCTGTGGAGACCGCCGTCGAGGAGCGGCTCACGCAGTTGCGCGAAAAGAACTTCGCCGAAGCCGACCGCATCCGCGATGAACTTACGGCGCAGGGCGTCCAGCTGATGGACTACAAGGATCCTGAGAGCGGCGAGCGTCGCACGAAGTGGGAGGTGAAACGGTGATCGATCATATCGGCATACGCACGGCGGATTTCGACCGCGCGAAAGCGTTTTACGACAAGGCAATGGCGCCGCTCGGCGCATCGCTGCTCATGATGGTGCCGCCGGAACACACTGATGGCGTGAAAGTGGGCGGATATGGCCGCGACCGGCCGGTCTACTGGCTGAGCGAAGGCGCGCCGGCGAGCGAGCCAAAGCACATTGCCTTCACCGCCAATACGCGCGACGAGGTGGATGCGTTTTACAGGGCGGCGCTGGAAGCCGGCGGTCGTGACAATGGCGCTCCGGGCCCCAGACCGCATTACCACCCCGATTATTACGGGGCCTTCGTGTTCGATCCCGACGGCAACAATGTGGAAGCCGTCTGTCACAGGCCTGCATAGAGCATTTTGCAGTCAGGTGAGATCACCTGACGTCCGCATAAATGCGGAGAAACAAGCAGATGGAGCGGATAAGGGAGGGAGCGGAAATGAGCCTCGACAACAAGCCCGTCTATTCCGGCGGTTGCCAGTGCGGTGCGGTTCGTTTCCATGTCGAAGGCGCGCTGGGCGAAGCATCGGTGTGCCACTGCCGCATGTGCCAGAAGGCCAGCGGAAACATCATGCTCCCACTGGTCTCCGTCACCGGGGCAAAACTGAGCTGGACGCGCGGTGAACCGAAGCGCTTCCAGTCTTCCTCCCATGTCCGGCGCGGCTTCTGCGCTGATTGCGGCACCCCGCTTACCTATGAAGCGCCGCACGGTGTCGCGATCACCATCGCCGCCTTCGACCAGCCCGGGGATATCGCTCCGGTCGTGCAGTGGGGCGTGGAGAACAAGCTGCCATACACGGACGGCATATCGGCGCTGCCGGCATACACATCGGACGATGACGAGGAGGCCGCAGAGCTTCTGCGGGGGCTCGTTTCCCATCAGCATCCCGACCACGACACGGAAGAATGGCCGTTGCCCGCAAACGGGCGGAAAGACAAAGAAAATGACTGAATTGCGCACGCTTTATCCCGAGATCGAGCCCTTCGACAGCGGTATGCTGGATGTGGGCGATGGCCATATGATTTACTGGGAGCGTGTGGGGACGCGGGGCGCGAAGCCGGCGGTCTTCCTGCATGGCGGACCGGGGGGCGGCTGCGGGCCGACGCATCGCCGGGCCTTCGATCCCGAAAAATACGACGTGATGCTTTTTGATCAGCGCGGTTGTGGCCGCTCCCTGCCGCATGCGGAACTGGAGGCCAACACCACCTGGCATCTCGTCTCCGACATCGAGCGGCTGCGCGCCATGATGGGCGTTGAGAAATGGCAGGTGTTTGGCGGTTCGTGGGGCTCGACGCTGGCGCTCGCCTATGCCGAGACACATCCCGAACGGGTGTCGGAACTCATCGTGCGCGGCGTCTACACGCTGACCCGCGCCGAGCTCGAATGGTACTACCAGTTCGGCGTGTCGCAGATGTTCCCCGAGAAGTGGGAGCGCTTCCTTGCGCCGATCCCGCAGGCCGAGCGCGGCGACCTGATGGCCGCCTACCGCAAGCGCCTCGTCTCGGAGGATCGTGCTGTCCAGCTTGAAGCGGCCAAGGCCTGGAGCCTGTGGGAAGGGGAGACCATCACCCTTCTGCCCGATCCCTCGCTGACGGAGCAGCATGGCGATGATGATTTCGCCATCGCCTTTGCGCGGATTGAAAACCATTTCTTCGTTCATGGCGGCTGGTTCGAGGAAGGCCAACTGCTGCGCGACGCGCACAAGCTTGCCGGCATTCCCGGTGTGATCGTTCACGGGCGTTACGACATGCCGTGCCCGGCGCACTATGCCTGGCAGCTCCACAAGGCGTGGCCCGATGCCGAGTTCCACCTGATCGAGGGCGCGGGGCACGCCTTCTCCGAACCGGGCATTCTCGACCGTCTGATCCGGGCAACCGACCAATTCGCAGGCAAATGACCATGGCAGACAAAGAACGCATCTACCTTTTCGACACCACGCTGCGCGATGGTCAGCAGACGCCGGGCGTGGATTTCTCGGTCGAAGACAAGATCGCCGTGGCCAAGCTGCTCGACGATTTCGGCTTCGATTATGTGGAGGGCGGCTATCCGGGCGCAAACCCGACCGACACGGCCTTCTTTTCCAAGAAACGCACCTCGGATGCCGCATTCGTCGCCTTCGGCATGACGAAGCGCGCCGGCGTCTCGGCGTCCAACGATCCGGGCCTTGCAGCGCTTTTGCAGTCGCAGAGCGATGCGATCTGCTTCGTCGCCAAGAGCTGGGATTACCATGTGCGCGTGGCGCTGGGCTGCACCAATGAGGAAAACCTCGAATCGATCACCGCATCGGTCGAGGCCTCCGTCGCCAAAGGCAAGGAAACGCTGCTCGACTGCGAACACTTCTTCGATGGCTACAAGGCCAATCCGGATTATGCGCTTACCTGCGCCAAAGCCGCTTACGATGCGGGCTGTCGCTGGGTGGTGCTGTGCGACACCAATGGCGGCACGCAGCCGGCTGAAATCCGGGAGATCGTGCAGGCGGTGATAGCGGCCGGCATTCCCGGCGACCATCTGGGCATCCATGCGCATGACGATACGGGCCAGGCGGTGGCGAATTCGCTCGCCGCAGTCGAGGCCGGCGTCAGGCAGGTGCAGGGCACGCTGAACGGCATTGGCGAGCGCTGCGGCAACGCCAATCTGGTGACCATTCTGCCGACGCTTGCGCTCAAGCCTGCCTATGCCGACCGGTTCACCACCGGCATTCCGGCCGAAAAGCTCGCCGATCTTTCGCGGCTGGCGCATGGTTTCGACGAGCTTTTGAACCGCGCGCCTGAGCAACAGGCGCCCTATGTGGGCGCATCGGCCTTCACCACCAAGGCCGGCATTCATGCCTCCGCCGTGCTGAAAGAGCCGGAAACCTATGAACATGTGCCGCCGGAAAGCGTCGGCAACACGCGCCGCGTGATGGTCTCCGATCAGGGCGGAAAATCAAACTTCATCGCCGAGCTGAAGCGTCGGGGCATTGCGGTCGACAAGGCCGATCCGCGCCTCGATACGCTGATCTCGCTGGTCAAGGACCGCGAGGCGCAGGGCTATGCCTATGAGGGCGCGGATGCGAGTTTCGAGCTTCTTGCGCGGCGCACGCTCGGTCGGGTGCCGGAGTTCTTCAAGGTCGATGGTTTCCGCTGCATGGTGGAGCGCCGGTTTGACGCCAATGGCGACCTGAAAACCGTGTCGGAAGCCGTGGTGCGGGTGACCGTGGATGGTGAGACGCTGATGTCGGTTGCCGAAGGGCATGGCCCGGTCAACGCGCTCGATATCGCGCTGCGCAAGGATCTCGGAAAATATCAGAGCGAGATTTCCGATCTGGCGCTGGCCGATTACAAGGTGCGTATTCTAAACGGCGGCACGGAAGCAATCACGCGCGTTCTGATCGAATCCTTCGATGGCAGCGGCGCCCGCTGGTGGACCGTCGGCGTGTCCGACAACATCATCGACGCTTCGTTTCAGGCGCTGATGGACTCCATCATCTACAAGCTGGTCAAGAACCGGGACAGCGATGGAGAGGCGGCTGTCGACGCTGCCTGATTTCTCCTGACGCAAAGCTGGACCAATAAAATGAAATAGCGACGGGCGCGCCTGCTGTGACAGGATGCCCGTCCAGGGCTTCGGCCGTTGTTTCGTGGAACACTGATGTCTGAGATTGCCGGTAAGCCGCTCGATGAGAGCCGCAATGATGCGCTGCGCGGATTTGTTTTCGCGATGTCGGCCTATGCCATGTGGGGCTTTCTACCGCTCTACATGAAGCTGGTCGCGCATATCCCGGCAACGGAAGTGGTTGCGCACCGTGTTCTGTGGTCGCTGCCGGTGGCGGCGGTGATCCTGCTTGTTCTGGGGCGCACCAGCGATGTGCGAGAGGCGCTTCGCTCGCCGCGCACCCTCATGATGGCAGCGCTCACGGCGGCGATCATCTCGTGCAACTGGGGCATTTATGTCTGGGCCATCGCCACTGACCGCGCGGTCGAAACGGCGCTTGGCTATTACATCAATCCGCTGGTCAGCATCGCCATGGCGGCCATCTTTCTCGGCGAGCGGCTGAACCGCCTTCAGATCGCGGCGGTGTGTCTGGCGGCGGTGGCCGTGGTGGTTCTCACCACCGATGCGGGCGGGCTGCCATGGGTTTCGCTCAGCCTGGCCCTGAGCTTCGCGGCCTATGGAATCCTGCGCAAGACGCTGCCGATCGGACCCAGTCAGGGCTTTTTCCTGGAAGTGCTGATCCTCACCCTGCCGGCAATCGGCTATCTGGGGTGGCTCGCCTTTTCCGGCGAAGCGCATTTCGGCCCGGCAAGCCCCACAGACATGCTGCTTCTCATCGGCTGCGGCCCGGTGACGGCCATCCCGCTCATCCTGTTTGCCTCCGGCGCGAAGCTTCTGCGCTATTCCACCATCGGCATCATGCAGTACACGGCGCCGACCATGATCTTCCTGATTGCCGTGTTCGTGTTCAAGGAGCCGTTCGGCGGTGTGAAGGCGATTGCCTTCGCCCTCATCTGGGCAGCCCTCGCACTCTACAGCTGGTCGATGCTGCGCGAGGCGCGGCAGGCAAAAAAATAGCCGCCCCTGAGGGCGGCAAAAAATCCGATGATGCCGGAAGGGGGGCGGCGGGCATCTTCGGCCAGAGCATCGGACCGATAAGTGGGGACCCGGTTTTCGGTTGCCCCGATGCTCCATCAAGAAACCAGATCGCCCTATGGGCGTAGGGCGATCCAGGGACGTTCACGCGGGACAGGACGAACCGGAGAGCGCTTTGCGGGACGACGCTCCGGCGATGGATGCCTGCATCAGCGATGCACCGCGCAGCCTCATGGAAGCAGGCTTGTGTGACAGACGCACTGCAATCCGTTGAACTTCCGGTGACAGTTAGGGCCGGTGACAGTCCGGACGAACAGCGTTGATGATTGTGGACAGTCAGAGCCTGTCGATGGTTGCCGTGTCGCCTTCGTCGCCCGCTGTGCGCGTTGCCGCAGCTTTCAGGATCGCGGGGACGATGTCCTCGGCCCTGTCCACCACAATGGGGCGCACGCGATGATCCGAATGCACGAAACCTTCCTGTTTCATGTGTTCGATCAGTGTGAGAAGCGGGTTCCAGAAACCACCGATATTGGCGAAGACCATCGGCTTTTCATGCCGGGCGAGCTGCGCCCATGTCATGATTTCGACGATCTCCTCCAGCGTGCCGATGCCGCCGGGCAGGGCCACGAAGGCGTCTGCGCGCTCGAACATGCCGTGCTTGCGCTGGTGCATGTCCTCGGTGACGATCAGCTCGTCCAGTTCCGTCAGCTCGACTTCGTTGGCTTCGCGGCGGATCAGGAATTTGGGGATGATCCCGGTGACCTTGCCGCCGGCATCCATGGTTCCACGGGCGACAGCGCCCATGATGCCCTTGGTGCCTGCGCCGTAAACCAGCCGCAGGCCGGCATCCGCCAGCCCCCGTCCCAGCGTAAGGCCAGCCTGGAAATGACTTTCATCGCGCCCATTGCTCGATCCGCAATAAACGCATACCGACTCGATTGTGTTCATGGAAACCATTGCTTGTCTGGGTTACTGTTGTGGTCAAGAGGGCAAGGGCTTTTTCTTGTAGGCGGAGTGAAAAAGCGTTACAGCCTGTCATAAACGGAAAAACGTGCATTATGGGCTTTACACCTTCCAAGGGGCTTCTCTTCGTCTCCGGCGCCGTCATTGCGGGTCTCGGAGCAGCATATGTTCTGGGCGCATTTGATAAGCCGGAGCCGTCGCCGGCTGCCGTTTCAGGGGCTCCCGGTGCCGGTGCGCCAGCCACACCGTCTGCAAAACCTGATGACGCCAGGGCCGCAGCCGACACCAAGGAAGCGCGTCTTGAGGAAGCTGCGAGCGCAGACGATGCGAAGGCTTCGGACGCGCTGAGCCCGGCGGAAGAGGTCTTGCCGCCGTCCTTCGACATCGTCCGTGTCGAGCCGAATGGCTCCATGGTGATTGCCGGGCGGGCCGCACCCGATGCGCAGGTCGAGATCATCAACGGGTCTTCCGTTCTCGCCATTGCCACAACAGGCGCTTCAGGGGATTTCGCCGCAGTTCTCGACGAGCCGCTGGAGCCGGGCGACTATCAGATCGTGCTGCGCGCGACGACCGGGGACAATGTGGTCGCGACCTCGCTGGAAACGGCCATCGTGACCGTTCCCGACGACGAGACCGGCCAGGTGCTTGCCCTGGTGGACAAGCCGGGCGCGCCAAGCCGCCTCATCACCGTGCCGGAAGCAAAGGCCCCGCAGGCGGAGACTGGACAGGCGTCCGCTCCCGCAGCAGCGTCCGGGCAGAGGGAGGGCGAGCAGCTTGCCGCTGCTGATGCCGGTGCGCCGGTAGCAAATGCACCGGCACGACAGGATACGACGCAGCCCGCAGCTGAAACTCGGGCGACGGGCGAAGAGCCGGCCGAGACAGCCAGCGCCCAGGATGCGCAACCGGCCGCAACAGGTGAGGCTCCGGCCCAGACGCCGAAAGCGCAGAGCGCGACGTCCCCCTTCATTGAGGCGGTTGAAATCGACGGTGGCGAGGTGTTCGTCGCCGGTGCGGCGCGGGCGGGAAGCACGGTGCGCGTCTACGCAAACCAGATCCTGCTCGGCGAGACGGTCGCCACGCCCAATGGGCGCTTCCTGATCGAGGCGACGCGCGAACTGCCGGTCGGGGACTATATCGTCCGGGCCGACATGCTGTCGGATGACGGCCGCACCGTGATCGGGCGCGCAGCCGTGCCTTTCACACGCTCCGAAGGCGAGCAGATCGCAGCGGTCGCGAAGCCGGAGGGGCAGGCCCCGACGCTGAATGATGCAAGCAATGGCAAGGATGCGCGTCTGCCCGAGGGCAATGGTCAGGCGGCAGACGGGGCGGGCGAAAGCACGCCCCAGGGCCAGCAGGCCGTCGCATCTGCTGGCGACAGCGCGTCGGAGAACGGAGCCACCGCTCCCAAGCTCGCGCCTGTGGATGGCTCCGTGATCATTCGTCGTGGCGACACGCTCTGGCACATTTCGCGGCGCGTTTACGGGCAGGGCATCCGCTACACGACGCTTTATCTGGCCAATCAGGACCAGATCGAGGATCCCGACCGCATCTGGCCGGGGCAGGTTTTCGCCGTGCCCGAGACCACGCAGGAAGGCGAGCCGGCCGACATGAAGGCCATCGAAGAGCGCATGGTCACGCCGGAAAATCCGGGTTAGCCAAAAGGAAAATCCGCGTAGCCCTTGAAGAATGGCAGGCTTTCATCGTATATCGCCGATTAACGATGAAAGGTTTGCCATGGCACGCGCCCTGTCGGATGAATGTTGCCCGCACCAGAAGCTGGTGCAGGGCTTCAATGCCCTGTCTCACCCTGCGCGGATCAAGATCCTCAAACACCTGTCGGGGTTTGACGCCTGCTGCTGCAAGGAAGTGGTGCAGCATCTGGATCTCGCACAGTCCACGGTTTCCCAACATCTGAAGGTGCTGGTGGAGGCGGGGCTTGTGCAGGTGCGGCCGGAGCGTCAGAGCTCCCGCTATGAGGTCGATACCGAAGCGCTTGCCAGCCTTTCCGAAGCTTTGTCGCTTTTGACGCAAACCTGCGTCGACGCGAAAGAAAACAAGAAGTTACGGCTGGAGGCCGAAGCGAATGAGCAATAAGACCGTATCCGCGGAAGGCTCCACCCTCGAGACATTGCGCAATCTCTGGCCCTATATGTGGCCGAGCGACCGGGCGGATCTGAAGCGGCGCGTGGTGATCGCGGCCTTTTTCCTGGTGCTGGCGAAGATCATTCTGGTCTTCGTCCCCTATTTCTACAAATGGGCGACCAACACGCTGTCGGGCGAGGGCACGGCGCCGGCTTTCCTGCCGGCCATGCTGGCCGGGCCGATCATGCTGGTCGTTGCCTATAACGTGGTGCGGGTTGTCCAGCTTGGCTTCAACCAGCTGCGCGATGCGCTGTTTGCACGTGTCGGGCAGCATGCTGTCCGGCAGCTTGCCCACCGCACCTTCGTGCACATGCACAATCTCTCGCTGCGCTTTCATCTGGAGCGCCGCACGGGCGGCCTGTCGCGCATCATCGAGCGCGGCACCAAGGGCATCGACACGATTGTCCGCTTCACGATCCTGAACACGATCCCGACGCTCTTGGAATTCCTGCTGGCGGCGGGCATCTTCGCCTTTGCCTATGGCTGGATCTACGTGGCCATCGTCGCTGTCACCGTCTGGCTCTACACCTGGTTCACGGTGAAGGCGAGCGACTGGCGGATCGGCATTCGCCGGCAGATGAACGATTCCGACACGGAAGCCAACACCAAGGCAATCGACTCGCTGCTCAACTTCGAGACCGTCAAATATTTCAACAATGAGGCCATGGAGGCGCGCCGCTTCGACCGTTCCATGGAGCGTTATGAGGATGCGGCGACCCGCACCTGGACCTCGCTTGGCTGGCTGAACTTCGGGCAGGGCGTCATTCTGGGGCTTGGCATGACGGCGGCCATGGGGCTTTCTGCCTATGAGGTGATGCAGGGTACGCAGACGGTGGGCGATTTCGTCTTCATCAACGCCATGCTGATGCAGCTCTCCATCCCGCTCAACTTCATCGGCTTCGTCTATCGCGAAATCCGTCAGGGCCTGACCGACATCGAGCAGATGTTCGACCTGCTCGATGTGAGCGCGGAAGTGACCGACAAGCCGGATGCAAAGCCGCTTGAGGTCGATCAGGGCACGGTCCATTTCCACGATGTGCGCTTTTCCTACGATCCCGAGCGTCCGATCCTCAAGGGCGTCGATTTCGAGATCCCGGCTGGCAACACCGTTGCCGTTGTCGGGCCCTCGGGCGCCGGCAAGTCCACCATCTCGCGCCTTCTTTTCCGCTTCTATGACGCGCAGAGCGGCGAGATCACCATTGATGGTCAGAACGTCAAGGATGTGACGCAGAAGAGCCTGCGTGCGGCCATCGGCATGGTTCCGCAGGACACGGTCCTGTTCAACGACACGATCGCCTACAACATCCGCTATGGCCGGCCAGACGCCACGGATGAAGAGGTGCGCAAGGCAGCCGAGATGGCGCAGATCGGGGCTTTCATCGAAAGCCTGCCGGAAGACTATGACACGATGGTCGGCGAGCGCGGGCTGAAGCTCTCGGGCGGCGAGAAGCAGCGCGTCGCGATTGCGCGCACCATCCTCAAGGCCCCGCCCATCCTGCTGCTTGATGAGGCGACCTCTGCGCTCGACACGCATACGGAGCAGGAAATTCAGGCCGCGCTCGACACGGTCAGCCGTGGGCGCACCACGCTGGTCATCGCGCACCGCCTGTCCACCGTCATCAATGCCGACGAGATCATCGTGCTCAAGGGCGGCGAAATCGCCGAACGCGGCCGCCATCTCGCACTGCTTGATGCGGGAGGTCTCTATGCCGAGATGTGGAACCGTCAGCGCGAGGCCACGGAAGCCGAAGAGGCTCTGCGCAAGGCGCGCGAAACGGACGAGATGGGCGTGGTCGTGCGCCGCGAGCCTGCCTACTGACGGACCGGTGGATTGTTTCGGGTTCGACTGGATGTCGGACCCGGAAAATCATCCGAAACAAGAACTTGTCGGCGGATATACTGGTTCCGACATTTGCCTTCATTGCCCTCGCATTGCACATGCAGGTGTTGGAAACCAACCGCTGATCAGGCCAGATCGCCGTGCGTCAGTTCGGACGCACAAAGGACGATCTAAATTATTGATGGAGCATCGGATTAACCGAAAACCGGTTTCCACTTTTCGGTCCGATGCTCTAACGCGTTGCGGGACAACCCGGATTCCGTTACGAAGGCCGCTACTTCATTCGATTTGAAAGTGGCCTTTCATGAGCCTTGTTGACACGATCCGCAAAACCTTCGTGCCGATACACCGGGAGGGGTATCCCTTTATCGCGGCCTTTGCCGGCGCCACCATCATTCTCGGCTTTATCTGGGAACCGCTGTTCTGGATCGGCCTGATCCTGACCGCCTGGTGCGTGTATTTCTATCGTGACCCCGAGCGCGTAACGCCCGTCGACGACGACCTGGTCATCGCGCCCGCCGATGGCGTCATTTCCTTTGTCGGCCCCGCCGTTCCGCCCGCCGAACTCGGCATGGGCGAGGGGGAGATGACCCGCATCTCCGTCTTCATGAATGTCTTCTCCTGCCATATCAACCGCGCGCCGGTGCGCGGCCGCATCTCGCTGATCGAGCATCGGCCGGGCCGCTTCCTCAATGCCGAGCTCGACAAGGCCAGCGCCGAGAACGAGCGCAATGGCCTCGTGATCGAAAGCCCGCATGGCCCGATCCCGGTGGTGCAGATCGCCGGTCTCGTGGCGCGGCGCATCGTGTGCTGGGCGGAAGCGCCGGGCGAGATCGCCGTGGGTGAGCGCTTCGGCCTGATCCGCTTCGGGTCGCGCGTTGATGTCTATCTGCCGGCAGGAGCCGTTCCGCGCGTCGCCATCGGCCAGACCTCCGTTGGCGGCGAGACCGTTCTTGCAGCGTTCGACAGTGCGCTGAAACAGCCCATCGTGCGGGTTTCCTGATGGCCGGGCCCTTTCCACCATTTGAGCCGCACGGCGGGGGCGGGCCGAAGCTGAGTGAAATTCCACTACGCATGCTGGTGCCGAACGTGATTACCGTTCTGGCCATCTGCGCAGGGCTTTCGGGCATCCGGCTCGCCTTTGAGGGGCGGGTCGAGATCGCCGTTGTGATGGTCCTCATCGCCGCGTTTCTGGACGCCGTGGACGGGCGTGTTGCGCGCATGCTCAAGGCGTCGTCCAATTTCGGCGCGCAGATGGATTCGCTGGCCGACATCGTCAATTTCGGTGTTGCGCCGCCGCTGGTGCTTTATGCCTATGTGCTGGATCAGGCGGGCGCGCTCGGCTGGATTGCGGCGCTGCTCTTCGCCATCGCGTGCTGCCTGCGTCTTGCCCGCTTCAACGTGATGCTGGATGATCCGAACCGTCCTGCATGGCACACGGACTATTTCGTCGGCGTGCCGGCTCCGGCCGGGGCGGCACTGGTTCTGTTACCCGTTTATCTGGGCTTTCTCGGCATCGCGCCGGACATGACCATGGCGCTTGCAGCCTCTGCCTACACGGTGCTGATCGGCTTCCTGCTCGTCAGCCGCCTGCCGGTCTATTCCGGAAAAAGCTCCGGCAGCCGCGTCCCGCGTGAATATGTGCTGCCGCTGATTCTGGGACTTGCGCTCTATGTGCTGCTTCTGACGAGCTATACCTGGCTCACGCTGACGGTTTCCGCCGGCTGCTACCTGATCTTCCTCATCTTCAGCATGCGCGCCTATTCGCGTCGTGCCGAGCGGGAAGAGCAGAAGGCTGCGGAAGCCGCTGCCAAGGCAGAAGACAAGGAAACGTAAGGCTGGCGGGCCTTGCGCTCGCCAGACATCCGCTCAGAGCAATTCCAGGAAAAGCGGAAACGCTCCAAGTGCGGAAAGGTGGGGATCGGTTGGGAAGGTGTTCCGTGAAGCGCTGAACCGCCCCAGAGCATTTCACGTCCCTTTGGAGCGTTTTGCGCGGGGCTTCGGCCCTCACTCGTCGGCTGCTGCCGCCGGCGCACCGCGCACTTCGATCATCCGTTCAAACAGGGCTTCGGAAGCACGCATGTTCTCGCGCGACGAACGCGCGATCAGTTCCTCGATTGTCATCGGTTCCAGCGTGCGCACATGGCGCGCAGGCACAAACCCGCGCCGTTCCATATAGACGGGAACCACCCGGGCCTCCGCCTTCAGCGCGATGCGGGCTACGGCGCGGAACAGGCGGAAGGTCTTGGTGTCGGGATTGACGTCGTTGGGCATGTAGACGGCGAGGCGGCCATTGCCGCGCAGACGGCGCACCAGCCGCCGGCTCACAAACACATGATGTGCGTTAAAGGCAATGGTGCGGGCAAGCGCGCGCCACGGCTCCAGAAACGGAGACTTTGCGGAAAACTCATCCAGAATGTGCAGTGTGTCGTCGGGCAGGAGAGCGAGCATGGCCGCCGGGTCGAGGCTCGACTGATGCCACACCACATAGATCACCGGAGTATCCGCCTTGCGCGCCGTATCGACCCCGCGGTCGCTGATGCGCAGAAGGAGCTTCAGCGGCGCGTGCAGGGCCGCCTGGTGGAAGCTGACGCCGCGTCGATACTGAACGATGGCTGCCATCGCCGCCCACAGGGCAACAATGAGCAGTACAAGCTCTATGATCAGAATCATGCCGCGTCTCCCAATCGCCGGGGCTCAGGCCGATTGGCGAGAGCGCGCCAGCACTATGATCTACGTTCTGGTTGCATCGCCGGTCGTCGGCGGAACCTGCCGTAGCCCCTCGTGGCGCGGCGTCTTCGTCCGCTGCCGCGTTGAAAGGTAACGAAAGGGGCTGGCAGGTCAATCGCGAAGGCCGGCTGCAGGGCAACCGGCCCATGTCTCATTCCGGCATCTGGTAGCGCGTAAAGGCGTTTTTCTTTACGTCGAAGATCAGGCCGGTCTCGGTCAGCTCGGGGCTGGCGAGCGGCAGGATCTTTGCCGCGACCTCGGAAGGATGGGGCAGGGTGTCGGGATCTTCGCCCGGCATTGCCTGTGCGCGCATGGCGGTGCGGGTTGCGCCCGGATTAACCGCGTTGATGCGCAGCGGCATGTTCTTGGTTTCATCCGCCCAGGAGCGCGCCATGGCCTCCACGGCGGCCTTGGAAGCCGCATAAGGGCCCCAGAACGCGCGTGCGGAGTGTGCCGCACCCGAAGACATGATGATCGCGCGGCCCGCGTCAGAGGCGCGCAGAAGCGGGTCCACGGAGCGGATAAGCCGCCAGGTCGCGGTGACGTTGATGTTCATCACCTTTTCGAAGACCTTGGCCTCCACATGGCCGAGCGGGGCGATGACGCCCAGAATGCCGGCATTGGCGACCATGATGTCGAGCTTGCCCCAGCGTTCGTGGATCGCGCCGCCAATGCGGTCGATGCCGGCCATGTCCGTCAGGTCCAGAGGCACGAGCGTGGCTTCGCCGCCCTGCGCCTTGATCTCGTCATCGAGTTCTTCGAGGCCGCCCACGGTGCGGGCCACGGCAATCACATGAGCCCCGCAGGCCGCCATTTCCTTCGCGAGAAAATAGCCGATGCCGCGCGAAGCGCCGGTGACCAGCGCAAGCCGGCCGCTTAAATCAGGTTTCTTGTATGTCATTGACCGCCTGCTGCGAGGAGAGAAAGCGTGCGCACATTGTCCGTGCTGTCGTGATCGGTCAACCGCGTCGGATAGTCCTTGGTGAAGCAGGCGTCGCAATATTGCGGCTGCTCGGCGTTGCGCGCTGCCTCGCCGACGGCGCGGTAAAGCCCGTCAATGGTCAGGAAGGCGAGCGAGTCGACGCGGATGAAGTCGGCCATTTCCTCGACCGACATGCGCGAGGCGAGAAGTTTTGACGCTTCCGGCGTGTCGACGCCATAGAAGCAGGGCGAGCGCGTGGGCGGGGAGGCGATGCGCATATGCACTTCAGCCGCGCCTGCGTCGCGCACCATCTGCACGATCTTCTGGCTGGTGGTGCCGCGCACGATGGAGTCATCCACCAGCACCACGCGCTTGCCTTCGATGCAGAGGCGGTTTGCGTTGTGCTTCAGCTTCACACCCATATGGCGGATGGAATCGGTCGGCTGGATGAAGGTGCGGCCCACATAGTGGTTGCGGATGATGCCCAGCTCGAACGGCAGATTGGCCGCCTGTGCGTAGCCAATGGCCGCCGGCGTGCCCGAATCGGGAACCGGAACAACGATGTCGGCATCGACCGGCATCTCGCGGGCAAGCTCCGCACCGATTTCCTTGCGCACCTCATAGACATTGCGTCCCTCGACAAGCGAGTCGGGCCGCGCAAAGTAGACATATTCGAAGATGCAGAAGCGGGGCTTCTCCTTGACCTCGAAGGGGAAGTGGCTTTCCACGCCCTTCTCGGTCACGACGATCATTTCGCCGGGCTTCACGTCGCGCACGAAGCGCGCGCCGATGATGTCGAGCGCACAGGTCTCCGAGGCCAGAATGTAGGCCCCGTCGAGATCGCCCAGAACCAGCGGGCGGATGCCCAGCGGATCGCGGCAGCCGATCATCTTCTTGGACGTCAGCGCGACGATGGAGAAGGCGCCCTCGATCTGCTGCACCGCATCGATGAAGCGGGCATTGATGTCCTGCTCCTTGCTGGTGGCGACGAGGTGAAGAACGGTCTCCGTGTCCGATGTGGACGAGAAGATCGAGCCTTCCTTCTGCAGCTTGCGCTGCACGGTCATGGCGTTGGTGATGTTGCCGTTGTGGGCAACGGCAAGGCCGCCGTCGGAGAGCTCGGCGAAGAAGGGCTGCACGTTGCGCAGGCCCGAACCGCCGGTCGTCGCGTAACGGGTGTGCCCGATGGCGCGGCTGCCATGCAGCCGGTCGAGCACGGACTGTTTCGTGAACGTGTCGCCGATCAGGCCGATATGGCGTTCGACGTGGAACTGGGTGCCGTCGAAGGAGACGATACCCGCCGCTTCCTGACCGCGATGCTGCAAGGCATGCAGGCCAAGCGTGACGATCGCGGCCGCATCACTGCGACCGAAAATGCCGAACACGCCGCATTCGTCGTGAAAATGGTCGTCCGCTTCGCCTGCGAGAGGCAAATTGTCTTCCAATGCCATTTCTGGCCGCCCTTTCATTGTGACACAGACGGCCCGTGACCGTCAGTTAGCGGTTTCACCTTCGCCGGACACACCGTTGGACAGGCGATCGAAAACCGAGTTGTCCGGATCGTCCGGAAGCAGGCTCTGAATCCACTGGCCCACACCGTCCAGCAGGGGACGGGACTTTGCTTCCGTAACCCATTCCGGCGGGTTTGCACCCATCAGCCAGTTGAGGAACAGAAGCGCCACGGCAACCACCAGGATACCGCGTGCGGCGCCATAGAGAAAGCCGAGCGTGCGATCGAGCGCGCCGATGCGCGAATCGATGATGAAGTCCGCGATCTTCATCGTGATGATCGTCACCACGATCAGCGCCACGAAAAACACCGCCGCAGCCGCAACCGCGAGCGCCAGCATCTCGTTGCTGATATAGGGCGCCACATAGGGCAAAACCAGCGGATGCAGGTAGTAAGCCGCGATGGCTGCCGCAACCCAGGAGGCGATGGACAGCACTTCGCGCGAGAAACCGCGCACCATGGCCAGCATGGCCGAAACAAGCGTGAAGCCGACAAGAATTCCGTCAAGCAACGTGATTGGCATTGTCACCCCTACTCCTTTGGCAGTTAGGATGCCCCCGCAAGGTCATGATTGTTGTCTTCCGGGCCACTGTCCGCCAATCGATCCGTTCATACCGTCCCGCTAGGCCGCCTTGGCGCCCGCGATGCGGGCAACCAGTTCGGCAAGCGCTTCGGGCCGCGCCGACCGTGCTGCGATGGCACCCGATCCGTCCTCGTTGCCCGGCGGCATGACCGCTTGGGCGAAACCGAGCTTTTCGGCTTCCTTGAGACGGCTCGCTGCATGCGCAACGGGTCTGACAGCGCCCGAAAGGCTGATTTCGCCGAAATAGACGCAATCGGCTGGCAGGGCAAGCCCGGTGAGGGAGGAGACAAGTGCCGCAGCCACCGCCAGATCGGCCGCCGGCTCCGAAATCCGGTAGCCACCGGCCACATTCAGATAGACATCATGGGTTGCAAAGCGCACCCCGCAATGCGCCTCGAGAACGGCCAAGACCATGGAAAGTCTGGCGGAATCCCATCCCACCACTGCGCGGCGCGGCGTGCCGAGCGGCGAGGGGGCGACAAGCGCCTGGATTTCCACAAGAACCGGTCGCGTGCCCTCCATCCCGGCGAAGACGGCAGCGCCCGGAGCGGCCGCGCTGCGCTCACCCAGAAAGAGTTCGGACGGGTTGGAGACTTCCCGCAGCCCCTTGTCGCCCATCTCGAACACGCCGATTTCGTCGGTCGGGCCGAAACGGTTCTTCACCGTGCGCAGGATGCGGTAGTGATGGCCGCCTTCGCCCTCGAAATAGAGAACGCCATCCACCATGTGCTCCACCACGCGGGGGCCGGCGATCTGGCCTTCCTTGGTCACGTGCCCGACGAGCACGACAGCTGCGCCGGTGGATTTTGCATAGCGGATCATGGCCTGCGCCGAGGCGCGCACCTGTGTCACGGTGCCGGGGGCTGAATCGGCCATGTCCGTCCACAGGGTCTGGATCGAGTCCAGAATGACGAGATCGGGCCGTTTTCCGTCCTCGATGGTCGCCAGAATGTCTTCCACATTGGTCTCGGCGGCCAGTTCCACGGGCTGCTGCGCCACATGGAGACGCTGCGCGCGCAGACGGATCTGCGCCACCGCTTCTTCGCCCGATACGTAGACGATGCGGTGGCCGCGCTCGGCGAGGGCGGCTGCTGCCTGTGTCAGAAGGGTGGATTTGCCGATGCCCGGATCGCCGCCGACCAGCAGCGCCGAGCCGCGCACGAAGCCGCCGCCGGTCACCCGGTCAAGCTCACCAATGCCGGTGGTGATGCGCGGTGCATCCTCGATGTCGCCGGAAAGCGTGGTGAGCGCCACGGCGCGTCCCTTGCGGGCCTTGCGCGAGGCGGCCTGCGGGCCGGAGCCGATGCCGCTCGACGTGCCTTCCTCGACCAGCGTGTTCCACGCGCCGCATCCGTCGCATTTGCCGGCCCAGCGCGCATGCACCGTGCCGCAGTTCTGGCAGATGAACTGGACGCGTGCGCGGGCCATCAGATACGGTCCCCGCCGTGCACGTAATGCCGCTCATAGCGGCGGCCGAGCGAGGTCAGCAGCTCATAGGAAATCGTGCCGCATGCCATTGCCACGTCGTCGACGGGCATGTTGTGGCCGATGAGCTCGATGAAGTCGCCCACCTGCAACGCATCGGGACCGAGATCGGTCACGTCGAACAGGGTGAGGTCCATGGTGATGCGGCCGATGACCGGCACGCGCTCGCCATCCACAAAGCCGCATGCGCCCTGAGGCACCGCGTTGCGCAGCGGCACGCCCGCACCGGAGCCGGAGCGGTGGTAGCCATCGGCATAGCCGGTTGCGGTGACCGCCAGAAGCGTGTCGCGGGTTACAGGTGTCGCACCGTAGCTGACCGTGCCGCCGGCGGGCACCTGACGCAGTTGCGCAATGCGCGCCTGAACCGTGGCCACGGGCTGCATCGGATTTTCCGTATCGTTTACGGGATTGCTACCGTAAAGCGACACGCCCGGGCGCGTTACATCGCACAGGAACTCCCCGCCCAGAAAGATGCCGGCGGAGTTCGCCAGACTTGATTCTGCATCTGGGAAAAGTGCGCAAAGTGCCTGAAATGATTCCAGTTGTTGCCGGTTCATCGGATGGTCCGGCGTGTCGGCGCAGGCCAGGTGGCTGAGGATCAGCCGCGGCGTCAGCGCGCCGGTCAGGGCGTTCTCCTGCGCCAGAATGCGGGTCCGCTCCGGCGTCAGGCCGAGCCGGTTCATGCCCGTCTCCACATGCAGCGCACAGGGGCGTGGCGTGTCGCCATCATCCCAGCCATGGGCTTCCCAGATCGCCAGATCCGTCTGCGAGTTGAGCACCGGGATGAGACGCCCTTCGCGGTAGAAGGAAGCTGCCTCGGGGCTGAACAGTCCGTTGAAGACATAGATCTCTGCATCGGGCGCGACTGCGCGCACGGCAAGTCCCTCTTCGGGCAGGGCGACGAAGAACTTTCGGCAGCCCTCGGCGACCAGCGCCGCGACCACCGGACCTGCGCCCAGGCCATAGGCGTCGGCCTTCACCACGGCGGCTGCTTCCGCCGGGGTCGAGCGTTCGGCCATCTGCCGGTAATTGGCGACCAGTGCATCCAGGTCGACTGTCAGGCGGCCACCGGCAACGCGGGGGTCTGCGCCGCGCATCTGCGGATCGATTGAAGTCATGTCGTTACTACTCAAAACGTTCGGGCATCCGATCTTCTTCGGCAAGATCGGAGAAGCGGGTGAATTCGCCGTGGAACGCGAGCTGAACCGTGCCTGTCGGACCGTGACGCTGCTTGGCGATGATGACCTCGGCCTTGCCGCGCACCTCGTTCATCTCGGCTTCCCA
Source organism: Nitratireductor sp. WH36-1 (assembly GCF_058725515.1). NCBI lineage: Bacteria > Pseudomonadati > Pseudomonadota > Alphaproteobacteria > Hyphomicrobiales > Phyllobacteriaceae > Nitratireductor > Nitratireductor sp. WH36-1. The sequence goes on along the minus strand of NZ_CM178970.1, from coordinate 2,900,312 downwards.
CTGCATGTACTCTTCGGTGCCGGGCTTCGGCTCCTTGTTCTTCAGATAGTACTCGTCACGATAAACGAACAGAACCACGTCGGCGTCCTGCTCGATCGAGCCCGATTCACGAAGGTCGGCGAGCTGCGGGCGCTTGTCGTCACGCGCTTCCACCTGACGGGAGAGCTGTGACAGCGCGATGATCGGCGTCGAAAGCTCCTTGGCCAACGCCTTCAGGCCGGTGGTGATTTCGGTGATTTCCTGCACGCGGTTCTGCGAGTTCTTGGAAGAACCCTGCATCAGCTGCACATAGTCGATGATGATGATGTCGAGGCCGCGCTGGCGCTTCAGACGGCGCGCACGGGCAGCAAGCTGGGCGATGGAAATACCACCCGTCTGGTCGATGAAGAGCGGGATCTTCTGCATCGTCTGGGCGCAGGCCACAAGCTTCTCGAAATCGGTCTCGGTGATCTCACCGCGGCGGATCTTGGAGGAGGGGATTTCGGTCTGCTCGGAAATGATACGCGTGGCGAGCTGTTCGGACGACATTTCGAGCGAGAAGAAGCCGACCACGCCGCCATTGGCAGCCGCAAAGGAGCCGTCGGCCTGCTGCTCAGGCTCATAGGCCGCAGCAATGTTGAAGGCGATGTTGGTCACAAGCGACGTCTTACCCATGGCAGGACGTCCGGCGAGGATAATAAGGTCAGAGGGCTGCAGTCCGCCCATGCGCCCGTCGAGGTCGCGCAGGCCCGTCGAAATGCCCGAAAGGTGGCCGTCACGCATGAAGGCAGCGTTGGCCATGTCCACGGCGGTCTTGGTCGCATCGCCGAAGCTCTCGAAGCCGCCATCGTAGCGCCCGGTCTCGGCCAGTTCGAAGAGGCGTCGCTCGGCGTCCTCGATCTGCTTGTTGGGCGCCATGTCCACCGGCGCGTCATAGGCGATGTTGACCATGTCTTCGCCGACGGTGATCAGCGAACGCCGGACCGCCAGATCGTAGATGGCGCGGCCATAGTCGGAAGCGTTGATGATCGTCACGGCTTCGGCCGCCAGACGCGCAAGATACTGCGCCACGGTCAGCTCGCCGACCTTCTCCTCAGCGGGGAGAAACGTCTTGATGGTGACGGGGTTGGCCGTCTTGCCCATGCGGATCAGATCGCCGGCGACCTCGAAGATATTGCGGTGAAGCGGCTCATAGAAATGCTCCGCTTTCAGAAAGTCCGAGACACGGTATAGGGCATCATTGTTGACCAGGATTGCGCCCAGCAATGCCTGCTCTGCCTCAATGTTGTTCGGTGCTTCGCGATAAAGCTTTGTTTCCGCTGTTTCGAGCTTGCGGACTGCCGCCTCTGCCATCTGAGCTCTTCCGGTGTTTCAGTGTCACTTGGCCCGGACAGACGCTATGCGAAACGTCCAGACCACCCCAATCATATGTCCTAGACGCTGCAGGCTCTGAGGATAAGACCTTGAAGGCTGTTCCAGCCTGCAAACCCCGCTATCCACCGCCAGCCGCGACATGAAAACCACAGCGTCCAGAAATGCCATCCATATTAGATGATTCGCTTGACAGCCACGCATCTATCTTTGGGACGGAAGAGGCGCTTTTTACTCCGCTGCCTGCTTGAATTTTCCCGGTCGCTTGCCGTTGGGGTTCGCGAGCCGCTTCTCCGTATCTGCGATATAGTCGCGGGTCACCGGCAGCGTTTCCCGCTTCTTGGTCAGCTGGATCTGGAACACCACCATCTCCTGCCACCGGAATGAGGCCTCCGAGCCTGCCAGGTAGAATTCCCACATGCGCGCGAAGCGCTCGTCATAAATCTCCACCGCCCGGGCGCGGTTTTTCTGGAAGCGTTCCTGCCAGTGCTTCAGCGTATCCGCATAGTGGATGCGCAGGATCTCCACATCGGTCACGATCAGCCCCGACTTCTCGATCGGGGGTAGCATTTCCGACAGGGCGGGGATGTAGCCGCCCGGGAAGATGTATTTGCGGATGAAGGCATTGGTGATCGAAGGGCCGGTCGAGCGGCCAATCGTGTGCAGAAGCATCACGCCATCATCGGCCAGAAGCCGCGCGCACTGGTCGAAATAAGTGCGGTAATGGTTGATGCCCACATGTTCGAACATGCCGACCGAGACAATCCGGTCGAACGGACCCGTCAGCGAGCGATAATCGACGATCTTGAACCGGGCCTTGTCTGAAAGCCCCGCTTCTTGTGCGCGCGCGCTCGAAACCCGGTGCTGTTCTTCCGAGAGCGTTACGCCAAGGAGTTGCGCGTCGAACTGGCGGGCAATGTCGAGACCGAGACCGCCCCAGCCAGACCCTATGTCCAGCACCCGGTGGCCGGGCTGTAGCGCGAGCTTCGCCATGATGTGGCGCTTCTTGGCGCGTTGCGCCTCTTCCAGAGAAACGTCCGGCGTCTCGAAATAGGCGCAGGAATACTGCATGTCCTCATCGAGGAAGAGGCGGTAGAGCTCTTCGGAAAGATCGTAATGCCGCCGCACATTGCGCCTGGAGCGCGCCTGTGTGTTGAGTTGATGAAGACGCCGCAACGGGTAGCGAAGCATCTCGCCCAGCCTGAGCAGGAAAGGCTGGGTCTGCGTCTCATCCATATTGGTGTAGACTATTTGCAGAAAGGTCAGGATATCGCCTTCGACGATATCCACGTCGCCTTCCATGTATCGCTCCGGCACGGCAAGCATGGGGTCGAGCGCCATGGCGCGCTCTGCCGCCGCTGTGCGAATAACGATATGGACGGGACACCCTGTCCCGTCACCGAAGACATGCGTTTTGCCGGCCGCGTCGGTTATTGAAAGCGTGCCTTTGCGGACCAGGCGAAAAACGAATTTCTCAAGCAACCAGTTCATCGCAACACCCCCAAAAGTCTCGGGAGGGTGTGATTATGAAACAATTTTATGAGGATTGAAAAGGGCCAGACCTCATCCTGTCTTTAGCCAGATGATTATTCCTGCCGTCTGTTGACATGAAGCATTCGATTGAGACGAAGCCGACTGATCCCGCAGCATTCGCTGCGAAACAGGCGCTCTGAAACCGGCAAGCAGTCCATCACCGCTTTCAGGCAATAAAAAAGCCGGGCGTTTCCGCCCGGCTTCAAACCGATGAGGCGCGTTGACTTACGCGTTCTCTTCTTCGTCGCCTTCGGCTGCTTCTGCGCCGGCTTCCGAAGCTTCATCATCGTACTCGGCTTCCGGATCGAAGAACTCGTCCGGGCGCGCGGTGTCGTTGATGTCGTCGCCGTAAATGGCTTCAGCGGAATCGAGCGTCTCGCCGCGTGCCTGGCGCTCTGCCTCGTCGCTCGAGCGAGCGATGTTCAGCGTCACGGTTGCCTCGACCTCTGCATGCAGGGCGATGGCGACATTGACCAGGCCGATCGTCTTGATCGGGTGGTTGAGCTCAACCTGGCTGCGGCCGATCTTGAAGCCTTCTTCGGCCAGGAACTCGACGATGTCGCGGGCTGCAACAGAACCGTAAAGCTGACCGGTCTCGGCTGCGGAGCGCACAACCACGAAGGACTTGCCGTCGAGCTGCTCTGCAACGCTTTCGGCTTCCTTCTTCTGTTCGAGGTTGCGGGCCTCGAGCTCAACGCGCTGGCCTTCGAACTTCTTGCGGTTGGCAGCGTTGGCGCGCAGAGCCTTGCCGCGCGGCAGCAGGAAGTTGCGTGCGTAACCGTCTTTGACCTTTACCTCGTCGCCCATCTGGCCGAGCTTGGCAATGCGTTCAAGGAGAATGACGTCCATCGTTTCTGTCCTTCTTCATCGGCTTTTGGAGCCGGAAAACAAATCAGGGCAGGTCAGAAACGGAAAATGCCGGTCTGTGCGGCATCAGGGTCGCTGTCCTGCCGGTGGCAGTTAGGGGCAAAGGCCCCAACTCGGGATTTGAAAGAACTCTTCCGCGCCCGCCGCGGAGAGTGGGCGGGCGGATAAACCGCCCGCGCCGAAACTTACTTCACCACGTAGGGGAGAAGGCCCAGGAAACGAGCGCGCTTGATGGCCTTGGCCAGCTCGCGCTGCTTCTTCTGGCTCACCGCGGTGATGCGGGAGGGGACGATCTTGCCGCGCTCGGAAATGTAGCGCTGCAGGAGCTTTACGTCCTTGTAATCGATCTTCGGAGCGTTGGCGCCGGAGAACGGGCAGGTCTTGCGACGACGATGGAACGGGCGCCGCGTCGGGATCTGGTTGATATCGACCATTATTCGGAGCCTTCCTTCTTGTTGTCGCGGTCAAACTCGCGACGGGGACCACGGTCGTCACGGCGCGGGCCGCGCGGGCCACGGTCGTCACGACGCGGGCCACGGTCATCACGGCGCTGCATCATTGCGGACGGGCCTTCCTCGTGTGCTTCGACGCGAACGGTCATGAAGCGGAGGATGTCTTCCGACAGACCCATCTGGCGCTCGACTTCCTTCACGGCTGCGGCCGGGGAGTCGATGTCCATGAGCGTGAAATAAGCCTTGCGGTTCTTCTTGATCCGGTAGGCGAGGGACTTCTGTCCCCAGTTCTCGACCCGACCGACGGAGCCGCCACCAGCCTCGATGATGCCCTTGAACTGTTCTACAAGAGCGTCAACCTGCTGCGGCGAGAGATCCTGCCGGGCAAGGAACACGTGTTCGTAAAGTGCCATTGTCTTGCCTTTCTTCCTTTTGTGTCACACCGGATCCCAGCGGCTAAAGCCTCAGCGACACCTCTTTGCGGGCAAGCCCGACGAAGAAAGGCGCTTGGACGAGACGGTCGAGAGCGGAGACACGGGAGGCGGAAGGACTTGCCTTCACAACGCACGCACAGGCGCACGGCCCTCCGTTCAGCCCCCAGCTGAAACCGGCAGACCGCGCGCTTATACAGGTTCTGGGCAAAGATGCAAGGCGATTGCCTCAGGCGAGCACATACCAGAAATCGAGGTCCAGACTGGCCGGATCGCACAGGTCCAGAAGCGGCTGGCAGACCGGGTGCCCGACATAGCCATCGCACAGACGCTTTGTCTTTCCAAGTGAGCGGCCGCTTCGACCCGTTTTTGCCGTCAGGTCTTCAGGCGGTAGCCGGTTTTGAAGATCCACCAGATCGCGCCGAGGCACAGAACCAGGAAGAACGAGATCATGCCGATGCTCACGCCGATTCCCACATCCGAGGTCTCGTAGAAGCTCCAGCGGAAGCCGCTGATGAGGTAGAGAACAGGGTTGGCGAGCGTCACCTTCTGCCAGAATTCCGGCAGCATCTGGATCGAGTAGAACGAGCCGCCCAGAAACACGAGCGGCGTGATCACCAGCAGCGGAATGAGCTGCAGTTTCTCGAAATTGTCGGCCCAGATGCCGATGATGAAGCCGAACAGGCTGAAAGTCACCGCCGTCATCACCAGAAAGAAGAGCATCCAGAAGGGGTGCCTGATCTCGATGGGCACGAAGAGATGCGCCGTGGCCAGAATGATCAGGCCCAGAATGATCGATTTGGTGGCCGCGGCCCCCACATAGCCCAGCACGATCTCGAAGAACGAAATCGGCGCCGACAGAACCTCATAGATCGTGCCGATGAATTTTGGGAAATAGATGCCGAAGGACGCGTTGGAGATCGAGTTTTGCAACAGTGTGAGCATCATCAGGCCCGGCACGATGAACGCGCCATACTGCACGCCGTCGATCTCCTCGATGCGCGAGCCGATGGCCGCGCCGAAGACGATGAAATAGAGAGAGGTGGAGAGCACCGGCGAGATCACGCTTTGCAGGAGCGTGCGCTTCATGCGCGCCATCTCGAAGAGATAGATGGATTTGACGGCTTCGAAGTTCACTGCTTTTCCTCCACCACCAGGCTCACGAAGATGTCTTCAAGCGAGCGCTGCTGTGTATCGAGATCCTTGACGATGATGTCGGCCTCGCCAAGCGCCGAGAGAAGCGTGGCGATGCCTGTCCGGTTTGCCTGCGTGTCATAGGAATAGATGATCTGCTGGCCATCGTCGGTCAGCTTCAGATCAAAATGGGAGAGCGTCTCGGGCAGGCTCTCGAGCGGCTTTTGCAGGTCGAGCGTCAGTTGCTTCTGACCGAGCTTGCGCATCAGTTCGGCCTTGTCCTCGACCAGAAGAAGCTCACCCTTCCGGATGACGCCCACCCGGTCGGCGATTTCCTCCGCCTCCTCGATGTAATGCGTGGTCAGGATGATGGTGACGCCCGTGTCGCGCAGGCGCTTGACCAGCCGCCACATATCCTTGCGCAGCTCCACGTCGACGCCGGCGGTCGGCTCGTCCAGAAAGAGGATGCGCGGCTCATGGGCCAGAGCCTTGGCGATCATGACACGCCGCTTCATGCCGCCTGAAAGCGCGATGATCTGGCTGTCTTTCTTTTCGTAGAGCGAGAGGTCGCGCAAAATCTGCTCGACCAGAGCCGGGTTCGGCTTCTTGCCGAACAGGCCGCGGCTGTAACTCACCGTGGCCCAGACCGTCTCGAAGGTTTCGGTGTGCAGTTCCTGCGGCACGAGGCCGATCAGCTTTCGCGCCTCGCGGTACTGGCTGACAATGTCATTGCCTTCCACCTTCACCGTGCCGGTGGAGGGGCGCACAAGCCCGCAGATGATCGAGATCATCGTCGTCTTGCCGGCGCCATTGGGGCCGAGCAGGGCGAGGATTTCACCGCGTTCGATGTCGAGATCGACCGATTTGAGCGCGGTGACGCCGCCTTTGTAGGTCTTGGATAGATTCTTTATGGAAAGGGCTGTCGTCATGGAAGCGCGTCCGTGAGATCGGAAAAGGGGAGCCGCGCAGATATAGGCAATAAGCCGTCATCATGCCAGCGGACCGCCATGCCCGCTGACAAACCCTGACATCGTCCGGATGGAAAGGTGAGGGGCGAACGCTCCTCGGGACAGACCTAATTGTTTTCCGGGTCCGTCTCCGCCTCGAAGGCGAGCTGTCCGCAGCGCACCATTGCATAAAGCGCCGGCAGCCCGACGATCACCGCAAGTACGATTTCTCCGACCGAGTTGAGGTGCAGAAGACCGGAAAGTCCCCACACGCCCGCAGCTGATGCCACGGCCACTTCGGTGGACACAAAAAGCGTCACCGAAACAAAGCCAAGCATCTGGAGAAGTGTGACCTTGCGCGCCGGCGTCTTCACCTGCGGCTGTTCAGTTCCAAAAGACATGTCTGAAAATACCCCTGCACGCCACCGGAATTGGGGCGGAGCCCGGCAACTACTCTCCTCAATTGTGGAGTTTTCATGTCAGGGCAGGAGCAAGACCCGAAATGCCCAAAAAGCTTGACGCGCCAGTTGTGTTGCGTCACCAGATGCGCCCGATAACGATGTTATTTTGGAGATTTGGCGATGGGCATCGCTTTCACCTTTCCGGGACAGGGCAGCCAGGCTGTCGGCATGGGACGCGATCTGGCGGATGCGTTTCCGGAAGCACGGGATGTGTTCCACGAGGTCGACGACGCGCTGGAGCAGAAGCTTTCCAGCATCATGTGGGAAGGCCCGGAGGATGAGCTGACGCTCACGGCCAATGCACAGCCGGCGCTGATGGCGGTTTCCATTGCCGCAATGCGTGTCATGGAAAAGGGTGGTCTGTCGCTGAAGGACAAGGTGTCCTGCGTGGCCGGTCATTCGCTCGGCGAATATTCCGCGCTCTGCGCTGCCGGCATGTTCTCGCTGGCCGATACGGCGCGCCTCCTGCGCATTCGCGGCAACGCCATGCAGGCAGCCGTTCCGGTTGGCGAGGGTGCGATGGCGGCGATCATCGGCCTTGAGGCGGCAGACGTCGAAGAGATCTGCAAGGCGGCCGCCGGGAGCGGCGTATGCCAGATCGCCAATGACAATGGCGGCGGACAGCTGGTGATTTCCGGCGCAAAGGCGGCTGTTGAGCAGGCAGCGGCGTTTGCCACGGAGAAGGGCGCGAAGCGCGCGATCATGCTGCCGGTGTCAGCGCCGTTCCACTCCGCGCTCATGAAGCCGGCCGCAGACGCCATGCGCGAAGCACTGGCCGATGTGAAGAAAAACGCGCCGATCGTGCCTGTCGTGGCCAATGTCACGGTTTCGTCGCTGAGCGATCCCGAAGAGATTGCCGAGCGGCTGGTCGAGCAGGTGACGGGCCGTGTGCGCTGGCGCGAAACGGTTGGCTGGTTCGGCGAGAATGGCGTCGACACGCTTTACGAGATCGGTTCGGGCAAGGTCCTGTCGGGGCTGGCGCGCCGCATCAACCGCGATCTCAAGGCGGTTCCGGTCAACACGCCGGCCGATATCGAAACGGCAATGGCTGCGCTCGTCTGAGCAGCAGCGCCACGATGGGCAATCGTGCCCAAACAATGAATCAGGTGACTGAAAAGGACAACGTCATGTTTGATCTGAGCGGCCGCAAGGCACTGGTGACGGGCGCCACCGGCGGCATTGGCGAGGCGATTGCGCGCATTCTGCATGCGCAGGGCGCCATTGTCGGCCTGCATGGCACGCGCGTCGAGAAGCTCGAGGCGCTCGCCGCCGATCTGGGCGACCGCGTAAAGCTTCTGCCGGCGAACCTGTCGGATCGCAGTGAAGTCAAGCAGTTGGCCGAGAAGGCGGAATCTGAACTCGAAGGCGTCGACATTCTGGTCAACAATGCGGGCATCACCCGCGACGGCCTGTTCGTGCGCATGAGCGACGAAGACTGGGATTCGGTCCTCGAGATCAATCTCGGCTCGGTTTTCCGTCTGACCCGCGAGCTGACGCACCCGATGATGCGCCGCCGATTCGGCCGCATCATCAACATCACCTCCGTGGTGGGCGTCACCGGCAATCCCGGCCAGGCGAATTACTGCGCCTCCAAGGCGGGCCTGATCGGCTTCTCCAAGTCGCTGGCGCAGGAAATCGCCAGCCGCTCGATCACGGTCAACTGCGTTGCTCCGGGCTTCATCGAATCGGCCATGACCGACAAGCTCAACGACAAGCAGCGTGACGCCATCATGGGCGCCATTCCGATGAAGCGCATGGGCAATGGTGCGGAAGTCGCATCGGCTGTCGCCTATCTCGCATCCAACGAGGCTTCCTACGTGACCGGCCAGACCGTGCACGTGAATGGCGGCATGGCAATGATCTGATCGGTTCACACCGGTCGACACGATGAGCGGGCTCGAGACAAAACGCTTTGTTCTGCGGGATTTCGAGCCCGCCGATGTGGCCGCCCTTGCGGCCTATCAGGCGGATCCGCGTTTCGTTTCCGCACGCCGCAAGGCCGGACAGGCCGCAGGCGATCCGGCAGAGCTTGTTGCGCTCTTTCGCCAGTGGGCAGCGGAGTATCCGCGCAAAAACCACCAGTTTGCAGTGATCTGTCGTAAAACCGGCCGCCTTGTCGGCTGTGCGGGGCTGCGCGCGGCGAATTGTCCACAGGACAGTGGCGAACTCGGAATCGAACTCTCTCCCGACCTCTGGGGACGTTATGGCAGCGCTGCCGAGATCGCAGGCGCATTGCTCGATTTCGGCTTCTCAGAGCTCGGCCTGGTGGAAATATTCGGCGACACCACTGCTGAAAATCATCAGGCGGCCCGGCTCGCCTCGTTTCTGGGCGCACAGCCGGAAACCGTCGAAGCAGCCGCAAAGCAAGGTGAGGAAAGCGGTTCAGCGCCTGTCCGATGGCGGTTCTCGCACAAGGCATGGCGGGCACGGGATGGATCGCGTCCGGGGGCTCGTCCAAAGTGGATGTCGGGTGATTAACGCTTGGCTCGCGCAGTTAAATCGTGATATGCGCCCGCCGAAAGCCGTTCCACGAGCCGCGCGTAACCCGTGTATCGAGGACGGAATAACGAAGGCTTCGCGCTGGCCATGTCAGCGGGTTAGTCGTCATTTAGCTTGATTAGCGGCAATCGTGCGGCTAACGAAGATCGGAAATTCAGAAAGTCGAGGGTTCTCTCATGAGCGATACTGCAGAACGCGTTAAGAAAATCGTTGTCGAGCATCTGGGCGTCGAAGGCGACAAGGTGAACGAAGGCGCAAGCTTCATTGATGATCTTGGCGCAGACAGCCTCGACACCGTCGAGCTGGTCATGGCCTTTGAAGAAGAGTTCGGCGTTGAAATCCCGGACGACGCTGCCGAGACGATCCTCACCGTCGGCGACGCAGTGAAGTACATCGACAAGGCGACCGCCTAACGCCTCCGGCGTTATCGCTACAAAAACGTAGTCAAGGCGGATATTCAGCATATGAGACGTGTTGTCGTCACCGGTATGGGGCTTCTTTCACCGTTCGGCCTCGGTGTTGAACATGGGTGGAAGAGCCTGCTTTCGGGCAAGAGTGCGGCCAGCCGCATCGACAGTTTTGAGGTCGATGATCTGCCGTGCAAGATCGCCAATACGATCCCGCGTGAAGGCGAAGGGGCGTTCAACCCCGACGCCTTTCTGGAACCCCGCGAGCAGCGCAAGATCGGTGAGTTCATCACCTACGGCATTGCTGCGGCAGACCAGGCGCTGGAAGATTCCGGCTGGAAGCCGGAAACCGAAGACGACAGATACGCCACCGGCGTTCTGATCGGTTCGGGTATCGGCGGCATCGAAGGCATTGCTGAAAACGCCTTGACGCTGGAGCAGCGCGGTCCGCGCCGCATCAGCCCCTTCTTCATCCCCGGCAACATCATCAACATGGTGTCCGGCCAGGTGTCCATTCGACACGGATTGAAGGGGCCGAACCATGCGGTCGTGACCGCTTGCTCCACCGGCGCGCACGCCATTGGCGATGCTGCGCGCCTCATCATGCTTGGTGACGCCGACGTCATGCTTGCGGGTGGTGCGGAAGCACCGATCACCCGTCTGTCGATCGCCGGCTTCTCCGCATGCAAGGCTCTCTCCACCAGCTTCAACGATACGCCGGAAATCGCTTCCAGGCCCTATGACCGCGACCGCGACGGTTTCGTCATGGGCGAGGGTGCAGGCGTGCTCGTGCTGGAAGAGCTGGAGCATGCAAAGGCGCGTGGCGCCAAGATTTACGCCGAAGTGGTTGGCTATGGCCTGACGGGCGACGCCTATCACATCACGGCGCCGGCGGAAGACGGCGACGGTGCCTATCGCTGCATGAAGGCAGCGTTGAAGCGCGCCGGCATGACACCTGCCGATCTGGACTACATCAACGCACATGGCACTTCGACCATGGCGGACACCATCGAGCTTGGAGCCGTGGAGCGCCTCATGGGCGATGCCGCAGGCAATGTTTCGATGTCGTCCACCAAGTCGGCCATCGGCCATCTGCTTGGTGCCGCGGGTGCAGCAGAAGCGATCTTCTCGGTTCTGGCCATTCGCGACAACATCGTGCCGCCGACCATCAATCTGGACAATCCACAGGTTGAAACGGCCATCGATCTGGTGCCCAACAAGCCGCGCGAACGTCAGGTTGACGTAGCGCTCTCCAACTCCTTTGGCTTTGGCGGCACCAACGCGTCTCTCGTATTCAAGCGTTATGAGGCCTGAACGTTTCCGATAGCGGGCTTGCAGTTTTGCCATTTTCGCAATTCATTCTGTTCTGACACGAATCGAAATGGCGCGCGGCAAGCTCCGGTGACGCAATTTTCGAAACTTGCGTAAACGTTCATAACGCGAACACAGAATAGGACAGGACCGGCGGCAATTGGCGCCGTTCTGAAAGGGAGCGGTCCAAGAAGCATGACAGGGACTTCCGGCGATAATTCCAGCGGCTATGGCCGCCAGCCAGACGAAGAGCGCGGCCGTACGTTCAAACCGGCCAGCCAGACATTACGACCGGAGGCGGGAACCCCGCCACCGAAGCGCTCCAGGCGCGCGCGCAGCCAGTTCGTGGTGTTCTTCAACTTCGTCTTCTCTTCCATCGTCTTTCTGGTGGTTCTGGCCGGCTTCGCCTTCTATTTCGGCAAGCGCGAATTCCATCAGCCCGGCCCGTCAAGCACGGCCGAGACCGTTCTCATCAAACCGAACACGGGTGTGAACCAGATCGCCAGCCTGCTCGAGCGCGAGGGCGTGATCAGCGATGCGCGCATCTTCTCCATCGGTGTGCGCGCCTATGGCGCCGATTCCGAGCTCAAGGCCGGTGAGTACGCCATCGACGCCCGCGCTTCGATGCATGACGTCATGGAGCTTCTGAAGAGCGGCAAGAGCGTTCTTTACTCGCTCACCATCCCGGAAGGGCGGACCGTCGTCGAGGTGTTCCAGCGTATTCAGGATACCCCGGAACTCTCCGGCAAGCTGCCGGATGAGATGCCGCCGGAAGGCAGTCTTGCAGCCGACACGCTGCGCTTTACGCGCGGCATGGACCGCACGGCGGTCGTCGAGAAGCTCCTTGAGGATCAGCGCGAGCTGGTCGACAGCATCTGGGAGCGCCGCGACGAGGGACTTCCGGTCAAGGACAAGAACGAGTTCGTAACGCTGGCCTCCATCGTGGAGAAGGAAACCGGCATTGCCGACGAGCGCCCGCGCGTTGCAGCCGTCTTCATCAACCGTCTGAACAAGGGCATGCGTCTGCAGTCGGACCCGACCATCATCTATGGTCTGTTTGGCGGCCAGGGCAAACCGGCCGATCGCCCGATCTACCGGTCCGACATCGACAAGAAGACGCCTTACAACACCTATCAGATCGACGGGCTTCCGCCCACACCGATCGCCAATCCGGGCCGTGCGGCGCTTGAGGCCGTGGCAAACCCGTCGCAGACCGACGAACTCTACTTCGTCGCGGACGGTACGGGCGGTCACGCCTTTGCCAAGACGCTCAAAGAGCACAATGAGAACGTCGCACGCTGGCGCAAGCTGGAGCGCGAGCGCCAGACGGAAGACGAGGCCGGCTCCAACTGAGCCGGACCGTCGCGCGAAGAGGGGGACGCATGAGCAGGCTTCAAAGCATGACGGGCTTTGCCCGTGCTTCGCGCGACCATGATGCCGGTGGCATCGCTTGGGAGCTGAAATCGGTAAACGGGCGCAGCCTTGAAACCCGCTTTCGCCTCCCTCCCGGTTTTGAACGGATCGAGCAGGGCGCGCGCCAGCGTCTGCAGAAGCGCTTTTCGCGCGGCAATGTGCAGGCTTCGCTGAATTTTACGCAGAATGGCGCTCTGCGCCGCCCGGTTGTCGATGAAGAGTTCCTGAAAGAGGTCGCAGAACTGGCCGGTCGCCTGCACGAGCAGTTCGGCGCTGCTCCTGCAACGGCAGACGGGCTGCTGGGCCTGCGCGGTGTGCTCGACTATGCCGATCCCGTGGCGGATGAAGAGGTTCGCGCCTCGCTCGACGAAGCCATTCTGTCGACCTTCGATGAGGCGCTTGTCAGCCTTGAGAATGCGCGGCGGGATGAGGGTGCGGCGCTCGAACGTATCCTGCTTGACCAGGTGGCGCGCATCGAGACGCTGACCGATCAGGTCGAAAATGATTCCTCCCGCTCGCCCGAGGCCATACGCCAGCGTCTGAGCGAGCAGGTCGCCCGCCTCATGGATGCGACCACCGGCTTCGATGAAGCCCGCCTCCACGCCGAGGCCGCCATCCTTGCAGGCAAGGCGGATATCCGTGAAGAGATCGACCGTTTGCGCGCACATATCGCATCGGCCCGGGCTCTGATCGCCTCCGGCGGCCCCATAGGTCGAAAGCTTGACTTCCTCGGTCAGGAGTTCAACCGCGAATCCAACACGCTTTGCTCAAAGTCCAACGCGACAACCGTCACGGCCATCGGCCTTGAATTAAAGGCCGTCGTCGATCAGTTCCGCGAGCAGGTCCAAAATCTGGAGTAGACCATGTCCTCGCAGACGTCTCCTGCCGTTTCGACCGAAGTCGCGCGCCGCGGCCTTATGCTCGTCCTGTCTTCACCTTCGGGTGCAGGCAAGTCGACCATCGCACGCACGCTTCTGGCCGAGGTGAAGGGGTTTGAACTTTCGGTAAGCGTTACCACGCGCCCCCGCCGCGCCAGCGAAATTGAAGGGGTGCACTACCACTTCAAGACGCAGCGCGAATTCGAGATCATGCGCGACAATGACGAATTGCTGGAGTGGGCCGAGGTTCACGGCAATTTCTACGGTACCCCCCGCGCGCCTGTCGAAAAGGCGCTGACCGAGGGGCGCGACATGCTGTTCGACATCGACTGGCAGGGCGCGGAGCAGCTGCGCGAGAAAATGCGCGGGGATGTGGTCTCCATCTTCATCCTGCCGCCCAGCATGAAGGAGCTGCTTGGCCGTCTCACGCGGCGCGCCGAGGATACGCCCGAGATCATCCAGACGCGTCTGAAGAATGCGCGGACGGAAATCGAGAAATGGCTGGATTACGATTATGTCGTGATCAATGAAGAGCTCGATCACGCCTTTTCGTCGGTGCGCTCCATCGTTGAGGCAGAGCGCCTGCGGCGCGACCGCCGCCCCGGCCTGTTTGATTTCGTTTCGGGCCTGCTCAGCGAAGACGGCAACTGAGCTTCATTTGCATTTCATGGTCGGGCTGCCTTACCCGACCATCTGCAAAATCCGTCAGGATGAACCGGTCTGGGAAGCGTTGGCCAGCGCCACGAATTCGGCCACTGAGAGCGTTTCCGCACGTCGCGTCGCATCGATCCCTGCGCGCGCCAGAAGCGCTTCACCACCCAGCGATTTGACGCTCTGGCGCAGCATCTTGCGGCGCTGGCCAAAGGCTGCTTCCGTGATCTTCGCCAGCCTTTTGGGCTCGACCGCCAGCGGCTCGGCGCGCGGCACGATATGCACCACGGACGACGTCACTTTCGGCGGGGGCGTAAAGGCCTGCGGAGGCAGGTCAAAGGCGATCTTGGAGACGGTGCGCCAGCCGGCCAGAACGCCAAGCCGACCATAGGCCTTGTCGCCGGGTTCGGCGACGATGCGCTGCGCCACTTCGCGCTGGAACATCAGCGTCATCGAGGCGTAGAAGGGCGGCCATGCGTCGGGCGTCAGCCAGCGTACGAGAAGCTCCGTTCCGATATTGTAGGGCAGGTTGGCGACAATCCGCACCTTGCCGTGCGCCTCCGGGGCGAGGGCTGCGAAGTCCGTTTCCATGGCGTCGCCATTCACCACGTCGAGCCGGCCCGGATAGTGCGCGGCGATCTCCGCCAGCGCATCGAGACAGCGCTCGTCACGTTCGATGGCGATCACGCGTTCTGCGCCGGCCATCAGCAGGGCGCGCGTCAGACCGCCCGGTCCGGGGCCGACCTCGATCACCGTCGCGCCTTCAAGATCGCCCGCAGCCCGGGCGACCTTGGCCGTCAGGTTCAGATCCAGAAGAAAGTTCTGGCCGAGCGATTTCTTGGCGGCGAGGCCATGCCTGGCGATGACCTCTCTGAGTGGTGGCAGGCCATCGGCCGTCATTTTATGGTGTCCGTATTGTCTGAGAGCCGGCGCGCAAGCCTGATCGCCGCAATCAGGCTGTCGGGCCGGGCGATGCCGCGTCCGGCAATGTCGAATGCCGTGCCGTGATCGGGAGATGTGCGGATGAAGGGAAGGCCGAGCGTGACGTTCACCGTCTCGTCAAAGGCAATGGTCTTCACGGGGATCAGCGCCTGATCGTGATACATGCAAAGTGCGGCGTCATAGCCAGTGCGGGCGCGGGCGTGAAACATCGTGTCGGCGGGCAGGGGACCGAATGCGTTGATCCCGTCTTCCTGAAGCGCGTGGATCGCCGGCGCGATGACGTCACGGTCTTCCGTGCCCATGGCCCCGCCTTCGCCGGCATGCGGGTTGAGCCCGGCAATGGCAAGGCGCGGTTCCGCGATGCCGAAGCGCTGACGCAGCTCCCGATGCGTGATCCGCGCGATCTCTTCCACGAGCGCCTGCGTCAGGGTTTCAGGAACCCCTGCCAGCGCCTGATGAACGGTCACCGGAACGGTCCGCAGATCGGGGCCTGCAAGCATCATGACAGGCGTGGCCGGCCTGCCGGTCAGCTCCTCTGCCAGATGGCCCAGAAACTCCGTGTGGCCCGGAAAACGAAAGCCTGCATCATAGAGCGGCTTCTTGGCGATGGGCGCGGTGACCACAGCCGCCGCACGGCTTTCCACCGTATCCGTCACGGCGCGTGATATGGCCTCGATGACACCGGCCGCATTCACCGTCTCGGGCTGGCCTGCGCTGTCGGTCAAACGGTTTTCGAGCGGTGCGACCGGCAGCCGATTGTCAAAAGCGGTCTCTGCCGCCTCGGGCTCTGCCTCGCACAGCGGTACGTCGAGCCCCAGATGGCGCGCGCGTGCGGCCAGAAGGGCAGGGTCGCCGAGAACATAGAAGGGCGACAGCTTATCCTGGTCGCGCCGAAGCCAGGCCTGAAGAATGACCTCCGGGCCGATTCCGGACGGATCGCCAATGCTTAGCGCGAGCGGGCGCAAGAGCCACCTCGTTGAATCTAGGGTCGAAGAAAGATGAGCCCGGCAAGGCCGGGCTCATGAAGAACAATCAGCGCTTGGTGATGCGCGCGTTCTTGCGCAGCTCGGCGAGATATTCCTGCGAGGCCTTTTCCATGTCCTCGCCGCCCGAGCCTTCACTCTGGAACATCATCTGAGCGACACGGTCGTCGGAAACTTCGCGCGTGCTGCAAACGCCGATGAACTCGACGCCGCGCTCTGTCGTGCGCACGCCGGTCGCGTTGCCGGGGGACGTCTTCTTGATCTGGTCTTTCCAGTCGCCCGGCAGCTCCGGTTCAAGAATACGGCCAAGGTCACGCACGGTCACGTCAATCAGCCCCTTGGCGAACTCACGGGTCGAATCGCAGCCCCGGAAGCGGCCACGCAGCGCCTGTGCTTCGCGCTGGCGCTTGCCAAGTAACTTCGAGCGCTCGGCAGACGGAACGACGAAGATGACCTGCTGAAGCATGTATTCGGTCGCGCTCGGTTTGTTGCCACCCTGCTGAAGCATCTTGGCTACAACATCCTGCTCGCTCATGCCGCCGGAAGAGCTGTTGCGCGCCTGCATGACGCGGCTCCAGCCGATCTGCGAACGGATGAAATCCTTGAAGTGCGCTGCCGTCACGCCCGACTGCGCCATCACCTGGTTCAACTGGCTGGTGGTCATCCGGTTTCCGCTGGCGAAGCGCTGATAGGCCTGATCCACCATCTCTTTGGGGATGTTGATGTTGCGCCGCTGCATTTCCTGCAGCTTGAGCGTCTGCTCGATCATCTGATCGGTGGCTTTCTGGCGCAGATTGCCACCCTCGCGCTGCAGTCGCAGAAATGCGACGCGCCGGTCGATATCGTAGCTGGTCACCGGAAGATTGTTGACCACATAGCGAATTTCGGTCGCCATGGCACTGGTACCGCCGAGAATGGGCATTGCCGTCGCCACGGCCAACGTCAACACGCTCGCGCGCACAATACGCCTGCAATTGCTAAACATCGTCACATTTCTCACTTTTGCACCCCGCAATTGCGTCTGGGATAACAGCAAATGCACTGGAGCTACAGTCCCTTGGACCGTTTTATCCGCCAGCCTGGGGCAAAATCATGACTTTAGGGGAGGTCATGTCCAAATGAGGCCGGAAGCGAAGCTCCCGGCCTGCCTGTTCAAAGGCTCACAGCCTCAGAAGCTTGACCCGAAGTCGCCGCTGCTGGTGCCGAAATCGCCGATGGTGCGCAGCGACACGCGGAAGCCGAACGAATGGTCGGTTTCCTTGGTCACGCGGTTTTCGCTGCGCGAATAGGTCATCGAATAGATGAAGCACTCATCGCCATAGGAGAACCCGTAGTCGTTCTTTACGACCGTCTCGCTCTCGATGTCGTAAGTGCCCGAAGCAAAACCGCTCCAGTTCTCGTCGAACTTGATCCTCGCGACGCCCGTCACTTCCTGTCGGTCGGTTTCAAACCCGTATAGTGGCTGGGCCTCGATATAGGCGTACTGCAACGAACCGGTTACCGCGCCAACGGTGGCGGCGGTCTTCAGGTCGGTACGGCGTACGTCGAAGGTCTCCTCGTCGAACCGTGCACCGGCGGAGAATGCAAAGCCGCCCGGGCTGGCGAAACCGATCATGCCGACAAAGTCGGAGACGTCCGTCTCAAGGCCGGAATAGGCGCCGACATTGACCAGATCAGGAGCCGCATAGGGGTTCGCGCCGGCAATCTGGTAGGACTGACCGAAGAGGCCCTGAGCAGTCCAGCCATTGGCGAAACTGCCGGAGTAGCGGATGCCGACATTGGCGCGCGTACCACCCTCAATGCGGTCATAGCCGGAGAACTTGTCACGCTCGAACAGCGTCGTCGCGTCGAACACGAGCGACTGCGCATCTTCGTTCGGAATGCCGAGCTTGTCCTGATAGGGAGCGTCGGGCCGGACGAAGATCTGCGCCACGGGTTCCAGCACGTGGCTGGCGCTCGTGGTGGAGAAAAGGATCGGCCAGCGCGCTTCCAGACCTGCCGTCGCCATGTAGCGATAGTAGGAGGAGCGCATATCGCTGCCGACCGGGGTGCCATTCAGCTCGAAGCTGGTGATGCCATTGACCGTGGTGGCATCATAATCGGTATAGATCGCGTCGCCACGGGCCTGCAGAAGCGGGGTCACGACGAGACCGCCCGACGTGACGAAAGAGCGCTTCCACTCGGCTTCGGCCGTCATGCGGCTGGCAAGCCCATCCATACCGTCGATACGCTCGTACGCCGATGGCATCCCGGAAACAGTGCGCCCACTCAACTGATCCCGATAGATGTTTTGAACATTGATATCGAGATTGAGCTCGCCGCCAGCCACCGACATGTCCGGTGTATAGGAATAGTCGAAGCTCGGCAGAACCCAGGGCTGCTGATCGTCACGCGCACTGGGGGAGGAGTCCAACACGTCTTCCTGAACGTCGAAATGGTAGGCGCGCAGGTCGAAGAAGTTCCGGTCATCAAGGCCGGTCAGATAAAGCTGGGATGTCTGAACCGTGTCCGAGAACCCGTCGATGCCATAGGTGCGCGAGAAGTTCTTGTCGGTCTGCGCAAGCACGTCCCAGCCGAAGGTCCAGCGCGGGTTGACGCGGAACTGGCCTTTGGAGCCGATCATGCCACGGCCGTCTTCGCTGCCATTGACCGTGTTCGGCCTCCAGGCCTCGGGGTCCTGCTGCTTGATACCGGCAATCTTGACGCTGTACTGGCCGTTGTCGAAACGCTGACGCCACTCGGCTTCGCCAAGGAAGCCCTGATTCGTATAGTAGGTGCCTGTTACCGTAAGGTCATACGTCGGCGAGAGCGCGAGGTAATAGGGAACGCTGACGCCGAAGCCGAGCTCGTCATTGTATGAAGCGCTCGGAATCAGGAAGCCCGTTTTGCGCTTCACCGTCGGGTCCGCCACCTCGAGATAGGGGAGGTAGGCAATCGGCATGCCGAAGAATTCGAATCGCGAACGCTCAAAACGAACTGTCTTGGATTCACCGTTCCAGATGATCTTCTGTGCCTTGATCTGCCAGATCGGCGGTTTGCCGGGTTTGTCACGGCAGGGTTCGCACGCGGTGTAGACACCATTGTTGAAGGTGGTCAGCCGACCGCCTGAGCGTTCAGCGCTCTCGGCAGCGAAATAGGTCTTGTCGACAGTCTCGACGCGCAGCGCATTGACGAAGCCGTCGCGGAAGTCATCCGTGACGTCGATCTCGTCTGCATAGATCTTGTTGCCGTCTTTCTCGATGATCTGCACACGGCCGCGCGCAACAACGCGGGACGTTGCCCGGTCATAGACGACCCGGTCTGCAACGAGATTGTTTCCGGCATATTCGATCTGCACACCGCCGGCGGCAGTGATCGTGCTCTGATCGTTGTCGTAAATGAGATTGTCCGCCGTCAGCAGCATCTGTGCGTCTTGCGGAAGGTCCGATACGTCCAGCCCGCCGGTCTGCGCCAGGGCAGTGACCTGCGGAAGCAATGCATAGGTGCACAAGGTCGCCAACGCGGTCGCGCCCATCAAATGCGCTAACCGTGCGGACATGCCGGCTCTGTTTGCCGAAACCCCCACTAACCGTCCTCCTTGTACAATAGGAAAGTCACCCCATAGAACATCGCCACGACCACAGGCGTCCAGGCAGCTACAACCGGAGGTACAACTCCGGCGCTACCGAACGCCTTGACCAGGACCGAAACCACATAAAGCAGAAAGCCGGCGAGGATTCCACCCAGAATCACCGTTGCTGACTGTCCCATTCGCGTAAATCTCATGGATACCGTAGCGGCAATCAGCGTCATGGCGACGAGCAGGAGGGGTAATACTACAAGTGAATGAAAATGCGTGGCAAAGGCGTTTGCCTTGAGCCCGAAGGAGCGCGCGACTTCGATCTTTCCAGGCAGTGCATAGATGGATGTCGCTTCAGGGCGCGCAAGCTGCTCGCCAACGAATTCTGGCTGGAGATTCGTTTCGATCTGCAGCGTTGCGATACGTTCTGCCGCAGCGGTACCGCGGCGACGTGCCACGTCCTGCAATTCCCAGAAACCATCGCGCAGAAATGCGCGTTCGGCGTCGAGTCGCTCATAGATGCGTCCATCGGCATCGATTCGGAAGAAAGTCGGGCGAATCAGGGTCTGCCCGCCGCTGAGGACAGAGGTGGAACCGATGATGGTTTCCTCATTGCCCGTACGCTGTTTGAGCCACTGTTCGGCTTCGGAATTGGTTGTGCTCTTTGCCCCGCGCACCTCGGCCTCGACAAGCTGCGCCTGGGCAAAGCCGTTGGCTGCCAGCGGGTTCAGCGCAGCAACGGCGATCACGCCGAAAACGAAGGAGCCGAATGCGATGGGCGTGAGGAACTGCCAGGCTGAAACGCCCGCCGCACGCGCCACCACAAGCTCATACTTGCGGTTGAGACTGATGAGCGTGGCCATGGCCGCAATCAGACCGATGAAGGGGATTGCCTGCAGAAGGATGATCGGTGTCTGCAGCGCGGCCAGCGAAAAGGCCCATTGCGGCGTGTAGCCCGGCAATCCCGCCGAGCGGCTCGAAACCTCGGCAAAGGTCACGATGAAGATCAGAAGACCGATGCCGAAAAAGTTCCAGGCTGCAATCGAGGCGTAGCGGCGGAAGAAATAGCCGCCAAGTGTCAGGCCGATCATCCGCGACCTCCTTCGGGCGAGCGCTTGCTGGCCAGCTTGATGCGAAGGCGGGTCATTGCCTCGGTCAGTTTCTGTGTCCGTGCGTTGAGCTTCTCAACCCAGTGTGTCGGCAGTTCCATCACACGATTTGTGAAGATGAAGAACGCGCATACGCCAAACATCAAAAGCGGGGCGGCATAGAGCACGAAGGAGAAAACGCGCGAGCTTTCGGCCTCGGTGCCCGAATAGAACCCGACCCACCGCACAAGCAGCGCGATCACCATCGTGGTCACCATCGGGTGCAGCCTGGCTTCGCGGAAGGAGCGCGCATCGCCGGCCACGGCCAGTCCGATCATGGCGAAGACCAGCGGGTAGAGCCATTCGGAGAAGCGCATGTGAAGTTCCGCCCGGAAGATCTGTGGCGACTTCTTGTAGAACTGGTCGTCCGGGTCGGGATTTAGGAGGAAGGCGAGGGAACGGTCCTTGGGGTGCAGGGTGGGTTCACCGCCGCCGCTGCTGGAAAACTGCGAGAGGTCGAAGGCGTAGGAATCAAAGCGGATCGTCGAGACGTCGCCATTCGCCGACTGCCGCTGCACCATGCCGTCCTGCATGACCAGAATGGAGCCACCATCGCGTTCAACGGCAGCACCTGTGCGCGCATGATAAATGAGCTTGGTGTTCTCTTCGCGCGAATCGGCGACGAAAATTCCGCCCAGAAGACCGTTGGGAAGGCGTTCCGAGACCTGAACGAAGAGACCGTCATCCACTTTCTGGAAGCTGCCTTCCTGAAGAACCGTGGTGATCAGGTCGGCGCGGGCATTGGCAAGCAGCGTGCGAAAGGCCTGGCGGGACGCGGGCTCAACCGTGTTGTTGATCAGGAAGGATGCAACGCTGGCGCCGATGGCGATGATCAGGATCGGCCGGATGATGGTGGCGCGCGGCGCGCCCGACGCATTGATGACCACCAGTTCCGAATCGGAATTCATGGTGGCGAGCGTCTGCGCCACGGCAATGCCGAGCGCGAAGGGGATCACGATGGGAATGACGGCAGGCAGGACAAGGGCGGCGACCATGAAGAACGTGCCGGCCGACTGGCCGCTATCGGTCACAAGGTCGATGCGGTTCAGGACCTGGGTGGTCCACACCAGCGCGAGCACCCACAGCAACGCGGCTGCGAACAGCGCGAAGGTACGGCGCATGATGTAAAGTTCGATTACCCGCATGGAAATCGGCAATCCGTTTCGTTGGAACAGCCCTCAACCGGCGCGCGCGAACCTAACGGCCCGCTTCCACGTGCACAATGCTCAACTGCCAGCTTTGAAGGGCGGCCCACCATTTCTTGTCCCAGGGGTGACAGTGGGCGGGATTGGTTAGAAAAAGCGAAACAAACGCAGTTAACAGATTGCTTACTGCCCAATAGCCGCACCGCAATCAATGATTGCGCGCGCGAAAAAACAGAATGCGCCTCGGCACAGCCCTTGCCAATCTTCATAAAACCTCCAAGATCGCCGGCATCTCTCAAAACGAGAAATCACGCAAATCTGGGAATTATCATGACCGACAGACCGAGCGTCTCTTTCGCCAAGTTCGCAATGCCCGAAAAGGGCACCGCCATTGTCCTGGCTTCGCAGGGTGGCGGACTGGGAGACAATGCGAAGGCCTGCGATCCGGAAGGCGTTCTGGCGCGCGCCTTCGAGGTGTCCGGCTTTTCCGGGAAACTGGCAAAGAGCGTTGAGGTTCTGGCGCCGGCCGGTTCGCAGCTTGACCGGTTGACCGCGATCGGCGCAGGCAAGACGGACGAACTCGGCGAGGAAAGCTGGGTGAAGATCGGGGGCGCCGCCCTTGCCGCCGCGAAGTCTGCCGATGCTGTCAGCGTTGTCGCCGATCTCGATGGTGCCGAGGTCAGCGCCGAGGATGCCGCCAATATCGCGCTCGGCATGCTGCTGCGCACCTACAGTTTTGACAAATACAAGACGAAGAGCCGTGACAACGGCAATGACAAGCCGTCGAAGAAGCTCAAGATCACCATTCAGTGCGCTGACCCGTCCGCCGCCAAGAAGGCGTTCGTGCGGGCAGAGGCCGTGGCGAACGGCGTTCTTGTCGCCCGCGATCTCGTCAATGAGCCCGCCAATGTGCTGGGACCGGTCGAGTTTGCAGCGAAGGCCAAGGAGCTCGAAAAGCTCGGCGCAAAGGTCGAGATCCTCACCGAAAAAGAGATGAAAAAGCTCGGCATGGGCTCGCTGCTCGGCGTTGCGCAGGGTTCCGTGCGTCCGCCGCGTCTGGCGGTCATCGAGTGGAACGGCGGCAAGTCCAAGGACAAGCCGGTCGCCTTCATCGGCAAAGGCGTCGTCTTCGACACAGGCGGCATTTCCATCAAGCCGGCAGGCGGTATGGAAGAGATGAAGGGCGACATGGGCGGTGCGGCTGCCGTTGTCGGCGTCATGCATGCACTGGCCGCCCGCAAGGCGAAGGTCAACGCCATCGGCATGATCGGCCTCGTGGAAAACATGCCCGACGGCAATGCCCAGCGCCCCGGCGACATCGTCACCTCCATGTCCGGTCAGACCATCGAGGTCATCAACACGGATGCGGAAGGCCGTCTCGTGCTCGCGGATGTGCTCTGGTACTGCAATGACCGCTACAAGCCGCAGTTCATGATCGATCTCGCCACGCTGACGGGCGCGATCATGGTGGCGCTCGGTCATCACCGCGCGGGGCTCTTCAGCAATGACGACACGCTGGCCGAACGTCTCTCCGCCGCCGGCGAGACGACGGGCGAGAAGGTGTGGCGCATGCCGCTCGGCGAGGAATACGACAAGCTGATCGATTCGAAGAATGCCGACATGAAGAACTCGTCCGGCCGCATGGCCGGCTCGATCACGGCCGCCCAGTTCCTTCAGCGTTTCGTCAAGGACGGCGCATGGGCGCATCTGGATATCGCCGGAACCGCCATGGGCGCGCCGCTCAGCGAGATCAACCGCTCCTGGGGCTCGGGCTACGGCGTACGTCTGCTCGACCGCCTCGTGGCCGACAGCTACGAATAGGTCGATGGACGTTCTCTTCTATCACCTCACCGAATCGACGCTGGAGGAGGCGCTGCCTCCTCTGGTGGAGAAAAGCCTCGAGAGGGGATGGAGGGTGGCCATCCAGACCGGAAGCCGGGAGCGCTGCGAGGCGCTCGACAACTGGCTTTGGACATGGCGCGAGGAGGCCTTTCTCGCCCATGGCACGGATCGGGACGAGCATCCCGAACACCAGCCCGTGCTTCTGACCGATGTGTCGGCCAACCCAAACGATGCGCAGATCCGTTTTTTCGTGGATGGCGCGGATCCGGGCGCGGTGGATGGTTATGAACGTGCGGTTCTCATGTTCGATGGCCATGATGCCGACCAGCTCAATGCCGCGCGCCAGCACTGGAAGATGCTGAAATCGGCAGGCCACGCCGTCACCTACTGGCAGCAGGGGCCGGATCGGCGCTGGCAGAAGAAGGCCTGAGGCCTCCCGTCCATCTGCCGAACCAGAATGAAAAGGGCTGCCTTGTGCAGCCCTTTTTTCGCTTCAGAATGTTCAGCCGGGCTAAACGATCTCCGCGAGCAATTCTTCCAGTTCGCCCAGATGCGCGATCTCGCGAAAGCGCGGCGCGTCTTCCGGCGCTTCCGCATGCTCGTGCGACCAGGTGAGGTCATGCGGCACGAAAACACCCCACGAACCGGCCTCAATGGCCGGAATCACATCGGACTTCAGCGAATTGCCGATCATCATCGCGTGTTCGGGGCCATCGCCATGGGCCGCAAAAACCCGCTCATAGGTCGTGCGTGATTTGTCGCTGACGATCTCGACCGCGTCGAACCAGTCGCCGAGACCCGAAGCCGCCAGCTTGCGCTCCTGATCGAAGAGGTCGCCCTTGGTGATCAGCACCAGCCGGTGCCGACCGACAAGCCGCTCCAGCGCCTCGCGGGCATGGGGCAGGGTCTCGACCGGGTGGTCGAGCATCTCGCGCCCCGCGTCGAGAATGTTTTGAATGGTCGCCGCCGGCACGCGGCCCCCGGTCACCTCGATCGCGGTTTCGATCATCGACAGGGTAAAGCCCTTGATGCCAAAACCATACTTTCCGAGATTGCGCTTCTCGGCATCGAGAAGCCGCTCCGTCAGATGATCGGGATCGGCATAGTCGCCAAGCAGTTCGGCGAAGCGCGCTTCGGTCATGCGGAAGAAGCGCTCGTTCTGCCAGAGCGTGTCATCCGCATCGAAGCCGATGGTAAGCGCGCGTGTCACGAGGCCATTTCCTCCTCATACTCGGTGGAAAGCGTCAGCCAGCGATCTTCATGCTTTGAAAGCATGTCGGCAAGGTCCGAACGCTCCTTGGCGAGCGAAGAGACCTTTTCCGGCTCCTTGTCGTAGAGGCTTGTATCGGCAAGCCGCGCCTCAATGGCTTCGATCCGCTTGCGCGTTCGGTCGATCAGTCCCTCGGTCGCCTTGATCTCCTTGGACAAGGGCTCGAGAGCGGCGCGCTTGCGCGCAGCCTCCTTGCGCTTGTCGGCCTTGGAGGCCTTGTCGCTTTCCCGCTTTTCCCGGTTGCGGCTCGCGCCTCCGGTCATCTGGCTGCGGTAATCGTCCATGTCGCCGTCGAAAGGCGAGACGGTGCCGCCGCCGACGATCCACAGCCGGTCGGCCGTGGCCTCGATCAGGTGCCGGTCATGGCTGATGAGGATCACCGCGCCCTCGAACATGTTGAGCGCCTCGACCAGCGCTTCACGGCTGTCGATGTCCAGATGGTTGGTCGGTTCGTCGAGGATGAGCAGGTGCGGGGCCTCGAATGTGGCAAGCCCCATCAGAAGCCGCGCCTTCTCGCCACCCGAAAGGTCGCGCGCCGGCGTCGACATCTTTTCCGTCGTCAGGCCGAACTGCGCGACCCGCGCCCGCACCTTCGCCTCCGGTGCATCCGGCATCAGCCGGCGCAGATGCTGATAGGCGTCTTCATCGGGACGCAGATCGTCGAGCTGGTGCTGCGCGAAGATCGAAACCTTCAGCCCCGGCGCGACGGTCTTGGTGCCCTTTTCGAGCGTGAGCCGGTCGGCGATCAGTTTGGCGAAGGTCGATTTGCCGTTGCCGTTGGAGCCGAGAAGCGCGATCCGGTCATCATTGTCGATGCGCAGCGTGAGCCCGCGCAGAACGGGTTTGCCGGGCGTGTAGCCGACCGTTCCGCCATCAAGGGCGATGATCGGGGAGGCGACGGCCTTCTCGGGATTGGGAAAGCGGAAAGGCAACACCGTTTCGTTCAGCACGGCGGCCATGGGCGACATGCGCTCCAGCGCCTTCAGGCGCGACTGCGCCTGGCGCGCCTTCGACGCCTTGTAGCGGAAGCGGTCGACAAAGGCCTGCATGTGCTTGCGCTGGGCGTCCTGCTTGACGCGCATCTTCTCCTGCAGCTCTGCCTTCTCGGCATACTGCTTGGCGAACTGGTCGTAGCCGCCGCGCCAGAACGTCAGCTTCTTGTGTTCCAGATGCACGATGGACGAGACCGCCCGGTTGAGCAGGTCGCGATCATGGCTGATGAGGAGCACGGTATGCGGATAGCGCGAGAGATAGTTCTCGAGCCACAGCGTGCCTTCCAGATCCAGATAGTTGGTCGGTTCGTCGAGCAACAGAAGATCGGGCTGGGTGAAGAGAACCGCAGCCAGCGCCACGCGCATGCGCCAGCCGCCGGAAAACGACGAGGCCGGGCGCTTCTGCGCTTCGGCGTCGAAACCCAGGCCGGAAAGGATCGCGGCTGCCCGCGCTTCCGCCGAGTGGGCGTCGATATCGGTCAGCCGGGTCTGGATCTCGGCGATGCGATGCGCGTCGGTTGCCGTCTGTGCCTCGGCCAGAAGCGCTTCGCGTTCGGTGTCTGCACGCAGAACGATGTCGATCAGTGGCTCTTCCGTCCCCGGCGCTTCCTGCGCAACCTGGCCGATGCGCATGCCCCTGGGCAGGCTGATCGTGCCGGACTCGGAGGCAAGGTCTCCGGTGATGGCGCGGAAAAGGGTCGTCTTGCCGGTGCCATTGCGGCCGACAATGCCCGCCTTGGTGCCAGCGGGGAGGGAGAGCGATGCCTGGTCGATCAGAAGGCGGCCGGCAATGCGCAGCGAAAGGTTTGAAATCGTCAACATGACGGCGTTTTGACGGTTCGCCGTCTGGCTGGCAAGACGTCACTTTCAAAGCGGCTGACTTGACGCAACAGAACCGCACCAGTGTTGCCAAAAGCAGACAGGTGTGGCCCAGCGAAATTGGGCCACACCCGGAGCCCCTGTTGCAGCCATTATAATGGGTTCTGACCCTAGCGGGCCGCAGCCTGACGAAGCGCCTTGCACATCTGCACCAGCGCATAATCCCAGGCGTTCGGATCACGCAGAATGCTGACGCAGCGTTTGCGATAGACGGCGATCTGCTGATTGCTCATGCCGCTTAGCGCGCGCTGGCCGATATTGTTGCCGCTGCTGAAAATGCCGGTATTGGTGCTGCCCGGTCGTCCCGCGCGGGGTGTTCCTGTGCCGGGCGTTCCCGTGCCGCCCGTGCCAACACCGACACCGACGCCAACACCGATCCCGCCACCGCCGCCGCCAATATTGGCGTCGACACCGGCATTCACGCCGCCGCTTCCGCCGAGGGAAGCCGTCGTGCCGGAATCGACCACGCCGCCGCTTCCGCCCACGCTCGTGCTGCTGGAGACGCTCGCCGCGCCGCCGACGGAGGCATTGGCGTCAACGCCTGCGACACTGCCGCCGCCCACTGACGCGCCCACACCGGCGCTTGTGCCGCCCTGATCCACACCGACGCTGGCGCCAAGGCCGTTATCCGTATCTACCGATGCGGAGATGCCACCGACGCTGACATCAATCGCCTGACTTGGGGTGATCATGGCCAATGCAATGACCCCGCTGGCCACGCCTGCGAGAATTCCATTCTGCACTTTGTTCATGGTTCTCCTCCTTGATGGCGGTTTTCGTCCATTCAAGGATGGTAGGGGCAATATGAAAAAGTGAAGGGTAATATTGAATTGAAGGTTTAATTGTAGAGTCGAACTTCGTGAAATATATAATCAAATTTATTGCTTTAAGTCTGTAATGAGTGGTCGCTTGTCAGGCGAATCTTGCTCCGTCTTTTGTGCGGTGGAAATATATGAGATCCAGTGACGGTGCTTCCACGCCCAGTATCGACAATGCGGCATGCGCCTGACCGCGATGATGCGTCTGGTGATTGAAGAAATGCACAAGTGCGGGCGCAAGACGCTGTGAAACCGTGCGAACATCCGTAACGGTCACATAGGTAAAACGTCCTGAAAACGCAGCCTCGTCCAGACTATCGATCCATTCCACAATGCGTTTGTCTTCGTCGTCACGGGCAATCCGCAGGGCGGGCAGCGCGCTGTGCAGGATGGTGTCGAGCGCACCGGGGGATGCGCCTTCGCCGGTGAAGCGCTTCATCCAGATCAGGTCGCCCACCAGAATGTGATTGAGGGTTCTGAGCAGCGATTTGAAGTAGAGGCCGATATCGCGATCAAGCGCGTCGGGGTCCAGCGTCTCGGCTGCATCGTAGATCCGGGCGTTGGCCCAGAGATTGTAGGCGGCCAACATTTGGAATTGCTGTTTCATTGCTTTGTCCGGGAGGCTGGAACAAGAGAATCTCGCCCCAGCGTATTGCATGGCGAACGGATTATGAAATCCTCTCGCACCTGACAGCGCCAATCGCAATCGAGAGGACGAGTTGTGACCATTACACTTTATGAACTGGTGGGCGTGGATGCAGCGCGTCCTTTCAGCCCGCATTGCTGGAAAGTGGCGTTTGCTCTGGCGCATAAGGGGCTCGATTTCACGACCGTACCAGTGCCCTTCACGCAGATCGGCGCAATCGAGGGCGGGGCCACGAAAACGGTTCCGCTGATCCGGGATGGCGAAACGCTGGTCGGCGATTCCTTCGCCATCGCGCTCCATCTGGAAGAAGTCTACCCGGACCGGCCAAGCCTGTTTGGCGGAGAGGGTGGCGTGGTGCTGTCCCGTTTCATCGAGAAATGGGCCAATGCAACGCTTGTCCCGTTCGTCGGCGCGTCTCTCCTGCCGGAGATACACGCGGCTCTGGAAGAAGATGACCAGGCCTATTTCCGCCAGACCCGCGAGGCGCGCTTCGGTGGTGCGCTCGAGGATGTCGCCCGGGGGCGCGAGGAGCGACTTGAAGCATTTCGCGATGCGCTCGTGCCGCTGCGCGCCGTGGTCAAGCGGCAACCATTCCTGGGCGGGGAGGGACCGCTTTTCGCCGACTATATCGTGGCCGGTGTCTTCCAGTGGGCGCGCGTCATATCGCCGTTCCCTTTCATCGCGGAGGATGATCCCGTCGCACACTGGTTCGAGCGGTGTCTGGAACTGCATGACGGTCTGGGCCATCGCGTGCCGGCTGCATGAGCGGCGTCGGCGCGTTTCGATGAAGGAGAGATGACGGATCGGGTGTGAAAACCGCCGTTCAGCGGGCTGAAATCATGCAAGGCGGCGTTGGCCCTTCCCATGTGGGCTCTGGCCGGTTATAGACCGCGCCATCTTCAAACATGGGCCAAGGCCCTAAATCCAGACAATCGAAGGACAGACCATGGCGATCGAACGCACTTTCTCTATGATCAAGCCGGACGCAACGAAGCGCAACCTGACCGGCGCAATCACCAAGAAGCTCGAGGACGCCGGCCTGCGCGTCGTCGCTTCCAAGCGCGTGTGGATGAGCCGCCGTCAGGCAGAAGGCTTCTACGCCGTTCACAAAGAGCGTCCGTTCTTTGACGAACTGTGCGAGTTCATGTCTTCCGGCCCGACCGTCGTTCAGGTTCTCGAAGGCGAGAACGCAATCCTGAAGAACCGCGAAGTGATGGGCGCCACCAACCCGGCAGACGCCGACGAGGGCACCATCCGCAAGGAATTCGCCACTTCGATCGGCGAAAACTCCGTCCACGGTTCCGATGCTCCGGAAACGGCTGCTGAAGAGATCCGTTACTGGTTCTCCGATCTCGAGATCGTCGGCTAAAGCAATTCCAGGAAAAGTGGGAACCGGTTTCCCGTCCGGAATTGCGCAAGAACAATGAATGAGAGCGTTTTCGCGATTCAACGAAAAGCGGAAATGCTCTAATTCTGAGGGTTCTTCACGAACCACCAGTTTGAAAACCGGGGCTCAGGCCCCGGTTTTTTTATGCGCCCTGCCGGGTGGAGCCGGGAAAGCGCAGAATGGCGGAGGGGTTGCGGTCGAGAACAAACCTGGCGAAGTCCTCGCCCGTCATGGCGCGCCCGTAGAGCCAGCCCTGGAAGAAGGCGCAGCCGGATGCTTTCAGAAGCGCTTCCTGCCCGGTCGTCTGGACATGCTCCGCCACAGCCGAGAGGCCGAGCGTGGAGGCCATGTCGAGCATGCTCTGCACCAGTGCGCGGTTGTTTTCGCTCGCTTCGATATCGGCGATGAAGCTGCCATCCACCTTCAATTCGTCGAAAGGCAGCTTCTTCAGATAGGCGATGGAGGAATAGCCGGTTCCGAAATCGTCCAGCGACAGCCGCACGCCAAGCGCCTTCAGTTCGTTCATGCGGCGCTGGATCTGCATCTGGTCGCTGGTCAGCACACGCTCCGTCATCTCCAGTGTGAGAAGCTGCGGATTGAGCCCATGCTCTTCCAGCCGGTCATGCAGGAAGGCGACGAAATCCGGATCGCGCAGCGATTTGAGGCTGATGTTCACCGCCATGCGCAGCCCTTCCAGCCGCGGGTTCTTCTTCCATTCAGCCAGGGTTCGAACACTGGTTTCGATGACACCGCGGCCCAGAAGCTCCGAGAGACCGTGCTGTTCGGCCAGTCCCACGAAATCGCTTGGCGACAGGGCGCCGTGATCGGCGTGGTTCCAGCGCAACAGCGCCTCGGCCCCCACCACATGCCCCGCCATGTTCACCTGCGGCTGGTAGTGGAGCTCCAGATTGTTCTCTACCAGCGCGCCGCGCATGTCGCTCAGGAGGCGGAAGCGTTTGCGCTCCTTTTGCAGAACGCGCGGGTCGAACAGCGCGACATTGTTCCGGCCCGAACTCTTGGCCTGATACATGGCCATGTCGGCATTCTTCATCAAAACTTCGGGACCGCGCTCGCTGCCATCGAAAACGAGCACGCCAACGCTTGCGGAGGTGCGATGGGTCATCTGCCCAAGCGTAAACTCCTGGCGCAGGGCGGCAAGCACACGGTTGGCCGCCACAATCGCGTTGCGCGTGGCGCTGGCGGCGGTGGTATCGCTCAGAGAGAGGACGATGACGAACTCGTCGCCGCCGATACGCCCGACCGTGTCGCCCGGGGCGACGGCTGCCTGCAGGCGCGTGGCGACCTGCTTGAGGAAGATGTCGCCGACATCGTGCCCCATCGTGTCATTGAGCGTCTTGAAATTGTCGAGGTCGATGAAGAGGATCGCGCCGCGATTGCCGTTCCTGCTGCATGCCTCCATCTGTTTGCCGACCGCATCGAAAAGGCAGCGGCGGTTGGGCAGTCCCGTTAGCGGATCAAAGAAGGCAAGCCGCTCGATTTCGAGCTCGTTTTTTCTGCGCGCAGACGTGTCGGAGAGGTAGCCGTGCCAGACGATGCCGTCCTCGGTGCTTTCGGGCATCGCGGCGACGCGCAGCCATTTCTCCGAACCATCGACGGCATGCAGGCGGAAGTCGCACTCCCAGGCGGAGAGGTTCATGCCCGATTGGCGCAGCGTCTCCAGATACCGTGCGCGGTCTTCAGCATGCACCATGTGGAGGATCGAATTGGGGTCGCCGGGCACCGCATTATACTCATAACCAAGCAGATCACGGAAACCGCGCGAGGTGTAGAGTACGGAAAACTGGCCGCCATTGCGCCGCAGCATCTGGAACAGGCCGCCGGGAAGCTGCGATGTCAACTTCTCGAACATGTCCTGCAGTCGCAGGCGCTTCACGGTTTCGGTGATCTCGCGGACCGATCCTTCATAATAGAGCGGTTTGCCGGTGCGGCGGTCGCGCACGAGACGCGCCGATTCACTGATCCAGATGCGCTCGCGCGTCTTGTGGCGATAGATCTCCGAGATGAAGTTCTCGACCTTGCCGTTCTTCTCCAGCTCCGCGCGAAACGCCTCGCGGCGGGCCGGGTCCACATACCATTCGCTGCCAATATCCGTGACGCCGGCCAGGAGCTCGGCTTCGCTGTCATAGCCATTGAGGCGTACGAGCGCCGGGTTGGCGCTCAGCTGGCGGCCGTTGGGCAGCGAGCGGTAGATGCCCTCGGAAAGATTGTCGATCAGCTCCTGATGGTTCACCTGCTCGTCACGCACCGCGCGATAGAGTGAGCGCATGCGAAACAGGCAATAGGCCAGCGCAAGACAGCCAAGAAGGCCGCCAGCTGCGATCCACCAGGCGAAATCCACCTGCGTCGCCAGCATCGTCTGGATATTCTCAGACATTGCTCTCCCACCAAGATAACTCAGGGGAAAGCTATAACCTGTAACGGCTTGCCCAAATGTCTAGGAACGGAAGAAAAGCCGGCTATCGTTAGTGAAGGGTAAAGGGAAGAGGTCCGCTCAGCGCTGCCAGCGTTTCATGTCTTCCAGATCGCCCGCCCTGGCCTCGACCCAGTCTCCGCTGTTTTTCTCGGAAACATGCTCTTTTTTCCAGAAAGGAGCGCGGGATTTCAGGAAATCCATGAGGAAATCGGCAGATTCGAAGGCAGCCCGGCGGTGCGAGGAGGCAGCGACCACGAGCACGATGTTTTCCCCAGGGGCAATGCGGCCAAACCGGTGGATAACCGTCAGGCCGGTCAGGGGCCAGCGCTCGACCGCCTCGGCAGCGATGCGCGCGATCTCGGCCTCGGCCATGCCCGGATAGTGTTCGAGTTCGAGCGCATCAAGCCGCCCGTTCTCATCGCGGCAAAGCCCGGTGAAGCTCACCACTGCGCCCACATCGCGGCGGCCTTCGGTCAGGCGGCGGCTTTCGGCGGCAGGGTCGAAATCCTCTGCCTGAACACGCACCAGAGGCTCGCAAGGCGCAGTCATGGTCAGCCCCCGGTCATGGGCGGAAAGAGCGCCACTTCACCGTTCCGGGGCAGGGCGGCCGTGTGTTCGGCATGCTCTTGATTGATTGCGACGCGGATCACGTCGGACCGCTCAAGGGCGGTTTCGTAGTTTTCGCCACGGGTTTTCAGCCAGGCGAGCAGGTCCGTCACTGTCTTGACGTCGGCGGGCAGGTCAACGGTCTCTTCCGGCAGGCCTATGCGCTCACGAACCCAGGCGAAATAGACGAGTTTCACGGTTATTCCTCCACAATATGCTTCAGCCCGGCGCGGAAGTAGTCATAACCGGTGTAAAGCGTCACGACGGCCGAGATCCAAAGAAGCACGATGCCCATCTCGGTGGTGTAGGGCAGGATCTTGTCACCGGCGGGGCCGGCCAGCAGGAAGGCGATGGCGACCATCTGGATCGTCGTCTTCCATTTGGCGAGCTGCGTCACGGGAACGCTGACCTTGAGTGCTGCGAGATATTCGCGCAGGCCAGAAACGAGAATTTCGCGGCACAGGATGATGATCGCCGCCCACAGTGACCATCCGGCGATGGTGCGGTCGGTGTCGGCTGCCAGGAGGAGAAGGCAGGTGGAGACGAGGAGCTTGTCGGCGATGGGATCAAGCATCTTGCCGATATTCGAGGTCTGCTTCCAGATGCGCGCCAGGTAGCCATCGAAGTAATCGGTAATGCTGGCGAGGATGAAGAGCGCCAGCGCCGACCAGCGGGCGAAGTCGCTCGATTGCAGCCGCCCCTCCAGGAAAAAGCACAGCACGATTGCCGGCACCGCAAGAATGCGGCCATAGGTCAGGAGGTTCGGGATGTTGAATGCCGGCGTTCTGCGTCTGGCCATGAAGCGCAATCCTGCTCAGGTCTGCCCCGGAATGTGCGGACACATTCCAACCCATTGATTTTAAAATCACCGCGTCCCAAGCGCGAGGACACGACGAACACACGCCCGTCGGGCTCGACTGGCAAATACCAATCGTTACCTGTCAAATCAGAACCGGGAGCGAACGGCAAGCGCCAACCGGGGTAACCGCGACGAAAGAACGCCGCTTCAGCCGTTTTCGTGGAAATGATTGTAGATCTGGCGGGCAATTGCCTCGGAGATGCCGTCCACGGCGATCAGGTCATCAATGCCGGCGCGGCTGACAGCCTTGGCCGTGCCGAAGTGATGCAGCAATGCGCGCTTGCGGCCGGGGCCGATGCCGCTGATCTCATTAAGCGGGTTCTTCACCATCTCCTTCTTGCGGCGCGCCCTGTGCGAGCCGATGGCGAAACGGTGCGCCTCGTCGCGCAGCCGCTGGATGAAATAAAGCACGGGATCACGCACCGGCAGGGTGAACGAGCTTTTGCCGGCCATGAAGAAGCGCTCGCGTCCGGCATCGCGGTCGACGCCCTTGGCGACGCCGATGGCTGTCACCATTTCCGTGATGCCGAGTTCCCCGAGGATCTGCGCGGCGGCCGCCAGCTGTCCCTGACCACCATCGATCAGAATGACATCGGGCCAGGCGGGCATGTCCGCCATCTCGGGAGCGTCGGCCTCGTCATCACCGGTCTTCTGTGCGTCCCCGGCAATCGGGAGACCGTTCTCCTTGATGAGGCGGGAGAAGCGCCTCTGCATCACCTCGCGCATCATGCCGTAGTCATCGCCGGGGGTGATGTCGGTCGAACGGATGTTGAACTTGCGATACTGGTTCTTGGCGAAGCCTTCCGCTCCGGCGACGATCATGCCGCCCACCGCGTTGGTGCCCATGATGTGCGAGTTGTCGTAGACCTCGATGCGGCGCGGGGCTTCTTCCAGTCCGAAGGTTTCGGCAAACCCCTCCATCAGGCGCGCCTGCGAAGAGGTTTCCGCCAGTCGCCGTCCAAGCGCCTCGCGGGCGTTTTGAAGCGCGTGGTCGGTCAGGTCCTTCTTCTCGCCGCGCTGCGGGCAAAGCACCTGAACCTTGCGGCCGGCGCGGGTGGAAAGCGCCTCGGTGAGAAGTTCCTGCTCTTCGACTTCATGCGACAGAAGCACCATGCGCGGGCAGGGCTTGTCGTCATAGAACTGGGCGAGGAACGCGCCGAGCACCTCATTGGCCTCAAGCGCCGGGTCCGCCTTGGGGAAATAGGCGCGGTTGCCCCAGTTCTGCCCGGTGCGGAAGAAGAAGACCTGAATGCAGTTCTGCCCGCCTTCCTGATGGATGGCGAACACATCGGCTTCCTCAACACCCTGCGGGTTGATGCCCTGATGGCTCTGCACGTGGCTAAGGGCGGAAAGCCGGTCGCGATAGATCGCGGCACGCTCGAAATCGAGCGCCTCGGAGGCTTCCTGCATGGATTTGGCGATCTCCGCCTTCACCCTGCTGGAGCGACCGGAGAGGAAAGCCTTCGCTTCCGAAACAAGTTCGCCGTAATCGGCTTCGCTGATTTCGCCGGTGCAGGGGCCGGAGCAACGCTTGATCTGATAGAGCAGGCAGGGGCGGGTGCGGCTTTCGAACACGGAATCCGTGCAGGTGCGCAGCAAAAAGGCGCGTTGCAGCGAGTTGATGGTGCGGCTGACGGCGCCGGCGGAGGCGAAGGGGCCGAAATAATCGCCCTTCTTGGAGCGCGCGCCGCGATGCTTGAAGATGCCGGGCGCGGAATGGTCGCCGGTGAGCAGGATATAGGGAAACGATTTGTCGTCGCGCAGCAGCACGTTGAAACGCGGGCGCAGACGCTTGATCAGATTGGCTTCCAGAAGCAGCGCTTCGGTTTCCGTTCGCGTGACCACGAACTCCATCGACGCCGTTTCGCGCACCATCCGGCCAATGCGGTTGGTGTGGCCGCGCCCCTGCGCGTAGTTGGTGACGCGCTTCTTCAGGCTGCGGGCCTTGCCCACATAGAGAACATCGCCCTCGGCGTTCATCATCCGGTAGACGCCGGGTGCGTTCGGTAGCCGCTTTACCGCAGACTGGATGACCTCGATGCCGACCACGCCATCGGTGGTCTCGCCGCTGTCCCAGTCGAGGGCGAGGTTTGCCGGTTCCTTGAGGGCAGTCTCCTTGAGGACGGTTTTGGCGTTCACTCGGGCACTCCCGCCACGTCAGGCGTTTCCCAGGCCAGGTGCTGGCCGCCGTCGAGCGCGATCATCTGGCCGGTGATCGAGCGCGTCTCCCAGAGATAGCGCACCGTGCGGCCGAAATCGTCCAGATCCGGCGCGCGCCCCAGAATGAGGCCGTCGGTCTGACGGTCGAAATCTTCCTGCTGCTGGCGCTGGTTGGGCAGGGTGGGGCCGGGGCCGATGGCGTTGACGCGGATGTTCGGGCCAAGCGCCTGCGCCATGGTGCGTGTCGCGGTCCAGAGCGCGGATTTGGAAAGCGTGTAGCTGAAGAAGCGCGGGTTCAGTCGCCATACGCGCTGGTCGATCATGTTGACGATCAGGGCCTGCGCATCGTCGGGCAAAGCCTGTGTCAGCGCCTGCGCGATCAGCGCAGGGGCTTTGACGTGAAGGTCGAAATGGGCGTCCCAGCCTTCGTCGGTAAAGTCGGAGACTGCATCATCCTCGAAGATCGAGGCATTGTTGATCACGATGGACGGCAGGCCCAGCGCCTCTTCTGTCTGGCCGATCAGCGCCCGTGTCGCCTTGCCATCACGCAGGTCGGCCTGCAGAACGGCGGCCCGTCCGCCTGCCTCGATGATTTCGGCGGCGAGCCGGTCGGCAGCGTCGCGCGAATGGCTGCAATGGATGGCGACGGAAAAGCCGTGACGGCCCAGATCGCGCGCGATGGCCGCGCCGATGCGTTTTGCGCCGCCGGTAATCAGTGCCGTTCCATTGGTCTGTGCCATGTCGCTCCCGTCCATGTCATTCAGCCGCGAATCCTGTGCGTCTGAAAGCTGAATTTCCATGATGTCATTTAGGCCGAATGAGGCGCGTCTCCAACCCCGTAGCCGCGACATGCGTATTCTCCTGACAGAGAGGGCAAAGGCCAGGGATTTTGGTTTTGATGACTAAGAATTATAAGGCTGATTTTCTGTTGTTTACGTATTCGTACATGTAACTGAAATTTCCGAAGGGTGCCAAAATTCGGACAAGATTGGAAATGATGGAGGGCTGTCTTCAGGTTAAGAAGATTGTTTACGTATGTTTTGTTTTATAAACGGGAAAATTTCATGAAATCGAGTTTTATCCTTCGCTTGAGCACCATGGTTGCCGTGTTGGCAGTCGCCATGGGCATTGGTCCGGCCCTGGCTGCCGACCTTTCGGGTTCGAATGCAGCACCGGATCCCGTCATTCAGCTTCCCGGTTGGGAAGGCACCTATCTGGGCGCCACGTCCGGCGTGGTTCGCACACGTGGCGATGAGGACGGGGACGCAAAGACGAGCACTGACTATATCGGTGGCGTGTTCGCTGGCTACAATGCCCAGACAGGCAAAGTTGTTTACGGTGTCGAGGGCGAGCTCGGCTATAACGGCCTGAAGGCTTCCAGCCTGGGCGCTGACATCAAGGGCGGTGTCAATGGTGCGGTTCGCGGACGCCTTGGTTACGCGGTCAATGACCGCCTGCTGATCTACACGGCCGCCGGTCTGGCTGCCGGGCGCTACAGCGTAAAGGACGGCAGTGTGTCGGATTCCAGGATGCTTACCGGCTGGACGGCAGGTGTCGGCGCTGACGTGGCGCTGACGGACAAGGTGTTTGCCCGTGGCGAGTATCGCTACACGAATATCGGCAGCATCGGGAGCAACACCTTCGAAACGGCAGGCGGTCCCGCAAAGCTCTCTGGCGGCATGAACGAGTTTCGCATCGGCCTCGGCGTGCGCTTCTGATCACCCGATCAAAGTCAGGCCAGATGTATTGATCTGGTCCTTAAATAGAGATGAAGCCGGCGCGAGGCCGGCTTCATCATTTTCTTTTCGTCGCTGGACATGCGCGATCCCGAAAGCCGCGATCCGGAAGGCCGCGATCCGGAAGGCCGCGAACCAGAAGACCGCGATCTAGAACACGGTGGCGATGTATCCGGCGAACGCCGCCAGCATTGCG
This sequence comes from Nitratireductor sp. WH36-1, assembly GCF_058725515.1. Taxonomy (NCBI): domain Bacteria; kingdom Pseudomonadati; phylum Pseudomonadota; class Alphaproteobacteria; order Hyphomicrobiales; family Phyllobacteriaceae; genus Nitratireductor; species Nitratireductor sp. WH36-1. Next base: position 2,862,376 of record NZ_CM178970.1, on the reverse strand, counting down.
CCGCCAACCGCCTTTCCGGCTGGCAGGCGCAGGAAACCCAGAAGCGCCAGCGCAAGGCTCGCGCCCAGCATTACCCACATGTCGACGGAAATGATGCGCGGATCGACGGCGACCGGTGTGATCAGCGCCGTCAGTCCCATGATGCATGCGATGTTGAAGATGTTCGAGCCGACAATGTTGCCCAGCGCCATCGTCGACTGACGCTTGATTGCTGCGGCCACGCTGGTTGCGAGCTCGGGCAGCGAAGTGCCAATGGCGACAATGGTCAGGCCGATGGCGGCGTCGCTGACACCGAAGCTCTCAGCAATCCGCACGGCGCCGGCAACAGTCAGCTGCGCGGCGATGGGGAGGCCGACGACGCCGGCAACAAGATAGATGATGACCCGTTTGCGGTCATGCGGTGCTTCCCCGATATCGTCATGGAAGTCATGGTTTTCCGGAGCCCCGCTGCTTCTCGCATCGTAAATCTGCCAGGCGATGAAGGCGCAAAGACCTGCGAAGAGTGCAGCGCCTTCAAGCCGGGTGATGACGCCCCCCGCAAGCATCCACATGAAAACTGCCGTCGTACCCAGCATGGCGACCAGATTGCGGCGCAGCCCCTTCTCATTGGAGATGACGGGGTAGATGAGCGCTGGCACGCCCAGCACCAGAAGCACATTGGCGATGTTGGAGCCAACCACGTTGCCGACGGCAAGGCCAGGCGCGCCGGAAAGCGCAGCCTGCACGGATGTGAAAAGTTCAGGGGCGGAGGTTCCGAACGCCACCACGGTCAAGCCGATGATGAGAGGGGAAATTCCGAGATTCTCGGCAAGGCCGACTGCACCCTTCACAAAGATGTCGCCTGCGAAGAATAGAAGCGTGACGCCGACTGCCAGTATAAGCAGACTGAAAAGCATGAATGTCCCCATGTGATCCGCGATTTCTCGCGGTATATAGGTGCTCACCTGTCGGCCCCCAAGGCCCGGAAATAATTCTGTTGCCAAATTGCAACGTCAATTTTCCGCCTCATTGGCGCCCCCGAAAGACCTATTTTTGGGGCACGTTCAGCCTCATTTCACGCCCAGATAAGGGCATGCGACGTCGGGATAGCTTCCTCCCAAGGTTCCTGGCCTCGCCAGCGTGGTGCGTTTTACGGGCATGATGCTCAAGAGGGACGACCACAGCTTTGAAAATGCTAGTGGCTTAAGGAGTATGGACCATGAAAGCCCATAAGAACGTCATTCTGTCGACGGCCGCAGCCGTTGGTTTTGTCGCAGTCGCAGGCGTTGCCAATGCAGCCGATGCGGTCATCGAGCAGCCGCCGGCACCGCCCGCAGCGCCGGTGATCTCCACCCCGATCAACAATTGGGAAGGCGGCTACGCCGGTATCGCACTCGGCTACGGCTTCTCTGGCGAAACCTCCGCCAACCAGCCGGTCGTCGGCAACGACATCGGCACCGATGGCTTCGTCGGCAACGGCTTTGCCGGTTGGAACTTCCAGTCCGGTAGCTTTGTCTACGGTGTCGAAGGTGATGTCGGTTACAACGGCATGAAGGGCACCAATGCCGGTGTCGAATCCAAGGGTGGCGTCGACGGTACGCTGCGCGCACGTCTTGGTGTTGCCGCGACCGACAACATCCTGATCTACGGTACGGCAGGTGGTGCTGCAGAGCGCCTGAAGGTTTCCGATGCAGCCGGTTCCGACACCAACACCATGCTCGGCTGGACGGCCGGCGCAGGTGTCGACGCCAAGCTGACCGAGCGCGTCTTCGGTCGCGTCGAGTATCGCTACACGAAGTTCGGCAGCGAGACGTTCAACACCGGCAGCGGTGCACAGGACGTCAGCGACAGCTCCAACAAGGTCATGTTCGGCCTTGGTATGCAGTTCTAATCGAACTGAAGAGCAATCGGGAAAAGCCGGGCCATGCGCCCGGCTTTTTCTTTATCCGCCGCTTCTTTATCTGCCGCGGGCCGGGGGCAGGAGAACGCGCTTGCTGCGGCAGTCCTTGCGGTCCACCGCTTCGCAGGCGCGGAATTCCATGTCCTTCGTCATGCAGATGCGCACCTCGCGCAGATAGCGCCTGTCGCAGGTGACCGCGATCGCATCCTTCTCCAGCCCCGGATTGGCGGCAAGGAAAGCCTCCTCCACGGCCTCAGGCGAGACCATCACCGGTTTTTCCAGGTTTCTGAATGCGGGCGGCGTCTCTACGCGCTCACGCGCCTTGCGGGTGAGGGCGAAATAGTCTTCCTGCGCAACGCCCGTGCACATGCCGTGCTTGCGCCACTGGTGCCCCATCAGGCCGGCGGATGGCATGATGTCGCGATAGCGGTCTACCAGCGCGTTGGGCACGCGCTGCGGGCGTTTGGAGCGGCAATACTCCGGATAGCCATCCTCATATTGCGGCCACAGACCGTGGACAACGAAGGCATAGGGACGCTCGCGCCCGCATTGCTGCCGGTTCGCGTCTGCGCCTTCAGCGGCGCAATAGCTGGGCGACCAGCTCAGAGACAAGACGTAGAAGTCGAACACCCCAGTCGGCGCGCCGCGCTCGCCGGCAAGCGCCGGCGCAGCCCCTGACAGAATCAGACAGGCGAAAGCTGCGGCCCGCAGCCGTTTGCCAATGCGCATGGATTGCCCCGGAACTGAATTGCCTATCGCAGAACGCGGCAGCCGCCGTCATAGACGTTCCAGCGGTCGAAGCCGGAAACGCAAAACTCCACATTGTTGCCGAGGCCGGCAAAGCCCTGACCGTATTCGACCAGATACCAGATGGCGCGGTCGCGTCCGTCGGAGAGGCGTGCCGTCGCACGGCAATAGCGCCGCTCGATGGGGCTGTCTGCCGAAGACGGGTTGTAGCGGGTCTGATAGGCGCCGTGGAAATCGACGATGTCGACATTCGGCAGATTCGGTACGTGGGTGACCTGATAGCGAAAACGCTTCTGGATCGTCGACTGGACGCCCGCATCCGCGCAGACATCACCGGTCGCGCCATAGGCGCCAACCGGATCGGCCGCTTGCGCCTGCATTGGAATGAATGCGGTGGCGAAAATTGCGGCGAGGCTGGCTGCCAGAGCCTTGAAGCGCGCCATGAGACTGTCTCCCGGATGAGTGTTACCGTGTAATGCGTAGAGTTTTGCGCCAGCCCGTCTTCGGGGTCAAGCGCGGGCGGGTCATTCTGCCGCCAGCCTTTCGATGCTCCAGAGTCCCTTGCCATTGTCGCCGAGTATGCTGGCGAGCGGCGGCAGGACGGTTTCCATTTCCTTCTGCAGCACGAAGGGCGGGTTGACGATGATCATTCCCGTGCCGTCGAGGCGCGGTTCGGATGAGGGCGCGCGCAGCTCCAGTCGGATGTCGATCACATCGGCGATGCCGCTGTCGGCAAGCGTCTTGCGGAAGGCGTCGACCGCCCTGTGGTCCTTGATCGGGTACCAGATGGCATAGATGCCGCCCGGCCAACGCGCATGTGCTTTCTGAAGCCTGGCCGCGATGCGTGTGAACTCGCCTTCCTGCTCGAAGGGCGGGTCAATGAGGACCAGTCCACGCTTCTCCTTGGGCGGCAGATGCGCGCCGAGCGCCAGCCAGCCGTCTAGCTCGATCACGCGCGTCTGGAAATCGCCGGCGAATTCCTCTTTCAGACGGGCGGCGTCCTGCGGGTGCAGCTCGACGGCGGTCAGGCGGTCCTGTTTGCGCAGGAGGTGGCGTGTGACGCGGGGCGAGCCCGGATAGCGCTGGATGCCGCCTTCCTGATTCACTGCGTGAACGGCATCGAGCAAGGGATTCAAAAGGCTGGCGGTTTCAGCGTCGAGCGAAGCCTCCATCAGCCGTCCGATGCCGCCCTGCCATTCACCCGTCTTCTGCGCCTCCTCGGAAGAAAGGTCATAGAGGCCGATGCCGGCATGGGTGTCGATGACGCGAAAGGCTTTGTCCTTGCGCTTCAGATATTCGACGATGCGCGCCAGCACTGCGTGTTTGACCACATCCGCAAAGTTTCCGGCGTGATAGGCGTGACGATAGTTCATGTTTCCCGCTTCGGTGGCGTTTGCACCTGATTTTCTGAAAACTGGCTCTACGCGTGTGCAGAGAAAATCGCTAGTGTCCCCGCCATGAACACACACGCAAACATCCATATCGGACATTCGGCCTGCCCGCATGACTGCCCCTCGACCTGTGCGCTCGACGTTGAGGTGAAGGACGGTCGCATCGGTCGCGTTTACGGCGCGAAGGACAATAGCTACACCGCCGGCGTGATCTGCGCCAAGGTGGCGCGCTATTCGGAGCGTATCCATCACCCGGACCGGCTTTTGAAGCCACGGGTGCGTTCGGGCGCGAAGGGTGAGGGCAACTGGAAGGAAGCGAGCTGGGACGCCGCGCTCGATCTGGTGGCGGAAGCCTTCCTCAAGGCCGAGGAAAAGCATGGAAGCGAGGCCATCTGGCCTTACTACTATGCCGGGACGATGGGGCTTGTGCAGCGCGACTCCATCGACAGGCTGCGCCACGCCAAGCGCTATTCGGGCTTCTTCGGCACGGTCTGCACCAATGCGGCATGGACGGGTTTCGTGATGGGGGCGGGCGATCTGCGTGGTCCCGATCCGCGCGAGATGGCCAAATCCGACTGCGTGGTGATCTGGGGCACCAATGCGGTTGCCACACAGGTCAATGTGATGACGCACGCGATCCGCGCGCGCAAGGAGCGCGGCGCGAAGATCGTGGTGATCGACGTCTACGACAACGCCACGATGAAACAGGCGGATATCGGCCTCGTCCTTAAGCCGGGAACGGACGCCGCGCTTGCCTGCGCGACGATGCATGTTCTCTTCCGTGAAGGGCTGGCGGACCGGGCATTTCTCGCAAAATACACGGATGACCCCGCCGGGCTCGAGGCGCATCTTGCAACGCGCACGCCCGAATGGGCGTCTGCCATCACAGGCCTTTCGGTGGAGGAAATCGAGACCTTCGCACGGCTGGTGGGTGAGACGAAGCGCACCTTTTTCCGCCTCGGCTACGGCTTTACGCGCAATCGCAACGGCGTGGTGAACATGCACGCTGCCCTGTCTGTCGCCGCCGTCACCGGCTGCTGGCAATATGAGGGTGGTGGCGCGTTCCACTCCAATTCATCGATCTTTCGGCTGGACAAGTCACTGATCGAGGGCGAGGCGCTGCGCGATCCCGCGATCCGCTCGCTCGATCAATCGCAGATCGGCCGCATTCTCACCAATGATGAAGAGGCGCTGCGTGGCGGCCCGCCGGTCACCGCGCTTCTGATCCAGAACACCAATCCGGCCAACATCGCGCCGGAGCAACGGCTGGTGAAAGAGGGCTTCCTGCGCGAAGATCTCTTCACCTGTGTGCACGAGCAGTTCATGACCGACACGGCGAAGCTTGCCGATGTGGTTCTGCCGGCCACCATGTTCCTGGAGCATGACGACATCTATCGCGGCGGCGGCCACCAGCACATCGTGCTCGGCCCCAAACTGGTGGATGCGCCGGGCGAGGCGCGCGAGAACATCTTTGTCATCGAAGAACTGGCAAAACGCCTCGGCGTTGCCGATCAGCCCGGCTTCGGGCTCTCCGCGCGTGCGCATGTGGACTGGATGCTGGAGCGCCGTGGCCTCGGTGATTTCGACAGTCTCAAGGAAGAGCGCTGGGCCGATGTGCAGCCGGATTTCGACACGGCGCATTTCGTCAACGGGTTCGGTCATCCGGATGGCAAGTTCCGTTTCCGCCCGGACTGGACCGGCACGCCCGCGCCCAATCGTCCGCCCGCATCCATCGGATTGCAGGGGCCGCATCAGCGTATGCCGGAATTCCCCGACCATATGGATTTCATCGAGACGGCCGATCCCGAGCATCCCTTCAGGCTCGCCACTTCGCCCGCGCGCACCTTCCTGAATTCGAGCTTTACGGAGACGCCGGGCTCGATCAAACGGGAAGGACGCCCGGAACTGATGCTGCATCCCGACGACGCCGCCGGGCTTGGGCTTTCTGTCGGAGACCGCGTGGAAATCGGCAATCAGCGCGGCGATGTTGTGCTTCACGTCAAGCTGTTCGATGGCGTGCGGCGCGGCGTGGTGATCGCCGAGGGCATCTGGCCGAACATCGCTCATGAACGCGGTGAGGGCATCAACGTGCTGACGGGAGCCGATTCCATCGCACCTTACGGCGGCGCAGCGTTCCATGACACGAAGGTCTGGGTGCGGGCCGTCTGAAGCGTTTTTCAGACCTGTCAGAAAGGACGAAGCCGCTCAATGCACTGGCTTCGTCCGTGTTTCTGGGTGGCCCGGCGCCCATCCAAACGCCACGCGCACAACATCTCATTGCATGAACGTGCTGCGTGGTTCGACAGGCTCACCATGAATCAAGTGGTGGCTGGGGGGGGGGGAGTGGTGGCTGGCGGAGAGCCTTGAACAAACGCGTTGCGCCGGGTTTGACAAGCAACGCCCTCCCTCGTTCAACAAGCAACACACGCCCTCATGGTGAGCCTGTCGAACCACGCACAGCTTGAACGTCAGGAGCGCTTCTGGTGATAGGTCAATGCCAAGGCAAGACAATGGCTTAGGGCGTCTTCCGGAATCACTTCGTCAGGCCGGAATAGCAGTGCGCGGTTGCCTTCGAAAGTGAAGCGGTCGGGATAGTGCTCGCGGAATTGCCGGATGAGCGATGTCTGGCAGTGGACGAAAAGCGCCCAGCCATCTGACGGAGATTTGGGAATGCCCAGCCGGATCGTGCTGCCGGACCTGGTCTCCGGCGTCAGATAGGCGGGCTGGCCCCATTTCAGCGTTTCCTCGATCCGGCCAATGCCTGCGGTGTGACGGGCCGTCTCGAAGATCAGTTCACGGACGTGAAGCAATTGCGGCCGAACGGCATCGGGAAAGGCTGCAAAGGCAGCCGCGATGGCAGGCGAAGGGAAGGGAGGTTCGGTTGCGCTCAACCTGCCGCCCTCAGTCCCGGCGCTGGCCGGGTGACACGATGGCGAGATCGCCGCGTTCCTCGTCGACGCCGGAGAATACGGCTGCGCCGCCGGACATGCGCACCTTGCCTTCAACGAGGTAGCGAAGCGCCAGCGGATAGAGACGGTGCTCCACCTTGAGCACGCGCGCGCCCAGCGTTTCCTCGGTGTCGTTGCTCAGAACCGGCACGGCTGCCTGCGCGATGATCGGTCCCTCATCCATTTCCGGCGTGACGAAATGAACGGTGCAGCCATGAACGCGCACGCCATTTGCGAGCGCCCGGGCATGGGTGTCGAGCCCGCGGAAACTGGGCAGAAGGGCCGGGTGGATGTTGATCATCCGGCCTTTCCACTTCTGAACGAATTCCGGTGTCAGAAGGCGCATGTAACCGGCAAGGCAGACGATTTCGGCCTTCAGTTCGGTCAGCGCCTCGTGGATTGCCGCGTCATGCGCTGCACGACCGTCATACTCGCGCGAAGGCACAACCCTGGTGGGGATGCTGTGGGTTTCGGCGATCTCGAGGCCGCGCGCATCGGCGCGGTTGGAGATGACACCAACGATCTCGGCGGGAAAGGCAGGGTCGATGGCAGCGGCAACCAGCGCTGCCATGTTCGAGCCGCGGCCGGAGATGAGGATCGCAACCCGTTTGCGCGCGCGCCTGGTCATAGGTCGAGTTCACCGCGATAGGTAACGCCGGCTGCCTGACGCGGCACGATCTGGCCGAGCATGGTGACGCTCTCGCCCGCTTCCTGAAGCAGGGCAGCGATCTGGGCGGCCTCATCGGCAGCCACGGCAACAACCATGCCGATGCCGCAGTTGAAGGTGGAAAGCATCTCGCGCTCGGCAACGCCGCCCGTCCCGGCAAGCCAGGAGAAGACCGGCGGCACGTCGATCGCATCGAGGTCGATCTCCGCTGCCAGATGATCAGGCAGAACGCGCGGCAGGTTTTCAGGAAACCCGCCACCGGTGATATGGGCAAGCGCCTTGATGCCCCAGGCGGCTTTCAGCGTCGCGAGCAGGGATTTGACGTAGATGCGCGTCGGCTCCAGCAGCGCCTCGCCGAGCGTCTGCCCGGGGGCGAAGGGAGCCTTGTCGCTCCATTCGAGCCCGGCATCGGAAACGATGCGGCGCACAAGCGAGAAACCGTTGGAATGGACGCCGGAGGAGGCGAGGCCGAGCAGAACGTCGCCCTCGGCAATGTCGCCGGTGGGCAGAAGCCTGCCACGCTCGGCCGCGCCCACGGCGAAGCCGGCGAGATCGTAATCATCACCGTGATACATGCCGGGCATTTCCGCCGTTTCGCCGCCGATCAGCGCACAGCCGGCCTGCTTGCAGCCTTCCGCAATGCCCGAAACGATGGCCGCGCCCTGATCGGGATCGAGTTTGCCGGTGGCGAAATAGTCGAGGAAGAAGAGGGGTTCTGCGCCCTGAACGACCAGATCGTTCACGCACATGGCCACAAGGTCGATGCCGACCGTATCGTGCTTGTCCGCTTCGATGGCAATCTTGAGCTTGGTGCCGACGCCATCATTGGCAGCCACCAGCACCGGGTCGGTGAAGCCCGCCGCCTTGAGGTCGAACAGGCCGCCAAAGCCGCCGATCTCGCTGTCAGCGCCCGGACGGCGCGTCGCGCGCACCATGGGCTTGATCTTGTCCACCAGCCGGCTGCCCGCATCGATGTCGACGCCCGCATCCGCGTAGGTAAGGCCGTTCTTGGGTTCCTGAGCCATATCGTTCTCGCCGCCGCGTTTTTCTGGGCTTCTTGCATGAAGGCGGCGCTTCCGCAAGGCGCGAGATATCAACAAGCCGGCCTATTGAAAGCGCGGGGCTCTCCCACAATCTGAGAAAGCCTGCGATAAGTGTGCGCCGAAACGTGGTCTGGCCGCAATGGTCCGATAGGAGGCGCGAGACGGGCGCGAGGCTGGAGTAGGAACCATGACGATACCCAACGTCATAACATTGATGCGCTTTATTCTGGTGCCGGGTGTGGTGTTTGCGCTTCTGACCGGTGACAATGGCTGGGCGTTTGCCGGGTTCCTGATCGCCGGCATTTCCGATGGCGTGGACGGTTTCATTGCGCGCCATTTCAACCAGCGCACGGAACTGGGCGCTTATCTGGACCCGATTGCCGACAAGCTGCTGCTGGTCAGCGTCTTTGTCGTGCTGGGCTACATGATGGAACTGCCCCTGTGGCTGGTGATCGCCGTGGTGTCGCGCGATGCGCTGATCATTGGCGGCGTGCTGTTGGCCAATGTGATGGGGCATCCCGTGGCCATGAAGCCGCTGTTCGTCTCCAAGGCCAACACGCTGGCGCAGATATTGCTGGCGCTTCTCGTGCTGGCCGAACTTGCCTTTGGATATAGTTCCGGTGCCGTGCGACTGTGGCTGATCGTGGCCACCGGCCTCTTGACCGTGGCTTCCGGAGCGGCCTATCTCATCGCCTGGATCAAGCACATGAGTGGATACGCAGAAAGTGACGCCGAAGGACACTGACAGCAACGCTGGGCCTGCGGTCGCCCGCTCGCCCCAACGCCCGCCATTGATACGCAACATTGCCTTCTGGCTGTTGGCGGCGCTGGCGCTTGTGCTGTTCCTCTACGTGTTCAGCTCGATCCTGCTGCCTTTCCTCGCCGGCATGGTTCTGGCCTATTTTCTGGACCCGGTCGCCGACCGGCTGGAGCGCATGGGCCTGTCGCGCACCTCGGCCACGGTGGTGATCCTGATCGGCTTCGTGGTCGTTTTGGCGGTCGGGCTGATGATTGTGGTGCCGGTGCTTGGCAAGCAGCTTGCGGATTTCGCCAGCCGCCTGCCGGAATATCTCACACGCCTTCATGAGCTGATGATCCGGCTGGAGCCGAAATGGGTCGACAGCCTGCTGAACGGCGAGACGGAAGCGCTGCGCGAAAACCTGACCTCCATCCTGGCGCAGGGCACAAGCTTCCTGGGCACGCTGTTCAAATCCGTGTGGAGTTCGGGTGTCGCCATCGTCAACGTGGCGAGCCTTTTCGTGGTCACGCCGGTGGTTGCCTTCTACATGCTGCTCGACTGGGACCGCATGGTGGAAAAGGTGGACAGCTGGGTGCCGCGCGACCATGTGGAAACGGTGCGCCAGATCGCCCGCGACATCAATGTGGCGACTGCAGGGTTCGTGCGCGGGCAGGGCACGCTGTGTCTTATTCTCGGCGTCTTCTATGCGGTCGGCCTTTCGCTGGTCGGGCTCAATTTCGGCCTGCTGATCGGTCTGTTCGCCGGCCTTATCAGCTTCATTCCCTATGTCGGCTCGCTGGTCGGCTTCGGCCTGTCCATCGGCATTGCCGTGGTGCAGTTCTGGCCGGAATGGTGGTGGGTGCTGGCGGTGGCCGCAATCTTCTTCTCCGGCCAGTTTCTCGAAGGCAACATCCTGCAGCCCAAACTGGTGGGCAAGAGCGTGGGCCTGCATCCTGTCTGGCTGATGTTCGCGCTGTTCGCCTTTGGTTATCTGTTCGGCTTTGCAGGCCTTCTGATCGCCGTTCCTGCGGCTGCGGCGGTGGCCGTGCTCGTGCGTTTTGCGATCAAGCAATATCTCGCTTCGCCGCTCTATAGCGGGCATCAGAAGCCGGGCAATACGCCCGAATCCTAGGACGACAAGAAATGCCTTCCCGCCAGCTTCCGCTAGACCTGCCTTCCGGAGAAGCGCTGACACGCGATGATCTCGTGGTGACGCCCGCCAATGCGCGCGCGGCGGCGCTGATCGAGAACTGGCCGTCCTGGCCCGCGCCGGTGGTGATCCTTGCAGGCCCCGCCGGCAGCGGAAAATCGCATCTGGCGGCCATCTGGTGCGAGGAGGCGGATGCCGCCGTCATCGCGTCCGATGGCATTGGCGCGGAGGCCATCGAGCTGGCCGGGGAGCGGCCGATCCTGATCGACAACGCTGATCGTGGCCCGGTGGACGAGAACGGTCTTTTTCACCTGATCAATGCGGCGCGCGCCGGCGGACAGCCCATGCTTCTCACCGCGCGCAGCTTTCCCGGCGCGTGGGGCGTGAAGTTGCCGGATCTTCTGTCGCGTCTCAAGGCGGCTGCGACCGTCGAGATCGACGAGCCCGACGACATGCTGCTTGCCGGCGTCATCACCAAGCTTTTCGCCGACCGGCAGGTGGATGTGGAGCCGCATGTGGTGCAGTTTCTGGTGCGCCGCATCGAGCGCTCGCTTTCGAGCGCGATCAGCGCCGTCGACGCCATCGACCGCGCCGCGCTGGAGCGCAAGACGCGCATCACAAGGCCGCTGGCAGCCGAGGTGATCAACGCGCTTGAGGCAAAGGCTTCCTGAAGCCGGACCATTTGCGCCGCACGTGGAAATCGGCCTCCTGGTGACAGCGCTGTTCCATCAATGGCTTTGCGCGCCGCGCAGCCGGCGTGGGAACCATTTGCGCCCCTGTTGGTTTGTTCCCCCGAAGCGAACCAACACGCGAAGGAGCGCCAGATGGACCATGAACAGAAAGAACGCACGACCGTTGTGACCACCGGAGGCGGCGGTGGCGGCGGGGCAGGCTGGTTTATCGCCGGCGGCCTGATCGTGGCGCTGATTCTGGGCGGTTTCCTCTTCTTCGGCGGCTTTATCGGTGACGGCGGAAATGGCGGCATCAACATCGATGTGCCCGAAAAGGTGACCATCGAGACACCGAAGCCGGCCGAATGATGAATTGTGCGCGGACGGTGCCCGGGGCTTGCCCCGAGCTGCCCGCTCTCCGGAGGCTCAGCGCACGATAAAGACCGAAACCGGCGTGTGGGAGGCAAGATAACCGGCGTTTGACGCGAATATGTGATCTGCAAATGTCGGCACGTGCGACGCCATCACGACAAGGTCGGCGCCAATTTCTCCCACGGTGCGCCCCAGAACGTCATCGAGATCGCGCACGGGATCGTGGCTAACCGCTGTCTTGACCTCTATGCCAACGCCATCGTCATTGCTGCGGGCTTCTGCAAATTGGGTGAGCTTGGCCGCGAAATCCGCTTCGCCATGGGCCACCGAGCTGGGCAGCGCGGTCGTCACACCCACATAGCACAGCGACGCGCCGTAGAGTTTTGCGAGGCCGGATGCGGCATCAAGCGCTTTGTCCAGCTTGTCGGCATGTGCGAGGTCGACGGGAACCATGATTCTCTTGAACATCGATTTTCCTCCTCTTTTCAGGGCAAGATGCCCGGTTTCTCCAGCACTTCTAATGTCTGAACCCTGACAGTTCGGGGGCAGGGCGCATTGACCTGAGGCAAATTATCGATTTTGCGCTGCACCCCCTTGCTTTCGATATCTGCAGACCCTAATGAAGCCGAACGTTCGGAGCGTAGCGCAGCCTGGTAGCGCATCTGGTTTGGGAGCCGAGGTTCCCGCTCTGAATTTCCTAAACATTACTTGGTCTTGGCAGTGTGCGTTTGCGTACCCGTGGGATTTTCCGTGGCAGTTTTCGTCGCTCGGTCAGCATAGGCATTGCTTGATGCTTCCAGCGCGGCGCGCAGATCGTCCTTCGTGATGTGCGCGTAACGGCTCGTCGTGGCGATCTCGGTGTGGCCAAGCAGCCGCTGGGTGGCTTTCAGGTTTCCGGTGGCGCGCATCAGCCTCGTGGCGGTCGTGTGTCGCGTATCGTGGAACCGGAAATCTTCGATGCCTGACTTCTCCCGTGCCCGCCGCCAGGCCGTCTTGAAGCCCTCAATCGTGATCGGACAGCGCTGGCCCTTCTTCTGCCGCTCGCGGGGGCGCTTGCAGACATAGGTGAAGACAGCCGTTTTGTGATCGTCCTTCAGGCTCCAGAGGAGGCGATACATCTCTTCCGTCATCGGAATTGTTCGTGTGCGGTCGCCTTTGCCGAGAACCGAGAACTCGCGGTTGAAGAAGTCAACGCGCGACCACGTCAGGCCGACAATCTCCGCACGCCGGCAACCCGACAGAAAAGCAAAGCGAAGGGCAGGGGCATAGTCATCCCGCATGGTCTCGAAGAGCGCTGCCTCTTCCTCCGGTGACGCTTCGCGCACGCGCTCCTGTGCCTCGGGAAGCCAGTGCTCGCTCCACTCTATGTCCTGCACGGACTGCTTCCAGATTTTCTTCGCGCGTCGGAGGATGGCGCGCATCGGCTCGCATACGGCACGGTTAACGGTGGCGCTGCTCGGCAGATGCGGCGAGCTGGTGAGCTTTCCGTCCCTGTTGCGAAACTCCACCGGCTCGGAGCGCCGGCGGGCCACTGCGCGGGCAATGGTGCTGTCGTCGATCAGGGATATGGGGGTCTTCTTACCGATCACTGCCTGAAGCCACGCGAGATATCGCTCCTGGTCGATGTGGTCGGCTCTGAACTGGGCTTTCTCCTCCCACCAGAGAGAGCTTGCGGTGAGGAAGGTCATCGGGGCGGAGCGCTCGGCGGCTTCCGCCTTTATCTGCCTTTTGAGCCCGTCTTCGAACTTTTCAGCTTCGCGTTTCGTCGTGCAGTCCGTCGAGCCTGAAAATCGATGCCCACGACAGCGGAAGTCGTAGCTGTAGACCTGTGAGCCGGGGCGCTTATAGACGGACATGCGGTCTTTTTCCTCGCCATGATGAATGCCGCGATATCGATCGGGTCATACCTGCGGGTGGCCCGCTCGCCGCGGCCGATGTTTACAAACGGGATTTCACCATCTGTCGTGAGATCACGCAACTGTCGGCTCGATATGCCGAGTTGCGCTGCGGTTTCGGCCGGAGTCATGAGGGCCATCGGAATGTTCCTCCCGGATCAAAATGAAAGGACAGGGCGAAGGTCACAGCAATCCTCGACAGCTGTGCTCTGCTGCCTGCTGGCAGCTCGGGCAGATGTGGACGAAATCCTGTTTGGGCTTGCGGTTGGCGACCTTTGGCGCAGTGCCAAAGAGCTCGACCGTGCCTTCGCCGTGTGTCGGATCGATCTTTGCCTTCACGATTCGCCAGCCGGCGGTTCGCGCGTCGGCGATCATCACGTCGAAATCTTCCCGGGCGTAGGTGTTCGGATACTCGGCGGGGCAGTGGTCGCAGGTGACCTGCGTGCGGCCCTGATGGAGTTCGATGGTCATTACAATTTGCCTCCCCGAACCGCTGCTGAATTCTTTTTCAGTTGAGTTGCGGGTTCACTTACGAGATTGCAGACTGGGTCGAATTGGGCATTGATGAGCTCAAGTTGATCAACAGGAGTTCTGGTCTTGCGCTCACTGATACTGGCCTTGTTCTTCATATGTGTGCCGTCTGTTTTAAGCGCCCAGGATGAAGCGCAGGATAGTCGCCCCTTTGATCATCATGAGATGGGCCGCAGCCATGCCAAGGCCGACGACGACAAAGAGCGTCCCAGCGAACCACCACCCGTTTCTCCAAAAGACGGGCCTCAAAATCAGGGGGCCGGTGATCAAGACGGTGGCAATGCCGGCGACGTGCGCGAGGAGAAAGTTGAGTCCCCTGTCGTCATTCGGTGGTGGCGCAATTACGACATGATCGCTGCCTACGCCGGTCTCCTTGCGGTCGTGGTGAGCTTCGCTGCGCTCATCATTCTTTGGCGAACGCTGAAGGCGTCTCTGGCTGCTGTCCGCGAGGCGGAGAGGGGCTCCGAGGCCGCCGTCGCCGCAGTCGAGGAAACGCGTCGAATTGGGCAGGCGCAGTTGCGTGCCTACCTCAGCGTGACTGAGGTGAAGGTTATAAAAGGAAGGGATGATCAGCCGTTCACTTTTGCTGCGACGCTGGTTAACTCCGGGAATACCCCGGCTGCCATAACCAGCATGAAACGATTCACAGCCTTCGTGGAGGGCCAGGTCGATGAGGATATCTCCACCTCGGCGGTCGAGCATGCTTACAGCGTCAACATAGGGCCGGGGCAGTCCAAGGTCATCTATGCGGCAAATGTCTCGATCAAACTGGTTGGGCTTCGGGAAGCCGTGCTTCGTGGAGAATTCACCGCAGCGTTCTACCTGAGGGTTGCGTATCGTGACGTCTTTGAAGACAGCCACGTCACCGAGGTTTTTCGCGTGGCCAACGGAATCGACATGTGTGTGACGCTGGTCGCCTTGGAGGAATACCCCGACACCTACGATTAAAGCATGGAACAGCATTGCTTACTCCGATCACGTGGTCGCGTAGATGAGCGGCAGGCCGACGCCATAGGCGAGGGCCAGCGCCATCATGGCCGCGCGCTCGATGCGGCGGCGCGCCAGAAAGGCGAGGGCGGCTTTCATGCCGCCCGCCTCTGCGACAGGGCATTGGCGAGGTCGCGGGCCTCGACGCCGTGTTTGTCGATATCGGCTGCGGAAAAGCCCTCGAGGGAAAGGGCATCGCGGTCAACCGTGCGCCCGCCGCCCTGAATGACCAGCATGGCGTCGGCCATAAGCTTCACGGGGTTGGTCTCGATGTGGGCGGCTTCCGTGGCCGAAATGTCGGCCTTCTGAAACTGGATCATTGCATCTCTCCGTTCGGGTGGCCCCAAGGCGGGCCGTACCGAGCGGAGGGATTGCTCGATACGGCCCTTGGGTGGGGAACGAAGAGGATAATATGCGCAAACGGATATTAATCAATCAAAAAAATGCGCAAACGGATATAATCCTTCGAATTGGCGGATAATTGCGCATAAGGTTGGCCGCTCCTCTCTGGGGTGCCTCTTATTCGTCTTCCTCATCCAGGTCATCGATCTCGATCAGGCCGGCGCCTATGCCCCAATCCAGTATGATCGCGTTGACGGCTTCGTCACGGCTCATCTCGTTCGCTTTCGCGAATTCGTCAGCCAGGTCCGCTACTTCTGAAATGAGGGTGATGTCACCGGCTTTGACAAGCTTGCCTTGAAGTCGAAGAGCCGCGCGCCGCAACAATATCTGGATCTCGATAGGCGTGAAGTCGTGCAGCGTGTCGGCTGCTTTCAGCAGTTCGTCAGCGAGCTTGTCAGTCATGGCTCGTCGCCTTCATTATTCAAGTCGTCGATCTCTATGAGCCCCATACTGATTGCCCAGTCGCGGAGAGCCAGATTGGCGGCATCGTCACGCGGTATGTCATGGGTCGCTGCGAACTCATCAATCACCCGAGAAATTTCTCGCTCGAGAATGGTGGTCCCGGATGGTTGGGTGCGATTGCCTATGTGCAATGAGGCACGGCGAAGCAAAACCTGTATTTCTGAGAGCGCTACGTTTTCGATGTTGTCGGCCGCTTCTAGGAGCTTGGCAGCGAGCTTGTCAGTCATGGCTCCCGTCTTCCTCTCGAATGCGCTCCCACTCTTCTGGCGTCAGCGCGGCCTTGAGAGCGATGTCGACCTCCGGCAGGAGGCTTTCCCACATTGGCCGGCCTTCGAACTTCGTGTTCTCTGGCAAGGCACGGGACGTACACAAGGCCCGGGCAGCGCGTTCGCGCGGAGGTTTGGGCTTTCTCATGACAGTTCTGCTATTCTATGCCCTCAGTTTAAGCTGTCCCTGTATGCCGCCTTGGCGCTCAACCTTCCGCGCTGGCGACGGTGGTAGGATTGCGAAAATCTCTCCGATCCATTCGAGATGGACGTCGTACATTTCCTCGGCATTCCAGGAGATCAGATTCACGCCGCCGTTGCTGCCGCGTGTGATGGTTTTGATGAACCGTTTCCCATCTGCCGTCCGTACAGCTGCCTGAAGGCCGTAGAATGCCTCGATTGGCTTCTGTTGTTCCCGGTAGACGATGATGATCGTGCCTTCGCGCATATAGGGAAGCATCGAAGTGCCTCTGACAGTAAAGGCGATCAGATCATCAGGGACATGGAACGGCACATGAACTTGATCGATGCCTTCCGGCGGCACCTGCTCGAAGTCTGGCATGACCTCTGACCCTGCGCCGACGAAGCCCATGACTGGCACTGCCATGCCATCAGCCGAAGGTTTTGGCGCATCCACTAAGCTGTCGAATGCTGCGTTGATGGCGTCGCGGCGATGCCCTTCGGGTTCGGATCCACTTAGCCATCTGTTCACCGTGGATTGCGACACATCGAAATGCTCGGCCACCTTCTGCTGTTTCCAGCCGGTGGCTTTCATGATTGCTCGTATCTTCTGTTCCATTGTCATGGCTCGGACGTTAGGCAACAGGGCGGATAAAGAAAAATCCGCTTGCGCATAAAAGAAGCTTGAAAATTATCCGTTTGCGCATACTATGCGCCCCTATGAACGCGATCCGGTACATCCGCAAAGAGATATTTGATGCAACCCAGGTGGAGTTTGCTGCGCTGATTGGCGTGACGCAGGCCAGCGTCTCTCGTTGGGAGAGGGATGTGTCTCCTTCGCTTGACGATATGCGAAAGATCAGGCTGGCGGCTGCCGAAAGAGGTATCGATTGGGATGACGGTTGGTTCTTCCAATCGCTGGAAAAATCTACTCCGGAGGCCGCTGAATGAGCGCGCTTCGTCAGCACTGTTCCTCCCAAGACCGCGTTTCCGACCTCCTCCCCGGAAACGTGGCACTGGCCGCGCCTGCCGGTTCCGGGTCTCGTTTCCCGGCAGGCGCGGCCTCCACTTCCATTCGCGTTTCGCCGGCCATGATGATCCTGCTCAAGGCGATTGCCGCCTATGAGAGGTTCGCCAGTGTCGACGCGCTGATTGCCGACATGGCCGCCGAGCGCGCCAGGGCTGCGGGCATTCCGCGCCTTCTGCGCGCCGTCTGCGACCTTGAGGCCGGTGCAGCCAGACGGTCCTTCGAGTTGCGGTTGCCACGGGAGGGGAAGGCTAGATGAGACTTTCAGGCATATCCCTTTGCCGGAATGAACCGCCTCTTGGCCTCGTGTCCGCAATTGAGGCAGCGAAGCGTGTGCTCCATGTGGCCCATCGGACCGGTAATTGGGTGCTCTTCTTCGCTTTGAAATTCCATGACCGCATGGCAGCGCGGGCAGTCGTTCGGCCCAGGTGCCTTGGTTGCCGCTTTTCCGGATTCGAGTGTCGCTACACGCGCCTCCAGCTCCGCGATGCGTTTGGGGAGGCTGGTCAAGCTTCTCCAAACCGGAATCTGATCGAGGATTTTCAAAATGTCTGAAACCGCAATCAAGTCGTGTCCTCCACCCAATGAGTTCTTTGTCGGCCCAGAGGGGATTACTCTGTGGCGCGCGGAAATCGACGGTATCAGCATCCGCTCTGCCTTCAAGAGCGTCGTTGTTGAGGCATTTCAGGGCGACCAGAAGATCAGTCATACGATCTCTGCTGCTCATGCACGCCACCTTATTGCGCTGCTGCAGGATGCAGTGAGCCTGGCGGATAGCAAATGATGATCGCGCGCTTCCCATGCGGACCTCCTTAGCGAACTGACGCTCGCACACTGACATCGCCAATCCATTCCCGCCACGGGAAACGACGCTGGGTTTTCCCGGCGTGGGAAAGCTTTTGCCCGGAGAAACCTATGTTCCCGAATGCCAATGCCCGCCACTTCCGCATCAAGGCCGCGCAGCGTGACCTTATTTCCGCCGCTGGCGGTATCGAGCGGGTGGCTGAAATCGTCGGTTACTCGAAGTCGACCGTGGGCCGCTGGAACAATGGCGACAGCCCGGATCTAATGCCGCTGGATGCGGTCTGGTCTCTCGAGTTCGAGACCAAGATACCAGTCGTAACGACCGCTCTGGCAGAGCTTTCCGGTCGCCGGCTCTCCGACCCGAAGGAGGTGGCGGACGCCGAAGCCGACATCATGCGCGGCTATGCGGGGCTCTGCAGCAAGGCAGGCGAGATGATGTCGACCATGGCGGACGCGATGGCCGACGGGAAAATCACCCCGGCCGAGGCCGCCGTTTATGACCGGCGGCTGAGCGAACTCTCCGACATCGTTGCTGCTTGTAGAAAGCACGCGGCCAGCGTTCGCGGGGCAGGTGGGTTCTCCGTGGTGGGCGGGGGCGCGGGATGATCCGCTCCGTCGAAGACATGGTGCAGGCGCGTAATGCGCCGGAAGCGCCTGCTGGTGTGGCCGGCGGGCGCAGCCTTTTGGAGATCGAAGGGGCTTTCTGCCTCTTTCCCGTGCGGCGTGAGCCGGGCACCACGTTTTTCTGTGCTGCCGCCGTGGAGCCCGAGAACTGGGCAGCCAGAGGGCAGCACAGCCGCTATTGCGCATTTCACCGCGACTATCTCGCCCGCTGCGAAAGCGTGGCGGAGGAGGCAGCGTGACGGCGGCGCGCGCATGGCGGGCAGCGGCGTTTGGCGTGCTCCTGTTCTGTCTCCTGCTGCTCTGGCTCGCCGCGATCACGCCGAGGGCCGGCTGATGCGCAGCCAGGAGAAAAGCCCAAACCTGACCCTGCCCGGATCCGCGCTTGCGAAGCGCGCGCCGGATGACGCCGCGCGCATGGACGTGGAGGGCAATCCGCCTTTTTGGGATGCGCTGCTGCGCATTCAGTGGCGTCTGCTTGGTGCGGGCCAAGCCACAATCTATGGAGCCGAAGGAGGGCAGTCTGATGGAGCATGATCCGTGGAGCCCGCGCGGTCCGGCGCGTGAACGGCCCGGCGCAAAGATGGTCGCTGAATCCGATGAGGCGAGTGGCCCGCAGACCGTTGCCGCTGGCCAGCTGCGTGCGTTCGTCGAGCGGATCGAGCGGGTGCAGGAAGATATCGACGCGCTGAGCGACGACAAGAAAGAGATATTCGCCGAGGCCAAGTCGATGGGTTTCGACACCAAGGCTCTGCGCAGCATCGTGAAGATGCGGAAACAGGATCCGGCGGAGCGGCAGGAAGCCGAGGCGATGATCGATCTCTACAAGGCCGCACTGGGGATGGAGTGATGAAGTATCAGCTCCTGCCTCCGCTCTCCGACGAAGATTTTGCGGCGCTCGAAGCCTCGATCATCGAGCATGGTGTGCTTGTGCCTGTCGAGTATGACGAAGAGGGCAACATTCTCGACGGCCACCACCGTGTGCAGGTCTGCGAGAAGCTGGGTCTGGTCGACTGGCCGCGCTTTGTCCGGCGGGGCCTTGATGAGCCCGAAAAACGGTCTCTGGCGCGCGAACTGAATGTTTCGCGGCGGCACCTTACCAGCGCGCAGAAGCGTGACCTGATCGAAGGACAGCTTCGCGACACGCCTTCGATTTCGTCGCGGGCAGTGGCTGCGATGCTGGGCGTCGACCACAAGACGGTTGGCAAGGTGCGTGGCAGGCTGGAGAAGGCCGGGGAAATTCCCCAGTTCGAAGAGGTCGAGGGACGCGACGGCAAAAACAGGCCTGCGCGGCGGACGATCAAGACGGCGTTCATGCCCGAGCCGGAAAATCGGCGTGAGTTGGCCAAGGTGGCGAAGCTCTTCCGGGCCGAAGAGCAGAAGACCCGTCATTCGGTGCGCCTTGCGCATATGGAAATGATTGCCGAGCGTGGAGCCAGCACCGCTCCGGAAAAGGTCTCGCGGCTGTATCCGGTGATCTACGCGGATCCTGCATGGCGGTATTCGGTTCGCTCCGAAGAGACGGGCCGCGAGAAGAGCGCGGAAAACCATTACCCGACCATGCCAACGGAAGAAATCTGCGGCCTGCTTGCGAAGCTGGGCGGCGTGGCCGCGCGGGACGCGGTGCTCTTTCTCTGGGCGACCAATCCCATGTTGCTGGATGGCCTACGGGTCATGCAGGCGTGGGGCTTCACCTATGTTCACCACTGGATCTGGGACAAGGAAGTGGCGGGCACCGGCTACTGGGGCCGTGATCGGCATGAACTGCTGCTGATCGGCCGGCGCGGTGATGCGGTCGCTCCGCTGCCCGGAACGCAACCGGAGACCGTCCACCGCGAGCGGAAAGGGCGGCACAGCGCCAAGCCGGAATTCTTCGTCGAGACAATCGAGCGGCTTTACCCGGATATGGCGCGGATAGAGCTGTTCTGCCGATCGCCGCGACCTGGCTGGGATGCCTGGGGCTTCGAAGCGGGGGAGGCGGCGGAATGACCGACACCATGCTCCCCATTCTGCGCCAGATGCATGATGCCGAGGATAGCCGGGCGCTTGCGCGGCTGCTGCTGGCTGCTCCGGACATGATCCTGAGCAAGTATCAGGCTGTCATCCGCAGTATCTGCCGCAAGCGGCAGTTTGAGCCGGGCGAGGCCTATCTCGAACTGCGGCTCAACGCCATGCGCTCGGTGCGGGACGGGCAGGGGCGCTTGAAGCCCGCTGTTGCCGACGCGCTTGCCGAGTTCGGCGCACAGCTGGGCGCATTTGCTGACGGGGGCCGGACATGACGGCGCCTATCGACAAAATCGACGGCATCAAGAAGCGGCTGGCCGGCGTGGTTGGTCAGGTGCTCATGGAGGAGGTCGAGAAGCTGCGCGTTCCTGCGCCGCGTGTCGTCGTGCGCAAGGCGGATGAGGAGGTCATGAACGCCTGTCGTCAGGTTGGTGAGGCCTTTGATCGACTGCAGCAGGCGAAGTTTTCCGGCGGGCCGGAAGTTCGTGCGCGCAGGAACCTCGAAGCGGCTGCGCGGCGGCTGAAAACCGTGATGACCAAGCACGGGAGGTTCCCGTGAGCCGGCGTGAGCGCATTCGCGAAAAGATCATGGCGCGCGTTGAGGTGGTCGACACTGGCCATGAGACGCCCTGCCATATCTGGACCGGGCCGACCAGCGGCGACGGGCGCGGCGGGCAGTATGCCCGCATGTCGCTCGATGGGCAGACCGTGGCCGTGCACAAGGTTTCGTGGACGAACGAGAACGGGTTCATTCCCGGCAAGAAGCAGCTCGACCACAAGTGCCGGCAGCGCCTCTGTGTGCGGGAAAGCCATCTGGAGCTTGTGACGCACCGCCAGAACCAGAAGCGCCGTGCGGCGGCGGCTGCCGCTGCGGTGCTGGAGGCAGCCGAATGAACATGGCCGCCAGAGAACCCCGAACCGATTTGCAGCGCCTGCAGGCAGCCCGCGACAGGCTGGCGCGGATCCAGCCTGCGCGCTGGCACCGCTCCATGGATGATCATGGCGAGTTTCTGGAAGCGCGGGATGAACATGGCGCGTTTGTCGAGCTCGCGCGGTTCACGCCGCGTGCCACGTTTGACGAAATCGCCTTCATCGCCGACGCGCCGGAGATGGCAGGTTTCCTGCTCGGGCTGGTGGATCGCGCCATTGAGAAGGCGCGCAGGGGCGCGGCCACGCGCCAGCAGGCCGAACCGGCCCGGCAGGACACGTCGCGCGACTTTGCCGCCGAGGCAACCATGAAATGCGATGAGCCCGCCTTCCGCCGCTTTCTGGCGGAGCAGCACGGGCTGGAACCGCCGCTGACGAAGGACCGCGCGGTGGTGAAGCTCCGCTCGATCCTCGCGATCACCTCGCGGCGCGAACTCAACGGAAACGAACAGGCGGCCGAGCGTTGGAAGGCGCTCAGGGCTGCATTCAAGGCCTGGAGGGCTGTGGGATGAATGGTCTCCGCGTTCTTGTGGGATGCGAATATTCGGGCATCGTGCGGCGGGCCTTTGCCGCGCGCGGGCATGATGCGTGGTCCTGCGATCTGCTGCCTGCGGATGATCGCAGCAACCGGCATATCGTCGGCGATGTGCGCGAGATTCTGCATGACGGCTGGGATCTGCTCATCGTCGCGCATCCGCCATGCACAAGGCTGTGTCGGTCTGGCCGTCGCTGGCTATCGGGCGCAGGCAAGATGACACCGCCCAAGAAGCTGCCCAAGGGCCGCACGTGGGAGAGTATGAAAGCGGAGTTCGAGCAGGGCATTGACCTGTTCGTTGCCTGCTGGCGTGCGCCCATTCCCCGCGTGGCGATTGAAAATCCGGAGATGCATGACCTTGCCAAGGCCCGGATGCCGGCTGATCTGCCGCGCCCGCAGATCGTGCAGCCGTTCTGGTTCGGGCACCCGGAATACAAGGCGACGGGTTGGTATCTGCGCGGGCTTCCTGCCCTCGCGGAGACCGTCCGGCTGCCGGAGCCCGAAAAGGGCAGTGACGAATGGAAGCGCTGGAACCGCGTGTGGCGCATGTCGCCGGGCGCGGATCGCGGGAAGGAGCGCAGCCGCTTCTTCCCCGGCATGGCGGAAGCCATGGCCGACCAATGGGGCGGTTCTGCCATCAATGATTTTGCGCTGGAGGCGGCGGAATGAGCTGGAAAGCATCTGCATGGGCGAAAGAGCAGCGCCTCGGCTCGCCGGCTGCAAAGGCAATTCTGCTTTGCCTTGCCGACTATGCCGACGCTGAGAACGCGGCTTGCTGGCCGAGCCAGGAGCAGCTTTCGCAGGATGCGGAAGTGAGCGAGCGCACCACGCGCGAATGGCTGCAGCGGCTGGAGGACTGGGGGCTGATCGCCCGCACGCGACGCACCCGGCGCAACGGCGCGCGCGCTGCCGACATGATCGTGCTCAAGCTTGATGCCAGCGTGCTTGATGGCGTGGAGCGTTGCCGGAGTGGCAAAGGTTCAAACGCGGCCGTCACTGATGGCCTACCGGCAGAATCTGCCGGTAGGACCAACCGGCAACCAGACGCCGACCTACCGGCAGTTGACGACACGCCTACCGGCAATCAGTTCCGGGCCTATAAGGAAGAACCTCCCATAGAACCTACCAGTAGAACCTCTCAGAGGGCGCGCGAAGGCGCGCGAGAGAGGGATGATCTGAAAAATGGATCAGAGACCGAAAACCCCAAGGCGGTCGAAAGGGCATACTGGCGTGTGCTGAAGGGCTGGCCAGGGTTCGACGGAATGCCGAAGGATCCTGCCAAGAAGCCCTGGCTTGCGTTGACGCCCGAGGAGCGCGCTGAGGCGGAGGCCAAACGCGATGCGTGGTTCGATATGGTGAAGTCGCAGGGCTGGAAGAACGTGCCCAAGCCCTCGATCTATTTCACGAACAAGCTCTGGAAAGATGTGGCTCTTCCGAAAGAGCCCGAACCGGAAAGCCTTGTGGCCAAGCCATGGGGCGCGCTTTGGGGGCTGGTGCGCGTGAAGCAGTTTCTCACCGTCGATCCGAAGGACGCACCACCGATGACGGCGGCGCAGCGCAGGATGATCGATCAAGGCGTTATCGACGCGGACGAAGTGCTTCGCGAACGGCAGGCCCGCTATGGCTGGCCGGCGGTGAACGCGATGCACGAGCGTGCTGCGAACAGGCGGGGAGTCTCCGTGGCACCGGCGCTGCAGGCGTTTGCAGGGCTGATGGAGCCGGTCCCGGTCGGTTCCGGGCGCTGGGAGGAATGGAAGCTGTTCCATGAGCGGAAAGGGTGGCCATGGCTCCCGAACACGGGAGAGCAGCGCGTGGTCTACTTCCCGATTGGCGGGCCGGGCGGGCTGAAGGAATTCGAAGCGGCAATCAAGGCAGGCGAGGTAAAAGGCAATGATGATGGCGCGCAGCAAGCAGTTGAATGAGGCTCGACCGATTGCACTGGAGCAGCTTTCCGACGCTGAGATTGCTGCGCTCCTGATGAGGGCGAATCGTGAGGCGTCCGTCAGCCGTCGGGCTCAAGCAATGCTGGCTGGTGCTGGTGAGGAGGTGAGTGGCAGGCGCTGGTATGTGCTGAGGACGGTTCCACGGTTCGACAAAGCTGTGGAAAAGACCTTGCGAGAGGCGAAGGTAGAGCACTGGTTGCCCATGGAAAAGCGGCCCTGGAAGCGTCCTCATTGCAGAAAGGTCTGGATGCAGGAGTGTCCGGTTCTGCCCGGATACATCTTCGTTCGTGTTGTTGCCAGCGCTCTGATTTGGGGCGCGCTGAACCGCGTCAAAGGTTCGCTTTCGGTACTTTCTGGCGAGCGTGGTCCACTTCCGGTGAGTGACGAAAATGTGTTGAAACTCAAAGCGATGCTGCAAGGTGATGAGACGGATGTTGAGGCTTTTCGAGGCCTCTACCAGAAGGGTGACAGGGTGCATATCGATCACGGGCCCTTCGCCAGCCACCCGGCTGTTGTTGAGGGCGTCACCGGGATTGATGTTGCGCGCGTTCTCGTGACGATCTTTGGGCGTGAGGTGCGCACCAGCATCCCTCTTGCCGATCTGAGCAAATAGCGTTAGCGATTCTGGCTCAGGATGATCTGGTGATCCTGAGCGCAGCGTCAGAGGGACCATCGCAGGACTGATGGACGAGTGGGCGAAAGCCCCACGCCGAGCGCCGGCCAGACCCAGGCAAAGCGAACCGAAACGGTTCCAGCTTTGCCGCGATGGGGTTCTATACGCCAAATTATCCATTGTTTAACTGGATTGCCCCACTCCTTGCTGCGTTCGTTGCGAGGAGGCAGGTGTGATAGAGATTAACGGAAATCGGGTTGTTCTTTCAAAACAGGTAGTTCTGGCAAAGGATGAGACCGAGGTCACATTTCGCGGTGAAGATGGCCTCGTCGTTTCAGTTTCGTTTTCGTCTGACGGGGCTGGCAGTGCGGGAGTTGCCCCTCGTTTCGAACGTGGAACTTTCCATCTTCCCCTCTCGAACTTCGGAAGCGCCCTGGGGATGGCTGTCAGTGGTCGGATGACTGCAGAAAGAGCTGCGTCCCAGCTGAGACCGGGTCTGTGGGTGCTTCGATATTCACTATCTGTGCATCTTGTTGGTGACGCATTTCGCTTGCTCAGCCTCACAATCACGGAGGCGCGTTCAGCATGAGCAATTCCGTGGATGCGGTCGAAGTGATCGCCAGTGGCTCTATCGTGGTGAACGATTATGTGAAGAGGAACGTGCGCGTGCTCGCAGTTCATGAACATGAGGTTGAGCAGATTGCGTTCTTCAACAGTCTGAGCAGCGTTTGTTTTTCCATTGCATCTGCCCTGTTCTCGTTTGCTGTCGGAATTTGGGTAAATGCTGCCTTTCAAGAGAAAATGACACCTGCAGGTGATATCCTTTCTACTGTGGTGGCAGGTGGAGGCGTTGTAATGTCGGTCATTGCGGTTGTTGTCGGATGGTGGGCAATACAAAAGCGTCAGTCGTTGTTGGACATCATCAAGTCACAATCTGTCAGCGTGACAGCACCTTAGCTGACGGTCCATATGTTCGAAGGCTGCGCGTTAGAACTACGTGAGGTTAGCGAAGGTGAGAACAACCGTTTCGTACAACCAGCGTGACTTCGAGCAGCAGCTTGCCCGTGACCTTGGCCGTGACCTGCCGTTTGCAGCCGCTCGGGCAGCGACCTGGACCGCAAAGGACATCCAGAAGAATTCGAAGAAGTGGATGCTCCGGGTCTTTGATCGGCCGACGCGATGGACGCTGAACGCGGCATTCGTGAAGCCGGCGACCAAGAGGCAGATGACCGCCGAGGTCTACTTCAAGGATTTCGCACCGAAGGGAACGCCTGCCGGCAAATACTTGCTGACGCAGATCAGGGGCGGGCGGCGTCCACACACTCGGTGGGAGAAGCGTCTCATCCATGCGGGCGTCATGCGGGTGAACGAATACGCGATGCCCGGCAAGGCGCTGAAACTGAACCGGTATGGCAATGTCCCGCGCGGTGTCTATGCGAAGATCCTTGCGCAGCTGAAGATTGGCGACAGCGGTATCGGCAACGAAAGCCGCAGAAGCAAGGCAGTCCAGCAGCGCCGGGGAGCGGCGCGATACTTCGTGTCTTACGGGAAGGATGCGCCCCGTATCGGTGGGATCAGGCCGAGCAGTCTGCCCCGGGGTATATGGCAGCGTGATCGCCGGGGTTCGGTTTCGCCAGTCTTCATCTTCGTGGAGCGTGTGCCGGACTATGCCGACGTGTTCGACTGGAAGAACTGGGCTGACGCTACGGCGCGTGCCCGCATGCCGATCAACTTCAAGCGCTCCGCTGACCTGATCCTGCGTCGGCCGAACCGCTGACCCCGCAACCAAAAGGCCGATCCGGCCCCACCCGGTAGCCCATCTGCGCGATGGGTCCTTCCTGGGCAACCCCGACCAGCGAGTAATTCGGACCGCGGGGTTTCGGCAGTCTGAGCCAATTTTGAAAGCCTAAAGTCGAAG
Organism: Nitratireductor sp. WH36-1; assembly: GCF_058725515.1. Lineage (NCBI taxonomy): Bacteria > Pseudomonadati > Pseudomonadota > Alphaproteobacteria > Hyphomicrobiales > Phyllobacteriaceae > Nitratireductor > Nitratireductor sp. WH36-1. The sequence continues at coordinate 2,835,654 of NZ_CM178970.1, read as the reverse complement.
CCTAAAGATGAGCGAACCCGCTAAAGTCGAGACGATGGCGAAAGGCGACTTTGCACGCCTGATCGGCGTCTCGCCCGGTCGCGTGTCGCAATACATCACCGAGGGCAAGATCTTCGGTGAGGCCATTGACGGCGAGGGCAGACTTGCCCGCATCCGCCCTGACGTGGCGCGCGCGCAGCTCTACAAATCGCTGGAGCCTTCGCAGCGCCTGGGCGGCAATGGCGCGGTCGTGCGCGAACAGAGCGCCGGCTCGTCGCTGCGTTCGGTTCCGGAGCCGGTGCACGATGAGCTGGCCGCCGAGCGCCTGAAGCAGCAGCGCATCAAGACGGCGCAGGCCGAGCGCGAGGAAGCGCTTGCGGTGGGCCGATACATGCTGACCGAGGCCGCGCGGCGTGAGATGGGGCGCGCCGTTGCAGAAGCGTTCAAGGTGATGGAGCAGGGACTGCGCGACATGGCCAATGCCCTTTCTGCCGAGTTCTCGATCCCTGAACGCGACGCACAGCAGGTGTTGCAGAAGTCGTTCCGGATGGTTCGCGCGAAGGCTGCGGAAAGCTACCGCGCGCAGGCAGAGGCAACGCCCACCATGGTCGAGGACGCCGAGGAACAGGAACCGCGGTCGGCGTCATGACGATGCTGTTCAATCCAGAGCGGCTCAAATACGAAGCGCTCGTCGAAGCCGCCACACCACCGCCGCCGGTCGACTATCTGGCATGGGCCAAGCAGAACATCGTCTTTTCGGAGCGCATCTCTGCATTCTCGGGTGCCTACAACGAGGCGCTTTTTCCGTTCTTCTCGGAGATCCTGCAGGCGCTCTCGCCGGAAGACCCGTGCAGCATCGTCACGCTGGGCAAGTCCGCGCAGGTGGGCGGAACGGTTCTGGCGAACATTTTTACGCTCGGGACCATGGACATGGACCCGTGCGATTTCCTCTACGTCCATCCGACCGAGGAGAACGCGTCGCGCTGGTCGAAGACCAAGCTGATGCCGCTTGTTCGGGAGACGGACGCCATCCGGGCGCTGTTTTCAGAAACCAGCCGCGATGGCGGCAACTCGATCCTCTACAAGGAGCGGATCGACGGTCGCGGGGCCATCCAGGCAGCAGGCGCGAACTCGCCGGCAGGTCTGTCGATGATATCGCCGCGCAAGCAGGTTCAGGACGATCTCGCCAAATGGTCGATGAACGAGGCGGGCGACCCGGAAACGCAGGCTGACAGCCGGTCGAAGGCATTCTTCAACCGGAAGGTCTTCAAGATCTCGACGCCGCTGGTGTCGCCGGGCTGCCGGATCACGACGAACTATCACCTGGGGACGCAGGAGAGCTATCACGTCCCGTGCCCGCACTGCGAAGAACTGCAGGAGCTGCGCTGGGAGAACATGCGGGATCACATCGATCCCGAGAAGCCAGAGGATGCGCACTTCGTCTGCATCCATTGCGGCTGCGAGATCCGCGAACACCATCGTACATGGATGGTGGCGCCGGAGAACGGTGCGCGCTGGGTGGCAAAATATCCCGACCGGGCGCGGTTCCACCGCTCGTTCCATATCTGGGTTGCCTATTCGCCGCTGGAGAGCTGGGAAGCGCTGGCGCGCGCCTGGCTGAAGGTGCAGACGGGCGGCCCCGACGACAAGGAGAAGGGCGCGGGGGCCGAGCAGGTCTTCTACAATGACTGGCTTGGGCTGCCCTTCGAGGCGGATAACAAGGCAGTCGACTGGGAAGACCTTCGGGACCGGGGCGAAGAAACCGGCTTCCAGCGGGGCCTGATCCCGTCTGAGGCGCTGGCCCTCGCCATCGGCATGGACGTTCAGGGTGACCGCGTCGAATGGCAGCTGATCGGTTATGGCCGCAATCGCTTCCGGTGCGTGATCGACCGTGGCGTTGTCGATCACCGCGCCGGCAGCCACCTGCCGGGCTATCGCGTCCATTCCGGTCATATCAGTGAGCCGGAGGTTCGCGCCGCGCTCGACCGGCTGATCAAGCGGACCTGGGCGGACGAGTGGGGAAACCAGCGCTCGGCCGACATCGTCGCCATCGACGGCAACGCCTATACCGAGGATGTCTGGGGCTGGGTGCGCAAACATCCGAAGTCGCGCGTCATCATGGTGCGCGGCGACAACCGGGACACTGCGCGGCTCCTGTCACAGGTGCGCGAGTTCGACCGCAAGGGCAAGCCGAAGAAGCAGAAATGGACGTCGCGGTTCTTCAACTTCAACGCCTCGATCATGAAGATCGGGCTCTACCGCGACATGAAGAAGGAAGATCCGGAGCAGGCCGGCTACATCCGGTTCGCGGTGGGGCTTGGTGATGACTTCTATCAGCAGGTCACGTCGGAGATCCGGGTCGAGGAGCGGACGCGGTCGGGCCATGCGCGCTATGTCTGGAAACTGCCGTCCGGTCAGCGCAACGAAGCGCTCGACATGATGAACCAGGCGCATGCCGGCGCGATCCGGCTGGGCGTCACCTACTGGACAGACGAAGAGTGGGACATGCTCGCCGAGCGTCTGTCGAAGATGGAAAAGCCCGCACAGGGTGACCTTGAGGACCTGATCACTCCTGTCGGGAGCGAGCAGCAGGCCTCATCCCAAAGCAAAGAGGCGGCTTCGAAGGAAGCCCTGATCGCTGCAGCCCTGCAGCGGGCCGAGCGCGCGAAGCGCCGCAACCGATAGGAACACCATGGCTTTGACCGAGGAACGGCGGGCGGCGCTTCAGGCGCAGCTCGATCAGGCCCGTGCGGCCGAGTTCAAGCTCGAGACCGGCGGTCTGCGGGCGAGCGTCTCCTATGACGGCGAGCAGGTGACGTATTCGGCGGCGAACCGGGCTTCGCTGCGCAGCTTCATCCGCCGACTAGAAGCGCAGCTTGGTCTGCGCCGGAGCGCACGCGCGCGCAGCAGGGGAGTGACGTTCTGATGGAACCGACCGTTTCCAGCCAGGCACCAGTGCTGATGGGCGCAGATGGTGCGCCGCTCCCGGCTGCCGTGCGCAGTGCTGCCCGGGCGAAGATGACCCGCAACCGCATGATGGCGTCCACGGCCTATCAGGGCGCAGGCTATGACAACCCGTCTCTGGCCAAATGGCGTCCGCGCACATGGTCCGGTCATTCGGCGCTGCGCTGGGATCGCGGGCAGTTGGTCGACCGGCTGAACGACATTGCGCGCAATGACGGCTGGGCGTCTGCCGGCGTGTCGCGGCTTGTCGACAACATCATCGGTTCGGGCTGGATCCTTTCGGCCAAGCCGAACTACGCATCGCTCAACCTCACCTATGACGAGGCCGAGGAGATTGCCGACCGGATCGAGGCGCTCTGGCGCGATTTTACGCTCGATGTCGACATGTGGTGTGATGCCGAGCGCTCGAAGAACATGACCGGCATTCTGGGGCTCGCGGCGCGTCACCGGTTTGGCGCGGACGGGGAAGCCATGGCGACCCTCATCTGGCGCGAGGACGCACCGGGGTTCCAGACGGCTGTGCAGGTCGTTGATCCGGGCCGCTGCTCGAACCCGCATGGGCGGATGGACAGCGAGACCCTGCGCGATGGTGTCGAGGTCGACGAGCACGGCGCGGCCGTCGCCTATCATTTCCGCAGGGCGCATCCGGGTGATGTGTTCTCAGGTGGTGCCAAGCAGTGGCAATGGGATCGTGTCGAGCGCGAAACCGAATGGGGCCGCCCCGTCGTGGTGCATGCGTTCGAGCCGTCGCGCGCAGGCATGACGCGCGGGGCTTCCAACTGGGCGCCGGTGATCCGCTCCATCAAGCAGGCGACGGATTACGAGGATTTCGAAAGCCAGGCAGCGCTGCTCAATGCGGTGATGGCGGCTTTCATCGAAACGCCCTTTGATCCGGACGAATTGATGGACTCGCTCGGCGTGGAGGGCAACTCGGCCGTCGGCAACATGTATGGGGCCATCGCCGAGGCGCAGAACGCCTATTACAACGCTGCGCCGATCGATCTGCCGGGCGTCCGGGTGAACACGCTTCAGCCCGGCGAGACCGCGAAGTTCACCAGACCGGAGCATCCGAACGTCAATTTCGAGGCGTTCGTGAATGCGGCGCTGCGCAAGGTCGCAAGTGCGGTGGGGCTCTCCTATGAGCAGCTCACCATGGACTGGTCGAAGGTCAATTATTCGTCGGCCCGCGCGGCCCTTCTGGAAGTCTGGAAAGGCCTGACCAGCCGGAAGAACAGTTTTGCCGCCCAGTTCATGGGCCGAATCTACCGCGCGTTTCTCGAAGAGATCTTTGACAAGGGGCTGGTCCAGCTCCCGGCGCATGCCGTGCCCTTCGAGGACAACCCCGCCGCATGGTGTCATGCGGAGTGGATCGGCCCCGGTCGTGGCTGGATCGACCCGCAGCGAGAGGCGGAAGCAGCTGGCGTTCGTATCTCTGCAAACCTGACAACGCTCCAGCAGGAGTCTGCAGAGCAGGGCCGAGACTGGAAGTTGAACGCACTTCAGCGAAGGCGAGAGCGGGACTTCTATCAGAAGCTTGGCCTGGATCCAGACTCCGGCCGACTGGAAGCGCGCATCCAGAGTGAATCGACAACGGAAACCAAGGATCCCGACGAGGAAGTCGAGGAAGAGGTGAACGGGCCGCGCAAGACGGCGCGTCGTCATCCGCTTGGCATCCCCGCAATCCGCAGGAGGGCAGCATGAGCATGGCGGCGCACTATCCCGAAATCGCGGCGCGCATGTTCAACACGCCGCTCATGCTGCACGAGGGCAAGGGCAATGTGATCGCACGTGCCTTCGGCCCGCGCGTGCTCGGCATGCCAGAAATCGACGTTCAGGCGGCGGGCGTCAGCATGGGCATTGTCGGCGACGAGATGGGGCAATGGCGCGAGTCTGGTGACCGCTGCTACGAGCCGCGTCGCCATGGGCGGATCGCCGTGATCGAGATCGAGGGGTCCTTGATCAACAAGGGCAAGTGGATCGGCAAGTCATCGGGCCAAACCACCTATGAGGGCATCATCACTCAGGTGAATGCCGTGATCGACGACAGTTCGGTGGAAGGCGTCATTCTGGAAATCGACAGCTTCGGCGGCGAGGTGACGGGCGCATTCGATTGCGCCGAGCGTCTCTACGAACTGTCTCAGGCAAAGCCGACGATTGCGATCCTGACCGATCACGCATTGTCGGCGGGATATCTGCTCGCAGCGCCTGCCCGACAGATTGTCATTCCGCAGAATGGTCAGGCCGGCTCCATCGGCGTCATCTCCATGCATGTCGACGCCAGCAAATGGCTCGCCGATCAGGGCCTCTCGGTCACGATCCTGAAGGCGGGCGCGCGCAAGGCCGACTTCAACGCCTACCAGCCGCTCCCACCGGAAGTTCTCGAAGAGGCACTCACCGACATGGAGGCGATGCGCCGGGACTTCGCGGCAACCGTCGCGCGGTTTCGGGCTGGGCGACTGAGCTTCGACGCCGCCATGGCGACGGAGGCGAAGTGCTTTCGCGGGCAGGCAGCCGTCGAGGCGGGCCTTGCCGATGCGGTTGCGCGGCCAAGCCAGGTGCTCGCCGCTTTCGAAGAAGAGCTCGGCCGCGTGGCCGGCTGAACCCAGCGACAAAGGAGACACTTATGTCGAATCTCACTGCAAGCGTTCTCGCCGCCGTGCGGGGGCGCAACAGGGCTTCGCGCCTTGAGAACGAGCCCGCCGAGGATCTCGAAGACGAGACCACGGAAACCGAAACCGGCGCTGAGGGCGACGAGGAAGAGGTGCCTGCGGCAGAGACCGAAGAAGACGACACCGAAGCCGAGGCCGATGAGCGTCCCGAAGACACCGAAGAGGATGAGCCGAAGCCGCAGGCCTCTTCCGAGCGTGTGCGTCGCGCGGAGCAGGGGCGCATTCATGCGATCCTGACGCATCCCAGGGCCGATGCGAACCCTGGACTTGCGTCCGAACTCGCCTTTGGCGAGCGCTTCTATTCCGCAAAGGAAGCGTCCGCGCTGCTCGAAAATTCCAGCGGCGGAACCGGGAAGCTCGCAGGACGCATGTCGGGCCGCAGCCCGAAGATCGGCAGCGGCGTGTCGGCCAGTCCGGCCAGTGCGCGCCAGTCCTTCATCGCCAATGTGAAGCACACCATTCAGGCCATGCACGGGCGCAAGCCGGACAACGCCTGATCAGCGCCCGGCCAAGGCCGGGCCATTCCTGAACCCGGTCCCGCTGGGGCCAGAACCCGAGGAAGACAGTCATGAACACTGCAACCTTTGCGCCCAATGACCTGCTTGTCTCCGACATTCCGGTGGTCACGCGCAACATCACCCTGACCGGCGGTGCCTATGAGCGCGGCACGGTGCTTGGTCGCATCACGGCCACCGACAAGTATACGATCTCCGCAACCGGAGCGGCCGACGGTTCGGAAGTGCCTGCACTTGTGCTCGCCTTCGATGCCGATGCGTCGGGCGGCGATGTCGTTGTCGCCGCCTATGCCTCTGCCGGCCTTGACGCCAGCAAACTCACCTTCGGCGCCGGCCACGATGCCGACAGTGTCGAAGCGGCGTTCCGGGCCGCAGACGCTTCGCTCTTCGTGCGCAAGCTCGCCTGATCTCATCCACTCATCTGTCTGACGGTTGCGACCGGGCGGACACAGGGCTCGAACCAGAAAGGTCACCCCCATGAGCAGCATTCTTCTCAACACTGCGGAACTGGTCGCCGTTCTTCCGCCGCGCGACCGTCCCGAAGCATTCCTGCGCAGCACCATGTTCAGCACCGTGGTGCTCTCCGATCTGGAGGAAATCGTCTTTGACAAGATCCTTCCGGATCGTGAGCTGGCGCCCTTCGTGCATCCCGATGTGCCGGGCAAGGATTCGGCCAATCGCGGCTTCAAGGCGACCAGCTTCACGCCCGCCTATGTGAAGCCGCAGAACACGCTGCGCCCGCGCCAGAACATGATCCGCATCCCGGGCGAACGGATTGCCGGCGATATGACGCCCGAGCAGCGTTACGCCTACAACCTCGCCATGCTGATCGATGATCAGGATCTGCGCATCACGCGCCGCGAAGAGGCGATGTGCAGTCAGGCGCTGCGCAATGGTGCCGTGATTGTCGAGGGCGAGGATTACCCCACCCAGACGGTCGACTTCGGGCGTGATCCTGCATTGACCATTGCGCTTGCCGCTGCCGCCCGCTGGGGTGAGTCCGGTGTCGATCCCTATGACGACATCGAGGCATGGGTGCAGCTTCTGGCCGATACGGACGGGTTTACCGCGCGCACCGTTCTGCTCGGACCGGGTGCGGCAGGCCTTCTGAAGAAATCCGAGCGCTTCCTCGCAGCCCTCGACAATCGTCGGCAGGACGGCGGCAAGTTCCAGCTCGGCCCGGTCTCGACCGGTGCAGAGGGCGTCTACCACACCGTTCTCGGCACGATTGGTCAGCTCACCTTCGTTCAGTATTCGCAGCCCTACACGGTGGGCGGCGTGAAGAACAATTTCTGGCCGGGCTACGGCGTCGGCATCTTCGACCCGTTCGGCTTCAACGGTCATTTTGCCTATGGCGCGATCCTCGACAACGAGGCGCTCCTGGCAATGGAGCGTTTCCCCGACATGTGGCCGGAGAAGAACCCGAGCCGCACCGTGGTGCAGACGCAGGCAGCGCCGCTGCCGATCATGCCTGAACCGAACGCATCCCTGTTCGCGCTGGTGCGCTGATCCGCGTGCCGCCTTCAACCCTTCGCCGTCGCCCATTTGGTGCGGCGGCGGAGGGCTGCGGGAGGTCCGCAATAGAGCCAAGGAGAATCCACATGTCGAAAACCCATCGCTTCAACACCACGGTCAGCCTCGGTGCAAAGACGTTTCCGCCCGGTGCGGATGTGCCGCTTGGCGGCAAGAATGGTCTTTCCGCCGAGGAGGTCGCCAAACTGGAAAAGGAGTTCGGTGTCTGGAAAGGCGGCGAGAACGCCGCAAAGCCGGACGGGCAGGCGGCGCTCGTGAATGCCGCCCTCGAAAAGGAGGTCAAGGCGCTCTCCGACAGGGTCGCGGAGCTCGAGCAGCAGCTTGCCGAGGTCTCGGCCGACCGGCACACCCTGGCCGAAGACAACCAGTTGCTCGCCGAACGGCTGAAGGAACTGGAAGCGCCGGCCGCCGACGGAGGCGAGAATGGCAAAGAAGCCTGAGACCGTCACCGGTCGTTGGCCCGTTGCCGTGCGTGACCACGAAGGACAGCGTGTCGCGCCCGGAAATCCGGCCACAGTTCTCAAGGCGCGGGCCGATGAGTTCGACGCGCGCTTTGGCCGCCTGCCTGAACCGGTGCAGCCGGTGGAGAGGCGCGCGGCAGATCCCAGCCCGGAGTAGGCCATGACGATCCCCGTGCATCCCGTCTTTGCCGAAATGCCGGACGCGTTTCTGGACGCGTTCGGCGAGACCGGCGAACTGACCATCGGGGGCGTTCCCCTGCCGCAGCCGGTTCGCGCCATTGTTCGCGGGCCGTTCGGCGCTGTCATCGATGGCGGCGGGTATGGTGAGCCGGGTGTCAACGGCATGTCGCCCAGAGCCTCGTTCGCCGAGGCAGACGTTCCGGGCCTGTCCGATGATGACCGGTTCACCTTCATGGGTGTGACATGGATCATCCGTGAGCCATTGGCGGATGGCCGGGGCATGGTGCGCTGCGAGCTGGAGCGCGCCTGATGCCGCATCCACGAAAGCTCATCCGCGACAGCGTGCGGGCGATCCTGGCAGGTGCTTCGCCTGCCGGATGGAAGGTGCGCAAGGCGGACGGACGCCCGCTTCCCGATATCACGCTTTGCCCCTGCATCACGCCGGCAATCCCCAGTGAGCCGGTTCAACGCGGTGCGCAGCGCAAGCGCCGGGAGCCGCAGCTAACCGTCACCGCCTACATCGCCGCCGGAGCGGGCGGGGATGATCTCTGTGACGAAGCGTCCGTCTGGATCGAGGCGGCGCTCGACGCCGATCCGTCGCTTGGCGGCGTCTGTCAGGACTGCACGCATATCGAAACCACCATCACACCGGTCCCCGGCGGGGAGCAGACGGTGTGGGAACTTTCGCTCACCTACAATCTGCGGGTCTCCTGATCCCGCCCTTGCCAAGGAGCAATTGCCATGTCGACACAGCTCGGCCGCCTTCTCATCATCCGGCGCCCCACCGGGCAGCCTGCGCCGGATGACTGGGAGAATGTCTGCGGCATCAACACCACGAACTTCCGCATGCTCAACGACATCATCGAGTCCAAGCGCGCGAACTGCACCGACCGTTCACAGCCGCCGATCCGGGTTCGCAAATATGGCGGCAAGGATGTGAACTTCTCCGGTTCCGGCATCTTTGACGATGATGCGTCCGGCAAGCTTCTGGCCGATGCCGCCGTCAACCAGACGGTGCTTGCAGGGTATGGCGTGTTCGTGCCCGGCTATGGCGAGTTCGTGGGCGACTGGCTGGTCTCGAACTTCGAGTTCTCCGGCGACCTCGACAATGACATGAACTTCTCGACCGAGGTTCAGGCCTCCGGCGAGATCGTCTACACGGCGCTCTGATGGCGGCGCAGAACGCATGGCGGGGCGAGCGGGAACTTGCCCTGCCGGGTGCCACCCCGGTCAATCTGGCGGCGTCGCTCGATCACATCGCCCGCCTGATGGCCGAGACGAAGTCTGAAACGCTGGAAGGCCTGCAGGATGTGTTGCAGGCGCGCAAGCCCGAGACGCTTCGCGCGGCACTTGCCATTCTGATCGGCGAGGAACAGGCGGCAACGCTCTGGCCGTATGTCAACGGTGCGGTCGGCCTCACGCGCGTCTATGCGGCGATCTCGGGGGCCGTGTCCGGACTGACGCCGGAAGAGGAAGACGAGGCAAAAAAAGCCCAGGCCGAAAGCGAAAGGGACCTGCAGGCGATGGCGCTTGGCCTGCTGGCGCGCGCAATCGGCCAATCGAGCGCCTCCCATTCGGCGAGTGGATGAAGTTCGCCGGCGGCGTCCTGCACTGGACGGAGGCGGAGTTCTGGCAGACCGGCTTCGCGTTCTTCCGGGCTGCCTGGGAAGGCTGGGCCATCTCCAGCGGCGTGAAGAAGAACGTGACGCAGCCACCAACACGTGAAGCCTATGAGGCCGCCAAGGAAGCCCTGGCGGCCCGTGATCGCAGACGCCTGAATCAGGGGGACGGCATTGTCCAGAGATGATCTGAGATACAGGATCGGGGGCGATACATCGGGTATCGACTCTGCCTGGGCCAAGATCAGGCGGGATGCGCAGTCCACCGGGGCGGGCATCAACAACGCCATGGGCCGCGCTCGCACAGGCGTGGATACCGTCATGGCCCCACTGCGCGCCATGCCGGCGCTCTTTGCTGCGGTCGGCGCAACGGCTGTCGTTGCCAAGATCAGGCAGACAGCCGAAGCGGTTGCGGATATCGGCAGGCAGGCAAAGCAGGCCGGCATCGATGTCGAGTCGTTTCAGGAGCTGAAGTTCGTTGCCGAGCAGAACCGCATCGGCGTGGACATCCTGACCGATGGCATCAAGGAACTGAACCTGCGCGCAGACGAGTTTATCGCCACGGGTGGCGGCTCGGCGTCGGAGGCCTTCGGGCGGCTGGGCTTCTCCTCCGAGGAGCTGTCGCGCAAGCTCAAGAACCCGTCCGCATTGCTGACCGAGATCATCGGCAAGCTCGAACAGTTCGATCAGGCGGCGCGGATCCGCATCGCAGATGAACTGTTCGGCGGCTCGGCGGGCGAGCGGTTCGTGGAGCTCATCGATGAGGGCGAAGAGGGCATTCGCGAGCAGATCGCAGCGGCGCGTGATCTCGGCCTGGTGATGGATGCGGAGATGATCCGCAAGGCTGAGGATGTTGACCGTAAGTTCAACGTCATCACCTCGACGATCGGTACTGCCATGAAGCGGGCGATCGTCAATGCGACGAATGCCTGGTTCGATTTTCTCGATAGCTACAACTCGTTTGAAAAGCAGCAGACCGGAACCCTTTTGTCCACGAGGGCAGACAAGGATGCTGAGTTGCGCTCGCTGGATGAAGAGCTTCAGCGATGGCGTCGCAATCTCGCGACCGTTCAGGGCGCATACGCCGATGCAAGGCGTCGCGGCACCGAAGACTATATCGAAGGTCTGGAGGATAGGCGCCGCAAGTTGGTCGATGAAATCGCCGTGATACAAGATCAGCTTGACCGCAGAAACGGCTACTCCGAAGATTTCGAATACGGTTCAGATCAGGGTGAAACAAGCAGAAAAATCGACACTTCTGTTGAGTATATTCGCAAATACTCCGAGCAGTTGGCTCTATCGAACCGCGAGCGCGCCATTGCGGCCGAGACGCAGCGCATTCTGAACGATGCCTCTTCGCAGGGCGCAACGCTCACCGAAGCGCAGGCGCGCGGACTGGCTGACTTGACCATCGCGCGACGGGAGTCGGAGCGTTCTTCCTCCAGCGCTTCGAAGGCAAGCGACAAGGAGGCGGATAGCATCAGCCGGGCGATCTCTGCGCTCGAGCATGAACTCGACCTGATGGGCAAGAGCGATGTCCAGAAGCGGATCTCGAACGAGTTGCGCAATGCCGGAGCGGACGCAGCGTCCCGCGAGGGAGAGCGCATCAGCGCGCTGGTGACGGCAATCGAAGCGCAGCGGGCAGCCGAGGAGCAGCTGAAGGCCGCGCAGGAAGCCCGCACCCAGTCCATCGAGTATCTGTTTCAGGCGGGCGAAGACGCCTTCCTTGCGATGATCGACAATTCCGGCCGGGCCGAGGATGCGGTCAAGCGCCTCGCGATCCAGCTTGCCTTCGCTGCTGCCCAGGCCGCCCTTCTGGGGACCGGTCCGCTTGCCGGCCTGTTCGGCGGTGGTGGCTTCTTTGGAGGTGGCGGCGGCGTCGATCCATGGTCCGGATTGCGGAGTGTCACGGGCTTCGACACAGGCGGCTGGACGGGGAATGGTGACCCGAAGAAGGTTGCCGGCCTGGTCCATAACGAAGAATTCGTCGTTCGGTCGGGGCCTGCCGGGCAGTATCGCCCCATGCTTGAGGCCATGAATGCGGGCCGCAACATTGGTCTGTTCTCCATGCCCGAGCGCATGGCGTCGTCAGGGCAGGGCCGTGATGGCGTCGTGACGCTCCGGGTGATCGGAGAGGAGGGGCCGATGTTCCGACCCACCATCCGCGCCGAGAGCGAGAACGTGGCGGTGCAGGTCAGCGAGGAATCGATTGGCCGCTTCAATGCCGGTCTCCCCGACCGGGTTCAGGAAATCAGCAATGATCCGAGGGCTAGAGGCTGATGGCGCTCACCTTTCCATTGTCGCTTGCCGAGTTTCAGGACGCGATCAATGTCGCGACCGCACCGTTTCGGCTGCAACGCTTCGAAGAGATGTCGGGGCTCGGCAGCGGGCAGTTCCTCACCGACGAGCTGGCCCCGCCGCTGTGGTCTGCAAGCGTGCGCCTGAACGCTGCCTTCCATGATGACGGGCTGGAGATCCAGGCGCTGCTTGATACGCTCGATGGTTCGCTGCATTCCTTTTTGTTCTACGATCCGCGCACCGCGTTTCCGAGGCTCGATCCGAATGGCGCGCTGATCGCCGGCGCCGCACCGGTCGTTCTTTCGATTGAGGCGGACAACAAGTCGTTGCGGCTTGGTGATCTGCCGGCGGGCTATCCGCTCTCGCGCGGCGATATGCTGGCATTCGAATATGGAGCAAACCCCGTGCGGCGCACCCTGCACCGGCTCTCGGAGCCGGTGGTGGCCGACGCGCAGGGAGAGACTGCGCCGTTTGAGGTGAGGCCGCATTTCGGGCTGGGTGCCGCCGCCGGGGGCGCGGTCGAACTCATCAAACCGGCCGCCTTCATGCGCATCGTTCCCGACAGCCTGTCGGTGAGCGAAGCCGATGACTTCGGCACTGTGGCGATCAGCTTCTCGGTGCTGCAGCGCCTTCACCCCTGACTTCCGGAGAATTTTATGGTGCGCGCTGTCGACGCCGCAACCGCTGCCCTGTTGCAGGAGCGGAACGGTACAATCCGCCGTGATCTGGTCTGGATCACGGCCAAGAACCGGGCGACTGGAGCGCCTGAGAGCATTGGCCTGTGGACCGGTCAGGATCACGCCGACATCGCGGTTGTTTCAGGAGAGACGGGCGCGACCGTGACCCGGACCTATTACGGGCTGGGCGGTCTTCTGAATGTGCCGCCGATCCCGCTTGTCTCGGACCTGACGGTGCGCAAGATCTCCATCAGTTTCAGCCAGCTTGATCCCGCAATCGAGCAGGCCGTGCGGGGCTTCGATCCGAGGAACGGGCCGGTGGAGATCCATCGGCTCTATCTCGACCGCGAGACGCGGCTGCCGATTGCGCCGGCCGTGTCGCGCTTCCTCGGCTTCATCAATGCCACGCCGATCACCACGCCGAAGGCGGGCGCGGAAGGGAGCATCAGGCTCGATCTGGTGTCGCACACGCGCACGCTGACCAAAAAGTCGCCATCGCGGAAATCCGACGAGTATCAGCGGCGGCGGCTTGGTGATCGCTTCTACAGATACACGGATGTTGCCGGGCAGTGGGAAATTGCCTGGGGCGAGGAATCGGGGCCGATAGGATGAAGCGACGTTCGTTCTGGCGGCCATCGCTCGCCGATTACTTCAGCCAGGTGCAGGGACGGCCCTTTGCATGGGGTTCGTTTGACTGTGCACTGTTTGCCGCCGGCGCGGTTGAGGCCATGACGGGTGTCGACTTCGCGCAGGGTTATCGCGGGGCATACACCACGCTTGCCGGCGGGCTGCGCCTGCTCCGGGCTGAAGGCTTTGAAACCCACGCGGATTTCGCGGCCGCGCGTCTTGTCGAGATCCACCCCTCGGAGGCACTGGTCGGCGACATCGCGGCCATCGCCGTTTCCGATGCCGGGCTTTTCGCGCTCGGTGTCGTGCAAGGCGCGCGCATCATCTTCCTGCGTCCGGAAGGCGGGCTCGGAACGACAGACCTTCTTCAGGCCGAGCGGGCCTTTCGGGTTTAGACCATGCTTCATCTGATCTTCTGGACCGCCTGGATCATCCTGGCGTCGACGGCGCATGCCCATGCCGCGCCGCTTGCGGGGCTCGTCGGTCTGCTGACATCGACGACCATTGGCAAGCTGATCCTTTCGGTGGCGCTAACAGTTGGCAGGTCGCTGCTTCAGCGGCTGATGATGAAGGACGAGGAGCCGACACAGCCCGGCATCAAGACGCGGGTCGGGGTCGGCGGCGAGAAGTCGATGTCGTTCATCGTCGGCACCTACGCGACGGCGGGGCATCTGGTCTACGCGAACACATGGGGTAAGGTTCGCAAGACCCCGAACGCAGCACTCGCGCAGGTCATCAGTGTTTCTGATCTGCCGGTCTCTGCAATATCGAACGAAGTCTGGATGCGCGGCCGCAAGATCAACCGCAATCCGGGCGTCGGCGATCAGCCCGGATCCTTTGCGTGGTTCGGTGAGGGGAGCTATCCGTTCAGCGAGTTCACCCATGGTGACTACGCCGGGATCTACTGGCTCTTCGCAAAGTATATCGAAGGTGGCGCCACCACTGCGGACCCGGAACTGCTCACGATCTTCGGAGGCGCGGGCGCGCGCGCGTGGGATGGCGGCATGGTCGGGCGCGGTGTCGCTCATGTGATCCTGACGGCGGAGTTCAACCGTGACCTGTTTCGGGATGTGCCCGAAGCGATCTGGCAGGTATCCGGCCTGCCGCTTTACGATCCGCGCCGCGATGCTTCCGTCGGTGGTTCGGGCACCCATGTCTGGGGCGATCCGGAAACCTATGAGTTCACCGACAATCCGGCGGTGATCATCTACAACATCCTGCGCGGCATCTTCTTCGAAGGTGAGCTGGTCTTCGGCGGAACAATCCCGGCAAGCCGGCTGCCGCTGTCGTCATGGTTTGCCGCCATGAATGAGTGCGACATGCTGGTGGATGGCGACCGGCAGTTCCGCTGCGGTTATGAGATCAAGCCGTTCGAGCAGTCGCCGCTCGCCGTCATCGAGGAGCTGCTCAAATCCTGCAATGGACGCATGGCCGAGATTGGTGGCGTCTACAAGATCCATGTCGGTGCGCCCGCACTTCCCTCCTACTTCTTCAACGACGACAGCGTCGCCATCACGCAGGATCAGTCCTTTGATCCGTTCCCGGGGCTTGAACAGACCTATAATGGCGTGAGCGCCACCTATCCCGAGCCGCAGGCGGCATGGGCGATGAAGGATGCGCCACGGCGGATCTCGCAGGCGTTTGTCGATGAGGATGACGGGCGCGAACTCATCGCCTCCATCGAGTTCAACGCGGTGCCGTTCCCGATCCAGGTGCAGCGTCTGCAGAAATCGCTGATGGAGGACAACCGGCGTTTCAGGCGCCATCGCCACACGCTGCCGCCGGAGGCGTGGCTCCTCGAACCGCTAGACACGGTGTCGTGGACAAGCGCGCGCAATGGTTATGCGAACAAGCTGTTCCTGATCTCGTCGATGGACGATCTTGAAAATTCCTACCAGGCCGTGTCGCTACAGGAGGTGGATCCGGGCGATTACGTCTGGACCCCGGCGACGGATGAACTGCCCTATTCGGTCGGGCCGATGGGGCCAATCGAGCCGCAGCCGCAGGTCATGTATGACTGGACGGCTGCGCCTGCGACCGTGCCGGACAATGACGGGCAGCCGCGCCGCCCGGCCATCCTGCTCGGCTGGCATGGCGACATACAGGATACGCAGGGCGTCGCGTTCGAGGTGCGGCTCGCCACCACGGCCGAGATCGTCTATCGCGGCCGCACCGATCAGGTTCTCGTCGGTCAGCTGTTGATCTCGCAGGGGCTGCTGCCCGCCATGGACTACCAGGTGCGCGGCCGCTACCTGCCATACTCCAACCGTCCGAGCCTCTGGTCGGGCTGGCTGGCGGTCCGTACACCCGATGTGAAGTTCGACGTTTATCGCGACGTCGATCTCGACGGGCTGAACGAAGCCATCGGCGAGCGCACCGAATTCGCCGATTTCAACACGCGTGAGACCATCGAGATCGCGCTTAAAAACGCCGCCGCCAACAATGCCGACTTTGACCAGCAATATGGTCAGATACAGCGGTTGCGGCGCGAGGCATCTGCCAGCTATGCAAACCTGACATCATCCTACAAGGAAGCGATCCTGGTTGTTGCTGGCGAGACTAACGCGCTGTCGCAACGTTTGGAGATACTGGAGGTAACGTACGATGAGGATATCTCACAGATAGCCCAGGCGGTCGATCTTCTCACGGCGGAGATCGAACTGGTCGAGGGGCAGGTTACCGCCATGTCCGACGCCATCACGCAGGTGAGCACGAAGGTTGACAATGTGTCGGCAAACGGCACGTTCCGTGTTCAGGCGGGCGCGTCACCGGGTGGCGGCTGGGCGCGGGCCGTCCTGCAGGTGAGCGCCGACGACGGTGTGACCTTTGAGCAGGCGTCGATCTTCCTCGATGCCCGCACCAGCGGTTGGCCGCGCAGCCGCTTGGTTCTTGATGCCGAGAGCGTTTATTTCGGCGATCTGAGCAGCGGCAATATCCTGAATGCGGTGATCTATTCTGCCGGCGAGTGGCGCATGAACGTGGCGAACATCGGCACGGTCAATTCAGGTCTTGTGCAAAGTAATGACGGGAAGATGCGCATCGAGCTCGACAACAACCGCATTCTGTCGGCCGACTGATGGTGGATCGTGTTTTGATTGGCGCGCATGATGGCACGCATGTGTTTCGTGCGTCGCGCCCCGGCTTCGATGTAAAGAGCACCGCCTTGTCGCCGGAACAGCTTGCCTTCGACAGTCGCTGGCCGGAGATCGGCAACATCCTCATGCGGGGAACGTTTCAGATATCCGGAAACGGTAGCAAAGAGGTCTTTTTTGCAACGACCTACGACAGCCCCCCAATGGTGATCGTGCATATGTCGGGGCCGAATAACGACCTGTCCAGTTGGTATCTTGTCGACGGGGCTTGTTGGTACGATTTCAATGTAAGTGTTGATTTGTACAAGTACAAATTCTGGGTTGTGAAAAGAGATAGCAATAATATCGGTAGTTCGCAGCGGACATTTCGATACACCGTATTGAGGAATTTCTATGCCTGATCGTGTGTTGATTGGGGCAAGAGGCGCAGATAGCGGTCTTTTTATCTCTAAGCCCGGTTTCGATGTGAAGACGGCGTCAGATGAGCAATTGGTCTTTCGGACGACTGCCGGATTTGAAACGCTCCAAGTCGTGCAGACCGCAAGGGTTTATCTGACAACAGGAAGCCCGGTGACGATAACGGTGCCAAACCTCGGATACTACCCAAAGGTTCTTATTCAGTCCGACTGGAATGCCAATGCGTTCCTCTCTGTTGGGTCGGGCTCCCATATTTTCCACTGGGTGGACTATCTGTCGCTCACGAGCATTCGATTGAACGTCGACAAAAACAACATCCACGACACCAACTATTCTCTCTATGTCGTGCTGAGGGAGGACATCGGCGTTGCCTGACAGGGTATTGATCGACGCATCAGGTGTGCGGGTTTCGAAGAGTGGTTTTGACGTAAAGACGGCCAGTGAAGCGCAACTGATGTTCAATTCGCGCTGGAGCGCGATGAAGCGTCTCGTCTTCGGCCAGTTCGATATTTCGATTCCGCCTGAGGGGGAACTTGCGAACAGCAAGACAATTCTGTTTGGCAAGACGTTCAATTACAGGCCGTTGGTTTTCTCGGCCGTCCTTCTCTACAACGATCACACTGGGCCGGATCGGGATGACCGGTCTGCGCAGCAGCACATCGGAACGACGGCCTATTTTGTTTTCTACAATCCCAGGCCGCCCATTCGATATGTGGTGAACGTGCAGAGCGACAGGTTCATTTATTCCGTAAATTCAAGCTATCGCGGCACAGACGGGGTTTGGACAAAGAACCGTGTCTACTATGCCGTCTGGGATCACGGGTTAGGCTGATGATTGTCGAATATGATGAGGCAGGGCGGATCTTTCACGTGATCAGTGATCCCGTTCCTGAAGGGCTGGCAGCGCTGATGAAAGAGAACGGACAGACCTTTCTCGATCTGCCGCCGGCGCCACTGCCAGAGGTGCAGAAGCGTGACCCTGATACGGGGCATCTGTTGTTCGATGGCGACGGCGAGCCCGTTATTGAATCGCCGGGCCTCTGCTTTGCTGAATGCGATCTCTCGACGGACCATGTGGTCGACGGCGAGATTGTGCGCCGGCCTTCCTGCGGCTGCGGAGTGAGCGCGACCGGACGCGTGGTCACCCTGACAGGTCTGCCTGAAGGATCCGCTTTGGCCATTCTTCTCGATCCCGAAGACATGAGCAGCGTGGCGCATGTGGAAGCGGCAGGCGGGTTCTCTTTCGAGGTTGATGAGGCCGGCCCCGTTCGCATCTGCGTCACTCCGCCCTGGCCGCTTCTGGAGGAGGTCTTCAATGTTGAAATTGAGTAGGTCGAAGCTCCACCGGGAAAAGGCTCTGGATCTGATCGACAGGCATTATGCTGCGCGCATCGATGCCGTTCTCGGCCCCATGGCGGCGCTGCACATGCTGAAGCGCATCGTGCCGGCGGGAGAGCTGGTGGCGGACCGGGAAGCCATTCTCCAGCGCGCGGCGGAACAGGATGCAGAGCTGGCGGCTATCGATCGTGAGCGACGTGACCTCAAGGCGGCGGTGCGGGCCGCCGCTTCGAGCGACGACATCAAGGCGCTGATCGCGCACCTCTGACACCACCAACACAATCGGACATTCCATGACTGACCAGCAGAAGAAGCAGGTCAGCCCGATGGCTGCTGCCGTCGAGGCGACTGCGCTCAACGACTATTACCGCAATCGCTGCCTGATGCTTGCCGACGCGCTGGAGCAAAAGCAGGCGGAAAATGACCGGCTGACGAAGATCAACGGCCAGCTGCAGGACGCGGCGGCACAGGCCGGCGTGGCCAAGGTCGACAAGAAGGGTGCCAAGGATGCCTGACTACCTTCAAATGGGTTACTACGAGACCGGCACGGCATCCGTTACGCAGGGCCAGACCGTTGTCACGGGGCAGGGCACTGCGTGGTCGAAGACCGTGCGGCCGGCGGATGACTTCGGCAAGCATGTGGGTAGGCCGATCCCGATTGCGTCGGTGGACAGCGACACGCAGATCACGCTGGCCTTTCCGTGGCCGGGGCCGACGCAGACGGCTGCGCCGTACCGCGTGACCTTCTCGCCATATGAGCTGAACTACCGCCAGGCGTATCCGGAGATTGACCGGCTTTTAAGCACCGGCAACGTGTCGGCGCTGGCGGGGTTGGTTGGCGCCGCGGACTACGTGCCTATGTTCACGGGTCCGGGTGTGCTGGATCTGGTCAAACTCGCAGCCGGTGCGTTCAGCGATGTGACGGCGAACGCCACCGACGAAACCGCCGGCAGACTTTTGAGGGTTGGTGACAACATCAATTTCTACGGGTTGCGTGATTTCGGCACGTATTACAGCCCGACAGCTAACCGCAATATTGACACCGTGCCGGTGGGAGATGTCGGGCGGTATTCCACCAGCAACCCAGGCACCTTCCCGCCGGGTGCAACCAATTTCTGGATTTCAACACAGCGTATTTTCTCAAACGATGCGAAAGTGCAAGTTGCGATCCCTTATTCCCCTACCGGTGCACCTGAACCAGCCCAATGGATGCGTATAGCGTCGGGCGACGGGGCATATGGGCCGTGGGGTCTGACCTACAATAACGGGAACGTTCTAGGCACTGTCTCCCAATCAGGCGGCGTCCCGACCGGTGCAATCATCGAGCGCGGGAGTAATGCTAACGGCGAATACGTGCGTTTTGCTGACGGTACGCAGATCTGCGCTCGCATTTCTTCTGCCGGGGTTTCTGTACCATGGGCTGCGTCGTTTGTAGGCACGCCGTTTGCGGTTGCCTCCACCACGTTCAGCGATGTGCGCGTTACCACCATTTTGGGCCTGACAAATCTAACGGTGAGGGTCCAGTCGTACACAGCAGGAGGGACGGCATCTTCTGCAACAGGTCCGGTCATCGGTTTCGGGAGATGGTTCTGATGCATATCACTTTCTATCCTGTCCGCCGCGATACGACTCTTTCTCTCTCGAAATTGGGTGACGTACTCACCGTAAACGGCGAAGCGTTCGACTTTTCAGTTGTCCCGGAAGGCGCGACCCTTCCTGAAGAAGCGATCAGCAGTGATTGGTTATTCGGCCCCGTCGAGCGCGTTGGTGGGGAATTGCACATCTCAGTAATTCTGCCGCACGGGCCGAACCCCTCGCAGGCAGTGGATTTCCCGCAGCCGGTCATCGTCAACGTAGACGGGCCGATTGCAGTGCCGTCAGACGACCTGGAGGAGGCAGGCGAATGAACATTGATCTTTCCAGGCTTGTCACAGCCGAGATGAAGGCAGCTCAGGGGCAGGCTGATCTAGAGGCCGACATCGATGCTGAGCGAGACCGTCGCATTAGTGGCGGCTTCATCTTCGAGGGCGTCGAATATCAGTCCCGTCCGGAGGATCGTGAGAACATCGCGGGCGCGGCCACGGCGGCGCTGGGCGCTATTGTGGCCGGCGCGCAGCCGGGTGATCTGCGATGGCACGGCGGGACGGAAGACTTTGCGTGGATCGCTGCCGACAACACCATGCACACCATGGATGCGCAGACAGTCTATGCCTTCGGGCAGGCTGCAATGGCGCACAAGCAGGCTCATATCTTTGCTGCTCGGACGCTCAAAGATGCTGATCCGATCCCGGGTGATTTCGCTGACGATCAGTGGTGGCCGTGAGCGCCGACGAGCGAGTGCGTTTTAATCCACGTCTTGAGGCTTGGGGACCCAGGGCGATTAACTTCGCTCGTCGGCAATCCAAGGTAGCAAAATGATGTGATCGCACTATTGGTGTGATCACGTAATGCCGACGCTCAGATGTCAGAAAAATCCCCGCCGAATGTTTGTTGAGTTGGGGCTCCATTCGGCGGGGCAGAGTGGGCTGTAACGTACTGAATGCTGGTGGCCTGTGTACGGAGTGAAGCACAAGGCCAAGCCAGCGACCGCAACGTAGGCACTGCGCTTGCTCGGTTGAATGGTGCTTTAGCACACCTGCGGAAAGGCGTAAAAGGCGCTGGCAGGTGGATAGGGTAAAAGCCCCCGCCTATCTCTCAGAAGAGCCCCAGATTCTTCAACCTGCCAGCTGAACAAGTCTACCGGCGAAATCTGAACGAGTGGTTGCCGTTACGGCTGGGGCAAGATCGCTTCGGGAAGAGCATGCCAGCGCGCGGGGCTTGTTGGGTTAAGCGGGTGGGCTTTATGCCCGAACATTACGCGCGCTGGCGAAGCCAGTCTCAGCTCAAATCGTTGCTGGTTGGTAAACACCGGCAGCCCATCAGCGGTGCTGGCGGGCAAACCTCGGATTGGGGAAGGCTTTTTGCTCCGAACGTGGGGCGTTCTAAGCGCCCCGCCAGCACGGATAGCGTATTCCAAACGCCCGAATGTGAAAATCCCCCTGCAGGCTGACGTTGGGAAGCGCTTGCCTGCAGGGAGCGGCGGTGACCTCGAAGAGGTCTGGGTATCGTTATCAATGACGCTTGCCGTCGTGAAGCCATGCTGGGGTTGTCGCGGCGTAATGGCGCGGTGGGGCGAGTGTCCACGGTTTGGATCAAAATTACCGGGTGCTGGCGGGGACTTGCGAGGGTAGGTCGTGCTGTCTCCGGTCAGGGGATGAGCGGATATCCCGCCAGCACAAGAGTAAATAGGGCGATGCCCAACAAAGAAAAGCCTCTGCCAGCTCGAATGGGTGGAGGTCGTCGCCGGCAGAGGCGTAGTGACTACCTGCCGGCAGGCGTAAACCGGTCCGAGGTTTCGCCGACAGGTAGCCGACCCCGGGTAGGGTAACTCCAATCTATCACTGATATCCGAAGAGGGAAATCCAATGGACCGCACCGTGCCCACCGGCGCGGCGCTTTCGCATGGGCTCACCACCAGAAAGGAAACGACATGACATGGCGTCTCGCGCGCAGCCTCGGACGGCTGCGTGAGCAAATCAACGTGGCTGCACCGCTTCGTTCCAAGGCCAGCGATGGCACGATTGGTGATGCGGCTCATGCCTCCCGATCCTCCGATCACAATCCGTGGGTGAAGGATGGCGCCACCGGTGTGGTGACGGCGCTCGACATCACGCATGATCCCGCCGCTGGCGTCGATATACAGAAGCTGGCCGACGCGCTGGTGGCCTCGAAGGATCGTCGCATCAAATACATCATCTGCAATGGCTGGATCGTTTCAGGGTCCGGGCAGAGGCAGCCGGCGTGGAAGTGGCGGGCCTATGGCGGTTCGAACCCACATAGCCGCCATATCCATATTTCCGTAAAGGCGAGCAAGGCGCACTATGACGACGAACGGGATTGGCGTTTCGACACGGCGGAGATTGCCGAGCTCGCGCCGTCAGAAAGTGTGCTGCGGCACGGCTCACTTGGCCCGTTTGTGAAGGAGCTTCAGGAGAACCTCTCTCGCCTTGGATATGTGATCCGGGCAGACGGCCGGTTCGGTGATGAGACCGATCGCGTCGTCCGCATGTTCCAGCGGCAGAAGGGCCTGAAGGTTGATGGTTGGGCTGGGCCTCGCACGCTGGATGCAGTTGGCCGCGCCATTGCCGAGCTGGCAGCGAAGCCGAAGATCGAGGCCGCGCGCGAAAACGCCAGGGAGCAGGCTGCGGAACAGGTCGAGCGGAAAACCGGGTGGTGGCAGAATGTCACCGGCTTCTTTGGTGCGGGCAGCGTGGGTGGCGGGCTGCTTTGGGGCGTCGATTGGCAAACCCTTGTGGTGATCACAGGCGCAGCCATTCTCGTGATGCTGCTGATTGTGCTTTTGCGCAGGCAGATCGTGGCGGCCGTGCGCGATATCCGTGAGGGCCTCGCCTGATGTTCGGCTTTTCCATCGGTGCCTGGTTGCGCGTCGGGGCGGTGGTTGCCGCTCTCGGCGCGCTCGCATTGTCGCACTTATGGGTCTATCGCGCCGGTGGCTCGGCAGAACAGGCGGCATTCGCCCAATGGATCAATCAACAGAATGAGGATGCAGGCAATGCGGCTGAAGACTGGCGTGCTCACTATCGCCGCTGCGTTGAGCGTGGCGGGGTGTTCAAATACGAAACCAGTGCCTGTGACGAGTGATGGCCTGCGCGCGGTGGTCGGCACGTCATTGATCGGTGCGCGCGGCGCGACCGCGGACGATCAGCGAAAAATCGGTGAGACAGTAGCCGGCCTCTGCGGCGGCGGTGTCTGGTCTCCAACAGAATGCGCCCGTCATGGGCGAGAGACGCAGGACTGAGGGCAGCGGCGAATGTCAGAAGCGAGTGTTGAGCGGACTCTTGGTCAAATCCTTGGAGAGCTGAAGGGTATCGATGACCGCTTGATGCGCGCGGATGACAGCCGCGCCGTGGTGCATCGCCGGTTGGATGAGATGAGCAGACGGCTTTCGCATGTCGAGGGCGAGGTCGAAGCGACGAAGAAGACTGTCGATCAGATCCAGCCAGTTGCAGACGACATGGTGAAGCTTCGCACTCAGGCTGTCGGGGCGGGCACTGTGGGCCGCTGGCTCATCCGCATCGGGATCGGCGTGGTAACGCTCGCAAGCTGGATCGTTGCTGGCTACACTTGGCTGACGGGACGCCCGCCGCCTTGATCCTGCTTCGTGATATTCAATGCGGCTTGAGTGTTATTCTTCCGCAGATTTGATAGACAAGTATCGCCCCGCTGGTCTTACGCTGGCAGGGCTTTTTTGTGCGTTTATGTGCCTTCCATCGCCCGAATTGCCGCCTTGATCTGCTCTTCGATCCCCTCGGCTACATATGCTAATTCCCCAGCGTCCAACTTTCAGGCGAAGAGTGCTTCGAAGTCATGTTTGAAACGCGAGGGCGTGTTTACAATCAGACAGCGCCATCTGTCTCGATCTTCAACAGCTCTCCGCAATGCTTGCAGTGGATCGCATCCGGTTCGTGTCGGTTTAGGCCACATTCCGGACATGTGTACTTGATCCTTGATGGCTGGAAAATTGCGCGCGCCAATTGCACGAAGAGCGCCACGCCCACGACCATGATGAAGACGGACAACAGCTTTCCGCCTGTGGTCGTCATGGTGATGTCGCCAAAGCCGGTCGTGGTCAATGTCGCAACCGTGAAATAGAGCGCATCGACATAGCCCGTAATGCCAGCCTGATCATCGAAGGCCAGCACGAAGACGAGCGATGTTGTCACGAAAATGAAGACGAACAGGTTGACCGCAGCGAGGATTGCGTCCTCGTGGCGTCGAAAGAACAGGCTCTCGCGCCGAAGATCGCGCAGCAAGTGGTAGGCGTGAATCAATCGCAAGCCACGCAGGACGCGCAGAAAGGCGAGGTTGGCGGTGAGAAATGGCGCCAGCAGCAGGGACGCCACCACCACCAGATCCGCCAGTGTGTAGATGCGCATTAACTCTTGGCGCCGGTTTTCTGAGATCCAGAGCCGGGCGCTGAGGTCAAGAAGGATCAGTACGCCGAGAGCGATGTTTAATGCGGACAAAGCTGGTGTTGTTGGCAGTGACGCTGTCGCGATGAAATAGATGATCGTCAGCAAATCGAAAACGATCAGCGCGTAGCGAAATCGCTGCGCGCGCTGGCTCCTACCGGCATAGAGCAGCCTGATTGAACGGTGCAATTCTTCCATGTTGGCTACATGCCACAGGTCACCAAGCGAAACCACAGGCCGATCCCGAATGAGAGTATCCTACCGGCGGCATGATCAATCGGGCAGATCCGGCGCATCCACGATCACGAGCTTGTCGTCGGGCAGGGGACGTTGAAGCTTCTTCGCTTCCTCCCATGGCTCCGTAATCCACGCGGTTATCGCGTCCTCTGTGGTCAGGATGACCGGCATCGCTTTCTTGTGCACGGGTTCCACGACGCTATTGGGCTCCGTGGTCAGGAAGCCATAGACGTCATGGTCGGCTGGTTCCTCGCGCGCCATGCGCTTGCCGTGCCATGGCGTCCAGAGGCCGGCGAAGACGAACAGCGGCCGATCCTCGTTCAGTGCAAACCATGCATTCGGCGTCCGCTTATCGCCTTCCTTCCTGCCGGCAGGGTCGGGCTCGGCAAAGCTCGTGACCGGCACAAGGCAGCGGCTTTCAGGCGAGAGCCATTTGCGCCAGTGGGCAGATGATGTGTTGCGGATGTTCGTGACGCCGCTGTCGTGCTTTCCCTTGATGAACATGGGCGGCGTCGGCATGCCCCAGCGGGCGCGCACCATCTCCCGCTCTCCATCCTCTCCCACGCGAATGATCGGCGCATAGCGGTTCGGGTAGACCTGCAGGGACGGCTCGTTGAAAGCATATTCCCGCGTCGTCTTGATGAAATCGCGGATCGCCTGGCGCGTCGTCGTCATATTGTAAAGATTGCACATTGGTCGGGATCACCTCGGCCATTGATTTATGACCATGATGGTATTGCCACGGGCGTTTTGGCAACTCCTGCAGCGCAGGCGTTTCTCCAGATCGATCGCAGTTGTGTCCCGGCCGTAGCGCCGCTCAAGCGCGCGGCGATCCAGCTCGGATATCGATTTGCAATGCCGGCATATGGCGCCGAGCACATAGTAGGGCTGAATGTCCTTCAGCCGGATCTGGCCGTCGCGTGTGAAGAAAACCACCTCAGACAGGTGGAGTGGTTTGAACTGGCGCATCTGGCGGCTCCGCAAAACATGTGCCGCACCGTTGTTTCTTTCATCAGCGCGCCGTCCCAGCGCGCACAAATCCCCAGCTGACAGACCGCTCCAGCGCTTCCACGCGCCCGGCGAGATAGTCCCGCTCTCCCAGGAGCGCGATGACCGCCTCGCGCGGATCGCCTCCGCAGGCCTCGATGATCGCCTCGGCCACCGGCTCATAGGGATCGGGTTCCGTCTGTGGCTTCAGTGCGTGGTCCACGCGCCATCTCCTGCTTGTAAGTGATGAGAATGCTAGATCGTACCGTAGCTGCCCTTGACGAGTCTACAGTTTGTTCCCTAAATGTTCACATTATGGGAAAGAAGTCCTATCGCCTTAGCCGCCTCGGAAACCTGATCGAAGACGGATATCAGGTGCTGATAATCTGCGATGCCCAGACTGGAGGGGAGTGGTGCCGGCACTCTTCATATCTAGATCTTGACTATCTGAGGCGACGGTACGGCCTGGAGTTTGAAGTCATGCACCATACGGTGGCGCCGATGTTGCGGTGCTCCAAGTGTGGTGCGAAGGGGTTACCTTACCGTGGACCGATCAGGTTGCAGTTGCGCGTGCCTGAGAAGCCTGTCGATCACAGGTCTGATCCCTGGATGCCTCCACCGGCTGAGTGAGAAATATCTCGGAATTTTGCGCCACTTAACGGACCACATATTGTGCCACAAATAATGTTGAAGCGGCGAAGAAGATAGCAAAATCAGTACGTAGATTGCGGGCGTGAAGCAACCCAACAATTTCCGAATTTGTAACCTTCGTGTTCGATGGTGACCCTGCATGGGGGGATTATGCTTGGAAAATCACCTGTACTCACGCTCGGATTCTGTGCGGTGCTTGCTGGAGCAGCGCTCGCTGGATGGAACTTTTCCCCGGCAGAGCGTCAATTTATGACACCAGAGTCTGTCGCTGTCAGTCGGATTGTTGCAATGCCGATTTGCGGTAGTGGCAAGCGTGTGAATTGTGTTGTCGATGGCGACACGATCTGGGTGAATCGAGAGAAGATCCGGCTCGAAGGTTTCAATACTCCGGAGTTAAATGGTGTTTGCGCGCGCGAACGACGATTGGCGGTCCAGGCGCGCGATGAGCTGCGGCGTGCGCTGAACGGGCGTCGGTTCTCAATTGAGCGCAACGGACAAGATCGCTATGGCCGCACCTTGGCGACGGTCCGTGTCGATGGAATTGATGTCGGCGAAAACTTGATCAGGAAGGGATTGGCGCACGAATGGCGCGGGTTTAAGGAGAACTGGTGCTAGAAAGTGCGGGGCCTGTGCGCAAATCCCCAATAAATAGAAACGCCCGTTTAATCGAGTTGCGAGTGATCACCGCATTGAAATAAGGAGCCCTCCTAAGATAATTTTGGAGCGTAAATTCCATTATTCGATTTGAATTTCTGCTACCTCCAGTATGTGGAGTTAATGGGAAGGAAATTGAATTTCGACGTATAACTAGATCGATAAAAAAGAATTTTATATTTGGGGAAAATATGATTAAATACATTGTGAGAGCGGTTAATTTATTAAATTCGATGGCTCGCAATTTTTGTCTAATTAAGATTTATTTTTATTTTTCCCTATTTTTAGGGGTGATTTTTTTTGCGATGATTTCAGCGGCACCGCAAGCTGCTAGGGCGCAGGCGACAGTCGATGAACTGGTCGCGGATGATTTCTGGGCCCAGATTCGTACAGATACTCCGCGCTACACGATGGATTCCTTCCTCTTCGCTTCGAACGCCTTGGAAAAAAGCGTCTCTAAGTACATGGAAAACCCAAGCCTCGAGCTTCAAGCCGACATCGCGCTACTATCCGATGTTCTTGTGGATCTAATCGATCTGGATAGTGTTCCCGTCGCCACACGCCGTCAAACCGGTATCAGGACGTTTGAATACCTAATGGACATCTTTGGTCGCATAGGTAAGCCAGACACGCTTGCTTTTCCGGATCTGGACACCCTGGCCAGGACCGACGCTGACGGATTTCGTATCCCTCAGACACCCCTTCGGATTGAGCGGGTTAAAGAGGGACCTCGAAAAGGAGAGTTCCTTTTTGCTGATGACACAATTCGTGTCGCGCCGCGTTTCTATGCTGCAGTGAGCCATTTGCCGCTCAAAACAGCATTGGACATTGAAAGTTGGACAAACTTTGGGCCGCAGCAAACTGGACCACTCGTCCCCCCAGAAGTCATGCAGCTCGTGCCGGAAATGCTGCACGACATTTGGTTAGAGACGCCCGCATGGAAGGTTATTTTCCAGATCGTGTTGCTTGCCGCTGTGGTGATCGCGATCCTGGGAATCCATCGGCTGGTGTGCTCGCGCGTCCGCTCAGGGCGGATTTCAATCTTGTTGGCGAAAACCCTCGCGCCAGTTCTGCTGGTCTATTCGACCTCATCGTTGCTACCCTTCATCGCACTTCAGGTACATCTGTCCGGCACGTTCGCCCGATTTTACGATGTGACACTAACTGTCGTCACATATGGCGGGCTTGCGTTCATCTTCTGGCTTGCGGTCAGGGCCCTCGTGGAGGCGATAATACTCTTCCCGCACATCCCGGATGAGAGCCTGGATGCCGATTTGCTTCGTCTCGGTGGAGCAACCTTAGGGGTGTTTGGCGCAGTTTTTATCCTCGCGTTGGCTGGTCAGGCGGTAGGCCTGCCCGTTCTAAGTATGGTTGCCGGGCTAGGCATCGGCGGACTTGCGGTCGCTTTGGCCGTGCGTCCGACATTTGAAAACCTGATTGGGGGGGTGATCCTGTTCGTCGATAGGCCTGTCCGGGTGGGTGATTTCTGCAGTGTGGGAGACCAGAAGGGGACAGTCGAGGGGATCGGTATTCGGTCGACCAAACTGCGCGGACTGGATCGTACCGTCATATCAATCCCAAACGCGCAGTTTGCCGATATGCAGATAATCAACTGGGCTCAGTGTGACCAGATGTTGATCAAGGAAACAATTGGTTTGCGCTACGATACCACGGACGACCAACTTCGCTATTTGTTGGTTGAACTCCGGCGCATGCTTCATGCCCATCCACGGATTGATGGCGACACGGTGCGGGTGCGATTTTCAGGCTTCGGTGACAGTTCCCTAAAAGTTGACATCCGGGTCTATGCACAAACACGTGAATGGAATGATTTTTATGCTGTGCGCGAGGATATCGACCTCCGGATATTAAAGGCAGTACGCGAAGCAGGCACGGATTTCGCGTTTCCTTCACAAACTGTCTACATGGCAAAGGACAGTGGGCGTGACAAAGCGCTTAGTAATCGTGCCGAAGCGGCTGTTCGGCGCTGGCGTGAGTCGGGGCAGTTACCGTTCCCGCGTCTGACGCGCGCTGAGCTCGATGGATTGGAAGGCACTCTTGACTATCCGCCTTCGGGTAGCCCCGACGCCGGAGAGGAGAAGAAAATAAATCCCGAGGTTGCGGAGCCGTTGTCAAATCCACCTGAGGAGAATTCCGCGGAGTTAAACAAGTAACTCGCAGATCATAGCCGCAGAACTTCGATGTAATTGTTGCCCTGTGCTCCGATGGCGGAAACGGCTGGTGAGCTACCAGTGAATGATGGAGCCGGCCTATAGCCTATTGCGCGGGGCGAAGAACCTGCGTTTCGGTGTCCATGTTGTTCTGGGGCGTCTCTATTTGGATGGAGAGGTGTATTGTAGAGCATTATCGTACCTGAGCTCACAAGGGACGCATACTGGATCGCGTTCTCAGCTCGATTCACCGTAAGCGAAAAGTCTGCAACGGGACTCCAAATCTTGGAGGAAGTTCAGGGTCTCAGGTCAGCTCGACTATGCCTATCACGAGTTCAACCGCAAACCAGCGGCGTTTCTAGGCTACGGAGGGGGGCGGCGCGAGCAATTGAGCAACTCCGTCTGATCTGTATCGAGCTTCAACTTGCCCCCCCCCCCCTGCGCTATGCTGTCCATATCGGTATGGAGCAGTATCTGGTTACAGCAAGCGGCGAGCGGCGGCTTGATGATTTTGAGTTTCTGAACGTGAGCGCTACGTCAATGATCCAGGATCTCATTTGGTGGACGCAGGCACTGATGACCGCGCGTGAAGGAACGCAAAAGGTTCGCGACCGGATAGCTTAGGACAGCGCAAACGACGCGAGGGCTCCGACATGCAGGGCGGTCGTATCGAACACTGGAAAGCCCGGCAGATCGGATTGTCCGATCAGTAGAAAGATTTCCGTGCATCCAAGAATCACGCCCTGCGCGCCCTCAGCCCGCAAGGCGGCGGCAACCCGCAGATACTCCGCTTTGGATGCGGCGCGCAGGTCGCGCCGCACCAGTTCGTCAAAGATGATCCTGTCCACCACTTTCTGATCCGCATCAGACGGTGCAAGGACTTCGATCCCAAATCGCTCTTTGAGGTGGGCGCGCAGTTCGTCAGACTGCATCGTCGCCATCGTGCCCAAGAGGCCCACACGCGTGATCCCGGCTTTCTGGATGACCTCGCCAGTCGAATCGGCGATATGAATGAAGGGTGTCGTGCGGCCCGCCATGATTGGTGCAACGACGCGATGCATTGTGTTTGAAACGCAGCCGATCACATCGGCACCAGCCCGCTCCAATCGGTCAATCTTTTCGGCAAGATAGGCCCGCGCTTCGTCCCACTGGTTCCGGCGTACAAAGTATTCTATGTTTCCAAAATTCACCGAAACGATGACAATCTCGCCATTGTCCCAGGCTCCATACTCTTGGTTCAGGCGCTCATTCAACATCCGATAGTATTCGCCCGTTGCTTGATTGCTCATTCCGCCGAGAATCCCAATCACCTTCTGCGACAGGGGCCGCGTTGCACTGCTGTTTTCCATGACAAACCGATGCCTTCATTGTTGCCGATGTGTCATCCCTCACATGCAGCATGTCCGAAGGATTGGACGATCCTGCGCATTGGCGTGTTCGTGGAGAAGGAAGTAGGTAGGGAATGAAGGCGCAGCGACGCGATCGCATGAAGCTATGGCGCGACACCGGATTGCCTGACGGGCTGGAACTACTGCGTGCCTCCTGCTTTGATTATAGCTACCCCGCACATTTTCATGATGAGTTCGTCATCGCGGCTTTCAGCCGAGGCGCGCAACGGCATCGTGTCCTTCGCCGGAACGGGGTCGCAATGGCGGGAACCGTGATGATTATCCATCCGGGCGAAGTTCATGCGGCCGAGGCTGCTGCGCGCGATCATGGTTGGGATTATTGCGCCTTCTATCCATCTTCCGGCTTTCTCGAAACCATCGCGGACGATGTGCTGGGCGGTCATGGTCCGCTTGATTTCGGCAATGACGTGATACGCCATGATGTTGATGCTACGCGGCTCCTTCTTCGCGCCCACGCGATTATTAGCAATACGCCCGACCGTATCGAAAAGGAGTGTGCCGCATACGATGCTTTCGGCTCAATCATCGCCCGCTACGGGCAACGGACGCGACAGGGACGCTCTCTGAGGCTGGTGAGAGCCGATATACGGCAGTCGATGGAGTATCTTGAAGCCCACTACTGGGAACCTGTCACCGTGGGGGACGTCGCGGCAGTCGCGGGCCTGAGCGACTATCATTTCATGCGTCTGTTCCGGGCGACCACGGGCCTGTCCGTCCACCGCTATCTGACGCAAATACGCCTCAACCAGGCGAAGGCTCTACTTTCCCGCGGCATCTGCGCGGCCGAAACCGCGGTAAGCGTCGGCCTGTTCGATCAAAGTCACCTCATCCGTCATTTTCGTCGGCACTACGGCGTGACGCCAAGTGATTATGCGAAAGCTTGTTGCTAGGTTCAGGACCAATCGATTTGACTTCATAGCTCTTTTTTTCGGACGGGCGCTTAGAGGTCTGCTGAACTGTGCCAGACTTGGGCGCGGCACGCTCCACCAGGCGCGGCGCCACCTCAGCGGCTTGTTTCCTTCACGCCGGATCTTGCTCTTGGTCTCAAGATCGAGTTGCGCGGCTTTGTGTCACTAGCCAGCCTTAGCTCCATCGGGAAACAGGGGCAGCGGTATATAGATACTGCCGCTGCTCACGCTGTACGTGAGGCACAAGTCGACGACCGAATTGCCCGCCTCATGCTCCTTGAAGATACCGATAATCTGTTCTTCGCTGAACCTGTTGCGCTTCATCTCTGGTCCTTCGTAAGCGGTGCGCCGATCACACAGTTTTGGCGCAGTTCCAGGGCAGCAGCTCTTTGATATCCGCTTGTTTGTGGCCCTTTGCGATGGTGGTCAGAACACTGGACAAATATCCGTGGGGTTCGACGCCATTGAGCTTGCAGGTCTCGATCAAAAACGCGTTACACATCGCTACTGAGATTGGCCACAAATATGGTGTGGCGTTTCACACAAAGGTCAGTAACTTCAACGCCAAGGCATTCCGGGCGAAAATCGAATACGCACCCAATGAGCGCGAGTGCCCGCTTTGCCGGGCTCGTTTTCGAAAGCTACCATTCCGCTCTCGGCCCAAGTCGGCCATGTGATGTGCCTGCAACGAATCGAAATCGATTTGGCGGTGGTATGGGTGGCGATGCTTCTTCTGTGGCAGTGAACGCTACAGGAACAACCGTGGTAATTTCCGTGGGACTTTTGCGCCCACCAGTGCCACGGGGCGCTGTTTGTTCTGTTTTTGGTTCATTCGCCTATTGCCAAATCAGAACGGAAACTCTAGGGAGAGCGGACTTCGGAGCGTAGCGCAGCCTGGTAGCGCATCTGGTTTGGGACCAGAGGGTCGCAGGTTCGAATCCTGCCGCTCCGACCATCTTTTCGCATGCTGCCCCGTGTGGCATGTTGCTTGTTTCGGCGTTTCGACGCCTGCAGGGAACGAGGTTCAAGACGTGTCTGCGCGCATTTTCAGCCCGGCCAAGACGGCCATGCAGTCCGGCAAGGCCAAAACCGGCCGTTGGGTTCTCGAATTCGATCCGGCAGTACCGCGCAAGATCGATCCGCTGATGGGCTACACTTCTTCGTCCGACATGAAGAGCCAGGTTCGTCTGACTTTCGAGAGCCGGGAAGAGGCGGTCGCCTATGCGGAGCGTAACGGCATTCCTTTCCGTGTGGAAGAACCGCATCAGCCCAAGCGCCGTCAGGTTTCCTACTCTGACAATTTCCGCTATGACCGCAAGACCCCGTGGACGCACTGATTTCTGCTTCCACATCGTGGTCCCGTAGCTCAGTTGGATAGAGCACCGGCCTTCTAAGCCGATGGTCGCAGGTTCGAATCCTGCCGGGATCGCCATATTTCCAGTTTTTTAGTGACCCCGGCGCTGGCCCTGCAGGGTGCGGCTTGGCAGTTGATCCACCGGCCGACAGGCCCAAGAGACTAGCCTTTCCATGGCGAGTTACGGATGATGCTGCAGAAATTTCCGCAATGGAAGCCGGGCTCCTTGTCCGCCAGAACATCAGCCTTCACATTGCCGAATGTCGTCTCCGGCTTGTGCCTGATGCCTTCGTAAAAGGCCTGAATGATCTCTTCCTTGAAGTGCGCAGGTCGCGGGAAGGCGTTTGTGATCTTTTCCCGCTCCGCATCGCTATAGGCTTCATAGCCGATGCCCAGAACATCCATCTCCACGCCGGTGGTGACCAGGGCGATGACCGGATGCATGTGTTCAGGGATGCCGGGTGTGGTGTGCAGTGCAATCGCCGTCCAGACCGTGTCCATATCGTGTTGCGAAATGCCCTGCCGTTGCAGGAAGGCGCGGGCTGCATTTGCTCCGTCGACTTCGAAGCGGGCTGTTTTGCTGCGATGCGGCTCGGTCAGCCCCATGTCGTGGAACATGGCGGCGGTGTAGAGCAGCTCGGCGTCATAGGTGAGGCCGCGACGCTCGCCCGCCATCGCACCGAACAGATAGACGCGGCTTGAATGGTTGAACAGGAGTTCGCCCGCGGTGTCGCGGACGATCTCCGTAACCTCGCGCGCCATGCTGCTGTCCGGAATTTTTACTGAGCTGATAGCCATGATTGATGGATCTCCTTCAAAGACAGGGAGAGCCTAGAAAATCTTAGATGCGTCTACTATCGTCGTGAGGCGACGAATATGGACAATTGACATGTCTGCAAGACGCCCGGCTCGACCTCTGACGATCGGCATCCTCGCTGTCCCGGGGGTGCAGATGCTTGATGTTGCCGGTCCGCTGGATGTCTTTGCAGAGGCCAATGCCCAGTCGGGCGCTGAGGTCTACAGAACAAGCGTGATCTCCGGCGTGTCAGGGCCGCTTTCGGCGTCTTCCGGGCTTCGAATACTGGCCGATATGGTTTTCGAACCCGAGCGCTGCAGCCGCTTTGACACATTGCTGGTCGCCGGAGCGCCGCATATGGCGGAAACGGCGTCCGACCCTGCGATGATCGACTGGATCAGGCGCAGCGCGCCTGCCTGTCGCCGGTTCGGCTCGGTGTGCAGCGGCGCGCTGCTTTTGGCCGAGACCGGGCTGCTGGAGGGCAGGCGCGTGACCACGCACTGGTCCGTCGCTGCCACGCTTGAGCGGCGATTTCCCGAAATCACGGTCGAGATTGATGCCCTGCATGTGCGGGATGGCAGGGTGAGGACAGCTGCCGGCGTGACGGCGGGGCTTGATCTTGCGCTGGCGCTTGTGGAGGAGGATCTTGGAAGCGAGGTCGCGAAGCGTGTTGCCGCGCAGCTGGTCATGTTCTTCAAGCGACCGGGCGGTCAGCTTCAGTTCAGCAGGCGAGGCGAAAGCAGCGTTTCCGGTCGCTCTGCGCTTCAGGAGGTTCAGCGTTGGGTTCTGGCGAACCCTGCACAGGATGCCAGGACCGGAACCCTGGCGCGTCGTGCGGGCCTGAGCCCCCGGCATTTTGTCCGTCTTTTCCAGCACGAGATAGGCCAAACCCCGGCGGCATGGGTTGAGGCGGTTCGTGTCGACATTGCGCGGCGCATGCTGGAAGACGGAGATCGCCCGAAGCAGGTCGCTGCGGCTTGCGGTTTCAGCAATGTGGACACTTTTCGGCGCGTGTTCCAGCGTCATGCGGGCATAAGCCCTGCGGAGTATCGACGGCGTTACGAGGCGCCAGGATTTGGCTAGGCCAAGGGCGCGTTTCGGGAAGTCCGGCCGCTGCGAACCGCAAAAACTATCCAGAGATGCCATGAAAGATGGCGCACCCGACATGCGCCTAGCGGTTTTCCGGGAAAATCCGAGAACATCTGCAACGCCTTTAAAAGCAAGGGTTGCACTGTCTATTAGTGTCCGGTAGGTTCCTGTAATGTTCCGCCTGTTCCGAAAGGTATTGGGGGAAGTGGTGAGGGAAGGGCGCGCTATGGTCGCTTCGATAAACAGGCATCCTGAAAAGGCGCTCACGGCGCAATTCGTCCGCACGGTGCAGGAGCCGGGCAAGTATTTCGACGGTCACGGCCTTTACCTTCGCGTCGAGCCGAACGGCTCCCGCTTCTGGGTGCAGCGTATCGTCATTCGCGGAAAGAGGCGCGAACTTGGCCTTGGTTCTCCGCTGCTGGTCCCGCTGGCCGAGGCGCGTGGAAAGGCGCTGGCAAATCGGAAGCTGGCAAGAGAAGGTGGCGACCCGCTGGCCGCGAAAAGGCAAGCTCAAGCCGTCCTCACGTTTCAAGAGGCCGCTCGGAAAGCGCATGCCGAGCTGTTGCCGACATGGAAGAATGAGAAGAATAAGGCTGCATTCCTGTCGTCTCTTGAAGCGCACATCTTCCCGCGCATCGGCTCGCAACTCATATCGGACGTGACCAGCGGCGACATACGACAGGCCATCCTTGCCACTCGAAAGGTCGCCCCGGAGGTAGCCCGTAAGCTGGTCTTTCGGGTGTCGGCCGTTTTCAAATGGGCAATTGCTGAGGGCATGAGGGAGGACAATCCGGCGCGGGCTGAGGCGCTTGCGTTGCCCCGCGTCGAGATGAAGCCCGAACATCGCAAGGCGCTGCCCTATGAGGACGTGCCGGCCTGCATCGAGGCGGTAAAGGCGTCTGGTGCTGGTATGGCAACTAAGCTGGCGCTTGAGCTTCTGGTCTTCACCGCTTCACGGTCTGGCGAGGTTCGCAATGCCGTGTGGTCGGAAATCGACATGGCGGCGAAGGTCTGGGAAATCCCGGCCGAACGCATGAAGATGAAGCGGCCGCACCGCATCCCACTGTCGCCCCACGCCATCGCCATCCTTGAGGATGCCAAGGCGATTTCAGGCGGTTCCGAACTGGTGTTTCCCGGCACGAGGACGGGCAAGGCGCTGTCCGATATGACCCTTTCCAAGCTGGTGAAGGAATTGGGATTCCCCGTCGATGTTCACGGCTTCCGCACGTCCTTCCGCACATGGGCGCAGGAGCGCACGAATTTCCCGCGTGAGGTTGCCGAGGCTGCGCTGGCGCATCTGTCGGGCGATGCTGTCGAGCGCGCCTATGCTCGATCCGACTTATTCGCGAAGCGCAGGAAGATGATGGAGGCATGGGCGGCGTTCCTTGCCGTGAAACGCACCGACAACGTGGTGAGGATTGCATGAGCTTTATGGAGACTGAGCTTGAAGAATATCGGCAACGGCTTCAACGGCGCTTTATTCCACCGGGATATGTCGGGCATGAGCATGTCCTGAGCGAAATATCGGAGCATCTCTTTCCTCACGTTTCCGACGAAGATTACGCGCAATTGCCAATCGATGAGCGGGCACAAATTCGCCGGCAATGTCTCCACTTTCTCCGGTCGATTTTATGTGAAGGCCGGATGCCGGGCTGCTACGCCCTTCAAGGCCAAGGTATAGTCTGGATCGACCCGTCTTACTGGCTGGGCGGGGATGAAATCGACCGTGCTCTTTTTCTGGGCGAGATGGAGATGGATTTCGGGTTCGCACCTCTGCTGTTCGTGGATGGAGCGGTTGAACTGATGCTGAGCGGAGAATTGCAAAACGCGGATGCACAGGAGAAAGATGCTCCCCCCAGAGGCCGCCCCGAAAAAGCCAGTGCTGCGCTTGCCGCATATCGGGAGCTTTATCCCTTCGGGCATGAGCTTTCAGGCGCGACTTGGAAAGCGGTCGCGAACGCCGTCTCCACACAGTTGAGCGAATCTGTGTCCGTTGACACGATGCGGAGGGCACTAAAGACCGATGCAAAGGTGCCGCAAAACTCCACCGCAAAACCGCAAAAGTCACGGCAAAACTAACCGCAAAAACCGCAAAAACCCGCCATCGAGTTTTGCGAGTTTTGCGTGTCTGTCCCTTCGCGGCAACGCACTCCATCCCTTGAGCATGTCCAACGCGCACCAAACGGAGCCGAACATGCTTGAGAAGCACCTGAGACTGCCTGCTGTCATCGAGGCCACCGGCCTAAGCCGCAGCACCATTTACGACATGATGAAGGCTGGAACCTTTCCCCAGCCGGTGAAGCTGTCTGTTCGCGCGGTGGCGTGGCCTGAAAGCGACGTGATGAACTGGCTGGCCGAGCGCACGCGCCGTGCCGCCTAAGAAAAAGCCCCGCCATTTCTGGACGGGGCCGAGGTCTTTCATCTTCACGCACCTGAATAGCCTCTCCCGTCCTCTGGCTCAATCCCATGAGGACTACCATGACCACGAAACCCTGCCGCTGGGCCGCTGCCCACTTCACGGTTCGCAATCCCGACGCCGAACCGTTCACCATCGCCATCAAAGGGCGCGACCGCTGGGCGCTTGAAAGCCTGATGGCGGCCGGCCCGAAAGGCTGCACGCCGATTGACCGACCCGGTCCGCGCTGGTCGGCCTACGTCTTCAATCTTCGTGACCTTGGCGTTCTGATCTACACCAATCACGAGGCACACGACGGCCCGTTCAAGGGCACCCATGCCCGCTACGTGCTGCGCTCGACCGTGACCGCAAAGCCCGGTGCCGGGAGGGCAGCGGCATGAGCGACGCTAAGACCATCACCCTTGCCCTTCGCGGCAAATGGTTCGGGCGTTACGGAATAGCGTGCTGTCCTGCCCATACGAACAAGCGCACGCCCAGCCTGAGCATGTCTGACGGCGACGGCGGGCGGTTGCTTCTGCATTGCCATGCCGGATGTTCCTTCACGGCCATTCTCGACGCCTTGAAGGGGCTGGGACTGGTCAAGGGCACCGGCCACTATTCCCCGCCGTCTGCTGAAGCACTGGCCCGCATCCGGCAGGCCGAGATAGAGCAGGCCGACAAGCAGGAGGGGCGTGCGCTAGCTTGCTGGCGCGAGGCGGTGCCGATCTGCGGCACGATTGCCGAGACCTATCTGCGCCATCGTGGCATTACAGCCGAGCTACCCGACACGCTGCGCTTTCATCCTGAATGCTGGCATCCGAGCGGCAAGTGCCTGCCTGCAATGGTGGCGCTGGTCGAGGGTGCGCCGCGTCTTGCCATTCATCGCACGTATCTGCGGGCCGATGGTTTAGGCAAGGCAGAGGCCCAGCCGGCCAAGGCGATGCTGGGCGCGGTTGCCGGTGGTGCTGTTCGCCTCGCGGCGGGCGGCGACAAGCTGGTGGTGTGCGAGGGCATCGAAACCGGGCTGTCGCTGGCGTCTGGCATTCTCCGTTTCCATCCGACAATCTGGGCCGCGCTCTCCACCAGCGGCATGAAGGCGCTCAGGCTTCCCGATCCGCCCGGACATGTGGTCATTGCTACGGATGGCGACCAGCCGGGCAAGGATGCAGGTCAGTCACTTGGAAGGATTGCTACCACATGGGGTCTGAGTGTCGGCATCCTGCCCGCCCCGGACGGTCTCGACTGGAATGACGTGCTTCGCATCGGGAGGCGCGCGGCATGAACATACAAGATGCAGCCATGAACCGTGCCGAAGACTTCGATAACATCGAGGAAGTGCCGTTCGAGATTGCCGACCATGAGAAAGCCGAGGCGCGGATTGCCGAATTGGCACAGCTCCCCCGCCTGAAATACGAAGTTTGCCGGGAAGCCGAGGCCAAGGCACTGAAGCTTCGTGTTTCCGTTCTCGACCAGTTGGTGGAAGCTGCGCGACCGGATGGCGGAAGTGAGGAAGGCGATGACCCGTTCGTGGCGGTCGAGCCGTGGCCCGATCCGGTTGACGGTGCTGGGCTTCTCGATGCGCTGCAATCGACGGTCGAGCGGTTTTGTGTCCTGCCGGAGCACTCTGCGCCGCTGATGGCCGCATGGGTGCTGCATGCCTGGGCGCATGATGCCAGCGACATTTCCCCGGTATTGGCCTTCGTGTCTCCTGAGAAGCGGTGCGGCAAGACCACGGCCTTATCAGTCATCGGCGCGCTGGCACCGCGAACCATGCACGCGGTCAATATCAGCACGGCGGTCTTGTTCCGGGTGGTCGAGCGATTCGCCCCAACCGTCCTGATAGATGAGGCCGACACATTCCTTGAAGCGAATGATGAGCTGCGCGGCGTCCTCAACGGTGGGCACAACCGCCTGAGCGCCTATGTCTGGCGCACGGTCGGTGATGACCACGAGCCGCGCCGTTTCAAGGTCTGGTCTCCGAAGTGCATCGCCATGATTGGGAAGCTGCCCGACACGCTGGAAGACCGTGCGCTTGTGGTGCGGCTGAGGCGCAAGCAGGATGGCGAGACGGTCGAGCGCTTCCGTGCCGACCGGCTGGGCGAGTTTCTACATCTGCGGCGCAAGGCGGCACGCTGGATTGAGGACAGTGCTTCCCAGCTTCATGAACTGGATCCGATGGTGCCCCATGCGCTCAATGACCGGGCGCAGGACAATGCGCGTGCCATCTGCGCCATTGCCGATGTTGCCGGTGGTCGGTGGCCTGTGCTGATCCGGTCGGCACTGGTCGGCGCGGCGGCGCAGGGTGATGACGAGCCACAGTCGGCCGGCGTGCTTCTGCTTCGCGACATTGCGGAGGTATTCGAGGCGAAGCGGGTTTCGGGCATCGGCTCCACCGACCTTTGCAACTCGCTTTGTGAGCTTGAGGAAAGCCCTTGGTCCGAATGGCGTGGCGGGCGACCTATCTCAACGCGCGGCATCGCGAAGTTGTTGAAACCCTACGGCATCACGCCGAAGCGCGACCGGGCGCACAACATCTATCGCCGCATCGACTTCGCGGACGCGTTCAAACGGTATCTCTCAGACGGTCCCGAAAAATCCACCACAAGCTCCGCAAGTTCCACGCCCCTTGAAACCTCCACAGAAAATATCAATAAAATCAATGGGAACGGAGGTTGTGGAACTTGGGGAACTTATTCAGGGGCTGACGGAGACAACATCCACGGTGGAGCTTGGGAGGGCGAAATATGAGCGCCGCCGTCGATCTGGTGAAGGCGCTCGCATCGGATGGCGTCGAGTTCTCGACAGATGGCGAGCGCATCCGGTGGCGTAGTGGCGACGGTAGAATGACGCCTGAAATCGTCGCCGTGCTGGTGGCCGGAAAAGGCCAGGTCATCGACTTCCTGACCGGCCAGCCGGTGCCGGAAGATGCACCGGCCAAATCCGTCACCGTGTCGGATATGAAGCGCGACCTTCGCCGCGACCTGAAACTTGATCCGGTCGCCCGACCCGACGACGCTGACCGATACGCCGATGCCCTTCGCCTTCACGGACCCATGTCCTACGGCATGGCAATGCGGGTGCTGGGCTGGGGCGGCACACGGGCGGGACAGGCCGAGGTGGCTTTGAAAGCAGCCGGTCGGATCAGCTTCAATATGCTGGGGCGCGCGGTGCTTGTCGATCACGCCCGCCGGGAGGAACGGCCATGAAGCAAAAACAGGGCAGCGACCGAAATCCGAAGCGTTGCGGATTTGGGGAGCATACGAGCCGCGCTGGCGTGCGGGGAAGGTTCGGCGGGGTTATTGCATCAATTCGGACGCTAATGACTCGACTCGGACAAGAATTGTGGCTCTTATCGCCCGATGGGGATGGGGGCAACATTCTGTCGGTTCTGGTGGAAGAGCGCACGCCGAGCTTGGGCGGAGGCGTGGCGCGCCGTGACCGATAAGACGATTTCTGGCATCGTCCGCAACCTTGCTTTGCTGTCCGTAACGCTGCTGCTGCTTTGGATGCTCAGCCCTTTCAGCGATTTTTTTGAGCAGGCAGGCGTCACCTTCAACAATGTGGTGGCCACCGCATTCATCGGCTTGCTGTCCATCGTCGCGTTATTCTCGGTCTGGTTTCTTATCGAAGCCTTTTTCATCTCTCCGGCGCGGCTGGAACAAGAGGCAAGCGACTTAGCCAAGGAGCGCGAAAAATCCCTGATAGCCATTAATGACCGAATAGCACCGCGTCTTTCGGTGGAGTTGGATGGAGGGGGTGAACTTTCTCAAATTGACTTCGGCTCCACATCGGAAACATACGGCGGCCAAAGGTACGTCACTTATACAGCATGGGAACATGCCGCTTGCCTTCTCTGTACTAATAACGGCGACAGCGTTGCGAAGAATTGCCAAGCCAGGCTGACAAGGGTTTGGCGATTGGATGGAGGGCATCAAAAGGAAATTCGTATACTTGAAAGCGTTCCGCTGGGTTGGGACAGAAGAATGGGCGAGGGCAGCATCTCGGCCGACATCCTACCAAACGAAACGAAAAGATTGTTCATTGCATCTGTTCGTCCCAACGGCGCGATGGGCCTTTGGCAGAAAATCGAACTACAACCGATTGAGTATCATTTGATGTTCAAAGATGCTGGCCAATATCGGCTTGAGCTTTCCATCTCGATTGACGATAGGTCGCCGACCACAGTGCATGTCGATGTCGAAACGCGCGTGGTTCCACCTGAGCCTAATAAGCTCAGCAAAGGCAGCGCAGCGCTGACGCTCCATGATCCAGTCGTGATTCGCTGAACTAGGTTCTCAATGCCACACCCGGACCGCCTGCGGCATCGCCTTCTTCGAGGAACTGGACGCCAGCGGCTTCAAGCGCGGCTTTCACCTTTTCAACCGTGTCCTGAGCCACAAGGCCAGCATGGTTGGGCTTGCCCTCGATCCGGCGCAAGGTGATGAGCGGGATGCCTGCCCGCTCACAGAGTTCGGCTTGGGTAAGTCCGAGCAAATCCCTGCCTGCCTTTATGCGTGTCTTCATGGTGTCTCCGTTGATAGCTTTTTATCACTGATGCACTTGCTATCAGTCTCTGTCTAGTGATAACAAGTTATCAGTTCCTAAAGAGTGATTTGGAGAGACCCAATTGAAGACACACCCTTTCCGGGCGACCGGCGAAGCTATGCCCAGCATCCCAGAAATGATTGCCGCTGCGGCTGCAATAGCCCTGACCAGCAGACAGGTCATCGACGCAACTGACCATGCCAATCCGGAAGATATGTCGGAAACACTCGACGCACTTCATGAACATCTGGCGGTAGCTGGTGGCTCACTCCTGCTGCTTGCCGAGGTGCTGGATTGCGAAGCCGAGGTAAGCCGTCTGCTGAAAGAAGGGCAGGAGCGGCTTGCCATTCTCCGTTCGTTTGCTGGACAGGAGGGTCGGGCATGACCATCACCGTTGACGAAAGCACCATCGAGGCGTCTGCCGATCTGCTGGCCTTGCTGTCCGTCTGCACCTTCACGGCAAACCGTATGGCTGATGGCGATGAAGACGCCGAAGGTATGGCCGGTGACGTGACACGATGCCTGCGCTGGGCGGAAAGCCTCGCCAAGCAAGCCTATGACGACATGGTTATGCTGCGTCGTATCCAGATGGAGCGTGCGGGATGAGGTCGCTTGCTATCACTGCATATCGACGTCGAGAGCTTGAGCGCTGGATTGAGAACGCTATCGCCCTTCTCGACCAGATGGATGGAGACCCCGACATTGAAGACGATGACAGGGAAGCCGACGCCGCCGAGCACGACATGCCCGGCCTGATCCGGGGTGGTGCCGGCCTATGACGATACCGCCAAGGCCGCTTGCCTATCTGAAAGCAAATGAATGCCGCTGGCCGGTCAACGATGCCGCACAAGGTGACTTGCATCTGTTTTGCGGCGCACCTGCGGTCGAGGGTAAGCCCTACTGTGCCGACCATTGCCGCGATGCCTATCGAGTGAAGGGGCAGGCCGAGGACTGATCCAGCTGCCTATCGTCCCTGTACGATAAAGCCGTCACTACCCGGGGCTGGTCGTCAATTTCTTCCGGCTCCTGGGGACCGGCGCGGGTAACAACGCGCACGATTTGTTTTTGAAAGAGCACAAGTCGTGGCCGCGCTGATTGTCCGGGGTGAGCCGTCCAATTCCGGCACCTTCCGAAATTTATTGGGGGAAGCGGAGGGGGATAAGATTTCGGCTGGTCGAAAATAATCGAAGGAAATCAATCCGATAAATGGCGGTGATGGCGCACCCGACAGGAT
Organism: Nitratireductor sp. WH36-1; assembly: GCF_058725515.1. Taxonomy (NCBI): domain Bacteria; kingdom Pseudomonadati; phylum Pseudomonadota; class Alphaproteobacteria; order Hyphomicrobiales; family Phyllobacteriaceae; genus Nitratireductor; species Nitratireductor sp. WH36-1. The sequence continues at coordinate 2,792,823 of NZ_CM178970.1, read as the reverse complement.
TCGAACCTGTGACCTCTGCCTTCGGAGGGCAGCGCTCTATCCAGCTGAGCTACGGGTGCTGGCCGTGGCGGAGGCGGCGAAGCGCCAGCGCGTCGCTTTCATAGCCGAAGCATTCGCATGCATCAACGATGAAATGAATGTTCCGACAATCCGATTGAAAAGTCGGGGCAGGGCGCGTGGATTTTCTCAATCCGCGTGGGACGGGCTGACCGACTGTCGTTTCCTCGATGCAGGAAGCAGTGTCAGCATTCCTGTTCGGGTGTTTGAGCGTTGACCAAGATATGGAAGCCGGTTTTCGGGCATTCCGGTGTCCGGTTGATCGTTCAACTTGCCCTTGGCGCGGCCAAACGGACGGTGGCGATCTAGCGCTCGGCCTGTTCCATCATCATGAAGTCAACCAGCCGGTCGGGGTCGCAGATGTGGCGGCGCATTTCGGTGGCTGCGCGGGCGCCGTCGCCGGCCTCGATTGCTTCGAGGATCACCGCATGCTCGTTATGCGACTGGCGCATGCGGTCGAGACGGCGCAGAAGCCAGCGGCGGTAGGGGGCGAGCTTGGTGCGAAGCCCCTCCAGCTGCTCCAGCAGATAGGGATTGCCCGCGCCTCGATAGATCGCCTGGTGGAACTGGAAGTTCAGCCGGTCGAAACCATCCCGGTCGCCGGCATCCACGATGGCCGCCGTTTCCTCGTGTATGGAGCGCAGCTGCTCGATCTGCTGCTGGTTCATGCGCCGCGCCGCGCATTCGACGGCGAAGGATTCGAGCCCGGACAAAACCTCGAACATCTGCGCCAGGTTCTGCGCCGTCAGCGAGCGCACGATGGCGCTGCGGCGCGGGCGAAGCTCGATCAGACGCTCCACGCCAAGCCTGCGCAGCGCTTCGCGGATCGGCGTGCGCGACACGCCAAAACGCTCCGCAAGCCGGCGCTCGTCCAGCTCGTCGCCCGGCCTGATAACGCCGTCGATGATTTCCTGTTCAAGTTGCCGCGCCAGCCCCTCGGCCAGCGGCTTGTCGTCGGAAACAGTCCTGTGCCTTGCCGTCACCTTGCACCCGCCACCTTGCATCCGCATCCATACCCGGTTTCGAATCTCTTGGCCCTTCTTCCGGCTATTGACAAGCCGGAGCGCCCCAAACTACGTTTTGGTATACCAGATTTAATATCTGGTGTTCAAATGGGAGCGAGAGCCGGGAAACCGGCGGGAGGAAATTTATGAACAGATTCATGGCGGCAGCGCTTGCCTGCGCCGCTTCGGTCATCGCCGTGGAGGCGGCGTCGGCCGAAACCGTTCTGCGGCTCAGCCATTCCTACACCGATGGCGACACACGCGATCTGTGGGCCGATCGAATCGCCGAAATCGTGGCCGAGAAGACCGGTGGCGAGGTGAAGGTCGAGGTCTATCCCAACCAGCAGCTCGGCAAGGCGCGGGCGCAGGCCGATTTCGTCGCGCGCGACCGGATCGATATGGCGATCTACCCGCTGCCCTGGCTCTCGGGAAAAGTGCCGATGGCGGAAATCGGCGCACTTCCGGGCCTCGTCGCTTCCCCGCAGGACGGGCTGGTGTGGCGCGAGCGGGCGATCTGGCCGATGCTGGAGGAGGCAGTGTCGGAAGCAGGTCTGGTGTTCGCCGGCGGTGGCTGGGCCATGGGCACGATTGGCAACAAGGGCGAGGCAATCGTCCTGCCCGAGGATCTGAAGGGCCACAAGGTGAGGGGACTTGGCAAGGCCACCGAGATCATGATGAACGGCTATGGCGCGACGATTACATCGCTGCCCGCGTCCGAAATCTACCAGTCGCTGCAGACCGGTGTTCTGAGCGGGGTGCTGACGATCTATGCGTCCTTTGAAGGGTACAATCTGCAGGAGGTGATCGATCACCTGATGGTCGGGCCGGGTTTTGTGGGCGCGATGCATTCGGTGCTTCTGTCGCCGGGCGTGGAAGAAAAGATCGGCGAGGCGCATTACGCAGCCCTTCTTGAGGCGATTGCCGAATCCGAGGCCTGGTTCGCCGACCAGACAATCGCGGACAACAGGCAGATTGCCGATGCCTTCCGGGAGGCCGGTGTCAGCGTGCACGAGCTCACGGAAGAGCAGGTGGCGCAGTGGCATGATGCGGCGCGTGAGCACGCCTGGGCCTACTTCCGGGAAAGCGTGCCCAATGGCGATGCCGTTCTGAAGGCGGTGGACCAGCCGCGGCAATGAACGCGCTCGATGAAGCAAAGTCAGATTATGGCGGTGCGCCCGAAGGGGCGCCCGCAGCGCAGTCGCCGTTCCTGAAGCTGCTTTTCAGGGTGCGTGCAGTGCTGCAGCGCGTGTCGGCCGCCGCAGCCATGGCGTCGGCGGTCGGCGTCGTGGTGGCGTCCGTGGTCATTACCTGGGCCGTGTTTGCGCGCGGCCTGCTTGGCGTCAACACGATCTGGGAGCTGGAATTCAGCGTCTACCTCCTGATCTATGCGGCCTTCCTGTCGGCCGCCTTTACCGATCGCAGCGGCGGTCAGATCAGCGTCCAGATTCTTGCCGGATATCTGAAGGGCCGCGCCGCGCGGGCGCACACCGCCCTGCTTGAGTTCCTGGCGCTCTGTCTTTTCGTGCTGGTCACCTATTCCGGCTGGAACATGTTTCTCCATTCCTGGGAAACCGGCTGGCGCTCGGAAACCCTGTGGGGGCCGCCGCTCTGGGTGCCGCATCTGGCGATCCCGCTCGGCGGAACGCTTCTGGTCCTGTCGCTGGCAGTGGATCTGACGATCCGGCTGTGCGGCGGGCGGCTCGATGTGCCGCAGGGAGGGCATCACTGATGGATCCGGTCACGCTTGCCTTCGTCTCGGTTGGCATTCTTCTTCTTCTCATTCTGGCAGGGCTGCCCATCGGCTATGCGCTGCTCGGCGCGATGGTGGCTTCCTCCGTTATGGTGGGGGAGCCGCGCGAACTGCTCTACATTGCGGAAACGGCCTTTCAGTCGCTCGATTCCATCGAGCTGGTGGCATTGCCCATGTTCATCTTCATGGGCGCGGTGGTGGCGGTCAGTCCGGCCGGCGCGGACATCTATTCCGCCCTGAGCAGGCTTCTGCCCGTGCCGGGCGGTCTTGGCATGTCGACCATTGCCGGCTGCGCCATGTTCTCGGCCATTTCCGGGTCGTCACCGGCCACGGTGGCGGCGATGGGCTCGTCGGGCGTGCCGGAAATGCTGGCGCGGCGCTATCCGCCGGGGCTCGCCTGCGGCATCGTCGTCGGTGGCGGAACGCTGGGCATCCTCATCCCGCCATCCATCGTGCTTCTGCTTTATGGCGTGGTGACGAAAACCTCCATTGGTCAGCTCTTTCTTGCCGGCATTCTGCCGGGGCTGATGCTGGTGGCGCTGTTCTCGCTCTACACCTGGTTCGTCATGTGGCGGCACCTGAAGCGGCTGACGCCCGGGCAGCGTGCAGAATTCGAAGCACTGGGCGCAGAGCGCGCGGCGAATGGCGGGAATGGCAGCTTTGGGCGTGTCGTTCCGTTCTTCGCGCTGATGGCCGGCATCATGCTGGCGCTCTATGGCGGCTGGGCCACGCCTTCCGAAATCGCCGCCGTGGGGGCCACCGCCTCCATCCTCCTGGTTCTGGTGATCTACCGGATCACGAGCTGGTCGGTATGGCGCGAGCTGTTGCTCAAGACGGTGCAGGACACGTCGATGATCCTCATCATCGCCGCCTTCGCCTACACGTTCTCGCAGTTTCTCGCCTTCCACGATGTCGTTTCCGCCATCACCAGCCTGCTGGTCGATGCGTTCGACAATCGCTGGGTGACGCTGTTTGCCCTGTGGTGCGTGATGCTGGTTCTGGGCTGCTTCCTGCCGCCCTTTGCCATCGTCGTGATCGTGGCGCCCATGTTCCTGCCCTTCGTGCTCAGCGCCGGTTTCGACCCGGTCTGGTTCGGCGTCTTCGTGACCCTGAACATGGAGATGGGCTGCATCACACCGCCTCTGGGCATCAATCTGTTCGTGGTCAAGGCCATCGCCCGCAAGGTCGACATGCGCGAGATCATGATGGGTTCGCTGCCCTTCCTGGCGATCCTGGGCATCGGCACGCTGCTGATCACCCTGTTTCCAGAGATCGTCCTTTTCCTACCTTCGCAGATGATGAGATAACCATGTTGCAGTCGCCTTCGGCACAAGCGCGCGCCATCACGCGCATCCAGAGCTACGCTCTCAACATACCAGCCGAGATCACGGCGGCGGGCGTGACCCGCAGTCTCGATCTCTCCGCCGTGGTCTGTACGGTGGAAACCGCCGATGGCCATGTGGGGCACGGTTTTACCGCCATCACCGAGGAACGCACCGTCGCCGAGGCCATTCGCGAAGTGGCGGCGCCCGCGCTGGAGGGCATGGACCCGCTGGCGACGGAGGCGATCTGGGAAAAGCTCTTCTGGCTCATGAGCCCGCGCGGCCAGACTGGCTATGCAGCGCATGCGATCTCCGCCGTCGACACGGCGCTGTGGGATCTGAAGGGAAAGATCCTCGGCCAGCCGGTGTGGCGGCTTCTGGGCGGCGCGCGCCGGGACGTGCCGGTCTATGTGACCTGCGGCTTCAATTTCCTCAGCATCGACCAGCTGGTGCAATCGGCGCAGTTCTGGGTGGATGCCGGCTTCAAGCGTCTCAAGATGACGGTGGCGCCCGAGGCGACCCGCCGCCGCGATGTGATCGACGTTGCCGAAATGATTGCGGAGGATGCGCGCCGGGTGGCCGCAGTGCGTGAGGCGGTCGGGCCGGAAGTGCAGCTTTTCATCGACGCAAACTGCAATCTCGATCCGCACAGCGCGTTCAAACTGGCGCAGGCGGTTGCGCCCTACAGGGTCGACTTCTTCGAGGAGCCGCTTTTGAAAAACGACATCGGCTGGCTTGCGGATCTGCGCCGGCGCTGCCCGGTGCCGCTGGCAGGCGGGCAGAATGAAGGGCTTTCCTACCGTTTCCGCGATCTGCTGGTCGAGAAATGCGTCGATGTCTTGCAGCCGAATGTGGTGATCGGCGGTGGTTTTACGCAGGCCCAGAAAATCGCGGCGATGGCCGACGCCTTCGCAACGCCCATCGCCAATGGCGGTGGCTGGCCGTTCCACAATGCGCATCTGCATGCCGGTGTGTCGAATGGCGGGCTGGTCGAGTATCACGTGCCGGCGGTCAATGTGTGCGAGAAGATCTTCACCGGGCTGCAGAAGCCGGAACGCGGCAGGATGAGCCTTTCGGAACGCCCGGGCCTCGGCTTCGATCTGAACATGGAGGCCGTCGAGGCGTTCGCTGCGAGACCGTCGGCTGCCGGTCATGGCAAGGGGTGAGGGGATGGGCGGCAAACCGGTAATCGGCATGATCGTTCCACCGGCGGCGGGCGCTGTGCCGCCGGAACCTCTGGCGCTTTATGCGGGACGGGCTGATTTCATCGCCGAGGGGCTGGCGCTGAAGGCGCTCTCGCCGGAAGGCTATGATGCGGTGATCGAGCGGGTGGAGGAATTGTCCGCGCGTCTGGCGGAGCGGGGCGCGCAGGCAATTTCGCTGATGGGCACATCGCTGAGCTTTTATCGTGGCGCTGCATTCAATGCGGAGCTGATCGCGACGATGGAGAAAGCGTCGGGATTGCCCGCAACAACGATGACCGACAGCGTGCTCGAAGCGCTTGCGGCCCTTGGCGTGCGCCGGCTCGCGGTGGCGACTGCTTATCGCAGCGCCGTCAATGACCGCCTGAGGGCCTATCTGGAGGCCGCCGGATTCGAGGTGACGGTTCTGTGCTCACTCGACATCGAGGATGTGGACGCGATTGCATCCGTGACCAGTGAAACGCTGATCGATCTGGGAGCGGAAACCTGCCGGGCGGCGAAAGACGCAGAGGCGCTCTTCATTTCATGTGGCGGTCTGCAAACGCTTCCGGTGACGGAGCCGATCGAGCAGCGTTGTGGCCTGCCGGTCGTCTCGAGCGCTCTGGCCGGGGCCTGGGGCGCGATGGGGCTTCTTGGCCTTGACCGGCGCGCCGACGGGGCCGGGCGTCTGTTCCAGACCTAGCCTGTCGCAGAAACGAAAACCGCCCGCGAGGCTCGACCACGCGGGCGGTTTGCAGTCTGAAAAGGCCTGTGCCCAGGGTCCTGACTCTAGAGTGCGTTCACCGCTTCAAGGGCGCGGGCGAGGTCGGCCTGCAGGTCCTCGACATCCTCGAGCCCGATCTGCAGGCGCATGACCGGGCCTTCCTTGGGCGCATGCGCCACGGTGCGGTCGTTGAGCTGCACATGCACGGCGAGGCTCTCATAGCCGCCCCATGAATAGCCGAGACCGAAATATTGCAGCGCGTCGAGGAAGGCATGGGCTTCCTTCTCGCCCCCGCCATCGAGCACGATGGAGAACAGGCCGCTCGCGCCGGTGAAGTCGCGCTTCCAGATTTCATGGCCCGGATGCGAATCGAGGCCCGGATGCAGCACGCGCGCCACGCCTTTCTGGCCTTCCAGCCAGCGGGCGAGCGTGAGCGCGCTTTTCTGGTGGCGTTCAAGGCGCACGCCCATGGTGCGCAGGCCGCGCAGCACCTGATAGACATCGTCGGGCGCAGCGCACATGCCGAGCGCCCCATGCGTGTCCAGAAGCTGCTCCCAGCAGGCTTCATTGGCCGAAACCGTGCCGAGCAGAATATCCGAATGGCCGCCCGGATATTTGGTCGCTGCCTGGATCGAAATATCGACGCCGTGATCGAGCGGACGGAAGAAGAGGGGGGTGGCCCAGGTGTTGTCCATCATGACGATGGCGCCACCCTTGTGCGCTGCCTCGACGATTGCCGGGATGTCCTGCATCTCGAACGTGCCGGAGCCGGGCGCTTCCGTCAGAACCACCTTGGTGTTCGACTGCATGACCGAAGTGATGTCGGCCCCCAGATGCGGATCGTAATAGGTGACCTCCACGCCAAGCCGCGCCAGCATCGTGTCGGCGAAATAGCGGGTCGGGTGATAGACCGAATCGACAATCAGCACATGGTCGCCCGCCGAAAGGAAGGCGAGCATGGGTACCGTTACGGCCGCAAGCCCCGTGGGCACGATGACGGTTCCGGCAGACCCTTCAAGCTCATTTATGGCCGCTGCAAGCGCGTCGCTCGTCGGGGTGCCGCGGGTTCCGTAGGTGTATTTCTGGTTCCGCGTCGCCATGGTGTGTGCGTCGGGGAAGAGCACGGTGGAGGCGTGCACCACCGGCGGATTGACGAAGCCGTGGAAGTCGCGCGGATTGTTGCCCATATGGGCAAGGCGCGTGTTGTCTCCGACTTTAGTATTAGTCTTGTCGTTCATGGAACCCTGTCGCTTGATTGTCTGCGGCGCTTGCCGGAAGGCCAGGAGCGTTGAAATGCCCCGGAAAAGGCGGGCGGATGGAACGCGATTGTGCGCTGCACGTCAACCGCAAACGGGCGTCTCCTTTGCTTCTGGAACAAGCCTCTTTCACACTTGACCCAAAAGAATTTATCGCATTCGATGGCTGCAGTGCGTGGGAGAGGAAGCGCGTGTCCGTTCGCCTTTTGGGTATTGAAGCTCCACTTCTGGAGTATGCTGCCCGAAGAGCCCGGTGGTCGGCATTCGCCTGCTTCCGCACTGAAAAGTGTCAGGGGATAAGCCCAAAAACAGAAAAAGGGTTCTGAATCATGAAGAAATTAGTCAAAGCGTTGCTCGGCTCTGCCGTGGTCGCAGTCATGGCCGCGCCGGCTTCTGCCGCTACGCTCGACGATGTGAAGGCGAAGGGCCATGTGCAGTGCGGTGTGAACACCGGTCTGATCGGCTTCAGCGCGCCCGATGATGATGGCAACTGGACCGGCCTCGATGTCGATTTCTGCCGTGCGCTGGCTGCGGCCATCTTCGACGATCCGGACGCCGTTCAGTTCTCGCCGCTCTCCGCAAAGGACCGCTTCACCGCGCTCCAGTCGGGTGAGGTGGACGTTCTTTCGCGCAACACGACCTGGACCATCAGCCGCGACACCGCGCTGGGTCTCAACTTTGCCGGCGTCACCTATTATGACGGTCAGGGGTTCATGGTGAACGCCAAGAACCTGCCCGACATCAAGTCCGCGCTGCAGCTTTCCGGCGCGACGGTCTGCGTGCAGGCCGGCACCACGACGGAGCTGAACCTCGCCGACTACTTCAAGGCCAACAACATGGAATACAATCCTGTTGTGTTCGAGAAGTTCGAAGAGGTGAATTCGGCCTATGACGCAGGGCGCTGCGACGTCTACACGACCGACCAGTCGGGCCTCTATGCCGTGCGCCTGAACCTGGCCAGCCCGGGTGATCACATCGTGCTTCCGGAGATCATCTCCAAGGAGCCGCTTGGCCCGGCAGTGCGCCATGGCGACGACCAGTGGCTCGACATCGTCAAGTGGACCTATTACGCGCTCGTCAATGCGGAAGAGCTGGGCGTGAACAAGGACAATCTCGAAGAGAAGATGCAGTCCGACAATCCGGAACTGCGTCGTCTTCTGGGCACCGAAGAAGGTGGCAAGCTCGGCACGGATCTTGGCCTGACGAACGACTTCGCTGTCCGGATCGTCAAGCATGTCGGCAACTATGGCGACATCTTCGAGCGCAATGTTGGTGCGGAAAGCCCGCTCAAGATTTCGCGCGGCATCAACGCCCTTTGGACCAAGGGTGGCCTCCAGTACGGCATGCCGATCCGCTGATCGCAGATCGGATTCCGTCAACATAATGCGTGAAAGGCGGTACGCACCGCCTTTCACCATTCCTGGTGAGGATAGCCATGGCCACCCAGCACTCAACTGCGGAGGGCGCGGCGCCTCGTGTGCCGCTGCTCTATGATCCGCGCGTTCGAGGAATTGCCTATCAAGTCCTGGTGTTCGTCGGCCTGTTTGCCCTGGTCTACTGGATCGTCGGCAACACGACAGCCAATCTTCAACGCGCCAACATCGCTTCCGGTTTCGATTTCCTCAAGGGACGCGCCGGCTTCGATATCGGCGATAGCCTGATCGAGTATTCTTCCGATTCCACTTATGGCCGCGCGCTGTTCGTCGGCTTTCTCAACACGCTGCGTGTTGCGATTGTGGGCATCATTACAGCGACCGTGATCGGTTTCATCATCGGTATCGGACGTCTTTCGAAAAACTGGCTGATCAACCGGATCTGCCTCGTCTATGTCGAGGTTTTCCGCAACATTCCGCCGCTTCTCGTCATCTTCTTCTGGTATTTTGGCGTTCTTTCGGTGCTGCCGCTGCCGCGTGAGAGCATCGACCTGCCGCTCGGATCCTACATCAACGCACGTGGTCTTTTCGTGCCTGCCTTCCAGTGGGGGCCGGGCGCATGGCTCGTTCTTGTGGCTTTCGCGGCGGCGCTTGTCACGATCTTCTTCATGCGCCGCTGGGCGTACAAGAAACAGATGGCAACCGGCGAGCAGTTTCCGGTGCTCTGGACGAGTGTCGGCCTGATCATCGGGCTTCCGGCGCTGGCGTTCATCGTCACCGGTTTCCCGCTGAGCTTCGAGTTCCCCCAGCTCTCGACCTTCAATCTGCGTGGCGGCATGCAGATAAGGCCTGAGTTCCTGTCGCTCTATCTGGCGCTCTCGTTCTACACCGCAGCTTTCATTGCGGAGATCGTGCGCGCCGGTGTGGTCGGCGTGAACCGGGGGCAAAGCGAGGCGTCGCATGCGCTGGGCCTGCGCTCGGGCCAGACAATGCGGCTGGTCATCATTCCGCAGGCGCTGAGGATCATCATCCCGCCGCTCACGAGCCAGTATCTCAACCTGACGAAGAACTCTTCGCTGGCGGTGGCCATCGGCTATCCGGATCTGGTTGCAACGGGCGGTACCACGCTCAACCAGACAGGTCAGGCCATCGAGGTCGTCGCGATCTGGCTGATTGTCTATCTCGGGCTCAGTCTGGGAACGGCAGGTCTGATGAACTGGTACAATGCGCGCATGGCGCTGGTGGAGCGGTAAGATGCAAGAACACGATCTTTCCTTCGTCCGCGCCGAAATGGTCGCGAACCAGCCACCCCCCGCCTCCAATCAGGGGGTGGGCTCGTGGCTGCGCAAGAACCTGTTCGCCAACCCCGTTGACACGATTTTCACGCTCATCGGCATCATCCTGGTCCTGTTGATCGTGCCACCGATCATCCAGTGGGCGTTCATCAACGCACAATGGACGGGTTCGGACCGTTCCGTCTGCGCCACGGTGGCGCAGGGCGGCGTCCAGCCGGATGGCTGGAAGGGGGCCTGCTGGGCGTTTGTCGACGCCAAGTTCAAGCAGTTCATGTTCGGCCGCTATCCGGTGGATGAACGCTGGCGCGTTTATCTGACGGGCGCGATCTTCATCTCGCTCCTGACGCCCCTTCTGCTTCCCAGCGTGCCGCGCAAGGGGCTGAATGCGCTGCTGCTTTTCGTGGCGTTCCCGATTGTGGGCTTCTTCCTGCTTTCGGGCGGCATCTTCGGGCTGACGCCCGTGCCGACGCCGCTGTGGGGCGGGCTTCTGGTGACGCTGGTGCTGGCCTATGTGGGCATCGCCGTTTCCTTCCCGCTCGGCATTCTGCTGGCGCTCGGGCGACGGTCGAAAATGCCGGTTGTGAAGCTTGTCTGCGTGGTCTTCATCGAGACCATTCGCGGCGTGCCGCTGATCACCATCCTGTTCATGGCGAGTGTCATGCTGCCGCTCTTCCTGCCGCCGGGCACCTCGTTCGACAAGCTGCTTCGCGCACTGGTCGGCGTGGCGCTGTTTGCTTCCGCCTATATGGCCGAGGTGATCCGCGGTGGCCTGCAGGCAATCCCGAAAGGGCAGTATGAAGGTGCGGATGCGCTGGGTCTCAGCTTCTGGAAGAAGATGAACCTCGTCGTTCTTCCACAGGCGATCAAGCTGGTCATTCCCGGCATCGTCAACACGTTCATCGGCCTGTTCAAGGATACGAGCCTGGTCTACATCATCGGCATGTTCGACCTTCTGGGGGCGGTGCGTCAGAACTTCTCGGATGCGAACTGGGCGTCGCCCCAGACGCCGATTACCGGTCTGGTATTTGCCGGTTTCGTGTTCTGGCTGTTCTGCTTCGGCATGTCGCGCTACTCTATCTTTATGGAACGCCGGCTCGATACCGGTCACAAACGCTAGAGAGCAATTCCGGGAAAAGCGGGAACCGGTTTCCCGTCCGGAATTGCGCAAGGACCAATAAATTGGAGCGTTTTCGCGATTCAATGAAAAGCGGAAACGCTCTGGGCCGAGAGCCAAGGGGAATTGAAAAAAATGGCATCAGAAAACGCCGTTAAAGCAGACGAGCTCCATGCTGACCGGAGCAAGATGCAGATCTCCGATACCGACGTCGCAATCGATATTGTGGGCATGCACAAATGGTATGGCGATTTCCACGTTCTCAAGGACATCAATCTGCGCGTCATGCGCGGTGAGCGCATCGTCGTGTGCGGTCCTTCTGGGTCTGGCAAGTCGACCATGATCCGCTGCATCAACCGTCTGGAGGAGCATCAGAAGGGCAAGATCGTCGTGGACGGTATCGAGCTCACCAACGATCTGAAAAAGATCGATGAGGTGCGGCGCGAAGTCGGCATGGTGTTCCAGCACTTCAACCTGTTTCCGCATCTGACCATTCTGGAAAACTGCACGCTCGCCCCGATCTGGGTGCGCAAGACGCCCAAAAAAGAGGCCGAGGCGACCGCGATGCACTTTCTGGAGCGGGTCAAGATCCCGGAACAGGCGAACAAGTATCCGGGCCAGCTTTCGGGCGGTCAGCAGCAGCGCGTGGCGATTGCCCGCGCGCTGTGCATGAACCCGCGCATCATGCTGTTCGATGAGCCGACCTCAGCACTTGATCCCGAGATGATCAAGGAGGTGCTCGACACCATGGTCGATCTCGCCGAAGAAGGCATGACGATGATCTGCGTGACCCACGAAATGGGCTTTGCCCGTCAGGTGGCGAACCGCGTGATCTTCATGGATCAGGGGCAGATCGTCGAGCAGAACACCCCGGCGGAGTTCTTCGACAACCCGCAGCACGAGCGCACAAAACTGTTCCTGTCGCAGATCCTGCACTGACCGAAGGCGCTCCGGCGCAGACACCAAACGCCGCGTTTCCTCACGGGAGCGCGGCGTTTTGCATTTTGGGGGATGAACCGGGAAGAGAGCGGCGGGCAGGGGCTGTCAGCCCGCCTCAGCTTTCAGGAGCCGCTTCTGCGTCGAAACCGTAGAGCCAGTCGAAATCCGCCATCAGCGCTTCCTGGCTGCGTGTCTTGAGCACGGCATCGCGCACAAGCGCCACGGGACCGCTGGCGTGCCAGGTGAAGCGGTTGAACGCGCCGCGTAGGGCGACGCGGCTCACGCGCGGTTTGCGCTGCGCCTCATAGGCCGCAAGCGCCACAGAAGGCGCATCGCGGTGCTTCGCGACAAGATTGGCAAGCACGGTCGCATCTTCAATCGCCATGCCGGCGCCCTGCGCCGCAAAGGGCGGCACCGCATGGGCGGCATCACCGATCAATGCGAGGCCCTCGGGCTTTGTCCAGGCATCGGCCGGGTCCACCTGATGGATGGGCCAGACGGTCCAGGAGGCATGTCTGCTGGCGGCCAGCCGGGCAAGGGCGGGATTGGCGCTGGCGAGCGTCTTTTTCAGCGGCGCGTCGTCAGCATCCTGCGCCCAGGCGTTGAGCGGCACTTCGCCCGGCACAATCGCAACCAGATTGATCGCCCTGCCGCCACTGATCGGATAGGCGACCAGATGGAATTTCGGGTGCATGAATGCCGTAACCCGGTCAGGCTGGATCGCACCGTCGCCGGCAGCCAGCGCCTCTTCGACGGGGACTGTCGCGCGCCAGGCGACGTAACCGGTAAAGCGGCTGCGCACGGCGGTGCGGGCGAGGCGACGCAGATGCGACCAGACCCCGTCTGCCGCGATCAGGAGGGGCGTGTGCACCTCTTCGCTTTCGCCGTCCCGCAGGATCTGAAGGCGTGGACGACCGGCGTGGAAATCGGCTTTCTCGGCCAGCGCGCCGGTGACGATCTCGATCAGCGGTTGCTGGCGCGCACGGTTCAGAAGGGCTGCCTGCAGATCGGCGCGGTGCACCACAAGATAAGGTGCGCCCCAGCGGGCCTGTGCGGCCGCACCGAGCGGAACATGGGTGAGGGGGGCGAGTGTCGCAGCCTTCTTGAGAACGACGGCCTGCGGCTCCACGGCCGAAGCGCGCAGTTCCTCGAGCACACCCAGCCTGTCGAGCAGGCGGGTCGCGTTGGGCGAAAGCTGAAGGCCGGCCCCCACTTCGTGGAGTTCCGGCGCACGCTCATAGATGCGCGAAGCAAGACCATGCCGCGCCAGGGCAAGTGCTGCCGTCAGCCCGGCAACGCCGGCGCCGACGATGATTGCTGCTGGTTCGTCCGTCATCGGCCTGCGGGCCGATCAGGCCGCTTCGTCGTAAATGCAGCCCTCGGGCTTCGTGTCCGTCGCCTTCAGCGCCGGATTGTAGCGGTAAAGCGTCGAGCAATAGGGGCAGACCCGCTCGTTCTCATCGCCCATGTCGATGAACACATGCGGATGATCGAAGGGCGGATTCGCACCGACGCACATGAATTCCTTCACGCCGATTTCGATTGCCTGGTGTCCGTTGGTGTTCTGGAAATGGGGAATGGCTGATCCGGCCATCATCTTCTCCCGCTTGGAATGCGTTGGAAAGTCGCTTGCGTTTGTAGCATAAACTGCGTCTTTGCAAGCCTCTGATATGAAACTGTCATAAAACCATGTCACGAGGTACACTGGGCCACCAGTAGACAACGGCCCGTGCTGTGGAAATCAAGGGGCGCAGGCAGGATCATGAACCAGTTGAAGCCGGTCACGAAAGAATTCTCCGTTGATGGCGGACCGACTGGGCAGATCGCCGCCGTGGGGCCGGACCGTTTCGTCAATCGCGAATTCTCCTGGCTGCAGTTCAATCGCCGTGTTCTCGGCGAGGCGCAGAACGAAAACCATCCGCTGCTCGAGCGGCTGCGTTTCCTGTCGATCTCGGCCGACAATCTCGATGAGTTCTTCATGGTGCGCGTCGCCGGTCTTGCCGGTCAGGTGCGCGAGCACATCGCCACGCGCAGCGCCGATGGCCGCACGCCGGAAGAGCAGCTTGAGCATGTGCTGCGCGAGGTGGCCGGACTGCAGAACGACCAGCACGCAAGCCTGAATGCACTGCTTGACCTTCTGCGCAAGGAAGGCATTGAGCTGGTGCGCGCCGATGCGCTGAACCCAGTCGACATGCAATGGCTGGAAGATCACTTCATGGAAGCGATTTTCCCGGTTCTGACGCCGCTTTCCATCGACCCGGCGCACCCGTTCCCGTTCATCCCGAATCTCGGCTTCTCCATTGCGCTCGAACTCCAGCATGAGGGCGAACTGGAGCCGATGACGGCGCTTCTGCGCCTGCCGGTGGCGCTCAAGCGCTTCATCCAGCTTCCGGTGCACAATGGCACGGTGCGTTTCATCACGCTGGAAGATGTGGTCAACCTTTTCATCGGCAAGCTGTTCCCGCGTTACAAGGTTATCGGTTCGGGCACGTTCCGCCTCATTCGCGACAGCGATATCGAGGTGGAGGAAGAGGCCGAGGATCTGGTGCGCCTCTTCGAATCGGCGCTCAAGCGCCGCCGCCGCGGCTCGGTGATCCGCATTGAGTTCGACGACGAGATGCCCGAAGGCCTGCGCGACTTCGTCGCCAGCGAGCTGGGCGTTGCCGAAAACCGCATCACGGTTCTGGAACGGCCGCTGGCGATCAACCAGATTTCCGAGATCGTGAAAGTGCCGCGCGAAGACCTGCTCTTCTCGCCCTACAATCCGCGTTTCCCGGAGCGCATTCGCGAGCATAATGGCGACTGTTTCGCCGCCATCCGCGAGAAGGACCTTATCGTCCACCACCCGTATGAATCCTTCGATGTCGTGGTGCAATTCCTGCGCCAGGCCTCGCTCGACCCGGAAGTGGTGGCCATCAAGCAGACGCTTTACCGCACCTCCAATGACAGCCCCATCGTGCGGGCGCTCATCGAGGCGTCGGAGGCCGGCAAGTCGGTCACGGCGCTGGTGGAGTTAAAAGCCCGCTTCGACGAGGAAGCAAACATCCGCTGGGCGCGCGATCTGGAGCGTGCCGGCGTGCAGGTCGTGTTCGGCTTCCTCGAACTGAAAACCCACGCCAAGATGTCGCTCGTGGTGCGCCGCGAGGAAGGCAAGCTGCGCAACTACTGCCATCTGGGCACGGGCAACTATCACCCGATCACCGCGCGCATCTATACGGATCTGTCCTATTTTACGGATGATCCGGAAATCGCGCGCGACGTGGCGCAGGTGTTCAATTTCATCACCGGCTACGCCGAGCCCGATGGCGAAATGCGCATTGCCGTGTCGCCATTCTCGCTGCGCAACCGATTACTGGACCACATTCAGGCAGAGATCGAGCATGCCCGGTCGGGCCGTCCGGCGCAGATCTGGATGAAGATGAACTCTCTGGTTGATCCGCTGGTGATCGATGCGCTCTATGAAGCAGGGCAGGCGGGTGTCGAGGTGGATCTCGTGGTGCGCGGCATTTGCTGCCTGCGCCCGCAGGTGCCGGGGCTGTCCGAGCGCATTCGCGTTAAATCCATTGTCGGCCGCTTTCTGGAGCACAGCCGGATCTACTGTTTCGGCAACGGCCACGGCCTGCCGTCGGATGAGGCGATCGTCTACATCTCGTCCGCCGACATCATGCCCCGCAATCTGGATCGGCGGGTAGAAACCATGGTGCCGATCACCAACCCCACCGTGCATGAGCAGGTCATCGGGCAAATTATGCTCGGAAACATCATGGACAATCAGCAAAGCTTTGAAGTATTGCCGGATGGAACTTCGCGGCGCATTATGCCCGACGAGGGAGAAGAACCGTTCAACGCTCAGGAATATTTCATGACGAATCCGAGCCTATCCGGTCGCGGCAATGCCTTGAAGTCCCATGCGCCGAAGCGGATCACCGCTTTCAGAAAGCGCAGGAAAGCGGACGTCGGGCCCGGTTCACCAACGGACTGACGAGCGCTTACTCTTGGGCATAGCTAATTCTCAGGGCCGGCTTCAGGACCGGCGTCCCGTTTCGGTCATCGATATCGGGTCAAACTCGATTCGCCTCGTGATCTATGAGGGAATCGCGCGCTCTCCGAGTGTGTTGTTCAACGAAAAAATGCTTGCCGGCCTCGGCAAGAGCATCGTCACGACCGGGGAACTGGATCCCGAAGGCGTGACAAGGGCTGTTGGCGAATTCCGCCGTTTTCGCGCGCTGTCCGAGCAGGCCGGCGCGCAGTCTCTCCATGTGCTCGCCACCGCGGCTGCGCGTGAGGCGAAGAACGGTCCGGACTTCATTCATCGGGCCGAAGAAATCCTGGGCACGGACATTCGCGTGCTCACGGGCCGCGAAGAGGCGAAATACTCCGCCTACGGCATCATGTCTGGCTTCCACAAGCCAAGCGGCATTGTCGGCGATCTGGGCGGCGGCAGTCTCGAACTGGTGGATGTCGAGGGCTATGACCTGGAAGACGGCATCACATTGCCGCTGGGCGGCCTCCGGCTCAAGGAGATGTCCGACAACTCCGTCGCCAAAGCGGCGCGTATCGCCCGCGATGAACTGGCCCGCGCCCCGTGGATGAAAGACGGGGCCGGGCGACCCTTCTACTGCGTGGGCGGAACCTGGCGAAATCTCGCCCGCCTGCACATGCTGGAGACCGGCTATCCGCTCGAGGTGATGCACCACTATGAGATGGACATCGAGCAGTCGGTCGATTTCCTTAAACGCGTTGCCGGCGGTGTGGACCGTTTTGCCGGCATCAGCCACATCTCCAAGAACCGCCGCGCGCTTCTGCCTTATGGCGCAACGGTGTTGCAGGAGATCATCCGGTCCTCAGAGCCCTCAAAGATCGTTTTCTCCGCGCTCGGCGTGCGCGAGGGGTATCTCTATTCGCTGCTCGAAAAGGAAGACCGCAAGCGCGATCCGCTGCTTTCGGCGGCCGAGGAACTGGCGGTGCTGCGCTCGCGCTCTGTCACCCATGCACGGGAGCTCGCGGAGTGGAGCGGACCGGCGATGAAGGCGCTCGGCATCGAAGAAACCGAGGAAGAGGCGCGCTACCGCAGGGCCGCCTGTCTTCTGGCCGATATTGGGTGGCGGGCGCACCCCGAATATCGCGGCACGCAGTCGCTGAACATCATCGCCCACGGCTCCTTCATCGGCATCGATCATCCGGGCCGGGCCTTCATCGCGCTCGCCAATCTGTTCCGGCATGAGGGGCTGTTTGACGATGCGCTGTCACCGCGCATGCGCCAGCTTGCAACGCCGCTTTATGTGGAGCGTGCGCGCATTCTGGGCGGCCTGCTGCGGGTGGTCTATCTGCTCACGGCCTCGATGCCGGGCATCATGCCCAAGCTGAAATGGGAAAAGCGCGATGACGGCACAACCGTGCTTCTCATTCCGCATTCGCACAGGGCGCTGATGGGTGAGCGCCCGGTCGGCCGCATGGCGCATCTGGCCAGGGTGACGGGGCTCAAGCTCGCGCTGGAAGTGGCCGAAAGCTAGAGTTTTTGCAGTCAGACGGTTTCTTCTGAAACCCGCATAAATTCGGAAAATCAAAAAGATAGAGCGGAGAGCTGAATCAACTCTCCGCTCGCAATATTCCTTGGGACAGGACGTCTGTTGAGGTGCCTGGACTATTCAGCCGGTTCGCGCTGAGCGCCCGCCGCAGGCTCGAATATCTCGATCTTGCGCCTGTTGAAGCGCAGGGCGAGTTCGCCGCGCACCAGTTTCAGTGCTTCATCGCCGAACACTTCGCGCCGCCAGCCGGACATGGCCGGAACGTCGGCATCCTCGCCGTCAGCGGCAATGCGGTCGATATCATCGCTGGAGGCCAGCATCTTGGCGGCAACGCCCTGACGGTCGGCGACAAGCTTCAGGAAGACCTTTAAGAGCTCTGCTGCGGCTGCGGCGCCTTCCGGCGCCTGCGGTGGGCGCGGCAGGCGGGGAAGCTCTTCCTTCGGCAGCGCCATGGCCTTGGCGACCGCGCCCAGAAGACCGGCGGCAGCGCCCGAGCGCTCCCAGCCTCTGGGGATCGTGCGAAGCCGGCCGAGTGCTTCCGCATCACGCGGCTGCTGCTGTGCCACTTCGTAGAGCGCATCGTCCTTCACGACACGGCCGCGCGGCACATTGCGTTCGCGCGCTTCGCGTTCGCGCCAGGCCGCAACGTGCTGGAGAATGGCCAGCTCGATGGGTTTCTTGACGCGCAGCTTCAGGCGACGCCAGGCGTCGTCCGGATGCGGATCGTAGGTCTCGCGGGCGGTCAATACGGCCATCTCCTCATTGAGCCAGTGGGCGCGGCCCTCGCGCTCCAGCTGCCCCTTGAGGTGCTGATAGACATCGATCAGGTGCGTGACGTCGGCCAGCGCATAGCTGAGCTGCTTGTCGGAGAGGGGGCGTCGACGCCAATCGGTGAAGCGCGACGACTTGTCGATGCGCGCACCGGTGATCTTGGCGACGAGCTGATCGTAGGAAACGCTGTCGCCGAAACCGCAGACGGATGCCGCCACCTGCGTGTCGAACAGCGGGTGCGGGATCAGCTTGCCCAGATGGTAGACGATCTCCACATCCTGACGCGCGGCGTGGAACACCTTGACGATGTTCTCGTTGGCCATCAGCTCGAAGAAGGGTTTCAGATCCAGCCCGTCGGCAAGCGGATCCACCAGCGCCGTGACACCGGGTGCGGCCATCTGGATCAGGCAAAGCTCTGGCCAGAAAGTCGATTCGCGAATGAATTCGGTGTCGACGGTGACGAAATCGGACTGCTTGAGCGCGGTGATCGCGGCTTCGAGGTCTTTTTGCGTAGTAATCAGCTGCATTCTGCTTCTTTAGGTCATGCGGAGGAAAAAGGAAAGAAAACGCTGTGCAACACGGCTTATCCGTCGTTCGCAGGGCGGGAGTTCCGGCTGCGCCGGGCCATGCGCATGAAAACGGGCGAGGTGCGCAGAAGCGCTGCAAAGCGCGGGCGATGCGCTCTCGGCACGGCTGGGCGGGCGCGCATCCGGTAGATCGTGACGGCGATGAGAACCGCATAGATGAGGGCGGTATAGGCAAAAAGCGCATGCGGGCCGAAACGCTGCATGAGAAGCGAGGCGAGCAGGGGGCCTGCCATGGCCCCGACCGAATAGAAGAAGAGCAGTCCGGCTGCCAGCTGCACGAACTGGTCCTTCTTGGCGTGATCGTTGGCATGGGCCACGGACAGCGAATAGAGCGACATGGCGAACGCGCCGAACAGGAAGACGAGCAGCATGTTCGCCGTGCGGTCATCGCCCGCAAACCAGACGATGATGAGCGCGGAGATCAGCGCGCCAATGGTGGTGCCCAGCAGGATCTGCCGCCGGTCGCGCCGGTCTGAGAGCGCACCCAGCGGATATTGCATCACCGCGCCGCCGATGATGCCCGCGCTCATGAAAGTGGCGATCTCCGACACGCTCAGGCCGATGGACTGGCCGTAAATCGGGCCGACGATGCGGAAGGCGCTGTTGGTGAGACCGACGGAAAGGCAGCCAAAGGCGGCAAGGGGCGAGATGCGCCAGACGGCCGGCAGGTTCAGGCTGAACTCGGCCGGGGGCTTGGGGTTGGAGCGGTCGGCCATGGAGACCGGCACCAGCGAAAGGGTGATCATCATGGCCATCACCGCGAAGACCGTGAACCCCTCGATGCCGAGCGCGGGAAGCATGTATTGCGAGCCGGTCACAGCACCGATGTCGATGATGCGATAAACGGCCAGAAGGCGGGCGCGGTTGCTGTTGCTCGCAGCCGAGTTGAGCCAGCTCTCGATGGTGGTGAAAAGGCTCGAAAAGCAGATCCCCGAGAGAAAACGTATGGCGATCCACGCGATGGGATCGACGAACAGAATGAGAAGCAGGGAGCCTGCCGCTCCCATCGCCGCGAGCGCCGCAAAGGCGCGGATATGGCCGACGGCCCGCAACAGGCGCGGCACGCACAGGCAGCCAATCAGAAACCCGGCGAAATAGGCGCTGCCCATAAGGCCGATCAGCGTTTCGGAAAAGCCTTCTTCCGCTCCGCGCAGCGCGATCAAAGTGCCCTGAAGCCCGTTGCCCGCCAGCAGGATGCCTGCAGCGATGAGAAGCGGGATCAGCGGGCGAAGGCTGGACATGGCGGAAGGCCCGGTATTGGCGGCGCGGCCGGTCGCGCCCTTCATGATCGAGCTATAGGCCGGGCTGTACCAATTCTCTTGAGCCAGGCGGGTGGGCCGATCATCCCAGCCGCCTCATTCGCGTCAAACGTCGCCGTGTGTCGTCGGGCGTCAGTCGTCGTCGGCGTCCGCCAGCATGCCGTCCACCAGATGGATGCGCCGGTCCATGCGCGCCGCCATGTCCAGATCGTGTGTCACAGCCACGACCGTCTTGCCGCGCTCGGAAACGAGGTCGCGCAGGGTCTGGAACACCTGTTCGGAGCTTTTCGAATCGAGGCTGCCTGTCGGTTCGTCGGCGAAAACCATGGGCGGGTCATTGGCGAGCGCCCGGGCGACGGCGACACGCTGCCGCTGGCCGCCGGAGAGCTGGTAGGGTTTCTTGTCGCAATGATCGGCGAGGCCGAGCATGGCAAGCAGATCGCCGGCGCGGTCGCGCATCTGCCGCCGCGAGAGCCTGCCGAGCTTGCGCATCGGGATCTCGACATTCTGACGGGCGGTGAACTCGGGCAGAAGGAAGTGGAACTGGAAGACGAAACCGAGCATCTCCAGCCGTGTACGGGCAAGCTCGGCATCGTTCATGGGGCCGGTGTCGCGGCCCTCGATGGTGAGCGTGCCGCTGGTTGGCCGGTCGAGCAGGCCAAGCAGATAGAGAAGCGAGGATTTGCCAGAGCCGGAGGGGCCGGTAATGGCCACGAATTCGCGCTCGGCAACGGTTAGTGAGACATCCCTGACCAGTGTGACCGGGATGGTTTCCGGCAGGATGCGGGTCAGATTGCGGGCTTCCAGAAGCGCGGTCATGAGGCCCCCCGAATGATGTCGACCGGATGAAGCCTTGCCGCCTTGCGCGCTGGCAGATAGCCGGCAATCGCTGCCGAGCCCAGCGCGAAGGCCGAGGCGATGGCATAGTGCAGGGCGCTCCAGGCTATCGGCAGTTCGGTCATCTCCTGGCCGCCGGCATCGAGTTCGAAACGGATTGAGGAGAGGGCGTAGGTGAGGGCAAAGCCCAGAACCCAGCCCAGAATGGAGCCGGCAGCGCCAATGGCGATGCCCTCGATCACGAACATGCGCTGCATGTCGCTGCGGCTGAAGCCGAGGGATTTCATGATGGCGATGTCGCGCGCCTTCTCATGGGTGATGGTGGAGACGATGTTGAAGATGCCGAAACCGGCCACCAGCAGGATTGCCGCCACCACCGCATACATGATGACATTGCGCACCACGAAAGCCTCCATGATGGCCTCGTTCGCCTCCTGCCAGGAAACGGCCTTGTAGCCGAGTTCCGCCTCAATGCGCTGGGCGGCTGTGGTGGCAGCGTAGGGATCGCGCAGTTTGATGCGAATGTCGTTGATGGCGTTGGTCCGCTCGGAAAGGATCTGCGCATTCTTCAGGAGGAGATAGGCCTCGCCCTCGTCGCGGGCCGTGGTGCCGGTGTGAAACAGGCCGGTGATGCGGAAATTGCGCGTCAGGCCCGAAGATGAAACCGCCGTGA
This sequence comes from Nitratireductor sp. WH36-1, assembly GCF_058725515.1. Taxonomy (NCBI): domain Bacteria; kingdom Pseudomonadati; phylum Pseudomonadota; class Alphaproteobacteria; order Hyphomicrobiales; family Phyllobacteriaceae; genus Nitratireductor; species Nitratireductor sp. WH36-1. The sequence goes on along the minus strand of NZ_CM178970.1, from coordinate 2,771,153 downwards.
CCGTGTCGCCGAGATCCGCCCCCAGCTTGTCGGCCATGCGGTCGCCCATGACGATGTTGTTGCCGCCTTCGGACAGGGTGGCGAAACTGCCACGGGTGAAATCCTCGACAATGGGCGAGATGGTGCGTTCCGTTTCCGGTTCGACCCCGACAAGGGCGGCGCCCGCCTCGCGGCCCTGATAGCGCACCACGCCCTGTGTTCTGAGGCTCTGCGCGACATTGCCGGGCACCCAGCCTTCCAGCCAGGCCAGCGCCGCAGTGGGGTTGATGATGCCGCGCCGGTCGTCGGGCGGGCGCAGGCCGGATATCGCGGCCGCATCGAACGCATCTTCGGCCGGCTGGCGGCGGGCGCTGCGGCGCTCGTCGGTGATCTGCACATGCGGCATGGTGTCGATGAGCTGTTCGACGAAATCGTCCTGGCCACCCTGCATGAGCGCCGCCATGGCGATGGAAAAGCCGACACCGACCGCCACACCGATCACCGCCACGAGCGTCTGTCGCCCGCGACCGACGATGTGGGTCATCGCGATGTCGAGGATGAGGCGCATGTTATTCGGCCTCTATGACGACGGGCGTTCCGTCTTCCAGCGTGTCGGGGTAGGGGGTGATGATCTGCGCCCCGGCATCGAGGCCGGAGAGGATCTCGATCCGCTCGGTCCCGCGAATGCCGGTCTCGACCGTCACCCGCTTCGCTGCGTCATTCTCGACGACGAAAAGCTCATTGCCATGGAGCGTCAGCGCCGGCACGAGAAGCGTGTCCTTCACCACGCGGGTGATGATGTTGGCGTCGACGGACATGCCGATCATGAGCGGCGTGTCGTCCGGCAGGGCGAGGCGCACGCGATAGGTGCGGGTAACGGGATCGCCCTTGGGGGTGATGCTGTCGACTATCGCTTCCAGTTCGCGGCCTGGAAAGGCGTCAGAGCGGATCAGCACGTCCTGATCGGGCTCGATGCTCGGAATATCCTCCTCATTGACCTCGGCCACCACAATGCGCGGCGTCAGCCGTCCGACCCAGAACAGGACATGGCCGGGCTCGGCAATCTCGCCGATTTCCACGTCCTGACGCAGAACCATGCCGTTGCTTGGTGCGCGCAGCGTGTAGTCCTCAAGACGCGCGGTCTGGCCGGCGATCAGCGCTTCCACCTGACTCACTTCCGCGCTGGCGCGTTCCAGCGCCGTCACGCTGGTGACATTGCGTTCCACGAGCAGGGTCAGCCGGTCGCGCTCATCCACCGCCAGCTTGTAGCGGGCCTTCAGTTCGGTGAGGATGGCTTCGGCTTCGGTGGCGTCGAGCCGCGCCAGAATGTCGCCGGTCTCAACGCGCTCGCCCTCGCAATTGCAGACTTCGACGATGCGTTCGCGCACCAGCGAGGTTACCTTGGCCCAGTTGCGCGGCTCCACCACGCCGGAAGCGAACACGATGTCGGCGGCGCTGCCCCTTTCAGGACCGGTCACTGCGACAGGGGCGGGCTGGTTGTGATACCAGAAAGCCGCACCGGCAGCCGCGGCAAGCAGAATGGCTGCTAGAAAGAGGCGGAGGAATGTCACGTCGTTCTCCCTGACAGCCGCAGGAGGCGGCAAAATAAATACGATGCATATCTGTATCGAAATTATTTCGGTCGTACAATTGCCTTTCTCATGCTGAGAGAGGCTTCGCTTTGATCTGACGCAACGATGGAGAAGAACCCTGTCCGGCGACACGCAAAATTCGCAGGGTAAGGCACGCGGCCCGGGCCGCCCCCGCGATCCGCAGACCGACGCGGCCATACTCGATGCCGCGCTCGGGCTTTTCGTGGCCAACGGGCTCGATGGCGCGAGTTTTGAGAAGATCGCGCGCGAGGCCGGTGTAACCCGCGCCACCATCTATCGGCGCTGGTCGACGCGCGAAACGCTGATTGCCGATGCGCTGGGGCGGCTGAAGGAAAATGCCGAGCAGGATTTTGGCGAATGGCGGGCGCTGCCACTCGAGACGCTGGTCGGCATGATGATCGATTACGGGCCGAAGGGATGGGTGGAGCACGATGCGCGTCGGCTTCTCGCCCGCATCATCGGTTCCGTGCCGGATGCGCCCGACCTGCTCGGCGTCTTCTGGGAGGTTTATCTCGCGCCACGCCGCGCCGCCTTCAATGTGATCGTGGAGCGCGCACGCGATGAAGGCGCGCTGCCGGCCGACACGGATGTGGACATGTTTCAGGACATGTTCAGCGGCGCACTGATGTATGAGCTTCTCTTGAAGCCCGGGGCGAAGACGGAGGAGGGGCTGCGAAGCTACTTCATCCGCCTTCTCAATGAACTCGGCCTGGGCGATGCAGTCGCCCGCCATCTGGCGAACGCACAAAGTGCTTAAAGCGCACCCTCATTCACCATCGACATGACCTCGGAGACGATGCCGCGCGACACCAGACAGCGCCATGGCGCGCGATTGGGGCCGACGCCGACCATGACCAGCGTGTTCGCTTCGGAGAATTCCGAGCTCAGCACCGTCACCGTGTTGTTGGTCTGTTGAGCCACGGCGGCGAGGCAGGCCTGCTCGTCCTGCGGGCTGCCGGTGCGCACGGCCGCAGCCGTGCTGCCCGACATTGATGTGCTTTCGGATTGTGTCGTCTGGTTGCATCCGGCGAGCCCGGCAGCCAGTGCTGCGAGCGCGGCTACTCTTTGGAGTGCGTGCATTGTCCCGGTCCCTTCATCGCTTGTTGTTGAAGTCTCTCCTCAAGGACACGGGGGCAAGTGTCGCATGGGGGCAGGGGACCGGCAATTCCTGCATTCGTAGGATGCAGGCTCCGGCGGGGAAGCTGAATGGCGCGGGCGGCAGAGGTTTTACGGGCGGGTTTTTGGCCGGCGCAGTGCCCGCGCGGGCGCGACACCTTGACAAATCGCACCTCCCATGCGCTTTTCCCGCCGACCTTCTGGCCCTTTTTCCACGGGGCCTGAGCAAGAATTCCAAGACACGGATGATATGACCATGCATCGCTACCGCAGCCATTCCTGCGCCCAACTGAGAAAATCCGATGTCGGCGCCAATGTGCGCCTGTCCGGCTGGGTCCATCGTGTGCGCGACCATGGCGGCCTGCTGTTCATCGACCTGCGCGACCATTACGGCATCACCCAGATCGTCGCCGATCCCGATTCTCCGTCTTTCCAGGTGGCCGAGACCGTGCGTGGCGAGTGGGTCATTCGCGTCGACGGCGAGGTGAAGGCCCGCACGGACGAGACCATCAACGCGAATCTTCCCACCGGTGAAGTCGAAATCTTCGCCCGTGAGATCGAGATTCTGTCCTCGGCCAAGGAACTGCCACTGCCGGTGTTCGGCGAGCCGGACTATCCGGAAGACATCCGCCTCAAATACCGCTTCCTCGACCTGCGCCGCGAAACGCTGCACAGGAACATCGTGCAGCGCACGAAGATCATCGCCGAGATGCGTCGCGCCATGGGCGAGGTCGGCTTCACCGAATATTCGACGCCGATCCTGACGGCATCCTCGCCGGAAGGCGCGCGCGACTTCCTCGTGCCGTCGCGTCTGCACGAGGGCCAGTTCTACGCGCTGCCGCAGGCGCCGCAGCAGTACAAGCAGCTCATCATGATGTCGGGCTTCGACCGCTATTTCCAGATCGCGCCGTGCTTCCGCGATGAGGACCCGCGCGCCGACCGCCTGCCGGGCGAGTTCTACCAGCTCGACCTGGAAATGAGCTTCGTCGAGCAGGAAGATGTGTTCCAGACGATGGAGCCCGTCATGCGCGGCATCTTCGAGACGTTTGCCAATGGCAAGCCGGTCACGGATGTCTTCCCGCGCATTCCCTACGACGAGGCCATGCGCAAATATGGTTCCGACAAGCCGGACCTGCGCAACCCCATCGAGATGGAAGACGTTTCCGAGCATTTCCGCGGATCGGGCTTCAAGGTGTTCGCCAACATTCTGGCCAATGACGAAAAGGCCGAAGTTTGGGCCATTCCGGCCAAGACCGGCGGCAGCCGCGCTTTCTGCGACCGCATGAACTCCTGGGCGCAGGGCGAGGGCCAGCCGGGTCTGGGCTACATCTTCTGGCGCAAGGAAGGCGAGGGCCTTGAAGGCGCTGGTCCGATTGCCAAGAACATCGGCCCGGAGCGCACCGAGGCGATCCGCACCCAGCTTGGTCTGGAAGACGGTGACGCCTGCTTCTTCGCCGCTGGCGATCCGCGCAAGTTCGCCGGCTTTGCGGGTGCTGCGCGTACGCGCGCCGGTGAGGAGCTCGATCTGGTCGACCGCGAGCGTTTCGCCCTTGCATGGATCGTGGATTTCCCCTTCTACGAATGGAACGAAGACGAGGACAAGCTCGACTTCGGCCACAACCCCTTCACCATGCCGCAGGGCGGCCTTGAAGGGCTTGAAGGCGATGACCCGCTGTCGCTCAAGGCCTGGCAGTACGACCTCGTCTGCAACGGCTTCGAGATCGCATCGGGCGGCATCCGCAACCATCTGCCGGAAGTCATGGTCAAGGCGTTCGAGAAGGTCGGTTTCGATCAGCAGGAAGTGGAGGAGCGCTTTGGCGGTCTCTACCGAGCGTTCCAGTATGGCGCACCGCCCCATGGCGGCATGGCCGCCGGCATCGACCGCATCGTGATGCTGCTTCTTGGCGCGAAGAACCTGCGTGAGATCACCATGTTCCCGATGAACCAGCAGGCGCAGGATCTCCTGATGGGCGCGCCTTCCGAGGCAACGCCGGCGCAGCTGCGCGAGCTGAACCTGCGTCTCGCTCCGGTCAAGAAGGACTGACCCGCAGGGCGCAAAGCCGCGCCATCCAGACATTTTGAGAACGGCCTCGCCTGAACGGGCGGGGCCGTTTTCGTTTCCGCCCTGCTTCGGCTACAGGCACAAAAAAGCCAGGCAGCTTGCGCTGCCTGACCCGTTGGAGCGCCGATGCGCCAGGCGGTGAGACGCCTCTTACTGGTTCGCCAGAACCTGCAGGCCAACCTGCCTGGCGAGTGCTTCCGGTGAGCCCATGGCGGTGCCCATCAGAACGGCGAACGGCATCGGCTCTTCCGGCGCGATGCTGATCGTGAGGTTGCGCGGGTCATCAAGATAGGTGGTGACCGCTTTCGCGAGGCTCTGGGTCAGGTCCGGGCCGAGATACTGGCCGGCCATGAGCGGCACGATGGCCTTTGCCTGATTGGCCACGTCCTCCGGCTTGACGCCCTGCTGCGCGGCCACATAGGCGATCAGCTTGCCGGTCAGCGATGCATCGGAAAAGCGGATGGACGCGCCATGCAGGTTGAGCTGCTGCATGAGGCCGAGCATTGCGAGGCCCTGTGCCTGCTGCTGCTCTTCCGTGCCGTTCTCCATCTTCTCCTGCATTTCCTGCAGTGTGCGCAGGAATTCCGGCGTGTAGCCGCTGATGTCGGCGGTGATGGCCAGTGTGCCGGCATTGTCGAGCTTCAGGTCGTAGCGGCTGACCTGCATGCGGCCGTCGTCCAGCGTCCAGCTGCCAGCCATGTCGACGCGGCCGGAAAGCTGTTCGTAGCCATATTCCTTGAGCTGCTCGTGGGCTTCCCTGCTGTCGGTGAGTTTCGACAGATCAAGCGAGAAGCTTTCTGCCGAGCCCTCGAACGACATTTTGTTGGCGCCGTCGCCGAGATCCGTGTCGGCCACCAGATTGCCGAGCGTGAAGATCGGTTCATCGCCATTCTTGCCCACGCGGGCGCTTTCCAGCGCGAAGCGGCGATACTGCATCAGGCCGCCATAGGGAGCGTCTTCCGCTTCCTTGGGCAGAATCAGCCCCTCGATGGACACGCCCTTCAGTGCGATGTCGAAATCATCCTCGGATTGCTGGAAATCATCAACGGCGACGCGGCCGATCTCGTAGACGGTGTCGGTTTCGCTGACGTCTTCAAGAACCAGATCGCCAAGGTTCGCCTTTTTGTCGACGTCGGCGACACCGAACGACGCGCCCTCAAGCACAATCGAATCACCATCCTTGCGTGCGGCGGTCCATTCCGCCTCGACGCCCTGATCGCCGAGCAGCGTCTTGTAGCGCGCGGCAACCTCATCCGCTTCCCAGGCCTGGGCGGACTGCAGCGCCGTGGCCGAAAGCAGGGCGGCGAGCGAGAGGGTCTTCAGCTTGGTTGCATGGCTGAGCATGGGCAATTTCCTTAAAGTAACGTAAGATAACGGTTATCTGCTGGCATGGAGGCCGAGAATTACGGTCGGAGGATGGCCTTTGGGTAAACCTGTGTCAATTTTCACAGGCCAGTATTGCGTGTTATCCATGACGCTATGGTTGCTGAACCCTTGGAAAACGGGAGAGAGGTTGGGAATGCGGGCATTCGGGCATTTTGGGGCGAGCGCCTTTCTTTTGATTCTCTTCTCGTTCGCAGCGCAGGCGGTGGAGCTGCATGAAGGCATTACCTACCGCAGTGGTCTGAAACTCGACATTCACGCACCCGACACGCCCGGCCGGACCTCCCAGGCCGGCGTGGTGCGCATGAACCTGTTCTCCTTCGGCAGCCCCAAGGTTCCCGTGGTGATCTACGCCCATGGCGGCGGCTGGGTGAAGGGCTCGCGCAAGAAGGTCTATTCGCTTCCCGAATGGCTCACCCAGCGCGGCTACATGCTGGTCGCCATCGATTATCGAAAAGTGCCGCAGACCACCATTGACGGACAGGTCAACGATCTGTCGGCAGCCATCTCCTGGGTGCGCTCCAACATCTCGCGCTATGGCGGCGATCCATCGCGCATCGTGCTCATGGGCCATTCGGCCGGCGCGCATCTGGTGGCGATGGCGGCGGCGCGCAATGTCGCCGGCGATGTGCGCGGTGTGATTCCCAACGACGTGCAGGCCTATGACATGGTGGCCTATGCCGGCATGCGCGGTTCGCTCGGCTATCCCTATATCAATGCCTTCGGCTCGGACCCGAACGACTGGGTGCGCTGGTCTCCGGTCACCTATGCGCGCCGCGGCTCGGGCTTCCCACCGCATCTCTTCCTTCACTCGGGTTCCAATGGCGAAAGGCGCAGGGCGCTGACCAATGGTTACGCCAATCTGCTCAAGGCGCGCGGGGCGCGGGCGGCGGTTTTCGACGGCGGGCGCTACACGCACGGGTCGATAGCGCGCAAGCTGGGCGGTCAGGGCGATCCGGCGACGGTGACGATCGAGCGCTTCCTGGCACAGGTCACGCGCTGACATACACGTGAAGCAGGTCGCTGTGCATGCATAAGGACGATCTGCGCTTTTAAGGGAGCACCGGAACAGACCGAAAACCGGTCTCCAGTTTTCTGTCCTGTGGTCTAGCCACAGCCCTTTTGCCATAAAGGCTTGCCGCGAATCACCCGCTGGTCTAACCGGAAACCATGGGAAAAGATATGCTTCCGCCCGGTGGCGACGGTGGTGATGCCGTAGAGCCGGTCGATCTGAAAAAAGCGCTCGAAGAGCGCTACCTCGCCTATGCGCTGTCGACGATCATGCATCGTGCGCTGCCGGATGTGCGCGACGGGCTGAAGCCCGTGCATCGGCGCATCGTCCACACCATGCGTCTTCTGCGCCTCAGTCCCGATCAGGGTTTCGCCAAATGCGCCCGCATCGTCGGCGACGTGATGGGCAAGTTCCATCCGCATGGCGACCAGTCGATCTACGACGCGCTGGTGCGTCTCGCGCAGCCTTTCGCCATGCGTTATCCGCTGGTCGACGGGCAGGGCAATTTCGGCAATATCGACGGCGATAACGCGGCCGCCATGCGCTACACCGAAGCGCGCATGACCGAGGTTGCCTCGGAGATCCTGACGGGCATCACCGAGGATGCCGTCGATTTCCGTCTGACCTACAATGAGGAAGACGAGGAGCCCATCGTGCTCCCCGGCGCGTTCCCGAACCTGCTCTGCAATGGTTCTTCGGGCATCGCCGTGGGCATGGCGACCTCGATCCCGCCGCACAATGCGGCAGAGGTCTGCGATGCGGCGCTCGCCATCATCGACAATCCGGATGTCGATCCCGAGCGTCTGCTCGATTTCGTCAAAGGTCCGGATTTTCCGACCGGCGGCATCATCGTCGAGGGGCCGGATTCGATCCGCGAGGCCTATGCGACCGGACGCGGCGGTTTCCGCGTTCGCGCCCGCTGGCACAAGGAAGAACAGAGCCGCGGCGCATGGACGGCCGTGGTCACCGAAATTCCCTATGGCGTGCAGAAATCGCGGCTGATCGAGAAGATCGCCGAATTGATCATCTCGCGCCGCCTGCCGCTGCTGGAAGACATTCGCGACGAAAGCGCGGAGGATATCCGCGTCGTTCTGGTGCCCAAGAGCCGCGCCGTCGCGCCGGAACTGCTGATGGAATCGGTCTTCAAGCTGACCGATCTGGAGAGCCGTTTCCCGCTCAACATGAACGTGCTGTCGCGCGGCAAGGTGCCGGGCGTCCTGTCGCTCAAGCAGGTTCTGCGCGAATGGCTCGACCATCGCCGCGATGTGCTCCTGCGCCGCTCGCGCCACCGGCTGGCGGAAATCGAGAAGCGGCTGGAAATCCTTGCCGGCTATCTCGTCGCCTATCTGAACATCGACGAGGTCATCCGCATCATCCGCGAGGAGGATGAGCCGAAGAAGGTGATGATCGCGCGCTTCGAGCTGACGGACACGCAGGCCGAGGCGATCCTCAACATGCGGCTGCGCGCCCTGCGCAAGCTCGAGGAGTTCGAGATCCGCAAGGAGTTCGACAAGCTTTCCGAGGAAAAGGAAGGCATCGAAGCGCTGCTCGCCTCCACCGAGCGCCAGTGGAAGACCGTGCGCTGGGAAGTCGCCAAGGTGCGCCAGACCTTCGACCCGGAGAAGAACCCGGGTCTTGGCGCGCGCCGCACCACCTTTGCCGAAGCGCCAGAGCACGATCTGGAAGACGTCCACGAGGCGCTGATCGAGCGCGAACCCATCACGGTGGTCCTGTCCGAAAAGGGCTGGCTGCGCGCCATGAAGGGGCATCTGGCCGACTTCTCCTCGCTCTCCTTCAAGGAGGGGGACAGCCTCAAGATCGCCTTCCACGCCCAGACGACCGACAAGATCCTGCTCTTCACCACGGGCGGCAAGGTCTTTACGCTTGGCGCGGACCGTCTGCCCGGCGGGCGCGGCCATGGCGAGCCGGTGCGTATCATGGTCGACATGGACAATGATCAGGCCATCGTCACCGCCTTCGCGCATGATCCCGAGCGCAGGCTTCTGGTCGCATCGCATGCGGGCAATGGCTTCGTGGTCGCCGAGAAGGAAATCATCGCCAACACCCGCAAGGGCAAGCAGGTGATGAATGTGAAGGCTCCGGACGAGATGAAGCTCTGCCTGCCGGTTTCGGGCGATCACGTGGCCGTGGTCGGCCAGAACCGCAAGCTGCTCGTCTTCCCGCTTTCCGAAGTGCCGGAGATGACACGCGGCAAGGGCGTGCGCCTGCAGCGCTACAAGGATGGCGGCGTTTCTGACATCAAGACCTTCGCCATGGAGGAGGGGCTTTCGTGGAAGGATTCCGCTGATCGCACCTTCGTCAAATCGCGCGAAGAACTGCTTGAATGGATGGGCAACCGGGCGGCCGCGGGTCGCATGGCGCCGAAAGGATTTCCACGCACCGGAAAATTTGGGTAAGCGCCGCAACACAGGCGCGAAGGCCAGGGTGCAAGCAGAGGAGGGGTGATATGCTGCACTGGAATGGGAAGGGCCTTCGGGCCGCAACGCTGGCGCTGGCCGGACTTGTCGGGCTGGCGCAGCCGTCTTCGGCCGAAGACCGGCTGTTGAGCGACGCGGTCGAGTTTTCCGGTCAGATCCTCTATCTGCAGACCGATGTGCCCGGTCTTGTGATCGGCGCGGTGCGCAATGGCGAGACCGCCGTTTTCGGCTTTGGCGAAACCGCCAAGGGAAGCGGCAAGACGCCGGACGGCGACACGCTGATGCGGGTCGGCTCCGTGACCAAGGTGTTCACCGGCGCGGTTCTGGCGAGCCTCGTCGCCGATGGCTCGGTGAAGTTCACAGATCATCTGCAGGAACGCATTGGCTGGGATGTGACCGTTCCGGCGCTGGACGGCAAGCCAATCCGGCTGATTGACCTCGCCACACACACGTCCGGTCTGCCGCGCGAGGTCGACCGCGAGCCCGGTCCGGAGAATGATCCTTTCTCCACGCTGACGAAAGAGACCTACGAAAAGGCCTTCACCAGCGATGTGCAGCTCTTCCCGGCGGGCACGGGCGGGCTCTACTCCAATTTCGGCTTCGACATGCTGGCCGTTGCGCTGGGCTCTGCCGCAGGAAAACCCTATGACGCACTGCTTGCCGAGCGGGTTCTTGAGCCGATCGGCCTCAAGGACACGACATTTGCGCCGGCCGAGGCCGACCGCGACCGGCTGATGCAGGGCCACAGTTTCGACGGATCGCCGCTGCCGGACGTGCCCAACACGCCGGTCATGTCGGGCGCGAGCGGGCTTTATTCCACCGCCAACGACATGGTGACCTGGCTGCAATGGCATCTTGACCGCTTCTCGCCGGACATGGCCGAGATGCGGCTCCTCGACCACGCCTCCTATGTGCAGCGCGATGCGCTCGATCCCACTTATGGCTTTGACGAATCCGGTCATATGGATTCCATGGGGCTTGGCTGGATCGTCATGCAGCCCGAGGGTGACCGTCCGCTGATCCTGCAGAAGGCCGGCGGCCTGCAGGGCATGTTCGTCTACCACGCCTTTGCCCCGACGCGCGGCGTTGGCGTGTTCGTCGCCATCAACGAGTTCGATTTCTCGGCTTCCATGCTGATGGCCGAAGTGGTGAACGGCCTGATCTCCGACCTCGCTCCGCGTTAAGGGGCGAGGGGGCTGTCGGTGCAGGGTGCGCGCTGCATTTGCCCCTTGGTCCTGTGCGGCGCGCGGGAGCGCTGTGCGTCCTTCGACAAGCTCAGGATGAGGGGTGTTAGGCTCATGATGAGGGATGTTGAGAATGACGGGGAGGGCACGCAGAGTTGTGCTCGCTCTCCTCGGCCTTGAAGGATTGGTTGTAGGCTTTTTGCCTGCTTCGCTGAGATCTGTGCGCATCTCCCCACTCTGAGAAGCTGCCTTCCTTGCAGTGAGCGCATGTGCGTTCTCCCGAGCACCCAGACACTCTATCCCATACACCTGACCCGAAATCCGGCTACCTACCTTCCTCATCCTGAGCTTGTCGAAGGACGCACAGCGCTCCCGCTCGCCAATCCCCGCCTCACGCGCCCACCATCCACCGCGATCACGCCCGCGACTGTGGAAAAGCCACTCTTGTGAGCGGCAGGGGGCGGCGAATGACACTATCTTCGCCGGGTTCACAGATTCAGGAATTCGCATGTCAGCTGACGTAAAACGCATCGCCGCCCTTATTGCCACCGAGATCACCGCCCGGCCGGAGCAGGCTCAGGCGGCCATTGGTCTTCTGGATGAAGGGGCGACCGTTCCGTTCATCGCGCGCTACCGCAAGGAAGTCACCGGCGGCCTCGATGACACGCAGTTGCGCACGCTCGCCGAGCGGCTCTCCTATCTGCGCGAGCTCGATCAGCGCCGTGACACGATCCTCGGTTCGATCCGCGAGCAGGGCAAGCTCACGCCGGATCTGGAGACCAAGATCGTCACCGCCGCCACCAAGGCGGAGCTGGAAGACATCTACCTGCCCTACAAGCCCAAGCGGCGCACCAAGGCGCAGATCGCCCGTGAGCGCGGGCTCGGGCCGCTGGCCGAGGCCATTCTGGCGGATCGCTCCAAAGTGCCGGCCGATCTGGCGAAGGATTATCTTGGCGAAGAAGTCGCAGACGAGAAGGCCGCGCTCGACGGCGCGCGCGACATTCTGGCCGAGCAGTTCGCAGAAAACGCCGATCTGGTCGGAAAACTGCGCAATCACATGAAGGAACGCGCCGTCCTGCGCGCCCGCGTTGTCGAGGGCAAGGAGGAGGCAGGCGCGAAGTTCTCCGACTATTTCGACCATTCCGAGCAGTGGTCGGGCGTTCCGAGCCATCGCGCGCTTGCCATGCTGCGCGGCCGCAACGAGGACGTGCTGGCGCTCGACCTGGAAGTGGATGCGGACGACACCAGCCCGCTCAAGCCCGCGGTGCGCATGATCGCGGCTGCCTATGAGATCGGCGGCCAGCGTCCCGGTGACCAGTGGCTGATGGAGGTTGCCGGCTGGACATGGCGCGTAAAGCTCTTCCTGCATCTCAATCTCGATCTGATGCGTGATCTGCGCGAGCGGGCCGAGGAAGAGGCGATCAATGTGTTCGCGCGCAATCTGAAGGATCTGCTTCTGGCGGCACCCGCCGGCACGCGGGCAACGCTCGGGCTCGATCCGGGCATTCGCACCGGCGTCAAGGTGGCCGTGGTCGACGCCACGGGCAAGCTGCTCGACACTTCAACGGTGTACCCGTTCCCGCCGCGCAACGATCTGCGTGGCAGCCAGGCCGAGCTGTCGGCGCTGATGCGCAAGCACGGCGTCGAGCTGATCGCCATCGGCAACGGCACGGGAAGCCGCGAGACCGAAAAGCTCGTGGCCGACATGCTGTCGGATATGCCGGCGCCCAAGCCGCTCAAGGTCGTGGTTTCCGAGGCCGGCGCATCGGTCTATTCGGCGTCGCCCACGGCGGCGGCCGAATTCCCCAATCTTGACGTCTCGCTGCGTGGGGCTGTCTCCATCGCGCGCCGCCTGCAGGACCCGCTGGCGGAGCTGGTGAAGATCGAGCCGAAGTCCATCGGCGTCGGCCAGTATCAGCACGATGTGGATCAATACCGTCTGGCAAAGGCGCTCGACGCCGTGGTGGAAGACGCGGTGAACGCGGTTGGCGTGGACCTGAACACGGCATCCTCATCGCTCCTGGCGCGCGTTTCGGGCCTTGGCGCGTCGATTGCCGAGGCCATTGTGGCGCATCGCGACGCCAATGGCGCGTTCTCCAGCCGCAAGCAGCTTCTGGACGTGGCGCGGCTTGGCCAGCGCACCTTCGAGCAGTGCGCCGGCTTCCTGCGCATCCCGAACGGTACGGAGCCGCTGGACGCGTCGTCAGTTCACCCGGAGGCCTATGGCGTGGCGCGCAAGATCGTCTCGTCCTGCGGGCGCGATGTGCGGTCGCTGATGGGCGATGCCGGCGCGCTCAAGGCGCTCGACCCGCGCGTCTTCGTGGATGAGCGTTTTGGTCTGCCCACGGTGCGCGACATCATTGCCGAGCTCGAAAAGCCGGGTCGCGACCCGCGCCCGGCCTTCCGCACGGCCACCTTTGCCGAGGGCATCGACGACATCAAGGATCTGAAGCCCGGCATGAGCCTTGAAGGCACGGTGACCAATGTTGCCGCCTTCGGCGCGTTCGTGGATATCGGTGTTCATCAGGACGGGTTGGTGCATGTCTCGCAGCTTGCCGACCGCTTCGTGAAGGACGCGCATGAGGTGGTGAAGGCCGGCGATGTGGTGAAGGTGCGGGTGCTTGAGGTCGACATCAAGCGCAAGCGTATCAGCCTCTCCATGCGCAAGGATGCCGGCGGAGCCAGTGGTGGCGCAGATGCCGGTGCGGGCGCTGGCCGTCCGCGCGATGGCGGCAAGCCCTTCCGTGGCGCGCAGCAGCGCAGTGGCGGGGGCAAGCCGGGCGGGCGCAGCAGCGAACCGCAGGGCGCACTCGCCGCCGCACTGGCTCAGGCCATGAAGAAGAAATAGGGGCGTTCTTTACCCAGCCGCCATGGTGAGCGCCTGAGCTTGTCGAAGGGCGAACCACGAGGGCGGTGATGACGTGCGCTTCTCACCCTACACCGGATGGCGCAGTGCGGCCTGCGCGCGCCGCCGCCTGCGCCCGGAATGAAGCTGCCAGAGCGAATGGGCGACCAGCGTTACGATCAGGATCGTGCCGCCGATCAGCGTTGCGCGGCTCGGCACTTCCGAGAAAATCAGCCACACCCAGACGGGCGCAAGAACGGTTTCCAGAAGATAGAACATCGCCACCTCGGGGCCCGAAATGTATTTCGGGCCGTTGGAGAGGCAGAAGAACGATATCGGCATGATCACCGCGCCGTTGAGGATGATCCACCAGGGAGCCTCGATGCGGTAGCCGGTCTTGGCGGTCATGATCACGGCGACGATGAAGGGTAATATGACGGCGACCAGCGCCGTAAAGCCCATGTCGCGCCCGCTGCCGCGCGTGATGGTGATGGCGGTCGCCAGCAGGAAGGCCGCGCTCAGCGCCATCACGTCGCCGAACAGATTTCCAGCCCCGATGCCGCCACCGACAATGATCAGCACGCCGATCAGCATCACCCCCATGGCAATCAGCGTGGCCGGTTTCGGTCGCTCCTTCAGGAACAGCCAGGAGAGCAGCGCTGCGAACATGGAATTGAAGGCGAGGATGAACACCAGATTGGCCGTTGAGGTGTTGTAGACGGCGGTGATGAAGCAAAGTGCGGAAAGCGCGTAGAGCGCCGCCACGACGAGGCCGACACGACCGGGCATGAGCGGTGGCACATTGCGTGAGAAGAGACGCCAGACGAACCAGACGGCGAGCGCCACGGCAACCGTCAGCGCGCTACGCACCATCAGGATCGGCCAGGGATCGCCATCGGCAAGCCGAATTAAGGGAATGTCGATGGTCAGCGCCATGCCGCCAAACGCGGTCAGTGCGAGGCCTTTTGCATGCGAAGAAGAGGCTGGGTCGGACACGGGCGGCAATCCTCTGAAAAAGGGGAATGAAGATGTGCCGTCTTGGCAGACCCCGTCCGGGTGGCGCGCGCTAGTCTACGCGCTCCCACCCCTGCGGGCCGAGATGTTCCTGCGGCTTGAAGCGTACCTTATAGGCCATTTTGCGCGATCCATTGACCCAGTAGCCCAGATAGACATGCGGCAGACCGGCAGCCACGGCGCGGTTGATGTGGTCGAGAATCATGAATGTGCCGAGCGAGCGCTCGGTCAGCGCGGGATTGAAGAAGGAATAAACCATCGACAGCCCGTCGCCCATCATGTCGGTCAGGGCCACGGCCATGAGCTCGCCTTCGCCCTTGCCGGTGATGAAGCTGTCCGGCCCGCGACGGCGATACTCGATCACCTGGGTGCCCACATGGGTGTCCTCCACCATCATCGCATAGTCGAGTACGGTCATGTCCGACATGCCGCCCTTCTTGTGGCGGGCATCCAGATAGCTGCGGAACAGCGTGTACTGCTCCGTGGAGGGCTCGGCCGCCTGGGCCGTTCCGATCAGGTCCGCATTCTGCCTCAGAATGCGTTTCATGTTCTTCGTCGGCTGAAACTCCTGCGCCAGAATGCGTACGGAAACACAGGCGCGGCAGGTTTCGCAGGCAGGCCGATAGGCGATGTTCTGAGAGCGGCGGAAACCGCCCTGGGTCAGCAAATCGTTCAGTTCGGGCGCCTTGTCCCCGACCAGATGGGTGAAGACCTTACGCTCGAACTGCCCTTCCAGATAAGGGCAGGGCGAAGGCGCGGTCAGAAAGAACTGCGGCGATTGGGCGGGTTGCTGCGTCATGTCGGTAGGGCGTCACTCCTGTCCTGAAGCATCGGACCGAAACGTGGAATCCGGTTTTCGGGATAGTCCGATGCTCCATCAATAATTCAGATCGTCCTTTGTGCGTCAGAATGGGCGCACGCGATCTAAAGCCCATAATACCATGGCCCGACAAACGAAAACGTCAACCAAATTATCGCCACCAGCGGCATGCCGGCCTTCATGAAGTCACGGAAGGAGTAGTGACCCGGCCCCATGACCATCAGGTTGGTCTGGTAGCCGATGGGGGTGGCGAAAGAGCAGTTGGCGGCGAAGATCGTGGCCGCGATGAAGGCTTCCGCCGGCGCGCCGATGGCGGCCGCGATGCCAAGCCCGATGGGTGTGAACAGCACCGCCGTTGCATTGTTGGACAGGAAATTGGTCAGCACGGCCACGACGGCGAAATAGCCCGACAGAATGATGGCGGGGCTCTGACCGTCGAGGAGCGCGACCGCGCTGTCGGCGATCAGGTTTGCGCCCCCGGTGCGTTCCAGCGCCGTGGCGGCGGCAATGGCCGAGCCCACCAGAAGGAATATCTGCCGGTCGAAGGCGCGGCCGGCCTGCGCCAGCGTCAGGCAGCCGGTCGCGATCATGGCGAAGGCGCCGGCGATTGCCGTGGCGACGATCGGCGCGATGTCCAGAGCGGCGGTCACCACGATGCCGGCAAAGATGACGAAGGAGATCCAGGCCTTGCGACGCTGCGGCACGGGTTCTGCCGACCATTCGAGAACGAGCAGGTCGTGGCTTTCGCGCAGATCCTCGAAGGCGCGGTCGGTGCCGCCGACAAGGATCGTGTCGCCGGGCTCCAGCCGGATGTCGGAGACCGGTGTGCGGCCCATGCGGCTCTTGCGCTGGACGCCGAGCATGTGAACGCCGTGCTCGGTCTCAATGCCGGCATTGCGGATGGTGCGCCCTGCATGGCGCGAACCCGGCGGGATCACGGCTTCGGCGATGTGATAGTCCGGGCCAACCCGCGCCGCCTCGGTCTGCCCCTCGGCCATGTGGCCGGCCGCCCCATGCGAAAGCGCCTGGGTGAAGGCGCGGCGGGTGGCCGTTACCATCAGCCGGTCGCCTTCGGAAAGCACCACATTCTCGAACGGGGGATGAAAGCTCATGCCGCGCCGTATGATGAGGCGCGGGGTCAGATCGCCGAGCCCCTGAAAGAGACCGGCTTTCGATTCCTTGCCGATGAAGGGGTGGCCGGGCACGATGCGGATTTCACCGATGAACTGCGTGCCCGACTGCACCTGCCGGAAGGTCTTCTCATTGCTCGAATCGCGCAGGATGCGCGGCATCAGAAAGAAGACATAAAGCGCGCCGGCTGCGGCCAGCATAAAGCCCGGCAGGGTGATGTCGAAGAATCCGATTCCGATGCCCGCCTTGGCGGCAACACCGGCAACCAAAAGGTTGGTGGACGAGCCGATCAGCGTTGTCATGCCCCCCAGAATGGTCATGAAGGAAAGCGGCATCAGTGCCTTGGAAACCGGGAAATTGCGCTGCGCGGCAAAGACGATCAGCACCGGAATGAAGATCACCACCACCGGCGTGTTGTTCAAAATGGCGCTGAGCAGGGCTGCCGTCACAAGCGTGATGATGATTGTGCGGGTGCTCGACCCGCCGGCCGATCTGGCGAGAATGCGCGCGGGCTTGTCCAGAGCATCGGTGGCAAACAGGCCCTGACCGACGATCAGGAGGGCCAGAACCGTCGCGAGCGCCGGGTTGGCGAAGCCTGAAAGAAGCTCTTCGGGCGGCAGGCCGCCGGATGCGTTCTCGTAAGGAATGAAGGCGAAAAGCGCGAGGAACGCCACGAGGCTGCCAAGGGCGACAAGCTCGAGCGTGAAGCGTTCGCTGATATAGGCGGCGACCGTGGCGAAAATGATAGCGTAGGTCGCCCAGAGATGGAAATCGGCCATTCAGCTCCCGCCGCTTGAAACTGTCCCCGCAGGCCATACCCAATGCCTGCCTGCAAGGTCAGGAGAATAAGCACGAGCGGTCGCGCCGCAAGCATGGATTTGCCGATGCCGGCAAAAGGCGGGCAAAGGAAAGGCTTTCGCGTCTTCCGACGGGAAAGGAATTTGCTTGTCGCAGGAGGGCCGAAGCGCGGCAGGCGCCGCGTTTCAAAAAGCCGTCGTCAGTCGGTTCTCACCATCACCGTATCGAGCAGCCGGTCATGCACGGTCTGTCTGTGCGACAGAAAGAATGCGGCAAGCAGAATCAGCGGGCTGAAGAGCGTGCAGAGAGCGACTGCTAGCAGGGTATGTGCGGTTGCGTAGCGGGGTGTGATCTCGACGCTGTCGAGCCGTTCCAGTCGCAGACTGAACACGCGCATGCCGAGGGTCGCCTGGTAGCGCCCCCCGAGCGTCGCCCTGATGTAGAGAATGACGGCGACCAGCGTTGCCATTCCGGCCGCGGCCTTGGAAAGCGTATAAAGAGCAGTCGGTATGTCTCCCGGCATCCGGTCGGGTGCAATCCAGTGCAACACGACATACTCCATGAGCATTGTTGCCAGAACGAACAGAATAACGGCCAGCAATGCATACAGGGCGTAATCCAACAGGAAGGCCAGGCATCGCCGCAAATGCAGCCACGTGCCCTGTCGCACGATGAAATCTGGTTGCCGGTCTCCGGGCGGTGCGGTCAGCTGGGGGCTAAGATCAAATGTATTGGTCATCAAAGTCGCTCGCATAATCAATCAAGGGTTCGAAAACGCCTCACGATAGCGAGCGATCTTGTTTTGATAAATCAGAAGTGTATAGCGTCGTTAAAGATGCAACTTTTGCGATAATTTCGATTATCAGCTCGTTCGCACCACAACCGTGCCCAGAAGCAGATCATGGACGGTGCGCTTGTAATCGAGGAACAGGCTTGCGAGCAGGATCAGCGGCGTCAGAACCGCATTGCCGGCCCAGAACAGAACCGTGTGAACCACGGCCAGCATGGAATCGACGCGCCCGCCGTCGAGGCGGACAAGTTTGACGTCCATGAATTGCATGCCGAGCGTCGCCTGTCTGCGACCGCCAAGGGTCATCGCGACGTAGAGAAGGGCGGTGAGCGGGGCGAGGATGCCGAACAGAAGCCAGCCAAGTCCCAAAGTCATCACGCCCAGAAGGGCAACGATGATTGCGACGGGAACCATCATCAGCCCGATCAACAGGTAGTCGATGCAGAACGCGAAGATGCGCCGCGTGCGAACGCCGCGATAAAGATGCCAGTCATCCCGTGCGGGATCGATGATTTCGCCGTCGAGGGGCCTTGTGGCCGTCATGAACGTTCCTTCATTGGTTTGTCGAACAAATGAAAAATGGGTGCGTTCACGCGGCGCTTCAAGATTTTTCGAGCAAAATCAGAGCAATTCGGCCACTTCGGCGGCAAAATAGGTGAGAATTCCGTCGCAGCCCGCGCGCTTGAAGGAAAGCAGGCTTTCCAGCATGGCGCGCTCGCCGTCGATCCAGCCATTGGCGGCTGCCGCGCGGATCATCGCGTATTCGCCGGACACCTGATAGGCGAAGGTCGGCACGGAGAACGTGTCCTTCAGCTGGCGGACAATGTCGATATAGGGAAGGCCGGGCTTAACGATCAGCATGTCCGCACCTTCCTGAAGGTCCTGCTCGGCTTCGCGCAGCGCTTCGTCGGAATTGGCCGGATCGATGTAATAGGTCTTCTTGTCGCCCTTCAGCAGACCGCCCGTGCCGATGGCCTCGCGATAGGGGCCATAGAAGGCGGAGGCGAATTTCGTCGCGTAGGACATGATCGCCACGTTCTGGAAGCCGTTCTGGTCGAGCGCGTCGCGAATGGCGCCGATGCGCCCGTCCATCATGTCGGAGGGAGCGATGATGTCCGCGCCGGCTTCAGCCTGGCCAACGGCCGCAGCCGCGATCTGGGCGACCGTTTCATCATTGATGATCTCGCCATCGCGCAGGATGCCGTCATGACCATGGCTGGTGAAGGGGTCGAGCGCCACATCCGTGATGATGCCGATCTCCGGCACCGCTTCCTTGATGGCGCGGGTGGCGCGGTTGATCAGATTGTCCGGGTCGAGGCTGTGGGAGCCGGTCTCGTCGCGGCGCGCGGGATCGATATTGGGAAAGGTGGCGATGGCCGGAATGCCGAGCTTTGCGGCGTATTCGGCCTGCCGGACCGCATGGTCGACCGTGTGGCGCATGACGCCGGGCATGGCGGAAAGCGATTCCTGCCGGTTCTCGCCCTCCATGAGGAACAGCGGCCAGATCAGATCGTCCACCGTCAGATGGTTCTCGCGCACGAGGCGGCGCGACCAGTCGGCTTTGCGCGTGCGGCGCAGGCGGCGGCTGCCGGTGATCTCATCGACGGTGCGGCGTATGGCGGGGCTGTTCATGGTGCGGGAAAACTTGTTCACGGCTTCGACTCCAGTGTGGCGCCTCTCTATCATGCAGGCCCTGTGGGTCCAAGTGCGGGTCCGGTGCCCTGTGGTCGCAGTTCCTTATAGCATTGACGGGGCGGAAAGCGGCGAATAATCAGCTAGAAAGGCCTGCGCGTGGTTGCAACGATCTGGGGGTGGCTGTGAAAGTCGATTTCGGTGGCGCTGAGGAAATCCTGTTCGAACAGGTCGGATGCGCCGGGATCGTGACGCTCAACCGGCCTTCTTCCCTCAATGCGGTCAATCACGGCATGGTTCGGGCGCTCGCCCGCGCGCTTTCCGCCTGGGAGGCGGACGATGCGGTTCAGCTCGTGATCATTCGCGGGGAGGGGCGCGCCTTCTCCGCCGGCGGCGACATTCTCGATGTTTACAAAGCCGGGCTTGCCGGCGAGGCAAAGCCGGATTTCTTTGCAGACGAGTATCGGCTCAATGCGGCAATTGCCCGTTTCCCCAAACCCTATGTGGCGCTGATCGACGGCATTGTCATGGGCGGCGGCGTTGGCGTCTCCTTCCATGGTTCGCATCGCGTGATGACGGAAAACGCCATCTTCGCCATGCCCGAAGTCGGTATCGGCTTTTTCCCCGATGTCGGCGGCAGTTTCCTGCTTTCGCGCCTGCCGGGCGAATTCGGCATGTATCTGGCGCTCACCGGAAACCGCATTCGCAGGGGTGACGCCTGCGCCACGGGGCTTGCCACGCACGCGGTCGATGCGGCGGAACTGCCGGCATTGACCCGGGCCCTGTGCGAGGGCGGTGATGTGGATGCGACGCTGGCAGCATTTGCCGGAACTGCGGAACGCGAAATGGATGACGGCGCGCTGCATGCGATTGCCAGCCATTTTTCTTTCGGCACGCTTGCGGAGGTCCTGCAGTCGCTTGGCGAGGATCAGGACGAATGGGTGCAGAAGACGGCTGCGACCATCGCCAGGCGCTCGCCCACCAGTCTTCACGTCGCGTTTCGTCAGGTCCGCGCCGGCGCGATGCTGACCATGGACGAGTGCATGCATATGGAATTCCGCATCCTGAACCGCATGCTCACCGGGCACGACTTCTATGAAGGCATCCGCGCTGTTCTGGTGGAGAAGGGGAGCACGCCCCACTGGAAGCCCGATACGCTCGACGGCGTGAAGGATGAGGACATTGACGCCTATTTCGCGCCCCTGCCGGGCAAGGAGCTGGCGCTGTGAAAGTTGAAACGCTCTCGGGTCTGCCTTCGGCGCGGCCCTCCCAGCTTGAAGCAGCCTATTACGCGTTCCACCGTATTGTCGCGCTCGTCTGCCTCGTCATGGGGCTTGTGTACTGGGTGCGGCTGCTCGGTTTTTATCCCGGGCTCATGTGGCGGTTCGACCTGATGCCGATCCACTGGCAGGTGGCGAGCATCGTTCTGGCCGTGCTTTATCCGTTTGCGTCCGTCGGTCTCTGGCTGGTCGCGCCATGGGGAGCGGTCATCTGGTTTCTGTGCGCCGGCACGGAAGTGGCCATGTACGGCTTCATGCCAGAGATGTTCGGGCACAATTATCCGCTGTTGGGTTTTCACCTTCTCGTGGCGATTACCTATGCCGGTTTGCGCATTGCGCGCTACCGCCGCAAGCGGCAGGCGATGCTTTAGGGGCAGGCCCGGTTTCAGGCCACAAGCGGCATCCCCTTAATCTCTAGAGCTTTCATCGAATGTCCACAGGCGGGTTTACTGCCTGTTAGCCGTATTAGCAGCGTTGGCTTTTGTAAGGCGTTGTTAAGGCTAGTGTTTAAGTCGAATTTTAGATGCCTTCGCTAGGTTCGGGTCAAGGTGAGACAAAAAACAAAAATCACCGGCGTCAAACGAGAGGCTTTAGTTATGAATACTTCGCGACCCGCGGCGAAACCTGCCGCTTCGAATGAAGAACGCTCGGATGCACTGCGTTCTCTTTATCTTGAATCCCTTCAGCTTGTGGAGCGCCTGCACCGCCGTCTGCTCGACGTCATCAAGGATGAGTTCGAGCGCAACGGCCGCAGCGACATCAACGCCATTCAGGCGCTGCTGCTCTTCAACATCGGTGACACGGAACTGACGGCAGGCGAGCTGCGCTCGCGCGGCTACTATCTCGGCTCCAATGTTTCCTACAATCTCAAGAAGCTGGTTGATCTCGGCTTCGTCAACCATCAGCGCTCGCGCGTCGACCGTCGTTCGGTGCGCATCAGCCTGACGCCGAAGGGTGTCCAGGTGGCAAAGGTTGTCGAAGGTCTCTACAACCGTCACATCGGCTCCATCGAGCAGGTCGGCGGCATCAGCGCCGATGAGTTCAGCCAGATGAATCGTGCCCTCCAGCGCCTTGATCGCTTCTGGAACGATTCCATCGCCTACCGTATGTAGTCTCGCCTTGATCACCTGACTGCGCGCCGGTGTGCAGTCATTCGAAGGCCGGCGTGGCGGGACGCCGGCCTTCACGCATCCGTTATTTTGCGATAGGTGACTGCTGGTCACGTTAAGGTCATAATCCGGTGGAACCTAAGGTGCAGGAGCCGCTTGGCGTGCGAGCGCCATTTTTGAATAAGGTTCGCGGATTCTTAACGCAGTCGCGGCATGGTCAGGCCGCAACACTGCCCGCAGCCCTCCCGGAGGGGTGCTAGCCACAGAGAGCTCGGACACGCGTATGAAGACGAACCGCCGTATGTTTTTAACCGGTGCCGGTGCTGCCGCTACGGCAGCGATGGCCGGAGCCGCCAACGCCCAGGACTTTCTTGACGCGATCATCCGTTCGCCAAGGCGTGGCGCCTGGAACGATCAGTTTGATGCTCGCGCCAGCGCCGGCGGCAAGGTTGCGACCAATCTTCCCATCTTCAGTCAGGAAACCGTTTCCTACCTTCAGCGCGCGATCATGGAATATTCCAACATCGTGTCACAGGGCGGGTGGCCGCGCGTTCCCGACAACAAAAAGCTTCAGGTCGGTGTGGTCGATCCCAATGTGGAGGTCCTGCGCCGCAGACTGATGGTGTCCGGCGATCTCTCGCCGCGTGCGGGCATGTCGCAGTCGTTCGATTCCTATGTTGAAGCGGCGGTCAAGCGCTTCCAGACCCGCCATGGCCTTCCTGCCGACGGCGTTACCGGACCGCACACCTTTGCGGCTCTCAATGTTCCGGCGGCCATTCGCCTTGGCCAGCTTCAGACCAATCTGGGCCGGCTCACCTCCATGGCGGGCTCCATGGGCAATCGCTATGTGGTGGTGAACATTCCCGCCGCCGAGATCGAGGCCGTGGATACGGGCCGCGTCGTGCTGCGCCACACCGCCATTGTTGGCAAGGTGGACCGCCAGACGCCGATCCTGAATTCCAAGATCAACGAAATCATCATCAATCCCTACTGGAATGCGCCGGTGTCGATTGTCCGCAAGGACATCATTCCGCTGATGCGCAAGAACCCCAGTTACCTAACCGACAACAATATCCGCCTGATCGCGCCCAATGGCAGCGAAGTGGATCCGCTGACGGTCGACTGGTCGACGGATGATGCCGCAAAATACCGCTTCCGGCAGGATCCGGGCCGGATCAACGCCATGGCGTCGATCAAGATCAACTTCCCGAACCCGCATGCGGTCTACATGCATGACACGCCCCAGCAGGGCATGTTCCGCGATCTCGACCGGTTCTATTCGTCGGGCTGTGTGCGCGTGCAGAATGTGCGCGACCTGGTGACCTGGCTCCTGAGCGAGACCGATGGCTGGGGCCGTCGCCGCATCGAGCAGACCATTCAGACCGAAGAGGATGTGCGCGTCGCGCTGTCCAATCCGGTGCCGGTCTATTTCACCTATATTTCCGCCTGGTCGACCGGCGATGGCGCCGTGCATCTGCGCGACGACATCTATGCCCGCGACGGGGCGAGCGAGCTGCAGATCTCGACGGCGCTTTAGCGTGTCGTCGTCGGGCTGCATTGCCTGACGGGCGCATGAGGGTGTCTTCTGAAACGAAGACGGGCCGATGCGAGTCTGCCGAAAGCGACGGCTCGGCCCGAGCGCAATATCCTACGGTCAATTGCCGCAGCCGCCCGAAACCGGGCGGTTGCTTCGTTTTTGGAGGATAAATTTTCGTCTGCGGGCGTGGTGGCGGCGAGGGAAAAATGCTAGATGCCCGTCTTCCGCATTTGATCCATCATCGAAGGGAATAAACCGCCATGGCACTTGCGACCGCCGCCGCTTCAAGCGAGGCCGATGCCTTCTTCACCCGCCCGCTCGAAGACAGCGACCAGGAAATCTTTGCCGCAATCCGTCAGGAACTGGGCCGTCAGCGTCACGAAATCGAGCTGATCGCCTCGGAAAACATCGTTTCGCGCGCTGTGATGGAAGCGCAGGGTACGGTGCTGACGAACAAATACGCGGAAGGTTATCCGGGCAAGCGGTATTATGGCGGTTGCCAGTATGTCGATATCGTCGAGGAACTGGCGATCGAGCGTGCCAAGAAGCTGTTCGGCTGCGCCTTCGCGAACGTTCAGCCGAATTCCGGTTCGCAGATGAACCAGGCCGTCTTCCTCGCGCTTCTGCAGCCGGGCGACAGCTTCATGGGCCTCGACCTGAATTCCGGCGGTCACCTGACGCACGGTTCCCCGGTCAACATGTCCGGCAAGTGGTTCAACCCGATCTCCTACGGCGTTCGCAAGGACGACCACCTGCTCGACATGGACGAGGTGGAGCGTCTGGCAAAGGAACACAAGCCGAAGCTGATCCTTGCCGGCGGCACGGCCTATTCGCGCGTGTGGGACTGGAAGCGTTTCCGCGAGATCGCTGACGAGGTTGGCGCGTGGCTCATGGTCGACATGGCCCACATTGCAGGTCTTGTGGCCGCTGGCGAGCATCCGTCGCCGCTGCCGCACGCCCACGTGGTCACCACCACCACGCACAAGTCGCTGCGCGGCCCGCGTGGCGGCATGATCCTGACCAATGACGAGGCGCTGGCGAAAAAGTTCAACTCCGCCGTCTTCCCTGGTCTTCAGGGCGGCCCCCTGATGCACGTCATCGCCGCCAAGGCGGTTGCTCTGGGCGAGGCGCTTGAACCTGAGTTCAAGACCTATGCGCGCAACGTCGTCACCAACGCCCGTGCACTGGCCGAGAGCCTGAAGGACACCGGCCTCGACATCGTGTCCGGCGGCACCGACAACCACCTGATGCTGGTCGACCTGCGTCCGAAGAACGCCACGGGCAAGCGCGCCGAGGCAGCTCTTGGCCGTGCCAACATCACCTGTAACAAGAACGGCATTCCGTTCGACCCTGAAAAGCCCTTCGTCACCTCCGGCATCCGTCTTGGCACGCCGGCCGGCACGACGCGCGGTTTCGGCGCTGCCGAGTTCCGCGAGATCGGCCAGCTGATCGCCGAGGTTCTGGACGGCCTCAAGGTCGCCAATTCCGACGAAGGCAATGCTCAGGTCGAGCAGGCTGTGAAGGACAAGGTGATCGCGCTCACCGAGCGCTTCCCGCTCTACCCCTATCTGGGGTAAGCCTGTCACGAATGGATTCGTGAACAAGGGCCCGATATGCGCTGTCCGTACTGTCAGTCGGAAGACACACAGGTAAAGGATTCCCGCCCCGCAGAAGACGGGGCGGCAATCCGCAGACGGCGCGCCTGTCCCGATTGCGGCGGGCGCTTCACCACGTTTGAGCGCATTCAGCTGCGCGATCTGGTGGTGGTCAAGCGGTCGGGCCGCAAGGTGCCGTTTGACCGCGACAAGCTGATGCGTTCCTTCGACATCGCGCTCAGAAAGCGCAATGTCGAGCCGGAGCGCATCGAGCGTGCGGTCACCGGCATCGTGCGCCAGCTGGAAAGCTCCGGCGAGACGGAGATCCCCTCCGATGATATCGGCCTTCTGGTCATTGATGCGCTGAAAGTGCTCGATGACATTGCCTATGTGCGCTTCGCCTCCGTTTATCGCAATTTCCGCGAAGCCAAGGATTTCCAGGACGTTCTTGGCGAGCTGAAAGGCAATGAGGAAAACGAGGGATAGGATGGACACCGGCAGGGCGTCGGCCAGCGATCTCGACCGGCGTTTCATGGCGTCGGCCATCCGGCTTTCACGCCGGCATATGGGTCTTGCCGGAACCAATCCCTCCGTTGGAACACTGATCGTCCGCGACGATGGCGCCGGCCCGCAGATTGTCGGGCGCGGCGTGACGGCCATTGGCGGCCGCCCCCATGCCGAACCGCAGGCGCTGGCGGAGGCGGGCGAGGCTGCACGCGGCGCGACGGCCTATGTCACGCTAGAGCCCTGCGCTCACCATGGCCGCACGCCGCCCTGCGCCAACGCGCTGGTGAATGCCGGCATTGCCCGCGTTGTGGGCGCTGCCGCCGATCCCGACCCCCGCGTCAGCGGCAATGGCTACGCCATTCTGCGCGAGGCGGGCATTGAGGTCGTGGAGGGCGTTCTGGCCGACGAAGCGGCAGACATGCTGCGCGGCTATCTCATGCGCTCCGAGAAAAAACGCCCGGAAGTGACTCTCAAGCTTGCCTTATCGGCTGACGGCATGATTGGCCGCATGGGGGAGGGGCAGATCGCCATCACCGGTCCCGCTTCGCGCCGGCAGGTGCACATGATGCGGGCCGAAAGCGATGCGATCCTTGTCGGCATCGGCACGGCACTGGCTGACGATCCGTCTCTGACCTGCCGCCTGCCGGGGGTTCAGGCGCGCTCGCCGCTGCGTATCGTTCTTGATCGCGACATGAAGCTGCCGACAAACTCGGCTCTGGCGCGCACGGCCCGCGATGTGCCGGTTCTTCTGACAGCCGCCAGTGATTGCCCGAGCGACAAACGCAGGGCGCTGGCCGAGGCGGGCGTCGATTTTCTCGGTGTCGAAGTGCATGAAGGCCAGATTGCGCTGCCGGAACTTCTGGAAGACCTGGCGGCGCGCGGCATTGCAACGCTCATGGTCGAGGGCGGTGCCTTCACCGCCAGACGGTTCCTTGAAGAAGGGCTGGTCGACCGGCTTGCGCTCTATGCTGGGCCATCGGAAATCGGGGCTGGTGGAATTGCCGCACCGGTTGATTTCGACCATATCCCCGAAGGTTTCGGCCTGCTGCGCGAGGCGCGGTTCGGCGAAGATGTTTACCGCGAATATGTGAAAGGCGGCTGATGTTCACCGGCATTGTCACTGATATCGGCACCGTGCAATCGGTCACCCCGCGTGATGAGGGCGTGCTCCTGCGCATCGAGACGAATTACGATCCGGCGACCATCGACATCGGTGCGTCCATCGCCTGTTCGGGCGTCTGCCTCACCGTGGTGAAACTGCCTGAAGAGGGCGCGAACACCCGCTGGTTCGAGGTGGAAGCCTGGGAAGAGGCGCTGCGGCTGACAACGGTTGCCGACTGGCAGTCCGGCCAGCGCATCAATCTGGAACGCGCGCTCAAGGTGGGCGACGAGCTGGGCGGACATATTGTCTCGGGCCATGTGGACGGCATGGCCGAAATCGTCGAGCGCCGGGATGAGGGCGAAGCGGTCCGTTTTGTGCTGGAAGCGCCGAAAGAGCTCGCCAAATTCATCGCGCCGAAAGGCTCGGTGGCGCTGGACGGCACATCCCTCACGGTCAACCGTGTCGAGGGCGTTCGGTTCGATGTTCTCCTCATTCATCACTCGCTCGCGGTCACCACCTGGGGGCAGCGCGCGGTGGGCGACCGGGTGAATATCGAGGTCGATACGATGGCGCGTTACGCCGCACGTCTTGCGGATGCCGCCAAAGAGGCTTAAGGCAGCGCTTCTCTTTCTGAATTGTTTGCCGTGCGGAGAATGACCATGGCCGATGCGCGCCCCCTGAGGCTGCTGATCGTCGAAGCCCGTTTTTACGACCACCTGGCCGATGGCCTGCTGGAAGGCGCGAAAGCCGCGCTTGAGGCAGCCGGCGCCGATTATGATGTGGTGACTGTGCCTGGCGCGCTTGAAGTGCCGGCTGCAATCGCCTTTGCCGCGTCCGGCAATGGTGGCCCTGTCTATCACGGCTATGTGGCGCTTGGCTGCGTCATCCGTGGTGAGACTTATCATTTTGACGTAGTGGCCAACGAGTCGAGCCGTGCGCTGATGGACCTTTCGGTGCAGCAGAACCTTGCCATCGGCAATGGTATCCTGACCGTCGAGAACGAAGCGCAGGCTCTGGCCCGCATCGAACAGAGCGAAGGCACCAGCGGCGAGAGCATGGGCAAGGGACATTTCGCCGCCGAAGCGGCACTGACGATGATTGCGCTCAAACAGCGCCTGGGAGCTTGATGTGACCGTACCGACCGCAGACGGCTTTCGCCCGGCCAACAAACGCGGCGCCGCACGGCTGGCCGCCGTTCAGGCGCTTTACCAGATGGATGTGGCCGGCACCGGCCTTCTGGAAACCACCGCTGAATACGAGCTTTTCCGGCTCGGCAAGGAGATCGACGGCGAGCTTTACCGCGATGCCGATCCGCAGTGGTTCCGCGCCATTCTGGCGGGTGTGGTGGAAGACCAGAAAAC
The DNA here is from genome assembly GCF_058725515.1 of Nitratireductor sp. WH36-1. Classification (NCBI taxonomy): domain Bacteria; kingdom Pseudomonadati; phylum Pseudomonadota; class Alphaproteobacteria; order Hyphomicrobiales; family Phyllobacteriaceae; genus Nitratireductor; species Nitratireductor sp. WH36-1. Next base: position 2,742,845 of record NZ_CM178970.1, on the reverse strand, counting down.
CATCGACCCGGTGATCCGCAAATCGCTGACCGAAGACTGGCCGCTGTCGCGGCTCGATTCGACCCTGCGCGCTATTCTGCGCGCCGGTGTGTTCGAGCTGACGCGCCGCCGGGATGTGCCGGTCGCGGTAATCGTTTCCGAATATGTGGACATCGCCAAGGCGTTCTACACCGAGGACGAGCCCAAGCTCGTCAATGCCGTGCTCGACCGGGTCGCCCGGCGCAGCCGTGATGAGGGCAGGGGGAAAGACAAGGAATGACTGGAACGCGCGATGACCTGTACCGTGAGGCGAAACGCACTGCATTAATCCTCGCTTCCGCCCAGGCCATCGTCGGCTCCGCTGCCCCGATCGCCATTTCCATGGGCGGTCTCGCGGGCTTCTATCTCCTTGGCAGCGACAAGTCGCTCGCAACCGCGCCCGTCACCGGCTTCAATGTCGGCATCGCGCTTGGCGCCCTTCCCGCCGCAGCGCTGATGCGCGCCGTCGGCCGCCGCAATGGCTTCATGGCCGGCGGTCTTGTCACCGCCTGTGGCGGTTTCGTCGCGGCGAGCGCGCTCTTCCAGAGCAGTTTCTGGCTCTTTGCCCTCGGCTTGATGCTTGTCGGCGTCGGCAACGCCTTCCTGCAGCAATACCGCTTTGCAGCCGCAGACAATGCGCCGGCCGATTTCAAGCCGCGCGCCATTTCCTGGGTGCTGGGCGGCGGTGTGTTTGCCGCGATCATCGGACCGCAGACCGTCATCTACACGCGCGACCTGTTCGCGCCGATCATGTTCGCGGGCGCGTTTGCCGCTCTGATCGGTCTTGGTCTTTTAGGCACGGTCATTCTGTCTTTCCTGCGTCTCCCCAAGGAAGCGCCCTCGGCAACGCTCGACGATCATGAGCCGGCAAGGCCGCTGGCGCAGATCCTGTTGCAGCCGCGCTTCCTGGTCTCGCTGTTCTGCGGCGTGGCTTCCTACGCGCTGATGAGCTTCGTCATGACCGGCGCGCCGCTGGCCATGGTTGGCTGCGGATTCACGCCGGATGAGGCAACGCTGGGCATTTCCTGGCACGTCATGGCGATGTTCGCGCCGAGCTTCATCACCGGCCGGCTGATCGCCCGCTTCGGCAAGGAAACCATTGTCGCGACGGGTCTCGTCACGCTTATCGGCTGCGCCATCGTTGCGCTTTCGGGCATTGAGCTGTGGCAGTTCTGGACGGCCTTGATCCTGCTGGGTATCGGCTGGAACTTCGGTTTCATCGGCGCGACCGCCATGGTTGCCGAGTGCTACCGCTCGTCGGAGAAGAGCAGCGTGCAGGGTGTGCACGACTTCATCCTGTTCTCCACCACTGCTTTCGCCTCCCTGATGTCGGGCCAGATCTACAACGCCTTCGGCTGGAACATGCTTGCCTGGATCGTTATCCCGGTTGCGGCCACATGCCTTGTGGCTCTTGGCATTCTGGCTATGAGCAAGCGCACGAAGCAGGCCGCCTGAGGCCGCTTCACCCGGCGCTGACATCTCCCTGAAAGCATGTGGTCTTTCCGGGAGGTGTGACAATTTATCCCAGCACAACCTTGACGGTGCGTCACGGCTTCGACCAAGCTGCGCGGATTGGGCCGGAGAGGGCGCAAATGCCGCCGGCCTTTCCAGCATGACCCGGGAGGGGGTTCCAACTGCGGGTCGAAATCAAGGGATAGATTGGCAATGAACATGCTTTTCGTGGTCATCGCCTGCGGCGTGCTTTCCGTACTCTATGCCATTTGGGCAACCCGGTCGGTGCTGGCCGCCGACCAGGGCAATGCACGCATGCAGGAAATCGCCGGCGCCATCCGTGAGGGTGCGCAGGCTTATTTGACAAGGCAGTACACCACCGTCGCCATTGTTGGCGTCGTGGTCTTCATTCTCGCATGGTGGCTGCTCACCGGCGTGGCGGCCATCGGCTTCCTCATCGGTGCGGTTCTTTCCGCCGCCGCAGGCTTCATCGGCATGCATGTTTCGGTGCGCGCCAATGTGCGCACGGCGCAGGCCGCATCCAACAGCCTCGCAGCCGGCCTCGACATCGCCTTCAAGTCGGGCGCGATCACCGGCCTTCTGGTCGCCGGTCTCGCACTGCTCGGCGTGTCAGTCTATTTCTGGATACTCACCGGCCCGCTCGGTCACGCACCGACGGACCGCATCGTCATCGACGCTATGGTCGCGCTCGGTTTTGGCGCATCGCTGATCTCCATCTTCGCGCGTCTCGGCGGCGGCATCTTCACCAAGGGGGCGGATGTCGGCGGCGATCTCGTGGGCAAGGTGGAGGCGGGCATTCCCGAAGATGACCCGCGCAACCCGGCCACCATCGCCGACAATGTGGGCGACAATGTCGGTGACTGCGCCGGCATGGCCGCCGATCTGTTCGAAACCTATGTGGTCACGGTCGTGGCCACCATGGTGCTCGCCTCGATCTTCTTTACGGGCGAGACGGCGCTGACGCTGATGCTCTTCCCGCTGGTGATTGGCGCTGCCTGTGTCGTTACCTCGATCATCGGCACCTTCTTCGTGAAGCTTGGTTCCAACAATTCCATCATGGGCGCGCTTTACAAGGGCTTCTGGGCCACTGCCGGTCTGTCGGTCGTGGCGCTTGCGATCATCATCTGGGGCTGGCTTGGCGGCTCGACCGCGTTCTCGGCCAGCAATGGATCGGAGTTCACCGGCGCATCGCTCTTCTGGTGCGGCGTGGTGGGGCTCGGTGTGACCGGCCTCATCATCTGGATCACCGAATATTATACGGGCGTCGGCTATCGGCCGGTCCGCTCCATCAGCCAGGCGTCGGTGACCGGGCACGGCACCAATGTCATTCAGGGCCTCGCCGTCTCGCTTGAGGCGACGGCGCTGCCGGCCATCGTCATCATTGCCGGCATCATCCTGTCGTTCAATCTGGCGGGCCTGTTCGGCATCGCCATCGCGGTGACGACGATGCTGGCGCTGGCCGGCATGGTGGTGGCGCTCGACGCGTTCGGCCCGGTGACGGACAATGCCGGCGGCATCGCCGAAATGGCGGATCTGCCAAGCGAAGTGCGTCAGACGACCGATGCGCTCGACGCGGTGGGCAACACGACCAAGGCGGTGACCAAGGGCTATGCCATCGGTTCGGCGGGTCTCGGCGCTCTGGTTCTGTTCGCGGCCTATACGGAGGATCTCAAATTCTTCGCGGCCAATGCGGAGCCCGGAACCTTCTTTGAAGGCGTTACCGTCGATTTCTCGCTCTCCAATCCATATGTGGTGGTCGGCCTTCTGTTTGGCGGTCTGCTGCCATTCCTGTTCGGTGGCCTCTCCATGACGGCCGTTGGCCGGGCAGGGGGCGCGATCGTACAGGAGGTGCGCCGGCAGTTCCGCGAGAAGCCGGGCATCATGGAAGGCAGGGAGAAGCCCGATTATGGCCGGGCGGTTGACCTTCTGACCAGGGCGGCGATCAAGGAAATGATCATTCCTTCGCTCCTGCCGGTGCTTTCGCCGCTTGTCGCATTCGCCGTGGTCTATGCGATTGCCGGCAAGAACGAGGCCTTCTCGGCGTTGGGCGCAATGCTTCTGGGCGTGATTGTGACCGGTCTCTTCGTGGCGATTTCCATGACCGCCGGCGGCGGTGCCTGGGACAATGCCAAGAAATCCTTCGAGGACGGTTTCGTGGACGCCGATGGCGTGAAGCATGAAAAGGGCTCGGAGGCGCACAAGGCGTCGGTCACCGGCGACACCGTTGGTGATCCCTACAAGGACACCGCAGGCCCGGCCGTGAACCCGATGATCAAGATCACCAACATCATCGCGCTTCTTCTGCTGGCCGTACTGGCGCACTGACAGGGCGCGCTCCGTCCTCGCCGCCTCTCAAAGGGCGGCGAGGCGAGGTCTTTGAATGTGAGATCCCGGCAAAGAAAAAGCCCGCATGCAACGCCTGCGGGCTTTTCGTTTGAAACCGGGTTCGGATCAGCCGCCGCCGCCGAACATGCCGGCGGGTGGGCCGCCCTTCGACGCGCCGGCGAGAATCTGGCCGATGAAGGTCTGTTCCTTGCCGCCGGTCGGCGTGGTGCGCGAAATGAAGTCGAAGACCCTGCCGTCTTCCATTCCGTAATGGGCGATCTTCGAGACGCGCTCATCATCGCCGAAATAGACGGCGAGAACCTGCTGCTCCACAAGGCGTGCGCGCATGAAGGCTGCGCCGCGAACGCGCTTCTGGGAAATATAGTAGAAGGCCTCGTTGTCGAAGGTCGCCGTGGTGGAGGGCGAACCAAGCGCCAGGAGAACCTGCTCGCGGCTGGAACCCACCGGCACGAGTTCGAGTGCCTGCTGGTCGATCACATAGCCCTGCGTCAACGTTTCGCGCGCATCGAGCGTGTTGGCGACATTACAGCCGGACAGCACAGCCGCCGAACCCACGATCCCGGCCGCCAAAATTGTGCGTCCGACAGGATAGCTGTTGATTTTTTTCACCTGCAACGACATCTCCATAGCGTCCCCGGCGCCAAGGCTTTCAATCGAAAGCCCTTGTTCCCGCCGGCAAAACGGGTAAACCAGCTTAAGCGCCGATGCAACCTGATCCTGTCCCAAACCAGCCCCGAGGGAGGGCAATTCCCATGTTCAAGAAGCTGTTTGGCTTTGGGCAGCGTTCGCGCCTCACCGTCATTGACGGCTTGTATGAACGAATCGTGGCGGCCTCGCGGCAGCCCGTCTTTTACGCAAAGTGGGAAGCGCCGGACACGCCACTTGGCCGTTTCGAGATGATTGCGCTGCACATGATCCTCGTTTTGCGCCGCGTTCGCAACGAAGAGGACCCCAAGGTCCGCGAGACGGCCCAGGAGCTGACCGATCTCTTTTTCAGCGATGTCGAATATGCGATTCGCGAACTGGGAATCGGTGATCTGGGCGTGCCCAAGCGCATCAAGAAGCTGGCGCGCATGTTCTATGGCCGCGCTGCTGCCTATGGCGACGCGCTTGATGCAGGCGATGTCGAGGCGCTGGCAGCCGCCATGCAGCGCAACATCCGCCCGGATGTTGAAAACTGGCAGGGCGCGCGCCCGCTTGCCGATTATGCGGTGGAAGCCGCCGATGCGCTCGATGCGCAGCCGGTGGAAAAGCTGATCGCCGCCGAAATTTCATTCCCTGACGCACAAAGGGAGATCTGAACCATGTCCGCCACCAGGAAATCCCCGGTTTCATTCGAGGTGAATGTCCACCGTCTGCCGCGCAAGGGCATGCCGGTTGAGATCAACGCCGATGAGAACCAGCGCCGCGCGCTGGCTGCCGAACACGACCTTCTTTCCGTTGAGCGTTATGTCGCCGCAATGACCGTTCGCCCCTGGAAGGCCGATGGCGTGCGGATTATCGGAAAGGTGGAAGCTGATATCACACAGTCCTGCGTGGTCACGCTGGAGCCGGTGACGACTCACATTGAGGAAGAGGTCTCGGCCACGCTGGTGCCCGAGGGCTCCCGGCTCGCCCGCAACGACATTGATGGCGGCGAGTTCGTGCTCGATGCGGAGGGGCCGGACATGCCCGAACCCTTCCAGGGCAGCATCATTGATATGGGCGCGCTGGCCGAGGAATTCTTCGCGCTTGGCATTGACCCCTATCCGCGCAAGCCCGGGGCTGTTATTGACGCTCCCGATGCAGGCGATGATGCACCGAAAGAGGCCGGGCCACTCTATGAAGGCCTGCGCAAGCTCGGGCAAAAAAGCTGAATTGCGTGACCGATGGGCGAAACAAGGTTGTGCCACCGGTCAAAAGCGCTATTTTCGCCGCACATTTGAGCCGATGCCGGCGACCGATCAACGTTTGAGGCAAATCACGCGTGGTACGCATTTCGATTGACGCGATGGGTGGGGATCATGGTCCCGAGGTCACGCTGCGTGGCCTGACCAAGGTCATCGAGCGGCGTCCCGACGCCCGCTTTCTTGTATACGGTCGTGAAGACGCCGTTGTTCCGGTGCTTGATGCGCTGCCGGGCCTTCGCGATGTGAGCGAGTTCACCCATTGCGAAGTCGCGGTGCGGATGGACGACAAGCCCAGCCAGGCACTGCGCCAGGGCCGCTGGAAGTCTTCCATGTGGAAGGCCATCGAAGCGGTGAAGAATGGCGATGCGGATGCCTGCGTTTCCGCCGGCAATACCGGCGCGCTGATGGCCATGTCGAAATTCTGCCTGCGCACCATGGCCGATATCGAACGCCCCGCCATTGCGGCCATCTGGCCGACCATGCGCAGCGAGAGCATCGTGCTCGATGTGGGCGCGACCATTGGTGCAGACGCCCAGCAGCTCGTCGATTTTGCGATCCTGGGCGCAGCCATGGCCAATGCCCTGTTCGACGTGGAGCGTCCGACCGTGGGCCTGCTCAATGTCGGCGTTGAAGAGATCAAGGGCCAGGAAGAAGTGCGCGAAGCCGGTCGCATGTTGCGCGAGGCCGCACTCAAATCCATGCGCTATGAAGGTTTTGTCGAAGGCGACGATATCGGCAAGGGCACGGTCGATGTGGTTGTTTCGGAAGGTTTCGCCGGCAATATCGCGCTGAAGACCGCCGAAGGCACGGCGCGTCAGATTGCCGGTTATCTCCGCGAGGCGATGGGACGCACCATGATGGCGCGCATCGGTTATCTGTTTGCACGCGGCGCTTTCCAGCGCCTCGGCGAAAAGATGGATGTGCGCAAGATCAATGGCGGCGTCTTCCTCGGGCTCAACGGCATCGTGGTGAAAAGCCATGGTGGCGCCGACGCTGAAGGCTTCTCCGCCGCCGTGGAACTTGGATATGAAATGGCGCGCAGTCATCTGCTCGACAAGACGCGCGCCACTCTTGACCTTTATCACGCCCGCCAGCCGCTTCCGGCCGCCGGCGCTGCAGCCGTGAATGAATAGGACGCTGTGATGATTAGATCCGTCGTGCGTGGCATTGGCTCCGCTTTGCCCCGCCGCATCATGAAGAATGCGGAATTCGAGAAGCTCGTCGACACGACTGACGAGTGGATCGTGCAGCGCACGGGTATCCGCCAGCGCCATATCGCTTCGGAAGACGAGACCACGGCGTCGCTGGGCGAGGCGGCTGCGCGCGCAGCGCTCGACAGCGCCGGGCTGACCGCCGACGACATCGACATGATCATTCTGGCCACGTCGACCCCCAACAACACGTTTCCCGCCACGGCCGTCGAGATTCAGGAACGTCTCGGCATGCGCGGCGGTTTCGCGTTCGACATGCAGGCCGTGTGCAGCGGCTTCGTCTATGCCATCACCACCGCCGATCTCTACATTCGCGGTGGTCAGGCAAAGCGCATGCTGGTGATTGGCGCGGAAACCTTCTCGCGCATTCTTGACTGGAACGACCGCACCACCTGCGTGCTCTTCGGCGATGGCGCCGGCGCTGTCGTTCTGGAAGCACAGGAAGGCGAGGGCTCTCTGGATGATCGCGGCATTCTCGCCGCATCCTTACGCTCCGATGGCAGCCAGCGCGACAAGCTCTATGTGGATGGCGGGCCCTCGACCACCTGCACGGTGGGGCATCTGCGCATGCAGGGCCGCGAAGTGTTCAAACATGCCGTTGGCATGATCACCGACGTCATCGAAGATGTGTTTGCCAAAACAGGCATCACTGCCGACGATATCGACTGGTTCGTACCGCACCAGGCCAACCGCCGCATCATCGACGCCTCCGCCAAGAAGCTCGGCATTGCCGAGGAGAAGGTTGTGATCACCGTCGACAGGCACGGAAACACCTCGGCGGCGTCCGTGCCGCTGGCGCTTTCCGTTGCGGTGGAAAACGGCCAGATCAAGAAGGGCGATCTGGTTCTTCTTGAGGCGATGGGCGGTGGATTCACCTGGGGCGCCGTTCTGGTGCGCTGGTAGCGACAGCAAATCACATGCATCGTCCTTGACCGTTACGAAGCAATTTTTGTAACGTCAGCGCCGCGTATTGAAATCATAAGCATTTTCAAGATTTGGATGGGTAGCCCTATGGGGGGAAAGACACTGACGCGTGCCGAGCTGGCTGAGGCCGTCTATCGGAAAGTCGGACTGTCACGCACCGAGTCCGCCCAGCTTGTCGAAATGGTTCTGCAGGAAGTCTGCGACGCGGTTGTTCGCGGCGAGACCGTTAAGCTCTCTTCCTTCGCCACCTTCCAGGTGCGCGACAAGAACGAGCGCATCGGCCGCAACCCGAAGACCGGCGAGGAAGTACCGATCTCGCCACGTCGCGTCATGACGTTCAAGGCTTCCAACGTCCTCAAGGATCGTATCCTCAAGGCGCATCAGGACAGGCAGCCGCGCGAAAGCGCCTGACCTTTTCCGGCCCCGCAGGGCCACCACGGTGCACAATTGCGCGTGGTGCTTTCGACAGGCTCACGAACTGGTTAAACTCCCGAATCGTCGGGCGTTGGCTGGAAGCTGTTGCGTTTCCCTCCGAGGCCCGCATCGTTCGGCAGGGCTCCGCACGCAGGTCGGAGCCACAGCCCGCAGGAGACGCGTGACCATGGAAAAGAGCCCCGACGCCTTCCGTACCATCAGCGAAGCCGCCGAAGAACTCGATCTGCCGCAGCACGTGCTGCGTTTCTGGGAAACGCGGTTCTCGCAGATCAAGCCTTTGAAGCGGGGCGGTGGACGCCGCTATTACCGGCCGCAGGACATCGACCTGATCAAGGGCATTCGTCACATGCTCTACGATCAGGGTTACACCATCAAGGGCGTACAGAAGCTTCTGCGCGAGAACGGCAACCCGTTCGTCGTCGCCATTGGTCGTGGCGATGTGGCGGCGGTCGAGGCCATCGCCCAGAGCCAGCAGGCGGACGTGGAAAAGACGGTTTCCGAGGAGGAAGTGCTGGTTGGCGCTCCGAAAGCGAAGCCGAGCAAGCGTTTTTTCGGCCTTGGGCGCGGCGAGCAGGAGGGGCCCGTCCCGGCGGATGCGGAGAGCCTTTCGCGTGACAACAGGGCGCTTTTGCAGGAGGCGCTGTTCGATCTCCTGGAGTGCAAGCGCCTTCTCGATCAGGTGCGCTGATCGTTTCGGATCACCACCGCGCATCCTTGTTGTTGAAAGCCGGCCCCGTTGCCGGCTTTTTGCTGCGGAATGATTTTTAGGCCTTGCGCGCCCCCCTCGGAAACTATATCCCTTGCGCCGGTTCGGAGCGTAGCGCAGCCCGGTAGCGCACTTGACTGGGGGTCAAGGGGTCGTGGGTTCGAATCCCGCCGCTCCGACCATTTTTCTTCTATAATTCAGCATGTTGCAGCGTCGTTCATTTGACGCCGCGACCTGCTGGTTTACAATTTTCTGGCTGGTTTACAGAGCGCGTTCCTGTTTCGATCTTTTCCACAGCCGCGCTCGACACCAGATAGTGCTTGCGAATGATGCCTTCGGCGTCCTTTTCCGCGTGCCCGGTGATCTCCGCAATCTCACGAATCGATGCGCCGTTTCTGTAGGCGAGGGTTACGAACGTCCCCCGCAGGTCGTGGAATGTCTTGCCCTCGATCCCGGCTGCGGCGACCGCTTTCCTCCACGACGACTTGAAACCGGAAGTCCATGGCTTGCCGCTGCGATTCGTCAGGATCGTTGCTGCCGGCGTGTCTCGTTTGGCATTCTCGGCCTTTGCCGCATCCAGAACTGCGCGAAGTTCGCCTGAAACCTTCACAGCGACATGGGCGCCGGTTTTGGACTGCCGAAGCCTGATGGCGTTCCCGTCATAGGCTGACCAGGTGAGGGCGAGCAGATCCCCCTGCCTCTGCCCTGTCCAAGCGGCAAGCATCATCGCGCGCACCAGTGGCTCGCGTGCCTTCTCCCGGAATGCCTTTATGTCCGTGTCGGTCCAGATGATGTCTCGTCTGGTGCCATCGCTTACCTTGGTGATCCGCTCCAACGGGTGGCGTTCGATCATCTCACGGTCGAGGGCGAACCAGAATAGACGCTGCAGAACGCTCATGTAGAGGTCGGCCTTCCGGGGATGTGTCTCTGCCATCTCGTCGCGCCACTCGAGAAAAAGGGTGCGGCTGCCAGCTGCAGATATCCTCTCGGCCGTCATGTCGTAGAACTCGCCCTCAATGGCCCGGATCGCTAGATCATAGCCCTCACGGGTGCTGGGCTTCAGGTCTTTGTAGTGCGGGGATTTGAGGTAGCCGCGAATGATCTCGGCCATGCAGCCCTGATAGGGCGCGTCTTCTCGGTCGCGCGTCAGTCGCAGGTATTCCTCGGTGAATTTTCGGTGCTCGGTTTCTGGGTCGGCCTTGATGGCCGGCCCCCCTCGCCACGCATAGTGGTAGGTTTTGACCGATCCGTCGGCCAGTCTCTTCTTGACGCTATGAACGCCCACGAGATTTACCCGCACTGTGTCTGTCCCTCCATGCGCGGAGGGAATTGCCGCCATTCAGAGGCGTGCTGTCAAATCGGTCATTGTGAGTATCGGGGATAAGCGTGATCGCTCCATCCACCTCAAGGCGCACGGTCAGGCCCATGTCGCGGGCTACGCGACCGGCGTTCTCGATCTCGCATCGACGGTGACGGAGGGGCTTTGTCATCCTTCCCCGCCTCCTAATGCTCGGATAGAGGCGGCTCTGATCGCGGCAGAGCGGCGCTCATCCGCCAATTTGTTTCTGATAGCCGCAGCGCTAGCCGCGTGATGCTTTCCGGCTTCACGCGCTCGCCTTCTGTCATCCTCATTCATTCGAGGATCATCCTGCGATGCCTCAAGGCAGTATCGAGCGTTCTTGTCGTGCCACTGCGCGACTTTCTCGAACGGGTCTTCGCCTGTCTCAACGATGCGGTAGCCGTACAGAGATAAATCAACCAGAATATCGTCTGCCGTGATGCCGTCGACGTGCTTTAGGAATAGGTTTCTCAGCTTCATGGCTGGCCCTCCAGTGCGCGGCGACCGGCTTCGGGCAGGTATCGCAGGTTCCATGTCGGGTGGTATGGTTTGGAGTTCTTATCGCCATCGAGGCGAACAAGAAGATGCGGTCCGCGTGTTCCGGTGATGGTTCCCAATCTTCCGGGCACATCCTTGCTTCCCTCGCATGGGGCGTATTCAACGCGCCCGCCTCGTTTCGCGGGGACGCCGTAGTTGCTGCGTATCCACTCCATGCTCATTCTCCCTTGCTGGGGAAGGCGGCGAGGAGGGCGGCTCGGGCAACCTCCCTGCACCAATCGGAGGTTTCATTGTCTCCGAAATCTTCCTCGTCATTTGCGCTAAGCGGCCCGTCATGGATCGCCTTCGCCGCCCGCTCCACCGCCTCGTCGGTGAGGGCGGTGCGCGCTAGATCGTGATACCTCTGACTCCAATATTGCCATGCCTCATCGCTGGTCATATCCCAGGTGCAGGCGTCTGGTGACGTACAATCTGGATGTGGCGTTTCTCGTCCCTCGCTGGATGGACGAGTTCGTCCACAATTCACGCACATTCTTTCTTCGCCGCTATCCTTCTGGTTGAGAAAATCGCGGGCACGCTGCATCACATCGTCCAGTTCGTAGATGGCACCACAGGTTGTTTTCGGAAGTGTCGCGCCAAGTTTTTTCGGATGCCGCTCGTATTGTTTTTCACCAAGTTGATTCTCACCGTCCCAGCCGGCAACCAATTGGCGAACACCTCTCAGGGCTTTGGCGTTGACAAGTTGCTCTATGACCGTCTTGGCTTCCACCGCCTCGTCGGTGAGGGCGGGGACGGGGGAGGTGTAGAGCGGCGTGATATTGCCATCTCCGACACGCGCCAACTTTTCGGCAGCCTCCTTCCACAAGTATACGCGCTTGTACTCGTAACCCTCGACCATCCACGCTACCGGCTCTGCCTTGAAGGCGACCGACCATGCCAGCCTATCAATCTCCGGCTTAACCGAAGCCCCAAGCGATTTGCCTACACGATCCATGCCAATATCCAGGTCTTCTGCCTTGGGGGCAGAATTGGCGATGGGCACTGAATCTAGGACATGCTTGGCGTAGTCTTGGTGCTGATCACCCTTGTAGAAGGTGTCAGCCAGAATCTGGAGGCCGTTCTTGTAGTGGTCGCGTTCCGCGATCACCGCCTCTACCTTGGGAGCTACATGCGGAAAGGTGCCAATCGGCCCGTCCATCGGTTCGCCGGTTTTCAGATCGACGGTCGGGCTGTCCGAAAGGCATTCGGCGTGGCATCTGCCAAGCTCGATATCGGTGGCGCATGTGTCGCCTTCTGCAAACGGCTTGGCACAGACGGGGCAGGGTTCTTCCGCCTCTGCCTCACGGGCCGCGAGCAAAGAGGCAGCGATTGCCGTCAATGAGGTCTTGCCGTGATCGACGTGCGCAATTGTGCCGATATTCTTTTTCGCCTCTGCCTTGGGGGCAGAGAGGGCGGCGAGGGCAACAAAGTCCACACCGCTCTGATCAATCACGCGCTGGATATTCACGGCGCGAAATTCCTCGGACATCTGCTGGATCTGCGCCGCTTTGTCCGCACGCTCGCATTCCAGTTCGCCCTCAGCCTCCGCCAGCTTGGCGCGCAGGCGTTCGATCTCGGCGACGGCTTCCTTCGCCAGAGGGTCGATGTATTCAAGCTCGTCGCGCTGCCACAGGTGCGGGTCGCGCAGCCGTTCAATCAGGTCTTCGCTCATGTCATCCTCGCGTCTTCTGGAACCCACGCCCGGCGATCTTCGCCTTGGAGCGAGGCCACGTTCCGTTGTGCTTCCTGCGGATGCGGTCAGCCTTGGCGCGGTCGCCGGCCTCCTCGGCCGTCTTTGCCTTGTGCTCTTGGACAAGGGCAGGCATCAGATTGCTTTCCCGATGCTCGCCGCCCATGGAAAGCGGTTTGACGTGCTCGACCTCCCACGGCTCACCTGCGGCGATCTTCCGGCCTGAGATATGGCAACGGCCCTTGGCGCGGATGAAAACGCGATCCTTGACGTACTGGGGCACCCTTGCGTCAGGGCTGGAGCCGATCCACTCGGGCAGGCTTCTACCGCCGAGCGGGTTGTCGATCATGGGGACTGCCATCAGTTGCCCTCCGATTTCAGAGCGATCTCGATCAAGCGCCGGATGGCTTCGGAGCGGGTAGGAACCCGGTTCTCAAAGCGCCAATCGTCAACGGCTTTGATTTCATCCGCTGTGATGACCAAGTTCATCCTTTCGGTGGGGCTCTCACCCAATCTCGGCCTTGCCATCACCGCGCCCTCCGTTGATGCTCCGCGATCTCCGCTTCAACCAGACGCGCCAGTTCGAGGCACATCACGTCGAGGCGAAGCTCATCGGTGCGCAGGTCGAGCGTCTTTCTGGCAATTGCCCGAGCGCCACGGCTGCCCTTCGGAAATGAGCGCGCAACCTCGGCAAGGGTGTCGGCTGAGATGGTCATGCCGCTTCTCCAATTGCATCAATGTTCTGATGGATGACTTCGAAGGTGAGGGCTGCCACCCAGGGATTGGCATGAATGTGATGCGGCTTCCCTCGGTAGGTTTCCGTCACGCTTTCGCCGCCCCATGGGAAGCTCTCGTAGTGGGTAACCTTGCCGTCATCGCCGTAACGGGGGCGCGGATTGGCATTGAGGCTGTCCCAGAGCTGTCGGTATTCCGCGCCGTAATGAGAAATCAGGCCATGCCGACGGGCGGAGACGCTCTGCGCTGGGCCAACGCGCGGGGCGTTCTCGTTCGGATGAACAGGGATGCCTTCGGCGATGCAGTCCTCGTTAGTGATCTCTTGCAACCGCTCCACCCGCACGTCTGTGACGATCAGGGTGAGGCGAGACGCCGAGCGCGGCATGAAGATTGAAGGCTTCCAAGGGCCGTTCGCCCACAGCGGGCAGTTACCATCTGCTCGATAGAAAGTGTCCAGACCGTAGAAGGGGGTGCCGGGAACAAAGTAGCCGCCCGGGCGAGACTTCGGGATCGGCTTCCATGTCTCACGCACCCAAAGGCGGTCACCGACTGCGTACGGCACATAGTCGGGCGCTTCGGTGGGAACATCGGCCTCGCTCACACCGATCAAGCCGCCATGCCGGTTGAAGACATGGAAGGTGCCGTTGCCATCGGCTTCAATTCCCTTGAACACCCGCCGCGTCTGCGTCTTCCTGCCCTCAAGCAAGGCGCGGATCATTGGGGCGCTGAATAGGATGGGACGATCAGTCATGCCGCCAGATCCTTCTCCTCGCACCCGACAACGCCGGCAATCGTCGCTCGGCAGTCATCAAGCTCGATTTCATTCCGGCAGCAGGCGCGCGCGTAATTTGTTATCGACTTTGCCTTGGCACGAACCTCGTCGCTCAGGCCTTCGACAAAGAGCCCCTTGGACTGATTGACGACGACAACCTCATCCTCACCGATGGCGCCGATGATCGCTTTGGCGAACGTCTTAAGCCAATCCGGATCGACGGAAGCCGGCTCGCCTTCGCTCTCTCCCATGTCTTGCGAGCCGGCCTCGTCCGCCGTGGCGGGTGAGTTCTCGGCAGCGGAGCGATCTGAATTTGTGGCGACGAGCGCCCCGCTGCCGTCACCGGAGGGGCTTTCTGCCGGTGAACTGTGTTCTGGAATGTGGTCGTAGCGCTTTCGCAGCGCGTCGGGATCGATGCCCGTGACCTCGGACAAGGCTGCCATGGCCTTCTCGAAGAACGGGCGAAATTCGCCTTCATCCATCGATGCGAACGAGATCGAGCCGGGGCGTATGAACCATTGCCCTTTGATGGTCTTGGAAATGTCCGTCACGCCGAGCGCCAGTTTGAGCGCGTCTGACGCTTCGTTGGCGCTTTCCCAAGGCGTTTTGGCGTTCTCCACCACGTCGCGCAGCACCACCCAATATTTCTTCAGAAGGGGCAGGCTCCGTTTTTGGTTGAGAGTGACAGTGAGCTTGTCGCCGTTGCGATAGGTGTCCAGCACCTCGGCGACATACGGATCGGCTGGCGAAAGTCTTCCGCGCTCAACCACGAATTCAAGGGTCGGGTGGTCCTGCTTAGCCATTGTTGCCCCCGATTTGGGAGAGGCGGCGTTCCTTGATCTTCACTGCGATCTGCAGATTGATGTCGTCGCCGTCGAATTGCGCTTCGGCGTCCATCTCGGACCAGACTTCTTCGACGGTCGCCTCATCCATCGCGCCGGCCAGGTTGGTCTCGAGCTCATCGAAGAAGGCGGCAGCGTCGAATTCACCGTCGGCCATCACCGCACCGATATCCTCGCCGGTTTCGCGTACGATCTGGCGGTCATCAACGACTTCGCCTGTCTCGGCGTCGATGGCTTCCTGACGCTCGATCTTCTGCGTCGGCGGGGCCGGAGGCGCGGGAGGTTTCGGAGCCTGCGGACGCTCCTGTGGCGTGTCCTGCACTTCCTCGGCGATGCCAAGGCCGCGCAGCACGTCAGCAAAGGCGTCGCGCAGCGCAAAGGCACGGGCGCGCATTGCGAGCATCCGCTTCGGGTATTGCTGCCACGGCCCTTGCTTGCCCCAGAGGTTGGCCTTCTTGGCATCGGCGACCGAGAATGTGGCCTTGGTCGGATCGGCCTCGCCCTTGCGCTTGACTTCGCAGGACGCGGCCATGTTCTCGCCGTCGCCGGTTAGCTTCTCTTTGATCCATTCGAGTTTGCCAGAACCGCGAACGAGACCGATTGCACCGTCACCCCATATCGTCGGGCGGCCGTTGACCACGGCGATTGACTGCAGAGAGGCCATCGGCGTCATGCCGACTTCCATGCCATGCATGATTGCGACCATGGCCTTTTCTGGTGTCTCGAGCCCCTTCGGAGCCATGCCGGCCTTGCAGACGGCGAGCGCAATCCGCCAAGCACCATCAAAGTCCTGCGGGACGATGGCTTTGACAGCGCCCCCTGATTGCAGTGAGGGCAGGCGCTCGGGGTCGTGCTGAACGATTGCGTTCATGGTCAAACAGCCTTCTCGATTTCAACGATCTTCATGCCTGGCAAGTCAAAGCCAGACTTGGCGGCTCGGTTCGCCAGCGACTGCAGCAAGTCGGTGATCTCCGACCGGTCCCGAACCGCTTGATAGAACGCGTCCTGATCAACGATCTCGCCACGCTTCTCGACGCGGATGGACACACGCGCACCTGTTCGACCTGCACTGGCCTTTGGTGCTTCCGCAGCCTTCTCGGCGTCCTGTGCGGCTTTGAGCGCGATTGCTTTCGCTTCCTCGTTCTGGACCTTCATTGCCTCTTGGCGCTTCCTCTCGGCCTCTTCGCGGGCCTTTCGGGCTTCTTCGTCGCGCTTGCGCTTCTCAGCGATCAGGAATGGCTCGACATGGCGCTTCGCCTTGGTAGCCCATTCCTTTGCCTTTGCCTCAACAGGCTTGAACTCGCCATCGATCTCACGGCATTTGGCGAGGTGCGGGGCCTTGACGGTTTCGCGCAGCGAGTTGATGCGTTTGGCAAGGTCTGAGCATCGCTTTGCCCAGATGCCGCACCGGTCTGCGTCGGCCTGTGTCTCCACTGGCTTGCGCATGAAGTCGGTTAACTGCTCGACTTCACCAGCGAGCTCGAGCTTCAGGGCTTCGAATGGATCAGACGCGCCGCTGTTGTCACCGATAGCCGGTGCCGGTGGCTCATCATCGAATCCTTCGCCTGCGTCCGCTTTGACGTAGGCCTCGTAGCTGATCGGGTTGCGGCAGGACCAAAGGAACAGATCGACCAGATCCTCAACCTGCCGACCGTTGCGGAACCCAACAACGATGCCATTCTCGTCCGGATAAATCCCGACAGGCTCCCAAGGGCCATTCTTGCGGCGGGTGCGGTAGTATCCGAGCTGATACTCGCCGGGGTGGATCGGCAGTTCTTCCGTTCCAATCTTGGACGGATCGGCGCACGCGCCTTGCCACCAGCCCCAGCGTTCGATGATTGCGACCTGGGCGACTTCGCCCGCGTTCATGACGGTATCCATGGGGATTTCCTATGCTGGCGTTTCAAAGAACCCGACGAGCAGGGCGCTGATGACGATCAGAGCCAGAGCGCGGGCCGTGGGGTGTTCGGGGAATGGGAGGAGGGCGCTAAGCATTGGGCTGGCCCTCGGCTTCGGAGAGCGAGGCAAGAAACTGCTCCGCTGCTTCCTCAATCTTCCGGGCGCGTTCGACACGCTTCCATTGCTGCTTTCCGAGGCCAGACTGGTAGCGAACAGCCTCAAGCATGCGAGTGAGGTCGGTTATTGACCTAAGAGCCGCGCAGAGGTGGCGGTCCATTTCTGAAAGGCGGTTGTCCATCATGCTGCGCTCCTTCCCTGTTGGTTGGGTGCAAGCGCATTGATCGCTGCCCGAAAGTCGTTCGCGGCTCTGATCTGCGCTTCTGCGTGGGAGAGTTCGCCGGCGTCGATCAGCACGAGGGCGCGGCGTAGCGCCTTGGACTCCTCGTGCAATAAGTCGGCTCGCTGGCGGGAGAATTCGAAGGAGGGCATCACAGCGCCCTCACAAACCGGCCGTCAGGATCGTTCCCGCCGAGGCCGCGGTAGATGAAGCCCTCATCGGCAACAGCGAGCGCCTGCAAGGCCTCATCGTTCTCGGCTGCGTTCGCAATCTCGGCGGCAATGGATTTCGTCAGAGCGGAGCCGTGGAACAGGTTCTTTCCGCCCACGTAGACGGCATCCACCGACACCATAGGGACGCCCGCATCCAGTTCGACGGAAAGCTCAACCTCGCATTCCAGGTCGTAGACGACGCCAATTCCAAGCTTCTCGTCATGGATCGTATGGCAGTAGTCGTATCGGCTCATGATCTCGTGCTCCATGTTCCCGGGGGAGTGGATAAGCGTTCGGGGATGGGGCGCGGACGCCCCGGACCGGAGCGCTTAGGCGGCTCCAAATTGAGTTGCGTCTGAGTGCATCCAACGCCATTCATCGGCCTGCCTCTCAAGCATTTCGATGCGCTCATCGGTAAGGTCGTCGAAGTAGGTGTCTGCCAAGCGGGAGATGAGGCGATGAAGACGGTCGCCCGGCTTGATGACGTGGGTTTCGCGCAGATATTCGTCCGCGACCGGCTTGAGGGGCGCGCTCATCACACGCCCGCTATGTGCATGGTGGATACCTTGTGATCGAAGCGACCGCCGTGGGCGCTGGCGTATGAGACCTCAACCGCCTCGGCTTCTGTCGAGTAATCCGCAACCCTGCGACCGGTGCGCCAATCCTCAACGCGGTAGAACGTCTTCGGGTAGCTCGCGGGGATCAGACCAAGTTCATCAAGCTGGAGCTGCATCGTTCTCTTCCTCTCCATCGTGTCCGGCAGATCGGCGCGGGGTGCGCTTCTTCGTGCTCGGTGTGTTGAGAGGAATCTTGCATTCAACATAAAACATGTCAACATAAATAATGTTGAATGACATGAATGATGTTGACTTGGCGCAGCGGTGGCGCGAAAAGAAAAGCCCCGGCGGGGTGATCCGACCGGGGCTTCGAGTAGGTATATTTATCGCGATGGTTATTCATGATAAAAAGTAATTATGCAACCGTCACCGCCGCTCGGAGGTGCAGAGATTCGCAATATCTTGGGTCTGCTCGGATGTTCCCGCCAAGATGGAGTGGATGGAGCGCATGTAGCGGCGGTCTTTCGATGGTTTGTCCCGCTGTCTGTCGATCACCCGGCCCATGAAACCAAGCGGTTTCCGGTTCCCAGGCTGAACCGGATTGTCTCGACGGGTAGACGCCGTCCGAATGGCTTGAGCATGGCTTGAGGAGTAAACGCAGGGATCGAAGCACCACCGCCGCTTGAGTGGCGACCACAGAGTTCCCGGCCTGACCAGCCAAGTACGGGATGTGGGGTGGAGACCGGATGGCCCCGGTAAATCAAAGGCACCTGCGGATATCGAGACTTGATGGTGTTCACCGGCCCGACATATGGCTGCCGGTTCTAGATGGAGAGCCGCCGAGCGTGGTGGTGAAGGACCGTCTTGAAAGGGGGGAGGTGTATCTACCTCTCAAACGTAGAAGGGAAGGGCGCTGGAGCAGTGCGCATTTACCCGAATTTCACCACCACATATTTACCATGAAGGTGAAGGAGAATGTCATATGGCTGATACGTCGATTGAATGGACCGATGCCACGTGGAACCCTGTTGCTGGGTGCACGATCCTCACTGCGGGTTGCATGAACTGCTACGCCATGCGGATGGCAGCTCGCTTGGAGGCGATGGGTGTCGACAAGTATCATGGCCTCACGCGAAAGAGTGGCGGTCGCGCCAAGTGGACCGGGAAAATAACCCTGGACAGAAAGTCACTCGGTGTCCCATTGAAATGGTCGAGACCGAGACGCGTTTTTGTAAATTCGATGTCGGATCTATTCCATAGCGACGTCCCAGCAGATTTCATTGCGGATGTCTGGAGGGTCATGGCCTCTACACCGCAGCACACGTACCAAATATTGACCAAGCGTCCGGATCGGATGATTGACATCGTACCGGATTTGCCGCGGCTCCCGAATGTCTGGCTCGGCACGAGCGTTGAGGATGGCCACGTCCTTCATCGCATTGATGAAATGCGGCAGGTGCCGGCAGTTGTTCGCTTCATTTCTTTCGAGCCGCTTATCGGATCAGTAGCGGGTGCAGAACTCCGAGACATTCATTGGGCGATTGTCGGCGGTGAAAGTGGTCCCAAGGCCAGGCTGATGGATTCTGCGTGGGTAGATGAAATCGAACGCATGTGCAGAGCGGCAGGTACAGCCTTTTTCTTCAAGCAATGGGGCGGAAAAAACAAGAAAGCGACCGGACGCATTCTCAATGGTCGAACATACGACGAGATGCCGGCATCACTCTAAAACAAGCTGCCCTGTCCGTCGTCAGTAGCGGTCTTCCAGAACGCAAGTGCGAGTTCGTGCCTTGCGGCCAGCGTGAGCCAATAGAGGTGCTGGCCGCGGCTGCCCGTTATGAGTTGCATATCCGTTGATGCAGCCATTCCAAGTTCAGATACCTTTGATTTCCAAAGTCCGAAAACGTCGCGGCGGATCGCTGCGAATGGTTGGTTAAGGTCCACGACCGAACGCCATCCCGGTACAAATTTGTCGAAGGCTGACTCTTGCGCCTTTACATTGAGCCAAGTGTTTCGCTGGAGATCCATTTTGCTGACATGGACGAGCATGTCGATGCGCTTGCGCTTCGACAGCGCTTCAACGACTGAAAAGTCAAAAGCCCCCAGACTGTAAGGGTCTAGGAACGCGAAATGTAGACCATAAGGGTCTAGCTTTGCCCTGATCGCCTTAACAGTGGTGGCGGCATCGCCGTGATAAGCTTCCACTGGAGCTCCAAGGCGTTTCAATCGAAATTTTGCGCACTCAAGTCGCTCGCGGTCGGCATCTGCTATGAATACCGAACTGAACGGCGTCTTGGTGCGAACGCTTTCTTTCCATGCAGCTACGCAGCTTCCGTCGATAAACTCCCCGGTGCGTCGAACTTTTGCGCGCCCTGGCCCGCAGAACAAATCAATATACGTGGCTCCTGCCTTGCCTGCTCCTATCCATCGAGAACGCACGGCACGCGAAATCGAGATATATCGGCAAAGTGACGCGATTTTATCTTTTGCCCATGGCCCAACTTCCTCGACTGGCAAACCATCGTCACCATCTACAAGAGCCCCCATCTCTCCTCCCTATTCCCCTGCTGGTGCTAGCGCCAGATGGAAAACCTCATATACCACCCAGACGAAGGCTGCGGCGATCACGACGGACATGAAGAGCAGGAGCCAGTTCATCTCCCTCTGCTCTTGCTTTGGCTTCTTGCGATCCACGACGCTCCCCCTATTCGTCTTCCTCATCCAGATCATCGATCTCGATCAGGCCGGCGCCGATGCCCCAATCCAGAATAATCGAGTTGACGGCTTCATCCCGGCTCATGTCGTTGGCCTTCGCGAATTCATCCGCCAGATCGGCCACCTCTGAAATCAGGGTGAGGTCACCGGCTTTGACAAGCTTGCCTTGAAGGCGGAGAGCTGCCCGCCGCAGCAGCACCTGTATCTCGACAGGCGTGTAGTCGTGCAGCGTGTCGGCTGCTTTCAGCAGTTCATCGGCGAGCTTGTCAGTCATGGCTTTTCCCCTGCATGAGCCCCCTCTATGCCTTCAGCTTGGTGGCTCGTATGCCGTCTTGGCGCGTGGAAAAACCCATCACGCGCCAAGGTGATTTCTAAACTCCCCCGCGCACACGCTCGGAGTTTGTAAGGGCCTCGCCGAGACGGCCGACAGCCTCCTTCATGGCGTCTTCTGCCGCCATCGTGAGAGACTTGGCACCACCTTCGCAAAACCCTCCGGCATCAGATTGCGCTGTGCCATCACCTCCAACGGTCGCCCCCAAGAGCCTCCCGCCTCGGCCGTCTACGGTGATCGATGCGGCCATCTCAACTTCGGTTTCGATCCCGTTGACCCAGAAGCCTGGCACAACTCGAAGCCGACCATTCAGATCTTCGCCGCGTACAATAATCATGCCTCGCGCCCCGCGAGACTTTAGCAAGTCGCGGTCAACGGGTGCGTCTACGACTTCAAGCTCATCTACGAGTGTTGCCAGTGTTTTTCTTACAGAGCCTGTGAAGCCAGAGCCTACATCCAGCGGGAATGTGTGTGCAGCGCAGTTTAAGTCGCTGGGCTTGATTTCCTTTTTTAGCTTCGATGATGAAACGTAGAGAAGGTATTTCCCCGGCAGCTTCTCGCCGTACGATGAATAGACATTGTATGCTGCAACAGGCAGTGGCTCAGCGCTATACTGGCACCCGGCCAGCGCCCCCATCAGCGCGACCGCTGCAATTTTCCCCCGCATGAATCCCCCATTACCTTTTCGCAATATGACCGCAAACGCGGCCAATAATCGTGAGCCTGTCCAGATCCACCTCAAAGGTCTCCAGCGCCGGATTGTCCGAGATGATCTTCACTCGAACCGGATCAGAGAACGGAACGCGCTGTAGCCGCTTGATCTGGGGCTCACTGGTTCCATCGCTAATCGCATAGACGGTGTCTGCCAACATACGCGTTTGCACCATATCGACCATCACACGGTCGCCAGGTTGGTAAGTTGGCACCATGGAATCCCCAATCACTTCCATGATGACCGTGTTGCGCGGTGATGCTTTTGCCTCATGCTTCACGAAGTCTTCGGCCATAAGCCATTCAGCTAAGACTTTGTGTCCGGCAAATGTGTCGTCGCCAACACGAAGGTTGATCATTTCACCAATGGAGCCTTCGCCGGCCCCGAGCTTCACGTCGATCTCAGGGAGTGCTCCGGGGAATGACGGTGACCAATGCTCGTGGTTGTAGCCGTTGCCGTTTGAGTCGCCGTCAGGATCAAAGCTAGTGACGAGGGAAGGGCGCTCTTTAGCCCCGCTTCCAGTCAGAAGGTATGCAGCTGTAGTTGCAAATTTCCGAGCATATCGCTCGGCTTCTTCCGGGCCATACTCGTTTTGGCCGTTCTCATGAGCACGGTAGGTTGAGGCAGCAACACCAAGTGCATCGGCAGCTTTTGTCGCCGAAGTGAATTTTGCAGCCACGCGGGCTGCGCGAAGTCGATCACCCATAGATTCCATGTTGGTGACACTCGCAGAACACTCAACATAAATCATGTTGACATATCGACATGAAAGATGTTGATATTGGCGACATGGAAACGCTAGAAGACATCATTATCAAGCTGGGTGGGAGCGGAGCGCTCGCCAAGGCGGTCAATGTGAAGCCGTCCGCCGCTTCCGAGATGCGTCGGCGCGGTTCTATCCCGGTCAAATACTGGCCGGCATTGATCGAGGCTGCGATGCAGGTCGGTGTTTCGCTCGATTGTGACACGTTGGTCCGGCTCCATATTGAAGGTTCATCTGGTGTGTCCGCAAATGCGGAGAGCGCCGCATGACCTCCCACCAGACACAAGAACGCCGCGCTTTTCCCCTCCGCGCGGCTAACGCCGAGGGGGCTACCCGGTCCCCCCATGACGCCCCCTCGGCACCCATTCGCGAAGAGACGGATTTCCCCGGCCCGCACTCTCCCACGGTATCCGGCGGCATACCGGGCACACCAAGCAGCGATGCTCTGCGGGCGCAAAAATCTGACGGGACCGGAATTCCCGTCAGAGGCCGGGACGCTGAAGGCGTTACCCATCACCGCAAATCGCTGCGCGCCGCCAACGAATTCACTGACTCCCTTGGGTGTGGCGGGGCTTCGGCTTCCAGCACGATCTTCGGGTGCGAGACTGTATCCAAGGGCCAGCCGGCCGGCATCACGCGCCCTCTCGATGACAGATTGGAAAATCGAACTGTCCAAGACCGGCCGGCGCACAATTATGTCGAGGGCGACACCGCATGGCATTTGAACCTCAAATGGACCGTGGCCGATACCGACCTGATGCTCGCAGCTGCGCGGCGAGGTCAGACGCCCAACCAGATCGCGAGGACCATCCGTTGCGTGACGGGCAAGCCCTGTGCTCCCCATGAGGTTGAGCGCGTTCTGAGAAACGCTGATGTCCCTTTTGCGGAGCAGTCCGCATGACGATCCTCGCCATCATCCTATACGGGCTGGGCGTCATAGGCGCGATTGCTGCCGTACAACGGGAAGCGCCCACGGGCCTCCGTGAATGGGCAGTTTGCGTTGTCTGGCCTCTGGCGGTTGCAGCCGCCATTGCCATGAGCCCGTTTCAGCGGGGGCGCAAATGACCCCCGCTCACCTTCGAAAAGATCAAGCTGACGCGCATCCGTCTGAGTTTGGCGATTCCGTCGAGTGCGCATCCTTCACCTCTTTCATTCCTGCTTTCGATTTCAAGGGGCCGTTCGCCCCATGGAGGCAGGATGAAACCCGCTGCTCCAACGCTGACAAACTTAGCGATGGAGCCACCCATGAACTTGGAAAAACGAGCCAAGAGCTTGGAATTTTCAGCCAAGGGAGATCGTCCGATGTGTGACGCTGACCTGGCTGCGGACCTCATGGACGAGGTGATCGGAAAGCGCGGTATCCGCGAGCCGGTCAAGACCATGCTGGAACGAGCCTATTCGGCGCTGAGTAAGCGTAACAGTGCGTGGACCAGACGGCGTGTCCGAGCCGTCTTCAATCGAGAAGCAAGCAGGATAGATCACCGCGAGATCGAGGAGATGCGCGCGGTTATCGAAGCGAGGAAAGAGCATGCGGGATTCCGCGAAGAGACCGCCCGTCTTGTTCAGATGGCTGTCGTTCGAGCGAAGGTTGGAGATCGCGAGGTGGTTCCGCGACACAGCGGCTGATTGGGCTGAATGGGTCTGCCCAGAGCTTGCCATCGAAGATGAATGAACCGCGCCGCGGCTATCGGCGCACACCGATATAGGTCAGAGACGAATGCAACAGCTTGACATGTTCGCAGAGCCGAAGCCCGCACCGCTGCCGCCTGATCCGTTGATTGCTCGGCTGGTTGATGCGGGGTTGGCCCACAACGAATATCTTCTGGGCCTTAACCGCGCCATTCAGGTCTCGTTCGGCAAGCTTCCTTCGAGGCTCTTCAACTTTCCCATCGAGTTCGTTGACAGAGGGCGGCAGACAGACGGTCAGAGCAAGCTCTGGCTGCGTCATCCTGACTTCGAGGGCTACCCTGAGCTTGACGCGATTGAGGATGCGACCGGGACACGGCCGGTCTGGCAGCCACTCGATGAGTTCGGGCGCAACCGGGATATCGGCCCTTTCTGGCATGCGATCGATCTGCTCACGGATGAGCATTTTCACGCAATGCTCGAAACCCGGAACTTCACCGACAAGAGCGCCGTGCTGAATGGGCTCCGCTTCCACATGGACTACGGCGGTCTCTCGATCAAGAACGCCCGCTGCGTCTTGGCAGAGTTCGAATGCGCGGAGCCGCAAGACCGAAGTGCAGCGTTTCTGCGGAGCGAAAGTGTCAGAGTGACGGAAGCACAGCAGGGCAAGTTTGTCGGCATGTGGTCCCGAAATGAACAATCCGTCTGGGCTGCGATCCACGGGCTGGAAGATGGTCTCTTCAAGCGTGATCGAAATGGCTTCCTCCGGTTCTCACCGGCCTTTCTGGCAGAGAAGGAAGAGAGCCTGAGCAAGGCGAGGGCCGCAGCATGACCGAGCGCACCCGTTTCATGATCATCAACTGGACCATCGCCATTGCGGGCATTCTCATCCTTGGCGCGGCTATGTGGGGAGGGGAGTGATGGCGCAGAATACGTCCTCCGCAGTCATGCAGCAGCGCTCAGAGCCGCACGATAGTCTTGACGATTTCCCGACACCACCATGGGCAACGCGAGCGCTCCTGAAACACGTCATTATGCCGGTGATCGGTCCTGTGTCGGATCAATCGTGCTGGGAGCCAGCTTGCAATCGCGGTCATATGGAGCGGCCCCTTGGCGAGTTCTTCCGAGAAGTGGTGGCATCCGATGTCCACGACTATGGCACAGGGCATGTGATCCACGATTTCCTTTTCCCGGGCGATGTCAGGAAGGTCGATTGGATCATCACCAATCCGCCGTTCCGGCTGGCCCAGCAGTTCATTGATCGGTCTTCGCAGATCGCACGGCACGGGTTCGCGATGATCGTGCGCAGCGCCTTTCTGGAAGGCGTGGGACGGTTCAACGGCCTGTTTTCGGTCAATCCACCATCCATCATCGCGCAATTCACTGAGCGCGTCGTCATGGTCAAAGGTCGGCTGGAGCCGAAAGGTTCAACGGCAACAGCCTATTGTTGGCTGGTCTGGATCGATGGTGAAACGGATACTCGGTTCCAGTGGATCCCGCCATGCCGGAAACGGCTTGAACGCCCCGAAGATTATCAAACGGAGGCTGCGTGATGGCACTCATTCTCGACCTTCCATGGCCCAGCAAGAACCTCAGCCCGAACGGAAGACCTCATCGCATGGTGAAAGCCGCATCGGTGAAGAAGGCCAGACAAGAGGCGAAGGATGTTGCATCGGCGCCTGCGAGGAAATTCGGCCCGATCACCGCTGACGCTCTGTCCTTTCAGGCCACGTTCTCGCCGCCAGCCCGATACCGGTACGACGACGACAACCTCATGGCGTCGATCAAGGCCTACCGCGACGGCATAGCCGATGCGCTTGGAGTTGATGACCGGATGTTCCGCACAATGCCGCCAGTGATTTCCGAACCGGTGAAGGGCGGCAACGTCAGAATTGAGATCAAGGAGATTGCAGCGTGAACGAGATTCTTCAGAACCTGATGACGGTGCTTGACGAGGATCACGCGAAAGCAGTGGTCGAGCATCGGGCGGTGACGATCAGGAAGAAGCTGACGCCGTTCGCGGCAAAGCTGCTTGCAAAGCGCCTGTCCGAATGGGGGGACGCGAACGAGGCGGCAGAGATCATGATTGAGCGGTGCTGGCAGGGTTTCCAGGCATCATGGGTGAGGGACCGGACGCCCCGTGTGGTGCAGCAGAGCCCCAGCGACGTGTTCGGCGCGATTGCGAACGGGACGTATCGGCAATGATGGGAAAAAGGAAGTGGGTGGACAGCGTCCAAAAGGGCGTAACGGCGGTCGCTGGTCTGGTCGCCATGATAAGCACGGTTTACGGCGGGTTAGCCATGGTCTGGCTGGCAATGAAGGCCCCTGATGCCTTCTCTATCGTCGTGGCTGGGGCGATGATTGCGGCTGCAATCTACAAGCGTCGTCCATCGGAAACCTACAATCTGCAGATGGGCCATCCCGACACAGAGCGCGTCATGGTTGCCGTGTACGACCTTTTGAGAAGGGCGGACAATGACTGATATACGCCCAGCCTCACAGGCGGAGCTCGCAGGAGCCCTGCAACTCTTATTCGATGCCCTCCCATTCCAGCGTGGCAGCAATGGAGAGAACGTTGCGGCCGCATACATCGAGGCGCTGCGCGGTGTCAGCCTAGACGCGATCAAGGCCGGCATCAGCAGGTTCCTGCGCGGCGAGGTGGAAGGCATCAATATGCGGTTCGTCCCGACGCCGCCCGAACTGGCGCGGATCGTCCGGACCACGTCTGTACCGACACGGATACCGCCACAGAGGCAGATCCCGCCACGCGTCTCCATGGATGAGATGGCGCGCGCTCGCATGCGTCTGAAAATGCCTCTGTTCAGTGCTGCGCAGAAGGCTGGCCCGCAGGCCCTTGACGAGCTCGCAGCGGCAATCCCCAGCTTCAAGGCCATGTGTGACCTAGCCTATCGCTGGGGTGTTCCAGTTCCCGACATTCTCGCGCGCCGGCCACTGCCGGAAGTGGAGGAGCAATGGCGGAGAGCTCATCATGAGGCGCAGGCCGAGATTGAGCGGAACCCGCCGCCATATCTGAGAGCGATGCGTCGGAAGCAGTACAGGGAGGCCGCAGAATGAACGTTTTCGACGCCCGCGCCAGACATGACGGCTACACATGGATCGGTGAATTCAGAGCCGGTGAGCACGGCGATTACAAGCCAGTGATGAAAAACGGCGAGACGAGACGGTTCCAGAGCGCAAGAGATGCACGTGAAGCGGCATTCCAGGCATTGGCCTCCTACATGAATGGCAATTACGTCAGCGCGAGAGCCAAGGCCGAGCACGAATGGCGCGCTGGCACCATTCATCGCGCCGGCAAACGCCCGGTGGAGGTGGTCAAGGCGTGAGCGATCGCACTCCCTGCATCAACCCGCGTTGCCGGCGCACAGGCCCGGCGGATGAGTTCCCCGGAGAAATGATCTGCGGCAAGTGCATCCGGTCATTGCCGGAGGGCGTGCGCAGAGAACATCGACGGCTGTGGCGCGAGATCAGGAAGTGGGAGCGACGCATCACGCGCACCAGCGATGAGATGAAGATCGTGAAGATGCACAACATCGTGACGCGGCTCTCATGGCAACTCAGCAGGCATTGGGACAGGGAGATCAAGCCACTGTTCCTTGCACCTGAGAAGCCCGAAGGTCTCGACGCGTTTCTAGAGGAGATGGGCCTGTGACAACCATCCCAGCTCATATCCAACGCCTTTGCGATGAATTCGGCATCAAAGTCATCGATGGCCATCGTTATCCCGAAGTGGGAGAAACGCGAGCAGTGGTGACGCTGGATCGGATCTACCGCAAATTTGGAGAGGCCCATGTAAGACTGGTGCTGACCACGATCAGGGAAGCCGGCAACAACCTGCTTTTGATGGATGAGAGCGGCTTCTGGATGGTCTCGGACATGGTGAGGCGGTGTCAGGGCATCATTGAGCGTGACGCAAGCGCATGGCTTGAGACATGGGACATGATCCCCGGCGGTGAACTGCAGTTCGTTGCGCAGGAGCTGAGGAGCGTTGTCCCGACGCGCTTCGCTCTCGGCGGTATGGTCTATGAGCGCCTGTTCCGCCGCTTCGGCCCATACGCGGATCAACTCGACATGCTGGATGATCGTCGGAGGATGACATGAACATCGAAGAGATCGCAGAGCGCCTCATCAGGGCGGCGGAGATCGAGAACGTGGGCAACCGCGTGGGACCGGCCCCGCTGCGCGCCCAGCAGCTCCCCTACGTCCATTCCGACGACGACATGAGGAACTGGGGCCACAGGCGAGGGGAGCGCCGCAGCCGCGATCCTCTGGCCAACGCCTGCCGTCTTCTCCGTGAGGATGAGGACGCCCATGCGCTCTATCGGCGGGAGTTCTTCGAGAAAGCTGAATACACGGCGCGAGACATCTCGGAGGCCGAGGAGGCGCAGGGCTGGTATGCTCTGGTCGACAACGAGGCCAACAGAGCCGCGCTCGCCGCCTGGGTGCGTTGCATGGCCGACCACAAGCGGCTGTTCTTCAAGGACTGGTGCGCCGCTCAGAACATCACGCCGAAGACAGGAAGGGCGCGGAAAATTCGCGCTCTTTCGTCAATTCTTGCACATCTTACTCGCAGGAGTGTGCAGAATTGCAATAACGCCGATTTCGAGGGGTTCCCTGTTCCCCCGGAAAACGGGCATATTGAGCCCAACATCGAAGACGAGCGCGCTGAGGAAAGAGGCGTCACGTCATGGGCCTCAGACGAGGCGTTCACCAGCTACTTCTCAAACGATCCGGCGGACTTCTCCTGGTCTGATCGGCGCAACGAGCGCCGGCGGCAGAGGGAAGCCAAGAAGCGGAAGCAGGAAGCGGCTTAGAAATAGAGGTAGGCGGCCCCGAAGGCCGCAATCGCAGCGACCATGACCAAGGCGATGAACGCAATTGGCCGCCGTTTCGGCTCAAGGTCTTCTGCGAGCACCTTGAACTTCTTCGGATCACCCCATTTGAGGGTGCGGAATTTGTAGACGTTATCCCTCATGCCCGGATGGTCGGGCAGCGCGGGTTAAAATTCTCTCAAGGCAGGCAGGCTCGGAGCCCGCCCGGTCTCATAAGCCGGGTCTACAGCGTTCGACTCGCTGGCCTGCAACCATCGATCACAACTTGGAACCTGGCACTCTGCGATACGTTCTCCATGCAGCACACCAACCACCACAGGAGGTGATGATGCGCACTCGAACGTATATGACAGGGATGCTGGCGCTTCCGATCAACGCCATGCTCTTCGGAGCGGGAGCCGTGCTGGTTCTATCAGTCCCGGCGCTGTTTGCGATGGCTGAATATCTGTTGCCGGTCGTGATCGTGGCCAGTATCGCGTTGACCGTTCCGCTGGCGTGGTGGCTCGCCCCCATGCTGAGGTCTCGCAATCACTACCCCGAGTTCAATCGGAAATGGTAGCTGGCGCGAGAGCAGGGCTGGCAGGCTTCAGATGGCGTCCCGTTCCGGCTCTTGTGAGCCTTTCTGCGATAGGACGTAGAAGAGCACAGGGGCGATGATAACGGTGATCAGGATGGATCGCACAATGGTCGCGGCCATCGAATGGTGATCATCGAAGAACATCACGGTTATGGCGGCCGCTACGTGCACCAGACCGGCAATAAGGAAGCCAAGGAGAATTGCCCTCCATGCTAGTACCAGCATAGGTTTAAGTTCCTGTGTTTATTAGGTGTGGCGCAACATAGCCTAATAAACGGCGAACAAATGCTCGCCCACTGCGACAAATGCTCACGGTGGTGATCGTTGCTTCAGAAGAGAATGGATCAGAACGCCCCGGCCTTGCGCTGGGGCTTCTCGTATGTGGAGACATGGCATGCAGTGGCAGCCGGTCATCGAGGCCCGCGACATCCGATATGGAACGGTCGCTGATCTCAAGATGTCGTCGGGCCGGGTCTATCGTGCCGTCTATGGCTTTCGCGGCCAAGGCTGCGCATGGTGGCCGCTGCCCGGTCAGGCAAGGCGAAGCCCTATCGGAAAGTTCGCGCCGGTCGCGTTCTCTGTTCAGGCAGTGGGCAATGTCCAAGCCGGTGATTGGAAAACTGCAGCAAGCCAGGGGCACGCGTCATGGTGAGGGCATGCACTCACTTCGTCGGCTTCCGTGGCGAGGAATACCACTCAGCGGTGAGGGCCTTTGGCCCGCCCGACTTCATCCATCGTGGTTGGGACCGGCGCGCCCAGCGGGAGATTGCTGATTGCGATCTGGTGGTGTTCGCCAAGGGTACGGCGGATCAGGAGCCGCGCGACCACAGCTATGACGACATTCGGGAAGCAGAAGGTTCGATTCTCTGCGGAGAAGGCACCACCAGTTTCGAGAGCTGCTAGACCTTGAAGTCGTACTTCTTCTCAAGGTGTTTAACGATTTGGTCCAAGGCGCGCATGACGAGCAGTTCATTCGCACCAAAACGATAGCAACCGCTCATAATTTTCTGGTTCGATAGGTGCTCGAAATAATAAGATCCCTTTCGAATTTCGCCGTCTTCATAAAATGAGATTGGGTACCTAAAGCTGCGCCCTTCTCCATAAAAAACGCCGTTTGGACCCCAGTTTTGAATGTTTGAGTTATAGCATTTCGAGCCGAGTATGTTTTCGAGCTCTCGCAAAAGAGCAATTCTCTTTTTGGAAATCGCCATTATACCCCCCCCCTTTAATCCCAAGAATAGAAGATCACATTAGGTGCAAGCTAACAAGCAGCGCTTATGTCTTAAGCCATTTGAGGCCCTGACATGCCCGTCCTGAAAAACGCCAAGCATGAAGCCTTCGCGCAGGGGTTGGCGAAGGGGCTGTCGGCATCGGAGGCGTATGTCTCAGCGGGGTACAAGGAAAGCCGATCTGCCGCATCGCGCTTGTCAACAAATGTGAACGTGCAGCGTAGAGTGTCTGAGCTTCAGGGCAAAGCAGCCGAGAAAGCCGAATGGAGCGCCGCTGAGAGGCTTTCGAGCCTGAAGTCGATCCATGACCGCACCAATGAGGCAGACCCGCGTGTGGCGATCTCAGCCATTGGCGAGGCAAACAAGATGCAGGGCAGTCACGCTGCCGCCAAGCATCACCTTTCCGGCACGGTTCAGGTTGTCACGATCACCGCAAAGCATCTGGATGGGCTGAACGACGATGAACTTGCCGCTCTCGAAGCAGCATATCCCGTTCTCCAGAAGCTCGGGCTTATTGGAAGCGATCAGGGCGCAGCGGCAGACGCGGGAAGCGAACCGGACGATTGATGCAGAGGCGGAGGCGGCCGGTGTGTCGCTGTCGGCCTATATTCGCGGTGCATGGCATGTTCTGGAGCCGGGCAGGGCGTATCGCCATGGCTGGCATATCGATGCGATCTCGGATCATCTCGGTGCAGTCACCAATGACCAGATCAACCGACTGATCATCAACGTGCCGCCGGGCACCATGAAGTCGCTGGCGGTCGGCGTCTTCTGGCCGACCTGGGAATGGGGGCCGCTCAACAAGCCCCACCTGCGGACACTGGCGACCTCCTACAAGGAGAGCCTTGCCAAGCGCGACAACATCAAGGCGCGCCGGCTGGTGCAGTCAGACTGGTTCAAAGACAGGTGGGGCCAGAACTTCGATCTGATGCCAGATCAGAACTCGACGCTGAAGTTCGAGAACGACAAGTCCGGCTTCCGGGCCGCAATGGCCTTCAAATCGCTGACGGGCGAGCGCGGCGACCGGGTGATCATCGATGACCCGCTGTCGGTGGATCAGGCCAAGTCGGATGCTGAGCGCCTGAATGCGCAGGAGACGTTTCTGGAGGCGGTGCCGAACCGTCTCAGCGATCCTGAGATGTCAGCCATTGTTCTGGTCATGCAGCGCCTGCACGAAGGCGACACGACCGGTATCGCGCTGGCAAAGAACCTTGGCTACGAGCACTTGATGCTCCCGATGGAGTTCGAGCTCGACCGGTGCTGTTACACCGTGGTCAAGCCGAGCCACATGGATGCCGATCCCGTCGAGGGGCGCTACGATGCGCTCAAGCAGGTCTGGTATCTGGAAGGCTCCGAGGTTCCCGAAGGGCGGAAAGAATACGTCGACAAGGCCGAGACCAAGACTGTCTATCGGCAGGACCGGCGAACGACTGAAGGGGAGCTGCTCTTCGAGGAGCGCTTCCCTCGCACCGTGGTCGAGCGCGACAAGGTTTCTCTCGGGTCCGTGGGGCATGCGGGGCAGAACCAGCAGCGCCCGGCACCGCGTGGCGGTGGCTTGTTCAAACGGAGCTATTTCAAGCCCATCAAGGCCATTCCTGCGGGAACGCGGTTCGTCCGGGGCTGGGACTTGGCGGCAACGGATGACAATCCGGATGCGGCGCGAACGGCGGGCGTGAAGATCGGGCAAATGCCTGACGGACGTTTCGTCATCGCGCATTGCGTGGCTGAGCATGCTTCGCCCGCACGTGTTCGCACCCTGATCGGCAATACGGCTGATCTGGACGATGCGAACGGCGCGCGCTGCCGCGTCTCGCTCCCAAAAGACCCAGGTCAAGCCGGCAAGGATCAGGCGCAGCAGCTTGTGGCAATGCTCGCCGGCCATGTGGTCAGCGCCACGCCTGAAAGCGGGGACAAGGTGACGAGAGCCGAGCCGTTGGCCGCTCAATGCGAGGCGGGGAACGTCGATATCCTCGAAGGCGCATGGAACGACATGTTCCTTGACGAAGTGGAGGTGTTCCCGGCGGGCAAGCTGAAAGACATCGTGGACGCGTCGTCACGGGCATTCAACGAACTGGCGACAAGCCAGAGACGAACCGCACTCTTTGGAACATCGGGACGGATCAATGGCTGATACAGATCATCTGGCTACGTCAGCCGACTATCAGGCGATGCAGGGCTACTGGACGAAGGTGGCCGCAATCCGTGGTGGCGTTGACGAGATGCGGAAGGCCGGGAAAACCTTCCTGCCGCAGTTCCCGAACGAAAGCGATCCAAACTACGCTTATCGCCTCGAGAACTCGAAGTTCACCGACATCTATTCGGACATCGTGGAGAACCTGGCGTCAAAGCCGTTCTCGAAGGAAGTGGCGCTTGCTAATGACGCGGTGCCGGAGCCGATCAAGGTCATCACGGAGGATGTCGATGGCGGCGGGAACCACCTGCATGTCTTCGCGGACTCGGTGTTCTTCAATGGCATTCACAATGCCATTGATTGGATTTTGGTCGATTACCCGACCGTGCCGCAGGGGGCCACGCTCGCGGATGAGAAGCGTATGGGCGCGCGGCCCTATTGGGTGCGCATCCCTGCTGCCGACATGCTCTGGGTGGAAAGCAAGGTCATCAACGGCAAGGAAGAGTTCACCTATGCCAAGATCTACGAGCCCGTCACTCAGCGCGACAGCGCCGGCAAGGAAAAGCGCATCGACCGTGTCCGGGTCCTGACCCGCGACGAGCTGGAAGGCGGTCAATATGGACCGGCTCGGTATGAAATCTGGGAGGAAGGCACCCAGAAGAATGCTAGCTGGAGCCTGATTGAACAGGGTTCGATCTCGATTGGCGTCATCGCTTTGGTGCCATTCTTCACCGGACGGCGCGAAGGAACCAAATGGCGCATTCGCCCCCCGATGCGGAACGTCGCCGAGCTGCAGGTCGAGCATTATCAGCAAGAAACCAATCTCAAATCGGCCAAGGAACTGACGGCGTTCCCGATGCTTGCGGGCAACGGCGTCGAACCGCCGGTCGATGAGGAAGGCAAGCCGGTCATGGCACCGATCGGCCCATCGGTCGTCTTGTATGCACCGCCGTCGCAGGACGGCGCGCGAAGCGGGCAGTGGCAGTTCATTGAGCCATCGGCCACATCGCTCAAGTTCCTTTCGGAGGAGGTGGACAAGACGGAAGCACAGATGCGTGAACTGGGGCGGCAGCCGCTGACGGCCGGCACAAGCGGGATCACCCAGGTTGCGGCCGCGTTCGCATCTCAGAAGTCCGCCAGCGCCGTTCAGGCTTGGGCGTTCATGCTCAAGGACTGCCTGGAGCGCGCCTATGTCTTCACGGCGATGTGGTTGAACGTCAAGCTCGAGCCTACCGTCTATGTGAACACGGACTTTGCGGTTGAGCTTGGCGATGACAAAGCGCCTGACACGCTCCTGACCATGAATGAGCGCGGCACGTTGAGTACGCAGACGCTCTGGCAGGAAATGAAGCGTCGGAGCATCCTGTCGCCTGAATTCGACGGGGAAGAAGAGGAGAGGCGACTGATAAAGGAACTCCCCGGCGATGATGCTGAGGACGATCTGATCGCCGCCATGCCGCCGTCTGATCCGTTGGAATGAACCAAAGGACAATCTGAATTCACAAGGCCGCTTCGGATGTACCGGGCGGCTTTTTTTATGGGCGGGAAGCCCTCAACTCAAATCCGGGATGGATAACATGGCACTCAAGGCAATTCTGGAATCTCTTGACGGCATCGATGACGCAACCAAGGCCCTTTATGTTGAGAAGGACGGAAAGTTCTTGCTCGATGTGGAAGGCGTGGACGGTTTTGCTCTGGAAGACGTGAACGGCCTCAAAACCGCTCTCGGGAAAGAGCGCACGACGCGGGAAAACCTCGAAAAGCAGATCGTGAAGTTCAAGGACATTGACCCGGACAGGGCTCGCGCTGCTCTGGAAGAGCTGGAAGAGCTTAAGAAGCTCGATCCGGAGAAGGAAGCCGACAAGATCGCCAACGCGAAGGTTGAAGCGGCCAAAGCGCAGCTTCTGGAGAAGCACAACGGTGAAATCACCTCACGCGATGAGCGTATCGGCCATCTAACCAAAACGGTCGAAGGCCTGCTTATCGATGCGGCTGCAACGTCTGCACTGGCCGAGGCAAAGGGTTCGGTTGAACTCCTTCTGCCGCATGTGCGCTCTCATACGCGCGTCAAAGAGGTTGACGGTAAGTTTGCTGTCGAGGTTGTCGATAAGGACGGCAACGCGAAGATCGCGGATGCCAAGGGCACTCCCATGGATATCGCTGGCCTTGTCGCAGAGATGAAGGGTTCCGATGCCTTTGGGCGCGCCTTCGAAGGTTCCGGCCAGTCCGGCAGCGGAAAGCAGCCCGGGGCCGGCGGCGGCAATGCTCCGCAACGTGGAAACTTCGGCGGCACCCGCGAAGAGCGAGCAGCGGCAATCGCCGCCAAGTTCCCTGAATTGAAGGGCTGAGCGCCCTCAACTCCTTTGCTGCTGTCTCGGGATGAGAAGCGGCACCAACCGGGCGGGAAGCCCAACCACCCCAACATTCCCGAGACACACAATAGGAGTTCTCCATGTCTCTTTCCCAGATGCAGGTGTTCAACAAGTACTTCATGCCGGCGATTATCGAGACGCTGGATCAGATGGTGGCGAAGTTCAACGCCGCTTCCAACGGCTCGATCCGTCTCACCACCGAGGGCTTCGACGGCGATTTCATGCAGGAGTCGTTCTTTGCGTCGATCCATTCGGCGCAGCGTCGTGTTGATCGCTACACGACCAATGGTGCGCAGGCTGCGACCGATCTGACTCAGGTCAAGCATTCCTCGGTGAAGATCGCGGGCGGCTTCGGCCCGATCCGCTATGAGCCTTCGCAGATGACCTGGCTGAACAAGCCGACTGCCGAGGGCATCGAGGTTGCATCCCGCAACTTCGCGGAAGCGCTGATGGCCGACCAGCTCAATACGGCGGTTGCCGTGCTTGTGGCCGCAATCTCCAATCAGGCGGACGCGACCAATGACGTGTCTGGTACCGGCGGCATCTCCTACACTGCGATGAACGACGCGCATGCGAAGTTCGGCGATCACTCCGGCAATCTGATCGCCCAGGTGATGAACGGTAGCGCCTATCACAAGCTGATCGGCAACAACCTCACCAACACGCAGCAGCTCTTTCAGGCCCAGAACGTCCGCGTCGTGGATATTCTCGGCAAGGCTGTCGTGGTGACGGATGCTCCGGCGCTCTACGAGGCCGGCACGCCGAACAAGCTCAAGGTGCTGTCTCTCTCCGAGGGCGCTGCAACGGTCATGGATGGTGGCGATGTCATCACCAACATCGAGACCGCCAACGGCAAGGAACGGATCGAGACCACCCTGCAGATGGACTACACCTTCGGTGTCGGCCTCAAGGGCTACACCTGGGATGAGGCCAGCGGCGGCAAGTCTCCCTCGGATGCGGCGCTTGCGACCGGTGCGAACTGGGACCGCACGGCTTCCAGCGTGAAGCACACCGCAGGCGTCGTGACCATCGCAGACGCTGCCCAGTAAGCGATTGGGGCGGGCCACGGCTCGCCCTTTTCCTTCCCGCTTTTCAGGAGAAAGAACCATGACGAAAGAGCGTCAGATTGCATACGTGAAGCATCCGGTGTCGGCGAAGAAGAAGGCCGAACTGCTCGCCAAGGGCTTCAGGATCATCGATGCGCGCTTCAAGCCGAAGGGTGCTGACGAGATCGAAGGCGGTGGGCAGGAGATCGAACTGGGCACGGACAGCGGCGCCGGCTTCAGCGACGACCAGCTCCGGGCCGCGATCAAGGAAGCGACAGGCAAGGCACCACACCACAAGCTGGGCCGTGAAAAGCTGATCGAAGCATTCAACGCGCTCAACATGCCGGCCGATCAGGAAGAAGAGGCTACCAATGGCCTGACCCGCCGTGAGATCGAGGCCGACCTGGTCGCGATGAACGTTGAGTTCAATGCAGAAGACGCGCTGGAAGATCTCGCCGCCCTGCGCGATCTGGAGCGGGAACGGCGCGCTTAACCGGAAAAAGGCATCAATGATGGCTCTTAACACCACTCCCGGCGATCCGGCGGCAGATAGCTATCCCACCCTGGTCGAAGCAAAGGCCTATTGGGACAGCATCGGGCGGGATTACAGCGGCATAGCTGATGATGAGCTCGAGCAGGCCTTGCGTCGTGGCACGGCTTGGCTCGATGGCACCTATGGCGCGCGCTTCATCGGCAAGGCATCGACTTTCGATCAGGCGCTTGAATGGCCTCGTCAGGACGCCGTGTATCGCGGTGAGGTGCTTCCGAGTGAAGCGATACCCCAGAAGGTCAAGAACGCCGCCAGTGAAGCCGCGTGGCGGGAAGCGACGGAGCCAAACAGCCTTTCGCCCGACTATGTGCCGGCTGAAGGCGTAAAGCAGGAGCAGGTTGGCCCGCTTTCTGTCACCTACAAGGATGGGACCGGCGGCGTTTCTGACGTGTTGCCGATGGTGACCGCCGTTGATGGCCTATTGCGTGGGCTGATGGCATCGCGAGCGAGTGTCTTATCGGGAACTGTCGCAAGACAATAAGAGAATAGGAGCCGCTGCCGTGTACGGGCAAAATTGGTCGAGGCGAATTATGGGATATCAAACGTGGATTTGTCGCGCACAACTGAATGTCTGAACAGCTTGCAAGTGGTCGTGATCGTTGCAGGGGTAGCGCGATCCAAGGTTTCCTTGGCGCGGTTCGCCTCATTCGCAATCGCGACAATGTCCGTGGCGTTGTAGATGTCGTCTAACAGGTGGCCAAACAGATTGACATCGTGACGCTGCCCACATTTCTCCGCCACACCCAGCATACTCCCTAAGGCTTTCACTCTAACATGTCGTTTCTCAAGCTCATTGGATGATTGAGCGCTTGCTGCAGAGAGCAATGCGAGAAATGCAACAAGCGTTGCACAGGCGAAATTGGTCTTCATTTGGCCCTCAATTGTTTAGCGGCAGCATATTACAGCGGTCATAGTCATATTGGACATATCTAAAAAGGTGAATGCGAGATGTTCGTAGCATCGATTCCTGGTGGAAGAGAATGACCGGCTTCAACTACGCCAAGTCGCGGGCCACTGCCGCCCGTCTGATCAAGAAGTTCGGTCAGGCCGGCGCAATCCGCCGAAAGACCAAGATCGGCGGGACCGACTGGAACCCCGAATTTCAGGACATCGACTATCCCTGCACGCTGGTCGTGACGGAATACACGCTCAAGGAGCGCGAGAGCTCGCTGGTCGAGCAGAATGACCGAAAGGCCCTGATTTCCACCGAGGGCGTTTCAATCCCGGCGCTGCCAGACAACCCGGCCAGCGCGGACGCCCCGACCGCGGCTGATCGTCTGGTCATCGGCGGGAATGTTCTCTCCATCATCCATGTGGAACCGCTCAATCCGGGCGGCACCGTGGTCATGTGGACGGCTCAAGCGAGGTTGTAATGACCCGGCTCACTGATCGGCAGCTTATTGAAGCCCTCATCCAGCACCATGAACCGCTCATCCGTGAAGCGTTCATGGCGGCGGTCGACAGCATCCGCAACACGGTGACCCTGCGCGTGGTCGTGGAGCGTCTGGAGCGCGGCGACATCAACGGCGCCATTCGCGCATTCCAGATTGAGCCGGAAGCCTTCGGTCGTCTGGATCGGGCCATTCTGGATGCCTACAATGACGGCGGGCAAGCGACGGTCGACAATCTTCCGATGGTCCGAGACCCGGAGGGGAGCCGCGTTGTCTTCCGCTTCGGTGTGCGCAACTTGGCAGCTGAGGAAGTGCTGTCGAGCCATTCCTCGACACTCATCACCCGCATCGCGCAGGAGCAGCGCGAAGCTGTCCGCCGCCATCTGACAGACGGTCTCTCGCAGGGGCTCAACCCCCGTCAGACCGCGCTCGATGTGATTGGGCGTGTCCAGCGGGGCAGCAACCGGCGACAGGGCGGCATCATTGGTCTTTCCGGGCCACAGGAGCAGTATGTCGCAAATGCCCGCCGTGAGCTTCTGTCCGGTGACCCAGCGCAGATGAGGAACTATTTCACGCGCGGCCGGCGCGACAAGCGGTTTGACCGGACTGTGGCGAAGGCAATCAGGGATGAGGCCGCGCTCGATCAGGACACGGTTTCCAAGATCGTCGGTCGGTATTCCGATAGATTGCTTGAACTACGCGGCGAGACCATCGCCCGATCCGAAACCATGACGGCATTGAACATGGCAAAGGTCGATGCGATCCAGCAGCAGATTGACGCCGGAAAGATCGACGTTCGGGACGTGGTGAAGATCTGGCACGCAACGCCGGACGGCAGAACGCGCGACACTCACCGGGCGCTGAACAAGAAGTCGGTTCCTCTGAACGGCACTTTTACCAGCCCGTCAGGAGCATCCATCCGGTATCCGGGCGATCCTATGGCCCCGGCGTCCGAGCATGTGAATTGCCGGTGCTGGCTGGAGACCAAGGTGGATTTCCTCGCCCGTGTTGTGCGCGATAACAGGGCAGCGTAATGGCACAGAGCTTTGAAGCCCAAGTGGCAGCGTGGACGAAGAAGGTCCGCGGTGCCAACGAGGCGATCTTCAAGCAGTCGGTGCAAGAGTTGGTCTCTATCGCACAGGCGGCGCGCGGCGAGGGTGGAAGGCTCAGAGTTGATACGGGCTTCCTGCGCAGTTCTCTCATGGCGTCCACATCGCACATTCCGCCCATCAACAAATCCGCAAAGCCGGAGCCGGGGCAGAGCTATGCCTATTCAGGGGCAGAGATAACGGCGGTGATTGCGGGGGCGGATCTCGGTGACACGATATTCCTCGGCTATACCGCAGCCTATGCCGCCCATCGTGAGTTTGGGGCGAGGGGCCAAGCGCCTGATGCATTTGTAAGGACGGCGGCGCAGCAATGGCCGCAGGTCGTGGCGCGCGTCACGGCGGAACTCAAGACCCGTCTGGGTCTATAACACCGGACACTTCGTCCGAACCTTTTTCGGAAGCAACAAGCAAAGCAAAAGCCAGTCCAGTCAACGTCCGCCGTGCCGCCTGTAGCGCGGTGTCGGCGCGCGTGGTCTCCCCCGGTGCATCGCCAAGAATGCGGCGCGCTTCGGTCAGGAGGTCATGCGCTCGATTGTCTGAAAGGGGCTTGGACATTGGCGGGAGCCTAGCACCATGGCAGAGACAACGGAAGGCGCTATCGCCGAGGCGTTGATTGCCCACTTCAGCACGATGGCGCTGCCTGCTGGCGTTCGCATTGCATATCCTGGCATCAGCTTTACGCCGGATCCGGGTAAGCCACACGTTGAGCTTTTCGTGATCCCGAATACACCGATCCAACGAATGATTACTTTCGGCAAGGAGCCCGAACGCCTCGGCATCTTTCAGGCATCGGTCTTCTGGCCGGAGGGGCAGGGCATCGTGAAGGCGACGGACCTTGCCGCCCAGATCGGTCAGCACTTCGCTCGCGGCACCAAGATCAGGGAAGCCGGGATCGTCATCTGGATCATGAGCGATCCCGACATTGCCGCGCCCCTTCAGGAAAAGGCATGGATGCTGGTTCCTGTGAGCATCCGCTGGCATGTCTATCCGTAATCGGCTTTCGGGCTGACCGCCGTTCTCGCCCCTTCGGCAAGGGCTTTCAGACATCGATAGGAATGAACAATGGCAGGCGATCTTTTCCCTGTCGCCGGTATGAAGCTGTTCATCGGCGGCGTGAAGGCACTCCAGGCATCTGACTTCGTTGAGGCGGATTTCTCCGGCGAAACGTGGGTGGAAATCGACGGCTGGTCCCAGATGGGCAGTGTCGGCGATACGGCCGCGCTCATCACCACGTCGCTGATTAACCGTGGCCGCGACATCAAACAGAAGGGCACCACGAACGCTGGTTCGATGGAGAACGTCTTTGCGGTGATCCCCGGCGATCCCGGTCAGGAAGCGCTCATTGCTGCGGCAGCCGGCGCGAACAAGCAGAACTATGCCTTCAAGATCGAGCACAACGACGATCCGGGCGGCACGGGTTCGGCTCCATCCATGAGTTATTTCGTCGGTCTGGCGATGAGCTCGAACGAGGCCGGCGGCGAGGCCAACACGATCCGCAATCTCAACGCAACCATCGAGATCAATTCGAATGTCGTCAACGTCGATGCCGTCCCCGGTACGCCGTAAGCAGGAGTAATCCAGAATGGAAATCAAATCGCTGAAGCGCGACAGCGCCAACGCAGAGGCCGGCCAGTGGGTGGCTGACATCCCCGGCATGGGCGATGTGAAGCTGAAGGTGCGCGGCTTCTCCAGCCCGACCGTCATCGCGATCCGGTCCCGCAAGGAGCGCGCCGTTCCTCGTGACGACCGCGAGCGCGACGGTTCGCTGAAACCCTCTGTCGCCATGCGCATCATGGGCGAGACCATGCACGAGGCGGTGCTTCTCGATTGGGATGGCTTCACCAATGAGGGCGAACCGCTTGCCTTCGACCGGGCGCTTGCCAAGGACTGGCTGACCGATCCCGACTTCTCGGCATTTGCCGATGCTGTCGCATGGGCTGCCCAGGTGGTCGACAAGGGCCTCATGGAGGACAAGGAAGCGCGGGGAAAGCCCTTGCCGAAATCGTCCTCTGGCAGCTCGAATGGGGAAGCAAAGTCGAAGGGCTGATCGACGCCCACGAACAAGCAGGGCAGGCGGTTCCGGATTATCTGGTTCCGCCACCTGCGCCGCCGGGAAGTGATGATCTCCTGTCTGCCTTCTGGGCACTCT
Source organism: Nitratireductor sp. WH36-1 (assembly GCF_058725515.1). Lineage (NCBI taxonomy): Bacteria > Pseudomonadati > Pseudomonadota > Alphaproteobacteria > Hyphomicrobiales > Phyllobacteriaceae > Nitratireductor > Nitratireductor sp. WH36-1. Next base: position 2,701,375 of record NZ_CM178970.1, on the reverse strand, counting down.
CAGGGGATCGTCAAGTATCAATGGGGGCCGGGCCAGTCCCGTTCGCCTCTATCGACGCCTATGCGCGCCGGTTCGGATATCGGGGCGATGCGTTCGATGATCTCGTTTCAGGCATCAAGGCCATGGATAGGGCATTCATCGAATTCCACGAGCCTGATGAAGACGGGAAGCCGAAGAAGCGTCAGGCGGTCTCCAGTCGCCCGATGACGCCCAGCCTGTTCAAGGCTCTGTTCGGATAGGATTGAAGAGGAAGCCGACATGGAAGTTGCAGCACTCGGCTTTCGTGCCGACTCCCGCGAGCTGAAGCAGGCGAATGACGAACTGCGCAAGATGCCGGCTGCCGCTGGAGCTGCCGAGCGTGCGGCGAAGGATTGGGGCAACTCGACCACAAAGGCGGGCGCTGCGGCGCGGGCGGCCAATGACAACGCTGCCCGGTCAGCCACCAATATGGCGCGCGCATACGACCTGGCAAAAGGCAAGATCATCGCGTTCGGCGCCGCAGCTCTCGCAGCATTCTCCACGCGGCCGATCTTTGAGTTTCAAGATGCCTTGGCGGAAGTGTCCACGCTGGTTGATACCGCGACCTTTGACATGGACAGGTTGGCGCAGTCCGCAATTGAGCAGTCGGCGGCTTTCGGTGGCAGCGCTGCAGGGCAGGCCAAGGCACTATACCAGATCATTTCTGCCGGCGCATCTGACGCAGCGGAGGCGACGGACATCCTCACGGCGGCCAATAAGCTTGCGGTGGGTGGCGTAACCACCGTTGCGACGGCTGCGGACGGCCTCACCAGCGTTATGAACGCCTATGGCGATCAGGTTGAGGGAGCCGCATCGGTTTCTGATGCCATGTTCGTTGCCATGAGGGCGGGCAAGACGACGATTGGCGAACTGGCATCGTCGCTCGGCAAGGTCGCGCCGCTCGCCGCGCAGACGGGCGTTGGCTTCGATGAGCTGACGGGCTCCATTGCGGCGCTGACCAAAGGCGGTATTTCCACGCAGGAAGCTGTCACCGGCGTCCGGGCAATCCTCGCCGCCGTGGCGAAGCCGACCGCGGAAGCAACCAAGATGGCAAAACAACTTGGCCTTGAGTTCAGCGCTTCCGGTCTGCAGGCGCAGGGCTTCGCCGGCTTCCTCGATCAGCTTGTCCAGAAAAGTGGCGGCTCGACGGAGGTTCTGGCGCAGCTGTTTGGCGGCGTTGAGGCCCTTGTCCCCGTCATGGCCCTTTCAGGGCAGGCGGGCAACGACTTTACCGCGATCTTGGAGCAAATGGCGGACAAGGCCGGCGCCACGCAGGATGCCTTTGACAAGATGGCGAATTCTCCCGGCTTTCAGGCGGGGCGCATCTGGTCTGCGATCACGGCTGAAATCCTGAAGGCAGGCGGGGCGCTGGGTACCGTCTTGACACCCGTGCTGAAGGCGGTGGCCGACAATATGGGAACCGTCGCGAGCCTGGCAAAGGTGGCGGGTGCGGCGATGCTTGTTGCCTTCGGCCCGGCGATCATGTCTTTCTTGGTAACGGGCTTCGGAACGTTCGTCGGCGCGGTCGTCTTCGGCATGAAGGCGATCACGGCCGCGATGATGGCCAACCCCATCGGCTTCCTGCTTGTCGCCATCACGTCAGCGATTGTCGCTGCCTATGAGTTCCGGGACAAGATATCCGAGGTGTTCGGCGTTGATGTCGTCGGCGTCTTCAAGACGGTCGGCAACTTCATCATCAATGCGTTCCGGGCGGCATACGCGGATATTCAGTTCATCTGGGACCAGTTCCCGACGATGATTGAAGCTGCGGCTTATGGTGCTGCAAACGGCTTTGTCGCCGGCATCGAGTGGATGGTGAATCGCGCTCTTGACGGCTTCAACAAGATCATCGCCGGGGCAAATGCGGTCGTGAACTTCTTCGGCGGCAATAGCGCATTCGTCCGGGATACGCTGGGCTGGAACCTGACGATTCCCGAATTTGACGAGGTGAGCCTGGGCCGCTTTGACAACCCGGCCGCCGACGATTTCAGCAAGGCCAACGCTGAACATGCGGCACGCATCAAGGGCATCATGGGAAGCGATCCTCTCGGCGGTCTGTTTGGCTCTGATGGCGCGGCCCAGAGTAGCGCGGAAGACGCCACGACCGAGGTTCAAAAGCTGATCGACCAACTGAATAAGGTGGTTCCATCTGCAAATGCCGCGGGTTCGGCGTCGGAAAAGGCTGCGGAGAAAGCCCGCGAGTCTTACTCCGATCTTGTTCGCGGGGCTCAGGAGTTCATCGAGCAGCAGAAGTTGGAAGCGTCCACGCTCGGCATGACGGAAGAGGCCGCAAACGCCCTGCGCTATGAGCAGGAGCTTTTGAACAAGGCTGCAAACGACAACATCAAGCTGACGGCGGGGCAGAAAGCGGAGTTGACCGGTCTCGCGCAGACGATGGCAGAGACCGAAGCCGAAACGAGCAAGCTCAAATCGGCCTATGACTTCGCGAAAAGCACGGTGTCGGGCTTCTTCAACGACTTCAGGTCCGGGCTTGAGCAGGGCAAGGGGATCTGGAAATCGTTCGGGGATGCGGCGCTGGGCGTTCTTGGCCGCATCGGTGACAAGCTGATCGAGCTCGCAACCGACAGCCTGATCAACGGTCTTTTCAGCAATCTGGGCGGCCTTGGTGGCGGCGGTGGTGGCGGCATCATCGGCGGCATTATGGGATGGTTGTTCAACGCGAAGGGCAACGCCTTCTCGCAGGGCAACGTCATCCCGTTTGCCAATGGCGGTGTTGTGTCCAGCGCAACCATGTTCCCGATGTCGGGCGGCAGGTCTGGCGTGATGGGCGAGGCGGGGCCGGAAGCGATCATGCCCCTCAAGCGCGGGCCTGATGGTCGGCTGGGCGTTTCGGCCCCGAAGGGAGCAAGCGCGCCTTCGCAGAACACCTACGCTCCGACCTACAACATCGACGCGAGCAACAGTGCAAATCCGGAAGAAACCCGCCGGCAGGTCACCCAGGCACTGAAGGAGTACGACAAGGGCAATTATCAGCGATGGCTTGCCGCACAGGCGCAGGCGAGGAAGAGGAACGCGGCATAATGGCGATCATCTTTCCCCGCCCGCTACCTGACTACAATCTGACGCGCGGCACGATCCGGCTAGTCGATCCGGTTGCATCGTCCGCGTCTCATTCCGGCGCCAAGCTCAATATGTCCCAGGTGGTGGACCCTGCTTGGATATTTGAGGCGGAAACGATGCCGCTCTGGGATGCTGAGCGCCGCGCATGGACGGCGTGGAAGAACAGTCTGCGCGGCGGCCTTCGCCAGTTTATCGCGCACGACATCACACGCAATCCGCCTTTGGCCTATCCGGCAGCAAGAACCCCGGGTGACATCTCGAGCGGATGGGATGGGACCGCCATCGTTACCAGCGTTGGTCTGTCGGGCGAGCTCGGTCTGGATGGTCTTCCGCCTGCCTATCAGTTCAGGGTGGGTGATCGCATCGGGCTCGAAGAAGGCGAGGCGCGTGGATATTACGAGGTTGTCGAGGATGCCGCAGCGGCGGGCGCAGAGGCCACCGTAACGGTTTCTCCGCACCTGCACACCGGAATATTCACGAACGCCGCTGTAGCCCGCCTGTGGTTGCCTGTGGCGAAGTTCATTCTCGACTGGCAGAGCTGGAGCGAAGAGACCATCGGCGGGCCGTCGCAGATCTCGTTCACTGCCTATCAGCGGGTGATGTGATGGCCTACCCGACGATTGTCCAAGATCTTCTGGACGAAGGCCGCATTTCCATTCGCGGTCTGATGAAGTTCCAGTTCGGCACAGGAACCTATGGCTTTGCGAAGTCGGATCAGCCGATTGAATGGAATGGCCTGACCTACCAGCCGGGTGGCGTGATCAAGGTTTCTGACCTGCCCGGCGGCATGGGAACCACGGCACGGCAGTTCACGATTGAGCTTGCGGAGTCGCCCGACGATGGACTTACGCCTGATGTCCTGAAGACCATCGAGGCGGAGGATTACCGCGACCGGCCCGTCACCATCTATGATGCCTTCTTCCATCCGGACACCGGGGCGCTCCTTCATGTCGAGGCGCTGCGGCGCGGCTACATCGATCAGCTTTCGCACGAGGAAGACCCGGAAGAGGGTTACAAGCTCATTGCGGACTGCGAGACGCGCGCGTTGGACTACACCCGCACGAACGGCCGCAAGCGCAACATGGCAGACCAGTATCGCCGTGTTGAGGGCGACAACTTCTATGTGAACGCGGCGACGACCGGCCGAGAAGAAATTTTCTGGGGCAGGGCGCGGAAGTCGGCCAAGAGGGCGGCAATCAAGCTCGATGGATGGTTGAAAGATGCCGTCGATGACTTCTTCGGGAGGTTTAGTTGAAGCTCGTTCCAGATTGGGAAAAGCGCCTCAATGAGGTGATCGAAAAGCACATGGCGCTGCCGAGCGAGTTCGGCGTGTCGGATTGCTATCTGATCCCGGCCAATGCCTTCGAGGCCATCACGGGCAAGCCGCTTTACGAAGGCGTCCGCTACAAGACTGAGGCCGGCGCTGGCCGCCAGCTTCGCAAGCGCGGCTTTGAAACCGTCGAGGATGCGTTCCGCGCTCGCTTGCCAGAGATTGGCCGCCTGATGGCCCAGCGCGGCGATTTGGGCGTCGTGGAGCGCCATGGCGTCATATCCGGGGGTGTCTTTACATCCATCGGATTTGCCACCCGTGGCGAGCGCTCTGTGGAGTTTCTGCCGGCCACCGAAGTGAAGACGGCGTTTCAGGTTGGAGATCGAGAATGACGGACCAGAATAGGCTCTCGGCAAGCTATGCCGACAAGATCGTGGTTGCGACTGAACCTAATTCGGCGCTCAGCCGGGCATTGGAGGCGCTAACGGATCGACCGACCGAACGCTCCGACCGATCTCCACGATAAGATCGCCGTATTGCTTGTTCTCTCTTCCATGCCTCTCGCCTATTGCCTCAATCTGATCGGCAAGGCTTGCGATGTCGATAAGGCCCGCCTTTGAAAGCTCTGCGATGAGGCAGAGATAGGCGGTATGGCCCGCCATCGTACGCATCGTTTCAGGTGACATAGTTTCCCTCCCCGGCTGATCTGCCATCCAAGCAGACCGGATGATGGGAGTCCAGCACCACCACCACAATCCAGACATCTGCAACGCCTGCGCCCTGCGCAGCGCGGAGGGTATCTCATGCCGTTTATTGGTGCTGCCATTGGCGCTGTCGTCAGTGCTGTTGGCGCAGTCGCGTCTTTCATCGGTGGCCTTGGCTTCATCGGCAAGCTGGCGATTGGCATTGGTCTGAACCTTGCTGCGTCCGCGCTGATGAAGCGCAAGCAGCAGGCACCGGAGCCGGCTGGCGTCAAGATCCAGACCGAGTATGGCGCGGACGTGCCGCGACAGGTGGCGTGCGGTCTGGTCGGCATCGCCGGGCATGAGGTCCACGTCAACACGTTTGGCAACGACAATGGCTGGCTGCAGGACGTTTATCAGCTCTCGGATTATCCATGCACCAGCCTTGAGCGCGTGGCGATCAACGGCGAGTGGGTGACGCTCGACGCGCCGCAGGCCAATGGCTTTCGCCAGGTCACGTCCGGCGAATATGCGGGACTGGCGTGGATCAAGTTCATCGACGGGACGCAGACCGGGGCCGAGCCTGACCTTGTCGACAATGCCAATCCGACAGGGCGATGGGGCACAAGCTGCGTTGGCGTCGGCAATGCCTATGTGATCGTGAAGGCGAAATACGACCGCGAAAAGACGGTCGGCATGCCCGATGTGTTCTTCGAGCTGAAAGGCGCGCCGCTTTATGACTGGCGCAAGGATGACACTGTCGGCGGCAGCGGCCCGCATCGCTGGAATGACTTCTCCACCCACGAGTGGACCGACAACCCAATCGTGATCGAGTACAACTACCGACGCGGCCTTGCGGTCAACGGCGACTTGTTCTGCGGCATGGAGATGCAGCCGAGCGACTTGCCGCTAGACAAGTTCACGGCGGCGGCGAACGTCTGCGATGAAGTGGTTGAAGGCGAGAAGCGCTATCGCTGCTCGATTATGCTGGATTGCACCGCCACGCACGGCGACAACATCCAGTCGCTCATGAAGTCCTGCGGCGGCGTGGTGATTGATGCGCCGGACGGCTCTTGGCCGATGATTGGCGCGGCCCAGCCCGTGGTGGCGACCATCACGGATGACGACCTTGTAGTGGGCGAGCCCGTGCGCTGGCAGGCCAAGCGGTCCATGTCGGAGCTGGTCAACTCGATTTCTGGCACGCATCCCGATCCCAGTCAGCTCTGGTCGATGGTGGGTTATGAGTCCATTGTGCTCGACAGTGAGATTGTCGTGGACCGGCGCACGCGTGATCTGGCTATGGATTTCCCCACGGTCATGAGCGCAAGGCAGGCCAAGCAGCTTGCCTCGATCTATGCCGCCGAAAACCGGTTGGAGGCGACGGCAGAACTTGCGTTGCGGCCGCGCTGGCGAGGGCTCAAGGCCGGCGACTGGATTGTCTGGCAGAGCGCCCGCTATGGCACGCTCACCTATCTGGTGACGGAGTCCACGCTGTATTCGCTGGACAATAGAGGCCCGCGCAATGTGCGGTTGGCGCTCCAGCAGCGTGATTCATCGATCTATGATGCCGTGACGGTTCCGGTTCCCGTGGTCCCGTATCCTCCGGGCAAGCCTGTCTATCAGCAAGAGGTGCAGAACCTCAAGCTTGCCGGTGTGACGGCCGGCTCTGGCACCAAGCTCATGCCGGCAATTCAGGCGGTCTGGGATAGCATCGATGATGTGACGGTCGTCGGCGTTGAACTGGAATGGTGGCCGACTGACGAGCCCAAGTCCCGCGCCAGCATGTCAAAGCCTTCGGATGAGACGATTGCCGTCCTGACGGAAGGCGTTGTTTCGGACACCGAGTACCAGGTGCGCACGCGGCTGATTACCAGCCCGCAGCGGCCTGTCGCTTGGTCGAACCCGAAGGCTGTGGTGACGCTCAACCAGCCAAACACAGACACTGCGGTTGATTATGAGGCCGTAGGCGAGTTGGTGAACGATGCTTCTGAATGGCTGAATTACAACACGCGCGAGGAAATCGAGCGCGGTCTGGACAATGCCACGAAGGACATGGCTGACTTTGATCAGCAGTATGGCAACGTCCAGCGTTTGCGACGTGAATTAGCGTCGACCTATGGCAATGCGGAGGCTTCATGGAATGAAGCAATCTTTGTTGCTACGGGGCCAAGTTCGGCTATCTCGCAACAGCTTGTGCAGCTCAACGCAAAGATTGATACGAGCATCGCGGGAGTGACCACACTCTTTTCGGCTGAAATTTCCGAGGTGAATGGGAAGGTAGCAGCCAACTCCAACGCGATCACCGCCGTCACGGCAACCGTGAATGATGTTTCGGCGGACGGAAACTTCCGCATGGAAGTGTCAGCTGGCCCTTCCGGGTACTCATCCCGCATTGGTGCGCAAGCGCGCGTTGGCGGGGCAGGGGCGTGGCGTTCTGCCTCGTGGTTCTTGGACGTCCCCTCGAATGAGCTTGATCCAACGCGGTTTGCGGCGCTGGCTGACCAGTTCGTGTTTACAGATGGATCTGACAACTTCAGGCCAGTCGTCATTCAGAATGGTGCGCTCTACGCAGATCAGCTCTATGTCGATTGGGCGAAGATCACCAACGTTTCCATTGGAACAGCCCAGATTGCCGACGCTTCGATTACCAGTGCCAAGATTGCCAACCTGTCAGTTGATACGCTCAAGCTTGCAGGCGATGCGATCAACGTCACAAATAGCGCCTATACGGCGGGTGGCATAAGCGTTTCATTCGCACAAACAACCGTGCAAACCGTAACGCTTGATGTTCCCGCTGACGCTTTGTTCGTTCGCTGCATTTTCACAGCGCAGACAAGCAATCTGAATTTCATCCCCGTGTTTAACTTTTTCGTTGATGGGAATTTTCTTCTCACTGACAAATCGGAACGCTCACCGTTTCAGAGAGAATTCGTTTGGATGACTCCTACCGCCGGTGTTCACACGTTTGAAATAAAAATGTACGCGCAAGGTGCTGGTGCCGGTCAAGGTTGGGACGTTTCACAACGTAGGCTTCATGTTGCCGCACAGCGGCGCTGATCGCGCACCTCTGACTCCACCAACACAATCGGACATTCCATGACTGACCAGCAGAAGAAGCAGGTCAGCCCGATGGCGCTTGCCGTCGAGGCGACTGCGCTCAACGACTTTTACCGAAACCGAAACCTGATGCTTGCCGACGCTCTGGAGCGCGAGCGGCAGGAGAAGGATGCCATGCAGGCGGAAATCGACCGGCTGACGAAGATCAACGGCAAGCTGCAGGACGCGGCGGCGCAGGACAGCGCTGCTAAGGCCGAAAAGAAGGATGCCAAGAATGGCGGGTAATCTCTACGAGCAGGGCTATTACGAAACTGGCACGGGATCCGTTACACAGGGCCAGACCGTTGTCACAGGGCAGGGCACTGCCTGGTCGCAGATCGTGCGGCCGGCGGATGATTTCGGCAAGCATGTCGGCATGCCGGTGCCTATTGCATCGGTGGACAGCGACACACAGATCACGCTGGCCTATCCGTGGCCAGGTCCGACGCAGGCCGCTGCGCCGTATCGCGTGACCTTCACGCCCTATCATGTCGCCTACCGGCAGGCGTTGCAGGAAATTGGGCAGTTGCTTTCGAGTGGCAACGTTTCGGCGCTGGCGGGGTTGGTTGGCGCAGCGAACAAAGTGCCCATGTTCACTGGTCCGGGTGTGCTGGATCTGGTCAAACTCGCAGCCGGTGCGTTCAGCGATGTGACGGAGAACGCAACAGACGAAACCGCCGGCAGACTTTTGAAGGTCGGCGACAACATCAATTTCTACCGGCTGCGTGATTTCGGCACGTATTACGACGGGTCGGCTGGACGCAATATTGACACCGTGCCGGTGGGAGATGACGGGCGGTACTCCACCAGCAACCCTGGGACTTTTCCGCCGGGTGCAACCAATTTCTGGATTTCAACACAGCGCATTTTCTCAAACGATGCGAAAGTGCAATTTGCGATCCCTTATTCCCCTACCGGTACGCCTGAGCCGATCCAATGGATGCGAATAGCGTCGGGTGCAGGGACGTACGGGCCGTGGCGTATGACCTACAATAACGGGAACGTTCTGGGCACCGTCTCCCAATCAGGCGGCATCCCGACCGGCGCAATCATCGAGCGCGGGAGCAATGCTAACGGCGAATACGTGCGCTTTGCTGATGGTACGTTGATCTGTGGTCGAATTTCCGTTTCTGGAACTTCCGCCGCGTGGGCGTCGCCATTTGTTGCTACCCCGTTTGCAGTTGCTTCAACATCGTTCAGCGATGTGCGCATCACCACTATTTTGGGGCTGACAAATCTAACGGTGCGGGTTCAGTCGTACACATCAGGCGGCACCCCCTCATCTGCAACAGGCCCGGTCATCGGGTTCGGGAGATGGTTCTGATGCATATCACTTTTTCTCCACAACGTCGCGACGACGCACTCACCTTAGTCAAGGCGGGCGACATCATCACAATCAACGGCGAAGCTTTCGACTTTTCAGTTGTCCCAGAAGGCGCGACCCTTCCTGAAGAAGCGATCAGCAGTGATTGGTTTTCCGGTCCCGTCGAGCGCGTTGGTGGCGAATTGCACATCTCAGTAATTCTGCCGCACGGGCCGAACCCCTCGCAGGCAGTGGCTTTCCCGCAGCCGATCACCATCAACGAAGACGGGCCGATTGAAGTGCCGTCAGACGACCTGGAGGAGGCAGGCGAATGAACATTGATCTTTCCAGGCTTGTCACAGCCGAGATGAAGGCAGCGCAGGGGCAGGCTGATCTAGAGGCCGACATCGATGCTGAGCGAGACCGTCGCATTAGTGGCGGCTTCATCTTTGCGGGCGTCGAATATCAGTTCCGTCCGGAGGATCGTGAGAACATCGCGGGCGCAAAATCCATGGCGACCGACGCGATAATGCTTCACAGCGCGCAACCGGGTAACTACCGCTGGCAGCTTTTGGTTGATCCATCCTTGCCGGACAAGGATTTTGAATGGATAGCGGCCGACAATTCAGCCATCCTGACCGACGCGCAAACCATGGTGCAGCTCGGTTATGCGGCTTTGGCACACAAGCAGGCTCACATCTTTGCAGCTCGGACGCTTAAGGATGCCGATCCGATCCCGGATGATTTCGCTGACGATCAGTGGTGGCCGTGAGAGCCGGCGGGCAAGTGCGTTTTAATCTACGTCTTGAGGCTTGGGGACCCAGGGCAAAGATCCTTGCCCGCCGGTTGCACCAAAATAGCCACATGGCGTTAACGCGCCATTGGTGTGATCACGTAATGCCTAGGCTGAGTTCGCAGAAAAATCCCCGCCGAATGTTTGTTGAGTTGGGGCTCCATTCGGCGGGGCAGAGTGGGCTGTAACGTACTGAATGCTGGTGACCTGTGTACGGAGTGAAGCACAAGGCCAAGCCAGCGAACGCAACGTAGGCACTGCGCTTGCTCGATTGAATGGTGCTTTAGCACACTCGCTAATTATGGATCACGAAGGCGCTGGCAGGTGGATAGGGAAAAAGCCCCCGCCTATCTCTCAGAAGAGCCCCAGATTCTTCGCCCCGCCAGCACGGATAGAGTATTCCAATCACCCAAATCTGGAAATCCCCCTGCAGGCTGACGTTGGGAAGCGCTTGCCTGCAGGGAGCGGCGGTGCCCCTTGGAGCCCAAGAGGGGTAGCAGTCAACGCATCCTGAGAGAAGCGCATCGAAGGCAGCGCGCCGTAATGACGCGGCTCTCTCATCTGAACTCATCACCAGAAAGGAAACGACATGGACCGCAACTTCGCGCGGGCGCTTCCGCTTGTCCTGAAACACGAGGGTGGCTGGGCTGATCACCCAGGCGATCCGGGTGGGGCGACCATGAAGGGCGTCACGCTGGCCACCTTTCGTCGCTACGTGAAGGCCGACGGCACCAAGGCTGATCTAAAGGCGATTACCGACCAGCAGGTCGCGACCGTCTACTATCGTCACTACTGGGCGGCCGTGAACGCCCAGGCGCTGCCTTCGGGCGTCGATTATGCCGTGTTCGATTTCGCGGTGAACTCCGGCCCGAGCCGAGCGGCGAAGTATCTGCAATCGGTCGTCGGCGCGAAAGTGGATGGCAGGGTCGGCCCGGACACCATCGCCGCAGTTTCGCGCATGGAGCCGGCGGAGATCATCAATCGCCTTTGCGATGTCCGCATGGCCTTCCTGCGCAAGTTGAAGCACTGGCCGACCTTCGGCAAAGGCTGGTCGCGTCGCGTCTCCGATGTGCGCAAGGACGCGATGAACATGGTGGGGCGGTCGGCTGACATCGAGCGGGTGCCCGTGCCGGTCCCGCGTCCGACCGTTCCCGCCGAGGTGGAGCAGAAGGTGAGAGAGAAATCTGGCTTCTGGCAGTGGCTGACCGGGTTGCTCGGTTCAGGCGCGCTCGGTCTCGGCTGGCTGACCGGCATGGATTGGAAGGCCATTGCGGCCGGTGGTGGCGTGCTGGTGGTGGTCATCCTTGTTCTGGTGATCTTGCGCTCGCAGATCGTGGCGGCCGTGCGCGAAATCAAAGGGGCGGTCGAGGGGCAGGGCGCGTGATCGGGCCCGGCTTCGTCTCCCGCATGCTGCTCTCGCCGCTGGGGAAGGCTCTGGCTGCGGTTCTGGCCGTCTCCGTCATCGCTGGTGGGATTTACCTTTACGGGCACCAGCGGGGCGCTGCGTCGGTTTTGCAGCGCCTTCAATCCGACCGCATCACAATCCTGAAAGATGGAAGGAAGATCGATGAGGAAGCGCTTGGCGCTGACGACACTGGCCTGTGTGCCCTTCTTGGCGGCTGCGAGCTGCCAGACGGCGGCGATCACTGAGCCCTGCGACGTGCTGGTGCCGATCAACCCGGCGCCGGCCACCAACTCTTACCTGGTGGCGAATGACCGCGTGACCGCCGTCGCCATCGCGCAGCATCGTGGCCGGTATCAGAAATACCGCTGCGGGAAGTGACCACATGCAGTTGATGGGCAACGCAAATGTCAGAAGCGAGTGTTGAGCGGACCCTTGGTCAAATCCTTGGAGAGCTGAAGGGTATCGATGACCGCTTGATGCGCGCGGATGACAGCCGCGCCGTGGTGCATCGCCGATTGGATGAAATGAGCGAACGGCTTTCGCATGTCGAGGGCGAGGTCGAAGCGACGAAGAGGACGGTCGATCAGATCCAGCCAGTGGCAGACGACATGGTGAAGCTTCGCACTCAGGCTGTCGGGGCGGGCACTGTGGGGCGTTGGCTCATCCGCATCGGGATCGGGGTGGTAACGCTCGCGAGTTGGATCGTTGCCGGCTACACTTGGCTGACAGGGCGTCCGCCCCCTTAGTGCAGCGGTCTCGTCGCTCGGTCTTACTGCGACCGATCTTCTTGAAGCATTGCTGCTTCCAAGTCTTCAACGCGTACCAGATTTAGGCTGAGCGCCCATCTGATCAGTGCCTCATTGACAGCCTCGTCCCGCGAAACGCCTTCTTGTTCTGCGTAGCTGTCCATGAATGCCGCAACGCTGTCTATAAGGATTGCGATTTCCTGCTGGGAACTCGAGTTGTTAAGCAAAAGCGCTGCGCGGTATAAGAGTGCGCGCGCCTCGGATTGCGAGAGATCCTCGAGGTTTTCACAGGCGTCAAAAAGTTTTGTGGCAAAGTTCTTTTTCATAATCTTACAAAATTTTGAATTTCCGAACGCCTAAATTGCAAATTAGTTGCGGTATCTGATTCTGAATTTGTGGAAATTTGCTTGTTTTTCTTAGCTGACCAACTGTCACTGTCACACTCAATGGTGTGATGACGTAGGTGCATTGGAGGCTCTGGCATCGGTGCCGTCGACCAGCATTCCGGCGAACGAGCGCTGTTGCTTCACGCAGCCAAACAAGCTGTGCCCGCAAACATTACTATCCATGTATGGCGAGGCTGATAAATGCATATGGTGTTGAAATCTCAACACGGTGCTGATTGGAATTTTTGAAGCGATGTTTCATCTGGAGGGCGGTGGGCCAGAGCTCAATCCTAGCCTTATTTGCCTTCCATCGCCCGAATTGCCGCCTTGATCTGCTCTTCGATCCCCTCGGCTACATATGCCAATTCCCTAGCGTTCGGCTTTCAGGCGAAGAGTGCTTCGAAGTCATGCGGGCGTGTTTACAATCAGACAGCGCCATCTGTCTCGATCTTCAGCAGCTCTCCGCAATGCTTGCAGTGGATCGCATCTGGTTCGTGTCGGTTGAGGCCACATTCCGGACATGTGTACTTGATCCTTGATGGCTGGAAAATTGCGCGCGCCAATTGCACGAAGAGCGCCACGCCCACGACCATGATGAAGACGGACAACAGCTTTCCGCCTGGGGTCGTCATGGTGATATCGCCAAAGCCCGTCGTCGTCAGCGTCGCAACAGTGAAATAGAGCGCATCGACATAGCCCGTAATGCCGGCCTGATCGTCGAAGGCCAGAACGAAGACGAGCGATGGTTCTGCTCGGAGGCAGAAGCACGTGCGGCGGGGTGGCGGGCGGCAAGGCGATAGGTTCCTGGATCAACTCCCGAACATTTCGTCGGAGATATCAATGAATTGCTCAAGGGTCGCCGCGTCGTCGAGCGGTAGCAGTTCGGGAGCTTTTATCTGCATCAGGGCAGAGAATTCGGCGCTGCTTTCCTCATAAAGGGTTCCGAGTTGGCTGGCAGACTCAAGGGTCTTCAGCGTCTGCAACGCCACCTCCGCATCCTCATCGGCCTTATCGAACGCCTTGAGCGTGACTTCGTGGCGATCAGAGAGAATCCTGCGATAACGGGTCACGACATCGGCGATCTTCTTGCGGACAGCCAAGTTGGCCCGGGCAACCACTACGTTGGCATCAGTCGTCGCCTTGCCTATGGTGTCTTTAATGCCTTTCATCCCTGCGGTATTGTCGGCCTCGATCCTGTCCAGTTTCGGAAACCAGTCCTGCTCGTAGCTGGCGATGTGCCGCTCGTGCATCCTGAGGATGATCAGGCGGTTCAGGGCTGCGATGCCATAATACTTTTTTGCCACCTCCGGCTCGATGCCGAGCGCGAGAATCTCCTTAAGGCGGACCTCGACGTCGAGGAGTATGCTACTGGCTAGGACCGCCTCCACGATCGACGCTCCGTTCACCTGATAGAGGGCGGCTTTCGCCTGGTCCGGCTCGATGGTGATTCCGTATTCTCGGGACAGCTTTCTGCTGAAGTCCTCGATCAAGTCGGATTTTGCATTCTCGACGGCTGCGCTCTCCGTCTCAATAGTGGCTATCTGGTTCTCCAGATCCTCTCTGGAACCCGAGGGCACCGATCTGCGGAGCGCACGGTCGACCAGCGATCCACCCTCCGCAGCGTTCGGTGCGGTCAGCATCCTCACCTTCAGTTCGGATATCTCACGCTTACCGTGAGCGATCGCTGCGTCAAAATTCTTCAATGCCTCCCTGGTGGGGCCGTACACGTCTGGTATGAGCGCTTGAAAAGCGTGATCCAGGGTCTCGTCAAGATCAGCCTGATACTTGTCCCTGCTCCAATAGGTGAACATCCCCGGTCCGGGTGCCTGGTCGCGCTTGGTGATTGTCTTCCTGATCTCGGGGAGGGAAGCGCCAAGCTGCTCGATGATAGGTCCAACGTTAACCGTGCTGCCTTCGGCGTTGGCTATAGTCATGGAACCCAGCATGAGGAACGTGATGATTACTTTGCGCATGCCTGTTGCTCCCCCCCCGTAGATGTTGAGGCATCGCCTCACCGAGGCTCGGTCGACATGATAAATTATCTTCTTTAGCCTGTCTTCCAGTTCTTGATTAGCCCGGCTACCCAGCAGGAGCCAGAAGGCGGCCGCCATTATCACCGCACCTGGCGTGCCCCCATCGGGTGGTCCAGTTTGATTGTTAGTGCATCGTTGGCCTCTGGTCCATCGGAACGATGCTTTCCGGCGCGGGCGGGCGGTAGCCCAATGCGCTGTGCGGCCTGACGGTGTTGTAGTGGATACGCCATTGCTCGATCAGGATTTGGGCCTCGCGCAAGGTGTAGAACATTTCGCCATTGAGCAATTCGTCGCGGAAGCCGGCGTTGAAGCTTTCGCAATATCCATTCTCCCAAGGTGATCCGGGTTCGATGTAAGCCGTCTTGGCACCGATGGCTGCGATCCAGTCCCGCACCTTTTGAGCGATAAATTCCGGCCCCTAGCACCTCGGGAAGAAGCGCTTGTTTGAGGTTATGGCTGCGCCGTCCGCACCAGGTGGCGCTGTCGGGGGCGGAAGCGGTTCTGGGATCGCGCACCGGAGGCTACTGCGGCCGGCTCGCGCGCTCGATCTCGTTCAGAGTGTCCATGATCATCCTGACGTGATGTGCGCGGTCATCGCCAAGAGCCTCGACCATATCGAGCGTCACTATCATGAGGCCTGCGCGGTCACCCAATGTGGCCGCAAGGTTGGGGTCTGGGATAGCGCTGGTGGCGCGCAGCAAGAGACGCCGGCATCGGACCTCATCCGCATGTGAGTGGCCAGAAACGATTTCTCGAAGCTCAGCGATCGCGTTTTCTACTCTGACCATTCAAGTTCGCCCGCAGTGCAATGTGAAGAGAAGTCGCAATGCCTAAGAGGCCTCTACTTCGGCGATTACGCCGTCATGATCACTCACGGTCACATCGTCAATGTCCCTGGAAATGCCCCACGTTGCCCTTGGCGAAAGCATCGGCGAGCCCGCAATATGGCAAACAGGCTGCTTCTCCAGTCCTTCAATCGAGATGCCGGCCGTCCACACGTTGAGCCCTTGCATTGCATCTTCGAGAGCATCGGCGGCCATCGCAGGCACCAATTTGCGCGGCATACGTTGGTTGAAATCGCCGATGACAACGGTCGGAATGTCGTGCTGTTTCTTGAGCAGGGCGGTAAGCCCCTCAAGATACAGCATGTGCTCATCCCACCTCGCACTGTCCTTTCGGCCAGTCGTTACGTGAGCCATGCTCCACGGGATGCAGACACCAATCACCTGTAGCTGGCCAGCCGGGGTGTCTGTCACACCCGCAACGAAACGACCGGGCGGCAGTCTTATGTCACCGATATGATCGATCGCGGTCCACGGCAAGCGGCTCCAGAGCGCCACCTTGTATCGACCTCTGGTGACTGGATACCCATGGTCTGCGGCACTGGTGATCATGAACCATTCGTCAGGAAGAAAGTCATCATAGGCCTCTGGGCAGCAGATTATGTCTGCATCCGCTTCCAGTATCCGCTGTCTTTGCAGAGTGCCTTTTTGTGACGCCTTGCGGTTCCAGGCAGTGTTCCAGCATAACAGACGCGTAGCCATCATTGGCTAACTTACCTCCCATTCGAAATCGATCAGTTGAACAAAACGCTGGAGAGATACTCCTCAAATATTTGGGTAGCTTCGTTGAACGATGATCCTGGCAACTGTTTATAGGCTTCGCAATTTCGGTCCGGGCTGCCAGCAGGGTGCTTAGTGATCCTGAGTTCAAGCGGATCATCGTGGTTCGTCTTGTGAAATGCGATCGAGCAAATCATGTCGTCTTGCGGGCTTCGGTACGAAATGTAATCGTGGATAACTGCCTCTCCCGAAATAACATTGCCGCCCAGCTTTACTTTATTTTTGTGCATGTTCGCAGAAAAATCAAACCTGCTTGTGAGGTCGGAAAAATAATCCTGCATCAATTCAAGGGTTTTCCGGTTAGCTGGCCCTAGATGACGAGTCGCGTGTCTCGGGTGATCAATTCGCATTCGTTCTTCGATTGCTCTAACCAGTTCTTCGCGCTGAGCTTCCGTAATGCCGGGGTATTTTGTGGCATTTGTGAAGAGGTTTGTAAGCCCTGGGGCGTCGTATTTACCACTTCTGATTTTCTCTAGGATCTTGGCGACGTGATCATCAATCTTGGTGGTTGTCATGAAACTCTCTTAGATGGTTGTGCACTGGGGGTGGGCAAATTTTATGCTTCACGAGATTCTATAAGGCCAATCTACTTTTGGCGACTTGTGAATACTCTACTGCTGACCTGTTGTGTCAGGAGTTGATGGTGGGCTACTCGCACCATGCGGACCTGTACCCCGGTTGCCAGCGAACAGCGTAGCCATCCGCCATGAGGATTTCCCCGGCAGTCTTCCCGTTAGGCATCCGCACCCACACGAGCGGACGCTTCCAGCGGTCACGCTCGCCGCTGTCCTCGATCTTCACGTCCTCCCGCAGAAGCTCGGCCAACCGCAGTTTGGCTTGTTTGCCCAGCAGCTTCTCCTTCGGGCATTTCGCGTTGCGGATCTCCGGAGTGTCAATCCCGGACTTGAACGGCGCGCCCGGTCCCATGATGCGCATGTTCTGCCCGTTGCACTTGATGGTGTCTCCATCGACCGCGGACAGGGACAGGCAGGAAATGAGGGTGGCGGCGAAAGCGATCATTCAAAGCTCCAGAACTGGTCCGCATGTGAGCAAGTTGGTGCGCTTACATCAATGGGGCGAGAGCGTAATTTGGCTCAGCCCTCAACGTCGCCTGTATGCCTGCAAAGCACTTCTGGATGGCGCGTTTCAGTTTACACTTGACGGCGGCACCCCTTGGTTTCGACGGGTGTCAGGTGGCGGCTGATGTAAACTGATCCCCGGCAAGGTATTGAAGTCACGAGGGAAATCGCTTCGCCGCCAAGTCTGGGGGTCAAGGGGTCGTGGGTTCGAATCCCGCCGCTCCGACCATTTTTTCCTTCGCATTTTTGGCTTCGCTACCAGCCAGTCTGCCAGGACGCATCGCGCGTTTCGTCTCTTTCCAAAAAAATGACCAGAGCCATTCCCGAGGCGAATCCCCCATCGGGCTCACGCGTACACGCTTTCGCGACCAATTCCGCATGCAAGGCGTTTCTCACAAGGGCCGAATGACCGTGGCAGTAATTCATTAACCATAACTGTTTACTAGTTGCTCGTTGCCGTCATTCAGTTTCGAGGTGTCGATGTCGATCTCCCGCCGCAGTTTTCTTATGGGGCTTCCGCTTTTTGTCGCGGGCTGCTCCACCACAACGATCCGATCCGACGCCTTGAACTACGCGTCCATTCGCGATGAGCAGTTTCCCGTTGCTGCACTTCCCTTGTCCAAATTCGATCCCGAGCTGCGCCGCAGGGAAGTGGCTTTCGATGGTGATTACCCGGCTGGCACAATCGTTGTGAACACACCGGAGCGCCGCCTCTATTACGTCCTCGGCAATGGCCGCGCGATGCGCTACGGCGTTGGCGTGGGCAAGCAGGGGCTTGCCCTTCGTGGCAACGCCACCGTTGGCCGCAAGGCGGAGTGGCCGAGCTGGACGCCGACCGCCAACATGATGCGCAACACGCCGCGCTACCGGAAATATGCCGGCGGCGTTCCAGGCGGACCGAACAATCCCCTGGGCGCGCGCGCGATCTATCTCTATCGTGGCGGCCGCGACACGATGTTCCGCATCCATGGCACCAACCAGCCGTCCACCATTGGCGGCGCGGTCTCCAGCGGCTGCATCCGCATGACCAATCATGACGTGATCGATCTTTACGAGCGCGTGACGCCCGGCGCAAAAGTCGTGGTCATTCAGGCCTAGAGGATTTTTGGGCGCGTTCGCTTCAGCGCGCCCGTCCTGCCTCAACTCAGGCAGTTGACGATCGGTCCCAACCGACGCACCCTCCCGTAAGGTCGGGTGGGCATGATGAGCGAAACGCAGTCATCTCGGGTGGAAGTACTCAAAGCCGTCGGTATCACCAAGGTGTATCGCAGCGGCACGGTGGCTGTTGACGCGCTCAAGGGCGTTGATCTTGCCCTTTACGAGCGGGAAATCGTTGCTCTTCTGGGCGCTTCGGGATCCGGCAAGTCGACCCTTCTCAATATTCTTGGCGGTCTGGACCTGCCCACTGACGGGCGGTTGTTCTATCGCGGCCGCGAATTGTCGGCCCTGTCCGATGCCGGGCTGACGGAATTTCGCCGCCGGCATGTCGGTTTCGTCTTCCAGTTCTACAATCTGGTGCCGAGCCTCACGGCCCGCGAGAATGTCGCGCTCGTCACCGAGATTGCGGAAGACGCGATGACGCCCGAGGAAGCGCTCGACCGGGTAGGGCTTGCCTCGCGGATGGATCATTTTCCAGCCGAGCTTTCCGGTGGCGAGCAGCAGCGCGTCGCAATCGCCAGGGCCATCGCCAAGCGTCCGGACATTCTTCTGTGCGACGAACCGACCGGCGCGCTCGACAGCAAGACCGGCGTCACGGTTCTCGAGGCGATTGTCGAGGTCAACCGCACGCTCGGCACGACAACGGCCCTGATCACCCACAATGTCGCCATTCGCCGGATCGCCGACCGCGTGATCTACATGGCGGATGGAGAGATCGCCCGGGCGGAGGAAAACGCCGACCGCCTCGCGCCGGCCGAGGTGAGCTGGTGATGCGCGCGCTCGACCTGAAACTCGTTCGCGATCTGCGGCACATCTGGATCCAGTCGCTCGCCATCGCGCTCGTGCTTGCCTGCGGCGTCATGGTGCTGATCCTGTCGAGCGGAACGCAGCGTTCGCTGTCGGAAACGCGCGAAGCCTACTACGAACGCAACCGCTTCGCCGATGTGTTTGCCAGCCTTACCCGCGCCCCGCGCAGCCTGCTTGACGATATTGCCCGGATCGATGGCGTGGCCCGCGTGGAGGGGCGCGTGGTGTTTACCGCCATGGTCAATCTGGAGGGCATGACGGAGCCGGCCTCCGCGCGTGTCATTTCCCTGCCACAGACGGGCCGCGCCATCCTCAATGTTCCCGAAGTGCGGCAGGGCCGGTTGCCCGAACCGGGACACGCCAGCGAAGTGGCCATTTCCGAGCCTTTCGCACAGGCCAACGGGCTGGAGCCGGGCGATCGCTTTCGCGCCGTGCTCAACGGGCGTCTCAAGGAGCTTGTCGTAACCGGCCTCGTCCTGTCACCGGAATATATCTACACGATCGGGGCAGGGGCGATGATGCCCGACGACCGGCACTTCGGTCTTATCTGGATGGGGGAAAGCGCGGCTGCCGCCGCCACCGATCTGGAAGGCGCATTCAACGATCTGTCGCTTACCCTGTCGCGCGGGGCCGATGAAAGACCGGTCATCGCCGCCATTGACCGCATTCTCGCTCCCTATGGCGGCACCGGCGCGTTCGGACGCGACCGACAGGCGTCCAATGTCTTCATCGACGGAGAACTGAAACAGCTCGGGGCCATGGCCACGGTGCTGCCGCCGATCTTCCTGATTGTCTCGGCCTTTCTGGTCAACATGGTGCTTGGCCGCCTTGTCGCGCTCGACCGGGCCCAGATTGGCCTCTTCAAGGCGGTCGGATACTCGACCCGCGCCATCGCGGTGCATTATCTGAAAATGACCATCGGCATCGGCATTGCCGGCGTCGCCATCGGCTGGCTGTCCGGCTGGTGGCTGGGACATGAGCTGACGAAGATCTATGCCGACTTCTTCCGGTTTCCCTGGCTCATCTATCGGCCCGGTGCAGGCTCGCTCGTGATCTCCGGCGTTCTGGGCATTGGCTGTGTCGTTCTGGGCGCGCTCAGGGCGGTCCTGTCCACCGTGCGTCTTGCGCCCACCGTGGCGATGCAGCCGCCCGCGCCACCGGTGTTCCAGCGCGGCTGGCTCGATGGCGTCAGCCTCGCGCTTCGGCTTCGCCAGACCACGATGATGATCCTGCGCTCCATCGTGCGCTGGCCGGGCAGGGCGGCGGTCACGCTGTTCGGCGTCAGTGGTTCCGTTGCCGTTCTGGTCGCCTCCTTTTTCACCTTCGACGCCATCGACATCATCATGTTGGAGATCTTCGAACATGCGAACCGGCAGGACGCCACGCTGACCCTGACAAGCGCGGTGAACGCCCGCGCCGAGCAGGATGCGCTGGCGCTGCCGGGCGTGCTCTCCGCCGAAGGCATTTTCGCCGTGCCTGTCCGTCTCATCAACGGAACCCGCTCCCGGCTGGTCAGTCTTCAGGGGCGGCCGCCTGAGGCGCGGCTGGCCGTGCTTCTGGACGAAAAAGGCGAAACCGTCGCCATGCCGAGCTCCGGCATCGTGCTGGCGGAGGGACTGGCCGACTGGCTCGATGTGGGCGCGGGCGATCCGCTCAGGGTCGAAGTGCTGAGCCCGCCGCGCGAGACGTGGGACATCCCGGTGTCGGCAGTGATCCGCCAAAGCCTCGGGCAGGACGCCTTTATCGACCGCGACGCCTTCTTCCGGCTCGCCAGACAGGCCCCGCAGGTCAATATGATCCATCTGGCCATCGACCGGAATGCCCTGACCGAGCTGGAGGCCAGGGTGCAGGAAACGCCGGCCATTGCCGGGTTCACCCTGTGGGCGAATGTGCAGAAGGAATTCGAAACCACGCTCAATGAGAGCCTCGTCACGATGACAATCATCTTCGCGGCCCTGGGCATGCTGATCACCATCGGCGTCGTCTATAATGCGGCGCGTATCCAGCTTGCCGAACGGGCGCATGAGCTTGCCTCGCTCAGGGTTCTGGGTTTCAGGCGCGGCGAGGTCGGCTATGTTCTGGTGGCGGAACAGATGCTCCTGACGCTCATCGCCATCCCCGCTGGCTGGCTGGGTGGCTACGCATTGTGCGCCCTGATGGCGCAAGGCTTCTCTACCGAGGTGGTGAGCATCCCGCTTGTCGTCACGCAGCGCACCTTTGCGGCTGCCGCCCTGATTGTCATTTTCACGGCCCTGACCTCCGCGCTTCTGGTGCGGCGGCGGCTTGATCGTATCGATATCGTTAGCGCGTTGAAGCAGAAAGAATGACCCACACAAGGCATCTCCGCATGGCGACCGCCGCCCTTGTCGGCATCGCCCTCATCGCCGCCCTGGTCTGGGCGCTACTGCCGGCGCCCGTTCTGGTGGACCTCGTCGCCGCCCGTCGCGCGCCGATGCAGGTCATCGTTTCGGCCGAGGGCATCGCCCGAATACGCGAAACATGGACGGTGACCGCGCCGGTGACCGGCAATGTCATGCGCTCACCGGTTCAGGTCGGTGACGAGGTTGTCGGCCGTGAGACCGTCGTCGCGCTGATCGAGCCCGCCGAACCGGCGTTTCTCGATGCGCGTGCGCGCCGCCTGGCGGAGGCCGCCGTCGCCGAGGCGCAGGCGGCCATCCATGTGGCCGAGGCCAATCTCGTACGTGCGGAAACCGAACTGTCCCATCTGGAGGCAGAGGTGGAGCGTTACAGGAAGCTCTCCGAGCGTGGAACGCTGCCCGCAACCACGCTTCTCGACGCGCAGCAGGCCGTGGCCTCTGCAAAGGCCCTTCGGGATGCGGCGCAGGCCGATCTGGAACTGAAGCGCGCGACGCAGCAGCGCATGGAGGCGCAGCTCTCAGGGCCGGAGGTTCCGATTGTCGATGCTCCGCCAGCCCAGTGCTGCACCGAGCTCAAAGCGCCGCGCTCGGGCGTCGTGCTCAATGTGACGGATCTGAACGCGCGTCTGGTGCAGGCGGGCAGCCCCCTGGTGACGGTGGGAGATCCGGCAGATCTGGAAATCAGGGTCGACCTCCTCTCCAGCGATGCCGTTGGCGTCGTGCGCGGCACAAGCGCCTTCATCGACCGCTGGGGTGGCGAGGGCGTTCTTGAAGCGGAAGTGCGGCAGGTCGAGCCCTCCGCCTTCACCCGTGTTTCCGCGCTCGGCATCGAGGAACAGCGTGTGCCGCTGGTGCTTGATGTGCTGACGCCGCTTGAGGAGCGCAAAGGGCTGGGCGACCAGTATCGCGTCTTCGTCAACCTCGTCACATGGGAGGAAGAGGACGTGCTGCAGGTGCCGCAGAGCGCACTCTTCCGCAGTGCCGGCGAATGGGCGCTGTTCGTCGAAGAGAAGGGCCGTGCAGCGCTCCGGCAGGTGGATGTTGGCAGGATGACAGGCGAATGGGCGCAGATCCTTTCAGGCCTCAGCGCCGGCGAGCGCGTCGTCGCCTATCCCGGATCAGCCATCGAGACCGGAACGCGCCTTGAGCCGCGCAATCTGGATGAGGGTCAGGGGCAGGACATGGAAGGGGCGTAGCGGGCAAAGCCGAAGCGCTGCGCCATGTGCCGCTGCTCCAGCGCGATCATGCCCCACAGGAGCCCGAGAAGCAGATAGAAGTGCCGCCAATGATCCGTGTCGATCACCGTGCCGAGCGCCACATGGCCGACGAACACGATATAGACGCAGATCAGGTAGGGCTGCCATGGGCGGCGGCGGAAGAGAATGCGAAAGCCCGCCGCCAGCGTCCACAGGATGAGCGTCAGATAGGCTGCGAAGCCGAGCCACGAATAATCGAGCAGCGCTTTCAGCCAGATATTGTGCGTGTCTTCGCCGAGAATCTGCCCGAACTGCAACGGCCCGATGCCGAGCGGGTGCTCGGTCGCCCAGCCAAAGCCGATGCCGAAACGCGCAAACCGGCCAAGACGCGCGCCGTCATAATCCTGCACAAGCTGCGCGCGCTGGAAGAAAAGCTCCGAAACGGCCGGTATCTGGAGTGCGAGCAACAGCACCAGCGCGATGCCCACAAGCGCCAGAAACGCGGTGACCGCGATGCGCAGCCGCGCGGCGGCCGTGTCGGCATTGAGGAACACCGTCAGCACCAGAAGCCCGCAGGTCATGATGAGCAGGCCCCACGCGCCGCGCGAGAAGGAGAAGAAGATGCCGCCGGCGACGATCAGAAACAGCGGAACGCACAGAAACGCCGTAACCGGGCGTGCGGTCAGCACCAGATAGAGCAGATAGACCGCTGGCAGGGTCAGAAACGGGCCAAACACGTTCGGGTCTTCGAAGACACCGGCGGCGCGTTCGAATTTGGTGAACATCTCCGCGCCCGGAAAGGCGTGGAAATAGCCCAGAATGCCGAACAGGGCCGTGGCGGAGGCCGCCGCCACCCAGGCGCGGAACACGACGGCGAGCAGGTCCGGATCGTCCTCCACGACGGCTGCGAAGAACACCGATGTCAGCGCGAGGAAGAGCGAGACCGCGATATAGAGCGGGATCGTTCCAAGGCTCGCCAGCTGCGACATGGAGATGAGGCCGCCAATGTTGAAGGCGATCAGAAGCGCCAGAAGCGGTGCGATGCGGCGTGAAATCTTCAGGCCCGCCAGCGCCCAGATGGCGATGAGCCCCACCATGTAGAGCTCATAAGGCGCAGGCTCGCGGATGACGAAGCCGGACAGAAAAACGCCAAAGCCGATGGCCGCCAGTTTCAGAAGCGAAACCAGTTTTGCGTCGACCGCCGCACGGGGCAGAACCGGCGGCGCGCTATCATAGGCGAGCAGGCTCAATATGCGTTTTCCGTGTCGAGAAGCCGGATCGGCGTCAAAAGCAGGATCTTGAGGTCGAACCAGAGCGACCAGTTTTCGATGTAATAGAGGTCGTATTCGGTGCGCTTGCGGATCTTTTCATCCGTGTCGATTTCGCCGCGCCAGCCATTGATCTGCGCCCAGCCGGTCACGCCCGGTTTCACCTTGTGACGGGCAAAGTAGCCGTCCACCACCTCTTCATAGAGGCGGTTGTGGGCCTGTGCAGCCACGGCATGCGGGCGCGGTCCGACCAGCGAAAGCGAACCAAAAAGCGCGTTGAAGAACTGCGGCAACTCGTCGATGGAGGCCTTGCGGATGAAGCGACCGACGCGCGTGACGCGCGGGTCGTTTTTCGTCACGGCGGCCTTCGCCGTCGGGTCGCACTGCTCCACATACATCGAGCGGAATTTCAGAACCTCGATGGCTTCATTGTTGAAGCCGTGCCGTTTCTGTCTGAACAGAACCGGGCCCTTGCTGTCGAGCTTGATGGCGATGGCGGTGGCCAGCATGATCGGTGAGAAAAGCACAATGCCGATCAGGCTGAAGACGATATCAAAACCGCGTTTGGCGACCGAGTCCCAGTCATTGATCGGGCGGTCGAAGATATCGAGCATCGGCACCGAGCCGATATAGGAATAGGCGCGCGGACGAAAACGCAGATGGTTGGCATGGGCCGAGAGGCGAATGTCGACCGGCAGGACCCAGAGCTTCGACAGAAGCGAGAGAACGCGCTTCTCCGCCGAGATCGGCAGGGCGACGATCAGCATGTCGATGCGCGCGATGCGGGTGAACTCCACCAGTTCCGTGATGGTGCCGAGTTTTGGATAACCGGCGACGACGGGCGGCGAGCGCAGGTCGTCGCGGTCGTCGAACAGGCCACAGATGCGGATGTCGTTATAGGGCTGCTGCTCGATGGAGCGGATCAGGTCTTCGGCATTGGCGCCGCCGCCGACGATCACCGCACGGCGCTCGATGGTGCCGTTGCGCGCCCAGCGGCGCAGGAGCTGCGAGGCGGTGATGCGCAGCATGAGCAGCGCACCGAAGCCGCACACGAACCATGCGCCGAGCCAGAAGCGCGAGAAACTGGCAGAAATTTTCAGGAAGAAGCCGGTCAACGCCAGTGCGGCGAATGTGGCCATCCAGGCAACGAAGATGCGCCCCATGGAGCCCGACGGATTGCGCAGCGCGCGCATGTCGTAGCAGCCGGTGAACTGGTAGATGACGATGGCCAGAACCGAGCCGCCGCCGACAACGGTCATGTAGTGCCAGAAAAGCGGTGCGGAGAAACCGACATAGGCGAAGTAGAGCGCGATGCCGGTGAGGAGGAGCATGGACAGCTCAACCAGCCGCATGACACCGAGCACCATGACAGGAGACATGGTTTCGCGCTTGTATTGCTGCGCGACCTGCCAGGCGATCGGATTGAGCTTGGTCTGCTCGCTACCGGCCTTCAGGATTCCCGTCTGTCTCGCCTTCGATGCATAGATCCGCTTCGGGTCTACCTGGTTCATGAACGGAATACGCCCCCTGCTTTTTATGCGCGCAGCATATTTTGCGGGGCGTAAGATTCCCTTTCATGAAAGTACTGGCTGGGAATATTTTCCGGTTGTGCTTAACGAGTTATTGGCAGGCTCGTCCGGTAGACCGTTTCAATGGCCTTCGCCATCACATCCGCGCCGAAACGGGCGCGCAGTTCTCCAGGCGGCGGCATGAGGGCGTGAAAGGCGCGCTCGTCATCAAGGGCGCGCTGCATGGTCCCGGCAATGGCGCCGGCGTCGGGCTCGGTGAGGGCAGGGGACGCCTCTCCGAAGACCTCCGGAATGCCGCCCACGGCGGTGGCGATGAGCGTGCGCCCGGCGGCCAGCGCTTCCAGAACGATATAGGGCATGGCTTCGGCGCGTGATGGCACCACCATGATCCGCGCCAGCCCGAAGGCCTCGCGCGCGGGCATGGCCGGGAGAAAGCGAATGCGCTCCCCGAAGCCGAGCTCGTCGGCCTGACGCCTGTACCCTTCAAGACCGGCCCCGTCTCCGACCATGACGGCCGTAAGGTCGCGTCCGAGCAGGTCGCGCGTAAGCGCCAGTGCGTCGATGAAGAGATCCGGTCCCTTCAGGTCGCGCATCATGCCGATATAGAGAAAGTCCGCCGCATTCCCGACTGTCCGGACAGGCTCAAACTCGGCCGGCGTCAGTCCGTTATAAACAAGCGAGAACGGTGCGCGGGGCTTCCCCACCTTCTGCTCGAAGGTGCGTTTTTCGTAGTCCGAAACGAACAGGATGTGATCGGTGAAGCGGTCCATCAGGCGCTCGATGGCGAAGAACACGCGCCCCGTCGCCGTCTCCGCCGCATAGTGCAGGCTACCGCCATGGGGCGAGTAGATGCGCGCGGGCCGCTGTCCCGCCATGCGCATCATCGTGCCGAACACACGCGCATAGACGCCGCCTTTTGCGCCATGGCCGTGAAGAACATCGGGCCGCATTTCGCGCACCACGTGATAGGCGCGCCGTGCAGCTGTCAGATCGCCGATCCCGATATGGCGCTGCATGGGCGTGCGGCGCACACCGAGAGAGAGGCTGGGCTCCAGCGCGGCGATCAGGCTCGCCTCATAGTCGCCGCCAGTGGTGGAATCGCAGATGATGCCGACATCATGCCCCGCCGCGCGCTGCGCGTCGCACAGGTCGCGCACATGGCGGAAGATGCCGCCGACCGGCGAACGAAAACAGTGAACGATGCGCAGCTTCCCACCACCAGCCTCAGCCGGCAGGGGCGTTTGCGGGGGAGATGTCTCAGAACAGGCGTTCACGGACATAGACGGTGTCACCGGGAAGCAGCGGGTCCGTGGTGACCACGCGACCGGTCAGAACCTTGCCATTGATGTCGCGGGTGATGTCCACATTGCCCTGATTGGCGCGCGGGCTGAAACCGCCGGCCGCCGCAACGGCCTTCTGTACGGTCATGCCCGGCACATAGGAATACTGACCCGGTGCGCCCACTTCGCCCATGATGAACACCGGGCGGTAGCGGTCGACCTCGACGGTCACGTCGGGATCGCGCAGATATCCCTGGCGGAGCATGCTGGCGATGGACTGCTCGACCTGTTTGGAGGTCTTGCCGCGCGCCGGCACCGATCCCACCAGCGGAAACGCGATGTAACCGGACTGGTCGACATTATAGGTGTTGCTGAGGTTGTCCTGGTCGAAGACGGTGATGCGCAGCGTGTCGCCTGCATCAAGCACATAGGGCTGATAGAGCGCTTCGTGAAACGCCGCCGGCGCCGGGCGATAGCCCGAACAGCCTGAAGCGACAACGAGCGCTGCCAGCACTGGCAAGAATTTGGCTTTATTCTTCATGACGGACTGCAAACCTCTGGCGTCATCTTGACCCGCAAACACAGGTCCCATGCCCGTTTTATCCATCCATTAGGGTTAATGTCGGGTAAAGCGCTCTTATACCCTCATAGCGCGCATACCGTAACCGTCTAGCGGTGTGCGTGAAGCTTTAACCCGCTGGTTACTATGCGCGTTTACCTTGGCGCGGACCAATTTGGGAGCAGACCGCATGAACAGCGATCAGATCGCGCATGGTGACGTGGATGTCGACCTGGGCCGGCTTTTTGCCGCTGTCCGGCGCAAATGGCCGCGCATTCTGTTTGCTTCTCTCATTATTACGGGACTGGTGTTCGCGCTTGCCTATATGGCCACCCCGCAATACCGCGCGCAGACAAGGCTTCTGATCGAGACGCGCGAATCAATCTACACCCGTCCGCAGGGCGTGGGCGATGGCGACCGTCCGATTCTTGACGGGGAAGGGGTCACCAGCCAGGTCGAGCTGATCACCTCGACGGAAATCCTCGACACGGTGGCGCGCGATCTCAACCTTGCAAACCGCAAGGAGTTCTCCGGCAGCGGGGGCTCGCTTGTCTCGCGCATCCTCGTCATGGTCGGTCTCAAGAGCGCGCCGGTCGAGGGCACTGCGGAAGAAAAGGTGCTGCGGGCTTTTCGTGAACGGCTGACGGTTTATCGCGTCGAGAATTCGCGCGTCATCGTGATCGAGTTTTCCTCGGAAGACCCGCAGCTTGCCGCAGAGGTGCCCAATGCGGTGGCCAACGCCTATGTCGCCATGCAGAGCGACGCCAAGCTTCAGTCCAACACCAGTGCGACCCAGTGGCTTGAGCCGGAAATCGAGGACCTGCGCGAGCGCGTGAAACAGGCCGAGGCGCGGGTCGCGGAATACCGCGCCCAGTCGGATCTCCTGCTTGGGCAGAACAACACCGTGCTGGCCACGCAGCAGCTTTCGGAACTCTCCAGCGAGCTTTCGCGCACCCGCGCCAACCGTTCGGCCGCAGCCGCGCAGGCGGCATCCGTGCGTAGCGCCCTTGAAAGCGGTGTGGCCATCGAGAGCATGCCGGAGGTTCTCGCGTCGCCACTCATCCAGCGGCTGCGCGAGCGGCAGGTGGAATTGAACGCGCAGATCGCCGATCTGTCGACCACGCTTCTTGGAAACCATCCACGCATCCGCGCCCTGCGCTCGCAGTTAAGCGATCTCGATGTCCAGATCCGCAATGAGGCCACCAAGGTGCTCGCGGGGCTCGAAGCCGAGGCTGCCCGCGCGGAGCGCCGCGAGGAGGAGCTGCAGGCCGAACTCAACCGCCTCAAGGTCGCCTCGGCGCGCGCCGAAGAAGAGCAGGTGGAGCTGCGCGCCCTGGAGCGCGAAGCCGCCGCACAGCGCGAATTGCTGGAATCCTATCTGACCCGCTACCGCGAGGCTGCCTCGCGCAGCGACCGCAATTATCTCCCCGCCGATGTGCGCATCTTCTCCCGCGCCATCACGCCGAGCGAGCCCTATTTCCCAAAAATCGTGCCGATCACGGCGGCGGCCTTTGTCGCTTCTCTGCTGATCATGGCCGTGATCACGCTTCTGCAGGAACTGTTCTCCGGGCGCGCCATGCGCCCGTCGGCTGTGGCGCCCGCGCCGCTTCCAGCGGCCGTTCCCATGCGGCGGGCCGAGCCTGCGCTTGATGCGGTTCCGGCCCCGGAACGGCCTTCGGAGCCGGTCCTGCCGACGCCCGAGGTCGCAGACCTTCCTTTTCCGAAGCCCGTATCGCGGACGGCCCGCTATGGCGGCATGGATGTGGAGCAGGCCTCCGAGCGGCTCGTCACCGGGGGCGTTACCCGGGCGCTGTTCATTTCGCCGGAAGGGGATGAGGCGGCTGCCGCTTCGGTTCTGGTCGCGCGGGATGTGGCTGATTCCGGCATGCGGGTCCTGCTGCTCGACCTCACTTCATCGGGTGCCGCATCGCTTCCCATGCTGGAAAGCGTTGCCTATGCCGGCATCACCAATCTTCTGGCGTCCGAGGCGAACTTTGCCGATGTGATCCACACGGACCTGTTCTCCGAGTGCCACATCATCCCCGTTGGCACGGCGGACCCGCAGCGCGCCATGCGCGCCGCCGACCGGCTGCCCATCATCATCGAATCGCTGTCGGCGGCCTATGATGTGGTCATCATCGAGTGCGGTCCCGTCGATGCGCAGGGGATTGGACGTCTCATGTCGTCCGATACGCAGGTTCTTGTCAGCATGATTGATCCGGAAGCCGGTGAGCTGGCCGCAGAAACGGCCGAGGAACTGCGCGAGAGCGGCATCGCAACGCCCATCCTCGTTTCGCCGACTGGCGGTTCCAAACCGCCCGCACCGCCCGGACGCGACGCCGCCTGATCCTGTTCTTTCGCATTTGTGTGGCCGTTGGGAGGCTCCACCTGACGGAGAAATACCCTAGCGCCTCAACGCCGAAAGCCGTTTGCGCAGGCCCTTGGCCATGGCCCAGAGGCGCGGGTCGTTGATGACGATGCGTTTTCCGCCCGCAATGGCGCCGCGTGTCAGGGCCATTGCCCGCCCTTTGACCGTTAGCGGAACAAAGCTGTCGAACTGTACGGTCTCCAGATCACACCACAGGCGCTTGTAATATTCGTCGCCGACGCTGAAGTCATAGACCTTCAGACCCTGTTCGCAGGCTTCCTGAATGTTCTCGAAAAACAGGAAACGCCCGGGGCTGATCTCCGTCAGCTCGTCGTCCGAGATCGAGCTGAATTCGCAGATGATGCGATCATCGGTGAGGCTGGAGCCGGTCACGGCGCGAAGCCTGCCGGCAACCTCCAGCCCGTGAAGCACGAATTTCGGATGTTCGCTTGCCGTTGCTTCGCCAAACAGCGTGTGAAACGCAGCCTGGACCGGCGCTGGCGCAAACACGTTCTGGATGCCCATCTGTGCAAAGCGCTCCGCCTTCATGGCGAAGAAGGCCTCCAGCATCGTATCCGCCTCATCCGGTGTTTTCGCCATGCGCCGTTCAAAGCCGCCGGCGGCTTCAAGCTTGCGCGCCTGCGAGCGGTGCTGCTTGCGTTTTCGCTTGCCGCTGGCGCGCAAAAGCGCCGCGTCGAATCCGCCCTCCAGATCGACCGCAAGCGACAGATTGGGGCTTTCGCTGTGCGGCCAGAAAAGAAGTGGATTGGCCACGCCATCGCAGGCATGGAGCTGACGCTCCAGACTCAGAAGGTCGATGTCCGGCCTCTGGTCATGGATGTGGTCGAGGAGGTCCCGTAGCTGGACAGAACCGATGCGGTCGTCCGCCCGCCGGTCAGTCAGCGGAAAATTGCCATTGGCATGCCGGTCGCCGATGAAGCGCGCCACGCGAAAGCGCCCCTGCGCAGCCAGCTCCAGCGGAAGGCTCATAAGATGGCCTGCACTGTCTGAAAGCCGAACGATCAGCGTCTCGTGAACACTGTGCCTGGCCCAGGCGGAAACCCATTCAGGGCTCTGCGCCGGCATGAAGCAGGAGGCAGCGCTGTCCTCGCGATAGAGAGCCAGCGCCGCTCTATCGGCCGGGCGCAATTCGACTGTCAGCCCCGCAGCGGGGCTTGCCGTGGCGCTCGGTGTCCGTTCAGGCTGGTTGGAAACCGTCATCATCCATCGCGATCAACAGGACCGCCGCACGGGCGGCTTTGATCCTGTGTAACCGCAAAAGGTGAAAGAAAGATCGACGGATCAGGCGTCGTTCTGCGGTCGCCCGATCATCCAGCGGATGATGAACATGGCGGGAATGATCCACAGAAGGCCGGTCAGGAAATAATAGGCAAGGTGCATCAGCGGACCGGCATCGGCCAGCTGCGCCACGGCGATTGCCGTCGACAGGATGGCGTAAACCACGACCAGCGCCACGAGGGCGACCATACCGATGAATTTTCGCAGGCGTACGGGCATTGGGAAGACCTTTCCGCCGCTTCATAGAGTGAGCCGCCCCGCGATGCAATCGCAGGCATTCACCTGCGCGACGGCTTGTCGCGTAATTGGCGCTGCGGCTTGCAACTTGCCGGGCTTTGGTTCACCTACAGACTTCTTCCGAAACGATGATGGCTGACGCTGTGGATATGACTGCTACCAGTGCTGCAACCGCGCAAGTTCCGCAGGAAACCCTGCTGCGCAATCGAAAATTCGTGCGCCTCTGGCTCTACTTTGTGCTGTTTACGCTGTTTGCGCTGGTGATCGTCGGCGGCGCGACGCGGCTGACCGAATCCGGCCTCTCCATCACCGAATGGAAACCGATCCACGGCGTGATCCCGCCGCTCAGCGAAGCCGAATGGCAGGAAGAGCTGGAGAAGTACCGCCAGATCCCCGAATACCAGCAGATCAACAAAGGCATGAGCCTTGGCGAGTTCAAGACCATCTTCTGGTGGGAATGGGCGCACCGGCTTCTGGCGCGTGGCGTCGGCTTCGTTTTTGCGCTGCCGCTGGCGTTCTTCTGGATGACCGGGCGGCTTGAAAGCGATTTGAAGCCCAAGCTTCTCGGCATTCTGGCGCTTGGCGGGCTTCAGGGCGCGGTCGGCTGGTGGATGGTCGCCTCCGGTCTTGTCGACCGTGTGGATGTGAGCCAGTACCGACTCGCCACACACCTCACCATCGCCTGCTTCATCTTCGCCGCCACCGCGCTGGTCGCGCGCGGGCTTGCGCCCCACTCGACGGGGCGGGCCGAGGAGGGCATTCGCCGCTTCGCCGGCTGGATGGTGGTCGCCGTCCTCTTCCAGATCTATCTGGGTGGTCTCGTGGCCGGTCTTCGCGCAGGCATGACCTACAACACCTGGCCGCTGATGGACGGTGCACTGGTGCCGGGCGGTCTGTTCGCGCAGACGCCTGCCTGGCTCAATTTCTTCGAGAACCCCAAGATGGTGCAGTTCATTCACCGTCTCGGCGCTTACGCGCTTCTGGCGCTGGCGCTCTGGCAGATGGTGTTCGTGCTCCGCCGTGCGCCCTCCACGCCGCATGCGCGCCGGGCGGTCCTGTTTGCCGCTCTCGTTCTGGTGCAGGCGGCCATTGGCATCGTCACGCTGCTCATGGTCGTGCCCATCGACGTGGCGCTCACCCATCAGGGCGTGGCGCTGGTGGTTCTGTTCTTCGCCTGCGCCCACTGGCGCGCGACGAAGGGGCCTTATCCGCTGCCCGGCGCTCGACGTCTCAAGCGTGACGAAGACGAGGTCTACGCGGCGATATAACGGCGCAGAACGCTCCAAACAAAAAGGCGCGCCCTACGGGGACGCGCCTTTTTTATTGGGCGATGTCTGGAGGCTCAGAGCCCCTGAAGCATCAGATCCATGTTCTGCACGGCAGCGCCGGAAGCGCCCTTGCCGAGATTGTCATAGACGGCGACCAGCAGGGCCTGCGCGCGCGCATCGTTGACGAAGACATGCAGCGTCATGTCGTTGGTGTTGTTGTGGGTCTCCGGGTTCAGCGCTTCCGTGCGCTCGATCACGCCGTAAGGAGCGACCTTCACCACACCATCCTTGATGGCGCTGTAATGGTCGGCGAGCGCGGCATGCATCCGGGCGCCCGTCGGCACGCTGTCGAGGTGGCCAAGCTGCAGGGGCAGGGCGGTCAGCATCCCTTGCGCGAAATCGCCGACAGCCGGCTGCATGAGCGGCGCGCCGGCAAGGCCTGCATAGGCCTGAAGCTCCGGCAGATGCTTGTGGTTGAGCGACAGCCCATAAGGCATGAACTCCGGCGCTGCGTCACCTTTCGCCTCGTAATCCTCGATCATGGTGCGGCCGCCGCCGGAATAGCCGGAAATGCCGTTCACCGTGATTGGCAGATCGGCTGGCAGCAGGCCGGCTTGGATCAGCGGGCGCAGGAAGGCGATGGGCCCCTGCGGCCAGCAGCCGGGATTGGCGACGCGCTTGGCGGTGCGGATCGCGTCGCCCTGCGCCTTGTCCAACTCGGCGAAGCCATAGGTCCAGCCTTCGGCCACGCGATGCGCGGTCGAGGCGTCGATCACGCGGGTGCTGTCGTTCTCGATCAGCGAGACGCTTTCGCGCGCGGCATCGTCGGGAAGGCACAGAATGGCGATGTCGGCAGCGTTGAGGAATTCGGCGCGGGCAGCCGGATCCTTGCGCTTTTCTGGCGGAATGGAGATCACTTCGATGTCGCGGCGCTCGGCCAGCCGCGTCCTGATCTGCAGGCCGGTGGTGCCGTGTTCGCCATCGATGAAGATTTTCGCCGTCATGGTGTCAGTCCTGGAAAAGATTCGGATTTCAACTGGTTATGCGCGCCGGCGGAATCAATCCGCAAAGCGCTTGAATCGCTGCTTCAGCTCTTATCGTCGCTTTCGCGCCGCGAGAAGGCCGAGATAGTGCATGGCGATGGTTGCCCCCGCGATGGCCGTTATGTCGGCATGGTCATAGGCTGGAGCGACCTCCACCACATCCGCGCCGACGATGTCGAGCGCGCCGAGCTGGCGCAGAACGGAAAGCATCCGGGCGCTGGATGGGCCGCCGGCCACCGGTGTTCCGGTGCCGGGCGCATAAGCGGGGTCGAGGCAGTCGATATCGAAAGTGACATAGGCAGGCCGGTCGCCGACGCGGGCCATGATGGCCTCGGCGATCTCGCCGGCCTTCATCTCTTCCACGTCATGGCCGTGGAGAATGGCGATGCCGCAATCCTCGGGCGCGTGAGTGCGAATGCCGACCTGAATGGACGCCGCCGGATCGATGACGCCGTCGCGCACCGCGCGGCCGACAAAGGAGCCGTGGTCGATGCGCTTGCCGTCATCATACCAGGTGTCCTGATGCGCATCGAACTGCACGAGGGCGAGGGGCCCGTGCTTTGCTGCATGCGCTTTCAAAAGCGGCCAGGTGACGAAGTGGTCGCCGCCAAGCGAAAGCAGAAACGCATCGGATTTGAGGATCTTTGCCGCTTCGCGCTCAATGGTCGCCGGCGTCTTCTGGTGATTGCCGTAATCCAGAAGGCAGTCACCATAATCGATGACGGCCAGCGCCTCGAACAGATCGGCGTCGAACGGATATTGCGGATCATTGTCGAAGATC
This sequence comes from Nitratireductor sp. WH36-1, assembly GCF_058725515.1. Taxonomy (NCBI): domain Bacteria; kingdom Pseudomonadati; phylum Pseudomonadota; class Alphaproteobacteria; order Hyphomicrobiales; family Phyllobacteriaceae; genus Nitratireductor; species Nitratireductor sp. WH36-1. The sequence continues at coordinate 2,666,689 of NZ_CM178970.1, read as the reverse complement.
GCCGAGGCGCGGCGGATCGCCTGCGGGCCGAAGCGCGCGCCCGGCCGGTTGGAGACGGCGGCGTCGAAGGGGATGCCCCACACGACGGCGTCAGCGCCCTTCAGCGATTTGGTGAATTTGCGGCGCATGAAGGAGAGCGCTCCCGCATAGGTCGGGTCGCTGGCCGCGCCCGTCAGGCCGCGGGCGGTGAAGGCATTGTCGATGGAATTCGACGGCATGGCGCTCCTCCTTCAGAGCATTTCGCAGTCAGGCCCACCCGCCTGACATCCGCACGAATGCGGTGAAACAATAAAGACAGAGCCCGGCTGCGACGCCATGAGGCGGTGAACCGCTCCATCGGCCCAATGGGTAGGGGGAAGGCAAAATCTGCGCAAGAAAAAAGCGGACCCGAAGGCCCGCTTTTCGTTCTTGGAAGTTCGTGAAGCTTAGCGCTTGGAGAACTGGAACGAACGACGAGCCTTTGCCCGGCCGTACTTCTTACGCTCAACCACGCGGCTGTCGCGGGTCAGGAAGCCACCCTTCTTGAGGACGCCACGCAGCTCCGGCTCGTAATGGGTCAGAGCCTTGGAGATGCCGTGACGAACTGCACCGGCCTGGCCGGACAGGCCGCCGCCAACGACAGTGGCGACGACGTCGTACTGGCCGTTGCGGTCGGCAGCAACGATCGGCTGCTGCAGGATCATCTGCAGAACCGGGCGTGCGAAGTAAGCCGCGAACTCTTTGCCGTTGACGGTGATCTTGCCGGAGCCCGGCTTGACCCACACGCGGGCAATTGCGTTCTTGCGCTTGCCGGTGGCGTAAGCGCGGCCATGTGCGTCCAGCTTCTGCACATGCACCGGAGCAGCTTCCTGCTCGGCGTTCTGCGCAGCGGTTGCCGCACCCAGCTCTTCGAGGGAGTTGATTTCGGCCATTACTGGGCCCTCACATTCTTCTTGCTCATGGCGGCGACGTCGAGCGTCTCCGGGTTCTGGGCGACATGCGGGTGCTCGGCGCCTGCATAGATGCGCAGGTTCTTCATCTGGCGACGGCCAAGCGGGCCACGCGGAACCATGCGCTCAACGGCCTTCTCAACCACGCGCTCGGGGAACCGGCCCTCGAGCAGCTGGCGCGCAGTGCGCTCCTTGATGCCGCCGGGGTGACCCGTGTGCCAGTAGTATTTCTTGTCGGTGTATTTCTTGCCGGTGAAGACCACCTTGTCGGCATTGATGACGATGACGTTGTCGCCGTCGTCCACATGCGGGGTGAAGGTGGGCTTGTGCTTGCCGCGGAGACGGTTTGCGACGATGGTGGCCAGACGACCGACGACGAGACCTTCGGCGTCAATCAGGATCCACTTCTTCGTCACTTCCGCAGGCTTCTGCGAAAAGGTTTTCATGGGTCTTTTCCGTTTTATTGGACCCGGCCCGAAGGCAGGGCGTTTCTTGTTGCTTGTGTTCGCGGCGATCTTGTCCGGTTCGGATTCGGCCAGCGCAAACCAATGCAGCACCACATTCGAGGTGCAGCGATGGTTACCTATAGACGGACCGGGGGATCGTCAAGCGCAATGTTTCGAGTATTGCGCTGAAAAAATCAATAAAAACAATTGTTTAAAAATACGGTATTATAATACCGCATGAATTGACGCCCGTTTGGCGCGCTTCAGCCGTGCAAAAGCCTATTTTGAGGGTGGAATGGAGTAGGTTCCGGTCGCGTGGGCAACGGTTTCGCCCGTGTCGCCAGCCACCAGCTCGGCCTCGAAGACCATCAGCCGCCGGCCCAGTTTCAGGATGCGGCAATGGCCGTCCACGACGCCTGCCTCGGCCTTGCGCATGAAGTTGATGTTCAGGTTGGTGGTGACGGCCAGCGCCTTGCGCCCGACATGGGAGAGCGCGCAGACATAGCCGCCGATATCGGCGAGGGCAAAGAGCGAGGGGCCGGCCACCGTGTCGCCGGGGCGCAGATGCTGAAAGCCTGCTTCCAGACGCACCGTACAGCCCCCCGGCCAGACTTCCAGCGCGCGATAATCGGGTGTCTCCCCGCTGCAGGCCTGGGGAAAGACATCGCGCAGATAGAGATTGACCTCTTCAGCGTCCATCACCGGCTGGAGCGCGCTGTCCGGCCTTGTGCCTTCCCGCTTCATATCCATGATCCTGACCTCCCGTTCGACGCCGGCTGGATCTGTCGCAAAAGGCCGGCTGCGAAGAGAATTGCCGGATTGCCGTTGCAACACAAGCGGCACTATGGTGACGGCGGTTCATGAACACGGAGGAAGACCATGGCCAATGCGGCGGCAGTGCAGGAGAGCGTCCAGGCGCCGGTTTCAGTCAGTGAGGCGGACGGCATTGTGCAGATCACGCTCGCGAGCCCGCCGGCCAATGCCCTCTCGATCGCCATGATGGAGGCGCTGAAGGGAGCGCTCGACCACGCCCGCGACGATGATGCGGTCCGGGTCATCGTGCTGCGTTCCGAGGGCAAGGTGTTCTGCGCCGGTCACGATCTGAAGGAACTCACGGCCCACCGCGCCGATGCGGACCGGGGCAGGGCGTTCTTCGAAAAGACCATGCTCCTCTGCTCGGGCCTCATGCAGACCATCGTGCGTCATCCCAAGCCGGTGATCGCCGAGGTGAGCGGCATCGCCACCGCTGCCGGTTGCCAGCTTGTCGCCTCCTGCGATCTGGCGGTTGCGAGCGAGACGGCGCGCTTTGCCACGCCGGGCGTGAATATCGGCCTGTTCTGTTCCACGCCCATGGTTGCCCTGTCGCGCAATGTCTCGCGCAAGCACGCGATGGAGATGCTGTTGACGGGCGAGATGGTCGATGCCGGGCGCGCGCATGCCTTCGGTCTCGTCAACCGGGTCGTGCCGCAGGATGCGTTGAATCAAACCGTGATGAATTTCGCGCAAACCATTGCTTCCAAATCGCCTTTGACGCTGAAGATCGGCAAGGAGGCGTTCTATGCACAGGCCGAGATGGAGCTGTCACAGGCCTATGATTACACGGTGCGGGTCATGGTCGAGAACATGCTCGCCCGTGATGCCGAAGAGGGCATCGGCGCGTTCATCGAAAAACGCGCTCCCGAGTGGAAAGGGAAGTAGGCATGGAGCCGCGCATCTCGCTGATCACGCTTGGCGTAGACGATCTTGAGCGCGCGGTGGCGTTTTACGAGGCCATGGGGCTTGAGCGTAATCGCAAGATGACGGGTGGTGTCGCCTTCTTCCAGATGGGCGGGATGATCCTGGCGCTCTGGCCGCGCGAGGAGCTTGTGGCCGATGTCGGCGAAGAGAATTATCGCGCAGCCCATGAGGCGGCGGCCGGGCATTCAGGTGTGGCGCTCGCCTACAACACGCGCAGCGAGGACGATGTGATCGTCGTGCTCAACCGCGCCGCCAAAGCGGGTGGCCGGATCGTGAAACCTGCCGCTCATGCCTCATGGGGCGGGTTTCAGGGGTATTTTGCCGACACAGAGGGGAACCTCTGGGAGGTTGCGTTCAATCCGGATTTTCCGATCAGCGACGACGGCGCGATCTCGCTGCCGGATTGAGCGATCTACGGGGGCGACAAACGCGCCGCCTCCGCAAATGCCTGGCGTGAAGCAGGCGATCTAGTCGTCGCTCCAGCACACATGGGCAGGGCACGCATCGGTATCGAGCGCCGGTAAAAGCCGCACTTTGAGTGTTTCATAATGCGCAGGGCATTCGCTCTGATCCGCGACAAACCGGTCGTAGCGCCGGGGAGCCTGTGCGGTGCTCGACGGATAACGCAGGATGACCGCCCCGTTTTCGCTGATGGAATCCTGAAGCTCCCTGCAGGTCTGACCACCTGCCTGAGCGCTGCTGTTGGGGTAAAGGAGGACGCAGGCAACGGCTAACATCAATGACTTACGCATAGCTTCCCTTTCTGAGATTTTTGACTTTCAAACACGCTTTTCGCCGGCCAGAAATGCTGGTGGCTTCAGGGGCGCGCCGGGACGTTATGCAGCAGGAAAATTGCCGGTAAAAGCGGCTATAAAGTTAAATAAATCAATGATTTTTGAGATGTTCTTTTATAGCAATATAACGCCGGACGGTTCTCATGGAGACCGCATCCGGAGCATCTTTCTGTGGGCCGTTCCCGTCAGTTCCGGAATATCCACCGGCGGTCGAAAAGCCGCTCCCGCATCTCCGCCTTGCAGCGCAGAACCGGGCAGGATTCGCGGTCTGCGGTGGGGATGTAATCGCGCACGGCGATGTGCGCCACCGGGCAGAAATTCTCATTCGCCACATAGCGGTCATAGCGCGGCAGGCTCGGATTGTTGCGCGACTGGTAGCGCATGATCGCAGCGCCCTCCGCATTGATCCTGGCTTGCGCCTCGGCACAGCTCATGGCAGTTGACGTGTATCGGGATATGGCTCCGGCGGGGCTGGCCAGAACGACCATTCCAAGGGTCAGGGCGATGTATCTCAACATGATCGGTCACTTTGCTTTGAGCAGGCTGCAACGGGTGCAGCGGATAACGATTATCATATCATAGCCTGCGGCTTTGCCGAGATTGAGGCGGCATTCGCAGGGTTCGGGAGCGACGATGAACCACGACAGTTACGACGACGCCTATATTTCCGGCATTCTGAACACGGTGAAGAGCGTCGCCATTGTGGGTGCTTCGGCCAATGAGGTCAGGCCCAGCTTCTTTGTCACGAAGTATCTGATCGACAAGGGATACACGGTGTTTCCCGTCAATCCCGGTCAGGCCGGCAAGGAGATCGCCGGTCGTCCCGTCGCCGCAACGCTTGCCGATCTCGCCGAGCCCGTCGACATGGTCGATGTCTTCCGCCCATCCTCCGCCATTCCGGGCCTGACGGACGAGATCCTCGCCATGGAGACGCTCCCCAAAGTGGTCTGGATGCAGCTAACTGTGCGTGACGATGTGTCTGCAACACGGCTTGAGGAGAAGGGCATTCAGGTCGTGATGGATCGCTGCCCGAAGATCGAATATGCGCGGCTTTCACGCGAAATCGGCTGGAACGGCGTCAACAGCCGCGTGATTTCGTCGAAAAAGCCGATCATGCGCAAAGGTTTCCAGAGCTTCGGCATTCGCCAGCGCTGATTTTTCAGTGCAGCCGGTCGGCGGGGCATAAATCTCCTTTGCCTGCGACCAAGGGCTCTGTATTGATGCCCGCAACCCTGATTTTTGACATGGAGGGATTTTGACATGGAGGGATTGTCATATGAGTGAGCGTACTCCCGGTTTCGACACGCTGGCGGTGCATGCAGGGGCCCAGCCCGATCCGGCGACAGGCGCACGCGCCACGCCGATCTACCAGACCACCTCCTATGTCTTCGACGATGCGGACCATGCCGCTTCGCTGTTCGGCCTCAAGGCCTTCGGCAACATCTACACCCGCATCATGAATCCCACCCAGGCCGTGCTCGAAGAGCGCGTTGCAGCCCTTGAGGGCGGCACGGCGGCGCTGGCCACGGCTTCCGGCCATGCGGCTCAGTTGCTGACCTTCCACAATCTCATGCGGCCGGGCGCGAATTTCATCGCTGCCAAAAGGCTTTACGGCGGTTCCATCAATCAGTTCGGCCATGCCTTCAAGAATTTCGACTGGCATGTCCGCTGGGCCGATCCGGAGAATTTCGACAGTTTCGAAAGCCAGATCGATGACGACACGCAGGCGATCTTCGTCGAGAGCCTGGCCAATCCGGGCGGCACTTTCGTGGATCTGGAAAAGATTGGCGACATTGCGCGCCGTCACGGCCTGCCGCTGATCGTCGACAACACGATGGCGTCGCCCTACCTGCTGCGTCCCATCGAGCATGGCGCGGATATCGTGCTGCACTCGCTCACCAAGTTCATGGGCGGCCACGGCAATTCCGTGGGCGGCGCACTGGTCGATGGCGGCACGTTCGACTGGTCGAAGTCCGGCAAGTACCCGATGCTCTCCGAGCCGCGTCCCGAATATGGCGGCATGGTTCTGCACGAGACCTTCGGCAATTTCGCCTTCGCAATCGCAGCCCGCGTTCTGGGCCTGCGCGATTTCGGTCCGGCGATCTCGCCCTTCAACGCCTTCCAGATCCTCACCGGCATCGAGACGCTGGCGCTTCGCATGCAGCGCCACAGCGACAATGCGCTGAAGGTGGCCGAATGGCTCAAGGGGCACGACAAGGTGTCGTGGGTTTCCTATCCGGGCCTGCCGGAAGATCCCAACCACGCGCTCATGAAGAAGTATTCGCCCAAGGGCGCTGGCGCTGTCTTCACCTTCGGCCTGAAAGACGGGTTCGATGCGGGCGTAAAGGTGGTGGAGAGCGTCGAACTCTTCTCGCATCTGGCCAATATCGGCGACACCAAGTCGCTGATCATCCATCCGGCTTCCACCACCCACCGCCAGCTCTCCGACGAGCAGAAGGCGGCGGCTGGCGCCGGCGTCGATGTGATCCGCCTGTCCATCGGCATTGAGGACGTGGCGGACATCATCGCCGATCTGGAGCAGGCGCTCGCCAAAATCTGATCGAAGCGACTGATCGCGAATGCAATAACGGCGCGGGCTGAAAGGCCCGCGCCGTTTCTTATTGCAGGGAGGTGGGGGCGCTAGGAGGCGTCCCAGACGCAGTCCAGCCGCTCCAGTCCGTGAAAATGGTAGGTGTCGCCATAGACCGGCGGCGTCTTCAGGGCGAGCGAGGGCAGGCGCTCGAACAAAACCTTTAGCCCCACCTGCATTTCCAGCCGCGCCAATGGCGCGCCGATGCAGAAATGAATGCCCGCGCCGAACGACACATTCTTCTGGTCGGGGCGACCGGGGCGGAAACTGCGCGGCTCCTCGAAAGCCGTCAGGTCGTTGTTGGCTGCGCCCAGAAGCAGGCCGACCGTCTCGCCGGGCTTCAGGGTCAGGCCCGGAGCGACCTCCACCGTCTCATAGGCATAGCGGGTGAACATGTGCAGCGGCGGATCGTAGCGCAGGCATTCCTCCACCGTTGCCGCCGCTTCCGCGTCGGAGCCGAAGAAGCGCCGCGGATCGCCGCCCTGCGCCAGCAGGGTCGATACGGCGTTGCCCAGCTGGTGCACGGTTGCCTCATGCCCTGCGTTCAAAAGAAGAATGGCCGAGGAGACAAGTTCATCCTCGCTCAGCCGTTCGCCATCTTCCTGCGCGGCGATGAGCAGGCTCAGCAGATCATCGCCCGGTGTGGCGCTGCGCTTTCTGGCGTAGTCGCGGATGAAGGCGGCGAAGTCGCGCGCGGCCTCATCGGCGCTGCGCTGCGTCTCTTCGTCAGAGCCGTGCATATACATGGCGACCATGCGATGCGACCATTCCACGAGCTGCGGCCCCATATCCGTGGGCACGCCCAGCATCTCCGTGATGATCACCAGCGGAATGGGCGTTGCATAGGCTTCAAGCAGCTCCGCTTCGCCGGTCTGCTCAAAACCGTCGATCAGCGTGTGGCAGAGCGTCTCTACGCGGGGGCGCAGCCGCTCGACCTGGCGTGAGACGAAGGCGCGGTTGACGAGCTTCCTGAGCCGTGTGTGCACGGGCGGCTCGATCTCAAGCATCGAGTTGGCTTCGATGGCGTCGAAATGCTTCAGATGCGTGCGCGTGGCCGGATCGGGCTTCTGGTCGGCGGGTTGCTCGCGTCCAAGGCGCCGGTCGCGCAGGGCGCGGTTGACGCTTTCATAGTCGGTCAGGCACCAGAAGCCGAAGTCGTCCCAGAAGAACGCGGGCGCATGGGCGTGCAGATAGGCATAGGCCGGGTAGGGATCCTGAACGAAGTCCGGATCGTGCGGATTGAGCCGAACGGCTTTGCGGTCATGATCGTAGAGGAGGTGGGCTGGTCTTTGGGGCATGATGGTGCGGTCCGGCTTGATGGGCGCCTCAAGGGGGGCCCGATGGGTACATTGCGTCGCGCGCAGGGCGCGGTATGGGCCTGTCAGAACCGGCGAATCGGACGCCGGCGATCATCAAGATAAAGGCTTGCTCTTGCGTCGGGGGAATGGGGCATCATATCTATCCCGTTGAACCAAACGATTCTGCCGCTTTTGCGTGCGCCAGCCAATCGGGCGTGCGACCTCAAACCGAAAGGTGTTTTCATGCCGAATCCCGTCGATACCGCCATGAATCTGGTGCCCATGGTCGTCGAGCAGACGAACCGGGGTGAACGGGCTTACGACATCTTCTCGCGCCTCCTCAAGGAGCGCATCATCTTCATCACCGGCCCGATCGAGGATAGCATGGCCTCGCTGGTCTGTGCGCAGCTCCTCTTCCTCGAGGCAGAGAACCCGAAGAAAGAGATCGCGCTCTACATCAACTCGCCGGGTGGCGTGGTGACGTCGGGCATGGCCATCTACGACACGATGCAGTTCATCCAGCCGCCGGTCTCCACGCTGTGCATCGGCCAGGCTGCGTCGATGGGCTCGCTGCTTCTGTGCGCCGGCCACAAGGACATGCGCTTTGCGACGCCGAACGCGCGCATCATGGTGCATCAGCCTTCGGGCGGCTTCCAGGGCCAGGCGTCCGATATCGAGCGCCACGCGCAGGACATCATCAAGCTCAAGCGTCGTCTGAACGAGGTCTATGTCCAGCACACCGGCCAGGATTACGACACGATCGAGCGCACGCTTGACCGCGATCATTTCATGACCTCGGACGAGGCGCAGGAGTTTGGCCTGATCGACAAGGTCGTCAGCTCCCGCGACACGCCCGAGAAAGCAGCCGAATCCTGATTCGGAACGCGGCTTTTGCAATCGGTCTGCCCGGCCTTGTGCCGGGCATGGCGCGGTTTGGCCGGCATTTGCCGCCGATTGCGTCATTTCCGTCACATTTTTGTGTTTGCAGCCGGTGTGTGAACGCCTACGTTAAGTCTATATTGAGTTTCCAGATCCAAGGTCTGGACAGGGGCTCGGTATGGTTGCCGCGTTTTCGGATTTGTGTTTCGTTTCGAGGACAGAGCGTGGACCGCCCGGGGCTATCGTGCTCCCGGGCACCATGACCGCCCGGCAAGTGCGGGTCGACCTGCCGGTGGTAGTGAAAGGACGTAAGACATGAGCAAGGCCAGCAACGGCAGCGGAGACTCCAAGAACACGCTGTACTGCTCCTTCTGCGGCAAAAGCCAGCACGAAGTCCGCAAGCTTATTGCGGGACCCACTGTCTTCATTTGTGACGAGTGCGTCGAACTGTGCATGGACATCATCCGCGAGGAAAACAAATCCTCGATGGTGAAGTCGCGCGAGGGCGTGCCCACACCGCAGGAAATTATCGAGGTGCTGGACGATTATGTGATCGGTCAGGCGCATGCCAAGCGCGTGCTGTCTGTGGCCGTCCACAATCACTACAAGCGCCTGGCCCACGCATCCAAGAATGCCGAGGTCGAACTCGCCAAGTCCAACATTCTGCTGATCGGCCCGACCGGTTGCGGCAAGACGCTTCTGGCCCAGACGCTGGCGCGCATCATCGATGTGCCCTTCACCATGGCCGATGCGACGACGCTGACCGAGGCCGGTTATGTGGGCGAGGACGTCGAGAACATCATTCTCAAGCTGCTTCAGTCGGCCGACTACAATGTCGAGCGGGCGCAGCGCGGCATCGTCTATATCGACGAGATCGACAAGATTTCGCGCAAGTCCGACAATCCTTCGATCACGCGGGATGTTTCGGGCGAGGGCGTGCAGCAGGCGCTGCTGAAGATCATGGAAGGCACGGTCGCTTCCGTACCGCCGCAGGGCGGTCGCAAGCATCCCCAGCAGGAGTTCCTGCAGGTGGATACGGCCAATATCCTGTTCATCTGCGGCGGCGCTTTTGCCGGCCTCGACAGGATCATTTCCGACCGTGGCCGCAAGACCTCCATCGGCTTCGGCGCGACGGTGGCCTCTCCGGAAGATCGCCCGACGGGCGAGCTGTTCCGTCAGGTCGAGCCGGAAGATCTTCTGAAATTCGGTCTCATCCCCGAATTCGTTGGCCGTCTGCCGGTTCTGGCGACGCTTGAGGACCTCGACGAGGCTGCACTGGTGCAGATCCTCAGCGAGCCCAAGAATGCGCTGGTGAAGCAGTATCAGCGTCTGTTCGACATGGAGAATGTCGAGCTGACCTTCCACGAGAACGCGCTTGCCGCGATTGCCCGCAAGGCAATCGAGCGCAAGACCGGCGCCCGTGGCCTGCGGTCGATCATGGAAGCGATCCTGCTCGACACGATGTTCGAACTGCCGGCGCTGGAAGGCGTCCAGGAAGTGGTGATCTCCGATGAGGTGGTCGCCGGCAATGCTCGCCCGCTCTACATCTATGCGGAGCGCGAGCAGGAAAAAGGCAATGCGAGCGCCTGACGATTGTTCGGCGTTTCGATGTGCAAAGCGTTTCAGCGTCACCGGGGCTCCGCTTCGGTGACGTTGTGTTGTCTGCACTGTTCTTGTCCACCGTTTGCCCAGATCGAGAAGCCTGAAGGGCGCTTGCTGTGTGTCCGGCCCATGCATCATGCGTAAGCCCTTGATCTTCTCGGTCCATGTCTCCAACTAAGGGGGGAGCAAAGGTGGGGTGGTTTCCATTCACGCATCGCGCGACAATGCGGGTGCTTCTGGTGGATAACGCTCTGGCCGGATAGACTGAAGTCCGCGGCTGGCTCTTGAGCGGCTGCGGTTTGAAAGGCTGAAACATGACTGATACCCCCAAGACCGCTGGTGGTGCTCTGTATCCCGTGTTGCCCCTGCGCGACATTGTGGTGTTCCCGCATATGATTGTTCCGCTCTTCGTCGGCCGCGACAAGTCGATCAAGGCGCTGGAAGAGGTGATGGGCGCCGAGCGTCAGATCCTGCTGGCGACGCAGATGAACGCGGCGGACGACGATCCGGAGCCGAGTGGCATCTATGATATCGGTACGCTGGCTAACGTTCTGCAGCTCCTGAAACTGCCCGACGGCACGGTGAAAGTGCTGGTCGAGGGCACGTCGCGTGCGCGTGTTTCGCAGTTCAGCGATCGTGAAGAGTTTCACGAGGCAACCGCCGATCTGCTTCCCGAGCCGGAAGAAGACCAGGTCGAGATCGAGGCGCTGGCGCGTTCGGTGGTCTCGGACTTCGAGAATTACGTCAAGCTGAACAAGAAGATTTCGCCCGAAGTGGTCGGTGCGGCGAACCAGATCGAGGATTACTCGAAGCTGGCCGATACCGTTGCCTCGCATCTGGCGATCAAGATCCCTGAAAAGCAGGAAATGCTGGCCACGCTCTCCGTGCGTGAGCGGCTTGAAAAGGCCATGGGCTTCATGGAAGCCGAGATTTCCGTGCTGCAGGTGGAAAAGCGTATCCGCAGCCGCGTGAAGCGGCAGATGGAGAAGACCCAGCGCGAGTACTATCTGAATGAGCAGATGAAGGCCATTCAGAAGGAGCTCGGCGAGGGCGAGGACGGCCGCAACGAGGCTGCCGAGCTCGAAGAGCGGATCAAGAAGACGAAGCTCTCCAAGGAAGCGCGCGAGAAGGCCGAGGCCGAGCTGAAGAAGCTCAAGACCATGTCGCCCATGTCGGCCGAGGCCACCGTGGTGCGCAACTATCTCGACTGGCTGCTCTCCATTCCGTGGAAGAAGCCGAGCAAGATCAAGAACGATCTCGAATTTTCCGAGAACGTGCTCGACACGGACCATTTCGGTCTCGAGAAGGTCAAGGAGCGGATCGTCGAGTATCTGGCGGTGCAGAGCCGTCAGAAGAAGCTCAAGGGCCCGATCCTGTGCCTCGTCGGACCGCCCGGCGTCGGCAAGACCTCGCTCGCCAAGTCCATCGCCAAGGCCACCGGACGCGAATATGTCCGCATGGCGCTCGGCGGCGTGCGTGACGAGGCCGAGATCCGTGGTCACCGCCGCACCTATATCGGCTCGATGCCCGGCAAGGTCATCCAGTCGATGAAGAAGGCGCAGAAGTCCAACCCGCTCTTCCTGCTCGACGAGATCGACAAGATGGGCATGGATTTCCGTGGCGATCCGTCTTCGGCCCTGCTCGAGGTTCTCGATCCCGAGCAGAACTCGACCTTCATGGATCACTATCTCGAGGTTGAGTACGACCTGTCGAGCGTGATGTTCGTCACCACGGCCAACACGCTGAACATTCCGCCGGCGCTGATGGACCGTATGGAGATCATCCGCATCGCCGGTTACACAGAGGATGAGAAGGTGGAGATCGCCAAGCGGCATCTTCTGCCCAAGGCCGTGCGCGAACATGCGCTTGAGCCGCAGGAGTTCTCGGTGAGCGACGGCGCGCTGCGCGAGATCATCCGCACCTACACCCGCGAAGCGGGCGTGCGTAACCTTGAGCGTGAGCTGATGAAGCTTGCCCGCAAGGCGGTGACGGAGATCCTGCGCAACGCCAAGAAGGATGGCGGCAAGGAAAAGGTCGAAGTGACCGAGGAAAATCTGGCCGACTATCTGGGCGTTCAGCGTTATCGCTTCGGTCAGGCCGAGGGCGAGGATCAGGTCGGTGTGGTCACCGGTCTGGCCTGGACCGAGGTTGGCGGCGAGCTTCTGACCATCGAAGGCGTCATGATGCCGGGCAAGGGCAAGATGACCGTCACCGGCAATCTGCGTGACGTGATGAAGGAATCGATTTCCGCAGCGGCGTCCTACGTCCGCTCGCGCGCGGTCGATTTCGGCATCGAGCCGCCCGTGTTCGACAAGAAGGACATCCACGTGCACGTGCCGGAAGGCGCGACGCCCAAGGATGGCCCGTCGGCCGGTGTCGCCATGGCGACCTCCATCGTGTCGATCATGACCGGCATCCCGGTGCGCAAGGACATCGCCATGACCGGCGAGATCACCCTGCGTGGCCGTGTGCTTCCCATTGGCGGTCTGAAGGAAAAGCTCCTGGCGGCGCTGCGCGGCGGCATCAAGAAGGTGCTGATCCCCGAAGAGAACGCCAAGGATCTGGCTGACATTCCCGAGAACGTGAAGAACGGTCTCGAGATCGTGCCCGTCAGCCGCGTCGGCGAGGTGCTGGAACATGCTCTCGTGCGGATGCCCGAGCCGATTGAATGGGTCGAGCCTGCGGAGCCGGCCAGCAAGGTTGGCGTTGGAAATGAGGGGCCTGCCGTCGCCCATTGACGGCTTGCCCTGAACCGGTTCGGCAAAGCCGCCGAGCCGGTGCAGCACAAGGGATTGCGCCACTTTGTGGCCGCAATTTCGCTAAAATCGACAAAAGCCGGGCTTTGTGCCCGGCTTTTCTGTCGAAAACCCCGGAAAACATGGGTTTGCGAGTAGTTTTTGATCATTTCTTGCTTGGTCGGGACACTTGTTCTCCCTAGACTGCCTCAAGCTGAGTGAGTCGCATCACTTGGTCCTTATCAGGAAGGGGTAATTACATGAACAAGAACGAGCTCGTATCCGCAGTCGCAGAAGAGGCCAACCTCTCCAAGGGCGACGCCCAGTCCGCGGTCGATGCGGTTTTTGCCGTTATCGAAGGCGAACTCAAGAAGGGTGGGGACGTGCGTCTCGTCGGCTTCGGAAACTTCTCCGTTTCTCGGCGTGAGGCTTCCACCGGCCGCAACCCGCAGACCGGTGCCGCAGTTCAGATCCCGGCCCGCAACGTGCCGAAGTTCTCGGCCGGCAAAGGCCTCAAGGACGCAGTCAACGCCTGATTGCGCCCTTTTGGGAATACAAGAAAAGCCGGGTTTCGACCCGGCTTTTCTTTTGTCTGCTGTTCAGTTGCACGCTTGCCCGTTGGGCTTGTCGCAGGGTGGGCGATCTGCATTATGCAGCGCATTGTTTGCGGTCGGGGAGGGCCGATGATGAAGCGCATATTGGTGGCTTTGGCGGCCGCGATCCTGTCAGGCCCGGCGCTGGCGGATGAATTCCGGGAACTCGAGCCGGTACTATTTTCCATGTCACGTGATCTGCGGCCTGATGAAGCTGCCGAATACGCTTTCTACATCAGGAAGAAGGGGCATGACTGCCAGCTTGCGCTGACGGCGGAACTCGTTGAGGAAAGCGGCGACTTTTCGCGTTTTGTCGAGAAGGTTCTCTGCAGGCTTGAGGATGATGCGGCGGGAGTGCAGCCGGCTGCCTATCGCGTCGAGGGCGACGATGATGCGGCGACGATTCTCATCCGCCCGTGGACCGACGCCGATACCGAGAAATACCGATAGAATCGTTCAGCCCGTCAACGTAGCGCTGTGATTCTTGTGCGGGCGGTGAGAAACGCCTGAATTCGCTCAAAGGTGAAGATTCGCAGTGATCCGGCAGCCCGCTCGGGCGTCGGGCGCCTCAGACCGCGCGCAGTGTCATATGCAGGAGCGGGTAAGGACGGCCTCCACCGTCCCGTGGCGAGCGTGCATGCACCGCAAAGCCCATTCTGCGGTAAAAGGCGAGCGCCTGCCCGTTCTGCTCGTTCACGTCCAGCGTGAGGCGATTCCCGGCGATTTGGCGGGCATGGGTAATGAGAAGCCTGCCAAGCCCCTTGCCACGCTCCTCAGGGGCCACAAACAGGCTGTCGATGTGCGATTTGTCGATTCCCATGAAGGCCAGTGGAGAATCGCGCTCATCAACGGCGACCCAGAGAGACGCGCAGGGCAGATATTTCTCCGCGACGTCCCGTTCGATGGCGCGGAAGTCGGATTCGGCCAGAAAATCGTGAGTCGCACGCACCGAGCCCCGCCAGATCTCGATCAGGTCGACCAGATCGTCCTTTCGGGCTTTGCGAATCTCAGCCACACCGGCTCCATGCGGGAAAAACAGCACTCATAGCCTGAGTGTCCGCGTATGGCGGGGCAGGAAAAGCGCAAAAGTGAGGGAGGGAATGGTGGGCGATGAGAGACTCGAATTGTCATTTCTCTCATCGGATTTTGTGTAAGTTATTGAAATAAAAGTCATTTTAAATTAGGAATAAATTCATTTTGTAACATTGTAATGGGCTTAAAACTGGACGTAGAACTTGTGGAAATCCCGTAACCTGGCGACTATGACGAAGCTTCAGTAACTCCTGTCGGTCGGAATAGTCAGATCGGGGTGTAGTGAGATCGCGTGTCGCAAGGAGGCATTTATTTCTATTCGGGTAGAGCGCTGTCGACAAACTCGTCGTCAAGGGGGGAGAATTCGCGGTGGAACTGGCGAAGTGGTGTGGCCCACATCTTGCCGCTTTTCCAGTTCGCAACTCGATATAGAACAAACGGTGTGCCTTCCGGGTAGCGATAGTGTGCTGCCCGTATAAGAACCTCGACGCTGAAGGCTAGTCTACCTTCCATATTGTCGGCCTGGGACGCCGACACAAGCCTAGCTTCAAGGTTCTCACGCACGATTATGAGAGCGCCGCTAATCGACTTGCCGCCAGTGAGGTCATCGTGAGCCGGAACGACGCCGCTCACATGATAAATTCGCTCGGTTTCACGGTCGATGAAGGCCTCGCCGATCATGGATTTTACCTTTGAATACCTATGGCAACGTCGCTGCGTATAAGTCGCAGCCGTGGTGTGCCTGGTCAAGGCGCAAAAGCAAAACCCGCCGTGGTGAGCGGCTGTGCCTGGAGGCTGGCGGAAATTGCTGACATGAAGAGTCTACCATTGTAGGTGGCAGAAATCTTGACACGCGAGTTCGCCCTATGATCGGTTCCCATCGGGTTGTCACCTGGGGGAATCGATATTGAAAAGACTGACTATTGTTGCGGCAGTGCTGGCGCTGACCGGGTGCCAGACGGCGGCCGATCGTTTTGAACAACAACGGCCGGCGACCAGTGCCGAGAAAGCATCAATCATCTCGGGTGCAAGGGAGGTAATGCGCGATCCCTATTCGATCCGAGATGCTGAAATCTCCTACTTCGTTCCAGACGTGACGGGGAAGAACGGACACATCTGCGTCAAGGTGAACGCGAAGAACGCCATGGGCGGCTATACGGGGCGTAAGGGGTGGCTTATCGCAATCGTCAATGGTCAAGCGGTGACGCTTGGGAAGGGCATCCAATGTGCAGCCTTCCGCAGATGCGCTATCACCCTTTTCCGGAAGCCTACAAGCTCCGCAACGTGTAGAGTTCGCCATGAGCAACAATCCCGGAAAGAAAGGCAAGCCCGCGCCATGGATAAAGCGCGCCACAGAACATCGTCAGCGGGCGCTAGAGCAATACAGGCTCGCGAACCATCCTGAGTATGCAGAGTGGTCAAATCGGCGTTCAGAGGCGGGCAAATCCTTTAGGCAGGAAACAGGCGCTGACGACTTGTTGAATCCCGATTTCTCCAAGGCGATGAAAGCTGCTGACAAGCGCTTGCGGGCTTGGGATAAGGCCAATCCGTCACCGATGTCATGGGAGGATCACAAGCGCCTTGAAGCCGAGTTTGCGGGGCAATACGTGCCACGGGACTTCTCATAGGTGCTTCAACGCAGTCCGCAGAGGTTAGCCCAGAAACAACATGGAATTCATTTCGTTCTTGCTTTCTCTATTTGGTCTTGGGCGCGATGCGCAAAGCCGGATCGTTGACAGACGGAACGAAATCGCGCGGCTGAATTCCGAAGTGGCTGGCGAGGTTGGCCGTGCTCTTGACACCATCGCTATGGCGACACCACGCCTCTTGCATCGGTGTGTCACGATCTGCCCGGAAGACCCTTCCATAGGTGAGAGTTGCGCCCAGATGCTTGCCACCCTGCGAAGTCAGGCGGAAGCGCTAACTGCCCAGGCGGCAGGGCTGAAACAGCAAATCGATGCGGAGGCAAGCGCAACAGATTGGGACAAACTCCTGAGGGATTTGCACGAGTGGCGGGCTACAGCAACGCGCCTATGCCCGTGGGTTGAAGCTGTGATTAAGCGTTTCGATGACGCTCTTGATGAAGAGCAAGCACGACGGGCTGGTGGCAGCGGACATGCTTGAACTCATCATCGGGGATCTATTTGTGTGACTCATCGCGGCGCGCGCCGGTCGACGGTGGGTTGATCGCGAGATCAGAGGTGGCAGGTTCTGGCAGACGTGGAACGCTCGCTAGGGTTTGCACCAGGCGAACGAGCCCGCCGTGTCTCTTCGGCGGGCTTCTGGTAGGCGTCGAGGATCGGGTAGCTATTCCGCTGCAATCTTCTTGGCGAGTTCCCAATCCTTCTTATTGTCCAGGACGTGTCCGGCCAGGTATCCGACCGCAAATCGGTATTCGCTGGCACGCTCCGGGTTCGCTTTCGCGGCAATCTCTACAGCCGTAATCAAAGCAGCTATCTGCTTCCGTTTATGCTCACGATTGAACCTCTCACGCCCCTGGTGCTTTGCGTTCAGAATCTTGGCCAAAGCAGGGGTAGTCGCCATCTGCGCGGCTTCGTCAGCGATGCGTTCCGGCCAGATTCCGCCGGTTTCGCCAAGCAGTTCTATGATTACGCTCTTGAGGTCTGGCTGCATGATTGTCGGCTGCGCCTGGCGCAGTGCTTCAACCAAGGCGTTGTATTGGTCGTCTGGCAGATAGACATTCATAATTCTTGCTCCGGTCTTTTTAAGATAGCCGGGAGCATGAATCATTTGCTCTGTTCTGTCCACCTCGGAATTAAAAAATTGATAATAAAAACAATAACTTAAGTCAGTGCTGACTTACTTTTCTAATTGCCGGCTGATTTGGCTTGTCCGAAACGTATTGATCTGCATGATGCGTCGGCGGCAGGTTATTGCAGCCGGGAGGGGCAGGCATGAAACGCATTCTGGTGGCCGCGGCAATCGCGGCCATTTCCTATCCGGCCCTGGCGGATAGTCCGCTCAACATCGAGCGGGATTACGACTACTTCGGGTTCAAGCCGTATTCGACCTATCTTACTAAGCGCGGCTTTGAATGCCCGGAAGTCAAGAAGGTCATCATCATGCAGATGACCTATGATCCCGAAGAGATGACCGTCGAGAAGGTCTATTGCGGCTCATACAATTCCGATGAGATCGATGAGACGATGGGGCCATATCGGATCGAACAGAACTATACGAGAGACCGGGTTCGCGCGTCCGTGTGGGAAGATTGAACGAGAGAGCGCGTCTATTGCGGCCCGTTTGGCTATAGCAATGACCAGATCGACGACAGCATCGGATCGTATCGCTTCTTCATAGATCTAGACACCGGAGACGTGAAGGTCAGCAAGTGGCCTGAATAGCCGAAAAGGGGAAAGCCACCAGGCGGCTTTCCATCCCTCTACAGCTCTTGAAGCAACTGGATCACTTCGGCGCGTTTGGCGGTATAGAGAGCGTCTGCTGCCCGGCGTGTGCCATTCGTGGCAAAAAGCCAATCGCCGGAGATGGGGCGCTCAAGCGTTGCGAGCCATCCCTTCTTGGGGCGCATGAATATGCATCTCTTCATGCAGTAGTTTGCCCAGACAACGGAAGGCTGGTCATCCGTCTTGCATTGATGCTGGCGCACTTCATTCCATTCCCCGCCAGCCAGACGTAGCGCCTTACGCGCGCGCGCTTTCTCTTCGCCGGAAATCTGAATTTCACCGTGAATATGGAGCCGCCTCTTATCGGAGGTCTCGAATGCAAACCAGAAGTCTACCTTCCTACCCAGTGCGGCCCGTAAGCGTCGGGAAATGCGCTTGGCAAGCCAGTCTGCGGATTTTGCTTCGCTGCGCGTCTTCTTCTCGACTTCTTCAGAAAGGTTGAGCGTAAAGCCGCACAGAGCCCCGGAGGATTTCAGGCCGTAGTGATACCACTCGGCCGCTGCCTGGTCGCTAAGGTTGCTCCAAGGGGCGGGGAGGCGGTGTTGCGTGAGTCCCGGTAGCTCTGCTGCATACTGTCGCCAGAAGCGCGCGGTGCGCTGATCTTCCTCGTCGGTGAGTTCTTCTCGGATGAGGGGCGAAGTGCTTCTTTTGTGGTGTGAGGCTGCTTGGAGGTGAAGCAGTGGGTAGGTGGGGTGGTTGGGGGTTTCATACGTAACTGAAGTCCCGCCGCTCTCAAGCGTCCGGCCAAGAGCCGCAAGGGCCCGGAAGAGTGGGCGAAACTTGGCGTCGCGATAGGGGGATTTGAGGCGCTTGGAATTTATCTTTTTGTCAGAATTGGCGCGTGCATACCCTGGTTTGCCCTTCGCACTTTGTGCGTGACAAGATTCCACGGAGTCTGTATAATTCTGCGCATACAAAGAAAACTCTCCTCTAAAGACCGGTCGCCGTCGGGAAACTGTGACCGGTCTTTTTATTATAGCAGTTTTAGAGCGCTGCTGTTCTCGTTTTTTATTATCTCAGCGAAATATCGCCAATGCCTGGATGGTTCCGAAGGCTCTTTGTCTAGAGCGGCTTCAGAGAGTCAGTGACGGGCGTTCTCTGTTTTTGTGGGAAGAACACCGGATAGCGCCTGAACCCGCGCTGGTGAGTCTCTGTGTGGATTTTAGCGCCGGTTCGGGTTGAGCATGTTGCCGGGGCGCATCTGCTTGCGCATCTCCTCGACAACGACGCCGCGCACCGTGTGCTCCATCTGCTTGCCGACCTTCTTGGCCAGGTCGTTGTTTTGTTCTGGCGTGCCGGCAGAGCCTTCCACCTTGATCGAGGTGTTGACCGCGATTTGCTGCACCGGGGTCGATGCCGTGCCGGTGGGAATTTGTGGGCCGCGAAGCGCGGGTGCAGCGCCAACATATCCGCCGGCAGAGAACCCCGGCACTTGGCCGGCGTTCATGGCGTCTAGCGCTGGAACACCGATCCGGCGTGTTGCCTCCTGGTTGAGGACGTATTCGCCACGGTGGACAACACCCGCTGGTTCATACTTTCCGCCGGGGCCGGTGTAGCCGCCGCTGGCATAGCCGGGTGCGCGACCGCCGACCAGTCCACCAGATGAAAAGCCGAACATGCTCATGAGCGGCTTCACGATGAGCATCTGAATCAGCAAATCAATCAGCTTGTCGGTGATCTTGCCGAGCGCGTTGGCAAAAGCGTCGGACGCACTTTTGCCCTGTCTCAGATCGGAGACGAACCCAGAGACCAGAGAGCCGCCAAAGTTGGCCCAATCCTGTGCCTGCTGCTGGGCTTCTTCCTGCTTGTCTGCCAGTGCTTCGGCTTCGCGTGCCGCTGCCGAGTAGTCCTGCGCCAGAGCATCAATCTGGGTTTCCAACTGAGGTGTGATGCCAAGCCCTGCCTGTTGTGCGGCCGTAAGCAGCTCATGCTTCATGCGCGCCTGTTCAACAGCCATGGCCTGTTGCTGGTAGGTGCCGGTCGCGTTGCGGCGGGCTTCGCTTTCGGCCTGCAATTCAGCGATGCGCTCGCGAATTTGGTCAACTTCACGCTGATAGGTGTCGGCGCGAGATGAACCTTTGCTAGTTCCGCTACCGCTACCTCTACCGCCACGGCCGCTGGTGCCACTACTACCGCCGTTGCCGGCGCCGGTTGCTGGAATGACTGTGGTGTTTGCAGCGGTCTTCGCTGCCTGGCCGTATCGCTGGCGCAGGGCTTCAACGATCTCCGCATCGGCCTTCTGGATCTCACCCATGTGCGCCTGCGCGACGCGGGCGCTCGGTGTTAGCTCATCGCTGCCCGGATTGAAAACACCTTCACCTGGCACATACACCGCGTCGTCAGCGCCTACCTTTCCGGCGAGCCATTGGAAGAATGGGCTGTTCCCAAGCTCGCCAAGCTTCGCGCCCAACTGATCCAGAAAGCTGACTGCGGTGAGGATCGCGGACTTGGAATTGATCTCGAAGTTGCGCCAAAGGATTTCAAATTGGTCATCCAGCTCCTCCGCTTTGCGCAACAGCTCTTCATCAATTACGCCGCCCGCGTCTTCAGCCGCGTTCGCCATGCCGTTGATGGCCTGTTCGCCACCTTTGAGAGCCGTAACAAACTCGCGGCCAGCACGGTCGCCAAAAGCTTCCGTGGCCAGCGTAAGCTGCTCTTGTTCAGAACCTGCATTTGAAATGAGTCTGGCATAGTCGCGCAACAGGGCTTCGGTCGTTCGGAAGCGGCCGTTTTGGTCTCTGATCGCAACGCCATTTGCCTTCAGGATTTCGCCCAGACGATTACCACGTGTGCCAGCTTCGCCGATCTTTTCGGCGAATGTTGCCATGCCACGTTCAAACGTGTTGGCTTCGACGCCCGCTAGGTGCATGCCGAATTGCAGTTCCTGAAACGCCTTGGTGGTCAGGCCGACGCGATCCGCCGCTTTCGCCAAGCTGGACGCTTCCCTGATAGTATCAAGTGTTTTCGCAAAGACGGCGGCAGGGGCGGCGGCTGCGGCCAG
This sequence comes from Nitratireductor sp. WH36-1, assembly GCF_058725515.1. Lineage (NCBI taxonomy): Bacteria > Pseudomonadati > Pseudomonadota > Alphaproteobacteria > Hyphomicrobiales > Phyllobacteriaceae > Nitratireductor > Nitratireductor sp. WH36-1. Next base: position 2,645,628 of record NZ_CM178970.1, on the reverse strand, counting down.
TGACGCGGCAATGCGTGTCGCGCTGCTCGACAGGTGGCGCTCCATGCGGTTGCCTGCCACTTGGGCGCGTCTCTCCATCGCCCGGAACCGCCGGTCGGTCTGCTGCTGTGCGCGCTCAAAGTTGCGCATGTAGCGCTCAAAGCGCGCTTCAAAGGTAAGAAGAAGCTGCTGGCCGTCATTCATCGTTCAATTCCTATGCTGCTTCGGCCATGAGCCGGTCAAAGTCGTCGGTGTCCATGTCGAGGAAGGATTTGCGGCTGTCGTTCATGCTTGCGCGGGAAACAGCCATGGCGGCGGCAACTGCGCCGTCAATGCGGTCGGTCTTTCGGCCCTTGTGCATGCGGGGAAAACCGCTATCGCCGCGTGACACGACAACGCTATCGAAGTGATGGCGGAGGATCGAGTGCCCGCCATGGCGAAGCACCCGGCCGTTCACGATGCGCTCAAGGTCGGCGATTGCCGGTCCCATGGTGAGCGGTCCCTGTCTCATCTCGACGGCCGGCAGACCATCGTCGTGCAGGTGCTGCATGATCATGCGCGCGTCGTAGGGGTCGAAGGCGATTTCTTGCACGTTGAACCGGGCGCAAAGCTCGCGAATGTGCTTCTCGATTTCCTCCGGCTCGATCACCGGCCCGTCAATGACGTTAATCAGGTCGGCGTCGCGCCACTGTTCATATGGCACACCGTCACGTTCTGCGCGGCCTTTCAGGTCGTCTCCGGGAACGAAGAACCAAGGGTGGACTGTGATGCGGCCATCGTCATGCCGCCATGCGGCGACAACGGCGGTAAGGTCGCCAGAGCGGGACAGGTCAACGCCGAGGAAGCATGGCAGTTCTTCAAGCTCGGCAAGGTCGAACGGTATTTCGCCAGCGTCATAGGTCGCCATGTCGAACAGCGGGTCGCGGGAATGCGCCTGCCAGATATTTAGGTTGAATTGCCTGAAGGCGGCACGGTCGGCTGGCCGGTGCTCGGCTTCCTTCGCTGCGGTGCGCAGCGCATTGAGGTTTGGAAAGCCGTGTTGCAGGCCGGGATTGACGCGATGCCATAGGGCTTCATCCTGCCAATCATTGTCATTGGCCGCTTCAAAGATGATTGGCAGATAAGCCGGGTTCACGATCTCGCCGGACGCCACGCGCCGAGCGTAGTCATACTGCTCAAAGCCGATGTTTTCGGAACCGCGTCCGGCTGTGGTGGCGATCACCATCAACGTGCCACTGGTCTTCACCATGCCGGATTTCAGCGCTTCCCAAAGGTCGCGGCCCTTCCACACATGGATTTCGTCTACCAGCACAAAGGCGGGTGTCTTGCCGTGTTGCGCTGCGCCGTCGCTGGAGATTGCCTGAAGCTCTACGCCTTCGGCCTTGTAGACGATCTTCTTCGCGCTGTTGTGCGCGTCATAGATACGGGTCGCGGCGACAAGGCGCTTGTCCATGCGAACTATGTTCGCGGCTTCTTTGAAGCCAAGGCCGGCCTGCTCGCGGTCGGAGGCCGCAAAGATTACCTGTCCGGCTGGAACCTTCTCCGGGCCGATGGTGTGAAGCAGGGCGAGGGCTGCGGCGAGGCTGGTTTTACGGTTCCCGCGCGGGATCATCCAGAAGACAGTTTCCACGATCCGGCGGCCATCAGGATGGCGAGGCCCATAAATGCGGCGAATGATGCGTTCCTGCCAGTCATAAAGCTGGAAGCCGTTCTTCGGCGCGTTGCTGTTCGGATGCTTCAGACGACGAAGAAACGTTACCGCGCGCTCGCCATAGCCGAACGGGTCATCAATTGGGCTGCCGTCAAAAATCCATTCGGGATACGTGCTCGCCATCACGTCACCGAAAGCGGGTTGTCAGTATCATCGTCGTCGTTGCCTGCTGCGCCTACGCGGGTGCGGGAAACAGGTGACAGGCCATACTCGGCGGCAAGCTGCCGGGCCGTCTGCATGGCGCGGTTCTGCATGCCGAAAAGGGTCTTGTCCAAACCACCGGCAGCAAAGAGGCGTTCAATCTCGCGGACGCGGCCGGTTGCCACGCAATAGTTTTCGACGCCGGTCAGGTCGGCTTTGGTTATGATCCGATCCGCAATCAGGCGCGGCATGATCCGCTTCCACTCAGCACGTGCTTCAGGCGTCATCCATTTGGGTGCCGGCGGCGCTTTGCGTAGCGGCTCGCGATCCGGGGAGAGCGTTGGCTTTATGCCGCGAAGGTGGGTCATGCCGTCACCACCGCGCGAAGTTCAAGGCCGCGCCTACGGCCGATCTCTGTCACTTCCTTGAGGTCATAAAGCTGCCCGGCATAGGCAACGCGGTCGGCTGTGTTGATGTCTGCAAGATAGCGAATGCGGAAAACGATTGTGCCGCTTTCGGCCTCGCCGAAACCGGTCAGGAATTCAGTGGTCGATTGCGTCACGATCTGCGCGCGCACCGTGGCAGTTCTTGCCCAGGTGGTGTTCACGGCACCCGTTTCCGAAACCGTCTCGGCCTTGCGCTCAATGGAAATGACGCGATTCAATTGTCCTGCACGCATGTCAGACACTCCACCGGATGACGGCTTCCACGGTAATGACGCCATGGGTGTAGGCTTTGTCCGGGTCGGGGTCGCGCATCCATCGCACTGCCGGCAAGCGGAACTCATCAAACGCAAACCCTTCGGCATTCGGAGCGTCTTTAAGTGTGTTGCAGACCGCAAATCCGATAGCTTTCGCGGTGTTCACGCCATCTTCCAGCGCCCAGATATGCAGGTCGAGGAAGACGCGGGCCGTATACTGCGGGCCGGAAGCGTTGCCGAGATAAGTAGTTTGGCCGTTCGCCATGATGATGCATGGCAGGCTATTTGGGCGTGTGCTGCCGTTGCGGATATGGACGGCCGGCACAAGCTCGGCCACTGCTGGCGCTGCGATAAGCGCCGAACGGATCGCGGTTTGAAGGGCAAGCGTTGGCTCAATCATTTTTGCTTCCACTCTTTGCGCGCGGTGCGACCAAAGGCATTTGCTGCGCCGCGTTTGATCTGATCGCGGTGCAGGCGGTAGGCCGGGAAGAAGAATGGCTGTGCTTCCATCTTCACCGTGCCGTGTTCCAGATGATGCGGGTATCGAACCTCTGAATTGCCGGCCGTCACCAGAACCTGATTTTCGTCAGCAATGCGGGAGCCGCCGGGCTGTGAATGCGGCGGTGTAGATTGGCCGGGCAATGTTACCGCAATGGATTCCTTCAGATGACCTTCATCCTCCGGCGCAAGCATGGCGGCCGCGTCAGCGACTTCCTGCGCGCCTTTGATGAGGCGTTGCATGGCGGCTTCCTTGGCGGCTTTTCTCACGCGCTCCATAGCAGCGAGCGTCGAGGCGAGCCCGTTGCTGGACTTACTCGCCATCGGTCGAACCTTCCTCACCAAACCACTTTTCGCGGTATGCGTTGGCAATGCTGGTGACGCCAAAGGGCGATATCTGCATCGCCACGCCGAAGGAAACGGCTTCACGCTGCTCGTAATAGAAGGCGGTCTGCTTCAGAACGGCTAGCTTCAGATCGTCGGGCAGGGGATCAATGTCCGAAAGCGGCTTGCCGATGTAGTTGCCAAGGAACGTCTCGGCAGCGCCGATGTAGAGCGCGATAAGCTCATCGTCGTCCGTTCCGGTAATGTTCATATGCGCTTTTGCGAGCGCAGGGCTCACTATGCTCATGCGATCCGTGCCTTCTCAGAAAAAGTTATTTCGGGTGTCTCTTGCGCGGTCGTCCCCGCGCCGGTCCCCGCAAAGGGCAGGGAATTGACAACTACCCCCCGGCTGATCTGTTCCCGCGTTGGGATGGCAAGCGCCTGCTCCATCGTCCATCCACGTTTACGGCGCTGATAGATCGTGGACACTGTGACGCCGCTCATCTCTGATAGTTCGCTCATTGTGTAACGGACACCACGAAACTTATGCAGCGTAGTCATCTATCGCTCCCATCATGTAGCGGAGTTCTCCGCCCTAATGCTCGACACGCATCAATTGAATCGGATACGGACGTGCAGAGAATTACGCGGATGGGTTTCAAGTAATGAGCATTGAAGAGCACGGCGACTACTACATTGAGCAACGCACGGTGACTGATCCAAGCGGAGAACGTCATCGAATTTTCGACGTGGGACATATTATCGAGGTGGGCGGCAAACGGCTCCCCAAACACCTCTCTGAGCGCAGTTTTTGGAACCGCGCAGAGGCTCTGAAATGGATAGAGAGCCAAGCTAAGTAAATTCACGGCCGGGGTCTCCATTCCTGTCGCTGCTTCACGCTGTTGTGGCAGCGGGTGCAAAGAGACTGCCAATTCTGGCGGTTCCAGAACAATGCGCGGTCGCCACGGTGCGGAATGACGTGGTCAACGGTGGTCGCAGGTGCGGCGCACATACGGCAGTCGGGATAGGCCGCCAGGTGTTCAAGGCGGGCCTTGCGCCAGTTGTGGTTATAGCCACGCTGCCCGGCTGCTGGTCGGCGTGCATCATGGCGGGCGTTGCGCTGGCGATCAGCTTCCCGCTGGCACGCGCAGCGAGCGCCGTGCGGAACGATTTTGCCGCAATGGCAGAGGCGGGGCGGGCGGCTCATGCTCGCATCCCCTGTAAGCCTCTGAGGGCGTGAAGGCCGTTGCGGTCAAAGTCGGGATCAAGGCCAAGCTTAACGTTACGCGCGCGCTGGTCCGGGTCCGAAGCTGCGTTGTCGGTTGTATCTGGCGCATGAAGCGCTTTCAGCTTGGCAATGTGGCCGGCGAAGGCTTCGGTGATCTCGGTTGGCGTGGCGCTCCAAGCCGTGCCTGGTGTCCAGCCAAGCCAGCCCGTCGCGGTGCGGTATAGCTCGCGGTAGACAGTCGGCCACGGCATTGGCTGGCTTTCCTGCTTAGGCGTGGCTTCGTCGCTGTCATCGGTCGCAGGGATGAAGCCGGCGACAAGGCTGAATAGCGGCATGGTGATGCAATCCGCGACCAGTTGCAGTGGCGTGCGGTCGATCTGATCGAGGAAGGCGGCTGCTTCCTGTCGGTCGGTTGCCGCAATGGTGATTAGAGTGCGGATCGTGCCAAGATGAATCTCGGCTATCTGGCGATGCATCGTCGCAAAGCCGTTGTCCTGGGATAGATGGAGCGCGGCCCGCAAAGACGGGCGCAAGCGCACGGTGTTGCCTCCGAGCGCAAGCGTGATCTCGTCATATGCGGGCCGGAAGGTCATGGTGATCAGGCCGCAACCTTGAGCTTGGTCAAGGCCTCGCCCATGATCACGCGGCCACCGACGCGGCGGCGGGCATGCAGCTTCACAATGCCGTTTCCAGCGCCTGTGTAGTCGTCGCGCAGGATCTCAAAGCCGACGCGATCAGCAATCGCATAGCCCGCTGTGAAGTCGCCAAATACAATCGCCGTATTGCCCGCAATCGGATCGGGCATGTCGACGCCCTCATAAACTGGACGGCCAAGCAGAAGCGGCGGCTGGCCGGCTGCAACGGAACGTTCCCAGAGATAACCGCCGTCCGGGTCTTTCAGCTTGCGAACGGCCGCCATGGTCTTGCGGTTCATCAACCAAGAGCCGTTTGCGGAATAGGCGGTTTTGACGCTGTAGAACAGGTCAATAAGGTCGTCGCCGCTGATAGCGGCCTCGACTTCGGCAATGTCTGTAGACGTAAGGACGCCCTCTGCCTGCGTGGTGCCATCACCATTCACAAACCAGCGTGCTTCCTTCTGGCCGAAGCGCCGGGCGATATGGCTGCCGAGATATGCGGCGAGGTCGATCTGTGCGTCTTCCAAGAGAACGCGCGTGACAGGAACAGTCACCGCCATTTCGAAGGGCTTCAGATCAATCTGGTCAAAGGACGGTTCGCTTTCGGGGCGGGGATCGGTTTCGCCGACTTCGCCAGGTTCAACCTGGTCGACAAGCCGGGGAAGCTGAAGCAACGCACCGCCCATGCTGATCGTCTGCGCAAGCGAGCGAACCGGAGAGAACTCCGCCACCTTCTCAAGAATGGAGGTGGAGACGGTTTCCGGTGCCAGAATGCTGCCGGTCGAAGGCGTGGCGTAGCCAAGCGACTTCACTTCGCTGGAATCGCCGTTGCGGATGAAGGACGTGAACGCCTTTACCTCGTTGTCGTTCTCTGCGGCCGGGTGATTGTTGTTCGAAGCGACGGGCCGGTTAGCCTTGGCTTCCATCTTATCGAGCCGTGCGTTGATTTCGGCCTTCATGCTGTCGAGGGCCTTCTGCTCGATAACCGGTTCGGCCTTTGCCTCCGGTGCATTCTCGATTTCGTTTTCCATGTGCTTTTCCTCAATGATGGATTTGACTTCGGTGACGCGCGCGCTGGAATTGACAGGGCGGCGACAGAGCGAGATTTCGGTGACGGTGAGACTGGAAAGGATGCGGCCACCTTCCGGCCGGGCCTTCGCTTCATGAAGGCGGTAGCCGATGGACAGGCCCTGCATCCGGCCGGCATGAAGGTCACGCCGCGCATTGCGGGCAGGGCCAATGCCTTCGACAAACAAGCGCCCCTTCACCTCAAGGCCCTTGTCCGTTTCAGCGAGTGAGTTCCAAACGCCGACAACCTGCTTTTGGTCGTGCTCGATAACCATTGGCAGGGAGTTGCTTGCGAGGTTGAACGCACCCGGCTCGATCACGTCACCGACGCTATCGACGGTGCCAAAGGGCCACGCAATTCCGGTGACGGTGCCCGCCTCGTCAATGACCAGATCGGCTTTGATTTCGAGACTGTTCATTATCCGGCACCATCGTCTGTAGTGTGAGCTTCGGTTGCATTGATGGCGGCTGCTAGATCGCCGGTCTGCGCGGTATGTCGCGGTTTGTCCTGGGGAACAGGTTTGCTATCGGCCGCGATGGGGCCGATCATGCGAGCGGTGATCACATCGAGAGCGATCTCCATGCTTTCCACCAGCGGGCGCTCATCGACATAGGCCTTCACCAGAGCGTCGGCATCCGAAGGGGAGGCTCCGCCACCGATCAGTGAAAGCCGGATGGTCTCTGTAACGTCCTGAAGTGTGAACTGGTGCGCTCGGATGCGGGCGAAGATTGCGCCGATGCCGTTGCCGGTTCTTCGCTCAAGCTCAAGAACCATCGGAGTGCTAAGGGCAAACGTCTTTTCGCCGTCACCAAAGAATGCTGTATGGATCATTGGCCGTCCTCATTGCGGTCAGACAGTGCCGCAAGGATTTCGTCGGCGATCCGGAGTTGATCAGCGTTGAAGTCGGATTCAACGCCAGCCGTCTTGATCCGGCGAGCCGTTTCTTCGATGAGCGTCAAGCCCGCGCTGGCAGTCTGCTGTAAGGGGGCATCATCTGTGAGCGTGGCGTTGTAGGCGTCGACAAATGGCTTAATTTCGCGCTTCAGGTCTTCGTTGTTCATGCTGCTTCCTTTGCCGGAGCCGATACCGGGCCGGTCGTTGTGGTCGTGGTGTAGGGATTGGCAAGCTCGTCGCCGCCTTTGATGGCCGGGAGGTTCATTGCAGCGCGAACCTCGTTTGACGTCATGGCGCGCATCGCGACCAGCTTGCCGAAGATCTCCGCACGGCCGGCAGAGTCCGCCCGCTGAAGGTCGTCAATGACAAATTCGAAATAGAGGTCGTCCTGTTCGTCTTCAGTCAGAAGGACGGTCGCATAGGCGTCCTGCCAGCGGTCCAGCCAAGGCCGAAGGCAAAGCTGTAGGAAACTCGCCGCCATCTGTTCGGCGTTGCTCCAGGTAGCGCGGGAAAGCTCATAGAGCATGTGTGGCGGCACGCCGAAGATGCGGGCAATTTCGCGCACCTGCTCAAGTCGATGCTCAAGGAACTGCGCATCGGTTGAGGTCATGGTCGGCTGGTCGAACTTCCAGCCTCCATCCAGGATAAGTGGGTCGCCGTTTGCATTGGACTGCCAGGCGCGCCAAGACTTCAGGATATTACTGATGGTCTTTGCGCCGTTTTCACCGCCGGTTGCCTTGTCGTTCGAGATGATGCCTGAAGGGCGGGTGCCGGAGCCGAAGAACCTGGACGCATGGCGTTCAAGCACCATGGCAACGCCAATGGCCTCTTTGCCGATGCTGATAGGGGAGGTGCCGCCGAAGGCTGGCACATACAGCACGTCCCTGTAAGAAAGCCGTTCCTGCGGGCCACGCTCGCGCTGCACAAGGTAGTAAGGTTCGCCGTCATCTTCGGTGCGGCGTTGGACGGTGCCGGGCGTTAGCCGGTGAAGCTCATAGGGCTTGTCATCGCCGACGCGCACAACCTGAGCATAGCCTGCTCCATACAAGAGGGCGTCGGTCGTGAGGTCAACGCGAAGTTGCCTGGCGCTCGTCCAGGGGTTCACGCGGTTATGCGCCAGGCGGTAGCCGTCATGTTCCTTGGCGGTTTCCCTGCTGTCGTCGGTGTCGCGATAGAGCTTGCAGGGAAGCGAGCCAACCGTTTCGGAAATCAGGCGGACGGCGTGAAGAACAGCCGGCACCCGCATAGCGGTGCTGGCATTGACCGGAATCCCGGAACTGGTGGGTGCAGCGCCAAATATCTCGGTAATTGCAGGATCGCTCAGCGGTATGGATTTTTGCTCCATACCGCTGCCGATGAGACGCTTTACAGAATTCAGGACACGCAACAGGACACAACCCCTAAGTTCAACTTAGGAATATTGTCTCATGCTCGAATCGTGATGTGAATCCTAAAAATCAATAAAAGTGATGAATTTTTCCGAATTCATCTATTTTATGTATGTATTATGTTGCGAGTTCGATAGGTTCAATTTGATCCATCGCTTCTGCCAGGCCGGGAAGCATCACGTCACTGCGGCCATACAGTTCATGCGAAAGGCCATCGGTGCGACCGGTCATGTAGTTGCGGGCATCTTCGGCCACGCGATCACGGCGACATAGGTCTTCAAATAGATGCCGCCACCCATGATTGGGTGATAGATCCGGGCGCTGATGCATTGGGATCAGTTTGCGAACCCAGGTGCTGAGCCGAGGTTGAACGGAGATCGCTTCCTTACTCTCTCCGCGGAACAGGCGGCCATCTTCCGCATTTTCAACGAACTCAATAATGCCTTCATTGATGAGTGCTGTGTGCACCGGAATTCGGCGCTCACTGCTTGCGGTCTTGAGGGATCGATTGCCGGCAGTAGTTACTTTCCAGAACCATCGTTCACCGACTTTGAAAAAATCTTCCTTACGCAAGCTCGCTGCTTCACTCACTCTCATACCAGAGTAAGCGCATAGCCACGGTATCCAACGGAGAAAGGGCTTTGTTTCCTTTCGTGCAGCAATCAGCACAAGCCGGGCTTCCGCCATGGTGAACGCACGAAGGTATGAGGGGGTGGTAGTGTAGTCGGGTGTCTTGATGCCGGCGAGTGGGTTGCCTGCCGGAAGGAAATTCTCAGGGTCGTTCTGTCGACCCCAATTCAGAATGGTGCGGACGTTCTGAAATTTCATTTTCACGGTGCGATTGCCGATCAGGTGCGCGTCCTGCATGGCTTCAATCCATGCCTTTCCTTCGGCGGCGGTGACGGTTGCGGCGTCCTCTGATTTGCGAAATTTGGCGAACTCGCCGGCGGCATCGCGGTATTTCTTTACAGTCTGCTTAGGGAGGGGCTTCGCATTCTTCCCGCGCGCGCGTCTCTTCTCTTCGTCGTCAATGACCTGGTCGAAAGTAGTAGGGCAAGCGATGTCGTTTGTGGGTGGCGTCGCATCTTTAAGCAGCGGGTGGGTTGGTGCTCCGGTGAAATCACCCTCATCACGCTCTGCCACACGCGATAGAGCCTCAAATTCGGATATGCAGATAGCCCGTGCCAGTGTCCGCCATTCTTCGGAGCCAAATGCGGCCTCTGTGTTCCCGAGCTTCCTGAAATGCTCGATGCGTTGCCCAACGACTTGTGCGAGCTGATTGTCAGTAAGGCGTCCTGCGATGCCATCGCGCAGAGCGGACACCAATGCGTCGTCAACGAAGCCAGAGTTCACGTAGCGAGAATCTGTGTTTCTCAGTTCTTCATCGAATGAGAGCCTGTCGAAGTAATTGCGCGTTGCGATTTGATCCGGCGCTAATGGATATCGAGCGGCGTGCCGTTGTCGTTGTCCGGCTTCTACTGCTCGCCTTTCAGCTAAGGCGATCTGGTTTTGAAGGAGGGCAACCGCACCGGGTAGCTTGGCTAGTGCCGTGCGACGATCTGGGCCGAGAGGGGTGCGCAGCTCTGATTTGCCACCATTGAAGGGGCGAAGCTCTTTGGGGACGATCAGTCGAGCAAAATATCGCCCGTCACGATTCAGAAGATGCCTTACTTTACCCGCCATCCGTCGCACCCATTTTGTAACGAAGTTTGTAACATCGTTATGGACGGAAACCCTTTTGGGTCAAGGCTTTGTAGGGATTTCAAGGGGTTGGAATGGTGGGCGATGAGAGACTCGAACTCCCGACATCTTCGGTGTAAACGAAGCGCTCTACCAACTGAGCTAATCGCCCATTCCAAGCCGCTTCCTTTAGGTGCTTCGCGATCGGATCGCAAGTGGAAAAGAGCTTTTTCAGAGCGAATTCGAATAAGATCAAGAAAGTTTCACAAAGTAGGTTTGGGGCGCTTGACACTCCCGCAAGAACCCCCTAATTCAGCGCTCATCGACGCGTTGCTGCCACGGCAGAGCGCCTCAAGCGCGGGTGTAGCTCAGATGGTTAGAGTGCCGGCCTGTCACGCCGGAGGTCGCGGGTTCGAGCCCCGTCACTCGCGCCACTTCTCCTCTCTCTGGAGAAGTGGCGGCCGCGCTAAAGAGTGAAATACACTCTCTGCCAAATGGCTTCTTCTTCCTGATTTCAAAGCAGATTATCGCACCGCTCTCAATTGAGCCGGTTATCGGTTTTTGGTCCAATCGCTTGCTCTGCGTACGAATCGCCATGTGCGATTCGCAGCCACGCACGGGCGGGCCGCTTTTCTCTGATTTTTCTGATCCGACGCCGATTCACTCCCGGGTCGGCCACGCGAGCCGGCAATCCGTGATTCCATGTCGTCCTGTCAGGGCAGGGGCGTCAGCGGATCGTCGCCGTGTGGATTCTGTCAACACTCGGCGGAATGTCGCGCTGTTCGGCGGTCTGCACCAGATAAATGAAGGTAAGGACCGCGATCGTCGCCGGCGACAGAAGCAGGGCGGCGCGAAACAAAAAGGCTATTAGTTGGCTCGGTCTCATAATCCGCCAGCCTATGCCTCTAAATTTAATGGAATCTGCATAAGCCGATTAACCATAACCTCCACAGATCGCCACTGTCAGTTCGTTAGCCGACCTCTTAACCGGAGGGTGAGTTTTGGCCGATACCCTGATCTTCGATTGTAGATGGAGTTCGTATCTGTGCTGATTGGGCGGGAAGCCAGTGGGGCGCAAGCGGCAGTCCCGGGGTTCGGGCAAGTGCCGGCAGCGCTGTTGATCGGCGCGGTGGTCTTGTGCGCCTGTCTTGTCGGCATCTATACGCGCCCCGTCGATTTTCTGGCGACCGTCTGGCCCGCGAATGCGATCATGCTGGGAATGCTGTTGCGCTTTCCGGCGACCGCGACGCCGTTTGGCTGGGGCATGGCGGCGCTGGGCTTCCTCGCGGCAGACCTTCTGACCGGCTCGCCCCTGTTCAAGACGCTGATTCTCACAGCCGCCAATCTTGTCGGTGTTGGCGGCGCTTATTTTCTGCTGCGGCGCTATTCGCGTGACACGATCCGCCTGAAAACGCCGGAATCGATTCCTCTGATGGTCGCGGCCATCGGATTCGGGGCTTTCCTTGCGGGCCTGGTGGGCGCGGTTGCCAATCCGGTTCTGTTCGGCGGCTCCTCGCTTGGCGGCTGGTCCTTCTGGTTCGTCACGGAATTCGCCAATTACGTGGCCATTCTCCCGGTCATGCTGACCGCCCGCCGGGTGTCGCTTCCCAAAAGCGCATCGCGCATGGATCTGCTGCGCCTGACGCTTCCGGCGCTGGCGCTCGTCGCATCCTGCGCGGTCAGCGTGCAGATCGGCGGGCCGGGCGCCATCGCGTTCCCGGTTCCGGCTCTGCTTTGGAGCGCGATTGTATATCCGCGCTTCCTCACCGTGCTTCTGACTTCGATCTTCAGCTTCTGGAGCCTGTTGGCGCTGTCGGCCGGCTATTTCCCCAATGTGGTGGATGTGACGACCGAGAGCGGACTGATTTCCATGCGGCTCGGCGTCAGCCTGATTGCGCTTGCGCCGATGATGCTGGCGAGCGCCATGGCGAAGCAGAAGCGGCTTATCGGCGAGCTCTCGCATCTTGCGACCCACGACACGCTGTCCGGCGTTTTCAACCGCGGGGCGTTTCAGGAAGAAGCGGCGACAGCCATCCGCTCGCTCAACCGCTTCTCCCAGCCCTTTGCGGCCCTGATGATCGACATCGACCACTTCAAGGCGATCAATGACAGATACGGGCACGCGGCCGGGGATCAGGTGATCGCCATCGCGGCTGCCCGCATCAATGCCTGCCTGCGCCGCAACGACATTGTCGGCCGGGTGGGCGGCGAGGAATTCGCGGTTCTTCTTTCCAAATGCCGCCGCAGCGAGGCGCTGGAGGTGGCCGAGCGAATTCGCAGCGTCTTCGCCCAGACCATGACCCTCAACGACGACACGATCTCCCTGACCGTCACGCTGAGCGTCGGGCTTGCCGCGAGCGAAAGCGCATCCGTGGATCTGGATACCCTTCTGGAGAAGGCCGACGGTGCGCTCTACCGGGCGAAGGATCTGGGGCGCAACCGCATCGAGGTTCATCAGCTGCATCGCGACGAGGATGCTGCCTGAGAAATGCGCAGGCTCGGCTGTCTGGCGACCGGATGTTCGAGTTTGTTTTGATTCCCACATAAATCGTTATTTCGGCGGTTACTGAACGCCGACTAACCTCCGGGCGAAGATACTGTCGAGGAGATTGCCATGCTGTCCCGTTTAGCCATCACTCTGGCCTGCGCTTCCGCGCTCATGGCCGCCCCTGTCATGCTGTCCGGCTCCAACCTGTCGCCATCGGCCTTCTCGGTCGATGCGCTCGCCAAGGGCGGCGGTAATGGCGGTGGCAACGGTGGCGGAAACGGCGGCGGCAATGGTGGTGGAAACGGCGGCGGGCATGGGGGCGGGCATGGGGGCGGCAGCGGCAAGAGCCAGGCCGGCAAATCCCATGGCGGCGGCAATGGCGCTGCGCGCTCCGGCGTCCGGCGCGGATCGGAACGCGCAAACCAGAACGCGCGCGGTCAGGGCAACAAAGGCATTGGCGGTTTCATCGACAATGTCGTCGGTGCTGCGCGCAACGCTCTTGGCGGCAAACGAGAAGCGCCAGGCAAGGCGCAGCGCGCGGCGCGGCCTGCTTCCAAGCAGAAAACCCGCACGGCGCGCGCCTACCGCCCCGCTCAGGTTCTGCCGGCAAGCGCACCGGTGCCGCAGGCGCGGCCGGAACGTCCGCGCAACTTCAACGCCAAGCTCGCGGGGCTGAATTCGCTGAACCGCAACTATCATGCCTATCTGAACGCCAGTGACCCGCGCATGACGGCGATCCGGGCCTAAGTTCTTGCATCGGCGGAGGCCGAGATGCTCGGGGCCGATATCGAGGAACTGGAAGCCAGGGCTGCCGCAGCCGCTGAGGCCGTTCAGGCGATGACCGCTGGCATCGAAGCCCATGACGGGTTCGATTATCAGGGTCTCGGCACCGAAGACCTCGAGGCGCGTCTTGATGCACTCGATGCCGTCGATGCAGAAGCGCTTTCCGAGGAGGACGCCGCACTGCTCGAGGCCGAGCGCGCAGCACTTGAGGATGCGCTTGCCAGCGACGCCTATGCTTCGCTCGTGGAGGTGGAAGGCGATCTCGATGAAGCGCAGGCCAGGGCCGACGCCTATGAAGGCGAGACCGACGATCAGGCGCTCACCGAAGCGCTTCTGGCGGCGGCCAATCCCAACCGTGTCGAAGAGTATGGCGCTGACGCCTATGTCGACGACGAAATGCTGAGCTGGGCGAAAGACCTGCTCGGCGTTGGCGAGGCGGAAGGCAAGATCGACGAGGTGCGCGAAAGCCTTGAGGCTGAAGCGCAGGAACAGCCGGACGGTGAACAGGCTGAAGGCGAGCAGGCGGATGCTGAAGGAGAGGGCGAGGAAGAGGTGATTGCAGCCCAATAGCTGACGCCATTCTCTTTCCGGGCTTGAAAGGCTCAGGCTGCCTCCCCATATCAGCGTGGTCGGCAGCCGGGCCGGCGCGGGACGTCCTGCAAGATATGTGGTGAGGTTCCCCGACCGGTTGCTGTATTCGACCCGGAAGACCGTGTGGTGACCATGAAGGTACCGGCACCCACGAAAGTCCCGGGAACGAAGGAAGCGGGCTCAGGCCCGCTTTTTTGTTGTTTGGAAGCAGGCCCGCGCCCTGTGTTGCATCGTTCGGTGCTCCGGGCCGGCTTTCCAGCCGGCGCACAATCATGTTGTCACTTACATTAGAGGCGTCACATGCATCAGAGGCCGAGAATGCGTTTCGCTTCTCCGAGGCTCTGCATGGAAGCCGCGTGGTCACCGGCCTCGTGCTGGACCTGACCCTGTGCGCGCAGTTCTTCCACACGCGCCCTGTCGCCGTCCGACAGCGATGCGACCTGCATCGCCTCATCGATTTCCGACATCAGGATCGGGCATGAGTTTGCGAGCGCGCTGGCCGGCATGAAAAGGGCGAGCGCGGCAATGAGTGCAAGGCGTTTCATGATCTCCTCCACTTGGGCCACACGGTGTTTGTGTTGATAGCCTGCCGTGTGGCGGGAAGCCTGTATCATACACGCTTGAGCGCTTCGCTCCAATGCTGGCCCTATCGATTGCGCCAGGCGGATGGAGAAAGTCCCGTGGCTTTTTTGAAGGCGCGGCTGAAGGCGGCCTCCGATGCGTAGCCAACGTCACGCCCGATGGCGGCCACCTTCAAGGAACTGTCTGAAAGACGGTTTGCGGCGAGCTGCATGCGCCACAGGGCGAGATAGTGCATTGGGCCGTGACCCACGAGATGGGCAAAGCGCGCGGCCAGCGCAGCGCGCGACATCCCTGCCTCTGCGGCCAGCGTGTCGAGCGTCCAGTGCTTTGCGGGTTGCGCGTGCAGCAGCGCCAGAACCGTGCCGACCGACGGATCGCGCAGGCCGGACAGCCAGCCTTTTTCATGCGCCGGCAGTGACTGCAGGCAAAGGCGCATCACTTCCACGAAGATCAGTTCGCACAGGCGCAGGCGTATCGCCTCGCCACCCGGGCCGGGCAGGCCGCTTTCGGCCAGTGTGAGCTCGATCAACTGGCCGAGCAGGCCGGCCCCTTCGTGTCCTGCCCATTTGATTCTGGCCCATTTGATTCTGGTCAGTGGGGGCAGGGCGCACAGAACCGGGTTGAACGGGCGTGTGTCACAGCCGAGAAAACCGCATATATAGGCCGTTCCGCCTTCGCCGCCGCCACCCTCCCGTGTCACGAAGGGCAGTGTCCCGTTCATCCATTCCCTGAAAAACGCCGTCGTGGCCGGTTCGTCATATTCCGGCTTCTGCCCGGGCGTACTCAGAAGCGCGTAGCGGGTTCCGCCGGCCAGAAGCAGAATGTCCCCGGCCTCAAACCGCACCGGTTCGCTGCCGGGCATGCAGACAAAGCCGTTGCCCTCCAGAATGATGTGGTAGGAAATCACGTGCTGCGCCTGCGGCAGAATGATGGGTCTGTAGAGCGTGCTGTCGGGTATCTCCACGCCCCATGGAAAGCTTGCTTCCACGCGGTGAAACACCGCCCCCGTCAGCCTCACCGCGCGCAGAACATCAGAGAGCGGGTCGGTTCCGCTTTGGGTGCAGAGAAGCGGTGTCCCGACACCGGCGCGCAGTTCTCCCTGCCGACGCCCGGTTCTGGACGATCCGGCAAGCATTGCAGACGTGCGGTCATGGGCTTGCGCCATGGGCCCAGAATACCCTCGCACAGGCTGATCGGCCAAATGGCTGGATGCGAAGCGCCTGAAAGGAGGCTCTCCATGACCCTGCTCGACCGGGAAAAATCACCCGCACGGATCTATGATGAGCGGTTTGTGCCGGCTCTGTTTGCCCAATGGGGGCCGATTGTCGCCGGAGAGGCAGGCATTCAGGGCGGAGACCGCGTTCTTGATGTCGCCTGCGGCACGGGCGCGCTGACGCTGGCTGCCGCGTCCCGCACGGGGCCTTCCGGTGCGGTGGTCGGGCTCGACGCCAATCCCGAAATGCTGGCGGTGGCCCGCAGCAAGAAGACGGCGATCGTCTGGGTGGAAGGCCGTGCCGAGGCGCTGCCATTCTCGGATGCCGACTTCGATGCGGTGGTGAGCCAGTTCGGTCTCATGTTCTTCGATGACAGTGTAGCGGCCCTGCGTGAAATGCGGCGTGTCCTCCGGCCCGGCGGGCGCATGGCTGTCGCCGTTTGCGATGCGCTGGCGCATTCGCCCGCTTACGACACATTCGCCGGCTTGCTCGACCGTCTGTTCGGAAAGGCGACGGGAGACGCTTTCCGCGCACCATTCGCACTCGGAGACGTCTGCGCGCTCGAAACCCTGTGTCACGAGGCAGGTCTGCGTGACGCGTCCGTGGTTCGCCACAACGCACAGGTCCGGTTCAAATCCATCGGCGCGCTCGTTTCAACGGAACGCGCCTGTGTTTGGACGCTTGGCGGTCTGCTCGATGACCAGCAGTTCGAGCGGCTTCTTGAAGAGAGCGAGGCAGCGCTCGCACCCTTCAGGCAGGCGGATGGTTCTGTGGTGTTCGACATGTCGGCGCTCATCCTGCGCGCCACGGCGATCTGACAGAAGCCCCGCCCGGCGCGCCTATTTGCGCGCCATACGGGTTTCGCGAAGAACGATATAGACGCCGCTGGCAATGATGATGGCCGCGCCCACATAGGTCCAGCCGTCGGGCAGTTCGCCCCAGACCAGCCAGCCCAGCAGGCTTGCCCAAAGAAGCGCGGTGTAATCGAAGGGCGCGACGATGGCGGCAGGGGCGAGGCGGAACGCATGGCCGATCAGCGTTATGCCGATGGAGCCGAACACCGCCATGCCGAGGAAAAGCGGCAGGTGATCAAGCGCAAGCGGCTGCCACTCCATCGCCACCACGGGCGTGGCGTAGATGAGCGGAAACAGCGCCACATAGAACATCATCGTCCAGACATTCTCCTCGCGTCCGACCCAGCGCGCGCTGATCATGAACAGCGCGTAGCAGAAGGCCGTGCCGACGATGAACAGCGAGGCTGGCTGGAAGGCTTCCGCCCCCGGTCGCACAATCACCAGAACACCGGCAAAGCCGACGCACACGGCCAGCCAGCGCCGCCAGCCCACATGTTCACGCAGAAGCGGCACCGAGAGCGCGGTGATGAAGATCGGGGCGGCAAAGACCAGCGATGTGGCTTCGGCCAGCGGCAGCGTGGCGAGGCCGCGAAAGAAAGCGTAGCTTCCAAGCACCATCACGAAACCACGGGCCGCGTGAACGGCCAGATGCCGCGTACGGATCGCCGGCAGGCCCTGCGTGGCGATGATGAAGGCGGCGATCATCGGCACGGCCAGAATGTTGCGCCAGAACACGATGTGCAGCGGGCCATAATGCGCGGTAAGCCATTTCGCCATGGCGTCGTTGAACACAAGGCAAAGCACGCCAAGGCAGATGGTGGCAATGGCCGGTCCGGGGCTGTTTCGGGCGTCTGCGGTCTCAACGGTCATGGGGTATGGGTCTCCAGCCAGGACTGAACCACCGGGTCGTCTGCCTCGGTCAGGAAGTGGCCAGCCGCCACCGTTTCCACGGTCACCGTCGCGCCGGCGGCGCTGAGCGTGTCGCACAGGGCCTGCGGCTGCCGGGTCAGGCGGTCTTCCGCACCGACGACCATCAACACCTCAACGCCCGTAAGATCGGCCTCTGGTGATTCCTCCAGTACGTCCATCGGACGGATGAGCACTGCTTTGCGCACCCAGCCCGGGTGAAGCCGCATGAAGGCGGCCAGAAAATTCGCTCCGTTGGAATAGCCCATATGCACCGTGTTGGAGGCTTTGACCCCATAGGCGGCGGCAGCGCCTTCGCAGAAGGCTTCAAAGGCTTCCGCCTCGGAGCGAATGTCGGCCTGATCGAAGCGCATCTGCGGCAGGCGGCGGAACCAGCGCGCTGCACCTTCCTCGGTGGCCCGCCCGCGCACCCCCAGAAGCGTGGCGTGCGGGGCCGTGCGTGCGGCAAGCGGCATCAGGCTGGTCTCCGTGCCGCCGGACCCATGCAGAAGCACGATGTGCCCGCCATCGGGCGTTTCTGGCGTGTAGAAACGGTGCACGAATGGAAGCTCGCGATAGATCACGCGTGGTTCGCCGGGCATCGCGAATTGCGGCAGCACCACGCGGAAGGCATCTTCATCCCCGGCCGGGGCCTGCGGAATGAAAAGCGTGCTTCCCAGCGTCTCCTGCGGCTCATCCACGCCCATTCCCGGCGCATCGGTTGCCATCTCGACGAGAACGCCGCCGGGCTCGCGGGCATAAAGCGAGGTGAAATATTTGCGATCATGGATCGTGGTGGGTGTCGCATTGCTGCGCCTGAGGCTCGCCCCGGTCGCTTCCAGCACCTGTTCGGAAGTTGCGCGAAGGGCGATGTGGTCGACCGTGCCGGCGCCCGGCGCGCTTGACCAGAAACCCTGCACATTGCGCAGATCAAGCGCGTCGCCCGTGTCGGAGACAAGGCGTTCGATGGCACCGTCGCTCATTCCGGGCCGATAGCCGAAATGCGTGGTGAAGAAGGCGCGGGTCAGATCCTGCTCCTCGGTGAAGAGCGTCGCGCTGCGCAGATTGCCGACTGCATGTTCCGGCGGAATGCCGTCAGCCGCCCAGGGGGCTGCATGGCGCAGTCCGGCAACGCCCACGAGTTTGATGATGATCCCGTCTGGATCCTTCAGCCGCAGCACGGGTTCGCCCAGCTCGTTGCGCGGCCCCTCCGGCCTGAGGCCGGCGGCGAGCGCGCGCGTCAGCCAGAAGCCGATACTCTCCGGTTGAATGGCGAGTGCGAACTCACCGATCTGGCCATAGCCTGCGCGGCCCGGCGCACCGTCTTCCCAGACAAGAAAAGTAACGAGCGAGCCCGGCGTGCCGGCCGCGTCGCCATAGAACAGGTGCAACTGCTCGGCATCCTCGAAACCCGCCGTCTGCTTGACCAGCCGCAGCCCCAGAAAACCGGCATAGAAATCCACATTGGCCTGCACCTTGCGGGTTATCAGCGTGATGTGATGGATGCCGCTGCTCATGGTCTGTTCTTTCTGCGAAACTGCACTCGATTGTCTGGAAGGTGGCACCGGCGCCCGTCGGCGTCCAGATGGCATTGGTGCGGCACTTCCGCAAGCCAGCGTGAAGCTCAATAAAAAAAGCCCCGCAACGCTGGTTGCGGGGCAGTTTTGGACGGTCTGCTTGGGTAATTACTGAACTAGGACCGGCCGTTCGCAGCTGACACCGGTGACCCGAACATCGGCTTCGCCGATTTTCACGCCGGCAAGCGCCAGCACATTGTAGAGAAGTTCGTCGATGGGGGCTGTCAGGCCCGCCAGAAGCGTTTTCACGGTTCCCTGCACCAGAGGGCCGTTCAGGAGCGTGCCGCCCAGCAGCGAGCCGCCCAGAACCTTTGCCTCGAGTTCCAGGTTTTCGAGCAGCGAGCCGGTCACCGAGCCCAGAAGGTTGCGCGTGGACACACTCTTCACACGCGCCTGATGAATGTCGGAATCGGAAAACCGAAGCCGCGACGGGCGCAGGTTCTGTCCCTCGATATGGGCCATGCCTTCGAGCGAGATGGAGAGCAGCCCGTCGACATCGATCATCTTGGCCGGGGTCACGCGCGCTTCCTCCGAGAATGTCGACAGAACGCTGTCATCCACCTCGCCAAGCGCCACTTCCAGAACGCCCGGCATGGCGTCGATGGTGACGCTGCCGCTGTTGGGCGAGGAGGGGCTGCACTGAATGTCGGCAAGCCGCGCCTCGGCATGGGCGACTTCCACATAAAGCGGCACGCGAAGCTTGGTGCGCAGGACGATCAGGTTGATGTCGAGTTCAAACGAGACCTTCAGCCGGGTCTGCGCCGTTCTTACGGCGGTTCCGATAGGACCGAGCGCGTGGCTTGGCGTACCCACCGGCGGCTCGCCGATCGCCAGGCTGACGGAAAGATTCGTCAGTGGCGGCAGGCTGAGCCCCGTGTCGACGGCAATCTGGTTTTCGCCATTGGCGAGTGCCGCTGCCGCCGTGATGATCTCCAGAACGCCGATCTTCATGTCCCATGGCGCATCGGTCGCCAGTGTCAGGGCATTCTTGGCGTCGAGATTGAGGATGCGGTCCAGCCGGATCGTTTCGGAGTTTTTGGACGTGGCTGTCTCAAGCGTCTTGAGCACGGTCTGCACCGTGGGCGGAACGCCGCTTGTCAGTCGGATCGTGGACAGGAGCTGCGGCAGCGTCAGATCCGTTGCCAGGATCTCGTCATAGGTGAGGGCGGTCAGGTCCAGCCTTGTCGCCAGTGTCTGCATGAAGGCGAGCACATCGACATCCGCGTCGAGCAGCGCTTCATAGTCCATCGCCTTGAGTGAGATCGTTGTGCCCAGAAGGCCGCCAAGAAGGCTGTTGAGAATGCCTCCGTTCAGGCTGGCAAGGCGGGAGCCGACCGAGAAGCCTGCCAGTTTCTCCGACGAGGCCGTTCCAACGGCGGAGAGCTCGGGCGCATCGGTGAACAGAGACCCGAAATAGATGTTGCCTTCCTTCCGGATCGTCACCTTGGCGGCGTCGGGCGACGTCTCCATCTCCACAAAGCGCAGATTTGCGGCAATTGACGGGTCGGGATAGTAGCGGCCGCGCACAAGCCTGGCGACGCCGCGCTTTTGCTGGTCGATATACTCTTCTTCCGTCAGATATCGCTCATCAAGCAGGAGGCCGTCTTCGGTCTCGACTGCAATGTTGTGGTTGTTGAGTGCGAAGAACTTCGCCACCGCTTCTTCCGCGTTGACGATGTCTGCCGCCGCCACGATGGAGGCAAGGTCCGCCGCCTTTTGCAGCTTGCGGTCCTGAAGCGTGAGATTGCCATAATCCACTGCAAGCGCCAGGCAGCCGATCATGATCGGCAGGAAGAGCGCGAACAGCGTCGCGACATTGGCCCTGGTGTCTCTCACAAAGCGGCGGGCGAGGGGAAGCAGCGCCCGCATCTCAGAGGCCTCCGAGCCGGATGGTCGAGAAACCGACAATCTCCTTGTCCGGCATCGCATATGAATAGAGCGACCAGATCGGCAGATCGCTGGCGTCGTATTTGACGGTTACCGTAAACTGGTTTGGATTACCGGCATCGTCAGCGACATCGATGTTGAACTTCTCGGCATTGATGAACGGGTGGTCCATCATCGACTGCTCAATGAAGTCGCGTGCGATTGTCTGCCGCTCGGTCTGGGAAAGACCGGCAACCGCCGCTCGCGCCGCGTCGGCGCTCACCTGTTGCACGGAGTGCGATGCGCTCAGATAGATCCCATAGGCGATCATCGAGAAGACCGTCAGGAAAAACACAGGTGCGATGATCGCGAATTCGAGAGCTGCCGTGCCGTCCGATCGGTCCAGAAATTTTCTGATAATTCTTTTTGTCATTCCAATACTCCCAAGCCCGGCATCAGGATTCAGGAGCAAAATTAAACAAAGAATAAAGTGGACTATAAACTTGTAGTATAGCCAGATGCAATCTAGAGTTTAACTAAAAAATTAAATCAACCCTGGATAAATATATTTCAACAACCTACAGGACAACTCAAGGTTATGCAAGTAATGATTGAGAGATAATTCTTGGCGCCCGGAGGGGCGGTTTTGCGGTGGTTTGCAAGGCGCAGGCGGGTTTGTCGGCTTCATCCAAGGATTGAAAAAAGATACCAATCAGTGGTTTTGAACAAATGTCGCATAAAGGGCGGTTTTTGTTTCTGCCGCCTATAAACCTCTGCGAAAAAAAACAAAAAAATGAGCCGGGATCTGACAGTAAGAGAGCCAGAAGTTGCATTTTTTGTTTTCTGAAGCCATTCCGGCTAAGCAAATTCCGTGGCGTCAGGCCGCCTTTTTGTACGCGATGAGAGCAGAGGCAAGATCACCTCGCTCCATGATGGAAACGCTCTCCAGTTCCAGCCAGTTGGCGAACCGCCTTAGTTCACAAGACAAGACCTCCGCCGTTTCTGCCGGCGCATGCGTTTCGGCATGGGCCGACTGAACCAGAAGCGTGCGTTTTGCGCGGTCGGCCTTCAGGTCGACGCGGGCGACGATACGGTCGCCCATGAGAAACGGCAGCACGTAATATCCATGCACGCGCTTGTGGGCCGGCGTGTAGATCTCGATGCGGTAGCGGAAGCCGAAGATGCGTTCGGCGCGGTCGCGCTCCCAGACCACGGGATCGAAGGGCGAGAGCAGGGCGGGCCTGTCGATGCGACGCGGGAGCTTTGCGTCCCGGTGCAGATAGGCCGTGTTGCGCCAGCCCGCAATCTCGACCGGCAGCAGCGCGCCGGCCTCCACCAGTTCTGCAACGCGGGCCTGCGAGTCGGTCGGCTTCAGGCGAAAATAGTCGCGCAGGTCCGGTTCGGTGGCGACACCCAGTGCACGTGCGGCAATCTCCACCAGCGCGCGCTGCGCATCGTCTTCGCCTGGTGTGGGCGTGTCGAGCACGCTCTGCGGCAGCACGCGCCCGGGCAGATCGTAGAGTCTCTCGAAGCTCGGGCGGCGTGAATGCGTGGTGATGCGGCCGCACCAGAACAGCCATTCCAGCGCCTTCTTGGTCTTGCTCCAGCCCCACCAGCCGCCATCGCCCCGGTCGCCGCCGAAAGCCGAGGCGGCAATCGGGCCTTCGTCTGCGACGCGCTCATATACATGCTCAATGAAGGTGTGTTCTTCACGGGCGAAACGCACGAGCCCCTTGTAGACACCCTGGCCGCGCGCCGCGCGCTCCATGCGCCAGCGCATCAGGGGCTGTGTCTCCACAGGGAGGAGGGAAGCTTCATGCGCCCAGTATTCAAAGAGCATGCGCGGCTTTCTGGACTGGGCGCGCTCCAGAAGTTCGACGGGGTAGGGGCCGAGTCGCGCATAAAGCGGCATCAGATGGGCGCGCGCGACGACATTCACCGAGTCGATCTGCAGAAGGCCGGTTCGTGCAAGCGTGCGCCTTAGATGCTGCCTCTCCACACCGTTTGCCGGCGCAGCAGTGGAAAACCCCTGGGCTCCGAGGGCAATTCGCCGCACCTCGGCGGGCGTGAGTCGCTGCTTTCTCATGGGCTTTGCCGAATTCGCGTGTCCAATATACACAAGACGTAGCGTTTCGTTTCCGGCCGCGCCACCCGACAGGCTTCGCAGCCGCAACCTCTCCTGACAGGACGATGACAGGGCGGAGGTAACTCTTTACACACCGATTTTATGCGTTAAGTCCGCTCATGAAACGCGGCGAAACCGTGTGGGGCAGGCGAAAAACGGCGGAAATGCTTTAGACAATGCCGCATTCTCGCCAATGTTTGACTTGCTTCGCCAAGCGCCCTGCGCTAACCCTCGCCGCGTTGCAACATGAGCCTAGCCTTGCTGCCTCGGCTAGCGGCGCACAAACCCCGGTTACGGGCCTTTGATACGCAGCCTCGCCCGCGGCGGGCAACGGAAAGTCGGACCATGAATGAGCTTCTGAGTTCATACCTACCTATCGTTATTTTCATCGGCGTCGCCCTCGTCGTCGCAATTGCGCTTGTGGTTGCCCCGTTCCTGGTGGCCTACCGCAACCCGGATCCGGAGAAGCTGTCGGCCTATGAGTGCGGCTTCAACGCATTCGACGACGCGCGCATGAAATTCGACGTGCGCTTCTATCTGGTGGCGATTCTGTTCATCATCTTCGATCTGGAAGTCGCGTTCCTCTTCCCGTGGGCGGTGGCGTTCGGCGAAATCGGCTGGCTTGGCTTCTGGTCTATGATGGTGTTCCTCGGTGTTCTGACCATCGGCTTCATCTACGAATGGAAGAAGGGAGCGCTGGAATGGGATTGAACAACGGCACGCTCGTGGCGCCCCAGCCCAAGGGGCTGATCGACCCCCGCACCGGTAATCCGGTCGGCGCGGACGATCCGTTTTACACGGGCCTCAACAACGAGCTTTCCGACAAGGGCTTCATCGTCACGTCGTCGGAAGCGCTGATCACCTGGGCGCGCACCGGCTCGCTCATGTGGATGACCTTCGGTCTGGCCTGCTGCGCCGTCGAGATGATGCACATCTCCATGCCGCGCTACGATGCAGAGCGTTTCGGCATCGCGCCGCGCGCTTCACCGCGCCAGTCCGACGTGATGATCGTCGCCGGCACGCTGACCAACAAGATGGCGCCTGCGCTCCGCAAGGTCTACGACCAGATGCCGGAGCCGCGTTACGTCATCTCCATGGGCTCGTGCGCCAATGGCGGCGGCTACTATCACTATTCCTATTCGGTGGTGCGCGGCTGCGATCGCGTCGTGCCTGTCGATATCTATGTGCCCGGCTGCCCGCCCACGGCGGAAGCGCTGCTTTACGGCATCCTTCTTCTCCAGAAGAAGATCCGTCGCACCGGCACGATCGAACGTTAGAGGCGAGCATGAGCGAAGCGCTGAAGGACCTGGCGGCATACGTCACGGAAAAGCTCGACGCCCAGATTCAGGATGCGGTCGTCGCCTATGGCGAGCTGACCTTCCTGGTCGAGCCGGGTGACATCGTCGATGTGCTCAACTTTCTGAAGAACGACGTGCAGTGCCAGTTCTTCGCCTTCATCGACATTGCAGGCGCGGATTATCCGGCGCGCGAGAAGCGGTTCGAGGTGGTCTACCACCTCCTGTCGCCGCGCCAGAACCAGCGCGTTCGCGTCAAGGTGTCGACGGATGAGGACACGCCGGTGCCTTCGGTCGTGGAAGTGTTTCCCGCCGCCGACTGGTATGAGCGTGAAACCTACGACATGTACGGCGTGCTGTTTACCGGCCATCCGGACCTGCGCCGCCTTCTGACCGATTACGGTTTCGAAGGACATCCGCTCCGCAAGGACTTCCCGCTGACCGGCTTTGTCGAGGTCCGCTATGATGACGAGCTGAAGCGCGTCGTCTACGAGCCCGTCAATCTGAGGCAGGAATTCCGCAATTTCGATTTCCTCTCGCCGTGGGAAGGGACGGATTACGTCCTGCCCGGTGATGAGAAGGCGAAAGACTAGAGGTTGGGCAGCGCCAGATGACTGAGCACTCCGTCCGCAATTTCAACATCAACTTCGGCCCGCAGCATCCGGCGGCCCACGGCGTTCTGCGTCTGGTGCTGGAACTCGACGGCGAGGTGGTGGAACGAGTCGATCCGCATATCGGTCTGCTGCACCGCGGCACCGAAAAGCTGATGGAGCACAAGACCTATCTGCAGGCCGTGCCCTATCTGGACCGTCTCGATTACGTCGCGCCGATGAACCAGGAGCATGCCTATGCCCTGGCGATCGAGCGTCTGCTCGACATTCAGGTGCCGATCCGCGGACAGCTTATCCGCGTTCTCTATTCCGAGATCGGCCGTATTCTGAACCACCTCCTGAACGTCACCACGCAGGCGATGGACGTGGGCGCGCTCACCCCGCCGCTGTGGGGCTTTGAGGAACGCGAAAAGCTGATGGTGTTCTATGAGCGGGCCTGTGGCGCGCGCATGCACGCAGCCTATTTCCGTCCCGGCGGCGTTCATCAGGACATTCCCGACCAGCTGGTCGAGGACATCGGCAAGTGGATCGATCCGTTCCACAAGACGCTGGACGATCTCGACAGCCTTCTGACCGGCAACCGCATCTTCAAGCAGCGTAACGTCGACATCGGCGTCGTGACGCTGGAAGAGGCATGGGCCTGGGGCTTCTCGGGCGTCATGGTGCGTGGTTCGGGCGCTGCATGGGATCTGCGCAAGAGCCAGCCCTATGAGTGCTATCCGGAGATGGAATTCGACATTCCGATCGGCAAGAACGGCGACTGCTACGACCGCTATCTCATCCGTATGGAAGAGATGCGCCAGTCGGCGAAGATCATGCGCCAGTGCGTTGATCGTCTTCTTGGCAAGGAGCGTGTCGGCCCGGTTTCCAACACCGACGGCAAGGTCGTCCCGCCCAAGCGGGGCGAGATGAAGCGGTCGATGGAAGCGCTGATCCATCACTTCAAGCTCTACACCGAAGGCTACCACGTCCCCGCGGGCGAGGTTTACGCGGCTGTGGAAGCGCCCAAGGGCGAGTTCGGCGTCTATCTGGTCTCCGACGGCTCCAACAAGCCCTATCGCTGCAAGCTGCGCGCACCGGGCTTTGCTCATCTCCAGGCCATGGATTTCCTGTGCCGCGGCCATCTTCTGGCCGACGTCGCCGCCGTTCTTGGCTCCCTCGACATCGTGTTTGGTGAGGTAGACAGATAAATGTCAGTCCGCCGTCTCGCAGACGAAGCCGTCCAGCCCGAAAGCTTCGCATTCTCCTCCGCCATGAGCGGGGAGGTGAAGCGCTGGCTGGGCAAATACCCGCAGGACCGCAAGCAGTCGGCGGTGATCCCGCTGCTCATGCTGGCGCAGGAGCAGGAAGGCTGGGTCACGCGCGCAGCCATCGAGCATGTGGCAGAAATGCTGGACATGCCGCTGATCCGTGTTCTGGAAGTGGCGACCTTCTACACCCAGTTCCAGCTCGCGCCCGTTGGCACGCGCGCCCACATCCAGGTCTGCGGCACCACGCCGTGCATGCTGCGTGGTTCGGGCGAGCTCATCGAGCTGTGCAAGAAGAAGATCAATCCCGAGCCGTTCCACCTCAATGAGGAAGGCACGCTGTCGTGGGAAGAAGTCGAGTGCCAGGGCGCATGCGTCAATGCACCGATGGTCATGATCTTCAAGGACACCTATGAGGATCTGACGCCGCAGCGTCTCGAAGAGATCATCGATGCATTCGAGGCAGGCAAGGGCGACACGATCGAACCCGGTCCGCAGATCGACCGCATCTTCTCCGGTGCGGCTGGCGGTCTGACCGCGCTGACCGACGAGAAGGCCGTCACCGGCAAGGCGAAGGCTTCCTCTTCCAGGGCAGCCGCCACCGGGACGAAGGTTCCGCCGTCTCAGGCAGCCAAGCCCGACACGTCTGCAACCGTGACCGATCCGGCCATCAAATCGCCGTCGCCGGTCAAGGCCGACAATGGTGCGACCTCTGCAACCGCCAAGAGCGCGCCGCAGAAGGCCGCGAAGCCGAGCCTTGAAGACAAGAACCGCCCCGAAGGCATTGAGCGTCCGGCTGAAACGGACGATCTGAAGCTGATTTCCGGCGTCGGTCCGAAGATCGAAGGCATTCTGCACGAGATCGGCATTTTCACCTTTGCGCAGGTCGCAAAGTGGAAGAAGGCCGAGCGCGAGTGGGTTGACGGATATCTGAGTTTCCATGGCCGCATTGAGCGCGACGACTGGGTCAAGCAGGCCAAGGCGCTCGCCAAGGGCGGCGAAGCCGAATACATCAAGGTCTTCGGCAAGAAGCCGAGGTGAGGGACGAAGCCATGCTCGCTGACAAGGACCGCATCTTTACCAATATCTACGGCCAGTTCGACCGTTCGCTGAAGGGCGCGCAGTCGCGCGGCCTCTGGGACAACACGAAGGGACTGGTCGACAAGGGCCGCGACTGGATCATCAACGAGATGAAGGCTTCGGGCCTGCGCGGGCGCGGTGGCGCCGGCTTCCCGACCGGTCTCAAATGGTCGTTCATGCCGAAAGAGCCGGGCGACCGTCCGCATTACCTCGTCGTCAATGCCGACGAGTCGGAGCCGGGCACCTGTAAAGACCGCGACATCATGCGCCACGATCCGCACACGCTGATCGAGGGCTGCCTGATCGCCGGCTTCGCCATGGGCGCGCACACCGCATACATCTATGTGCGTGGCGAATTCGTGCGTGAGCGCGAGGCGCTCGAGCGCGCCATCGCCGAGTGCTACGACGCGGGCCTTCTGGGCAAGAACAACAAGTGCGGCTGGGACATGGACGTCTTCGTTCATCACGGCGCCGGCGCTTATATCTGCGGTGAGGAAACCGCGCTGCTCGAAAGCCTTGAAGGCAAGAAGGGCCAGCCGCGTCTCAAGCCGCCATTCCCGGCCAATGTCGGTCTCTATGGCTGCCCGACGACCGTGAACAACGTCGAATCCATCGCCGTTGCGCCGACCATTCTGCGCCGCGGCGCGTCCTGGTTCTCCTCCTTCGGGCGCGAGAACAACAAGGGCACGAAGCTCTTCTGCATCTCCGGTCACGTGAACACGCCGTGCACGGTGGAAGAAGAGATGTCGATCCCGTTCCGCGAGCTGATCGAACGCCATTGCGGCGGCATTCGCGGCGGCTGGGACAATCTCCTCGCAGTCATTCCGGGCGGTTCTTCGGTGCCGCTGGTGCCGGCGCACGAGATCATTGACACGCCGATGGACTTCGACAGCCTGCGCGAGTTGAAATCTGGTCTGGGCACCGCCGCCGTGATCGTCATGGACAAGTCCACTGACATCGTGAAGGCGATTGCGCGGCTTTCCTACTTCTACAAGCACGAGAGCTGCGGCCAGTGCACGCCGTGCCGTGAAGGCACCGGCTGGATGTGGCGCGTGATGGAGCGTCTGGTCGTTGGCCAGGCCCAGAAACACGAAATCGACATGCTGCTCGACGTGACGAAGCAGGTGGAAGGACACACGATCTGCGCCCTTGGCGATGCGGCTGCATGGCCGATCCAGGGTCTCGTGCGTCATTTCCGCCCGGAAATCGAGCGGCGTATCGACGAATTCACCCGCAATGGTCATCAGGTGCAGCCGGCACTGGTGGCAGCGGAATAAGAGTGAAGATTTTGCTCCGGAAGGGGCGAGAGGCAAGCGGACAGCGACCATGGCAAAATTGAAAGTCGACGGCACGGAGATCGAGGTTCCCGATCACTACACGCTGCTGCAGGCCGCCGAAGAGGCGGGCGCGGAGGTGCCGCGTTTCTGTTTTCATGAGCGTCTGTCGATCGCCGGCAACTGCCGTATGTGTCTGGTGGAAGTGAAGGGCGGACCGCCCAAGCCGGCCGCATCCTGCGCCATGGGCGTGCGCGATCTGCGTCCCGGCCCGAATGGCGAGCCGCCGGAAGTGTTCACCAACACGCCGATGGTCAAGAAGGCCCGCGAAGGCGTGATGGAGTTCCTGCTCATCAACCATCCGCTCGATTGCCCGATCTGCGATCAGGGCGGCGAGTGCGATCTGCAGGACCAGGCGATGGCCTTTGGCGTGGATTCTTCGCGCTACAAGGAAAACAAGCGCGCCGTCGAAGACAAATATATCGGACCGCTCGTGAAGACGATCATGACGCGCTGCATTCACTGCACGCGCTGCGTTCGCTTTACCACCGAAGTGGCCGGCATTTCCGAGCTTGGCCTGATCGGCCGCGGCGAGGATGCCGAGATCACCACCTATCTCGAGCACGCGATGACGTCCGAGCTGCAGGGCAACGTGATCGACCTTTGCCCGGTCGGCGCGCTGACCTCCAAGCCCTACGCCTTCCAGGCGCGTCCGTGGGAGCTGAACAAGACCCAGTCCATCGACGTGATGGATGCGGTAGGCTCGGCCATCCGCGTCGACACGCGTGGCCGTGAAGTCATGCGCGTCATGCCGCGCATCAATGAGGCGGTGAACGAGGAGTGGATCTCCGACAAGTCGCGCTTCATCTGGGACGGCCTGCGCACGCAGCGCCTCGACCGCCCCTATGTGCGCAAGGACAACCGTCTGCAGCCGGCCTCCTGGGGCGAGGCGTTCGACGCCATCGCCAGGGCCGTTTCCGCAACGACGTCCGACAGGATCGGCGCGATTGCCGGCGATCTGGCAGCCGTAGAGGAAATGTACGCGCTCAAGGCGCTGATGCAGTCGCTCGGTTCCCCGAACTACGATTGCCGTCAGGATGGCGCAGCACTCGATCCGGCGCTTGGCCGTGCAGGCTATGTGTTCAACCCGACCATCGAAGGCATCGAGGATGCTGACGCGCTTCTGATCGTCGGTGCCAATCCGCGCTTCGAGGCTTCGGTTCTCAATGCCCGCATCCGCAAGCGCTGGCGCATGGGCGATTTCCCGGTCGGCGTGATCGGCGAGATGGGCGACCTGCGTTACGATTACGACATGCTCGGCACTGGAGCGGACACGCTGCAGGAGCTGGTGGACGGCAAGGGCAAGTTCGCTTCCGTTCTGAAGAAGGCAAAGCGGCCGATGATCGTGGTCGGGCAGGGGGCTCTGGCCCGCACCGACGGCACAGCCATTCTCGGTCTCGCAGCCAAGCTCGCCGGTTCCGTCAATGCCGTGTCCGACGAGTGGAACGGTTTTGCCGTTCTGCACACGGCGGCAGCCCGCGTCGGCGGCCTCGATCTCGGCTTCGTGCCGGAGAAGGGCGGTAAGGACGTGAACGGCATGATGGGCGCACTTGACGTGCTCTTCCTGCTCGGTGCCGACGAAATCGACATGAACGCCATCGGCGACGCCTTCACCGTTTACATCGGCACCCATGGTGACGCCGGCGCACACCGCGCCGATGTCATCCTGCCGGCAGCCACCTATACGGAGAAGTCCGGCACCTATGTGAACACCGAGGGCCGGGTGCAGATGGGCAACCGCGCCGGTTTCGCACCGGGCGAGGCAAAGGAAGACTGGGCCATTCTTCGGGCGCTGTCCGATGTGCTTGGCCACAGGCTTCCGTTCGACTCGCTGGCTGCCCTGCGCGCCGCGCTTTATGCCGAATTCCCGCATTTCGCAGCCATCGACACGGTCGCTCCGGCCGATCCGGCTGCTATCGAGAAGCTCGCCAGGCTTGGCGGGCGTCTGACCAAGGCTCCCTTCACCTCGCCGGTGAAGGACTTCTATCTGACCAATCCGATTGCCCGCGCGTCGGCCGTCATGGCCGAATGTTCGGCGCTGGCGCGTGGCGAACTGAAACAGGCGGCCGAGTAGAGACGAATGGATACCTTCTTTTCAACCTACGTCCTTCCGGGGCTTCTGATCCTTCTGCAGTCGGTGGCGATGATCGTCATCCTGCTGGTTTTCGTCGCCTATATCCTCTACGCCGACCGTAAGATCTGGGCGGCCGTTCAGCGTCGTCGCGGTCCGAACGTGGTCGGTCCGTGGGGCCTGTTCCAGGCGTTCGCCGACCTCTTCAAGTTCGTCTTCAAGGAGCCGGTCATTCCGTCCGGCGCCAACAAGGGCGTCTTCCTGCTCGCGCCGATGGTGGCTTCCGTGCTCGCCATCTCGGCCTGGGCGGTGATCCCGGTCGCGGAAGGCTGGGCGATTGCCGACGTCAACATCGGCATTCTCTATGTCTTCGCCATCGCCTCGCTCGAGGTTTACGGCGTGATCATGGGCGGCTGGGCCTCGAACTCGAAATATCCGTTCCTCGGCGCGCTGCGCTCGGCGGCGCAGATGGTCTCCTACGAAGTCTCCATCGGCTTCGTTATGGTCACCGTCCTGCTCACCGTCGGCTCGCTCAACCTGACGGACATCGTCCTGTCGCAGGGCACCGGTCTTGGCACCATGGTCGGCCTGCCGAACTCGTTCCTCGACTGGAACTGGCTCGTGCTGTTCCCGATGTTCATCGTGTTCTTCATCTCCGCTCTTGCCGAGACGAACCGTCCGCCCTTCGATCTGGTCGAAGCGGAATCGGAGCTCGTGGCCGGTCACATGATCGAGTACTCCTCGACGCCGTTCCTGCTCTTCTTCCTCGGCGAGTATGTGGCCATCGTCCTGATGTGCGCGCTCACCACCATCCTGTTCCTGGGTGGCTGGCTGCCGCCGTTCGACTTCGCTCCCTTCACCTGGGTGCCGGGCGTCATCTGGTTCGTCCTCAAGGTCTGCCTCGTGTTCTTCATGTTCTCGCTGGTGAAGGCCTTTGTCCCGCGCTACCGCTACGACCAGCTCATGCGCCTTGGCTGGAAAGTGTTCCTGCCGCTGTCGCTGTTCATGGTTGTCGCAACCGCGGCCTTCCTGAAATTCACGGGGATGGCATGATCATGGCCATCACCCATTCTGAAACGCGTTTCGGAGAAAAACGATGACTGCGCTTGCTCAGGCCGCGAAATCGCTGCTTCTCAAAGAGTTCGTCGGGGCTGTCATCCTGTCCATGCGCCAGTTCTTCGCGCCCAAATACACGTTGAACTACCCGCATGAAAAAGGTCCGGTGAGCCCGCGCTTCCGTGGCGAACATGCGCTGCGCCGCTATCCCAATGGTGAAGAGCGCTGCATCGCGTGCAAGCTGTGCGAGGCCATCTGCCCGGCTCAGGCCATCACCATCGAGGCCGGTCCGCGCCGCAATGACGGCACCCGCCGCACGGTGCGCTACGACATCGACATGGTGAAGTGCATCTATTGCGGCTTCTGTCAGGAGGCCTGTCCGGTCGACGCCATCGTCGAGGGGCCGAACTTCGAATTCGCGACGGAAACGCGCGAA
The DNA here is from genome assembly GCF_058725515.1 of Nitratireductor sp. WH36-1. Lineage (NCBI taxonomy): Bacteria > Pseudomonadati > Pseudomonadota > Alphaproteobacteria > Hyphomicrobiales > Phyllobacteriaceae > Nitratireductor > Nitratireductor sp. WH36-1. Next base: position 2,613,265 of record NZ_CM178970.1, on the reverse strand, counting down.
GAGCTTTACTACGACAAGGACAAGCTGCTCGCCAATGGCGACCGGTGGGAGAGAGAGCTGGCGCGCAACATCGCGCTGGACGCACCATACCGGTGACGGTTTGACCCGTGGACGGGGGCAGGGCGCCCGTCTACAGCTGCCCCGCTCGAGGCGATCCGCATTCGGATCGGGGCATCGAGACTAATTCGCAGGCGGCAGCCGGCTTCACGCAAGCCGGCTTGCAGTCTAGGAACACGCTAATTTGACGCTCGGCCTGGCCGGGCGGATCGCAGAAGCCGGGCGTTATGCTTCGGCAGGCTAGCTAGGTACCGAGGGAACCATGCTGACAGGACTTGAGGCGATTTTCTTTTATCTGTTCGCCTTCCTAACCGTGGCGGCGGCCTTTATGGTCATTTCCGCGCGCAATCCCGTGCATTCGGTGCTCTATCTGATCGTCGCGTTCTTCAACTCGGCCGGTCTCTTCCTTCTTACGGGCGCTGAATTTCTGGCCTTCATCATGCTGGTCGTCTATGTCGGCGCGGTTGCCGTGCTGTTCCTGTTCGTCGTCATGATGCTGGATGTGGACTTCGCGGAGCTGAAGCGCGGTGCGCTGCAATATGCTCCGGTCGGCGCGCTGGTGGGCATCATCCTGGCTGCGGAGCTGATCGTCGTTCTCGGCGGTTATGCATTCGCGCCGGAGATCGCAGGCGAGGTCGCCCAGCCGACGCCGCCGATCGATGTGCGCCACAACACGGCAGCGCTCGGCGACATCCTCTACACGGATTACATCCACTACTTCCAGATCGCCGGCATGGTGCTGCTGGTCGCCATGATCGGCGCCATCGTGCTCACGTTGCGCCACAAGGAAAACGTCAAGCGGCAGGACATCACTGCCCAGGTGGCGCGCACCCCTGAGACGGCGATCGAGATCAAGAAAGTCGAAACGGGCGAGGGAATCTGATCATGCTGGAAATCGGCATTGCACACTATCTGACCGTCTCGGCGATCCTGTTCACGCTCGGCGTGTTCGGCATCTTCCTCAACCGGAAGAACGTCATCATCATCCTGATGTCGGTCGAGCTCATCCTGCTTGCGGTCAACCTGAACTTCGTCGCCTTCTCCTCGGTTCTTGGAGATCTGGTCGGCCAGGTTTTCGCGCTTTTCGTTCTCACCGTCGCGGCGGCGGAAGCCGCGATCGGCCTTGCCATTCTCGTCGTCTTCTTCCGCAACCGCGGCACCATTGCCGTCGAAGACATCAACATGATGAAGGGCTGAGCATACGGCCATGTATCAAGCGATCGTATTTCTCCCGCTTATCGGCTTTCTGATCGCCGGGCTGTTCGGCCGCTCCATCGGCGCGAAGGCTTCCGAGCTGATCACAAGCGGCCTGATGGTAATCACCGCGCTTCTGTCCTGGGTGGCCTTCTTCTCGGTGGCTCTGGGCAGCGGCGAGGCGTTCACCGTCCCGCTTCTCTCCTTCATCACCTCGGGCAATCTGGATGTGTCCTGGGCGATCCGCGTGGACACGCTCACCGCCGTCATGCTCATCGTGGTCAACACGGTGTCGGCGCTGGTGCACATCTACTCGATCGGCTACATGCATCACGACCCGCATCGGCCGCGCTTCTTCGCCTATCTGTCGCTGTTCACCTTCGCCATGCTCATGCTGGTGACCTCCGACAATCTGGTGCAGATGTTCTTCGGCTGGGAAGGCGTTGGTCTTGCCTCGTATCTGCTGATCGGTTTCTGGTTCAAGAAGCCCTCGGCCAATGCCGCCGCCATGAAGGCCTTCGTCGTCAACCGCGTTGGTGACTTCGGCTTCCTGCTCGGCATCTTCGGCATCTACATGCTGTTCGGCTCGGTCAATTTCAGCACCATCTTCGCCAACGCCGCGACCTATCTGCCGGCTGAAGGCGCAGAAGCGGGCGAACCTGTCCTGACCTTCCTCGGCTACGCGCTCGACAAGGGCGGGGCGCTGACGGCCGTGTGTCTTCTTCTGTTCATGGGCGCCATGGGCAAGTCGGCGCAGGTGCCGCTGCACACCTGGCTGCCGGACGCCATGGAAGGCCCGACGCCGGTTTCCGCACTCATTCACGCCGCCACCATGGTCACCGCCGGTGTCTTCATGGTTGCGCGCCTGTCGCCGGTCTTCGAACTGTCGCACACCGCGCTCACCGTGGTCACCTTCGTCGGCGCGTTCACGGCCTTCTTCGCCGCGACCGTCGGTCTGGTGCAGAACGACATCAAGCGCGTGATCGCCTATTCGACCTGTTCGCAGCTCGGCTACATGTTCGTGGCGCTCGGCACGGGCTTCTATAGCGCGGCCATCTTCCATCTGTTCACGCACGCCTTCTTCAAGGCTCTGCTGTTCCTTGGTTCCGGTTCGGTCATCCACGCCGTTTCCGACGAGCAGGACATGCGCAAGATGGGCGGCCTTCGCAAGCTGATCCCGCAGACCTACTGGATGATGATCATCGGCACGATCGCGCTGACCGGCGTGGGCATCCCGATGACGGTCATCGGCACGGCAGGCTTCTTCTCCAAGGACGCCATCATCGAAGGTGCGTTCGCGGGCCAGAACTACTTCGCGATGTTCGCCTTCGTCATGCTCACCATCGCAGCCGTGTTCACCAGCTTCTATTCCTGGCGTCTGATCTTCATGACCTTCCATGGCAAACCGCGCGCTTCCGCCGATGTCATGAGCCATGTTCATGAATCGCCGCTGGTCATGCTGGTGCCGTTGTTCATCCTGGCCGTTGGTGCCCTGTTCGCAGGCGTTGCCTTCAAGGGCTTCTTCATCGGCGATGCCTATGACCAGTTCTGGAAGGGCGCTCTGTTCACGCTGCCGGGCAACCACATGCTGGAAGAGTTCCACCATGTTCCGGTCTGGGTGAAGCTTGCTCCGTTCGTCGCCATGCTTCTCGGCCTCTACGTCGCCTGGGTCTACTACATCCGTTCGCCCGAGCGTCCGAAGCGGCTCGCCAAGCAGTTCAGCGGTCTCTACGCATTCCTGCTGAACAAGTGGTACTTCGACGAGCTTTATGACTTCCTGTTCGTTCGCCCGGCGATGCGCCTTGGCCGCTTCCTCTGGAAGAAGGGCGACGGCGCCGTCATCGACGGCCTCGGCCCGGACGGAATTTCGGCCCGGGTGGTCGATGTGACCAACCGGATCGTCAAGCTGCAGAGCGGCTATCTCTATCACTACGCCTTCGCCATGCTCATCGGCGTTGCGGCCCTCGTTACCTGGATGATGCTCGGAGGCACGTTCTAAGCCATGACCGACTGGCCAATTCTTTCCACGGTCACCTTCCTGCCGCTGGTGGGTGCGCTTTTGATCCTCCTTATCCGGGAGGATGGCGCAGGTGCGCGCCGGAACATTCGCAATGTTGCGCTTTTGACGACGGTCTTCACCTTCGTCCTGTCGCTCTTCATCTGGGCTGGCTTCGATCCGTCGACGCCAAGCTTCCAGATGGTCGAGAAGCGCGAGTGGATCGGTTCCGGCATTGCCTATCACATGGGTGTCGACGGCATTTCGATGCTGTTCGTCATCCTCACGACCTTCCTCATGCCGCTGTGTATCCTGGCGAGCTGGAATTCGGTCGAGCACCGCGTCAAGGAATACATGATCGCGTTCCTGATCCTGGAAACGCTCATGATCGGCGTGTTCTGCGCCCTCGACATCGTGCTCTTCTACGTCTTCTTCGAGGCGGGCCTCATTCCGATGTTCATCATCATCGGCGTGTGGGGCGGCAAGCGTCGCGTCTATGCCAGCTTCAAGTTCTTCCTTTACACGCTTCTGGGATCGGTTCTGATGCTGATCGCCATGATGGCGATGTACTGGGAAGCCGGCACGACCGACATTCCGACGCTGCTCACGCACGTCTTCCCGTCGGGGATGCAATATTGGCTATGGTTCGCCTTCTTCGCATCCTTCGCGGTGAAGATGCCGATGTGGCCGGTTCACACCTGGTTGCCCGATGCGCACGTTGAAGCGCCGACGGCGGGCTCGGTCATTCTGGCGGGCATTCTCCTGAAAATGGGCGGCTACGGTTTCCTGCGTTTCTCGCTGCCCATGTTCCCGGTCGCCTCCATCGATCTTGCGCCTCTGGTGTTCGCGCTGTCCGTCATCGCCATCGTCTACACGTCGCTGGTGGCGCTGATGCAGGAGGACATCAAGAAGCTGATCGCCTACTCGTCGGTCGCCCATATGGGCTTCGTCACCATGGGTATCTTCGCCATGAACGAGCAGGGCGTGCAGGGCGCGATCTTCCAGATGCTCTCGCATGGTCTGGTCTCGGGCGCGCTCTTCCTGTGTGTCGGCGTCATCTATGACCGCATGCACACCCGCGAGATCGCGGCCTATGGCGGCCTCGTGAACAACATGCCCAAATACGCCACGGTGTTCATGATCTTCACCATGGCCAATGTGGGCCTGCCGGGCACCAGCGGGTTTGTCGGCGAGTTCCTGACGCTTCTGTCGGTGTTCAAGGTCAACACCTGGGTGGCTTTCTTCGCCACGACCGGCGTGATCCTGTCGGCAGCCTATGCACTGTGGCTCTATCGCCGCGTGGTCTTCGGCTCGCTCACCAAGGAAAGCCTGAAGGGCATGCTCGACCTCTCCGCGCGTGAGAAGCTCATCCTCTACCCGCTTGTGGTTCTGGTGATCTTCTTCGGTGTCTACCCGGCACCGCTCCTCGATGCGACGGCGGTTTCGGTCGAAGCGCTTGTGAATAATGTCTCCCTGTCGGCCGACATGGCACGGGAAGCGGCAGCAGCTGCCGCGCAGTAAACGGAACGAAAGCGAATGACGCCTGATCTGACGATAAGCCTGATCCTTGCAACGCCGGAGCTGATTCTGGCGGTGGGCGCTATGGCGCTCCTGATGGTCGGTGTCTTTTCCGGCCCCCGTGCCAACTCCACCGTGACCGGTCTTGCGGTCGCGCTTCTGGTCGCCGTGATCGCACTCATGGTCGTGTTCCCGGCCGATGGCCGCGCCTTTGGCGGGGCCTTCGTGAGCGATGGCTTTGCCCGCTTCATGAAGATCCTGACGCTGGTCGGCTCGGTCGTGACGCTGGTCATGTCGGTCGGTTTCGCCAAGGCCGAGAAGTTCGACAAGTTCGAGTTCCCGGTTCTCATCATGCTGGCCACGCTCGGCATGATGCTGATGATCTCGGCCAATGACATGATCGCGCTCTACATGGGCCTCGAGCTTCAGTCGCTCGCGCTCTATGTGGTCGCTGCCATCAACCGCGACAGCGCCCGTTCCACCGAGGCCGGCCTCAAGTACTTCGTGCTTGGCGCGCTCTCCTCGGGCATGATGCTGTACGGTATCTCGCTGGTCTACGGCTTCACCGGCAACACCGGCTTCGACGTCATCGCGGCAACGCTGACGGGTGCGGAGCGCGAGCTTGGCCTCGTCTTCGGTCTGGTGTTCGTGCTTGCCGGTCTCGCGTTCAAGATTTCGGCCGTGCCGTTCCACATGTGGACGCCGGACGTCTATGAAGGTGCGCCGACGCCGGTCACCGCCTTCTTTGCGGCTGCGCCGAAGATGGCCGCCATGGCGCTTCTGGTGCGCGTCACCATGAGCGCGTTCGAGCCGATTGCCAGCGACTGGCAGCAGATCATCATCTTCGTGTCGATCGCTTCCATGGTTCTGGGCGCGTTCGCCGCCATCGGTCAGCGCAACATCAAGCGTCTGATGGCCTATTCGTCCATCGGTCACGTCGGTTACGCGCTGGTCGGCCTTGCCGCCAATTCGGAAGCAGGCGTGGCGGGTGTTGCGATCTACATGCTGATCTATCTGGCCATGACGCTCGGCACCTTTGCCGTCATCCTGGCGATGCGCCGCAACGACGCAAATGTCGAGCAGATCGATGATCTGGCAGGCCTGTCGACCACCAATCCGATGATGGCGACGGTCATGACCATCCTCATGTTCTCGCTGGCCGGCATTCCGCCGCTCGCGGGCTTCTGGGGCAAGTGGTTCGTGTTCCTTCCCGCCATTCAGGCCGGGCTTTATCCGCTCGCCGTGATCGGTCTCGTCGCTTCCGTGGTCAGCGCGTTCTACTATCTGCGCGTCATCAAGATCATGTGGTTCGACGAGAGCTCGGGTGCGTTCCAGCCGATGGCAGGCGAGCTGCGCTTCGTCATGCTCCTGTCGGGCGCATTCGTCCTGCTCTATGCCGTGATCGCTGGCCCCGTCGGCCGCATTGCCGAGGCTGCCGCAAAGACCTTCTTCTAGGTCATGGCCTTTCGTCTGGCGCCTTCGGCTGCTGCAGCCGGCTATCGGCTGGAGGCCCATGAGAGCGTCAGCTCCACAAATGCGCTGGCGCTCGAACATGCGCGCGCCGGCGATGGAGGCGACCTCTGGGTCGTCTCATCCCGTCAGGAGAGCGGGCGAGGGCGTCGCGGTCGCGAATGGTCCACACCGCCCGGCAATCTTGCAGCAACGCTCCTGACGGTCGGCCATTTCGAGCCGGCCACCGCTGCCACGCTTGGTTTCGTGGCAGGCCTTGCACTTTCAGACGCACTTTTCGCTGTCGTTCCCGAACAGCGCATTGCGGTCGCTGCCGATGGCGGCGATCTTCCGGGCGGGCGCTTTGCGCTCAAATGGCCAAACGATGTTCTGGCCGAAGGGGCGAAGCTCTCGGGCATCCTGCTCGAATCGTCCATCCTCCCGGATGGACGCTTCGCCATCGCCGTGGGCATTGGCGTCAACGTCGTCGCCCACCCGGAAAACACACCCTATCCGGCGACCTCGCTCAAAGCGCTTGGTTTCAAAGGGGATGCGGGCGATCTCTTCCTTGCGCTTTCCGACGCCTGGGTCGATAACGTTCGTCTTTGGAATGCCGGGCGCGGGCTTGAAGCCATTCGCAAGCGCTGGCTCACCCGGGCCGCCGGGCTTGGCGCGCAGGTGTCCATCCGTGTCGATGGACGTGTGGCGCGCGGTACATTCGAAACCATCGACGAAGCCTGTCGCTTCGTCATCCGCGAGGCGGACGGTTCATTATTGAGAATTGCAGCGGGCGACGTGCATTTCGGCGCGGTCGCCTCGGCACAGGCAGATTAAGAGAAAGGGACCCATGGCGCGTTCCAGCAAGAAAGAGACGACCGTGAGCGAAGATCTGAAGAAGGCCGAACTGGTCTTCTGTCCGCTCGGCGGCGTCGGCGAGATCGGCATGAATTTCGGCCTTTACGGCTTTGGCCCGGCCGCCAAGCGCGAGTGGATCATTGTCGATTGCGGCGTGACCTTCCCGGGGCCGGAGCTTCCGGGCGTCGATCTCGTTCTCCCCGATATCAGCTTCATCGAAGGCGAGATCGACCGTCTGCGCGGCATGATCATCACCCATGCCCATGAAGACCATTACGGCGCGATCCTTGATCTGTGGCCCCGCCTGAAGACCGATGTGTGGATGACGCCGTTCGCCGCGGGCCTTCTGGAGGCCAAGCGCCAGTCGGAATCCTGGGCGCCCGACGTGCCGGTGAAGATTTTCAAGGCCGGTGAAAAGTTCGAGGTCGGACCGTTCGCCATCGAGGCGATTGCGGTTGCGCACTCCATTCCCGAGCCGGTTTCGCTGGTGATCACCACGCCGCTCGGCACGCTCGTTCACACGGGCGACTGGAAGATCGATCCCGCACCGGCCATCGGTCCCAAGACGGACGAGGCGCGCTTCCGGGCTGTCGGCGACGAGGGCGTGCTGGCGCTGATGTGCGATTCCACCAACGCCATGCGTGAGGGCGAATCCCCCACCGAGCAGGCGGTGGGCGAGGGGCTGAAGGAAGTCATCGAAGCGGCTGCCGGTCGTGTCGTCGTCACCACCTTCTCCTCGAATGTGGGGCGCATCCGCTCCATCGCCGAGGCCGCGCGCGACGCCGGTCGCCAGCTTCTGGTTCTTGGCCGCTCCATGAAGCGCGTCATCGATGTGGCAACCGATCTGGGCTATCTCGACGGCCTGCCGGAATATCTGGACGAGGATGAGTTCCAGCACGTGCCGCGCGACAAGGTCGTGGTCCTGTGCACCGGCAGCCAGGGCGAAAACCGCGCAGCACTCGCCAAGCTCGCCCGGGACGAGATGCGCAATGTCGCGCTCGCAGCCGGCGATACGGTCGTTTATTCCTCGCGCCTCATTCCCGGCAACGAAAAGGCGGTTCTGGAAACCAAGAACCGTCTCATCGAGATGGGCATCAAGATCATCGAGGATGATGACGCGCTGGTGCATGTTTCCGGCCATCCGCGCCGCAGCGAACTGAAGCGCATGTATTCGTGGGTCCGCCCGCAGATCCTCGTGCCCGTTCACGGCGAAGCCGCGCATCTCGTGGCGCAGGGCTCGCTCGGCTCCATGGAGGGCATCCCCGAGGTCGCTCAGGTGCGCAATGGCGACATCGTGCGGCTTGCGCCCGGACCCGCCGAAATCATCGGCGAAGCCCGGCATGGCCGCTTCTTCAAGGATGGCCGCCTTCTCGGTGACGAGGAGGAGATGGGCATCCGCGATCGCCGAAAGCTCTCCTATGCGGGCCATGTGGCCATCAACATCGTGCTCGATGACCGGCTCAATCTGGATGGCGATCCGGACATTGTCGCCATCGGCGTGGCCGAGCGCGACGCAAAAGGCGAAACGCTTGAGGACATCATGCTGGACGCCGCCATTGGCGCCGTACGCAGCATTCCGCGCAACCGCCGCAAGGATCTCGACATGGTGTCGGAATCCGCGCGCCGCGCGGTACGCAACGCCGCAAACGCCGCATGGGGCAAAAAGCCCATGGTGACGGTGTTCGTCACGCAGTAACTTAAGGGACAAGGGGCAGGGCGACTGCCCCTTTTGCCCGGATGGAAAGAACGAAGCCGATGCTCGGAAAGCTCAATCACGTCGCAATCGCCGTGCCCGATCTTGCCAGGGCAACCGCGCTTTACCGTGATACGCTTGGGGCGCGGGTCTCTGCGCCGCAGGTGTTGCCCGGGCACGGCGTCACCGTGGTTTTTGTCGAGCTGGACAACACCAAGGTCGAGCTTCTGGAGCCGCTGGGCGCAGATTCCCCGATTGCCGCTTTCCTGGCCAGAAACCCGGATGGCGGCATGCATCACCTCTGCTACGAGGTGGAAGATATCATCGTCGCGCGCGACCGCCTGAAGGCGGATGGTGCGCGCATTCTCGGCGACGGCGAACCGAAGATCGGCGCCCATGGCAAGCCGGTGCTCTTCCTGCACCCGAAGGATTTCGCCGGCACGCTCGTCGAGCTCGAACAGGTTTGAGGTTTTCAGATGGGCTGGGTTTCTCTTCTCGCCGTATTCTTCATCGTCTGGTGGACGGTGCTCTTCATCGCGCTGCCATTCGGCCTGCGCACGCAGGATGAGGATGGCGAGGTCACGCTCGGCACCACGGCCAGCGCGCCGCGCGGGCCGCACATGCTGCGCGCCCTGATCCGCACCACCATCATCGCGATTGTCATCTGCGGCGTGCTGGTCTTCATCACGCGCGGGCTTGGCTATTCGTTCGACGACATTCCGCGCCTCGTCCCCACCTTCGACTGATCGCGTACAGGTCCGGTCGTTTCTCTGCCAGACCAGCAGGCTCTTCCGGTTTGCCCGGAGGAGGGGTTCCGCACGGCCTGATGCGCCATCATTGCCGCGCCTGAAACGCTGCTGAAAACGGTAGGGCACGCGTATCGATTTTTCGGGAACATGTCGGGAAACGGGCCTTTACGCAGCGTAAGCCCCAAAAAAAAAGCAAGGCCAAAGGCCTTGCAAACTCAACGCGTCCGATCCTTTTGCCGTATCATCGTCGGCGGCTGCGTGTAACCGCGCCTGGACCGCATCCTCCCAAGACTTTGACCGCGTAATGAGGTTGAATTTGCGCTTCAACCTCTTGTTATGGGAGCGCACCATAGAGCAAGTTGAGACGAAATGTCACGAGGAAAATTGCGTTTGAAATGCATTGTTATCATTTCGCTGTCTTGAACATGTGAGCCTGCGACCCCAACGCGTGAGCGGTTGTGTCGGCGGCTTTTCAATTCATTATGAAATCGTTAAGACAGCGGCCTTGAGCCACTTCTCTCTTTGATTCCGAACAGGCTCCCCAGAGCCGCCTGAATGGATGCGTTTATGCGACTGTCGCGCTACTTCCTGCCTATCTTGAAAGAAACCCCTCGCGAGGCCGAGATCGTCTCGCACCGTCTGATGCTGCGTGCCGGCATGATCCGCCAGCAGGGTGCTGGCAGCTTTTCCTGGTTGCCGCTGGGCAAGCGCGTCCTCGACAAGGTGAACCAGATCATCCGTGAGGAGCAGAACCGCGCCGGTGCGCAGGAAATCCTCATGCCGACCATCCAGTCGGCCGATCTGTGGATGGAAAGCGGTCGCTACGACGATTACGGCAAGGAGATGCTGCGCATCACCGACCGGCATGAGCGCAAGATGCTCTATGGCCCCACCAATGAAGAGATGGTGACGGACATTTTCCGGTCCTATGTGAAGTCCTACAAGGATCTGCCCCTCAACCTCTACCACATCCAGTGGAAGTTCCGCGACGAGGTGCGTCCGCGCTTCGGCGTCATGCGCTCGCGCGAGTTCCTGATGAAGGACGCCTATTCCTTCGATCTGGATTACGAGGGGGCGAGGGCCGCCTATAACCGCATGTTCGTTGCCTATCTGCGCACCTTCGGGCGCATGGGCCTGCAGGCGATCCCGATGCGCGCCGACACCGGCCCCATCGGCGGTGATCTGAGCCACGAATTCATCATTCTCGCTTCCACCGGCGAGAGCGAGGTGTTCTGCCGCAAGGAGTTCCTTGAGCTTCAGGTGCCCGGCGCGGACGTCGACTTCGCAAACGATGCCGAAATCGCCGACATCGTCACCACCTGGACGACGCCTTATGCAGCCACCGACGAGATGCATGACGAGGCCGCCTGGGACGCGATTGCCGAGGACGAGAAAGTTTCTGCCCGTGGTATCGAGGTTGGCCATATTTTCCACTTCGGGACCAAGTATTCCGAGCCCATGAACGCGACCGTCACCGGTCCGGATGGCAAGGAGCACTGCGTTTCCATGGGGTCCTACGGCATTGGCCCGAGCCGCCTTCTTGCGGCGATCATCGAGGCGAGCCACGACGAGAACGGCATCATCTGGCCGGAGAGCGTCGCGCCGTTTGATGTCGGCCTGATCAACATGAAGGCGGGCGACGAGGCCTGCGACCGCGTCTGCGAAGAACTCTATGAAAAGCTCCAGGCGGCCGGCAAGGACGTGCTCTACGACGATACCGACCAGCGCGCCGGCGGCAAGTTCGCCACCGCCGATCTGATCGGTCTGCCCTGGCAGGTGATCGTCGGACCGCGCGGCGTCGCCAGTGGCGAGGTGGAAATCAAGAACCGCGCCACAGGCGAGCGTGAATCGCTCACGCTCGAGGCCGTGGTGAACCGCCTGAGCCAGCAGGGCGCTGCATGACGCAGCAGCGCAATTCCGGTCCGGGCGCGCAGCCGCGCGCCCGCCAGCGTAAATGCCTTTGAGGTCAAGACATGAGTGAAGCCGCCACCAGCGAGGCAGCCGCACAGAGCGCGCCGGCGAAGCCGAAGGGGGCAGGACCGTTCTCCCGCTTCGAGCGCATGATTGCCTGGCGCTATCTGCGTTCGCGCCGCAAGGAGACCGTGATCTCGGTGATCGCGTCCATCTCCTTTGTCGGCATCATGCTGGGGGTGGCCACGCTGATCGTGGTCATGGCCGTCATGAACGGCTTCCGCGCCGAACTCCTGACCCGCATTCTGGGCGTCAACGGTCATCTGATCGTGCAGCCCGTCGACATGCCCATGACGGATTATGAGGCTGTCGCAAAGCGCATTGAGGGCGTGGAGGGCGTTCAGATCGCCCTGCCCATGGTGCAGGGGCAGGTGCTCGTTTCAGGCCGCAGCGGCGCTGGAACCGGCGCCGTGGTGCGCGGTGTGCGCGCGGACGACCTGTCGCGGCTTGATCTGGTGTCGAGCAATATCAAGGACGGCTCTCTGGTGGGCTTCGCCACGGGCGAAGGGCTCGCCATGGGCTCGCGCATGGCGGAAAATCTGGGCCTGACGGTGGGTGATTCCGTCACCCTTGTCGCGCCCGAGGGCGATGTCACACCCTTTGGCACGACCCCGCGCGTCAAGACCTATCCGATTGCCGCCACCTTCGAGGTGGGCATGTCGGAATATGACGCCTCGATCATCTATATGCCGCTGCAGGAAGCGCAGCTCTATTTCAACGCCGAGGGACTGGTGCAGTCCATCGAGCTGTTCGTCGACGATCCCGACGCGGTTGCGACCATGCGCCCGCAGGTGGAGGAGGCCGCCCAGCGGCCCGTTCTCCTGTCCGACTGGCGGCAGCGCAACAGCACCTTCTTCTCCGCGCTCGAAGTGGAGCGGAACGTCATGTTCATGATCCTGACCATGATCGTTCTCGTGGCGGCGCTGAACATCATTTCCGGTCTCGTCATGCTGGTGAAGGACAAGGGGCACGACATTGCCATCCTGCGCACCATGGGCGCGACCAGTGGTTCCGTCATGCGCATCTTCCTGATGACGGGCGCGGCCATCGGCGTGGCCGGCACCGCTGCAGGCGTTGTACTGGGCGTCGTGATCTGCTGGAACGTGGAATCGATCCGCCAGTTCTTCTCCTGGCTCTCCGGCACCACGATCTTCGATCCGGAACTCTATTTCCTGAGCCAGTTGCCGGCAAAGATGGAAGCCGGCGAGACGGTTTCCGTCATCGTCATGGCGCTCGCCCTGTCTTTCGTGGCAACGCTCTTCCCGGCCTGGCGCGCCTCGCGGCTCGATCCGGTCGAAGCACTGAGGTATGACTGATGGCCGCGCCTATTCTCGAACTCAAGGGCATTGAGCGCAGTTACAGCGAGGGTGAGGGCCGTCTCACCATTCTCAAGGATGCGGGCTTCACTCTGCGGCCGGGCGAGATGGTGGCGCTTGTCGCTCCCTCCGGTGCCGGCAAGTCCACGCTCCTTCATCTGGCGGGCCTTCTGGAAGCGCCGGATGCGGGTGAGGTGATCGTCGCCGGCCAGGCCTGCGGCCGTCTTTCCGACGATGCGCGCACCGCCATCCGCCGCAACGAGATCGGCTTTGTCTACCAGTTTCATCATCTCCTGCCGGAATTCACCGCCGAGGAGAATGTGATGATCCCGCAGATGGTGGCGGGCATGGACCCGGCCGAGGCCAAAACGCGCGCCAGCCAGTTGCTCGACTATCTGCGCGTCGGCCATCGCGGCAGCCACCGTCCGGCCGAGCTTTCGGGCGGCGAGCAGCAGCGCGTCGCCATTGCGCGCGCCGTCGCCAATGCGCCGCGCGTGCTTCTGGCGGATGAGCCGACCGGCAATCTGGATCCCAAGACGGCTGGCTATGTGTTCGATGCGCTTGAGGCGCTTGTGCGCCAGTCGGGACTGGCCGCGCTGATTGCCACCCACAATCACGAACTCGCCGCCCGCATGGACCGCGTGGTCACGCTGGAGGGCGGCAAGGTCACCGCCTGGAAGCGCTAGAGCAATTCCTGGAAAAGTGGGAACCGGTTTTCCGTCCGGAATTGCGTAAAACAATGAGTCAGGGGATTTTCGCGATTCAACGAAAAGCGGAAATGCTCCAGACGATTGATCTGAAAATGGATGCGCCACGATCCGACGGCGCTTACTGAAATGACGAACAGGCTACAAACCGCGCTGCCCGTGCAGTGCGGTTTTCTTTTGCCCTTGAAGCGCCCAGGACCGCCCCTAAACGCCGCGCCTTCTCGCGGGCGCACCAGGTGCTACCCGGCTAAGCGATTAACGCCACGTCAACCTTAACATCCGGGCGCTCCGTGTGAGCTGTTCTGCACGCTTGACGATGGAACATAAATAGAACATAAAGGGATTATAAAGTGATCAGGAGAGATAAATGACCGATCTTTTTCAGGATGTCGTCTCGCTCGTTGCAGTCAGCTCCTTCATCATGATGGCCGCCGTCTTCATCGGCGCGATCTGATATCCCTTTGCGGATGCGCGCTGAGCGCATCGCCGTGTTCGCCGATTCCTGCCATCGTGGCAGTTGCGTTCGGCCCAAATGAAAAGAGGCGGGAAGGCCCGCCTCTCTGATACGCTTCCCGTCAGAAAATGCCTCATGGCTTCCCGGCGGTGACGCGCCTTTCCCGGAGCATCCGGGCTCAATCCCCCATCGCAACGCCTTCGCGGCGCGGGTCGGCTCCGCCTTCCAGCCCCTGTGGCGTGATGGTGATGCCGTGCAGGCCCGAGTTCAGGTCGCCGATGGATGTCTTGAAGCCAAGCGCATCGAGGTCAGCCTTGAATTCCTCGGCTGGCGTTCCCGCTTCTAGCGTATAGGTGCCGAACCGGTTCGTCAGATGCGGCAGGTCGATCGCCTGTTGCATGTTCATCTTCCAGTCCACCAGCGCGATGATCGTGTTGGTCACATAGGGAATGATGTTGCTGCCGCCGGGCGAGCCCAGCGCATAAAGCGGCTTGCCGTCCTGAAGCACGATGGTCGGCGACATGGACGAGCGCGGCCGCTTGCCGGGCTGCACACGGTTGGCCACGGCCTCGCCATCGGCTTCCGGCCTGAACGAGAAATCGGTGAGCTGGTTGTTGAGAATGAAGCCGGCCGCCATCTGGCGCGAACCGAAGGCGCTCTCCACCGAGGTCGTCATGGAGGCGATATTGCCATCCTTGTCCACGATCACGAAATGCGAGGTCGAGGGCTGTTCGAAGCTCATCCCGTCAATGCGCAGCTCCGCCTTGTCCCATGGCGGGTCGCCGGCCTTCACGTCATCTGCGCCAAGCGCTGTCGGGCGGCGCAGCAGGGCGGCGCGGTCTTTTAGATAATTTGGATCGAGCAGGCCCTTCGGCATCTTCACGAAGTCGCTGTCCGCCATGTAGCGGCCGCGGTCGGCGAAGGCGAGGCGCGTTGCATCGCCGATGATGCGCCAGGTCTCCGGATCGTCCGGGCCGAGCGTTTCCAGATCGAACTCCGACACCATGCCGAGTATCTGCCCGACGGTCAGCGCGCCGGAGGAGGGCGGTCCCATGCCGCAGACGTCGAGCCCGCGATAGGGGGCGCACACGGCCTCGCGCTCCTTCACCTCATAGGCGGCCAGATCCTCGAGCGAGAGCAGGCCGGGATTGCCGTCATGCGCCTTCACCGCAGCGATGATCTTTTCGGCGATTTTGCCCTTGTAGAAGCCGTCCGCGCCCTCCTTGCCGATGGTCTTCAGCGTCTCCGCATAGTCCGGGTTCTTGAGAACCGAGCCGACAGCCAGCGCATTGCCGTCCTTGTCATAGAAATAAGCGCGGGCAGTCGCCTGCGTGTCGAGCCGGCCCTTGTCACCCTCGATCAGCGTGTGAAGCCTTGGCGAGACGGTGAAACCCTCTGAAGCAAGCCGGATTGCCGGCTGGAGCAGCGCATCCCATTCGAGCTTGCCCGCGCGGGTGTGGATGGTTTCCATCAGGCGCACCACGCCCGGCGCTCCAACCGAGCGTCCACCCACCACGGCGTCAAAGAAGGGAAGCGGCTCGCCCTTGTCGTCCAGAAAGAGCTCCGGGGTTGCGGCCGCAGGCGCGGTTTCGCGCCCGTCAAAGGTCGTCACCTTTCCGCTGGCCGCATCGTACCAGACCAGAAACGCACCGCCGCCAATGCCGGAGGATTGCGGTTCCACGAGGCCGAGCACGGTCTGCACCGCCACCAGCGCGTCAGCGGCAGTGCCGCCTTTGCGCAGCGCGTCGAGACCCGCCTGCGCGGCCAGTGGATTGGCCGCCGCGACCATCTGTTCCTTCGCGTGAACGGTTTTCTTTTCGCTAAGCCCGCTGGCTATCTCAGGGGCCTGGGCATCGGCCGCCTGTTTGGTTGTCTGCTGGGCCATCGCACTGCCTGCGGCAAGTCCGGCGGTGGGCCCGGCGGTGAGCGATGACAAAAGGGCAACGGCCCCGAAGGCATGTGATAATCGCATCTTGGCGCTCCTCCATGAGAGCGCCATGGGCCCGGCCAACCGGAGCCCCGAGTAGAAAACGCTCTCGATCCCTCAACGGCCGTTTGCGCGGGCGCACAAGCCCGGCAGACGAACCAGTTGCTTTGACCGGTGAAAGCTAGAGCATTTTTCCGTGCGGTGGAAATGGCCCAGATTGCAAAACACGCAGACCAAACGCATCCCGACCAAGGCGCGCGCGCTGCAAGTGCTCAGTCGGTGGATTTCTCGGCCGGACCGAACACGTCCTCGAAAGCGGCTTTCAGCGCCAGGTCCACATCGTCCATGGTCACCGGCAGGCCGAGGTCGACCAGGCTGGTGACGCCATAGCCGCTGATGCCGCAGGGCACGATGCCGCCGAAATGCGCCAGTTCCGGCTCAACGTTGATCGAGATGCCGTGAAAGCTCACCCAGCGCCTCAGGCGGATGCCTATGGCGGCGATCTTGTCTTCTGCGGGCAGGCCGCCGGGCAGGGGCGGCTTGTCGGGGCGCGCGACCCACACGCCAACCCGGTCCTCGCGCCGCTCGCCGGTCACGTTGAAGCGCGTCAGCGCGCCGATGATCCAGGCTTCCAGCGCGGCGATGAAGGCGCGGATGTCTTCGCGGCGCGTCTTCAGATCGAGCATCACATAGACCACACGCTGGCCGGGGCCATGATAGGTGTATTCGCCGCCGCGCCCGGTCTTGTAGACGGGGAAGCGATGGGCTTCGAGCAGGTCTTCGCTGTTGGCGCTGGTGCCGGCGGTGTAGAGCGGCGGGTGCTCGACCAGCCAGACAAGCTCTCTGGCCTTGCCGTCACGAATCAGCCCGGCGCGCTCTTCCATGAAGGAAACGGCGGTTTCGTAGTCGGTGAGACCCGGTTCGATTCGCCATTCCACCGGCGGGGCATCCTCGCGCGGCAGGAATACGGTGTCGATCTGGCCGCGTTCGCTCATTTTCTCATCCCATCAGGTACTGAAATCACCCGTTTCATATGGCGATAATGGGCGCTCGGGTCCAGTCTCGGCTTGAAGATGTGCATGAGCATCTTTTTTTGCGTCTTTTTCGAGAAGTCGCTTGTCTCCCGAAAACCGATTTGCTACATGCCCGTTGCCGGTGACGAACCGGCCTCCAGCTACGTGCGGTCGTGGCGGAATTGGTAGACGCGCAGCGTTGAGGTCGCTGTGGGGCAACCCGTGGAAGTTCGAGTCTTCTCGACCGCACCATTAGCTGTTGGAGGCATTGATTTCATTCAGATTTATCGGTTTTTCCCCGCACCTCGTCACCAAGGTGCGGGCGTTGTGCGTTCCTGATCTTTTCTGCAGCCGCCCGCGCAAGCCGCTTTCGATCCGCTGTTCTCGTGTAGTGCATGGCCATCGCGCCGCCGGTCCAGCCGAACAGGGCTTCGAGTTCAGCCGCCGTCGCGCCAGCCTCTGCTGCCCGTGTCGCGCCAATCTTTCGAACGCCGTGCGCAGATCTGCCCTGAAGGCCCGCTTCGTTGCATGCGTGGCGGAAGAAATTGCCGAAGCTTTCCTTCGTAAGTGGCTGTTTTCGCTCGCCAACGATGAAGGCCAGATCGCCGGTTGGGCCGATTCTCAGTGTCTCTTCCAGGGCGGGTAGAATCGGTATGCTGACTTCGGTGCCGGTTTTCTCTGTCCGGATCGTCGCAACGCCGTCACGGACGTGCTGCCTCCCAATCTTGACGGCATCCCCGCGCCGCAGGCCGGTGTAGAGCAGGACATGGAGCCACACACGCTCCTTCGTGCCGACCGGCCAGCGCTTTTCGTAGGCCCGAACATCGTCCTCCGTCCACGCCTGAAAGCCGCCGGTCTTTGGTCTGGCAGGGTTCTTCACCCCGAATGTGGGATCAATCGACACAAGCTCGGCTTCAAGCGCCCAGCGGAACAGTCCGCGCATCGCATCGAGAAAATTGCGGGACTGTGAAGGCGTCTTCGATCTGCGTTCCCGGCCATCAACGATCACCTTGCGCGTGATCTTGCGGTAATCCTTGTCTCCGGCGCTATCCAGAACATGACTGAAGATGTTGTCCCGCTGCCGTCGTGTGGCTGCTGACAGGCCCCTATAGGCCGATGTCTCACGATATCGGGTGATCAGCCATTCGACGCTGTTGGTGTTCGCTATGCGCTTCTTTGGGCGAGGGCTACCGGCCAATGCTGCCTCATAGGCGTCTTCGAACGCCGGTGAGGTGATGTCTGGAAGCCGAACGCGAGCGGCTTTGCCGCGGCGGAAATAGTAAACCTTCTTGCCGTGGCGCGTTGTCTCGCGATTGACGAAAGGGGGTAGTTTGCGCGGCATGTTCAACCTCAAAGCCGGATTTCGTCGTCCTGATCAGTTGGTCGCTTGGCGCGGTCGTATTCATTGGGAATCGCGGTAACTGTCACGTCCCCGATTCTGAGCTCGACACGCATGCTCTCTTTCCGAGCCGCGCGAAGGATGGCGCGAACCTGATTTTGGCGCATGGCAAGCGTTCTGGACATGGTCTTGTTTCCTCACTTCGCGTTTGGCTAACCGGTGCGGCGCTCTTGGCGTTTCAGGGTGACGATCAGCGCTGCGACGAGGCAAAGGTCGAGTGCTGCGGCGGCGAGGGCGGCTTTCATGTGGTCATGAGATTCACGGGATCGGTCTCAATGTGGGCGGCTTCCGCTGGCAGAGTCTTGTCCTTGTGAGGCTGGAACATTGCACCTCTCCGTTTGGATGGCCCCAGGGCGGGCCGTACCGAGCGGAGGGATTACTCGATACGGCCCTCGGGCGGGGAGCGAGTAAAGAGTGCATAACGCACATATTTGTGTCAAGAAAAAACGTGCATAATGCACGTTGTGTCTTTTGTTACTCTCGGGAAACGGCGTAACGCACGCGGCCGACGATGCGGATTGTATCGTCGTCGTCGCCGTTTACCGGTATCGGTTCCTGGAAACGCGGATCGTTCGACTCAGGGAGGAGCCATAATTCACCTGCGTCATCTCGCCAGAGGGTTTTCACCGTGGCTTCGCGCATTCCGTCCAGTCGTTCTCTTTCGACGATATAGCGTGCGCCAACTTCCACATCTCCATTAGTTTCGATGGTGTCAGTGAAAATCAGAACGGTGCCTTGCGGATAGCGCTTATCCATAGAGGGGCCGCGCGTTTCTACGCCGTAAAGTGAAAAGGGCGAAAGCCCCTCATCGAAAGGCACTGGGACTATGTATTGGTCGTCTTCCGGCCATTCCCACGTCTCGACCCAATGGCCGGCTTGAACAAAGCCCTTTACGCGCACGATTCTTGCACTGGTTGCGCCGTTCACTGGTAGCTCACCAGGGCCTGCGCCCTCTCCGGTGAGCAGCCAGCCGGGAGTTACTCGAAATGCCTTTGCGTACCTCTGTGCCGCGCGGACAATCCCGCGTGTGCCGTTTTCATGCTGGATGTATGTGTCGTAGGACCACCCAAAGTAACGGGCAGCGTCCGCTGCGCTCGTAAAGCCTCTACTGATGCGCGCCTTTTCAAGCCTTTTGGCGCTGTCTGGCCTGTCATCGTGTTCCATCATGTGCAAAATGCACAGTTTAGCTGTGCGTTTCGACTTGACATAAAACAGTGCGTTATGCACGTTTCCGCTATGAGTGACATCTGTGACGTCAAAGCGCTTCGCCTGCGCATCAACTGGAAGCAAGAGCGGATGGCCGAATTTCTCGGCGTCGACCGCTCAACCGTTTCCCATCTAGAGAATGGGCGAAAGCCAAGTGGAGCCATATTGCGGCTCCTCTCGGTTTTGGCTGATGCCGCTGATAGCAACGGCGTTGAAGAATTGTTCACGACCGCAACGCCACTCCGACCTGTTCGCGAGGCCGCTGAATGAGCGCGCCCCGGCAACACTGTTCCTCCCATGACCGCGTTTCCGAACACCTCCTCGGGAATGCGGCACCTGCCGCGCCAGTCGGTTCCGGGTCTCGTCTCCCGGCTGGCGCGGCTTCTTCTTCCATTCGCGTTTCGCCGGCCATGATGATCCTGCTCAAGGCGCTTGCCGCCTATGACGGGTTGCTCAGCGTCGAGGCGCTGATTGCCGACATGGCTGCCGAGCGCGCCAGGGCCGCGGGCATTCCGCGCCTTCTGCGCGCCGTGTGCGCCCTTGAGGCCGGCGCAGCAAATCAGTTTCAGCAGGGTGGGGAAGCGGTATCCCACTTGGTTCATACCCAAGAGGTCGGCAGTTCGAATCTGCCCCCTGCAACCAGTCGCGTCCTCCCGGCCGGGCGCCAGGCTTCGCCCGACAGGAGGCCCGAAACGTCCGGCGGGCTGCGGTCGCAGCCTCGCGCGGCGCAAACCCGCAACCCTGAGAGCGAGAAGGGGCCGGCGGGTGCGCCTCGGGGCGCTCTCCGGTCGCCGCCATAGACCGGTAAACTCGCGGGTGTCTGGTTTCTGTTCCATGCCCGCATCCTGACAGCACCAATCCATTCCCGCCACGGGAAATGACGCCGGGTTTTCCCGGCGCGGGAACGTTATTGCCCGGAGAAACCCATGATCGAATTCACCGCCCGGACGCTTGAAAAACTGCGCAATGCTCAAGCGCAGCTGGTCGAGGAGGTGGGCGTTCCAAAGGTGATGGAGCTCACCAGAAAATCCAAGTCTGTGGTCTATCGCTGGAAAACCGACACCGCACCCGACCTGATGTCGCTGCCAGAGGTGATGCAGGTCGAGGGCTATCATCGCCGCCCCGTCGTCTCCAAAGAGATGGTCTGGCACCTCGGCTTTGAGGCGACGGGCACCGAGCGCTGCGCGGTTGAAAGCAGTCTTGAGCTCCAGGTCGGTGAGATGGTGGAGCATGTCAGTCGGCTTGTGGTTGAGACAGCGCGAGCGCGTTCTGACGGGGTGATAACCGTCAGCGAAGCCAACCGCCTGCTTGCTCTGCTTCAGAGTGCGGAGCGACTGATACCCGCAGTTAAAGACACGCTGATCGGCGTCAAAGTGGATGGACCACTGCATGTCAGTGGGGGCGGCGAATGATCCGCTCTGTCAGAGATATGGTGGAGGCGCGCAATGCGCCGCTAGCGCCTGCTGGCGTTGCCGGCGGGCGTAGCCTTGTGGAAATCGAAGGGGCTGCCTGTCTCTTTCCGGTGCGTCGCGAGCCGGGCACCTCGTTTTTCTGTGCTGCCGCTGTGGAGTCCGTGAACTGGGCCGGCGGTCGGCAGTGCAGCCGCTATTGCGCGTTTCACCGCGATTATCTCGCCAGTTGCGAGAGGGTGGCGGGGGAGACGTCTGCGCGATGTCGGGCGAGCCGCAAGCGATGAAGGGCGCGATGACTGTTGATCCCAAACCGCACCCCCTGGCCGAGCTCTTTCCGATGATGTCGGAAAAAGACGTGCGTGAGCTCGCTGACGACATCTGCACCTTCGGGCAGCGCGAGCCGATCCAGCTTCTTGATGGCATGGTTCTGGACGGACGCAATCGCCTGGCTGCCTGCCGCATAGCGGAGGTTGAGCCGGTGTTTGTGGAGTTTGACGGCGGTGACGCGCTCAACTTCGTGCTGTCGCACAATCTCTATCGTCGCCACCTGAGCGAAAGCCAGCGCGCGATTGTCGCTGCGCGTCTTGTCGACTGGGAAACCGGGCTCAACCAGCACTCGGCAGGGGCGGCAAATTTGCCGGCCCACGAAGCCGCCCGGCGGCTTTCCATATCCGAGCGCGCGGTGCGCGCCGCGCGGCGCATTCATGAGCGTGGCGCCGGTGAGCTTGTCGATGCGATCCGCGATGGTCGTGTGACCGTGCATGCCGGCGAAGCGCTTTCCGAGCTGGAGCATGCCGCGCAGCTGGACGTGCTGCGCCGCGAAGAGAAAGAGATCGTCGCACGTGCGAAGGAGATCCGCGCGGAAAAGCAGAAGCGGCGACATGCGGTGCGTCTGATACACATGGAAGCCCTTGCCGCGAAGGGAAAGGCGAGCGCTCCTGACAAGATCGATCGCGTCTATCCGGTCTATTACGCAGATCCACCGTGGAAGTTCGGTGTCCGTTCGGAAGAGACCGGGCGCGAGAAGGGCGCGGAGAACCATTATCCCACCATGGAGACAGACGGCATCGCCAGCCTGATGGCCGAGCTCATCGGCGGGGCAACGCCGGGTGTTCTGTTTCTGTGGGCGACGAACCCCATGCTGCCGGATGCCCTGCGGGTGCTCGATGCCTGTGGCTTTGCCTATGTGCATCACTGGATCTGGGACAAGGAAGTGGCTGGCACCGGCTATTGGGGGCGGGATCGGCATGAGCTTCTGCTGATCGGCCGGCGCGGTGAAATCACCGCGCCGCTGCCCGGATCGCAGCCCGAAACCGTGCACCGGGAGCGGAAGGGGCGGCACAGCGCGAAACCGGACTACTTCGCCGAGACAATCGAGCGCCTTTATCCCGATATGCCCCGGCTTGAGCTGTTCTGCCGCTCGCCGCGACCGGGCTGGGATGCCTGGGGGTATGAGGCAGGGGAGGTGGCGGAATGAAGAGAGCGCTGTTTCTTGGAATTGTTCGCCTATCCCCACTCTTCCAGAAAGGATGTTGCGGATTCCCTTATTTCTGCCATGGCTTGTGTCATTATTTTGGCGCTGCTCGATATTTTTCTAAGTTCTTTTGTGTATTCTATCGAGTATGTACTGAGTTTAAAAATTCGATCAATGCAATTGTCGATCTTATTTATGTTGTCTTCAATTATAAAATAGTTAGATATTCCTTCGGATCCTATTTCAGTGATAAATCTATCAACTATTCCTTCCGGAATTCTTTTTATTACATCGGTTGCGTTTCTAATGAGTATTCTATTTTTGTAGAATTCGTCTGGTTTCCCGTAAAGAGATTCTGCGTTAGCCAGCGCATGGCACGCTACCATTGGCAGCCTTGTTGTTTGCTCGATCCGTCTACAAAGAGATTTTCGCGCCATCAGTTGAATTCTGACATTTTCACTCTGATGTCGGTTGGATTCTCTTGTCTGCCTGCCAAGGAAAATGACTGTAACTGCAGCAGCGACGGTTGCAGCCCATCCGGACAGAGCGCCTACCCATTCTCGAAGGCAATTCTCGTTCTTCGTCATGCACCAAGCAGCATTCGTGACGGTGAAGTCAGTCAACGCCAAAAATGTGAAACCACCGAGGAATCCCGCCAAAACAAGAACGATAAAGCTGTCAAAGCCAAGTTCGCGCATACCTGTATCCAAAATATTATAATATTTGAAATCGCTTTTTTTAAAGCGTTTCTGTGTAAGTATAATTTGAAAGATATTAATTTATTATACTTGAGGGGAGGCGCTGTCTCGAGGCGAATAGATCATACGCGGCACTTCCAGTATCAGGTTGCGGCTGGCGCGTCATGACCGACACCATGCTCCCCATTCTGCGTCAGATGCATGACGTCGAGGACAATCGGTCGCTCGCGCGGCTGCTGCTGGCTGTGCCGGACATGATCCTGAGCAAGTATCAGGGCGTCATCCGTAACATCTGTCGCAAGCGGCAGTTTGAGGCGGGTGAGACCTATCTCGAGCTGCGGCTCAATGCCATGCGCTCGGTGCGGGACGGGCAGGGGCGCTTGAAGCCTTCTGTTGCCGACGCGCTTGCCGAGTTCGGCGCGCAGCTGGGCGCATTTGCTGATGGGGGCCGGTCATGACGGCGCCCATCGATCAGATAGACGGCATCAATAAGCGGCTGGCCAGCGCGGTTGGCAAATTGCTCATGGAGGGGGTGGATAAGCTGCGCGTGCCTGCGCCGCGCGTTGTCGTGCGCAAGGCGGATGAGGAGGCCATGAACGCCTGTCGTCAGGTTGGCGAGGCCTTTGATCGACTGCAGCAGGCGAAGTTTTCCGGCGGGCCGGAAGTTCGCGCGCGCAGGAACCTCGAAGCGGCGTCGCGGCGGCTGAAAACCGTGATGACCAAGCACGGGAGGTTCCCGTGAGCTGGGAAATGCAGCGCCTTCAGGCAGCCCGCGACAGGCTTGCGCGGATCCAGCCTGCGCGCTGGCACCGTTCCATGGATGACTATGGCGAATTTCTGGAAGCGCGGGATGAGCGAGGCGCGTTTGTCGAGCTGGCGCGGTTCACGCCGCGCGCGACGTTTGACGAAATCGCCTTCATTGCCGACGCGCCGGAGATGGCAGGTTTCCTGCTTGGGCTGGTGGATCGCGCCATTGAGAAGGCGCGCAGGGGCGCGGCCACACACCAGCAGGCCGAGCCGGTCCGGCAGGACGCGCCACGCGACTTTGCCGCCGAGGCAACCATGAAATGCGATGAGCCCGCCTTCCGCCGATTTCTGGCGGAGCAGCACGGGCTGGAACCGCCGCTGACGAAGGACCGGGCTGTGGTGAAGCTGCGCTCGATCCTCGCGATCACCTCGCGGCGCGAACTCAACGGAAATGGACAGGCGGCCGAGCGCTGGAAGGCGCTCAGGGCTGCCTTCATGGCCTGGAGGGCTGTGGGATGAATGGTCTCCGCGTTCTTGTCGGATGCGAGTATTCGGGCATCGTGCGGCGGGCCTTTGCCGCGCGCGGGCATGATGCGTGGTCCTGCGACCTTCTGCCTGCCGATGACCGCAGCAACCGGCATATCATCGGCGATGTGCGCGAGATCCTGCATGATGGCTGGGATCTGCTCATCGTCGCGCATCCGCCATGCACACGGCTGTGCCGCTCTGGTCGTCGCTGGCTTTCCGGCGCGGGCAAGATGACGCCGCCCAAGAAACTGCCCAAGGGCCGCACATGGGAGAGTATGAAAGCGGAGTTCGAGCAGGGCGTTGACCTGTTCGTTGCCTGCTGGCGCGCGCCCATTCCCCGCGTGGCGATTGAAAACCCGGAAATGCACGACCTTGCCAGGGATCGGATGCCGGCGGACCTGCCGCGTCCGCAGATCGTGCAGCCGTTCTGGTTCGGGCATCCCGAATACAAGGCGACGGGCTGGTATCTGCGCGGGCTCCCCGCCCTCCAAGAGACCTACCGGCTGCCGGAGCCCGAAAAGGGCAGTGATGAATGGAAGCGCTGGAACCGCGTGTGGCGCATGCCGCCTGGTGCGGAGCGCGGCAAGGAGCGCAGCCGCTTCTTCCCCGGCATGGCAGACGCCATGGCCGACCAATGGGGCGGCGCTGCCCTCGATGATTTTGCGCTGGAGGCGGCGGAATGAGCTGGAAAGCATCTGCATGGGCAAAAGAGCAGCGCCTCGGCTCGCCGGCTGCAAAGGCAATCCTGCTTTGCCTTGCCGACTATGCCGACGCCGAGAAGGCGGCTTGCTGGCCGAGCCAGGAGCAGCTTTCGCAGGATGCGGAAGTGAGCGAGCGCACCACACGCGAATGGCTGCAGCGTCTTGAGGAGTGGGGGCTGATAGCCCGCACGCGACGCACCCGGCGCAACGGCGCGCGCGCTGCCGACATGATCGTGCTCAAGCTTGATGCCAGCGTGCTTGACGGCGTGGAGCGCTGCCGCAGCAGCAAGTGCCCGGATGCGACGGGAACGGATGGCCTACCGGCAGAATCTGCCGGTAGGACCAACCGGCAATCAGAGGCCGACCTACCGGCAATTGACGACACGCCTACCGGCAATCAGTTCCGGGCCTATAAGGAAGAACCTCCCATAGAACCTACCAGTAGAACCTCTCAATGTGCGCGCGAAGGCGCGCGAGAGAGGGATGATCTGGAAAATGAACCAGAAACCGAAAACCCCAAAGCGGTCGAAAGGGCATACTGGCGTGTGCTGAAGGGCTGGCCGGGGTTCGACGGCATGCCGAAGGATCCTGCCAGGAAGCCCTGGCTTGCGTTGACGCCGGAGGAACGCGCTGAAGCGGAAGCCAAACGCGATGCGTGGTTCGACATGGTGAAGTCTCAGGGCTGGAAGAACGTGCCCAAGCCTTCGGTGTATTTCACGAACAGGCTCTGGAAAGACGTGGCGCTTCCGAAAGAGCCCGAACCGGAAAGCCTTTTGGCCAAACCATGGGGCGCGCTTTGGGGGCTGGTGCGCGTGAAGCAGTTTCTCACCGTTGAGCCGAAGGACGCACCACCGATGACGGCGGCGCAGCGCAGGATGATCGATCAGGGCGTTATCGACGCTGACGAAGTGCTGCGCGAACGGCAGGCTCGCTATGGCTGGCCGGCGGTGAACGCGATGCATGAGCGCGCGGCGAGCAGGCGGGGCGTTTCTGTGGCGCCGGCGCTTCAGGCTTTCTCCAGACTGATGGAGCCGGTTCCGGTCGGTTCCGAGCGCTGGGAGGAGTGGAAGCTGTTCCATGAGCGGCAAGGGTGGCCATGGCTCCCGAATACGGGGGAGCAGCGCGTGGTCTACTTCCCTGTTGGCGGGCCGGGCGGGCTGAAGGCATTCGAGACGGCAATCGGTGCGAATGATGCAGAGACCAGCGGGGCGGCGGAATGATGCGTGAGGGTCTGGTGCACGAACTGAGCGAGCGCGAGGAGGGCGCCTGGCAGAAATCCCGCAAGGTCCGTGAAATGGTCAGATGGCTCCGCGATCAGGCAGCGGCGCAGGACGATGAGATGTTCTGGTACGTGGTTCGCACGAAGAAGCCGAATGCTGATTCGGTCGCCGATGCAGTCAGGAAGGGTGGCATCACCGTCTTCTGTCCGACGGAGAAAGTTGTGAAAAGGCTCCCGCGGAGGCAGACGTGCATCACGGTGGAGCGGCCCCTTTATTCCCGATACTTCTTCGTTCGCCTTGTGAAGTTCGAGGCTGCCTGGCTCGGTCTGATGACATTCGATGGTGTCGATTGCCTGTTGGGCAATGGTGAAATTCCGCAGGCAGTGCCGGAGCGAATTATCACGAAAATTCAAGCATGTTGTGCTGATGATCTAATCGACAAGTCGAGCCTGTTTCGGGCTGGCGACCGGGCTTCTGTGACGCTCGGGCCATTCGCTTCATTCGTGGGTGTCGTGTCGAAAGACGAGGGCAGCGGAAACACGGTCGATATCGAGATCGACATATTCGGGCGCATGACGCCGTGCCGGGTCGGGATTGACCACCTGTCGAAACTGGCATAGCGATTCCGGTCCTTAGGCCACTGCTGCAGGACGAAGGCGCTTCAGGCAAGCGCGCGACGCCGCGGCAACCCAGCTTGATGAGACGGCGATCAGCCGGTGAGCATCGGGCCCCATGGCGAAGCTTTACCAAACATTCTGATCAATACGCTGGCGCTTCCAACGGAAGTGCTCACCACGATTCACATCGAATGGAGGGCGTCATGCCGGGATTGGCAATCCGGTGGCATGCAGTCGCCGGTTTGAAGCGGTTCGAGAACCAGATCGGCGCATTGGGTGAGAAAGCTCCCCATGCGTTGCAAAGGGCGGTGGCCCGTACTGGTGACATGGCACGCACGCAGGTCGTTCGCGCGTTGACGAAGCAGACAGGCCTCAAGCGCAAGGTGATTGTGCGTGCGGTGAAGGTTACACGGCCGAGCTTCGGAAGCCTGAACTATGTCATGCGAACGCGCGGCGGTGACATTGCCCTCAAGTATTTTTCGGCGCGCGAAACCCGCAAGGGCGTGAGTGCATCGCCATTCGGCAAGCGAAAGGTGTTCGCCGGCACCTTCATCAAGGCGGGTCGGTTTCCTTCACGCGTTTCGCTCGATATGGGCGGCCACGTCTTCCTCCGGTCCGGAAAGAGCAGGTTTCCGGTCGAGAAGCAGAAGAGCGGCGTCGTCATCCCTGCCGAAATGGTCAAGGGCCGGACGGCCGAGGCGTTTCAGGCCTCGGTTCGGGCAAATCTCCCGCGTCGCGTCGAGCATGAGCTGGACCGCCTCCTCAAATGACCCCCGACGGGGTTTAGGGACCGTATTTTGCCCTCCAGCCCCACGGTGCGGAAAGCCCCCGGTTTTTCGCCAGTAGGCGTGTTTGAAACCGGTACACGGATACACGTGCTGCACACGTGAGATGCACGGATAGCGAATGATGGAACACGGTGACTGGATCTCGATCACGGAAGCCGCCACACGCCTGTCTGCTGCCGGCGATGCCGTGGACCGTTCGACCTTGTCGCGGTATCTGAAGCAGCATGCCGAGGCGTTGCCGCTCAGGCGGTCGGGCAAGTCGAACCTGGTCGATTATGAAGCGCTGGTTGCGCATCGCGGCGAGAACATTCGCATCCGCACTGTCCCTGTCGAACCGGCGGCAAACGAACGTGCTGCGAAGCGACCAGCCGCGCGGTTTGCCGGAAGCCAGTCCGATGGCGCTGCGCGCAAGGCGCAGGCCGATGCCGAGTTGCGCGAGATGGATGTCGCGGAACGCCGCAAGGAGCTTACGCCCACCTCCGAAGTGGATCAGGCCGGGCGTGATGCCGTTGCGCTGATGCAGAGCGCATTCGAGCGTGCAATCGAGACCGAGGCGGCAACGGTGTCCCTCAAATATGGCTGGGATGAACGAACCGTCCGTATAGCGCTGAAGGGTTTTGCGCGCACGGGACTGGATGTGTTTCATCGCGAAATCCTCGGTCGCCTCGATGCGCTCAGCCGAACGGCAGCAACAGGCGGTGAGGGCGAGACGGATATGGACGCGCTCCATTCATGACGTTTCATGAAACGCGGCTTCGGTTTCCGGAGCTGTCTGAAGGTGCTGCGGTTCTATTCAGGGCTGTTGAGACAGCCAGTCGCCCGGTCGAGGATCTGTCGATCAGTGAATGGGCAGATCGCTACAGGGTTGTCTCGGCTGAATCGGGTTCGCCATGGCCGGGGAAATTCCGGACCGACCGGGTTCCATATCTGCGGGAGCCCCAGGACTGCCTCCATCCGGACCATCCGGCGCGCCGTGTGACCGCGCGATGGGCTGCCCAGCTCGGCAAGTCGACGGCGATTGAGAACTGGTTCGGCTTCGTGGTGGATCAGGCGCCGGGCTCGATGATGATCGTGCTGCCGACGCTTGAAGAGGCCACGAAGTTCAACCGGGTGAAGCTGCAGCCCACGATCGAGGCGAGCCCGCGCATTGCGCACAAGGTGCTGCCGGTCAACAGCCGGGATGAGCAGGGCTCGACGACATCGTTCAAGCGCTATGCGGGCGGCTTCTGCCAGATCGTCAACGCAGGTTCTTCCAAGGGCCTGCAGATGGTCTCGATCAAGTATCTGGCCATGGATGAGGTCACCGGTTATCCGAAGGATGTGGATGGCCGCGGGAGCCCGCGTGACCAGGCGCGCGCCCGCCAGAAAATGTATGGCGATCTTGCCAAGGAATGGCAGGGCTCCACGCCGGGCGTCACCGGTGAGTGCGAGATCTCTGCGGATTTCGAGAGCGGGGATCAGCGGTTCTTCTATGTGCCGTGCCCGCATTGCGACAGGTTTCAGGCGCTTGCCTTCGATCAGATGCGCGACGCGGAGCCCGAGCAGGATCTGCCGGTTCATCTGCGATGCGTGGTTTGCGATGGCGTTATCATGGACGGGCACAAGCTCGACATGAATGCGCGCGGACGATGGATTGCACGGCGGGTCCGTGAGGGCGAGGATCCTGTTCCACACGCCATTCCCGCATCCGAGATCGAGGAATGGGCCTGCCCGCCGCTTGAGGGGCGGTGCCGGGACTGGCAGCCGAGCTATCATCTCTGGGCCGCCTATGCGCCGCGCGAGCGTTTTGCCGACATATGGGCCCGGTTCCAGGAGGCGCAGGGCGACACCACGAAGATGCGGGTGTTCTGCCAGCAGGATCTGGCAGAGCCCTATGATCCCGGCGGCGTCGCTGTTGAATGGGAAAAGATCGTCGAGGCGGTGCGCGGGTATCGCACACCGTCCCGGCGCATTCCGCGCGATGCTGCACTCGTCGTCTCGGCTGCGGACGTTCAGGGATATGGCATCAAATGGGTGGTCTGGGCCATCGGCCCGCGTGGTCAGCGCTGGCTGATCGACCGGGAGATTTTCGAAGGCGCGCCCGATCAGGTCGATGATGCATGGATCGAACTGGCGGATGCGCTGGGCCGGACCTATCCGACCGATGGCGACATGGAGAAGGGCATTGATCTGTCGGGCGTGGATTCGGGCTTTGCCACGGATCGCGTCTACCGGTTTTGCGCCGGCCGTCCAAACGTCTTTGCCGTCGACGGCCGGCACAGCCAGGGGCTTCCCTGGCTTGGCACACCGGTAAAGAAGGACATCCGGGACCAGAGAAGGCGGGTGGTCGCGAAGGTTCTCCTCTACCCGGTCGGAAACTACGACATCAAAACCGAGATCATGGCCGGCCTCGCCAATCTCGTTCAGGGGCCGGATCAAAAGGGCATCTGGCCGCGCAACACGCTGCATATGCCGCCGGACCTGTGTGACGAAGAGTTCGCCCAGGAAATGACCGCCGAACGTCTGGTCGATCCGGATGAAGAGGCAAGGGCGAGCGTGAGCCGGCGCGCGCGGCGGCTGATCAGTCCGAAAGCGCCACGGGAGTGGAAGCGGATTGTCGGTCGCAAGAACGACTGGTTTGACGCGACGGTCTACGCATTGGCGCTGGCATGGCATCTCGAGCACAAGCGTCGTCTGACGGCTGATCGCTGGGCGGATCTGCTTCTTGAAGTTCATGGCAGGAAGCCGGAGCCCGATCTGTTTGAGGCTGCCGACGAAGGACCGTTCACGAAACAGTCGCGCAAGGGCAGGTCGGACCGCGTCGAGCGGCGTTCTCAAAACCGGAAGAAATGGGCAAAGCGCAAATGACAGCGAAGCAGCGGATACGGGTGAAGGCGGGGAGCGTGCGGCAGGCGATGCCGAAGGCGTCCTACCTGCGCGACACGCGTTCCGCCGTCATCAGCACGCGCCCGTCGACCCTGCGCGCGAGCCGGGACGATATTCGTGTTGCCTGGCGGCGTGCCGCTGCGATTGCCAATGACCTTGTGCAGAATTCAGGACGCCTGCGCGGGGCTGTCGATCAGGTCATCGCGGACACGGTGGGGATCGAGCTTGTGCTGAACCCGCAGCCGGATCTTTCGCGGCTTGGCTATGACCAGAAGGAAACGGTCGAGTTTTCGCGGATGGTGAAGCGCTGGTGGAAACGCTGGGCGTGGAACCCGCGGGAATGCGACCTGCGCGGCAAGTTCACCGTGCCGCAGATGATCGACATCTCCCTTCGCTGGGACATGGTCTATGGCGAGGCGCTTGGCGTCATGTCCTACATGACCATGGCTGAACGGAAGCGCTACGGTCTGACGAGCGGGACGAAGGTCTGCATGTCGCCGCCCACAAGGCTCGTTCAGGACACCAACGAGATGGAGGGGCTGTTTCAGGGGGTGATCCATGACCCGAATGGCCGGCCCGTTGCCTACCGTCTTGAAGACAAGGAAACCGGGATCCGGGTGAAGCGTGATTACCGTGCCCATGACGCCGATTGGCGTCAGCAGGTAATCCATGTCTTTGATCCGATGGATGCAACGGATGTGCGCGGGATCAGCAGGATCGCTCCCGGCTTCCGGCAGCATATCCAGCATGAGATTCTTGTCGATGCGACGGTGCAGACGGCCATCCTGCAGACGGTCTTTGCCGCGGCGCTGACCAGTCAGGGACCGTCAAAGGATGCCTTTGAGGCGCTCGCCGCCATTGAAGACGATGACCTGCGCGGCGAGATGGAAGACTATTTTGCGGCATCGTTCGATCGCGCCGCCGACAGTGCAATCAACATCAGCGGCGATCCGCAGGTGTCGCATCTGGCGCCGGGTGAAGAGTTGAAGCTCCTGTCCACCGGCACGCCGGGACCGCAGTTCCAGCCGCTCTGGTCGGCACTGTC
The DNA here is from genome assembly GCF_058725515.1 of Nitratireductor sp. WH36-1. Lineage (NCBI taxonomy): Bacteria > Pseudomonadati > Pseudomonadota > Alphaproteobacteria > Hyphomicrobiales > Phyllobacteriaceae > Nitratireductor > Nitratireductor sp. WH36-1. Next base: position 2,581,666 of record NZ_CM178970.1, on the reverse strand, counting down.
GCGTGACATGGCGCGCGCCATCGGCATCACCTATGGCGGGCTGACGATGGATCACAGCAATTCGACCTATTCGTCGGTCCGGATGGAGAATTCCTCGATCTGGCCGGTGGTGATGCGGCGTCGCGAGCGCCTTGCCGGTCCCATCGCGCAGGCGATCTATGAAAACGCGCTGGATGAGGCGATCGGGGAGGGGCGAATTCCCTTCAAGGGTGGCTATCGGGCGTTTGCTGCAAACCGTGATGCGGTCTGCTGGGCATTGTGGCAGGGGCCTGCCAAGCCGTCGGCCGACGATGGAAAAAGCGCGAAGGCGGCCAGCGAGCGGCTGGGAAACGGCACGTCGACGCTTGCGGCCGAGTGCGCGGAACTTGGCTACGACCCGGACGAAGTCTTTGAGCAGCGCGTTCGTGAACACGCGCTTTATCGTGAAGCGGGGATGGCCTCGCCGTTTGAACGCCGGGCCGGTGGACCGTCTGCCGATCCGGGTGAGGAATTCGAGCGAAAGCCGGGTGCAGAATGACCACGAGCATCACGATCCGCAAACGCACATTCGATGTGTCCGACCCCTGTACCGTTGCGGAAAACCTGAAGCTTGTGCGGCTTCAGATTGTTGCCGGCGGACAGGCGGAAGTCATTCGCTTCGGCGATGATGAGGTGCGCTATTCGCGCGCCAACCTGGAAGCGCTCGAGCGTGAGATCGAGCGGTATGAGGGAGCCTGCGCGGCTTCCCGGGGAAACGGCCGCCGCCGGCGTTACGCAAAGCGCATCCGCTTCATCTGAAGCCTGAAACTTCTGGAGACTGTCATGTCAGGATCGATCCTGAAGGACGGCGAAATCGTTTTGTACGGTTTCGTCGGCGATGATTATTTCGATGAGGGGTTCACCTCGGCAGACGTGATCAACGCGCTGATGGAACTGGGGCGCGAGACGGATGTCGTGGTGCGCATCAATTCCGCCGGCGGCTACGTCCATGAGGGGCTTGCGATCTACAATGCCCTGACGGCCCACAAGGGCGGGGTGACGGTGCATGTCGATGCGATTGCCGCCTCGTCTGCCTCGATCATCGCGATGGCCGGCGACAGGCGGATCATGCGCACCGGCTCGCTCATGATGATCCATGACCCCGCGACGGTGACTTTTGGCACGGCCGACGATCACGACAAACAGCGAAGCGTTCTGGACAAGTGGGCCGACGAGATGGCCGGCATCTATGCCGATCGCACGGGCCTCGCCGCGTCCGATATTCGCGAGGACATGAAGAAGGAGCTCTGGATGAACGGTGAGGAAGCCGTTGATCTGGGGTTTGCCACATCGGCGGAAAGCGATGAGGCAGAGGCGTTTGCCGCCTTCGATTACCGCGTCTTTGCACATGCCCCGAAAGAGCTTCGCACGCTCGCTGCGAAAAACGCCTGGACCCTCCGTGGGAAAGGGAAAAAGGCGGGCTCGTCCGCCGCTGCAACCGGACACAAGAAGGAGAACTCCATGTCCAAGGAGAAGACGGCGGACACGACGGCCGCCGGGAACAGTGAAGCCGTCGCCACTGCCCAGGCCGAGGGGGCGAAGGCCGCCAAGGCGCGCATCAAGGCCATCATGACCAGTGATGAGGCAAAGGACCGGGAAGGCCTTGCCGGGCACTTCGCTTACGAAACCGAGATGTCGGTGGAAGAAGCGGTCGCGGCCCTTGCTGCTGCCCCTACGTCCGCGCCGCAGGCGGCAGACGATGCGGATAAGCCGAACCCGGCGGGCTACGAGCAGAGCCGCGTTGCCGCATCCGGACAGGCGCAGCCGGAAGGGAAGAAACAACGCGTGGGCGCTTCGATCAACCGCGGCGAGATCTATGCGATGCGCCGCAAGCAGTCCAGGGAGGGCTGATCCATGCTGGAAATCAAAACGGAAGGCGCACGCAACCTCGCTTTCGTGCTGTCCGAGGGCAACGGGAAGATCTCGCGTGACGTCGTCACCATCGCGTCGGGCGCCGGAAAGCTCGAGGCCGGCACCGTGCTCGGCAGGATCACGGCATCCGAAAAGTGCATCGCATCACCGGAAGCCGAGATCGTTGGCAAGGAAGGCGCTGAGACTGCAATGGCGGTTCTTGCCTACCGCGTCGACGCCACCAGCGAAGATGTCGAGGCGGTTGTGATCGCCCGGCACGCCGAGGTGAAGGAACCGATGCTCGTTTTCGATGCGACCGTCGACAATGCGAGCAAGATCGCGGCGAAGCTGGAACAGCTCTCCGCCGCCACCATCATCGCACGATAGGAGGGGCCGATGCCTGCAGTAGATATTTGGGATGGTGAGGGCTTCACCATCGAAACCATGACGGCCGCGATCAACCATGAGCCTTACCGGCCCGGCCAGATCAGCGCGCTTGGCATCTTTGACGAAGACGGCGTGACGACCACGCGGATCTCGATCGAAGAGCAGAATGGCAAGCTGTCGCTGGTCGAGCCGTCGGAGCGTGGTGGTCCCGGTGAAACCAGCGGTGACACAAGCCGCAATCGCGTGCCCTTCGACATCGACCATTATGAGCGGGATGATGCGGTGAAGGCCGACGAGGTGCAGAATGTGCGCGCCTTCGGAACGGAAGATCAGCTCGAGGTTCTGGAGGAGCGGGTGCTGCGCAAAGGGATGCGTCATGCGCGTGACCTGACCATGACGCTGGAGCATCAGCGCGTCGGCGCAATCAAGGGCATTGTCACCTCGAAGAGCGGCAGGGTGATGCATGATCTCTATGCGCGCTTCGGCATTGCCGTCCCGGCTGCCGTCTCGCTCGAACTCGACGTCGAAACCACGAAGGTCGGCGCGCTCTGGCAGGACGTGGTTTACAGCCTGGAAGATGATCTGGACGAGCCCTATGAGGGCCTGCATGTCTTCACCGGCCGTGATTTCCATCGCGCCCTGTGGACGCACAAGACGGTTCAGGAAACCTTCCTCTACCACAATGGTGCGGCGGTGCTTCGCCAGGATGTTCCCGATGTCTACGAGTTCGGCGGCGCAACCTGGGAGCGCTATCGCACGGGCGCGAAGGCAACGGCGGATCTTGGTTCTCCCTACATCGCGCCGGACGAGGCGCGTGTCATCGTCAAGGGTGTGCCGGACCTGTTCCTGACCCGGTTCGCGCCGGCAGACTACGAGGAGACGGTGAACACCGTTGGCGTTCCCTTTTACATGAAGCAGTTCCCGACGCTGAATGGGAAGGGCCGGAACCTCGAAGTGCAGATGAACGCGATTTCGATCTGCACCAATCCCCGCACGCTTCGCAAACTCACGCTCACCTGATGTGAAGCCGTAAAGGCAGGTGGCGAGCCCCGCGCGGGATGCGCGGGGCCGTTCCCCATTGGAAAGATCTGCGGGCAGGGCAAGCCACCCGGAGCCCGGACCAGTTCTTTCTCATGCGGAAATCAGGAGAAAACCCATGGCCAAGAAGACAATGCGCATTGCTTTTCCGTTCGGCGGGATCCTCCCTGCGGAGATCACGGGCGGCAAGGAAAAGACGGTGCCGCCCCATGAGCCGGTCAGCGTGCCGGTCGCTTATGGACGGCAACTGACGGATGACCGCTTTGCCTATGACGCCGAAAAGATGAAGCCGGCTGCGCAGAAGAAGGTGGAGGCACCGTTCCCCGAGTTCGCGGATCTGGAAAAGTCCGTCGAAGATGCGCGCGCCGCCCTTGAGGCCGCTCAGGATCTGGAGAGCCAGGGGAAGGCGCAGGCAGCGCTTGAAGAGGCTGAACGGGCACTGGCCGATGCCCGCAAGAGTGGGGCTCCCGGCGCGGCTTCCGCGGAGTAGCCGGCATGCGCTCCGGGTTTCGCGGGCTTGCGGAAGAACTCATGGGCGAGGTCGACCCGGTGATGGCCGAGCCATTGCGTCTTTCCTTCATGAAGGATGGCAGGCTGGATCCCGGTCGCGAACAGCGCGCCATTGAGGCGGTTCTGCGCATTGGCGGGGGCAAGGAAACGAGTGCCGCGGGCAGTCTGACGAGGTCATGGAGAACGCGGATATCGGCGCAAAGGGGCGAGTTGCATGTCGACCGGATCGCGTATCCGGACCTTGTCGTGAATGTCGGTGACCGCGTGCAGGCCACGGAACGCTCCGGGGAGCCATGGTTTGAGGTTCTTGGTGTCGACGACCGCCATATGACGCGTCTCGTCGTGCAGCTGGGGGAAGTCTGATGTTGAGCCGGATTGCTGTTCGACTGGCGACGATCGGGGCCATCAAGGGGCGAACGCTGGTCGGTGACAATGTGCTGGACAGCCAGATCGGTGTTCTGGACGTCGACGGTGCCGGCGCATTGCGCACAGAGGCAAATAAGCCGTTCATCGCGGTCTATGTGGACAGCAGCGAAGCGTCAGATCAGGCTGGCGGCCGGTCGCTGCACCGGGCAGGGCTGACGGAGCTGGTGATCGAATACGGCATCACCACAACCATGGCGGAACTCAATCAGGAGACCGGTGAAACCGTTCTTGGTGGTATCGGCATTCCGGCCACCGATGCGGCGATGGAGTTTTATCTGGACAGTGTGGGGCGGCAAATCGCCAATACGCTTTCCGATCCGGATAACGCCTGGGCAGAGATCTGGCGCGGGCTTTCGAACCGGGTGGTCAGGGTGGACCGCCGCCGTGCCTCGGATGCCGAGGGGGTGCGGATTGCCGCGCAACAGATCGTCCTGACCCTTGATCTGCTTTCAGACCCTGTCTTCGGCGAAGAAATCGCGGACACCAGTATCTGGGCCCGTCTTTTGGCGGCAATGCAGGAAGAGAACCACCCTTATCTTGCCTCGATCAATGCGCTGCTTGGTTCAGGCGCTGAAGGCACGGATCAGGGAACCCGGCGGCGCTATGGTCTCACGCTGGAGGAACTCACCGCCATGCTTGCGGGCGAGGTGTCTCCCGGTGCGACGATCCAGTCCGTCACCACTTCGGGAGCGTGAGAGATGGCTGGTTTTATCGACCGGATCGTCGAGGCGGAGCGCAGAATCGCCGAACTGGAACGGCGGGGGCGCAACCGCAAGCGAACCGGCGTTGTAGCGGAGCTGGATCTCAAAAAGGGTCTTGCCCGGGTGCGGATTTCTGATGGCGACAGGCCGTTCCTCTCGCCATGGGTGCCGTGGAAGGAGATCGCGGCCGGTGGGATCAAGTCCCATATCCCGCCTACGGTGGGGGAGCAGGTCGATGTCGTTTCCGAAAGCGGGGATCTGACAGATGCCGTCATCGACATGTCGACGCCGAGCAACAGCAATCCGCGGCCTCATGATGGTCCGGAGGCAATGCTTGTCCATGGGGACGTGACCATTCTCATCGGCGCAGGGGAGGCAAGGGTGGTTGCGCCCAGGATCGAACTCGTCGGACAGAGCGGCCACCTGCGCTGATGCCGAAAATTGTCAGGCTTGGAGATGCGGGTTCGCATGGGGGCCAGGTCGTCTCCTCGGCGTCCGGCTGGTGGTGCGAGGGAAAGTTGATCGCGCGCCGCGGCGATCTCTACGCCTGCCCGATCCATGGCGCCAATCCAATCATTGATGGCTCATCCCGCTGGCTCTGCGAAGGCAGCGAAATCGCGCGACACGGGGACAGGACGGCGTGCGGCGCATCGCTGATCTCCGGCGCTCAAAAATGGTCTTGTGACTGACAGGAGCTGATTATGAAAGTGATCGTGAACACCAGCGGGTTCTATGGCGGCACGTGGTTTGAAGCCTCTGACAAAGAGGTTTCGATGCCCGATGCAGTAGCCCGGGCCTTCCTGCCGCCGTACGGGCATCAGCTGAGCCTGCCATCCTCTTTGAAGAAGGCTGCCGGGAAGGCCGCCGTCAAACCCGACACCGTCAAATCGGAGTGAATGGAGTGAGCGCCGGCATCGACCAGACTGCATGGCAGTCCCTCTCGGGCTTCGCGCATGTCAGGCAGAGCGTCGATGTCATTTTGAGAACGCGGATCGGCGCGCGCGTCATGCGGCGGGAGTTCGGATCCGAGCTCATGGACCTGATTGATCGACCATTCAGTGATCAGGTCATTCTGGCGCTCTACACCGCCGTCGTGCTGGCCATCGCGCGCTGGGAACCGCGATTTGCGGTGACCGGCTGCCAGGTCACCGAAGCGGATGAAACCGGCCGCGTTCGGCTCGACCTTTCAGGGCTCTACTACCCGAAGGGGCATCTTGGCGACTTTACCGTCGCAAGCGACCAGTCGGCATCGTTCACGTTCCAGAAAACCCGTTGATGCCCAGAGGAGCCGATAATGGCGCAGGTGTTGCAGAACCTTCCCCAGCCGGAGGTGTTCGAGGCTGTCGACTATGAGGTCATCCTTGCGGATTTGCTTTCGGATGTGCGGGCGCGCCTTCTCGCCGCCGGCATCGATTACGACGTGGGGATGCTCGAGACCGATCCGGTCAAGATCGTCGCCGAGGCCTGCGCGTTTCGCGAAATGTTCCTTCGGGCACGGATCAATGATGCAGCCCGCTCAAACCTGCTCCTTTATGCGCAGGGCGCTGACCTTGAGCATCTTGCGGGCTTTTATGATGTCGTTCGCCTTGACGGGGAAACGGACGATGCGCTGCGCAGTCGCGTGATTGCCGCCATTATCGGGCGTTCGACGGCGGGGCCTGCCGACTGGTATCGGGCAGCAGCACTGCGGGCGAGCCCGCGGGTCAGGGACGCGGCCGTCTATCGCGGACATAACAGGCCGGACGTGTATGTTTCGGTGCTGGCTGCGGACAATTTCGGGGAGGCTGATCAGGCTCTGCTCGATGCCGTGCGATCCGTTGTCACGGCCGACGACGTCCGTGTGATCTCGGATCGGGTTGAAGTGGTCCCGGCAACGGCGGCGATCATCGACGTCGCTGCCGACATCTGGCTTCAGCCGGACGCGCCACAGACCGTGTTCGACAATCTCGAAGCGAGCCTGCGCAGAACTCTGGCGGGTGAGGGCGGACTGGGCTTCGATGTCACCCGGTCCTGGCTGATCGCGACGCTGCACCAGCCGGGTGTCCAGCGCGTCGAACTGGCAACGCCGACGCATAATCTGGTCATGGCCGATTATCAGGCGGCGAAGTTTGGTGTGATCGATCTCACGTATAAAGGGCGGGCGCGGTGAGTGAGCGCCAGCATTTCCTGCCATCAAGCTCGAGTGCCGCCGAGCAGGCCGTCTCCGCAGCCCTTGATCGTCGGGCCGAGCTTGCGCCGGCGATAGAGGCGCTCCATGCCTTCAAATATCGGGCGCCGAACGAGAGCATCCTTCCTGCACTCGTGATGGAATATGGGCTGGGGCCCATCACGCCTTACCTGCCCGACCTCGCGACCGTGATTTTCTATGGTGTGCCATGGAGCCGTGTCAGGGGAACCCCGGAGGGTGTGCGCCGCGCGCTCTCATGGATCGGCTATGCCTATGACCTGATCCATGAAGCGCCGTCGCGACGCATGCGCTGGAACCTGTTCGAGCTCGATCTGGACAGGGTCCGCGATGATGAGGCGCACCTCGACACGATAGAAGCGGTGGTCCGGCTTTCCCAGCCTGCGCGTTCAGAGGTCTGGCGCGGCTATGACGGATACAATGTCCGGGAATTCGAATGGGGCTGGTCGGCCTGGGGCAACGCCATCTGGGGTGATGTGTCAGGCGTTCGGCTTCATGAGGGCGGCGTCAAATGGTCATTTGGACGGACACATGAGCCCGCCGGCGGCGAACACAGGTTCACGGAATCCGAGCTTACAGCGCTTGGTGTCTGGATTGAGCCGGTGGTGGGGAGTGGTCTTGCCTGGGGTGCGTTCCCATGGTCGACGGCGGGCATCCAATGGTCATCAGATGGCGAGGAAGCGCGTGCGCAGGCGATTGCCGCCGGCCTTCTCGGCAAATCGTTCTGGGCGGTGCTTCGGCGGGGCGATGGCAGCGTCATCGGCTATCGAAAAGCGCGCTCGGTCCATTGCGTCATCCCTGCATTCGCCGGCCGGTTTGAGGCGGGCGGGTCCACCTATGAGCCTGTAGAAGAGTTCACGTCACGCATCTTTGTGGAGGCGCTTTCCGCATTCGGTGAAGGCGAGGGTGATGCGTTCGCGTCCTGGTCTCTGGTGATTGGCGGTGCGCCGCCGGCGGAGACGAAACCCGGAGTTCAGTGGCTGGACGGTGACACGCTTTCGGGCGGCGTGATCGTTGGAGACTTTCCCACCAGTGCAGACCAGATCGGCAAGACAGACCGGCAGCGCATGCGCGGCATATTCAGGATTTGACCATGGCATATGAACACAAAAGCGGCCTTCCCGGCGCATATGACCGGGCGGCGGCCTTCCCGACCTGGGACAGCGTTGTCACGCGCGAGGGGCATATTGGCCAGGCCGCCGAGATGATTGAAGCGCAGACCATCGCGCACCGTAAACTGAGGGCCGTTGGTGATCTGGTCGCGCGAGACGGCGACCGCGTCGAGGGCGCAGACATCATCATTGATCCAGACGCGGGAACCGTTTCGCTTGTCCCCGGCCGCATCTACGTCGCAGGCCGCGTGCTGGATGTGCCAGCGGCAATACTTGTCGGTGTCCCCATGGTCGGCGCTGTAAGCGTCGGCGTGCGGCTGGTTCAGGAATGGCTGACCGAGATTGATGAGCCGGCGCTCCATGGGCTCCATCCCGGATCCATGTCCGAGGGTGAGCCGGGTGCCGCGCGCGGCATCGTCTCGCTGCAATGGGGCTTTGCCGGCGATGGAGGTGAGGGCGATCTCTATCAGGTCTATCTCCTGAAAGACGGCGTTGCCATCGACCAGACGCCGCCTCCGAACCTGACCGGCATCAATGCGCAGCTTGCGGTCTACGACTATGACGCCAATGGCAATTACATCGTCACTGGCTGCCGGGTGACGGCGCTGGGCAAGGATGCCGGCGACCAGGTGTTCTCGATTGAGGCAGGTGTCGCCAACATCAACGGGTTCAAGCGGACGCGTGAAGCGGCCATGCGCCACCGCGAGGAAGAACAGTCCGATCTTTCGCGCATCCCGACCGAGGTGCACACGTTCGGGGCGAACCCGACGACGCTGACGCTCAACCATGCGCCGATTGCCACAATCAATGAGGTGCTGGTTGAAAAGGAAGTCACCGAGACCGTGACGCGGGGCGGGACGGCCGGCGGGCTCGATACTCTGGCAAACACCGGCGTCATGGCCATCATGGAAGTGAAGCAGGGCGGCACGACCTATGCGGCCGGCACTGATTACGCCCGCAGCGGAGACCGGGTTTCCTGGGCTCCCGGTGGTTCCGAGCCGGCCGCCGGCAGCTCCTACACCGTGAAATATCGTTTCCTTGGTGCGGTCCTTCCAACGGAAATCACGGCGACCACGATCAGGGTTGCCGGCGGCGTCAACGGCGGTCAGGTCCACATCGACTATGATTTCCAGCTTCCACGCATCGACGTTCTCGGCCTCGATGAAGAAGGCGTGCCCGTCTACATCAAGGGCATTTCCAGCCGCTCCAATCCGCTGCCGCCGCAGGTGCCGGCGGACGTTCTTGCGCTCGCAATGATCGAAAACCGCTGGGGTGATAGGCCGGCAGTTCGCAATATCGGTGTGCGCGCCTACACCATGGCGAAGATTGACCGGATGTATAACAGCCTGATCGATCTCTACGACCTGACCGCCCTTGAGCGCCTGCAGCGCGATATCGACAGCCGCGAACCGATTTCAAAGCACGGTGTGTTCGTCGACCCGTTCACCTCTGATCGCTATCGCGATCAGGGCGAAGCACAGACAGCCGCCGTGTTTGACGGGCTGGTACGCCTTGCCATCGATCCGGCGTTTCATCCAATCAACCTGTCTGGCGTGACGCTGCTCGACTGGACCGAGCAGGTTGCCATCGAGCAGCCGCTTGCGACGAGCTGTCGGAAGATCAATCCCTATATGAACTTTGAGCCCATGCCGGCGCAGATGCGGCTTAGTCCGCCGGTGGATTACTGGACACAGACGGCGACGGAATGGACGTCTGACAGCACGCAGGCCGTGGCCGTTCCTGTCACAGTACAGACGCAGGTGAACCGCAGGGCATGGGGTTCCGAGACCACCACGACGACGCGCCGTCAGACTGCCGAAACCAGAACCGTGGATCAGCGCGAAGAGCTGCTGCAGTTCCTGCGTCAGATCGAAATCAACTATTCGATCGAGGGCTTCTTTGCCGGGGAAATTTTGGAAGAACTGTCTTTCGATGATCTCGACATCACGCCGGCCGGGCCGGTAACGGCCGATCCTGAAGGCAAGATTTCGGGCACGTTCACAATTCCCCAAAACGTCACGGCCGGTTCAAAGCTGGTCTACGCGAAGGGAGCAGGCGGCTCGGAGGCGGAAGCTGTCTTCATCGGGCAGGGCTCCGTTGAAATCACGACGCTGCGCCGCGTCATCACCACCACGGTCAGCCGCGACGTGACCGTGCAGCGCAATCCCCCGCCGCGCGTGGAGTTCCAGTGGAGCGACAGTAGCGGCAGCGCTGATCCTATCGCCCAGACCTTCATGCTTTTCGGCGGTCGGCATATCGCCGGCGTGAATGTGAAGGTCTGCCAGATCGGCAACCCCGACAACTCGATTGTTCTTGAGATTGTCGAGGTGGAGAATGGTGACCCGACGCGCAAGGTGATTTCGCAGGCGCTGCATCCCATGCATTCGGTGGTGATTGGGGAATGGACGAAAATCCGTCTGCCTTATCCTGTCTGGCTTTCTGGAGGCGTGGAGTATGCATTCGTCATCAAGACCGACGATGCAGATCATTCAATCCATACGGCCAAGCTGGGCGACTTCGACATTGCCACGCAGACGCCTGTTGCGTCACAGCCCTACGCGATTGGCACCATGCTTACCTCTGCCAATTCGCGGACCTGGACACCGCATCAGGACGAAGACGTGACCTTCCAGCTCATTGAAGCGCGTTTCGCGCCCGTGACCAAGACGGTTGATGTGGGCACGTTCACCGCTGCCGACATGAGCGACCTTGTTATCCGGGCAGACGTTGAACTGCCGACCGCCGCCGCATCCATGCATTTCGAGGTTGAGCTAAGTGATGGCTCCATCACCATCCTGCAGCCCGGCCAGGCATGGGAGCGGCAGGACTACTATAGCGGGCCGGTGCAGGTGCGCGCCGTCTTGATGGGGTCCGAAAGAGTGTCGCCGGTTCTGTTCCCGGTGGTGCTGGCGGTGTCTGGCAAGGTGAGAACTGCCGGCACCTACATCACCCGTGCTTTCGACATGGGGACGGCGATCAAACTGATCTCCTACCTGAAAACGAACATTCCCAGCGGGGCGGCGGTTACCCTTGAGGCGGATGCGGCAGACGACAATTGGACCGCTGTGCCGCAGGTGCTTCAGAGCCCGCTGACGGATCCCCGCTGGATAGAGCGGCGCTACCAACTGGAGGGCCATCACGCCAATCCGGTGGGCCGGCTTCGCATCACGCTGACCGGAACGCCTTCCGCCCGTCCCATGGCCTACGATTTCCGCGCCATCAGCGCACGATGATGAGGGTGTCATGCCTGTAGAAAACACGACGCCGAACAGGAACTATCCGCTGCCGTTCAAGGAGAATGAGCTGCAGGATGATGTTGCGCGCCTGATCGGCGCCATCACCGGTATCGACCTGGACATTGCAAACATTCTCGTGTCGCTCGCGCTCAAATCCGAGAACGGCCATGGGCATGTGGTTTCCGACATCACCGGACTTGCCGCCGCGCTCGCTGCAAAGCAGGACGCGGAGCAGAAGGGGCTTGCCAACGGATTCGCGTCGCTGGGAGCAGATGGCAAGGTTCCGGCCGGGCAGCTCCCGTCAGCCGTACTCGGGGCGCTCTCGTATCAGGGGACGTGGAACGCAAACACCAACGCGCCCACCATCCCGGCCGCCAGTGCGTCCAACAAGGGCTGGTATTACAAGGTCGGCACGCCGGGCTCCACGTCCATCAGCGGTATTGACGACTGGAAGATTGGCGACTGGATCGTCTCAAACGGCACAGGCTGGGACAAGGTCGACAACACCGAAAGCGTCGTGTCTGTCGCCGGTCTTACCGGGGCGATCAGCGCGGCTGCCCTGTTGGCCGCTATCGGCGCGGCCACTTCAGAGCAAGGCAGCAAGGCAGACGCCGCACTACCAAAAGCAGAGCAGGCGTTGGCGAAGGCGAATGCCGCCCTTCCGCAATCGGGTGGGGCAATCGATGGTGTCCTGACTGTTCGTGATGCAGTACATGCAGGACTACCAGGCGATGGTCGAGTTAGCTTGGTTCCGGGTGGTATCAGCCCCGGCTATCACACGTTCCATACTCCTGATGGGATAAGGCGCGGGTATATTGGCTGGGCGGATGGCAGCTATGGGGTTCTTGTCGGTGAAAACGGTTGGGGCTGGCGCGTGCCGGTTGGAACCGAGTTCCGCATGTCGGGTCACCTGAGAGTGGAGGGAACCGTGTCGTTCGACAATCCGGTGACCCTCCCTGCGGGTTCCAGGATTGGAGTGGACCTGATTGCCGGCGTGTCTGCTGCCACGAACAGGTGGCAACTGGACCATCCGGTCGGTCATACCGTGCTTGTTTCTTCTCCGGATGCGCGCTGGCGCTACCTCACCGCCACCATCAGAGAGGTTGGTGAAACTGGATATAGCGACTCATCTGGCGGCAGCGCCCTGTCCGGTGTGTATCGGTCTCGCGCCTCTGTCAGAAACACCACGCTTTACGAAAGGTCTGCCTGATGGAATTGCAATCTCTTCATGGTGTCGCAGAAACGGAAGAGCCGGGCGTGTTCATTGCGGACATCACCATTACCGATCAATCCGGGGCCACATACCGTTGTGAATTCATCTCACGTGATACCGATCCTTTTGGGCTGGGCCCGACAGTACGTGAGACTGTCTACGCGTGGATAGCTGAAGGGAACACACCAGAGCCATTCACGCCACCCACACCAGAGGAAATGCGCTTGTCTATGCCGCCGCTCACAGCGCGGCAGCTTCGCCTCGGCCTGATCGCAAACGGCATAGCCTTGGCGTCGGTACAGACTGCAGTTGATGCCATACCCGACCCGATAACGCGCGATATGGCTCAGGTCGAATGGGAGTATGCCACGACGTTTGAACGAACGCACTCGCTGATCTGGCAGATCGGAACTGCTTTGAGCCTCACGCCGGAGCAGGTTGACACGATGTGGAGTGCGTCAATCTCGCTCTAGGTCGACTGGGTGGCCCTCGGCTCTGGTGCATTCCACGTCCGCATTGGCGGGCTTTTTTGTATGCGGACGCTTCCGGTCGGGGCGGCGCGCTTTTTCACATCAAACATCGTCTACTTAGAAAGGAGAGCCAGCATGGCTTCTGTGTCCTTCCACCATGGCACGCGTGCCATTCAGTCGGCGGAAACACCGGTGATTGTCCGCAGCGCCCGCACGGCGGTCATCGGACTGATCGGCACGGCAGGCGATGCCGACGATAGGAAGTTCCCGCTGAACAGGCCGGTACAGCTACTGCGCCCGCGTGATGCCGAGGGTATCGGCGCTGATGGCACGCTGCCCGGCGCCATCGACAGCATTTTCGATCAGGTCGGGTGTCCGATCATCATGGTCCGTGTTGCCGAAGGCGCGGACACGCCTGCCACCTGGGCGAACCTAGTCGGCGACAGAACCGCCTATACCGGTGTTCACGCCTTCATGCGGGCAACCTCGGACGGTCTCTACAAGCCCAAGCTCCTGATCGCCCCCGGATTTACACAGACCTCGCCCGCCGATGGCATCGCTTCGGTGTCGGTTCAGGTCGGTGGTTCCGGGTATGCGCAGGAGACCACCACGGTCACCATTGCCGGCACGACCGGGCAGGGGGCCGAAGCCATCGCGCTTGTCGATGCCGGCGTCATCACCTCCATCGTGGTGACCAAGCCCGGCTATGGCTACACCGGCCCGGTCACGGTGACGATTGCCGGTCACGGAACCGGCGCGACCGCCGAGGCCAGTATCGGCTCTGTGCTCAACCCCGTGGTTGCGGAACTCACCGGTGTCGCGGACCGGCTCTGGGGCATGGTCTATGTGGACGGGCCGGACACGACCGATCAGGCCGCGGTGCAGTATCGTGGACTGATCAATTCCGAGCGCGTGTTCGTCTGCGATCCCAAGGTGCTGAAGTTCGACCGCGACCTGGCTGCCCATGCGCCGGAACCGTCCTCTCCCATTTTTGCTGCCAGTCAGGCCCGCATGGATCTCGAGCAGGGTTACTGGTGGCCCGCATCCAACATCGGGGTTTCCGGCATCACGGGCGTCAACCGGCCGATCGCATATGGCGAGCAGTCGAACTATCTGAACGAAAACCGGATCAACACGATCATCAACATCGACAATACCGGCTTTCGGCTCTGGGGTGTCTGGACCTGTGCCAGCGATCCGCTGTGGCAGTTCGTTTCCGTGCGGCGCACGGCCGATGCCGTCAACGAAGCCCTCGAAAAGGGCTATCTCGAGTTCATCGACCGACCGTTCACCCATGCCAATCTGCGGTTTCTGCTCGAAGGCGGCCGCGCTCATCTGCGGATGCTGGAGCGCGAGGGGGCGATCCTGCCCGGACACGATGTCTGGCTGCTGGATGCCAACACCGATACGGAACTCGCGCAGGGCATTGTCAAGCTTGGCGTCAAGTTCGAGCCGCCGGCACCGATGGTCGACATCCGCCTCAACACCTATCGCAACGTCGTCAGCTACGAACTCCTGCTCGACCAGATCGCCCAGGAACTCAATGGCGGCACGCAGGCGGCGTAGTCCGCTTGATCTGCCGGCAGCCAACCGATCCACCATCGATGAAAGGACATGGTCATGCCGACCAGCGAAATGCCGCGCTACATCCTGCGCAACTGCACCATCTTTACCGACCGGGTTTCCAAGATCGGCCAGGCCAGCGAGATCTCGCTGCCCGTGCCGGCCGAAAAGCTCGAAGAGATCCGCAATGCCGGCATGGTCATGCCGATTGACGTGCCCATGGGCTATGAGAAGAACGAGGCATCGTTCAAGCTCACGGCTTTTGATCCGCAGGTGATCAGGCTCTTCGGGCTCGCCGTCGGTCAGGAACGCGAGTTCATGGTCACTGGCGCGCTCGCGCATGACGACGGCACGGTGATCAACGCAACCGCCTATATTCGCGGCCGTCTTGTCCGGAACAACCACGGGAGCTGGAAACCGGGAGAAGCCGGCGAGAGCGAGCATTCCATCACGCTGCGCTATTACCGCCTTGAGGTGGATGGCGAGACGCTCATCGAAATGGACCCGTTCTCCGTCTCGATTGGCGGCGTCTCGCAGACGGCTGCCATCCGTTCGGCCCTGATGGTCTAAGGGGAGGGAACCATGACGAAGCCCATCGAGATCAGGCTTTCCCGCCCCTATACGATTGGCGGCAAGGAAACGGACCGGATCACGTTCCGTGAGCCGAAGCTTGCCGATCTTCTGGTCATCGAAAGCGTGACGGCCGACGGAGGCCCGCATGCGGCCACTGCGGTGATGATGGCGCAGCTTTCCGGCGCGACCCAGCCCGAGATCTCCGAACTGTCTCTGCCCGACTACGCGGCCTGTGACCGTGCGCTGCGCCCTTTTCTGGTTTTCCCGGACGAGGGTGGAGACGGCTAGCTGCCCAGCTTTGCCGTGAACTCAACACGCCGATCTCCGAGATCGTGTCGATGCCGCCGGCGGAAGCGCTCCGCTGGCGGGATGCCCTCCATGAACTCCTGAAGCGGACCACCTGAAATGGCGACCCAGACAGCCAGTCTGATTGTATCCCTGCTTGATCGCGTCACCGGGCCCGCGCGCCGCATCGGCGGAGCGCTGGATCTTCTGCAGCGAAAGGGCGCACGAAATTCGTTCTTCGGCGCGCAGCCAGGCGCGGCAGTCGGCAGGTCGGTGCGCAATCTCATGGCCATGGGGGCGGGCTATGTCGGCGTGTCGCAGGGCATCCGGGGAACCGTAGGCGCTGCCATCAAGTTCGAGGAAGCGTTTGCCGATGTCAGGAAGGTTGTCGACGGGACGCCGGGCCAGCTCCAGAAAATCCGCTCCGAAATCATCGGTATGTCAAAGCAACTGCCGGTGACCGCCGAAGGCATTGCTTCCATCTATGCGGCGGCGGGGCAGTCCAACGTGCCGTTGCACGAGCTCGGCCGCTTTGCCGAGATGGCAACCAAGGTATCGGTCGCCTGGGACACCTCCCAGTCCGAAACCGGTGAGGCGCTCGCCAAGATCAAGACACAGCTCAATCTCGGTGTGGACGGGCTGGGGCTCTATGCGGATGCAATCAACCATCTTTCAAACAACACCGCATCTGCCGCGCCTGACCTTGTCGACTTTGCCAAACGCGTGGCGGCAAACGGCAAGATGTTCGGCTACCAGGAGACACAGACACTGGCTTTCGGTGCTTCGATGATCTCTGCCGGCGCGCAGAGCGAAGTGGCTGCCACATCATTCCGGAACATGGGGCGTGCGCTGGTGCGCGGTGAGCAGGCGACGAAGGCGCAGCGGCAGGCGTTCAAGGCGCTTGGCCTTGATGTAGTCAATACTGCAAAGAGCATGCAGAAGAATGCGCTGAAGACGACGCTGGATGTCTTTGACCGGATTCAGGCCCTGCCCGAATGGCAGCGCGCGAGCATCGCCTCGGCCCTGTTCGGTGATGAGGCAAGGGCTCTGCTGCCTGTTATCGCCGATACCAGGGAGCTGCGCCGGCAGCTAGCCCTAGTGGGCACTGAAGCAAATTACTCCGGCTCGGCATTTGAGGAATATCTGGTTCGCTCGGAGACGGCGGCAAATGCCCTCCAGCTGATCGGCAACAAGATCCGGGGTATCGGCATTGGCATCGGTGACAGCTGGTTGCCGACCATCAAGGAGTTTGGGCTCGGAATTGGCGATGTACTCGACACGCTGGACAAGCGGGTTGGTGTTCTCGACCACGTGAAGACATCCGTCAGCGGTTTCATGGCGGGCATCGGGTATGGCGGCACGGGCGGCATTCGCGAACTCGTCAACGACATTGGCGATGTCCTGTTCGGGAAGGCCTTCGAGGGAGAGTTGCGCGATGCTGATGAGCGCGTGATCGGGCTGGCGAAACTCTCAAACCAGTTCCGCGGGATCGGGCGTGATCTGCGCTTGTTCTCCGACAATATAGCAGCCGGCAATCTTGGCGAAGCCGTCACAAGTGTTGGCAATGCGCTTTCGAGGCTGAACGGCGGGCTCACTGTTGGCGGGGCGCTGGTCATCGCTGCAACCGGCCGCGCGCTTCTTGGCCTTGCTGCCGGCGCGGCTTCGCTCGCTCTTTCCAGAACGGGCCAGATATTCCTCGCCGCTCTCGCGATTGCCAAGCTCATCGATGCGGTACAGGGGGCGGAGAGCCTTGGTGCGTTTGTCGAAAACCTCAAGGGATTGTCTGCGCTGGAGTGGGCAGGTTTTGGGGCCGGACTGCTCATCATCGGTTCGCGGATCTGGAGGATCGCGCGTGGGCTGTCTGCCATCAAGAATGCGGGCGGGCTGGGTGCGGCCATTCCGGAAGGTGCGAAACCGGGCACTGCAAGTACCGCTCCCTATGGTCCGCCAAAGTCGAGCCTTGGGAAGGCCGTCAGGGGAGGTGTCAAAGGCGGCTTGGTCGGCGGGGTGCTCTACGCCGCTGGTGAGTATGCGATCGATACCGGGCTCGGCGCGCTCAACAACCGGATCTACACCCCGCAACAGCGTGCAAATGCTGATGAGAAGACCGGTGGGGCAAACGTCTCGACCTGGGAGAACATCTCCCGGCTCTGGGGTAGTCTCAAGGAACTCGACGCCTGGGCCGCGAATGCGAGCGGGATGAAGGCAAATGTTGCGGGTACTGGAGAGGTATCCATAGCCGGACCGGTTGAAACCCAGCCACGTGGCGTGCAGGAGGTTCGCGTCACCAATCCGGCGCCCGCACCCAATGTCTCGATCTCGGTTCAGGTGCAGACCAATGCTGATCCTGACGCCATAGCGCGGGCAACAGAACTCGCCTTCTCGCGCAAATACAGCGAGATCGCCGCCGGCGCATTCTCCGATGGAGCGAATTGATGGCAGGTCCTGTCCCCATGGCCCTCGGGCCGTTCATGTTCCACAGCCTGTCGTTTGGCTTCAACGGCCTGCGGCGCAACCTCTCGACTGGCTGGGCCGACATCGCGACCGTCGGTGGGCTCAACCGGCTGCAATGGACTGGCGGCGACAGTGATGTGGTCGATATAGAGGGGGTGGTGTTCCCGCATGAGTTCGGTGGGGTGGCCTCGCTCGAGGGGATCCGGAGCGCGGCGGTTGCCGGCATGGTGCTCCCCCTCGTTACCCTGGGAGGCAATGTCTACGGGATGCACGTGATCGAAGGCGTCTTTGAAGATCAGTCATTCCATGATGCGACAGGCTTGCCACGCAAGGATGTGTTTCGCATTCGCCTGCGTCGCTATACCGGCGGCAGCTTCTCACCGATCGCAATCATCAAAACCCTGTTTGGATGATCTATGGCCCAGCGTTACGTGACACGGCAGAACGAAATGCTCGATGCGATATGTCGTCGGGTCTATGGCGACGAGAGCGGATATGTCGAGAAGGTTCTCGACGCCAATCCGGGGTTGGCTGCGCTTGCCACGCCGTTACCGATGGGCGTCGAGATCGTTCTTCCGGAATTGGCCCCGACGAGTGGGGCCGTCCCGGTGGTCAATCTGTGGGATTAGGTCGTAACAGCCAGGTGGTGCACACATAGATGGTAGGCTTTAGTCATGCCGGATTCTGAATATAGTGGGAGCGATGTGGATGTCCGCAATGCGGACCTAGCTGCCGTTCGGTATCATAGCGCCAAGTGTCTGCCTTGGGGTGGTTTGCCGATCGACCGCTTTCGGGTGACTTCGCCGGGAAAGCTGCCCTTCATCGGGACCTAGACAACGCGCCCTTATCCCTGCCGTTTATGCAACCTTTGCATCCATCCGGAAGACGCTGCGGCTGACGATATTGACGGTCGCAGCAGCACCACAAGTCGGACGTCATGAGTAGCTCAGCAATGGTGGCTTTCGCCATCTCGAATTCGCTCAGCGGTCCAAGTGCTAAAGGTTGGAAGGCACGATCACGTTAGAAAGGGGACATTTTCAACAGAGGCGCATGGCGGTCTGCAACGTTCGAGAGCGATGAGAGACTACTTCCGCCGATTGACGACAATGATCGTGGGGGCGTATTTAGCAAATAGTGCAGGTTATGGGGGGGGGCTTTGAATATCAATATGTCTTTGAAGTGCGACGAATGCGCCAATCAGACGAACTGTCGTGTCGGTATGAGTAATCGCGACGTGCAGCCTTTGAAATTTTCTTGCAAGAAGTGCGGGACCCTCATTGGAATTCATGTAACTGCCAAGGGCGCAGACACTCTCGACAATCGGGCTATCGCAGCAATTCAAGCAGGTATTAAGCCTAAAGAGTTATATCTGAATCAAGGGGTTAAGTGGACGATTACGAATGCATCTGAAGTTCTCCTAGAAGGGATGTTCGATGCAAATCTAGACTTCGTAGACCTACATTTGGACTTTCCAGTTGTATTTGGAACATACGTTCCAGGGAACACACCCTATTTGCAAGCTATTGGCCGTTCGAGCGCTCGAATGGCTGCCTTCCACCGTGAGAGGCTGGGGTTAATCAATAGCCAGTATAAGAAGTATCCGCAGGTCATCGAGCTGATATCCAAGTATAGAAAGGGCTTTTACGGACCGTTTAGCGATTATGCGAAAAAACGCTTCAAGCTTCAGGTCAAGTCGCAGAAAATGGAGGATATTAATGCCGCTCTCTACACGGTGATCAGCCACTACGTTTTACCTTTCACCTTGCCGGCGGACAGCCAGGTAATCGTTCGGAAATATGTCGGAACCGTCGCCGATCTAGTGCAAAATAAGAAAGCTGCAATGGCCGCATTCCTGCAGGAGCTTTTCGATGCGGACTTTTTGACGAGCCTCCAGCATGATTGCTTGAAAGTCTACAAGCCGATCTTTGACGCCGAATTGCCACTGCGGCCAGCGCTCTTTCTGGATGTTGACGGCACGTACGCTGCGGGAAAAACGGCAATGCGTGTCAGCTCTCAGGATTTCACGGAGTACCGTGAGGTCTACAAGGACATGGCGGAGGTCTTGAGCCGCCAGTTAGTGCTGGTGGCTGGTATGGGTAATCTCATCGAACGTGGAGACCACAACGCCTTCGCGGTGAGGACCAGCAAGCTCGGAAAGCAGCTGTCACCTGCATCGCTAAACGAATATGCCGACGTAGCTTTGGGAAGTAAGCTGCAAGACCTAGACAGTGGATGGCACACTATTGACCCGCTCGCTCATGATAACGAGCTGAGGAATGCCGTCGCGCACAACAAAATTGACTACGACGACGTGACGCAGGTCATCACCTATTACCCGAAACTGGAGGGTATGGAGCGGGAGAAGAAGCGAGAAATCCAGCTTCTCGAGTACATGTACCGCCTGCTGGCGCTTTTCCGCGAAGTGCACCGTCTCCATCACCTCGTAAAATGTCTTAACTACGCGCTGCTTCTCGAACCTAGTGCGAGCATGGTGAAGCGCCCTTGACCATCTAGTGTGCCTGTCCCCTAGAAGCGACCAAGCAGCAAACGGCCCCGGCTCCGCCGTTCCTGGAAGCCAAAGCATGGCCAGTTTCGGGCGACGACGGAAGCACTCCGAACGGCGATGCTGGGGGCGATGGCGGACATACGTTAGATGATCGTTATGGACGCGGCACAGAGTCCGCGGGGAAGGGTGAAAAGCTGAAGGGCAACTTTCTGGTCCTACTCGCGTATGCGGGTCTTCAGCTAGTCGTCGCCACGTCCGCTCCTGCTCCAGCGCGGATCTCCACTTTGCTGCTTGGCGCTTACAGTCTTCTGGCTTCCGTTTAGTAGTCCATGTTTGCGTGGGT
The DNA here is from genome assembly GCF_058725515.1 of Nitratireductor sp. WH36-1. Classification (NCBI taxonomy): domain Bacteria; kingdom Pseudomonadati; phylum Pseudomonadota; class Alphaproteobacteria; order Hyphomicrobiales; family Phyllobacteriaceae; genus Nitratireductor; species Nitratireductor sp. WH36-1. The sequence goes on along the minus strand of NZ_CM178970.1, from coordinate 2,560,795 downwards.
CATCCAATCATGGCCCCAGAGCTCGATCCACTGTTCGACGGCGTCTGCTCCCTTGGCTATCGCGACAGCATATTCAGAGAGTGTCTTGTCATCAAATGAGGGATCGACGCCCGCATCGACGAACCGGTGCGGAAATTCCAGCGCTCCCGTCGACAGCATCTCGTGGACTGCATCGAACACCGAGCAGCATTCCTCGAAGCTGTCTACCTTGATGGGGATGAACGAGAAGCGAGGACTGTCGGCAAAGTCCGAAAGATTCGCTGGAACGACTCCGATACCTGGAAGGTGGAAAAACAACGATCCCCCATCGTTTTCGACGCCGCCATGGCTGAGAGGATTGCGCAGCCGTTCCTTGATCCGCCGGAGCTTGCCTAGTGTATCGCCGGCCTGATGATTGTTATTGAGTGGGAATACCGCCTTGAGCTTTTCGTACCATGATTTGCCCAGGAACGCCTCAAGACCTCCTGACTCGAGCGGCTGGCCGCTGAAGGCCCGGAGCAGAATTAGCCTGTGCTCCAGAGCGCTGAAGAAGGCTTCGATCATCGCGGTGGTGAGGTAGTACCCCTCGGTCTGTGCTGCATGCAGGTGGTTTATCACAGCCGAGATCATCCCCGCCGGCAATTCTCCCTCGCTTTTTTTCTTCTTTATTGCTTTTGGAATTTGGGGAAGTTCGGCCGGCTTGTCGGCCTTGGCGAAGGCCATCCCGGCCTTGCCGCGAAAGTAGCGGTAACGGCTTTCGAACTCACCGAAACGGTTGACAATTAGAACGTTGCCCAAACGTGCCTGTTCAACCGCGAACGGCGCCAGAAGGCCTTCAATCTGCCGCATGGCCGCGCCCAACTGCCCGACGATGCGATCGTGACATACCCTGTGGTCCTTAGCGCGTAGGATCGTGAAGCCGAACTTCCTGAGCTCAAAGCCCACTGGTTCACCCAATACGCTGCCATAGACGGTCCAGCGCACCTTTTCGCCGACCCCGCTCCACTGCCAGCCGAGGATGTTGCGGAAAGCGAACAGCACCAATTCCGGTACCGGAAACAGTTCTGCGGGTGGCCGTGACGACTCCATATCCCAACGATCCAAGCCGGAAGGGAAATCAGATGAGAAGCCTGCCAGAGTCTTGCTGAGACGCTTGCGGATCTTCGTCAGCTCCTCATTCGCTTCCGGGTCTTTTTCGGTTTTCTTGAGCATGGAAGATCTCGCATTTCGGCTGGTAATATACGGAGGCGAAGGCCGCTCCAAGCTGTAGCGGATTTACGCTTCTGATTTCAGCCCTCTCACCAGTCTCTCACTGACAGCCACTGGAGCAAGGCCGGCATGGACTCGCGAAGCTGAATGGCGAGTTTTGGGAATTCGCGAGTCATTTTTGAACGGCAGACTTGGGGTCGTAAGCGGATACGAGGAGAGTAGCAGCCGTTTGTCCTCGGAACGGCCTTTCACAGACTAGACCGCTTATGAGTCCCCATTCTGAGGCGCACTGATATGAAAACACCCCGGGCGGAAATCACCGTCAACGGGCGCGCCGTGGCGTCCCTGTTCAATGAGCGCCTCGTGTCGGTAACGATCATCGACAAGGAAGGCGTGAGCTCGGACAGCATTCGCTGTGAGCTCAATGACGGCAATCCCTTTGCCGCAATCCCCGAAAAGGGCGATGCCATCACTGCGCGGCTGGGGTTTCTTGAGACCGGTCTGGCTGAGTTCGGTCCCTATACGATCGACGATCCGGAGATCCAGTGTCTTCCCTACAAGATGCTGATCAGCGGCCGCGGTGCAAATATCCGGGACGACGCAAAGCAGCATCGATCCCGCCATTGGGACAGGCAATCCGTTGGCGAGATCGTTTCGGAGATCGCGGCTGATCTTGGCCTTCAGGCTTCGATCGACAGCGAGATTGGCGCACATGTCTATGAATGGTTCGGGCAACAGGACGAGAGTGATCTGCATGTGCTCGAGCGGCTGGCGCGCCGGCATGATGCCCTGTTCTCGATAAAGGGGGACAGGGTGGTGTTCGCGCGCAAGGGGAGCGGCAGGGCGGCCTCTGGCGGCGCGCTCACTCCTGTTGTGGCAACGCCTGACAACATTGTTGAAGGGACATGCCGCATCACCTATGACCATCGCAAACGCTACCGAAAGGTGCGTGCACGTGTGCAGGACCGCCATCAGGCAAAGCTCCTTGAATTCGAGGTCGAGAGCGATCCGGATGGATCCGCTGACTACACGATGCCGGAGCCCTTCGCGGATGAAGGGGAAGCCCGTCGCGCGGCCGGCGCAAAGGCCCAAAGCCTGAAAAGCGAGACGATGCGCACCCGCGTGACGCTCAATGGCGATCCGACCATCCGTGCGGGGGCGTCGTTTCAGTACAGGTCGGTCAGGCCGGGTGTCGATGGCATTGTGTTCATCATCGAAACCGCGGCCCATCGTCTGTCGAAGGCAGGCTATGTCGTCGACGTCGATGCAAAGCTCAGGCCTTCGTCTGACAGCGGCGGGAACTCCGTCGGCTCTGGCAGTAAGGGGGCAGCCCCTTCGGCTTCTCAGGGCGCTGAAACTGATGGGAACGGAGCCGGGCAGGGGCAACCGGAAGCGCCACCGGTTCCTTCTCTGCCGGGCGGCATCGGGCACGCCTGAAGGCTGATCATCAAGAAAACGAGGCTGTTCAATGCGCCTGCTCCATAACTGGAAGGCGGTGCTTCGCTATGCGTGGAGCATCCGCTTTCTTGTGCTCGCCGCCGTGCTTTCCGGCGTCGAGGTCGCACTGCCGCTGGTGGTCGGGATCATCCCGATCCCCGCAGGCATTTTCGCCGCTCGGTCGCTAAAGGATGCGGATCCAATCCCAGGAGATTTCGCTAACGATAGGTGTTGGCAGCGAGCACCGACGAGCAAGAACGTTCTAAGTCACGTCTTCAAGCTTGGGGCTTGAAGGACGATTATCTCGCTCACCGGCACTTAAGGTGGCAAACCGACGTGATCGCACCATTGGTGTGATCACGTAATCCAAATCGGTCGTGCCCAACGCTCGTTGGACTGTGTCATGTTGTGGAAGGGGGGGGGGCAGGCGGCGATGGTTGCTTGGCGAGTTTTCCTGTCATTGCCAGTATGTGGGAAACGGATATGTTGCTCGCGCAAACAGTTGGATTGAGAGAGCAATGCGCCAAAGAATTATTGTCTGCCCGCTGATCGAGAATGAAGGCGCGTACCTTCTTTGCAAGATGCCCAGTGATCGTGGCGTCTTCCCCGGACAATGGGCGCTTTCAGGTGGTGGCTTGGAGCAAGGTGAGAGCATTTCCGATGGGCTGCTTCGAGAGATCGCTGAAGAATTAGGGTCCGAGCTGGCGATCGAGCACGTGCAGCCGTGGACATTCCGCGACGATGTAAGGACGAAGACCTATCCTGACGGCACATCCGAACAGATCTATATGATCTATCTGATTTTTGACTGCAGGGCGGCCAATCGTAACGTCTCAATCAACGACGAATTCGAGGACTTTGCGTGGGTTCTACCCAGCGACCTTGGGCAGTACGATCTTAATGAGGCGACGCGTGTCACTCTCGCGTCGAAAGGCTTGATAAACTCGTAGTGCGCCACTTCGAATCTATGGCGACACCATCTCCACTACCTGCCAACTGGTGCGCTTTCTGCCGGTCCAGGCTTGGTGTGTGCTGGCTCACTCTGCGATCGCTTGGGGGCGAGGAGCAAAGGCGGTCTATTTCACGTCTTGCGGTTGGTGTCCAAGGGCGAAAACCCTCATCGCCGACAGCGCCAAAATAGTCACTTGTTGTCACAGCGCTATTGGTGTGATCGGTAGTGTCGTTCCCGGTTAACCAGACACTTCGCGGGGCTGTGTTTATTGCCAGTTACTCCAGTGCTTTGGTGATAGCTTGGAGAAGCCTCCTAGAGAATCAATTTCAAAAATGCTTGCGCGCTAGGGTTGTGTTGGGGCAAAATCTATTTGTTAACAAAAAAATCGGTGGGGAATTACAATGGCGATAAGCTCATTTCAGGTGGGCGATCCGATGCCTATACCTGTGCGTGATTTGATACTGATGCATTTGTATGAAGCATTACGAATAGCGACCAAGGATGACTGCAAAGACATAGGGTTGTTATCGTACTTTATTGGAATGAGCGTGGAGGTTTTGGCGGAGAGTTCGCCAAGCCCCAGAGATGTCGGACAGGGGCCCCATTCTTAAAGACTACCTTGGGCTCGTTCGGACAAGTTTGCGTGAATGCCAGGATAGGTAGTTCGCAATAACCAGCAAAAATCTTTGCCGCCGCCGCTCGCATGAGGGGCTCCAGCTCAGCGGTGGCGATTAGTCTTCCAGTCTGCGCTTGAACGCGCATCTTCCCCTAAACCTCATTGCTTAAACTTGCCCCGTGCCCACCGGCGCGGCGCTTTCGCATGGGCTCTTTACCAGAAAGGAAACGACATGGACCGCACCGTGCCTGCTGGCGCGGCGCTGCTGCTTGCGTTCGTCTATGAGACGGAGACCAGCCGCCGCCCGCCTGAATGCTATGAAGTGATCTATGCGCACCGGCAGGATCGCTTGCCGAAGCCGCTCACGCGCATGACTGTTGACGAGGTGATTGCCGCGCAGCGAAACTGGTCGCGCCATCATGGTTCATCGGCGGCCGGTGCGCCGCAGTTCCTCCGCAAGACGCTCATCGGTCTCAAGGAAGAGCTGGGCCTTCGCGGGACGCAGGTGTTCAGCGGAAACCTTCAGGACCGGCTCGCCTATCACCTTCTGATCCGACGCGGCTACCACCAGTTCGTCAATGGCGAGATCAGCCGCACGCAGTTCGGCCGCCGGCTTTCGCGTGAGTGGGCATCCTTCCCCGTTCTGGCGGACACGAGGGGCGCTCATCGCCATGTGAGACGTGGTCAGAGTTATTTCGCTGGAGACCGTCTGAACAATGCGCTGGTCTCGCCTGAGAAGGTCGAGGCAGTGCTGGATCAGGTTCTTGCCGCGGCTCGGAGCGAGGTGTCGGTAGTTGAGAGACTGGTCGTCAAAGACCCGGAACACCTCGACAAGCCGCTGACCAAATCCAAGACGGTCTGGCAGTGGGTCGTCACCTCAACCATTGTCCCGGTGCTGGCCGTGTTCGATGACTGGCGGGTGCAGTTGGCCATTGTTCTGATCGTGGCCGGGTTCGCAGTCTATGCAATCAAGCGGCGGCGTGACATCGCGAAAGTATATCGCTCGATGAAAGTTGAGATGGGGCAGGGCGCGTGATCGGCGTCGACTTTGTGTCGCGTGTGCTGCTCTCGCCGATGGGGAGGGTTTTGGCTGCGGTGCTGGCTGTCTCTGTCATGGCCGGCGGGATTTACCTCTACGGGTACCAGCGGGGCGCTGCGTCGGTTCTGCAGCGTCTGCAATCCGATCGCATCACAATTCTGAAAGATGGAAAGGCCATCGATGATGAAGTTCTTGGCGCTGATGCCGATGATCTTTGCGGCTTTCTTGGTGGCTGCCTGCCAGACGGCGGCGATCGTTGAGCCCTGCGACGTGCTGGTGCCGATCAATCCGGTGCCGGCCACCAACTCTTATCTGGTGGCGAATGACCGCGTTACCGCCATGGCCATCGCGCAGCACCGTGGCCGGTATCAGAAATACAGCTGCGGGAAGTGACCGCATCCAGTTAATAGGCGGGGCGAATGTCAGAAGCTGGCGTTGAGCGGACCCTTGGTCAAATCCTTGGTGAGCTGAAAGGCATTGATGACCGCTTGATGCGCGCGGATGACAGCCGCGCCGTGGTGCATCGCCGGTTGGATGGGATGAGCGAACGGCTTTCGCATGTTGAGGTCGAGGTCGAAGCGACGAAGAAGACTGTCGACCATATCCAGCCAGTGGCAGACGATATGGTGAAGCTTCGCACTCAGGCTGTCGGGGCAGGTACTGTTGGGCGATGGCTCATCCGCATCGGGATCGGGGTGGTAACGCTCGCGAGCTGGGTCGTCGCCGGCTACACTTGGTTGACCGGCCGGCCACCTCCGTAGCTCAATCCATATTCCCCAACTCGCCCCGGCTTCCTTAGTGGTAGCCGGGGCTTGTTCGTCAAAGTGTCTTCCGTCGTTGGAAATGTTGCTGACCTAGAGTGGTAACTCAACCCGCAGGCGTAGTGGGAGTGATCATGGCTAGACTTCAGACGTTAGTGCTAGTCTGAGTTGTCATTCTCATGTTTCCAAGGGAGAAATGCCTTTACGATGTCGGTTCTGGCTCGGATCTTTCTTCCTGCCACCCGCTTGACCAATCCCATGTGTTCTAGCTCGTTGATGTCACGTGTAAGCGTCTTATCTGTTTTGGTGGCATACTCCTTAGCCAAGCTTAGGGTGAGCTCCATGCAGTCGCCAATCCGTACTGAATGTGGCTCGTTCCCAAGGCAAAGGACAAGCTCTCGGCGGCGGTGGTCTGAAGGGCTGTTCTTGCCGCGAAAGCGCTCATAGACGTAGTTTACCCAAGCGACTTTGAATTGCTCTTCTCTAATGTATCCAATTTGCTCGACTAGGCCGTCAACAAAACCTCTAAGAGCGTAGAGGACGAACCCGCGCGTGTCCCCTCCGGTTTTGCTGATTTTGTCAAGTTCCCGATAGTATGCAGTCCGTGTCAGGTTGTAGTGATTGCTCAGCAGATGGCCTGTAGGATGTGGCAGTCCAGCACGTAGGAGGATGTAGTATTCGAGCAGACGCGCCGTTCGGCCGTTGCCATCGGCAAATGGGTGAATCAGCGCGATGTATATGTGTGCGAAAAGTGCGGTCAGTATTGCGGTGTCAATGCCGTCTGATTGTGAAGTTGCTGTTTCAATATGTCGACACATCTCTTCAAGTAGGAAGTGGCAATCCTCTGGCGGTGCTCCGCGGTAGACGTTTCCAACGCGTACGGAATGGCGGCGGATAGTCCCTGGCGTTTCTTCATCTTCCATCTCCAGATCTCTGAGGACCAACGAGTTCAGCTGGCAGCAAAACTCTGGAGTGATTGGCTCGGGACCGCGTGCATTGAGATCTTGGACTATCCCGTTACACGCGTCGATAATGTTCTGTATCTCCTTTTGGAGATACTCTTGTGATGGGGGGAGGCGTAGTTTGCCTTCCACTGCGTCGTAGGCTTGTTCTTCAGTGAGTGTGTTGCCCTCAATGGCGGTCGTTGCTAGCGCGCCCTTTGCAAGAAAGACGCGGTACAGCTTCTCAGCTGCTTCCGGCGCGAGAGGGACACCGCCAATGTGTTTGGCTTTAGAGGTGGCTTCTCCGAGGAGCATCCATATCTGGGGAGTGAATTTGTCACACTCGAGGTCAAATTTGATCCACGGATGTGTCTCTTGATATGTCCGCTTTGCAAGCATTCTCGCTTCTCCCTAAATCCCTTATAATACAAGGGTTCAGATGGTGTGTATTTTTTTTATATGCCTTCGTAGTCCTAAAAAATGTCTTATACAAATCAATATTCGTTTATATTCGCTCCTATCTCCCAGTTTCCCGACCTTCGCGATCGTTTTCGCGTTGGCGCGAGTTTGTTCTGGTCTATTTTAGTCTCCCATTTCTCGCGCATCCACGATCATGAGCTTGTCGTCGGGTAGGGGGCGTTGAAGCTTCTTTGCTTCCTCCCATGGCTCTGTGAGCCACGCGGTCATTTCATCCTCTGTGGTCAGGATAACCGGCATCGCCTTTTTGTGAATGGGCTCTACCACGCTGTTGGGCTCTGTGGTTAGGAAGCCATAGACCTCATGGTCCTCTGGTTCCTCGCGGGCCATACGCTTGCCGTGCCACGGCGTCCAGAGGCCGGCGAAGACGAACAGCGGCCGATCCTCACTCAGTGCAAACCATGCGTTCGGTGTGCGCTTATCGCCTTCCTTCCTGCCGGCAGGGTCGGGCTCGGCGAAGCTCGTGACCGGCACAAGGCAGCGGCTTTGCGGTGAAAGCCATTTGCGCCAGTGGGCGGATGAGGTGTTGCGGATGTTCGTGACGCCGCTGTCGTGCTTTCCCTTGATGAACATGGGCGGCGTCGGCATGCCCCAGCGAGCGCGCACCATCTCCCGCTCTCCATCCTCTCCCACGCGAATGATCGGCGCATAGCGGTTCGGATAGACCTGCAGGGATGGCTCGTTGAAAGCGTATTCCCGCGTCGTCTTGATGAAGCCGCGGATCGCCTGGCGCGTCGTCGTCATGTTGTAAAGATTGCACATTGGTCGGGATCACCTCGGCCATTGATTTATGACCATGATGGTATTGCCACGGGCGTTTTGGCAACTCCTGCAGCGCAGGCGCTGTTCCAGATCGACCGCTGTTGCATCCCGGCCGTAGCGCCGCTCAAGCGCGCGGCGGTCCAGCTCGGATATCGACTTGCAGTGCCGGCAGATCGCGCCGAGCACATAGTAGGGCTGAATGTCCTTCAGCCGGATCTGGCCGTCGCGTGTGAAGAAAACGACCTCGGACAGGTGGAGTGGTTTGAACTGGCGCATCTGGCGGCTCCGCAAAACATGTGCCGCACCATTGTTTCCTTCGTCAGCGTGCGGCCCCAGCGCGCACAAATCCCCAGCTGACAGACCGCTCCAGCGCTTCTACGCGCCCGGCGAGATAGTCCCGCTCTCCCAAGAGCGCGATGACCGCCTTGCGCGGATTGCCTCCGCAGGCCTCGATGATCGCCTCGGCCGCCGGCTCATAGGGATCAGGTTCCGTCTGTGGCTTCAGTGCGTGGTCCACGCGCCATCTCCTGCTTGTACGTAATGAGAATGCCAGATCGTACCGCAGTTGCCCTTGACGAGTCTACATTTTGTTCTCTAAATGTTCGCATTATGGGAATGAAGTCCTGTCGCCTTAGCCGCCTCGGAAACCTGATCGAAGACGGATATCAGGTGCTGATAATCTGCGATGCCCAGATCGGAGGGGAGTGGTGCCGGCACTCTGCCTATCTGGACCTTGACTATCTGAGGCGACGGTTCGGCTTGGAGTTTGAAGTCATGCACCATACGGTGGCGCCGATGTTGCGGTGCTCCAAGTGTAGTGCGAAGGGGTTACCTTACCGTGGACCGATCAGGTTGCAGTTGCGCGTACCTGAGAAGCCGGTCGATCACAGGTCTGATCCCTGGATGCCTCCACCGGCTGAGTGAGAGATATTCCGGGATTTTGCGCCACTTATCGGGCCACTTATTGTGCCACAAATAATCTCTGGCCGGAGAAGAATTCAGCAAAATCAGAGGCCCCGTTGCGGGCGTGAAGCAACCCAACCGTACCATATTGGCGCTTAAGTTAATGATGATGACGATGAAATTTCATTGCTAGGTGTCGTTGCCAATTTTGGCAGTCCCAAGAGCTTCCTGGCAAGCCGGTGGAAGTTCGGCAGGTGATCGACGAATGCCTCAGCGTACCCTTCATTGAAGACCAGCCCCACCTCACTGCCCATGGCCTGCGGGATGATCCGGTCCATGGTATCGGGAGATGCGGTGAAGAGGATGTTGGGCACGTCGCTTGTGTGCACCGAAGTGCCAACGAAGCCACCATTGCAGGAACTAATGGGCGTCCCTCCAAGAGCAGAGATGGTCATGACCAAGCCCGCGACACCGGGATCCAAGAAAGAGGTCAGCCCCATTGCGTCGAAGTTCCCCTCGACGATCTCTTCGGCCTCCTCGGTGTCCCAACCGGCTTCGGCTAGATCGGCAAGCAGTTGAGCCTCCTCCTCAACACACTCGACGGCCTCGTCTATCGGTACGCCCCGATAGTCGGCATAGGCGTGGTTCAGGTAGATGCCATCCTCGGACGAGGCTTGCTCCTCATCCAAGAGGCACAGCTCGCGGATACCTTCATCCCAGTGGATTTCCACACCTGCGCTACGAAGCGGCATTCGTCTATCCTCAAACAGGTTGGCCAGCAAGCATCACTCGGCCGGCGCAACGAAATCGAGGCCAATTCTGGTGAATTCGACGCCCAATTTCTGGATCAGGTTTAACGCATACTCATATCGCAACTGGCCGACCAATCGGGCCTTGACCGGTTCGACCCGCATCTTCTGCTCTTTGCCGGAGAGGTAACTGAGCTCCAGCTCGGCAGTCCGGTCCTCGCCGATCTCGAACTTGCCATAGTCGGCGGCCATGAACAGTCGCCAGACGGGGGAACCGAACTCGCCACCGCGTGGGTAGACAGTGTACGTCTTGATGGCGTCGTCCTCCTTGAGGAAGATCAGCGTGTTCGAGTTCACCTCGGAAACGGTAAACTCCGGTCTCAGAGTCAACCTGACCGCGACGAATGGCTTTACGGATGCCGACTTGGAATTGCGGACGGCGGCCGATGTCTTCTGCATCGGCACTAGGTCACACGATGGCGACAGGCATACCCACATCTCCTGATCGATCCGGAAGATGTGGCCTGGATGAAGGTGCCAACCGGAAAGCTGCTTGGTTGATATGTGGGCGTTGTAGTGTGCCCGGGCCTTTTCTCTCCCCGCTTTGGCGGTGGACTTGATGGCATAGTGCTTGGAGAACCCCGACAGCCTGGAGTTGGACTCGCTGGGGTCCGCTTCCAGCACCTTGAGCCCGAATTCGACCGCTTCTGTTCCGATCAAATCGAGCAGCCGCTCGGTGTGCCGAGCAGCGTGGCTCTCGAGCAGGGTCTTTCGGCGATTTTTGCGCGCGGCGGGCGTATTGTCCAACGGCGTGGTGCGCAGTTCCTGATAGTACTGCCAGTAGGCGTGGTTGTCGCTCAGGGCATTGTCTTCGGCCTCGGCACCTTGCTTGCTGATCTCAGCGCGAATGCGAGAGGACATGAGCCTCGATGGGGACGGACGCCAATCCTCGATTGCAGCCTGAAGGATCTTTAGCAACTCGGTGTTCTTCTTGTGGGCGAAGGCGATGAAGCCGCCATTTGTCCGAATCCATGCCTTGCGACGGTTCCCCGGAACGCTCCACCGCAGGTCCCTGGGCGACGCCCCATAAGAAGCGACCTTCTTGTCGTGCAACGACATGCCCCATTGCATTACCTTTAGGCAGTTGTTGATGTTCCACTGCGCTGCGTCGGCAATGTCGCGAAGCTTCGCCATCGTCGGCGATGACTTCAGGAACTCCACCTGCTTGCCTCCATCCAGCACGTAGCGCTGGAGAGCGACATAAACGGTCGCATTCAAGGTTCGCTTCAAGTCGTCTAGAATGTTCGCGAAGCGCTCGTCGTCGCTATCCTCCAGTTCCTCGATCAATTTGAGGCCTTCGGCCGCCCTGGTGTCGGAGATGTTAAGTGGCGTCAGTAGTGACATCAGGATGGTGTTGAACGGATCGAAGAGATCACCGATGGCAGTATGGATAATCACCAAATTGAAGTGATTATTGTTCAGCAGATCGCCGATCATCTTAGATGCAAGGACGCCATGGGGTTCATTCTTCTCGAGCTGGTAATCGAGCACCAATAGGTCGGATTGATGCAGGTAACTGCCGATCTCGTCGTTGTGCTGGCCGTCATGGATGTCCACCGTCAGCGCTGGCGACATCTTCCTGAACTGTTTGACGACCTTTAGAATCTTGCTCTTGGGCGTCCAACGGCTCCTGTCGGAGGCGTTGTAGCCCTCTTCGCTGAAGATCTGCTCCCAAGTGGGGTACTGATCGTCGATTATCAGCACCGACCTAATCGGGTCGATAAAGGCCTGCTTGACCAGATCCGAAAACGTAAGCTTGGGTTCCCCCACCGCTACCAGCTCAGTCATCGATATTCGCTCCCCGGAACTTCATTGCGAAGTTCGCGCCGGACAGGATTTTCCTGTCGACGTCCTGTACGTAAGCAATAGTGTGCCCTCCAGCGGCCAGATTGGCCTGCGATAGATACAGGCCTACACCTCGCCCGCCCTCGATCTTCCTGGTGAAGAACAGTGAGAACAGCCGTTTGAAGTCAATCTCGTCCACGCCGGGTCCGTTGTCGGCCACGATCACCTCTCCATCGCGGACATCGAATACGATCTTCGGATCCTCTACTCGTGCGTTGATCAGCCAGTAGATGCTGTTGTTCACGAGGTTCACAAACACCGGCAGCAGCCTTGATAGCTGGTCGAACACGCTAAATCGCCGAAACGCCGGGGTAGCGATCAAATTTATACCATTGGCAGCAAGGGTGCGGCCGAAGAAGTCCGAGACGTACTGATGGATGTAGTCGCCACCGATATCTCGGGGAGGTGGGCGGCCTGCGATGCGCAACGGCGCGAAGAAATCGAGCATGTGCTTGAGGCCAGCGTAGCCTGTGGCGAGCTGTATGAGGTCCTTGTCCCCATCCAGTTTCTTTCTGAGCCGCTGGATGCCATCTTCGATGACAGCGTCATGGGAATGAAGCTCATGGTCGAGGAATTCGACGGTAATGCCAAGCTGTGCCAGCCCATTCAGGCGGTCCACGGTACTGCGAAGTTCGCTGTTCTCCTCGCCGCTGAGAATAGCGATCGCCTGAATGTCGATGCTTTCCTTGAGATTCTCCAGGGCCAAGATGTAGTTCTGGAACAGCAGTTCGTTCTCGCCTTCGATCCTGTTCTTAGCCTCGATGACCGATCTGGATGCTGCCGTCAGCGATAGCCTGCCACTGGCGGTCTGCTCTATCAGCGGCATAGTCTCTTCACGGAGGAGCTTGTTGCGCTCAGCGACGAGATCGCCAATGCGAACGTGTTCCGCTTCCTGCAGTACTCTAATCTCCTTCGCCCAGCGCGTAACACGAGAGGTGAGTTGGCCCTCGTTCCGCTGGATCTGCTTGAGCACGATTTGTTCGGGCGAGGGGGGCTGGATGCGGTCTGCGGCGCGGGCAATGCTGGTGGAAAAGTCCGCGATCAGTTGGTTTAGCTCAGTCATAGACCTGCGATAGGACCGATATTCGTCCTCAAGCGTGCCGAGTGGTGAAGGAGCTCCTGGCAATCGCAATTCGGCAATGCTGGCCTGAGCCGCCTCCAGTCGTTCCTGGGCAACTGAAATGTCTTCGGCGACCTCGATTTTTGTCGCGGCAATATTGGCACGCACCTGCTCCGATACAGAAGGCAAGCTGGCTGTCCGTGCTCGCAGGCTCTTCCGAAAGTTCTTTCGTTGCTTCTGGCGCAGCTTGTTCTGAGCCTCCTTCGCCTTAAACTCGGCGAAATTGCGCTGTGTCTCTCTGGTTTCCGGAGCGCGATCGGCGGATCCTGACCCGAAGTAGTCGGATGCAGTCGACTTCAGGATATTGATGATGATTGTCTTGAGGGACTTGGCAGCCTTGTTGACGATGAAACCTTCGCGACCAGCCTTATCCTTCAAGTTGGGATTGTGTTCGCGACTTATCGCTATCCGGCCGAATATTCGTCGAGCGTTCCAATACTCCCGTCCGGCGTTAACGCTGCGTCGCTTCTCGATTTCAAAGAAGTCGTTGTCCACGCGGCCATAAGGCAGAACCCGCAGGCCGTTCCGATAGATCATAAGGCCAGCGTGCGAAGAGGAGTGCTTCTTGAGGTCCTCGTAGTCAATCGGGGTATGGGTTGAGTTCTTCGGATCCTGCTCGAAGGTCGCGAAGTAGATATCCACCGGCCCAAGCGAGGTACTGGACCCAGTGGGCAGAACGAACTCCTTGGGCGGCCGAATTTCGTATTCGTTGCCGATCTTACGCCACTTGCCGAACGACTTAATCTGGCCTCTGAACACGCCGTTCTCGTCGATGCGGCCGTCGACTATGTGCTCCATCCGGTCGGTGAGCGATCGGTTGAATTCGGCAGCGGAGCCAATGATCTTGCTCGATTGTCCTCCGGAGGATACGAAGACACCGTATTCGAACTCGGTCCTCGATGCGTTGATCTCCGGACTGGCGGGGTCGTAGAGCGGGTCCACAAAACTTCCCAAGGTCGTCTGGAAGCGGATCTTGTCGTCCTGCGCTGTGGCCAATTGACTATTTGCAGGTAGCAGAGCGGAAAACTCGTCGCTGGCACCTGACACAACCATGGCGGTGCCCTTGTCGCTGGTTCCGGTCCAGACACTCCAAGGAGCCAAGTATTCGTCAACAAATTCGAACGACCTGCAGGCCGCCACTATGGATTGCGACGGCGTGATCTCGCCGCTCTTGCTCTTATCGGCCTGCACGGCAAGGTCATAATTGGCCCAGGCTCCGACTATCCTCGTGGATCGATCGTCCGACTTCCCCGTCCCAAGAACGTTCTCGAGCAACGCATCGGCCATCAATGGCAGGAATTCGGCAATCTCGGAAGGAGCGTCGAACTCGATCACCGGAATCTCGATGTCTGTCAGGATCAGAAAAGGGTTTTCAAAGAGCCTCCAATCGATCAACGCAGCAGCCATCTTCTGCTGCTTGCGCTTGGTCAGCAGCAGCATCAGGGGGCCGAGGTGTGCAGAAGAAAGCCGGCCGATGCCCTTTTGGCCTTGACGCGTTCTAGGCTCTAGTCCGTCACGATCCTCGTCCGATCGACCGTCGTCGAAAAGCTTGGACTCCGTACCAACGACAAGCCATCGGTCTATAAGTTCATCAACGTTCATGCCGTGGCCGTCGTCTGCGATGGTCACGACCAGCGGATCGCTGTCGAAGATGGTCAATGATGCCGACCGAGCGTAGGCGTCGTAGGAATTCTTCCACAACTCGGAAATGGCCGTAGGCACGTCGGCAATCTGTTCGCGCCCGAGGTGGTCGACGGTGCGAGCCCTTGTCTTGAAGCTGACCGTCTTCATGCGTGCATCAACTCGCCAATCTTGGAGGCGCTTCCCTTGCTGGTTGCGACCATCGTCACCTGCGATTGTTGGTGCAGGAGAGAACTGATATGCCGAATAAGGGCCTCACCGAAAGCAACGGGGACCGCGTTCCCGATCTGTTTGCCAGCAGCCATTAAGCCGCCGTAAAATACATAGTCGTCAGGGAAGGTCTGGATGCGTGCCGCTTGGCGGGCTGTTATTCCATGGTGGAGGACCGGATGCACGAAACGGCCCTTGGACGGGTTTATGCAGGCAGTCGTCATTGTGGGCGCGGGCTTGTTCGGGTTGATACGACCGTAGACGTCTTTGTGCCCATCGTGATCAACATGGCATGCGAGCACTCGACCTGAATCTTTGCGGCTGCCGCCATTTGCAGGCGTGCGCTCAAACGCAGCGACTAATTCCGGTCCATGTTTCATATGCACGCCGTTGACATCGCCTTCGGGCATGTCTTGGAAGGCGGACTGGCAGGGCGTCCACGGCCTAAGGCCAGTCGTGATCGCTAACTCCGGTGCACAATGTGTCGCTTTGGGCGGCCATATGAAATCGTTCAGGTAGATGTCCTCGCGAACGCCCAGTATGAAAACCCGCTGACGACGCTGCGGAATTCCATAGTCCCGAGCGTCCAGTTTGTGGGGCTGGTAAAGAAGGTACCCGCTGTCACGCGCCTGACTGTAGAATTCTTCGAGGTAGCTTTTGTGCCTCGGCCACAGCATGCCCGGCACGTTCTCCATAAGAAACGCCTTGGGCCGCAAGCTACGCACGAACGCAAAATATTCGTGGATCAACGCATTGCGCGGGTCGTCAACACCAGCATCGTTGATCCTGTGGGTCGAGAAACCTTGGCATGGGGGGCCGCCCAGTAGCAGATCGCAGTCGGATTCTGAAAAATGCTTCAGGGCTAGATCGGTCGCGCTTAGCGCAGTAATATCTTCGTTGTAGACGACGACGTTCTTGCAGCGATCATTCGCGCCGATATTGTTCTTGTACGTTATAGAGGCGTTCTTGTCGAATTCGACTGCGAATACGATCTCGCATCCCGCCTGCACTGCGGCTAGGGAAAATCCGCCTGCGCCAGCAAATAGGTCTACCACTTTGAGTTTCATGCCAGTCAAAATATTTTACCGTCCCAACATCATGGCATAGGTTTCCGACGACATGACATCCATAGTGGCCGGACCATAACTTACAATAGCGTAAAACAGAATAGGTTGCCGCTTTAATACACCCACTTCTGGTGTTGCCTGGGAATCCAAACGCCGCGCACGATTTGGCGAGTGCAGTGAACAAATGCACACGATGGACCTGTAATACATGCAGGTGCGCGATACCCCACCGTCCGCCATCCGTGGGGGGCGTCCGGAAGTAGATAGTTCGTTTTCGTCCCCCGCTCGACCGTTTGATACGACTGCACGACTCGAAATCGATTTGGCGGTGGTGTGATTGGTGGCGCCTCCTCTGTGGACGTGAACGTCACAAGAACAACCGTGGTAATTTCCGTGGGACTTTTGCGCCCACCAGTGCCACTGGGCGCTGATTGTTCTGTTTTTGGTTCATTCGCCTTTGCCAAATCAGAACGGAAACACTAGGGGGCGGACTTCGGAGCGTAGCGCAGCCTGGTAGCGCATCTGGTTTGGGAACTGAGGTTCCTGCTCTGAATTCTCAAAATACTATTCGGTTTTGGCGATATGTATTGTGTCCCGCAGCAGTTTTCGTAGCACGGTCAGCATAGGCCTTGCTGGACAACTCCAGCGCAAGGCGTAGATCGTCCTTCGTGATGTGCGCGTAGCGTGTTGTCGCAGCGATCTACGTATGGCGGATCAGTCGCTTGTGGCTTCCAGGCTTACGGTCGCGAGCGTGAGCCTGGCTGCCGTTATATGTTGGAAAAGTGCGGGAACCTCATCGGAATCCCTCAATTATTTCAATGGGCTCTAAACCCGGGTGCGGGGAGATAGGTCATTGAAATCATGCAGCCTTGATACTTTTCTCGACCGCACCAAGCTCTCTTCCGAGAAAGCTGTTCCTCCCGGTCATCTTCGGAATGTATCGCGCACAAAGCAGCGAACGCTTAAATTCCCTCAGAGTTTTAGACGTCTTTAGAGCAAGCCGCTCTTGCTGTCCGGCGCTTTGCGTCTCGACCCCCGCAGTCCACCATCACGATGTCAGCACGCGTGCTTCCGTCGCGGCGGTGAGAAACGCCTGCATTGCCGCATCGCCGGTCGCTCTGCCATCCATGGCGCGCTGGCAGACGATCAGCGCTTCCCGGTGCGCTTCGCTGCCCGGTTGCCGCCAGTGGCCGTCCAGCAGTTCCAGAGCCTGTCTGGCGCTCGAAATGTATCGAATATCGCCCGTGATGCATTCTGCAATCGGTACGGGTTTGGAAAACCATCCTTCATTCATTGCCGGCTCTCCCAGCCTGTTGAGGCGGGGATTTTACCACATGGAGAAGGGAACACGCGCCTGCATCACCGAGATGTGAAGTGGGCGAAAAGTCAGGTGGAAGGCCCATGTTCATCGCCGCAGGCGTTTGTAAAAGCACTGCGCTTTTAAGGTTTTAGGCAAGAACCTGGAAATACTGGATGATCCAGAGGACCTGGATTGCCAGCGCTGCCGTCACGAAACTGAGGTGGAAGCGGCGGCTTTTGACGAAGATGGCCACGATGGACAGGGTGATCATCACCGCCTGCCGCAGGGGATATTCAGGCCCGAGGTTTTTGAAATGCTCAACGCCCTTGGCCAGCGTGTCGATGATGTCCACCGCATAAAGCGCGGCCAGAAGCGCAAAAAACCACGTCTGCCGCGAATGGAAGTAGTCGGCGAACCCCGAATACTCCTTCATGTCGTCGGGAAAAAGCAGCGCGCAGATGAAGAAGAACAGCGCGGCATACATGATGACGAAGATGTAGTGCTCGAAGGTCCAGTGCGAGATGTAGATCAGGCTGAACTGAAACCACCAGAAGTGCACGACGGCCAGAAACAGGAACAGAACCCAGCCGATATGCACCGAATAGATGCGGATCTTGCCCGGATGCTGAACGAAATGGGCCAGGCCGTTGAGGAGCCGCGCGAGGCTCAACCCCATCACAACACCCAGCACAACGCGAATATGGATGAGCTGATCGGTGTTGGGGATCGACTGCTCCATTGCGCGCGCCTGCTCCTTCCATCAGCCGAATCGTCAGGCCGGATTGCTTTAACTCATAAGCATTGCACTATCGGTGAAACGATTTGGCAAGCCGCGCGCCGGATTCCGGCCGGGGCAGGGCGCATCGAGAGCACATCAAGGGAGCATCAACAGCGTATGGAAGGGGGCGCGCCGCAGGCGGCGGTCAGCCGGAAACGGGCGCCCTCTAGAGGTCGATGCTCCTCGCGTTACCCTGCGGCCTCGGCCTTCTCTATCGAGATGACCTGCTTCGGATCAGCAAAGTCAGCACCATTGTTATGCACGATCTCGATGATCTTGAGATACACGTCCTGCTGGACGTCCAGCCACTCCGCCCAGTTGGTGGTCTTGGTGAAGCAGTAGACCATGATGTTCAGCGAATACTCGCCAAACTCGTTGAAGTAGATGAGCAGGTCCTGTTTCAGGTCGATGCTCGGATTCCCCCGCAACATCGCCCGTATGTCCGTGATGATGGCATTGATCTTCGCCGCATCCTCGTAGCGCACATTGATGGACGTGCTGATCCGCCGGTTACGCATCTGGCCGGGATTCTCGACGCTGATCGATGAGAAGAGCGAATTGGGAACGTAAAGCGGGCGGTTGTCGAACGTCGTTATGCGGGTCATGCGCCAGCCGATCTCCTCGACGGAGCCCTCGATCTGGCGGTCGGGCGAGCGGATCCAGTCGCCCAGGTTGAACGGGCGGTCGAAATAAAGCATCACGCCCGAGAAGACATTGCTCAGAACATCCTTGCCGGCAATGCCGATGGCGATGCCGCCAAATCCGCCAAAGGCGAGCAGGCCGGACAGGCTCAGCCCCAGATGCTCGCCAAAGAGCAGGACGAGCGACAGGACAATCGCCATTTTGAGAACGCGTGCAACACTGGTCGCCGACGTTCGGTCGCTGCCTTTCTGTACCTGGGCATAGGTCAGTCGGTTGATGAGGTGAAACATCTCCTCAATCACGGCCAGGCCGATCGCCACATAGGTCAAATCGTCAATAAAATCAGGCTGTATCAGTGTCACTTTGTAGTGCACCAGCAACTGATCGATGACCGTGTTGACGGTCAGCAACAGGCCTGTGACCGACAGCAGATAGATCGCATGGACGACGATGCTGTGCGACCATTTTCCATTCCTGCGCATGCTATAGAGGCAGCCGAGTACAACGGCCGAAAAGGCCACGATCAGACCCAGATCGATCCAGTAGAATGTCATGCGATCACCTCGCTGTTGTCCGCAATGTGCAGGCAATGGGCGCCGCATGCAGATAAGATCGTCATATTGCCCGTGAACACGGCCCGGCGCGCAGAACGCGCCGGCTCAGGTGAGCCAGGCGCTTTCCAGAAATCACGCATCTGCCCTGCCGTCCATCGGGATTCTTGAAG
Organism: Nitratireductor sp. WH36-1; assembly: GCF_058725515.1. Classification (NCBI taxonomy): domain Bacteria; kingdom Pseudomonadati; phylum Pseudomonadota; class Alphaproteobacteria; order Hyphomicrobiales; family Phyllobacteriaceae; genus Nitratireductor; species Nitratireductor sp. WH36-1. The sequence continues at coordinate 2,541,583 of NZ_CM178970.1, read as the reverse complement.
CGGGGCCGCAGTTGCCGGCCCCGTTTCCTGTCTCGCCCGCATATGATCGCTTTCTTGGCGAGGCTGCAGGCCGGGTGGCCCGTCAGGGGCAGAACACCGCATTGGTGAAGGCCTGCCAGCCATCACTGTTGGTGACCTCGGCGCGCACATAGAGGTCGTCGGGCTTGCAGCTATACTCGGGTGAATAGCTGTCATCCATGGCGAGAACCTCGCCATCGCGGCCGATGAAGCGTGTGCGGTAGCTGGTCGGGTTGAAGTCGCCTTCCTTCAGGTAAAAGCCATGCCAGCCAATGTCGCTGGAGGCCGGGTCCAGCGTGATGGAGAGCCTGCCTTCGCCCATCTGAAGGTCGGTGAAGGTCACGCCTGTGGAGGCATAGAAATGCCCCTTGTCGAGTGCGGCCCGAATGGCGTCGTCGCTCAATTCATTCGCGAACACATACATCCAGACCCGGTCGGCAAGGGCCTGCTTGCGGGGATTGTGATGGTTCGGGGCGCTTTGCTGCGGGAAGTGGTGGCTGTCATCCGTTCCCCAGCCGAAAATCTGGCGGCCGGTGGACAGAACCTCGTCCCAGATCTCGAAGGTCGAGGCGTGCCCGTTTCCGCCAAAGTCGTTCATGCCCGGCTCGCCATTGCGGATTTCGACATGGCGGCTGGCCATCGGGTCGGTTTCAAGAATGTCCTTGGCGGTGATGCTGTAAAACATGTTGGGGTGCGAGATGACGGGAATGCCGCCCGCGGCGCGTCCGGTTTCGGCCTGCGCCTTCAGCACCGCCGCCGTGCTCCACGATGTGTCGCATGGAACCTCCAGCTGGTCGTCGCTCGGCAGGCCAACGACAATCGTGTCGATCACCCCATAGGGCGGTTCGCCCACGGGTTCGCAGTTGAGTTCGTTGCCGGCCATTACAAGCGTGCGTCCCGGGCGGTCCCAGTAAGGTTTCACGCCTTCGAAGACGGGAGTGGTGTAGTTCAGGTCGGTGAAGGAAACGATGTTGTAGTCCCGGCTGAAATAGTAATTGAGCGGGACATCCGGCGGCGTGGTGGGGATGAGGTCGGGCAGGCCCCAATTTGCGTGAATATGAAACTGCGCCTTGAACCATGAGCCATCCTCGGGGAAGGCTTCAAGAAACTTGTTTGGATCTGTTTTTTCTTGCGCGAGGGATAGCGCGCTCCCGCCAGCCAATAATGCGGCGGAGAGAATCGTAAATCCGAATAGTTTTTTCACGTTGAATTGCCCCGGTATATTCAATTTCTGGTTTTTATATGGCGTTTCATTTTCAGATTGAGCGAAATGCCAAATGAATTGCTAGCATCCGATCCAAAAGATCATCAACGGGGCTGATATAATTGTCCCGGTATAAATGCTTGATGACAGAAGGATTGGTCACCCGGTTGCGCACTGGATTGGAGCCGGGCGAGGGGCGGGCGATCTTGTTTCTGTTGGTGGGGGCGGAGGCGGAGGCTCAGCCGTGCGGCGAAAGCCGGCTCGCCGGGTGCCGGCTGGCTGCCCGGTCATCGATATGGCGGCCATCAATGTATCTGCGGCTGATCGCGCGTGACAGCAGCTCCACCGTCGCGGTCGAAACGACGATAACGGAGATGGCCAGCGCCAGCGCATTCATGATTTCGGTCAGGGTATCCATGGTCTTCGACCTTGCAGGGCAACAATGACGATAAGTCGCTACCCGGCAAAGCGATGCATCACGAATTCTTCCGCCCATTAAGAAACCGGCAGGGCGCAGGACCCTGCCGGTTTCAATTGTCTGGCCCTGTGCGCTCGCCGCTATTTCGCGACGGCACGCACAATGGCTATGAGAATACACGCGCCGATGAAACCGGCGATCAGGTTGCCGAGCCAGCCGGCAAACGAAATTCCCACCACGCCCAGAAGCGCGTTTGCGACAGCCGCGCCGACGATGCCCAGAACGATGTTCATGAGAAGGCCGGTGTTGGTGTCCATGAACTGTTTTGCCAGCCACCCGGCAATGCCGCCGATGATGATGGCGGCGATCCAGCCAATGCCCTGCATCAGAATCACTCCTTGAAAAGAAAGGCGGCAAATGATCGACCGGTTTCGCCCTCCGTTTCAAGCCGACCGGCGAAAGAATGTTTCAAAATAGAGGTGTGAAGCCGGTATTGATCTGCTTCACAGGTCGCGCAGCAGGGCTCCGTAGCCTTCGATCCGGTCTTCGATGCCGGCCAGTCTGAGGCAGTTCCACATCATTGCCTGGTTGCTCACGACGACCGGCTTGCCGATCTTCTGTTCCAGCGCGTCGACGATCTCAAGCGAACGCAAAGCGCTGCAGCTGATCAGCACGGCATCGGCGTCGGCCGTGTCGATCGACGCGCCGAATTCGAGAAGGAATTCCGGCGTCACCCGCACCATCTCGCTGTCATAGTCCAGATTGAGCCCCGCATAGGCGGTGATGTCGAAGCCCGCGTCATGCAGATAGCGGACGACGTTCTCCGTCAGTTCTTCCGCATAGGGCGTGGCAACGGCCAGTTTCCGGACATTCAGCGCCTCAAGCGCCTTGTGGACGCTGCCCATGAGCGAGGTTGCGCGCGCATTGGGGGCACCCCGGTTCAATTCTTCACGCACCCGCGCTTCGCCGACGGCGACCGTTCCCGATGTGCAGGCGAGGCACACCACATCCAGCGCATCGTCGGGAAGGATGCGCCCGGCCGTCTCCGCGAGGCTGTCGGCGAGCTGCGCGAGTGACCCGGTTGAGATTTCATGCGGCATGCGGGCGCGCGAGAAATAGGTGCTGACACCGGGCGGGGCCATGCGCACCATGTCTTCCTCGACCAGCTGGTCATTGGGCACGAGCACGAAACCGAGCTTGGCGCGGGCATTGCGCCCGTCATCGAAGCGGACTGGCCCCGGCGCCTCCCGTTTGCGGTCTTTTGGCCCTGGGGTTTTGGGCCGCGGGGTTTTTGGCCCTGGGGTTTTGGGCTGCGGGGTCTGCAGCATTGCGGTCATCTTGGCTGTGCTCGTCTGTGCGTGTGTGCGATGCGCCAATCATCGTCTCTCGCCCGGCGCGATGCAATCGAGCGCTTGCCAATTCCCGAAATTCTTCACGCGGGTCTACTGGCTCTTCCGTCCGGCAACGAAGTCGCCGCGCCAGGCCGCGCGCCGCATTTTGGCGAGCGTGGTGATGTCGAGGCCGTCGGTCTTTATGGATGCGATGGCGATCTCCATCATGGCCAGATGGACCTGCTGGCTGCTCCAGCCGCGCTCCCGTGCCGAAACCAGCACCTGCCTTAACGCCGGCTCAATGGCGTCACGACATGTCTGCGCCTCGCTCACGAAATCTGCGGGCACACAGTTTTCATATGCAAACGACATGCTTTCCCCCCGGGAAGCGTGAAAACGGACTTGTTTTTGTTTGGCATGCTGAATTTTGGCGGTTCACTACCACAACCACAGCGTTCCGACGAGTCGTCCAATCGGGGTAGTGCCCAACTCACGCGTGCAAGCGTTATGAAAGTGTTAATTCAGGCGGGTAGGGGGCGAAGCAATGCCTGACGCGCGCGTGCGCTCATTGCGTTTGCGCGCTATCATGTCGCGTCTGCACTGGCCTCCCGGAGGAAGCGTGGCTACGCACGGGCCGGTCGGCAGCAGTCTATTTCTGAAAGTGAGGATACGGAAATGACATTCATACGAGACTTATTTGGCATCATAGGCGACTTAACCTGGGGGTGGGCGCTTATTCCGATCCTCATCGTTCTTGGCATTTTCATCACCGCGCTGACCGGTTTTGTGCAGTTCCAGTTCTTCAAGCGCATGTTCCGTGTGCTTTCCTCCAAAAACCAGAGCGGGGATCCAAATGCGATCTCCGCGCGCGCAGCGCTCCTCGTTTCCGTTGGCGGTCGCGTCGGCGGCGGCAATATTGCCGGCGTTGCGGTGGCGATCACGTTGGGCGGGCCGGGCGCGGTGTTCTGGATGTGGGCCGTGGCTCTGGTCGGTATGGCCACCAGCCTGGTCGAATGCTCGCTCGCCCAGCTTTACAAGCGGCGCGAGCCCGATGGCACGTTTCGCGGCGGACCGGCCCGCTCGATCATCCACGGTCTTGGCCATGAGCACAAATGGCTCGCCGTTCTTTATGCGGTCTGTCTGATCGCGGCCTTCGCCATCGGCTTCAACGCGTTTCAGGGCAACACGGTCGCCGGCGCAGCGCAGGAGAGCCTTGGCATCGACCGGATGTGGTCCGGCATTCTGCTCACCGTCATTGCGGGTTTCATCGTCTTCGGCGGCATCCGCCGCATCGCGCTTGCAGCCGATGTTGTGGTGCCGGTCATGGCGCTGGCCTATCTGCTGATGGCCATCTTCATCATCGTCATCAACATCACCGAGTTACCGGGTGTCCTTTACTCCATCGTCATGAACGCCTTTGGCTTCGAGCAGGCGGTTGGCGGCGGCATGGGCGCGGCGCTGGCGCAGGGGTTACGACGCGGCCTGTTCTCCAATGAAGCGGGGCTCGGCTCCGCCCCCAATGTGGCGGCCACGGCCGATGTGCGTCACCCCATCAGCCAGGGCATCACCCAGTCCTTCTCCGTGTTCATCGACACGATCGTGATCTGTAGCTGCACGGCCTTCGTGATCCTTCTGGGCGATGTCTATACGCCGGGTGCGGAAGGCATTGATGGCGTGGTGCTGACCCAGCAGTCTCTGGTCTCGCATCTGGGTGAATGGACCCAGTATTTCCTGACCTTCATTCTGCTGCTCTTCGCGTTCAGCTCGATCATCTACAATTACTATCTGGGTGAAAACGCCCTGACCATCATCACCGAAAGCAATGTCGCGGTGAACATATTGCGCCTGACCGTCATGGGCATGGTGTTTCTCGGGGCGGTGGCGCCCGGCGCTACGGCGGTGTTCTTCTTCTCGGATCCGCTGATGGGCGTTCTGGCGCTGGTCAATCTGATCGCCATCATGATGCTCTTACCCATCTGCCTGCGCATTCTGAAGGACTTCCGCGAGCAGCTGAAGGCAGGGGTGGACCGCCCGGTTCTCAACCCCGACAATTTCCCGGATCTCGATATCGACCGCACGGCATGGACCGGCAAGGTGCGCACATTCCGCGAGGCGGCGTAGCGCGCGGTCGTTTCAGGCGCCGGCATACGGAAAAGGGCAGGGGAAACCTGCCCTTTCTCAGTTCTGGAAGAGCCCCGGAATGCTGGAGGAGCCTCTGACCGGGAGGGAGGGCCCGCTAAAAGCCCAGAAGAACAGCCGCGGCAATGGACATGGCCACCGCCAGCGCAGTCAGCGCCACGAACACACGTGCCTTGTCGAGAAACATCGCATAGCCGGCACACCACGCGGAAGTGGCCGCGCCGAGTGCGAAGAAAAACGCATCCCGCTCACCAAATGACAGCGATGCAGCCATCAGGCCGCCAATCACGATTGCGCCGAAAATCACGATGGTGGCAGCGGCATAAGCGTCGTAGCGGTCGTTCATTCTTCATCCCTTCACTGGTGCGTTTGCTGCGTCGCAGGCGCCCCCCGCGTGTCTATCCCTAACAGTTCATCTGGCCGAAAGGAACGCCCGCCAGTCCGCCGCGTTCCGGCTTTCTGGGCATGGTTCAGGATAATTCGATGCTGAATTAATTTTCACTCACTGTTGCGATTCGTAATATCGCACGTTATGTCTTTAGCCATGTATGGTATTTTCACATCATGCGCGAGGAAGACTTAAGTCTCTCAGCGCTCCGCCTGAGTGCAGGGATATGTGAAATATTGAGCAGGTGTTCTACCTGTATTTCATTTTCCATAAAATAATCAATCAAGAGGAACCATGAAACCCAAGCTAAGGGTCGAGAATGTTTACAAGATATTTGGAGATCATCCAGAACAGGCGCTCGAAGGTCTGAAAGAGGGCAAGTCGAAAATCGAGATTTTCGAAGCAACGGGACAAACCGTTGGTGTCCAGGATGTCAGTTTCGATGTTGGTGAGGGCGAAATTTTTGTGGTTATGGGCCTGTCCGGCTCGGGCAAGTCGACACTTGTCCGCACGCTGAACGGTCTGATTGCCCCCACATACGGCAAGATCCTCATCGATGATGATGACGTCGCCAGCTGCTCGGCAGACCGGCTGCGCAAGGTTCGCCGCGAAAAGATCACCATGGTCTTCCAGCATTTCGCGCTTTTCCCGCACAAGACCGTTGCCGACAATGTCGCCTACGGCCTCAAGATCAAGGGCGAGGGCGCTGCCGAACGGCGCAAGAAGGCGCTGGCGGCGCTGGAGCAGGTCGGGCTTGCCGCCTATGCGGACAGCTTCCCCAGCGAACTGTCGGGCGGCATGCAGCAGCGCGTCGGCCTGGCGCGCGGTCTCGCCACCGATCCGCAGATCCTGCTCATGGACGAGCCTTTCGGCGCGCTTGATCCGCTCATTCGCCGCGAGATGCAGGAAGAGCTCCTGCACCTGCAGAAGAAGCTCAAGAAGACCATCATCTTCATCACCCACGATCTCAACGAGGCGCTGCTCCTCGGTGACAAGATCGCCATCATGAAGGATGGCGAGTTCGTCCAGGTGGGCACCGCGCAGGAAATCGTCGACAACCCGGCTGACGAGTACGTCGCCGCCTTTGTCGCCGACATTGATCGCGGCCGCGTGTTCGACGCCGCCCATGTGGCAGAACGCCCGATCACGGTCGAGCTTGGTGAAAAGGGCGCGGCGGAAAAGGCGCTTGAGCTCATGGAAGAGCACAATCGCAATGCGCTCTACGTGGTCGACAAGGACCGCATCGCCGGCCTCGTCACCTATCAGGAGCTGGCGGTTGCCGCACGCGAGGAGGGCCGGACCGATCTTTCCGAAGTGATGGTCACCGAGGTTCCGACCGTCGAGCGCGAAACCCCGCTCAACGAACTTTATGGCGCAGCGAGCGCCGGCTACCCGATCGCCGTTGCCGACAAGCGCGGCCGGCTTGCCGGCGTCATCGAGGCGCAGGCGGTGTTCTCGCAGCTTTCGGGCGACGAGAACGACGACACGGCGGTTCCGGCGGAAGACGCCGAAGCCCGGCAGTCCGCCAGCGAAGGAGACCGCCCATGATTAGCCCCGCTGACCTCGTTCAGATCCCGCTCGACGACTGGGTGAACAGCTTCGTGCGCGATTTCCTCGTGCCGAATTTCCGCCCCTTCTTCAGAAGCCTGCAGGTGCCGGTCACCGTTGTTCTGGGCTGGCTCGACGCCTTCTTCCACTGGCTGCCCATGCTGGTCTTCACGGCCATCCTGACCGTGATCGCCGACCGCACGGCCGGTCGTGGCGTGGCAATCTTCACGCTCATCGCGCTGGTCTTCATCGACATGATCGGCCTGTGGGCGGAAACGATGACCACGCTGTCCATGATCATCACCTCGGTGTTCTTCTGCGCCGTGATCGGCATTCCCATCGGCATCTGGGCGGCGCGCAGCGACCGTGTCCTGCTTGTCGTGCGTCCGATCCTCGACATCATGCAGACGATCCCGTCCTTCGTGTATCTGGTGCCGATCGTGATGCTGTTCGGTGTGGGCATGGTGCCGGGCATCATCGCCACCATCATCTTTGCGCTGCCGCCCATCATCCGTCTCACCAATCTCGGCATCCGCAATGTGCGCGCCGACCTGATCGAGGCGGCCGAGGCGTTCGGTTCCACCCGTTCGCAGATGCTGTGGGAGGTCCAGTTCCCGCTGGCGCTTCGCACCATCATGGCGGGCCTCAACCAGACCCTGATGCTGGCGCTTTCCATGGTCGTCATCGCCGCGCTCATCGGCGCGGGCGGTCTCGGTCTCACGGTCTACACCGGCCTTGGACGCCTCAATGTGGGCGCGGCAACGGCCGGCGGCATCGGCATCGTGCTTCTCGCGATCATTCTCGATCGCATCACTCAGTCGCTCGGCGAAAAGAAAGCCGTGCAGACGCCTTCGCTCTGGCAGACGCTGCGCTCGATGTTCGGGCTCGGCAAGCCGGTCAAGGAAGAGCAAGCGGGCAAAGCCGCCTGAGGCGAGACCCGCTCTGCGGAACGCAATTGCGCGTTCCGCTCTTGCGGCAGCGGCTCCATTCGCTGCCACCACTGAAAATCACATAAAGGAGACTGCTTGTTATGACTGGTCTTAAGAAAAGCATCCCCGCAATTGCAGCCCTGGCGCTGCTCGGCTCCGTCGCCATGCCGGCGATGGCCGCAGACGCGCCTGGCGAAGGCAAGACGATCAAGATGGCCCAGGCCACCTGGGACACCGGCTGGTTCCACTCCGAGATCTACAAGCAGCTGTTCGAGGAACTCGGCTACACTGTCGATGGCCCGACCACGCTCGACAACCCGCCCTTCTACCAGGCCGTCGGCTATGGCGACGTCGACCTCTGGGTGAATGGCTGGTTCCCGATCCACGATACCTATCGCCCGGCCTTTGAAGAGTCCGCCGAGATCATCGGCGCCGTTGCCGCTGGCGGCGCGCTTCAGGGCTATCTGGTGGACAAGGCATCCGCCGAGAAGTTCGACATCAAGACGCTTGACGATTTCAAGCGCGACGAGGTCAAGGAAGCGTTCGACCGTGATGGCGATGGCAAGGCCGATCTGGTTGCCTGCCCGCCCGGCTGGGGCTGTGAGGTTGCCATTGAAGGTCACCTGACCGAGTACGGCCTCAAGGATCACATCAACGAGATCAAGGCGAGCTATTCGGCTTCCATGGCCGATGCGGTTGCCGCCCATGACAGCGGCGAGCCGATCCTGTTCTACACCTGGACGCCGAACTGGACCGTCAACGAGCTGAAGCTCGGTGAAGACGTTGTCTGGATTCAGGTTCCCGAGGAAGCCACCGAAGAGAACGCAGCTGCCGGCATCGCGTCCTGTGTGGCCGACCCCTGCGTGATGGGCTTTGAGGCGAACGACATCGTGCCGGTCGCAAACTCCAAGTTCCTTGAGGAAAACCCGGCTGTTGCCGCGGTTCTCAAGACGGCTTCGATCCCGCTTGAAGACATCTTCGCCCAGAACTCTGCGATGAATGACGGTGCGGACAGCCCCGAAGACATCAAGAAGCAGGCTTCGGACTGGATCGAGAAGAACCGCGAAATGGTTGATGGCTGGCTCGAAGAAGCCCGCAAGGCTGTCGACTAAGAAATTGGCTCAGTCAGGCGCTCTTGCCTGACACGGCACAATTCGAGACCACGCGCTGGAAACTGCGCGTGGTTTTTTTGTGGGTACGGATGAAGGCGCGGCGATCTAGTAAAGCCGCGGCGGGGCCGTGTAGATCGGAACATCCAGATCCGGCTGCACCGGCTGGATACGGTAATTGAGGTCCTGCTGCTGGCGCAACCAATCCCGATGCTGGTCGTCCATCGCATCGCGGGTCCGTTCGGCCTCGCTTTCGGCGCGCTCCTGTCGGGCGCGTTCCGCTTCGGTCAGCGTCTTCGTGTCTTCTGCCGCATGAACCGGCATTGCAGCCTGTATGGCCGCCGCCGCCGCAAGGGCGAAGGCCATGCCGGCAATGCGTAACCCGTCTTTCAGAACTGTGCTCATGGCCCTTATGTAGTGTGCCAGGCTGCGTTTCGACAGGGAGGCTCAGTTGAGCGAGAGAATGGCCCCGTTCAGAAGGGCCGCGAAGAACACCCATGCCGCATAGGGCAGGAACATCAGCGCCGATGCACGGTCCGAGCGCCAGCTTGCTACAATGAAGGCGGTGATCGTTGCCGCCAGAAGCAGGATGATCAGCAGGGCGAGCCCCACCTGATGCAGCACGAAGAAGGCCGGCGACCAGGCGAAGTTCAAGACGAGCTGAAGCCACCAGAGCCGCATCGCCATGCCATGCCGTGCGCGCTGCCATGTCCGTGCGCCCGCCACCGCGATCAGCACATAGAGAATGGTCCAGACCGGCGCGAACACCCAGTTTGGCGGGTTGAAGGCCGGCTTTGCCAGCGCCGCATACCAGGGGCCGGGCGCGGTGATGTATCCGATGGCGAGACCCGCGCCGACAACGAGAAGCAGAAAGACTGGCAGGACGCGAATGATGGGCATGGTTTGATCCGTATTGATGTTCTTGAGGGGAGGTGGCTGCGTGCTTCCGTGCAGATCACATGTCCGTTTCGCTGCGGATTTCAAGGCGAGGTGATGCAAAAGAAGAGTGTTTTGCCCCGTCCCCGGTGGGTACCCCAAGGGGAAACCCAGGGGGAACCCCAGGGGGAACAATGCCAATTCACCGGCATTATTGTTCTGGCAGACGTGTGACCGCTCCTCAGGCAGGGGCGGGGCCGGGCGGAATTTCTCTGGCGGAAAGCGCCCTGTCGCGGTTGCCGTGCGGCGCGCGCCTCTGTATTGCCGGATGAGGGCCGTGCCCGTTCACAAAGCCGCAATTCCCAGCCAGGGAGGACCATTTGAGCGAGCCTGAAGGACTGGACGAGAAAACCGGGGCGGAAGCCGCCGACGGTCTGGGCATTTATGACGAGGATGGCGTCGTCTCCGCGCCGTTCCTGGCCCATATCGGCGCAGCCATAGCCGACCGGGACACGATCACCCTCAGACAAGAGGTGAGTTCGCTCCACCAGTCCGAAATCGGCGATCTGCTCGAAGCCCTCCTGCCGGATCAGCGCCTCGCGCTGGTCGTGCTGATGGGCGACGATTTCGACTATACGGCGCTGACCGAGGTCGATGAGGCGATCCGTCTCGAAATTCTCGAAAACCTGCCCAATGCGCAGGTCGCGCGCGCCGTCGAACAGCTCGATTCGGATGACGCCGTCTATATCCTGGAAGATCTGGAACAGTCCGATCAGGACGAGATTCTCGCCCAGCTTCCGTTCACCGAGCGGGTGCGGCTGCGCCGGTCGCTTGGCTACCCGGACGAAACCGCCGGCCGGCGCATGCAGACGGAATTCGTCGCCGTGCCGCCGTTCTGGACCGTCGGCCAGACCATCGACTACATGCGCGAGGAGCAGAACCTTCCGGAGAGCTTTTCGCAGATATTCGTCATCGATCCGACCTTCCGCCTCGTGGGCGCCGTCGATCTCGACCGCATCCTGCGCACCGGGCGGGGCACCAAGATCGAAGACATCATGCGGGAGACGCGCCACGCCATTCCGGCCACGATGGATCAGGAAGAGGCGGCGCAGATCTTTGAAAAATACGATCTTCTGTCCGCCGCCGTCGTGGACGACAATGAGCGCCTCGTGGGTGTCCTGACCATTGATGACGTGGTCGACGTCATCCAGCAGGAGGCCGAGGAGGATCTTCTGCGCCTTGGCGGCGTGGGTGATGAAGAACTCTCCGACCGCGTGTGGACGGCCGCGCGCTCGCGCGTGCCATGGCTGATGGTGAACCTCATCACCGCTTTCCTTGCTGCGTCGGTGATCGGCCTGTTCGACGACACGATCGAAAAAGTGGTGGCGCTCGCCATCCTGATGCCCATCGTCGCCGGCATGGGCGGCAATGCCGGCTCGCAGACCATGACGGTCACCGTGCGCGCGCTCGCCACCCGCGACATCGATATCTACAATGCCGGCCGCATCATCCGTCGTGAGATGGGCGTCGGGGTGTTCAACGGCATCGTTTTCGCGATTTTGATCGGCGCTGTGGCCGCCGCATGGTTCCAGGATTACAATCTGGGCGGCATCATCGCCGCCGCCATGATCATCAACATGTTCGTGGCGGCGCTTGGCGGCATTCTCATCCCGCTTCTGCTCGACCGGGTGGGCGCCGATCCGGCCGTCGCCTCGGCCGTCTTCGTGACGGCCGTGACGGATGTGGTGGGCTTTTTCGCCTTCCTTGGTCTGGCGACCTGGTGGTTCGGCGTCTAATAGAGCAGTTCCAGGAAAAGTGGGAACCGCTTTTCCGCCCGGAATTGCTCAGGCCGGAACGGCTGCCATGGCCGAGCGGCGCGCGCGATAGAGAATGAAGAACGCGATGGCCACATTGCCCAGGTTCCATGCGATCCCGTTGAGGAACGCCGCCTGGTAGGAGCCGGTCAGATCGTAGATCCAGCCCGACATCCAGCCGCCCAGCGCCATGCCGATAATGGTCGCCATGATCACCACGCCCATGCGCTGGCCCGCTTCGCGTGCGGGCAGATATTCGCGCACGATGATCGCGTAGCTCGGAATGATGCCGCCCTGCGACAGGCCGAAAATGAACGACACCATGTAGAGCGAAGCGAGCCCGTTGAACGGAATGTAGAGAAGCAGCGAAAGGCCCTGTAGCACGGAGCCGAGCAGCAGTGTCGGCACGCCGCCGATTTTGTCTGCGAGCACGCCGGAGATCAGGCGGCTTGCAATGCCCGCGCCCAGCATCAGCGACAGCATTTCCGCGCCACGCGCAATGTCGTAGCCCAGATCGATGCAGTAGGCGACGATGTGCACCTGTGGCATCGACATGGCGACACAGCAGCCGAGACCGGCCAGAACGAGCAGGCTCTGAAGCGCGCGGGGCGACAGGTCGATGGGGCGTCGTCCGCCCGGCCGCCGCGCCTGTGCGCCCGGCATTTCATCCGCCTCCTGCACGACAGGTTTCGCGCGCATCAGAAGCGCCAGCGGCACGATGCTGACAATGCAGAAAACGCCGATGCCCAGAAAGGTCACGCGCCAGCTCGTGTGTTCCAGCGCAAGCTTGATGACGGTCGGCCACAGGACACCGGACAGGTAATTGCCGCAGGCCACAGCCGCCACCGCGATGCCGCGGCGCTTTTCGAACCAGTGCGAAATGTCCGCCAGAAGCGGCCCGAAACAGGCCGCGCCGCCCAGTCCGATCAGAACCTGAAGGATGACAAACTGCCAGAGCGCGGTCGTGAAACTGGAGAGGATGAAGCCTGCGCCCAGCGCCGCACCGGCAATCGCCACCGGCATCGCCACGCCGGTCCGGTCGGCAAAGCGCCCAAGAAGCACATTGCCCAGCGCAAATCCGACCATCGCGCTTGTATAGGGCAGGGATGCCGCCGCGCGGTCAACGCCGAACTCCGCCTGAATGGGCGGCAGAACCACGACAAAGGCCCAGAGCCCCACAGTGCCGAAGGTGCCGATCAGGATCGCGATCGTCATCCGGAACCAGGCATAGGGTCCGTCGATCGCGTTGTCGCCGGCGCTGTAGAAGCTGCGCAAATGCACGTCTTGTCATCCTTGCTCGTGAGAGGCGTTCATGCGCGCCTGCCGAAACAGGCTCGATCCTGAACAGTTATTCTCATAGCGCGTGGCGATGCGCCACCGTAGGGCCAGTCGCCCTGTCATGCCTGTCCATGCCCGCGCGCCCCGCCATGGCATACGGGCCGTATGTCCCGCCAGCACAAAGCCTGGAGCAGGACAGCATTGCGGTCATATTAATGGGTCCTGACCCTGAGCTCCGCACAAGTGTCTCTCCTGTCTAAAGAGTAATGGTGCACAACGAAAAATTGACTTTTACGTAAGGGCCGTGGCAGTTTACGCGCCCGCTGCATGCTTTAAGGGAATCGACCGAAATGGATGGCGGGTCTTGATGGTTTGCCGGTCCGGTGTGATCGGCTTTCTGTCGAACACGATAAATCGCGGCATATTCCTGGGGGCGCCGGTTGATGAACGACCGGGCAGGGGGCCGGAAGCAAAGGGCGAAAAGCCATGCGCGACTATTATTCCATCACCGAGCTGACGCGTGAGTTCGGCATATCCACCAGAACGCTTCGCTTCTATGAGGATGAAGGGCTGATCAAGCCCGTGCGTCGTGGGCGCACCCGTCTTTACCGCCCGTCCGACCGGCATCTGGTGCGCCAGATCCTGCGCGGGCGCAGCATCGGTTTTTCCATCGCCGAAATCCGCGAGATCATCGATGTCTACAAGGCGCCGCCCGGCGAGATTGGCCAGCTCAAGCTCATGCTGGCGCGCATTTCGGAAAAGCAGCAGGATCTGCGCCAGAAGCGCCGTGATCTGGAAGACACGCTCGATGAGTTAAGCCGCGCGGAAGAGTCCTGCGTGGAGCGCCTTGCCGAGCTCGGCGTCAACACCTGACGCCCAACCCGCCTCAGAACCAGCGGCGCACCCGCTTCTGATAATCCCGGTATTTCTTGCCGAACCGCAGGCCGAGGTGCTTTTCCTCGGGCTCGATGGCCAGTTTCTGCGTCAGGAAGCAGGCGACGATGAGGCTCGCGAAAAACCACGCATTTCCCGCCACAAGCCCGATGCCCGCCGTCAGCATGGAATTGCCGAGATAGATCGGGTTGCGGCTGAATGAGAAGGGGCCGCTCGTCACCAGCGTGTCTGCGCCGCGCGTCGGCAGGATCGCCGTGCCCGCCCTGTGCAGCGTGCGCATGGCCTGCAGGTCGATGAACACGAAGCCTGCGATCAGCAGCCAGCCGATGGCGAACAGAAGATCGGAAAGCGGCGGCCCGATCCACGGCAGGGGATAGAAAATGCCAAGCACCGCCGCGATCACGATGGCCGAGAGATAAATCACCGGTGGCCAGGGAAAGCGCGCCGGTCGCTGTTCATGGTCGTTCATTCGAAGTGTCCCGCTCCGTAAAATCGCTCCCCGTTTCAGCGGTCATAGTGCATTCGGCAGCGATTTCACTCAAGCGGCTTTGCGTTTCCATTCCCGGCGTTGATGTCATCAGCGCATCCAGCCGGCCTTCCACCTTCAGCGTATCGGTAAAGCAAGCGCAATATGCGGTGCAGAAAGCCTCGTCGCGGCTCTCAAGGCACTGGCTCGCACAGGCCTTGGTGAAGCGGATCTCGGCGGGCTCCACTGCCGGCGGCCAGATCTGCGCCAGCACCCACACGCAGCCGATCAGCACCGGCTGGTGCAGCAGATAGAAGGCGAGGCTGTGCCGGCCCGCAAAGGTGAATGGCGTATGCCAGCCCGCCGGCTTCATCAGCGAGAGCCAGCTGAGGAAACCGCTGTCACGGGCGATGCGCGCCGCCGCGATCCCGGCGAGCGTGGCCGCAAACCACGGGAACAGCGGCACGTAATCGTTGGAGGGCGGGCGGAACGTCGAAAGGCCAACCCACCAAAGCGCCGGCGTGTCGAAAAAAGCCGAGCGCAGGAAATGGGGTGCCGCCGCTACAAGTGCTGCCAGAACAAGAAGGCTCCATGCCGGAAAGCGCAGAAACGCCAGGCCGAGCAGGCTCGCAAGCGCGATGTGATGGAGAATGCCGAAGAAGATGAAGCCCGAGGGAAAGGCGAACCATGTGGCAAGCGAAATGGCAGCCGCCGCACTGACGATCATCAACAGCCGCTTTGCGAAACTCCTCCAGCGAATCCCCTTCTCATGGGCGAGAAAAAGACCCACGCCGACCAGAAAGATGAACGATGTGGCGATGCTGCGGGCAAAGAGCTTCCAGCCGCCGGTCACGGTGGTACCCGGCTCCATATAGCCGAAGAATTCGAGGTCCCACCCGAAATGGTAGACCGCCATGGCGAAGAGGGCGACACCGCGTGCAATGTCGATGGCTTCGATGCGCGTCTTCCCTGCCGCCCGATGCCGCATATATGCTCCGCCCCTGGAAAATGACTGTTATGTGTTGTGCTTATATTAGTCGGCGCTAAAAGTGGCCGAAAGACGGAGAGGTTTTCTATGCACATGGTTGAAGCAAACGGCGCGTCCATTCCTGCTCTGGGAATGGGAACCTGGACCTTGAAGGGGCAGACCTGCGCTGATCTCGTCACCCATGCGCTGAAGTCCGGATACCGGCACATAGACACCGCAGCGGCTTATGAGAACGAGGAAGCCGTGGGCGCCGGCCTGCGCGCATCGGGGCTCGCGCGCGACGAAATCTTCGTCACCACCAAGGTCTGGTGGACCAATATCGGCGCTGGCGACCTCGAACGGTCTGCAGAAGAGAGCTGTGCGCGGCTCGGTCTCGACCATGTCGACCTCTTGCTCATTCACTGGCCGAACCCGGATGTCGCTCTGTCCGAGAGCATTGCGGCGCTCAATCGTGTGCGTGAGAGCGGGCTTGCCCGCCATATCGGCGTTTCCAATTTCCCGACCGCGCTTCTTGCCGAAGCCGTGCGCCTGTCGGATGCGCCGCTGGTGGCCAATCAGGTGGAGTATCACCCCTATCTCGATCAGGAGAAGGTGTATCAGGCATGCCGCGCGGCTGGCATGGCCATGGTCTCCTATTGTCCGCTGTCGCGTGGTGGCGATCTTTTCGCACAGCCTGCAATTGCCGATGCAGCCGCGCGTCATGGCAAGACCCCGGCGCAGATCGTGCTTCGCTGGCATGTCCAGCAGGAAGGCGTCGTAGCCATTCCCCGCACCACCAATCCGGATCGCCTGATCGAGAATGCAGACATTTTCGACTTCGCGTTGAGCGGTGAAGAAATGGTTGCCGTTTCCGCACTGCGTAAACGCGGCTATCGCATATGCGATTATGACTTCTCACCGGTCTGGGATATGGCCTGAATACGGCCTTGCGCAACGGGTTAACCCTGCGTTAGCTGGTCTTGAATAGTTTACTTGCGGTTGTCGTCGGTCACGCGTCCGCGCGGCGAGAGACAACATGCCTTTGGGGGAAGGTGGACGGCGTATGTTGCAGGTGTCAGACGTCCCGGGAAAGGGGCCCACCGATATTGCCAGCACGATCGCAAGTTCCATGCGTCGCATGGGGGTTAGCGGTCTGCCGCGCAACTACGAGATTTTCTATGAGGTGTTCACCGGTTCGAACCGCGATCTCGTGCGCGAGTTCGAGGCGCTGAACGGTCGTCCCACGCAGGAAGCGCTGGACAAGCTTTCCCTGAAATATTTCACCCAGAACAAGCGACAGGCCGTTGTCGAGAGCGCACAGGAGCAGATCGCAGCCCGTGCGCAGGACATTCTCTCGCTTCTGGGGCGCGAGCGCAGTTCGCTGGAAAAGTTCGGCGTCATTCTCGATCAGACCTCGAATGGCCTGAGCGGGCGCGATCTCTCCCACGACATTCTGCGCAAGATCGTCGGCATCATGGCGGCCGCCACCGAGACCACGATCCAGCAGGGGCGGCAGATCAGCCAGGCGATGGAGGAGAAGTCCAACGAGCTGGAAGAGATGCGCACCAAGCTCGCCCAGTACAAGAAGCTCGCCGACACCGATCCGCTGACCAGGATCTGGAACCGGCGCGCCTTCGACAAGCGCATGGCGGATGTCTATGACGACCAGCGCTCGGTCATGTTCCACGCGCTGATCCTTGCAGACATTGATGGCTTCAAGGCGTTCAACGATCACTATGGTCACCCGGTGGGCGACCGGATTCTTCAGGGCGTTGCACAGATCCTCAAGACACAGTCGACCACAGACTGCTTCGTTGCGCGCACCGGCGGCGAGGAATTCGCCATTATTGTCGAGGGGTTATCGGAAGAAGCGACCATGAAGGTTGCAGAAGCCATACGTCTCGCCGTGGAAAAGGCGGAGTTCGTCATCGGGGCCGGCGTTCGCAATTACGGCCCCATCCACATCTCGCTCGGCGTGTGCATGGCGGCAGACGCCGGCGATGCCGAAGAGCTCTACGCAAAGGCCGATCAGGCGCTTTACGCGTCGAAAGTCGACGGTCGAAACCGGGCAACGCTCTTCTCGCGGATCCCCAAGGGGAAGTTCACGAAGAACTGGCTTCTCTACAGGCAGGACTGAGGGTTAAGTCCGGGCATTCCGCCGCACGCATTTTGTTAAATTTTGCCTACACTTTGACGGGTAAGACGTCGAATTCCAACCGATCTGTGCTAAACGGAGAGGCAAGGGGCGATTTGCGCGCGATTCATGTCGCTGCTTTCCATTCAAGTGAGGATACTGACCATGTTGAAGAAATCCATCGCTGTTGCGCTCGTGGCGGGCTTTGCCGCCGGCTGCGTGACCAGCACAGACCCGTATACCGGTCAGCAGAAGATCTCCAACACGGCCGGCGGCGCAGGGCTCGGCGCGCTGGCGGGTGCGGGCATTGGACTTCTGGCTGGTGGCGATGACCGCCGCAATGCGCTGATCGGCGCCGGCATCGGTGCGCTCGCCGGCGGCGCCATTGGCTCCTATATGGACCAGCAGGAAGCGCAGCTTCGCGGCCAGCTTCAGGGCACGGGCGTGAGCGTCACCCGTCAGGGCGACTACATCATCCTCAACATGCCGTCGAACATCACCTTCGCAACCGATTCGTCGACCATCCAGCCGGCGTTCTACTCAACGCTGAATTCGGTGGCGCTGGTGCTCAACAAGTACAACCGCACCCTCGTCGACGTGTTCGGCTTCACCGATTCCACCGGCAGCCCGAGCTACAACATGGACCTGTCGCAGCGTCGCGCCAGCTCTGTTGCCAGCTACCTGATCTCGCAGGGCGCGGCCAGCCAGCGCTTCGCGGTCATCGGTCGTGGCGAGAGCCAGCCGATTGCGTCCAACGCAACGCCGGAAGGCCGCGCACAGAACCGTCGCGTGGAAATCCGTCTGTCGCCGCTCACCGGCGCCTGATCGACACAGCGGTCATACGTAAAAAGAAAAGCCGCCGGCGCATCGCCGGCGGCTTTTTTCGTGTCCGTTATAAGGTCGCGCGGTCAGCCGGCGGCGATGGCGGCAGCGATCCGCGCGGCAAGGCGGGCATTGTTCTTCACCAGCGCAATATTGGTGGTGAGGCTCGCGCCATCGGTCAGCTCCAGAATGCGGGCCAGCAGGAACGGCGTCACATCCTTGCCCGAAATGCCCTTTTCGGTCGCCTCCTTCTGGGCGGTGGCGATGTATCCGGCCATCACGTCGGCAGCGATTTCCTCATCCGCCGGAACCGGGTTGGCGATCAGCATGCCGCCGTCGATGCCAAGCGCCCGGCGCGTTGCCTGGAAACGGGCAATCGCCTCTGCCGTGTCGAGCCGCAGCGGCGCGGTGTAGGGCGACTGGCGCGACCAGAAAGCCGGCATCGTGTCGGTGCCATAGGCCACGACCGGCACGCCGCACGTTTCCAGAACCTCGAGCGTCTTTTCCGTGTCGAGAATGGCCTTGGGGCCAGCCGAAACGACGATCACCGGCGTCTGCGCCAGCTCGTCCAGATCGGCGGAAATGTCGAAGCTCGTCTCCGCGCCCTTGTGAACGCCGCCAATGCCGCCGGTGGCGAAAACCGGGATGCCGGCCATCTGTGCGGCAATCATGGTCGCGGCCACCGTGGTGCCGCCGCTCTTGCCTTCGGCAATGGCGAAGGCGAGGTCGGCGCGCGACAGCTTCATCGGATCCTTGGCCTGCGCCAGCGCCTCGCGCTCATGGTCGGAAAGGCCGACCTTCAGCCGCCCGTCGATCACGGCGATGGTGGCGGGAACCGCACCTTCTTCGCGGATCAGAGCCTCCACGTCGCTCGCCATCTCATTGTTGCGCGGCCAGGGCATGCCATGGGTGATGATGGTGCTTTCCAGGGCCACCACCGGCTTGCCGGCGGCGAGGGCTTCGGCGACGGGCGCGTGGATGTCGATAATGTTCTTGGACTGCACGGGGGAGGCTCCTTTATGAAACTGGTTGCGGCGCGGGCACCCGCTCAAGCGCCGCAAGGAAGGCGTTATCGTCGAATTCTGGCGCTGCCGAGGCGCTGGCGATCACAAGTCCGGAGGCCGCGACACCCTCGCGCACGGCCTGCGGCAAGGGCGTTCCGCGCATCAGCGCCGTCAGCGTCGCGCCGGTCAGCGCATCGCCGGCACCGGTCACGTCCACGATCTCCTCGATGCGCGGCGGCGTTATCTGCCACAGCCCTTCGGGGGTGAAAATCATGACCGATCCGCCACCCCCGGTGATCACGCCGGCGCTAAGGCCAAGCGCGCGCAGCGCCTCGATGGCGCGGGGAAGGGCGGCCTCGTCATCGACGCCTGCAAGGCTGCGCGCCTCGCGCACATTCATGAAGAGAACGGCGATCTGCGGAAAACTGGCGGTCAGCCGCCCCGCCTTTGCAGGCGAGACCGCGATGGCGTAGAGCGGCGCGCCGGCGCGGATCTCCGCAAGTCTGGCCACCGCATCTTCAGGCATGTTGGCGTCGCACAGGATCGCATCGGCCTGTTCGGCGGCATGCCGCGCCTTCGAGCGGCACATCTGTTTGGGAAAGGCCGTATCGTAAAGCGCCATGTCCGCGAACCCGGTGATCAGCTCGCCATCATGGTCGAGGATCGCCGTATAGCTGGGCGTCGCGCGGTCGAGAAACGTGGCGGAGAGGTCCTCAAAGCCCGCATCCTCGATGGCGCGCGCCACGGCGCTGCCGGCTGCATCGCCGCCGCGCAGAGACATGAGCGACACCGCGGCGCCACGCCGGCTGGCGATGCGCGCCGCATTGAATATGCCGCCGCCCACTTCTTCGCTCATCCGTCCGGGGTTGGATGTGGCGGGAATGTGCGGCGCATTAAGGCGTCCGCGCCGGTCCGGATGCGCGCCGCCAATGGCCAGCAGGCGAGGGGCTTTATCCGCGTTCATGGCGCTCTCCCGCGAATCGAAATGCACCCCCGCAATCCCCTTCGCCGCCGCGGCCTTCCTGAGCGGCAGAGAGGCTGTCCGGCATGTTGTTGCGCGTACAAAAATAGAACAAATCTGGTTTGTCTATGTTTTTCAATATTTTGGTGCCTATTGCAAAAATAGAACAAAAGAGGTACAGATAATCATCGCGGATTTGGCGGAACCGCCTCCATTGACCTCGAAGGGGTGTTGTATCATGGCTCAGAATTCATTGCGGCTTGTAGAGGATAATTCGGTGGACAAAACCAAGGCTCTGGACGCGGCGCTATCGCAGATTGAACGGTCCTTCGGCAAGGGCTCGATCATGCGGCTCGGCGCCAACGATCAGGTGGTCGAGATCGAGACCATCTCCACCGGGTCTCTGGGCCTCGATATTGCTCTGGGCGTGGGCGGTCTGCCGCGCGGCCGTATTATCGAGATTTATGGCCCGGAAAGCTCCGGTAAGACGACACTCGCGCTGCACACGGTGGCCGAGGCGCAGAAGAAGGGCGGCATTTGCGGCTTCATCGACGCCGAGCATGCGCTCGATCCGGTCTATGCCCGCAAACTGGGCGTCGATCTGGAAAACCTTCTCATTTCGCAGCCCGACACGGGCGAGCAGGCGCTTGAGATCTGTGACACGCTGGTGCGCTCCGGCGCGCTCGACGTGATCGTGGTCGACTCGGTCGCCGCGCTGACGCCGCGGGCCGAAATCGAAGGCGAGATGGGCGATTCCCTGCCGGGCATGCAGGCCCGTCTGATGAGCCAGGCGCTCCGGAAGCTCACCGCTTCCATTTCGCGCTCCAAGACCATGGTCATCTTCATCAACCAGATCCGCATGAAGATCGGTGTGATGTTCGGCTCGCCCGAGACGACGACGGGCGGTAACGCGCTGAAATTCTACTCCTCGGTCCGTCTCGACATTCGCCGCATCGGCTCCGTCAAGGACCGTGACGAAGTGGTCGGCAATCAGACCCGCATCAAGGTGGTGAAGAACAAGATGGCTCCGCCCTTCAAGCAGGTCGAGTTCGACATCATGTATGGCGAGGGCGTGTCGAAGACCGGCGAGCTGGTCGACCTTGGCGTGAAGGCCGGGATCGTCGAGAAGTCGGGCGCATGGTTCTCCTACAATTCCCAGCGTCTGGGGCAGGGGCGTGAAAACGCCAAGCAGTTCCTGCGCGACAATCCCGAGGCGGCGCAGGAGATCGAGCTGGCGCTGCGCCAGAATGCCGGTCTCATCGCCGAAAAATTCCTTGAGGATGGCGGCCCCGGCGACCAGGATGGCGCTGACGATTGATCATTTGAGTGACGCCGACTGTCGGATATGACCGTTGGCTGACTGTGAAAGACAAGACACCGCCGCTCGCCGGCGGTGTTTTTTTGTGTAAAGCCCGCATGATGTGCGCTGGCGCACGGGATTTCTGGACACGTCCCGGTGCTGGCGTTAAAAGGCGGACTTCTATTCCCCGCACCCTTGGACGGGCTTCTCGCAAAGGCTGAAACATGAGTGGCGTCAACGACATCCGGTCGACCTTTCTCGACTATTTCAAGAAAAACGGTCATGAGATCGTGGCCTCCGGCCCGCTCGTGCCGCGCAACGATCCGACCCTCATGTTCACCAATGCGGGCATGGTGCCGTTCAAGAACGTGTTCACCGGTCTGGAAACGCGGCCCTATGATCGCGCGGTAACGGCGCAGAAATGCGTGCGCGCCGGCGGCAAGCACAACGATCTCGACAATGTCGGCTACACGGCCCGCCATCACACCTTCTTCGAGATGATGGGCAATTTCTCCTTCGGCGACTATTTCAAGGACCGCGCCATCGAATTGGCCTGGAACCTGGTCACCAAGGAATTCGGCCTCGATGCAAAGCGCCTTCTGGTCACCGTCTACCACACGGATGACGAGGCAGCCGAGTTCTGGAAGAAGATCGCCGGCCTGCCGGATGAGCGCATCATCCGCATCGCCACCAACGACAATTTCTGGGCCATGGGCGATACCGGCCCGTGCGGTCCGTGCTCTGAAATTTTTTACGATCACGGCGAGGACATCCCCGGCGGTCCGCCCGGAAGCCCGGATGAGGATGGCGACCGCTTCATCGAGATCTGGAATCTCGTCTTCATGCAGTTCGAGCAGCTGACGCCGGAAGAGCGGGTCAACCTGCCGCGTCCCTCCATCGACACGGGCATGGGGCTTGAGCGCGTCGCAGCCGTTCTGCAGGGCGTGCATGACAATTACGACATCGACCTGTTCCGCGCGCTGATCCACGCTTCGGAAGAGGCCACCGGCGTCAAGGCGCAGGGTGCGCAGCATGCCAGCCACAAGGTCATCGCCGACCACCTGCGCGCCGCGAGCTTCCTCATTGCCGATGGCGTTCTGCCGTCCAATGAAGGGCGCGGCTATGTGCTGCGCCGCATCATGCGCCGCGCCATGCGTCACGCCCAGCTTCTCGGGTCGAAGGAGCCGCTCATGTGGCGTCTCGTGCCGGCGCTGGTGCGCGAGATGGGCCGCGCCTATCCCGAGCTGGTGCGCGGCGAGCCGCTCATCACCGAAACGCTCAAGCTCGAGGAAACCCGTTTCCGCAAGACGCTGGCGCGCGGTCTCACGCTTCTCTCCGATGCCACCAGCGACATGGATGAAGGCGACCGGCTCGATGGCGAGACCGCCTTCAAGCTTTACGATACCTACGGCTTCCCGCTCGATCTGACGCAGGATGCGCTGCGCCAGCGCGGCATCCATGTCGATCTCACCGGCTTCAATGATGCAATGGAGCGTCAGAAGGCCGAGGCGCGGGCCAACTGGGCCGGTTCCGGCGAGGCCGCAACCGAGGCCGTCTGGTTCGCCGTCAAGGACAAGACCGGCGGCAGCGACTTCCTCGGCTATGAAACCGAAGAGGCCGAGGGCGTGGTTTCAGCTCTGGTGTGCGATGGCGCGATGGTCGAGCACGCCAGCGATGGCGACGAGGTGATCGTCGTCACCAACCAGACGCCGTTCTACGGTGAGTCCGGCGGTCAGGTGGGCGATACCGGCGTGATCGCGGGAGAGGGCTTCTCTATCGCCATTGGCGACACCCAGAAGAAGGGCGACGGCCTGCTGGTTCACATGGGCCGTGTCGAGGGTGGTCAGGTCAAGGTCGGCGATGTCGTCGCGCTGAAGGTTGATCACGTGCGCCGTCGCCGCGTACGCGCCAACCATTCGGCAACGCATCTCCTGCACGAGGCGCTGCGCGAGGTTCTGGGCTCCCATGTGGCGCAGAAGGGCTCGCTGGTCGCGCCCGAGCGTCTGCGCTTCGACTTCTCGCACCCCAAGCCCATCACCGAGGCCGAGCTTGCCCGCGTCGAAGACATCGCAAACCGCATCGTTCTCCAGAACGCACCCGTCGAAACGCACCTCATGGCCGTCGATGACGCCATCGAGGCTGGCGCAATGGCGCTGTTCGGCGAAAAATATGGCGACGAGGTTCGCGTCGTCTCCATGGGCACCGCGCAGGATGGCGAGAAGGAAGGCAAGACCTACTCGCTTGAACTGTGTGGCGGCACCCATGTGACGGCGACCGGCGATATCGGTCTGATCCGCATCGTCTCCGAAGGCGCGGTCGCCGCCGGCGTTCGTCGTCTCGAGGCGCTCACGGGCGAAGCTGCCCGCCATTATCTTGGTGAGCAGGAGCAGCAGCTGAAGCGCGCCGCCGGCGCGTTGAAGGTCGCGCCCGCCGATGTGCCCGCCCGCCTGGAAGCCGTGCTTGAAGAGCGCCGCAAGCTGGAGCGCGAATTGAGCGAAGCCCGCCGCAAACTCGCCCTTGGCGGCGGTGGTTCCGCCTCGGATGGCGGCGCGGAGACGGTTGCCGGCGTTGGCTTCATGGGCCGCGTGGTCGATGGCATTTCGCCCAAGGATCTGAAGCCGCTCGCCGATGATGGCAAGGCGTCGCTGGGGTCGGGCGTCACCGTGTTCGTCGGCACGTCGGATGAAGGCAAGGCCAGCGTCGTGGTGGGCGTCACCAAGGATCTGGTCGACCGCTTCAGCGCTGTCGATCTCGTGCGCGTCGCGTCTGCCGCCATTGGCGGCAAGGGCGGCGGCGGTCGTCCCGACATGGCGCAGGCCGGTGGTCCCGATGGCTCGAAGGCCGCCGAAGCCATTGCCGCAGTCAAGGCGGCGATGGAAGGCTGACTGGCCGCCAGCTTTGAAATCACATGAACATCAAGCGCCGCGCGTCCCGACGGATGCGCGGCGTTTTCGTATCCGGCTCAGGCGTTGCGTGTGCCGCTGGCGCTGCGCGCGCGGTGCCTTTTCACCGCCCGCCACATCAGCACGCCCAGGAGCAGCGTCACGGCGGCCGCGCCGATCAGCCAGCCCAGATTGGCCAGAAGTTCGGCAATTCCGGCGATGGAGCGGCTGAAGGCATAGCCGATCGACAGATAACCGATGATCCACACGCTTTCGCCCGCAACATCCCAGAACAGGAACTTGCCCCAGTGGTAGCGCGCCAGCCCGCTGGTCAGGTTGATCCATGGCCCGAGTGGGCTCACAAGCCAGCGGCTGAAGAAAACGCCGAACCCGCCCCATCTGGCCGAAAAACGCTCCGCCCGGGCGAAGCTTCCGGTTTCGGACGTTCCGCCTTTGAACACGCGGTCCAGCAGGCTGCGTCCGCCAAAGCGCGCAACTGCATAGCTCAACTGGTCGCCGAGCACCGCGCCCGCAAGCGCCCAGGCGAAAACCTGGGTCGGCGTCAGGTCGCCATCGGCAATCAGCGCGCCCGCTGTCATCAGAAGGATCGAGGTGGGAAGCGGAACGCCAAACTGGCCAGCCGCGAGGATCACGCAGATGCCGGGCAGGCCGTAAAGCGCGAAAAGAGCAAGGATCTCCTCTGTCACTGCGCCGTTTCCCCGCCCTCGGCGCGCAGTGTCTCCACGGCCTGTTCGACCTCGCGGACAAGGGCAGTGGCCGGAACCTGACGCTCCCTCGCGATCTGCGCGATGCTGCGCCGGTCATGGTTCTCCACCGAAAGGTCGAGTAGGCCGCGCAGCTCCTGCGGCGGCACCTCCCATGAGCGGGCGACATAGCCAATCGTCATCCACTCCTCGACGGGCACCGAACGATGGCTTGACCAGTAGGCGTAGAAGGCGACGGTGCGTACGGCCAGAAACAGTGTGACGAGCAGGGCGACGCAGAAAGCGATGAAGAGCAGCCTGTTGTGCTGCCACAGGGATTTTATCGCGCCGCGCATTCATCGCCCCAGAGTGTTTGCCGTTGACCTTATCTCGCAGGGATGGGGCCTGTTTGTCGAGCGTAAAGAGGCGCAGCGCCTGGCTTTCGATGTCATGCCTTTCCGCGCTTCGCCGGGGCCGCCTTACCGGCATGGCCGTTCTCTCTGCAGGATTTGCGGAACGTCCGCCGGCGAACGCGCTGGGCACGGAGATCGACCTCACGGTCAGGTTCCACGCGTTCACATCCGAAAACCCCGGTTGGCGCTAGAGCCGTGACGAGGCTCCGCCGTTCGACGGGCATCCTCCCTCATCACCTGTTGAACCATTTCGGGGTCGTCGGCCCGTCCCATTGTTCGTTTGTCGATGCGCAAAAAGAAACGGCCGGAACGCGAGGTTCCGGCCGTCTTGATCTTCAAGCTGCGCAGAATGCGCGAAGAGCTGCCTAGCTCATTGCCTTCTGGAGGTTCTCGTCGATCTTGTCGAGGAAGCCGGTGGTCGAGAGCCACGGCTGGTCCGGACCGATCAGCAGCGCCAGATCCTTGGTCATGAAGCCCGATTCGACGGTGTCGATGCAGACCTGCTCAAGCGTCTGTGCAAACTGCGCCAGCTCTGCATTGTCGTCCAGCTTGGCGCGGTGGGCGAGGCCACGCGTCCAGGCAAAGATCGAAGCGATGGAGTTGGTCGAGGTTTCCTCGCCCTTCTGGTGCTGGCGGTAGTGGCGGGTCACCGTGCCGTGTGCGGCTTCGGCTTCAACCGTGTTGCCATCCGGCGTCATCAGAACCGAGGTCATCAGGCCGAGCGAGCCGAAGCCCTGCGCAACCGTGTCGGACTGCACGTCGCCATCGTAGTTCTTACAGGCCCAGACATAACCGCCCGACCACTTGAGAGCGGAAGCGACCATGTCGTCGATCAGGCGATGCTCGTACCAGATCTTGGCTTCCTTGAACTTCGCCTCGAACTCGGCCTCGTAAATCTCCTGGAACAGATCCTTGAAGCGGCCGTCATAGGCCTTGAGGATCGTGTTCTTCGTGGAGAGGTAGCAGGGAACCTTGCGCATCAGCGCGTAGTTCATCGAGGCGCGTGCGAAGTCGCGGATCGAATCGTCGAGGTTGTACATGGCCATGGCGATGCCGGAGGAGGGGGCGTCGAACACTTCGTGCTCGATCTCCTGGCCGTCGTCACCAACGAACTTGATCGTCAGCTTGCCCTTGCCGGGGAACTTGAAGTCGGTGGCGCGGTACTGATCGCCGAATGCGTGACGGCCAACGATGATCGGCTGCGTCCAGCCCGGAACCAGGCGCGGCACGTTCTTCATGATGATCGGCTCGCGGAAGATCACGCCGCCGAGAATGTTGCGGATCGTGCCGTTCGGCGAACGGTACATGCGCTTCAGGCCGAATTCCTCGACGCGCGCCTCGTCCGGGGTGATCGTCGCGCATTTCACGCCGACGCCATGTTCCTTGATCGCATTGGCTGCATCGACGGTGATCTGATCGTCCGTGGCGTCACGGGATTCGATGCCCAGATCGTAATATTTCAGGTCGATGTCGAGATAGGGATGGATCAGCTTTTCCTTGATGAACTGCCAGATGATCCGGGTCATCTCATCGCCGTCGAGCTCGACGACTGGATTGTCCACCTTGATCTTACCCATGAAAAAGCTCCCAACTATAGAGTGTGAAACGACGCGGCGAAGACCGGCCGCGCAAAGGTCGGCTGCCCTATAGCACTCCTTGCAGAAAGCGCAAAGCGGGGAGGAATGTTTTACCCCTGGCGCCGCGTAACCACACGCGTGTCGCCGGCATGATGCGCCACTCTTCCCGCCGCGCGCGTGTCAGAAACGGTCCCTTGCAGCATCCGCGACAAAGTCCATCAGCGCGCGGATGCGCGCCGCGCGCCTTAAGGTGGGATGGGTAAGGAGCCACAGATCCACATCCAGCGCGGGAACGGCTTCCACACATTCCAGATCGGGATCGTCTGCGGCTGCGTAATCCGGCAGAACGGCGAGCCCGACGCCGTGCTGTGCAGCCGCCAGCATGCCCGGCGTCGCATTCACGCGCATGCGGCAGTTCTGCGCGTGACTTTCGGCCTTCATCCAGCTTTCCAGCGCCGCATAGCCCATATGGCGCTCCGGCCAGATCCAGCCGAGCGTCGATTTCCGCCATGGCCCGTCCAGCAGGCCGCGCCGCACATAAATCGACTGGCGGATCACGCCCAGCCTGCGCCCGACAAGGTGGCCGGGCGGTGCTGTCGCCGGTCTGATTGCGATGTCGGCCTCGCGCTCCGTCAGATCGAGCACGCTGTTTGAAAGAACGACATTCAGCTCGATCCCGGGAAACGCGCTGCAGAAACGGGCCAGAAGCGGCGCAAGGCAGAAGCCGTAAAGCGCATCCGTGGTGGTCACGCTCACCGTGCCCGAAGGCCGCAGGTCGCGCCCGATCACCTGCCGCTCCAGCGCATGCACCTCGGTCTCGACCCGGCCGGCCGCCGCAATCGCCTCTTCGCCGGCGGGCGTTGGCGCATAGCCATGGCGCGAGCGCTCAAACAGGGTCACACCGATGCGACGCTCCATCTCGCCAAGCCTGCGAAACACGGTCGGGTGGCTGACACCAAGCGCCTTGGCGGCCCCCGTCAGCGTGCCCGCGCGGCCCACCGCCAGCACCAGCCGCAGATCGTCCCATTCCAGCGTGTTGTTCATTTTTGCAAGCTCGACTTCCGGTTTTGCTCAATAGAAGTTCGTCAGAAAACAGCCTAGATCCTGTCGAAACAGAGCACAATGCAGGAGAAAGCCGATGCACGCGCTGATCGTTTTCGCGCATCCCGAGCCCGCATCCTTCAACGGAACGCTCAAGGACGCCGCCATCCGGCGGCTTGAGGCGCTCGGCCACACGGTCGAGGTGTCAGACCTCTATGGAGAGGGGTTCGATCCGGTTGAAGGCGCGCGGCATTATGAGAACCGGCTCGACCCGGACCAGTTTGCCACGCTTGCAGAGCAGCGCCATGCAGGCCGGCAGGGCACGCTTGCCGCCGATGTCAGCCGTGAGATCGCGCGCATTGAGCGGGCCGATCTGGTGATCTTCCAGTTCCCGCTGTGGTGGCACGCCCAGCCGGCCATCCTGAAGGGCTGGTTCGACCGGGTCTTCGTCAACGGTCTGCTCTACAGCGGGTCGAAGCGCTATGACCGGGGCGTCTTTCGCGGCAGGCAGGCGGTGGTTTCGCTCACTACGGGTGCGCCCGAAACCTCCTTTGCCCCCGGCGGGCGCAGCGGCGATATCGAGCTGCTTTTGTGGCCGATCCACTATTCGCTCAACTATATGGGCTTCGCCGTTCTGCCGCCCTTTCTCAGCTTTGGCGTTGCCGGCCATGGCTACCGTTATGACAGCGATGAAGAGAAGACGCGGCGGCTCGATGCCCGTCGCCGTTCCTGGGAAGCGCGGCTGGCAACGATTGCCGATGAAACACCGCTGCCCTTTTCCGGCTGGAACGACTGGGATGAGACCGGTCTCCCGCTCCGCGCCGATGGGGCGGACGAAGCACTGCGCTTTCGCTCGCGCAAGGGCGCGCGGTAGCGCACAGCCATCAGACTTTGGTCCAGAATGGCGCATTCTGGCGTGAAATCGGGTTTGGTTTGAGGCAAAATTCGCCAAAACCGGCCATTCCGGCGCAAAAGAGGGGGATCTGTCGTGAAAGCCGTAACCGACGCCACGCCCCTTATCGCGGCCAATGCTGTGGCGTTCGACACCGAGACCACCGGCCTTGATGTCAAGGAAGCGCGCATTCTGCAGCTTGGCGGCATGGCGCTGGTGGAAGGGCGGTTGCGCGCTGACGATGCGTTCGAAACGCTGGTCGATCCGGGCGTTCCGATCCCGCCGCGCTCCACCGCCATTCACGGCATCACCGGTCAGATGCTGCGCACCGCGCCGGATTTTGCCGATGCCTGGCAGCGTTTCGAAGAGTATCGCAGCGGCCGGCTTCTGGTCGGCTATGCGCTGGGCTTTGATCTGGCGGTTCTGGAGCGCGAGGCGCATCGCGCTGGCCTTTTATGGCAGGCCCCGCGAACGCTTTGCGTGCGCATGCTGGCCGGCATCGTCAATCCCGACCTGCCGGACGCCTCGCTCGACGCCATTGCCGCCTGGCTTGAGGTGGAGACGTCCGGCCGCCACTCGGCGCTTGCCGATGCGCGCATCGCCGGGGAGGTCTTCACCGCACTCGCTCCGCATCTTGCCGGGCGCGGCATCCGCACCGTGGCGGAGGCGGAGCGCGCGTCGAGCCTGCGCTCACAGGCGCTGCGCCAGCAGGCGGAGGCGGGCTGGAGCGAACCGTTTCTGCGCCGCAATGGCGCGTCCCGCCACGCGCTTGAGGCCATCGACCCTTACGCGTTCAGCCATCGCGTGGCCGAGGCGGCCAGCGCCGGGCCGGTGATCGCGCGCGACGACATTTCGGTGCAGGAAGCCGCCTGCATCATGGCCGAGCGTCGCATCAGCTCGCTGCTCCTCTCATCCGATGGCGCACCGGGCGGCCCGGCGGAGCGATACGCCATCGTGACGGAACGCGATGTTCTGCGCGCGGTGGCTTCGTCCGGCGGCACGGCGCTTGCCGGCCCGGTCTCGGGCATTGCAGCAGCCCCGCTGATCGCCATTGAGGGCAGTGCTTTCTTCTACCGGGCGCTCGGGCTTATGAACCGAAGAAAGATCCGCCATCTGGGCGTCAGCGATGCCGATGGCCGGCTGGCGGGCGTCATCTCCGCGCGCGACTTTCTGAAATTTCGCGCCGGCGCTGCGGTGGATCTTCAGGCGCGCATCGAGAATGCCGGAACCCCGGCCGATCTTGCCGGCGCGTGGTCGCGCGTCGCCGTGGTTGCGTCGGCGCTGCTTGACGAGGAGATCGACACACGCAGCATCACGGAAATCATCTCCGGCGTCCTGTGCGCGATGACCGCGCGTGCCTGCGAGATGGCGCTTCACGACATGGAGGAGGCGGGCGAGGGCAAGCCGCCCTGTGCCTTCGCGGTCATGGTTCTGGGCTCTGGCGGGCGCGGCGAAAGCCTGCTTGCCCCCGATCAGGACAATGCACTGATCTTCGCCGAAGGCGAACCCGATGGCCCGCAGGACCGCTGGTTTGCGGAACTGGGAGCCCGTTTCGCCGACCATCTTCACGCCGCCGCAATCCCCCTTTGCAAGGGCGGGGTCATGGCGCGCAATGCGGTGTGGCGCGGCTCGGCGGAAACCTGGCGGCAGCGCGTGGATGAATGGGTGACGAAGGCGCGCCCGCAGGATCTTCTGAACGTCGATATCTTTTACGACCTGCGCGCCGTCCATGGCGACGAACGCCTCGTAAGCGCGCTCAGCGCCCATGCATGGAAACGCGGATCGGAGCAGATCGAGTTCGCCAAGCTTCTGGGCGAGAGCGTGCGCGACATGAACAATCCTTTCACCCTGTTCGGCGGGTTCAGGCTGGAGGAGGGGCGGGTCGATCTCAAAATGCATGGTCTCTTTCCCATTGCGGCGATGGCGCGCGCGCTGGCGATCCGGCACCACTTGCCGCGCGCCTCCACCCGTGCGCGGCTTGAGGCGCTGGCCGAACATCCGGGCATGCCGCGCAACGATCTTCTGGCGCTGCGTGATGCGCACCGCTTTTTCCTCACACTCGTTCTGGAGCAGCAGGTGGACGACATCGCGCTCGGCATTCCTCTTTCCAACAATGTCGCGCCCGAGCGTCTCACCGCGCGTCAGCAGAAAACACTGAAAGATGCGCTGAAGAGCGTGGCCATCATTCCGCAGCTCGTGCGCAACGCCATGTTCGTGAATGGATGAACTGCGCGCTTTACCGCAGCGCGTGAAGCGGGTAACAGCACCGCATTATGGCAGGAACAGACAAACAGCAGGACATGCTCGCGGAAGGCCCGGCGATCATTCTGGTGGAGCCGCAACTGGGCGAGAACATCGGCATGGTGGCGCGCGCCATGGCCAATTTTGGTCTGGCGGAGCTGCGGCTCGTCGCCCCGCGCGATGGCTGGCCGAATGAAAAGGCGCGCGCTTCTGCAAGCCGCGCAGACCACGTCATTGATGCGGCGACCGTCTACGAGACACCGGCCGAAGCGGTGACCGATCTCAATTTCGTCCTGGCGACGACGGCGCGTCCGCGTGACAATTTCAAGCCCGTGCGCGGGCCGGTCGAAGCGGCAAGCGATCTGCGCAGCCGTTTTGCCGGCGGCCAGAAGACCGGCATCATGTTCGGGCGCGAGCGCTGGGGCCTCACCAATGAGGAAGTGGCGCTCGCCGACGAGATCGTCACGTTCCCGGTCAATCCGGCCTTCGCCTCGCTCAACATCGCGCAGGCCGTGCTTCTCATGTCCTATGAGTGGATCAAAACCGGCGATCAGGCCGTGACGCCGCCGGAGCAGGCGCTTGCGCCTGCACAGAAGCTGCATATTGAGAGCCTGATGGGCTATCTCGACAATGTGCTCGACGAGCGCGGTTATTTCCGCACGGAAGACAAGAAGCCAAAGATGATGGAGAACCTGCGCGCCCTGTTCACGCGGCCGGGTTTCACCGTCGAGGAGCTTGCCGTTCTGCGCGGCGTGTTGACGTCGCTTGAGAAATTTTCGCCCAGGAATCCGCGCGGTTCTGGCGCGCCTGAGCGTTGACCGCAAAGTGGTGGCGATAGAGTGGCGGCGATAGAGATGGATCGGAGATGAAGATGGAAACGCGGCCGATCCTGTTCTTCGATTCGGGCATTGGCGGCCTTTCGGTCGTCAAGGAAGCGCGCATTCTTCTGCCGGGGCGGCCTTACGTCTATGTGGCGGACGATGCCGCCTTTCCCTATGGGGCATGGGAAGAGGAGGCGCTTCTGGAGCGCATGGTCGGCCTGTTCGCCGAACTTCTCGACACTTACAGGCCGGTCATGTCGGTCATCGCCTGCAACACGGCATCCACGCTCGCCATCCATCGGCTGCGCGAGGCGTTTCCAAACGAGGTCTTTGTCGGCACGGTTCCGGCCATCAAACCGGCTGCGGAGCGCACCCGCTCAGGCCTCGTTTCCGTTCTTGCCACGCCGGGCACGGTGAAGCGGCAATACACCCGCGACCTCATCCGCGATTATGCTGCGAAATGCCATGTGCGGCTCGTGGGCAGCGAAAATCTCGCAGCCCTTGCCGAGCAATATATGCGCGAAGGCTTCGTGGACGAGGCTGCCGTCGAGGCCGAAATCGCGCCCTGTTTCGTCGATCAGGATGGCGGGCGCACCGATATCGTGGTTCTGGCCTGCACGCATTATCCCTTTCTGGTCAACCGGATGCGCAAGACCGCGCCATGGCCGGTCGACTGGATCGACACATCCGAGGCGATTGCCCGCCGCGCGCTGGCGCTGTCGGCAAATCTGCCCGCGCCATCATCCGCGGCCCATGGCGGTGGCGATGGAAATGGTAATGGCGCAGACATCGCCCATTTCACCTCCGGCGCACCCGCAGAAGGCTATCGCCGGCTGCTGTCCGGATTCGGCTTCAGGATGCGCTGAGCATCCGCGCTTTCTTCAGGGCCGGGACTTTGCGGAACCGGCCCGGCCCCGTCTTTCGCCAAGATATCGCGTTTCGGTTGACATTCGGGGCGCGCTGGCATAATCACCCGCTCAAGTGCGATGGCTTCCGGCTGCCGCGCTTTTTAACGTGTCCCGTGGACAAGCCGCATTAGCGTGCGTGGCATGTCCTGTCAGGTCTCGAAAACGGAGGCCAGAGGAGGGCGCGTTTCCTTCGTCCGGAGCTTCGGCTTCGGTGTTTTTGATATGAAAGGGAATGCGATGAGCAAGCGCCATTCTGCAAAGTACAAGCTTGATCGCCGTCTTGGCGAAAACATCTGGGGCCGTCCGAAGTCCCCGGTCAACCGTCGTGAATATGGCCCCGGCCAGCACGGTCAGCGCCGCAAGGGCAAGCTCTCGGACTTCGGTCTGCAGCTGCGCGCCAAGCAGAAGCTGAAAGGTCACTACGGCGACATTTCGGAAAAGCAGTTCCGCAAGACCTACGACGAGGCGAACCGTCGCAAGGGCGACACCAACGAGAACCTGATCGGTCTCCTGGAATCCCGTCTCGACGCCGTGGTCTACCGCGCCAAATTCGTTCCGACGATCTTCGCTGCGCGCCAGTTCGTGAACCATGGTCACATCCTGGTCAACGGCCGCCGCGTCAACATCCCGTCCTACCGCTGTAAGGCTGGCGACGTGATCGAGGTCAAGGAAAAGTCGAAGCAGCTCGCCATCGTCATGGAAGCAACGCAGCTCGCAGAGCGCGATGTTCCGGACTATGTCGAAGTCGACCACAACAAGATGGTTGCCACCTATCTGCGCGTTCCGGCCATCTCCGATGTGCCGTATGCCGTGCATATGGAGCCGAACCTGGTTGTCGAGTATTACTCGCGCTGATACCTTTCGGCAGGTAATTTTTGGGGGGCGTCCTGCCAGTGGCCGGGCGCCTTCTTTTTTGTCTTTTTTCGGGAAGAGGCGAGGTGCTTGCATGACGGGACTGGCGAAGGCGTCCGGGTTGCGGATGGGCTTGTTGCTGGCCTTTTTCGTGGGCTTATGGACGGTCTATGCGAGCCTGACGCAGCTCAATCTCGACGGTTTCGGCGACATGCTGGAAAACTACTCCTGGGGCATCGCCTGGGAGCAGGGCTACTACAAGCATCCACCGCTTTTCGCCTGGATCACGGCCGCCTGGTTTTCCGTCTTCCCGAATGTGGACTGGGCCTACTATCTCCTGTCGGCCGTCAACAGCGCCGCGCTCATGTTTGCAAGCTGGCGCATCGCCGTGCGGTTTCTCGATCCGTGGCGCGCGTTTTTGAGCACCGCGCTCTTCTTCTTCCTGCCGCCGGTCACCTTTTTAGCCATCAAGTACAACGCCAATTCGGCGATGCTGCCTTTCTGGGCGGCGACGGTCTGGTTCTATCTGCGCTTTCTTGAAAAGCAGCGGCTTTCCGACGCCATCATTCTTGGCGCGCTGGCTGCGGCTTCGGTGCTGATCAAATATTTCTCCGGCGCGCTTCTGGGCGCGATTGTCCTTCATGTCCTGATCGACCGGGAAGCGCGCGCGCTGCTGCTGCGCCCGGGCGTCTGGGTTGCCAGCCTCGTCTTTGTCGCGCTGGTGACACCGCATCTGATCTGGCTTGTTGGCAACGATTTCCTGCCGCTCACCTATGTGTCGGAGCAGGGCGATGGTTCCGCGCTGATCGGCATCACCTCCGCCCCCCGTTTTTTGGGCGCGCTTCTGGCTTACATGCTGCCGGTGGTGCTGGTGCTTCTGATCGCCATACTGCGCAACGGGCGCGGGCCGTGGTTTGATGCAACGCCCTTCCTGGCGCTGCGCAAGACGCTGGCCGGCAGGGCGCTTCTGTGGACCGGCTTCGGCTCGCTGGCACTGACATTGCTTCTGGGCATTGCATTCACGGTACAGTTCAGCTCCGTCTGGGCGCTGCCGCTCTATTTCGCCGCGCCCATCTTCCTGATTCTGCTCATCAAGCCGGGGCGGCTTGAGGCGCAGAAACTGGCAATTCCCGCTGCCGTGGTGATCTACGGCGCGTCCCTTCTTGCGCTGTCGCCCTTCATCTATGCGGAAGAGGCGAAGAACACCTCGCACTACAACAATGTGCCGGTTCGCGCGATTGCAACGGAGATCGAGGCGGCCTGGAACGAGCGGTTCGACACGCCGCTCACCCATGTGGCGGGCGACAAGATACTGGCGAGCGGCACCACGTTCTACACCGCCTCGCGTCCCTTCTCCATGCAGGGCAATTCCTATGCTCTGACGCCCTGGGTTTCGCCGCAGGCGGTGGCCGAGAAGGGCATGGCGATTGCCTGTTTTGACGGTCAGTCGGGATGTCTTGCAAAGGCTGAGGAACTGGCGGGCGCAGGGGCGGAGACGCAGGTTCTGACCGTTCCCGGTTTTGGTGGTGAGCGCAGCTGGACGGTGCAGCTGTTCTTCATGCCGCCGGCGGCTCAGGGCTCCTGATTTCGTTTTTTCGGAAAAACGGTCTGTTGTTGGGAAATTCGGGACGAAATTTCTTCGTTTTACCCGAAATTCCCTCAAACGATGCGGTCTTCTATGGACCAGCGCGCGGCGAAGAAATTCAGGATCGCACCGATCACGATGCCGATCAGCTTGGCCGCGAAAAGACCGGTGAGCGGGGGCAGGAGATAGACGGCGAGCGTCGACGAGCCAAGCGAGATGATGCTGCCGCTGACGGCGAATTTCGCAAACGCCCTGTGCAGGCTGAAACGCTCCGCCCGCTCGAATGTCCAGCGTGAGTTGACGGCAAAGGAAAAGATCACCGCCAAGGCCCAGCCGAGAAAATTGGCGAGCAGCGGCGCAAAAGACAGGGCGATCAGCGCCGTGAAGGTGGCGAAGTCGATCACCGTGTTCAAAACGCCGACCACCGCGAAGCGGCCCAGCTTTGCGGAAAGCGTGCGGTTCTCGCCTTCGCTCATGAGCGGGCCTGTCTCAGGGAAAGCCCGGCGGCGACAAGGCGGGCGGGAAAGGCGTCTGCGGCGAGCGCATCGCGCTCTTCTTCGCGGGCATCGGTGAAGACGTCGCGGCTGCGCAGCACATCATCCACCGTGCCGGGATGGCACATGATGACGCTGCCGTCGGGTGCCCTGTCGATGAAGAGATCAAGCGCGCGGGAGAATGCGCCTTTCCGCCGCCAGTCATAGAAGCCGCAGAGCGGGCCTTCGACGGCGAAGCCGTGCCGGCGCATCTCGGCATCGAAACCGCGTGCGAGCAGGCGGGCAACCACGATCTTGGCCTTGATGAGCGCCGGGGCGGCGCGCAGCGTCGGTGCGCCGCGAAGCCAGGGGCGCTCGGCTGCGGGAGCATCGGCAAAGCGCGCGGCCAGCCAGCGCCGGACCGGAGGCAGGAAATGCACGTGCTGGTGCCCGTCGATGAAATCGGGATTGCGGCCGAACGCCTCGCGGAAACGGTCAAGCTGCGCATCGGCCTCGGCGGCGATGGCGGCATCGTCATCATGGCTTGCCAGAAGCCGTTTCAGCTCAGGCATCTTCCGACCGGTGGAAAGAGCCGGAAAATCGGTCAGGGTGAGGTGCATGCCGGTCGCGAAACTGCCGCTGGTGGCTGCAAGAGCGGCGGCGTGGTCGCGCCAGTCATCGAACAGCGTCATGCAGCCCGTGCCGCTCAGGCGGCCATTGGCGAGAAGCATGCGGATGCTTTCGCTGACGGCAGGGGAGAAGCCGTAATCGTCGGCGATCAACCAGACCGAGCGGGCGGCGGGCTCAGTCATCGTGAGACGCTCTGCCGGTCTTGCGGGTCTCGGCCAGCGGGACGGCGCTCGGACCGGACATGGATTTGATGATGTAGTTCGGCCGGTTCTTGGCCTCGCTCAGCGCCGACCAGACATATTCGCCGACAAGCCCGGTCAGGGCGAGGTTGAGGCCGCCAAGCACGAGGACGGCGACGATGAGGCTCGGATAGCCGGGAACGGCCACGCCGGTGAACAGAACCTCCAGAAGGATCTTGATGCCGTAGATGAAGCCGAGGGCCGCAACACCGCCGCCAAACAGCGACACCATGCGCAGTGGCACGACGGAGAAGGAGGTGAAGCCTTCGAGCGAAAAGGCGATCAGCTTGCGGCGCGACCACTTGCTTTCACCGCCCTGGCGATCTGCCGGCTTGTAGAGAATGCGTTCTTGCCGGAAGCCGGTCCACGCATAGAGGCCCTTGTTGAAACGGCGCTGGTCGCGTAGCTGGCGGAGCGCCATGGCGAAGCGCCGGGTCATGATGCGGAAATCGCCGGCATTGGCCGGGATTTCGTAGCGCTGCCCCATATTGATGAGCCAGTAGAAGCCGTTGGCCAGATAACGCCCGAGCGTGCGGCTTTCGGCGCGGTCGGCGCGAATGGCATAGACCATGTCGAGATCGGGATCGGCGATGATGCGGCCGATCATGTCGAGCGCGACATCGGCGGTGTGCTGGAGGTCTGCATCCATGAGCAGGACGTAATCGCCCTCGCTCTGGTCGAGACCGGCGAGGATCGCCGTTTCCTTGCCGAAATTGCGCGCGAGCGTGATGAGCGACCAGTCGCCGGTCATGTGCTCGCCATAGAGCGCGCCACCGCCATCGGTGCTGCCGTCATCGATGAAGATGAAATTGGCGTCGAGGCCGAAGCGTTCTTTTGCCTGCGCAGCCAAATCGCCAGCCAGGGCGCAGAAGCCGGCTACACTTTCCCGCTCGTTGAGGAACGGGACCAGAATGTCGAGCCGTTTGGCCACGCGCGCAATCTCCATCAAAAGGTGACACGATCAAAAGGTGATTTGCCAACAGAAAGTCGAAAATGCCTATTCGTTAAGTCGCCTTGCCGCAAGGCTTCTGATAGGAAGGCGCGAAATCACACGATCCGACAAAGGCCCGCCCATGCATAGCACCTTGGCGCAACCGAAAGAACCGGCGGAAACCGTTGAAATGGCAACGCCGACCGGCGAGGACACACCACCTTTCATGAAGGGTATGCCGTCTTCGGTGGAGTTCAACAAGCTGCGCAAACGCCTGCTGCGCAACACGCGTCAGGCGATCGAGGATTTCGCCATGGTGAAGCCCGGCGAGCGCTGGCTTGTGGCGCTTTCGGGCGGCAAGGATTCCTACGGGCTTCTGGCGGTGCTGATGGATCTTCAGTGGCGCGGCCTTTTGCCGGTGGAGATTCTCGCCTGCAATCTGGATCAGGGGCAGCCGAACTTTCCAAAGCATATTTTGCCGGATTATCTGGACAGTCTCGGGGTCGCGCACCGGATCGAGTATCAGGATACCTATTCGGTGGTGACCGAGAAACTGCCCGAATCGAGCACCTATTGTTCGCTCTGCTCCCGGCTGCGGCGCGGGCACCTCTACCGGATCGCGCGCGAAGAGGGCTGCTCCTCGCTTGTTCTCGGTCATCACCGGGAAGACATTCTCGAAACCTTCTTCATGAACCTGTTCCATGGCGGCAGGCTGGCGGCGATGCCGCCCAAGCTTTTGAACGATGAAGGTGACGTGATGGTGCTGCGCCCGCTCAGCTATTGTGCGGAAAGCGACATGGCGAAGTTTGCCGACGCCATGAATTTTCCGATCATTCCGTGCGATCTGTGCGGCAGTCAGGACGGGCTGCAGCGCAATGCAATGAAGTCGATGCTGACCGACATCGAAGCCCGCATGCCCGGCCGCAAGGACACGATGATCCGGGCGCTGACCAATGCGCGCCCGTCTCATCTTCTGGATCGCAAACTGTTCGACTTTGCGGGTCTTACACGGGCTGATTGACCGCGTGGAACATGCGTCCGCGCTCGGCGACCAACACCAGAACGATGCCGACTGCCCCGGTTATGAAATAGCCGGTGGCGAGCGGGGCGGTTGAACCGTCGAACATCTGGCCGATGAAGGCGCCGATCAGGCCGCCGCCCAGCGTGGTGAGAAAGCCCTGCGTGGCGGCTGCCGTGCCCGCCACGTGGCCCAGCGGCTCCATGGCGATGGAGTTGAAGTTCGCGCCGACCCAGCCGAACTGGAACATGGCGACCGAGAACAGCAGGAAGAACAGCCAGAACGGCATGAAGCCGATACTGGCCAGAACGAGCCAGAGCAGGCTGACCGTGGTGAAGCCGACCAGTGCGCCGTGGGAGAGACGGCGCATGCCGATGCGGCCCACGAGGCGCGAATTGGTGAAGGACGAGACGGCCATCAGACCGGCGCCGACGGCAAACAGGATCGGGAACCAGTCCGCCAGATCGAAAGCGTCGGTGTAGATCTGCTGTGCGGAGCTGATGAAGCCGAACAGCGCGCCGAAGACGCTGGTGGTGGCCAGCGTGTAGCAGAGCGAGATGCGGTTCGTAAGAACGATGCCGAACCCCTTCGTGATCGATGAGACGGTGAGGGGGCGGCGATTCTCCGGCGCAAGCGTTTCGGGTAGGCGGAAAGCCGCCCATGTCCCGAAGATAATGGCGAGAACGGCCATCGCCACGAAGATCTCCGACCAGTCGCCGAAGATCATGATGATCTGGCCGATGCTGGGAGCGATCACGGGGATGACCATGAAGACCATCATGACCATGGAGAGGACTTCTGCCATCTGGCGACCGCCAAACACATCGCGGATGACGGAGACGGCGACAACGCGCGTCGCGGCAGCGGCAACGCCCTGCAGGAAGCGCAGGACCAGAATGAAGGCGAAGCTGGGCGAGATGGCCGCAATCAGCGACGTCGCCACGTAAAGCGTGAGACCGAAGAAGAGCGGCGCGCGGCGACCGAAACGGTCCGAAACGGGGCCGAAGAAGAGCTGTCCCGCACCGAGGCCTGCGAGATAGGCGGTCACGATATACTGGCGCGAATTCTCGTCATCGACGCCCAGCTCCGCGCCAATCTGCTGAAGGGCGGGCAGCATGATGTCGATGGCGAGCGCGTTGATGGACATGAGCGCTGCCGTCAGCGCGACGAATTCGACACGACCGAGGGATCTTTGCGGTTTAAGGGCGGTTTCTGAAACGGGTTTCTGCATATATCTCTCCAGCGGTCGTCAATGCGTGCAATCAAATGGCCGGTCGCGCCCCCTCGCAGTAAAAAGGCAGGTGGGCCGGTCAACAGGGGCAGGCGTCCGCGCCGTCAGGGCGCGCGTCTGCAAAAGGTTTCAGCGCGTCCGCCCGAACAGTACCGCCCAGGAGAATCCCCCGAAATATCCATGAGGGTTCTCGCATGGCGAGGCGCGCTTATCTCCTGCGTCAAAACACCAGTTGCCCTGCGGGCGAAAAAGCATGTTCAGACGCGAAAAAATGCGCTGGCGAAAACCAGCGCATTTCCAAAGAGGAGAGCGCCAGCGTGAAAGCAGGCGCGGTCCTGAAAAGCTTTTTAGGCGGCGCCTTTGGCTGCCACGCCTTTTTCGTTCAGGAAAGCCTGAAGCTCGCTGGCCTGGAACATCTCACGAATGATGTCGCAACCGCCAACGAATTCACCCTTCACATAAAGCTGCGGGATGGTCGGCCAGTTGGAATAATCCTTGATGCCCTGACGAAGCTCGTCGGAGGTGAGGACGTTGATGCCTTTGTACTCGACGCCGAGATAGTCGAGGATCTGGACGACCTGACCGGAGAAACCGCACTGCGGAAAGCCGGGCGTGCCCTTCATGAACAGCACAACGTCGCTGCTCTTGACCTCATTATCGATGAATTCGTTGATACCGCTCATCGCAAGTCCTTTCATGTCCGGGTTCAAGGCCCGGCATTTTCATCATCAAACGTTATGTATTGCACCATTTTCCATGGCGCAACGCCACGCGTCAAACTTTCCGGATGAAATCAGTCCGGAGCGCTGGTCTGCAGGGCGAGCGCATGGAGCGCACCGCCCATATTGCCCTTGAGCGCGTTGTAGACCATCTGGTGCTGCTGCACGCGCGACTTGCCACGGAAGCTCTCCGCCACAACCTCTGCGGCGTAATGATCGCCGTCGCCAGCAAGGTCGCGGATGGTGACCTGGGCGTCCGGGATGCCTTCCTTGATGAGGCGCTCGATATCAGAAGCATTCATAGCCATGGGTAGGCGAGTCTCCAAAACAGTCTGTCTTAACGAGATATGGCTGTTCCGGCAGGCAAGGTCAATCGCAGTGAGCCCGCGAAGGCAGCGGCCGAATGTCCGCCCCGGTTTTAAAAACGAGCCGGGGCGGGACAGTGCGATATCAGTCCATGAAGCCCGGGAACCAGGCCTCGTGCGCCGTCTTCAGCACTTCTACGGAGACAGCGCCGGCGTCGCCGAGCTCGAGCGTGTCGCCACGGGTCTCGCCAATCTCGAATGCCGAGACGCCGGCCTTTTCGGCGGCGGCGAGCACGGCTTCGACATCGCTGGTGGTGACGATGTAGCGGCCCTGATCCTCGCCAAAGAAGGCGGGGATGGCGTCTTCAGGCGCATCGATGGTCGCGCCGATGCCCGAAGCGATGGCCATTTCAGCGAGTGCAACGGCGAGCCCGCCATCGGAACAGTCGTGGACGGCGGAAACCTGACCGGCGCGGATCAGCGCACGCACCATGTCGCCGGTGCGCTTTTCATGCGCGAGATCGACCGGCGGGGGCGGGCCCTCGGCGCGGCCATGAATGTCGCGCAGATAGACGGACTGGCCCAGATGCGTGCCCCAGCCTTCCGGTGCGCCGATGAGGACGATGGCTTCGCCTTCGGCGGCAAAGGCGGCGCGGGCTGCCTTCTGCCAGTCGGGGATGAGGCCAACGCCGGCCATGGTCGGTGTCGGCGGGATCGCTTCGCCCAGCGTCTCGTTGTAGAGCGAGACGTTGCCGGAAACGATGGGGAAGCCGAGCGCGGTGCAGGCCTCGCCGATGCCCTTGATGGCATGGACGAGCTGACCCATGATTTCGGGCTTCTCCGGATTGCCGAAGTTCAGATTGTCGGTGGCCGCCAGCGGCTCGGCGCCGGTTGCGGTGATGTTGCGCCAGCATTCGGCAACCGCCTGCTTGCCGCCCTCATAGGGATCGGCCTCGCAATAGCGCGGCGTGACATCGGAGGAGAAGGCAAGCGCCTTTTTGTCCTGTCCGTCGACGCGCACCACGCCGGCGTCGCCGCCGGGAAGATGGAGCGAATTGCCCTGAATCAGCGTGTCATACTGCTCCCAGACCCAGCGGCGGGACGACAGATCGGGCGAATCGAGCAGCTTGACGAGGCTGTCGGCAATGTCGGCCTCGGGAGCCGGGCCTTCGAGCGGGGCCTGAAGCTTCGGCTCCACCCAGGGGCGGTCATATTCTGGCGCTTCGTCGCCCAGTTCCTTGATGGGAAGATTTGCGACTTCCTCGCCCTGATGGAAAATGCGGAAGCGCAGATCGTCCGTGGTCTTGCCGACGATGGCGAAGTCGAGACCCCATTTGCGGAAGATGGCCTCGGCCTCGTCGCGCTTTTCGGGGCGGAGCACCATGAGCATGCGCTCCTGGCTTTCCGACAGCATCATCTCATAGGCGCTCATGCGCTCTTCGCGCACGGGCACGCAATCGAGATCGAGCTCGATGCCCAGATCGCCCTTTGCGCCCATCTCGACCGCCGAGCAGGTGAGGCCGGCAGCGCCCATGTCCTGAATGGCGATGACGGCGCCGGTGGCCATCAGCTCAAGGCAGGCTTCGAGCAGGCATTTTTCGGTGAACGGATCGCCGACCTGAACGGTGGGGCGCTTCTCGTCGATGCCTTCGTCGAACTCGGCAGACGCCATGGTCGCGCCGCCGACGCCATCGCGACCGGTCTTTGCGCCAAGATAGACGACGGGCAGGCCGACGCCTTCGGCCTTGGAATAGAAGATCGCGTTGGTCTCGGCGATGCCGGCTGCAAAGGCATTTACCAGAATGTTACCGTTATAGCGGGCGTCGAAGTTGACTTCGCCGCCGACGGTGGGAACGCCGAAGGAATTGCCGTAGCCGCCAATGCCGGAAACGACGCCGGCAACCAGATGCTTCGTCTTGGGATGATCGGGCGCGCCAAAGCGCAGCGCGTTCATCGCGGCGACGGGGCGTGCGCCCATGGTGAAGACGTCACGCAGGATGCCGCCGACGCCGGTGGCTGCGCCCTGATAGGGCTCGATGAACGAAGGGTGGTTGTGGCTCTCCATCTTGAAGACCACGCACTGGCCATCGCCAATGTCGACCACGCCGGCATTCTCGCCGGGGCCCTGGATAACCTGCGGCCCCTTTGTGGGGAGCGTGCGCAGCCATTTCTTGGAGCTCTTGTAGGAACAGTGCTCGTTCCACATGGCCGAGAAAATGCCCAGCTCCGTGAAGCTCGGCTCGCGGCCGATCAGCTCCAGGATGCGCTGATACTCATCGGGCTTCAGGCCGTGAGCCGCAATGAGGTCTTCGGTGATCGGGATGTGATTGGGGATGGTCATCGGGTCGGCGTTCCCTGCAAAAGGGTGGCAACGGGTGTCTCGAGGCTGCGTTACAGTATTGCGGCCCGATAATCCACTTCCCAATGCCGGTTTTCATCAGCCGTAATTGTCAAATCCGCTGATCGGGTTGTCCAGAAGGCCTGCGAGCGTGGCAAATCCCCGCCGGATCAGGTCGCGGTTTTGGGGAACGGTGAAGGCGATGCGCACCCGGTGGAGGGGCGCGCCGGAGCGCCCGACGCGGAACTCGTCCTCGTCGTCGATCAGCACGCCTTCCTCGAAGGCCGCCTGTTTGAACGTGCTGGAAAGCCAGGGTTCGGGCAGTTTGAGCCAGAGAAACGGCGCGCGGGGATGGCTGGTGAAATCGGCCCCGGCGAACGCTTCGGCTGCAATGGCGTGACGTGCGGCGATCTCTTCAAGCACCTGATTGCGCAGGGTTTGCGCCTCGCCGGACAGGACGAGCTGCGCCGCCAGTTCGCCCAGCAGGAACGGCATGCCGCCGGTGATCATCTTGTGGGCGGTGAGAATGCGGGAGGCATAGGCGGGCGGGCTCGCCACCCAGCCGCCGCGAACGCCGGCGGCCACGGATTTGGAAAGGCCGCCCACATGAAAGGTGCGCTCCGGCGCAAGCGAGGCGAAGAGAGGCGGGGTTTCCTCAAGCAGCGCGCCATAGATGTTGTCCTCGATCAGCCAGACATTGTGAAGCCGGGCGATATCCACAATTGCGCGCCGGCGCGCCTCGGGCATGGTGGCGAGTGTGGGATTGTGGAGCGAGGCCACCAGAAACACCATGCGGGGATGCTGCTGGGCGCAGACGCGCTCGAAATCCTCCGGGATCATGCCGTCTTCATCGATGGCGATGGGGAGCGGGCGGCGGCCGATGACCGTGGCGCTGCGCGCGACATGGGAATAGGTGAGTTCTTCAAAGGCGATGCGGTCGCCCGGCGTGGTCATCGCGGCGATGGTGGCGAGAATGCCGGCATGGCCGCCAAGCGTGGGGACAATGCCTTCGGGCGGCGAGCTCCAGCCCTCGCGCGCCAGCCACTGACGGCCTGCGTCAAACCAGTGAGCGGGCAGGCTGCGCGTGTAGCTGGCGATGCTGTGCGGGTGCTCGCAAACGATGCGCGTGGTGATGCGCTCAAGCGCCGCGGCCTGGCCGATATCGGGGGCAGCGGAGGAATCCATGCGCGTCTTGCCGGACGCAACCACCATGTCGCGCGTGCCGCCGAAGGCCTGTGCGGCAGAGGGGCCGGTGCGCGGCGTGCCAACGCGTTCGAGCACATAGGTGCCGCGACCGACTTCGCCGGAAACGAGCCCGCGCTGCCGCAGGAGTGCATAGGCGCGGCTGACCGTGC
Organism: Nitratireductor sp. WH36-1; assembly: GCF_058725515.1. Lineage (NCBI taxonomy): Bacteria > Pseudomonadati > Pseudomonadota > Alphaproteobacteria > Hyphomicrobiales > Phyllobacteriaceae > Nitratireductor > Nitratireductor sp. WH36-1. The sequence continues at coordinate 2,496,828 of NZ_CM178970.1, read as the reverse complement.
CGATGGTCACTCCGATGTCGTAGGCGAGATTGCGCTGGGGCGGCAGCTTGGTTCCGGACGCAAGACGTCCGCTCTCAATGTCCCGCTCGATCTGGTCTGCGAGGCGAACATAGAGCGGGCCGGTGCCGCGCGCGAGGTTTGGAAGCCAATTTGTCATGGTGACAATTGTGTATATTGCACCTGTTTTTGAGTCAATGCATAGGTTCAATCGTTCAAATGAAGACGGATCGAGGGCCTTGCAATGGGTGCAAGTAAGACAATGCATGGTGCATGCAGTCCCGCTGCGCCGCGTCTGAAGCACGAGCGCGCGGGGTTCAGCCTCGCTTATGTGATGGGAAAGCTTGCGGCATGGCTGAGCAAGCGCCGCAGCAGGCTGGATCTTCTGGAGCTGACCGACGAGCAATTGTGCGACATTGGCGTGTCGCGCAGTGAGGCGCGGCGCGAAGGGCTGCGCCCCTTCTGGGATTAGAGCGTTTCCGGTGAAAACAGGATCACCGGAAACGCTCTGTCTTTATGATTTGACGCAATTGCGAACGCAAAACCGGTCTCCACTTTTGCTGGAATTGCTCTAGCTGCCGCCGCCCGTTTCGCGGGTGGCGTTGCCTTCGGTTGTGAGGCGGTCTGCGAGGATCGCGAGGCGGCCAAGAAAGGCGAAGAGCAGGAGAATGGCCGCGGATGTGACGAGAACGCTCGGCCAGCCGTTCAGCGCGACATCGAGAAACGGGTAGGGCACCTCGCCGGTGATCTGTGCGCGGGCGAGCACGTAGACCATGTAGGCGAACGGATAGGCGAGCCAGAGCGGAACGTGCCGCCAGCCGAGACTTCCATCCGTGCCGGCCGAAAGCCACCAGGCGAGGTAGATCGCGGGCGCGACGTAGTGGAGCACGATGTCACAGACGAGGAACAGGCCTTCCGGCTCCCAGAGCGCTGAAAGCAGAAGCCAGTAGATGGTGCCAACCACGGTGATCGCAACGGCGACGCCGGCGCGCACCCATGCCTGCGTGAAAAAGCCCTGTCGACAAAACATGGCTGCCCCATGAACCAGCACGGCCAGTATGTTGGTCAGAATGGTGAAGAAGGAAAAATAGAAGACAATCGAGCCTGCAAGGCCGCGCCCGGCTTCCATGGCGTCGGGGATGGTCAGACCGAACTGAAGAATGAGCGCGAACAGACCTATGGTCAGGCCTGCGACGTTCAATAATCTGGCCATGCAATCCCCCCAGGATCGCCGTGCGTCCGTCTGGACGCACAAAGGACGATCTAAACCAGTGATGGAGCATCGGAATAGCCGGAATTCACATTTCGGCCCGATGCTCTTGAGTTCCCAGGGAGATGCAATAAAGCCGGGAATCTAAATTCCAGGTTTAAATTTAAAGCGATTGAAACCGCAAAATCAGCACGAAGAGCCGCCGCTGGACCAGCGCATGATGTCGGTGTTTATGCGTGCGCCGGTGCGTGTGGAGGCCAGAGGGCCATAGGTGCTGATCGTCGCTGGCGACCCTGACGCTTCGATGACAAGCAGCGGGAGACCCTGCTGCTTGTTGCTGCGCACGATCAGAAGGCGTGGCCGCCCGACGCGCGTGTCGAGTTCGGGAACCATGCGCAGATCGCGGAAGCGACGGTCACCGGAGCGTATCCAGCATTTGAGGCCTGCGCTGTTGATGGTCTGAAGCGCCTTTACCGCGCTCGATTCCTCGACTTCGAGGGTGAGCGGCCCGCCCGCCGGCTCTGTCTGGCAGGCGGCGAGGGAAAATGTCAGCGCTGCAAGGGCTGCGCCGGCGGCAAGCCGGGAGCGTAATTGAAAATGCGAACCGGCGTGACCGGCGCGGCCCATCAGGCGGCCTTTCCAAGCACGCCGGCGAAGAGCGCGCGACCGTCATCGCCGCCATGGGCGGCTTCGATCAGGTTTTCGGGGTGAGGCATCATGCCAAGCACATTGCCGCTGTCGCTGACAATGCCGGCAATGTCATTCACCGAGCCGTTGGGATTGGTGCCCTCGGCGTAACGGAAAGCAACCTGGCCTTCGCCCTCGATCCGCTTCAGCGTCTCGGCGTTCGCGAAATAGTTTCCGTCGTGGTGGGCAACCGGGCAGCGGATGATCTGGCCCTGCTGATAACCACGCGTGAAGGGCGTGTTGGCGTTGGTGACTTCAAGCTTCACCTCGCGGCACACGAATTTCAGCGAGGCGTTGCGCATCAGCGCGCCGGGCAGGAGGCCCATTTCGAGCAGAACCTGGAAACCGTTGCAGACGCCCATGACGAGAACGCCCTTGCGGGCCTTCTCGGCCACGGCCTGCATCACCGGCATGCGGGCGGCGATTGCGCCACAGCGCAGATAGTCGCCATAGGAGAAGCCGCCGGGAATGACCACCAGGTCGACATCGGGAAGCTCGGTCTCCGTCTGCCAGACGGTGATCGGCGCTTTTCCGGAAATCTTGGTAAGCGCGGCGATCATGTCGCGGTCGCGATTGAGGCCGGGAAGCTGGATGATGGCTGATTTCATGGGTTCTGATCGTTCGGGCTGGGATCGTACGGTTTCTGAGGGCCTTCGGCCAATTCGCGGAGCTCGAGGCGGGGTTCTATGCGTTCAAGGCGGTCGTCATGGCGTCCGAGCATACCGTAGATATTGTGGGTGTCCTGCTGGATCGCAATCATATGCCCCCGGATGGAGATCAGCTCCTGACGGATCTCCGATTGTCCGGCTTCAAGTTTGTCCAGGCGACCCTGCATGCTTTTGAGAACCTCATAAAGCAGCTCATTGGTGACGTCGCCCATGACAGTCTTTCTCCACAACCTCAGGTAACGGAGACAGTGTAGTCCTCAATCACGGTATTCGCCAGAAGCTTTTCGCACATGGCGTTGAGGTCGCTCTCGGCCCTGGCCCTGTCGGAGCCCTCGAGCTCCAGGTCGAAGACCTTGCCCTGACGCACCGAACCGACGCCGGAGAAACCGAGCGCGCCGAGCGCGCCTTCAATGGCTTTTCCCTGCGGGTCCAGAACGCCGTTCTTCAACGTCACGGTGACGCGCGCCTTGATCACGGTAGTGCTCCCTGATTTCCCGACGCGCCCTAGTGGCGCGTCTTGTTGTCTTTGGAGGATACGAGGACGGGACCGCCACCGCGCGGCGGTTCGTTCTCGTTCATGATGCCGAGACGGCGTGCGACTTCCTGATAGGCCTCGACCAGCCCGCCCATGTCGCGGCGGAAACGGTCCTTGTCCATCTTGTCCTGCGTGGTGGTGTCCCACAGGCGGCAGGAATCAGGCGAAATCTCATCCGCCACGATGACGCGCATCATGTCGTTTTCCCAAAGGCGGCCGCACTCCATCTTGAAGTCGACGAGCTGGATGCCGACGCCAAGGAAGAGGCCGGTCAGGAAGTCGTTGACGCGGATGGCGAGCGCCATCATGTCGTCGATCTCCTGCGGGCTTGCCCAGCCGAACGCGGTGATGTGCTCTTCGGAGACCATCGGGTCGTCCAGCGCATCCGCCTTGTAGTAGAATTCGATGATCGAGCGGGGCAGCACGGTGCCTTCCTCGATGCCCAGACGCTTGGCGAGCGAGCCGGCGGCAACATTGCGCACCACGATCTCGAGCGGAATGATCTCCACTTCCTTGATCAGCTGCTCACGCATGTTGAGGCGGCGAATGAAGTGGGTCGGGATGCCGATCCGGTTCAGATGCTCGAAAATGTACTCCGAGATCCGGTTGTTGAGCACGCCCTTGCCATCGACAATCTCATGCTTCTTCTTGTTGAAGGCGGTGGCGTCGTCCTTGAAGAACTGAATCAAGGTGCCGGGCTCCGGGCCTTCATAAAGAATCTTGGCCTTGCCCTCATAAATGCGGCGACGACGGTTCATGGCTTTTCCTGGTCCGTTGCCTTGACAGGGAAACTTCGCGCGGAAGTTCCGCAACGCGGCAGTTTCAAAGATGCATCGTTTCACGGGGTCTCTAGCGCAAACCCGTCCATACCACAATTGCCATTTCTCAAAGCCAACCGGTTTATGGCCGCAGCCAAAGGGCAAATGCGCCCATAGAGCGTATTGACCCGGAGCGGGGGTTCTGGTTTTTGCTTGCCAACCCAGTTGTATCCGCATCGTTCGCGATGCCCGAGCCGGAGGACATTCAGTATGGCCAGCATGAAAGACCGCGAAGACGCTTTTGAGAACAAGTTCGTCCACGACGAAACCCAGAAGTTCAAGGCGATGGCGCGTCGCAACAAGCTCCTGGGCCTGTGGGCCGCAGAAAAGCTTGGCAAAAGCGGCGACGAGGCCGAGGCCTATGCGCGCGAAGTGATGAACTCGGACTTCGAGGAAGCCGGTGACGAGGACGTGTTCCGCAAGGTGCGCAAGGACTTCGACGCCGCCAATGTCGAGCAGTCCGATCACCAGATTCGCCGCACCATGGAAGAGCTGCTCTCCACGGCGCTCGAGCAGATCAAGAACGGCGAGTAAGCGTCTTGGCGTCCTTGTCACTGGCAGCACGCCTCAGGGCGGGGGAGAGCGTTTTCTCCGCCTGGTCGCTGATTCCCGATTCGCAGACCGTCGAACTGGTTGCCGGACTGGATTTCGGCGCCGTCACGCTCGACATGCAGCATGGCGGTCATCACGAGGACAGCGTGCTGCGCGGCGTGGGCGCCGTTCGGCTGAAGGGAAAGCACCCGGTGGTGCGCATTCCCGTCGGCCGTTTTGACATGGCGAGCCGCGCGCTGGACATGGGAGCGGAAACCGTGATCGCGCCCATGGTCAACTCGGTAGAGGATGCGCGCGCCTTTGCCGCCGCCATGAAATATCCGCCCGTCGGGCTGCGTTCATGGGGACCAAGCTTCGCCATGCCGCGCGCCGGGGCCTCCGATGCGCAGAGCTGGCTGGCGAACGAGAACGCCAACACGGTCGCCTTCGCGATGATCGAAACGCGGCAGGCGCTGGCGGCGCTTGATGACATTCTCGCCGTGGACGGGATCGACGGTGTTCTGGTCGGTCCTTCGGACTTCTCCATTGCGTGGTCGAATGGCGCGACAATGGACCCGGCGCTTGAAGACATGATGCCGGCGATCGCCTCCATCGCGGAAAAGGCGCGCGCAGCGGGCAAGCATGCGGCCATCTATGTGGTCGATCCGCTGCTTGTCGGCCGTTTCCATGCAATGGGATACCGGTTTTTCGCGCTCGGATCCGAGGGCGCTTACATGACCGATGGCGCACCGGCCATGCTTGCGGCTGCGCGCGGTTCGATCAAGGGCTGATCCGGCCACAGCCGGTCTGGCAAATGATTGAGGGCGGTTCTTCGTTTTTCAGGAACGATGAGCCGCCCTTTTCTTTTCAGGCGCACCGGCAGAAGACGCGGTCTGCAGACAGGCTGTTCAGAGCTGCTGCAGGAATTTGGCGAAGGTCATGGAGCCTTCCGGCCAGGGGCCGAAGCCCGATTCGGCATTGATGTGCCCGGCGTCACCCGCATCCATAAACAGCGAACCCCACGCGGCGGCGATGTCTTCAGCCACTTCGTAGGAGCAGAAGTGATCGTTGCGGCTGGCGATGGTGATCGACGGAAAGGGCAGCGGATCGCGCGGGTACGGCCCGAAGGTCATCAGGTGTTTGGGCCTGATCTTGCTGTTTGCGACATCGGGCGGGGCGACGAAGAATGCACCCGCAACCGGCTTCCTGAACTCGGGAATGGCCTGAACGGCGGTGGCGACGCCCAGCGAATGGGCGACCAGCACAACGGGCTTTTCCGCTTCGTTGACGGCCGTCACCACCTTGGCGATCCAGTCCTCGCGAACCGGCTTCGACCAGGCTTCCTGTTCGACGCGACGCGCCGTCGACAGCCGCGACTGCCAGCGCGTCTGCCAGTGATCGGGCCCGGAATTGGTGTAACCGGGAATGATGAGAATATCGGCGTCTGAAGCTTTCATGGCCGGGCATGTAGCCATCGTGCCGGAGGCATGCAAGCGCTGGGATGATCTGCGGCGCGAATTGCGCGTGTTTTCGAACGATTTTTGAAGATTGTATTTTATTTAGTGAACAGCGTGTTCGCCGGGCAGGTGCTTGTGCGGAAGGGGATGGCGCGCCAGTTTCAGGGGGACATGAGGCGGCCCGCCAAAGGGGCTGGCTGCCGCTTCGCAGGAGATAAAGCGATGAGTGGGTTTCCCTTTGCCGCAACCACGCCGGTCAGCATTGGCCGTGTTGGCCTGAAAGCGCGCGACGCGCAGAAGCTGGCGGCGTTCTATTCGGATATTCTGGGCCTTCAGGAGATGGACGGCGACAATGGCGCGATTGCGCTGGGGGTCGGTGGTCGCACGCTTCTGGAGATTGCCGAGGACAGGTCTGCCGAGCCGGACGATCCGCGCGAGGCCGGTCTCTTTCACACGGCGTTCCTGTTGCCGGAGCGGGCCGATCTGGCGCGCTGGTCGCTCTTTGCCCGCGACCGCAACATGCGGCTTGAGGGCGCGTCCGACCATCTGGTCAGCGAGGCGGTCTATCTGTCCGATCCGGAAGGGAACGGCATCGAGATCTATGCGGACCGTGCGCCCGAAAGCTGGACCAAAACCGCGGACGGGATCGCCATGGCGACCGAGCGTCTCGATTTCGGCAGCCTGCTTTCCACGGTTCCCGATGGCGATGCGGGCTGGCAGGGCGCGCCGGTGAACACGGTGATCGGCCATGTGCATCTGCGCGTTGGCGACCCGGTGACGGCGGAAGCCTGGTGGCATGAGGCGCAGGGCTTCGACACGATGACGCGCTATGGATCGCAGGCGGTGTTTCTGGCGACGGGCGGTTACCACCACCATATCGGCGCAAACAGCTGGCGCAGCGCCGGGGCGGGCAAACGCAACCCGAACCGCACGGGGCTCTCCTGGCTTGAACTGAAGAGCAGGAATGCGACGGCGGAGACCGAGTTCGCCGATCCGTGGGGCACGGTCGTGCGGGTCGCACCGTCGAACTGACGCGTCAGGTTCCGCGAACCCACAATGCGGCGGGATTTTCATACGCCGTGTCAGCCCCTCATCCCCCTGGCGGGACCTTCTCCCCGCTCGCGGGGAGAAGGAAGCCGTCATTCAGCCAGAGCGTTTCCGCTTCTTGTGGAGTTGCTCTGGTCAGACAAAGAAAAACGCCGGCGCATCGGGTGATGCGCCGGCGTTTTCAGGTTTCAGGGCGTCAAGATCAGCTTTCGCCGAAAACGCGCTCGAAGATCGTGTCCACATGCTTGGTATGGTAGCCGAGGTCGAACTTGTCGCGGATGACCTCTTCGGAGAGGGCGGCGCGCACCTCGTCGTCACCGAGCAGTTCGGTGAGGAAGTCGGCGCCCTGTTCCCACACCTTCATGGCGTTGCGCTGCACGAGGCGGTAGGCGTCCTCGCGGGACACGCCAGCCTGGGTGAGGGCAAGCAGAACGCGCTGCGAGTGAACGAGGCCGCGGAAGCGGTCCATGTTCTTCTGCATGGCGTCGGGGTAGACGACCAGCTTTTCCATCATGCCGGTGAGGCGGGCGAGCGCGAAGTCGAGCGTGACGGTCGCGTCGGGGCCGATCATGCGCTCGACGGAGGAGTGCGAAATGTCGCGCTCGTGCCAGAGCGCCACGTTTTCCATGGCGGGGGTCGCATAGGCGCGGACCATGCGGGCAAGACCGGTCAGGTTTTCCGACAGGACCGGGTTGCGCTTGTGCGGCATGGCCGACGAGCCCTTCTGGCCCGGCGAGAAATACTCTTCGGCTTCCAGAACCTCGGTGCGCTGCAGGTGACGCACCTCGACCGAGAGCCGCTCGATGGAGGAGGCGATCACGGCGAGCGTGGCGAAATACATGGCGTGGCGGTCGCGCGGGATGACCTGCGTGGAGACGGGCTCCGGCTTCAGGCCCATCTTCTCGGCCACATGCTCCTCGACGCTCGGGTCGATGTTGGCGAAGGTGCCGACAGCGCCGGAAATGGCGCAGGTGGCGATTTCTTCGCGCGCATTGACGAGGCGCTGGCGGCAGCGCTCGAACTCGGCATAGGCCTGGGCGAGCTTGACGCCGAACGTGGTCGGCTCGGCATGGATGCCATGGCTGCGGCCGATGGTGACGGTGTCCTTGTGCTCGAAGGCGCGCTTCTTGAGGGCGGCGAGCAGCTTGTCGAGGTCGTCAAGCAGGATGTCGGTGGCGCGCACGAGCTGGACGCTGAGGCAGGTGTCGAGCACGTCGGAAGAGGTCATGCCCTGATGCACGAAGCGGGCTTCGGGGCCGACAATCTCTGCCAGATGCGTCAGGAAGGCGATGACGTCGTGCTTCGTTTCGCGCTCGATCTCGTCGATGCGGTCAATGTCGAACGTGGCTTCGCCGGCCTTGTCCCAGATGGTCTTCGCGGCGTCCTTGGGCACGATGCCGAGCTCGGCCATCGCGTCTGCGGCATGCGCCTCGATTTCGAACCAGATGCGGAACTTGGTCTCAGGCGACCAGATTGCGGCCATTTCAGGCCGCGAATAGCGCGGGATCATGCGTGCCTTGCCTTCCATAGGTGTGGGGTTGGCGCTTCACTAGCAGAGGTGCGCGTTTTGCTCAACGCGGCTTGACGGCATAGGCGAGCGAGAGCGCGAAAAGTGCGGCCAATCCCCAGGGAAAATAGATGCGCAGGCCGAGAACGGCGAACTGGTATAGTGCGCCGGCTATTGTGAAGGCGAACTCAAACGCCCATCGAAGCGACAGGATCGGGCCGTGCCACTGGGCGTAATAGGCGCGGTATTCGAGCGCGTAGAGGGCGGCGGTGATGCACAGGGTACACAGCGCGAAGGCGAGGAAGGTTGCGGCAAAGCGCTGTTCAGGCCGGCCATGGCGCGCGATGAGCGCCTGAAGCGTGTGGCCGAGCGGAAAGGCGAGCACGCCGCCCAGCGCGAAGATCACGGTGAGGGCGGTGACGCGCGGCGCGGTCTGCCATTCGCTTTGCCAAAAGAAGGCGAGCGCGTTGAGCCCCATCAGAGCGCCCCAAAGGAGCGCGCCCAGAAGAGCCGTGGCGGGGGCGGGCAGTGCACGCCTGATGGCGGCGAGAGCCGGTCTCATGAGATCCCGATGCTTTCACCGCCCCCGGACATGACAGGTCAGTACTGGCCGGTCACGGCGATGAAACGGTGGTCCGGCCCTTCAAAGCCGATACCGCGCACGGCGATCATGACGGCGAAGACCGGCGAACCGCCCTGAGGGTAGAAGGTCTGGACGCCGGCGATGCGGTAGCCGAGCGGGCAGCCGCGGCTTTTCGGAATGGAATTGTCCTCATGCACGAGCGTGGTTTCCGTACCCGGTTCGGTGGCGATGCGGGTGAGGCGGAAACCGGCCGCTTCACCGAAGCCGTAGCATTCCGCGCCATTGGGCATGGGCAGTTCGGCGAGGCGGAAATCAAGGGTGCCGTCGATCGACGGGAAGACCGGGCGCGGATTGACCTCGATGCGATAGGGATCGGCCGAAATTTCCGTGACCGCGTTCCAGCCGGCGGTGAAACCGGGATTTTCGGCGAGCACGGTGTCGCTGATGACGGACTGGGACTGGCTTTTGGCCTGTGCGCGGGCGTCGGCGAGGCTTGCGCCATCCTGATCGATGCGCACACGGACCGGTGTGCCGGGCAGGAAACTGTCATTGGCGGTGTTGATGTAATAGCGGTTTGCGTAGGGAAAGCCGGAACCGTCCTGAATGCCATACTCCTCAAAGGCGAAGGTGGAGCCATCGGCGGAAAAGCCGAGAATGTTGACGGAGGCGGTGTCGCCCGCCTGCGCCATGGTGCAGGTGGCGGCGAGGGCGATGGCGCAAAACCCTGAATGAAGAGATTTCATGCTGAAAATCCTTTTAAACTGAAACTAGTCGCGCTTGCTGGTGGCTTTGAGCTCTTCCCAAACCGGGAATATATCACGATTGGTCTTTTTTGCGGCAAAGACGCCGCGTGCGATGGCGCGGGCCATGGTTGCGGTGGCTGCGGCGTTCAGGTCGATCACGCCTTCCATGTCGAGGACCGTGTCGTTGCGGCCAGTAGCAAGACCGAACACGAGATCGCCGTCGACCGGCGTGTGGGTCGGCCAGATGGCGCGGGCAAAACCGTCATGGGCGGCGATGGCGAGGCGCTTGGCGGCTGCCTTGTCGAGCTTTGCGTCGGTGGCGATGACGGCGATGGTGGTGTTGCCGCGCGCGGTGGCGCGCAGCTTGGTCAACACTTTCGACGCGTCGTCGGGCATCGGGTGAGGCAGGCCGAGACCGCCGAACTCGTCACCGATCTCGAAGGGCGCTGCCCAGAAATGCGGCGTGCCGCCGACGGTGACGGAGCCCACGGCATTGACGGCGACGAGCGCGCCGACGGTGATGCCGTTTTCAAGCACGGTCGAGGCCGAACCGAGCCCGCCCTTGAGCGCGGCGGTGGTTGCGCCTGCGCCTGCGCCGACGCTGCCGATCTCGAACTCCTGCGAGGCGGCCATGGCGGCCTCGAAGCCGAAATCGCGATAGGGGGAGAAGCGGCCCCAGTTCTTGTCGCCGCCATTGGGCAGGTCGAACAGGATAGCCCCCGGCACAATCGGCACACGGAAACCGAGGATCTCGAACCCGCGATCCATCTCGCGCAAAGCCGCCTGCACGCCGGCTGCGGCGTCGATGCCGAAGGCCGAGCCGCCCGACAGCGAGATGGCGTCGACGCCATCGACCAGATTGTGCGGCTCCAGAGCGTCCGTTTCGCAGGTGCCCGGCGCGCCGCCCAGCACCTGAACGCCGGCGGCGGCAGGCTCATCGCACAGAATGGCGGTGACGCCGGATTTGACGGTCTCGTCCGTGTGATTTCCCACAGTGATGCCCGCCACATCGGTGAGCAGATTACGCGGGCCGGTGCGCCACATCATTCAACCTCCTGGAATGTCTGGTCTTCGAAGCGGAAGAGGCGATAGAATTGCTCGTTCAGGTCGCCTTTGGCGTCGAAGGAAAGAGAGCCGAGCACGGTGCCGAACGTGCCGGAAGAAAGGGCGTCGAAGACCGATCCTGCTTCCGCGTCCGCCTGACGGGCGGCGGCAATGGCAAGTTCCGTTGCGGCATAGCCCGGAATGACATAGCCGTCCGGCACGATGCCGGCGACTTCAAGCGTCTGCCTGACGTCATCCGAGACGATGTCCGCCCAGTGCGGCAGGCCGACCATGAGCGTGCCTGCGGCAAGGGGGACGCTGCTGTTTTCCGCGCGCAGTGCCTCGCCACCGGCAATGGTGAGCTCGTAATCCATGCCGCGCGCATCGCGCGCCAGAATGGCGATGTCGCTGCGGTCGCCACCGACGAAGACATGGGTGGCTCCGGCGCGGCGCAGGCGTCCGGCGAGGCCGATCTGGTTGTCGAGCTGTGGGCGGAACGTGTCGATGAAGACGGGGTTCAGTTCCTGAAGCTCGGCGGCGGCGCGCATGTTTTCGGCCAGTTCACGCCCGTAGATCGTGCCGTCATCGACGATGGCGAAGAAATTCTCGCGCCAGCGCGGAACGAGAATGTCGGCTACGGCGTCGCGTTCTGCGTCGGCGCGGGGCGCGGTGCGGAAGATAGGCCAGCCGGTGCGCTCGCGCTGGTCGGTGAGCGTGGCGGTGCGCACGCCGGGCGTGACGACGGGAATGCCGGCCTCGGCAAAAAGCGGCAGCGCGGCCTCGATGGCGTCGGTGCACAGGAAGCCGACCACGATGGTGACATTCTGCCCGATCAGCGCGCGGGCCGCCGCTTCGCCACCTTCGGCGGTGCAGCGTGTGTCAGCCTCGATGGCGGTGGCGTCGCCGGCTTCAGCGGCAAGGCGGGCACCGTCGCGCAACTGATGGCCAAGAATGGAGAAATTGCCGCTGAGTGGCGCGGCGATGCCGATGGAGGTTTCCTGCGCATGCGCGGAAGGCGCGGTCAACGCGGCAAAACTGGAGACGAGAAGGCAAGCGAGGCAACGCATATCTGGAGATCAATCACCCATTTCACGGTCACGCACTAGCATGAGAATCAGGCCGCCCGCATCCGAAGTTAACCGCAAAGCTGCGGAACTGGTAAATAACTGTGCCATAAAGTGCTTCCGGCGATGGAGACTTTCTGGCGCAGTCCTTTTTCCTTTTTTGGACTGTCGGGCGATGGTGCGCCTTGGTAAGGCTCTGCAGCAATCCTATATCGCACATGTGAGTTGAAAAGAGTTGACTGTGCTGAAGACCAACGAGATCGAACCGCGTCATTATCGCGATGCCATGGCCCGCTTTGCAGGGGCCGTTCATGTGGTCACGACCGACGGGCCGGCTGGCCTGCGCGGCGTGACGGCGATTGCGGCGTGTTCCGTCTCGGACGATCCGCCGACGGTTCTGGTGTGCCTCAATCGCGAAAATCCGCACAATGAGGCCTTCGTGAAGAATGGCATCTTCGCGCTCAACACGCTGACGGCGGACCATCAGGCGCTTTCCAACGCCTTTTCCGGCCTGACGGGGCTTTCGCCCGAAGAGCGTTTTGCGCTGACCGAGTGGGAGACCATCGCCACGGGCGCGCCGACGCTGCCGGATGCGCTGGCGGTGTTTGACTGCCATGTGGTTCAGACCGTGGAAATCGGCACGCACCGGGTCTATTTCGGCCGCGTGGCCGGCCTGAGCATCGGCGACAAAAGCAATCCGCTCCTCTACCATGAGCGGGGCTACCGGGTATTGTAGCCTCTCGACCCGGGAGTATTTCGGGAAACCCGGGGAGCCCTTTGGGAAGCAATGGGGGAATGATGTCCGAAACGACAGCCCGCGGCCTGCCGCAATCCATCGACGAGACGCTTACGCTTCTGACGGAAGGCGGCTATGTGGCCGACCGGGCGCTGGCGACCGTGCTGTTTCTGAGCCTGACCATGCAGCGCCCGCTGTTTCTGGAAGGCGAGGCAGGTGTCGGCAAGACGGAGATCGCCAAGGTTCTGGCGGCGGGGCTCGGGCGCAGGCTCATCCGGCTGCAATGCTATGAAGGGCTCGACGTTTCGTCTGCCGTCTATGAGTGGAACTATGCCGCGCAGATGATCGAGATCCGCATGGCCGAGGCTGCGGGCATTCATGACCGCTCCGAGATGGAGAGCGGCGTCTTTTCCGAAAAATATCTGATCCGCCGCCCGGTGCTGGAAGCGCTGGAAAGCGGCATTGACGGGCCGCCGATCTTCCTGATCGATGAACTCGACCGGGCGGATGAGGCGTTCGAAGCCTATCTTCTGGAAGTGCTCTCCGACTATCAGGTGAGCGTGCCGGAGCTGGGAACGATCAAGGCGGATGAACCGCCCATCGTCGTGATCACCACCAACCGGACCCGCGAAATCCACGATGCGCTGAAGCGGCGCTGCCTTTATCACTGGGTCGATTACCCGGATGCGCAGCGCGAGCTGGAAATTCTCGCCCGCAAGGTGCCGAACGCCAACGCCACGCTGGCGAAACAGGTGGTGACATTCGTGCAGAAACTGCGCGAGCTCGATCTCTTCAAAGCGCCGGGCGTGGCCGAAACCATCGACTGGGCAACGGCGCTGACGGCGCTGGGCAAGGACAGCCTCGATGCGGATGCGGTGTCGGACACGATGGGCGTGTTGCTGAAATACCAGGACGACATTGCGCGGCTGGAAGACGGCGAGGGCGCGCGCGTTCTCGAAGAGGTCAAGGCCAGCTGACATGCCGGCTGCTCCAGACGCGGACAAACGAGCACCGGAACGCGAAGAGGGCGCGCGGCTGGCCGACAGGATCGTCGGCTTTGCCCGCATGCTCCGGCGCGCTGGGCTGCGCGTGGGACCGGCCGCCGTTATGGACGCCATTCAGGCGGTGGTGACGGTCGGCGTCGAGCGGCGCGACGACTTTTACTGGACGCTGCACGCCACCCTGATTTCCAGGCATGAGGATCATGCGCTGTTCGATGCGGCGTTCCGGCTCTACTGGGCGCGGCGCGACGAGCGCGATGAGGGGCGGACCGAAGACGAGGGCGACGAGGCGGAAGTGCTGCGCGAGAAGAAACGCGCCGGCGACCGCCGCGCCGAGGATGCGCTGGACGAGGAGCGCCGCGCGATCATCAAGAAGCGGCCGGAGTTTGAACTGGACGCACGGCTTTCCTTCACGGCGATGGAGGTTCTGCGCCAGAAGGATTTCGCTCAGATGTCGGCTGAGGAAGTGGCCGAGGCCCGCCGCGCCATGCGCGATCTCGTTCTGCCGTTCGACCGGGTGGCGACGCGCCGGTTCAGGCCGGACCCGCATGGGGCGCGGATCGATCCGCATGCGATGCTGCGGGCAAGCCTGCGCACGGGCGGTGACCTGATCCTGCCGAAATTCCGCTCGCCGCGCCAGATCGCGCCGCCGCTGGTGGCGCTGGTCGATATATCCGGTTCGATGAGCCAGTATTCGCGGGTTTTCCTGCATTTTCTGCATGCACTGACGGAAAAGCGGCGGCGGGTTTTCAGCTTCACCTTTGGCACACGGCTGACCAACATCACGCGCCCGCTCAGCCGGCGTGACCCCGACGAGGCGCTGGAAGAAGCGTCTGAAGCGGTGCGCGACTGGTCCGGCGGCACGCGGATCGGCACGGCGCTTGGCGATTTCAACCGGCTGTGGTCGCGCCGGGTTCTGGGACAGGGCGCAATCGTGCTCCTGATCACCGACGGGCTGGAGCGCGATCATATCGAGGTTCTGTCGCGGGAGATGGAGCGGCTTTCGAAATCATGCCGCCGGCTGATCTGGCTTAACCCATTGCTTGGCTTTGACGGGTTCGAGCCACGCGCACGCGGCATGCGGGCGATGCTGCCGCATGTGGACGAGCTGCGGCCGGTGCACAATCTCGATGCGCTTGGCGATCTGTGCGCCGCGCTGACGGATGCGCCCGCACAGGGCGGGGACTTGGCACGGCACTTTCAGCGTGCCCATATGAAGGGCGGGAGAAACGCCAATGTCTGAGCTGAAACAATCCGATGAGACACGCGATCCGCTGATGATCGCCGAGGACTGGATGCAGGCTGGTCGCGATGTGGCGATTGCCACGGTGGTGGAGACCTGGGGTTCTGCGCCGCGCCCGGTGGGAAGCCATCTGGTGATCGATGCGGATGGCAATTTCGAGGGCTCGGTGTCGGGCGGTTGCGTGGAGGGCGCGGTGGTGGCGGAGGCCGCCGATGTGCTGACCGAGGGCAGGCCGCGCATGCTGGAATTCGGCGTTGCCGACGAGACGGCCTGGGAAGTGGGTCTCTCCTGCGGCGGGCGCATCAGGGTTTATGTGGAGAGGCTCGGCTAGTGGATCCGCTGTCGCTGAAGAAACTGAACGCGCTGCGGCGCGAACGCAGGGCCGCGATCCTGCTCACCGATCTGGAAGACGGGCGCGACCGGGTGATCCGCGAGGGCGACACGGTGGCCGGTGCGCTTGGCGAGGCGGTGGCGCGCGCCTTCCGCTCCGGCAAGTCCGGTGTGGTGGAGATCGACGGGCGCAATTTCTTTTTGAACGTGCACCTGCCCGAACCGCGCCTCGTGGTGATCGGGGCGGTGCATATCAGCCAGGCGCTGGCGCCGATGGCGAAGATTGCGGGTTTCGATCTGACGATCATCGATCCGCGCACGGCGTTTGCCACGCCGGAACGTTTTCCCGGAGTTGCGCTTCATGCCGAATGGCCTGACGAGGCGCTGGCGCGTCAGCCGCTCGATGCCTACACGGCGCTTGCCGCGCTGACGCATGATCCGAAAATTGACGACCCGGCGCTGCGGGCGGGGTTTGAAGCGGAGTGCTTCTATATCGGCGCGCTTGGCAGCCGGAAGACCCACGCAAAGCGCATCGACCGGCTGACGGAGGCTGGCGTTTCGCCGGCAGCGCTTGAGCGGATCGATGCGCCCATCGGGCTCGATATTGGTGCGGCAACGCCGGCGGAGATCGCGGTTGCCGTGCTGGGCGCGGTGATTGCAGCATTGCGCTCGCGCGGGCCGGGGGACAGGAGCGTATCGGCGTGAAGTTCGGACCGCTATCCATTGACGAGGCCGAAGGGGCGGTGCTGGCGCATGCCACGATGGCCGGCAAGACGCGGCTGCGCAAGGCGCACCGGCTTGGCGCTGCCGACATCGCGCTTTTGAGGGCGGAAGGCGTCAGGACGGTGATCGCGGCGCGGCTGGAGCCTGGCGATCTGGACGAGGATCAGGCGGCGGAGCGCCTGGCGGCAACGCTTGCGGTGGAAGGAATCTCTGCGCGCGCGCCCACGACCGGGCGGGTCAATCTGCATGCGCAGAAGGCGGGGCTCTTTATTGTGGACCGGCAGGCGGTCGATGCGGTGAACGCCGTCGATCCGGCGATCACCATGGCCACGCTGCCCGATTACAGTGCGGTGAGCGAAGGGCAGATGGTGGCAACGGTGAAGATCATCCCGTTTGCCGTTTCCGCCGCGCAGGTGGACAGGGCGGCTTCTGCCGCGCACGGGCCGGTGTTTTCGTTGCGGCCCTTCAGGGCCATGCGCGTCGGCGTGGTGCAGACCGCGCTGCCGAGCCTGAAGGACAGCGTGCTCGACAAGACGGCGCGCATTACCGTGGAGCGGCTGCAGCGCTCCGGCAGTCATGTGACGCGCGAACTGCGGCCTGCCCATGAGCCGGATGCGGTGGCGCGCGCCATTACAGCGCTCAAGGATGAGAGCGACATGCTGCTCGTCTTCGGCGCTTCGGCCGTGTGCGATGCCGACGACGTGATCCCCGCCGCCATCCGCAAGGCGGGTGGAACGGTGGAGCGGGTCGGCATGCCGGTCGATCCGGGCAATCTTCTGGTGCTGGGGACCATCGAGGGGCGGCCGGTGATCGGCGCGCCGGGATGCGCGCGCAGCCCCAAGACGAATGGTTTCGACTGGGTGCTCGACCGGCTGATGGCGGGGCTCGACCTTTCCTCGGCGGACATTGCCGGGATGGGCGTTGGCGGGCTATTGGCCGAAATTCCGACCCGGCCGCAGCCGCGTGAAGGCAGGATTGCGGAGCGTGCACCCTCTGTCTGGGGCGTGCTTCTGGCGGCGGGACAGTCGCGGCGCATGGGTGAACACAACAAGCTTATGGCGTCGTTCGACGGCGTGCCGCTGGTGCGGCGCACGGGAGCGGCGCTGGCGCAAAGCCGTGTCGACGGGGCTGTCGCCGTGCTCGGGCATGAGGCGGAGCGCGTGCAGGGCGCGCTGGACGGGCTTGGCATGGCGGTTGCGGTCAATGATGCTTATGCGGAAGGACTGTCCACCTCGCTGAAAGCCGGCATTGCGGCGCTGCCGGACGAGGCGGCGGGCGCGCTGGTGATGCTGGCCGACATGCCGGAAATCAGCACTGCGGATCTCAACCGTCTGGTGGAGGCGTTTGTGAAGGCCGGCGGCAATGCGGTGGTCAGGGCGACGCATAACGGCAAGCGGGGCAATCCGGTGATCCTGCCGCGCGCGCTGTTTGCCGAAGTGGCGCGGCTTGAGGGCGACACCGGCGCGCGGCATGTGGTGGAGCAGGAGCTGGTCGGCATTGTCGATGTGGAGACGGGCGCTGCCGCGCATCTCGACGTGGACACGCCGGACGCGCTGGAAAAGGCAGGCGGCGTGTTGAATCGATGAGTGCGATGTCTCTTGCAAGGAACTGTATTCGCTTGGCTTTTACCGGATTTGTGGTGGCTTTCTCCGGTGTGAGCGCGCAGGCGCTGGAGCTTGCCTCGCAGAAGGACCGGCTGTTTGCCTATCCGGCGGTTCTGTCATCGAGCGATGGCGGCGCTTACCGGGTGGTCGACTATCGGGAGATGCGGGACATCAACGGGCGCGACGCGGTGCCCGAGCGCCGCGTGGACGGGCGCTACATCTCCACCGGTGTGCGGCGGGCGCAGCAGGATCTGGCGCTGCAGACCAAGGCGGGCACGGTGCGCCATGTCGCTGTCGGCAAGACCGAGGGTGCAAGCGCCATCGTGCTTTATCTGCATGGTCAGGGCGGCAACCGTCGGCAGGGGGTGGACGACTTCACCTTCGGGGGCAATTTCAACCGCATCAAGAACCTTATGGCAAAGAGCGGCGGGCTCTACCTGTCGCCCGATTTCTCGGATTTCGAGGCGCGGGGCGCTCAGGAAATCGCGGCGCTGATCGCGTATTATGCGGAACGTTCACCCGGCGCGCGGGTGTTCGTGGCCTGTGGTTCGATGGGCGGCGCGCTGTGCTGGCGGCTGGCGCAGGACCGGGTAACAGCCGACCGGCTGGGCGGGCTTTTGCTGCTCGGCTCGATGTGGAACGATGCGTTCCTGCAAAGCCCGGCCTTTGCTGAACGGGTGCCGGTGTTCTTCGGGCATGGCAGCGAAGACCGGGTTTTCCCGGTTGGAAATCAGGAAGCGTTTTTCAGGAAAATCCGTTCATCGGCAAAGGGTTATCCGGCGCGCTTCGTGCGTTTTGAGAGCGGGACGCACGGCACGCCGATCCGTATGAGCGACTGGCGCGAGACCCTGAACTGGATGCTCGCGCAGCCGTGATGCGTGAGGCCCTGGCTTACGGGCCGGTGTGATAGTCGAGGATCGTGACCGGGTTCTGCTCGCCGTCATAGGACGCATCCACATCGTAGCGCACCAGAGTGAACGCGCCCTCGCGGAAGATCCATGTGCCGGCAGAGAAGGCGTCTCCGACGCCGCGCCACTTGTTGTAGCTGGTAAGTGTCTGCGTTCCCGGATCATAGTCCGAGTTCACCAGCGTGCTCTCGGCGGTGTAGCCGACGATGCGGATATCCTCGACCTTGCCGTCGCTGTCGCCATTCTCGTACTGAACGCTGGTTTCCGGCATGGCGAACTGGACCGGCGACACGCCGCCCTGCGGGCTGGCCAGAATATAGGCGTGGATCTCGTTATAGGCGCCGGTGCCGCAATAGAAGCGGAAGAGCCGGGCTTCATGCTTGGGCGTGTCCAGGGTCTCGTAGGAATAGTTGAAGGGGATGGTGTAGCTGTCCACCAGATCGAAATTTTCCGGCGGTGGCGGGCAGGTTTCGGCGTAGACCGCAGCAAACATCGCCTTGGCCTCGGCCAGAACCCTGTCGGTCTCGTCGGGGGGACCATCGCCGCAGCTTGCCGGCAGAACATCCGTCAACTCGCCGCTTGCGGGCTTGAGCGATGCCTTCTCGATGTGGAGCGGGTTATAGGGCGTGCCCTGGATTGTCGGGTTGGACAGGCGCAGCGTGTAGCAACCGGCGAAAACCTGCTCCTTGCCGTCATTGTCGGTGGCGCGGATGGCGACGGGAAGCGAATAGATGATGCTGCCGGCTGCGCCTTCGGAGCTGACCGCACCGGTGGCGAGCTCGACATTGGCGGTGTTGGCGTAGCCTTCCTGATAGGCATCGAGGCTCTTTGCCGGGGGCGTTGAGAAATAGTCGTAGGCGCGCGCATATTCCTTGCGGTTGACCGCGTTGTAGAGCGAGCGCAGCAGCGTTTCGGGGCTCGAACGGTCGTCCAGATAGGCGTCCTGCTGCTGGGCAAAGGCCGGAGCCTGAAGCGCGGCAAGGATTGCGGCGGTCGTTAGAACGGGTCTCATCATGGCCTCCTCGGCTTTGAAACTGGCGGGAGAGTAACGCGGCGTGCGTCGATTCGGACAGATGTTACTGTTCCAAGATTGCCCGGATTGTGTCCGGTGCGATGGGGAGGCAGCCGCGTCGCGCAGTTCTCGCGCAGGGTGCGTTGCGCCGCTCGTTCAAATAGTGTGTTTTCGCTGGGGGATTTCTTAACCGCAGCCGGCTAAGGCTGAAGCTGGCAGGCTTTGCGCAAACGGGAGGCGTTTGTGCGCTTCGGGCCTGAAGGGGGCCGGAAAGAGAGACATGGCGATCGGAGGAAACCGCAATTTTGCGGCCTTACTGGACGAACTGATCAGCGAGGAGGCAGAGCGCACCGGCGGTGCGGCCACGAGCCTCAACTCGCTCGATTATCTGTCGGTCGCCGAAGAGCTGCATTCGGGCCGGATCAACTTCACCGACAAGCGGGCGCAGGACGCCTATGACGCCGAGGAAACATCTGCGTTGGACGAGACGCCCGACGCGGTTGATGAGGTCAAGGCTGCCGCGGAAGACGAGCCACCGGCAGCGCTGCCGCTTTCCACCGATCCCGACGAGATCGCCCGGGAGCTCGGCTTGTATGCGGACATTGATGCGGGCCTGCTTGGCCGGATCCGCCGCGACTTCGCCTTCAACAATCACCCCGACCGTGTGCCGTCCCATCTGCGCGCCAATGCGATGGAGCGCATGCAGGTGGCGAACATGCTGATCGATGAGGCCAAACGCGGCAAATTCAGGTTGCCGCGTTCGGTCGAAGCCAGGGGATGAGCCGGTCACGCCGGAGCCAGCGCACGTAGAGCAGCACCGAGACGATGGCGAGGCCGCTGACGAGGCCGATCCAGATGCCGGGGCCGCCCATGCCGAGCGTGAAGGCGAGGACGACACTCGACGTCATGCCGAGCCCCCAATAGCCCAGAAGCGAATAGACCATCGGCACCTTGGTGTCGTGCAGGCCGCGCAGCATGCCCGCCGCAACCGCCTGTGCGCCGTCAAAGATCTGGAACAGGCCGGCAAAGGCCAGGAAGGTGATGGCCAGACCGATCACCTCTGCGTTTTCCGGCAGGTCGAGATCGAGGAACGCACCGATGAGCAGTTCGGGTATCGTGACCATCAAAAGCGCCATCAGCGCCATGAAAGCGATGCACATGACAAAGGCGGTCCAGCCGGCGCGGGTGATGCCATCAAGGTTCTGTGCGCCAAAGGCGCGACCGACGCGGACCGTCGCGGTCTGACTGAGGCCAAGCGGCACCATGAAGCTGATCGACGCGATCTGGATGGCGATGGCGTGCGCGGCAAGTGCGGGCGCGCTGATGAGGCCCATCAGAAGGGCTGCGGCGTTGAAGATCGTGACTTCGAAGGTCATGGAGCCGGCAATCGGCAGGCCAAGCCGGATCAGCTCGAAGAAGCGCGGCCAGTCGGCACGCCAGAAACGGCCGAAAAGCTGATATCGCCGAAAATTGCGCTCGACTGAAACGACGAGGGCAAGGCCGAGGAACATGAGCGTGCTCGAAATCGTGGTGGCGATGCCGGAGCCTGGAACGCCAAGGGCCGGAAAGCCGAGATTGCCGAACATCAGCGCCCAGTTGGCCAGCACGTTGAAAGCCACCATGACGAACATGATGCCAAGCGCCCAGCCGGGACGCTCCAGCGCCGAGATGAAGGAGCGCAGGATGATGTAGCCGAAGAAGGGCAGGGCCGCCCATTGCAGCGTGCGCACATAGCTGCCGGCGATGCGGGCGAGTTCCGGGTCCTGTCCCATCCACAGGAGGATGCTCTCGGACTGCCAGAGAAGCAGCCAGATGGGAAGCGATACGGCAATGGCGAGCCACAGGCCCTGACGCACGGTGCGGCGCACATCGCGCACCGCGTGCAGCTTGCGGCCAAGCGCGGTCGCCATCATAGGTGAGGTGGCAAGAAGCAGGCCAAGGCCGAAGATGAGCGGTGCGAAATAGAGGTTGTAGCCGAGCGTGCCGGCAGCCAGCGCATCCGGTCCCAGACGGCCCATCATCATGACGTCGGTGGTGGTCATGGCGTTCTGCGCCAGATTGGTGAGCACCATCGGCCAGGCGAGCGAGAGTGTCGCCCGCGCTTCCGCGATCCACGGATTGACCGGCGCGCGTGCGCCGGAAGCAAAAACCGTCATGTCGTCTACCCCTTGCGGCGGGCGGAATGTTCAACGCCTGCCGGAATCAATCGCGGAAGGAGGATGCCTTCGGCGAAGCATCGCTTTTAACGCGCCCAGCCTGACAGGCAAGGCGGTTTCGTTTGGTCCAGCAAGCTTTGCGTGTAACGGGGGCGTGTAACGGGGGCGTGTGACGGGGAGACGACGGAGGCGGCAGCGGACGCTTTCAATAGGGGAAGGATCGCTCCAGACCGTCTGCCAGTCGTGAGACGATTCCCGGATCGGCTGCGGTTGCAGTTTGTTCAAGGGAAACGAGGTCCACGGGTTGCGTGATGGGAGAGGTCGTGCGGCCGACGCTCTGGAAGTAATCTTCGAATTTCCAGTTTCCCATCGACGCGCCGACCTGGAGCCAGACATTGGGCACGCCGAAGGAATCGGCGGCGATGAGGCCGTGCAGGCTGGAGGAGAGCACGAAGTCGCAGCGTGCGATGTCACGGGCGATTTCGAGTGTGTCTTTGCTGGTGAGGTCGATCAGGTGGACGCCGGGAGCCCTGGCCAGTTCCCGAATGAGCGGGCTTTCCTGATGGTGAATGTGGGGGATGAGGCCCCAGCGGTGTTTTCTGGCGGGTCGGTCAAGAATTCTGGGTAACAAAAGGGCCGGGTCGCCCAAAGGCGTTTCTGCGGGGAGGTTCATCATCCTGCGGGTGAGCGGGCCGCGCACGCCGCTGACGCTTGCATGATGGTAGCGACCGGAAATGTCGCCGAAGCAGCCGGTGCCCCAGATGTGTGTTCTGCGCAGTGGCTTGCGGAGTGCGCGTTGCCAGCGCCGCTTGGTTGCCTGCCCCAGAAGACTGCCGATTGCGATCATGTCGCAGGACTTGATGCTTGCGTGCCGAACGGGGCGCTGTGCGTAGTGTTCAACGATGAGCGGCGACAGATCATCGCCGAAATTGCCTTTTGGAGCCTGCCACCAATAGAGGCCAATGGGTTTGCTCATGGCGCCCTCCGGATCTTGTCTGAGAGGTGCGATGTGGTTTGAGCCGATCAGTATACACCAATCAATGCCCGCTGATGGCGGCGGACATATCGTCCAAAAGGCGTAGGGTCTGGCGGCGCTCAGCTCTCGCCGGAGCGTGCGCGGCGGGAGCGGCGCGTGCCTGTGGCGGAACCGCTTTCGGAGGCGGACTTGTTGCGCAGCGGGCCGACGCGGGCGACGACATCTTCGATGGTCGGGCGTTGTTCGGGATTTTTGTGGCCGTCGAGCGCCGTGCGCATGGCCGCCAGATGCTCGAAGGATGTGCCGCAGCAGCCGCCGATGATCTTTGCACTGCCATCGACGGCAAGCCGCACATACTCGCTCATCAATTCAGGCGTGCCGGAATAATGGACTTCCGTGCCGCGAAATTCGGGAATGCCGCAATTGCCCTTCACCACGATTGTGGCGTCTGGCCGGGCTTCGGTCATGTCGAGAAGGGTGGCGAGGATGTCGGGTGCACCGACGCCGCAATTGGCCCCGACGGCGACAGGCGGCTGGCCGAGATCGTCGACAACGCCGTGAATGTCCTTCGGCGCAAGGCCCATCATGGTGCGGCCGGCAGTGTCGAAGGAGCCGGTATAGGTGTAGGGCAGGCCAACGCGGATCGCGGCTTCGGCAGCCGCGTGGATTTCTTCAGGCGCAGACATGGTCTCGATCCAGGCGACTTCCGCACCGCCCGCCTTGAGGCCTTCCATCTGCTCTGCAAAGGCTTCGACCGCTTCATCATAGGTGAGCGCGCCGAGCGGTTCGAGAAGCTCGCCCGTGGGGCCGACGGAGCCGGCGACGATGACGCGGCGGCCGGCCTTTTCGGCGACGCGGCAGGCGATTTCGGCGGCTTTCCTGTTCAGCTCGAAGACGCGGTCCTGCGCATTGTGCAGTTTCAGCCGGTGGCGTGTGCCGCCGAAGGAATTGGTGAGGATGATGTCGGCGCCTGCATCGATGAAGCCCTGATGCAGCGCCTCGATCTTCTCCGGCGCATCCTCATTCCACAATTCCGGCGCATCGCCGGACTCAAGCCCCATGGCGAAGAGGTTGGTTCCGGTCGCGCCATCGGCGAGGAGAACGCCTTTTTCGGCGATGAGGGCATCGATGGGATTGGGGATCGAAGAAGCTTGCATCGGGTGCCCTCCATTCGGGCGGCGCTGTTTCAGGCGTTGAGGGTATAGAGAGGCGTTTATGCCCGTCAATCCTCCCGGAAGGCCCGGAAGGCCCGGACGGGACGCGGGAAGGCGATCAGCCGAGCCGCAGGCTCTTTACAAAGCCGGCGGCCTCATGGGCGTTGATCTCGGCATCGCGGATGAGACCGTCGAAATGGCGCGTCAGGCGCTGCACGGAGCTGGTGGCGCTGAGGACCAGATAGACGCCGCCCATATAGAGCGCGGCGCGGTAGGGGCCGAAGATCGTGTAGGGCGCGGAGAAGCGTTTGCGCCCGTCGAACAGGAAGAGGCGGAAGGTCGGGTAGAGGTCGTCCAGCAGGCGGGCCATGTGCACGACCTGCTCGGCGCGCACCTTTTCGGGCAGGGTGCGCCAGACGCCTTCTCCCTTGGCGAAGAGCTCGAGTGTCTGGCGCGGCATGCAGACTTCCATGTCCGTTTCCGGCCTGCGGTTGTAATCGACCCGGTACTGCGCTTCGCTGATCTGGGTGGCGCGGCGCTGCGGCATGGCTTCGGCTTCGTAAAGGATGACGGCTTCGGTGCGCAGCAGATCCGGAATGCCCGATGGCACGTAGCGGATCTTGGTGCCGACGGCCTCGGCGTGCCATTTGGCGAGCAGCGTGTCGTTGAAACCGCCCTGCGCCTCGGCGATCTCCAGGCTTTCGCGCAGGTCGCCGGTGATGCCTTCATCCTGACTGAGGCCAAGGAGCCAGTCGAGCGAGACCTTGTGTTCGGCAGCGATGTTGATGAGCGTTTCGGCACGCGGCAGGCGTGTGGACGCGCCGGAGAGAAGCTGGGAGAGGGCCGAGCGGTCTATGCCGACGGCGCTGGCGAAGGCCGACTGGTTGAGGCCCGAGCGCTTGAGCAGGGTTTTCAGGCGCTCGCGGAACGTGCCGGAGAGATCGCGTTTGTCGATGACAATCCTGTCCATGATGCGCTCAATCGTCGACTGATGAGTTTTGTAAACAATTGATGCTCTTGGTGCGCAATGTCAACGCATTGTGCGTATTCTCGCATTGCGTGTGCCGGGGCCCCCTGACAGTTTCGTGTCAGGATGCACGGCGCGCCGCGTTTCCGGGCCGAGAGCGGGGAGCGATTGGGGCCGTGCGGCGCAGAACCGGGATAGAGATGAATATGACAACCAGACGCCGGGGCGCAGGCCGTGCGGCGGTGGAATGGCCGACGCTTGCGCTGATTTTCTTATGCTACGGAGCCTGGGCTGCGGCGGGGCTTTTTCTGTGGCCGGATTGGCCTTTGACGGCACTGGCGCTTCTGGCGTTGACGGTCGCGCTGCAGAGCTCGCTGATGCACGAATGCCTCCACGGCCACCCGACGCGGCGGGCGCTGGTGAACGAGGCGCTGGTGTTCTTGACGCTGGGGCTTGTCTATCCCTATCGCCGTTTCAGGGCGCTGCATCTGCGCCATCACGCAGACGAGCGCCTGACCGATCCGTTCGAGGACCCGGAGAGCTATTACCGGGCGCGGTGGCACTATGAGGAAATGCCGGGCTGGGCGCGGCGTCTTCTTGGGATCAACAACACGATGGCCGGTCGGTTCGTGCTGGGACCGGCGATCATGACGGCAGGCTTTCTCGCTGCGGAGATGAAGCTGATCCGGGAAAATGCACCCGGAGTGCGCAGGGCGTGGCTTCTGCATGCAGCCGGGCTGGCGGTTTTGCTGCCGGTGGTCGTTTTCGGGTTCGGGATGCCGCTGTGGCTTTACGTGCTGGGGCCGGCCTGGCTGGGGCAATCGCTGATCTCGGTTCGCACCTTTGCAGAGCATCAATGGTCCGAGCGGCCGGACGGGCGCACGATCATCGTGGAGCGCTCACCGCTGGCGCTCCTGTTTCTGAACAACAATCTGCATCTGGTCCATCACAAGATGCCGGGCGCGCCGTGGTACCGGCTGCCGGCGCTCTATCGTGCGCGACGGGCGGAGTGGCTCGCCATGAATGACGGGTACAGCTATCCGGGCTATTTTGCGCTGGCGAAGGATTTTGCCTTTCGCACGAAGGAGCCGGTGCCGCATCCCGCACTTCGACGGGCACGGGAAGCCGCCAGCGCGTTTCGTCCGCGCGCCCATGGCCGCTTGATGAGCGGGACGGGAAGTGTGCCGGTTCCGGCAAGGCCCGTGAAGGAGTAGGGCGCTTGCCATCATCCTTCCAGCCATCGGATAAGGTTCTATGAGCGGACCTTTGGCAGCCCTTCCCATGTATGACTGGCCGGAGTGCCGGGACGAAACCGATGCGCTGTGGCGGGTCATTCGTGACGGGCTGCGCGCCCGTGGCGTGGCCGCGCCGGATGCTTTGACGCGCGGCGGCGATGTGCAGGCGGTCTGGCGGGACCCGGACTTGCTTCTGGCGCAGACCTGCTGGGGGCCTCTGGAGGCGGGGCTGGCGAATGACGTGCAGGTGCTGGCGCAGCCGGATTATTCCGCCTTTGAGGGCGGTGCGGGGCCGCTCTATTCGAGCGCCAACGTGATGCGCCGTGACGCGGCGGGTGGAGCCGTGAGCGTCCCCGCGCCCGAGGACGGCATGGCGCGCCTGCCGCTTGATCGCATGCGCGGGATGCGGTTTGCGTTTAATGAGCTGGTCTCCCGATCGGGCTATCTCGGCTTGATTCAGGATCTGAGAGAGGCCGGAGAAGGTATTGATTTATTTTCACAATGTCTTGAAACAGGCGGGCATCGCCAGTCGCTTCGGGCCGTCCGCGACGGGCGTGCGGATTTGTGTGCCGTAGACTGTCGAAGCTGGGCGCTGGCGCAGCGTTTCGAACCGGGCATAGATCTCCTGCTTGTGGCGGGGTGGACGGCGCGGCGGCCGGGGCTTCCCTATATCACGAGCCTTGCGACGGATGCGCAGACACGGGCTGCGCTGCGCGCCGTGCTGGCGGAGGCATCTTGCAAGGTGAATGATGGCGGGGATAGACTTGCGCCATGAGCCGTCGTCAAACACTGACAAGCGCCAAACTGCCGACCGCCAGACCGTCGCCGCGCACACGGCACACGGAGCTTCTGCGGCTTTGCGCGCGCATAGGGTACTCACCGCCGCTCTTCGCCTGAACCGGTTTTCGGCCTTGCCGAATGAATTCAAGCGAAGAGAGCAAGTCTATGACATACAAGAATTTTTCCCTGGATCAGCTTCAGGCGATGGATGCTGCGCACCATCTGCATCCGTTCACCGACCACGCGGATCTGCGGGCTGCGGGCTCGCGCATCGTGACGCGCGCGGACGGGCCTTTCGTCTATGACACGGAGGGCAATGAAATCCTCGACGGCATGGCGGGGCTGTGGTGCGTGAATGTGGGCTACGGGCGGGACGAACTGGCCGAGGCCGCTTGTGAACAGATGAAGGAGTTGCCCTACTACAATTCCTTCTTCCGCTGCACGACGCCGACGCCGGTGCTTCTGGCGCAGAAACTGGCGGAGATCGCGCCCGCCAACATCAACCAGGTGTTCTACGGATCGTCGGGCTCGGAGGCCAATGACACGGCGCTGCGGCTGGTGCGTCATTACTGGGCGCTGGAAGGCAGACCGGAAAAGAACCGCATCATCTCGCGCAACTGGGCCTATCACGGCTCAACCGTGGCGGCGACGTCGCTGGGTGGCATGTCGGCGATGCATGGCCAGCTTTATGGCGAAGTACCGAACATCGCCCATGTGATGCCGCCCTATGCGTTTGAGCTGCGGGAAGAGGGCGAGAGCGATCATGATTTCGGCCTGCGCGCGGCGAAGGCCGTGGAGGACGCCATTCTGGAAGCCGGGCCGGACAATGTCGCCGCCTTCATCGGTGAGCCGGTGATGGGGGCTGGCGGCGTGAAAATCCCGCCGGAAAGCTATTGGCCGGAGATCGACCGCATCTGCAAGAAACATGATGTGCTGTTGATGCTGGATGAGGTGATCACGGGCTATGGCCGCACGGGCGAATGGTTTGCGGCCGAGCGGCTTGGGCTTGAGCCCGACACGATCACGACAGCCAAGGCGCTGACATCCGGCTACCAGCCGCTTTCGGCCCTTTTGGTCGGCGACCGGATTGCCGAGACGCTGGTGAGGAAGGGCGGCGAGTTCTATCACGGCTACACCTATTCGGGGCATCCGGTGGCGTGTGCGGTGGCGCTGAAGAACCTGGAGATCATCGAGCGCGAAGGGCTTGTCGAGCGGGTGCGAACGGACACCGGGCCTTATTTTGCCAAAGCGCTTCAGGCGCGGCTGGGCGATCACGGCATTGTCGGCGAGGTGCGGGCCTTTGGTCTGATGGCGGCCATCGAGATCGTGGCGGACCGGGAAACGCGGGAGCGTTTTCCAGGTGATGGCGCGGCGGCTTCCTGCGTGCGCGATCATGCGATTTCCGGCGGGCTGATGATGCGGGCCGTGGGCGACACGATGATCCTGTCGCCGCCGCTGATCTGGACGCGGGAGACCATCGACATGGCCTGCGAGCGGATCGGCGCAGCGCTTGATCGCGCGGAAGCGGATCTGCGGAAGGGGTAGAGAGTTTTGCAGCCGGGTGTGTGCACCCGGCGTTCTCACCAGTGCAAAGAAAAACCGCGTTTCTTCGGGCGGGAAGAGACGCGGTTTTTTGCTACTCGAATACGCTGTCTTCGCAAATACGCTACGCTGCGAAAACTTCCCGTACCGGTACGCGAGACCTGTTCCGGCGTCGGGGAGGCTTCAAATCCGCCTCGACGTCATTTCTAGCCCCTCATGGTTACCGGGAGGTTAGCGGGAAGTATAAAAACGCATCTTTTTTGCCGGCAGACTATTTTTTTCAGCTTTCCTTGCCGCGCAGGAAATTCACGATGCCTGAAAAATCCGTGCCTTCGTGGCCCATGGCATTGAAAAGTGCGTAGAGCTGGGTGGCTTCCGCACCGAGCGGCGTAACTGCGCCGGCGCCCTGCGCGGCTTCCTGTGCAAGGCGCAGATCCTTGAGCATGAGGCCTGCGGCGAAGCCGGGCTTGTAGTCGCGGTTTGCGGGTGAGGCGGGCACGGGGCCGGGCACCGGGCAATAGCTCGTCAGCGACCAGCATTGGCCGGACGAGGTGGACGCCACGTCGAACAGCGCCTGATGGGAAAGCCCGAGCTTTTCGGCCAGCACGAAGGCCTCGCTGACGCCGATCATGGAAATGCCGAGGATCATGTTGTTGCAGATCTTGGCGGCCTGGCCTGCGCCACCTTCGCCGCAGTGCACGACGCGACCGGCCATCGGCTCCAGAATGGGGCTGGCCTTGGCGAAGGCGTCGGCAGAGCCGCCGGCCATGAAGGTGAGGGTGCCCGCTTCCGCGCCGCCCACACCGCCGGAGACCGGCGCATCGATGGAGAGAAGATTGTTCCCGGCGGCAATGGCGTGGGCTTTTCTGGCCGACTCCACGTCGATGGTGGAGGAATCGATGAAGAGCGCGCCCCGGGCGGCTTTCGGGGCGATGTCGGCATAGACGGAGAGCACATGCTTTCCCGCCGGCAGCATGGTGATGATCACGGCAGCATCCTTCACCGCCGCTTCGGCGCTGGCCATGACGGTGACGCCATTGCTGGCGGCGGTTTCGAGGTTCTCCGTGATCAGGTCGAAGCCCTGAACGCTGTGCCCGGCCTTGACCAGATTGGCGGCCATGGGATTGCCCATATTGCCGAGACCGATGAATGCGATGGTTGCCATATTGGGGTTCCTCCGGAAATGCGGGCTGGGCGTCGTGTTCTCGTTTGGGGTCAGGAGCGACCGACCAACTGTCTTGCGATGATCAGGCGCATGATCTCGTTGGTGCCTTCGAGGATCTGGTGGACGCGCAGGTCGCGCACCAGTTTTTCAACGCCATATTCGTGCAGATAGCCATAGCCGCCATGAAGCTGCAGCGCGTCATTGGCCACATCGAAACAGGTATCGGTGACGAAACGCTTGGCCATGGCCGACCATTTGGAGGCGTCCGGTGTCCTGGCGTCCAGCCGGGCGGCGGCGGTGTAGAGCATCATGCGCGAGGCCTGGAGGCTGGTCTCCATGTCGGCGAGTTTGAACTGGAGCGCCTGAAAGCGGTTGATGGCCTGTCCGAACGCCTCGCGCTCTGCCGTGTAGGCGAGCGCCTTGTCGAGGGCCGATTGCGCGCCACCCAGCGAGCAGGCGGCGATGTTGAGGCGACCGCCATCAAGCCCGGCCATGGCGATGCTGAAGCCTGCTCCCTCATTGGAGAGAAGGTTTTCGGCGGGCACTTTGCAATCCTCGAAGATGACCTGACGGGTCGGCTGCATGTGCCAGCCCATCTTGAACTCGGCCGGGCCGAAGGAGAGACCGGGCGCATCCCTGGGCACGATCAGCGTTGAAACGCCCTTGGGGCCGTCCTCGCCGGTGCGGGCCATGACGACATAGATGTCGTTTTCACCGGCACCCGAAATGAACTGCTTGGTGCCGTTCAGCACATAGTGGTCGCCGGATTTGACGGCCTTGGTCTTGAGCGCCGCGGCATCGGAGCCGGAGCCGGGCTCGGTGAGACAGTAGCTTGCCAGCCACTCCATGGAGGTGAGTTTCGGCAGGAAGCGCTGGCGCTGCTCCTCGCTGCCGAACGTGTCGATCATCCAGCCGGCCATGTTGTGAATGGAAATGAAGGAGGAAAAACCGGGGCAGGCGGCGGCCAGAGCCTCGAAGATGAGCACGGCGTCGAGCCGACCGAGCGCTGAGCCGCCCACATCGTCGCGCACATAGATGCCGCCGAAACCGAGCGGCCCGGTCTCGCGCACCACATCGGCAGGGAAATGCCTGTCACGGTCCCAGTCGAGCGCGTTGGGGGCAACACGGTCGGCGGCGAAGCTCTCCGTCATTTCCTGAATGGCGCGCTGATCGGCGTTGAGCTCGAACTGCTCTGCGCCAGACGAAGCATTGGCGTCCATGACGTCCTCCCGAAATGGAAAATCTTCCCAGTCGGATCAGTTTAGTGCATTGAGTGGGCCGCGCAATGCGAGGTGCGGCACAGGCGCTGTGCATCAAACACGGACAGTATGGGCGCGCGGACAGGATGAAGACGGGGATGACCATGGCGCGCGCCATCATGCTGCAGGGCACGGGTTCGGATGTGGGCAAGTCGGTGCTGGTGGCCGGGCTCTGCCGGATGGCGAAGCGGCGGGGCCTCAATGTGCGCCCGTTCAAGCCGCAGAACATGTCGAACAATGCAGCGATTGCCGCGATGCCGGGCGGTGGCGACGAGATGGGCGAGATCGGCCGGGCGCAATGGCTGCAGGCGCTGGCCTGCGGGGTCGCGCCGAGCGTGGACATGAACCCCGTTCTGATCAAGCCGGAGAGCGACATGGGCGCGCAGCTCGTGGTGCAGGGCCGCTCGCGCGGTTCGGCGCGGGCGCGCGACTATCAGCGCAGCAAGGGCGCGCTGATCGGGCCGGTGCTCGAATCGTTCGAGCGGCTGCGCAAAGAAGCCGATCTGGTGATCGTCGAAGGCGCAGGCTCGCCCGCCGAGATCAATCTGCGCGCCCGTGACATCGCCAATATGGGGTTTGCCACGCAGGCGGACGTGCCGGTGGTGCTGGTCGGCGATATCGACCGGGGCGGGGTGATCGCCGCACTCGCGGGCACGCATCTGATCCTGAGCGAGGAAGACCGGCGCATGATCGTCGGCTACATCGTGAACAAGTTTCGCGGTGACCTCTCGCTGTTCGATGACGGCATTGCCGCGATTGGCCGGTTCACGGGCTGGCCCTCCTTCGGGGTGGTGCCGTGGCTGGCCGACGCAAGCCGCCTGCCGCCGGAGGATTCCGTCACGCTGGCGCGGCGGGCGAGCCATCTGCCGGCGAAGCTCAAGGTTGCCGTGCCGATGCTCTCACGCATCGCCAATTTCGACGATCTCGATCCGCTGTCGGCGGAGCCGGAGGTGGAAGTGGTGTTCGTGCCGCCGGGGGAGCGTCTGCCGCGCGATGCAGGGTTGATCGTTCTGCCGGGGTCGAAATCGACCATCGGCGATCTTGCGTTTCTGCGCCGGCAGGGCTGGGATGAGGATCTGAAGGCGCATCACGCGCGCGGCGGGCACATTGTCGGCCTGTGCGGGGGCTATCAGATGCTTGGCCGCAGCGTCGATGATCCGGAAGGCTTTGAGGGCGAGGCAGGGCGCTTCGAGGGGCTGGGGCTGCTCGATGTGGAGACGGTGATGCAGCCGCAAAAGGCGCTGCGCGAGGTGGAGGCGCACTCACCGCGCCACGGCGTGGCCCTGTCCGGCTATGAGATCCATATCGGCCGGACCGAAGGGGCGGATTGCGCCCGCCCGGTGGCCATGATCGGCGACCGCCCGGACGGTGCGACATCCAGCGATGGCCTTGTCACGGGCACCTATCTGCACGGTCTGTTCGGCTCCGACGCATTTCGGGCGCGATTCCTCAGGGAATTTGGCATCGAGACGGGGGGAACGAATTATCGCGCGCAGGTCGAGCAGGCGCTGGATAACATCGCCATGCAACTTGAAGAGCATCTGGACTGCGACGCGCTGCTTGCTGCCGCCCGCTAGGGTCCTGACCCTGAACGCACCCCGATTACGCTATCATACAATGCTCTTCAGGCCGGTGGCTCCTGATGTCTTTCCCTAGACGCCTTTCAAAAGCGAGCCGCCGACCATCAGAAGATAGGCCAGCGTCATGATCCAGAAGGCAGGGATCGGCACGAAGGTCAGGAGATTGAACGCTGCGACGACCCCTATGATCGCGATGACCAGGCTGAGCAGAAAGACGACTTTTGTGGGTGCGTTGAGTGTCATGGGAATCCCCGATGGTGATGATAGCGGGGATCAGGTTAGGGCCGGATCGGGCTTATAGGCCAATAGACCGCAGCAGCGGGTTCTCGGGATCCATCAGGAGACGAACCGCAAGCGCCAGACAGGTGATCACCAGAAGCGGCTTGATGACGCGCGAACCCTTCTTCATGGCGAAGGCTGCACCGATGCGCGCGCCGGCGATCTGCGCCAGTCCCATCATCAGCCCGACCTTCCACGCGATGGCGCCGACCATGGCGAAGGCTGCGAAGCCACCGACATTGGAGGCGAAGTTCAGAAACTTTGTGTGCGCTGTGGCCTTGAGCAGGCCCTGACCGGCGAGGCCGACAAAGGCGAGCATGAAGAACGAGCCCGTGCCGGGGCCGAACGCACCGTCATAGAAGCCGAGAAAAGGCGCGACGGTTAAGCCGAAAACGAAGGGCGTGATCCGCTGCGCGCGGTCGATGTCGTTCAAATTGGGTTTAAACGCGAAATAAAGCGCGACCGCGATCAGGAGCACGGGAAGCATGCCGCGCAGGAGATCGGCCGGCAGGATCGTTGCCACCAGCGCGCCGGCTATCGAGGCCAGAAACGAGAAGATCGCGGGCCATATCTGGTCGGAAATGCGCACATGCCCCGCCTTGGCATAGGCGTATGCCGCGGCTCCGCTGCCGAACATGCCCTGCAGCTTGTTGGTGCCGAGTGCAAGCACGGGTGGAAAGCCGGCCAGAAGCAGGGTGGGTATGGTGACGAGACCGCCGCCACCGGCGATTGCATCCATAAAGCCGGCAAAAAAGGCTGCCAGGGTCAGAAGGAGGAGAATCTCGAGACTTGCTTCAAACATATTCACGGAGTAGCCAGCGATAAGGATGGCTTCTTGCATCACAACCGGATGCGCTCCGCAAGGCGGTTTCGGCAGTTGTACAGGAAGCTTTGCGCTGTGGCGCAATCAATGAAGGAACGGCCTTGACGACGATGCGTGTCGACCCTCACCGGAAGTGTTGTGTTTGAGCACTTTCGTGGCGGTTGCGTTATGGCGCGATGCCCGGCCCGGTGATCCAGTTGGGCAGTGGCACCGTATTGTGGTCAGGAACGGAGAGACCGGGAGCAAGCCATGTTTACTTCGCCAGATTCCGGGCCAGATGCCGGGCCAGAGTCCGGGCCAAACTCCGGCTCAGGGGCGGAGGGCCATGAGATGTCAGCCGCTTTGAACGCCATGGCCGGCGACGTGCTGCTGCTCTTACGGCTGGCACTGACCGACGAGCCGCTGGGGGAGCGTGAGAAGACGGTCCTTGGCCGCGTCGCCTCTGGCGCGCTTGCTTTATCCGAAGACGAGATTGCAGAGCTTGTCGCCGCGCTTTCGGCGCTGGCGACGGAGGCCGAAGTGATGCAGGCGCGCGCGAACCTGCGCCAGACCAGCCACGAGCGACGGCTGATCCTTGCCGAGACACTGTTTGATCTGGCCGCGCGCGACGCGGAGCTTGGTCCCCGCGCTGACCGGCTGACGGCGCGGGTGTGCGATGTGCTGGGGCTCGGCGCAGATGAAGTGGCGCATCTGTCGGGCTAGAGCGCGGCTCTGAGGCTCAACGGCATCCTTCCAGCCAGACGTCCCCATTGTCCAGCGGGCTGCACGATCCTGAAACAAGACGTGCGATGCGCTCTACGCGTTCGGCAAGGGCCGGATCGTCCGTGCCAAGCCGGTATTTTCCAGGCGCAATCAGAACGGCCACGAGGCTCAGGAACTCGGTTTCCTGAAGGTCTGAGGGCGCTTTGCCGAAATTTTTTTCGCTTGCACGGTGAAAGCCGGTGACCCAGCCATCGGGACCTTTGCCCATCTCCAGCGTGTCGAGCCAGAGCGCGAGGATCTGCTCTTTGGTGAGTTCGCTTTCCAGCCCAAGGGCATAGCCGGTCTGGCGGATTTTTCCGATGCCGGGTTTGAACGCCTCAAAAGCCAGGCGTTTGGCGGCCGACTGGGTGATGGTCGTGACGCCTGCGCCGGGGGTGATCATGTCGACACCGGAATGGCCCTGGAAGTTTGGATCCTGCACCTGCAGCAACTGCCGCAACCGGGCGTCTCCAAGCGACTGCCCGCCGCGGTTCTCGGCGATGAGCGCATCTGCCCGCAGTTTCAGGGCATCGGCATCCTTGATTGCATCGAGATAGCCCCATCCCCCATAGGCAAGCGCGGCGGCGAAAATGGCAAGGATGAGGGTAGAGGCTGTTTTCAGAATCTTCTTCATTCAAACCGGATGCGGTTTCGGATCGGTCAAAATGTGGCCGGCAGAAAGAATCCTCTGATGTTTGATGATGTGACGCCAGACCGGGGCGGGCGCTTGCCCGACATCGTCGGTCTGGCGTTATGACCGGGCTCAGGCCTTCTCCCGGGCGAGCCGTGCCGCGATGGCGCGTTCCAGATCGGGCGCGGCGGCGACGAGCGCCTTTGCCGCTTCCGATTCCGGGTTTTCCAGAACGGCGGCGGTGGGGCCGCTTTCCACGATGCGCCCGTCATGCATGACCATGACTTCGTCTGTGATGGCGCGCGCCACCGTCAGATCATGGGTGATGAAAAGATAGGTGAGATCGAGCCGCTGGTTCAGATCGGCGAACAGGTCGAGGATCTGTGCGCGGATCGACACGTCGAGGGCGGAGACAGGCTCGTCGGCCACGATCAGCTTCGGACGGGTGATGATGGCGCGGGCGATGGATACGCGCTGGCGCTGGCCACCGGAAAACTCATGCGGGTATTTCTGCATGTCGCTGGCCTTGAGGCCGACGGATTCGAGCGCTTCGGCAACACGGTCGCGGCGTTCGGTGACGGACGGTTTCGTGTCCAGCAGATGCAGGGGCTCGGCCACCAGCCGCTCCACCTGATGGCGCGGATTGAACGAGCCATAGGGGTCCTGAAAGACCACCTGCATGTTGCGCCGGGCGTGGCGCAGTTCATGTTCGCTCTTGCCGCCAAGCGCTTCGCCGTCGAGGCGGATTTCGCCGGATGTGGGACGATCGAGCGCAAGGATCATGCGGGCAAGCGTCGACTTTCCGCAGCCTGAACGTCCCACCAGCGCAACCGCATGGCCGGGAACCAGCGAAAAACTGACATTGTCGACGGCGCGGAAGGGTTCCGGCTTGGAGAAAAGCCCCTTGCGGCGACCGGGATAGTCGCGCGTGACGCTGGAGACGCTGAGGAGGGGCGTCTGCTCCTCCTTCCCGGCCTCTTCCTGCGGGCGCGCGCGGGCCGGCACATGGGTGGAGGCCTCGGCGAGCTGGCGGGTGTAGGGGTGTTTCTGCTCGCGCAGAACGGTGGCCGTGGGGCCGCTTTCCATCACCACGCCATGGCGCATGACGGTCACACGGTCGGCCATGTCGGCGACGACGGCCAGATCGTGCGAGATGAGCATGAGGCCCATGCGGTTTTCTTCCACCAGGTCGCGCAGCAGATCGAGGATCTGCGCCTGAAGCACGACATCGAGCGCGGTGGTGGGCTCGTCGGCGATCAGGAGCTTGGGCTTGAGCGCGCAGGCGATGGCGATGACGACGCGCTGGCGCTGGCCGCCGGAAAGCTCGTGAGGAAAGCGCGAGAGCGGAAACTTGCTCTCGGGCAGACCGACACGGTCGAGAATGGCGCGGGCGCGCGCTTCGGCGTCCGGACGGTTGGCGCCGGTGTGCCAGCGAATGCCCTCGGCCACCTGTTCGCCGATGGTCTTGACCGGGTTGAGCGCGGTCATGGGCTCCTGAAAGACCATGCCGAGATCATCGCCGCGAAGGCGGCACATGGCCTCTTCGGGGGCGGCGAGAATGTCGATACCGTCAAAGGTGACGCGGCCTTGAGCGCGGGTGAGCTCCGGCAGGAGCTGCATCACGGTAAGGGCGCTCATGGATTTGCCGGAACCGGATTCGCCGACGACGCCGAGCACTTCGCCGGGAGCGATCTGAAGGTCGACATCCTTCAGAACCGGGTGGCCGGCGATGGAAAGGGACAGGTTTTCGATTTCAAGCAGGCTCATCGCTCGCGCCTCAGCCTTGGGTCGAGAAGGTCGCGCAGGCCGTCGCCGAGCAGGTTGAGACCGAGCACGGTGATGACGATGGCGAGGCCGGGGAAGATGGCCAGATGGGGGGCGATCATCATGCGGGTCTGCGCCTCGAACAGCATGCGCCCCCAGGAGGGCATGGGCGGCTGCGTGCCAAGCCCCAGATAGGACAGGCCCGCCTCGGCCAGAATGCCGAGCGCAAACTGGATGGTGCCCTGAACGAGGAGCAGCGCGACGATGTTGGGCAGGATGTGCTCGATGGTGATGAGCACCCTGTTCTTGCCGGCGGCGCGGGCTGCCAGAATGAACTCGCGCGGCCAGATGGAGAGCGCGCCGGCGCGCGCCACGCGGGCAAAGACCGGAACGTTGAAAATGCCGATGGCGATGATGGCGTTGATCGCGCCGGGGCCGAAAATGGCGGTGATCATGATGGCCGAGAGAAGGGCCGGGAAGGCGAAGACCAGATCGTTGAAGCGCATCAGGACTTCATCGACCACGCCGCCACGCGCGGCTGCCCAGCAGCCGAGCGGCACGCCGACGCCCATGCCGATGCCAACGGCGACAATGGCCACGGCGATGGAGTTGCGCGCGCCGATCATGATCATGGAAAGGATGTCGCGGCCAAGGTGGTCGGTGCCCAGCGGATGCGCCCATGACAGGCCCTGCATGCGGTCGGAGACCACCAGATGGGTAATGTCGTAGGGCGTCCAGACAAAGGACAGGAGCGCCATGCCGGTGATGATCAGCGTTATGAAAAGGCCGATCATGAAGGAACGGTTGGCGAGCGCCATTTGCAGGAAATGGTTCTGCGGCGGTGCGGGGGGCATGCTTGCGTCCTGGCTCATCGGCGTGTCCTCAGGCGCGGATCGACGATGGCGTAGCCGATATCGACGAGAATGTTGACGATGATCACCGTGGCGACGAGCAGCATCACCACGCCTTCAACGACGATGAGATCGCGCTGGGTGATGGCCTGGAAAACGAGACGGCCAAGACCCGGCAGGTAGAACACGTTCTCGATGATGATGGTGCCGGCGAGCAAAAAGGCGAATTGCAGGCCGAGAATGGTGAGCACCGGGATCAGCGCATTGCGCAGCGCGTGGTGCCACAGAACGATGCGGCGCGGCATGCCCTTGGCGCGGGCGGTGCGGATGTAATCCTCGCCGAGCACTTCGAGCATGGCCGAACGGGTGACGCGGGCAAGGATGGCCGCCTGCGGCAGCGCCAGCGCGATGGCCGGCAGGATGAGCGCCTTGAGACCGGCCCAGATGCCCGCATCCCAGCCGGGAAAGCCGCCGGCGGGCACAAGGCGGAGCCAGACGGCGAACAGGTAGATCAGGAGCAGCGCGAACCAGAAATTGGGGATGGCGACACCCACCTGCGCCGCCCCCATGGTGATGGTGTCGGCGGGCTTGCCGCGGCGCGCAGCGGCGAAAATGCCGACGGGCAGCGCGATGACGGTGGACAGGAATAACGAGATGAGAGCGAGCGGCAGGGAGACCATGACGCGCTCGCCGATGAGCTCCAGAACCGGCGAGGAATAGGTGTAGGACGTGCCGAAATCACCGACGGCGAGACCCGACACCCAGTCGAGATAGCGCAGGAAAACCGGCTGGTTGAGGCCCATCTGCTCGCGCAGGGCGGCGAGCGTGTCGGGCTCGGCGTTCATGCCGAGCATCAAGAGGGCCGGGTCGCCGGGAATGATTTCCAGGACGGAGAACACCACGGCGGACGCCACGAGCAGCGTGGCGAGGCCAATGGCAATGCGCTTGAGAAGATAGACGAGCATGAGTCCGGGGTCAGAACCTATCCATATGATCGCAGCCCGCCCGCCGCCCGCTCACGCGGACGGCAGGGCGGTTCATGAAGGTTCAGTCAGCCCACTTCACGTCGGTCAGGTCGTTTGCCTGAATGGGAGAGTTCTCCCACATGCCTTCGAGCTTGGCGTCCCAGACACCGATCTTGGGAAGCTGGAACAGGAAGCCGTTCACCGCATCTTCGGCGATGATCTTCTGCGCGGTCTTGTACAGCTCGACACGCCGTTCCGGATCGGCGGTGGCTTCGAGCGTGTTCATGACCTCCTTGAAGGCCGGGTTGTTGTAATCGAAGTAATAGTCGTCACGGGCGTAAATGTTGATGTCGTTCGGCTCCGTGTGGGAGATGATGGTCAGGTCGTAGTCCTTGTTCTTGAAGACCTGTTCCAGCCACTGGGCCCACTCGACGGGGATGATTTCCAGATCAATGCCGACCTGGCGAAGCTGCGAAGCGACGATCTGGCCGCCATCGCGCGCATAGGCCGGCGGCGGCAGTTTCAGCGTTGCCTTGAAGCCATCCGGGTAGCCCGCTTCGGCAAGCAGTTCCTTCGCCTTTGCCGGATCGTAGGCGTAGGTTTCGGTCAGATCGACATAGGCCTCGTTGGCCGGCGAGAAATGCGAACCGATGGGGGTGCCATAGCCGGAGCCATTGCCGGCGATGATGTCTTCGCGGTTGAGGGCGTGGGCGATGGCCTGACGCACGCGAATGTCGTTGAAGGGCTCTTTGCCGTTGTTGGTCGACAGGATGGTCTCGCCCTCGGTGGCGCCGATGGCGACGACGAAACGCGGATCGCTCTCGATCTGGATGAGCGCATCGCCGGCGGGCATCTGCGGGAATGCCTGCACATCGCCCGATAAGAGGGCGGGAATGGCGGCTGCGGCATCAGGAACGACGCGGAACTCGGCTTTCTCCAGCGCGACGGGCTCGCCCCAGTAATCCGGGTTTTTGACGAGGGTGATGGAAGAGCCCTTGGCCCAGTTGCCGAACTTGAACGGGCCGGTGCCGACCGGCTTCTCCTTGTTCCCTTCAGCCGTTTCGGGCGCGACCATGACGGCGTCGCCCCAGCCCAGATTGTAGAGGAATGAGCCCTGCGGGGATTTCAGCGTGACCTTGACGGTGGCCGGGTCCACCACCTCGACCGTGTCGATGGCGGCGAAAAGCTGCTTCTGCGCATTGGTCGAATCGTCGGCGCGTGCGCGGTCGAGCGTGAACTTGACGTCCTCGGCGTCGAACGCGGTGCCGTCATGGAAGGTGACGCCCGAACGCAGGTTGAACGCGTAGACCTTGCCGTCGTCGGAAACGGTCCAGCTTTCGGCCAGTGCGGGAAGCACTTCGCCATTGCGGCCGATACGGGTCAGACCCTGAAAGAGATTGGCGTAGAGGATTTCGTCAATGGCGGCAGCAGCGCTGGTGGTCGGGTCGAGATGCGGCGGTTCAAGAACCACGCCGATGACGAGGTCGGTGCGTGCTGCAAATGCAGCGGTGCCCGCTGCCAATAACAGCGCGGCTCCGCCAATGATGGACTTGATAGTTTTCATGTGTCTCTCCCGCAGGGCCGTGTCATTTTTATGGATTGAAGCGCGATTCAGGGCACGTGTAAATCGCGTGTTTTGGAAGGGGTTATTTCGGCGGTGTGACACCGCGCAAAAGCACATCAAGGCTCATGGCCATGACGGTGGCCGACTGCACCATGTCCTCGATGCCGACCCACTCGTCCGGCTGGTGCGCCAGATCGAGAATGCCGGGGCCATAGGCAACGCAGTCATGCAGATGGCCGATGCGCGAAATGTGCTTCTGGTCATAGGTGCCGGGCGAAATGACATATTCCGGCTCCTTGCCGAACACTTCGCGGATGCCGGCGGCGATGGCGCTGGGTACGGGCGCGTCTTCCTCGGTCATCAGCGGCAGCACTTCCATCAGGTCGCGCATGGAATAGTCGAATTTCGGCCGTTCCTGCTTCAGGCGTTCGAGGATCGAGACGACCTCGCCCTTCACCTCGGAAATGTCCTCCTCGATGAGGAAGCGGCGGTCGAGCACCATGCGGCACGAATCGGCGACA
The DNA here is from genome assembly GCF_058725515.1 of Nitratireductor sp. WH36-1. Taxonomy (NCBI): domain Bacteria; kingdom Pseudomonadati; phylum Pseudomonadota; class Alphaproteobacteria; order Hyphomicrobiales; family Phyllobacteriaceae; genus Nitratireductor; species Nitratireductor sp. WH36-1. Next base: position 2,456,427 of record NZ_CM178970.1, on the reverse strand, counting down.
TTGGGTGAGGGCAGGCCGGGGAAGAAATCCTCCGTCTGGCCGCCATGGACCGAATTGATGTTGAGGGTCGAACGGCGCGCGCCCTCCGGCACGACGGGCATGCGGGTCTGCTTGGCGTCGAGGGCGGGGAAAAGCTCCTCCTCGAAGGCGTGAAGCAGGGCGCCCATGTGGCGGATGGCCGAATCGCCGAGGAACGGCATCGCCCCATGGGCGATTGCGCCGTGGGTTTCGATCTCCGCCCACCAGACGCCGCGATGGCCGAGGCAGATGCGGTCCTTGTTGAGCGGCTCGGGAATGATCACGTGATCGACGCGGGGCTTGGAGAAGAAGCCTTCGCGGGCCAGATAGGCGACGCCGCCAAAACCGCCGGACTCTTCGTCAGCCGTGCCGGAAATCTCGATGGCGCCGGGGAAATCCGGATAGATTTCCAGAAAGGCTTCTGCGGCGATGATGGAAGCGGCAAGGCCGCCCTTCATGTCGCATGCGCCGCGACCGAACACCTTGCCGTCGCGAACCACGCCCGCATAGGGATCAAGCGTCCAGCCTTCGCCGGCTTCCACCACGTCGATATGGGAATTGAAATGCACGGTCGCACCGGGGCTGCGGCCCTCGCGGCGGGCGACCACATTGGTGCGCGGATAACGGTCGGAATCACCCGGCGCGCCGACGCCCCGGATGAACTGTGTGGCAAATCCCTTCGCCTTGAGACGGCGTGCGATGTACTCGCAGCAGGGCGTATAGGCGTCTCCCGGCGGGTTGACCGTCGGGAAGCGGATCAGATCGATGGTGAGGGCGACGAGTTCTTCCGTCCTGCGTCGTACGGCTAAGGCAAGCTGTTCATTCATGCGAGCAATAGAGCGATACGAAAGCGGCTTGGCAAGATGCTTCGCACGCGATTGTGAAGCCCCGGAACTTGCACGTTACGCGGGCGTGTAGTTCAATTTTAATCGGGAAGTTTGGGGTTTCGTTATGTTTTGAAGCTAAGCTTCTCAAGACTACGGGTAGAAACTTCACACATGCAGCGGGGGGCGCTCATGAAACGATTTTTCTTTGCTGTAGCCATTGCAGGCATGATTCTTTCTGGCGGCGTGGACCAAAGCTTCGCTGCAAGCCTGGTGGCTAAGGTCAGTGTATCCAAGCAGACCATGACGGTGATGCATCGCGGACGTGTCCTGCATCGCTGGCGTGTTTCCACGGCGCGGCGCGGTTATGTGACCCCGCGCGGGCAGTGGAGGCCAAAGCGCATGCACAAGATGTGGCATTCGCGCAAATACAACATGTCGCCCATGCCCTATTCGATCTTCTATTATGGCGGTTATGCCATCCACGGCACGAATGCCGTCTCCAGGCTGGGAAGTCCGGCCTCGCATGGCTGTGTGCGGTTGCACACAACAAATGCGAAGCGGCTCTACGCGCTGGTGAAGAAGATCGGGCCGGGGAACACGCGAATCGTCGTGACCGACTGACGGGGATGACGGGGCTGACGGGGAAGCGCAGGCGCGCTTCCGCTACATCTGCCAGCGTTTGTGGAACCACATCCACTGGCCGGGATCTTCGCGCACCCAGCGTTCGACCACGTCGTTGAGCATCTGGGCGCTGGCCTCGATGTCGATGACGCCGTCGGCATTGCGGGGCAGGGCGACCTTGTCTTCCACGATCAGGCGGTAGCGGCCGCCGGGCAGACGCTTGCAGCGCGCCGGGTAGACATCGCACTCATACTGCCGCGCAAGCTTTGCGAGCAGCGGATTGGTGCGGCATTCACGGCCGAAGAAGCGGGTCTTCACCCCCTTGCGGAATTTCTGATCGACCAGAACGCCGATATTGCCGCCATCGTCGAGAACGCGGGCAAGCTGGAGGGCTGCACCGGCCTGAGAGGGCACGAGCCCGCCCATGGCGCTGCGCCGGGTCTCGAGAATGTAGTCGGCGACAAACGGGTTGTTTGGCGGACGAAAGAGCGAGGTGGTGGTCAGATCGAAGCGGGCTGCGGCAATGGGCAGGAACTCGAAATTGCCCATATGGCCGGTGAAGAAGATGTGCGGGACACCCTTTTCCTCGCGCAGCCGCTTGAAGATCTCCACGCCTTCCACCTCGACGCGGCCGGGCGTCTCGGCTTCCGGGTCGAAATCGAACAGCTTGTCGAGAAACACGTATTCGACGGCGAGCCGCGCCATGTTGCCCCACATGTCGCGGGCAATGGTTTCGATCTCGGCGTCGCTCTTTTCGGGATAGGCCTGACGCAGATTGTCGACGGCGAGGCGATGCCGTCCGACCTTCGGGCCGAATGTGCGCGCGACCCGGTCTGCCAGATTGAGCGCCTTTTCAGGCGGCAGGCGGCGCAGCAGCGCCAGAACGCCGATCACCAGTTTGGCGGTCAGCCAGTATTCCAGCGTCTTCAGACGCCTGCCGAGAAGGAAAAGAAAGCGCTTCATGCTGGATGGATCAGTCGACGCGCAGGATGATCTTGCCGAACACGTCGCGGCCTTCCATGCGGGCAAGCGCCTTGTCGATGTCGTCGAAGTTCACCTCGGTGTCGATGACCGGCGAAGCCAGCCCGCGCGCCATCTTCTGCATGGCGTCGGCCATGTTTTCCATGCGGCAGCCGAAGGAACCGAAGATCTTGAGCTGCTGCTGGAAGAGCTGCATCAGGTTCATGTTGGTGGAGACGCCGGAGGTGGAGCCGCAGGTGACGAGACGGCCGCCGCGCTTCATGCACAGAAGCGAGCCTGCCCAGGTGTCTGCGCCCACATGCTCGAACACCACGTCGACGCCGCGCTTCTTCGTGATCTTGCGCACCACGCCCTCGAAACGGTCTTCGCGGTAGTTGATGACGTGATCCGCGCCGAGTGCGCGGGCTTTCTCCATCTTGTCGTCGGAGCCGACCGTGGTGATGACGGTGCAGCCCATGCTTTTGGCAAGCTGGATGGCGGCGGTGCCGATGCCGGAGCCGCCGGCCTGGACGAGGATCGTCTCGCCGGGCTCAAGCTTCGCATTGTCGAACAGCATGTGCTCGACCGTGCCGAAGGTGACGGGTGCGACGGCTGCGCCGATCTCGTCGACGCCGGGCGGCGCGGGGACGAGGAGGCGGGCCGGCAGGTTGATCTTTTCCTGCGCAAAACCATCGAGATGGAAGCCATGAACGCCGGAGACGTGCTCACACAGATTGTCACGGCCTTCGCGGCAGGGGCGGCAGAGGCCGCAGGTGCGCGCGCCGTAGATGGAGACGAGCTGGCCGGGGAGCAGGTTGCTCACGCCGGGGCCGACCGTCTCGACCACGCCGGAGGCTTCCGCACCGACCACGAGCGGCATCTTGCGCTTGGCGAACGCCATGCCGCGCCAGCCCCAGACATCGATGTGGTTGAGCGCGACGGCGCGGATCTTCAGCGTCACTTCTCCCTGTCCGGGAGCGGGGGGCGGCGCAAGATCGACGGTTTCAAGCTTGCGGTCGGCGACGAGTTGAAGTGCGCGCATCATGTCTTCCGATGTTCAGGCTGGTGGTCTGTTTCCGGCATTTGCGTTCGATCCGTTTCGGGGATGAGCGCCAGGACTGGAACAGTGAAGGCCACCGGCAAGTTTGCGTTTCCGGCGGAACGATCAAATTTGGCGTTCGTGGAGCGCGACACACCGCGCAGGCACCGAACGCCAAACGCATTCCACCGGTCTGAACCGGTCGATTAGACCGGTTCCCTGGCCATGACAAGGCAGGTGTTCTGTCCGCCGAAGCCGAACGAGTTGGAAAGCACGGTCGAAACCTGCGCCTCGCGCTTCACGTTCGGCACGACGTCGAGCTCGATGGCCGGGTCGGGCGTGTCGTAATTGATGGTCGGCGGAATGACGCCTTCGCGCATGGTCATGAGCGAAAAGACGGCTTCCACGGCGCCGGCGGCCGAGAGGGTGTGGCCGATCATCGACTTGTTGGACGAGATGGGCAGCGTCTTCATGCGCTCGCCGAAAACGGTCGACAGAGACATGTGCTCCATCTTGTCGTTTTCCTGCGTCGAGGTGCCGTGCGCATTGATGTATTCGATGTCTTCGGTCGACATGCCGGCGTCAGCGAGCGCGGCGCGGACGGCGCCAATGGCCGGCGAACCGTCCGGCTTGGACCGGGTGCGGTGGAAATCGTCGGCCTTTTCGCCGCAGCCGCTCATGATGCCGAGGATCTCGGCGCCACGGGCAAGGGCGCTTTCGAGCGATTCCAGAACCAGTGCGCCTGCGCCCTCGGCCAGAACGAAGCCGCTGCGGTCCTTGGAGAAGGGGCGCGATGCCTTTTCGGGATCGTCGTTCTGGGTGGTGAGCGCGGAAAGGAGCGAGAAGCGGATAAGCGCTTCGGCTGTCGCCGAACCGTCTGCGCCAATGGCGAGCGCGCGGTCGCATTCGCCGCGACGGATCGCTTCCGTGCCGAGCTGAATGGCGGTCGCGCCCGAGGCGCAGGCCGTCGACAGGGTGATGGGCAGGCCGCGCGTGCCGTAACGTTCCGCAAGGCGGTCGGCGATGGTGCCGAACTGGCTTTCCTCGAAGAGTTCGGTGGCGTGCGCCTCGCGGGCGGCTTCGATCAGCGAGGTGTTGCCATTGTGCTCGCGGGCCTTGGCGTAGAGCGCCAGGCGGTGATGCCAGTCAAGCTCCACCGGGGGCGCTGCAAGGAACAGGGGGCCGCCGAAATCGGACGCGGGAAGGCCCGACTGCCCGATGGCTTCCGCCGCAACCAGATCGGCAAGCTCATGGGTGTGAACGCTTGCGCCACGGGTGCTGGATGACAGGAAGTCGACCATGCCGGAAATGGTGGTGGCGAGATGGTCGATGGGAAAGCGCGTGATGGGATGGATGCCGGAACGGCCATTGATCAGCGCATCCCAGTTTTCCGCACGTCCCTGGCCGAGAGAGGTGACAACGCCCATGCCGGTGACGGCGATAACGGGTCTTCCAAAGCTGTCGGTCGTTTTCACGTGATCGCTTTCTCTAAATCTTCCGGCTCATAAACTTACGGGCCCGGGCCTTCCCGACTGTCGGGTCAGGCTTTGGTGATGAGCCCCATGCCCTCATAGCAGTGATAACCGACGGCCGTAGCCAGAACGGCGTCGAGGCTGCCATCGAATGCGGCTTCGCGCTGATCGTCAAATGCAGGGTAGGCCTGTCCATGGTGAACGGCGAGCGCTGCAAGCGCCACGGCGAAGGGGAACTGCGCCTCCTTCATGTGGCCGGTGAGCGAGGAGAAGCCGCGCAGCACCATGTTCTCGCGGCTGCCAAAGGCTTCCAGCTCGGCAGCGGTTGCCTCATGCGCGCCCGATGCGCCCGAGAGCGCCATGAGCGGTGCGCCGGGCAGCTCGAGCCGGTCGATCATTTCGGAAACGCCTGCGGCAAGCGGCTCCGCCTTGCGGCGGCTGCGGCGGGAAACGACGGGGCCGATGGCGGCATAGGCCTTGCGGCCGCGCTTTTCGGCATGCTCGCGCGATTCCAGAACCAGGAAGGCCGCGCCGGAGCCGGTGACCAAGCCGCCGCCTTCGCCATTGGCGCGCTGCCAGACCGGCGCCCAGTCACCACGGTGCAGAAAGCCGCCGAGCTCGTAGGCGAGCAGCATGTCGGAATGCTCGGTCTGGAAGGACGCGCCCACCAGAATGTGCGAGGACTGGCCGGAGCGGATGCGGGCCGCAGCCGTCTCGATGGCCGAAACGCCAGCGCCTTCCTCGCCCATGAAGGTGCGGGACGAGCCGGTCACCTTGTGGACGATGGAAATATTGCCGGCGGCCAGATTGGAAAGCTGCGCCAGGAACAGGGTCGGGCGCAGCTCGGTCGTGAGCTTTTCGTTGAGAAGCAGATCATGATCGCTGCGCTCGAGCGATGCGGCGAGAATGCCCTCATCCACGGTCTCGTCGCGCTCGCCGCCACCAGCGGCCACAACCATATCCATGGAGGCGCAGAGCGCCTCGTCACCCTTCATGTCGGCGTCATCGAGCGCAAGACCGGCTGCATAGGTGCCCAGGCGCTGCCAGGTCTCCATCTGCCGCTGATCGCCGCGGCGCGGGATCTGCTGGCCCCAGTCGATCTCGGGAAGGGGGTGGATGGTGTAGGGCGCGAAGCGCTCCTTATCGAGCACGGGAGCCGGCGTGCCGGCTGTCAGTGCCTGCCAGTGGGCGTCCGCGCCCTCGCCAAGCGAGGAAACGATGCCCATACCGGTGATAACTACGTCGCGCGGGCTCATGCCTGCCTCTTCAACGATGCGGTGTCGGAAATGCGATCAGCCGGCCTTGGCGGCCACGAGGTCGTCGATCTTGGCGCACAGGTTCTTCATGACGAAATACTCTTCCGTCGAAACCTTGCCGTCATTGACTTCCTGGGTCCACTTCTCGAGCGGAACCTTGATGCCGAATTCCTTGTCGATTGCGAACACGATGTCGAGGAAGTCCAGGCTGTCGATGCCAAGGTCGTCGATCGTGTGGCTCTCGGGGGTGATTTTCTCGCGGTCGATCTCGCTGGTCTCAGCGATGATGTCAGCAACCTTGTCGAATGTCGTCACTTGGGGCCCTCAGGTCTGGGGAGATTCTTTTACAATTGGATGATCGGGGGTCTCTAATCGGTTTTTCGCGGCAGGAAAAGGGCTAAGGCTCCGGGCGATGCCGGTATCAGTTGAATTTGATCCTTGCCGAAGCATGCAGATTGTCGCCTCCGCGTGACAAAATAATGGCCTCGCCCTCACGCGCCTGACCACCGATCAGCGCCTGTATGATCTCAAGATGGGTGATCATGATCAGGTTTCCGGATCCGGTGTATTCGTTGATTCGCTTCAGAATTTCAGCTTTCTGCTGTTCGAGCGCGGCATCGTCGGCCGGCAGGTCCAGAGCCTCGAAGATTTCGACCGGGCCTGCGCCGAAGGCCTGCGTGGCGGTGTCGCGGGCGCGGCAGTAGCGGCTGGTCAGCACCTTTTCGACCGGCGCGGCGCGTGCCTCGATCAGTGCGCCGATGCGGCGTGCCTGCAGGCGACCGCGCTCCGAGAGGTTGCGCTGCGTGCCACAGTTCTCGATGTCGAAATTGGCCGGATCGCCATTGCCCGGTGCGATGGCATGCCGCATCAACACCACCTGACCGCCATTGCGCAAAAGCGCCCAGCCGGCTTCCGTCGCCTGTGCTGGCAATACGCCGAGAAGAAGGGCGATGACGGCGAGCAATCGAAACATGTGGCAATCCTCAAAATATACTTTTTCTGAAGCATATAGGCATGTGGGGGCAGCTTGAAAGGTGCCTTGCCGTCGCTGCCCCGCCATGAGCCCCGGCGCATGGGGGCTGGGCGGCCGGGAGGCACGGAAGCGGGGAGGCACGCCTGCTGGGCCAGTTTCGCGCGCTGCTTGTCCAGTGGCTTTCCTTCCACCTGGGTTTGCGTCTAAAGAGGCTGCATGTCGCCACTTGTCGAAACTGTTGCCTTCGTCTTCGGTCTCGTCGCTTTCGGCTATATCTCCGGGTGGACCGGTTTGCTGAAGACGGAGACCGGCGAAGCGTTGAGTGAGTTTGCCGTTACCATTGCGGTTCCGCTTTTGTTGTTTCGCACCATGGCGGGGGCGGAGTTTGGCTCCAGCATCCCCTGGGCGCTCTGGTTCACCTATTTCAGCGCCGTCGGCGTTGCCTGGGTCGCAGGGCACTTCACCATCATGCGGTTTTTCGGCCGCGATGCGCGTGTCGGCGTGGTGGCGGGCCTGTCCACCAGTTTCTCCAACCTTGTTCTGCTTGGCATTCCCTTCATGCTCGGTGTTTACGGGCAAGAGGGGTTCGAGGTGCTGTCGCTGATCGTGTCGATCCACCTGCCGGTGATGCTGGGGGCATCGATCCTTCTGTTCTCGCTGGTCGGGCGAAAGGGAACGGGCGCAATCGGTATTGCCCGCGAGTTCCTGACGAAGCTTTTCTCAAGCCCGCTGATCCTGGGCATCGTCGCGGGGCTTCTGTGGCGCTTCTCGGGGCTTGAAATGCCCGCGCTTGGTACGCGTTTCGTGGATGCGCTGGCCAATGTGGCGGGGCCGGTGGCGCTGTTTGCCATGGGGCTTGGCCTGAACCGGTTTGGCATTACGGGCGATGTGCGTCCGGCCATCGTGATCGCGACGCTGAAACTTTTCCTCATGCCCGCCGTTGCCCTCGGTGTGGCGCTGGCGGTCGGACTGCCGGCCTTCAGCGCGCAGGTTGCGGTGGTGGCGGCAGCGCTCCCCTCCGGGGTGAACCCTTATCTGATCGCCTCGCGGTTCGGCACCGGACAGGCTCTGGCGTCGAACGCGATGACCATCGGTACGCTCTTTGCCGTATTTACGACGGCATTCTGGCTGTCAGTGGTCCACTGGACCTATCAATAGGGCCAGACAGCCCCTAGTCGCTGACGTCTGGACCATTAGGTTGCTGCGCAAAACAAAAGGAGAAGCAAATGCTTCAGAAAACAAATCATTTCCTGCGTCAGGCGAACTTCATCGACGGAGCCTGGGTCAACGCGGATTCGGGGCAGACCGTCGATGTCTTCAATCCGGCCAATGGCGAAAAGATCGGCACCGTGCCGCGTTCGGGCGGTGCAGAAACGCGCCGCGCCATCGAGGCTGCCGAAACGGCCTTCCATTCGTGGAAGAAGACCTCGGCGGCGCACCGCGCAACGCTGCTGCGCAGGCTGCATGACGCGATCATGGACAATCAGGACGCGCTGGCCGAACTGCTGACCATGGAGCAGGGCAAATCGTTTGCCGAGGCAAAGGGCGAGGTCGGCAGCTCGGCGGCCTATATCCTCTGGTATGCGGAAGAGGGCCGCCGGGTTTACGGCGATGTGGTGCCGTCGCCCTGGGCAGACCGCCGCATTCTCGTGACCAAGGAGCCGGTGGGCGTCATTGGCGCGATCACGCCGTGGAACTTCCCGTCCTCCATGCTGGCGCGCAAGCTCGGTCCGGCGCTGGCGACGGGCTGCACCGCCGTGGCGAAGCCTGCTTCGCAGACCCCTTATTCGGGCCTTGCCTGGGGTGTTCTGTGTGAAGAAGCCGGTTTCCCGAAGGGCGTGGTGAACATCGTCACCGGTTCGGCTTCCGAGATTGGCGACGAGCTGTGCGAAAACCCGCTGGTGCGCAAGATCACCTTCACCGGCTCCACCGAGATCGGCAAGCTTCTGATCCAGAAGACGGCCGGCACGGTGAAGAAGGTTTCGATGGAACTCGGCGGCAATGCACCGTTCATCGTGTTCGACGATGCGGATCTGGACCGCGCGGTCGAGGGGGCGATTGCCGCCAAATATCGCAATTCGGGCCAGACCTGCGTTTGCACCAACCGCTTCTTCGTACAGGCCGGCATCTACGACAAATTCGTCGAGAAACTTTCGGCTGCTGCCGACAGGCTGAAGGTCGGCTCGGGCCTTGAGGAAGGCACGCAGCAGGGACCGCTGATCGACGAGAAGGCTGTCGAGAAGGTCGAGGAACTGATCGCCGACGCCACCGGCAAGGGCGGCAAGGTGACGGCCGGCGGCGCGCGCCACGCGCTGGGCGGCTCGTTCTTCCAGCCGACCGTCATTTCCAACGCCAGCTCCGACATGCGTTTCATGCAGGAAGAGATTTTTGGCCCGGTGGCCCCGGTCTTCCGTTTCGAGACGGAGGAAGAGGCGATCAAGCTTGCCAATGACACGGTGTTCGGTCTGGCCTGCTACTTCTACACGGGCGATCTGGGCCGCGCCTTCCGCGTGATGGAAGGGCTGAAATACGGTCTGGTGGGCGTCAATGAAGGCATCATCACCACGGTGGAAGCGCCGTTTGGCGGCCTGAAAGAGTCCGGCATGGGCAAGGAAGGCGGCCATCAGGGCATCGAGGACTATCTCGACACCAAATATGTGTGCATCGGCGGCCTCGGCCTCTGAGCCACAATCGGCTGAAATTGAAAACCGGCGTCATCGACGCCGGTTTTTCTTTGCCCGTTTTTCGCGCCCGTTTTTCGTGTGGGCGCATGGATGCGACAACCCGGTGGTGGAACTGCGGTCAGGGCGCGGGTTATGTAGTGGCCTGGCAATGCTGGTGAATCGGAGGGACGACATGGCGGCGCAACGCGCGAACGGAAAACAGCGCCTCATTCTTGCAGGTGTTGGACTGCTGGTGGTTTCTGTCGCCATCTATGCGGCATTCCGGCTGTTTGCCCCGCCGCCGCCCGAAATGGACACTGCCTACAACACCGTGAGCCGTGATGGTCTCTATCAGGTGATGTTCGAGCCGGAGACGCAGCCGGTTCCGCTCAATGAGACCCATGACTGGGTGGTGGTGATCACCACGCCGGAGGGGGCTGCGGTCGAGAATGCGCAGATTTCCATCGATGGCGGCATGCCGGATCACGGTCATGGCCTGCCGACCGAGCCCGAGGCCAGCGAGAATCCGGGCGAGGGGCGCTACCGCGTGGAGGGCATGCGCTTCAATATGGGCGGGCACTGGGAAATCCGCATCGGGATAGACGCCGAACCCGGCCTCGACGAGGCGGTGTTCAATCTGGATCTCTGACGATGGGGATGGCGCGAGGCCTTTTCGTGTCGTTTGTCCTTGGCGGGCTTGTCGCGTTTGCCGGTTGCGATTCCTCCGAACTGAGCGAGGATGAAAAGGCAAAGATCGCGTCGCTTTCCATTGACGCGCTGGGGCCGTTGCCGCCGTCACCCGGCAACCGGTTTGCCGATCATCCGCGTGCAGCGGCTTTCGGGCAGCTTCTGTTCTTCGAGGAGGGCCTGAGCGGCGAGGGGAATGTCTCCTGCGCCACCTGCCACATGCCCGATCTGCAGTTTCAGGATGGTCTGCCGCGCGGTGTCGCGGTGGGCGAAAGCGACCGGCGCACCATGCCGCTGGCGGGCACGGGGTGGAATGTCTGGCAGTTCTGGGACGGGCGGCGCGACAGCCTCTGGTCACAGGCGCTGACGCCGCTGGAAGACCAGCGCGAGCATGCCGGCAACCGGACCGCCTTCGCACACTACATCGCGGCGACATATCCGGACGGCTATGCAGAGGTTTTTGGCGCGCTGCCGGAACTCGACGGGCTGCCGGCCAATGCCAGCCCGCTTGGCAATGAGGCCGAGCGCGCGGCCTGGGCCGCGATGGGCGAGGACGAGCGTGATGCGGTGAACCGGGTGTTCGCCAATCTGGGCAAGGCAATCGGCGCGTTCGAACGCACGCTGCACCCGCCCGAAACCCGCTTTGACCGGTTTGCGCGCGCCGTGGCGGCGGGCGAAGTGGCAAAGGGTGACGCCGCCTTCAGCGATGTGGAGCAGGAGGGGCTGAGGCTGTTCATCGGCAAGGCGAACTGCCTCGAATGCCACAATGGCCCGCGTTTCACCGACGATCATTTCCACAATACCGGCGTTCCGCCCGTCGCAGGGCTGCCGGACGATCTGGGCCGCGCCAAAGGCATGGCGGATGTTCTGGCCGATCCGTTCAATTGTCTTGGACCCTACAGCGACGCCGCCCCGGAGGCCTGCGAGGCGCTGCGCTTCATGCAGCGCGATGCGGCGGTGATGGAACGGGCCTACAAGACGCCGTCGCTGCGCGGGGCGGCCAGCAGACCGCCCTATATGCATGCGGGCCAGATCGACACGCTCGACGGGGTGATCGATCATTACAGCACTGCGCCGGAGGCTGTTTCCGGGGAAAGCGAGATTCGCGGCGTGGTGTTCACCGACCGTGGACGGCGGGCGCTGATCGCCTTTCTGAAGACGCTGGATGTGGAGCCGCTTAGCGGTCCCCCTGGGCGGTCCCCCTAACGGTCCTTGACCGTCTCCATCGTCACGAAGGTGGATGTGCGCGCCACATGGGGCAGGGCGGAAATGCGCTCGCCCAGAATCTTGCGGTAGCTGGAAATGTCGCGCGTGCGCACCTTGAGCAGATAGTCGAAACCGGCTGCCGTCATGTGGCACTGCTCGATTTCGGGAACCGCGAGAACGGCCTTGTTGAAGGCGGCAAGCGCCGATGAGCGGGTGTCTTCCAGCTCCACCTGAACAAAGGCGATGTGACCCTCGCCGATGCGCGCCCGGTCGATGATGGCCGAGTAGCCACGGATGTAACCATCCTTCTCAAGCCGGCGTAAGCGCGCCTGAACCGGGGTCTTGGAGAGCCCGACCCGGCGGGCCAGTTCGGCGATGGACAGGCGGCCATCCTTGGTCAGCGCGTCCAGTATGTTGCGGTCGATGCGGTCCACACGTTCTGTTGACATGGGAATTCCGTCCCTATGGGTGTTCTTGCTGCGATCAACATAGTCCATTTGGGCTGTCGACGGCAACTAATCAGCCCGATTGGCTGTTTTTGTTATGCTATGATCGCCCGAATGGCGGCGATGGGAGCGCCGCGAAGACCTTTCCAGCCATCTGAGGATGTTATGCAGAACAAAGCGCCCGCAAACTTGCGAGAGGACATCAGAGCCCATTATCTGGCCGATGAGGCCGAGGCTCTGCGCAGGCTGATCGAGCTTTCCGGACTGTCGCGGGAGGACCGCCAGCAGATTTCGAAGCGCGCGGCCGATCTCGTGCGCAATGTCCGCGCATCGAGCGACATGGACCTGATGGAGGCTTTCCTCTCCGAATACGGTCTTTCCACCGAGGAAGGCGTTGCGCTGATGTGTCTGGCCGAGGCGCTGTTGCGCGTGCCGGATGCGGAGACGATGGACGATCTGATCCGCGACAAGATCGCGCCGCATGACTGGTCGGCGCATTCGGGCGAATCCGCCTCGATCTTCGTGAACGCGTCCACCTGGGCGCTGATGCTGACCGGCCGGGTGCTGGACGATGAAGGGCAGGGCGTGGAAGCCACGCTGCGCGGGCTGGTGCGCCGCATGGGCGAACCGGTGATCCGCCGCGCCGTATCGCGCGCCATGCGTGAGATGGGCGAGCAGTTCGTTCTGGGCCGCACCATCGACGAGGCGCTGAAGCGCGGCAAGTCGATGGAAGAGAAGGGCTACACCTACTCGTTCGACATGCTTGGCGAAGCGGCCCGCACCGAGGCCGACGCACTGCGCTACCTCAAGGCCTATGGCGACGCCATCGCATCGCTGAAGCGTTTTTCCAACCGTGACGACATTCGCGCCAATCCGGGCATTTCGGTCAAGCTTTCCGCGCTTCACCCGCGCTATGAGGCGACGCAGAAGGAACATATGCTGCCGGTCATGGTGGAGCGGCTGAAGAGCCTTGCACTCGCCGCCCGTGACGCCCGCATGGGGCTGAACATCGATGCCGAAGAGGCAGACCGCCTCGACCTCTCGCTGGATGTGATCGAAGCCGTTCTGTCCGATCCGGATCTGGCCGGCTGGGACGGGTTCGGCGTGGTTGTCCAGGCATTCGGGCAGCGCGCGCCCTTTGTCATCGACTGGCTGAACGACCTTGCAACACGGCTTGACCGCCGCATCATGGTGCGGCTGGTGAAGGGCGCTTACTGGGACACGGAAATCAAGCGCGCGCAGGTGCTCGGGCTTGACGGTTTCCCGGTTTTCACCCGCAAGTCGAACACGGATGTGAGCTACATCGCCTGTGCGCGCAAGCTGCTGGGCATGACGGACCGCATCTATCCGCAGTTCGCCACCCACAATGCGCACACGGCGGCGGCGATCCTCGCCATGGCCACGGACAAGAGCGCGTTCGAGTTTCAGCGCCTGCACGGCATGGGCGAAGCGCTGCACGAGGCCGTGCGCAAGAGCGAGGGCACGCGGTGCCGCATCTATGCGCCGGTCGGCGCGCATCAGGATCTGCTGGCCTATCTGGTCCGCCGCCTTCTGGAAAATGGTGCGAACTCCTCCTTCGTTCATCAGATCGTCGATACCGATGTGAGCGCGGAAGAGATTGCAGCCGATCCGTTTGCCGCAGTCGAGGCGGAAGCCGAGGCGACGAATACGGCAATTCGCCGTCCTTCGGAGATCTTTGGCGCAGGACGCCGGAATGCGAAGGGCTGGGACGTGACCGATCCGGTCACCATGGCCGAACTCGACGCGGGCCGTGCGCCCTTTGCCGCGCCGTACCGGTGGGACGCCGCGTCCATCACCCGCGCCATTACCCGAGCCAGGGGCAAGGGCGAAACGCGCGATGTCATCAATCCGGCGAAGCTCGGCGAGATCGTCGGCTCGGTGCAGGATGCGACCAGCGAACAGGCTGCGGCGGCGGTGGAGATCGGCCTGAAGGCGCAGCCGGCCTGGGCCAAAACGCCGGTGGCCGAGCGCGGCGCGATCCTGCGCCGGGTTGCCGACCTCTATGAAGAGCATGCCGCCGAGTTCTTCGCGCTTGCCAACCGGGAGGCCGGAAAATCGCTTGCCGATGGCGTTGCCGAGGTGCGCGAAGCGGTCGACTTCCTGCGCTATTATGCGCGTGAAGCGGCCCATGTGGAGAAGGACACGGATGCGCGCGGCGTCATCGTGTGTATTTCGCCCTGGAACTTCCCGCTTGCCATTTTCACGGGCCAGGTCGCAGCCGCGCTGGTGACAGGCAATGCCGTTGTGGCCAAACCCGCAGAGCAGACATCGCTGATTGCGGCGCGCGCCGTGGCGATGATGCACGAAGCCGGTGTGCCGGCGGATGCGCTGCAGCTTCTGATCGGCGATGGCCCGACCGTGGGCGGGCCGCTGACGGCTGATCCTCGCATTGCAGGTGTGTGCTTCACCGGCTCGACGGAAGTGGCGCGTCTGATCGAGCGCCAGCTTTCTGCCAATGCCGGACCGGAGGCGATGCTGATCGCCGAAACCGGCGGTCTCAACGCCATGATCGTCGATTCCACCGCGCTGCCGGAGCAGGCGGTGCGCGACATCGTGGCCTCCGCATTCCAGAGTGCGGGACAGCGCTGCTCGGCGCTGCGCATGCTCTATGTCCAGAAGGATGTGGAGGACCGGGTTCTGGAAATGCTCAAGGGCGCGATGCAGGCGCTCAGCATTGGCGATCCGTGGGACGTGTCGACGGATGTGGGGCCGGTGATCGATGACGAAGCGCTTCAGACCATTGGCGGCTATGCGCAGCAGATGACCAGCAAGGGCCGGCTGATCGCCGCGCTGGATGTGCCGGCTGGCGGGCGTTACGTGGCGCCGGCGGCATTCAAGGTGTCGGGCATCGGCGAAATGGAGCGCGAGATCTTCGGGCCGATCCTGCATGTGGCAACCTTCGACGCAGAAGACATCGACAAGGTGATTTCCGACGTCAACGCAAAGGGTTATGGCCTGACCTTCGGGCTTCACACACGCATCGATGCGCGTGCGCAGCATGTGGTGGACCGGGTTCATGCGGGCAATATCTATGTGAACCGCAACCAGATCGGCGCGGTTGTCGGCTCCCAGCCATTTGGTGGTGAAGGGCTTTCGGGCACCGGTCCCAAGGCTGGCGGTCCTCACTATCTGCGCCGTTTCCGCCGTGGTTCGGAAGGCGCGGGTGCTGCGCCTGAGGGGGCCGTTCTCTCTTCCGGCACGCTGGACAGGTTGATGCCGGCGGTGGACGGCAAGTGGGCTGCGCGTGCGGACCGTCTGCCGGCGCTGCGCAAGATACTGCGCGGGCAGGCGCAGGCGGCCATGGCGGCTGCCGCAGCGCTCGATCAGGGCCCGGTGGATCTGCCCGGACCGACCGGTGAGGCCAACTCGCTGATGCTGACGCCGCGCGGACGCGCGCTCTGCCTCGGCGCGGATGAAGACACGCTGATGGCGCAGGTCGTGCAGGCGCTGGCCACGGGCAATGCGGTTCTGGCCGTTCACCCCGAGGCGCGTCGCATCCTGAAGCCGCTGCTTGGTCAGGGGCTGCCGGTTGAAGCCGCAGACGGTGTGGCAGCGCCCGAAGCGCTGGGCGCGCTGAGGCTCGACCTGGTGGCGGCCAGCGGTGATGCTGCATGGCTGAAGAGCCTGCGCGGCGCGCTTGCCGGCCGGGACGGGGCCATCGTGCCGCTGGTGATCGAGCCGATCTATCCGGCAGCCTATGCCCATGAACGCGCCATCTGCGTCGATACGACGGCGGCGGGCGGCAATGCGAGCCTTCTGGCTTCGGTCTAGCGGGAACACAGTTCAGGCGATTGTGCCTGATGCAGAATGAAAAACGGGCGGAGAGAAATCTCCGCCCGTTTTTCGTTCTGTTAGCGCCGGAAGGCGAGAGGCACCGTGAAGCCCCAGCTTGAACGGCCTGCGCCATCCGGAATTCTGGGGAAGGGGGCGGCGCGGCGCACGGTGTCGACAGCCGCCTGATCAAGTATATCCGAGCCGGAGCTGCGAACGATGCGTATGGCGCTGACCGATCCATTGCGCGCAATGGTGAAGCGGACATGAGCTTCGCCCTTCAGGCGCTGGCGCTTGGCTGCGCTGGGATAGCGCTGCGCTCTACGAAGCTTGGTCCTCACCTTTCCGGGATAGTTGGAAACCTGCGCATTGCCGCTTTGGGTGGCGCGGGCGGTCTTGCGGCCCTCGGTCGCCTTCCGGGCGTTCTCGCGGCCGGATGCGGTGCCGCGGCGTGCATCCTGCTGGTCTTTTTCTCTTGAGCCGGCCTGACGCTTCTTCGGCGGTGCGGCTTTCGCCACCTTCTGCCTGCGTTCAACCTTGGGTTTGGGAGGCGGTGTATAGGCGGGGCGGGGTGTGGGAACCGGCACCTCGGCGAGGGCTGCTACGACCTGCGCGTTTTCGACCGGTTCGACAATTTCTTCAGCGGTCTCGGCCTCTGGGGCCTGCTCGACGGGCTCCTCTGCCTCCACCGGCTGCACCGGAGATTCTTCGCTTACGCTTTCCACGGTGGCGGCGCTTGTCGCCTCAACCGCAGTCTCGGTCACGATTTCGGCCACGGTTTCCGGCTGAACCGTTTCGGTTGCCGTTTCCGTTAAGGGCTCGGCCTCGTCAACGGCGTCGCCCGCGGACACCATGTCGGCAAAGGCATTGCCGGCTAGGGCGATCTCTGTCACGCCGCCACCGGCAATCTCGATATCGGGGGTACGCTCCATCACATAGACGGCGGCGCCGGCATGCACTGCCAACGAGACCGCGAGTGCTGCAGCCCATTTCCATGCCCGCATCTTCGCCCGCATCTTCATTGCGGCACACGTTCGGTGATGATGCTGATCCGGCTTGCGCCGGCGGCTTTCAGCGCGCCGACAATGTCGACCAGCTTGGCAGCCGGCAGTTCGCGATCGGCGGCGACCTTGATTTCAAGCTCGCGGGCGGCTGTTTCGCCGAGCGTGTCGACACGCTCCAGCATGAAGCTCTGCGCATCCGTGGCGGTTCCACGCAGGCGCATTTCGCCCTCACTGGTGACGAAAAGGGCGTCCGGTGGCTGAGACTGATCCGCCTCGATGGTGGAAATCAGGCTGACATCATTGTCGAGCGGCGGGGTGAGGGTGCCGGCGACAAGAAAGAAGATCAGCATCAGGAAGACGATGTTGATCAGGGCAATCGTGCTTTCCCGCTGACGTGTCTGTGTGGGACGGGCAAGGCGCAGCATGGGGATTACCTCGCGACGGAAAGATTAAGTTGCGTGTTGCGGCGGATGCGCTCGACGGCGCTGACGAGGTCCTGTGACGTTAATTCGCCCCGAACGAGCAGAACGGCGGTCTCTGCGCCGGCTACCTGCAGGCGCGCAAGCTCGAGGATGGCGGCATCCTCGGCCAGTGTCTGGCCATTGATGCGCCAGCCGGCCGGATCGTCCACGCGGATCAGCACGTCCGGCAGCTTGCCGCCGGCGGAGGCCGAAGCCGGTCCGCCCGAAATCTCGACCTTGGCGAAGCGCGTGAAGGTGGAGGTCAGCATGAAGAACAGAAGGAGCAGGAAGATCACATCGATCAGCGATGTTAGCGAAAGCGGCTTTCGCTTCCTGACCCTGATTGCGTCAATGCGCATGGCCTTCACCCGTCACGAGCCTCGGCGTGCTGGCGCTGACCGGCGTGGCTCCGGCTTCCGCTGCCTCGATTGAAGCGTGCGAAAGCACGGTGGCGGTCATGGTTTCGATGGCGACGCGCTCGTTTTCGATGCGGGTTTCAAACCAGGTGAGCACCAGCGAGACCGGCATGGCGACGGCAAGGCCGCAGGCCGTTGTCAGAAGGGCCACCCAGATGCCGCCTGCAAGCAGGGACGGATCGACCGAATTGCCCGCTTCCTGAAGCTTCTGGAACGCCTCGATCATGCCGAGAACGGTGCCGAACAGGCCAAGAAGCGGGGCAACCTGGGCAATGGCGTCCAGCGCGCGGAAGCCGCGTTGCAGATCATGCAGGCGGCCAAGCGCCAGACGGCTCACCTCATCCTCAATGGCGCTCTTGTCGGCTTTGGCCGCTGCGAGCCGCATGGTGGTGGAGAGCGTTTCCTCCAGCGGCGAACGGGCATTGGCGAGCATGGCCCGCGCCTCGCCCTGATTGTGGTGGAACCAGGCGTGAAGCGCCCGGTTGGACCGTCCATGCCGCCCCACGCGCTCGCGCTGGAACTGAAGGAATTTCAGAAGGATCATCGCCAGGGCGAAGACCGAGAGCACGAGCAGGATGGCAACGACAGGGCCGCCCAGCTTGAGAAAGGAGCCGATGGAGTTGATGACGCCGTCGAACATGTTTGGCATTCCCGTGGTGTCGCAGTTTCTGGTTATTTGCCGAAGGTGACGGAGCTGCGGCTCGTCGCGTTCAGTCTGGCGATGCAGTCGCCCGCCTGAACGCCGTCACCCTCACAGGCGTCGGCATCGTTGATCAGGACGCGACCGATGGCGTCGCAATCGGTGTCGGCCAGATCGAAGCGGCTGACTTTTGTCTTCTGGTCCGGAAGATCCTTGAATTCGAGCTTCATGAGCCGTTCGACAAGGCCCTGCCTGTTGAAAAGCGCAATCTCGTAGACGGTCCTTGTGACGTCGCTGCCAAGGCTGTTCTTCACCACGAAGGTTATCCGGCACCCTTTGTCGCTCTTCTCAAGCGCATTGAGTTCGAGGTCGATCATGCCTTGAGGAGCGTTTTCGGCCAGGGCCGGACTGCCGCCTGCCGCCGCCAGCACGAGGCTGGCGGCGAGGAAACGGGCGGAGACGGATAATCGTGATGGCATTCTATCCTCCAAAACGCACGGTCGCGCCGAGCTTTACGGTCAGGCCGGGCTGCGCGAAGACGCCATCGGACGTGTCGACGATGGGCAGCACGTATCTCTTATCGAAAAGATTATCGACGCGGAAATCAAACCGAAGATTCTCGGTGGGCTGATAGTTCGCGTAGAGATTGACCAGCGTGTAGTCCTTGGCAAAGGAGGAGCCGCTGGGCGCCTTGTTGAACTGGACTTCACCACCCAGCGTCAGGCGACGCTCCAGAAAGCGCATGCCGCCATCCACCGTGACGCTGGCTGACGGAATGGTGGTGAGATCCTTGCGCACGCCGCTGCGGTCGGTCTGGTGGCCATCGATGATGGAGGCGCTGAGGCCCGCGAAGTAACGCCCTGCATCATAGCGGCTCTCAAGCTCGAAGCCCTGAATCCTTGCCGAATACATGTTCTGGTACTGGGCGCACATGGTGTGGCCGAGGCTGGCGCATTCGCTGCCCGGCATGGCCGGGAAGGTGGGGATGGTGATGTAGTCCTTGATGTCGTTGTGGAAATAGGCCGCCTTGAGACGCAGCGTGTCGTCGGCCTGAATGAGCCCGTCAGCCTTGTAGTTGACGCCCGCTTCCCAGGTTTTGCCGGTTTCCGGCTTCAGGTCCGGATTGGGAAGGAAGGCGAAGCTGAAGCCGGGGAAGGAATGTCCGCCGGTGATGTAGGCTTCGGATGTGTTGGGTGCGCGGTAGCCCTCGGCATAGGAGCCATAGACCTGCAGGCCGGAGAGTGCGCCTTCGCTGAAGGGCGAGACACCGACGCTGAGGCGCGGCGAGAAACGGTCGCCAGAACTCTTGCCGGAGCCTTCCAGTTCGTAGGAATCGTAGCGCAGCCCGGCGACGATCTCGAGCCAGTCATAGGTGATCTTGTCCTGAACATAGGCGCCCCAGACAGAGCGTGTGCCGGTGGGGTTGTAGGTGTCGGCGGCCCCGTTGCCGGTCTTCGAGGTGAAGTCGTCATAAACCCAGTCGCCGCCGACTGTCAGTTCGTGGGCGAAAAGGCCGGTCTCGAAATAGGAGGTGTTCCAGATGTCGAGGCTGCTCGTGCGCAAGTCGTAACCGGTTGTGCCGGGGCGTGTTCCGGTATCGGTCTGGCGCAGGTCGAGATCGTTGATCGCGCCCTTGATGTTGAGGTTTACCCACTTTTCCTCGGCGTCGGAGATCTTGAACTCTCCGGTGAACATGTCGCTGTCGAGGCGGTAGTCGCGGGTTGCCTTGGAGGACCACTCGTCACGCGAACCGGTCCAGCCAAGTGTCAACTCACTGTTTTCCGTCGGTTTAATGGTGCCCTTGAGGTGGCCGGACAGCACATCGAAACCGGAATGGCCGACACGCACGCCGCCGCCATCCTTGTAGTCGCCATAGTCGCGCCAGACGATATTGCCGAGAATGGAGGCGGCTTCATTGAAGCGGTATGCGCCGACGGCGCTGGTCGTCCAGCCGGAGCCGTTTGATTCGTAGCGGCCGGTCAGCGACAGGGCGTAATTCTCGTCGTCACGCAGGAAGTCTTCGGCCTTCTTTGTCTCGAAATAGACCACGCCGCCGATCGCGCCGGAGCCGAATGTGTTGGCGCTGGGGCCACGGATCACATCGACCTGCTGCACCAGTTCCGGGTCCAGCCAGAACATGCGGGCGACCTCGTGGCCGGCCTTGTGGAAGTTCTGGCGCGCGCCATCGACGATGACCGCGACACGGCCGGCATCCTGCAGGCCGCGAATGTTGATGTTGCTGACGGCGGGGCGGCCGTTCGAATAGACCTTGATGCCCGGAACGCCGAAGAAGATGTCGTTGGCATTGCTCGCCATGCGGCGCTCAAGCTCTTCACCGCTGATCTGGCTGACCGAGGCGAGCGTGTCGAGCGCGCTGTCGCCGGTGCGGCTGACCACGGTGATGCGGTCGAGAAGCGTGACGCTGCCTGCAGCGTCCGCCATCATCATGGAAGGGTCTTCCTCAGCCATGGCACCCATGCTCAGCGCCAGCGTCACGATGGAGGTCCCGCACAACAGGCCGAGCCGTCCGTTTAAACTGTTATCCTGCATTCCCGCCTTCTCCAGAAAACAAACTCAACGGGCCGACTGGCACTGGCTTGTCGACGATTATCCGGCTAGGAAATTTATCTTGATAATTTCACTCCGGTATTGCGGTGGCTATAAAATATGATAATAAAAGTCAAGAAAGCGGAGGGGCGAATTTTTCACCGTGATGCGAGCCGTCGCAAGCACATTCAAAAAGGAGGTTTTTCCAATGAAGACCTATTTGTCGATCGACCCGCAGGGGCAGGCGGATATGCAGCATCTGGCCGCCAGACATGGAACCGTTACACCTGACCGTACGATCTCGAGCGTCGATCTGTTCGGCGGTCGCCGTGAAATCGGCATCGAGCACCATGGTGCGTATTACCGGCTGAAGATCACCCGTCAGGGAAAGCTAATTCTCAACAAGTAGGTTTACAGAATGACTGTTCAGGCTGTTCGCGCGCCTGAGGTGATCAGGCGCGCCCGCAACGAAAACCCGAAAATGCGTGAGCGCGACCTGGCGCTCAAACTCGGTGTCTCCGAAGCGGAACTGGTTGCGGCTCACATCGGTGAGGGTGCAACGCGCATCGAACCGAATGTTGCTGCTCTTCTCCCCTTGCTCGAGGCGCTGGGCGAGGTGATGGTTCTCACCCGCAATGAAAGCGCGGTGCATGAAAAGGTCGGCGTTTATGAGAAATGCTCAAGCGGCGCGCAGCATGCGATTGTGCTGGGCCGCGACATCGATCTGCGCATTTTCCCGGGGCGCTGGGCATTCGGATTTGCGGTGGAAAAACGCGACGGCGACACGGTTCGGCGCAGCCTGCAATTCTTTGATGCGGCGGGCGACGCCGTCCACAAGGTTCATTTGCGGCCGAAATCCAACCTCTATGCCTATCAGAACCTCGTCGAGGAGCTGCTTCATCCAGAGCAGGATCCGCAGATCGAGGTGCAGGCCGAGAAAATCGTCGATGACGTGGTCAGCGAGGAGCTTCCGGCTGCCGATCTGCTGCGCGAGCGCTGGAGCGCGATGACGGATGTTCATCAGCTCTTCAACATCCTGCGCAAGCTGAAACTGACGCGGCATCAGGCCGTTCACCTGATCGGTGAGGATTACGCCTGGCGGCTGGAAGAGGACGCGCTGACGACGATGCTCCACGAGGCGGTGAGCGGCGAAGTGCCGATCATGTGCTTTGTGGGCAGCAGCGGCTGTATTCAGATTCACACCGGAGCGATCCAGACCGTGAAGCCGATGGGACCGTGGATCAACATTCTCGATCCCGGCTTCAACCTTCATCTGCGCACCGACCATGTGAAAGAACTCTGGGCCGTGCGAAAGCCGACCAGGGACGGGCATGTGACCTCCATGGAAGCCTATGGCGCCGATGGCCAGCTGATTGCGCAGTTCTTCGGCGAGCGGCTGGAAGGGCGCGCGGAGCGCGATGACTGGCGCGCCATGGTCGAAGGCCTGCCACGGCTTGAATGCCGGCAGGTGGCCTAGGGAGATCAACTGACCCATGCCTATCACCGAATTAATGAGCGGCCGCGCCCTTTTGGGCGGCGCGGTCCTGATCGCTGGCCTCATGGGCGGCGTGGCCCCCGTGGCCATGGCTGATGAAGCGCTGCCGAAGCCTTTTCCTGACACTACGAAGGTCGTGAGCATTGGTGGCGCGGTCACCGAGATCGTCTACCGTCTCGGGGAAGAAGACAGGCTCGTCGCCCGCGACCAGACGAGCATCTATCCGGCTGAAGTCAAGGAACTGCCGGATGTCGGCTATATGCGCGCCCTGTCTCCCGAGGGCGTTCTTTCCGTGGGTCCGAGCGCTATTCTGGCATCCGAAGGCAGCGGACCGGCGGAGACCATGGGGGTTCTTGAAAAGGCGGGCATCCCACTGGTTACCGTGCCGGAGGGTTTCGACCGTGAGGCGATCCTGCGCAAGGTGCGGGTGACGGGTGCAGCGCTGGGCGTGAACGACAAGGCCGAGGCGCTCGCGCGTGAACTGGAGGCGGATCTCGAAGAAGCCGAGTCGCTGGCGCAGGAAAGCGGTGAAGAGAAGCGTGTTCTCTTCATTCTGAGCGTTCAGGCGGGACGGATCATGGCTGCAGGCCGGGACAATGCCGCCGATGGCATTATCCGCATGGCCGGGGGCACGAACGCCATGGACGGTTTTATTGGCTACAAGCTCGTCTCCGAAGAAGCCGTGATCGCCGCCAAACCGGATGTGGTTCTGATGATGTCACGCGGCGAAAGCAGCGAACATGCATCGGATGACATCATGGACAATCCGGCAATCGCTTCCACGCCGGCCGGAGAATACCGGGCGCTGATCCGCATGGATGGCTCATACCTGCTGGGTTTCGGACCACGCACGGCGGATGCGATCCGCGAACTCTCCGAGAAGCTGCATGGCGCGGGCCTGGTGGTCGACTGACATGGCGGTGCGTGAAGAAATGGCGCCAGCTTCCTCATGGCGCTGGCGCGATGCGGTGGATGGCGATCGCTCCATGCGGGCGAAAGCGGTCATCCTCGCTCTCGTCGTTCTCTATGTCCTCCTGTTCCTGTTCAGCCTTGGTTCCGGGGCGTCCGACACCTCGTTCTGGGATGCGGCGGTTGCCTGGCTTGGCGGTGGCAGCGAAGCACTGTCGCTGCGCGACCGCGTGGTGATCAACGACATTCGCCTGCCGCGCATCGTGCTTGGCACGCTGGTGGGCGCGTCGCTGGCGGTTTCGGGCGCGGTCATGCAGGGGCTGTTCCGCAACCCGCTTGCCGATCCCGGCATTGTCGGCGTTTCGTCCGGCGCGGGGCTGGGCGCGATCACGATCATCGTTCTGGGCGGCACCGTGCTTGCTCCGGTGATCGGAGTGCTTGGCATCTACGCGCTGCCGCTGGCGGCATTCTTCGGCGGCCTTGCCTCGACGCTGCTTCTTTACCGCGTGGCGACGCGGCGCGGGCAGACCTCGGTTGCCACCATGCTTCTGGCCGGCATCGCGCTTGGCGCACTGGCGGGGGCGCTGTCGGGCATACTCGTCTTCATCGCCGACGATCAGGAATTGCGGGACCTGACCTTCTGGGGGCTTGGCTCGCTGGCCGGTGCGACATGGGCGAAAATCTGGGCTGCCGGCCCGTTCATCCTGGCGGGGCTTCTGGTCACGCCGTTTCTGGCGCGCGGGCTTGACGCAATGGTGCTGGGCGAGGCGACAGCCAATCATCTGGGCGTGCGCGTGCAGCGGGTGAAGAACACCGCCATCGTCACCGTGGCAGCCGCCACGGGCGCATCGGTGGCCGTTTCGGGCGGCATCGGCTTTGTCGGCATCGTTGTGCCGCATCTGCTGCGGCTCACCATCGGCCCGGAACACCGCTACCTGCTGCCGGCTTCGGCGCTTCTGGGGGCAAGCCTTCTGCTCGTGGCAGACGCGATCAGCCGGGTGGTCGTCGCGCCGGCGGAACTGCCGATCGGCATCGTGACCGCCGCCATCGGCGCGCCGTTCTTCCTTTGGATCCTGCTGCGGCAGAGAGGATTGTTGGATCTGTGATGTCGATTGAAGTCAGCAATCTTGGTGTGCGGGTGGGGCGCAAGCAGATCCTCTCGGATGTGGCGCTTTGTGCAAGGCCCGGTGAGGTGACTGCCATTGTCGGCCCCAACGGATCTGGCAAGACGACCTTCCTCAAAGCGATCTCGGGCGATCTGCCTTTCACGGGAATGGTGCGGATCAATGGCGCATCGCTTCACGGCATGAAGCCATGGGAGGCGGCGGGACACAGGGCCGTGCTGCCGCAGGCGAGCGCGCTGTCCTTTCCCTACAAGGTGCGTGAGGTCGTGAAGCTGGGCCTGTTGAGCGGCCGCTCGGGCACAACCCGCGCCGAACAGGAGCGGTTGCCCGAAATCGCGCTTGAGCGTGTCGATCTCGGCGGCTTCTCAGGGCGGTTCTATCAGGAGCTTTCAGGCGGCGAGCAGCAGCGTGTGCAGCTCGCCCGTGTGCTCTGTCAGGTCTGGCGTCCGGTGCTTGACGGACAGCCGCGCTACCTGCTGCTCGATGAGCCGGTGTCGAGCCTCGACATCAAGCATCAGCTCATCATCATGGACATTGCCGCCCAGTTTGCCGCCGCCGGAGGCGGGGTGCTGGCCGTGCTGCATGATCTGAACCTGACGGCGCGTTTTGCCGACCGGGTCGCCATGATGCATCGCGGAAAGCTGGTGGCGACGGGAACGCCGGCGGAGGTTTTCAACGACACGCTGATTTCTGACGTGTTCGAATGCCGGATACAGGTGGGCGTGCCGCCCATGGGGGCATTGCCCTATATCCTGCCGCAGTCCGCGCAGCTTTGAGAGAAATGCCGGAAAAGCAGAATCAAAATAAAGAAAAGGACCGTCAAACTGGCGGTCCTTTTTCTCAAATTCCGCTTTTCTAGCGCGCCGCTGCGCGCTCGGGTAACTCGTCCAGACCGAGCCGGAAGCGCATATCGGGCTTGGAATCGGCCAGATCGCGTATCGTGTAGCTGCCCAGAACCTCGAAGAAGGCATTGAGCGCCTTGCGCAGGGCCTCGTTCAGGCCGCAGCTGTCGACCAGCGGGCATTCCGCTTCGTCGTTTTCAAAACACTCCGCCATGGCGAAATTGTCTTCGGTCACGCGCACCACTTCGAACAGGGTGATGTCTTCTGCCGGCTTTGCAAGGCGCACGCCGCCATTGCGGCCGCGCACGGTTTCCACGAAACCGTTCTCCACGAGGGGCTGAAGGATCTTGAACAGGAACAGGTCGGAGAGCGAATACGACTTCGCGATCTCCGAGATGCGGCTCAGACGACCTTCATTGGCCGCGCAGTACATGAGGATGCGAATGGCGTAGTTGGTTTGTCGCGTTAAGCGCATAACAATCCTTTCAGATAACGTTCCCGTAATATGGCTTATTGTTTAGAATAATTCCAGAGTGAGTCTGGTAAAATCTGACAAAACAAATCAACTTTATGTGCCTTGCGAACGGGTGTCCGCGCAAGGGCGCTGAACGTGCGTTTATGCGAATTATGTTGCGTTGCACAATATTGAGGCGCTAGGGGAATGGGTGCCCAGCCTGAAATGGTGAAAGCAATCAGTCCCGGCTGCTTTGTGTGACCGGGCGCAGGGGCGTTTCGGCCGCATGCAGCCAACTGGCTGGCGGCGAGCCGATCCGCTGAATGAAGGACTACTCTGCCGCGTTCTTGTGTCCGGTCGGATGCGCCCGCGCTGCTGCAGAATTTGACAGGGAAGGCTCAGCTCATGAACGCACATGTTCTTGAAGCGCAGATCGGCGGCGGCACGACCGTTTCCGATTGGGTGGTTGTCGATCAGTCGATGATCGACCGTTTCGCCGATTGCACCAATGACCATCAGTGGATCCATGTGGATCGCGAGCGCACGGAGCGCGAAAGCCCGTTCGGCAGGCCCGTGGCGCACGGTTTCCTCACGCTGTCGCTCTTATCAAGCCTGTCTTATGACTGTGGCGCGTGGCCGGTGCATCTGGGCACGATCATCAATTACGGCCTCGACAAGCTGCGCTTTCTGGCGCCGGTGAAGGCTGGCAGCCGCGTGCGCCTGCGCAGCACGCTGAAAGGTGTCGAGGAAAAGGCTCCGGGCCGGCTTCTCGTGCGTCATCACGGCGAGGTGGAGATCGAGGGCGAGGACACGCCCGCGCTCGCGGCCGAAACCATCATCATGCTTATTCTCGAGGAAAAGGCCGGCTGAGCCGGCCTTCCGGTTGAATTATTCGGCGTCGGGCTGGTTCATCGGCGCGGCCTTGCGGAACGCTTCCAGTTCCATGCAGGCGTCGTTGATGCGCTGGATGACGGGATAGGGCGTCATGTCGACGTCGAAGCGCTTGTTGTTCGCCACCTGCGCAACGAGGCAGATATCGGCCATGCCGGGCGTGTCGCCATGGCAGAAGACGCCGGTCTGCGAGCTCTCGGCGAGCATCTTTTCAAGCGGTTCGAACGTGGCGTTCACCCAGTGGCGGAACCATGCGCCGACTTCGGCGTCGTCTGCGCCGTAACGCTCTTTGAGCGCGTTCAGAATGCGCAGATTGTTCACCGGATGGATTTCACAGGCGATCATCTGGGAGAGCATGCGAACCCGCGCGCGCCCATGCGCATCCGCAGGCAGGAGCGGGGGCTCGGACACCGTCTCGTCCAGAAACTCCATGATCGCCATGGACTGCGCGATCATTGTGCCGTCGCTCCACACGAGTGCGGGCACGAGGCCCTGCGGATTGACCGACAGATAGGCCTCGCCGCGATGTTCGCCGTGGCGCAGATGATGCGCGGCGTAGCGATAGTCGATGCCCTTCATGGCGAGCGCGATGCGCACCCGGTAGGAGGTCGAGGAGCGGAAGTAGTTGTGCAGAACGACTTCGCCCATATCAGGCCTCGCCAATGGTGATGGCGATCTCGCCGACGCCGTCAACGCCGCCTTCCACGTGGTCGCCCGGCTGAAGCGCGCCGACGCCGGCAGGTGTTCCGGTGTAGATCAGATCGCCGGCCTTCAGCTCCATGGCCTGGCTGCACAGCGCGATCACGTCGGCCACCGGCCAGATCAGCTCGTCGAGATCGCCTTCCTGGCGGATTTCACCATTGACGGCGAGCCAGACACGGCCCTGCGACGGGTGGCCGGTCTTTGCAACGGGCACGATGGGGCCGCAGGGTGAAGAGCGGTCGAAGGCCTTCGCCCAGTCCCACGGGCGGCCCTTCTTCTTGGCTTCGGCCTGCAGGTCGCGGCGGGTGAGGTCGAGCCCCACGGCATAGCCGTAGACATGGTCGAGCGCATGGGCCGGATCGATGTTGCTGCCGCCCTTGCCGATGGCGACAACCATCTCGATTTCGTGATGCAGATCCTGCGTGAGCGCGGGATAGGGAATCACCGTGTCGGCATCGACCACGGCGTCAGCGGGTTTGGTGAAGAAGAATGGCGGCTCGCGCTCTGGCTCATGGCCCATTTCGCGGGCGTGGGCGGCATAGTTGCGCCCCACGCAGAAGATGCGCCGCACGGGAAAGCGCGCTTCTTCGCCGGCTACGGCGACGGAGGGCTGGCTGGCGGGCGGAAAAACGAAATCGGCCATGAAATTCTCCCAGATGACTGCGGAGAAAGAGATGGCTTAATTGGCGCTCCGGGGCAAGCCCGGCAAGAGCGCGAACCGGCGCTCCGGGGCAGGGACCCGAAGCGCCGAAAGTTCGGGGTCAGTCCTTGAAGACGGTCTTCACGGCCTTCGCGGTCGCATCGACGATGCGGTCTGCTTCTTCGCGCGTCAGGCAGAGCGGGGGCGCAAAGCCCAGAATGTCGCCCTGCGGCATGGCGCGGCCAATGACGCCCTGTTCGAGAAGGGCTGCGGCCATCTGCGGGCCGATCTTCTCGGAAGCGTCGAAGAACTGGCGGTTCTCACGCTCCTTCACGAACTCGACTGCACACAGCATGCCTTCGCCGCGCACTTCGCCGACATGGGCATGTGCGCCGATGGCGTCACGCATGGCGTTGACGAAGTAAGCGCCCGTCTCGCCGGCATTCTTGACGAGGCCGAGCTTGTCGACCAGTTCGAGATTGGCGATGCCGGCTGCCGCGCCGATGGGGTGGGCCGAATAGGTCCAGCCATGGCCGATGGGGCCGTATTCGTCCGTGCCGCGCTCAAGCACTTCCCACATCTTCTTGCCGACGATGGAGCCGGAAAGCGGCGCATAGGCCGAGGTGAGGCCCTTGGCGATGGTGATGAGGTCGGGTTCCATGTCGTAATGGATGGAGCCGAACATGGAGCCGAGGCGTCCAAAGCCGGTCACCACCTCGTCGGCGACGAGCAGGATGTCGTGCTTGCGCAGCACTTTCTGGATCGCGGCCCAGTATCCGGCCGGCGGCGGCACGATGCCGCCCGTGCCGAGCACGGGCTCGCCGATGAAGGCGGCGATGGTGTCCGCGCCCTCGCGCTCGATCAGCGCTTCAAGCTCGGCCACGCAATGGGCGGTGAACTGCTCCTCGCTCATGGCGAGGTCCGGGCGGCGGTAGTAATAGGGCGCTTCGGTGTGAACCACCTGGGCCAGCGGCAGGTCGAACTTCTTGTGGAACAGCTCAAGGCCGGTCAGCGAGCCGGTCATCAGGCCGGAGCCGTGATAGCCGCGCCAGCGCGAGATGATCTTCTTCTTCTCGGGGCGGCCGAGAATGTTGTTGTAGTACCAGATCAGCTTGACGTTGGTTTCGTTGGCGTCGGAGCCGCCGAGGCCGAAATAGACCTTGGACATGTTCTCCGGCGCGCGGTCGACAATCATCTTGGCAAGCGTGATCGAGGCTTCCGTGCCGTGGCCCACATAGGCGTGGTAATAGGCAAGCTCCCTGGCCTGCTCGGCAATGGCGTCGGCGATCTCGGTGCGGCCATAGCCGACATTGACGCAATAGAGGCCGGCAAAGGCGTCGAGCAGCCTGTTGCCGTCACGGTCCTCGATATAGACGCCGTTGCCGCCGGTCACGATGCGGTTGGGGCTTTCGCCGCGCGCATGCTGGGCCAGATGGGTCGAGGGATGGAAGAAGGCCTCGCGGTCCCACTGGTCGAGTTGGTCGTTCTTCAACAGCATGTCACTCTCCTGTTATTCTCAGACTGTGTCAGTCAGCGCTGCTCAACCGATGTTGCGGCAGACGTATTTGATGTTGGTGAAGGCTTCCAGCCCGTGGCGGGAGCCCTCGCGCTCGAGGCCGGCCTGCTTGACCCCGCCAAAGGGGATGGGCGCGCCGGTGATCTTGGTGCGGTTGACCGCGACCATGCCGAATTCCAGGCCGCGCGAAAGGCGGGCGATGCGGCTCGGGTCCTGCGTGTGCAGATAGGCGGCAAGGCCGGTTTCGGTGTCGTTCGCCTTTTTGAGCACGTCCGCTTCGTCATCGAAGGGGGTGAAGGCGGCAATCGGCCCAAACGTTTCCTCGCGGAAGATGAGCGCGGTCTCGGGCACATCGGCCAGAACCGTGGGTTCGAAGAAGGTGGGGCCGTGCCGCGACACGTTTCCGCCCGTTACCAGACGTGCGCCTTTTGCGAGCGCATCGGCGACCTGTTCGGTCTGCTTGGCAACGGCGCGCTCATGGATGAGCGGGCCGATATCGGGATCGCTGAGGCCATTGCCGACCGTCAGTTCCTCGACCTTGCGGGCGAATGCGGCGACGAAGGCGTCATAGATGGAGCGCTCGATATAGAAGCGGTTGGCGGCAAGGCAGTCCTGCCCGGAGGTGGCGAACTTGGCCGAAATGGCGCTCTCGACCGCGTGATCGAGGTCGCAATCGGCAAAGGCGATGAAGGGCGCATGGCCGCCAAGCTCCATGACCAGACGCTTCATGGTCGGCGCGGACTGCGCGTAGAGCAGGCGGCCGATTTCGGTGGAGCCGGTAAAGGAAACGGCGCGCACACGGGTTGAGGCGGTCATCGCGCCGACCACTTCGGCGGCCTTGCCGGTGAGCACGTTGAAGACGCCTGCCGGCACGCCGGCGCGCTCGGCCAGCTCGGCAAGGGCGAGTGCGGAGAACGGCGTCTCGGAAGAGGGATGCGCGACCACGGTGCAGCCGGCGGCAAGGGCTGCCGCCGCCTTGCGGGTGAGCATGGCGGAGGGGAAGTTCCACGGCGTGACGAGGGCTGCAACGCCCAATGGCTCGCGCGAAACCTGCATGTCGGCGCCCGGCAGGTGTGAGGCAACGCTTTCGACCGAAACGCGCTTTGCTTCCTCGGCGTAGAAGGAGACGAAGGAGGCGGCGTAATCGATCTCGCCACGGGCTTCAGAGAGGGGTTTGCCCTGCTCCAGAACCATGAGGTGAGCGAGGTCCTCCTTGGCGGCGACGATCAAATCGTACCAGCGCATCAGGATCTGCGCGCGCTCCTGCGGCAGAAGGGCCGCCCAGCCGGGAAACGCCGCATGAGCCGCTTCGATGGTTTCATCGACCTGCTCGGCGGTGAGTGCCGGGACGCAGCCGAGCCGCGCGCCATCGGCCGGGTTGAAGACATCCACGACCGGGTCGCCGGGGGCGGCGATCCAGTGACCGTTCGCATAGGCGTATTCGCGGAAAAGACGCGGATCGGCGAGGTCGGAAAGGGCGGTTTTCTGAAGGGCTGCAATAGCGGACATCGGCTCACTCCCAAGCGGATTTCCAGTGTTTGGATTGACTGGAATTATGCCGTTCGGGCCGCCAAATTTTCTGATGAACTTGCCATGGCGCGCCAACGTTTCTTCTGAACTTCGCGCCGCTCGCCCATTATTCCTTCTGTGTCGTATCGTCGGTGTTCACCAGAACGCCAAGCGGGAACGCGCCCGGCTGCTTCACCGGCTTGGTGACGATGTAGGTGAAATAGCGCGCCAGACCGACATTCATGTCCAGAAGCCGGTCGACCAGACGCTGATAGGTGTCGATATCGCGGGCGATGATCTGCAAAATATAGTCGAAACCGCCGCCGACAGCCCAGCAACCGGTGATTTCATCGATCTCCTGAACGCTGCGCTCGAATCGCTGGAAGTCTTCGGCGCGGTGGCCGGCAAGCTCCGCCGCCATGAAGACGGCGATGTGCGGGGCGAGCTTCGCCAGCGCCACTTCGGCGCGGTAACCGGTGATGATCCCCGCCTTTTCAAGGCGTTTCAGCCGCTCCCAGCAGGGGGCGGGCGTCAGGTTCACCCGTTCGGCCAGCGCCGCCTTGGAGATGCGGCCTTCCCTTTGAAGGATACCGAGGATTTTGAGATCGCGGTCGTCGAGCTTGAGCATGGTCAGCTCTGGATCGTCGTACCGGCTCCCGCTGTCAAGGCCCGTTCACGCGCCAGGGTGGCGATGGCCGTGTCCTGCGCGCCGGTTCCGGTGAGGTCGCAAATGGTGATCTGGTCGTCTCCGGTGCGACCGGTTCTGGCTCCGGTCACGATCTCGCCGAGCTCTGCGGGCCTGCCGCCATTCCAGTCGCCGGCGCGGATCGCTGCCGCCAGTTCGCCCAGTTTTTCGCACTGGCTCACACGGTCGGCGACATAGAGATCGGCGCGGGAAAGCGCTGCCGGCTGCAACTCGTTCTTGCCTTCCTGATCGGATCCCATGGCCGTGACGTGAAGGCCCGGATGAAGCCAGTCGGCCATCAGAACCGGATCGCGCGCGGGCGTGGTGGTGACGACAAGCTGGCTTTCGGCAACGAGACGGGCCGGGTCTGCTTCAGCTTTCACGTCGATGCCGAGGGTTTTGGCCAGATCGGCTGCGCAGGCTTCTGCCTTTTCTGCATCGCGCCCCCAGACGAGAAGACGGGAGAAGGGGCGCACCTGATGGGCGGCGATCATTTGCAGGCGGGCCTGCACGCCGGTTCCCATGACGCCGGCGGTCTCGACACTCGACGGGGCCAGATGGCGGGCGGCGACCGCGCCGGCGGCAGCGGTGCGCACATCGGTGAGAAAGCCATTGTCGAGCAGAAGCGCTTCCACCAGCCCGGTTTTCGCCGAAAACAGGATCATCAGGCCATTGAGGCTTGGCAGGCCGATTTTCGGATTGTCGAAGAAACCGGGGCTGACCTTGATGGCGAACCCGTCGAAGCCGGGAATATAGGCGGTCTTCACATCCACCTCGCCATGAACCTGCGGAATGTCCATGGACAGGATGGGCGGCATGATGACCGCGCCCGAGGCGAGCGCGCGGAAGGCTTCTTCCACCACGTCGATCGCTTCGAGGTCCAGCCGGACGGCCTTGCGCAGATCGGCTTCGGTCAGAACGAGAATGTCATGCGGCATGGATGTGTCCCTTGAGCGTTGTGTCGCCGAGCTGCACCGCCCGGCCAGACACGATGTCGGTGAAAACCTGCATGTCGACATTGCGCCCGGTTATGAGCGTGGCCGTGGGGCCGGGGTGCCTGCTCAGCCTTCCGGAAAGCAGAGCGGCCGCGCCCACCGCACTTGCGCCTTCGCAGACCAGCCGGTCTTCATGGTAGTGCACCTGCATGGCGCGGTAGATTTCTTCCTCGCTGACGAGGATTACCTCATCGAGGAAATCGCGGCAGAGCGCGAAGGAATGGCGGTTTTCGAACCCGATGCCGCCGCCGAGCGAATCGGCAAGGCTCGCCATTTCGGTGACTGCCACCGGTTTTCCGGCCGCAAGCGAGGCGTGCATGGCCGCGCCGTGCTCCATGGTGATGCCGACGACCCGGATCGATGGCTTGATCGTCTTGAGCGCAAAGGCGATGCCGCCCGCAAGGCCGCCGCCGGACAGCGGGATCAGCACGGTCTCAAGGTCCGGGCGCTGTTCCAGAAGCTCAGGCCCGATCGTGCCCTGGCCGGCGATCACATGGAGATCGTCAAAGGGCGATATCTCGTGGAAACCCTCTTCCTCGGCGAGGCGGCGGCTTTCCACCTGCGCCTCGTCCTGGCTCTTGCCGATGATCCGCGCTTCCGCGCCCAGAGCGCGGATGCCGGCAAGCTTGGCCTCGGGGACGAGGCTCGACATGCAGATAACGGCCCGGAAGCCGCGCGCACGGGCAGCATAGGCGACGGCCCGGCCGTGATTGCCGGTCGAGCAGCAGGTGACGCCTTTCGTGCTCTCCGGCAGGCTCAGGGCGGCGTTCGCCGCGCCGCGCAGTTTGAAGGCGCCGGTGGCCTGACCGATTTCGAGCTTCAGGAGAACATCGTCACCGGCGATGGCGCTGAGACGGGGCGAGGGCGGCAAAGGCGTGTCGAGCGTGGCGATGCCGGCAATGCGTTTACGGGCGGCCAGAATGTCTGCAAGGGTGAGCGACGTCATTTGGGCGCGACCGGAATGCGTGAGGTCGTGTGACACATGAAAAGGCCCCCGTAATGCGCGCCCCGTGATGCGCGAATACATGATGATCTGAGGATTTGTACACATCATCATCCGAGTGGAGAATAGAACAACGACATTTGATGTCGTTTCTGTGCGATTCAGGCGTTCAAAAATGTGATGATGGATTAGTTGTACACAAGGTGGGAGAGCCTGATCGGTGTACGGTTTGTCCGGGTGCGTCAGCGTCCGGCTTTTCTCAGGTGGAGGAACCATGCCAGCAGCCGAAATGCCCTTCAGCGCGCAGGAATATGCCGCGCGTCTGGAAAAGACCCGCAACGCCATGGAGGCGAAGGGTATCGACGTTCTCTTCGTGGAAGATCCGTCCAACATGGCCTGGCTCACAGGCTATGATGGCTGGTCGTTCTACGTCCATCAGGGCGTGATCGTCTTCAAGGATGCCGATCCGATCTGGTGGGGCCGCGCCATGGACGGAAACGGCGCGGTGCGCACCGTCTACATGGATGATGAGAGGGTGCTGCGCTATCCGGATCACTATGTGCAGGCCAACACGTTGCATCCCATGCAGCATCTGGCGGAAATCCTGCGCATTCACGGCTATGGCAATCAGCGCATCGGCGTGGAGCTGGAGAATTATTACTTCTCCGCCAAGGCCTATCTGGTTTTGAAGGAAGAACTGCCGAACGCCACATTCGTCGATGCGACGGCGCTGGTGAACTGGCAGCGCGCGGTGAAATCCGAAGAGGAAATCGTCTTCATGCGCCGGGCGGCGCGGATTTCGGAAAAGATGATCGACGGCATTGTCGAGCGCATCGAGCCGGGTCTCAAGAAGAACGACCTGGTGGCCGAGATCTATGCGGACGCCATTCGCGGCGTGGATGACGACTGGGGCGAATATCCGGCCATCGTGCCGCTTCTGCCGACGGGCTCCGATGCGGCAGCACCACACCTGACCTGGGACGGCCGACGGTTCGAACAGGGGCATGCGACCTTCTTCGAGATCGCCGGCTGCTATCGCCGCTACCACGCGCCGCTCTGCCGCACCGTGTTTCTCGGGACGCCGCCGCAGCACATGCTGGATGCGGAAAAGGCGCTGGTGGAAGGCATCGAGGCCGGGCTTGAGATCGCACGACCGGGCAACCGCGCAGGCCAGATCGCCGATGCGCTCTATGGCGCGCTGGAGCGGGCCGGCATAACGCGTGACGGGCGCTGCGGTTATCCGATCGGCATTTCCTATCCGCCGGACTGGGGCGAGCGCACGATTTCGCTGCGCCGCGAGGACGAGACGGTGCTGGAAGCGGGCATGACCTTCCATTTCATGCCGGGCCTGTGGATGGCCGACTGGGGGCTCGAAATCACCGAGAGCATCCTGATCACGGAAGACGGTCCGGCCGAGGCGCTGTGCCGCCGTCCGCGCGAACTGATCGTGAAGTCGTGATCCATGCGCACTGAAAGGCTTGATAACACGACGCGCATTCTGGCCGATCTGGTGGGGTTTCCCACCATTTCGGCAGAGAGCAATCTGGAACTGATCGCCTATGCCAGCGAAATGCTGAGCGCATTGGGCGCGCGGCTTTCGGTGACGCTGGATGAAGGCGGGCACAAGGCGAACCTGTTCGCCACGCTCGGGCCGGAGGGCGATGGCGGCATCGTCCTTTCCGGCCATTCCGATGTCGTGCCGGTGGACGGGCAGGAGTGGACCGGCGATCCGTTTGCGCTGCGCATGGGCGACGGCAATCTCTATGGGCGCGGCACATGCGACATGAAAGGGTTTATCGCCTGCTGTCTCGCCATGGCCCCGCACTACGCCGGGCTCGACCTGAAACGGCCGCTGCATTTCGCCTTCACTTATGACGAGGAGGTGGGGTGCTTCGGTGCGCGGGCGCTGGTGGAGGAGCTGGAACGGGCCGAAATCCGCCCGTCCGTCGCCATTATCGGCGAGCCGACCATGATGCGCATCATTGAGGGGCACAAGGGCTGTTTTGAATACACGACCGAGTTCCGTGGCCTTGCGGGCCATGCCTCCGGGCCGGAGCGCGGGGTCAATGCGGTCGAATATGCGGTGCGCTATATCACGCGCCTGATGGCGATTGCCGAGGAACTCAAGACGCGGGCGCCGCTCGGCAACCGGTTTGACCCGCCCTGGACGACGCTTCAGGTGGGGACGATCTCGGGCGGTGCTGCGCGCAACGTGATTGCCGATCACTGTTCTGTGGAATGGGAGATGCGGCCGGTGCGCAACGAGGATGCGGACTTTGTAAAAGACCGCATTCGCGCCTATGCAGAGCTGGAACTGAAACCGGCGATGCGCGCCGTGTTTGAGGACGCCGACATCGTGACCCACGTGATCGGCGAAGTGGACGGGCTGGAGCCGGTGACCGAATCCGAAGCGCGGCAGATCGTTTCGGAGCTGACCGGTCTTACCGAAGCGGAAGTGGTGGCGTTCGGCACAGAGGCCGGGCTCTTCCAGAAGGCGGGCATCTCGTCCGTCATCTGCGGGCCGGGTTCCATCGAGCAGGCCCACAAGGCGGACGAGTTCGTTTCCATCGAACAACTCGACCAGTGTCTTGGGATGCTCGAGCGGCTGGGAAAAAGGATGAGCTGAGGACGATGGAGCAAAAACGATGACAGGCGAGGGACGGGCGCGGTTCGAGCGGATCTATGCGCTGCTGCGCTCCCGGATCTGTCTTCTGGATTACCCGCCGGGCATGCGGCTGCGTGAAGAAGACCTCGCGGAGGAATTCGAAACCAGCCGCACGCCGATCCGGCGCGTTCTGGCGCGGCTTGAAGACGAAGGCTATGTGCGCTCGGTGCACGGTGTTGGCACGATGGTGACCGATATCGACAGCGCCTCGCTCGAGCAGGTCTACCGGCTGCGCGTGGAGCTTTCCGAACTGATCGGCCGGCTTTCGCCCATCGTGCCGGACGCGGAGACCATCGAGGCTTTCGATGTCATGCGGCGGCGCTGCGAGGCGCTGGCGAAAGCGCCGGACCAGCGCACCTTCGCGCAGCTCAACATGGATTTTCTGGATCTCCTGATGACGCTCACGGAGAACGAGCCGCTGCGGGAGTTTTCCGAACGGCTCTACTACCAGACCACGCGCTTCTGGCTGAAGACGGTGGCCGGTCTTGAGCGCCATGAAGAAGCGCTTGCCAGCGAAACGGACTATTTCCTGCGCGAAATCTCAGACATCGCCACGGCGGTTTCGTGCGGGGCGCTGGAAACGGTCGGGCAGGTGCGCCGGGCGCATGTGGCGATGAGCTATGCAAGGCTCAAGGCGCGTGCGCGCGGCGATGTGCTGCCCGACGAGGTTTAGGCGCAGTGAGTGGCTCTCTCAAGCTTCGGCCTCTTGCGCAAGGGCGCTGAGGTCTGGCAGGTCCGAGGCTCCGCCAACACGCATCACGGCTTCAGCGCCACATCGATTGCCCGCTTCAAGGCACTGTTTTAGCGGCAGTTTCGCAAGCCAGGCGTCGATGAAGCCAGCGTTGAATGCGTCGCCCGCACCGGTGGAATCGATTACATCCACGGGCTTTGTCGGTGCGGAAACGGTTTCCTCCGCCGTGATGGCGATGGAGCCATCCGGCCCACGCTTCACGATTGTGAGCGGGGCGGGCGGGGTTGCCGCCTTCAGAATGCCAAGCCGCTCTGCCTCCGTTTCGTTGGGAAGGAAGATGTCCACGGCGGAAATCAGCCCGGCCAGATCGTCGCGCGCGAGCACCGCATCGTCCCACGAACAGTCCAGCGAAACGGACAGGCCCGCCGAACGCGCCTTCTCGATGAGGTCGGGCGCTTCGACCAGCGTGGCAAGCTCGCCGATATGGAGATGCGCAAACGCGCCGCTTGCAACCGCCGCATCGAAAGCCCCGGGTACGGCGGGGCCGGCGCGGCGCGTCAGGAAGGCGCGTTCCAGGCCCGACGCCATGGCGACCGTGATCTGCGGATCGAGATTGGCCGGGGTTTCCTCCGATGCCGAAAGGTCGACGCCGCTTGCCTCAAGGTCGGCCATCAGGGCGCTGGCAAAGGGGCCGGATGGAAGCGCCGAGGCGAGCGAAACCGGGCGGCCGAGAGCGGCCACATAGGCTGCGGTGATGAACGCGCCGCCACCGGGCTTGATCGACAGGCCGCCGGCGAACACCTCTTCGCCGAGTGTCGGCATCTTCGGCAGTTCGGTGAAGATAAGGTCGCAGTAAAGTCGGCCCACACTCAAAACGCGGCCCGAGCGTTTGGCTCGCGTCACGGCAGGGCCTCCCCGGATTTCGCGTCGAAGAGATGCATCTCGCCGGCGCTGGCCGTCAGGTTGACCGTCTCGCCGGGCTTCGGCGGCTCACGGCCGGACGCCTTGGCGATCACTTCGTAGCCATTCACGCCGACATAGACCAGCGTGTCCGCGCCAAGCGGCTCGACGATGTTGACCTTGCCGGAGAAGAGGCCCTTGTCGCCGGTCACGACCAGATCGTCCGGACGCACGCCGACCACCACGTCAGCGCCTTCGGTGGCCTTGCGGTGGGGCAGTTCGATGCCGAGACCGTCGCCGAGCTTCACGCCATTGCCGTTCCAGGTGCCCGGCAGCATGTTCATGGAGGGCGCGCCGATGAACTGGGCGACAAAGGTATTTGCGGGCTTGTGGTAGACCTCCAGCGGTGTGCCGACCTGTTGGATATAGCCGTCCTTCATGATCACGATACGGTCAGCCATGGTCATGGCTTCAACCTGGTCGTGGGTCACGAAAATAATTGTGTTTCCAACGCGTTGATGCAGCTTCTTGATCTCAAGCCGCATCTGCGTGCGCAATTGCGCATCAAGGTTGGAGAGCGGTTCGTCGAACAGGAAGACGGCAGGGTCGCGCACCATGGCGCGGCCGATGGCGACACGCTGCCGCTGACCACCGGAGAGCTGGTTGGGACGGCGCTCGAGAAGGTCGGTCATGCCGAGAATGGCGGCAACCTCGTCAATGCGCCTGTCCTTGTCCTCTTTCGAGAGTTTGGAGGTGCGCAGGCCGAAACCGATATTCTTGCGCACGGACATGTGCGGATAGATGGCGTAGTTCTGGAACACCATCGCGATGTCGCGGTCCTTGGGCTCCAGATTGTTGACCAGGCGGTCGCCAATGTGGATCTCGCCGCCGGTAACCTCTTCGAGGCCGGCGATCATGCGCAGCGTCGTGGATTTGCCGCAGCCCGAAGGGCCGACGAAGACGACGAATTCGCCATCCGCCACATCGAGGTCGATGCCGTGCAGCACCTCGACCTTGCCATAGGTTTTGACGAGTTTGCGAAGGTTGAGTGTGGCCAAGGGTCTACTCCTGCAAGAGTGCGCCAAAGGCGGCGTCGAGCGCGGCCCCGGCATTGGCAGCGCGGGCAAGGGCCGCGGCCTGTTGTTCTGAAAGGCTGGCAAGCGTGGCGCGGTAGGTTTCAAGCGCCTCGTTCATGGCTTTGGGCGCGGGACCGCCGAAACGTTCGCGCACCGTCACGAAATGACGCGCGCTGACGGCTTCGCCATAGGCTGCGCGGTCGAGCGTGCTGTCGCGGCCGGTCAGGCCCGTAAAGGCTTCGGAGAACGCCTCGAACCCTTCGGCGAGGGGCCTGCCGGCGGCAATGACGGCGCGGGCCGTGGCGGCTGCGATCTCATGCGCCTGCCGGAAGGACAGGTTCTCGCGGCGCACCAGCGTATCGGCCAGTTCCGTCACGGTGATGCAGGCGGCGTCGATGTTTCTGGCCACGCGCTCGCCATCGATGGAAACGGCGCTGATCAGGGCTGCCAGAAGGTCGAGCACGCGCGCGCCGCTCTGGAAAGCCGCATAGCCGGCCACCTGAACCTCGCCCTCACTGTCATTCATGTCGGTGAACGGCGTATTGTGCATCGTGTTGACGACCGCATCGGCCCGACCGCAGGTCATGGAAGCGAGATGGCGCAGGTGCTCGATGGGCACCGGATTGCGCTTCTGCGGCATGATCGAGGAGATCTGTACGAGGCTGCCGGGTACATGGAGCTGTCCCACCTCGAAGGCCGACCAGAACTGCATGTCCTGGATCAGGCGGCCAAGATGCAGGAAGGTCAGCTTCATCGCGCTGTAGAGGCCGGTGACATAGTCGACCGAGGCGATGCAGCCATAGGAATTGCGCAGCGGCTCGGAGAAGCCCAGCAGATCGGCCATGCGGGCGCGGTCGATGGGGAAGCCGCTGGTGGTGATTGCGGCTGCGCCCATCGGGCAATGGTCGATATTGGCGCGGGCCGCCTGAAGGCGCTCGATGTCGCGCAGAAGCACTTCGACGGCTGCCGACAGATAGTGGCCGAAGGTCGAGGGCTGTGCCGGCTGGCCGTGCGTGTAGGCAACGATCAGCGTGTCGCGCTCGGCTTCAGCCTTGGCGATCAGGGCGGAGGCGAGGGCCTGCGCCTTTTCGATCAGCGTGTCGGCGTGGGCCTTCAATGTGAGCTTGAAGACCGTGTGGTCCATGTCGTTGCGCGAGCGGGCCGTGTGCAGCATGCCTGCGAGATCCGGTCCAAGCCGCTTCTTCAGCTCGGCCTCGACGAGGAAGAAATAGTCTTCCACCTCGCCGGTATAGGTGAGGGCGTCGACATCGACAGTCCCGTCGATGTCGATGAGCGCGCCGGCGATGCGGGCGGCGTCCTCACGCGTCAGGATGCCCGTTTCGGTGAGCATCACCAGATGCGCCCGGTTGATGGCGCGGAACGCACCCACATAATTGGCCTTCACGCCTTCAAAGAGGGGCGCAAGCACCGTGTCCTTGTAGACGGGATGGGGAAATTTCTCGTTGAGACTCATCGTTCACTTATCCCTTGAGGCCGGCCATGACGACGCCACGGATGATGAAGCGCTGGAAGATCAGGAAGACGACCAGCGTCGGCAGCGTGGAGATGGCGGCGCCCGTCATGATCAGTTCCCAGGCCACGTCCACCTCGTCGCCAAAGCTCGAGAGGCCGACCGGCAGCGTGTACATCTCGGCAGAGTTGGTGACGATCAGCGGCCAGATGAAGGCGGTCCAGTTGCCGAGGAAGACGAAGATCGCCAGGGCGGCAAGGGCGGGGCGCACGAGCGGCATGGCCACCTGCCACCAGATCTGGAATTCGTTCAGCCCGTCGATGCGCGCAGCCTCCAGGAAATCGTCGGGAACGGTCTCGAAGAACTGCTTCATGAGGAAGGTGCCGAAGGCGGTCATGACGCCCGGGAACATGATGCCCCAATAGGTGTCGAGCCAGCCAAAACTCTTGCTCATGAGATACCACGGGATGACCAGCATCTCGGTCGGGATCATCAGCGTCGACAGGATGGCGATGAAGACGAGATAGCGGCCGGGGAACTTGAACTTGCAGAGCGCGTAGCCAACCAGCGCGTCGAAGAAGACGGCCGACACGGTGGTGAGGATGGCAATGACCAGCGAGTTGATGAACCAGCCGTAGAAGCGTCCGTCTTCGAGAACATAGGTGTAGTTCTCGATTGTCGGCTCTTCGGGGATCAGGTTCAGATTGTAGACCTCGAAGGGAAATTTCAGCGAGGTCGAGATCATGAACACGATCGGCATGACCATGAGGATGCCGCCGCCGAACAAGAGCACCCAGCGGATGAACTGGCCCATATTGCGCCGTGAATTGCGCGAGGAGCCGGAGAAGAGCGCGTCCGTGGACGCTTTGACTGCAATGTCCTGACTGGCCATGTCAGCTATCCTTCAGGAGACGAAGCTGGATCAGGCTGACGACCAGCAGAATGGTGAAGAGAACAACGGTCTGCGCGGCTGCGTAGCCCATGTTGAAGCCGTTGAAAGCGGTGTCGTAGATCAGGAGCACCAGTGGCTTGGTGGAGTTCAGCGGACCGCCCGGATTGTTGGTGGTCATGTTGAACACCTGATCGAAGATCCGCAGGAAGCCGATCGAGGAGAAGACGACCAGGAACACGATGGTGGGCTTGAGGAGCGGAATGGTGATTTCCGTCAGCACCGTCCAGGTGGAGACGCCATCGATGCGGGCTGCCTCGTAATAGCTCTGCGGAATGGCGCGCAGGCCGGCCATGAAGATGATGACCTGAAAGCCGAGACCCGCCCACACGGCCGGTGCGAGCACCGAAGGCAGGGCGTTGGTGGTGGAGCTCAGGAATTCGATCTGCGCAAAGCCGAGGCTGGCCAGGAAATTGTTGAACACGCCGATGGGAACCGGCTGGTAGAACCAGCGCCAGACCCAGGCCATCGCCACCGCGCTTGTCATGAAAGGCAGGAAGTACAGTGCACGGATCGTGCCATGCATGAACCGCACCTTGTCGAGGTGATAGGCAATGATGAAGGACAGGACGAGGCTGATCGGCGTGCCGAGGATCAGAT
Source organism: Nitratireductor sp. WH36-1 (assembly GCF_058725515.1). Lineage (NCBI taxonomy): Bacteria > Pseudomonadati > Pseudomonadota > Alphaproteobacteria > Hyphomicrobiales > Phyllobacteriaceae > Nitratireductor > Nitratireductor sp. WH36-1. The sequence continues at coordinate 2,414,342 of NZ_CM178970.1, read as the reverse complement.
ACATGAAGGTGTTCTTGAACACTTTCCAGAAGACCGGATCGCTGAACAGCTTTGCGTAGTTTTCCAGTCCGACGAATTTGCGGTCGCCAAGCAGGTTCCATTCCTGAAAGGAAAGAACGAAGGCGTTGGCCGTCGGATAGAAACGGATGACGACGTAGAAGAGAACGGGGAGGGCGAGGAAAGCCCAGGCCCAGACGATCTGCTTCTGCGGTATGGATAGGTTTTTGTAAAAGCGCATGGCCCCGTCCCGGTCGGCGCCAGAGTGTCTTCGCCCGTGCCGAAGCCCGCGAAACCACCCTGTCTGTCTGTCGATGCGTCGATGCGAAGCCGGATGTGTTCACCCGGTAGCAGAAAACGCTGAAAGGGCGCCCGAACATGGTCCGGACGCCCGACAGGCCTTATTTGTTGTAATACTCGTCGAGGATTTTCTGCTCTTCCCCGGCGGCCTGGGAGACGCTCTCTTCAAGCGCCTGACCCTGCAGCTCGATGCGCTGCATCATGTCCACCATCGTCTGGCGCTGGGCGCTCTCATTGGCGAAGACCGTGGTCTTTGCGTATTCGAGACCCTTGATGAAGGGGCCGTAGACGGGGTGGTTGACATTCTCGTCGGTCATTGCGGCAGACGGCTTGGCCGGAAGCTCGCCAACGGTCTCAAGCCAGATCTGCATGGCTTCGTCGGAGGTGAGGTATTCCATGAACTTGACCGCCGCATCGAACTTCTCGCCTTCCGCCTTGGAGGTGATGGCGTTCACCCAGTAGGAGGAATAGTTCGACTTGGTGCCGTCAGGACCGGCCGGCAGCTCCGCCACGCCCCATTTGAGGCCGCGCACGTTTTCCAGCGCGCCGATGCGGAAGGAGCCGTCGATGTGCATGCCGGCGCGGCCCGCCTTGAAGGCTGCTTGCGGCTCGTCCATGAACGCGGCCTTGGTGACGCCGTGTTTGGCCTGCAGGTCGTTGTAGAAGCCGAAAGCCTTGAGACCGGCTTCGTTTTCGTAGTTCACCTTCTTGTAATCATCGAGATATGGCTCGCCGCCGAACTGGCGGATGAGCACTTCACGGATCCAGTGATGGTCCTGCGCGGTCATGCCGGTGGTGATGCCGACGGCGGTAAGGTTTCCGGCACCGTCCTTCTTGGTCAGCTTCTTTGCCGCCTCGACGAACTCGTCGAGATTGGTGGGCGGGTTCTCGATACCGGCCTCATCGAACATGCGCTCATTGTAGAAGAGCGCCAGCGAACGCACGGCCGTGGGCAGCGCCCAGTAGCTGTCGCCCATCCGCATCGCCTTGACCATGGGGAAGAACTCTTCCTCGATCTTCTCCGGCGGGAAGGTGTCGGCCGGCAGCGGCTGGATCAGCTCTGCCTCGACATAGTCGTTCAGCCAGCCATAGAACAGCTGCACAACGTCCGGACCCTGGCCGGCCGGAATCGCGGCGGCAACCTTGGTGCGATAGCTGTCATAGGGGAAATGCGTCATCTTGACGGTGATGTCGGGATTGGCCGCCTCGAAATTCTCGATCAGCTGGTCCATCGCCTTGACGCGGGCGTCGAAGAAGTACTGCCAGTATTCGATCTCGACAGCCGAAGCGCTGGTGGCCGCAGCCGTAAGCGCTGCCGTCGCAGCACCCAGGATGTAAGTCCGTAACCTGTGCAATTTCATTTTACTCGCTCCCTTTGACCGCCAGCCGCCTCTTTCCGGCTGGTTTCGGCATTCACCCTCAGATCGGCCATCCGGTAATGACAGCCGGCTCATTCGTTAACGATTAACTCAATCAAGTTGAATGTTCAAGTAAGTTGAATTAATAAGCCTGTATGAAGATTGTCCACCCACGCCGCATCGTCGGATCGAACGCTGAACGCACCCGTCTGCACAATCGACAGGTGGTGCTTGGGCATGTGCGTGAGCGCCAGCCCATCGGGCGCGCCGAGATCGCGCGCATTTCGGGACTTTCCACGCAGGCGGTGAGCAACATCATCGCGGAGCTGGAGGAGGACGGTTTCATCGTCGAGGCCGGTCGCCAGTCGGCGGGCCGGGGGCTTCCGGTCCTCCAATACCGGTTGAACGGGGATGGCGCGGCGGCGCTCGGCATCGAGGTGCGGCCGGATGCCATGTTCGGCGCGCTGGTGAACCTTGCCGGCGAGACGCTTTTCACGACGCGCGAAGCCCTGCCAAAGAACGATCCGAAGACGGTTGCAGATGTGGCCCGGCGCATCAGGACGGTGGCGCTCCATGGCCGGAATGCGGAAAGGCAGGACATTCTGGGCGCTGGCGTCGTCATGCCGGGCCCGTTCGGAAAGGTCGGCATTTCCGGCGCTGGCCAGACGGCCCTGCATGGCTGGGAGGAGACGGACCCCGTCGCGCTGTTTGAGGATGCGCTCGACATGGCGGTCGTGGTCGAGAACGACGCCACCGCCGCAGCCGTTGCCGAGCGCGTGCGCGGCGTTGCATCGGGGCTCAGGACTTTCTGCTTCATCTATTTCGGCGCGGGTCTCGGCCTTGGCGTCGTCAATGATGGCGAGGTGCAGCGCGGCGCATTCGGCAATGCGGGCGAGATCGGTCATGTGATCGTGACGCCGGGTGGACGCCAGTGCGCCTGCGGCAACAAGGGCTGTCTGGAAACCTATGCGAGCCGCATTTCCGTGCGCTCCAAACTGGCCTGTGCCGGCGTCGAGATCGACAGCGCGACCGACATCGAGAAGCTTTATGAAGCAGGCAATCCGCATCTGATGGAGTGGATCGGCGAGGCTGCCGGCCCGCTCTCGCAGGCCATCGGCATGATCGAGAACCTGTTCGATCCGGAAACCGTCATTCTCGGCGGGGCGATGCCCGACGAAGTGCTCGATCACCTGATCGGCGCGCTGCATCTGCCCGGCGGCTCGGTTGCGGCCCGTGAGGGGCGCGTTTCTCCGCGCGTGCAGCGCGGCGCATGCGGCCGCCTGACGGCCGCCCTTGGCGGGGCAGCCCTCGTCATCCACGACACCATTACCCCGCGCATTGCCGCGAAGACTTGATAATTTCCGGGAGGTTTGGAATGCCCTTGTCCGATCAGGAGCGTATTGACGCGCAGATGCGCAACCCGCGTATCGTCCAGCTGTGGCGCGCGCTGGCGCCGCTGAAATCCTGCGTCTCCTTCATGAATACGGGCGCGCATCCCGATGACGAGACGTCCGAGATGCTGGCAGCACTCGGGCTGCGGGACGGCGTGGCGCTGTCATTCGCCTGCGCCAATCGCGGCGAGGGCGGGCAGAACGCCATCGGCTCGGAAGTCACGCATGATCTGGGTGTGGTGCGCACTGCCGAGATGGAGCGCGCCGCCGATGTGCTGAACCTCAATCTCTACTGGCTTTCCGAAACGCCGGACGACGCCGTCTTCGATTTCGGTTTCTCCAAGAGCGGCAAGGAAACGCTGGGCAAATGGGGGCGTGAACGCACGCTGAAGCGTTTCGTCGAGATCATACGCACCGAACGCCCGGACATCATCTGCCCGACTTTCCTCGACATTCCGGGCCAGCACGGCCATCACCGGGCGATGACGGAACTGGCGCATGCGGTGATGGACGCGGCGGCTGATCCGGCGTTTCCCGATGTGGATCTGCCGGTATGGCAGGTGAAGAAGCTCTATCTGCCGGCATGGTCCGGTGCGGGCGACGCCTATGATGACGATCTGCCGCCTCCGAGCGCCACGCTGACGGTGAAGGGCGGCGGCGAAGACCCGGTGACGGGCTGGAGCTGGGCGCAGATCGGCGAGCAGTCACGCGTGTTCCATCGCACGCAGGGCATGGGCCGCTGGGTCGCGCATGGCGCGGCGAACGACTGGCCGCTCCATCTGGTGCGCTCGGAGGTTTCCGGCCCGGATGACAGTGTGACGGACGGCCTGCCCGTTACGCTGATCGATTTGGCGGCGTTTGCCGGTGCGCCGGAAATCGCCGCGCAACTGGAAACCGCGCATGAGGCCTGCATGGCGGCCATTGCCGCCTTCCCGAACAGGGAGAGCGTGGCGCGAAAGGCAGCCTCGGCGCTCAGGGCCATTCGCGAGGCGCGCGATGCCTGCCCGGCGCACGCCCATGACGAGGTGCAGCACCGCCTTGCCGCCAAGGAAGTTCAGCTTTCGCACGTGATGCGGATCGCAAGCGGGGTGCAGGTGCGCGCGGCACTTGAGCGCGACATTCTGCGCCCCGGCGAGAGCGTGGCGCTGACCATCGAGAGCGCCGGACCCGTGGCGGAAGTGACGCCCGTCGTGCCGGAGGGCTGGCGCGCTGCCGATGGCCTCGTCCATGTCCCGGACGATGCGCAACCCACCGACTGCTATCCCGCGCATTATCTGCCGGGCAGGGCGCGCCTGCCTGCGGTGCGTGTGGGCGTGACCATTGACGGGGTTTCGGCGGAAACGCTCCTGCCGCTCGAGCGCGCGTCGGTGGTTCTGCCCGCGCGCTCGGCCACGCTTGCGCCTGACCGGGCGCTGATCAATGTTGCTGCCAGTGCGCGCGCGATCGACCTGCGCGTTTCGGAACTCCATCCGGCGCAGGCGGAAACCGCGCTGGAACTGCCGGACGGCTGGACTGCATCGTCGGTGACGGGGGGCTTGCGGGTTACAGCGCCTGAGGCCATCGCGCCGGGGCTTTATGAACTGCCGCTGGAGATTGACGGTCAGACGGCCGAAACGGTTCACCGGTTCGATTATCCGCATATCGGCGCGCGGGCGCGCGCCTTTCCGGCCAAGCTCTCCGTGCGGGTGCTCGACGTGGCGCTGCCGGATGTGCGTGTCGGCTATGTGGGCGGCGGCAATGACCGCGTCGGACTGTGGCTGCGCGCACTGGGGCTCGATGTCACCGACATGAGTGATGAGGCGCTGACGGCTGAGGGGCTGAAGGACATCGACACGCTGGTGGTGGGCATTTTCGCCATGCGCGCCCGTCCGGCGCTTAAAGAAGCGATGCCCGCGGTGAAAGCCTGGGTGGAGGATGGCGGCAATCTGGTCACGCTCTATCACCGCCCGTGGGATGCGTGGGATCCGGAGACGGTGCCGCCGCGCCGGCTGGAGATCGGCAAACCGTCGCTGCGCTGGCGGGTGACGGATGAGAATGCCGAGGTGACCCATCTCGCGCCCGGGCATCCGCTGCTCAACACGCCGAACCGCATCACGGATGAGGACTGGAAGGACTGGCACAAGGAGCGCGGGCTTTATTTCGCCAAGAGCTGGGACGAGGCCTATGAACCGCTTCTGTCCATGGCCGATCCGGAAGAGAACGCGCATGAGGGCGCGCTTCTCTCGGCGCGGATCGGCAAGGGGCGGCACACCCATGCGGCGCTGATCCTGCATCACCAGATGGAGAAACTGGTGCCCGGCGCGTTCCGCCTGATGGCGAACCTTCTGGCGCGACCGTGAGTGCGCCTGCCACGGCAAAGGACAATCTGCGCGCCGGGGCCTGGCTTCTGGCGGATATGGGCCTCAACATCTGGGCCATATCCATCGTCAAGGCGCTGGGCGCGGGCTATCCGCCGTGGCAACTCGTTTTTCTCAGGGCACTGGTCGGGTTCTGCCTGATCCTGCCGTGGCTGGCGCGTCAGCGGCAGGTTCTGTGGTCGATCGACCGTGTTCCGCTGCATCTGTTCCGGGTGTTCCTGTCGGCAGTGGCGCTGACGGGCGGCTTCTACGCCGTCGCGCATCTGCCGCTGGCGCTTTACATGACCATGAATTTCACGCGGCCCGTCGTGCTGGTGGCGCTTTCCGCGCTGATCCTGCGCGAGGCGGTGTCCGGTTCGCGCTGGCTTGCGGCGGGGCTGGGGCTCGTCGGCGCGTTCATCGCCGCAAGCCCCGGCAATGTGGAATGGACGCCGGCCCTGCTCGCGGCGCTGGCCGCCGTTCTGGCAGGCACGGGGGCGATCATCGTCACGCGTCAGCTCAAGGGCACGCCGCCGGTGGTGATGATGCTGTTCTATACGGGCGGTCTGGCGCTGATCACCGCCTGGCCGGCCATTTCGGGCTGGCAGGACGTGGCGGCCGGTCACTGGCCGTTTCTGCTGGCCGTTGGCGTCTTCTCGCAGGCCGCGCAGTTCTGTTTTCTGCGGGCGCACTGGCTTGGCGATGCGGGGTTTCTGGGACCACTCGGCTATTCGAGCCTGATCCTGTCGGGCGTGGTGGGCTATGTCTTCTTCGGTGAGGTGCCCAGCCTCAACACGGTGATCGGCGCGGCCATCATCGTTTCGGCCACTGCCTTTCTCACATTGAGGACGGCGCGGCTGAGAAGCCACGCCGCCTCTGGCAGTTGAAGCCTGTAAGTGCTGATCAATCGGGATCGGCGCCTTCGGCAATCGCCTCGTCGGCGATCTTGGGCCGGAAGTAGCGACCGACGATCAGCGGCATGACAAAGCCGATGATGGCGAAGGACCAGAGCCCGATGGCGAGCCACGAGTTGAACAGCATCGTCCAGTCGCCGTCATGAATGGTCATCGCGCGGCGCAGGTTCTTCTCCATCTGGTCGCCCAGAAGAACGCCGAGGATGATCGGCACCAGCGGCACGTCGAGCTTGCGCAGAACCCAGCCCAGAACGCCGAAGGCGATCATCACCAGAAGGTCGAAGGTGGAGCCGGAAATGCCGTAGATGCCGACGAAGGAGATCATCGCCACGGCGGGCATCAGATAGCGGGTCGGGATCAGCAACACGCGCACGAACAGCGACACCAGCGGCAGGTTCATGGCCAGAAGCATGATGTTGCCGATGAAGAGCGCGGCGATCAGGCCCCAGACCACATCCGGGTTCTGCTGGAAGAGCAGGGGGCCGGGGGTGATGTTGAGCGCGAGCAGCATGGCGAGCAGGACGGCGGTGGTGCCGGAACCGGGAACGCCGAGCGCCAGCATGGGCACCAGCGCGCCGCCGGCAGCCGAGTTGTTGCCGGCTTCGGGCGCTGCCACGCCGCGCGGATCGCCCTTGCCGAACGTGCCGTTGCGGTCGGAGATGCGCTTCTCGAACGTGTAGGAGATGAAGGAGCCGAGTGAAGCGCCGGCGCCCGGCAGAACACCGGCGATGAAGCCGAAGACCGTCGAACGGCCCATGGCCGGAATGGTTTCGCGCACCATCTTCCAAGGCGGCACGATGCGGCCCACCTTGACCACCTTGTCATCTGCGCCGCCGCCGGCGCGGTGTTCGAGGAAGATGAACACTTCCGAAAGCGCGAACAGGCCGACAATGGCGACGAGGAAGTCGATGCCGTCATAAAGATGCACTTCGCCGAAGGAAAAGCGCGGAACGCCGGTCTGGCCATCGACGCCGATGGTGGCGATGCCAAGGCCCAGAACCGCGGCCAGCGCCGCCTTGGCCTGATTGCGGCTGGCAATGCCGCCAAGTGTGGCGAAGGCGAGCACGAACAGCGCGAAATACTCGGCCGGGCCGAACAGGAGCGCGACCTTGACCAGCTGCGGCGCGAGGAAGACGAGGCCCCAGGTGGCGAAGAATGCGCCGACGAAGGATGCAAGACCGGAGATGGCGAGCGCTTCGCCAGCCTTGCCGGCCTTGGCCATGGGATGGCCGTCAAGCGTTGTCATGAGGGCCGGTTCATCGCCTGGAATGTTGAGCAGGATCGATGAGATGCGGCCACCATACATCGCGCCATAATAGACGCTGGTCAGCAGGATGAGCGCCGGTGTGGCCGGCAGGCCGAGGGTGAAGGCGAGCGGAATGAGGATCGCAACGCCGTTTGAAGGGCCGAGCCCCGGCAGCGCGCCGATGATGGTGCCGAGAAAGCAGCCGATCAGCGCCAGCATGAGGTTCTGCCAGGTCAGTGCGACGGCAAAGCCGTCTGCCAAAGAGGCTAGTGTGTCCATGATAGGGCCTCCCGTCTCAGAAGCCCCAGGGGCCGCGTGCAAGCGACAGCCCCAGGACGAGATGGAAAATGACATAGATGCCGACGGCGATCACAACGCCGGCGATGATGGCGGAAACGGGGTGCGACCCCAGACGCCAGGAAAGGTAGCTCGCTGCGATGGCCGTGCAGAGCACGAAGCCATATTCCTTCAGGAACAGCGCATAGGCGATCATCACGGCGGTGGCGACGCCGATTTCAAACAGCCGCGCGAAGCCTGGCCATTCCGGCTCGGTGTCCGGCTTGAGAATAATGACCACGCTGGAAATCGCGAGCACGGTGCCGATCATGTAGGGAAAGGCCTTGGGGCCAAACGGATCGGATATGAAGCTCAGTTCGATCTGCGTCGCCTGCCACATATAGAAGGCGGCGAGGAGGAAACCGAAAACGCCGAAGATGCGGTCGCTCATGACAGACGTGTTCCCCTGATTGTTCTTGATACAATTCGGGCCTGTGGGGTGTCCCGACAGGCCCGATTAGGTTCGCTCGTGCGTTACTTCACGATGCCGATCTGTTTGGACAGATCGGTGATGGAATCGATGGATTCCTTCACGAAGGCCTGGAATTCCGCGCCCTGCAGGTCGAGCGGTGCGAGACCATTGTTGGCCATGACCTCTTTCCACTCGTCGGAGGCATAGACCTTGCTGACGGCGTCGACCCAGTAGTCATAGGCTTCGTCCGACATGTTGCCGGGGGCATAGAAACCGCGCCAGTTCGCACCGATCACGTCGATGCCCTGTTCCTTGGCCGTGGGGAAGGAGGAGAAATCGCCTTCAAGACGCTCGGGCGCCATGACGGCGATGACCTTGATGTCGCCGGAATCGACGAAGCCCTTGGCTTCCGAAGCATCGCCCGTGAACGCCTGCACGGAGCCGGCGAGGAGCTGGGTAACGGCTTCGCCGCCACCGTCAAAGGCGACATATTTGACCTGACGGACATCCTCGATGCCGGACTTGGAGGCGGCGATCAGAACCTTCAGATGATCCCAGCCGCCCACGGCAGAACCGCCGGCCACAGAGACGGAGGACGGGTCCGCCTTGATCTTGTCCATCAGCTCGGGGAGCGTGTTGATGGGCGAATCCTTGGCGACGGCGATCACTCCGTAATCAGCGCCGACTGCGCCGACCCAGCGCACCTGATCCATCGTGTTGCCGGGGAACGCTCCCTGGGCGAGACGGGTGGCGGTTGCCGAGGAGGCGGCGACAATCAGATTGTTCTCGTCATTGCGCTTGCCGACGACTTCGGCAAAGGCCACACCACCGCCGCCGCCGGCGACATTGGCGACCTGCATGGTGCCGGGAACAAGCTTCAGGTCCTGAAGCGTCTTGCCAACCTGGCGGCAGGTGAAGTCCCAGCCGCCGCCCGGATTTGCAGGCGCGATGCACTCGGTGTTGTTAGGATCGAACGCGAACGCCGACAGGCTGGACGCAAGTGTGACCACGGCCGCAAGGCCAAGCAGCTTCTTCATGGAATTCCTCCTGTTAAGCAGTTCCGCCACATGGTGGACGGAACTCTCCTCAAACCTGTTTTTTAACCGCTGTCCTCCCGGAAACCGGAGCGGTGCGCCAATGAGATTGTTCTCATGACGATGGAGAGCCTATAGGGTGTCCCTGTCACAAAGCTGTCAAAGTCGGGAAAAATGCATTTCTTGATCGTCGAAGACACACGCGATGTCGCAGAAGCCATTGAAAGAAGGCTGGAAAAGGCCGGTCATGTGAGTGATCGTGCGGAGACGCTGGAAGATGCAAGGCACTTCGTGGCGATGGCGCATCACGACCTTGTCATTCTCGACATCAATCTGCCCGACGGGTCGGGCATCGCGTTTCTGAAAGCGCTGCGGGCTGCGGGAAACCGGGTCCCGGTGCTGGTTCTGACGGCGCGGCTTGCGGTCAACGACAAGATCGATGCGCTCGATCTCGGCGCGGACGACTACATGATCAAGCCGTTTGATCTCGGCGAGCTGGAAGCGCGCATCCGCGCCATCATCCGCCGGCGCAGCGGCGAGGCCGACCGGACGCTTTCGGTCGGAAAACTCACTTTCGACATGGCGGCGCGGCGGGTTCTGATCGACGGGCAGCCCTGTGATCTGACCCGGCGCGAGCAGACGCTTCTGGAGATTTTCCTGACAAACCGGGATCGTGTTCTCGACAAGGAGGATTTGCTCCTGCGCCTGTTCGGCCATGATGATGAGCGCAATCCCAATGCGGTGGAGCTCTATGTCGGGCGGCTGCGGCGCAAGATCGAGGGTTCCGGACTGGAAATCCGCACCTTACGGGGGCTCGGCTATCAGGCGGTGACGATGGAGACGGGCGGCTGATGGCGCATCAGGGGCGCGAGGCTGCGCCCGACCGCAGCCTTTCGATTGCCTATCGACTGGCCATTTCTCTGACTCTGGTGCTCGGGCTCGCCGTGGCAGCGACGATTTATGCGGCCTATGGCTATGGCCGGCAGGCGGCCAACGAAGCCTTCGACCGGCTGCTTCAGGGCGCGGCGCTTCAGATTGCGGAGCGCATTTTCGTGATCGAAGGCGAGGTGCGCGTCGATATCCCCGTTTCGGCGTTCGAGCTTCTCTCGCTTGCCAAGGACGAACGCGTTTTCTACCGGGTCGCGCAGCCGGATGGCGCGACGCTGACGGGCTATGAAGACTTCCCGCTGCCCGAAACTGACGAGATCCCCGAGGGCGGTCTTGCCTATGAAGTGGATTTCGGCAGCGAGCGGGTGCGTGCGCTTGCAACCCTGCGCAGGCTGGCGGAACGGGCGGTGAGCGGCGATATCTACATCGTCGTGGCGCATACGACGGGAAGCCGCGAGCAGCTTGCCCGCAGCATGGCCACACAGGCCGTCGCCGTGATCGCCGGTGCGGGTGTCGCCATTCTGGTTCTGGCGCTTCTGGCCATGCGCTATGCGATGCGCCCGCTGGAGCGCATTCAAACGGCGATCCTTGAGCGTGACCCGCTCGACCTCTCGCCCTTTTCCATGCATGCGCCGGACGAGGTGTCGGCGCTGGTCGCCTCCATCAACCGCTTCATGGGGCGGCTCGACCGGCGGGTGCGCGCCATGCAGGACTATGTGGCCGATTCCGCGCATCAGATACGCACCTCGATCACGGCTCTGCGGGCGCATAGCGAGCTGGCGCTGGACGAGGATGATCCAAAGCGCCTGAAGGTTCTGCACCGACGCATCCGCAGCCGCGCCATCGGGCTGAACCGGCTGACCGACCAGTTGCTCAGCCATGCGCTGGTGACACACCGCGCCGACACCGCACCGCTTGAGCCGCTCGACCTGCGGCGCATCGCTGTCGACGCTGAACGCGAGTTCACGCAGCTTGCGGGTGGCGGCAGATCGCGCATCCGTCTCGACTTGCCGGAAGAACCGGTGATGGTGCGCGGCGATGCGTTCAGTCTGGGGGAAGCCGTGAAGAACCTTTTGAACAACGCGCACGCCCATGGAAAGCCGCCCATCGCGCTTGGCGTATCGAGCCATGGCGAACGGGCGCGGGTGACCGTCACGGATCGTGGCGGGGGGCTCTCCGTGCGTGATCCCGTCGAGATCGGCCAGCGCTATGCGATCAACCCCAACAAGCCGGAAAGTGCGGGGCTCGGGCTCGCGATCGTGCGTGAGGTGGCGGAGTTTCATCACGGGCATATCGCGCTCGATGGCGGGGAGGGCGCGTTCTCCATCAGCCTCGATCTGCCGCTTGCAACACCGGGAGACCAGCCGGCATGATACGCTTAATCCTGTGCGTTTCGGCGCTGTTCGCGCTCCTTCATGCGCTGCCGGCCCACGCCAATGACACGGTGTTCGATGCGCCGGACGGCAAGGCTGAAACGCTGGTTATCGGCAGCGTGACCGATCTCGAACACATCGAACCGCTCATTCAGGAGTTTCAGAGAACCAATCCGACGACAGAGGTCGTCTATCGCCAGATGACCAGCCTCGATCTTTATGGCGCTGCGGCGGAAGCCTGCGAGGAGCGGCGCTTCTTTGCCGATGCGGTGATTTCGTCCGCCATTCCCGAACAGGTGCGCCTTGTGAACGATGGCTGTTCGGAGCCGTTCCGCTTTGCGCTGCCACCTGATCTGCCGGACTGGGCCTCGTGGCGCAACGAGCTTGTGGGTCTCACCTTCGAGCCCGCGGTGATCGTCTACGACCGGGAAGGGCTGGAACCGGATGAGGTGCCGCGCAACCGTTTCGAGCTGGTCGACCTTCTGCGCCAGACGGAGCGTTTTCGCGGTCGCATCGGCACCTATGACATCGAAAGCTCCGGCGTCGGCTACATCTTTGCCTTCGAAGACGCCGCGCAGGCTTCCACCTGGGGGCGGCTTCTGGAGAGTCTTGGTCAGAACCGGGCGCAGCTTTTCTGTTGCAGTTCCGATGTGATCGATGGCGTGCGGACCGGCCGGCTGGTGCTCGGCTACAATGTTCTGGGGTCCTATGCGCTCGCCCGGCAGCAGGAAGATCCGCGCATCGGCATCATCTTTCCGTCCGATTACACGCTGGCGCTGTCGCGCGCGGCACTGGTCTCGCGCCATGCCCGCAACAAGCGCGCCGCCAATGCACTGATCGCCCTGGCGCTCAGCGACAAGGGGCAGGAGCTTTTTTCCGGCCCGTCGCGTCTGTTCTCCTCGATGAGCGGGCCTGAAATGCTGGGCAGGATCGATACGGGCGACGGACCGTCTGCAGAGGCGGCGGCCTTCCGGCCCATCGGGCTTTCACCGGCCCTTCTGGTCGGGCTCGACCAGGCAAAGCGCAAGGCGTTTCTCGACCAGTGGCGCAAATCCTTTCGCGCGGGCGGTGGAGAGTAGAAGGCGCGCTATTTGCTTTCCCGTCATCCTTGGCTAATCATGCCGCAAAAAACGGGGAGAGGTGCGGGAGGAAATGGCGAGCGGTCAGGCAGCAAAGGCGCAGCGCAACATGGCGGCGGATCCCGAATTCGGGCCGTGGCTTGCACAGGCTTCGATTCTCGTCATTGATGATGAACCGGGCATGCGCAACTTTCTCGTGCGCACACTTGGTCCGCGCTGCAAGCGGCTCGATGAAGCCGCCGACACGGAAGAAGCCTCCCGAAAGCTCGACGCCAACCACTATGATGTGGTGATCCTCGACAACATCATGCCCGGCAAGAACGGCGTCGACTGGCTGGCGGAGCAGCGGGCCATCGGCTTTTTCTCCAACGCCATCCTGATGACGGCCTATGCGGACCTCGAAACCGCAATCCAGGCGCTGCGCGCAGGCGCGGTCGATTTCATCCTGAAGCCGTTTCGCTCCAACCAGCTTCTGAACGCGGTGGCCCGCTGTCTCGATCAGATGCGGCTCCAGCGTGAAAATTACGTGCTGCGCTATGAGCTGAAATCCACATCGGACCATGTGTTGCTGCGCGACAAGCTGATCGGCGGATCAAAGGCGATCAGTGATGTGCGCAACGCGATTGCGCGCGTCGCGCCGCTGCCCACATCGGTGCTGCTGACCGGCCAGTCGGGCACGGGCAAGGAAGTGGCGGCGCGCTCGCTGCACTCGCTGTCGGACCGCGCGGACAAGCCCTTCGTGCCGGTCAATTGTGCGGCGATCCCGCCAGACATGATCGAGACCGAGCTGTTCGGTCATCTGAAGGGCGCGTTCACAGGAGCGGAAGGCGGTCGCGAAGGCCTTTTCATGCATGCCCAGGACGGCACGCTGTTTCTCGACGAGATCGGCGAATTGCCGCTTGCGACACAAAGCAAACTCCTGCGGGTACTCGAAGACCGGCGCATCCGCCCGGTCGGCTCGGAACGTGAGATTCCGGTCGATCTGCGTTTCGTCTTCGCTACCAATGCAGAGCTTGAGAAGCAGGTGGAGGCCGGCCAGTTTCGCGCCGATCTCTTCTTCCGCATCAATGTGATGCAGATCCACCTGCCGCCGCTCAAGGATCGCGATGACGATGTGCAGGAACTGGCGGATTTGTTCATGAGCAAACTCTCGCTGCAGCTCGGCACGCCGGATGTGCCCATCGGCGCGGATGTGCGGGCCGCGCTTGCGGCCTATGCTTGGCCCGGAAACGTGCGCGAATTGCGCAATCTGATCGAACGCACGCTCATTCTGGGGCGTTTCCCGGACGACTTTGGCGGAAATGGCGCAATTGTTCCCGAAACGAGTGTCGGTGGCGAAAGCCTGGCCGACATCGAGCGCCGGCATATTCTGGCCGTTCTGAAGCGCACCGGCGGTGACCGGGAAGCGGCGGCGCAGCAATTGGGTATTTCGCGCAAGACAATCGACCGCAAATGCGCTGCCTGGAATGTCTGAGCGATTAGCGACACGCCAGCCAAGGGGAAAGGGCGGTTCGGTCCGCTTTCGTCTTCTGGCGATCGCGCTTTTGCCGACACTTGTGATCCTGCCGCTGCTGCTTGGCATGGCGGTTTATCGCTGGAACGCCAAGTTCGACGCGGCGCTCATCTCCAAGGTGAATGGCGACCTGACCATTGCGCACCAGTATTTCGCGCGCCTGCTCGAAAACACGGGCGAACGGGTGACGGCGCTTGGCGCATCCGCGCGCTTTCGCGATACGCTTGACGCAGGCGGTGAGGGACTTTCAGCCCTTCTGGAAGAGCATCGCCGCAGGCTCGACCTCGATTTTCTCTATCTCCTGCCTGAAGACGGCGGGGTGCTTGCCTCCGCACCGCACCTTGCAGGCGCGCCCCGGCGTGACTGGCTGATCACCGAAAAGGCCTATGCCGGTGAGGCCATGACGGGCGTCGACATCTTTTCCCGCGAGGAGCTTGCTGACATATCGCCCGCCCTTGCCGACCGCGCCCGGCTGGAACTGGTGCCGACCGCCAATGCCGTTCCCACGGAGCGCGCAGCGGAGACGCGCGGCATGGTCGTGCATTCGGCAACGCCGGTAAGGCTTGCCGATGGAAGCGCGGCAGCACTTGTCGGCGGCAATCTGCTCAATCGGAACCTCGTCTTTATTGATACAATCAATGATCTGGTTTACCGCGAGGCGAGCCTGCCGGAGGGCAGTCAGGGAACGGCGACGCTGTTTCTGGACGATGTGCGCATCAGCACCAATGTGCGCCTTTTCGAGGGGCGCAGGGCGCTGGGCACCCGCGTTTCGAGCATTGTGCGCTCGGCCGTTCTAGGACAGGGGCGCGTGTGGCTCGACAGCGCCTTTGTCGTGAATGACTGGTACATCTCCGCCTATGAGCCGATCACGGACACCTATGGCAAGCGCGTCGGCATGCTCTATGTCGGCTTTCTGGAAACGCCGTTCACCCAGGCGAAATACGCAACGCTATTGACGATCGCCATCGCCTTTCTGGCGATAACGGCGCTCAGCGTCCCGCTTTTCCTGCGCTGGGCGCGCTCCATCTTCAAGCCGCTGGAGCGGATGGCGGGCACGATTTCGGAAGTGGAAAGCGGCGATCTTGGCGCGCGCACGGGCATTCACGGCGTCGATGACGAGATTGGCCGCGTGGCGCAACATCTCGACCTGCTTCTGGAACAGCTACAGGAGCGCGACCGGCAATTGCGCGCCTGGAACGAGGAGCTGAACGCGCGCGTTGAAGAGCGCACGCGGGAACTGCGCCTTGCCAACCGGCAGCTTGAAGCGACGACACGCCAGCTTATCGTCTCCGAAAAGCTCGCCGCCATCGGCGAGATCACTGCTGGCGTGGCGCATGAGATCAACAACCCGATTGCCGTGATGCAGGGCAATCTGGAGGTGGTGCGGCAGGTGATGGGCGAGCGGGCGGAAGAGGCGCGCACCGAGTTTCGCCTGCTGGACGAACAGATCCACCGCATCAGCCAGATCGTCACCAAGCTGCTTCAGTTTGCAAGACCTGAGGAATATGCAGGGTTTCTGGAACGACACGCGCCGACGGACGTGATTTCCGACACATTGCCGCTGGTGCAGCATCTTCTCAATAAGAGCGAGATCGTCGTTGAACGCGATGATCGGGCAAGCAGGCTGGTTCTGATGAACCGAACGGAACTGCAGCAGGTTCTGGTCAATCTCATCGTGAACGCCATCCACGCCATGTCGGATGGCGGCACGCTCTCGCTGCGCAGCCATGACAGCGATCTGGACGGCAAGCCGGGCGTCTTGATCGAGGTGGCCGATACGGGCGTTGGCATGTCGGCGAAAATGCTAAGCAAGGTGTTCGATCCCTTCTTCACGACCAAGCGGCAGGAAGGGACGGGGCTTGGCCTGTCGATCAGCCAGACGCTGATTTCGCGACAGGGCGGCAAGATCTCGGCTGAAAGCGAAGAGGGCGTGGGCACGCGCTTCACGATCTGGTTGCCCGAGGCCAGTTGAGGCCTTTGGACAAAATGTCCGGACATTTTGTCCGGGTCCCATGGACAATTTGTCCATAGAGAAACTCTTTCAATCGATAAGCAATTGAAATCGTTCAGCCGTGCCGACTGGCACGCTCATTGCTTGCCCAATGGGTAATGCAAGAGGAGGACGTTTTCAATCACCTGATCCCGCAGCGGGGACCGTGTCTGGTGCGCAGGGCGCCGGACCAGCGCAGGCGGGATTTTCGCACAAGTAACCAGCAGGACGGCTGCCGGGTTTCCGGCAGGAGGAGGAGACTTAATGTCCGCAGCAAGTGAAACACTAACCGGCGCACCCGCCGGTGGCTTTCTCGACAGGGAAAGAATCATCGCCCGGCCGGGCTTCAACCGCTGGCTCGTTCCGCCGGCAGCACTCGCCATCCATCTGTGCATCGGCATGGCCTACGGCTTCAGCGTGTTCTGGCTGCCGCTGACACAGGCCATCGGCATTTCCGAGAGCGTCGTCTGTGAAGACATGACGCTGGTGGGCGCGCTGTTCACCACGAGCTGCGACTGGCGCGTTTCCGATCTCGGCTGGATCTACACGCTGTTCTTCGTGCTGCTCGGCTCCGCTGCCGCCATCTGGGGCGGCTGGCTGGAGCGCGCCGGCCCGCGCAAGGCCGGCGTGGTTGCAGCCTTCTGCTGGTGCGGCGGCATCGCCGTTGCAGCGCTCGGCGTCATGATGCACCAGCTCTGGCTGATGTGGCTGGGCGCTGGCGTGATCGGCGGCATTGGCCTCGGCCTCGGCTATATTTCTCCGGTTTCGACGCTGATCAAATGGTTCCCGGACCGTCGCGGCATGGCCACGGGCATGGCGATCATGGGCTTTGGCGGCGGCGCGATGATTGGCGCACCGCTGGCCGACATGCTGATGAACACGTTCAAGACGGCCGATTCCGTCGGCGTGTGGCAGACGTTCCTGGTCATGGCCGTGATCTATTTCGTGTTCATGATGGGTGGCGCTTTCGGCTACCGCATTCCGCCGGCCGGCTGGCGCCCCGAGGGCTGGACCCCGCCTGCCAAGAGCGCGAAATCCATGATCACCTCGCGCCATGTGCATCTGCGCGACGCCCACAAGACGAAGCAGTTCTGGCTGATCTGGGCGGTTCTGACGCTCAACGTTTCCGCCGGCATCGGCGTGATCGGCATGGCGTCGCCCATGCTTCAGGAGATCTTCGGCGGACGTCTGATCGGTCTTCCCGAACTCTCGTTCAATGAACTCGATGCATCGCAGAAGACCGCGATTGCAGCGATTGCGGCAGGCTTTGCCGGTCTTCTGTCGCTGTTCAACATTGGCGGACGCTTCTTCTGGGCCTCGCTTTCCGACAAGATCGGCCGCAAGAACACCTATTATGCCTTCTTCCTGATCGGCATCGTGCTCTATGCGCTCGTTCCTTCAGCCGCGCATATGGGCAGCCAGGTTCTGTTCGTGCTGATGTTCGGCATCATCCTGTCCATGTATGGCGGCGGCTTCGCCACCGTGCCGGCCTATCTGGCCGACATTTTCGGCACGCAGTTCGTGGGCGCGATCCATGGCCGCCTGCTGACGGCATGGGCAACGGCCGGCATCATCGGCCCCGTGGTGGTGAATTACATTCGTGAAGCGCAGCTCAATGCGGGCATTCCGCGCGAGCAGGTCTACGACTTCACCATGTACATTCTGGCCGGAATGCTTCTGCTCGGCCTGATCTGCAACATGCTGGTCAAGCCGCTTTCCGACAAATGGTACATGTCGGATGAGGAAGTGGCCAAGCTTCAGGCGAAGTCTGCCGCTGCGGATTCCGGCCCGACCGGTTCCTTCGGCATCGGCAAGGGCGGTTTTGACGGCAAGGCGCTCATGGCATGGGCCATTGTTGGTATCCCGATCCTCTGGGGTGTCTGGATAACGCTGCAGAAGACCGCGGCCCTGTTCTAGGCAGGGTTGTTGCAGCGCTGCCCTCCGGCTCTCGAGCCCCGCCGGAGGGCAGTTTTTCCAAGGGCCGCGCGATGCGCTGTGTCAGGCTTTGCGTTGCGCGACCCTTCTTTTTTCCCTGAGCGGGAAAGCGCCTGTCGATCACGCCTACTTTCAGGGGCGACGGGCTTGTCAGCGGCATGGGGCTTGTCGAATAAGAAGCACGCCGTGCGTGACCTGCGCGGCGATGGATTTAGGGCAAATGCGCCTGTGGCTCGCGATGAAGCCAGGCCCGACGCATTTGCCAGACCCGGCGGCCGATTGCGGCGCGCGGGGCATGGTTTTGAAAGGGAGACAATGAAACCTGTTGCACTGGCTATTCATGGCGGTTGCGGCGTCATGGCGAAGAGCGATCTGCGTGAAGAGGAATGGGAGGCTGCGCGCGCAGACCTTGCCGCATCGCTTCGCGCCGGCTGGGCCGTGTTGAGCAAGGGCGGTTCGGCGCTCGATGCGGTGGAAGCCGCCGTTGTCGTGATGGAGGATTCGCCCCATTTCAACGCTGGCTACGGCGCAGCGCTCAACGAGAACGCGGAGCATGAGCTCGACGCCTCTATCATGAACGGCGCAGACCTTGATGCGGGTGCGGTTTCGGCGGCAAGCCGCATTCGCAATCCGGTCAAGGCGGCGCGGGCGGTGATGGAGAAAAGCGGCGCGGTGCTGCTCACCGGCGCTGCCGCAGATCGTTTTGCCGAGCGTTGCGGTCTTGAAATGGTCGCGCCCGACTATTTCACCACGAAACGCAGGCAGGATGCGCTTGCCGCCATGAAAGAACACGCAAAGGCAGGAACGGCTGCGGCTGCATCGGAAGCCGAGAAGCACGGCACGGTGGGGGCCGTGGCGCTCGATGCAGACGGACATCTCGCAGCCGCGACTTCGACCGGCGGATACAACAACAAGCCGGAGGGACGCGTGGGCGATTCCCCGATCATCGGTGCGGGCACTTACGCACGCGATGGCGTCTGCGCGGTTTCCGGCACGGGGCAGGGCGAGTTCTTCATCCGTCACGTGGTTGGCCACGAGATCGCAAGCCGCATCGCCTATCGCGGTGAAACGCTGGAAATGGCGGCGAACGGCGTCATTCGCGAAGACCTGAAATCCTACGGGATCGGTGCCGGGGCCGTGGCGGTGGACGGGGCGGGCAATGTCTGCGCGCCCTACAACACCGCCGGCATGTTCCGTGGCTGGATTGCCAGCGACGGCGCGCTCTACGTGGCGTCCCATGACGAGGTGTTCTGCGTCGAGACGCTTGAGGCTTCCGTCTGAGGACTGGTGCAGGCGCGCTGCTCTTGCCGCGCCCGCCGGGCGTCTCTATGTCAGGCGGGCGTGGGCAGCGGCCCTGAGACGAGCGGAGACAGAGCGCTGGACGAGCACATCATCATCGTGGGAGCGGGGCATGGCGGCGTGCAGGCGGCGGCAAGCCTGCGCGAGGAAGGCTATGCCGGGAAGCTGACCCTGATTTCGGTAGATCCCGAACTTCCCTACCACAAGCCGCCGCTTTCCAAGGCCTTTCTGAAGGCGCTGGATGCCGAACCGCAGATCCTCAAGGCGCAGGCCTTTTATGATGCGCAGGGCATCGATCTGCGCCTCGGCGAAACGGTTACGGCCATTGACCCCGAAGCCCATACGCTGACGCTTTCAGACGGGAGCGTGCTTCACTGGAGCCGGCTTCTGCTGGCGACGGGCGCCCATGCGCGGCCTCTTTCGGTGCCGGGTGCGGACCTTGATGGCGTGTTCTACCTGCGCGACTGCGCCGATGCGCGGCAGCTGCGCGAGGCGGGGGAAACGGCGCGCGACGTCGTCGTCGTGGGGGGCGGCTTCATCGGCCTTGAGGCCGCCGCGACCATGGCAATGGCGGGAAAGCGGGTCCGGGTGGTGGAAGCCGCAGAGCGCCTTCTGGGCCGTGCGGTGAGTGCGCGGATTGCCGCGCATATGCTGGCCTATCACGAGAGCCTTGGCTGCGAAGTCATCACCGGCGCGGGCGTGGAGCGCCTGATTGGCGAGAATGGGCGGGTGCGGGCGCTTGTGACATCAGACGGGCAGGAGCTTGCAGCCGATCTTGTGCTGGTGGGCATCGGTGCGCTGCCGAACACCACGCTTGCCGAACAGGCAGGTCTTGTCTGCGACAATGGCATTCGCGTGGATGCGGCGTGCCGCACCAGCGCGCCCGACATCTACGCCATTGGCGATTGCGTTTCGTTCCCGCATGTTGCGGCGGAGCGTTTCCTGCGGCTGGAATCGGTACAGAACGCGACCGATCAGGCGCGCTGCGCGGCGAAGGCCATGCTGGGGCAGGAGACCGCTTTCGATGCGGTTGCCTGGTTTTGGTCGGATCAGGGCGAACGCAAGCTGCAGATGGTTGGCCTGCCTTTCGGCGTGGATCGCGAGATTGTGGCGGGCGAGGCCGAGAGCGGTGCTTTCAGCGTCTATCTGTTTTCAGGAGACCGGCTTGTTGCGGTCGAGACCGTGAACCGGCCCGGAGAACACATGCTGGGCCGGCGCATGCTGGCCGCAGGATTCTCGCCGAGCGAGGCGCAGATACTGGAAGGACCGGCGGCGCTGAAGGCGGCGTTTATGGGGAAAACCTGAGGCGAGAGGGGAGCTCCGCCTCTCCCATTTGAGGGAGTTCAGCACAAGCGTGAGCGACTACCAATCAATCTGATCGATTGATGGAGATTCGTTTCATGTCCGGCGCAGCAGCCATCCCGCGCACTTCTTCGCTCGCGATCAGCAGCCCTCTCAGGGGGATGCTGAGATCTTCTTTTATTCTGGCGCTTCTTGCGGGCGTGGCGTTCGTGAATGCCGGGGCGGACGCCCGTGCCAAGACGCTGAGCAAGGAGGAGCAGGCGCGGCTTGCTGCCGCCGATGAAGGCGAGACGCCCGCAACCGCCATCGCCCTGCCTTTCGAGGACCGTTTCGAGGATGACGGGCTTGCCGCGCACTGGCAGGTTCTGAATGAGGACCGCGACCAGTATGTTGCCGAGCGGGGCATGCTGCTAGCCATCACCAGCGGCGGCAGGGACGGTTTCGACAATGCCGATGCGCGCAACATCTACCAGTTGCAGGGCGCCATGCCGGACGGCGATTTCGACATCTCGCTTGGCGGCCGCCTCGACGCCAAGACCGGCTTTGATGAAGTGTGGCTGGGACTGCGCGAGAGCGATGAGAATTTCGTCGCCGCGCATCTCTATGTTCATACCAAGGGCTGTGGACCGGCGCTCTATATCAGCACGGTCGCCAACCAGCCGCTCAACCCGGAAGAACCCGCCGTGCCTTCTGCGATGTCCGTCAACCTCTTTGACGGGCCGGCAGCCCGGAATATCTGCAACAAGACCGGGCGCGCCTACGGGGATCGGGTCCTGGCCGATCTTTATGAAAAAGGATTCGTTCTCACGCTTTCCAGGCGCGGATTGCGCTACCAGGCGAAGGTCACGCTCGATCTGCCCGCCGGTGAAGGCGAGGCGGTAGGCGGCGTGCAGGAATTTTCCGGCGGCCGGGTCGCGCGCATGGCCGGTTTCGGCAGCCCCGCTTTCATGGTCGGGCAGGGCAAGAAGGCCAAGGGCGGGGAAACACTCGCCGAGTTCGACCGGTTCAGCATCAAACGTCCGGGGCAGCAATGAGCAGGGTGAGCAGAATGATGGGCAAGACGTGTTTCGCGCAAGGGTTGCGTCGGGCCATGCTGGGCACGGCGCTGGCGGGTTGCATTCCCATGGGGGCGCTGCAGGCGGAAGCGGCCGAAATTGATGACGCCGTGGAGGTGGTGCGCATGTTCTTTGCCGAACACAGCCGCCGCTTCAACAACAATGAAGAGCCGCTTCTCAATGATGGCAAGGCCTCGCGACGCTTTCTCGTGGACGGGCTTGCCCATGACGATCTGCAGGGCGCGCTGATGTTCGACCCGGTCTATGGCGGACAGGATGCGGACATAGCCAATCTGAACATCGCGCCGGATGCGGATGCGCCGATTCTGCGCGGTGCGGCGCAGATCCACGTGACATTCACGAATATGGGCGCGCCGCGCAACTTCATCTACACGCTGATCGAGGCCCCGGACGGGACGTGGCAGATCAACGACATCTATTCCGAGGATGACAACTGGTCGCTGTCTGAGCTGGCGCAAGGTCAGGGTTTTGAAATCCGCTCCGATCCGGCCATGGAGGCAACGCTTTCGGGCGGGGGGCCTTCCGGCGCCGGATCGGGCGGAGACCGCAGGCCGGAGGGTGCGGGCGCTGACGACCGGTCTTCCATCCTACCGGGCATGGAAGAGGGAGACCTGCCGGGCAATGGTCTGGCCGAAGGCGGCAGCGATCTTCTTTTCGTTCTGGACGGTTCAGGCTCCATGTGGGGGCAGATCGACGGTGTGGCGAAGATCACCACGGCGCGACAGGTTCTGTCGGGTCTGATGGGCGATCTGGCAGCCAACACGAATGTGGGGCTGATGGCCTATGGCCACCGCCGCGAGGGCGACTGCGGCGATACGGAGATCATTTATCCGGTTGCCAATTATGAAAGCGGGCAGTTGAAGCCGGCGATTGAAGGCATCACGCCGCGCGGCAAGACGCCGATTGCCGACGCGCTCATGCGCGCTGCCGACGCAATGCCGCAATCGGGCCGTCCGGCCAATGTACTCCTGATCTCGGATGGTCTGGAAACCTGCGGCGGGGACCCGTGCGCAGCGGCGGCAGCCCTTGCCGAGCGCGGCATCAACACGCGGGTGCATGTGGTCGGATTTGATCTGAGCGATGAAGAAAACGCAGCCCTGCAATGCATCGCGGATAACGGGAACGGCAAATATTACTCTGCCAGCAATGCGGACGAATTTGCGCGCGCCGTTGGCGAGGTTGTCGCCGAGGCCGAGCGACAGATGCCCGAGCCGAAACCTGCGCCGCAGCCTGAACCGGTGGTTCAGGCTGTGTTTGAGGAGAATTTCGACGGGCCGGAACTGGATGCGGCCTGGCAGGTGGTAAACCCGGCTGAAAACCTCACGGCCTTCACCGGCGATGGCATGCTTTTCGCCTCGGTGCTGGGCCGCTATGCCAATCATGACGATGCGAAGGCTCAGAACCGCTATGTGCTCGATCATGCCCTGCCTGAGGGTGATTTCGACCTTGCGCTCGATTTCAGGATTCATGAGCAGACCGGTTATGAGAATGTCTGGCTCAGTGTTCAGGACGATGCGGAAAACCAGATCGGTGCGATGGCATGGGTCTGGCGGAAGGGCTGCGGGGCCTATCTGAACCTGTCTCTGATCCGCGTGAGCGATGGCAAGGAGGAAGCCAGGTTCGATACGAACCTCTTTGACGGGCCGATTGTCGCCAGGCTCTGTCAGGACGGCGACCGCACTTATGGCGACCGGGTTCTGGAAGCGCTCGGCACGCAGGGCGCGGAACTGCGGCTCAAGCGGCGCGGACGGCAGGTGACGGCGGCCATTGCGATGGAACTGCCCGAAGCCGACGGACGACCGGCCGACACGTTCCGTTTCGAAACAGAACCGATGACCGTTCTGCGTCTTTCCGGTCAGCCGGCCGTTCTGGCCGGGCACTGGCACAAGGCGCGTCCGGGCGAAAGTCATATCGCCTTTGATCGCTTCACGATTGAGGCCGGATCGGAATGATCGCGCTCCACACGGTCTGGCGGCATCTGGCAGGTGCAATGCTGCTCGCGGCCATGACGACCGTGACCCATGGGCAGGAACCGGATGCGCAGGTGCTTCGATGCGCAGCCGGGTTCGGTTGTCCCGCGGGCGGCGTGTCGCAGGAGGACGCGCTTGGCCTCGTGGATGTACGCTCGGCGCAGGAAGCGCGTGACCGCTATGCGCAGGATCATCCCGATCTTTATGTCGAGGATGCCTTCGAGGCGGCGAAGGAGACGGCTGCCGAGCCCGTGGAAACGGCGGATGCCGATCTTCTGCGCTGCGCATCGGGCTTTGGCTGTGAGGGTATGGCTGTTTCGCCAGACGATGCGCTGGTCCTTTCGGGCGAGAAAAGCAGGAGCGCTGCGCGTGACCGCTACGCAAGCGAATTTCCGGAAGCCTATCTGGAAGACGCCTTTCCCTCGGAAGGCCAGCGCGACAATCCGGTTAAACTCGATGCCGACAGCGCGGACGAGACGTCCGGAGAGATCGAGCTTTTCGATGGCAGCGAAGAACCGTCCAGGGCAATCGATATGTTTGAGGGGGAAGGCGGCCCGGACCGGAAGAAAAGCAGCACAGAGGGTTCTGATTTCGCGCAGCTTGAAGGCTATGCCGAAAAGCCCTGCGCAGGCGAGGTCTACCAAAACCCGGATTTCATGCATATGGCCGGGTACAAGGTTGCCCTCTGTCTCAGGATGGCAGGCAATGCGCTCAGTGATTGCGGTCTGCCTGCCGCCCGCGCTTTCTGCCTCACAAGGCAGCATGGCAATGCAGCCTGTTTTGGCGTGACGACGGCAGCACAGGCGCTCAATGTCGGCGCTTACTGTCAGGGTGGCGGCTGTGCGGCGTTCAGCTTCATCGTATGCCGATAGGGCGATTGTTGCGCAGTACTGCGTTGCAAAACCACCCAAATGGGAGAGGCCACGCGCCGCATGATCGTGTCTCCTGCCTGCATTGAAGAACGCAGGGTGAAGGAGAACCAGATGCGAAGATTTGTGATTGGACTGGCTGCCATGCTGGGCCTTGCCATCGTCGGCCATGCGCCTGCCGCGATGGCCAAGACGATCTGTTCCATTCAGGCGGTCGAGGCGAGCAGCAAGGGACACCGCACCGGCAAGGGAGCCGTGGCGCGGGCCTGGGTCAACTGGCAGGGCAAGATGCGCAATGAGCACGGACGACGCTTCTCGGTGGCGCTTGCGCGCTCAACGCGCGGCTTTCCCAAGCGGCAGCGGGACGGGCGTTTCAATCATGCCGCCACGGTGCGCGCACAGGGTTGTTACGTCAAACGTGTCTCATGCGTGACCGGCTCGGGCATCACGCCGGTCTGTGAATGCCAGCCGGACAGGCGGGCCGCGCTTCGGCAGGGCTGCGAGGTCTATGCGCCGGGACGACGTTAAAAACCGGGCGGCCCCTCATTTCAGCCAGCCCACCGGCCCGGACATGATCCGGGCCGTCAGCTCGGCCTGGCTGTGAACGGTCATCTTCTGAAACGCCTTCTTCAGGTGCCCGCGCGCGGTGCTGACAAGAATGCCCAGTTCGCCGGCGATCTCATCCAGCGACATCCCTTCGGCGATCAGGAGGGCGATTTCCGCTTCCTTGCCGGTCAGCCCATAGGCCAGCTCGGTGAGCACGCGGCGCGTGTTGTCGTCATCGTCGCGTTCCGTAGCCCGCAGGATGAGGATGCTTGCCGGGCCCTGGCGCTGAAGTCCGGTCTGCCGGAGCGCCTGCGGGTGAAAATGGAAGCCGACCGGCGCATTGTCGTGCAGCACGATCCGGTCATTGTTGACCTTCCCGGTGTCCTCGGCGGCTGCGCCTGAAACGAACAGTCGGCGGGTGGCAGCCGCGCTGAAGGCATCGCCATCGGTACCGGGTGAAGTTTTGGGAAAAATCCGTAAGAGCGTTTCCCGGTAGGTCGTATTGGCGTGCAAAAGCGCGCCATCGGCATCGAGGATAGCAATGCCGATCTGCAGCTTGTCGATGACCGCCTGAAGCAGGACGCCCAGCGTGGCGTTCATCATCACCTGCCGGTTGAGGCTGAAGGCCCGCTCCCAGTGGGGCATCAGGCGTTCGATGCGCTCGGCCAGTTCGGCCTCCGTCATCTCGCCATCCTGCTCGGCCTCGTAGATGATCCGGTAAATCACCTCGGTCCAGCGCGTCTCGTCATCAATGGCGTTGTAGCAGAGCTCGACCAGTTCGTCGGGGCGCATGTCTGCGGGCGCGGCTCCGCCGCCGAGGCGGGCGATCACATCGCTCGCCAGCTGTGCGACGTCCACTTCGCTGTAGCGTGCGTCAGCGGTCGCTGCGCCATCCTGACCGACCCAGTCGAGAATGCGTTTTGAAATGCCGAAGCGCCTTTCTTCCAGAAACAGGCCGGAGCGTACGCCTTCGACACGTTCGGCGGCGACGTCCTCAACGCCGACTTCAGCCAGAAAGCGTTCGATGGGCGGCAGGAACCCGCCATCGCGCAGCATGGCGTCCTCACCGCCAAACATCACCAGAACGCGGGTGCCGGGCTTGAGGCGCGCATTGTTCGGCCATTTCCAGGCGGACAGCATGCCCGAGAAGATGTTCGACCAGTAGGCGGGGCTGGGAATGGGCCAGCCTTCCGGATCGGACACGATCTCGCGGATCAGGTCCCGGTCGGTGCTGATGACATCCGCCGGATGCTCCCGGTCGCGCAGATGCGCGCCGAGGAAGGCATAGAGATGATGCAGGATCTGTTCGTCCGGCTGGTCGGCGGCGCGAAGACGCATGCGGACCTTTGAAAAGGCTTTGCCGAACAGGGCAAGCGTTCTCTGGTTGGGAACCGGCGAGATGAGCACGATGTGGCGGGCAAGGTCGTGCCAGGTCTTCATCACTTCAAGCGTCATCAGCGCCGTGATGTTCGGCACCACGACGAGGCGGTCTTCCCACCCGACGCCATCAAAGCTGCGTTCCAGAAGATGGCGCATGTCGTCCACGGCCAGCGACCAGCCATCGCCGGTGTCCAGATGGCCGAGCGGCACCTGGGCGTCCGTGCTTTTGCCATGGCCGCGAATATCGCCGGAATGGGCATCCCAGCCGGCGGCGCGAAACCCTTCCGCCAGATCCGACAGCATGCCGGAATGGGTGGGCTGGCTGTGGCCGATGAACACGGCCCTGCGCGGGACGGAAGTGCGCGGCTGCGATGCAGAGCGCCATTTCCGGTAGAACAGCGGCGGGCCGTTCACACGCGCTAAGTATTTGGCTTCCATGGGTTCCTCCTGCATGCCCTTCTGGCAGACGCCGGCTGAACCGACACTGAACGGGGCGTGCAGATTCCCCGAAACGGGGGAAACCTAGAGCATTTTGCAGTCAGGTGGAAACACCAGACATCCGCATGAATGCGCAGAGCGGGCCGGCATCAGCGATGCCAGCCGGAACAGGATACAGATGGCTACGCGCCTATTCGACGTAGCGCTTGATGGCGAATTTCGCTTCTTCGAAGTCTGCCGCGATGCCGGCCAGAAGTGTGTCGATCCGGTCGGGGTTGGCGTTCTTGCCCACCAGCCTGTCCTGCGCCATGAAGAACAGAACATCGTCATCCACCACGAAACCGACATTGTGGTAGCGCTGAAGCAGGTCGAGCATGGTCGCCTGTGTCGCGGGGGTGAGAATGCGCAGAATGTCGTGCTCCACCGCGTTTTCATCACCGCTCTTTGCTGTTCCGGTGATGTTGAAGGCGGCGTTGAACTGCACGGATTCAGTCTTGATGTCCCGGTCGAGCGGTCCCCTGTTGACCAGGTTTTCCGGGCGGATGACGGCGCGAACGCCTGTCTTGCGGCCAATTCTGTAGGCCCCGAGCAATGAGAAGAAGACGCCGAAGCCGCCTTTGCCGCCATGCGCGTCTTCACGCAGCGACTTGTCTGCCGCAAGCCCGGCCTCCATCTGCATGGCGCCGATGGCCATCCAGAAAGGCAGGTCGTCTTTGGTGCTTTTGCCCCAGAATTCGCCGTCGAACTCAGCGCCCATGAACGCGCCGACCTGAAGCTTCGTCAGTTCCGGAACAAGGGTCTCGACGGCTCTGGCGCGTTCCGATTTCACACGTTGTGCGCGCCGTTCCGCACCATCCGAGGACCAGGCCGTTTTATAGGCCATCACCCGCTCCATCAGCTTGCCGGTGTAGGTCCAGCCCTTCTGCCGTGCGAGCCTGACGCGCCGCAGGGTCTTTCGGCCATCTTCGTTCTCAAGCTCTGCGGCGAAGATGAATGCGCCGAAAAGAACCGTGGTGACGGCGACCGGAATGAAGGGGAACCCGTCAGTGAGAAAACCCTGCACGAAGGTCCACAACATGGCGGCAAGCGCGGCGATGGGAAGGAAACGCCGAACCGGAGCGGGCAGGGTGATGCCGGTCTTGATCTGCGAGATGTCGTCGGTTTCGACCGAGATGGTTCCCTGAACGGGATCCCAGTGGCCGCTGACGGCGTTCACGCCTGCGCTCCCGGCAGATCGATGGCCGGCACGGCCTCGACATGTTTGCGTTCGGCATCCGAGAGCGCGAAGAAGTCTGCCCGCTCGAAACGGAGCATGGCGGCGACCCAGCTTGAGGGGATTGCATCAAGCATGGTGTTGTAGCGCTCGACATTGCCATTGTAGAGCCGACGCGCGGCGCTGATCTGGTCTTCGGTCTCCTCAAGCTGCTTCTGCAGCTCGAGTATGTTCCCCGTCGAGGTGATTTCCGGGTGATCTTCCGTATAGCCAAAGAAGCTGCGCAGGCTCGCCGTCAGTTCGGCCTCGGCCTCCTGAACCTCTTCCATCCTGCCATTGAGTGCGGCGACCGCCTTTTCACGCACGTCCAGAATGCTGTCGAACAGGCGGTTTTCCTGTGCGATGGCGCTGCGCGCCGCCGAGACGAGCGCGGGAACGAGATCGTGTCGTCGCTTGAGCTGCACCTGAACGCCGGAAAAGCCGTTCAGTACGGAATTGCGGGCCGATGCGAGGCGGTTCTGGAAGAAGACGAACCCGCCAAACAGGACGAGGACGATGATCAGTATGGTTGTCATGCCGGCTTTCACTTTCTGCAGAATGCTGCCGGCAATCAAGCAAATGGGGAAACCAAGCGCCTCTCCCATTTGAGGGAGTGAACACTTTCAGATGGCGCTTGTGGCATCGAAACGCGGCCACACTGTCCGTTCAGACGGTGTCTCCGGTCTGGCGGCACGCCTAGTCTCCCGTCACGCGAATCGGCGTTTCAGTGGGCGGGAACCGGGACAGAAGACCGACTATGGACATCAATCTGCAATTGCCGCTGATCGGCGCGGTTCTGGCGCTGCCGGCGCTCTATGCGCTCTGGCGCGCGCCTTCGGGAACGCGCGACGATTTCATCTTCAATTCCGGCCGCACGGGGTTCTGGGGCACGCTTGCGGGCATTGTCTGCGGCAATATCGGCATCGGCACCTTCGTGGCGATCATGCTTTTTTCGGCGGCGAGCCCCGTGATCGGTGTTTCGCTGGCATTCGCCTACGCGCTTGGTCTCGTGATCTGCGCAATCATCGCACCGAACGTGCATGCGCTTTCTGAACGGCATGGGGTGAGGGGGCTGATCGATCTGATCGTGGTCACCCACCGCATCCAGCAGCCCCTTCTGGTCTGGCTGCCCATTGCGTTCGTGTTTCTGCTGCGCGCGACCGTGCAATTGCTGGCGCTGGCGGCGATCCTGATGACGATCCTGCCCGTATCACAGCTCGCGGCGGTGGGGCTTGCGGCGCTCTGCGCCGGCGCATACACGGCCATCGGCGGCTATCGCGTGGCGACGGAAACGGATGTCGTGCAGTCGCTCATCATCGTTGCCGGCATTGCGCTTTTGACATTCGCCAATCTGGGTGCGGTTCCGCAGACCGGGCCATTCTTCGATCTGGGCCCTTATCGGCTGCCGCTCCTTATCGGTGTCTGGCTCTTCATCCCGGTCAGCGCGGTGCTGGCGGTGGACAACTGGCAGCGCATGGCGACGGCGCGCGATCCGCAGGTGGCGCGCAGGGCGTTTCTGGCGGGCGCTCCGCTTTGCCTCCTGTGCTATCTCGGCATCGTCTGGCTTGGGCTCGGCGGCGCAGTGGAGGGCGCGATAACGAGCGGCCTGCACGGTCTTGTGCCGGCGGGCCATGGCTGGATCGTCGACCTGATGCTGATCGCCGTGGTCATGTCGACCATGGATACATTCGTCATGCCGCTGATGACCGGGCTTGAGCGCACGACGCTGCCGCTCAGGCAGTTACAGCTGATGGTGGTCGCCGTTTTCGCAGGCATGGCCCTGATCGGCGCGCTGTTCGGTGACCTCCTGTCTTCCATCATCGCCGCCTTTTCATCGCTCGCCGTGTTCCTGCCGACCGTGCTTGCAGCGGTCCTGGGCCACCGGGTCAGTGCGCCTGCCGCCATCCTGTCGCTGAACGCGGGCGTGATCGTGACGCTCCTTCTGCTCACCGTGGATCAGAATTCCGCGGCGCTGGTGGGCTGCGCATTCGCGGCCATGGTCTACGGTTTCACTGCCTATCTGACAGGCAGTCGCCGGGCCATCGCCGGTTAGGGGGCGATTGAAAAACGGGGCAAAATCCGGTTTCCATCCTTCGGTCCGGTGCTCCAGCGCATGTTACCTTTGAAAAATGCCGCGCGATGGGGCACATATCTGCTCAGAGAGGCGCGTGACCGCGCTGCATCATGAAACACTGCAGACAGAACCCGTAAATGGCTGAGTACAATCAAAAATTCGCCGTAGCGCCCATGATCGACTGGACGGACCGGCATTGCCGCTACTTCCATCGCCGGCTGACGGAGCGCGCGCTGCTCTATACGGAGATGGTTGTTGCAGATGCTGCGATCCATGGCGACCGGTCGCGCCTCCTGGGCTTTGACGAGAGCGAACACCCCGTGGCGCTGCAGCTTGGCGGCTCCGATCCGCAGAAGCTGGCGCAGGCCGCGGAGATCGGCGCCGAGTTCGGCTATGACGAAATCAACCTCAATGTAGGTTGCCCCTCCGACCGGGTGCAGTCGGGCACGTTCGGCGCATGCCTGATGAAGACGCCGGAGATTGTCGGTGCGTGTGTCGCCGCGATGAAGGAGCGTGTGTCGGTTCCCGTCACGGTCAAATGCCGGATCGGCGTGGATGAGCAGGACACGCAGACAGCGCTTGATGCGCTGGCGGAGGCTTCCTGGTCGGCTGGTGCGGATGCGCTTTGGGTGCATGCGCGCAAGGCCTGGCTTCAGGGGCTCAGCCCCAAGGAAAACCGCGAAATCCCGCCGCTCGATTATGACCGTGTCTATCGCCTGAAGGCGGCGCATCCAGACCGCTTCATCGGTATCAATGGCGGAATTGCAACCCTTGAGGACGCCGCCGCACATCTTGAGCATGTGGATGGCGTCATGATGGGGCGCGCGGCCTATCAGAACCCGGTGGTGCTGGCCGGCGTCGATGCACTGCTGGCCGGAAGCACGCCGCAGAAGGTGGATTTCGAAGGGCTGATCGACGCCATGGCGGCTTATGCCGGGCGACACATTGCAGCCGGCGGACGCCTGGCGCATGTCACGCGGCACATGATCGGCCTGTTCCACGGTTATGACGGCGCGCGCCGCTACCGGCAGATCCTGTCGAGCGAGGCGACGCGGGCGGGTGCGGGGCCGGAGGTGCTGCGCGCGGCGTTTGCGGCCGTTGATCTCAGCACGCAGCGCGACGCGGCCTGAAGCGTGTTCAATCATCACGCATAATCTGCAACAAGCCATGGGGTGTTTCAGCCGAGCGGATCGGTCGAACCGGGGCGGGAGAGGGAACTGACATGAACCTACCGATTGGCGAGATCGCCATGTTTGCCGCTGCCCTTGCGGCTGCGGGCGTCGTGGCGGGCGTTCTGGCCGGGCTGTTTGGCATTGGCGGCGGGGCGATCCTCGTGCCGGTGTTCTATCAGGTCTTCGCTCTGGTCGGTGTGGACGAGGCGGTGCGCATGCATCTTTCCGTCGGCACCTCGCTGGCCATCATCGTGCCCACCTCGCTGCGGTCGTTCCGCGCGCATTATCTGCGCGGGGCGGTGGATATGGACCTCCTGAAGAGTTTCGTCATCGCGGTGCCGGTGGGCGTGGTGCTTGCCTCGCTCGTTGCCGCCTATGTGTCGAGCGGCGGCCTGCGCGCCATCTTTGCGCTGATCGCGCTTCTTGTCGGTGTGCGGCTGCTTTTGAACCGCGAGAGCTGGCGGCTCGGCACGGAGCTTCCGGGCAATCCCGTGCGCTCGATGGTCGGTGTTCTGATCGGCTTCCTGTCGACGCTGATGGGCATTGGCGGCGGCGTTCTGAACAACACCTTCATGACGCTGTTCAACCGTCCCATGCACCAGGCTGTGGCGACCTCGTCCGGCGTCGGCGTTCTGATCTCAATACCGGGCCTGTTTGGCTATGTGTGGGCCGGGTGGGGCGAACCGCTTCTGCCGGTCGCCTCGACCGGCTATGTGAACTGGATTGCGGTGTTCCTGATCATCCCGATCACGCTTCTGGTTGCGCCGCTCGGTGTGCGGATCGCCCATGCGCTCGACAAGCGAAAGCTCGAAACGGCCTTCGGCATCTTCATGATCATTGTCGCGGCCCGCTTCGGCTGGAGCCTGATCTGATTCCGTTCAGAAAAATGCTCTAGAGCGTTTCCACTTTTCCTGGAATTGCTTTAGATAAGCGTCCGCTCGAAGCGGTTGCGGCGCATTGCGTAGAAAGGAACGGGTGCGCCGGGGGCAAGGTCGGGATCGACCTTGAGACGCGCCTCGAGATCATCGAGGATCGTGCAGGTGATCAGCGGAACCTCGGTTTCCTTGGCTTCTGGAATGGGAAGCCAGACCAGCTCTTCCAGTTCGTGGGTCGGCCCGCCATCGGGCAGTTCGACGGCCACGTCATCGCGCCAGGCGGCGAGAAAGCGTGTGTCGAAGCGGCGCACGCGGCGCGGCGGCGTCACGGCGCGGGCAATGTAGCGAAGGCCCGAAAGCGACGGGCAGACGCCGTGCTCGACAAAGCCCTGCCAGTCCTTTGCAGCAGTCGAAAACGCACCCTTTTCACCGATCAGAAGCCCTGCTTCCTCATAGGTTTCGCGGATTGCGGACATGGCGACGGCGCGGGCGCGCGCGGCCGTGGCGCGCGATCCGGTGCCGATGAGACGACGCTCTTCATCCGGGTGGAGACCGGAGGCGACGGGAATGCGGCTGTCGGCGGGGTCCGTGCGTCCACCGGGAAAGACGAAGCGGCCGGGCATGAAAGCGTGTTTGTGGTGGCGGCGACCCATCAAAACGCGCACCTGATCGCCGCTGCGGTCGAGCAGGATGAGCGTTGCCGCGTCGCGCGGGCGCATCGGCTTTCCGCCAAGCGAAAAGTCCTTTGCCTCGGCGCGGTCCACCGCCGCCTTGTCGAGACCGTCCATACGGTTTGGCCGATCACTCATCGCTGTCTCCTGAAAGCTCGCATCGCTGTGCCGCATCGATGCGGCGTCAGCGCATCTCGTCTGAGGCGGAAGCATCAAGCTCCGGGTGGGTTTCAATGATATCTTCCTCGCCACCGAAACCGTGCATGTAATAGGCCCATTGCAGCCCCACGACTGCGCCCTTCATCGGTTCGATGAGCAGCAGAGACATGATGATCGTGAGCGGCACCCAGATGGCCAGATGAACCCAGCCGGCCCAGTCGGTCACGGCTTCCAGTCCCATGAACGCGCCGACCACGATATGGCCGACGACGAAGATCACCAGATAGGCAGGCAGATCGTCGGCGCGGTGATGATGGAAGGCCTCGCCGCACTCGGAGCATTCGTCGGCGGTCTTGAGATAGGTGCGGAACAGCTTGCCACGGCCGCAATTGGGGCAGCGCCCCAGAAAACCGCGCTTCATCGCCTCGCCAAGCGGGCGTGTCGGCTTCTGCCCGGCTGCTGCGCCGCCGTAAACCTTCTGTTCCATTACCGTCTCCTGCTCTGGCTGGCGCGGCGGCTTTTGCCCTGGCTGCTTCCACGGCGGCCCTTGGCCTTGTGGAAGGATTTCATGGAGCCGGGAAGCTTGTCAGGCTTGCTCAGCATCTCGAAGCGCATCGCGCCAGCCATCGGTGCAATCTCAACGAGGCGGACCGAAACGGAATCGCCAAGCTGGAAGCCACGGCCGCTGCGCTCGCCCACCATGGCGTGGCGCGCTTCGTCATAGATATAGTATTCGTCGCCCAAAGTGGAAACGGGAACGAAACCGTCCGCGCCGTAATCCGGCAGCTGAACGAAGAGGCCGGCCTTGGCGACACCGGAGATGCGGGCGTCGAATTCCTCGCTGACACGGCTGGAGAGGTGTTCGGCGACCAGCCGGTCGACCGTATCACGTTCGGCGGCCATCGCGCGGCGCTCGGTGGCGGAAATCAGGGCGGCGGTCTCTTCAAGCCGCGCCTCTTCCTCGGGCTTCAGACCATCATCGCCCAGACCGAGTGCGGAGATCAGCGCGCGGTGAACGATCAGGTCCGCGTAGCGGCGGATCGGTGAGGTGAAGTGTGCGTAGCGGCGCAGGTTCAGACCGAAATGGCCGAGATTTTCCGGCGCGTAAACGGCCTGACTCTGGGAGCGCAGGACCACCTCGTTGACGAGCTGTTCGTGCTCGGTGTTGCGCACGCGGGAAAGAATGGCGTTGAACTGCGAGGGTTTCAGCTGTGCGCCGCGCGCCAGCGAAATCTCAAAGCTCTGCAGGAATTCGCGCAGCGCCTCCTGCTTGGCGAGCGAGGGCGCATCATGCACGCGGTAGACAAGCGCCTGACGCTTGGCTTCCAGCGTTTCAGCAGCGGCCACATTGGCCTGCACCATGAATTCTTCGATGAGCTTGTGCGCATCGAGGCGCGGCGGCACGACAACGCGGTCGACCGTGCCATCTTCTTTCAGAAGGATCTTGCGCTCCGGCAGATCGAGTTCCAGCGGCTGGCGCTCCTCGCGGCCGCGCCTGAGCGCGCCATAGGCGTCCCACAGCGGCTGGAGGATCGTTTCCAGAAGCGGACCCGTCTTGTCGTCGGGATTGCCGTCTATGGCGCTCTGAGCCTGCTGGTAGGAGAGTTTTGCCGCTGACCGCATGATGACGCGGTGGAACGAATGGCCGATCTTGCGGCCCGTCGCGGTAAAGCGCATGCGCACGGCCATGGCCGGGCGGGCTTCGCCCTCACGGAGCGAGCACAGATCGTTTGAGATGCGCTCCGGCAGCATCGGCACCACCCGGTCGGGGAAATAGACCGAATTGCCGCGCTTGAGCGCTTCGCGGTCGAGCGCAGA
Source organism: Nitratireductor sp. WH36-1 (assembly GCF_058725515.1). Classification (NCBI taxonomy): domain Bacteria; kingdom Pseudomonadati; phylum Pseudomonadota; class Alphaproteobacteria; order Hyphomicrobiales; family Phyllobacteriaceae; genus Nitratireductor; species Nitratireductor sp. WH36-1. The sequence goes on along the minus strand of NZ_CM178970.1, from coordinate 2,379,339 downwards.
TCCCTGACGCACATAATGCGCGACATCGGCAATGGCCACAGTGGCGATGAAGCCGCCACGGTTCTTCTCGTCGGGGTCGGGTTCGGCCATGACCGCGTCGTCATGGTCTTTGGCGTCAGCCGGGTCGATAGTGATCAAAAGGCGGTCGCGCCAGTCTTCACGTCCCGAAAGGGTGATCGGTTCTGCGGCCTCGGCCTCCGCGATCACCTGATCGGGGAAGACATGGGGGATTTCATGGGCGTGAATGGCGATCATGGAGACCGCCTTTTCGCTCGACAGCGACCCGATGACCGAGGTGACCTTGCCGCGCGAGGGGCCGTAGCGCCCGCCGGAGACCGGTTCGACCTCGACCAGATCGCCGTCCTGCGCATCGTTGAGATAATCTGCGTCGATCACCAGTTCGCGCTGCGTGCGCTCCACCGGTTCGATGCGGAAGCCGCCATCCTTCGATTTGCGCACGACGCCGAGCACATTCTGCCGGCGCTTCTCGAAGACCTTCATGACACGGCCCGTATAGGCCGGACCATCCTTGCTTTCGGTCGGAAAGACGCGGGCCAGAACGCGGTCGCCAATGCCGGCGGCCTTGCCGCCCTTCTGGGTGCGGATTTCGACCAGGGGCAGGGGGCCTTCGCCCTCGTCCTGATCGTCTTTCTCTGCGGGGCGCGCGAGCAATGCGCCCGATGCGTCACGCGAGAAGATGTCGAGCACCACCACATGCGGCAGCGCGCCGGGGCGCAGCAGGCGCTTGCGGGTTTTCTTCAAAAGCCCCTCATCCTGCAGGTCGCGCAGGATATCTTTCAGCCAGATGCGGTCGCCGCCCTTGAGGCCGAACGCCTTGGCAATGTCGCGCTTCGCCGTGCGGTCTGGGTTGTCGGTGATGAAGCGCAGCACCTCGTCGCGGCTGGGCAGTCGCGTATCGGAAGGCCCTTTTGCGCCAGATGCCCCTTTCGCGCCGGATGATTTTGCCGAACGGGGCTTGGATCTGGACTTGCCGGAGATGCTGCGCGCCAAGGCATTATTCCTCTTTCTTGGCTGCGGTCTTCTTTTTGGCCGCGGTGGTTTTCTTTGCCGTCGTTGTCTTCTTCGCAGCAGGCTTTTTCTTGGCGGCCGGCTTCTTTTTTCCGCCCTTGGCCGCTTTTGCCGCGATCAGCTCCACGGCTTCCTCAAGCGTCACTTCCATCGGGTCCTTGCCCTTGGGAAGCGTGGCGTTGACCTTGCCGTGGTTGACATAGGGGCCATAACGGCCGTCGCGCACGGTGATCTTGCCGCCCTCGTCGGGATGATCGCCAAGCTCCTTGAGCGCCGATGGCGTGGAGCGGCCGCGACCACCCTTGGCCTTCTTCTCGGCGATGACGGTCACCGCGCGGTTGAGGCCGACGGTGAACACATCCTCGACGCTTTCCAGATTGGCGTAAGCGCCATCATGAAGCAGGAAGGGGCCGTAGCGACCGATGCCGGCGGAGATCATCTTGCCGGTTTCGGGATGCTCGCCCACCTCGCGCGGCAGGGCGAGAAGCGAGAGCGCCTTTTCCAGATCCATGTCGGCCGGAGACCAGCCCTTGGGCAGACCGGCGCGCTTGGCTTCCTTGCCTTCGCCACGCTGCACATAGGGGCCGAAGCGGCCCGAGCGCAGGGTGATGTCCTCGTCGGTCTGCGGATCCTTGCCGAGCACCTTGTCGCCGTCGACGCCGTTCTCGCCATTCTCGCCGTTTCCAGCCTCGCCGAACTGGCGGGTGAAGCCGCATTCGGGATAGTTGGAGCAGCCGACGAATGCGCCGTGCCGGCCAAGTTTTAGCGAAAGCTGGCCGGTGCCGCAGCGCGGGCAGGCGCGTGGATCGGTGCCGTCTTCCTTTGCCGGGAAGGCGAGCGGAGCAAGTTCCTCGTTCAGCGCATCGAGAACATTGGTGACGCGCAGTTCCTTGATCTCGTCCACATGACCGGAGAAGTCCTGCCAGAAATCGCGCAGCACATCCTTCCAGGAGAGCTGGCCGTCGGAGATCTTGTCGAGCTTCTCTTCAAGGCTGGCCGTGAAGTCGTATTCCACGTAGCGCTCGAAGAAGCTCTCCAGAAACGCCGTGACGAGACGGCCCTTGGCCTGCGGCATGAGCCGCCGCTTCTCGATGATCACGTAATCGCGATCCTCAAGCGTCTTCAGCGTCGCGGCATAGGTGGACGGGCGGCCGATGCCGAGCTCTTCCATCTTCTTGATGAGCGAGGCTTCGGAATAGCGCGGCGGCGGCTCGGTCGTGTGCTTGGTGACGTCGATGGTCTCGCGGGTCTGCTCCTCGCCCTCGCGGATCTCGGGCAGGCGGCGGCTTTCCTCGTCGCCGGCGTTCTCGTCCTTGTCGATTGCATAGGCGGCAAGGAAGCCTTCAAAGCGGATCACCGAGCCAACAGCGCGCAGGCCCGCATTGCGGCCAGCGTTCTCGGCAAGGATCTCGACCGTGGTGCGCTCGATCTCTGCCGGCTGCATCTGGCTGGCGATAGCGCGCTTCCAGATCATCTCGTAGAGACGGGCCTGATCCGGATCGAGATAGCGGCGCATCTGGTCGGGCGTGCGGGAGAAATCCGTCGGGCGGATCGCTTCGTGCGCTTCCTGGGCGTTCTTGGCCTTGACCGAATAGAAGCGCGGCTTCTCGGGCAGGTAGCGCTCGCCGAAATCGTCGCCGATCGCCTTGCGGGCCTGATCGAGCGCCTCGGGCGCCATCTGCACGCCGTCGGTACGCATATAGGTGATGAGACCGGCGGTCTCGCCGCCAATATCGATGCCCTCATAAAGGCGCTGCGCGACCTGCATGGTGCGCGATGCCCCGAAGCCGAGGCGCGAGGACGCGGCCTGCTGCATGGTCGACGTGGTGAAGGGCGGTGCGGGGTTGCGCCGCGTCGGCTTGGCCTCGACGGACAGCGTGCGGAAGGTCGCGCCCTCCAGCATGGCCTTGATGTCGTCGGCCTGCTCCTGGCTCTTGATGTCGAGCTTCTGGAGCTTCTTGCCTTCAAGCGTCGTCAGGCGTGCCTCGAAGCCCTCCTGGCGGGGCGTGGCGAGCTTTGCCGCGATCTGCCAGTAGTCTTCGCGGATAAAGCGCTCGATCTCGGCTTCGCGGTCGCAGACGAGCCTGAGCGCCACGGACTGAACGCGGCCGGCCGAGCGTGCGCCCGGCAGCTTGCGCCACAGAACCGGCGACAGGGTGAAGCCTACCAGATAATCGAGTGCGCGGCGGGCGAGATAGGCATCCACCAGCGGCGTGTCGAGGTCGCGCGGATTGGCGAGCGCATCGAGAACCGATTTCTTGGTGATGGCGTTGAAGACGACGCGGCGAACCGGCTTGTCCTTCAGCGCCTTCTTCTGTTTCAGAACCTCAAGCACATGCCAGGAAATCGCTTCACCTTCGCGATCCGGGTCAGTGGCGAGGATAAGGGTGTCAGCCTCCTTCACGGCCTTGGTGATATCACTCAGGCGTTTGGCGGAAGGGCTGTCGACACTCCACGACATGGCGAAGTCTTCGTCCGGGCGAACGGACCCGTCCTTGGCCGGCAGATCGCGCACATGGCCGAAGGAGGCGAGAACCTTGTAGTTCGAGCCCAGATATTTGTTGATGGTTTTCGCCTTGGCAGGCGACTCGACGATAACGAGATCCATAAGCTTTCAGATTTCCCCGCAGGCTTCCGGCTTTGTCGCCGCGCCCCGCATTTTGAACGAATCCAGCCCCGTCACATGGCCGTGCTTTACCCCGCGGTCAAGGGCCAATGGGAATTTCGTCCGCTGGCGAAGGGCTGTGGACGGCGGTTCGTTTATCGTAAATTTATCGTTTATTTGTTTATAACGGCATGTATACTCCATCTGGGTCCTTAATGGAGAAGTACCGGGGAAACAGGCAACACTGGGGCTGCACAACAGGAGCATCGGGGCTGTGAAGAGGGGTGCCGCGCGCTGGAAGGGAGTGTCGGCGAATGGGCGAACAGTATGGAAGGAGACGTACCGAGACGCTTGATTACGTTCAGGCGATGCTCGGGCAATTGCGGACGATGGCGCTTTCCGAACGGTGCGACATGCTCGCCTACCTGATCGAAATGGCCTATCTTGAGGCCAGCGACATCATTCGTGGCGAACGACCGCATCGGGTCGGGCAAGGTCGCGGGGTCGGGGAATGTCGTCTTGAGCTAGATGTCGGGGGGAACAAGCGAGACCGCGCTTCCTGAGTGCCGTTCGAGTCGGCCCGCCAGATCAAGCTCAAGCAATATTGTCATGACCTGTGCCGGGTGTAGCCCGGTATGGCGAATGAGATCATCGATAAGCACGGGCGTCGGTCCCATCGCGTTGACGATGTGGTCGCGCTCGCTTTCGCTTGGGGGCGGAGCGGAGGTCAGGGGCTCCGGCTCTTCAAAGCTTTCCGTTCTCACGGGCGGCGTGTCTAGAAGCGGCAGGATCTGCGACACCACGTCATCCATCTCGGTCACGAGGATCGCGCCATCCTTCAAAAGCGCGTTCGCGCCGCCGGCCCTTGGATCGAAGGGGGAACCGGGCACCGCGAAAACCAGCCGTCCCATCTCTCCTGCCAGTCTGGCGCTGATGAGAGAACCGGACCGCTTGGCGGCTTCCACCACCACGAGACCGAAGGCAATGCCGGCAACGAGGCGGTTGCGGCGCGGGAAATCGCGCGCGCGGGGCGTCCAGCCGAACGGCATTTCGCTGATCACCACGCCGCGCTCGGCAATCTCTCCATAGAGCCTGTCGTTCTCGGGCGGATAGGGCTTGTCGAGCCCGCCGGCCAGCGCGGCGACGGTGCCTGTCTCCAGACTGCCCTTATGGGCGGCAGCGTCGATGCCGCGCGCGAGGCCCGAAGCAATCGTGAAGCCGGCGCTGCCAAGGTCCGAGGCCAGGCGCTGGGCCATCTTGATGCCGGTGATGGATGCATTGCGCGCGCCAACCATGGCGATGGTCGGGCGCTGGGCGATTGCGGGATCGCCTTTCATGACCAGAAGCGGCGGGGGCTGGTCCATGCGGCGCATCAGGGGCGGGTATTCCTGCTCGCCCACAGCGACGAAGCGCGCGCCGAAACGGCGGGCCTGTTCCATTTCGCGTTCGGCGTCCTCGCGCGTCGCGATCACGATGCGCCGATTGGCGCCACCGCGCTGCGCAAGTTCGGGAATCATCTCAAGGGCGTTCGTTGCAGAGCCGAAATGATTGACGAGCTGGCGAAAGGTCGCCGGCCCGACATTCTCGCTGCGCAGGAGCTGCAGCCAGTCGAGGCGCTGTCGGTCATTGAGCCGCACACCGCCCCGGGGCGCGTTCACCCCTTGCCCCCGATGCGCGTTTCCGTGCCGGATAGAAGGCGCGCAATGTTTGCGCGGTGCTTGATGAAGACGATCAGGCTCATCAGAACGAACAGTTCCGCCGCCTGCACATATCCAAGCAGATAAAGCCCGATGGGCACCGCGACGGCGGCGACAAGCGCCGACAGTGAAGAGTAGCGGGTGAGGAAGGCGACGGAGAGCCACACTGCGGCGAAGATCAGCGCGCCGGGCCAGGCGATGGCGACGAGCACGCCGAGATAGGTTGCCACGCCCTTGCCGCCGCGAAAGCCGAGCCAGACGGGAAAGAGGTGGCCGAGAAACGCGCCAAGCCCGGCTGCGACCGCCTGATCAGGCCCGTAGAGCCCGGCCAGGAGAACGGCCACCGTGCCCTTGAGCGCATCGCCCAGAAGGGTGAGGGCGGCGAGCTTCTTGCTGCCGGTGCGCAGCACATTGGTTGCGCCGATATTGCCCGAGCCGATCTTGCGCACATCGCCCTTGCCCGCAAGCCGCGTGACGATGAGGCCGAACGGGATGGAGCCGAGCAGATATCCGAAGACAAGCGCGGCAATGAGATAGGGCAAGGCTACTTGCCAACTGATGGGATCTGGCATCCGACTCTCTCCCCCGGTGTTTCGGAGTGCTCAGGCGCTGAACACTGTGCGGCCTGCAACCATTGTTTGCAAGACCCGGCCCTGCATGCGGGCGCCTTCAAAGCAGGTGTTCTTGGACAGCGAGCGAATGTCTGCCTCGCGCACGATCCACGGCGCATCAATGTCGACAAGCACCAGATCGGCAGGCGCGCCGGTCTTCAGCGTGCCGCCGGGCAGGCCGAAAAGCCGCGCCGGCGCGGTCGACAGGCACTCGATCAGGCGCAGCAGCGGCAGGTCGCCATTGTGATAGAGACGAAGTGCAGCAGCCAGAACGGTTTCGAGGCCGATGGCCCCGGCTTCGGCTTCGGCAAAGGGCAGGCGCTTCGTGTCGACATCCTGCGGGTCGTGCGAGGAGACAATCACGTCGATCGCGCCCGATTTCAGCGCTTCCACCATGGCAAGCCGGTCGTCTTCGGTGCGCAGTGGCGGCGAAAGCCGGAAGAAGGTGCGGTAATCGCCGATGTCGTTTTCGTTGAGCGTCAGGTGATTGATCGAAATGCCGGCGCTCACCTGCGCGCCTTCGTCCTTGGCGCGGGCGATGGCAGCCGCTGACATGGCGGTCGAAATCTTCGCCGCATGATAGCGCCCGCCCGTCAGGCCTGCGAGCATCAGGTCACGGGTGAGCGGAATGGTCTCCGCCTCGCGGGGGATGCCCGGAAGGCCGAGCCAGCTAGCAAAAAGCCCCTCATTCATCACGCCGGAGGAGGCGAGATGCGGATCCTGCGTCTCATGGGCGATGGTGATGCCCAGATCGCGCGCATAGGTGAGGGCGCGCCGCATCACCAGCGCATTGGCAATTGTTGCACGACCTTCGGTGAGCATCACCGCGCCTGCCTCGCTGAGCAGGCCGAACTCGGAAAGCTCCTTGCCGGCAAAGCCTCTGGTGACGGCGGCGGAGGGAAACACGTTGACCACGGCCGTCTCGCGCGCCGTGCGCTTGACGAATTCCACCAGCGCCACATCGTCGATGACGGGCTTGGTGTCGGGCATCATGATCAGCGATGTCACGCCGCCGGCGGCTGCCGCGCGGCTGGCTGAAGCGATGGTCTCGCGATGCTCGGCACCCGGTTCGCCGATGAAGACGCGCGAATCCACGAGGCCCGGCATGACGGCATGGCCCTGGCAGTCGACAATCGTTGCATTGTCGGGCGCACCCTGGTTCAGCGCGTCAGCGCCGGCGGCGGCAATCGCGCCGTCGATGACGATCACCGCGCCGCGCTCATCAATGCCGCGCGACGGGTCGATCACGCGGGCGTTCTGGAAAACCGTCGCGCTCATGCTGCGCCTCCTTCCGCGTTGCGTCGCGGATCGAGCAGCGCATCCATCACGGCCATGCGCACGGCAACGCCCATTTCAACCTGCTCCTGAATGAGGCTCTGCGGCCCGTCGGCGATTTCCGAGGCGATTTCGACGCCGCGGTTCATGGGGCCGGGATGCATGACGAGGACGTCATCTTTCGCGGCTTTCAGCTTTTCTGCATCAAGCCCGAAATGACGGAAATATTCGCGAACGGACGGAACCAGAGAGCCGGCCATGCGCTCGCGCTGCAGGCGCAGCATCATCACGATGTCCGCGCCCTTGAGGCCTTCGTCCATGCGGGTGAACGGCTCGACGCCCATCTGGTCGATGCCGGAAGGCAGAAGCGTGGAGGGGGCGACCACCCGAACCCGCGCACCCAGCGCGTTGAGCAAAACGATGTTCGAGCGCGCCACGCGCGAATGCAGAACGTCGCCGCAGATCGCCACCGTCAGCCCGCCGATCCGGCCCTTGGCGCGGCGGATGGTCAGCGCGTCGAGCAGGGCCTGGGTCGGATGTTCGTGCGCGCCATCGCCGGCATTCACGACCGAGCAGGAGACCTTTTGGGCAAGAAGCGCAGCCGCGCCCGCCGCCGCATGGCGGATTATCAGAATGTCCGGGCGCATCGCGTTCAGCGTGATGGCCGTGTCCAGCAGCGTCTCGCCCTTCTTGGTCGAGGAACTGGCGATGGACATGTTCATCACGTCAGCGCCAAGCCGCTTGCCAGCCAGCTCGAACGAGGACTGTGTGCGCGTCGAGGCTTCGTAGAACAGGTTTATCTGGGTGCGGCCGCGCAGCGTGGCGGTTTTCTTTTCCTGCTGTCGTGAAATGGCAACAGCGGCGTCGGCCCGGTCGAGAAGCATCTCGATATCCAGCGGCGACAGGCCCTTGATGCCAAGCAGGTGGCGGTGCGGATAGAGCGGGAAAGAAGTGTTTGTCATCTCAAGAGTTTGCTATAGGCCCCGCCCGGCAAGGCTGCAAGCGCGCATCACGCGCGCACTTGATTAATCCGGCAAAAGTAACAGGTTTCTGTTTTCATGGATCGCCCCGGTTTTCATGGGTTGGCCCCGTTTTCATGGATTGGCAAGGTGTGGTTGCCATCATGCATCGTTAAAAGTGCGTTGATTCCCGACGCGCCGCCGCAGTTCTGATAGAGTGAAACCGTGACGCACGAAGTAATGAACCAGTCGCCTCCGATCGCCGGTACGAACGCCTGGCGCAGCGACCCGCTGCTGATGCAGGCGGCGGAGAATTTTTCCGAACCCGTGCGCAAGGATCTCGACACGCTTGGCCGTTTCGTGCGCAATCAGGAAGCGCTTGATCTGGCGCGGCTTGCAAATTCCGAAATTCCCCAGCTTCGTACCCATGACCGTTACGGAAACAGGCTTGATCTGGTGGAGTATCACCCGGCCTATCACGCGCTCATGCGGCGTTCTGCGGCGAACGGCCTGCATTCTTCCATCTGGGAGAAAACGGCATCCGAATCCGGCATGCGGCACCAGATTCGCGCGGCCCGCTTTTTCATGACGGCGCAGCTCGAGAGCGGGCATCTGTGCCCGCTGACCATGACCAATGCGTCACTGGCCGCGCTGATGGCCGATACATCGCTCTTCCGGCGCTGGGCGCCGCGCGTGGCGGTGCGCAAATACGATCACACCAGCAAGCCGCTTGCGCAAAAGGCCGGCATCACCATCGGCATGGGAATGACGGAAAAGCAGGGCGGAACGGATGTGCGGGCGAACACGTCGCGCGCCGAGCCGCTGGAAGGCAAGATCTACCGTCTGTCGGGCCACAAATGGTTCCTGTCCGCCCCCATGTCGGATGCGTTTCTCATGCTCGCGCAGACGGACCGGGGGCTGTCATGCTTCCTCGTTCCGCGTCTTCTGGAAGACAATGCCGGCAACGGGCTGCGTCTTCAGCGCCTGAAGGACAAGCTTGGCAATCGCTCCAATGCGTCCGCCGAAGTGGAGTTCGACGGCACGATGGGCGAGCTCGTGGGCGAGCCGGGAGCCGGTGTGCGCACCATCATGGACATGGTCACGCTGACGCGGCTCGATTGCGCGCTCGGATCAGCGGGTATCATGCGGGCGAGCCTCGCAGAGGCGGTTCATCACGCGCGTCATCGTTCCGCCTTCGGAAAAACGCTGATCGAGCAGCCGCTCATGCTGCGCGTTCTGGCAGACATGGCGCTGGATGTGGCAGCGGCCACGGCGCTTTCCATGCGCCTTGCGCGCGCTTTCGACGAGGCTGCGGATCATCGCGGCGAGGCGGCCTTTGCCCGCGTGATGACGCCGGTCGTGAAATACTGGGTCTGCAAGCTTGCGCCTGCCGTCACTTATGAGGCGATGGAGTGTCTTGGCGGCAATGGCTATGTGGAGGAAGCGCCGCTTGCGCGCCATTACCGCGAAGCCCCGGTCAACGCGATCTGGGAAGGTTCTGGCAATGTGATGGGCCTTGATGTGCTGCGCGTGCTGGATCGCAATGCCGGGCTCTTTGACGATGTGCTGGGCATGATCGGCAATGACCTTGGCGAAAAGGGCGGCGCAACGCTTGAGGTGCTGGCGGCTGCGGCCCGCGTGTGCCAGACGGATGAAGGCTCTGCGCGCATCCTGACCGAGCAGCTGGCGCTTGCGGCAGCGGCTGCCGAACTGCGGCGCATGGGCGGCGGCCGGGTCGCCGACGCCTTCATCGAGACGCGCCTCGCCGGCCAGTGGCGCAGCACCTACGGCATGCTGGACGCGCGCCATGACGCGGCGTCCATTCTTGATGTGCTCTATCCGGAAACGAACTGAGAAACGAGCGTCAGAACCAGCGGGATCGTGAAGAAGGCGAGGGCGGTCTGTACCGTCGTGATGCTGGCGTAAAGCGGCGCGTCGCCGCCAAGCTGACGCGCCAGCAGAAACCCGTTCATGGCGGTGGGGACCGCGGCGCACAGGGCCAGATAGCTGAGTGCCGGCCCGGACACACCGAAGCCGAGCGCCACGGCAATCATCAAGACCGGGAAGAACAAAAGCTTCAGGAAGGATGAAATCCAGAGCGACGCGCCTGCGGCGCGGAAATCGTCCGTCTGCAGGCTGGCCCCGATGGTCAGGAGCCCCATGCCAAGCGCTGCCCGTCCGACCAGATCGAGCGTCTGGTTGAGCGGCGGGTAGAGATCAAAGGGCATGAAGCGCAGCAGGACTGCCGTCGCCGCTGCCAGGATCATCGGGTTGCGCGCGACATCCAGCATCACTTTGGAGAGCGAAGCGGTGCTGTCGGCAAAGCGCGTCACCACAAAGACAGAGGCGATGTTGATCGGGATGATGATCGTCGCCATCACCAGCGCCACAACGGCCGCCCCCTCTGGCGGAAAGAGTTTTTGGGCCACCGCGAGCGCCATGAAACCGTTCCAGCGCACCGCCGTCTGAAAAACCGAGGAATATTGTGCGTGGCGCACGAGGCCGGTTGCGCGCAGCGCAGGCCAGAGCGCCAGAACGAGCGCAATGAAAGAGAGAACGGAGACGATCAGCGCGCCGAGCATCGCGTCCAGCCGAAGCTCGGAAAAGTCGGCGTTCGCGATGGTTATGAAAAGAAGCGACGGGTAGAGGAACCAGTAGCAGAGCTGCTCGAGGCCGGGCCATGTCTCATCATTGATCAGCGGCGTGCGGCGCAGCACATTGCCGGCGATGATCAGCAGGAAGATTGGCAGAATACTTTCAAAGATCGCGAACATGGAGAATCCGGCAGGCGAGAGGAAGCCTCATTAGCTAGTTGCCGGGGCTGCGCCTGTAAAGCGAGGGCGCGATTGCGATGCTGTGAAAATTAACCTTAACAATTGGTAAGCGTTGCGGCGGATTTTCCCGCAGTTCACTGTGGTTGGCATTCGAGAATGAGAGCCATGAATCGCACATTCGCAACCCTTCTGACGGTCTTCTGGACCATCACTTTCGCAGCCTCTGCCTGGGCGGCAGCGCTTGCTGACGGCGTTTTGATGCCCGTCGGTGCGTCGGCTGCCGAGGGGGCGTTGCAGCTTTCACATCTCCTTGGCCAGCTGGGCGTGGTGCTTGGAAACGCGCTCGTTGCGGTGCTGTTCCTGTGGAGCTTCGTGGTGTCCGTGCTGGAAAAGGGGGAAACGCGGGAGACCGCGACCGTGGCGCAGCTTGCCTGCGCCGGCGCGCTTCTCATGCTGATCGTGGATGCGGTTCAGGCCGGCTTCGTCGCGGATGCGACGGCTCTGACGCCGACGGGAGCGGTGACGGTGAAATTCCTCGCCATCCTGGCAACCCATCTGGTGCTGCGTCGCCAAGAGCTTGCGGACGATGGCGCGGAGCAACAGCTTCAGCCGGCTCCGGTGAACCGATTCTCGGCGATGCGCCTTGTCGATGCCGCGCACGAAACCATGACCGCTCGCCTTGCTTCCCGGCTTGTCGCCCGCCGGGGCTTCCGATTCTCCCCACCCGCCAATGACGACAGGAGCCACTGATGCGTCTGCTGCTTATCTTATGGGCATTACCCATGGGCCTGTTCTGGGGATGGTACGGCCTGTCGTACAACGATCTGAACTTCGGCTTCACATTCCTGAGCCGGGAGATGAATGATCTGCTGTTCAGGATTTATGGCAATATTCTCGGCATCGATCCGCAGGTGATTCCCGGCATGGTCGCGCGGGCCTGCGTGGTCGACTCGTTCATCCTTGCCGGCATCGTCGCGTTTCGTCGCCGGCGCGCAATCAAGGCCTGGTATCAGGAAAAGCGCGCGGCCTACCGGGCCGGTGAAGCGGCTCCGGAAGCACGCAGCCTGTCCAGCGCGCCCTGAAGGATGAAGGCGGCGGCGGCCGAATCGATCCGCTCCGCCCGTTTCTTGCGCGATACATCCATCTCCAGAAGCGCCCGCTCTGCGGCAACCGTCGACATGCGTTCGTCCCAGAAGGCGACGGGAAGGTCCGTCAGCCGCTCAAGATTGCGGATGAAGGCGCGGGTTGACTGGGCGCGCGGGCCTTCCGTGCCATCCATGTTGACCGGAAGGCCGATGACGATGCCGCCGACATTGTCGCGCTTGAACGCGGCAAGCAGCGCTTCGGCGTCCTGCGTGAATTTCTTGCGCATCACCACCTGACGCGGCGTCGCCAGCGACAGTCCGCGGTCGGAGACCGAAAGCCCGATGGTCTTGGTGCCGAGGTCGAGCCCGGCCAGCGTCTGGCCCGCAGTGAGAAAAGCGGGGAGTTCCTGCAGGTCGACCACTGACAAAACTGTACACTCCAATTACGACTGTGGGATGGTTCTAGAGCAATTCCAGGGAAAGTGGAAACCGGTTTCCCGTCCGGAACTGCCTGAAAACAATGACTTGGCGACTTTGCCGATTCCGCGGGACGACAAAGTGGTCTAATGACGCTGCAGCGGTTACACGAAAAGAAGCCACTGCGCGACAGGCGTCGTTGAACGCGCCACATTCAGCAAGGAGTATTTCCCATGGACCTGACCTGGTACGGCCATTCCGCATTTCGCGTGGATGCAGGCGATGCGCGCATCCTGATCGATCCGTTCCTCAGCGGAAACCCTTCCTGGAACGATGGATGGGAAGGCCCGGCGGAGGGCGTGACGCATGTGCTGCTCACCCACGGCCATGACGATCATATCGGCGATGCGGTTGAAATCCTGAAGAAGACCGGCGCGATGCTGGTCGCCAATTTCGAAATCTGCATGTTCCTTGTCGGCAAGGGCGTCGACCAGAACCGCATCAACCCCGGCAATCACGGCGGCACCGTCGATTGCGGCGGCTTCACCACCACATTCGTGAACGCGCTGCATTCCTCGTCGTCTGCAGGCGAGGGCGGGGCAAACACCTATCTGGGCAATCCTGCCGGTCTCGTCCTCCACTTCCCCGAGGACAAGACGCTCTATCACATGGGCGATACCGACATTTTCGGCGACATGGCGCTGATCCATGAACTCCATCAGCCTGAAATCGGTCTTGTGCCGGTCGGTGACCGGTTCACGATGGGCGGTGCCGTCGCGGCGCTCGCCTGCCGCCGCTACTTCAAGTTCGATACCGTGCTGCCCTGTCATTTCGGGACATTCCCGATCATCGATCAGACGGCGCAGAAATTCATCGACGGCATGGAAGGCTCCGGCGTGAATGTGCCGGCGCTGAAGGTGGGCGAGACGATTTCGCTTTAGGGACCGCGATGCATCGGGCATTGATGCATCACGTATTCTGGAAATCGTTTCCGATTTTCAGGCCTTTCCTATAGCAATTCCGGTGCGCCGGAGCGCGTTGGCGGTTGCACGCCGCCCGCGCGCCGATTATAGCCGTGGCGCAGCCAATAAGCGCCTGGAGAGAACCATGTCCGTGGACATCGATACCGTGAAGCGTGTTGCGCGCCTTTCCCGCATTGCCGTTGACGATGCGGACGCAGAGCGCATGACAGGCGAACTGAACGCCATTCTCGGTTTCGTCGAGCAACTGAACGAAGTGAATGTCGAGGGCGTCGAGCCCATGACGTCTGTCATCCCGATGGCGATGAAGAAGCGTCAGGACGGCGTGACCGACGGCAACAAGGCCGACGACATCGTCGCCAATGCACCGGTTTCGGAGGACAATTTCTTCGTTGTCCCGAAAGTGGTCGAATAGAAGCCAGCATAGGCTTCCAAACCCATTTGCCCTGACCGGCCCCCGGATTTTCACGGATTTTCCATGACAGAGCTCACCAAACTCACCATTGCCGAGGCGCGCGAAAAGCTGGCTGCCAAGGCGTTCACCGCCACGGAGCTGACCGAGGCATATCTTTCGGCCATCGACACGGCCAATGAAAAGCTCAACGCCTATGTCGCCGTCACCCACGACAAGGCGCGCGCCATGGCGAAGGCAAGCGATGAGCGGATCGCGAAGGGCGAGGCGGGCGCGCTGGAAGGCATTCCGCTCGGCATCAAGGACCTGTTCGCGACCGAAGACGTTCACACCCAGGCCTCCAGCCACATTCTCGACGGGTTCAAGCCGAAATACGAATCCACCGTGACGGCCAATCTGTGGGCCGATGGCGCGGTGATGCTCGGCAAGCTCAACATGGATGAGTTCGCCATGGGCTCGTCCAACGAGACCTCCTATTACGGTCCGGTCATCAACCCGTGGCGCGCCGAAGGCTCCAATGCCGATCTGGTGCCGGGCGGCTCTTCCGGCGGTTCGGCGGCAGCCGTTTCCGCCCTTTTGTGCGCCGGCGCAACCGCAACGGACACCGGCGGCTCCATCCGCCAGCCCGCAGCCTTCACCGGCACGGTCGGCATCAAGCCGACCTATGGCCGCTGCTCGCGCTGGGGCACGGTGGCTTTCGCTTCCTCACTCGATCAGGCAGGCCCGATTGCGCGCGATGTGCGCGACGCCGCGATCCTTCTGAAGTCCATGGCTTCGGTCGACGACAAGGACACCACCTCCGTCGATCTTCCGGTGCCGGATTACGAGGCCGCCATAGGCCAGTCGATCAAGGGCATGAAGATCGGCATTCCGCGCGAGTACCGTCTCGACGGCATGCCGGAGGAAATCGAGGCGCTGTGGAAGCAGGGCATCGACTGGATGCGCGATGCGGGCGCGGAGATCGTCGACATCTCGCTGCCGCACACGAAATACGCGCTGCCGGCCTATTACATCGTTGCGCCTGCCGAGGCGTCTTCCAACCTCGCGCGTTATGACGGCGTGCGTTATGGCCTGCGCGTGCCCGGCAAGGACATTGCCGACATGTATGAGCAGACCCGCGCCGCCGGTTTCGGTCGCGAGGTCAAGCGCCGCATCATGATCGGCACCTATGTGCTGTCGGCCGGCTATTACGACGCCTATTACCTCAAGGCGCAGAAGGTTCGCACGCTCATCAAGCGCGACTTCGAGCAGGTCTTCGATCAGGGCGTCGACGCGATCCTGACGCCGGCAACGCCGTCGGCCGCTTTCGGCATCGCCGATCAGGAAATGGCGTCCGATCCGGTCAAGATGTATCTGAACGACATCTTCACCGTGACGGTGAACATGGCGGGCCTGCCGGGCATCGCCGTGCCCGCCGGTCTTGACACGAAGGGCCTGCCGCTCGGCCTGCAGCTCATTGGCAAGCCGTTTGAAGAAGAAACGCTGTTCCGCACAGCACATGTGATCGAACAGGCCGCAGGCCGTTTCGCACCGAACAAGTGGTGGTAATGCCCATGGCGCGGCTCGCTTCCTGAGAGAAAGGCCGCGTCATGTTCCATTTCGTCTCCGCGATTGGCTGGCTGTTCCTGCAGCCGCTCGGCCTTGCCGCGATCCTGATTGCGGTTTCGGTGGTCACCGCCTTTTTTGGCTGGCGCCGCCTGTCCATGACGGCAGGCGGCCTTTCTTTTATCGTTCTCTTTCTGTCGGCCTGGACGACGCTCGGCGCGCTTCTTCTCGGACCGCTCGAAGACCGCTTCCAGAAGCCCGACCCCGTGCCTGAGACGGTTCACGGCATCGTCGTTCTGGGCGGCGGGCTGGAAGGTTCCATCAACAGTGCGCGCGGCGGCCACGAACTGAATGCCAGTGGCGACCGTTTCGTTGAGACCGCCATCCTGGCGCGCCGCTTCCCGCAGGCGAAAATCCTGATTTCTGGCGGACAGGGAGCCGTTTTCCTGGCCGGTGAGGGCGACGCGGATACGGCGCCGCGTCTGCTGACGGCGCTTGGCGTCGATCCGGACCGCCTGATTCTGGAGAACCGCTCACGCGATACCTATGAGAATGCGCGCTTCTCCAGCGAGATGGTGCAACCGGCCGAAGGCGAGACATGGCTGCTCGTCACATCCGCGTTTCACATGCCGCGCGCGGTGGGCGTGTTCCGCAAGGCGGGGTTCCCGGTGACGCCGTGGCCGGTCGACTACAAGACCGCCGGCAATGAGAAGCCCGGCCTTGCCGAGGACAATGCGCTCGATTCCCTGCGCAATCTCACAGTGGGCATAAGGGAATGGCTGGGGCTCGTCGCCTACTGGTTCGCAGGCAGAACGGACGTGTTTTTGCCGGCTTCCGATACACGCACAGACTGAGTTTCGGACCGGCTTTCCCTGTCTGATGGTGCAGTGCAGCAATATTGTCCTTTTTTGGTCGCATGTATTGAAAATTCCTTTATGCGCGCAAGTGCCTGATTAGACACGGAAAGCCCCGTTTTCTGCGGGTTTTTAACAGTTCAAATGCCGTCATTTTGCCGTTTTTGGACTTGCGGAAGCATGTGCTTAGGAGTATCTCCCGCCGTCACGGATCGGCGGTCGGGATCATCCCGGTCGGAGATCGGATAACAAACGGGATATGCATGGACGATAGCGTTGAGAGATCCTGCTGGGGCGTAACCGCCAAGGCAGTGATCGGGCTTGCGGGAATCATCTTTCTGGCATGGCTCTTGATTGGCGCCGAGACGGCAGCGGTCGTAGCAACGGCAGGCTGAACAACCAGCAAAACCGCACAACATCGGTTCACAGAAGTTGAAGGGCGCAGCGCAATCGCTGCGCCCTTTGCTTGTTCAGGGAAATCGCCTACATCTTTCCTGTCGCGTTCACGCCAGCCCGTGCCGCGCGATAGCCCGCCACGGCAACTGATCGCTGGAATGCTTCCAGCGGTGAAATCCCGGAGCCTTCGCCCATGTTTCTTTCCGTTTTCGACCTGTTCAAGATCGGCATCGGACCGTCGAGTTCGCACACAATGGGGCCGATGACGGCGGCAGAGCGCTTTCTGGCGGAGATTGCAGGCGATGACTGGCCGCGCCCGGCAGGCAGCGAAGTGGACCGTCTGTCGGTCAGCCTGCATGGTTCGCTTGCATTCACGGGCATCGGGCACGGCACCGACCGCGCCGTGATCCTCGGTCTTGCGGGCTTCAACCCGCTGACGGTCGATCCGGATCGCATGGACGGGCAACTGGCCACCATCGCCGAGGAAAAGATGGTGCGGCCACAGGGCCATCCGGCCTATCGTTTCGATCCGCAAAGCGATCTTGTGCTCGACAAGAAGCAGCCGCTTCCCGGTCACGCCAATGGCATGGCCTTCAACGCCTATGATGCAGACGACCGCCTTCTTCTGCGGCGCATCTACTATTCCGTAGGCGGCGGCTTCGTCGTTTCCGAAGAAGAGCTTCAGACCCTCAAGGCCGAGAAGGCCGGGCCCGAGGGCAGCACTGTGCCATATCCGTTTGCCAACGGGCGCGAGATGCTGGCGATGGCAGCCGAGAGCGGGCTTTCGATTGCCGAGATGAAGCGCGCCAATGAGGAAGTGAAGATGGATCGCGCCGCGCTCGACGCAGGGCTCGACGAGATCTGGCAGGCGATGGATTCGTGCATCGAGCGCGGGCTTTCCCAGGACGGCATCATGCCCGGCGGGCTCAATGTGCGCCGCCGTGCGCGCCAGCTTCACGACCGGCTTGACGAGGACTGGCGTCAGAACCGGCCCAACCCGCTTGCCGCAAACGACTGGCTGGCGGTTTTCGCCATGGCGGTGAACGAGGAGAACGCCAGCGGTGGCCGTGTAGTCACCGCGCCGACCAATGGCGCGGCGGGCGTCGTGCCGGCAGTCATGCGTTACTGGCAGAAATTCCACGTGGATGCGGACAAGAACGGCATCCGCGACTTCCTGCTGACGGCGGCGGCCATTGGCGGCATCGTCAAGCACAATGCCTCGATCTCCGGCGCAGAGGTGGGCTGCCAGGGCGAGGTGGGCTCCGCTTCGGCGATGGCGGCGGCCGGGCTGGCAGCGGTTCTGGGCGGCACGCCGGAACAGGTTGAGAATGCGGCCGAGATCGCGCTGGAGCATCATCTGGGGATGACCTGTGATCCCGTGGCCGGGCTCGTTCAGGTGCCGTGCATCGAGCGCAATGCGCTGGGCTCGGTAAAGGCCGTGACGGCAGCATCGCTTGCGGTGAAGGGCGACGGAAAGCACTTCGTCTCACTTGATGCCGCAGTCGAAACCATGCGTCAGACCGGCGTCGACATGAATGAACGCTACAAGGAGACCAGTCTTGGCGGTCTGGCGGTCAATGTGGTGGAGTGCTGAGTGGTGGAGTGCTGAGCGACATTTCGCGCTGTGGAGAGCCGGCTATCGTGCTTGACCTTGGTGGAGCTGCGCCCGACATTTAGATCATGGCACTAAATCTCATAAAACTGTGCGTCGGCTGCGAAAGCGTCGAGCAATTGCAGGACTGGATCAGGCTGCGCACGCAGGAACAGCGGGCGCTGGGCGAACCGGCGGAGCAGTTTCACACGACCCGCATGGTGCCCAAGCGCGTTGAAGAGCTGACCGATGGCGGTTCGCTCTACTGGGTCATCAAGGGCACGGTGCAGTGCCGCCAGAAGCTCATCGATATCCGCCCGTTTCGCGATGCGGAAGGCGTGTCGCGCTGCCATCTGGTGCTGGAGCCGAAGCTTGTGCGCACGCAGTTTCAGCCGCGCCGCGCGTTTCAGGGCTGGCGCTATCTCGATCCCAAGGATGCGCCGGCTGATCTTGGCGCGGCTGGAGACGATGCGGAGATGCCGCCGGAACTGCGCCGCGAACTCACCGAACTCGGCTTGCTGTAAGCGCTGTTCTGGCGCAGGCTGCGGGATAGTCTTGCAACTGCTCTCAACGAGCCCATCTTTTTCATCATGAACGACAAGAAAACGCCTGCGCCGCGCCGCGTCGAATCGGACATCGCCAATACCCGATCGTCATCGGGAGCGATTGATGCCTTCGTGCGCCATGCGCGCGCCGTCGCACCCGTGCGCGGCGGTGAGACCGGGAGTGGCCGGCTCATTCTGGCGCTTGATGCGACGATGAGCCGGCAGCCCACCTGGGATCTGGCCTGCAAGCTGCAGGCCGAGATGTTCGATGCGGTGGGCAAGGCCGGTTCGCTCAACGTCCAGCTCGTCTATTTTCGCGGGTTTGGCGAAAGCCGCGCCTCGCGCTTCGTGCGCGACACGGATGCGCTCAAGACGCTGATGACGAAGATCGACTGCCGTGGCGGCCACACGCAGATCGGCAAGGTTCTGTCGCATGCGCTGAAGGAGACCGGACGCGAGAAGGTCAACGCGCTCGTTTATATCGGGGATGCGATGGAAGAGAGCGTGGATGACCTTGCCGAGAAGGCGGGCAGGCTGGGGCTGGGCGGCGTGCCGGTGTTCGTCTTCCAGGAAGGGCATGACCCGACAGCCGAGCGCGCCTTCCGCGAGATCGCGCGGCTTTCCAAAGGCGCATGGTTCCGGTTCGATGCGCGCGCGGCCGCAGAACTTGGGAAGCTCCTTTCAGCGGTCGCCGTCTATGCGACGGGCGGGCTGAAAGCGCTGAGCGACCGCAACCGGCCCGAAGACCGCAGGATGCTGGAGCATCTGCGCGGCGGACAAGAGCGATGACCTATCCGTTTTTCTTCTTCGCGCTTGTCCTGCTCGTGCTTCTGGCGGGCATGGCGTTCGTAAAGTCCAGCCCGCGCAGCATCGCAAACACGCTGCGGATCGCCGGGCCGGCGCTCATGGCGGTGGTCGGCGTGGTGATGCTTTTCATCGGAAGGGCGGGCCTGGGAGGAATGCTCCTGTCGGGCGCTGCCGCCTGGTATGGCTCTGGACGCCTCAAGATGGGGCAGAGCAAAACGCCTGGGCAAAGGTCCACCGTTCGTTCGGCAGCGCTCGAAATGGAGCTTGATCACGACACTGGCAAATTATCCGGTGTGGTGCTTGCCGGCCGGCATGAAGGACGCCGGCTCGGCGAGATGACGCAGGATGAACTGCTTGATCTGTACGCTGAACTTGCCAGCGACGAAGAGAGCCTGAGGCTCCTAGAAACCTACCTTGACGGAGAATTCCCCGCCTGGCGCGACAGCGCGGACACGCACGGAGACGCGGGGCAGGGACGTGCGGCGGGCACGGGCCCCATGACCAAGGAGGAGGCCTATGAGATCCTTGGTCTTGAACGCGGTGCGTCCGTTGCGCAGATCCGACAGGCTCACCGCCGCCTGATGCAGCGCCTGCATCCCGACATGGGAGGAACCTCTTCTCTTGCCGCCCGTATCAACGAGGCGCGCGACGTTCTGCTCTCCACTCACAACTGAACTCCCGGTGGGCAAGACACTTTCCTTGCTGTTCTTCAAACTGGTTCTCACTGCTGCACCGCGTAGCAGGAGATGCTCTTTTTCTTCAGAGACGCACAGGCGCCCCAGGCGTCGGATTTGCTGTTGAAGCCGACGAAGCGGGCGCGGTGATAGACGACGCCGCCCTTTTCGAAGGTCTCGGTGATCGGAACGGCGCGGGCGAGAACACTGCCGGCCTTCTGCTCCGTCTGGGCGAGAACCATGAGGGCCTCATCCTCGGTGGGAAGCGACGCAACCTGAATGACCCAGCCACCCATGGCGGCGGTCTCGGTTGCCGCGGCATTGGTGGAGGCCGTCGGCATCGGGTCGACGGCTGCGACGGCAACACGCGGACGCGGAACGGCAGCGTTCACCACGGCGGCTGCCTTGACGGGCGGTTCGGGCGCGTAGGCGGTCAGGGTCTGCGGCTGCGCCTCGGGGCGATCGGTCGGAAGCGGAACATCGCTGCCGGGGATCATCGCGGCAAGTGCTGTGCGGGCGCCGCCGGGCGCCTTGGCGATCAGCATGCGGTCGCGACCGGTCGAACCCTTGTTCAGGTAGCGCTTGATGAGGTCGGCCATGTGCGCGTCACGGCTGCGGGAGGTGCGCCCGCCCATGACGACGGCAACGATGCTCCGGCCATTTGCCTGCACGGAGCTGGCGAGATTGAAGCCGGAAGCGCGCGTGTAGCCGGTCTTGATGCCGTCCACGCCCTTGACGCGGCCCAGAAGCCGGTTGTGGTTGCCGTAACGGCGCTTCTTGTAGGTGAAGGAGCTGGTCTGGAAATAGCTGTAATACTGCGGGTAGTGCTCACGCAGTGCGATGCTGAGTTTCGCCATGTCGCGCGCAGTGGTCTTCTGCTTGCTGTTGGGCAGGCCATGCGCGTTCTTGAACGTGGTGCGGGACATGCCGAGCTGGCGGGCCTTGGCGGTCGTCATGGCCGCGAATTTCGCTTCCGAGCCACCGAGGAACTCGGCCACTGCCGTTGCCACATCGTTTGCCGAGCGGGTGACCAGCGCGCGGATCGCCTGGTCGACGGTCAGGCTGTCGCCGGGCTTGAGCGCGATGTTGGTTGGCGGCTCTGCTGCCGCGTTGCGTGAAACGGGAATGCGGGTGTTCTTGTTGATGCGACCGCTCTCCATGGCTTCGAAAAGCATGTAGGCGGTCATCATCTTGGTGAGCGAGGCCGGGTAACGCAGCGAGTCGGCATTGGACTCATAGAGGACCTTGCCGGTTTTGGCGTCCATCACGATGCCCGCATATTTGGAGTTGGCCGAAGCCTGCCCAATCACACCGAATACCATGAGACATGAAAGAAAAAGTGCGGTGAGAATCTTGCCCGGGAGCCGCACAAGATTCGCTCTACCCAACAACGCCTGACGCACAACAACACCTATTTGCACCTGGTTTCAGGCCGCGGGGCATCCCAACCCACAGGCCCATTTCCCGAAACTTTAGTGCGAGCGGCGTTACCAATCCGTTTATGGTGACCCAAACGTTGACGGAATTTCTTAACATTGAAGCGAAATTGAGCCATTCCGCAGGGGAATTGGGGGTAGAGAATCGTCTATCCGTTTGATGGCGTAGTTTTGAACGTAAAAGCCCCTGCGCCGTATTGTCAGGAACTGAGAAGGTCTTAAAATTGTCGGAAGGGTACCTACATGTCCTACGTAAGGGCTCGGCAAAGGGAATGGAATTTTTGAGCACCGGCAGCGAAGCCATGCAGCGTTACGATTGGCGATTGCAGGATGGTGAGGGCGATGGCGACGAATCCGATCGCGGAACGGCTGTCATCACGCGCACGAAGACCAAGACAAAGAAGCCGAGTCTGTATCGTGTTCTGTTGTTGAATGACGATTACACGCCGATGGAGTTCGTCATTCATGTGCTCGAGCGGTTCTTCAGGAAGGACCGCGAGGCTGCGACGCGAATTATGCTGCACGTACACAATCACGGTGTTGGTGAATGTGGCGTGTTCACGTTCGAAGTGGCCGAGACCAAGGTAACGCAGGTGATGGACTTCGCCAGACAGCACCAGCATCCACTTCAATGCGTGATGGAAAAGAAATGAGGTACTGAATGCCGGCTTTTTCCCAAGGCTTGGAGCGGGCTCTGCATCAGGCGCTCACATTTGCCAATGAGCGCCACCACGAATATGCGACGCTGGAGCATCTTCTCCTGGCGCTGATCGATGATGCCGATGCCGCCGCCGTCATGCGCGCATGCAATGTCGATCTCGATGCGCTCAAGGGGACCGTGGTCAAATATATCGACAGCGAGCTCGACAATCTCGTCACGGGCTATGACGAGGATTCCAAGCCCACCGCCGGATTCCAGCGGGTCATCCAGCGGGCGGTTATCCATGTGCAGTCTTCCGGTCGTGAAGAGGTGTCGGGCGCAAATGTGCTCGTGGCCATTTTCGCCGAGCGCGAGAGCCACGCCGCCTACTTCCTGCAGGAACAGCAGATGACGCGCTATGACGCCGTCAACTATATCAGCCATGGCATCGCCAAGCGGCCGGGCGGCTCGGAAGCGCGCACGCCGCGCGGGGCCGAGGACGATGATGCCGGCGCACCGGGCGCCGAGGCGGAAGAGGGCGCCAAAAAGAAACAGGCGCAGGACGCGCTGACGGCTTACTGCGTCAATCTGAATGACAAGGCGCGGGCCGGCCGCATCGATCCGCTGATCGGTCGCACGGCCGAGGTCAACCGCACCATCCAGGTCCTGTGCCGCCGTTCGAAGAACAATCCGCTCTATGTGGGCGATCCCGGCGTCGGCAAGACGGCGATTGCCGAGGGTCTTGCCAAGCGCATCGTCGAAGGCGATGTGCCGGATGTTCTGTCGGACGCAACCATCTTCGCGCTCGACATGGGCACGCTTCTGGCCGGCACGCGCTATCGTGGCGATTTCGAGGAACGCCTCAAGCAGGTCGTCAAGGAGCTTGAGGATTTCCCGGGCGCGGTTCTGTTCATCGACGAGATCCATACGGTTATCGGCGCGGGCGCAACGTCGGGCGGCGCGATGGATGCATCAAACCTCCTGAAGCCGGCCTTATCGTCCGGCTCGATCCGCTGCATCGGCTCGACCACCTACAAGGAGTTTCGACAGTTCTTCGAGAAGGACCGTGCGCTGGTGCGCCGCTTCCAGAAGATCGACGTCGCCGAACCCTCCGTTGAGGACGCCGTCGAAATCATGAAGGGGCTGAAGCCTTACTTCGAGGACTTCCACAAGGTTCGCTACACGAACGAGGCGGTGAAGGCCGCCGTGGAACTGTCGGCGCGCTACATCAACGACCGCAAGCTGCCGGACAAGGCCATCGACGTTCTGGACGAGACCGGCGCATCGCAGAAACTTCTGCCGGAATCGAAGCGTCGCAAGACGATCAACGTCAAGGAAATCGAAGCGACCATCGCCACCATGGCCCGCATTCCGCCGAAGACCGTTTCGGCCGATGACGAGAAGGTGCTGGCGACGCTCGAGGACGAGCTGAAACGCGTTGTTTACGGTCAGGATGCCGCGATCACGGCGCTGTCGTCGGCGATCAAGCTGGCGCGGGCCGGTCTGCGCGAGCCTGAAAAGCCGATTGGCTCCTACCTGTTCTCCGGCCCCACGGGTGTCGGCAAGACGGAAGTCGCCAAGCAGCTCGCCGCGTCGCTGGGTGTCGAACTCCTGCGTTTCGACATGTCGGAATATATGGAGCGCCACACCGTGTCGCGCCTGATCGGCGCGCCGCCCGGCTATGTGGGCTTCGACCAGGGTGGCCTTCTGACCGACGGTGTCGATCAGCATCCGCATTGCGTGCTGTTACTCGACGAGATCGAGAAGGCGCATCCGGATCTGTTCAACATCCTGTTGCAGGTCATGGATCACGGCAAGCTGACGGACCACAACGGCAAGAGCATCGACTTCCGCAATGTCATCCTCATCATGACGACCAATGCGGGTGCGGCTGATCTCGCCAAGCCGGCCATTGGTTTTGGATCGACGAAGCGCGACAGCGACGACATGGAAGCGATCAACCGGCTGTTCACGCCGGAGTTCCGCAACCGTCTCGACGCGGTCATCCCGTTCGGCTCGCTGCCGGTTCCGGTCATTCACCAGGTGGTGCAGAAATTCGTCATGCAGCTGGAGGCGCAGCTCGCCGAGCGTCGCGTCACCTTCGACCTGTCGGATGACGCCATCGCCTGGCTGGCGGACAAGGGCTATGACGAGCGCATGGGCGCACGGCCGCTTGGCCGCGTGATCCAGGAGCACATCAAGAAGCCGCTGGCTGATGAAGTGCTGTTCGGCAAGCTCAAGAAGGGCGGCACGGTCCGCGTCAGCGTCGAGAAGGACGAGGCGGGCAAGAGCCACCTCAAACTCGACGCGCTTCCCGATGATGCACCGATCAAGCCGCGCGACGAGGTGCCCGAGAAGAAGGCGAAGCCGGCGGCCAAACGGACCCGCAAACCCAAGACGGCAGCGGCCAAGCCCAAGGCGCAGAAGCCCAAGGATCCGCCAAAGCGCAGCCTTGTGCCGCAATTGCCGCGCAAGGACTGACAGGCGGGCCCGTTACTGACAGGCAAGTCCGGTCTCGGAACTGGTCCAATTTCGAAGGCGTGGGTGCCCCAAGCACTCACGCCTTCGTTGTATCGCGGGCCTGCATGCGCTGTGCTAAATCATTTGACCGATGAGCGAGAACACGGAAGTCGAATCGGACAGTCAGGAAAAGCACGTCACCTGGTATCTGCGGGGCGTGCGCCGCTGTTTCTCCATTCCGGGTCTGGTGCTGGTCAGCGCCTTTATCGGTTTCGCGGGTCTGGCGCGCGAGGCGGGGCTTTCGCTTCCCCAAACCGTTTTCATGACAGGGGCTGTCTGGGCCCTGCCGGCGCAGGTGGTGTTGATTGGCGCCGTATTGGCGGGCAACAGCCTGTTTGCGGCGGCTTTTGCCGTGGCGCTGTCATCGGTCCGGCTTGCGCCCATGGTGGTGGCCATCACGCCTGAAATGCGCACGGAGAAGACCCGGCCCTGGGTGCTCTATTGCCTCTCGCATTTCGTTGCCGTGACCTCATGGGTGCTGGCGATGGAGAGCTTCAAAAACGTTCCGCGCGCAATGCGCACGGCCTATTACACCGGCATCGGCTCGACGCTTGTTCTGGTGAATATGGGCGTGGTGGCGACCGTCTTTCTTCTGGCCGAACGTCTGCCGCCGCAACTGACGGCCGCGCTCTTCTTCCTGACACCGCTCTACTTCCTGACATCGCTCTGGGGTTCTGCGCGGGAGCGGGCAGGGCATGTCGCGATGGTGCTCGGCCTCGCCGCAGGCCCGGTCTTTCACATTCTCCTGCCCGGTTTTGACCTTTTGGCAGCCGGGGTTATCGGTGGCTCGGTGGCCTATTTCTGGCACCGCGCGCGCGTCAGACGGGAGACTGTCGGATGAGTTTCGACGCCTTTGATGCCTGGTGGTGGCCTTATCTCTTCATCCTGCTTGCAGGCTGGCTCGCCACTGATTCCTGGCGCTATCTCGGTGTCTATCTTGGCGGCAAGCTTTCGGAAGGTTCGGACATTCTGGTGTTCGTGCGCTGTGTGGCGACGGCGCTGGTCGCCGCCGTCATCGCCAATCTGATTGTCTTTCCCAGCGGCGCTCTGGCCGATGCACCGCTCACCCTGCGGGTCGGCGCATCCATAGCCGGCTTCGCCGCCTATCTTCTCTCCCGCAAGCAGATCCTCGTCGGCATCGTGGTTGCAGAGATCATCCTGCTCACAGGTCTCTACCTGATCGATTAGTTCTTTATTAGAACAATCGCAGGTAAAGCGTCATCAAGGGGTGGGCGATGCTTTTTCCAGCTGAACGTTTGGTCGCGCTTGTCATTGGCGCTTTCCTGATTGCTGATCTGACGCTTGTGGCCGGCAGCGCCATTTCGGTCGACTGGCGTGGTTATGGCGCTGTCGTTTCCTGTGGTGCAGTCATACTTGCGGTTGGCCTCGCATACCGCTGGAGCGGGCGTGACCAGAAGATTGCACTGGCCGCTATCGCCGCCGGACTTTTCATCCTCTTCACCATTGTCGGCGCGGCGCTCAATTATCTGCTCATACCGGTCGGCGCCGAACGCATCGATCCGCTGTTGATCAGGCTCGATGGTCTCGTGGGCTATTCATGGCCGGGGCTTGTGGGGTGGGCGAGCGAGAATCCGGCGCTTGGAACACTGCTTCGCTGGACCTATGTCAGCTCACTGCCGCAATTCGTGATCGTCATCCTGACGCTTGGCATGACCGGACGTCAGGCGCAGCTCCACGCTTTCCTCCTGACCGGTGTGCTTGCCGCCACGCTCACCATGGCCTTCTGGCTGGCTTTTCCAAGTTCCGGGCCGTCGGCCTATTTTTCGATCCCGGTCGAGACTGCTGAACGTCTCGGAATGGTGGTCGGGCCTGACTATGGTGTGGAGCTCAACCGCGTGATGACACAGGGCGCTCAGCGTCTGTCGCCGCAGGACGCACTGGGGCTGATCGCCTTTCCCTCGTTCCACACTGTCATGGCGCTGATGGCCGTCTGGTTTACCCGGTCCATCAGGGGGCTGTTTCCGGTCTTCGTCGTGATCAACACGCTCATGCTGCCCGCAATCCTGATCCATGGCGGGCATCATCTGATTGACCTGTTCGGCGGTCTTGCTGCTTTCCTGATCAGTGTCTGGCTTGCCCGGAGTGTTCTCGCACGGGTTTCGGACACAAGGCAAAGGCCGGAGCCAGCGGCCCCGGCCGAACAGGGGCTTTAAAGCGCTGCGCGGATCTTTTCCGCCTGCTCTGCGAGAACAGCCTGATCCGCCATCTCGCCCGTGTGGGGACGCAGGGCGACGCCATCAAAACGCGGGATGATGTGGACGTGAAGGTGAAACACCACCTGACCGCCGGCTTCCTCGTTGAACTGCTGGACCGTCACGCCATCCGCCCCAAAGGCGGCCTTCGCGGCGCGGGCCAGTTTCTGCACCGTGCGCATGACGGCGGCGAGCGAATCGTGCTCGACATCGAGAATGTTGCGTGACGGCTTCTTCGGGATCACCAGGCAGTGGCCGTCGCCGCGCGGCATGATGTCCATGAAGGCAAAGGTTTCGTCGTCTTCGTAGAGCTTGTGCGAAGGCAGTTCGCCGCGCAAAATCTTGGCGAAAACATTGTCGTTGTCATAGGCGGCGCTGCTCATGGAAACCTCTCGTCTGGGCAATTGCGGCCGCATTTTTCTGCGCTAATGTCGCGCCCGTCAACTCCCGGAAGCGGGCGATTCGCCGCGCTTTTCGAAAAGGTGCCGTCCGTGACCTATCTCTTCCTGCTCGTGGCCATTCTGTTCGAAGTCGTGGCCACCACCGCACTCAAGCAGACCGAGGGGTTCACGCGTCTTGTGCCGTCGTTGATCACGCTGATCGGCTATGCGGTGGCCTTCTTTTTCCTGTCGCTGACGCTGCGCACCATGTCGGTGGGCATTGTCTATGCGCTGTGGTCAGGTGCGGGCATCGTCTTCATCACCGCCATTGGCTGGCTGTGGTTTCAGCAGTCGCTCGATACGCCGGCGCTCATCGGCGTCGCGTTGATCATCGCCGGCGTGCTGGTCATCAACCTGTTTTCAAAATCCGTGATGCACTGAAGCGTCAGCCCTTGCGGAAGGGCGTGTGGGTTTCGAGCACGCGGTTGATCTCGGCCACGTCGCGCCGCTCCAGTTCGAGATACTGCGCCACTGCGCGCCGGAGACCCGGATGCGGAATGTAGTGCGCCGAGCGCGTCGTGACCGGTTCATAACCGCGCGCCAGCTTGTGCTGCCCTTGCGCGCCGGCCTCCACCGTCGACAGGCCGCGCGCGATGGCGAATTCGATGGCCTGATGGTAGCAGACCTCGAAATGCAGGAACGGGTGATGCTCGATACAGCCCCAGTTGCGGCCGAACAGCGTGTCGGAACCGATAAAGTTGATCGCGCCGGCGATGTAGCGGCCTTCGCGGCGCGCCATCACCAGAAGAATGTCGTCGGCCATGCGTTCGCCGATCAGCGAAAAGAAGCGCCGGTTGAGATAGGGGCGCCCCCATTTGCGGCTGCCGGTGTCCAGATAGAAGGCGAAGAAATCGTCCCAGACGGCTTCGGTGAGCCCGGCTCCCGTCAGCCATTCGATCTCGATGCCGTTTTCAAGCGCCGTGCGGCGTTCCTTCTTCAGCGCCTTTCGCTTGCGTGAGGCAAGCGTGCCCAGAAAATCGTCATAGTTTTCATAGCCGCGGTTGAAGAAGTGGAACTGCTGGTCGGTGCGCAGAAGAAAGCCCGCATCATCGAGCGCTGCAATG
This sequence comes from Nitratireductor sp. WH36-1, assembly GCF_058725515.1. Lineage (NCBI taxonomy): Bacteria > Pseudomonadati > Pseudomonadota > Alphaproteobacteria > Hyphomicrobiales > Phyllobacteriaceae > Nitratireductor > Nitratireductor sp. WH36-1. The sequence goes on along the minus strand of NZ_CM178970.1, from coordinate 2,350,770 downwards.
TCCTCGTCACGGGCAAAGGTGACATGGACAGACGAAATGCCAAGCCTGTCGGTCAGCGTCTTCAATCCTTCCGCCAGCGCATGGCGCACCGCGTCGGGCGCTATGCCATCGCGCACCAGAAGGCGCGGACCCGTTGCCGGGGTGAACGGCACCGAAACCTGCAGTTTGGGGTAATAGTGTCCGCCGGCGCGCTCGAAGGCATCGGCCCAGCCATGGTCGAACACATATTCGCCCTGGCTGTGGGATTTCAGGTAACAGGGGACTGCGCCGAGCAGTACGCCATCTTCCGAGCGCAGGAAAAGATGCTGGCCAAGCCAGCCGCTTTCGCGCACCGCACAGCCGCTTTCTTCAAGACTTGAAAGGAAAGCGTGGGAAACAAAGGGATTGTAGGGCGCGCCCGCTGCCTGCGGGCCAGCGCCGGCAAGCGCTTCCCAGTCGGATGCCGGCATGTCGGCGAAGGACGGTGAAACCGTCAGCGTTACATCGCCTGACATGGCGGCACTCGTTTGGGCTGATGACATGCCAGATAAGTAAGCGCGTGAGGCAGGGCGCTTCAAGGGGCAATGCCCCTTGAGGGCATGTGGATGGAGCAGCGGCATTGCCCAAAAGGCGGAAACTCCCTTCGGGTCCGGTGCTTCAGGGCGTGAAACCCTCAAACGTCATCTGGTCGGCATGCCGGAAGGTGCGGTCAACGGCTTCCTGATCCTGCACCGTCCAGGTAATGACGGGCAGCGAAAGGCGCTCGCGCACAAAACTGACGAACGGGTTCGGCAGTTCCTTCACTGCATAGGACACGAAGGACAGATCGTGCGCCAGCATGGAGAAATGCGCCTCCATGGCTTCGGGCGAAAGCCCTTCGGCCGTCAGTCCGCGCGGAATGTCCGGCGCGAATTTGGCCAATTGCCGGACAAGACGGTGCGAGAACGACATCAGCACCACTTTTCCGGAATAGCCCTGAAGCGTCTCCACGACTTTCCCGACAAGCGCGTCGTCATGCCCTTCCGAGCCCTTGAGCTCGATCACCAGCGGCACCTGGCCGGCGACCAGATCGAGCATTTCGCGAAGCGTCGGAGCGCAGTCCGACGTGCCGCCGATGGGCATTGCGCCCATTTCGGCGGCCGTTTTCTCTGCAATGGTGCCTTCCTGACCGGTGAGACGGCGCAGCGCGTGATCGTGAAAGACCATCGGAACGCCATCGGAGGAAAGATGGAGATCGCACTCGATGGAGAAGCCGCCATCGATGGCCGCCTGAAACGCGGGGAGGGTGTTCTCCCAGCGCACATTGTTCATGTCGTGCAGACCGCGATGGGCAATCGGCCGCTCGGTCAGCCAGGAAAGCGCACTCATTATTCAGCGACCTCGATGACGGCGTCGATCTCGACGGGCGCATTCATCGGCAGGGAGGCCATGCCGACGGCTGCGCGGGCGTGACGGCCACGGTCGCCCAGAGCGGCGACGAGGAAATCCGATGCGCCATTGGCGACGAGATGCTGGTCGGTGAAGTCGGGCGTGGAAGCCACGAAGACGGAAATGCGCACAACGCGCTTGATGCGCTCCAGATCGCCGAGCGCGGCGCGCGCCTGGGCGAGAATGTTGACGGTGCACCATTTGGCGGCAAGCTTGCCGGCCTCAACGCCGAGCTCGCGGCCCAGAAGGCCCATCGCCATCAGCTTGCCGTCCTTTACGGGCAGCTGGCCGGAGGTCATCAGCAGGGAGCCGGTCTGGACGTAAGGCACATAGTTCGCCACGGGGGCTGCCGCCTCGGGCAGTTCCACACCCAGCTCCAACAGTCTTTTCTCGATCTCGCTTGCCATGATTGTCTCCCGGCATTTTTTGAATTCAAACAGAGCGGGCTCCGCACTGTCGGCAGATCTAAACGTCACTCGTGACAGTTACGCAATCGAATCCGCCGTTGATGGGGAAAGCGCCGCAAGGCGAGAGGTTGCATATTTGCCTCGCTTCCGCCACGACTCTTGTCCAAACGATAACGCTCCAGGCGGTCAATCCACTCTCCGACCGCGACAATGCCGAATACCGGGAGGTCGTACATGCGCGCATCGCGCTTATTTGCCTTGGCACTCACCGCCGTTTCAAGCGCCGCGATCAGTGCAGCTGCGGCCGAGCCCAACCTGCTCCCCCATCGGGCGGTCTATGATCTCTCGCTGGAACAGGCGAGCGACCGCTCGGGCATCAACGGCATATCGGGGCGTATGGTCTATGAGTTCGCCGGCTCGGCCTGCGAGGGCTACACGACGACGTTCCGCTTCGTCATGCGGCTCGAGACGGATGAGGCATCGCGGCTTTCCGATCAGCAGACCACCACCTATGAGGATGGCAAGGGCGAGGTCTTCCAGTTCGTCAACAAGATGTATCTGGACAACATGCTCGACCGCGAGGTGAAGGGCGTCGCCCGGCTGGAAGGCGATGAAACCCTGGTCGAACTGTCAAAGCCAGAGCGGCGCAGCGAAACGCTCGAGGCGACGCAGTTCCCGGTTCAGCACATGATTGAAGTGCTGGAGAAGGCGGCTGCCGGCGGCGGCTTTTATCAGACGACACTCTATGACAGTTCCGAAGATGCCGACCGGGTCATGATGACGTCGGTCACCATCGGCCAGCCGAAGCCGATGGCGGAGGGCGATGCCGAGAAGGACGCGGCAGCGCCGCTCGACAACCAGTCCTATTGGCCCGTGAGCATCGCCTATTTCGACCCCGACAATGAGCGGGGCGAGACGCTGCCCGACTACGATATCGGTTTCCTGCTGCATGAAAGCGGCGTCACGCGCAGCCTCGACATGAACTATGGCGAGTTTTCGATTCGCGGTCAGCTTGTCGACCTCACCCTGTTCGATAAGGTCGAAGAAGAGGCAGACTGCGCTGAATAGGCGCTTTTGCCGGCCTAACGCTTGCATTGTGCGCGATTAGTTCGTATATGCGCGCGCATTCCACACACGGATCTTGGTTCCGGTCGGGAGAAATCCGGTCGGCGCCCCCGGTGGCGGTTTCCGCCTGACGGTCCGTGGAGGTTCAACCGGAAAGGAAAAAGAATGGCACTGCCCGATATCAGCATGCGCCAGCTTCTCGAAGCTGGTGTTCACTTTGGTCACCAGACCCACCGCTGGAACCCGAAGATGTCCAACTACATCTTTGGCGCCCGCAACAACGTTCACATCATCGACCTCAGCCAGACCGTGCCGCTGATGCACCAGGCGCTGAAGGCCGTGTCCGACACGGTGGCCAAGGGCGGCCGCATCCTGTTCGTCGGCACCAAGCGCCAGGCTTCCGAGATCGTTGCCGACTCGGCCAAGCGCTCGGCTCAGTACTATGTGAACGCACGCTGGCTCGGCGGCATGCTGACCAACTGGAAAACGATCTCTCATTCCATCCAGCGTCTGCGCAAGCTCGACGAGCTGCTCGCTTCGGAAGCACAGGGCTTCACCAAGAAGGAGCGCCTGAACCTTGAGCGCGAGCGCGAGAAACTCGATCGCGCGCTGGGCGGCATTCGCGACATGGGCTCCACGCCGGACCTGATGTTCGTGATCGACACCAACAAGGAAGCGATTGCCGTTCAGGAAGCCAAGCGCCTTGGCATTCCGGTTGTCGCAATCGTCGACTCCAACTGTGATCCGGACGTTGTCGACTACCCGATCCCGGGCAATGACGATGCCGCACGCGCACTCGCACTTTACTGCGACCTGATCGCGAAGGCCGCAATCGACGGCATCGAGCGTCAGCAGGGTGCACTCGGCTTCGACATTGGCGAAGCGGTCGATGCACCGGAAGAGGCTGCATTGAACGATGCCGCCGAGGGCGAAAACAAGGACGCCTAACAAGCGCCGTTCCGAAAATGTGGGGCTTATGGCCCCGCGACGGCCGCGCGGCAGACGACCAGCTACGCGGCCGTTTTTGTTAGAATATTGATGAAGAGGCGACGATGAGCATTACAGCTGCACAGGTCAAGGAACTGCGCGAGAAAAGCGGCGCAGGCATGATGGACTGCAAGACGGCCCTGAAGGAAAACGACGGTGACATGGAAGCAGCCATGGACTGGCTGCGCAAGAAGGGCATCGCCAAGGCTGACAAGAAGGCCGGCCGTACGGCTGCTGAAGGTCTGGTCGGCGTTGCAGGCGACGCAAACAGCGCCGTTGTCGTCGAAGTGAACTCCGAGACCGACTTCGTTGCGCGCAACGACGCGTTCCAGTCGCTCGTCAGCAACATCGCAACCGTTGCTCTGGGCACCGACGGCTCCATCGAGGCCGTTGCTGCTGCGACCTACCCGGAAACCGGCAAGTCGGTTGAAGACACCGTCAAGGACGCGATCGGCACGATCGGCGAGAACATGTCGCTGCGTCGTTCGGCGAAGCTTTCCGTCGAGAATGGTGCGGTTGCCAGCTACATCCACAACGCCGTGACCGACGGTCTTGGCAAGCTTGGCGTTCTGGTCGCCATCGAGACCACCGGCAATGCGGAAGCTGCCCGTGCATTCGGCCGTCAGGTCGCCATGCATGTTGCCGCGACCAACCCGCTGGCTCTGACCGAGGCCGATGTCGACCCGGTTGCCGCAGCGCGCGAGAAGGACATCTTCTCCGACCAGGCACGCCAGTCCGGCAAGCCCGAGAACATCATCGAGAAGATGGTCGAAGGCCGCATGCGCAAGTTCTACGAGGAGGTTGTCCTCCTGAAGCAGGCTTTCGTCATGAACCCGGATCTCTCGGTCGAGAAGGCGCTTGCCGAAGCCGAGAAGGAAATCGGCGCACCGGCGAAAATCGTCAGCTTCGTCCGCTTCGCTCTTGGCGAAGGCATCGAGCGCGAAGAGAGCGATTTCGCAGCCGAGGTTGCGGCAGCCGCCAAGTCGTAAGACTGGTTGTATAACTGCTTGATGATAAAGGGCGCCGCGTGACAACGCGGCGCCCTTCGTGTAACGCAGGGGCAAATTTGGAGACTATGAAGATGAGCGAAGCACGCTACCGGCGCGTTGTCCTTAAGGCATCCGGCGAAGCTTTGATGGGCGAGCAGGGATTCGGTATCGATGTTTCGGTGGTCGACCGGATTGCCCGCGATATCGTCGAGGCGCGCAAGATCGGCGTCGAGGTTGGCGTTGTCATCGGCGGCGGCAACATCTTCCGCGGTGTGGCCGTTGCCTCGAAGGGCGGCGACCGTGTGACGGGCGACCACATGGGCATGCTCGCCACGGTCATCAATTCGCTCGCCCTGCGCACCTCGCTCGTCAAGATGGGCGTTGATGCGGTGGTCATGTCGGCCATTGCGATGCCGGAGCTGTGCGAAAGCTTCTCCCAGCGTCAGGCGATGAGTTACATGGACGCAGGCAAGGTGGTCATCTTCGCCGGTGGCACGGGCAACCCGTTCTTCACGACCGACTCGGCCGCCGCTCTGAGGGCTGCGGAAATCGGCGCAGACGCGCTGTTCAAGGGCACGCAGGTGGATGGCGTCTATTCCGCCGACCCCCGCAAGGACCCGGACGCCACGCGCTTTGACACTCTCAGCCATGCACAAGTTATACGTGACGGGCTGGCGATTATGGATACCGCTGCGATTGCTCTTGCGCGCGAGAACCACATTCCGATAATCGTTTTCTCGATTCATGAAGAGGGCGGATTTAACGCCATCTTGAAAGGCGGCGGACATTGCACCATCGTGTCCGATGACGCCGATACCGAACAGCGTGCCGGTGCGTAAGGAGATTTAAGAATGGCCGACGGCGTTGATTTCAAAGATCTGAAGCGACGTATGGAAGGGGCAGTCAGTGCGTTTCAGCACGATCTTGCTTCGCTTCGTACGGGCCGTGCTTCTGCCAACCTTCTGGACCCGATCCAGGTGGAGGCTTATGGCACGCCCATGCCGATCAACCAGGTGGCCACGGTGTCCGTGCCCGAACCCCGCATGATCTCCGTGTCGGTGTGGGACCAGAGCATGGTCAATGCCGTGGACCGCGCGATCCGCGAATCGAATCTCGGGTTCAACCCGATCATGGACGGTTCGACCCTGCGCATTCCGCTGCCCGAGCTCAATGAAGAGCGGCGCAAGGAACTCGTGAAGATCGCCCATCAGTACGCCGAGGGCGCCAAGGTTGCCGCGCGCCACGTGCGCCGCGACGGCATGGAGCACCTCAAAAAGGCCGAAAAGGATGGCGACATAAGCCAGGACGAACTGCACACGCAGTCCGAACAGGTGCAGAAGATGACGGATGAGACCATCACCGTCATGGACAAGCTCCTGACCGAGAAAGAAGCCGAGATCATGCACGTCTAGGTCGCCCTGCGTCCATCCGGACGCATAGGGGACGATCCAGACCATCGATGGAGCATCGGAACAATCGAAAACCGGATTCCCGTTTCGGTCCGATGCTCTACCAGCCCCAGGGCTGCTCGAACGCGAGGGGAGGCAGATACGTGAAGCCGGCGCATGTGGCGATCATCATGGACGGCAACGGTCGCTGGGCGGAAGCGCGCGGCTTGCCACGCCGTGCCGGCCACCGCGCCGGTGTGGAGGCGCTGCGCAAGGCGGTGCGCTCTGCCGGTGAGCTGGGCATCAACTGGCTGACCGTTTACGCCTTCTCCTCCGAAAACTGGTCCAGACCGCGCTCCGAGGTGAACGACCTCATGGGCCTCCTGCGGCTGTTCATCAGGCGCGATCTGGCGGAACTGCACCAGAACGGGGTTCGCGTTCGCATTATCGGCGACCGCGAAAACCTCGAAAAGGACATCAAGTCCCTTCTGCTTGAAGCGGAAAATCTGACGGCGGAAAACACCAGCATGAATCTGGTGATCGCCTTCAACTATGGTGCGCGTGACGAGATCGTGCGCGCTGCCAAATCGCTCTTCGCCGATGTGCAGGCGGGAAAGATCACCGCCGACGACATCGATATCGATGGTTTCGGAAACCGTCTCGATACCGCCGGTATTCCCGATCCCGACCTGATTATCCGCACAAGCGGCGAGCAGCGCCTGTCGAATTTCCTTCTGTGGCAGGCAGCCTATGCGGAATTCGTCTTCCTGCCGTGCCACTGGCCGGATTTTGGCCGATGCGAGCTGGAGACGGCTCTGGCCACGTTCAACGCGCGCGAGCGCCGCTTCGGCGGTGTTGGAGCACGCGAAGCGGCTCTATGACCAAGCCCGGCGATGAAGGCGGGCCGACACGGCGCCCGCGCAGCAATCTTCAGGTGCGGGCCGTTTCAGCGCTCGTTCTTGGAAGCGTCGTCCTTCTGATCACCTATCTGGGTGGCCTGCCGTTCCGTCTCATGGCGGCGGTCATGGCCGGCGCGATCCTTTACGAATGGCTCGCCATGCGCCCCGGTTCTAAGACCGGCGTTCATGCGACCATCGCCATCGCACTTCTGGCGGTGGTGATGGCAATGATGATACTCGGCCTTTCAGCGGGCGCGGTTTTTCTGGCGCTGGCCGGTATTCTTGTCGTGCTTGCGCTTCATGGATGGGCGTCGGGCGAGGGGCTCGGAACCACGGCCGGCGTCGCTTACGCCGCAGCACCCGCAATCGCCCTGGTGCATTTGCGGGCGGACGACCAGTCCGGTTTCCTGGCAATCCTGTTTCTGTTCGCCGTGGTCTGGACCTCGGACATCATGGCCTATTTTACCGGCCGCAGTCTGGGCGGGCCGAAGCTTGCGCCTTCGATTTCTCCCGGCAAGACGTGGAGCGGCGCGATTGGCGGCGCGGCCTTTGCGGTTGTCGCAGGCGCGGCTTTCGCCATGCATGAAAGCACCGTCCATGGCGTGGTTCTGCTGGCGCTCATCGCGCTTGTTCTCTCTGTCATCTCGCAGCTTGGCGATCTGTTCGAATCAGCCCTGAAGCGCCGCAGCGGCGTGAAAGATTCGAGCAATCTCATTCCCGGCCATGGCGGGGTCATGGATCGCGTCGACGGGCTGATGGCGGCAGCGCTCGCCCTATATCTCGTGGCGGCGCTGCTCGGCAGTCCGGAGATGCCAGCGCACGCCTTTTTCCGGTTCTAGGGGCTGAGGGCGTTTGCCTTCGCCATGCCGGAGTGGCATTGAAGTGTCGAATTCCGGGATTCGCCGAAGAGCGTCGACGGAATCCCGCAGGCTGTTAAGCAGCAGCTTATTGGAACAGTGCAGCTGACGTTCTGAAAGTCATGCAGACATTTCGGATCGAGGCGCTGATGCAAACCGTAATCGAGTGGAACAACCGTGACCGATTTTTTCAGCACCATATTCAGCACGGACGGATTGCTGATCGGCACCATCGTGCCGTTTCTCTTCGTCCTGACCGTTGTCGTGTTCGTGCACGAGATGGGGCACTATCTGGTGGGGCGCTGGTGCGGCATCGGCGTGAAGGCGTTCTCGATCGGTTTCGGGCCGGAACTCTTCGGCTTCAACGACAGGCATGGCACACGCTGGAAGCTCTCGGCCATTCCGCTCGGCGGCTATGTGAAGTTCACCGGCGACATGTCGGTGACCAGCACGCCCGATCCCGAATCGACGGAGCGCCTGTCGCCCGAAGAGCTGCGCGTCGCCTTCCATACCCAGCCGGTATGGAAGCGCGCGGCCACGGTTTTTGCCGGCCCGCTGTTCAACTTCCTTCTCACCATTGCGGTTTTCGCGGTGATGTTCGCCGGTTTCGGGCGCTATGTGATGGAGCCGATGGTGGCCGAGGTTCGGCCCGACACGCCGGCCGCCATTGCCGGTTTCGAACCGGGCGACCGCTTCGTTTCCGTCGATGGATCGCAGGTGCGCAGCTTTGGCGATGTGCAGCGTCTCGTGTCCGGGCGGTCGGGCGACGAACTCTCCTTCGTGGTGCGTCGTGGTGATGAAGAGCTGGAGCTCAGGGCGACGCCCGAAATGGTCGAGCAGAAGGATGCGCTCGGCAACACGGTGAAGATCGGAATCATCGGCGTCGTCAATGATGAGGAAATGGGCCAGCCGCGACTGGTTGAGTATGGCCCGCTGGATGCGCTGGGCGAGGCGGTCAAGGAAACCGGCTATGTGATCTATCGCACCGGCCAGTTTCTAAAACGCTTTGTCGCAGGGCGTGAGGACAGGTGTCAGCTTGGTGGCCCGGTGAAGATCGCCGATATGGCCGGCAAGGCGGCCCAGCTCGGCTTCGAATGGCTCGTACAACTTGTTGCATTATTGTCAGTCGGTATCGGTGTTCTTAATCTTTTGCCCATTCCCCCCCTTGATGGCGGGCATCTGGTGTTCTACGCCATAGAAGCTGTAATGCGTCGTCCTGTGTCCGAGAGGGTCATGGATGCGGTTTACCGCGTCGGCTTGTTCGCCGTTCTCGCATTCATGGGATTCGTTTTCTGGAACGACCTGTTCGGATGCTGAGGGAGGATCGGGAAGGCGGAATGTGTAAAAATTGAGACGATATTTACCATGGCTTTGAATTTCGCGTGACGCGAATGCCACTAAGCGGTGGTTCGTAAACGCAAATTAACCAGAAGGCTTGCGTGTAGGGAAAATCTGGCTATTACGATAGCTGCTTTTTTAGATTGTTCCTATTTCTCGCTGCGGGGACAAAGAGAATAGAGGTTTTCAGGCCCAATGAAGGCATCTTCTAGCTTTAAGAACGCCGTTTCGGCAGTAGCCCTTTCGGCGGGGTTGGCGATGACGGGGACGGTTGCCGTCCAGCTCGCCGCCATGGAAGCGGCCGAGGCCGCGACGGTCAGCCGTATCGAGGTGCGTGGAAACCGCCGCGTCGAAGACGAGACCATTCGCAACTATATCGACATTCGTCCGGGGCGCTCTTTCTCGAACGATGATGTGAACGAGGCCGTCAAGCGCCTGTTCGCAACCGGCCTGTTTGCCGACGTGTCGATCAGCCAGTCCGGCGGCGCGCTGATCGTGACCGTTGACGAGTATTCGATCGTCAACCAGGTCATTTTCCAGGGCAACAAGAAGATCAAGGACGCGAATCTGGCGCGCGCTGTTCAGCTGCAGCCTCGCAAGTCCTTCTCCAACCAGTCGCTCCAGGCTGATGAGGAGACGATTCGGGAAGCCTATCGCCGCATCGGTCGCGACGACGCAACCGTTACCGGCCGCACGCAGGCGCTCGACGACGGTCGCGTCAACGTCATCTTCGAAGTTCAGGAAGGTGGTCGCACGAAGATCGCCGCGATCAACTTCGTTGGCAACGAAGCTTTCGGCAATGGTCGTCTGCGCGACGTGATCTCGACCAAGCAGTCGAACTTCCTTTCCTTCCTGATGCGCGACGACATCTATGACGACAATCGTCTGCGCGCGGATGAAGAGACGCTGCGCCGTTTCTACTACAATCGTGGTTATGCGGATTTCCGCGTGATCTCGGCGACCGCCGACTTAGACGAAGTCGAGAACGCCTACACGGTGACCTTCACCGTGGACGAGGGCGAGCGCTATCGCTTCGGCAATATCGGCGTCGAGAGCACGGTCACCGGTATCGACACGGAAGCTCTCAATGCAGAGATCAAGACTCGTCAGGGCAATGTCTACAGCGCCAAGAACGTTGAAGACTCCATCATTGCGCTGACCGAGAATGTGGCTGGCAAAGGCTATGCCTTCGCCCAGGTGACGCCGCGCGGCAACCGCAATTTCGAGACCCGCGAGATCGACGTCGTGTACTCGATCGACGAAGGTCCGCGCGCTTACATCCAGCGCATCGAGATCCGCGGCAACCAGCGCACGCGTGACTACGTGATCCGTCGCGAGTTCGATCTGAGCGAGGGCGACGCCTTCAATCAGGTGCTCGTGCAGCGCGCAAAGCGTCGCCTCGAAGGCCTCAACTTCTTCCAGACCGTCAACATCTCGACGGTTCCGGGTTCGCAGCCCGATCAGGTCATTCTGGTCGTTGATGTGGTTGAGAAGTCGACCGGTGAGTTCTCCATCGGCGCCGGTTACTCGACGGCTAGCGGCGACAGCAGCAGCGGCGGCTTCTCCGTTGAAGGCTCCGTCACCGAGCGCAACTTCCTCGGCCGTGGCCAGTTCGTCCGCATCGCGGCCGGCGGTGGCAAGGACTCGCGCGACTACTCGTTCTCCTTCACCGAGCCGTATTTCCTCGGTCGCCGGATTTCGGCTGGTTTCGACGTCTACCGCCGCACCCGCAAGTTCGACGACAAGTATGATCGCGACACCACCGGTGCGACGATCCGCTTCGGTCTGCCGATCACGGAAGCCCTGTCTTCGCAGCTCGCCTACAACTTCTCCCAGGAGGAGTACACGGGCGTTGGCGACTGTGCAGATGATCCGATCGATCCTACGCAGTGTAACCTTGCACCCGCTCTGATCGAAGCCATCGACGACGGCAAGTGGATCAAGTCCTCGGTTAGCGGCTCGCTGGTCTACAACACGATCGACGACATGAAGAACCCGCATTCGGGCCTTTATGCGAACCTCACGCTTGAGGTTGCCGGTCTCGGTGGCGATGCCAAGTTCGTGAAGGCGACGGCGCGCGGCACCTACTACCAGACGCTGTCCGAAGAACTCGATCTCGTCGGCCTGTTCACGGTTGGCGCCGGTCACATCCAGGCTCTGGATGGCGATCTGCGCGTGTTCGACCACTTCTCGAGCAGCGACCGCATCATCCGTGGCTTCGATTACAACGGCATCGGCCCGTACCAGAACGCAACGGGTGGCGGCATCGACCACATCGGCGGCAAGACCTACTTCAACGCTTCGGCAGAAGCGCAGTTCCCGTTCCCGGTCCTGCCGGAGAGCTTCGGTCTTCGCGGCGCGGTCTTTGCTGATGCGGCAACGCTCTATGGCAGCGATATCGCAGGCGCCATCGGAACGGATCTGCAGTGGCGCGCTTCGGTCGGTGCAGGCCTGATCTGGGCTTCGCCCTTCGGCCCGCTGCGTGTCGATTACGCATACCCGATCTTGAAAGAAGACACAGACGACGTGCAGAACTTCAACTTCGGTATTTCGACCCGCTTCTAACCGGTTGACGTTTTCTGGCACACCCTGTTTAGCCCGGGCCCCGGTGGCCCGGGCGAAAGGTTTCCATGAAGGATCCTGAATTCTTTGCTCCCGCGCGCCGCATAACGGCAGGCGAGATCGCCTCGCTGACGGGAGCGAATCTCACGCATGCAGAGCATGCCGGGATTGTTATTGAAAGCGTTGCCGCAGCCTCTGAGGGCGGTGCCGGAACGCTTGTTTTCGTTGAAGGAAAGCGCAACGCCGATTTGGCAATGGGAACAACGGCTTCCGCCGTTCTGTGCAGGGATGAGATCGCGGGCCATGTTCCCGAAGGTGTTGCCGTCCTCGTGGTCGACAAACCGCAGGCCGCTTTCGCGCAGATAACACGCCTTCTTTTCCCTCAGGCCATGCGCCCGGGCTCGATGACCGGCGAAACCGGCGTCTCCGCCCGTGCAAGCGTGGCCTCCGACGCAATTCTTGAAGACGATGTCACCATCGAGCCGGGAGCCGTTATCGGCTCCGGCGTGCATATCGGCAGCGGCACGATCATCGCCCCCAATGCGGTGATTGGAGCGGGCACGCGAATCGGACGCGAAAGCTATATCGGCCCCGGCGCCACCATTCAGTGCGCGATGGTCGGCGACCGCGTGATCATTCACGCCGGTGTGCGCATCGGTCAGGATGGGTTCGGCTATCTTCCAGGCCCCACCGGGCTCGAAAAACTGCCCCAGATCGGACGCGTCGTCATTCAGGACGATGTGGAGATCGGCGCAAACACCACAGTCGACCGTGGCGCGCTGGTCGACACGATCATCGGGCAGGGCTCCAAGATCGATAATCTCGTGCAGATCGCGCACAATGTCCGCCTTGGCCGGGGATGCATTGTTGCAGGCCATTGCGGGCTGTCCGGTTCTGTCACACTTGGCGATTTCGTGATGCTCGGCGGACGTGTCGGCATCGCGGATCACATTACCATCGGCTCAGGCGCGCAGCTTGCGGCTTCCAGCGGCGTCATGAATGACGTGCCGCCGGGAGAACGCTGGGCTGGCTCGCCGGCGCAGCCGATGCGGGAAGCTTTCCGCGAACTGGCCGCGCTGCGCGGTCTTGTTGGTGGAAGGAAGAAGAAACAGAGGGATGGGGATGACTGACTCCGCTTCGACCACGCTTGAAAGCCTCGACATCATGGACCTGATGCGGTTGCTGCCGCATCGCTATCCGTTCCTGCTGGTCGACAAGATCATCGAGATTGACGGCGACCGCTCTGCCATCGGCATCAAGAACGTGACGGCCAATGAGCCGCACTTCACCGGTCACTTCCCAACGCAGCCGGTCATGCCGGGCGTGCTGATCGTTGAGGCCATGGCGCAGACCGCCGGTGCAATCTGCATCAACAATGCGGGTGATGAGAGCCCGTCTCTCGTCTATTTCATGACCATCGACAATGCGAAGTTCCGCAAGCCCGTCGTGCCGGGGGATCGCATGGAGATCCACGTCACCAAGGTCAAGCAGCGCGGCAGCATCTGGAAGTTCGACTGCGTGGCCAAGGTTGATGAGGCGAAGGTTGCCGAGGCCACGATTTCGGCACTGATGTCTGTCGAACAGGCTGGCTGACGGAAGAATATAGAATAGATGACCCGAGAGACCGTCATTCATCCCTCATCCATCATCGAACCCGGCGCAGAGCTGGGCGAGGGGGTGCGGATTGGCCCGTTCTGCCATGTTTCCGCTCAGGCGAAGCTACACGACGATGTGGAGCTGATCGGCCATGTCACCATCATGGGCGACACCACGCTTGGCGCAGGCTGCCAGGTCTATCCGCAGGCGGTTCTCGGCGCTCCGCCGCAGAATTTCGGCCACAAGGGCGGTCACAGCACGCTTGAAGTGGGCGAACAGTGCGTCGTGCGCGAGGGCGTGACCTTTCACGCCGGCACGGACACCAGCCGTGGCAAGACCACGGTCGGTTCCCATGGCCTCTTCATGGCCTATTCCCATGTCGCGCACGACAGCGCGGTGGGCAATCATGTGACCATGGCGAATTATGCCGGTCTTGGCGGACATGCCGAGATCGGCGATCACGTCATCATCTCCGGCTATGCTGCGGTTCATCAGTTCGTGCGCATCGGTCATCACGCCTTTCTGGGCGGCTTTGCTGCCGTTGTCGGCGATGTGATCCCCTACGGCATGGCTGTGGGCGACCGTGCGCGCCTGCGCGGCCTCAATCTGGTCGGGCTCAAGCGCTCGGGCATGCCGCGTGAAGACATTTCGGCGCTGCGCAAGGCCTACAGGATGCTCTTTGCCGAAGGCGCTTCGCTTGAAGAGAACGCTGCCGCCGTTCTGCGCGCCTATCCCGATTCGGAACTGATCGGCGACGTGGTGGCCTTTGTCGGTGCAAAGGACAAGCGGCACTTCACGCTACCGGCGCGCGGCAAGGGCGCGGCCGAGGATAATGAGACAGCCTGACCCCAAGTCGGTCCTGCCAGCGGGCGCCCGCGTTGCCGTGGTCGCCGGCAGCGGCGGTCTGCCACGCGATGTAGTGCGCACGCTGGTGAAGAATGGCCACAGGCCGCTCGTCGTCGCCATGGAAGGCGAGGCAGACTGGGTGGCCGGTGAAGATCAGAGCGCATTTGATCTCTGGCCGACGCCCGTTGAGCGTCTGGCGCTCTTTCTTCCAAAACTCAAGCGTGCAGGCGTGACGCATCTGGTTCTGGCCGGCGGCGTCAGCCGGCGACCGCCCATCCTCAAGGTGCGGCTCGGCTGGGACGTATTCCGGGCGCTGCCGAAGCTGATCGCCGCTTACGCCAAGGGCGACGATGGCCTGCTGCGGGCGGTGATTGCCTATATCGAATCAAAAGGCATCCGGGTTCTGGGCGCGCATGAGATCGCGCCGGAGCTTTTGTCGCCTGAAGGTGTCATGACCCGCACAAAGCCCGGCGCCAGAGACCGCAAGGATCTCGCCGCCGCTTATGAAGCTGCGCGCATGATCGGTGGTCTCGACATCGGACAGGCCGCCATCGCCGTCGGCGGGCGCGCTGTGGCTCTGGAAGGCATAGAGGGCACGGCCGGCCTGTTGGACCGGATGCGCGACATGCGCAACCATGGCCGCCTTGCAGGCAAGTCCGGGGGCGCTTTGGTCAAATGTGTGAAACCGGATCAGGATGAACGCGCAGACCTGCCGACCATCGGGCCGAACACCATCGAGGCGGCGCATGCAGCCGGCCTTGCCGGTGTGGGGCTGGAGGCGGGCCGCTCGCTGATCATAGATTATGCGGACACGATTGGCCGGGCCGACGCGCTTGGCCTGTTCATCGTTGGCCTTGAGCCGGAGGGGCGGGCATGAACGCGAAAGGCGGGGCATTGAAACTGGCGATCATCGCCGGCGAGGAATCCGGCGATCTGCTTGGCGCGGATCTGGTCAAGGCGCTGCGGGTCGAAAGCGACGCAGAGGTCGAACTCACCGGCGTCGGCGGGCGCAATTTGATGGCGCTTGGGTTGGAGCCGATCTTCAATGCCGAGGAAATAGCGCTTATGGGCGTTAGCGCCATTTTGCGCGACTTGCCGCGTCTCCTGCGCCGTATCGGCCAGACAGCGCAGGCCATCGTCAAGGCAAAGCCCGATTGCCTCGTCACCATCGACAGCCCCGAGTTCAGCCTGCGCGTGGCGAAGAAGGTCCGTGCGCTCGATCCCTCCATCCCCATCATCCATTATGTCTGCCCCAGCGTTTGGGCCTGGCGACCGGGCAGGGCCATCGCGATGCGCCCGCATGTGGACGAAATCCTCTGCCTGCTGCCATTCGAACCGGCGGAGCTGGAACGGTTGAAAGGTCCGCCCGGAACCTTTGTCGGACATCGTCTGGCCACCGACCCCGATATTCTTGCAGCCGCCAGCGCACATCTTTCCGGACCCGCCAAGCCTGCCGATGCGCAGCGCGCGCTGCTGCTCCTGCCCGGATCGCGCCGGGGCGAGGTGTCGCGTCTTCTGGAGCCGTTTGGAGAGACTGTGCGGCACCTCCATGAAGCCGGGCACGACTTCCGCCTGCTCATGCCCACCGTGCCGCATGTCGCGCCCATGGTGGAAGCCGCCGTGAAGGACTGGCCCGTTCAGCCGGAGATCATTCTGGAGCCTGCGCGCAAGTGGGAGGCCTTCGCCGAAGCCGATGCAGCCCTTGCCTGTTCGGGCACGGTGTCGCTGGAACTGGCGCTTTCACGGGTTCCGACAATCCTTTGTTACAAAACGGATTTTGTTGCGCGGGCGCTGATCCCGCTCATCACCGTCTGGTCGGCGGCGCTGCCCAATCTCATTGCCGGCTGGCCTGTCGTTCCGGAGCACTTCAACCAGTATGTCCGCCCGTCCTATCTGGCGCGTCAGCTCACCGGGCTGTGGGCGGACAAGCCGCCGCGCGCAGCACAGATGGACGGGTTTCAGCAGGTCGCAGATGCGCTCGAAACGCCGCGCCCCTCCGGCCAGATCGCGGCCGAAGTCGTTATGCGGCACATCGCAGGCGCGGCCTGAAAACGGTGTATTCAGACGCCGAGCGCTTGCCGTTTGATCAGGCGCGCTCGTGTTCCGAGACAGGTCATTACCGAACGGCTTCTTGACGTTTGCCATCGTTCCCGCTAGATGGCGGTTGGCTGCAGACGCCCGCCGCCCGCTGACACCTGTCCCGGTGAAGTTCTGCCTCAGACTGATTTCTTCGTCCTCCACGCTCGTCGCGCGGATGGAAATGCGGGCCCCATCCAGTTCCAGCGCGGCCTTTGCGACAGGAGAATGGGGATTTGTCTGAAACGTCCTCCAATACATTTACGGAAGGCCCACTGGGGCCGATCTACGCAAAAACGGCGCTGCCGATCATCTTTGTGATGGGGATGAACGGTCTTCTTGCCGTGTGCGATGCGCTCTTTCTGGGGCATTTTGTCGGCCCGGATGCGCTTGCGGCCGTCACGCTGATGTTTCCCGTCTACATGCTCATCGTCGCAATGGCGACGCTGGTCGCAAGCGGCATGTCCAGCCTGCTTGCCCGCCACCTCGGTGCATCCTCGATGGATGATGCGCAGGCGGTGTTCGCAGGCGCGCATGGTCTCGCCCTTCTTCTGGGCGGTGTCCTCATCCTCCTGTTCTTGCTCTTCGGTGCTCCGGTTGCGCTGCTTGCCGCGGGCGGCTCGGTTCCTCTGGCCGAGATGGGGCTCGTCTATCTGCGGATCACGGTGTTCTGTTCGCCGCTTCTGTTCATCCTCTCGGTCAATTCCGACGCTCTGCGCAATGAGGGGCTCATCAACCTCATGGCGGGCATGAGCCTTCTGGTGTCCGTCGCGAATATCGGTTTCAACTATCTGTTCATCGCCATTTTGGAGATGGGCGTCGCCGGTTCCGCCTATGGCACGGCGATGGCGCAGGCGCTGGCTTTCGTCATCATTCTGGCGTTTCGGCTGCGCGGACGCACGCAACTGCGTCCCAGCGTTCTGCTGCGCCACCGGCTCGATACGGCCTGGACGCGCATCCTGGCGCTCGGCGCCCCCCAGAGCCTCAACTTCATGGGGCTGGCGCTCGGGTCTGCGGCGATCATCATCGCCCTGCAATGGGTGAACGCGCCCGGTTACGGTGATACGGTGTCCGCCTATGGCATCATCACGCGGGTGATGACCTTCTGCTTCCTGCCGTTACTGGGCTTGAGCCACGCGATGCAGACGATCACCGGCAACAATTACGGCGCGCGCGACTGGGCGCGTTCCGACCGGAGCCTGCGCATCGCCGTTGTCACGGCCTTCGTCTACGCGCTGGTGGTCCAGTTCTTGCTGACCGTCTTTGCCGCGGACATCGGACGAGGCTTCGTTGATGATCCGGCTGTGGTCTCGGAGGTTGAGCGCGTTCTTCCGATCATGGTGGCGCTGCTCTTTGCCGGCGGGCCGCTGATGATGATTGCGATGCATTTTCAGGCCATCGGCGACGCCAGTCGCGCCGCACTGCTTGGTCTGTCAAAGCCCTATCTGTTCGGCATCCCGCTCACCTTTGTCCTTGCCGACATGGTGGGTGAGCGCGGCATCTGGATGGCCGGGCCCTTTGCGGAACTGCTGCTGTTCTGTCTGACACTGATCGTTCTCTTCCGCACGGCGCGCACGCGCTCTCTGAAATGGGGCCTGTTTCAGGCCGGTGCAGCGGAGCAGGCATGATGAACCAGATCCCGACCATGGCGGAAGCCAAGGCGCTCGCAAAGAAACTGCGAGCGCATCTGGAGAGCCAGGGACGTGCAACGTCTCATGCGCAGGCTCTGGAAACGGTCGCGCATCAGCATGGCTATCGCGACTGGAACACGTTCTGCGCGGTGATTTCCGCCCGTGAGGAAGACCCGTGGGAGCCTGGCATGCGCGTACAGGGGACCTATCTGGCCCAACCCTTCAAGGGCAGCATCATCGCCAAGATGAAGCAGGGGCCGGGCTGGTTCAGGCTGGTGCTCGATCTGGACGAGCCCGTCGATGTGGTGATGTTTGAAGGCTTCTCCAACTACCGCAGGCGCATTCGCGGTATTGTGGGCCCGGATGGTCATTCCAGAGAACGCACATCCAACGGTGTTCCACATCTGCGCGTCGAAGCCGAAAAATAGGCAGAAGCTTCTCCGTCCCTGAGAGAGGAGCAACAGCTCAAAGAAAAAGCCCCGCCAGTCTGGCGGGGCTTTTTTTGAATGTCGAACAATCAGCGCTTGGCGATCGGAACGTAATCGCGGTGCGTTGCGCCCGTGTAGAGCTGACGCGGACGGCCGATCTTCTGCTTCGGATCCTCGATCATTTCCTTCCACTGGGCGATCCAGCCGACGGTGCGCGCGAGCGCGAAGAGCACCGTGAACATGGTGGTGGGGAAGCCCAGCGCCTTCAGCGTGATGCCGGAGTAGAAGTCGATGTTCGGGTAGAGCTTCTTCTCGATGAAGTACTCGTCCGTCAGGGCGATGCGCTCCAGCTCCATGGCGATGTCGAGCTGCGGATCGTCCTTGATGCCCAGTTCGCTTAACACCTCATGGCAGGTCTTCTGCATGATCTTGGCGCGCGGATCGTAGTTCTTGTAGACCCGGTGACCGAAGCCCATGAGACGGAACGGATCGCTCTTGTCCTTGGCGCGGTCGATATATTCGGGGATACGGTCAACGGAGCCGATTTCGTCGAGCATGTTGAGCGCGGCTTCGTTCGCGCCGCCATGGGCAGGGCCCCAGAGGCAGGCGATGCCGGCAGCGATACAGGCAAACGGGTTTGCGCCCGAAGAACCGGCCAGACGCACCGTCGAGGTGGAGGCGTTCTGCTCGTGATCGGCATGGAGGATGAAGATCCGCTCCATGGCGCGGGCCAGAACCGGGTTCACCTTGTAGTCCTCGCACGGCACCGAGAAGCACATGTGCAGGAAGTTGGCCGCGTAGCCGAGATCGTTCTTCGGGTAAACGAAAGGCTGGCCGACATGGTACTTGTAGGCCATGGCCGCGATGGTCGGCATTTTGGCGATCATGCGCAGGCTGGCGACCATGCGCTGATGCGGATCGGAGATGTCGGTGGAGTCGTGATAGAAGGCAGACATCGCGCCGACAACGCCGCACATAACGGCCATCGGGTGCGCATCACGGCGGAAGCCGGTGAAGAAGCGGTTCATCTGCTCATGCACCATGGTGTGGTGCGTCACGCGGTAATCGAAGTCTGCTTTTTCCGTCTTCGTCGGAAGCTCGCCGTAGAGCAGGAGGTAGCAGGTTTCCAGAAAGTCGCCGTGCTCGGCGAGCTGTTCGATGGGGTAGCCGCGGTGCAGCAGAATGCCTTCATCGCCATCGATATAGGTGATCTTCGATTCGCAGCTTGCGGTCGACGTGAAGCCGGGATCGTAGGTGAACAGTCCCGTGTCTTTGTAAAGCGAGGCGATGTTGACCACATCCGGGCCCACGCTGCCCTTCAATACCTCGAATTCGTGCCCTTCTTCCTGGCCGCCAATTTCCAGCTTCGCAGTTGGTTTGGTCATCGCAATCACCTCTCACTTCAAGGAACTTGGCGCCAGAAATCTGTCGCCCAAAATAATGGCTGGCGGTCGAGCGCGCGAAATAGCTAACGCATTTCCCCCGTGGTGCCAAGCGCGTGCAGCATGCAAATATTGCAGTGCAGCACGCACTCGGTGATCAAACCCGTTCCGCAAGCCAAGTCCTTTGCGGGACGAAGCTAGGCAGCCTGATCGCTGATACGCGCCAAACTCTCCTCGCGCCCAAGAACGGAGAGAACATCGAAGATGCCTGGCGATGTGGTGCGCCCGGTGAGCGCTGCCCTGAGGGGTTGGGCGACTTTGCCAAGCTTGCGTTCGGTCTGCTCCGCGAATTCACGGACAGCTGCTTCGATGTTCGCAAGGGTCCAATCGCCGACATTTTGCAATACGGGAAGAATTTCCGCAAGAAGCTGACGCGCATTCTCATCGAGAAGCTGCTGTGCCTTCTCATCGAAGGAGAGCGGCCTCTGATCGAAGATAAATGCTGCACTTTCAACGAGTTCAACCAGCGTCTTCGCACGCTCCTTCAGGCCGGGCAGGGCGGCAAGAAGCTGCGCCTTGCGCTGCTCGTCCAGCGCGGAAAGAAGCGCTTCGCCACCTTCAAGATGCGGCAATGTGTCTATCAGTCGGGAAAGCAGCTCTTCATCGGCTATCTGGCGCATGTGAACGCCGTTCAGCGCCTCCAGTTTCTGGAAGTCGAAGCGTGCAGCGCCCTTGTTTACATCGGTGATGTCGAACCAGCGAATCATGTCGTCGTCCGACATGATTTCGTCATCGCCATGGCTCCAGCCAAGGCGGGCCAGATAATTGCGCAGTGCCGAAGGCAGGTAGCCCATGGCGCGGTACGCCTCGACGCCAAGCGCGCCATGACGCTTGGAAAGTTTTGCGCCATCGGCGCCATGAATGAGCGGAATATGCGCCATCACCGGCACGTCCCAGCCCATGGCCTTGTAGATCACCGTCTGGCGCGCAGCGTTGGTCAGATGGTCATCGCCACGGATGATGTGGGTCACGCCCATGTCGTGATCGTCGACCACCACGGCATGCATATAGGTCGGCGAACCGTCGGAGCGCAGGATGATGAAATCGTCCAGATCCTTGTTCGGGAAGCGCACCGTGCCCTGCACCTGGTCTTCGACGACCGTCTCGCCTTCCTGCGGGGTCTTGATGCGAATGACGGGCTTCACGCCTTCAGGCGCTTGGGAAGCATCGCGGTCGCGCCAGGTGCCGTCATAGCGCGGCGGGCGTCCCTCTGCGCGCGCCTTTTCGCGCATTGCCTCCAGCTCTTCGGGAGAGCTGTAGCAGTAATAGGCTTCGCCCTTGGCCACCAGTTCCTCGGCCACCGCGCGGTGCCGGTCTGCGCGGGCAAACTGGGAAATCGGCTCGCCGTCGCAGTCGAGGCCCAGCCAGGCAAGACCGTCGAGGATCGCGGCGGTTGCGGCTTCGGTGGAGCGCTGACGGTCGGTGTCCTCGATGCGCAGAAGCATCTTGCCGCCCGTATGCTGCGCATAGAGCCAGTTGAAGAGCGCCGTGCGTGCCCCGCCGATGTGCAGGTAGCCGGTGGGTGAGGGCGCAAAGCGCGTGACGACGGGTTTTGTCATGGGGTCTTTCCCGGGAATTGTCGCGGTCTCCCGGCCCGCAAGGGGTAGGTGATACCGCAGGTGGCATTCGACTGGCAGTCATGTAGCATACAACGCTCGGGGCGCAAGCATTGCACGGGGGACCACGCCATGGGGGGCGAGGTGGCATCGGCGCGCGCCGATGAACGCATGCAGTTCACCGACACAGAGCCGGCTCCCGTCGCAGTGGACGGTTGCGGCCCTTCGCCTGCCATCGAAGCGCGCGCGCTTCGCTCTTATGAGGCGCGTAAGATCCCGAGCCATGGCGCCAGGCCCGTTGCGGCAGGAATCCGCTTCGCCATCGCGCAGGAAGTGGCGCGGGGCACGATTTTTCTATGGCTTCCGGTCCTTCTGGGAAGCGGGGCGCTCATCTATTTCGCCCTGCCGGTCGAACCGCCGGCCTATGCACTGGCGAGCGGGCTGGGGCTCTGTGTTCTGGCAGCGCATCTGGCCGGCGCAAAGCCCCGGCTGCGCCTTGCCCTTCTGGCCGGTCTCGTCGTGCTTCTGGGGCTCGTGGCCGCAAAGGTGGAGACCTGGCGCGCCAGCACGCCCATGGTCGGCTCCGACATCACCACACGCATCACCGGGCGCGTGCTCAAGGTCGAGCATCGCGCCGATGGCCGGTTCCGCCTGACCATCGATATTCTGTCCACGGCACGCCCGCAGCTGCGCTATGCGCCGGAGCGCGCGCGGCTTTCCGCCCGCACGATCCCGCCAGACCTGAAACCCGGCGAGGGTCTGAGCGGGCTTGTCCGGCTCATGTCGCCTTCAGGTCCGGTGCGCCCCCATGCCTATGATTTCTCGTTCGAGAGCTATTTTGACCGCCTTGGCGCAGTCGGTTTCTTCATGCGGGAGCCGGCGCGCATCGCCCTTGATCACCCTGTCGGGCTGCTGCAGCGGCTTGCCGCCCGCCTGCAGGCGGTGCGCGAAGCGCTTGCCGCCCGGCTGCGCGAGAAAATCGGCGGCGCGGAGGGCAATGTCGCCGCGGCACTCATCACCGGCCTGCGCAGCGGCATTCCGGAAGAGGTCAATGAGGATCTGCGCCGGGCCGGGCTCGCGCATGTGCTGGCGATCTCGGGCCTGCACATGGCGCTCGCAGCCTTCACCATCATCGGCGCGGCGCGGCTGGGCTTTGCGCTCTTTCCCGGTTTCTCCTCAAGGCACCCGGTCCGCAAATATGCGGCCGGCGCAGCACTTATGGTCTGCTTCCTCTACCTTTTCATTTCCGGAGCGGGCGTGGCCGCGCAGCGCAGCTTTCTCATGCTGGCCGTCATGCTTCTGGCGCTTCTGTTCGATCGCGCCGCGCTCACCATGCGCAATCTGGCCATCGCTGCGCTGGTGGTGATTGCGGTTTCGCCGCATGAGGTGGTCGGTCCGGGGTTTCAGATGTCCTTTGCTGCGACGGCGGCGCTCATTGCCGGCTATGCTGCCTGGAACCGACGTCGTGAAAGGGCATTCGGACGCAATTCTGCCGGGATCGAACCTTCTGGCGCGCGCCGGCTTTTCCGCCTTGTTCTGGTCTATGTGGGCGGTCTGGCGCTCACTTCGCTGATCGCGGGTGTGGCGACCACGCTCTATGGCGTCTGGCATTTCCAGCGCGCATCGCCACTGGCGCTTGGGGCCAATCTCGCGGCCATGCCCGTCGTCTCTCTTGTCGTCATGCCATCGGCGGTCGCGGCCATGGCCACGATGCCCCTCAATCTCGATGGCTGGGCGCTTGCCCTCATGGGGCGCGGCATTTCGACAGTCATGGCTATCGCGCACTGGTTCTCTGAGCGCACGCCATTCGATGCGACGGGAGCGATCCCGCTGTCAGCCACGCTGAGCCTGAGCTGCGCGCTGGCCATTCTCACCCTCACAACCACCCGTTTGTGGCTGGCGGCTGTTCCGTTCCTGCTGGCGGGCGGCGTGCTTCTGGCAAACCACGATCTGCCCGACATGTTCGTTTCTGAAGATGCGCGACTGGTCGCGGTCCAGATCGGGGACGACACGCTCGCCGTCAACCGCGCGCGCCCCAACGGGTTTTCTATCGAGAACTGGTTGCGCGCAGCGGGCGCGGGAACGGTGCGCAAGCCCGCCGGTTCAAAAGGCGCGTCGCTGTCCGACCTTCTCGCAGATCAGAGCATCGGCCGTTTCCTGTGCAATCAATCTCTCTGCATTCTGCGGCATCCAGAGGGTATGCGGATCGCGCATGTGAAAAAGTCGGACGATGCCGCGACCGTGCGGCGCAGCATCATCGCTCTTTGCGCATCGGTCGATCTTGTCGTGGTGAATGATCCAACGCTTGATCGGCATTGCAGTGAAGATGGCGCGCGCATCATCACGGCGCGCGATCTTGCGCGTCGCGGCAGCGCCGAAGTCCGCTTTTCGGAAGGCGCCGGGATGCCGCACATCGCCTTCGCGATCCGCGAGCCATACCGGCCCTGGCATGAACACCGGCAATACTCACGGGCATCGAGAGGGCTTGGCCCCTACAGGCCTAAAGACAAAGAATGAGCGGCGCACCATCGTTCTAATAATTAATTAAAACAGATCGATACGCCGCTATATTGACTCTCTACATGCGCTTTTGCGTGCGGCCTGAAGCGAGATCAGCCGACAAGGCCCATGAAGGCTTTTGCAGCATGTGGGGCGCGGATCTTTCCTTCATGAATGAAGTAGACGAACACATCACGCGGCTTCTTCTCCGGCGTGAAGCCGGGGTCAACAATCGGCAAGTCGTCTGGCTGTCCGCCTTCGGCCCATTGCTCTGCGCGTCTGGCCCAGCCC
Source organism: Nitratireductor sp. WH36-1 (assembly GCF_058725515.1). NCBI lineage: Bacteria > Pseudomonadati > Pseudomonadota > Alphaproteobacteria > Hyphomicrobiales > Phyllobacteriaceae > Nitratireductor > Nitratireductor sp. WH36-1. The sequence continues at coordinate 2,326,506 of NZ_CM178970.1, read as the reverse complement.
TCCAGTTCGGCGGGCGGATAGGCCGTGGGCACATCGTCCTCGCCACGCTGGAGGCGCGCATAGACGAAGTCACCCGTCACATCGGCAATCTCGGGATAGGTGTTGTGGTGGGCGTAGCAGATGGCCGCGCCATATTTGCGAACCAGCTGCGGGAATTCAGGCGTGCAGAAAGAATCGTGCCGCACTTCAAGAACGTGCCGCAGCGCGATGCCGTCACGCTCGGCCGGCAACAGTTTCAGGAACCCTTCGAAATCTTCCGGGTCGAACGTCTTCGTGGGCGCGAACTGCCAGACGAGCGGGCCGAGCTTGTCACCCATTTCCGTGATGCCGGAACCCAGAAATTTCTCAAGAGAAGCAGAGGCTTCCGAAAGAACCTTGCGGTTCGTCACGAAGCGGTTCCCTTTGAGTGAAAAGACAAAACCATCCGGGGCCTCATCCGCCCATTTGGCATAGGTGGCCGGCTTCTGGCTGCCGTAATAGGTGCCGTTCACTTCGATGGTTGGCACCTGTCGCGCCGCATATTCGAGCTGCCGCTTCTTTGGAAGGTCGTCCGGATAGAACGTGCCTTCCCAGGGCTGAAACGTCCAGCCGCCCATGCCGGCGCGAATGGTGCCTGCGCTCATCGTCTTACTCCGCTGCCTGGGCCTTGCCGGCTGGCCGGCGCTCCAGAAGTTCTTTCAGGAATTTGCCGGTGTAGCTGCGCGGCTCGGCCATCACATCGTCGATGGAGCCGCAGGCCACGAGCTCGCCGCCGCCATCACCGCCTTCGGGGCCGAGGTCCAGAATCCAGTCGGCGGTCTTGATGACTTCGAGATTGTGCTCGATCACCACCACCGTGTTGCCCTGGTCCACCAGCTCATGCAGCACTTCGAGCAGCTTGGCCACATCGTGGAAATGCAGACCCGTGGTCGGCTCGTCGAGAATGTAGAGCGTGCGCCCGGTTGCCCGTTTGGAGAGTTCCTTGGCGAGCTTGATGCGCTGCGCCTCACCACCGGAAAGCGTGGTTGCCTGCTGGCCGATATGGATATAGCCGAGCCCCACGCGCGAGAGCGTGACGAGCTTGTCGCGCACGGCCGGAACGGCAGAGAAGAACTCCACGCCTTCATCCACCGTCATCTCGAGCACGTCGGCAATGGACTTGCCCTTGAAGGTGACGTCGAGCGTCTCGCGGTTGTAGCGCTTGCCGTGGCAGACGTCGCAGGTCACATAGACATCCGGCAGGAAGTGCATTTCGATCTTGATGACGCCATCGCCCTGGCAGGCCTCACAGCGCCCGCCCTTCACATTGAAGGAGAAGCGACCCGGCTGATAGCCGCGCGCCTTGGCCTCGGGCAGGCCCGCGAACCAGTCGCGGATCGGCGTGAACGCGCCCGTATAGGTGGCCGGGTTGGAGCGCGGCGTGCGGCCGATGGGCGACTGGTCGATATCGATGACCTTGTCGAGATGCTCAAGCCCTTCGAGCCGGTCGTGATCGGCCGGTTGCTCGCGCGACCCCATGATGCGGCGCGATGCGGCCTTGAACAGCGTCTCGATCAGAAGCGTGGACTTTCCGCCGCCAGAAACGCCGGTGACGCAGGCAAAGGTGCCGAGCGGCACATCCGCCGTCACGTTTTTCAGATTGTTGCCGCGCGCGCCCACGACGCGAATGCGCCGCTTCTTGGAGATTTCGCGGCGCTGTTCCGGCATCGGGATTGCCATTTCGCCGGTGAGATATTTGCCGGTGACCGAGGCCGGATTGGCCATGATTTCCTGCGGCGTGCCTTCGGCGATGATCTGTCCGCCATGAACACCGGCTGCCGGGCCGATATCGACCACATAGTCGGCGGTCAGAATGGCGTCCTCATCGTGTTCCACCACGATCACCGTGTTGCCGAGATCGCGCAGATGTCTGAGCGTCGCCAGCAGGCGGTCATTGTCGCGCTGGTGCAGGCCAATGGAGGGTTCGTCCAGAACATAGAGCACGCCCGTCAGGCCGGAACCGATCTGCGAGGCCAGACGAATGCGCTGGCTTTCGCCGCCCGACAGCGTGCCCGAATTGCGCGACAGGGTGAGATATTCCAGCCCGACATCGTTGAGGAAGCGCAGCCGCTCGCGGATCTCCTTGAGGATGCGCACCGCGATTTCGTTCTGCTTGTCGTTCAGATGCTCCGGCAGGTCCTCGAACCATGCGCCGGCCTTGCTGATCGACATGCCCGTGACCTGGCCGATATGCAGGCCGTCGATCTTGACGGCGAGCGCTTCGGGCTTCAGCCGGTGACCATCACAGGCGGGGCAGGGATGGGCCGACATGTAGCGCTCGATCTCCTCGCGCATCCAGGCCGATTCCGTCTCCTTCCAGCGCCGCTGAAGATTGACCACGACACCCTCGAAAGGCTTGGTGGTGCGGTAGCTGCGCAGGCCGTCATTGTAGTCGAAGACGATTTTCCTGTTGCCTGTGCCGTTCAGGATCGCGTCCTTGCCATCGTCCGGCAGATCGCGCCAGCGGTCGCCCACCTTGAAGCCGAATTCGCGGCCAAGCGCTTCCAGCGTCTGCAGATAATAGGGCGAAGTGGATTTGGCCCAGGGCGCGATGGCGCCTTCGCGCAGGATCGCATTGTCGTCCGGCACCACGAGATTGGGGTCGATGGCGCGCTGGCTGCCCAGACCGTCACAGGTGGGGCAGGCGCCAGCCGGATTGTTGAACGAGAAGAGACGCGGCTCGATCTCCGGAATGGTGAAGCCGGAGACCGGGCAGGCGAATTTTTCGGAGAAAACGATGCGCTCATGCGTCTCGTTTTTCGATTTGTTTGCGCCGCCGCCCTTGGCGGTCGCGCCTTCCGAAAGAGGCTTGTCGGCAAACTCGGCGACAGCTAGCCCCTCGGCGAGCTTTAGACAGGTTTCGAGCGAATCCGCCAGGCGCGTCGCCAGATCTGCGCGCACCACGACGCGGTCCACCACCACATCGATGTCGTGCTTGTACTTCTTGTCGAGGGCGGGCACATCGGCGATCTCGTAGAAGACGCCGTCCACCTTCACACGCTGAAAACCCTTCTTCTGAAGCTCGGCCATCTCCTTGCGGTATTCGCCTTTGCGCCCGCGCACGATGGGGGCGAGAATGTAAAGGCGGGTGCCTTCCTCCAGCGCCATCACCCGGTCCACCATCTGGCTCACGGTCTGGCTCTCAATGGGAAGGCCGGTCGCCGGCGAATAGGGCACGCCCACACGCGCGAAGAGAAGGCGCATATAATCGTAGATCTCCGTCACCGTGCCGACGGTGGAGCGGGGATTTTTCGACGTGGTCTTCTGCTCGATGGAAATGGCCGGCGAAAGCCCGTCGATCTGGTCGACATCCGGCTTCTGCATCATTTCCAGGAACTGGCGCGCATAGGCCGAAAGGCTTTCGACATAGCGCCGCTGACCTTCGGCATAGATCGTGTCGAAGGCGAGCGAAGACTTGCCCGAGCCCGACAGGCCGGTCATGACGATCAGCTTTTCGCGCGGAAGGTCGAGATCGACATTCTTGAGATTGTGCTCGCGCGCGCCGCGAATGGTGATGGACTTGTGTTCTGGCATGCCCCGTCGCTGCCTGTCTCATTTATCTGGTGTGGCCGGCAGCATGCCGGACCATGCTTCATGTAGGAAACGCGCCGCAAATGTCGATGGGCCGCGCGGCCCGCTGACAGACGAGGGCGTTTCGACGTTGCGGGGGTTGTCCCTCGTTTTAAAAAAAAGAGCAAGGGAAAAGAACAAATATCGAACACGCTCCTGACACTATCGTCCTGCGCCGGGCTGGCTCTCGTGAGCATCCGTTACAGATGATCACAATTTCGCCCGCGCCGCCGCATCGCCTTGACCGCCATTAACCAAAGGCGCAGTATCATTTTCGTCAGTGCTCGTGGCTGTTGGCCGCCCTTGAAACCGCGCCGGTGGGCGCTTCGGGCGCGCATGGTTGCTTGAGCACGCTGACACCGAGCAAAGCCTCGTAACGCGAAGAAGGAGGGAGGCATGACTCCACCTGACCGACGCATCGGGCTTCGCCTCTTGCGCGAAGCCACAGCTGGCTGATCGGTCCCGAGCGCATAACCGTCTCGTACGATCATGCGTTCCCGACGCGGTCCATGGCGATTGAGGGCACTGCACTGCAGAACCTTTTTCGTCGGCAGGCACGACAACGCTGGCGGCTGGCTGCCTCACGAAAATCTAATGTTTATGAAGACAGGGACGGTGAAACCCGTCCTGCCTGATGATTACCGGTAAACCACTCCCGGTACGGAGGGTCAGAAGACCCGAAGCCCCGCGCGCTCGAAACAATGCGGCGGGGCTTTTCCTTTTTCTGTTGCGCCTTTCTGCGCGCCCCGGAAGGGGCTCATTGACAGGCATTCCGCCAGGTGCGAACATAAGAAGAACAAATGAGCTGTGGACGAGACCGGAGCAGGGGCAGCGGGAGAGCGCGCGCCAGCCCTGCTTGCGATAAAGTGCGCGGCAGATTTCGGATAAGCGTGGAGAAGCGTTATGGCGGGCAGCGTCAACAAGGTCATTCTGGTGGGAAATCTGGGTGCAGACCCGGAAATCCGCCGGCTCAACTCCGGTGATCCGGTGGTCAACATCCGCATCGCGACCTCGGAAACCTGGCGTGATCGCCAGTCCGGCGAGCGGCGCGAGCGCACCGAGTGGCACAATGTCGTGATCTTCAACGACAATCTTGCCAAGGTGGCGGAACAGTATCTGAAGAAGGGCGCCAAGGTTTACGTCGAGGGCCAGCTCCAGACGCGCAAATGGACGGACCAGAACGGTCAGGACCGCTACACGACGGAAATCGTTCTGCAGAAGTTCCGTGGCGAGCTGCAGATGCTCGACACGCGCGGGCAGGGTGGTGACAACCAGGTCGGTTATGGCGGCGGCGGTGGTCGCAGCTCCGATTTCGGCCAGTCCGGTCCCGCCGACACCGGTGGCAGCAGCGGCGGCGGTGGCGGTTACTCGCAGAACCTCGACGACGAAATTCCGTTCTGAGGCAGAACAATCGCATGAAAAAGCCCGGCAGAGCCGCTTCGACCGCACCGTGTCTGAGCAGGCCTGCCGGGCTTTTCTTTTTTGCGGTGGCGACGGCCCTTGCGCCATCGCCGGTGAATGCCGGTGAAGCGGATGTTGTCGCGGTCGACATCATTGCTGACGGTGATGGAACCCATCGTTTCGACGTGACGGTCGAGCATGGGGACGAGGGCTGGGATCACTATGCAGACCGCTGGGATGTGCTGGATGACGCTGGCAGGGTCATCGCCTCCCGAACGCTTCTCCACCCACATGTGAATGAGCAGCCTTTTACGCGCAGCCTTTCAGGTGTCGCGCTGCCAGGGGGGCTCGGTCATGTGACTGTGCGTGCGCATGACACCGTGCACGGGCTTGGCGGTCGCACCATGCGCGTCGCAATCCCCGGGCGCGAAGGCGAGGGCGGTTAATGCCTGCTCTCTACAGCGCAGCGGGCTGACATTGCGCAGAATGGCAAGCCGGGCTGGCGCGGTGTGCTGACGACGATCCATCGGATTTCGCAGCACTTCTGGCTGTAACCATCGGGTGCGAAGCACTCACCCAAGCATCAGCACACGGCAGCGATCGCCTTCTTCAGCTGACGGCGAGCCGGGCTCGCGCACGATCAGCGCATTGGATGCGGCCAGCGTGGTCAGCATGGAGGAATCCTGCAGCGTGAACGGCGTGGCGATCAGCCCTTCGGAGCCGGGCGCCACCGAGGCGCGAACATAGTCGCGGCGTTCATCGTTTGCCCGCAGCGCCTTTGCCAGAACAGCCGAGCGCAGATCCGGCGCGTAGCTGCGCTGGCCAAGCCGGGCAATGAGCGGACGCAGAAACAGATGCGCGCAGACGAGGCTGGAAACCGGGTTGCCAGGCAGGCCAAGCACACGCATGTCACCCAGCCGCCCGAACATCAGCGGTTTGCCGGGGCGCATGGCGATTTTCCAGAAATCAAGCGACATGCCCGCATCGAGCAGCGCCTGCCGCACCAGATCGCGCGCACCGACAGAAGCGCCGCCAAGCGTCACCAGAACATGCGCACCGGCGGCAGCGGCGCTGCGCACCGCGTCGGAGATCGCGGCGCTGTCGTCGGGGATGATGCCGAGATCGAGAATGCGCGCGCCTTCCCTGCGCGCCAGAGCGCCGATGGCAAAGCCGTTGGATGCAACGATCTGGTCCGGGCCACAGGGCTCGCCCGGCCGCACCAGCTCGTCGCCCGTGGCGATCACCGCCACCAGCGGGCGCTGCGTCACATCAAGCGTTGCATGGCCTGCCGCAGCCGCCAGCCCTATTCCCGCAGGTCCGAGCCGGCGTCCCTGTTCGAGAACGCTGTCGCCCTTTTGAAAATCGAGCCCTGCGCGGCGGATATGGCGTCCGGCAGCGACGGTATCGGTCGCCTCGATCCGGCCATCGTCCAGAATGTCCGCATTTTCCTGAATGAGTATCGTGTCCGCGCCTTCGGGCACCGGCGCGCCGGTGAAGATCCGCACGGTTTCGCCGTCGGCCACTGCGCCGTGATACCGGCTGCCCGCGGCAGATTCTCCAATAAGCTTTAGCGGCATTGCGCGCGGCGTCGCCACATTGGCGGCGCGCACGGCATAGCCGTCCATGGCCGAAGCGTCGAAGGGCGGCTGTGTGCGGGTGGCGGCGAGGGGGGCTGCCAGAATGCGACCGTCGGCCTCTTCAATGGGCACTGTTTCGCCGGGTAGTGCTTTCACGCCCTCGAGAATGCGCTCCAGCGCTTCATCCACCGGCAAAAGGCTCATGGTCAGTTCTCCGCTACGCGCCAGTCGCCGGATTTTCCACCCGTCTTCTCAAGAAGGCGGATGCCGTCGAGCACCATGCCCTTGTCCAGCGCCTTGGCCATGTCATAGATCGTCAGGCAGGCAACCGAGGCAGCGGTAAGCGCTTCCATCTCCACGCCCGTCTGTCCCGTCACGCGCACACGCGCCATCACCCTGAGCCCCGGCAGTTCGTGGTCGGGCTCGATGTCCACCACCACTTTCGAGAGCGCCAGCGGGTGGCAAAGGGGAATGAGATCATGCGTCTTCTTGGCGGCCATGATGCCTGCGATGCGCGCGGTTGCCAGAACGTCGCCCTTCTTGGCGTTGCCCGCCAGAATGGCCTCCAGCGTTTCCGCCTTCATCACCACGGCGCCTTCCGCCAGCGCTTCCCGGCTGGTTTCCTGCTTGCCGCTCACATCGACCATATGCGCTTCGCCGGAAGCGCCGATATGGGTCAGGCCTGCCGCTTTCTCGCTCATCGGCTCAGCCCGCAAGTTTGGCGGCGTCGAGCCCCAGAAGCGTGCGCGTGGCAGCGGTCACATCATCCTGCCGCATCAGGCTTTCGCCCACCAGGAACGTGTTCATGCCCGCACGCGCCAGCCGCCGGCAGTCGTCATTGGTGAAAATGCCGCTCTCGCCGATCACCAGGCGGTCTTCGGGCACACGCGGGGCCAGCCGCTCACTTGTTTCAAGACTTGTCTCGAAGGTCCGCAGGTCGCGATTGTTGATGCCGATCAGCGTCGAGGAAAGCTCCAGCGCGCGTTCCAGCTCGCGCTCGTCATGCACCTCGATCAGTGAATCCATGCCCAGTTCCAGCGCCGTTTCTTCAAGCGCGCGGGCTTCGTCATCCGTAAGGCTCGCCATGATGATCAGGATCGCATCCGCACCCCAGCTGCGGGCCTCGTAGACCTGATAGGGCTCGAACAGGAAATCCTTGCGCAGCGCCGGCAGGCCGCAGGCGGCGCGCGCCTGTTCCAGATAGGCGGGCGCACCCTGAAAGGACGGACCGTCGGTCAGAACCGAAAGGCAGGCCGCTCCGCCATCCTCATAGGCTGCCGCCAGTCGCGGCGGGTCGAAATCCGCACGAATCAGGCCGCGCGAGGGGCTCGCCTTCTTGATCTCGGCGATCAGGCCGAAGCGCCCGCGCTCCTGCCTGGACAACAGCGCATCACCGAAGCCACGCGGCGCTTCCACGTCGCGGGCGCGCGCCACCAGTTCAGGCAGCGGGCAGGCCGTCTTCGCGGCGGCGATTTCCTCGCGCTTGTAGGCCTCGATTTTGCGCAGAATGTCAGTCGTCATCGCTGTTCGTGCCCCTGTTGGAAACTTCGATGAGGCGTTCCAGCGTTGCCAGAGCCTGTCCGCGGTCGAGTGATTCCGCCGCCAGTTTGATGCCGTCTTTCAGGGTCTTGGCGCGTCCGGCCACGACCAGCGCAGCGCCGGAATTCAGAACCGAGATGTCGCGATAGGCGTTCTTTTCGCCTTCGAGAACGGCCCTGAGCGCGCGCGCATTGTAGTCTGCCTCGCCGCCCTTCAGGTCGGCCATGGTCACGCGCTTGAGGCCAACATCCTCCGGCGTGATCTCGAAATGGCGGATCTGGCCGTCTTCGAGCGCGGCGACCTGCGTGGTTCCGGCGGTGGTCAGTTCGTCAAGACCCGCGCCATGCACCACCCAGGCGGTTTCCGTTCCAAGCTGCTTCAGCACCTCGGCAATCGGTCCCACCCATTCCGGCGCAAAAACGCCGATGAGCTGGCGGCGCACGCCAGCCGGGTTGGACAGGGGGCCAAGCAGGTTGAAGATTGTCCGCGTGCCAAGCTCAACCCGCGACGGGCCCACATGGCGCATGGCGGAGTGATGTGCCGGCGCAAACATGAAGCCGAGGCCGGCTTCGCGGATGCAGTCCGCGATCTCGTTCGGCCCAAGCTCGATATTGATGCCGAGAGCCGCCAGCGTGTCGGCAGCGCCCGAGCGCGAGGAGAGCGCCCGGTTGCCGTGTTTGGCGACGGGAACGCCCGCGCCTGCCACGATAAAGGCCGAGCAGGTGGACACATTGTAGGAGCCGGAGGCGTCGCCGCCCGTGCCGACGATGTCCACGGCATCTTCCGGCGCGGTGACTGTCAGCATCTTGTCGCGCATGGTGGCGACTGCGCCCGAGATTTCCTCAACGGTCTCGCCACGCACGCGCAGGGCCATCAGAAAACCTCCGATCTGGCTCGGTGTTGCATTGCCCGACATCATGATGTCGAACGCCTCGCGCGCATCGTCAAAACTCAGCGGCTCGCCCGAGGCTGCCTTGGCGATATAGGTTTTGAATGCCTTCATCGTCGGCCTCAGAAGCTAAGGGCTTCCTGCATTGCAGCCCGGTTCACGGTCACCGGATGCTTGCCCTGCAGGCGTGCAACCATCTGGTCGAGAAGATCGTCGGCAAGCCCGGTGCGCATGGCGTCGCGCTGGTTTTCGGGAATGCTCTGCGCCGTCGCGCTCGCCGGCTCGAAGACCTCGGTGACGCGGAACAGAACCTGTCCGTCGCCGGCCGGGTTGGCAAACACGCCGCTGCCATCGCGCGGAACGGAGAACACCGCCGCAACACCGGCCTGGCCAAGGTCGGCGTCGTTCGCCGTGCGCTTGACGCCACGCTTCACCTGCTTCTGCTGGTCGATTTCCAGAACGATGTCATCCAGCGAAACGCCGTCCTTCACCTTCTGGGCCAGCTCGGCAGCGCGCGCAGCCAGACGGCGATCCGTCTCGGCAGCGATCCAGTCCTGCGTGACCTCTTCGCGCACTTCGTCAAGCGTGCGGTCGCGCTCGGGCGTGATGCCTTCCACCTCGTAGAAGATGAAGCCATTGCCGCCCATGGAGAGGGGCGCGTTCTCGATGCCGGAATCGCTCTCGAACACTTCGCGAATCAGCTCTGCCGAAACCGGAAGATCACCGACGATCGCGCCATCAGGGCGACGCGCAGTGGCGTCGATGGCTTCAATCGTGCGCATGGTCAGGTTCATGCGCTCGGCTGCTTCCGCCATGGTCGCGCCGCCGGCGCGGGCGTCTTCGTAGGCATCGTGCACATCGAGCAGAACGCGCGACGCTTCCTCAAGCGCCAGGTCCTGACGGATCTCGTCTTCCACCTCGCTGAGGGGCTGAACCACCTCGGCCTGAACTTCCGAGACATTCACGATCACCGGTCCGAACGTGCCGTCAAGCACGTCGCTGAACTGGTTTTCGCTGAGCGCGAAGGCCGCTTCGGCGATGGCGCTGTCTGCGATTTCGCCCTGGGCGAGCGTGCCGAGCGCGATGTCGTCGGCGCTCTTGCCGGCGGCCGTCGCCACGTCTGCGAAGCTCTGGCCGTCGAGCAGGTTTTTCAGCGCAGCTTCGGCTGCTTCGCGATCCGGGAAGACGATCTGTTCGATCGTGCGCTTCTCCGGCGTCGTGTAGCGGTTGCGCAGGTCGTCATAGGCCTTCTTGACCTGATCTTCGGACACGGAAGCCGGGTCGGAAATGTCGCTCGGCTCAAGCTTCACATAGCTGAACTTGCGGTATTCCGGGGCGGCATAGTCTGCCTTGCGCTCGTCAAACCAGGCTTGCAGCGTCGCATCGTCCGGCGTTGCGACGGGCTCGACCAGAGCCTGCGGCAGCGCCACATATTCGATGGTGCGGTCTTCACCGCGATAGAGCGCCAGGTTCTTGAACAGCTCATCCGGCACGCTCATGCCGTCCGTTGCCGCTTCCACGATCTGCTGGCGAATGGCCACCTGTTCGCGGTTGCGCAGATAATCTTCGGGGCGCATGCCGATCTGGCTCAGAACGAAATCGAACTGCTGGCGGTTGAAGCGACCGTCCGGTCCGCGGAACGCCGGGTCGTCGGCGGTCAGCTGCGCAAGCCGGTCGCTGGAAAGGCCAAGGCCGAGCTTGCGGGCTTCCTCGTCCAGAAGCGCGCCGGCGGCCAGCTGCTGCAGAACCTGTTCGTCAATGCCGAAGGCAACAGCCTGTTCGCGCGTGACGCGTGTGCCCAGACGCTGCGAAAGCGTGTTGATCTGGCGGTCATAGGCCAGCCGGTAATCCAGCATGGAAACGGAGGAATCTCCGACCGTCAGCACATTGCGCGACTGATCGTTCAGGATCTGGCCCGAAATGCCCCAAACCGCAAAGCTCAGGACGAGAAGGCCCAGGAGCAGCTTGGCGATCCAGGTAGAGGCGGCGTTTCTGAGACTGTCGAGCATGGCTTTTCCGAAGTTCCTCGCGTGATTTCAGGGACTGGCCCCAACACAGCGCAATAACGCCCCTGACGCCGGGTGTCGATAGTTGAGTGGGAATTGCAGGCCCAATTGCTTTTGCATTAGCGCGTGTTTTTGCTAGGGAAGCTGCCGAGTTTGATTTTTGTAAGGACGCTGACGCATGACGCCAGGTATTCGCCCCCTGATTGCAGGCAACTGGAAAATGAACGGTCTTTCGGCCGACATCGGTGAACTCGCAGCGATGGGCGAGGGCGCCTTTGGCGGCGCGGAAGGGCTGATCTGCGTTCCCGCAACGCTCCTGTCGCGCGCAAGCGATGCGCTTGCCGGCAGCAAGCTGCGCCTTGGCGGTGAAGACTGTCATGCGGCAGCCTCCGGCGCGCATACGGGCGATGTCTCCGCCGAAATGCTGGCCGATGCGGGGGCGAGCCATGTGCTGGTCGGTCACTCGGAGCGCCGCACCGATCATGGCGAGAGCGATGCCGTCGTGGCCGACAAGGCGAAGGCCGCATGGCGCGCCGGCCTCACGGCAGTGATCTGCATCGGCGAAACCAAAGAAGAGCGCGAAGGCGGCAAGACGCTTTCTGTCCTCTCCAGCCAGATCCCGGGTTCGGTTCCGGCGGAAGCCACGGCGGCAAACACCGTGGTTGCCTATGAGCCGGTCTGGGCCATCGGCACGGGCCTTACGCCCACGGTCGAGGACATTACTGAAGCACACAGACATATCCGCACCGAACTCAAGACGCTGCTCGGCGACGAAGCCGACAAGATGCGTCTTCTCTATGGCGGGTCGGTGAAGCCCGGCAACGCGACCGAGCTTCTCTCGATTGAGAATGTGGACGGTGCGCTGGTCGGCGGGGCGAGCCTCAAGGCGGTCGATTTTCTTGCCATCGCGGCTGCCTGTCCGAGCTGAGTGAAGAGAAAAGTCTTGCGTTGCTCGCTCAACCGCCTATGTGAGAGCGAGCTTCGTTCAAATGCCGTCATTTGATGTGGTTTGAGCGAAAACGCGTTTGAAATGCCGCAAAACCGGATGCGGTGCGGTCCTTTTAAGGGCAAAATTACGGGGTATCGAAGACGAGACCCTGTGAGTGAGCACCCGGCGGTCTTGGAAAAGCGGTCTTGGAAAAACGGTGAAAGCCGTGTAATGAGCCGCGTCCGCATTCAAGTGGATGCTTCGAGCCGGAAAGCCGGAAGGAAACATGCAGACCGTTATCATCGTCATTCATCTGATCGTCGTGGTCGCGCTGGTCGGCGTCGTCCTCATGCAGCGCTCCGAGGGTGGCGGCCTTGGTGTCGGCGGCGGTTCCGGCTTCATGTCCGCGCGCGGTGCGGCCAACGCGCTGACGCGCACGACGGCGATCCTCGCCGCAGCCTTCTTCGCAACCTCGCTTGCTCTTTCGCTGATCGCCCGTTACGGCGCGAGCCCGACAGACATTCTGGACCGCATCCCGGCCGGAAGTGAGCAGACCGAAGGCACTGGCGGCGTTCTCGACCAGCTTGGCGGCGCAGGCGCATCGGTTCCGACCGACGAGCCGGCAGCTCCTGCCGAAGCAAATCCTGAAGATCAGGTTCCCACGGGGCAGTAAGCCCACGCTTGCAAGGCTTTCCGGCCGCCTGAATGGTGCGGCCGGTTTTGCAGTGCGCAAGAGTTATTCACCGCGGGGCGCAAAAAGATTTGCGTCTCGTTATTTTTTGCTGGCGGAATCGCCTGTGTCCGGATAAGCGATGAGTCCCATGGCGCGATATGTTTTTATAACCGGCGGCGTGGTCTCCTCCCTCGGAAAAGGCATTGCAGCAGCGGCCCTTGGCGCGTTGCTTCAGGCCCGTGGGTACCGCGTTCGCATCCGTAAACTCGACCCCTACCTGAATGTTGATCCGGGCACGATGTCGCCCTATCAGCACGGTGAGGTTTTCGTCACCGATGACGGTGCCGAAACCGACCTGGACCTTGGCCATTACGAGCGCTTCACAGGGCGTTCGGCCAACAAGCAGGACAACATCACCACGGGTCGGATCTACCAGAACATTCTGGAAAAAGAGCGTCGTGGCGACTATCTGGGCGCCACGGTGCAGGTGATCCCGCACGTCACTGACGAGATCAAGCAGTTCGTCCTTGAAGGCAATGAGGATTACGATTTCGTGTTATGCGAAATCGGCGGAACCGTTGGCGACATCGAGGCGATGCCGTTCCTCGAGGCGATTCGTCAGCTCGGCAATGAACTGCCGCGCGGCAACGCCGTCTATGTGCATCTGACGCTGATGCCGTGGATTCCGGCGGCGGGCGAACTCAAGACAAAACCGACCCAGCACTCGGTCAAGGAACTGCGTTCCATCGGCATTGCACCGGATATCCTTCTGGTGCGCGCGGATCGCGAGATCCCGGCCGAAGAACGGCGCAAGCTGTCGCTGTTCTGCAATGTGCGCGAATCAGCCGTGATTCAGGCGCTCGACGTTGCGCATATCTATGATGTGCCGATCGCCTATCACGAAGAAGGGCTCGATTCGGAAGTGCTATCGGCCTTCGGCATCGATCCGGCGCCGAAGCCGCGCATGGAGCGCTGGGAAGAGGTTGCAGACCGCATCCACAATCCGGAAGGCCAGGTCACGATTGCCGTCGTCGGCAAGTATACGGGCCTGAAAGACGCCTACAAATCGCTCATCGAGGCCCTGTCTCATGGCGGCATGGCGAACCGGGTGCGCGTCAAGCTCGAATGGATCGAAGCGGAAATCTTCGAGAAGGAAGATCCGGCTCCGTGGCTCGAAAAAGTGCATGGCATTCTGGTGCCGGGCGGCTTTGGCGAGCGCGGTGCGGAAGGCAAGATCCTGGCGGCCAAGTTCGCGCGTGAGCGCAAGGTGCCTTATTTCGGCATCTGCTTCGGCATGCAGATGGCCTGCATCGAGGCGGCCCGCTCGCTGGCTGGCATCGAGAATGCCTCCTCGACCGAGTTTGGTCCGACCAGCGAACCCGTTGTCGGCCTGATGACCGAGTGGCTCAAGGGCAACATGCTCGAGAAGCGCACGGCCTCTGGCGATCTCGGCGGCACGATGCGCCTCGGCGCATACGAATCGATGCTCGTTGAGGGCACCAAGATTGCGGAGATCTATGGTTCGGAGGAAATCTCCGAGCGTCACCGCCATCGCTACGAGGTGAACATCGGCTATCGTCAGAAGCTGGAAGAGTGCGGTCTGGTGTTTGCCGGCCTGTCGCCCGATGGCGTTCTGCCGGAGACGGTGGAGTATGCCGACCATCCCTGGTTCATCGGTGTGCAGTATCACCCTGAGCTGAAGAGCAGGCCCTTCGAGCCGCATCCGCTTTTCGCTTCCTTCATCGCAGCTGCGGTGGAGCAGTCACGCCTCGTGTGATTTCATTTCCCCGCCTTCGTGGCGGGGAAACCTTCCTTGGCCGGCTCTGCACTTGCAAAGCGCCCGGGCTTCGGGCACATGCGGTGCATGGTATCTGAAGACAAGATGCAAATGCCGCGCAGCCCTGATCGCAAGCTCGATCGCACCCTCGATCATTGTGTGTTGCCAACCGCAGGTCTGACGGTCGCGCGGCAACGACTGGAAGCGCTTGGCTTCACGGTCGCCGCAGACGCGGCGCATCCTTTCGGCACCGGCAATTGCTGCGTTTTTCTCTCAGACGGCTCCTATCTCGAACCCCTGGCCCGCATGGACCATAAGGCTGCCCTTGAGGCGGAAGCAGACGGCAATGTCTTCATTGAGCGGGACAGCGTCTTTCGTCAAACCTATGGCGATGAAGGGTTTTCAGCCGTGGTTCTGGGAACGGCGGACGCCGATGCCGATCACGCACGCTTTGTCGATGCAGGGATTTCTGCGGGAAAGCCGCTGTCCTTCTCGCGTCCATTCCGCGACGCTGAAGGGCGTGAGGCCACGGCTTCGTTCCGGCTGGCCTTTGCCGCTCCGGAAAACGCCGACGGCCACTTTTTCTTCACCTGCCAGCGCATCAACATGCCGACTGCGGGGCGCGGCGCGCTCGAGACGCATTCAAATGGCGTGACGGGCACCGCACGCATCGTCATGCTTGCTGCATCGCCGGACGATTATGCAGGCTTTCTGGACGCATTTTCCGATGAAGCGCATGAGCGGCTGGTGGATGGCGAAGTCGAATTGAGGCTCGGCAACGCGGTTTTGACGGTGATGACGCCCGACCGCTACGCAATGCGTTATGGTCTAGACCGTGTTTCTCAACATGGCCGGTTCGATCTCGCGGCAATCGTCTTTGAGTGTCTGGATGTTGCCAGATTGCGCGAGCAATTTTCGATTCGTGAGATCCTGTTCGCCGACGAAGCCGGTTCCATCATCGTGCCGCCGGCGGCCGGCCAGGGCACAGTATTTGTCTTTGAGGAGTCTTCCCTATGAAACCCAATCCGCGTGTCACGGTCGGCAATGTCGTTTTCGGCAACGACGCTCCGCTGGCTCTGATCGCCGGTCCCTGCCAGATGGAGACGCGGGAGCACGCCTTCGACATGGCAGGCGCGTTGAAGGAAATGACGGACGAGCTTGGCATCGGTCTCGTCTACAAGAGCAGTTTCGACAAGGCGAACCGCACATCGCTTTCGGGCAAGCGCGGTGCGGGGCTGGAGGCAGCCCTGCCGATCTTCGCGGATCTGCGCAAGGAATTCGACGTTCCGGTTCTGACGGACGTCCACACCGAGGAGCAGTGCCGCATCGTCGCTGAAGTGGTCGATGTGCTTCAGATCCCGGCCTTTCTGTGTCGCCAGACCGATCTCCTGATCGCGGCTGCCGAGACCGGCAAGGTGGTGAATGTGAAGAAGGGCCAGTTCCTCGCGCCATGGGACATGGAAAACGTGATTTCCAAGGTGACGGCTTCGGGCAATCCCAATGTGATGGCGACCGAGCGGGGCACCTCGTTTGGCTACAACACGCTCGTCTCCGACATGCGCGGTCTGCCGCAGATGGCGGCCATGGGGGCGCCGGTGATCTTCGATGCGACCCATTCGGTTGCGCAGCCCGGCGGTCTCGGCGGTTCGTCGGGCGGCCAGCGCCAGTTCGTGGAAACGCTTGCGCGGGCGGCCGTGGCCGTTGGCGTTGCCGGCGTCTTCATGGAAACGCACCAGGACCCCGACAACGCGCCTTCGGATGGTCCGAACATGGTGCCGCTGAACGAGATGAAAGGGCTTCTTGAGCGTCTCATGGCGTTCGACCGGATCGCAAAGGCTGCCTGAACGTCAGGCGCGACATTGAGTTTTCACGTGTCTGCGCTAAGAAAGCGCGGACACTTCCTCCCGGGTGCTTACCTTACGGGGTTCTTGCCCCCGGGTTCATGCCCAGGTTCAACCTCCAGATCAGAGAGAGTTAAAATGACTGCCATTCTCGACATTGTCGGACGCGAAATACTGGACAGCCGCGGCAACCCCACCGTCGAGGTCGATGTGGTTCTGGAAGACGGCTCGATGGGCCGCGCCGCCGTGCCTTCGGGTGCGTCCACCGGCGCGCACGAGGCCGTGGAGCTGCGCGATGGCGGCAAGCGCTATCTCGGCAAGGGCGTCGAGCAGGCCGTCGATGCGGTCAATGGCGAGATCTTCGAGACGCTGAGCGGTCTTGAAGCCGAGAACCAGATGCAGATCGACCAGGCGATGATCGATCTGGACGGCACACCGAACAAGAGCCGTCTTGGCGCAAACGCCATCCTCGGCGTTTCGCTGGCCGTGGCGAAGGCTGCCGCCGAATCCTCCAACCTGCCGCTCTACCGCTATGTGGGCGGTGCTTCCGCGCATGTCCTGCCGGTGCCGATGATGAACATCGTCAATGGCGGTGCGCATGCCGACAACCCGATCGACTTCCAGGAATTCATGGTGATGCCGATTGGCGCGTCCTCCATCCGTGAAGCCGTGCGCTGGGGCTCGGAAATCTTCCACACGCTGAAAGCGGGTCTGAAGGATGCCGGCCACAACACCAATGTGGGCGACGAAGGCGGCTTTGCGCCGAACCTGAAGAGCGCCGAGGATGCGCTGGACTTCGTTCTCGCCTCCATCGAGAAGGCCGGCTACCGCCCGGGTGAAGATGTGGGCATCGCGCTCGATTGCGCCGCCACCGAGTTCTTCAAGGAAGGCAAATACGTCTACGAAGGCGAAGGCCAGACGCGCGACGGCAAGGCGCAGGCCGAGTATCTCGCCAAGCTGGTCGGCAACTACCCGATCATCTCCATCGAAGACGGCATGTCGGAAGACGATTTCGAGGGCTGGAAGATCCTCACCGATCTGGTTGGCGACAAGGCCCAGCTCGTTGGCGACGATCTGTTCGTGACCAATTCGGCGCGTCTGCGCGACGGCATCAAGATGGGCATCGGCAATTCGATCCTCGTGAAGGTGAACCAGATCGGTACGCTGACCGAGACGCTGGATGCCGTGGAGACGGCGCACAAGGCCGGCTACACCGCAGTGATGTCGCACCGCTCGGGCGAGACCGAGGATTCCACCATTGCCGATCTGGCTGTCGCGACCAATTGCGGGCAGATCAAGACCGGTTCGCTGGCGCGCTCCGACCGGACCGCGAAGTACAACCAGCTCATCCGCATTGAAGAAGAGCTCGACCGTCAGGCGCGTTACGCCGGAAAGTCGTTCCTGCGCGGATAAAAATGCAAATGGCCGCGCTGAAATAACGGTCCATTAAGCAAGATATGAACACATGCGGGAGAAGGGTTTTTTCCGCATGTGGACACGTCATCACAAACGCCGCAACACTGGTCGCCTGATCGTTCCGACGATCACGGGCCTGTTTCTCGCCTATTTCGGCTTTCATGCCTATCACGGCGAATACGGCATCTATTCCAAAATTCAGCTCGAATCCCGCATTGCCGAGGCGCAGGCCAGGCTCGACACGCTTGTCGCCAAGCGCAGGGAGCTGGAGCATCGTGTTGCGCTGGTGAATGATGGCAGCCTCGAGAAGGACATGCTGGACGAGCAGGCCAGGCGCGCGCTCAATGTCGCGCGTGAAAATGAGGTCATTATCCTCATTGGCGCGGATCGGTGAATTAACCGACTTT
This sequence comes from Nitratireductor sp. WH36-1, assembly GCF_058725515.1. Taxonomy (NCBI): domain Bacteria; kingdom Pseudomonadati; phylum Pseudomonadota; class Alphaproteobacteria; order Hyphomicrobiales; family Phyllobacteriaceae; genus Nitratireductor; species Nitratireductor sp. WH36-1. The sequence goes on along the minus strand of NZ_CM178970.1, from coordinate 2,308,464 downwards.
CAGTTAATCGATAAGAAGGTGTGCAAATCCAAGCATTTAGCTGCATGGCAGCTATGCGGATTTTGAATGGCCGAAATGTGAACTACGTGCTAGCTTTGTCATCTATAAGCGGGAAATGACGGGAGGCTCACGGCGCAATTTTGCCGCGCTCCACCGTTGCACAAATTCCCCGGATTGTCAGCTAGGGAGTAGAGGCATGGCGCGAGCCGCAAGCAAGACCAGTGGCAACAGGTCACGCTCGACCGGAAAAGGGGCGGCAGCAAGTGCCGGCCAGACACCAAAGGCTCCAAAGCCCGAGGAATTCGACAAGGAGCAGGAGCTTCACGCCTATCGTGAAATGCTGCTCATTCGCCGCTTCGAGGAAAAGGCCGGCCAGCTTTACGGCATGGGCCTGATCGGCGGTTTCTGTCACCTTTATATCGGCCAGGAAGCCGTCGTCGTCGGCATGCAGATGAGCATGAAGGAAGGCGATCAGGTCATCACCGGCTATCGCGATCATGGTCACATGCTCGCAACAGGCATGGAAGCGCGCGGCGTGATGGCCGAGCTCACGGGGCGCCGCAATGGCTACTCCAAGGGCAAGGGCGGCTCCATGCACATGTTCTCCAAGGAGAAGAAGTTCTACGGCGGTCACGGTATTGTCGGCGCGCAGGTGCCGCTGGGCACCGGGCTTGCCTTTGCCAACCGTTACCGTGGCGACGACAGCGTTTCGATCACCTATTTCGGTGATGGCGCGGCCAACCAGGGCCAGGTCTATGAGAGCTTCAACATGGCCTCGCTGTGGAAGCTGCCGGTGATCTACATCATCGAGAACAACCGCTACGCCATGGGCACGGCGGTCGCGCGTTCCTCCGCCGAGACCGATTTCTCGCATCGCGGCCTTTCGTTCAAGATCCCCGGCATCCAGGTGGATGGCATGGATGTACGTGCAGTCAAGGCGGCCGGTGAGCTGGCCGTTGACTGGTGCCGTTCGGGCAAGGGGCCGATCATCCTCGAGATGCAGACCTACCGCTATCGCGGCCATTCCATGTCTGACCCCGCGAAATACCGCTCCAAGGACGAAGTGCAGAAGATGCGCTCCGAGCACGATCCGATCGAGCAGGTGAAGCAGCGTCTTCTGGCCAGCAGGTGGGCGGATGAAGATGCGCTGAAGGCCATCGACAAAGAGGTGCGTGACGTGGTCGGCGATTCGGCCGAATTCGCACAGACGGATCCGGAGCCGGATGTGTCTGAACTCTACACCGACATTCTGCTTTGAGGGGAGGGCCGACATGCCAACCGAAATTCTCATGCCCGCGCTCTCTCCGACCATGGAAGAGGGCAATCTTTCCAAATGGATCAAGAAGGAAGGCGACGCCGTCGCTCCCGGTGACGTGATCGCCGAGATCGAGACGGACAAGGCAACCATGGAAGTGGAAGCCGTGGACGAAGGCACGCTCGGCAAGATCCTGATCGCCGAAGGCACCGAAGGCGTGAAAGTGAACACGGCCATCGCTGTTCTTCTGGGTGAGGGCGAAAGCGCCTCCGATCTCGACAGGCAGGCTGCAAAGCCGGCTGCCGAAGAGACGAAGGCTGCTGACGACAGCGCCGCAAAGGCGGAGCCGGAAGAAAAGTCTTCCGGTGGCTCCGTGCCGGCTGCACCGGAACTCAAGGTCGCTGCCGATCCGGATATTCCCGAAGGCACCGAGATGGTTTCGACCACCGTGCGCGAAGCGCTGCGCGACGCCATGGCCGAGGAAATGCGCCGTGACGGCGACGTCTTCGTCATGGGCGAGGAAGTGGCCGAGTATCAGGGTGCCTACAAGGTGACCCAGGGGCTCCTGCAGGAATTCGGCGACAAGCGCGTCGTCGACACGCCGATCACCGAGCACGGCTTTGCCGGCGTCGGCGTTGGCGCGGCCTTTGCCGGTCTGAAGCCGATTGTTGAGTTCATGACGTTCAACTTCGCCATGCAGGCGATCGACCAGATCGTCAATTCGGCGGCCAAGACGCTCTACATGGCCGGCGGCCAGATGGGCGCGCCCATCGTGTTCCGTGGTCCCAACGGCGCTGCTGCCCGCGTGGCGGCACAGCATTCGCAGTGCTACGCCGCCTGGTACGGGCACATTCCGGGCCTCAAGGTGGTGATGCCCTACACGGCAGCCGACGCGAAGGGCCTTCTGAAGGCCGCGATCCGTGATCCGAACCCGGTGATCTTCCTGGAGAACGAGATTCTCTACGGCCAGAGCTTCGACGTTCCGAAGATGGATGATTTCGTTCTGCCGATCGGCAAGGCGCGCATCCACAAAACGGGCAAGGACGCGACCATCGTATCCTTCGGCATCGGCATGACCTATGCGGTCAAGGCAGCTGAGGAACTGGCTGCCGAGGGCATCGACGTGGAAATCGTCGACCTGCGCACGATCCGTCCGATGGACCTCGATACGGTGATCGAATCCGTCAAGAAGACCAACCGTCTGGTGACGGTCGAGGAAGGGTTCCCGCAGTCGTCGGTCGGCGCGCATATCGCCAGCCAGGTGATGCAGCGGGCCTTCGACCATCTCGACGCGCCGGTGATCACGGTGGCCGGCAAGGACGTTCCGATGCCCTATGCCGCCAATCTCGAAAAGCTGGCGCTTCCGAGCGTCGCCGAAGTGGTCGAGGCGGTGAAAGCCGTTTCCTATCGTAACTGAGGGGGAGGACACCATGCCGATCCAAGTCACCATGCCCGCCCTCTCGCCGACGATGGAAGAGGGCAATCTCGCCAAGTGGATGGTCAAGGAAGGGGATTCCGTCGCTCCCGGTGACGTGATCGCCGAGATCGAGACCGACAAGGCGACCATGGAAGTGGAAGCCGTGGACGAAGGCACCGTCGCCAAGATCGTCGTGCCGGAAGGCACCGAAGGCGTGAAGGTGAATGCGCTGATCGCGGTTCTCGCCGAGGAAGGCGAGGACGCTGCCGACGCCGTGAAGGCTGCCGAAGGCGGCGCAAGCGCAAAGGCCGGGGCGAAGGCTCCCGAGGCCGAGAAGCCCGCTGAAGCCGTAGCACCGGCGGAAAAGGCCGAAGCGCCCGCGCAGGCAAAGCCGGCAGAGGCGAAGTCTGCTTCATCCGGCGATGGAGAGCGTGTGTTTGCCTCTCCGCTCGCCCGCCGTCTGGCGAAGGAAGCCGGTCTCGACCTGTCCGCCATCGCCGGTTCGGGTCCGAAGGGCCGGATCGTCAAGGCCGACGTGGAAGCAGCCGGCAAGGATGGCGGTGCTAAGGCCGCTGTAGCCGCACCGGCTGAAGCAGCTTCCGCCGCTGCGTCCGCGCCGCAGGCCATGTCCGATGATCAGGTGCTGAAACTGTTCGAGGAAGGCTCCTACGAGCTCGTCCCGCATGACAGCATGCGCAAGACCATCGCCCGTCGTCTGGTCGAGGCCAAGTCCACCATCCCGCATTTCTACCTGACGCTCGATTGCGAGATCGACGCGCTTCTGGCGCTGCGCAAGCAGCTCAATGATGCCGCGCCGAAGGTGAAGATCGGGGATGGCGAGAAGCCGGCCTACAAGCTGTCGGTCAACGACATGGTCATCAAAGCCCACGCGAAGGCGCTGGCCATGGTGCCGGATGCAAATGTGTCGTGGACCGAGAACGCCATGGTGAAGCACAAAAACGCCGATGTGGGCGTTGCCGTGTCGATCCCCGGCGGTCTGATCACGCCGATCGTGCGCCGCGCCGACGAGAAGACGCTGTCTGCCATCTCCAACGAGATGAAGGATCTGGCCGCGCGGGCGCGTTCGCGCAAGCTGAAGACGGAAGAGTTCCAGGGCGGCAACACGGCCGTGTCCAATCTGGGCATGTTCGGCATCAAGGACTTCGCCGCCGTCATCAACCCGCCGCATGCGACGATCCTCGCGGTCGGCGCGGGCGAACAGCGGGCCGTGGTGAAGGATGGCGAAGTGAAGGTTGCGACCGTGATGTCGGTCACGCTTTCGACCGATCACCGTGCGGTGGACGGCGCGCTTGGCGCTGAACTCCTCGCCGCCTTCAAGCAGGTCATCGAAAACCCGATGGCGATGCTGGTATAGGCCGCAAATGAACATCTTGTCCGGGGGCGGAACATGAAGACCATCCTGTGCTACGGCGATTCGCTGACATGGGGGTACGATCCTGCCGGCCCCGGACGCCATTCCTTTGAAGACCGCTGGCCAAGCACGCTTCAGGCCGCTCTGGGCGACCGCGCCCGGGTAATCGCCGAAGGGCTCAATGGCCGCACCACGGTGTTTGACGACTACGCCGCCGGCGCTGACCGCAATGGTTCGCGGGTTCTGCCGACACTTCTGACGAGCCATGCACCGCTTGATCTCGTCATCATCATGCTTGGCACGAACGACATGAAGCCGTTCATCTGTGGCCGCGCCTTCGGTGCGAGACAGGGCATGCAGCGTCTGGTCGACATCGTGCGCCGCCATGACTACCCGATGGGCGATCCGGCTCCGAAAGTGCTCGTCATGGCGCCGCCGCAGGCCTGCGCGACGGATGATCCCGACTTTTCAGTACTGTTCGATAATGCGCGCTCCGAATCGGCAAAGCTCGCCGGTTTATATGAAGCGCTCGCACGGGACACGGGTGTCGGCTTCTTCGACGCCGGCCGTGTGGCGCGCACAAGTCCGCTTGACGGCGTTCATCTGGACGCCGACAACACGAGGTCGATCGGTGCGGGAGTCGCGCCGGTCGTTACTGAAATGCTTGGGTTTTAAAGGCGGAAGGATAGACATATGGCCGATACGGCAGGAAATAGAAGCGTACACGCTTCCTGGGGCTGGCTTGCCCTGCTCGGCGCCATTTCACTCATTGGCGGCATTCTGGCATTCGCCAATCCATTCGCGGCCACGATGACCGCTGCAATGCTGGCCGCATGGACCTTCGTCCTGTTTGGCGTGCTGCAGATCGTGCAGGCGTTCAGCGTGCGTGGCTGGGGCGGGTTCCTCTGGGCGCTGCTCATGGGCGTTCTGATGCTCGCAGTGGGCGTTTCCATCATCATGAAACCGGCGGCGGGCATTGTTTCGCTCACGGTTCTGGTGGCGATCATCTTCCTCGTGCTCGGTGTGGTGAAGATCATGTACGCCTTTGCATTCCGCCCGCTTTCGGGCTGGGGCTGGGTTCTGTTCTCGGGCCTCGTCTCGCTGGTTCTCGGCGTGATGATCCTGGCGGACATGCCGTGGGCGGCCGCAACCATTCTGGGCATTCTGCTGGCGGTTGAGCTGTTGTCGAACGGCATCTTCCTCCTGCTCATCGCCTTCGGCCTGCGCGGGGCGCAGCGGGCCTGATTTTCTTTCAGGGCGCGGGTCTGCCCCGCGCCCTGGAACAACGATACGACTACAAGGAGAGACCAGCTGTGGCTGAAAACTACGACGTTATCATCATCGGTTCGGGACCGGGCGGCTATGTGACCGCGGTCCGCGCTGCACAGCTTGGCTTGAAAACGGCAATCGTCGAGCGCGAACATCTGGGCGGCATCTGCCTCAACTGGGGCTGCATTCCGACCAAGGCGCTGCTCCGCTCCGCCGAGATCAAGCATTATGCCGAAAACGGCAAGGACTACGGTCTCTCCATCGAGGGCAAGGTGACGGCCGATGTGGACGCCGTCGTCGACCGCTCGCGCAAGGTCTCGCAGCGCCTCAATGGCGGTGTCGGGTTCCTGATGAAGAAGAACAAGATCGACGTGATCTGGGGCGAGGCCAAGCTTTCCAGGCCTGGCGAAGTCGTGGTGTCGGAAACGGCGAAGAAGGCGATGCAGCCGCAGCCGCCCGCGCCGAAGAACACCAAGGGCCCCGGAACCTACAAGGCCAAGCACATCATCGTCGCCACCGGTGCGCGTCCGCGCGTTCTGCCGGGCATCGAGCCTGATGGTGACCGGATCTGGACCTATTTCGAAGCAATGGTTCCCAAGACGATGCCGAAGTCGCTCGTCGTCATGGGCTCCGGCGCAATCGGCATGGAGTTCGCCTCCTTCTACCGCACCATGGGGGCGGAGGTTACGGTGGTCGAGCTGATGCCGCAGATCCTGCCGGTCGAGGATGCGGAAGTTTCCAAATTCGCACAGCGTCAGTTCGAGAAGCAGGGCATCAAGTTCAAGCTTGGCGCAAAGGTTTCCAAGGTCGAGAAGGGCAAGGACGGCGCCACCGCCCATATCGAGACCAAGGATGGAAAGACCGAGACGATCTCCGCCGAGAAGCTGATTTCGGCTGTTGGCGTGCAGGGCAATATTGAAAATCTCGGGCTCGAGGCGCTGGGCGTGAAGACCGATCGCGGCTGCGTTGCCGTGGACGGCTATGGCCGCACCAATGTCGATGGCATCTACGCCATCGGCGACGTGGCGGGCCCGCCCATGCTGGCGCACAAGGCCGAGCATGAAGGCGTGATCTGCATCGAGAAGATCGCCGGCGTGCCGGGCGTTCACGGTCTTGAAAAGGGCCTGATCCCGGGCTGCACCTACTGCCAGCCGCAGGTCGCCTCCGTCGGTCTGACGGAAGCAAAGGCCAAGGAAGCCGGGCGCGACATTCGCGTTGGCCGCTTCCAGTTCGCCGCCAATGGCAAGGCCATCGCGCTTGGTGAGGATCAGGGCTTCATCAAGACCATCTTCGACAAGAAGACGGGCGAGCTTCTGGGCGCACACATGATCGGCGCGGAAGTCACCGAGCTCATTCAGGGCTTTGTCGTCGCCATGAACCTGGAGACGACCGAGGAAGAGCTGATGCACACGGTCTTCCCGCATCCGACCCTGTCGGAGATGATGAAGGAAAGCGTTCTCGACGCCTATGGGCGCACGCTCAATGCTTGAGATCGGCGCTTAAGATCAGCGTTTGTGTGCGGTCTGGTGATGCTGCCTGACCGCCAAATGCTCGAAAAGGGCTGAAAAGCCCCTGTTTCCCCCGCGACAAGTGGACTATATGCGGGGGAACGCAACGAGGATCGGGATGATGGGCGAAAGCCACGGCCTCATGGGAATACCTGGTATGGGAATGTCAGGTGTCGGCTTTTTCGGACTGCTAGTGATCGGTTTTCTGGCCGGTTACGTGGCTGAAAAGACCATGAACCGCGAGCATGGCTTTCTCATCAATATCCTGGTCGGCATAGCCGGCGCTTTTGTCGGCGGGACGATTGCCGGTATTGCCGGCATCTCGTTCTATGGTTTTTTTGGCAATCTGGTGGTCGCCATTCTTGGCGCGATCCTGATCCTCTGGATATTCGGTCGTTCGGCCCCGCGCCGCACGCGATAGGACAAACATGGTCACCATTCTCGATACCGTCACCGACAAGCCGCGCCCGCGGCATCCCGAAAAGGCGCACCGCCCCGATCAGGACGTGATGCGCAAGCCGAAATGGATTCGCGTGAAGGCGCCGACCTCGCAGGGCTATATGGAAACCCGCGAGATCGTGAAGTCGAACAAGCTCGTGACCGTGTGTGAAGAGGCCGGCTGCCCGAATATCGGCGAATGCTGGGACAAGAAGCACGCCACGTTCATGATCCTCGGCGAGATCTGCACGCGCGCCTGCGCCTTCTGTAACGTCGCAACCGGCATTCCCGGTCCCGTCGACATCAACGAGCCTGACAATGTCGCCAAGGCCGTTCGCGAGATGGGGCTGAAGCATGTCGTCATCACCTCGGTAGACCGTGACGATCTGGCCGATGGCGGCGCGCAGCACTTTGCCGATGTGATCGGCGCAATCCGCGCGGCTTCGCCCGAAACGACAATCGAGATCCTGACGCCCGACTTCCTGCGCAAGGATGGCGCTCTTGAAGTCGTCGTCGCGGCAAAGCCCGACGTCTTCAACCACAATCTGGAAACCGTTCCGGGCAATTATCTCAAGGTTCGCCCCGGCGCGCGCTATTTCCACTCGCTGCGTCTTCTCCAGCAGGTCAAGGAACTTGATCCCGGCATGTTCACCAAGTCGGGCATCATGGTCGGCCTTGGCGAAGAGCGTAACGAGGTGCTGCAGCTCATGGACGATCTGCGGTCGGCCAATGTCGACTTCATGACCATCGGCCAGTATCTGCAGCCGACGCGCAAGCACCATCCGGTGAAGAAGTTCGTCACGCCGGAGGAGTTCAAGTCCTACGAGACCGTGGCTTACACGAAGGGCTTCCTGATGGTTTCTTCCAGCCCGCTCACGCGCTCGTCGCACCATGCGGGCGAAGACTTCGCAAAGCTGCGGGCGGCGCGCGAGGCGCGTCTTGAAGGCGCTGGTGCTGCTGCGAACTGATGCCGAAATTCGAGACCGTGCGCCGTGTGGCGCACACAGCCGAGGACATGTTCGCGCTCGTCGCGGATGTGGAGAAATATCCTGAATTCGTGCCCATGTGCGAGGCGCTCAGCGTGCGCACGCGCAAGGAGCGCGATGGCGTGACGCTGCTCGTGGCCGACATGACCGTCGGCTACAAGGCGCTGCGGGAGACATTCACCAGCCAGGTAACGCTGAAACCCGACGATGCGGCAATCGACGTGCGCTATGTGGACGGCCCGTTTCGCTTCCTCAAGAACGAATGGCGCTTCGAGCCGGCCGGCGAGGGCGCGTGCGAAATTCATTTCTTCATCGAATATGAGTTCAAGAGCCGGATGCTGGGCGCGGTGATGGGCGCGATGTTCGACCGCGCCTTCCGCATGTTCTCCGAGGCGTTCGAGCGCCGTGCGGATGTGATCTACGGCGTGAGCGCCTGAATTCAGCCTTCCTGAAGGGCCGACAGAACCATGTCGAGCGCGGTCTCGACGGTTGCAGCGCGCACACCGGCGCGGTCGCGGTCTTCAAAGACATGGGACTGCGCCACGGGCGCGCGGCCCTTCATCGCCAGTCCGAACCAGACAAGGCCGACCGGTTTTTCGTCCGACCCGCCATCCGGGCCGGCAATGCCGGTGACGGCGACCGTCACGCCGGCGCGTGAGTGGGCAAGCGCGCCCTGAGCCATTTCCAGCGCGGTTTCCTGCGAGACAGCGCCATGGGCGGCCAGCGTTTCTGGCGAAACGCCGAGCATCTCCATCTTGGCTTCATTGGAATAGGTGACGAAGCCACGGTCGACGACCGAGGAGGAGCCGGCAATGTCGGTCAGGGCGGCTGCGATCATGCCGCCGGTGCAGGACTCGGCCGTGGCGAGCATGATGCCGCGTGCGTTGCAGGCGGCAAGAACAGCGCGGGCGCGTGTCTCGAAACCGCTCATGCCGGCACCTCGCCGGGATAGATCACGCTTGCCGTGGCGATCGACGCAATGCCTTCTTCGCGCCCGACAAAACCCATCTTCTCATTGGTGGTGGCCTTGATGGAAATGCGGTGCGGCGCGATGTTCAGCATGCCGGCAAGGGCTGCCGTCATGCTCTCGCGATGCGGGCCGATTTTGGGCGCTTCGCAGACAATCGTGACATCGACATTGGCGATGCGTCCGCCTGCCTCGCGCACGATGGCGGCTGCGTGTTCGAGGAATATGTGCGAGGCAGCGCCCTTCCATTGCGGGTCGGAGGGCGGAAAATGCGTCCCGATATCGCCAGCGCCGCAGGTGGCCAGAAGCGCGTCGGTCAGTGCGTGCAGGCCCACATCGGCGTCCGAATGGCCGGAGAGGCGCTTGTGATGCGGAATGGCGACGCCGCAAAGCACGACCGCATCGCCATCGGCAAAGGTGTGCACGTCATAGCCATTGCCGGTGCGCACATCCGGGAAGACGCTCGGGCGGGTCAGGCGTTCGTCTGCAAGCGCGATGTCGCGCGCCCAGGTGAGCTTGATGTTGTCGACGGAGCCTGCAACGAGCCGAACCGGGATTTTCGCCCATTCGGCGATGGAGGCGTCGTCGGTGAAATCCTCACGCCCCAGCTTGTGGGCGCGCTCATGGGCTGCCGCGATGAGTGCGAAGGGAAAGCCCTGCGGCGTCTGCGCGGCATGCAGGTCGTGGCGCGGCACCGTCTCGGCAATGTTGCCGGCGGGGCCTGCGCGCTTGATCGTGTCGGCCACGGGCAGGGATGGCAGCGCGCCGCGACCATCTTCCACCGCCGCAATGATCCGGTCGATCAGCTCGCGGTCGATGAAGGGGCGCACGCCGTCATGGATGAGAACCGTCTGCGGAGACGGATCGTAAAGCGCAAGCAGCGCCAGCCGGGTGGAGGCCTGGCGGGAATGGCCGCCATGGATGGCGATGACGCGATCATCGGTCAGGCCGGCAGTGGCCTCGGCGAACAGCGCTTCGTCGTCCGGGTGGATCGCCACCACCACGCGCCCGATGCGCGGATCGGTGAGGAAGGTTTCCAGCGTGTGACGCAGCACCGGCTTGCCGCCGATCTGGCGATATTGCTTCGGTCCTTCGACGGACTGCCCCGCGCGCTCGCCGCGTCCTGCGGCGACGATGACGGCGGCGACCTCACCGGTCCTGCGGGCCGTCAGGCTATCGGATTGTGTCATCTGCTTGTCCATAGCGCAGACGCATAATAATACATGCCGCGAAAGGCCAGCCGAATTTGCAGGCGATTGCGCAGATGCGAAAACGCAGTTGCGGGATCGGGTAAAAAATGGCTAAATAATAAGCACAATCAGAGGGTGCTTTAAATTTGTGCATCTCATCAGCCGCGTTTTTGTCCACGCCACTCTCGGTCGGATCGGTTTCGATTCGCAACCGCGTGTTTCTGGCGCCCATGTCCGGGGTTACCGACCTGGCGTTCCGCGCACGCGCCTATGACCATGGCGCGGGGCTGGTCGTCTCTGAAATGGTGGCGAGCGGCGAGCTTGCGCGCGGCAAGGCTGAATCGGCCCGCCGCCTGCGCCGCCCGGATGTGGACGTGCACATGGTGCAGCTTGCCGGACGCGAGGCGCGCTGGATGGCGGAAGGAGCACGCATCGCCGAAGAGCGCGGCGCAGACGTGATCGACATCAATATGGGCTGCCCGGCCAAGAAGGTGACGGGCGGCTATTCCGGTTCGGCGCTGATGCGCGAACCCGATCATGCGCTGAGCCTGATCGAGGCTGTCGTGGGTGCTGTTCAGGTGCCGGTCACGGTGAAGATGCGTCTTGGCTGGGACGACAATGCGCTGAACGCGCCGGAGATTGCGCGCCGCGCCGAGGAGGCGGGCGTGGCCATGGTGACGGTGCACGGGCGCACGCGCTGCCAGTTCTACAAGGGCAGGGCCGACTGGAAGGCGATTTCGGCGGTGAAGGAAGCCGTCACGATCCCGGTGGTGGCCAATGGCGACGTGACATCGGCGGAAGATGCAGCAGGCATGCTTGCCGCTTCGGGCGCTGACGCGGTGATGGTCGGACGCGCGCATTACGGCGCGCCATGGATCGCAGGCGCTGTTGCCTCCAATGCAGAGCGCCGCCCGAACAACCTCGCCGACTATGTGATCGACCATTACGAGGCGATGCTCTCGCTTTATGGCGCGGATCACGGCACACGGCACGCCCGCAAGCATCTCGGCTGGTACATGGACCGGCACATCACCGAGGTTTCTCCCGAAACACGCAGGGCGATCATGACGGGGACCGATCACAGAGAGGTCAGCCGGCTCCTGCGCGACCTGTTTCGCAGACAAGAGGATCAACTGGCCGCATGAATGACAGGGGTGAACGCGCACGTATGGAAACCGGCCCGGCCAGTCTGCTCTTGAACACGTTGCGCCACCCCGTGGTGATGATCGACCGGGATGGCTTCATCGCCGAGGTGAATGCGGAGGCCGAGGATTTCTTCCGCTCCGGCGCGTCCATTCTTGCCCGAAGCCGCCTGTCGGATTTCGTTCCCTTCGGAAGCCCGCTGATCGCGCTTGTCGAACAGGTGCGCGAGCAGCGCGTGGCGATCAACGAATACCGTGTCGACATCTCGTCACCGCGCCTTGGGCCGGAGCGGCTGGTGGATATTCACGCAGCCCCGGTTTCGGAAGTGCCCGGCGCCGTTGCGCTTCTCCTGCAGGAGCGCTCCATGGCCGACAAGATCGACCGGCAGATGGTGCATCGCGGCGCGGCGCGTTCGGTGACCGGGCTGGCAGCCATGCTGGCGCATGAAATCAAGAACCCGCTTTCGGGCATTCGCGGCGCGGCGCAATTGCTCGAACACGCCGTTTCGGATGAAGACCGGGCGCTGACGCGCCTCATCACCGAGGAGACCGACCGGATCGTGGCGCTGGTCGACCGTATGGAAGTGTTTTCCGACGAACGCCCGGTGGAACGCGATCCGATCAACATTCATCTGGTGCTCGATCACGTCAAAGCCGTCGCCAAGAGCGGTTTTGCGCGCAAAGTCAGCATTTTGGAGGATTACGATCCGTCGCTGCCGCCGGTCTGGGCCAATCGCGACCAGCTGATCCAGGTCTTTCTCAATCTGGTCAAGAACGCTGCCGAAGCCATTGCCGATCAGGATGATGGCGAGATCCGGCTGACAACGGCGTTTCGTCCGGGCATCCGGCTTTCGGTTCCAGGCTCGCCGGATCGCGTGGCGCTTCCGCTGGAATTCTGCGTCTACGACAATGGGCCGGGCATCCCCGAGGATCTGCGGCAGATCATCTTCGATCCCTTCGTTACCTCCAAGCAAAACGGGTCTGGCCTCGGGCTTGCGCTGGTCGCCAAGATCGTGGGCGCGCATGGCGGGGTGATCGAATGCGAATCCTCCGGCCAGCGCGGAACCGTGTTCCGCATCCTGATGCCGGCCTGGCGCGAGGCGCGCCATCCGGCCCCCCGGCCAAACCCTTTGAAGACTGAAATGGAGGGCAGGTCATGACCGGTTCCAGCATTCTCGTGGCCGATGACGACGCGGCCATCCGCACCGTGCTCAATCAGGCGCTGTCGCGCGCCGGCCACGATGTGCGCGTCACCTCGAACGTAGAGACGCTCTGGCGCTGGGTTTCGGGCGGCGAGGGCGATCTGGTCATCACCGATGTGGTGATGCCCGATGGCAATGCGTTCGACCTTCTGCCCCGCATCAAGAAGGTGCGGCCCGATCTGCCGGTGATCGCCATGAGCGCGCAGAACACGTTCATGACCGCGATACGCGCCTCCGAGGTCGGGGCCTATGACTATCTGCCCAAACCCTTCGATCTGACCGAACTGGTGAACATTGTCGGGCGTGCGCTGTCGGAGCCCAAGGCAAGCCAGAAGGAGCTTTCCGGTGCGGATGCTCCCGAGACGCTGCCGCTGATCGGCCGATCGGCGGCGATGCAGGAAATCTACCGGCTGCTTGCGCGCATGATGCAGACCGATTTGACGGTGATGATCAGCGGCGAGTCGGGCACCGGCAAGGAACTCGTGGCCCGCGCGCTTCACGAATATGGCCGTCGCCGCAAAGGGCCGTTTGTCGCCATCAACATGGCCGCCATCCCGCGCGATCTGATCGAATCGGAACTTTTCGGTCATGAGAAGGGTGCGTTCACGGGCGCGCAGGCGCGCTCCTTCGGCCGGTTCGAGCAGGCGGAAGGCGGCACGCTGTTTCTCGACGAAATCGGCGACATGCCAATGGAAGCGCAGACGCGCCTCCTGCGCGTCTTGCAGCAGGGCGAATACACGACCGTTGGCGGGCGCACGCCGATCCGCACCGATGTGCGCATCGTCGCCGCCACCAATAAGGATCCGCGCACGCTGATCGATCAGGGCCTGTTCCGGGAAGACCTTTTCTATCGGCTGAACGTCGTGCCGCTGCGGCTGCCACCGCTGCGCGAACGGGCGGAAGACATCCCGGATCTGGTGCGCCACTTCTTCACCCGCGCCGAGCAGGAGGGGCTGCAGGCCAAGCGAATCAGCAATGACGGGCTCAACCGGCTGAAGAGCTATCGCTGGCCCGGCAATGTGCGTGAGCTTGAAAACCTCGTGCGCAGGCTGGCCGCGCTCTACCCACAGGACGAAATTTCGGCCGAAGTGATTGAGCAGGAGCTGCGCGCGGCAGGCGCTTTGCGCGGCAACCAGTCGGAGCCGCTGCCGGAGGAAACCACGCTGTCCCAGGCCGTCGAGCAGCATTTGCAGCGCTATTTCGCAACATTCGGTGACCAGCTGCCGCCGGCAGGGCTTTACCAGCGGGTGCTGGCTGAAGTGGAGCAACCGCTTCTGATTGCGGCGCTGACCGCGACGGGCGGCAACCAGTTGAAGGCCGCAGACCTTCTCGGCGTCAACCGGAACACCTTACGCAAGAAGATCCGCGAATATGGCGTGAACATCTATCGCGGCGCGAACTGAAGCCAGTCCGCCCGCACACCTTTTCAGGCCAGCCCTGACTTCCCGGCACGATCCCCAGTCTGCCCCAGCAATGCCGCATTGTTAGGAAATGCAACTGTTGCCAGATGGTTACAGTCGTTGCATATGTGCAACAACTAAACGCTATGCTGGAAAACGGAAGCGGGAGTGATGGTCAGCTTGTCCGAGAGTTCGCCGATGGAGCCTTTGGCTGCGGCTGCGCCCGTGAGGCGCGGGCGAACGGCTGCGTTCTATATCGGTATGACGGCGGCGATCGGCGCTGTCGTGACGGCAGGCATTTCCTTCACCGTTCTGCTTGGCCTTACCCCGATCACGCCTGATGCGACCACGACGATCCTTCTGATCGCGATCAATCTTGGCTTCATTCTGCTCCTTTTCGGCCTGATCCTCATGGAAGGCTGGCGTATCTACAAATCCCGCAAGGGACGGCGGGCAGCTTCCCGTCTGCATGTGCGCATCGTCGCCATGTTCTCGCTCGTGGCGGCGATCCCTGCCATTCTGGTGGCGGTTGTCGCATCGGTGACGCTGGATCTGGGCCTTGATCGATGGTTCGAACTCAGAACCAAGGTCATCGTCTACTCGTCTCTTTCGATTGCCGATGCCTATGTGCAGCAGAATGCCCGCAGCCTGCAGGGCACGACGGAGAGCATGGGGGTGCGGCTCGATCAGGCGCGCACGCTCTACAATCTGGACCGCTATGGTTTCCGCGATTTCCTGACCCGTCAGGCGATGCTGCGCGGTCTGGCCGTTGCCGAACTCGTGCGCGAGGACGGCTCGGTGATCATCGGCGCGCAGATGCCGGAAGAGATTCCATTGCCGCGTCCAAACGAGAACGCCATCGAGGTCGCCAACAGCTCGCAGATCGCTTTCAACGAGATCGGCGGAACGAATCTTGTGACAGCGGTCTACAAGCTGCAGGAGATTCCGGACGCCTATCTCTACACAGGCGCATTGCTTGATCCCGAAGTCCTGAAGGCGCGCCAGATCGTGCGCACGAATACGGATGAGTACCGATCGCTCGAGGGCAATCGCGGCAATACGCAGATCGCCTTCGCACTGCTCTATCTGGTCGTGACGCTTGCCATCGTGCTGGCGGCCATCTGGACCGGCATCGCGGTCGCCGACCGTCTGGTGCGACCGATCCGCCAGCTCATCAGTGCGGCGGGCGCCGTTTCGACCGGCAATCTCGACGTCTCCGTGCCGGTGCGCAGTTCCGATGGCGATGTCGGGCTTCTGGGCGATACGTTCAACCAGATGACCCAGCAGCTGAAATCGCAGCGCGATGAGCTCATCACCGCAAGGGACGTCATCGACGAGCGCCGCCGGTTCACCGAGGCCGTGCTTTCGGGCGTCAGCGCCGGGGTTATCGGCGTGGAAGCCGATGGTTCGGTCGCCATGGTCAATCGCTCCGCCGAGGCGATGCTCGACATTTCAGCCGATGACGCGGTCAACAACAACCTCTCCATGGTGCTGCCCCATGTGGGCCGCATTTTCGAGATGGGACGCAAGTCCGGTCGCGCCGTCTATCGCGAGCAGGCCACCTTCTTCCGTGGCGGCGTGGAACGCACCTTCAACATACAGATCACCACGGAGGAGGGCGTCAACGAGGATGACGAGCATTCCTATGTGGTCACGGTGGATGACATCACCGATCTGATGCAGGCGCAGCGCTCCATGGCGTGGGCCGATGTTGCCCGCCGCATTGCGCATGAAATCAAGAACCCGCTGACGCCGATCCAGCTTTCAGCCGAGCGTATTCGCCGTCGCTTCGGCAAGGTGATCGAGCAGGATCGCGAGATTTTCGACCAGTGCACCGACACGATCATTCGCCAGGTGGGTGATATCGGGCGCATGGTGGATGAGTTCTCGGCCTTTGCACGCATGCCAAAGCCTGACATCCAGCTTCTCGATCTGCGCGAGCCGCTGCGCGAGGCTTCCTTCCTTGTGGAGGTGGCGCGCAACGAGATCACCTTTGAACGGCAGATTTCCGACACGCCGCTGATGGGCCGTTTCGACGCGCGCCTCCTGGGGCAGGCATTCGGCAACATCATCAAGAACGCTGCCGAAGCCATCGACGCGGCTGAGCGTCAGAACGGCCAGCCGGGCGCAATCCGCATCGCGGCGCGCATGAATGGCCGGTTCATCCAGATCGAGGTGATCGACAATGGCAAGGGCCTGCCGCGCGAGAACAGGCAGCGGCTGCTCGAGCCCTACATGACCACACGCGAGAAGGGCACGGGACTTGGCCTCGCCATCGTGAAGAAGATCATCGAGGACCATGGCGGCCGCCTGGAACTCCACGACGCGCCAGACGATTTCCACGGCGGAGGTGGCGCCATGGTCCGCATCATACTTCCTGCTGCCGGAGACGCCGGTAGCGCTGCTGAGACGACAAGAAGGTAGAAAATGGCTTCCGATATTCTGATCGTAGACGACGAGGAAGACATCCGCGAACTCGTTGCTGGCATTCTCAGCGACGAGGGCCATGAAACGCGCACCGCTTTCGACAGCGACAGCGCGCTTGCCTCCATCACCGAGCGCGTGCCGCGCCTCATCCTGCTCGACATCTGGCTTCAGGGCTCCAAGCTCGACGGGCTTGCGCTTCTGGACAAGATCAAGGAACTGCATCCGCACGTTCCGGTGGTGATGATTTCCGGACACGGCAACATTGAGACGGCCGTTTCGGCAATCAAGCGCGGCGCTTATGATTTCATCGAAAAGCCGTTCAAGACCGATCGCATGATCCTCATCTGCGAGCGCGCACTGGAGATCTCCAAACTGAAGCGCGAGATGAGTGACCTGAAGAAGCGCAGCGGCGCATCCTTCGATCTCGTGGGTGAATCGGCGGCGCTGAACAATCTGCGCCAGACCATCGAGCGTGTCGCGCCCTCCAACAGCCGCATCATGCTGACCGGACCCTCCGGCTCCGGCAAGGAACTTGTCGCCCGCGCCATTCATGCGGCCTCGCCGCGCAATGGCGGACCGTTCGTAACGCTGAACGCCGCTGCGATCACGCCCGAGCGCATGGAAATCGAGCTTTTCGGCACCGAATCCAATGGCGGCGAGCGCAAGGTAGGCGCGCTGGAGGAGGCCCATGGCGGCGTTCTCTATCTGGATGAAGTGGCCGACATGCCGCTTGGCACGCAGAGCAAGATCCTGCGTGTGCTCGTGGACCAGCAGTTTGAGCGGGTTGGCGGAACGCGTCGCGTGAAGGTTGATGTGCGGATCATTTCTTCTACTGCGCAGAACGTCGAATCGCTGATCGCCGAGGGGCGGTTCCGCGAGGATCTGTTACACCGGCTGGCCGTGGTTCCGGTTGGCGTTCCGCCGCTTGCGGAACGGCGCGAGGACATTCCGCTTCTGGTCGATCACTTCATGCAACAGATCGGCGAACAGGCCGGAATCAAGCCGCGTCCGCTCGGCAATGACGCCATGGCGGTTCTTCAGGCCCATAACTGGCCGGGCAATGTGCGCCAGCTGCGCAACAACATCGAACGCCTGATGATCCTGACGCGCGGCGATGGCCCGGACACGCCGATCACCGCCGATCTTCTGCCGTCCGAAATCGGCGATGTGATGCCGCGCCTGCCGACGCAGTCCGACCAGCACATCATGGCGCTGCCGCTGCGCGAGGCGCGCGAAATGTTCGAAAAGGAGTATCTGCTGGCGCAGATCAACCGCTTCGGCGGCAACATTTCGCGCACGGCGGAATTCGTCGGCATGGAGCGCTCTGCACTGCACCGCAAGTTGAAGTCGCTCGGCGTCTGATCCGCCAGGCCGCGTCCATCTCGATGGACGAGGTTTTCACGCGCCCCGAAAAGCGCTAGAGCAGTGACCCTGCAGACCGAAAGAGGTCTGCGCGAATGCAGGGAATACGTGATGAAGGTCATTATTTGCGGGGCAGGCCAGGTTGGCTTCGGTATCGCAGAGCGGTTGGCCGCCGAGCAGAACGATGTTTCCGTGATCGATACCTCGCCGGAGCTGATCCGCGCGGTTCGCGACACGCTTGATGTGCGTGGTTTCGTCGGCCATGGGGCGCATCCCGACGTTCTGGCCTCGGCCGGCGCCAGCGAAGCCGACATGATCATTGCGGTCACGCTGTTTGATGAAGTGAACATGGTCGCCTGTCAGGTGGCGCATTCGCTCTTCAACGTGCCGACCAAGATTGCGCGCATTCGCTCGCAGTCCTATCTCCAGACGCATTATATGGACCTGTTCTCGCGGGACCATCTGCCGATCGACGTGATCATCTCGCCGGAAGTCGAGGTGGGCGAGATGGTGATGCGCCGCATCGCGCTGCCGGGTGCGACGGATGTGGTGAGCTTTGCCGATGACAAGGTCTCCATGGTCGCCATCGAGTGTCTTGAGGAATGCCCGGTCATCAACACGCCGCTGGCGCAGCTCACCGAACTGTTTCCGGATCTGCCGTCGACCGTGGTTGGCGTGTCGCGTGAGGGAAAGCTCTTCATTCCCCATTCCGGCGATCAGCTCATGGCCGGTGATCTTGCCTATGTGGTCACCACCAAGGATCAGGTGCGCCGCACGCTCGGCCTGTTTGGCCATGAGGAGCGCGAAGCGACCCGCATCGTCATTGCCGGTGGCGGCAATATCGGCCTCTATGTCTCGCGCGCGATGGAAAAGAAGCAGAGCCGCACCAAGGTCAAGGTGATCGAGAACACGCGCGAACGCGCCGTGGCGCTCGCCGACAAGCTGCGCCGCACCGTGGTGCTGCATGGCAGCGCGCTCGACCAGAAACTGCTTCTGGAAGCCGACATCCAGCATGCCGACCTGATGGTGGCGCTGACCAATGACGATCAGGTCAACATCCTGTCGAGCGTGATCGCGAAGCGGCTTGGCTGCCGCTCCAATCTCGTTCTGATCAACAATCCGACCTATCACGACTTCGCCAAGACGCTGGGCATCGACGCGCATGTGAACCCGCGCTCGGTGACCATCTCGAAGGTGCTGCAGCATGTGCGGCGCGGCCGCATCCGCGCTGTCCACAACATTCAGCGGGGCGCTGCCGAAGTCATCGAGGCCGAGGCGCTGGAAACCTCGCCGCTGGTCGGCCCGCCGCTCAGCGAAGTGGAGTTTCCCGATGGCATGCGCATTGGCGCGGTCTATCGCGACGGCGCGGTCATCAAGCCGAGCGGTTCGCTCAAGATCAAGCCGAAGGACCGGGTCGTGATTTTCGCGCTGGAGAGCGCGGTGCGCCAGGTGGAACAGATGTTCCGCGTCAGCCTGGAGTTTTTCTGAGTCGCTTGAAAATTCCGCCGCACGGCGGCAAAACACTGTCTGCCTTTTCGCGCCGCCCGGGGCCTGGCGGTTGCATCCACCCAGAATGGAGAACTCGACATGCCACGCATTGCTTATGTGAACGGGCGTTATGCGAATCACAACGACGCCATGGTTCATGTGGAAGATCGCGGCTATCAGCTTGGCGATGGCGTGTACGAGGTCTGCGAGATTTCCCGGGGCTTCATCATCGACATGGAGGGCCATCTCGACCGGCTCGACCGGTCGCTGCGCGAGCTTCGCATGGACTGGCCGATCGAGCGCAAGGCGCTTGAGTTCGTCATGCGCGAGGTCATCCGCCGCAATCATGTCCACAACGGCATGGTCTATCTCCAGGTCACGCGCGGCGTTGCGCCGCGCGATCATGCGTTCCCGACCACGCCGGTGCGGTCCGCACTGGTGGTCACCGCCAAGCGCATGGACCCGGTGGCTGCGGCCAGGAAGGCCGAAAAGGGCATGACGGTCATCACCGTACCGGACAATCGCTGGGAACGCGTGGACATCAAGACCATCGGCCTTCTGCCCAACGTGCTTGCGCGCCAGACGGCGGTGGATTCGGGCGCACAGGAAGCCTGGTTCGTCGATCCCGATGGAACCGTGAAGGAGGGCGCTTCCACCAATGCCTGGATCGTGACGGCGGACGGCTCTCTGGTGACGCGGCCTGCCGATTTCGGCATTCTGCGCGGCATCACGCGGGCAACCGTCATGAAGGTCGCCGACAGTCTCGGCCTCAAGGTGGAAGAGCGCCCGTTCTCCGTGGAAGAAGCACAGAATGCCCGCGAGGCGTTCGTGACCAGCGCCACGAGCGTGGTCATGCCGGTCGTGAACATTGACGGCAAGCCTGTGGCGAATGGTCATCCGGGCACGGTTGCAACTTCTTTGCGCGAGGCATTTTTTGAGATTGCGGAAAAAAGTCCTAGCTGTTAACCAGCGCGCATGGTGGTAGCGGCTCAGCACGACCGAAAAATACTGGCATCAATTATTCATGTAACTTCTGTCGCGGAGTTTCTTGACAGAGGCATGTGATATTTGCGCTACTGGCTGCATAAAGTGCAGCGAATGGGTGAAAGACCAAAAAATGGCGGAACGATCTCAAAACCTACAGGACCTGTTCCTGAACACCGTTCGCAAGAGCAAGAACCCTCTGACGATCTTTCTCATCAACGGTGTCAAGCTGACAGGCATTGTCACTTCATTTGATAATTTCTGCGTGCTTTTGCGCCGCGATGGCCATTCGCAGCTTGTCTACAAGCATGCGATTTCGACGATTATGCCGAGCCAGCCCGTGCAGCTTTATGACGCCGAGGAAAACAATCGGGATTCCTGATTGGACGACACAGAAAACTCCGCTGACGGAAAGCGAGAAGACGAAGGGCTGACAACGCAGCCTTTCGCCACACGCGCTCTTGTCATCACTCCGGTTCTGACCAACGAGCGCCGTTCTGCCGAAAGCAGCGCGGCTTCTGCGCGTGCGCCTGAAGCACGGCATGAAGAGGCGGTCGGACTGGCCGAGGCCATCGATCTCGATATCGTTTCCGCCGATATCGTCACGGTCAACACGCCGCGCCCCGCAACACTGCTCGGAACGGGCAAGCTCGACGAGATCGCCGAGCGCGTCCACGATCTGGAGGCGGAAGTGGTGATCATCGATCATCCGCTCACGCCGGTTCAGCAGCGCAATCTCGAAAAGGCGCTGAAGGCGAAGGTGCTCGACCGCACCGGCCTTATTCTGGAAATTTTCGGACGCCGCGCACGCACCAAGGAGGGGCGGCTTCAGGTCGATCTCGCCCATCTGGAATATCAGCGCGGCCGCCTCGTGCGCAGCTGGACGCACCTTGAACGCCAGCGCGGCGGCGGCGGATTCATGGGCGGTCCCGGTGAAACCCAGATCGAGGCCGACAGACGTCAGCTTCAGGAGCGCATCACAAGGCTCAAGAAAGAGCTGGAGCATGTGCGCCGCACGCGCGATCTGCACCGCTCGAAGCGCCGCAAGGTGCCGTTCCCCATCGTCGCCATTGTCGGTTACACCAATGCAGGAAAGTCGACGCTGTTCAACCGCCTGACCGGTGCGAGCGTTATGGCCGAAGACATGCTCTTCGCCACGCTTGATCCGACATTGCGGCGCGTCACGCTTCCGCACGGCACGATCATCATCCTTTCCGATACGGTGGGCTTCATCTCTGACCTGCCGACGCATCTCGTCGCCGCGTTCCGCGCAACGCTCGAAGAAGTGGTCGAGGCCGATCTCGTCGTGCATCTGCGCGACATTTCCGACCCCGACACCACGGCTCAGGCAACCGACGTGGCCGCAATCCTCGGCGATCTGGGCGTTGACGCCTCGGACCGCACACGGGTTCTGGAAGTGTGGAACAAGGTCGACAATCTGGACGCCGAACAGCGCCGCGCGCTGCTCGAAGGCATGCGCGCAAGCGATGCGCCGCTCGCCATTTCCGCCATCACGGGTGAGGGCGTTCCCGAGCTGCTCGACCTGATCGAAGAGCATATCTCGGGTGCTGTCGCGCCGATGACGGTCGATCTCGCCCCGCATCAGATGTCGCTGATCGACTGGATCTATCGCAATGGCGATGTGACCGGGCGTACGGACAATGACGATGGCAGCATCACGTTGACCGTGCGCGTGACGCAGACGGCGCGCGCTGAAATCCAGGAACGTCTTGCCGGCGGCAGGTAAAGCTGCCGGCAGCCACGCCTATTTCGCTTCGGTCTTGGCCCGCTGCCAGAGCGTTTCCATCTCTTCGAGGCCGGATTCGTCGAGCGAGCGGCCGGCCTTTTTGAGTTCACGCTCCACAAAATCGAACCGCCGACGGAATTTGTCATTCGTGCCGGCAAGGGCTGCCTCGGGATCATGCCCCAGATGGCGGCCCAGATTGACCACGGCGAACAGAAGGTCGCCATATTCCTCGGCCGCATGGGCGTCGTCGCCCTCGGCAAGCGCTTCGCGCAATTCGCCGATCTCTTCCTCGATCTTGTCGAGAACCGGCCCGGCTTCGCCCCAGTCGAACCCGACGCGCGCAGCGCGTGACTGCAGCTTGTGGGCGCGCATGAGCGCGGGAAGGGCGCGCGGCACCTCGTCCAGATAGGCGATTGTCTCGTCGGGGGCGCCGCTCTGCAGGCGGCGGGCAAGGCGTTCGGCCTTTTCCTGCGCCTTGATCTCGTCCCACATGCCCTTGGCCATGCCGCGGCCGCGGGCCTCGGCGTCGCCGAACACATGGGGGTGGCGGCGAATCATCTTCGTCGTGATCGCTTCCACCACATCACCGAAATCGAACTGCTGGTCCTCTTCGGCGATGCGCGCATGGAAAACCACCTGAAGCAACAGGTCGCCCAGCTCGTCGCGTAGATCGTCGATGTCGCCGCGCTCGATCGCGTCGGCGACCTCATAGGCCTCTTCGATCGTGTAGGGCGCGATGGTCGAGAAATCCTGCTCCACATCCCAGGGGCAACCCGTTTCCGGATTGCGCAGGGCGCGCATGATTTCAAGCAGTCTGGCGATGTCCTTGGACGGTTGCATCCGGCCTGTTCCTTTCTGCTCTGTCACGCCTGAATCAGCCAATGGTGCGCTCCAGAAGGCCGAGCCAGTTGCGCCAGGCGATCTTTTCGACCAGCTCGCGCCCATAGCCATGGGCCTCCATTGCGTACAGCAGACTTGGAAGGCCGGCTGCGTCGCCAATCGCCTGCGGCATCAGCGCGCCGTCGAAATCGGAGCCGAACGCCACGCCGTCCTCGCCGAGCGCCTCAAGCAGCGCATCCAGATGGCGCAGCATCACTTCGAGATCGGTGTCCGCGTTGGACTGGCCGTCGGGGCGCAGGAAACCGGCCGCGAAATTGAGGCCGACCAGACCGCCCGTCTCGCGAATGGCGTCAAGCTGCCAGGCGGTGAGATTGCGCGACTGCTCGCTGATGGCGTGGACATTGGAATGGCTTGCAACCAGCGGCGCATCGCTGATGGCCTGCACATCGCGGAACCCCTTCTCGTTCAGGTGCGACAGGTCGACCATCATCTTGAGCGCATTGCACTTGCGCACCAGAGCCTTGCCGGCATCGGTGAGCCCGTCACCAATGTCGGGCGAGGAGGGGAAGCGGAACGGCACGCCGTGACCGAAAATGTTGGACCGGCTCCACACCGGGCCGATGGAGCGCAGGCCTGCGCCATAAAGAACATCGATGAGGTCGAGATCGGGGCCGATCGCCTCCGCACCCTCGATGTGAAACACCGCCGCGAGCGCACCGACAGCCATGGCGCTGCGAATATCGCCGGAGGAGCGGCACACGGCAAAGCGTCCCTGCGCGGCGCGTTCAAGCCGCATCAGAATGGCGGCCATGGCGAGCGTCGAGCTCAGCGCGTCGGCCTGCGAGAGCTGCGGAAACGCGCCGTCTTCCGGACGGATACGCTTTCCGTTCGGTCCGCGCTCGGCAATCGGCGGCGGGAAGATGGCGAAGAGACCGCCGGCAAGTCCGCCCTTGCGGGCACGCGGCAGGTCGATATGGCCTTCGGTCGTTCCGTCCAGAAAGGACTGCTCGGCATTGGACTGGCCACTTTCATAGAGGCGCAGGAGCGCATCGTTGTGACCGTCGAAAACGGGAATGATATCTGATGGCATGAATGACTTCGCTTCTTGATCCGGCCGACCCGACTGGTCTGCACGCGTCCTTTCTAGGCAAGCGCGCAGCAGGACGCAAATCCCGCGAAAGCGCATGGCCGAAATGCGCGAGGCATGCAGCTATGGGCGCGGCGGGGCAAACGGTCGAGCCTGGCGAGAAACCGGTTCGCAGCGTGCGGAATAAGTTGACGCGCGACGGGGCCGGACTGTACAAGCGCCCGGAAAGTTCCGGAGGGATGGCCGAGCGGTTGAAGGCACCGGTCTTGAAAACCGGCAGGCGGGTGACCGTCTCGTGGGTTCGAATCCCACTCCCTCCGCCAACCTTACCTGCATTCTCCCAAATACCGTTGACCGCCGTGAGCCACCGCATTGTACGGAACGGTTGCAGATTTCTCTGTATATGTCTGTTTCATACCCTGCATAAACTGGAGCATCGACTTGCGGTTCTGCGCGTGGCAATGCTTGCCGAAGGGTGAAGAAGCGACCGCCTGTCGAAACGAGGGTTCGCGAAACAGGGGAAGAGTGCGGGAAATCTGAATCACATGCGCGAAACGCAGCCCCTATTTCGCCGCCTCTTTCCTGCGGCCATTGCGACATCCATCTTCGCGGCACTGGCCCATGCGGTTCTCGTGGGAATAGCGGCCCGTTCGATTGGTCTGGAACTCGCCTATATCGCTGCCGTGACTTTCGTTGTGGCGCTGGTTGTCGCGCTGGTGGGCGGGGCGGTTCTGCTCGCCATTGTTGCAGCGCTCAAGTTAAGACCAGTCTCGTCGCTGCTACTGTTTCTGATCGTCATTCAGGCCATCGCAATCAGGCTGGAGATGCATCTCTTTGAAGGCAGTTTCAGCGATATATCCTGGCAGTATGGCCTCATATCCGTCCCGGCTTCTGTGATCGCGTGGCATCAATCTGTCTATTGCGCATACAGAGAGCGCTGAGGGCGCCTCTAATATACCGCGATACAGCGGCCCAAGCTTCCAGCACGCAGGATCCCCAAAGTTATGCTATCCGTCAGCGCAGGAAGCGAACCCAGCCTCATTCCACAGGGAGCCCAACCATGGAAACCCAGCAACTGCATCGTGGCCGGCTCATTGACCACATCCAGCTCGTCGTGCGCGATCTTGAGGCAAGCCAAGCCTTTTACGCGGCCGTTCTGGAGGTGCTCGACATTCCGATCATCGGCACGAATGCCGATTTCTTCTTCGCTGACGAACTGGTGGTGTCTTCGGCGGACAGCCCCGCAGCGCTCGGCGTGTTGACGGGGCGTCATCACCTGGCTTTTCAGGCCAGGGACCGCGCCATGGTGGATGCCTGCTATCAGGCCGCGATGGCGCATGGTGGACGCGACAACGGTGCGCCCGGCGAAAGGGCGTATCATCCCGGTTACTACGCCGCATTCGTGCTCGATCCGGATGGCAACAACATCGAATTCGTGTTCCACGGCGAGGCAGAGCGCAGTGCGCCATCGGTGGTGATCGAATTCTAGCACCGCGCTGGCTCACCGCGCGACGCGACGATTCGAATGTGCCCCGAAACCGCGCCCGCACAGCAGACCGGCGTTGCCGGATGCACGTGGGGTTTACATTTGAAACCGTGTCAGTCTAATAACACACGCAATGGTAGTAGGGTTTTGGCAAAAATTCGAAATTCTGCCGTTTTGCTGCCATAAATGATTTACAACTTGCTAATGCATTTCAGCTAAGGGTGCGGAGGGCATCCTGAGTTGTAGAAACCGGAACGCCTTGTTTCGGCATTTTTTGACAAGTGGGGATATCTCGCGACCATGAACGGGATTTCGATGTCCGGGGGAGACGCGGACGCATGAGCATTCAGATTGTTGTGCACCGCATTGCGGTTCGCCGCCTGTCGTCCGCCATTGCCTTTGCAGCCTGTGCCGCATTGCTTTCGGCGTGCTCGTCCACGACCCCGAAGGTCGCTGTCAACAAGACCAAGTCCAAGGAATATTTCGCCGAGTCCGAATACGGCGTTCAGGCAAGCCCGCGCGTTTCCGTGAAAAGCTCCAATCTGAAGCGCGGCGGTGGCCGCCGTCAGGTGGGCAAGCCCTATCAGATCAAGGGCAAATGGTATCATCCCAAGGAAGACCCCGACTATGAAAAGGTCGGCGCGGCTTCCTGGTATGGCGACGCCTTTCATGGCCGGCTCACGGCCAATGGCGAAACCTATGACATGACGCATCTTTCTGCGGCGCATCCGACCATGCCGCTGCCCAGTTATGCGCGCGTCACCAATGTCGACAATGGCAGCTCCGTTCTGGTCCGCGTCAACGATCGCGGTCCCTTCGCGCACAACCGCATCATTGATCTGTCGAAACGTGCGGCCCAGCTGCTCGATTACCAGAGCGCCGGCGTGGCGAAGGTGAAGGTCGAATATGTCGGCCCGGCGCCGCTCGAAGGGCGCGACGACGAATATCTCATGGCGTCCTACCGCCCGGGCGGCGCAGCACCTGATCCATCCGACGGTCTGCCGACCGGCGTGATGATTGCAATGAACGGCTCCACGCCGACGGCGACGCTTCCAGGCGTCAAGGCGCGCGACGCTTTTGCGAGCCAGCCGGGCCTGACGCCGCCGCAGCCGATTGCCGCGTCTTCCGGCTCCTTCACCCTGCCAACCTCCGGTCCGCTGGTTCCCGACCGCCCGGATTCACTGCCGATGGACGGCGTCGAGCGTGACGTGGCGTTCCTCTCTTATGCCGATCAGCGCGTGAGCGCGGCTGCTGGCGCGTTTGACAATGTGCTGCGCAGCGATCTGCAGTCGCAGGACGTGGCGCGCTGGTGGCGGCAGAAGCAGCCCGGCGCAGCCGGGCAGGGCGCTTCGGACGATCTGGCCTTCGTGAATGTCGGCACCTGGCAGTCTGAGGCCGAGGCCAAGGCGCAGGCAGAGAAGCTCGCGGGCTTCGGTCAGCTGAAGCTCGAAACCGTTTCGGATGATGCCGGCACGCTCTACTATACGCTCGCCGTCACGCCGCAGGATCAGAGCTCCATCGACCAGGTGCTGCAGGCCGCCTGGAATGCAGGCGCAGCCGACGCTTTCATCGTCCGCTGAATGATCGGGGCGCCGGCGCGGCGCCCCCGGCCCATAACCATTTCATCAAATTTGTATTACTGCGGTTGATCCCGCCGGCTGAGCAGCGCTAGAGTCTCCCTGGTGGGGTTCTGGTATGGTGCATGGTCGGTGTTCTCTACACTCAATAAATCGCTTGTTTTCGCCTTCTGTCTTCTGTTTCTCGGGTCGCAGGCGGCATTCGCCCAATTGTTCGAAACCCGGGCCAGACAGGCGTTTCTGATCGATGCGGACACGGGCACGGTCCTCTTCTCCAAGAACCCGGACGAGAAAATCCCCCCGGCTTCGCTTGCCAAGCTGATGACGATGGAAGTCGTCTTCAACGCCATCAAGAGCGGGCGGCTTTCGATGAGTGATGCGTTCTATGTGAGCGAACACGCCTGGCGCACGGGCGGGGCCGTTTCGGGCACGTCGACCATGTTCGCCGAGATCAAATCCTCCGTGCCGCTCGAGGCGCTGATCCAGGGCGTGATCGTCCAGTCGGCCAATGATGGCTGCATCATCATCGCGGAAGGCATGGCGGGGTCCGAAGAGAATTTCGCGCGTCTGATGACCGAGCGCGCCCACAAGATCGGCTTGACGGATTCGGTGTTCGTGAATTCGAGCGGGTTGCCCGCCGAAGGTCAGCATGTCACCATGCGCGATCTGGTGACGCTCGCCACCCATCTTTGGCGGGAATATCCGGAATTCTACAAATATTACGCGCAGGAGTCCTTCACCTGGAACAAGATCCTGCAGCGCAACCGCAACCCGCTCCTGCGCATGGACATTGGCGCAGACGGGCTGAAAACCGGTTTTACGGAAGCCTCGGGCTACGCCATCGTCGGTTCCGTCAACCGCAATGGCCGCCGGCTTTTCATGGCGATGAGCGGGCTTGAGACCGAGAGCGAGAGGGCCGAAGAAGCGCGCAAGATGCTGGACTGGGGCGTGCGGGCGTTCGAGCGCATGGATATCTTCGCCGAAGGTGAAACCATCGGCAACGTCTCCGTATTTGGCGGAGCCAAGGGCGAGCTTGCGGTGCGCGCGAAGGGGCCTGTGGCCATCTTCCGCCCCATCACCAATGCCGACAGCCTGCGTGCGCGCATCGTCTATCAGGGGCCGATCCCGGCTCCGGTGGAAGAGGGGCAGCGCATCGGCACACTCAAGGTCTGGATCGGCGACACGCTCAGCCAGGAAACGCCGCTCTATGCGGCCGAAAGCATTGCCGTGGGTGGGCTGCCGGACCGCGCGCTGGATGCCGTCGGTGAGCTTCTGACCGGCTGGATGCGCCGGTATCGCTCCTGAGCGCGGCGACGCATCACCCGTCCGCCATCCACAAAGCCTGTCGCAATGTCAGTTCAGCATGGACCTGCGGGAAACGAGCGCCTAAGTAGGAGCGTGTTCGGCAATGGAGCCGGCAGGCGCTTACTGAAAGGATTGAGGTCTCTTGTCTCGCGGTTTCTTCATCACATTCGAGGGAGGCGAGGGGGCCGGAAAGTCGACGCAGATCGAGCAGCTTGCGGCCAGCCTGCGTGAAGCGGGGCGCGACGTCATCGTCACGCGCGAGCCTGGCGGTTCTGCGGGCGCCGAGGCCGTTCGCCACGTTCTCCTGTCGGGCGCTGCCGAGCCTTTCGGCGCGGCAATGGAGGCAGTCCTTTTCGCTGCGGCGCGTTCAGACCATGTGGAGCAGGTGATCCGGCCTGCCATCGCGCGCGGCGCGGTGGTTCTGTGCGACCGGTTTCTGGATTCTTCGCGTGTCTACCAGGGCGTGACCGGCAATCTGGACGCCGACTTCATGGCCAATCTCGAACGCGTGACGGTCAACGGCATGAAGCCGGATCTGACGCTCATTCTCGACATCGATCCCGAAGAGGGGCTGCGCCGGGCAACCGCGCGGCGTGGCGACGATACGCCCGACCGTTTCGAGAAGGAGAAGCTGTCGATCCACCGCCGCCGCAGAAAGGCATTTCTGGAAATCGCCAAGGCCGAACCGCAGCGCTGTGTGGTCATCGATGCGGACGCCGATCCGGAGAAGGTTGCAGCAACCATCCTGCGCACTGTCAGTCTGGCAATGGCCGAAGCCCAGTCGTCTGACAGCGGGGCGTCTGGCAACCAGTCGCCTGGCAAAAGGAGCACGGGGTAATGTTCGAACGCACGGCGCCTGAACGCTTCGACAGTCTGCCGGATATTCCCGAGCCGTCGGAGAACCCCATACTCGTCGGCCATGAGCGCGCCGCCGAAATGCTTGCCGGGGCTTACCGCGCGGGCAAACTGCATCACGGCCTTCTGTTCGCTGGTCCGCCCGGAATCGGCAAGGCGACGCTCGCCTTTCATCTGGCCAACCATCTTTTTTCGAACCCGCAGCCGGAGGCCGCGCCACCGCGCTTTTCGCCGCCCGATCCCACCGGACAGGTGTTTCGGCTGGTGGCGCAGGATGCGCATCCGTCTCTGCTCCATCTGACGCGTCCCTTCGTTGAGCGCGACAAGAAGTTCAAGACGGTGATCACGGTCGACGAGATCCGCAGGATCCATCGCTTCCTCTCGCTGACGCCGCATGATGGCGGCTACCGCGTGGTGATTGTCGATCCCGCCGACGATCTGAACATCAGCGCCGCCAACGCCCTGCTCAAAAGTCTTGAGGAGCCGCCGCCGCGCACGCTCTTCGTGCTGATCACGCATTCGCTCGGACGGCTCCTGCCCACCATCCGTTCGCGCTGCCAGATCGTGCGTCTTCAGCCTCTGGAAACGCCGGAGCTTGCCGGGCTTCTGCGCCGTCTAGGCGCTGATGGAGGTGGCAGCGATGAGGAGATCGCGGCGCGCGCGCAGGGCAGTGTGCGCAATGCGATCCTGTTGTCGCAGTTTGGCGGTGCGGAAATCGCCGATGTGCTGCAAAAGCTCGTTTCGGGGCGCAATTTCGATGCGGTCGAAGCGCTGAAGCTTGGTGACGCGGTCAACGGGCGTGACCGCGACGTGCAGTTCTCGATCTTCAACCGCACTGTTCTTGACATGATCAACGAGCGTGCCGTGGCGCTTGCTGCGGCCGGTGATGCGCGTGGCGCTGCCGCCGCTGCCGATCTCTGGGACGATGTCACCACCACAATTCGCGACGCCGAGACCTACAATCTCGACCGAAAACAGCATGCCGCCGGGCTCGCCGCGAAGCTTAATGCCGCATTCAATGCCTGAAGCGGCCGCTTGGGCTGGCATGCACCTCGCCGATGCGCTATCTGGGCGTCATCAAACAATGCATTCTCTGGACTCTCTGCCAAATGGCCCGCGATAGCTTTTACATCACGACTCCCATTTTCTACCCGAATGGCAAGCCGCATATCGGTCACGCCTATACCGTGATCGCGACCGACGCGATGGCGCGGTTTCAGCGTCTCGACGGCAAGGATGTCTTCTTCCTGTCGGGCACGGACGAGCACGGGCTGAAGATGCAGCAGACCGCCGAAAAGGAAGGCATCACCGCGCAGGAACTCGCCGACCGCAACTCGGCCGTGTTCCGCGAGATGATCGCCGCAATGGGCGGCTCCAATGATGGCTTCATCCGCACGACCGAAGAGCGCCATCACCGCGCCTGTCAGGCTATCTGGAAGAAGATGGCAGACAATGGCGACATCTATCTCGACAGCTACAAGGGCTGGTACTCCGTCCGTCAGGAAGCCTATTTCGACGAGAGCGAAACGACCGTCGGTGAAGATGGCGTTCGCCGCGAGCCGCTTGGCTCGCCGGTCGAATGGAACGAGGAAGAGACCTACTTCTTCCGTCTCTCCGCCTATCAGGACAAGCTCCTGGCGCATTACGAAGCCAATCCGGAATTCATCGGCCCGTCCGAGCGCCGCAACGAGGTGATGAGCTTCGTTCGCTCCGGCCTCAAGGACCTGTCCATTTCGCGCTCCACATTCAACTGGGGCGTTCCGGTGCCGGGCGACGAGAAGCACGTGATGTATGTGTGGGTGGATGCGCTCACCAACTACATCACCGCTGCGGGCTATCCGGACACGGATGCCGATAGCTGGTCCTACTGGCCGGCCGATGTGCACATGATCGGCAAGGACATTGTGCGCTTCCACGCGGTCTACTGGCCGGCATTCCTGATGTCGGCTGGCATCGAGCTGCCCAAGCGCGTTTTTGCGCATGGCTTCCTGTTCAACCGCGGTGAGAAAATGTCGAAATCGGTCGGCAATGTCGTCGATCCGTTCACGCTGGTGGAGCATTACGGCCTCGACGCCGTGCGCTATTTCTTCCTGCGTGAGGTTCCGTTCGGTCAGGACGGCAGCTACAGCCATGATGCGATCGTGAACCGCACCAATGCCGATCTTGCAAACGATCTGGGCAATCTCGCCCAGCGTTCGCTTTCCATGATCGCGAAGAACTGCGAAGGCAAGGTTCCGGAGAAGGGCGCGCTCGGCGAAGCCGATCTGGCCATTCTCGCCAGCGCCGACGAGGCACTCGCCACTGCACGCACGGCCATGAGCACGCAGGCGCTTCATCAGGCGCTGGGCGCAATCTTCGGCGTTGTTGCCGAGGCGAACCGCTATTTTGCGGGGCAGGAGCCCTGGGCGCTTAAGAAGACCGATCCCGCGCGCATGCATTCGGTGCTTTACACGACCGCCGAGCTGGTGCGCCGCGTGGCGATCCTCTGCCAGCCCTACATTCCGGGCTCCGCCGAGAAGCTGCTCGACCTTCTGGCCGTTCCGGCGGATGCACGCTCCTTCGCGCATCTTTCGGATGAAAACGCGCTCGTTTCCGGCAGTGAACTGCCCGCGCCGCAGCCGGTCTTCCCGCGCTATGTGGAGCCGAAGCCGGAGAGCGAGGGAGCCTGACGCCAATGCTGGTGGACAGCCATTGTCATCTGGATTTTCCGGATTTCGACGAGGATCGCGCCGCGTTCATGGAGCGCGCGCGCGAGGCCGGCGTCGGCCTCATGGTCACGATCTCGACGCGCGTGCGTCAGTTCGACCGGATTCTGGCAATTGCAGAAGCGAACGACAACGTTCTTTGCTCCGTGGGCACGCATCCGCACAATGCGGATGAGGAACTTGATGTAACGGCAGAAGAGCTCGTGCGTCTGGCGCAGCACCCCAAGGTGGTGGCCATCGGCGAAGCGGGTCTCGACTATTTTTATGACAAGGCTCCCCGCGAAGCACAGGCGCAGGGTTTTCGCACGCACATTGCGGCGGCGCGTGAAACCGGCCTGCCGCTGGTCATTCATGCCCGCAACGCCGATGACGACATGATCGCCATTCTGCGCGAGGAGACGGACAAGGGCGCATTTCCCTTCATCCTGCATTGCTTCTCCTCGGGCGCAGGTCTTGCAAAGGCCGGCGTGGAGCTTGGCGGATATGTTTCCTTTTCCGGCATTTTGACCTTCCGCAACTCGCAGGCGCTGCGTGACATCGCCGCGACCGTGCCGCATGACCGGCTTCTGGTGGAAACGGATGCGCCCTATCTCGCGCCCGTTCCCAATAGGGGCAAGCGCAACGAGCCGGCCTTCGTCGCACACACGGCGCATGTTCTGGCCGAAACCATCGGCCTTTCCGATGCCGAGACGGCCGACCTGACCACGGAAAACTTCTTCCGCCTGTTCAAGAAAGCGCCGCGGGACGCTGCCGCGCGGTGAGCGATCTGCTGCGCCTGACGATCCTGGGATGCGGTTCCTCTCCGGGAACGCCGCGCATCACCGGCGATTGGGGCGCGTGCGATCCGGCCAATCCGAAAAACCGTCGCCGCCGCTGCGCGGCGATGGTGGAGCGCGTTTCGGCGAGCGGCGGCATCACCCGCGTCGTCATCGACACCGGCCCCGATTTTCGCGAGCAGATGATCTCCGCAGGCGTCGACCGGCTGGACGCCGCCGTCTACACGCATCCCCATGCGGACCATATTCACGGCATAGATGATCTGCGCGGCTTCGTCATGAATCAGCGCCATCTCATGGATGTCTACGCCGACAAGCCCACGCTCCAGCGCCTGATCGAAGCCTTCGGCTATTGTTTCGAGACACCGCCGGGCAGCAATTATCCGCCGATCCTGAAGGCGCATCCGATCAGCCATGAAGCGCCTTTCTCCATCAATGGCGCGGGCGGGCCGCTGACATTCCAGCCACTGCCGCAAATCCATGGCGACATTCTCTCGCTCGGCTATCGCATCGGCGGGCTGGCGTACTGTCCCGATGTCAGCCAGTTTCCAGAAGAGACGCCTGCGCTGATCGCCGGTGCGGATGTTCTGGTCATCGACGCCCTGCAATACCGCCCGCATCCGAGCCATTTCTCGCTGGAGGAGGCGCTTGGCTGGATCGAGCGGCTTTCGCCAAGGCGCGCAGTGCTCACGCATATGCACATTCCACTCGATTACGAGACCGTGCTGCGCGAGACGCCGGATCATGTCGAACCCGGTTTCGATGGCATGGTGATCGAGATACCCATGGAGGAGGGGGAGAAGACCGATGAGCAAGAGCATCAGGCGGGTGCAGGCGGCGGCTGAGGCCACCGGACTGGAGATCGAAGTCAAGCGCATGGGTGAATCCACCCGCACCGCCGAAGAGGCGGCGGCCCAGTGCGGCTGCAGCGTGGCGCAAATCGTGAAATCCCTGATCTTTCAGGGTGAAGAGAGCGGAAAGCTCTATCTTTTTCTGGTTTCCGGGAGCCGTCAGCTGGCGCTCGACAAGGCGTCGGCGCTGGTGGGCGAAGCGCTCAAGCGGGCCGACCCGCGCCATATCCGCGAGGTGACGGGTTTCGCCATTGGCGGTGTGTCGCCTCTCGGTCAGCCGGACGACGTGCTGCGCTTCGGTGATGAAAGCCTGCTCGGCTATGATGTGGTGTGGGCAGCCGCCGGCGCGCATGACGCGGTGTTTTCCGCGATGCCCGGCGCTCTGTTTGACGCGGCTTCAGTAAAGCGCGCCGACATCGCCTGAGTTTTGAGCACAGGAAGATTGAAAGGGCGGGGCCTCACCGGCGCCCGCCCTTTTTCCCGATCACTGCCCGTAACGCTCGATCCCGAGGCCGTTCGTGTCGATCTCGGGCTTGCGGCCGGAAATGATGTCGGCGATCACGCGCCCGGAACCGCAGGACATGGTCCAGCCCAGCGTGCCGTGGCCGGTGTTCAGGTAAAGCCCGTCGAGACGCGTTGCGCCGATGATGGGCGGGCTGTCAGGCGTCATCGGGCGGAGACCAGACCAGAAGGTGGCGTCGGAGAAGTTCGCGCCATTGCCGAACAGATCGCCGGCGGAGAATTCCAGCGGGCGGCGGCGCGATTCCGGCACCGACAGGTCGAAGCCGGAAATTTCCGCCGTACCGCCGACACGAATGCGATCGCCCAGCCGGGTGATGGCGATCTTGTAGGTCTCGTCCATGACGGTGGAGACCGGCGCGCCGGCTTCGTTGGTGATCCTGGCAGTCAGCGAGTAGCCCTTGACCGGATAGACCGGGATGTGGAGGCCGAGCGGCCGCAGCAGCGCCGGTGAATAGCTGCCGAGACAGACGAGAACCGCATCGGCCTCGAAGCGTCCCTGATCCGTCTCGACACCGGTCACCCGCGCGCCGTCCCTGACGAGGTTTTTGATCGACACGCCGTAGCGGAAATCGACCGAGGAGGCCGCCAGTTCCGAAAGCCGCGTGGTGAACACCTGACAGTCGCCCGTCTCGTCTCCCGGCAGCCGCAGGCCGCCGACATATTTCTCCTTCACCGCGCCCAGTGCGGGTTCAGCCGCGGCGCAGCCATCCCGGTCGAGCACCTCGAAGGGCACGCCGAACTGTTTCAGGATTTCAATGTCGCTGCCGATGCCGTCGAGCTGTTCCTGCTTGCGGAAGAGCTGAAGCAGGCCCTGGCTGCGCTCATCATAGGTGATGCCGGTTTCGGCGCGCAGTGCGCGCAGGCAGTCGCGGCTGTATTCGGCGATGGGCACCATGCGCGACTTGTTGAGCGCGTAGCGTGCCGAGGTGCAGTTCAAGAGCATCTTGAAGAGCCAGGACCACATGACCGGATCGAGGCGCGGGCGGATCGCCAGCGGACCATTCTTCATCATCAGCCATTTGATGGCCTTGAAGGGCATGCCGGGGCCGGCCCATGGCGACGAGTAGCCGGGCGAAATCTCGCCGGCATTCGCAAAGCTGGTTTCCAGCGCCGGGCCTTCCTGGCGGTCGATAACCGTGACGTCATGGCCCTGCTGGGCGAGATAGTAGGCTGAGGTTACACCGACAACGCCGGCGCCAAGCACGACAACGCGCATGATGGGTACTCCGAATGACTTTTGGATCTGGGGGATTTGGGGAAGGCGCGAGTGCTACGCCGGGATGGAAAACGCCCGTTGCGGCACGGCGAGGGCGTGCCTTCGCCGATCGGGGATCAAGCCTGCGTGGGACGTTGTCGGGGAACTGCGCGCGACGCGATGCGGGCGCATGAAAACGATGCTGCGAGCCGTGGGGAAACGGCTTTCCATGGTCGTGAACACTTTATGCAACTCCACCGGGTCGTCGGTGGCGGACCCGGAAATCAGAACCGAAATTTCAGGTGGTTTGGATTTCCGGCCCCCGGTCGACGGTCTTGCAACCGCGCCAGGGCTAGATGCTTGCGATCAGGCTACCCGCGTGGTTGCAGAAGCGAACGCGGTCCCTCGATTTTCCGGGTGTGAAACGCATGCGGTGGAGGCTCTCGAACAATCAAAAAAGGAGCAGGATTACGCACCGGATACTAGTGAATGTTGCGAAGGATGCAACATGAATTCGCAGCATCTTGCGCAAATTGAGAGCAGGACGATCAGCTTGTGCGGTCGTCGATCAGAATATTGGGTTTGGCAAGCGTCGTCAGCCCGTCGAGATCAGACAGTGTGACCTCGGTGCCTTTCACCTGCACGCCATAGGGTTTGAGCGTATTGAAAGCACGCGACAGGTTCTCCGGCGTCATGCCCAGAAGCGAGGCGAGGGTGCGCTTGTCATAGGGCAGTTC
The DNA here is from genome assembly GCF_058725515.1 of Nitratireductor sp. WH36-1. NCBI lineage: Bacteria > Pseudomonadati > Pseudomonadota > Alphaproteobacteria > Hyphomicrobiales > Phyllobacteriaceae > Nitratireductor > Nitratireductor sp. WH36-1. The sequence continues at coordinate 2,272,374 of NZ_CM178970.1, read as the reverse complement.
AAGCGTGCCGTTTGCGCCCTGGTCGGCGTGGTAACGCAACAGCCGGTTTGCCAGACGCTCCACGGAACTGCGCAGCTTCAGATCCTTGTGCTCCTTGACGACCGAGCGGTAACAGCTCGCAAGCTCGACAACGATGGCGCGGGCAAAGGCATCGTCCGCCTCGAACGCGGCGCGAACATTCTCCGCCGGGATCATGAGAACCTTGGACTTCTGGCAGGTGCGCGCCGACATCAGATAGACGGCATCCTTCAGCACGGCCGCCAGAATGAAGGTGCCGATGGGATGCACCATGCCCATCGTGGCCTCGCGTCCGTTGGCGCGGGCGAAAAGCTCAACGCGCCCCTCGGTGACCACATAGAGAAAGTCCGCCGGATCGCCTTCGCGGATCAGTTCGAGCTGGGCGGGAAAGGTTTGCAGATAAGCGGCCTGAATCAGCGCCTCAAAAGCCGAATCCGACATGCTCTTGAAGAGGCGCAGCGCTCGGATCTCCGGAATATCTGAAGGCCGCATGTATCCCCCTTTTGATAATTATCAATCGCGCGATTGATAAAAGTCAGTCTGTCATTTTGCTGGTCCGGCCGTCAAACTTGATGGCTGCAACCCTGCTGCCGAAACATTTCCCGCAGCGTCTTATTTCCCATCCCTTGCTCCAGAAGTTTGATCTGCATCAAACTTCTTCGAAGGAATGCCCCGAAACTCGCCCCGTTATAGCCATCGGAGCGGCGCGTGCCGCTTGTGAGGAAAGGGCGGACACATGAGTTCCCTCCAAGGGGTCACTCCCCGACAGCAAAACACAATTCTTGGCATGAGCACATTGGCTTTCACCGTGTGCTTTGCCGTTTGGACCATTTTTTCCATCATCGGCGTTCAGATCAAAGAGGATCTGGGCCTGACCGACACGCAGTTCGGTCTGCTTGCCGGCACGCCGATCCTGACCGGTTCCTTGTCCCGTATCTTCCTGGGCATCTGGACGGATCAGTATGGCGGGCGCATCGTCTATGTCCTGACGATGCTTGCGGCAGCCGCCGCGACATTCGCGCTCTCCTACGCCACGACCTATGAGACAATGCTCCTGGCGGCGCTGGGCGTCGGTCTTGCCGGTGGCTCGTTCGCCGTGGGCGTGGCCTATGTGTCGAAATGGTATCCGAAGGAAAAGCAGGGCACGGCGCTCGGCATTTTCGGCGCCGGCAATGTCGGCGCGGCGGTCACCAAATTCGTCGCGCCCTTCGTCATGGTGGCCTTTGGCTGGACCATGGTTGCGCAGGTCTGGGCCGCCGTTCTGGTCGCCATGGCCATCGTGTTCTGGCTGACAACCGAAGATGATCCGGACCTGAAGTCCAGGCGGGCAGCCGGCGCAAAGGCGCGCGGCACCTTCATGCAGCTCGAACCGCTCAAGAACCTGCAGGTCTGGCGCTTCTCGATCTACTATTTCTTCGTGTTCGGCGGCTTCGTCGCGCTCGCGCTCTGGCTGCCGCGCTATCTGGTCGGCGTCTATGAATTGGACATCAAGACGGCCGGCATGATCGCCGCCTTCTACTCGATCCCGGCCTCCATCTTCCGCGCCTATGGCGGACATCTTTCCGACCGGTATGGCGCGCGCCGCATCATGTACTGGACCTTCGGCGTGGCGCTGGTGACGACTTTCATGCTGTCCTATCCGGACACGGATTACATCATCCACGGCATTCGCGGGCCGATCACCTTCTCGACCAGCCTGAGCCTGGTGCCCTTCATCCTGCTGATCTTCGTTCTGGGCTTCTTCATGTCGCTCGGCAAGGCGGCGGTCTACAAGCACATTCCCGTCTACTATCCCGATCATGTGGGGTCTGTCGGCGGTCTCGTCGGCATGATCGGCGGTCTTGGCGGTTTCGTTCTGCCGATCACCTTCGGCGTTCTGCTCGACATGACGGGCGTGTGGACCACCTGCTTCATGCTCTTGTTCGGCATCGTCGCGGTGTCGCTCGTCTGGATGCACTTCTCGATCCGCCAGATGGAGAAGACGGCGCTGTCGCGCGAACTCGGCGCGCTGCCCGAACTGCCTGAAATGCAGCCGATCCATGAGAAAGACAAGCATGGCGGCATGGCCGGCGTGATCGAAGACTGGCGTCCGGACGATGAAACCTTCTGGAACGAGAAGGGCAGGGCGATTGCCCGGCGCAATCTCTGGATCTCCATTCCCGCGCTGCTTCTGGCCTTCTCGGTCTGGATGGTCTGGTCGGTGGTGGTGGCCAAGCTGCCGAGCATCGGCTTCGACTACACGACCGATCAGCTGTTCTGGCTGGCCGCTCTGCCGGGGCTTTCGGGCGCAACGCTGCGCATCTTCTACTCCTTCATGGTGCCGATCTTCGGCGGGCGCTTATGGACGACATTGTCGACCGCTTCGCTCCTGATCCCGGCCTTCGGCATCGGCTATGCGGTGCAGAACCCCGAAACGCCTTACCTGATTTTCCTAGTCCTGGCGCTTCTGTGCGGTCTTGGCGGCGGCAACTTCGCCTCCTCCATGGCCAACATCTCCTACTTCTTCCCGAAGTCGGAGAAGGGCAATGCGCTTGCGCTCAATGCAGGGCTTGGAAATCTCGGCGTCAGCGTCATGCAGTTCCTGGTGCCGGTGGTGATCTCGACAGGCGCATTCGCCTTCGCGGTCGGCGATGGCCAGATGGCCAGCGATGGCACCATGCTGTGGCTCCAGAACGCGGGCTTCATCTGGGTTCCGTTCCTGATCGTCTCGACCATCGCCGCATGGCTCGGCATGAACGACATCGCCTCCGCGCGCGCCTCGTTCGCCGAACAGTCGATCATCTTCTCGCGGTTCCACAACTGGGTGATGTGCATTCTCTACACGGGCACGTTCGGCTCCTTCATCGGATATTCGGCCGGCTTCCCGCTGTTGATGAAAACGCAGTTCCCTGAGGTGAATGCGCTCTCCTACGCCTTCCTCGGCCCATTGGTCGGCGCGCTCTCGCGGGCGGGCACCGGCTGGGTTTCCGACCGGTATGGCGGCGGACGCGTCACGCTGTGGACCTTTGCGGGCATGATCGTGGCGGTCTGGGGTGTGTTGCAGTTCCTGCCCCTGAACGGCACGGGCGGCAATTTCTGGGGCTTCTTCGCCTGCTTCATGGCCCTGTTCTTCCTCACGGGCGTGGGCAATGCGTCGACCTTCCAGATGATCCCCTCGATCATGCGGCTCGAGATCCCGCGGCTGATGCCCGAGCTCGACAAAGATGCTTCGGTCAGACAGGCCGAGCGCGAGTCGGCGGCCATCATCGCCTTCACCTCGGCCATCGCAGCCTATGGCGCATTCTTCATCCCGAAAGCCTACGGCTCCTCGATCGCCATGTCCGGCGGGCCCGAAATGGCCCTGTGGGGTTTCCTGATCTTCTACGTGGTCTGCATGGGCCTCACCTACCTCTTCTACACGCGAAAAGGCGGGCTCCTGCATGCCGTTGAGCGGGCCGGAAACACCCGGCCAGCCAGCACCGTGCCAGCAAGCTGAAAAGGACCAAGCGATGTCACATCTGTTAAACCGTCTCAACTTCCTGGCGCGGAAGAACACGGGAACCTTCTCCGACGGTCACGGCGTCACGACCAATGAAAGCCGTGACTGGGAGGACGCCTACCGCAAGCGCTGGCAGCACGACAAGATCGTGCGCTCCACCCATGGCGTGAACTGCACCGGCTCCTGCTCGTGGAAAATCTACGTGAAGGGCGGGATCGTCACCTGGGAAACGCAGCAGACCGACTACCCGCGCACGCGGCCCGATCTGCCCAACCATGAGCCGCGCGGCTGTTCGCGCGGCGCCAGCTACTCCTGGTACATGTACTCGGCCAACCGGGTGAAATATCCGCTGGTGCGCTCGCGGCTTCTGAAACTGTGGCGGCGCGAACGGGCGGTGAAGACGCCGGTCGGCGCATGGGCGGCGATCCAGCAGGATCCGGCCAAGCGCGCCGAATACACCAAGGTGCGCGGTCTTGGCGGCTTCGTGCGGGCAAGCTGGGACGAGGTCAACGAGATCATCGCCGCAGCCAACGCCTATACAGCGCGCACCCATGGTCCCGACCGGGTGATCGGCTTCTCGCCGATCCCGGCCATGTCGATGGTCTCCTATGCGGCGGGTTCGCGCTATCTGTCGCTTCTGGGCGGCACCTGCATGTCGTTCTACGACTGGTATTGCGACCTGCCGCCGGCATCTCCCATGACCTGGGGTGAACAGACGGACGTGCCGGAATCGGCCGACTGGTACAATTCCAGTTTCCTCATCCTCTGGGGCTCCAACGTGCCCCAGACCCGCACGCCGGACGCCCATTTCTACACGGAAGTGCGCTACCGGGGCGCAAAGTCCGTGGTCGTGTCGCCGGACTATTCGGAAGCGGCCAAGTTCTCCGATATCTGGCTGCATCCCAAGCAGGGCACCGACGCGGCGCTCGCCATGGCCATGGGACATGTCATCCTGCGCGAGTTCCACCTTGATCGGCAGGCGGAGTATTTTGAGGATTACTGCCGTCGCTACACCGATATGCCCATGCTGGTGCGGCTTGTCGAGAAGGACGGGCGTTATGTGCCCGACAGGCTGCTCCGCGCCTCCGATTTCCGGGGCAAGCTCGGCGAGAAGAACAATCCCGAATGGAAGACCGTCGCGATTGACCGCAAGTCGGGCAAGATCGTCGCGCCGGCCGGCTCCGTCGGCTTCCGCTGGGGTGAGAAAGGCAAGTGGAACCTGGAGAGCAAGGACGGCAAGGGTGAGGATGTCGAGCTCGAAATGAGCCTGATCCTCGATGCTGACCGCGACACGGTCGCCAATGTGTCGTTCCCCTATTTCGGCAATCGCGAGCACGATCATTTCGCCGGCACGGATCATGACAGCGTTCTGGAACGCGCCGTGCCCGCCAAGAAGGTCAAGCTCGCTTCCGGAGAGGCGCTGGTTGCAACCGTGTTCGACCTGTTCGTCGCCAATTACGGGCTCGACCGGGGGCTGGGCGACAATAGCTGCGCGAAATCCTATGACGATGAAGCGCCCTATACGCCGGCCTGGGCCGAGAAGATCACCGGCGTGCCGCGCGATCACATCGTCACGGTCGCCCGTGAGTTCGCGCTCAATGCCGAAAAGACCAATGGCCGCTCGATGGTCATTCTCGGCGCGGGCCTGAACCACTGGTACCACATGGACATGAACTACCGGGGGATCATCAATCTCCTGGTCATGTGCGGCTGCGTCGGCCAGTCCGGCGGCGGCTGGAGCCATTATGTGGGACAGGAGAAGCTGCGCCCGCAGACCGGCTGGCTGCCGCTCGCCTTCGGGCTCGACTGGGGCCGTCCGCCCCGGCAGATGAACTCGACCTCCTTCTTCTACGCGCACACGGACCAGTGGCGCTATGAAACGCTCAAGGTGGACGAGATCCTGTCGCCGACCGCGCCGGAAGGCCCGTGGGACGGGACACTGATCGACTACAACATCCGCGCCGAGCGCATGGGCTGGCTGCCATCCGCCCCGCAGCTGAAGACCAATCCGCTGGATGTCGCAAAGGCGGCGGGCGAGGCTGGTCAGGAGACCAAGGATTACGTCGCGGCGCAGCTCAAGTCCGGCGATCTGCAGATGTCCTGCGAAGACCCGGACGATCCGGCCAACTGGCCGCGCAACCTGTTCGTCTGGCGCTCAAACCTGCTCGGCTCCTCGGGCAAGGGGCATGAGTACTTCCTGAAACACCTGCTCGGGACGGCGAATGGCGTCATGGGCAAGGATCTGGGCGAAGAAGGGCGGCAGAGGGCGCGCGAGGCCGTCTGGCACGAGACCGCGCCTGAAGGAAAGCTCGACCTTCTGGTAACGCTCGACTTCCGCATGTCGACCACCTGCGTCTATTCCGACATCGTTCTGCCGACGGCCACCTGGTACGAGAAGAACGATCTCAACACGTCCGACATGCACCCCTTCATCCACCCGCTTTCAAGCGCGGCGGACCCGGCCTGGGAGGCGCGCAGCGACTGGGACATCTTCAAGGGCATTGCCAGGAAATTCTCCGAAGTCGCGCCCGAGGTGCTGGGCGTGGAGAAGGACGTGGTTCTGGTCCCCATTCTTCACGATACGCCGGGTGAACTTGCCCAGCCCTTCGAGGTGGAGGACTGGAAGACCGGTAAGGTGGAGCCTGTTCCGGGGAAGACCATGCCGGCAGTCGCCGTGGTCGAGCGCGATTACCCGAACCTCTACAAGCGTTTCACCGCGCTCGGGCCGCTCATGGACAAGCTCGGCAATGGCGGCAAGGGCATTTCGTGGAACACCGAGCACGAGGTGGAGGCGCTTGGCCGTCTCAACGGCGTCGTGACGGAGGAGGGCGCAACGAAGGGACGTCCGCGCATCGACAGCGATATCGATGCGACCGAGGTGATCCTCATGCTCGCGCCGGAAACCAATGGCGAGGTGGCCGTGAAGGCCTGGGATGCGCTGTCCCAGAACACGGGCCGCGACCACACCCATCTGGCGCTGCCCAAGGAAGACGAAAAGATCCGCTTCCGTGACGTGGTGGCCCAGCCGCGCAAGATCATCTCCTCTCCGACCTGGTCGGGACTTGAATCGGAGAAGGTCTGCTACAATGCCAGCTACACCAATGTGCATGAGCTGATCCCCTGGCGCACCATCACCGGCCGCCAGCAGCTCTATCAGGACCATCTGTGGATGCGCGCCTTCGGTGAGGCATTCTGCGTCTACCGGCCGCCCATCGACACCAAGTCGATCAATCCGATGATCGCGGAGAAGTCGAAGGGCAAGCCTTCGGTGGTGCTGAACTTCATCACGCCGCACCAGAAATGGGGCATCCACTCCACCTATTCCGACAATCTCCTGATGCTGACGCTCAATCGCGGCGGTCCGGTCGTGTGGATTTCGGAGGAAGACGCGAAGACGGCGGGTCTGGTCGACAATGACTGGGTCGAGGTCTTCAACGTCAACGGCGCGATCGTGGCGCGTGTCGTGGTCTCCCAGCGCATGAAGCAGGGAACCGTCTACATGTATCACGCGCAGGAAAAGATCGTGAACACGCCGGGATCGCAGATCACCGGCCAGCGCGGCGGCATCCACAATTCGGTGACCCGCGCCATCACCAAGCCGACGCACATGATCGGCGGCTACGCGCACCAGGCATACGGCTTCAACTATTACGGCACCGTCGGCTCCAACCGCGATGAATTCGTCGTGGTGCACAAGATGGAGGACGTGGACTGGATGGAAGGGCCTTACCGCGAAACCGGCGAAAAGAAGGAGGCGGCAGAATGAAAGTCCGCGCGCAAATCGGCATGGTGCTGAACCTCGACAAGTGCATCGGGTGTCACACCTGCTCCGTCACCTGCAAGAACGTCTGGACGAACCGCGAGGGCGTTGAATACGCCTGGTTCAACAATGTCGAGACCAAGCCCGGCATCGGCTATCCGAAGGACTGGGAAAACCAGAAACGCTGGAATGGCGGCTGGGTGCGCAGGGCCAATGGCCGCATCGAGCCCAAACAGGGAGCGAAATGGCGCATTCTGGCAAAGCTCTTCGCCAATCCGGACCTGCCGGAGATCGACGACTATTACGAGCCGTTCGATTTCGACTACAGCCACCTTCAGACGGCGAAGGAAAGCCAGACATCGCCCACCGCCCGCCCGCGTTCACAGATCTCGGGCGAGCGGATGGAAAAGATCGAATGGGGGCCGAACTGGGAGGAAATCCTGGGCGGCGAGTTCGCCAAGCGGTCGAAGGACTACAATTTCGAAGGCGTCGAAAAGCAGATTTACGGCGAATTCGAAAACACTTTCATGATGTATCTGCCGCGCCTGTGCGAACACTGCCTGAACCCGACCTGCGTGGCCTCGTGCCCGTCGGGCGCCATCTACAAGCGCGAGGATGACGGCATCGTCCTGATCGATCAGGACAAGTGCCGTGGCTGGCGCATGTGCGTCTCGGGCTGCCCTTACAAGAAGATCTATTACAACTGGTCTTCGGGCAAATCCGAGAAATGCGTGTTCTGTTATCCGCGCATCGAGGCTGGCCAGCCCACGGTCTGTTCGGAAACCTGCGTCGGGCGCATCCGCTATCTGGGCGTGGTTCTCTACGATGCCGACCGCATCGCCGAGGCCGCATCCGCTCCCAACGAGCAGGATCTCTATGAAGAGCAGCTCAAAGTGTTCCTCGATCCCAATGACCCGGAGGTCATCGCCCAGGCGAAGAAGGACGGCGTGCCCGATGCCTGGCTTGAGGCCGCCCGTAAATCGCCGGTCTGGAAGATGGCGATGGAGTGGAAAGTGGCGTTCCCGCTTCACCCGGAATACCGCACGCTTCCAATGGTCTGGTATGTGCCGCCGCTTTCGCCGCTCCAGTCTGCGGCCGAAGCCGGCAAGATCGGCCTTGATGGCGACATGCCGGACGTGCGCTCGTTGCGCATTCCCGTCCGCTACCTCGCCAATCTTCTGACGGGCGGCAAGGAAGCACCGGTCGTCTCCGCGCTCGAACGCATGCTGGCCATGCGGACATACATGCGCGCCAAGACGGTCGATGGCGTCATCGACGAGGCCGTTGCCGGCAAGGTCGGCATGAGCAACGAGATGATCGAGGAAATGTACCACGTGATGGCCATTGCCAATTACGAGGACCGTTTCGTCATTCCCACCAGCCATCGTGAAATCTCGGAAGACGCATATGACGTGCGCGGCTCCTGCGGTTTCACCTTCGGCAATGGCTGCTCGGGAGAAGACACGGGCACGGATCTGTTCGGCGGCAAGCGCACCCGCACGGTGCAGACGCCGGTTGGCAGACTTTCGGAGGGCGTGTGATGCAAACCGCACTGAAAATCATTTCCCTGCTTCTGTCCTATCCGAGCGCGGACCTGCAGGCGGCGACGCAGGAGGTGAAAACCTCCATCGCCGGCGCAGACGGGATCACCGGGACCCAGAAGCGCCTTCTGGAACGGCTGGCCGACGATATTGGCGGGCTCGACCTCTACGACGCACAGGAACGCTACGTGTTCCTGTTCGACCGCACGCGTTCGCTGTCGCTTCATCTGTTCGAACATGTCCATGGAGAGAGCCGGGATCGCGGTCAGGCGATGGTTGATCTGCTTGCCATGTATGAGGCGGACGGCCTGTCCATCGACGCAAAGGAGATGCCGGATTATCTGCCGCTTTTCCTCGAATATCTATCGATCAAGCCGGATGCGGAAGCAGCGGAACTCCTCGGCCAGACCGGCCATATCCTGAAGGTCCTGCGCGAGCGGCTGAAGAAACGTCAGTCGGTCTACGCCAATGCGTTTGCGGTTCTGGAGGCGCTCGCCTCGGGGGAAGCCGATCCGAAACTGGTGCGTGAACTCCTTGAGACGCCGGAAGACGATCCGGCGGATCTCGAAGCGCTCGACCGCATCTGGGAGGAAGAGGCCGTGACCTTTGCCGGCAATGCCGGTGAAAACGCCTGCGGTCCCGACCGTCTGCAACGCCAGATGCGCGCCCATCAACGCCGGCCGGACGCTCCCGCGCCGGCAACCAATCTCTGAGTGGAGGCCGTCATGTCAGGCTATATCAACACACTCCTGTTCGGGATCTATCCCTATATCGCGCTGGTCGTGCTCATTCTGGGCACCGCCATTCGCTACGACCGCGAGCAGTATGGCTGGCGTTCGGGCTCCTCCCAGCTCCTCAGGCGGCGGCAGCTCATCTGGGGATCGGTGCTTTTCCATGTGGGCGTTCTGGTGATCTTCTTCGGCCATCTGGTCGGCCTGCTCACCCCCATCGCCATATTCGATGCGCTCGGCATCAGCCATGGGGCAAAGCAGCTTCTGGCCATCGTCGCCGGCGGCGTGGCGGGCGTGATGGCAATCATCGGCGCAAGCCTGCTCGTCCATCGCCGCCTGTTCGATGCGCGGGTGCGTGCAAACTCCAGCACCACCGACACGCTGATCATCATCCTCTTATGGATCCAGCTGGCGCTCGGTCTCATGACCATCCCGATTTCGATGCAGCATCTCGACGGCGAGGAGATGGTGAAGTTCATGTCCTGGGCGCAGGGCATCTTCACCTTCAACTTTGAGGCATCGAGCTATGTCTCTGAAGTATCGTTCATTTTCAAGGCGCACCTGTTCCTCGGACTTACGATCCTTCTCCTGTTCCCGTTCACCCGTCTGGTGCACATGCTGAGTGTGCCGCTCGGTTTCTTCTGGCGGCCCGGCTACCAGGTCGTTCGCGAACGCAATCAACGGGCGCAGCCGACGCGCCTGCCGGCAGCGGAGTAGCACCATGGCGACGATCTACAAGAACCCCAAACTCGATCATCCGGCGGCGGCTCCGTCGCCGGACGGGCAGGGCTACACCACCTATCAGGAGCCCGACACACGGGTTCCGCCCAAGCCCCTGCCGCTCATCCGCGCCATCACGGTCGATGGCGTGGCTGTGCCCGAAGACGAGATCCTGCGCGAGGCGCAGAACCATCCGGCAGACAATCCCGGAAAGGCGCTGCGCGCCGCTGCCGAAGCACTGGTGATCCGTCAGCTCCTTCTGAGCGAAGCGGCAAGACGCGGGCTTGCAGGCGAGGGCGAACGCGACGAGAAAGGCCGGACCACCTCGGCCGACGATGCGGCCATCCATGCGCTGCTGGAGGCCGAACTCGACGTGCCCCGCGCCGGTGCGGAGGAGTGCCGGCGTTATTATGAGAACAACCGGCAGCGCTTCATGAGCGAGCCGCTGTTTGAAGCCCGGCACATCCTGATCGCTGCACCTGAAAGCGATGAGGAAAAGCGCATCGCGGCGCACCGCCTCGCGCAGGAACTGTGCAATGCGCTGGCCTCCGATCCGTCGGCCTTTGCCGCGCTCGCCGCGCTGCACTCGGCCTGTCCATCGGGCAGTCAGGGCGGCAATCTAGGCCAGCTTTCGCCCGGCAGCACCGTGCCCGAATTCGAGAAGGCGCTGGAAGGCTTGGCGGCAGGCGAGATCGCGCCGGGGCCGGTCGCTTCGCGCTTTGGCTATCACGTCATCGCACTCGACCGCGTGGTTCCGGCACGTGAACTTCCATTCGAACTCGTCGAGGACAGAATTGCGGCCTGGCTGGAAGCCCAGTCATGGTCACGCGCTTCCGCGCAATACATCGCGATCCTCGCCGGAAAGGCGGACATTTCCGGCATTGAGATCGGCGCGGCGGACAGTCCTCTCGTACAGTAGCGGGGATGTCATGGAACATATGGAGGAGAAACGCAGGCTGATGGTGGAGGCGCTGGAGGAGCGCCCGCCGGAGGCGCTGCTGCGCGAGCCGCTTGATTACATCTTTGCCGATCATTTTCGGCAGCGGATGCTCTGCAACCTGCTCGACGCGATGGTCTCGGAGGGTGAGCGCGACCTCGCACTCTCGCGGCATATTCTGGCGTTTCTGCGCCGTGACTTCGGGCTTCATGTTCTGGATGAAGAGCTGGATCTGTTTCCCGTGCTTCTTGAGCGCGCTCTGCCGGAGGACCGCATGGAGGATGTGGTCAGCGAACTGTGCGCGGAACACTCGTCCGATAAGCTCGACGCAGACGAACTGTGCCGCGCGCTGGACGCGCCGGAAAGACAGGGCAGGGGCTGGAAGGGCCTGTTCACCCGCTTTGCGGCGAACGAGCGCCGGCATCTGATCGTGGAGAACGCCATCGTCATCCCCATGGCGCGCATCCGGCTCGAGCCGGACGACCTCACGCGCATCGGCCGGCATATGGCGGAACGTCGTGGGATCACCTTCCCCGAACACGCGGAAGGAAGCGCCAGGTGATCCAGAGATCAGGCACTACGGAGAACCCCCATGGGTGAAGCGGCAATATCGATTTCTTGTCCCTGCGACGCCCCTGCCGGTGGAATGCTCAACGTGGACGAAGCGCGTCAGCGCCTTTACGCCCTGTTGACGCCGGCCAGCGCGACGGAGAGCCTGCCTCTGGCTGAGGCCGCCGGGCGCATCGTTGCAAAACCGCTTCATGCGTCATGCCCGATGCCATTCTTCGACAATTCGGCGATGGATGGTTTCGCCGTCAGTCTTGCGGATTTCGAAAACGGACCGCCGCATGCGCTGCCGATCAGCGGCGCGGTTGCAGCGGGCGATCATGGGGCGCCAGCCCTCGCGCCGGGCGCCTGTATGCGCATCTTCACCGGCGCGCCCATTCCAGCCAATGCGGATGCAGTCGTGCCGTTTGAACAGACGTCGGAAGAGCAGGGCTGCGCCGCGTTCTTCAAAGCGCCGCGACCGGGCGCGCATATCAGGCGCGCTGGCTGCGATATCGCGCGCGATGACGTACTTGTCGCGCCCGGAACCCGGATGAGCGGGCGCTATGCCGGGCTTCTGGCAGCCAATGGGCATCTCTCGGTGACCGTCTATCGCCAGCCCCGCATCGGCGTTTTCTCGACCGGCGACGAGCTGGTCGCGGCCAGCCACGAAAGACGCGCCTTTGAACTGCACGATGCCAACCGCCCCATGCTCCTGATGATGCTGCAGGAGATGGGTTGCGCGCCGGTCGATCTCGGCATCCTCCCGGACGATCCCTTTGAAACGCGCCAGTTCCTGCATCGGCATGCCGGCGACTTCGATCTGCTCATCTCCTCCGGCGCGGTATCGGTCGGTGGCAGGGATTTTCTGAAAGGCGCGTTTTCGTCCGCCGGCGGCGTTATCGACAGCTGGAAAGTCGCCCTGAAACCCGGCAAGCCCGTCATGTTCGGTCGCATCGGCAAAACGGCGTTTCTCGGCCTTCCGGGAAACCCGATGGCGGCATGGATCGGCTTCCAGCTGTTCGGACGCATGGCGGTCGAGCGGCTATCGGGAAGAGCAACGCAGCCTGTCGAACCCGTGCGCGCCATCACCGAGGGCGTCATACGCCACAGGCTTGGACGGCGCGAATACGTGCCGGTGCGCGTCGTGTCGCACACCCATCGCGGACAGCCGCTTCTGGCGCGCATCGGCCATGGCGGGTCTGCGTCGCTTTATCCTCTGTGTTTTGCCGATGGAGTGGCCATTATCGAAGCCACAACCGGCGATGCCGAGGCGGGCGAGGAACTGGATTTCCTCCCCTTCGTGCAAGGAGTTTTGGAATGACGAACACCATCCCGGCCATAGCGGCGGTCCGCTTCAGCGGCGGCGATCCCATCGACGCGCTGCTCGCGGATGCCGCCGCGCGGTTGCAGTCGCAGAACATTGTCGTTGAAGGCTTTGTCCAGCTCGAACGCGACCTTTCCGAAAACTGCTGCGCGGCCATGCATCTGGAAGACATCCGCAATGGCGCGGTCTGGCTCATTTCACAGGAACTGGGGCAGGGGTCGTCCGGGTGCAGGCTCGATCCGCATGCGCTGGCCGATCTGTGCGGCCCGCTTCTTGAGCGTGTTCGTGAAAAGCCCGATCTTCTGATCCTCAACCGTTTCGGCAAGGGGGAAATGCTCGGCGGCGGTTTTCGCGCGGCAATCGAGGAAGCCTTCATGCTGGGCATTCCGGTGCTGGTGGCGGTTCGGGATGAATATGCGCAGGCCTGGCAGGACTTCACGGAAGGGTGCCACACGGAACTCCAGCCAGATCCGGCGCGCATCGACGCGTGGCTCGCAACCCATGTGGTGCGCAAGGATGCCCGCAATGCCGCATGAACCCGCACCGCCTCATGAGAATGAACGCGCCGGCCTCAGCATCGTGGCGCTGGTCATATCGGATCGCGCAAGCCGGGGCGACTATGAGGACCGCGGCGGCCCGGCCATCGCCGAATGGCTTCAAGAGAACATCGCTTCTGCCTTCCATCTCGAAATTCGCATCATCAGCGACGGGCGGGGCCCTGTCGGCGATGAACTGAAGAGGCTCTGCGATGAAGAGAATGCAGCGCTGATCCTGACCACGGGCGGCACCGGTCCCGCTCCGCGCGATGAAACGCCCGAAGCCATGCAGGATGTTCTTGAAAAGGAGCTGCCGGGTTTCGGCGAGCTGATGCGCCGGCGCAGTCTTGAGGAAGTACCGACCGCCATCCTCTCACGCCAGACCGCCGGAACACGCGGAAAGACGCTCATCGTCAATCTTCCGGGAAAGCCGGCAGCGATCCGCACATGCCTCGACGCCGTGTTTCCGGCCATTCCCTATTGCCTCGACCTGATCGGTTCGCCCGGTCTGGAAACGGCGGGCGAAACCGGCAAGGCATTCAGACCAAAGTGAAGCATGAACAATGGCTTATTCACATAAACATGAAGTTCTGAATAAAGCAAATCCTCTCACCGACCTCACAGCTCCAGCCCTCACAGTCATCCTTGCGCCGCTTCTCGGCCGGGTCGTCAAAAGCCTCTCGCGCAAGCACCCCGCAATCTTCGAGCGCCTCGGACCGCATACGAAGACAGGCTATATCATCGACCCGACAAACCTGCCTTTCGCTCTCTTCCTTCAGCCGGATCCCGAACGCCCCGTGCTGCGCGCCGTCGCCCGCCGGGCGCTGCCGGCGCATGAGGCGCTGATCCGGGGCAGCTTCGACACATTGTTCGAACTGATCGATGCAGACGCCGACGGCGACGCCGTCTTCTTCTCCCGCGACCTGATCATCGAAGGCAATACGGAGGCCGTGGTGAGCCTGCGCAACGCGCTCGACGATGTCGACGGATCGATTGCCGCTGATACGGCCGACCTGTTCGGCCCGCCAGGCAGGCTTGCGCTTGGCTTCCTGCGAAGCCGGGCTGACGCGCGTTCACAAAGGAGCTCGACATGACACTTGCAGAACTGGTGTGCCCGGCCGGTACACCGGCAGCCTTGCGCACGGCCGTGGATGCCGGCGCGGACACCGTCTATTGCGGCTTTCGCAATGCGACGAATGCGCGGAACTTTCCCGGTCTGAATTTCAGCACCGACGAACTCGCCACAGCCGTCGCCTATGCCCATTCGAAGGGTTCGAAAGTGCTTCTCGCGCTCAACACCTATCCGCCTGCGGGCCAGGTGGATCTGTGGCGCGAGGCGGCCGACACCGGCGCGCGCATCGGCGTTGACGCCTTCATCGTCGCGGATATGGGCGTTGCCCGGTACATCGCCACGAAATACCCGGAAATCCGCCTGCATCTCTCGGTGCAGGCCGCTGCTTCGAGCCCGGAGGCCATCCGCTATTACTGCGAGAATTTCGGTGTAAAGCGCGTCGTCCTTCCGCGCATTCTCACCATTCCGGAAATCCGGCGCATCGCCCAAGAAATCCCCTGCGAGATCGAGACCTTCATCTTCGGCAATCATGGGTTGATGGTGGAGGGGCGCTGCAGCCTGACCAATTACGTCACCGGGCTTTCCACCAATATGGATGGCGTGTGCTCGCCGGCGGCCGACGTGGAGTATCGCCGGGAGGGTGATGGCGCGGTCTCCAGCTGCCTCTCTGGCTACGTGATCGACCGTTTCGGGCCGGACGAGATGGCCGGCTATCCGACGATCTGCAAGGGGCGCTATCAGGCGCCGCATCGTCCCGAAGGCTATTACGCCTTTGAAGAACCCGTCAGCCTGAACCTCGCACGCCTCCTGCCCGAACTGATCGATGCCGGCGTCCACGCCTTCAAGATCGAGGGGCGGCAGCGCTCCAAGAGCTATGTGCGCAATGTCGTTTCCGCCTTCCGCAATGCGGTGGACGATATTCGCGCCGGCAGGGAGGCAAACATTGCGGGCCTCCTGCAACTCACCGAAGGCGGCCGGGAAACGCAGGGCGCATTCGAAACGAAGAAGTGGAGATAAGCCGATGCACGCCGCTCTGACGCTTGGGCCGATAGCCTACCACTGGCCCGCTGAACGCAAGCGCGATTTCTATGCGCGCATTGCCGACGAGGCCCCGCTCGAAACCGTTTATCTGGGGGAGGTGATCTGCTCGAAACGCGCGCCCTTCTTCGAGCGCGACATGCCGGACATCATCGAACGCCTAGAGAGAGCCGGGAAGACCGTGGTTCTGTCATCGCTTGCCGAAGTCATGCTGCCGCGCGAGCAGCAGGCCAC
This sequence comes from Nitratireductor sp. WH36-1, assembly GCF_058725515.1. NCBI lineage: Bacteria > Pseudomonadati > Pseudomonadota > Alphaproteobacteria > Hyphomicrobiales > Phyllobacteriaceae > Nitratireductor > Nitratireductor sp. WH36-1. The sequence goes on along the minus strand of NZ_CM178970.1, from coordinate 2,256,436 downwards.
GCGCGCACTCTGCGAAATGGAAGGCGCCGAGATCGAAATCAACAATGCGGCCGGCCTTCATGCACGGGCCGGCGCACCGCACCGCATCGGTCCGTTCCTCAACGCCTATAACGAAGCGACCATCGCCTGGCTGGCGCAGAACGGAGCGACGCATGTGTGCCTGCCACACGAACTGCCGCGCGCCTCACTCGCCCATGCCGCCAAGGCAGCAGGCGAAATCGCCATCGAGACCGAGTTTCAGGTGTTCGGCCGCGCGCCGCTTGCCGTTTCCGCACGCTGCTACCATGCCCGCGCCCATGGCCGTCACAAGGACAATTGCCAGTTCGTCTGCGAGGACGACCCGGACGGTATGCCGCTCCTGACCGCCGACGGGACGCCGTTCCTCAGGGTGAACGGAATCCAGACCCAGTCTGAAAGCTATATCTGTCTCGTTCGGGAGATGGCCGAGCTTGTCGCAATGGGCATCCGGCATCTGCGGCTCATGCCGCAATCGGTCGACATGGTTGCGGTGGCGGAGACTTTCCGGGCCTGTCTCGACGGAAAAATCGACAGCGAGGAAGCGCTTGCGCAGCTCTCGGAAACCTGCGCTCAAACGCGCTTCAGCAACGGCTTCTTCCACCGTGTCGCCGGGCACCGGATGGTTGCTGGCTTGACACCGGTTTCCTGATCTGGAGACTTCATTTTTTACAAACGAACTCTCAAGCAACACATTGTTTTTAAATTGTTATGCGCCTCACCATTGAGGCGCATAACTGCGCATTTCAGCCTTGACGGGCGAGGGCCGCGTCCACCGCCAGGCCCAGCCTGTCGACAATCAGATCAATGGTTTCGGCGTCGACATTGTAAGGTGGTGCGAGCAGCACGTGGTCGCCCGATACGCCATCAATGGTGCCCGCTCCCGGATAAACCATCAGGCCAGCGGCCATCGCTTCTTTCTTGATCGCCGCGCCGATGCGCCGTTCAGGCGAAAACGGCGTTTTGGCGTCGCGATGTTCGACCAGCTCGATGGCCTGCAGAAGCCCGCGCCCGCGCACATCGCCCACATGGGGATGGTTGCCGAAACGCGCCTGAAGCCGCTCGTGAAGCTGCGCGCCACGCGCACGCACATTGGCGAGCAGGTCGTCGTCGCGGATGATCTTCTGAACCGCAAGTGCCGCCGCGCAGGCGAGCGGATGAGCCGAATAGGTGTGCCCGTGCACGAAACCGCCGCTGCCATTGACGATGGTGTCATAGACATTGGCCGTGCACATCACCGCCGCGATGGGCTGATATCCTCCGCCCAGTCCCTTGGCGAGCGTCAGGATGTCGGGCGTTACATTTTCCTCTTCGCAGGCGAGGAACGTGCCCGTGCGCCCGGAGCCACACATCACTTCATCGAGGATGAGAAGCACGCCGTAGCGGTCGCAGATCTCGCGGACGCGGCGGAAATAACCGGCCTCGGCGGCCACTGCGCCAGCCGTTGCGCCCACCACGGTCTCCGCCAGGAACGCCACGACGTTTTCCGGCCCGAGCTCGAGGATCTTGTCTTCCAGAAGGTTCGCTGCACGCAGGGCATAGTCTTCCGCGCTTTCGCCTTCTTTCGCATAGCGATAGGCAAAGCAGGGCTCGATCTTCGGCTCTTCCAGAAGGAAGGGGCCATAGGGTTTGCGCCGTGGCGGGTTGCCGCCGACGGAAAGCGCGCCCAGCGTGTTGCCGTGATAGCTCTGGTGGCGGGAGATCACGAGCTTGCGCGATGCTTCCCCGCGCTCCAGGTGATATTGGCGCGCCATCTTGATGGCCGCTTCAACGGCCTCGGAACCGGAGCCGACCAGATAGACCTTGTCGAGCGGGACCGGGCTTGCCGCGCACAGATGGTCGGCAAGCGCCTCGGCAGCAGCCGAGGTGAAGAAGCTCGTATGCGCATAGCTGATTTCGCTCATCTGGCGCTGAACGGCCTCGAGAACGCGCACATCGCCATGGCCGATGCAGGAAACGGCCGCGCCGCCGCAGGCGTCGATATAGCGCTTGCCGGTCTCGTCGGTGATGTAGGCGCCAGCCCCTTTCACTGCCAGCGGCAGCGGGTTTTTCGGGGAGCGATGAAACACGTGGGTCATTGGGACGTCTCTGTTATCGCGCACGACGGTGCGCGTGGTAGGAACCGGATGTGTAAAGCTGTTCTTCGATGTGGCCGATCCGCTCCATGGCCGTGTCCTGCAGCTCGGTCAGCATGGCCGCTGCAAGCCCCTCGACAACGCCGACGGCGGAAATAACGGAGGGGAAGAAGGACGGGCTCTCTGCGGAGAACAGTAGGCAGGTGGAGGCGTGCGGTTGAAGCGGCGTGGCGCGGCTGTCGGCCAGGCTGATCAGGCTTGCACCCGACTTTGCGACAGCCTCGGCCACCATGTCGATTTCGCGCGCATAGGGCTGGAAGTTGATCGAGAGAACCGCATCGCGCTCGGTGAGCATGGAAAGGTCGGCCACCAGCGATGAGCCTTCGCTGCCGAGAAACTCCACGTTCGGGCGCAGCATCTTGCAAAGATAGGTGAAGGTGAGGCCCGGTCCCCGGCAGCTCATGAAGGCGGCCACATAGATGCGCTCGGCATGGGCAAGCGTGCGCGCCGCCGCCGTGATGTCCTCAAGCGCGTTGCTTTCGAGCGCAAAGGCGAGGCTCGCCTCCTGCGCGCGAAACGTTTCGGCCAGCAGCCCCGCGCCCTTGTCCTGCTGCACGGCCGCCACCGCCTTGTCGGCATAGCGGGCCGGCCCGGTGCGGAAACTGTTGGCGTAGACCGCCCGCAGTTCCGACCAGTCGGCAAAGCCCAGCGTGCGCGCCAGCCGCACCAGCGTCGCCGGCGCAATGCCGGCGCGTGTGGCGATCTCGCGCATGGAGAGAAGCACCACATCGTCGGGATGATCGATCAGATAGCGTGCGCCATCGGCCAGTCGACGCGGCAATGCGTCGATCTCGGCAATCATCCGCTGGCTCAGGGCTTCAAGGGTAGGGGCCTCGGTCATGGTGTCACCCGCTTATCAGGCTGGGCAACCACAGAACGGTCGCCGGGAAGGCTATGAGTATGGCCACCGTCACCACATCGGCAAGCAGGAACCAGCCCACGCCGCGGAAGACGTCGCTGATCGACACCCTGTCCGCCACGACATTCTTGATCACGAACACATTGAGCCCGACCGGCGGCGTGATGAGACCGATCTCCAGATATTTGGTGATCATCACACCCGCATAGATGAGGCTGATGTCCGCCGTCTCGAAGATCGGCAGCAGAACGGGCAGCGTCAAAAGCATCACGCCGATCGGGTCGAGGAACATGCCCAGAACCAGATAGATCAGCGAGACGGCGATGATGATGAGCAGCGGCGACATGTCCTCGCCGATCAGTCCCTGCACATAATCGGGGAAGCCGGCGAAGGCGAAGAGGCGGGTCAGCAGCGCTGCGGCCACGGCGATCAGGAAGATGGCCGAGGTGGAGCGGATGGTCTCGAACGCGGCGTCCTTCAGGGCTCGCCAGGAGAGCGTGCGCTTGGCGAAACCGATGGCAATGGCCGCCAGCGCGCCGATGGCGCCCGCTTCCGTTGCCGAGAAGAGACCGGCAAAGATGCCGCCGAAGACCGTTATGACAAGCAGGAAGAGCGGCCAGGTTTCGCCGAGCGCCAGAAAGCGCTCACGCCAGTCGACGCTTTTCTCGCGCGGCGCCAGAGACGGGTTGTACTTCACCCGCATCAGGATCATCAGACCGTACATGAGTGCGGTCAGCAGGCCCGGAATGACCGCGCCGATGAACAGTTCGCTGACCGGCACTTCGGCAAAGACGGCGTAAAGCAGCAGGATCGTGCTTGGCGGAATGAGCGAGCCCATGGTGCCGGCAGCCGCGATGGTGCCAACGGCGAGCTTTGCGTTATAGCCGCGGTCGAGCATGGCCGGGACGGCGATCTTGCCCATGGCCGCCGCACAGGCAACGGAGGAGCCGGTAACAGAGGAGAAGAGCGCTGCACCGCCAACCGACGAGATGGCAAGGCCGCCCGGCAGGAAGTTCAGCCAGGCTCGCGCCACACGGAACAGACCGTCAGTCAGGCCGGCGGAGAAGCAGACATAGCCCATGAACAGGAACATGGGGATGGCGCTCAGGCTCCAATGTGCGGCAAAGGCATGCGGGACCGAGCGAAGAACGCCCCAGGTGGCCCGCTCGCCAACCAGAATATACATGCCGACAATGGCGACGAGGCCAAGGGCTGCCGCAACGGGGACGCGCAGCGCCAGAAGGATCATGAGCGCGCCAAGCGCCCAGTAGACGAGTGTGATGCTATCCACGATAGGCCCCTAGATGTCGCTGGTTTCGGCTTTGGTCGAAGCGGCGCGGCCAACGGCGCGCACGGCCCGGACAAAGCAAAGAAGGGCCGTCAGGAAGCCCGCCACCGGCAGGAAGAAACGGGGCGGCCAGGTGATGACGGGGATCATGCCGATGATGAACTCGCCTTGCCGATAGGCGCGCATGGCCTGCTCGAAACCGGCATAGGCGATGAGCGCGAGAAACACGCCGAAACACACGAGGGCGATCGCATCAAGCACGGCCTGCGCACGGGGGCCGAGCCCCTGGTAGAACAGGTCGACGGCAATGTTTTCGTTGCGCCATTCCACATTGAGCAGAGGCAGGAAGATCAGCGCCGGCATCCACCAGTCCGAGACGATCTCGAGCGTTGAGGGCATGGGCTTGCCAAAGAGGTAACGCCCGCCAACATCAAGACAGATCTGGAACATCATGACGACGAGGCAAAGGCTTGCCGCAAGCGCGAGAAGACGCCCCAGCCTGCCCAGGAAGACATCGATTTGTTGCATGGAATATCCGGCGTGTCAGAGAGAAGGGGCGGCGCTCATGAAGCGCCGCCGCGACCGGCTCAAAGGCCGTATTCGTTTTCCGAAAGCTTGTCGAAGATCTCGGTCTTCATGCGCTCGGCAAACGCCTCGCCGGAAAGACCGGAAGCCGTGATCTCTTCCCATTTGGCAAGCGATGCCTGGTAGCTCTCGATCAGCGCTTGCGCATTCTCGACGCCGTAGACGTCCTGCGCCTTCTCGACGATGGAGGCGATGTCCTGGCTGTTGAAGGCGGCAATTTCCGTCTCCAGCGCTTCCGGCTTGTCGAGAACCTTCATGCCGTGGTCGGCGGCTTCTGCCTTGGCGTCTTCGTTCTGCGCCACATAGGCTTCGGTGGTCGCGACGATGGCGTCAGCCATCTCGTCGAGCAGAACGCGACGGTTTTCAGCGCTCAGCTCCATCCACGCGTCCTTGTTGAACGCAAGCAGCGGACCGGAATTGTAGACGCCGAAGCTGCCCAGCGTGATCGTGTCGGCCACATCCCAGAGCGAATGCGTCTTCAGCGAAGCGGCAGGCTGCATGGCGATGTCGATCACGCCCTTGTCCAGCGCCTCATACATTTCCGAGCTGGAGGTGTGCACGACGGTCGCGCCGGCCTCGCCGATCCAGCGATCCCATGCGCCACCGGGCGAACGGATGCGCTTGCCAGCCACGTCGCCGGTCTGGGTCACGTCTTCCTTGCTGATCAGCGCATAGGGCGCCGTCGCGTAGCTGCCGGTGTAAACGACGTTCTGCTTGGAAAATTCGTCAACGCAGGGCGCGCAGTTGAGTAGCGTGAACTCGGTCACGGCAGCGGCAACGGCCAGTGAATCGCCGCTCAGCATGGCGAGCTCCGCAACGAGCTGGCTGGTCGGCAGCTGGGCCGGGTTGTAGGTCAGCGCCAGAACGGATGCATCGGCAACACCATCGCCAAGACCGGTCAGCGTTTCCTTGCCGCCCAGCAGCGCGCCGCCGGAAACGAGGTTGAAGGTCACATCACCGCCGGAGGCCTTGGCCACGGCCGGGAAGTAGGTTTCATAGCCGGCGAAGATCGTCGGGTGCGACGGCGCGACCCAGGAGCTGACGGTGAGTTCGATGGCAGCGGCGCTGACGGAGCTTGCGGCAAGGCCGAGCAGGGCGGCAGTAATTGTCTTCTTCATGTTTCCCTCTGTTCTTTCAGGTTGAAGCGCTCCCGAGGCACATTTCGGAAGGGCAGTTGTGAAACGTCAGCCATGGCTGGCCCCAGCGTTTCGCAGGACTGGATGACGTCAAACCGGCTGCCGAAAGCAGCGCGGAAATGGTTTTTCGCCTTGGCGAGAAGCACGGGCACCGTGTCGATATCGATGCCGTGAAGGCGGAAATAGGCCGTGTCGTTGGGCGACTGGCAGCCCGTGGTGACGATGACCCGCAGACCGTTCACACCAATCAGTGCGGTGGGGCCGAGGTCCACCGGCATGCCGCGTTCCATCGCGTCTTCATTGCGAAAACGGCCATCGGTCACGCAGAGCACCTTGGCCATGCAACGCAGCGGTTCGCCGAACCGGTCGTCAAGCCGTCCGCCCAGCGAGACTTCGAGCATCGCGCCGGCCCCCGCTTCGTGGGATTTCGTCACCAGATCGGGATCGCAGAAAAACGCGAAGACGCTGCCTTCCGGCAGATCGGCTTCCAGAGCCGCTGCAAACAGACCCGGCGTATCGCCAATGCCGCCGGAAAGCGGATTGTCAGAAGGTTCCAGAAACGCGACGCGCGCGCCGCTCGCCCACGGACAGGCCGCGAGCGCCTCATGCGCCGATGGCAGATCCGGCTGAAAGCGGGCCTGCTGCGACAGCATGAAGGCCGCAACCTCGTCCGCCAGTGCGGAGCCTTCGGCTTCGTCGAGACAGGTTACCAGAACGCCGGCATCCGCGACGGGCACATCCGCATAGGCAAAGCTTGCATAGGGGTAGGCTGCGGGGAAGGGCGCGGCGGCAGCATCCGGCGCAAGGATCTGCGCCTTCGCCTCGATGTCACGCATCGGGCCCGGCCCGTCGGTGCGCATGTTGAAGCTTGGCAGAATGCGCCCGATCCGGCGCAGGATCACGCGGGGCTTCAGCCCGCCTTCCACCATGCAGGCAAGCATGTCGAGCGCGGCCTGCGCGGTCTCTGCCATGTCCACATGCGGGTAGGTGCGATAGATGGTTGCCGCGTTCAGCATCCCGGCCAGTTCGGGTGCGATGCAGGCATGCATGTCGAAGGAGGCCGCAATCGGCAGATCGGGAAAGCGCTGGCGCAGGGCTTTGACAAGCGTCAGCTCCGGATCGAGATCCGTGGTTCCGATGCATGCGCCGTGAAGCGAGAGGTAGAGCCCGTCGATACCGTCCAGCGATGCGTCTTCGACGATTTCCTGCGTCAACCGGTCAAGCAGCGCCTGATCGACCGGGCCGGCCGGGGCTGCTGAAGCACAACGGGAGAAGACCAGCTCGACGTTTTCGCGCTGCTCGGCCCAGGCGAGCGCACCGCCCGGTTCCGTGGCTGTGCCCCGGTAGAGTTCGCGAGCTTCTTCGCCGCACACCCATTCGCGGGCCTGAAACTGCTCCAGACGGGTTTCGCAGACTGAGAATGAGTTTGCCTCGTGCCAGAGCCGGGCGACGCCTATGCGCATGTCGTTTCCAATGGAAATATGAAACAAATGTTCTTTTAATAAGAAAATAGCGCATTTGTTTTGTCAAGCTTAGCCGGCGTGTTTCCGGTTCGCCTGTGGACCACAGCGCAAATGCCTGCAATTGCTGGGTTTTCTGCATAATCGCCACGTGAAGGTCGGGTGTGTCACCGACATTTTTTGACCCCGCGTGTGGTGATCCACTTTTCGCCGATTCTCGTAGTGTTTTGTGACAAAAGCGCAGGAGAACGAGTGAAAATGAGCGAAATTTCCGCAAACCGTCTCGTCTGGATCACCGGCGCCAGTTCCGGCATCGGACGCGCGCTTGCCCTGCGACTGGCCAAATCGGGCTGGCGCGTGGCGGCAAGCGCGCGCAGTGAAGAGGCGCTCCTCAATCTCGCAAAAGAAGTCCCGGAGAGCATTCACCCGTATCCGCTCGACGTGACAGAGATGGATGAAACACGCGCCGTGTTTGAGGCCATCGAAGAAGCGCTCGGGCCGGTGGACATGGCCGTTCTGGGGGCGGGCACCTATACGCGGGATGATGCGTTCGGTTTCAGCGCGGAAACCGCCGCCAGAATGATATCGGTCAATCTGCAAGGGGCGTGCAATGCGCTCGACCCGGTGCTTCAGGCAATGATGCGGCGGGGCCGGGGGCAGATCGCCATCATGGCCTCGGTCGCCGGTTATACCGGCCTTCCGGGCGGCGCGACCTATGGCGCGACCAAGGCCGCGCTGAACAATCTGTGTGAAGCGATGAAGCCCGAAGCCGAGCGCCGGAATGTTTCGCTCAGCATCATCAATCCCGGTTTCGTCGACACGCCGCTGACGGCGCGCAACGATTTTCCAATGCCGTTCATGATTTCGGCCGACGAGGCCGCAGAACACATTGAACGCGGGCTTACTGACCGCCGCTACGAGATCATCTTTCCATGGAAGATGAAGCTCGCGGTGAAGCTCCTTCACGCACTTCCGGCAGGCCTCAGGTTTGCGATCACGAGAAAGCTGGTGCGCGCGCAGGAAACTGCGTAAGGCGCACCGCGCGCCTCACGGTTTCACAAGCTCGAACTGGACCACATCGATGCGGCCGGTGCGGAAGCCAGTCCGGCAATAAGCGAGATAATAGAGCCACATGCGATAGAAGCGCTCATCGAAGCCGAGCGCTTCTATCTTCTCCCAGGACGCGCGGAAGCGTGTCTCCCATTCGGCAAGCGTGGTGGCGTAATCGGGACCGAAGCGCAGTTCGTCAACCACCGCCATGCCGGCGGTTCCGGCCGCGTTTATGAAGGCCGCAGGCGAGGGGAGCATGCCGCCAGGAAAGATGTATTTCTGGATGAAATCCGCATTGCGGCGGTAATGGTCGAAGCGGGTTTCATCAATCGTGATGACCTGCAGAAGCGCACGGCCGTCTTCGGCCAGCAGATCACGCACGCGGGCGAAATAAAGCGGCCAGTTTTCCTCGCCCACCGCCTCGAACATCTCGATGGACACGATTTTTGTGAACCGGCCCTGACAGTCGCGGTAGTCCTGCAATCGAATGTCGGCCTTCTCCGACAACCCGGCATCAGACAGCCGGGCGCGTGCATAATCCGCCTGTTCGGTGGAAAGCGTCAGTCCGGTCACATGGCAGCCGGTCTTGCGGATCGCATGTTCGGCAAAGCCGCCCCAGCCGCAGCCGATTTCCAGAACACGGTCATCCGGCCCGATCCCGAGCCGCTCCAGAATGCGGTCATATTTCGCGATCTGCGCCTGTTCCAGATCCGTCTGTCCGTCCTCGTAAAGGGCCGAGGAATAGGTCATCGTGTCATCGAGCCAGAGCCGATAGAACGCGTTGCCCAGATCATAGTGATAGGCGATGTTGCGCCGGCTGCCGCTGCGTGAATTGCGCCGCAGACGATGCCGGATGAAATCCAGCCGGGAGACGAGCTTCGACGTGTCGAGCACATTCTGCCAGCGGTTTTCATTGGCAAGCGCCAGCTCCATGATCGCATCAAGATCGGGCGTGTCTACGTGCCCGTCGAGATAGGCCTTTGCAAAACCCGTGCTGCCGCCGGAAAGGATCTGCATGAAACCGCGACCGGTGTTGAAACGCAGGGCGGCAGCCGGACCCGGTTTTTCTCCGGCAGCGGTGTAGGTCTGGCCATCGGGAAAGCGCAGGGTGATCCGGCCAATGGTGATCGCATCAGCCCAGCGGCACACGATGCGCTGCCAGAGCGCGCCGTCGATCTGGGTGGAGAGGCCGGAAACGTTCTCAATGTGGCTCATGCTGTTTCACCTTGGGATTGGGGGCGACCAGTGTTTTGGCGACGGGGGTGTCGGCGGGCCGATGGCGGTGAAATGGAACGCCCTTCAGCCAGAGGCGAAGCGCCTCGAAATGAATGGCTCCGGTGACCTTCAGGGTCATCAGCGGATGGCTGAAGAAGAGGCGGATGAGCGCCCCGTCGGTCAGCGTCTGGCGCTTGCCGGAAAAGGAAGCGAAAAGCACCTTCTTGCGCGCCTCGCTCTCGCTGATCGAGACCATGACTTCATCACCCGGCGGAGCGATGCGGAAATCATAGCGGCAATCCATCGAGAGGAATGGCGAGACATAAAGCGCCTTGTCGCAGGAATGTCGGATGCTGGGCCTGCCCGTATCGGAGGCCGGGATCACATAGGTGTGGCGCTCGTTGAACGTGTTGCAGACCTCGTAGAGAACGAGCTGCACCGCGCCTCTTTCGTCGCGGCAGAAATAGACGGTGAGGGGATTGAACACATAGCCGAGAATGCGCGGATAACAAAGAACGCTGACCCGCATGGAAGCGGGATCGAACCCGGCCTCGGCGATGCGCGCATCCACCCAGCGGCGCAGGCCGCCCGCAACACCATCTCCATGGTCGCTGTCGCGGAACGAAAAGAGAGCAGGGCGGTTGTAGCCGAAAAACCGGAGCGCCTTCGACAGGCGCGGCAGTTCGTCCAGATCGAGATCCAGTGCGAACACGCGGTAGCGCAGCCGATGCACGCGCGGCCGGTGGCGCACATGGACCACCTCACCCCGGTATATGGCGGAGTTCCAGCTCATTCGGCTGCCACAAGCGCCTCGTCCCGCCTTGCGGCGGCGGCGTCCGCCCTGCCACTTTTCCACGGCGCGGCGATGCCGGCCAGAAGCTCGGCAGCGCCAAGACCGGCGCGGATGCCGTCTTCGTGGAAGCCGCTGCCGAAATAGGCACCGCAGAACCATGTGTTGCGGTTTCCCTGCAACTGCCAGAGTTGCTTCTGCGCCGAAAGAGCCGCGTGGTTGAAGAGCGGGTGCGTGTAGTCGAACGCCTGTATCACGTCTTCGTCCGGAATATCCTGCGAAGGATTGAGCGTGACGAAAAGCGGATGAGCGGGGTCGATGTTCTGGAGCCGGTTCATCCAGTAAGTGACGCAAAGCTGACGGTTGCCGGCCTTCCTGTCGCGCTCGATATAGTTCCAGCTCGACCAGACGCTTTGCCGTTTCGGCATGAGATCCGTGTTCTTGTGCAGGACGGCCGTGTTCGGCGTGTAGGAGAAGGCGCTCAGGAGCCGGTGCTCCGTCTCGCTCGCATCCTCCAGAAACTTGAGTGCCTGATCGGCATGCGTTGCGATTACGACATCGTCAAACCGTTCTTTATGACCCGACGTGTCTGTGACCTCCACGCCATGCTTGAGCCGTCGAACGTTTGCAACCGGCGTGGAAAGCCGCAACTCGCCGTCAAAATCGTCAAGGAGCCGGCGCACATAGGTGCGGCTGCCGCCCGCCACTGTGCGCCAGCGCGGGCGATCCGACAGCGAGAGAAGCCCGTGCCGTTCGAAGAAGCTGATGAAGGCATGCAGTGGGTATTCACGCATCTCCTCAGACGTTGTCGACCAGATGGCTGCGCCCATGGGCAGGAGATGATCGTTGATGAAGCCTTCGCTGTAGCCGGAAAGCCTGAGATAGGAGCCGAGGGTTTCATCGGCATGTTTGCGTTCGATCAGGAGGGAAGGGGCCTCGCGGTAGAACCGAAGAACATCGGCCAGCATCCGCCAGAAACGCGGGCGCACCACATTTGCCTTCTGTCCCAGAAGACCGCGCAGACCAGAACCGGAATATTCAAAACGTCCACCATCCAGAGACGCGGCGAACGACATGTCGGACGGTAGTGTCGGAACGCTTAAGTGATCAAAGAGTGAGACGAGTTCGGGATAATTCCGGTCATTGTAAACGATGAACCCCGTATCGACCGCTATCGGACCGGTCTCGGAAGGAACATCCACCGTGTTGGCGTGCCCGCCCGGGCGGGCATCTGCCTCGTAAAGCGTGACCCGGCGCGACCGCGAAAGGAGCCAGGCGGCCGACAGGCCCGAAATACCACTTCCGATGACAGCAACATGGCCTTTGCTGGCTGGGCGAACTTGGTTGAGCACCGGATTTTTCCTTTTGACGTCTCTTTGAACTCAGATACGCAAGCAAAGCGCGACTGGATTTGCCGGCATGACATTTTTTTTGTTTGCTGTGATCCGGAGCGCGCTAGATCGCGTAGTGGCGGGCATGAACCTTGAAATCGGCCCGACAAAGCCTGTGCGACAGGCGCTTTTAATGTTCTCCGGCTCTGCGACGCGGAAGCGCCGCCGCGCCGTGAATCGGGGCGAGATGACCAAGACGACGGATACCGAGCCCAGGGCAGAGATGGCTGATCTCATCGCCAGGATCGGCAGCGATGGCGATATGGAGGCCTTTGAACAGGTTTTCCGCGCCTTCGGGCCGCGGGTGCGCGCATATATGATGCGTCTCGTGCGGGACCCGCAGGCAGCCGAGGAGCTGATGCAGGAAACCATGATGACGGTGTGGCGAAAAGCAGCGCAGTTCGACGCCGACAAAGGCAACGCGGCCACCTGGATTTTCACCATCGCGCGCAATCTGCGCATCGATAGCTACCGTCGCTCCAAGAGGCCGGATTTCGACCCGAACGATCCGGCTTTCGTGCCTGACGCAGACCCGACGGCCGATCAGACAATGGAAGCCCGTGATGACGAGCGGCGTCTCCATGCGGCACTTGAAGAGCTGCCGCCCGAGCAACGCAGGCTGCTCGATCTCGCATTTTTCGACGAGGCTTCCCACAGCGAGATCGCCAAGCGCCTCGACCTGCCACTGGGAACCGTGAAATCACGCATTCGTCTGGCGTTCAATCGACTGCGAGCGACGCTGGGAGACAGATCATGAGCATCCAGCACCATATCAGCGAAGAGCTTCTTCTCGATTATGCAACCGGCCAGCTTTCGGAAGGCTGGCGCATTGCTGTCGCCACGCATCTGGCGCTGTGTCCTGCATGCCGCCGGCGTCTGGCCGTGATGGAAATGACGGGCGGCGCGCTCATTGCCGAGCCAGTGGATGAAGAGGCAACGCAGGAAGCGGCCAGCGACGAAAGCGCGTCCTGGGAAAGCCTCAGAAAGCGGCTTGCCGCCGACAGGGCGCATACGCCGGACGCTGAACGGCCCGTGAAGGCGAAGGCTTCTTCGCAAGCCGGGCAGACGGTTCTGCCAGAACCATTACGCTCTTATGTGGGCGGTGACGTGGATACGGTGAAATGGCGGCCGCTCGGTCGCGGTGCGTATCATCTGCCCATCGAGACCGATGACGGTACGGCGCGCGTGCGACTTCTGCGCATTCCGGCTGGCAAGCCGGTGCCTGAACACGGCCACAGGGGCAGGGAGCTGACCCTCGTTCTTTCCGGCAGTTTTCACGACGGAGACGATCTCTTTGCGCGTGGCGACTTCGAGGAAGCAGACGAGACGCTGCAGCACCAGCCCATCGCCACCGAAGGCGAAGACTGCATCTGCCTGGCCGTGACGGACGCGCCATTGAAATTCCGCAGCTGGCTGGTGCGCGCCGTGCAGCCGATTATCGGAATCTGACAATCGATGGACAAACGGAGAAAGAGATCGAATGAGCTATCTCGTGGCCTATGTCGCAACAGCGCTTGTGTTCTTCGGGCTGGATTACATCTGGCTGTCACGCGTCGCCACGGGCTTCTACCGCGAGCGCATGGGACATCTCTTGCTGGACCAGCCCAATCTCGTCGCTGCCGGACTGTTCTATTGCGTCTATGTGGCGGGTATCGTCTATTTCGCCGTCGCGCCATCGCTGAACAATGGCAGCGCCGCCAGCGCGCTTTTCGCCGGCGCCATTCTGGGGCTCATCGCTTACGGCACCTATGACATGACGAACCTTGCGACCGTGAAGAACTGGTCGATTGCGGTGACCTTCGTCGACATTGCCTGGGGCACGGTTCTGACCGGCGTTTCGGCCTGGGCCGGCTATCTGGCGACCGCACGCATCATTGGTTCTGCTGGCTGATCGACACACAATAGTTCCATAATCTATCTTATGCGATCTTTGTGTGTGGTTGGGTGGGTTCAAGTTTGAAGTGCGACTTTGCAGCGATATCAATCGGTTATCGTATGCAAGGAAACACTATGAAGCGCACCTACTCCCAACTCGATTTGGATGACCGCAGCGAGATCGCCCGCTGGCGGATGGTCGGCATTTGCGTTGACCACATTGCTGCGAAACACCGCTGGTCGCCGCAACAGATCGCTGGCAGGATGCGGTCGGAACGTCATCCGCTCTCGGTCAGTCACGAGACGTTCTACAAGTTCGCCTACTCGGCCGATGGCCACGCGATCAAGCTGTGGCGGCATCTGCCGGAGCGCCGCGCCCGGCGCTGGCCACGGCATGCGGGACGGCGGCACGGACGCCGCTTCAGCCCGGAACTGAACATTCTCCACCGTCCCGATCTGGTGGCGGCACGCAGGCAGTTTGGGCACTGGGAGTGTGATCTGATCCAGTTCCGCGAGACGTTCGGCAAGGCCAATGTCACGTCACTGGTCGAACGGGTCAGCCGCTTTGCGGTGCTCCTGCGCAACAACGACCGGCAATCCCGGCCGATCATCGACGGGCTGATCCAAGTGCTGCAGTCCCTGCCCCATCGCGCCCGCCGCTCCATCACCTTAGACCGAGGCACCGAGTTCACCGATTGGACATACCTGCAGGCGGGCATCGGAACGCAGATCTGGTTCTGCGATCCGCAACAACCGTGGCAGAAAGGCACCGTGGAGAACACCAACGGCAGGGCCCGAAAATGGCTTTCGAGAGAGGTCAATCCGCTGTCGATCACCGATCGCGACCTGTAGGACATCTGCGATCGCCTCAATGCGACACCGCGTAAATGCCTCAGCCCCCCTCCCTGCTGAAGTCTTCCGGCAGAAGCTACTGGTATAGATGCGCTGTGCCGAATAGCCTGATCCAGCTCGCAAGTCGCCCTTCGACATGAACTCACACAGCAACACCGGCCAACGCGTCTACTAGCGTCAAAAATATAACGAACAAGGTCGGAGCGAGCACTTTTCGTCCGTACTGTGCGAATATCTCGCGCACGACGATCAGCGCGGTCTAACTGATGCGACATGCCGGTGAAATATTTCGAGCCTCAATAGCGAAAATAACAACGGTAGATCGTTATTGATACCAGCTGAACAACAATATTCTAGACTGTTCTTCAGGCCCGTTCGGTCTACGTTCATGGATTTGGCGACCCTACCGTCAACGATGTAGTCGTGCAGTTCATCGCGATTGTTCGTGAGGAATTCAAACACGAAATTTGACGACGATCGCTTCGACCTTCGCCACGCAATCTCGGATCCGCTGCGTTGAAAGAGCGACTGCCGCAGGATGATTCGATCGAATTTGCTGTCGTAAAGATCGGCGACATCTTTTCTAAAGACACCTCCAACGACTGCCTGTGAGACCATGGGAGTGACATAGAGAAGTGGGCTCTGGCGTGCATTGGAACAGCTATAGGCTGCTCGAAGGATGCCCCGAAGGTGCGCTCGCTTGGCAGGGGTGTTCATATGATCGCGGCTCCATGGATGCTCGTCGCGGCGCTCTACCGCGGAGCGAGATGCAAACCAGTCCGGAGGGCGATAGCCGTCCTCAATCGGTGTGACACCAAGCAGCTTCCGAGCCGCCGCCCAAGCATCCGGCGCAAAACTGCGCCCCTTAAGGGTGCTGTATTTCAGGCATCCCGAGAGCGCGGCATGTACTCCGCCGCGCCGGTAGGCATCGATAGTGACGTTCGTCGACGGGTTCTGGCCAAACACGTCATCACCGCCGAAACCCGTTACACATGTGCTGATCCCAAGATTCGCGGCCCTATCCTCCAAATGCGCTTCTTCGTTCAGGAAGAAGAATATCGGGTTGACCTCGAAGGGCGACTGGATACTCGCGTCGAGCTTCCTTGCTCTGTTGGGAGCGTAGGACGTGAGCGGTGGCTTCTCGATCACCTGCAGATCGAACCCCCACCCGGAGGCGATGCGTTGAGCAGTCGGTAGTTCTGTGGCTGTTCGATCTTCGTGGTTCAGAACGTGGATTAGCACGGGCGACATCCCGGCTTCCTTGCAAGCATAGAGGATGGAGCTTGAGTCCAGCCCGCCTGAGAACATCAGGATTGGCTGTGGTCCACTCGAATGCCTCGATCCCGTCAGATGCTCAGCGATGGCGTCAAGTGGATTGTCTTTTTCGGGGAGAGGGATCGCCTGGACCTCAACCTTGCCGTCCACGCTGATGCTTGTCCGCGTTCCGAGCGGCACGTGGTGGATGCCGGAAAATATCGTCTCCGTACCGAACGCATCCTCGCCCAATACCCCGTCCGTACAATATTGGACGTTCAACGTCGGCTCTGCCGTGAACTCACGAGATAGAGAGCGGATAACACCGATGTTGTCCGATATGATCATACCGGCTGCGCTTGCACTCCAGAAGATGTCACTCTCTTTGACGAGGCTCGACCAGATGTGAACGGCATCCCGCAGAATCACAATGACCGTGTAGGCGCCGATCAGGCGGCCCAGGTCTTCGTTCAGACGCTCAACATCCCGCACGGCGAGAGCCTGTTCGAGGTCGCCGGAAAGACGGCTTTCGCAACGCACCATCGCAGCAGGCCAAGTCACCGAAGGGCGCAGATCGTCGTTGGGCGACGTGAAGCGATAACCGGACGGATGCAGCCGGAATTGAACCTGGGGAGCTTGGCGCTGAAGGTGTTCGACAAGAACATCTATATTTGTCGAAACGAGCATCAGGCGACCATTATTGTTGCGACTTTTTCGCGAAGTGCGGGATCGTCGTTCACGACCTCTCCATAACACTCTACCCAAGCGTGGGAGACGAAGGGACGTGTACGGACGCCGATGCAGAGGTTCGCCGGGAAGCCTTTCGAGCGAAGGTGCCTGACCAGCGTGTACGAATAGGTGAGGCACTGATTGCCGCTTAGGTCGAAGTGATATACACTGTTAAGTAGCGCCATATCTGCGGTCCAATCCCACTTGGAGTCCGTTTTGTGGTCCATATGGGAAGTCGGCTTGCTCCGAAGGGCGGACCGGATTGTCTCGAAGGTCGCTGAGCGGATAAACCACATCGAGCGTGCCAAGCGCATAGCCATACGCAGTCGGTCGCCTGCCTTAACCGAAGAGGACGTCAAAGGCATCATCCACCGGGCCTCGAACCCCTCGTGGGGGATGCAGTTCGACAGCTCGAGTGGACTGTCGCTCGCTGGGACTAGAACACCCAGATCGTAAAGCCCCTGCGCTAGGTCCCCCCGTTCGCCTTGAAGCTCGGCGTTCAAGCCGTCCAGATCAACGTTGTTGACGAAGGAAAATCTGTTGGCGCGGGTGTCGAGAATGACAAGATCGTCTCGGTACATCGTGACACAGAAGCCTTCAGCCACACGATATGCCATCCGGATTCTCCGAAAGTTTTGTATCAATACTTCTTCGATAAAAAAGGGGGCGCCAAGCGCCCCCTCCTCCGGCATTAGCCGTAAAACGTGACCGGCGGCTGCCGCTGGAACGTCTCAGCAATCGGGCCGGCGCCGCCATGGGTCTGCTGCGTCGCGCTCGCATTGAGCGTGACGAGCTTGTGAGAGCCGACCATGGATACCTTCAGAGTTGGGGCGGTGTTCGCCTTCGTCATGGTAGTTCCTTTCTGTCGTTTCAGTTCACAAACAAGAAGGAGTGCTATGCGGGTATGTTAAAAATTGCCCACTGGCGAGAAGATAAAAACGTGAAATTTAATATTTTTAAAAATAAAATGCTACAAAACTTATCATATTAAAAAATCACGCAAATAAATATATACTCAATTGCCTGTCAATTTTCAATTCTATAAAATGAAAAATATACGAATTTCTCCATAGGAATATAGTAACAAACAATAATATAATTGCTTTTTATTGATTATTTTACGAATAATATGAAATTACCTAGCCAGGAGGGGTTTAATGACGCATGGGAGGGGAAGTCTAACAATTGAAGATATTTTGCGGATCAATTCTTTCAGCACCTTCTACGGAAAGCAGTTCGACGTAAGCGATCGGCTCGGAATGGTCGCCATCTCAGTGCGAAAACCACTGGAAAGCGCGTCTGTATTTTCTGTCCCGTTTCTGGACGGAAACGAAAGAGGCGTGATGCGGCGCATCAATATCAGGGATCAGACGGAACTACAGTTCAATCTGGATGATGGGGTAGGCGCATTCTCCCCTCGCTGGTCGCTCAACTGCGAACAACTTGCTTTTTGCATAACAAACGGGGAATGGGTGCGTTTGGCCGTCGGCGATCCCAATACCGGCGACGTCAGGACCGTTTCCGATCGCGAGATATGGCTTCGTCCAGGCATGTCACCGGTCGCGTGGCTGGATCAACAGACGATCATTTGCGAGCTTCTGGAGCCTGGAACAAAGTCGGTCGGGGTTGTTTCTGAAACAGCCAGCGCCAGAGCAGTTTTGTCGGACTGGCCCGACGCATGGAAGGGGGCGCGTGCGACCGCGGGGTTGGTTCGCACCCTGCAAGGCGACCGTGGGTTTCCTGTGGGCACATTAGCTACGGTCGATGTCCGATCCGGCGAGGTACGAGAGCATCTAGATATCACCACTGCCCCAGCGGGCGTAGCGGCCTTCGGGTGCCGCGAGCGGGAGATACCCTTCGAACCCGAAAGGTCGCTGGAAGACGATGCACAGACCGGCGAACTGATAGCCGATGGCGTTTATGGCGAAAGTCGAATTCTATGCCGTTCCGGCGAAAACGGAACGTTCGTAATCCTCAATACTGGGGGCGGCGGCGATGTGGTGGTCTACCGCGCGGACGAATTCCTGATCAACCGTGGCCCGTTCTCGAATGAGATCGTCGAGTTCGGGGGAAATGGAAGCGCGAAAGACCGCTACATTCTCATTGAGCAGTGTAATGGTAACGGGCGCAAGCCGGTCGTTCTTAGTATCTATCCTGGATATCTCGTCAGGGAGGATCGAACACGGTTCCGTAACATCAACAACATTTCCAGCTTAAACCCCTACCTTCTCGCTTCGATGGGATTCGCGATTGTCCGGCCCGAGGTCGATCTGTCCGAAGTTCCTGCGGGCGGTGTTGCATCACAAATTGAAGTCGCGGTTTCGCGCTGCGTGGAAAATCTGGTCGAACATCGAAATATAGATGGGTCGAACGTCCATGTTCTAGGTCACAGCTTGGGAGGATGGGCTGCGCTCCTGATGGCAACTAGAACCAACCTATTCCGCAGTGTGATTGCCTGTTCCGCACCAACGAACCTCATATCGCTCCACGGAGAAATAGACGTTCGGTCGCGGTACGGAGACGACTTCACATACATGTCGAGTCTGTACGAAAGCGTCTTCAAGCTTTCCGGTCCGCCTTGGCGCCAGCTGGATACATATGTGGAGCACAGCCCCCTATTCGGGGTCGACGCCATGAATATCCCCGCGCTCCTCGTACATGGTGACCTAGACTACGTGCCGATATCGCAGGCCGAAGAGTTCATGAGTGCGATGGAATATTCCGGTAAGGATGCGCGGTTGCTGCGCCTGGCGGGCGAAGGCCATGTCCTTGCGAACCCGCATAATATGCGCGCGTTTGTGGCTTGCGTAGGCGACTGGCTGTCAGAGCATCACAGCTGATAGATAAAGAGTTGCAGATGCCCGGAACGCAGGGGTACAAAGAGAACGCAAAAGCACTCGCGGACCAATACGAAATGATCACGTTGGCGGAGGCTCACAGGGATGCGCTCCATCTCTTTCCCCAGCCTCTCGCGCCAGACTGTCTCGTCGATGCTCAGCAACGCATGCTACTCGCGGCCTGGTTCGGCTCGGGAGCCCCCTCGGCTTTCGCTTCGCGCCACGTATTCCCAAAATCGGCAATCGGCCGGTTGCACATCAACCTGACTGGCGACTACCGCTGGGCCAAGGGCGCTCCAGACGATCATCTGCGACCGCTCCATCAGGGAGCCCTCAAGCAAAGCCAGGTTGGTCCTCGGCGTATATCTGGGCCCGTCCTATGTGCTGCTCGATATGCAGTTTCATTCGACTGGCCGGCGGCCTAAGACGTGGCTTTCATCACGTTCTGGAGATTCTCATGAAATTCGTCTCAGCCTTCCTGATTGCGGTCAGCCTTTCCGGGCCGGCGCTTGCCGCCGACGCGGCGCTCAGTGACCTGATCTGGACTGGCAAGAATGCCGAAGCGATCAAGACCATGCAGAGCGATCCGGCTCTCGTCACGGCGAAGCTGGACGGCTACACGCCGCTGCATCTGGCGAGCATGGTCGGCAATAAAGAACTCGCCAGGTTCCTCATCGACAATGGCACAGACGTCAATGCGCGTGATTTCGAAGGCTATTCGCCCCTCGTGCGCGCAAACGCGAACGGCAATGAGGAGATCGCGAAGATGCTGACTGACAAGGGCGCGAAGGAACTGCGGCCCTGATTTGATCTGACTGACATGCGCCGGATGGATTTTTCACCCGGCGCGGTCTCATCGTCCCTAAGGGCGAAGCGCCTGAATGCGCGCCTTGTCGAGCTTCACCGGCATACCCTTTTCATCGAATGGCTGTTTGAAGGTGAAGGCCACGGGCGTCGGGCCATGCTCGTGCAGATGCGCGTGCCGCCGCACGGCTTCGGCCCAGACTGGATAGGTTTCTTCGTGATGCCACCACATCGCCAGCGGCGGCCACTGCGGCTTTTCAAACCAATCCCGGCCACGCCTGAGCGCCTCGGCGTGAAGCCCGAAATAGGTGAAGGAGAAGAGCGCCTCCATGTCTGTCCATAAGGACAGCGTGGCCGGAGACCATCCATCCCCCCTCTCCTCGTAGAAACGCGGATAGACCTCCTCGCCCCAGGACAAGGGGCCGGGATCCGATGCATAGCCGGAGCGTGCAATCAGCCCCTCGGCCTGATCGACCAGCTCGAATATGGGATCATTCCGCCGGTGAAAGCCATCATTGGCCGGATCATCCGCCGGTTTGGAAAACACACCGAACGTGTAGAGCGCGAGCGGCATTCCTTACGCGTCCGCGAGCGCCGCATCGTAGGCCGCGACGGTGGAACGCGCCTTCTGGCGGACGGTTTCGACGCTGTCGCCGGGCCTGTAGAGCCCTGTGGCGAGACCGAAGGCGCGCACTCCGATGCGGACATAATCCTTTATGGTGGCGTCCGAAACGCCCCCCACTGCACAGACGGTCGCATCGGCAGGCAGGATCGCCTTGACGGCGGCAATGCCCGATACGCCAAGCGCGGACGCCGGAAAGAATTTGAGCGCCGTGGCGCCACATTTGTGGGCCAGAAGCGCCTCGGAGGGCGTGAAGACGCCCGGCATCGAGACGAGCCCGCGCTCGACAGTGCGGCGGATCACATCCGCGTCCGTGTTTGGGCTGACGACAAGCTTTGCGCCCATATCGGCAAGCCGGTCGACGTCTTCGACATCAAGCACCGTCCCGGCGCCAATCAGCGCCCTCTTCCCGGCTGCTGCGAGCGCCGCCTCGATGGATCTGAAGGGATCCGGCGAGTTCAGCGGCACCTCGATGGAGGTGATGCCCTCTTCGATCAGCATTTCGGTCATGGGCACGACTTCCGGGGGGCGAATGCCACGCAGGATCGCGACAAGCGCACGGTTCGTTCCGGGCCAGTTCTTGTCTAAAACATCCATCATTTCACATCCCAGATCTGGCGCGCAGAACGGTAAAGCCCGTTGCGCGAAGCGGTTTCCGCATCGATCAGCGTCACGGTAAAGCCGGCGCGCGCAAGCGCTGTCTCATAAAGGGCCGACACGCCGCCGGAGGCAATGAGCGTGACAGCGGCATCCGCACCATAGAGCGAGCGGGCTGCGGCCACTTCACCGCCGATCAGGAGGCCGGAAAGATGTGCGGCCCCCTCGTCACGGGTCTCATAGCCCAGAAGCTGTGCAGCGCGGACGCCGAAGAGGCCGGACAGGATTGCATCGGGCTGGGCGATGGCGCGCTCGAGTGCGGCAAGAAACGCCGCGTCATCGCTCTTCACCACACTTTCGGCATCCACCGCATGTTGCAGGATGGCGTGCCGGGTGAGAACGGAAAACAGCTCCCCCGTCATGAAGGTGCTGAAACGGGTGACCGCGCCTGCCTCCACGCGCACCCATTTGCTGTGGGTACCCGGCATGCAGACGAGAGCGCTGCCAAGCGCCTCGACGGTGCCCAGCAATTGCGTTTCCTCGCCGCGCATGACGTTCGGGGAAGATGCGTCATTGAGCGAAATGCCGGGCAGAATGCGAATGTCGGCAGTGGCGTCTGCGATCCGCGCGGCGTTGAACGGCAGTTCGGAGAGTGCGGCCGGCGCGGGCACGTAGGGCGCTTCCAGCCAGCCCTGACGCGCCCCGGCCATGCCGCAGATCACGACAGGCAGGTCTGCGGGTGCTCCGGCCTTTGCAAGATGGGCGTCAAGAACGGGCTGAAACCCCGCGCCCGAAGCGCAGTGCATCATCCCCTCGCCGCTTCGGCTCTCGGCCAGAACGGCGCCTGCTTCATCCAGAAGCCACAGGCGAAAGCTGCTGGTGCCCCAGTCAACGGCAGCGCAAAAAGGCGCGAGAGTTTGTGTCATTACCCCTCCCCGGTACGACGCCGACGAACGGTCGACCGGTTTCTCAATACCGGGCCAGGCGGTTTTCATGAAGAGGGCGCGGCCACAAAATCAGGAAAGGTCAGCGTTCTCCAAGGCTTCGGCTGAACTGGGCGGTGATCGGCGCAATGAAATAGCTGATCAGGCGGCGCTCACCGGTGATGGCGTCCACACTGGCCGTCATGCCGGGCCGCAGCGCGAGCTGGCCGGACGGGGACTGGAGGAACGCAGCCTCCGGCTTCATGCGAACCACGAAACCCCAGCGGCCGGATGATCCGGTTTCGATGGAGTCGGTCGCGATATCAGTGATCTCGGCAATTGCAGATCCGAAACGCTCGGCCGGATAGGCATCGAGACGAACACGCACCTTCTGGCCGACCTCGAGAAAGCCGCTGTCTTCGTTCGAAAAGAGCGCCTCCAGCTCAAGCGCGCTGTCGCTTGGCACGATCCGCAACAGCTCCTGCCCCGCCTGCACAACGCCGCCAATGGTGGCGATCTGGAGCTGCTCGACAGTGCCTGACACGGGGGCGGTCAGCGTGGCAGCCGCGATGCGCTCCTTCAGGGCGCGCTGCTTTTGCCGCAGCACGGCAAGACGCAGAGCGATCTCGTCACGTCGTTTTAAGGCGGCGCTGCTTCTGCTGCTGAAAAGGCCTTGCCACTCGGCCTGCAAGACACCGGCCTCTGCCTGTTTCTGCTCCGCCTGGCGTTCGGCGATGATCCTGTCGTTTTCCAGACTGTCGAACAGTTTGCGCACATCCAGATAGTTGCTGCGGGACACTGCGCCACGCTTCAAGAGTTTCTCAACCGCCTGCAAACGTTCGTTCTGGATTTCCAGAGCGGCCTCGGTCTGTGCAATTCTTCCCTGAATGACGTCGCTTTCCCGGCTGTTTGCCTCGATGCGGGCATCGGCGCGCCTTAGAGTGTCGGCAAAGTCCTTCAGATCGGCGGAGAGAAGGCGTTTCTGTTCCTCCATGCCTGTCTCATCGACTGCATCGATCTTAAAATCTTCGGTCACGTCGGGAGGGAGCGGCAGGCCCCCTTCCCGCATCGCAGCAATCCCCGCCAGAAAAGCCGCTAGACGTGCATCTTCGCGTCCAAGTCGTGTCTCCTCTTCGATCAGCGTCATGCACTCGGCGCGTGCCGGCGTTGCATCGAGGCTTACAAGGAGGTCGCCTTTGGCGACTTTTGCTCCATTGCGGACGCGTATTTGTGTGATCGCGCCAGGATATTCGGGCTGCACCACCTGAACCCGGTCGATCGGGACGATGCGTGCCGTACCGCGTGCGGTTATCTCGACACGAAGGACGCAGGACGCGACCAGAATGATGAGAAAGACCGTGCTGGTGAAAAGCGCGGTGATGCGCAGCGTCGGCGATGTGCGGTCGAGTTCGTCAGTTGCAGACATCAATGTTTCCCCAAACCGAAATCAATGATGCGATCCGCTCCGGCAAAGACATCCGGACGATGTGTGATCACGATAACGGTCAGTTGCTTTCTGAGCTGCATGAGCTCGGAGACCAGCCGGTGCTGCGCTGCCTCATCAAGTGCGCTTGTGGGTTCATCCAGTATCAGGATGGCGGGCTTTTGAAGAATTGCGCGCGCGATGGCCACGCGCTGCTTCTGCCCGCCTGACAGGGCCGAGCCACGCTCCCCGACCTCGGTATCAAGCCCCTGCGCAAGGCGGAACACCAGTTCCCCGGCGGCAGAGATGCGAAGCGCGTCTAGGATTTCGGCATCGCTGGCGTCCGGTGTGCGCAGCAGCAGGTTTTCGCGCAATGTTCCAGAGAAGAGATAGGGCTCCTGAGGCACATAAACGACGCGGGAGCGCAGGCTTTCCGGTTCGAACGCCGCCAGATCCTGATCACCGACGGTTATGATCCCGCTCTGCGGTTCTTCGAGACCGGCGGCGAGACGTCCGAATGTGGACTTGCCTATGCCCGACGGCCCGACCACCAGCGTGCAGGTCCGCGGTTCAAGGGAGAGATCAAGCCCGCTGATGACCGGCGGCTCGTCTGGCCCATAACCGAACGAGACCCCCTGAAAGGCAAGCCGTGGTTCGATGTCATCCGGAAAAACACTCCCGCTGCCGAATTTTTCCTGCTCGCTGTTGAGAATGTCGCCCAGGCGCTGGCGGGAAATTCGAAGGTTCTGCCAGTCCTGCCAGAGCTTCGAAAACCCGGCAATAGGCGCGGCGATCTTCTCTGCGATCAACTGAAACGCGATCAGCTGGCCAAGGGTAAGCTCTCCAGCGAAGACCTGCTGTGCGCCGATATAGATGACACCGATGAAGATGCCCTTTTCGCAAAGGCCGATCAGCTGTCCGCTGACCGCGTTCATCGTGTAGACGCGGCGGGAGGCATTCAGGGTCTGCGCGAGCGTTTCGCTTAAGCGCGACAGCATGGCCCCTTCGGCCGTCATGGCTTTTACGGCGGTCATGCCTGAAAGGTTTTCCACCATGCGCGCCTGATGATGTGATCCGGCATCGAACTGGGCGCGCAGGCGCTTTCGCAGAACAGGCCCGAAACACATATAGAGCAGCGCCTGAAGCGGGAGCGCAAAGGCCACGACCATGGTGAGCTTGCCCGAGATGGACAGGAGAACCATGAAATAGACGCCGATGAACAGAAGATCGAGCGACGCACCCGTCGTGACCCCGATCAGAAACCCGCGAATTGTGTCGGTCTCGCCGATCCGTGACAGGGTTTCCCCCACCGGCCATCTTCGGAAATGCCGCAGCGGGAGCCGAAAGAGGTGATCGAAGAGCCGGCGTCCAAGTTCCGATGTGAGGCGATTTGCGACCGAGACGCCGAGAAACGCCGCCAGAAGATTGAAGCCGAGCGAAAAGA
Organism: Nitratireductor sp. WH36-1; assembly: GCF_058725515.1. NCBI lineage: Bacteria > Pseudomonadati > Pseudomonadota > Alphaproteobacteria > Hyphomicrobiales > Phyllobacteriaceae > Nitratireductor > Nitratireductor sp. WH36-1. The sequence continues at coordinate 2,231,152 of NZ_CM178970.1, read as the reverse complement.
GGTTGGCGCCGATCAGGACGACGATAACGACAATCAAAGACGCTTCACGCTGAAACGGCAGAATGCGGTCGATCACCACCTGAAAGACAAAGGGCTCCAGCAGACCAATCAGCCGAACGCATATGGCCAGAAAGGTGAGCTCCACATAGAGCAAGCTGTGCTTGCGCAGCGTGGTGCTGAACCAGGAGAGCGGAACGCCCTGCCCCGGAAGCGAGGTGTTTGGTGTCATATCTGAAAACCATCAGTGGCGTGGTTTGTCTGGCAGACACAGGGCCGCGGAACCCCACGGCCCCATATCGCTACAGCCCTCGCTCCAAGCTGCGGGCTGCAACAACGATTGGCGCAAAGAGCCGGTCAGGCCACTGCGCTGTCGATCACGTCACCGATGAGACCGCCGACAGTGTTGCCGACAACGCCCCCGATCTCAGCGCCCGGAACGGCGCCAATGCAACCGCCAACCAAACCGCCGATAAATGCGCCAATGATGCCACCGGCCAGTTTGCCTTCACCACCGCCTCCGAAGCTGAAAGCGCTGTCCAGGCAATCATCAGGGAAATTAATATCTGTAAACATTGGTAACCTCGTCAAAATGACTTTTACTATTGAGCCGGATATCCGGCAGTTAAACCGGTGGAAAAATCACCGGTATGCTTTCGACGCAAAACGGCGAAAGCATCTCTTGCCGAAGAAGCACAATAACCGCCCCCGGTTTCGGCCAGTTGCTTCGGCGAAACGAATTTATCTGGACGCTTTCCAGCGTTTCACAGACCTGATGGAACCATCCGGGTGGCGGCGAATGCTGGTCGCCTGCCGCCCCGGGAACATATTCGTTTTCAGGTCTTTGACGATTTCCGGAAGCGTCCCGTATGGCGCGATGAAGTCGTTGAAGAACAGGTTTTCACCACACGCCCACTCACCTGCCCTGAGTGCCCGGCCGGTGGAGAGTATCTCGTCCAGCGTGGCGTCATCCAGCAAGGCCCAGCTGATAAAACCGGTCGGGATGCCGCCCGGCGTCAGATAGAAGCGCGCCTGGCTGCACTGAAGCGGCGGCAGGATCTCGACTTCGAAATAGCGCCGGAACGGGAACGGCCGGTGATAGGGTGACCGCGCCAAGAGCTCCAGAACATAGCCAGCGCCCGCATAGACATCGATTGCCGTCATGAGGCCGGCCTCTCGCTATTGGCCAACTGACAGGAACGCTCGACAACGCGACCTACATCAGGGCAGGCTCGGGAAAGCGATTTGAGGAAAAACGGCAGCCGTTCAGTCTGCGGTACGCAGGAATGCGCCGTGATGGTTTTCTCTTCGTCCCGCTCCCATGTGGCGTATCCAATGGGCACATTTTCGCGGTCGAGAGCGATGAAGAGACTGCGGCTCTGCATGCACCCCAAAAGGGTGTCATAGCGCCTGGACAACTCTGCGCCAGCCTGTTCGCGCCCAGAGCCTTCCTGTAGATCAAGCAGCGTCGCAACGCCGATCTGACGATAGAGTTTGACGGTCTCGCCACCATCAAGGGGTAAGGGCGGCAGATCAAAATGTGGCCGCAGCGTCCGCGTGCCCCCGATCAGCAGGGAGGGCGCAGCAGCTCCGCTGCGAAAGAGCGCGATGATCTCCGCGCGCTCCCAGTGACGCCAGATCGCACAGGCAAGAACACGGGCGACCGGGTAGTTCCAGCGATAATCGTAAGCTCCGCTTTTGCGGGCAAGCGCTTTGCGTAATCGCTCGGCATCTGCGCCCATATAGCATTGATTGTCCGCCGCCCAGGCTGCCTCAAGACGGGGCAGCAATGGAGAAGCATTCTGCCGGGCCCAGTCCAGAAGCGCATGCTCGCCAATGAACGCGCAGACCTCACGCGCCAGAGGCGGCATGGCAGAATTTGCCGAAGCGACAATCTGAAGCGCATGAGAGAATTCATGTGCGACCGTCAGAATGTCGGACGCCTGGCCGCGATAGCTGCAACTGACGAACGGCAATTGCCGGCTGCCATGATCATAGGTGAACGCCCTTTCCGGCTTCCCGGCCTTTGGCTCAAGGCATTTGGGCGCACGGTTTCGGACAAATCGAATCAACCGCGCGAGTCGCGGCAGCGCCGCCGCAAGAGACTGCGACGCAAGCGCCCAGGCCTCTTCTGCAGACATGTCTGCAACTTCACCGACGGCGGCTGATTCAGGGGCGAACGCCTGTCGAGAGAATGGTTTGCCGGTTAAATTTCTCAGAAGGAAGTTTTCATCAACCTGGTTGGTCGCGAGCCAATCCGAGAACTCTCCATTCAGGTTCATTATCGTATATCTTTGTTACAAACATTAAATAAGTTATTTCAATAAGATCTATTCTTATTTCGGTACACAAAATTGTAAAATACTTATTCCTCCTGGAAATGTGAAATGATGCCATGATTTATAAATGTATACGTCAGGAAATATACAGGTCGCACATGCCCTGCATCGCCGAAATGTGACGCAGGGGTAATGCGTATTCGCACCCGGGTGCTACAAAAATGTCATAAAATTCGATGAATGATTATGCTTGCGTCGCCACTTTCGTTGCATATATACGGGCCACGCCTGAATGGTCAGGCCTCAGACATCTGCTGGTTGGAGAGGACGCCATGTCGCAAGACGCCCTTTTCCAATTGGGGATGGATTCAGTTGTACTGAACACCGCCCAAAAGGAAGAAAACACCACAGCGCAGCCCGCTCCGGCGGTTTGCGACGACAAAGATCACTTCATCGAGAAGAACGGCGTGCTGTGCGCCGGATCGCACTTTATCGTTGATCTGTTCGAGGCCGAGCGTCTCGACGATCTGCCGTATATCCAGCAAACGCTCGTCGACTGCGTGAATGCAGCCGGCGCGACTTTGCTGCATATCCATCTGCATCCATTCGAACCGAATGGCGGAGTGAGCGGCGTTGCCGTTCTGGCGGAAAGCCACATCTCCATCCATTCGTGGCCGGAGCGGAATTACGCGGCTCTGGATATCTTCATGTGCGGCGACGCGGAGCCGGAACGTTGCATCGATGTGCTGCAGCGCGCCTTCTCGCCGGGTCGCATTGACGTGCAGGAACTGTTGCGGGGGCGAAGCGCGTGAGCGAACGCAAAACGATCGCCGAGACCCTGCACAACGGCGTCAGCATCGTTTTTGATGTCGATGATGTCCTGTACCAGGACGGTACGGGGCATCATCAGCTGGCGCTGATCCGCAACGGCATCTTCGGCAAGGTCCTGATGCTCGACGGGGCGGTGCAGGTCACCAGCCGCGACGAGTTCATGTATCACGAGATGCTCGCGCATGTGCCGATTGCGGCGCATGACAACCCTGCCGATGTGCTGATCATCGGTGGCGGCGATTGCGGCCTTGCCGAGGAAGTGCTGAAGCACAAGCGTGTCGGCGCCCTCACCCAGGTCGAGATCGACGCTTCGGTTCTGGAATTCTCGAAAGAGCATTTCGCGGACTTCAATGCGTCCGTCTTCGATGATCCCCGCTTCAGGGTGGAGATTGCCGACGGCGCCGCATTTGCGGCCGAAACCGATCAGCGCTTCGACGTTATTCTCGTGGATTCCACGGATCCGTCCGGTCCGGGCGCGGTTCTTTTCACGACCGAGTTCTACCGGAATCTGAAGCGCATTCTGCGCCCTGGCGGCATCGTCGTCAGCCAGAACGGCGTGCCGTTCCTGCAGCCCGAAGAGTTCCAGACCGCCATGCGCGGCCTGCGCTCCGTGTTCGGGATCGCAAGCTGCTATCTCGTCGCGGTGCCGACCTATTTCGGCGGACACATGACGCTCGGCTGGTCGACCGACAATGCCGAGACGCTGACGGTGAGCGAAGAAACGCTCGCGCAGCGCATGGCCGGTATCGACACACGGTACTACACGCCTCTACATCACAGGGCTTCTTTCGCCCTGCCGCGTTTCATCGAAACGCTGCTTGAGGAAGCAACGAAATAAGCGCCGGGCAGGCCCCGCCTGCCCGCGCCTTCCTTCAGACATTTCCCGGCGCATTTTCTCCTGAAAAGAACGGAATTCTCGAAGCGAGTTCCATGTCGATCTGCTGCGCCTTGCGGTAGGCCGGCCGCTGCTCGATCCTTGCGACATATTCCTTGAAGACGGAGCGTTCCGGCAAGGCGTTCATGATGTTCATCGTGTAGCCGATGCCGGTTCCAAGCTGAACGTCGGCGGCGGTGAAACGGTCTCCGGCAGCATAGGGGTTCTCGCTGAGCTGGCGCTCCAGAAACGCCACCATGTCGTCAAAGGTCCCGAAGGGATAGTCACGGCTCTCATAGGCCAGCCCGTGAACGCGGGCGCAGACGACCGGATCAAACACCGCGTCGTGATAGACGAGAGACCGCAGATAGGCGGCGCGCGCCGGGTCATCGATGGCGGGCGCGAGCCCTGCCTCGGGAAACATGTCGGCGAGATAAAGCGTGATTGCCGCGCGCTCGGTCACGATATGACCGTCGTGAACGATGGCCGGCACTTTCTTGCTCGGCTGGATCGCACGATAGCTCTCAGGCACGCCGCCCTGTGCATGCATGTCGACCAGTTCGAGATCATAGGGTGCCTGCAACTCTTCCAGAAGCCACAATACGCTAGAGGAACGGGACCATGGCGCGTGGTAGAATTTAAGCATCGTTTTGCCTTCCTTTTTGCTCGCAGCCGTTCTGGCACAGTGCTCCTGACAGGGCTGTGGCAGGAGCATTCGCGGGCAAGCGGTTAGACGCAAAAAAGGCGGCCCGAGAGCCGCCTTTTCCGAATGCAGAAGATTGCGAGGATGTCGATCAGTTCGGCAGCTGGTCGTCCACGCCCTTCACATAGAAGTTGATGCTGAGAACGTCACCATCGGGTGCGACCTCACCCTCTTCGAGCCACAGCGTGCCATCCTGCTTGTAGACGGGACCGGTGAAGGGATTGAAGCCCTCATCCCTGATCTTCGCTTCAACGGCTTCGGCGGCCGCCTTCACATCGTCGGGCATGTTCGTGTAGGGCGCCATCACGACGTGGCCGTCCTTCATGCCACCCCAGACGTCCTGCTGCTCCCAGGAACCGTCCATGACCGCCTGAACGCGCTCGATGTAGTACGGGCCCCAGTCGTCGACGATGGAGGTGAGCTGCGTGTCGGGCGCGAACTTGATCATGTCGGATGCCTGACCGAAGCCCTTGATGCCGCGTTCACCGGCGACCTGAAGCGGCGCGGTAGAATCGGTGTGCTGGGTGATGACATCTACGCCCTGATCGAGCAGCGCCTTGGCGGCGTCGGCTTCCTTGCCGGCGTCGAACCAGGTGTTGGCCCAGACGATCTTGACCTTGAAGTCGGGATTGACGGACTGCGCGCCGAGCATGAAGGCATTGATGCCCATCACGACTTCCGGGATCGGGAAGGACGCGATGTAGCCGGCTTCACCCTTCTCCGAGATCTGGGCGGCAATCACGCCCTGCACATAACGCCCCTCATGGAAGCGCGAATTGTAGGTGGCGACATTCGGATGGTCGCGCTTGAAGCCCGTCGCATGCTCGAACTTGATGTCCGGGAATTTGGCGGCGACCTTCTGGACCGGGTCCATGAAGCCGAAGGAGGTTGCGAAGATGATGTCGCAGCCCGAACGTGCGAAACGCTCAATCGCGCGCTCGGCGTCCGCGCCTTCCGGAACGCTCTCCAGATAGGCAGTCTCGACCTTGTCGCCGAAATGCTCCTCGACATCCAGCAGACCCTGATGGTGCTGGTAGGAATAGCCGAAATCGCCGATCGGGCCGACATAGATCCAGCAGGCCTTGGTCTTGTCCTGCGCTGCGGCAGGGGCCGCCGTGAAGGCAAGGGCCGCGGTGCTGGCGGCGAGTGCCATAACGAGTTTCTTCATTGTTGACGTCCTCTCTGTTGACTGAGTTCGGATATTACCGGGCCGGAACAAAGGGCCGACCGAGGCAGGCGGGTGTGTTCACCATGGTCAGCCGTCTGTTGCGGGAGATTAGAACAAGAACCACGATGGTCGCCACATAGGGCAGCGCCGACAGCAGCTGCGACGGCACGGACACGCCGATCACCTGCGCGTGAAGCTGGCCGATGGAGACCGCGCCGAAGAGATATGCCCCGGCGAGCACGCGCCAGGGCCGCCACGAGGCAAACACGACGAGCGCCAGCGCGATCCAGCCGCGACCGGCGGTCATGTTCTCGATCCATTGCGGCGTGTAGACGAGCGACAGATAAGCGCCCGCCAGCCCCGCACACGCACCGCCGAACATGACGGCGGCATAGCGCACCGCAATCACGCGAATGCCCAGCGCATGGGCAGAATCGTGATTGTCGCCCACCGAGCGCAGCGTCAGCCCGGCGCGCGTGCTGAACAGGAAATAACTGACGCCGATGACCAGCAGGATCGAGATGTAGAACAGCGGCGCCTGCGCAAACAGGAAGCGGCCGACAAGGGGAATGTCCGACAGAACGGGAATGACCCAGGGCGACATTTTTACGCCCGGCAGGCCGATGAACGCCTCGCCGATCATGCCGGAAACGCCGAGCCCCAGAAGCGTGAGCGCAAGTCCCGTCGCAACCTGATTGGTGACCAGCGTCAGCGTCAGGAAGCCGAACAGAAGGGCAAAGGCAGCGCCGACGAGGATGGCCGCAAACACGCCGAGCCATGGCGAGCCGGTGGTGATCGCCACGCCAAACCCGGTGACGGCGCCCATCACCATCATGCCTTCAACGCCGAGATTGAGAACGCCGGAGCGCTCCACGACCAGCTCGCCGATTGCAGCGATGAGAAGAGGCGTGGCGGCCGTTGCGATCGTGATCAGAACGGATTCAAACATGTTCGGCGGCCTCCCGGGCCTGCGGCGCGCGCCCGACCAGGCGGATGCGGTAGTGAATCAGCGTGTCGCAGCCGAGAACGAAGAACAGAAGCATCCCCTGAAAGGCGCGGGCGGCCTTGTCCGAAAGACCGAGCGAAATCTGTGCCGCCTCGCCACCGAGATAGGAAAGCGCCAGAACGAAACCGGCGGCCACGATGCCCAGCGGGTTCAACCGGCCAAGAAACGCCACGATGATCGCGGTAAAGCCGTAGCCGGGAGAAATGGACGGCTGCAACTGCCCGATTGCGCCGGCAACCTCGGAAATGCCTGCAAGCCCTGCCAGGGCGCCGGAGATCAGGAAGGCGACCATGACCATGCGCGACGCGCTGAAGCCTGCAAACCGCCCTGCCCGCGGGCTCTGGCCCAGAACGCGAATTTCAAAACCCTTGCGGGTCTTGCCGAGAACGAACCACAGGACGAGGGCTGCAATGATGGCGAACACGATGCCCCAGTTGGCGCGGCCTGCCGCCGGCATCAGCTCCGGAAGGATGGCGAAGGAATGGAAATCGCGCGTTTCGGGGAAATTCATGCCGCCCGGATCACGCCACGGGCCGCGCACGATCCAGTCGAGGAAAAGCTCGGCCACATAGACCAGCATGAGGCTGGTGAGGATCTCATTGGTGTTGAAACGCGCTTTCAGGAATGCCGGAACGGCGGCATAGGCCGCGCCACCCGCCATGCCCATGATCAGCATCAGGGGCAGAACAAGCCAGTTCTGGAAATCAGGAAAGACCACCGGAAGGATGCTGCCGGCGATTGCGCCAGCGATGAACTGTCCTTCTGCGCCGATGTTCCAGTTGTTGGACAGGAAACAGACCGACAGACCGACCGCGATCAGGATCAGCGGCGCCGCCTTGATCGCCAGCTCGTGCAGCGACCAGGTCTCGCGCAGCGGATCGATGAAATAATAGTAGAGCGCGTCGAGCGGGTTCTTGCCCAGTACCGAGAACATGATCGCACCGGCAATCATGGTCAGAACCAGAGCAATCAGCGGCGAAATCGCGCTGAACAAAACCGAATGCTGCGGCCGTTTGATGAGTTCAAGCCGCATCATGCCGTCTCCGCTTCTTCAGGCAGTTCGGAGCGTTCCGGCGTCGCGCCACCCATCAGAAGACCGATCTTCTCGAATGTCGCTTCCGCGATGGGCATGGGAGCCGAGAGGCGACCGTCATGCATCACGGCGACGGAATCACACATTTCAAACAACTCATCCAGATCCTGGCTGATGACGAGAACGGCAGAGCCCGAACGCGCCAGATCGATCAGCGCCTGGCGGATGCGCGCGGCAGCGCCGGCGTCCACACCCCAGGTCGGCTGGTTCACGACCATCACCGCCGGTTGCCGGTCCAGCTCGCGGCCGATGATGAACTTTTGCAGATTGCCGCCCGAGAGCGCGGAGGCTTCCGGGTCTTCGCCGCTCTTGCGCACATCCATCACCTTGACGATGCGGGCGGCAGCCTTGGCCAGCGCACCCGTGCGCACGGTGCCGAAAGCACCCATGAGCGCCTTTGCATCCGTCACGTGACGCGACAGGAACAGGTTTTCGGAAAGCCGCATCTGGGGGGCTGCGCCATGGCCAAGGCGCTCTTCGGGAACAAAGGCTGCTCCAAGAAGGCGGCGACCGGAGATGCCGAGCCGGCCGGCATCTTTGTCGCGGATACGGATCGTGGCGGCGTTCTGCTGCAGGGCTTCACCGGAGAGAGCCTCGAAAAGCTCGCCCTGCCCGTTACCGGCAACGCCCGCAATGCCCATGACTTCGCCGGAGCGCACCAAGAGATCGATCTTGCGTAGCGGGACGGCAAACGGATTGGCGGACGGGCGGCTGAGCTCCCGGACCTCCAGCAGCGCCTGACCGCCAGCGTCGACGCTGCCAGTGCGCTTTACCGTGTCCACTTCATCGCCCACCATCATGCGGGCCAGCGACGCCGCCGTCTCCTGACGGGGATCGCAATGCGCGACCACCTTGCCGTGCCGCAGAACCGTTGCGCGGTCGCACAGGCGCTTCACTTCCTCAAGGCGGTGCGAAATGTAGAGGATCGACTTACCTTCGTCGCGCAGCGTCTCAAGCGTTTCGAACAGCTTGTCGGCTTCCTGCGGGGTCAGAACGGAAGTCGGTTCGTCGAGAATGATCAGGTCCGGCTTCTGCAGGAGGCAGCGAATGATCTCGATGCGCTGGCGCTCGCCGACCGAAAGATCGCCCACATGTGCGAAAGGATCGAGGGGCAGGCCATAGGCCTTTGAGAGTTCCCGCGCCCGCTCGGCCACCTGAAGGATCGGCGTCTTCTCATCCAGCGAGAGCATGATGTTCTCGGCGGCGGTCAGCGCCTCAAACAGCGAGAAGTGCTGGAACACCATGCCGATGCCGAGATGGCGCGCAGCGCCGGGCGAATGGATCGCGACCGGCTGACCTTTCCAGTGGATTTCACCGGCAGCCGGCTCCAATGCGCCGAACAGCATCTTCACCAGCGTCGATTTGCCGGCGCCGTTTTCGCCAAGAAGCGCATGAATTTCGCCCTTGCCGATCGACAGATCGATCGCGTCACAGGCTTTCAGAGCGCCAAATATCTTTGTCAGGCCGCGAACATCGAGGAGTCCGCCACCTTCGCCTTCGTGTAGTTGATCCACGCCGGCTCCCATTTCGGTCATTTTGTTTTTGTTCCCAGCTCGATCATAGGCAGACGGATTTGCCCCGTATTAGTGCCGCTTTACTTGAAAGAGATTCAAATGGGAACGCACAATTACTCTTTACGCCCTTTGCCAAGATTCGGCCAAGCCTGCATGACCCCTCCAATGACAAAGAGGTAAATGCCGGTCACCGCAATGCCGATGCGAATTAGCTGATCAGCCTCCAGAGACTGGATGAGCGCGATTATGCCGAAGGCGCACCAGGCGAAGAAAATCGCCAGATTGAGCGTTCTCAGGCGCTGCACGCGCACCGGATGCAGGAAGAAGACGGGCAGGAATGTCGTGAAGGCCGAAATGAGCACGACACCAAAAGCGATCATCTCGCCCGGCTGTACGACAAAGAGCGTGAACACCACCATGTTCCAGACGACGGGGAACCCCTTGAAGAAATTTTCCCGCGTCTTCATGCCCGTGTCGGCGTAGTAGATCGCGCTGGTGATCACGATGATGGCGGCCGACAGGAAGGAAAGCCCCTCGCCCATGAACCCGCTCTGATACAGGGCGAAAGCGGGGATGAGCACATAGGTGACGTAGTCGATGATGTTGTCGAGCATGTCGCCCGACCAGGTGGGCAGCACCTGCTTCACATCGAGCTTGCGCGCGATGGGGCCGTCGATGCCATCCACAAAAAGCGCAAAGCCCAGCCACCAGAACATCGCCGCCCAGCGCTCCTCGCTTGCAGCCACAAGCGATAGGAATGCGAGAAACGATCCCGATGCCGTCAAGAGATGCACGGAAAACGCCTTGGCCTGAGGGGCCGTAACTTTCTTCTTGGTCATGATAGTCGCCTAAGGGCCACGCCAGTCGAGCGGACAGATCTCCGCCGAGCGGCCGGCAAAATTCCAGTTGCGCCCGAAAGCGCGCATACGGCTCTTGTCGGATTTCGCGACGATGATCTCCGGCGCGATCCAGTACTGCGAATTGGTGATGACAGTGTCGCCATCCCTGTCTCCGCCGGGAATGGGCGTCACGGCCCCGTCGATGATCTTCGGTATCTGGAAGATACGCGTCTTGCCTTCAACCTCATAGGTCACCGGCACGCGCTGAATACCCAGAAAATCGCCAACGAGAATGGAAAGCAGACCGGTTGTGCCGCCGGCCTTGCCGGAAAAGATCTTGCCGATGGCCTTTTCCGCATAGATCGAGGCGCGTTCGTCCAGAAACAGGCCGACGGTCCAGTTGCCGCGGCTCATATAGCCGGGAATTTCCATCACCAGACCGAGATTGAGGCCCGAGAGGTCGGTCTCGCCATAGTGGCCCTGATCGATGCGGAAGCCCGCCCAAGTCTGGCAATAGCCTTCAGTGGGCGGATGATTGCCGAGTGAAAGCACGCAGGGACAGAACACGGTGCAATTGCATGACAGCACCAGCTCGCCTTTCAGCGCCCAGTCTTTCTTTCCCATGACTTGCGACCCCTCTTCCAGATCGCCGCACCCCCGGCCGGACGCGCAAAGGACGATCTAAACCATTGGCAGAGCATCGGAATATCCGAAAAACCAACCCCTTCTGTTCGGATATTGCGATGCTCTAGATCGAGATTACTAGAAGCGCGAGCGCCCACACAAGCAGCGTCACGCCCGAAATGCGCGTGAAAAGCCGACTATGACCAGATTTCTCCACGATGGTGAAAACGCCGAGAAGCGCCATCCAGAACACATTCATCATGCCAACGGCGAACATGACCAGCATGAGCGCCCAGCAGCATCCGAAACACCACAGGCCCTGCTGCAATCCCAGCCGGTAGATGGCGCGCGGTCGCGTGCTCCAGCGCCCGAAAAGGGTGGTGAAGGGATTGCGGCATTTGACGAGACAGGCCTCCTTCAGGGCCGAGAACTGGTAAAGGCCGGCGATGGCAAGAACGACAGCACCCGCCAGTCCCGTCCATGGGGACATGACCGCACCTTGGCTCATGAACCGTTCTGCAACGAGCGCCAGCCCGGCAAAGCCGAGAGACGCGATCAGCCAGACGGTCAGATAGCCCGCGACCAGAACCAGCGGATGGACAATCCGCTCCCCCTTCTGAGCGGCGGTGTCGGCGATTTCGCAATAGGTGCGAATCAACGGGGATGCCGATGGCAGCATCATCGCCAGAGCCATCAGAAACCACATGAAGGCGAGAAGGGCGAAAACGGCAGGTCCGCTCCCCGCCCCGACAGGCGCTAGACACAGGGAAAGCAGGGTTCGCAGCGGTGCAGGCAGGGGCATGTCGGGCAGAGCCTCAAGCAGCATGCCGCCCGGACCGAGCGCACGCGGCTCCACCGCCGCAATGCCAGCGCCCATCAGCGCCAGAACGCCCCATGAGAGGAGGACGGCCAGAAAGAGCGACAGGACCGAAAGCGGAAAAGCCGCCAGCGACAGGCGATGAACGGCGCGCGCGCCGCCTTCAAGCCTCGTCAGATCATCATTCGACTGGTCCACGCCCTGCCCCCGTCACATTGCCTGGGTGCTTTCGCCGCGTTGAACCTTGCGTCGAACAACCCCATCATGACAAAGACATGCCGATGTCCTGTCGATGATTGTCGAAGCATAGATGGATGAGCTGCCGTGGGCGATAGTGACCGTAAAATTCTCGTTGCAGGAACCGGACCGGCCGGCCTGATTGCAGCGCTCGCGCTGGCGCATCATGGCCATGCGGTGACGCTGGTGGGACCGGTGCCGAAGGGCAGCGACCGCCGCACCGTGGCGCTGATGCGCCCTTCGCTCGACATCATCGAACCGCTGGGCTTTCTGGAAAAGCTCCTGCCCGAGACCGCGCCGCTCAAGGCCATGCGCCTCGTGGACGCAACCGGCCGGCTGGTGCGCAGTCCGACCGTGACATTCCACGCCGGCGAGATCGACGAAGAGTATTTTGGGCTCAACATTCCCAATGCGCGCCTGACCGAAGAGCTTGCCAAGGCCGCACAGGCCTCGCCGCTTATCGACTGGCATGAGAACCTCGTCACGGACTGGGAGTGCGCGCCCGATCATGTGACCGCGACGCTCGACAATGGTGAACGCGTTTCGGCGCAGCTGGCCGTCGCTGCCGATGGCCGCAGATCGCCGGCCCGTGAAGCGGCTGGCATTTCGGCCAAGACCAGCCCGCTGCCGCAGGCGGCTCTCGTTTTGAATTTTTCGCACACGCGCGAACATGGTTTCGTTTCCACCGAATTTCACACGCAGAACGGCCCGTGCACACAGGTGCCGCTGCCGGGCATGCGTTCAAGCCTCGTCTGGGTGCAGCGCCCGGAAGACGCCGAGCGCCGCCATGCGCTGAGCGATGAAGACCTCTCGCGTGAGGTGGAGGAGCAGCTTTCATCGCTCGTCGGCGGCGTGACGGTGGAGCCCGGCCGACAGGTCTATCCGCTGAGCACGCTGATGCCGTCGCGCTTCGGTCAGAACCGCGTGGCGCTGATCGGCGAAGCGGCGCATGTCTTCCCGCCAATCTCGGCGCAGGGGCTCAATCTGGGCATTCGCGACGTGGAAGACCTTGTCGCAACGGCGGACGCCTTCCGCGACGATCCGGGCGCTCCTGCCGCCATGTCGCGCTACGACGCTTCGCGCCGGCCGGATGTTCTGGCGCGCAGCAACTCGGTGAACCTGCTCAATATGTCGCTTCTGTCCGGTCTTCTGCCGGCACAGATCGCGCGCAGCGCGGGCCTCAGCGTCATCAGCAGCATTCCGCCACTGCGCGCGCTTTTCATGCGCGAGGGCATGCGTCCGGGCAGCGGTTTCTCCGCGCTTCTTCCTTTTGGGGGAAAAGGTCCTGTCAGGGAAAAAGGTCTGGTCAGGGAAAAAGATCCGGCGGCAGAAGCCCGTTCGTGATGGCGTAAAGCAGCGCCGTCACCGTCCCGACCGAGAACAGCGTCGTGATCAGAATGCTGGCCGACGCACGCTCCATCCAGACTCCGTATTGCTGGCTGATCACGAACACATTGGTGGCCGTGGGCAGCGAGGCCAGCAGAACGGCGGAGAACACCCAGCTCTCCTCGTAATTTCCGATCCAGCTCAGCATCACGTAACAGATAACGGGGTGCAGAATGAGCTTGAGGAAGGCGATGACGCCCACCTCATGCGGTACGCGCCGCAGCGGCCGCATGGCAAGGCTGACACCCATCGCAAAGAGCGCGCAGGGTGCGGCAGCCGAGGCGAGATAGGCCAGAAGGCGTTCGATCGGAAGCGGCGGGGTGAACTGCACCGCAGCCGCTGCAACGCCCACTGCGGTCGCGATGATGAAGGGGTGCAGCGCGATCTTGCGCAGGACCTCCAGCGCAAGACGGCCAGGCGATTGCCTGTCGCCGCCCGAAATCGCCATCATCATGGGTGCGACGGCGAAATGGATCATGTTCTCGAAACAGAAGATCAGCGCCACGGGGACCGCCGCCTTCTCGCCAAAGGCAAGGAGCGCCAGGCCCGGCCCCATATAGCCGATATTGCCATAGGCGGCGGCGAGCCCCTTGATCGTGCTTTCGGCAACCGAACTGCGGCTGATGAGCATCGAGCCGACGAACATGATGGCGAAGACGATATAGGTCGAGGCGACGGCGCCGAAAATATAGCCCCACTCGGTCAGCTTCTCGATCGGGGTCTTGGCCAGCAGCTGAAAGAAGAGAGCGGGAAGCGCCACATAGATGACAAACGTGTTCATCCAGCCGAGCGCATCGGCAGGGTGCGGCTTCAGCCGGGCGACCGCATAGCCGATGAAGATCAGCCCGAAAAACGGCAGCACAAGTCCCGCGACACCCGACATAGCCCATCCCCGTGGAGCCCGCCATTCGATCCGCCGGACCCGCGGAAGCAGCTCGACTGCGTTACGCCCGACATCGCGGCTAGCGCGCAGGCCCCCTGCCCGTCAAGGTCGCGGGATTGAATTGTGGCGGCGGCTGCGCCAAATAGGGGGCAGAGGTATAATTATGCAAAACATTGGAACTGCAAAATTTCGCATAGGCCAGGTTGTCCGCCATCGGGTGTTCGACTTCCGTGGCGTGATTTTCGATGTCGATCCCGAATTCAACAACACGGAAGCCTGGTATCAGGCGATCCCCGAAGACGTGCGGCCGCGCAAGGACCAGCCCTTTTACCATCTGCTCGCCGAGAACGAGGAGACGGAATATGTCGCCTATGTTTCGGAACAGAACCTGATGCCGGACGAGACCGGCGTGCCCGTGCGGCACCCGCAACTGGCGGAGTTCTTCGTCGAGACCGGCGACGGCCACTACGAACCGCGCGAGCGCCTGCACCACTGACGCCAGCGCAGAACCACACGCATACAAAAACAGGGCCTCGCGGGCCCTGTTTTCATTTGAACTCTGTGTGAGCGCTATTCGGCCTTCTTGGCCTTTTCCTGCGCTTCGCGGAGCTTCTCGGTGAACTCTTCGTTGTTCTTGTTCACGAAGTCCTGAAGCTTCTTCTGGCGGTCCTCAATGTCGGACTGCGGCATCGGATCACCGTCATAGGCAGCGGTGAAGCCCGAAAGCGACATCTTGATCGGGTTCGGCTGGTTCTGGAAGTTCACCGAGGTGAGCGTCAGTTCCGAACCGCGCTTGAAGGAGCCAACCAGCTGATCGGTCAGCGGAGCTTCGGCGATGCAGCGGTCCGGCAGGCAGATCGCGTAATCGATCTTCTGCGTCTGGCCGCCATCGATCTGCAGGCCGATGCCGGGAGGCACCATGCGGCCGGTCGGCACGGTGATCTGGAAGACCTTGCGGTTCACCTTGCCCTTGACCTCGATGAGGCTGACGCCGGTGATCATCTGGCCGGTCTCGGCAACGAGAACGTTCTGCACATTGCAGATGTCGACGTCTTCCTGCTTCGTGCAGGCCTTGAACCAGCCCTGCGGCGCTTGCTGCTGCGCGGCGGCGACACCAACTCCGCTGGCAGCCACACAAGCGGCGCCGGCAAGGGCGAACAGGGTGCGGGTAGCTTTCGCGTTCAGGCTTTTCATATGGCTCAGTTCCTCTAAATGCACAGCGCCAGAAATTTGTTCATGTGTCACCTGTTTGGAAAATGCGGCGACAGCATGACTCTTGTGCGCGTGTTACACTGCCGTGAAACGCGAATCCAGCCCAACGGACCATTTCGCTGGACTTTGTCGACCTGTGCGGCAAACATCACACGATCACGCGTCTTTGTCCGGCAACGCCCCCGGTGGCCGCATTCGCCACATTGTGTGTGATACGCTCGCCGACGAATCATGGAACCGCCAGATAAATCCGGCCAAGGTGCGTAGATGTTCCCAAGCTCCAAATCTCTCCTTCTCGCCATTTCCGCAACGATGCTCGCCTCGGGCGCGGCACTCGCCGAAGACGCGCCGGTTCACGGCATCGCGATGCACGGCAAGCCTGCACTGCCTGCCGATTACACGCATTTTCCCTACGCCAATCCCGATGCGCCCAAGGGTGGTGACGTCACCTATTGCGTGGTCGGTTCCTTTGACAATCTCAACCCGTTCATCCTCAAAAGCATGCGCACAACGGCGCGCGGCGTGATCGACACGATTTTCGGCAATCTGGTTTTCGAGCCGCTGATGATGCGCAGCGCCGACGAGCCCTTCGCGCTCTATGGCCTGCTTGCCGAAAGCGTGGTGATGGACGAGGCGCGCAGCTATGCCGAGTTCAATCTCGACCCGAATGCGACATGGTCGGATGGCAAGCCGGTGACCCCGGAAGACGTGATCTTCACCTATGATGCGTTCACGGAGAAAGGCCGCCCGCCCTATTCCAGCCGCACGGCCAAGATCGAGAAGATCGAAAAGACGGGCGATCACAGCGTACGCTTCACCTTCAACGAGAAGGCCGACCGCGAATTCCCGCTGATCGTCGCCATGACGCCGATTATCCCGCAGCACGCCTTCGACATCGAGACATTTGACCAGACGACGCTGAAGCCGGTAACGGGCAGCGGCGCTTACCGCATCTCGGAAGTGGACCCGGGCCGGCGCATCGTGTTTTCGCGCAACCAGGAGTACTGGGGCGAGGACATTCCCTCCAAGCGCGGCTTCGACAATTACGACAAGATCACCATCGAGTACTTCCTCAACGTGAACTCCATGGTGGAAGCGTTCAAGAAGGGTATCTGCTCGGTCTATGCGGAGTCCGACCCGGTGCGTCGTCAGCACGGCATCGATTTTCCGGCGGCCCGCGAGGGCAAGGTGGTCAGCGAAACCTTCACCAATGGCGTTCCGCCTGCGGTCAGCGGTTTCTTCTTCAACACGCGGCGCGAGAAATTCGCCGATCCGCGCGTGCGCCGCGCGCTGTCAAAGCTCTATGATTTCGGCTGGGTGAACACCAATGTGCTGCGCGGCGAGTATGAGCGCACGCTGAGCTACTGGCAGGGATCGCATCTTTCCGCTCTCGGCAAGCCGGCCGATGAACGCGAACGCGCCCTGCTTGAGCCCTATGCCAACCGGGTGACACCGGAGGTGATGGACGGCAGCTACGGCAAGATGGAAATGGCGGGCGAGCCAATCGGCCGCGACCAGATGCGCGAAGCGCTGAAGATGCTTCAGGAGGCCGGCTACAGCCTGGAAGGCAATGCGCTGGTCAATGAAAACGGTGAAGCGCTCACCTTCGAAATTCTGGTTACGTCCGAGGAAGGCGAAAAGCTGGCCGCCGTGTTCCAGCGCGCGCTGCGGAAAATCGGCATCGATGTTTCGATCCGGCTTCTGGATGATTCACAGGCCCAGCAGCGCAAGCAGCGCTATGATTTCGACATGCTGATTGCTTCCGTGGGCTTCTCCGGCTCGCTGTCGCCGGGCACCGAGCAGATCAACCGCTGGGGTTCGGCAGCAGCAAACGCAGAAGGCTCGTTCAACCTTTCGGGCGCGGCCGATCCGGCCATTGACGCCATGATCGACGCCATGCTGAACGCGCGTGACATGGACGATTATTCGGCTGCCGTGCGTGCGATGGACCGTCTTTTGATGTCGGGTGCCTATGTGGTGCCGATGCAGCATGACAATGACGAATGGGTCGCCTACTGGAGTGACCTCGACCACCCGGAAAAAACACCGCTTTACGGCTATAAGCTGCAGACGTGGTGGCACAAACCGGATGCAGAATAAGGCAGATACGATGATGAGCCCCCTCCCCGTAACCATCGACGTCGTTTCCGACGTCGTGTGCCCCTGGTGCTATGTGGGGCGGGCCCGTCTCATGAAAGCGTTGGCGGCGGTTCCCGAGATTGCCGTGGAACTGCGCTGGCGCCCGTTCCAGCTCGACCCGACCATTCCGCCCGAGGGCAAGGACCGTCAGACCTATCTGATGGACAAATTCGGCGACGAAGAACGCATTCGCCAGATGCATGCACAGATCGATGAGCTCGGGCGTGCGGAGGGGATCGATTTCGCTTTTGATGCGATCCGGACCTCGCCCAACACGCTGAACGCCCACCGCGTGATCCGCTGGGCGGCGACGGCTGAGCCCGGCGTGCAGGACAAGCTCGTCGGCCGGCTCTTTGCGCTCTATTTCGAAGAAGGCGCGAATATCGGCGATCCTGCGGTTCTCATTCAGGCTGCGCGGGACGCAGGCATGGATGCGGCCGTTGTCGAGACCCTGCTTGCAACCGATGCCGACCGGGCCGAGGTCGAGCAGGAAATTGCCACCGCGCAGCAGATGGGCGTCACCGGGGTGCCCTGCTTCCTTCTCGAAGGACGCTATGCGGTGATGGGCGCACAGGAGGCCGACACGCTGGCGGACGCCATCCGCCAGGTGGCGCAGGCCAAGGCGGAAGGCGCGCTCGACAGCAGCCAGGCCTGAGAAATCAGGCCACCTTCCGCAAAGCTTGAGAAATCAGGCCGCCTTCGCCTCGATCAGCCGCACGAGCTGGGTCATGATGACGGCAGCGCCTGCCAGGCGCTTCTGCGGCGTCGGCCAGTCGCGAATGAACACGATGCTGTGGTCCGGGCGGATCTTCGCAAGCGAGCCCTGCTCGCCGATGAAACGCACCAGTGAGGCCGGTTCGGCGAACTGCTGATTGCGCAGATGCACCACCGCGCCCTTGGGACCGGCATCGAGTTTCTCCACATTGGCCCGACGGCACAGCGCCTTGATGAAGACGATCTTCAACAGGTGCTCCACCTCCTGCGGCAGCGGGCCGAAACGGTCGATAAGCTCCGCGCCAAAGGCGTCGATCTCCTGCGGCGTCTCCAGATCGGCAATGCGGCGGTAGAGACCAAGCCGCAATTGCAGATCCGGCACATAGTTTTCCGGGATCATGACGGCCGTGCCGACCGTGATCTGCGGCGACCAGCCGGTATCGGCGGCGTCTTCGGCCCCCTTCAGCTCGGCAACCGCCTCTTCCAGCATCTGTTGATAAAGCTCGTAACCAACTTCCTTGATATGGCCGGACTGTTCCTCACCCAGAATGTTGCCCGCGCCGCGAATGTCGAGATCGTGGCTTGCAAGCTGGAAGCCCGCGCCCAGCGTATCGAGCGACTGAAGCACCTTTAGGCGGCGCTCGGCGGTTTTTGTCAGCGTGCGGTTGGGCGGCAGGGTGAAGAGCGCATAGGCGCGCACCTTGGAGCGCCCGACGCGGCCACGGATCTGGTAGAGCTGGGCAAGACCGAACATGTCGGCACGGTGCACGATCAGCGTGTTTGCGGTCGGAATGTCGAGACCGGATTCGACGATGGTGGTCGCAAGAAGCACATCATACTGACCGTCATAGAAGGCGTTCATGATGTCATCGAGTTCGCCAGGCGGAAGCTGGCCGTGAGCCGTGGCGACCTTCAATTCCGGCACATGCTCGTTGAGGAGTTCACGCACTTCGGCGAGATCGGAAACGCGCGGCACGACATAGAAGCTCTGTCCGCCGCGATAGCGTTCGCGCAACAGGGTTTCGCGGATCACCAGCGGATCGACCGGCGAGATGAAGCTGCGCACCGCCATGCGGTCCACCGGCGCGGTGGTGATGAGCGAAAGCTCCCGCACGCCCGTCAGCGCCAGCTGCAACGTGCGCGGAATGGGCGTTGCCGAAAGCGTCAGCACATGGACGTCCGACTTCAGTTCCTTGAGCCGTTCCTTGTGCTTCACGCCAAAATGCTGCTCTTCGTCGATGATCAGCAGGCCGAGATTCTTGAATTTTATGGAACTGCCGAGAAGCGCATGGGTGCCGACCACGATGTCGACCGTGCCATCGGTCAGGCCCTTCTTGGTCTCGGCCAACTCCTTGGAGCCGACGAGGCGCGAGGCCTGGCGAACCCGTAATGGCAGTCCGGCAAAGCGCTCGCGGAATGTCTTGAAGTGCTGGCGCGCAAGCAGCGTGGTCGGGACCACCACGGCCACCTGAAGACCTTCCATCGCTGCGATGAAGGCGGCGCGCAGCGCCACCTCGGTCTTGCCGAACCCCACATCGCCACAGATCAACCGGTCCATGGGGCGACCGGACCCGAGATCGTCCAGCACGGCGTCGATGGCGTTCTGCTGGTCGTCGGTTTCCTCATAGGGGAAACGCGCGGCGAACTCGCCATAGAGACCGTCCGGCGGGGAGAGCCTGATGCCCTTCTGCATTTCGCGCTCGGCGGCAATGCGGATCAGGTGGCCGGCCATCTCCAGAAGCTTCTTCTTGAGCTTCGCCTTGCGCGACTGCCAGGCCACGCCGCCCAGCTTGTCGAGCATGGTGTCCGGGCCGTCGGAGCCGTAGCGGGACAGAAGCTCGATGTTCTCGACCGGCAGGAAGAGCCGGTCATCGCCGGAATAGCGCAGTTCGAGACAGTCGTGCGGCGCGCCCATCGCCTCAATGGTCTTGAGCCCGATGAAGCGGCCAATGCCGTGATCGGCATGAACGACGATATCACCAGCGGAGAGTGCCGCGATTTCCGAAATGAAATCAGAGGCTTTCTTGCGCTTCTTTGCGCGACGGACGAGGCGGTCGCCCAGAATGTCCTGCTCGCCGATGACGGCCAGCGACGCCGTCTCGAAGCCGGATTCCAGCGGCAGAATGCCGATGCCGGCCTGCCGCTCTTCCAGCTTTTCAAGTTCGGCCAGCGTGTCGACACGCGCCACATTGCCCAGATTGTGCTCGGCAAGGATCTGCGAAAGCCGCTCGGCGGAGCCCTCGCTCCAGCCGGCAATCAGCACCCGCTTGCCCCTGGAGCGCAGGTCGCCAATGTGCTTCACGGCATGGTCGAAAACGTTGGCGTTGGGGTCGGCGCGCTCTTCGGCAAAGTTGCGGCCCGCTTCGGAACCGGCGTGATAGAGGCGCGACTTGCTGGTTTCGGGCGTGGCAAAGGGCGTGAAGTGGACCACGCGGCGCTCGGCGCCTGCCGCAGTCACTTCCTTCGGATCGAGATAGATCGTGTCGGGCTTGACCGGCTTGTAGGGAACCGCGCCGCCAAGCTCGTTGCCCGCCATCTGCTCGCGCCGCGCCTCATAGTGATCGACGATCAGCGCATGACGTTCGCCAAGCGCTTCCTCGGCCAGATGGTCGAAGATAACGGGCGCATCGGGCAGATAATCCAGCGCGCTTTCGAGGCGTTCGTGAAAAAGCGGCAGCCAGTGCTCCATGCCGGCAAAACGCCGGCCCTCGCTGACGGCAGCATAAAGCGCATCGTCACGCGATGGGGCGCCGAACATCTCGATGTAATTGCGGCGAAACCGGCTGATAACCTCCGGCGTCAGCGTGATCTCGCTCATCGCCTGAAGCGCGACTTCGGTGCGCTGGCCGGTGGTGCGCTGTGTGGCGACATCGAAGGAGCGGATCGATTCCAGCGTGTCGCCGAAGAAATCGAGCCGCAGCGCTTCGTCCCAGCCGGGCGCGAAAAGGTCCAGAATGCCGCCGCGCACCGCATACTCGCCCACGTCGCGCACGGTGGAAACGCGCTCGAAACCGCTGGTCTCAAGCCGGCCCGTGAGCGCGGTCATGTCCACCTGATTGCCGGGTTTGGCGAAGAAGCCCTGCGCGCCGATCTGATCTGCCGGCGGCATGCGCTGCAAAAGCGCATTCGCGCTGACGATGACAATGGCGCGGTGCGGGTTCTTGCGCAGATCCGCCATGGCGTTCATGGCTGCAAGCCGGCGCGCAGCCGCATCGCCGCCCGGCGACACGCGGTCATAGGGCAAACAGTCCCAGGCCGGCAGATCTAGCACGGGCAGGCCCGGATCGGCAAAGCGCAGCGTGTCGATGAGTGCTGGCAGACGCTGGCCATCGCGCAGAACGAAGATCACCGGCCCATTCGGGGCGATCTCACGCGCGACCGTTGCCAGTGCGAAGGCTTCAAAGCCGTCGGCAACACCGTCCACCGTTACCGCGCCAATGCCCTCGCGCGGCAGTTTCAAAGCAGTCATCAGGCTCATCAGCGTCGTGCCTCAGCGGCTCCGCGAGGCGAGAATGCGCCTCCAGAGTGGTGTGTCATACTCCGACGGCACCGGCGTTTCGCCCGTCACCCATTTGAAAAGCCGGGTGTCCGGCACGTCCAGAATGGTTTCCAGCTCGTCCATTTCCTGATCGCTGAGACGGTCGATTTCCGCATCGGCGAAACCGCCGAGAACGAGATCCATCTCGCGCGTTCCGCGACGCCAGGAGCGCACCAGGGCGCGGCGGCGGCGGGGGTCGAGATCGTGGCTGGAACGGGTGGTGCCTGTCATGGTCTGGCCTTCATGGTCTGCGGCATGGTCTGCGGTGATCGGTCGCCCGGGCGGATATAGCGTGTGCATGAGCGTCTGTCAGCCTTGCGTCGCCGAATTTGGGCTTTAATCATGACACCATGCGCCCTTCACTTCTTGATCCCCTGTTCGCCCCTGTCACGACGCTCGATGGCGTCGGAGCCAAGGTTGCCGATCTTCTGGCCAATATCGTGCCGGGCGACGCCGCTGGCCGTGAGCTGCGCGTCGGCGACCTGATCTTTGTTCTGCCGCACTCGCTGATCGACCGGCGCAACCGGCCGGGCATCGCCAATGCGCCTGAGGGCGCGATCGTCACGCTTGAAGTGACAGTGGGCCGCCATCATCCTTCGCCGCAGGGGCGCAGGAACGTGCCCTACCGGGTCTTCGCGTTCGATGACACGGGCGAGATCACGCTGACCTTCTTCCATGCCCGCGCGCCATGGATCGAAAAGATCCTGCCGGAGGGCGAGAAGGTTCTGGTGAGTGGCCGGATGGAATGGTTCAACGGGCGCGCATCGATGGTGCACCCGGATTTCATCGTGCCGCTTTCCGAAGCGCACACGCTGCCGGCGCTCGAACCGGTCTATCCGCTGACGGCCGGCCTTTCGGCAAAGGTGCTGCGGCGCGCCATCGGCCAGTCGCTTGAACGCCTTCCAGACATGCCCGAATGGCAGGATGCCGCATTCCTGTCGCGCAACGGGATGCCGCCCTTCGCAGACGCACTGAAGCGGCTTCACGATCCGCAGACGCCCGAAGACGTGCAGCCTGAAAGCCCGTTCTGGCGGCGCATCGCCTATGACGAATTTCTGGCAGGGCAGCTCTCCCTGGCGCTTGTGCGGGCGAAGGTGAAGCGCCTTTCCGGCCGGCCGCTGACGGGCGATGGACGCCTTGAGCGCAAGATCCGTGCGGCGCTTCCCTATACGCTCACCGGCGCGCAGGAGGAGGCCGTCAAGGACATTCAAGCGGACCTGGGCAGCGCAGAGCGCATGGTGCGGCTGCTTCAGGGCGATGTGGGTGCGGGCAAGACCGTTGTTGCACTGCTTGCCATGGCGCGCGCCGCCGAAGCCGGCGGACAGTCATCCCTCATGGCTCCGACGGAAATCCTCGCCCGGCAGCATGCCGCGACGATCACGCCGCTGGCGCAGGCGGCAGGCCTCTCCGTTGCCGTTCTGACGGGCCGGGAAAAGGGCAAGGAGCGCCAGCGCATTCTTGATGATATCGCATCGGGCGCGGTCGACTTCGTGATCGGCACGCATGCGCTCTTTCAGGAAAGCGTGCAGTTCAGGGATCTGGCGCTGGCCGTGGTGGACGAGCAGCATCGTTTCGGTGTGCACCAGAGGCTCGCCATGACCGCCAAGGGCAACGCGCCCGACATGCTGGTCATGACGGCGACGCCCATTCCGCGCACGCTGGTGCTTTCGGCATTCGGCGACATGGATGTTTCGCGCCTGACCGAGAAACCGGCGGGCCGCCAGCCCATCCGTACGGTGACGTTGCCGGTGGAGCGCCTGCCGCAACTGGTCGACCGGCTGCGCAAGGCGCTGGACGAAGGCCAGAAGGTCTACTGGATCTGCCCGCTTGTCGATGAATCGGAGGAATTGCCGCTGATGTCGGCGGAGGACCGGCATGCTTCGCTGCAAAAGGTCTTCGGCAGCGCGGTCGGCCTCATTCACGGTCGCATGAAGGCTGCCGAGAAAGACGAGGCGATGCGCGCCTTCAAGGCAGGCGAAACGCGCATTCTGGTTGGCACCACAGTGGTGGAAGTGGGCGTCGATGTGCCAGACGCCACCATTATCGTTATCGAACATGCCGAGCGCTTCGGTCTGGCGCAGCTGCACCAGCTTCGCGGACGCGTGGGGCGCGGCGCCCTCGCCTCGTCCTGTGTGCTCGTCTACAAGGGCCCGCTCGGCCAGACCGCGACCCGGCGGCTGGAAGTGATGCGCGAAACCGAAGACGGTTTCGTCATCGCCGAGGAAGACCTGAAACTGCGTGGCGAAGGCGACCTTCTCGGCACCAAACAGTCGGGCACGCCCGGTTTCCGGGTGGCCCGCATCGAGGCGCATGTGGACCTGCTACAGGCCGCGCGTGACGATGCGCGGCTTATCCTGTCGCGCGACCCGGAGCTACAGACCCCGCGCGGTGAAGCGTTGAGGCTGCTTCTTTATTTGTTCGGTCGGGATGAGGCGGTGCGGCTCTTGCGCGCCGGCTGACTGTCTTCGTTCATCGCCTCGGCGGCCAGCGCTGCCGTCTGCTGCTGATATTCAGGTGCAACCAGACCGGCGGAGATCACGAGCTTTGCGCCCTCTTCCACGGTCATCTTCAGCTCGATCACATCCTGCTTCGGGACGAACAGCAGGTAGCCGGAGGTCGGGTTCGGCGTTGTCGGCAGGAACACGGCGATGGTCTGACCTGCATCGTCATCCACCTTTGCCTGCACCTCGCCGCGCGTCTCTGTGGCAACGAAGACGAGCGCCCAGAGCCCCTTGCGCGGATATTCGATCAGACCGACCTTCTTGAACGTGTCCGAGCGCTCGGAAAGAACCGTTTCGAGGATCTGTTTCAGACCGCGATAGACGCTGCGCACCAGCGGCATGCGACCGAGAATGTTTTCACCGGTGTTGACGATGGTGCGACCGATGAAATTCGCTGTCAGGAAACCGATCAGCGTGATCACGACAAGCGCCACGATCAGACCGAAGCCCGGAAGGGCGAATGGCAGGTAATTGTCGGGATTGTAGCGGAAGGGAATGTAGGGTTTGACCCATGAATCCACCCATCCGATCATCGACCAGGCCAGATAGGCCGTGATTGCGAGCGGCGCAGTGACAATGAAACCCGTAAGAAAATAGTTGCGCAGGCGAGTCATCATGATGTGGGAACGGGCCTCAAGAGTGGCGAATTAACGGGAAGCAGCCCGGTGGACACTACGCCACCAGGCTGAACATTAGAATAGAAATTAGGGCCGCCGTATGACAGCCCTCCTTTCGTTATTCTACGGTAACCGACTTCGCCAGATTTCGCGGCTGATCGACATCCGTGCCCATGATGACTGCCGTGTGATAGGCCAGCATCTGGATCGGCAGTGCATAGATGATCGGCGCGACGAACTCGGGAACATCCGGCAGAACGATGGTCTCGAGCGTTTCGAGCGTGGCGTTCTGTGCGCCCTTCTCATCCGTAATCAGAACGATGCGGCCACCGCGCGCGGCGACTTCCTGCATGTTCGAGACCGTCTTCTCGAAAATGCGGTCATGCGGCGCGATCACGATCACCGGCATCTGCTCGTCGATCAGCGCGATGGGACCATGCTTCAACTCACCGGCAGCATAGCCTTCGGCGTGAATGTAGGAGATCTCCTTGAGCTTCAGCGCGCCTTCCAGAGCCAGCGGATAGTTCGTGTCGCGGCCGAGATAAAGCACGTGGCGCACATGGGAGAGCTCGCGCGCGACCTTCTCGATGCTGGCGCTGAGCTTGAGCGCCTGAGACGCGTAACGCGGTGCTTCGGAAAGCTCACGCACCAGCGCCTGTTCCTCCTCCGGCGAAATCGTTCCGCGCGCCTTGGCGGCCTTCAGCGTCAGCGCTGCAAGCACGCTGAGCTGGCAGGTGAACGCCTTGGTGGAGGCAACGCCGATCTCGGGCCCGGCCAGTGTCGGGAAAATGCCGTCGCTCTCGCGGGCGATGGTCGATTCGCGCACATTGACGATTGCCGAGATCGGAATGCCCTCTTCACGGCAATAGCGCAGCGACGCCAGCGTGTCGGCGGTCTCTCCGGACTGTGAGATGAACAGGGCGGCGCTGTTCTTCGGCAGCGGCATCTCGCGGTAGCGGAACTCCGAGGCGATATCGATATCGACCGGCAGGCGGGCATAACGCTCGAGCCAGTATTTCCCGATGAGACCGGCCAGATAGGCGGTGCCGCAGGCCGAGATCGCCAGACGCTCGATCTTTGCGAAATCGAACGGCAGATCGAAATCGGCAACCGTACCGTCGGCAAAGTTCAGGTAGTTGGCAAGCGTGTGGGAGATGACTTCCGGCTGTTCATGGATTTCCTTTTCCATGAAGTGCCGGTGGTTGCCTTTGTCGACCAGAAGGCTGGTGCCGACCGACTGCTGGCGGGCACGCTCGACCGGCTGGCCGGCCATGTCAAAGATCTCCATCCCGTTGCGGCGCAGTACCACCCAGTCGCCATCCTCCAGATAGGTGATGGCGTTTGTGAAGGGCGCAAGAGCGATGGCGTCAGAGCCGAGATACATCTCGCCCTCGCCATGGCCAACGGCAAGCGGCGGCCCATTGCGCGCACCAACGATCAGGTCTTCATCGCCGCGGAACATGATGGCGAGCGCGAATGCGCCGCGCAGACGCTTGAGCGCAGCAAAGGCCGCATCCTTCGGCGATGCGCCGTTTTTTACTTCGCGCGCTACGAGATGGGCGACCACCTCGGTGTCGGTCTGCGAAGCGAAAACGAAGCCGTCGCGCTTCAGTTCTTCGCGCAGCTCGGCAAAATTCTCGATGATGCCATTGTGAACGACAGCCACATCCTCGGCAAAATGCGGGTGCGCATTGGCCTCATTGGGAACGCCATGCGTGGCCCAGCGCGTGTGGCCGATGCCGATCATGCCGCCGAGCGGCTCTTCGCCCAGGCGCTTTTCCAGATTGACCAGCTTGCCCTCGGCGCGGCGGCGGTCGAGCTGACCGTGGTCGAGCGTAGCAACGCCCGCAGAGTCATAGCCGCGATATTCGAGCCGCTTCAGAGCGTCGATGATGAGCGGCGCAACCGGCGTCTGCCCGACAATGCCTACAATTCCACACATATGGCTTCTCAGCCTCCCACCAAACCTAAAACCCCGATTCACGCAGGCGTTTTAGAACGCCCGGGAACTGGATGAAAATCAACAAGTCTTTCAATTCGTATCAAGCCTAATCTGGGTCTGCGACGCCCGCATGTCAGGCTTATCCACGCCGCGCCTTGATCGCTGCCAGACGGTCGCGCAGGCGCTTTCCGAGCCCGGCGCGATTGGACTGGCGGGCACGCCCGAAGGCCAGCGCATCAGCCGGAACCGATTCCGTGATCACGCTGCCGGAGGCCACATAGGCGCCCGCGCCAATGGTGAGCGGCGCGACGAGCGCCGAGTTGGTGCCAATGAAAGCGCCCGGCTCAATATCGGTAAAATGCTTGGAGAATCCATCATAATTGCAGGTGATGGTGCCGGCGCCCAGATTGGCCTTCGCACCGACACGCGCATCGCCCACATAGGAGAGATGCGGAACCTTCGCACCCGGCTCGACGCGCGTCTTCTTGATCTCGACGAAATTGCCGATCTTCGCGCCTTCCATGATCTCCGCCCCCGGCCGCAGCCGTGCGAACGGACCAACGGATGCGCCTTCATCGACACGCGCTTCTTCCAGATGCGAGCTGGCCCTGATCGCTACATTCTCACCGACCGACACGCCCGGACCGAAGAACACGTTGGGCTCGATCACCGTGTCGCGGCCAATCACCGTGTCATGGGAGAAATAGACGGTCTGCGGGTCAATCATCGTTACGCCATCGAGCATCACGGCGCGCCGTCGGCGGTTCTGCCAGATGGTCTCGGCACCGGCGAGTTCGGCGCGGTTGTTGATGCCAAGCGCGCTCTCGTAATCGGCCTCGATGGCGCGCACGGTCAGGCCGCGACCGGCGGCAATCTCCACGATATCCGTCAGATAATATTCGCCCTTGGCGTTGTCATTGCCGATGGCGTCGAGCAGCTCAAGCGCGCTGTTGCCAGCAATCGCCATCGCGCCGCCATTGCAGAAAGTGATCCTGCGCTCTTCGTCGGAACAGTCCTTTTCCTCACGGATGGCAACAAGCGCATCGCCGTCCTCGATCAAGCGGCCATAGCCGGTGGGGCGCTCGGTACGGAAACCCATCACGACCACATCCGCGCCGGCGGCAAGCCCTGCGCGCAGCGCGGCAAGCGCGTCGAGTGAGATGAGCGGCGTATCGCCGAATGTGACCAGAACATCGTCATAACCGCGGGCAATGGCCGCGCGGGCCGCCAAAACCGCGTGGCCGGTGCCGAGCCGCTCTGCCTGAATGAAGGTTTCCGCGCCCGGCGCAAAGCCTTCAGCAGCACGCGACACGGCTTCCGCGCCATGACCCACGACCAGCGCCTTGTCGCCGGCGCCAGCGGCGTCCAACGCCCGGGTCACGTGACCGAGCATCTCCAGCCCGGCAATCTTGTGCAGCACCTTCGGTGTGGCGCTCTTCATCCGCGTCCCCTCGCCGGCTGCGAGAATGACGGAAAGGCAGGTGCGTTCGCTCATGGACTGGAAACCCGTTCTGCTTCTGACGATTCGCTTTCTCTTAGCATCCCGTCAGCGCGGCACCAATGGAGGGTTAGCCGAGTTTACCCAGCGCCGGGAAGGTTTCGAGCAGCCAGAAGGCCATGGACTGCATACCGCCCGTCAGGAAGAGCACGCCGGCAAGAACGAGAAGCGCGCCCATGACCTTCTCGACGCGGCCGAGATGCATGCGGAAACGCGACAGGAAGCGCATGAAACTGCCCGAAAACAGTGCGGCGAGAAGAAAGGGGACGCCAAGGCCAAGCGAATAGACGGCAAGAAGCAGTGCGCCATCGCCAACAGTCTCGCGTCCACCGGCCAGCGTGAGGATCGGCCCCAGAACCGGCCCGATGCAGGGCGTCCACCCAAAGGCGAAGGCCAGCCCCATGATATATGCGCCAAGCCTCGTTGCAGGCTTTCCGCCGGACTGAAAACGCGCCTCGCGCGACAGAAAGGGAATGCGCACCAGACCCAGAAAGTTGAGCCCCATGATGATGATGACAATGCCGGCGGCTATGGCGAGTTCCTGCTGCCAGGCGCGCAGGACGGCGCCGATGGTCGAAGCGCCTGCACCCAGCATCACGAACACGGTGGTGAAGCCGAGCACGAAGGAAAGCGAAGCGGTGAAGAGCGCAAAGCGCGTTGCGCCGCCGGAGGTTCCTGCCGGCTTGCCTTCGGCCTCGCCCTGAAACTGCTCAACGGAAACGCCGGCCATATAGCAGAGATAAGGCGGCACAAGCGGCAGAACGCAGGGAGATAAAAACGACAGCGCTCCCGCACCGGCCGCACTCAAATATCCGACATCAATCGCCATGCTTCAATCTCAATACAACAATGACAGCACGCTCATGCGCGCGCAAAAACAATGGAGCCCATATAGGCAGGCGCGATGGATGAGGCCAATCACCTTTCCGTGGCATAGGGTCGCCCCATGCGGAAAGACAATGCGGCAGCGATGCACCGAAGACGCGTGTTGATGTTGTGAAGCATGGTCATGAGCGTTCAGCGCCTGGATCTGCTGATGAAAAGGGCGGTTGTGGGAAACCGTCAAACCTTGTCGATTGCAATGCTGCCTGTGGCCATCCTCTCGCAAGGGGACCACTCAATATGACGCTCCTTCGATAAACCACCTGTTCAGGCGAAATTCGCCTTCGACCGGACGGCCCCACCAATAGTCGTCTATGTCGTTGTAACCGTGCACCGGAAAAACCTGCTGCCATTGCGTGATCATGGCAATTGCAGCTTCGCGGGTATGGGCGGTCTGCTTCAACGTCTTATTGCGCACAATCTCGCCATCGCGGTTCAATATCTGCTTGCGAATATGCATACCCTCACTCCCGAGCGGTCAATCCGATTGCCCGATCGTGGCAGGAAGCTGCAGACAATCAAGCGCGTCGACGCCCAAACGAACATGCGGCAAGGGCAAAAACTTGCCCGAAGGAGAACGGTGATCTGTTGGAGAATGGTGGTGAGCGCGCAGGGGCTCGAACCCTGGACCTACTGATTAAAAGTTCAATCCAAGCGACGTATCCAACACATTGAAAAACATCGATAATTCGCAGAATGTGGCGCAGCGCATTGAAATATATATGACAATTTAATTATTGCCGGTGACATATAAAGACATTAGATGTCACTGATAAGCCAAATATTCACGGACACAGTGTGGACACAAACCTGTCCATTGCGAACAAATGGGAGAGGACAATGGAGAGGGTTGAAACACATTGGTCTGAAATGACCGTTTCAGAGTTAATCACATCAATCTCTGGCGGGATTTCAAGCGCATTCACTTCGATTGGCGAATGGATCGCGGGCTTGACTATCGCAAACCTAATCGCTGCAGCGCTGATACTATTCTGGATTCCAGTGATCGTCCGTGCGGTTTGGGACATTGTCATTCACTTTTCCCAAGATCGCTCCGCTCACAAGGAGCGCAAGGAGCGCCATGCATGGAATGCCAACTGGAAAGCCGCTTTCAGAAATAGGAAAGATGACTGATGAGCGCCGAACTCAATGACACCCTCGTTAAAAACCTCCCCACTCCCGAAAGAGGTAACAAGGTCCATTATGACTCAAAGGTCAAAGGCTTCGGCGTCCGCGTAACCAAAGCAGGCGCGCGCGCCTTTGTACTGAATTATCGCACTCGATCAGGCAGAGAGCGCCGTTACACCATTGGCTCATACCCTGATTGGAAAACGACAGTCGCGCGTGATGAAGCAAAGGAATTGAAGCGCCAAATCGACGTTGGGGCGGACCCAATGGCGGAAGTTGAGGCTGACCGGAACGCAAAGACCGTTGCCGATCTGTGTGATCGTTTTGAGCAAGATCATTTGAGCAAGGTGCGCCCCATCACAAAACGGGACTATGAGGCCATCATTCGCCGTGAAATCCGGCCAGAGATGAAGCATCTGAAAGTGGCAGAAGTCACCTTTTCCGATATTGATGGCTTGCATCGGAAGATCACAAAGCGCCCTGCCCCTTATCACGCAAATCGTACCGTCGCGGTGCTGTCCAAAATGTTCTCGCTCGCTATGCGGTGGGGCTGGCGCGATCATGCAGCGGGCAATCCGGCCAAGGGGATTGAACGCAATCAGGAAGTGAAGCGGCAGCGGTATTTGTCGCCGGAGGAATTACAGCGGCTCACCAAGGCTCTAACCGAGCACGACGACCGGCAGGCAGCGAATATCATCCGGCTGTTGCTGTTGACCGGCGCGCGCCGTGGTGAGGTGCAGACCGCACGGTGGACTGATATCAACCTGACCAGCGGCGTTTGGACCAAACCGGGCAGTACAACCAAGCAGAAGACCGAGCATCGGGTGCCGTTGTCGGCCCCGGCCCGCCAGCTACTATCCGAACTTCATTCCGACGCCGAACGGGAAGCGCAAAGAAAGGGGCGCGATCCGTCCGAGTACGTCTTTCCGGGCCGTGGCGGTAAGAGTTACCGGCAGGAACTCAAAAAGGATTGGGCACAACTGTGTGTCGCTGCCGGTTTGGTCGATTCCGAAACGACAACCGACGCAAAGGGCCGCGAGCGCGTCAAGCTGAAGCCGAATTGCCGGATACATGACCTTCGCCATACTTATGCTTCTGTGCTGGCGTCGGCGGGCCTATCCCTGCCGGTGATCGGTGCGCTGCTTGGCCACTCGCAACCAGCTACCACGGCACGCTATTCGCATCTTATGGATGATCCGTTACGAGCGGCAACAGAACGCGTTGGGGCAATTGTGTCGGGCAGTGGCGAGGATGACGGCGCGGAAATTGTGCCAATGAAGGGCGGTGCGGCATGAAGCGGGGTTGGCAAAACGGGGCATCACGAGAGGGTGAAATCAGCGTACGCGAAGCATTCGTTGCACTTGTTGGGCGAATGACACCACACGACGACTCCGACATGCGTGAAGCGTTTTCTCAATATGTCGCGGATGTAGCTGCGAAAGCGGTGTTCAACGGACAAATTGATGAATTTCGCCCTGTGGTTTGCACAGATGACGACCCTACTGACACGCTGTTGAAGGCCATTGCGTCTAAAGCGCTTACCGTGTGGTTTTATGAGAAGATAAAAAACGAAGACGGCATTCAGACGGAGATCAGGAAGCGGATTGATACGGAACTTTGGTCCAAAGGCATTCATCCCTTCGCGAGTGTCCATACAGGT
Source organism: Nitratireductor sp. WH36-1 (assembly GCF_058725515.1). Lineage (NCBI taxonomy): Bacteria > Pseudomonadati > Pseudomonadota > Alphaproteobacteria > Hyphomicrobiales > Phyllobacteriaceae > Nitratireductor > Nitratireductor sp. WH36-1. Next base: position 2,199,070 of record NZ_CM178970.1, on the reverse strand, counting down.
TTATTTCACGCGCCGAACGGTAAACGTTATCCGATTTTCTTTGATGCTACGGAATGGAAAGGATGGCTTGGCATCGACTGTAATGGGGCGGTGAATGCATCAAAGTCCCACGGACGACCGTCGGGCACCGGATACGATGTAGCCGACCTACCCATTGTTAAGAAAATGAGAGAAATGCTCGACAGCGCCGAAGCACCATCGCCAACAGCCGCCGCATGGAAGGTAATCGGTGCGGACGGCAAGGGCGCGCAGGGCAATGGCGCTCCCGAAAGCAAGGTTCGCCGACTGGTCCAACGATACAAACAGAATTACGGAGAATAACGGAGAATCCGTTAAACTTCCTCGCTCCGCGCAAGGGGTGTGCATAGTCATTGATGTCATCGCAACCGAACAGGAGATGACTTCGATGACAGGACTTTTGCAGGACTATCGAACTGAAAAGCAGCTTGCCGGGGAACTCAACATGAGTGACCGGACGCTCAAGCGCTATCGTGCGATGCCGGACGGTTTGCCGTACGTGCAACTCGGTGGTCGGATTCTCTATCACGTGCCAACCGTTCTGGCATGGATTCAAGCGCGGACAGTTCACCCGAACCCACGAAGGCGTGCGGCGTGACCCCCTATCCCCAAAACCCAAAAAAAGCCCGGCGCAGAGATCACTACGCCGGGCGAGAGTTTCACTGATACACACTCGCAAAATTATTGCAAAAAGAAAGCATTTCAAGCATGAATATCTCGCAATCTGGACATTCTGTCAACGATCTCGCGCCTCTCATCGAACTTAACCAATGGTGTGTGTGGCGATTGGAGCAAACGCCGGGCAGATCGAAGCTGGACAAAATTCCATACAATCCAATCACAAAGCGGCGCGTCAGTTCGGTCGATCCGACTACCTGGGCCACATATCAGGAAGTCAGCACGGCGCTTCATGGCGGCAGCTGGAACGGTATGGGTTTCGTATTCACAGCCGACGATCCGTTCGTATTCATCGACATAGACAGTTGCATAAAATGGGAAAACGGCGATCCGGTTTTTGTAGATCCAGAAGTGCAGGCCAATGCGCAAGTGTTCCTGAATTCTGGCCCGATGTGGGAGTATTCACAATCGGGCACGGGATTGCACATTATCGGTCGCGTCCCGGACAAATCTATATTCGCGAACCGTCGCAACCGCACTGACTGGTGTGAGTTCTACCAGCAAGGCAGGTTTTGCGCGTTCGGCCGACATGGCTGGCGAGGAGATGCCAATATCGATCTCTCTACGGCGATCACCCTCATGATACCGGAACGAGCCATCGTATCCGAAACAAGCAGCGCCGCACATGACCGCGCTGGCCCGGTTGCCGAATGGGCTGGCCCTTCTGACGATACGGAATTGCTTCAGCGCGCAATCGAGCGAAGCGGAAAAAACTATCCTGACGCTCTTTTCGGCGGCAAGGCAACGTTTGAACAAGTCTGGAATATGGACGCTCATTCGCTTGCAGGAAGCTACCCGCCTGACGGTCCGCGCGCGGACGGCTTGCTTTATGATGCGTCTGCCGTCGATCAGGCTTTAATGTCCATGCTCGCATTCTGGACGGGTAAAGACCTATCCCGCATGGTTCGCTTGTTTCAGCAATGGCCGGGTTATCGCCGCTTCAAATACGAAACGCGGCACGGCACCTATCTAATGACTCGCCTTGTCAAAAATGGCAACAAAGTCACGAACGTATATCAAGGTAGGAACGTTGACCGATCTGTAACGTCGCGAATTGCTTCAACCACTCCAAAGCAGCGAGAAATTATCGAAACGACTGGAGCGGGTATTGATGAGCTGCTTGCTTACGTTTCAGAGGAGCACAACAAAACGAAGCTCGCCGCATTCGTGAAGCGGTTTGCAAACAATCTTCCGGTTGCCTTTGATGAATTCTCGCAGTCAGTCACCGTGACGAGTCGCCTCACGTGGAATGCAAGCTTTCCGCGCCAATGGACGCAAAACGACACGCGGCACATGCAGATCGCCGCTGAGGCGCATGGCTTGAAACCCTCCAAAGATACGGTTTTTGACGGCGTCAACGTCATTGCACAGCGTAACAAGTTTCACAGCGTCCGCGAATACCTTGATGGTCTTGCATGGGATGGCGTGCCGCGTATCGATAATTGGCTGACGGATTATCTTTCTGTGCCCGCGTCGGATTGGACGAAGCTTATCGGCCCAAAAGTGCTCCTCAGTGCAGTGGCACGCATAACCCAGCCCGGATGCAAGGTTGATAATGTTCTTGTGCTGGAAGGCGAGCAGGGGGTGGGCAAATCCACTGCAGTTTCTATTCTGTTCGGAGACAATTGGTTTGCGGATTCACTACCGTCAATTGATAAACCCGACGCCGCGATACAGCTTGCGGGCAAGTGGTGCATTGAGATCGCCGAATTGTCCGCGATGAAGCGGGCGGATGTAGAATCGATAAAAGCGTTCGTGTCGCGGCGAGTTGATCGATTTCGAGCGCCATATGACAAAAGTGCCGAAGATCACGAGCGACAGTCCGTTTTCATCGGCACGACCAATCGGGACGATTATCTGAAAGACGATACCGGCAATCGCCGCTTTTGGCCTGTGCTGTGCGATGGCGCGCTAGATTTCAAAGGACTAAAGGCCGACCGGGATCAGCTTTGGGCCGAAGCGCTCGCGCGATATCGTCAGGGTGAGCGCTGGTGGTTGGAAGGAGCAGAGAACGACGTCGCCCAAGCGGAACAGAGCGACAGGCGGGAAGACGACCCGTGGGAGCTAAAGGTCATGCAATATCTAGCCACCTCATCACTTCCAGTTCGAACAATGAACATCTTGCATTTTTTGAACGTTGATACAGCACAGGCCACAAAAGCTCACGAAATGCGTATTGGAGGCATCTTGTCACGAAATGGGTATGTGCGCCGACGCATTTACATTGACGATAAGCGTGTGCGGGCATGGACGCCGAAAGACGATAAGCGCACGCATTTCTATTCCCCCACAAACTTGCCCGGAATGCTGAGTGGGACCACCGGGACCACTTGAGTGAATTGAGTGGTCCGAGACAAGTTATTGATTTTCTTTGTTTTGGACTACTTGGACCACCTGGACCACCTAAGATTGATAAAACATATAAAGCCGAATTATCATTAATTACTATAATTATAGGTAATTACAGTAATCATAGGCGAGTTGGTAATATAGGGAAATCGGTGGTCCAAAGCGGTCCCGGTGGTCCAAGGCGGTCCAGCGCCGGGCGAATTACTACATAATTGCTATGATTGAGCGAGCGTTGCGAAATTATCGTGACGGTGCTGACGATCTTTCGGTTTTGACTTAGTTGCAAATCGTTCGCAACTGGATGTTTTTTTCGATCCGCTTGCCATGCGCCCGCCGCCCTCTGTGCCCTGACCTCAACCGGTGAAAAATCGTGTCAACTGATACCTAATCAGTGACGAATAATGACTATCTAGTTGTAATACATTGATCTTCTTTTTCGAAAATGCCCTTGTGTCCGCATAGTGACCGCATGACTATGCCGAGATACAACCAAGATGCAGCAAACCAACGACCTGTTAGAGGCCAACCGCCCCGCCAAACCCTCCAAGTCGCCTAAGCAGACGACGCGGCAAGGCAAGGTTCGCCTGCACACTCTCGCAGACATTGACAAGCGAACCGCCGCTTATGCGCGCTTCAAGGAACTGGTAGATGGCTATGCAGCCGATCTTGGCGGCGATGACCACCTAACCACAGCGCATCGTGCGATCATCCAGCGCGCGGTCTCTCTCCAAGTCTGGTGCGAAGATTGCGAGGCCGGATACGCAACTACCGGTGATCTGGATATCAGCAGCTTTACGACCGCGACCAATGCGCTTCGTCGACTTCTGTCCGATATCGGCCTTGAGCGTCGCCAGCGCGACGTGACGCCCGACTTCTCATCCTACGTGCAGGCGGGCGGCAGATGATCTCTTATGCACAAGCCTGCCGCGACCCTCACCTGTTCGGCCCGTGGTTCTCCGAAGACACATGGAGACCGCCGCAGGGAGTATGGAGCGTCATCGACAAAGCCGCGTTTGGCGAACCGCTGGACGATTTCGAACGCATGCTTTTCACGACCATCACAGGCCGCGACGAGCCACCCGCAGCCCCTGTGAAAGAATTATGGATCATCGCAGGCCGCCGAAGCGGAAAGGACGTTAAGGCCGCTTCTATCGCCGTTTACCTCGCCACAGTCGGCGCGGAACTGCACAACTTCGCTCAGTACCTCAAACCGGGCGAACGTGGCGTCGTGCAGCTTCTGGCCGTGGACAACGATCAGGCCAAGGTATGTCTCGGTTATCTGAGGGCTATGCTCGATCAGCCGATGCTTGCGAAGCTGGTGAAGAAGAATACCGCAGATGGCGTTGAACTGACCAACCGCATCGCAATCGAGATCACTACCAATGATCGGCGTCGCGTTCGAGGTCGAACCGTCATTGCAGCAATTCTGGACGAAACCGCCTTTTGGATGAATTCGAACAGCGTCAATCCAGATGAGGAAGTGTATCGCGCCCTTACGCCTGCAATGGCAACCATTCCAAATGCCATGCTTATCGGCATTTCCAGTCCGTACGCCCGAAAAGGTCTACTCTACAAAAAATACAAAAAGCACTACGGCAAGCCGGGCGAAGTTCTTGTGGTGAAAGCACCCACGTGGACGATGAATCCAAATCTGCCATTTGTCGGCGATTTCATTACTCAGGCATTTGCCGACGATCCTGCGAGCGCAAAGGCTGAATTTGGTGCCGAGTTCCGCGACGACATCGAAGCGTTCGTCAAACGTGAGGTTGTCGAAGGGGCGGTTATCACGAACCTGACAGAACGTGGCCCGGTTAACGGTGCTCGATACTTCGGTTTTGTCGATCCATCGGGCGGCAGCGCCGATTCAATGACATTGGCCATCGCACACCATGAACAAGGTCAATCGGTGCTCGACATCGTTGCCGAGGTGAAGCCACCATTTTCACCTGATCTAGTCGTTCGTGATTTCTGTGAAATTTTGAAAGCGTTCGGTTTGAACAGCGTAACTGGCGACAGATACGGCGGAGAATGGCCGCGCGAACGCTTCCGTGTCCATGGCATTCGTTATGAGCCCTCCGAGCTGACGCGTTCCGAAATCTACGGCGCACTTTTGCCGATGCTGAATTCGGGCACAGTTCAATTGCTCGATAACACCGCGCTCACTGAACAGCTAATCGCGCTGGAACGCCGTGCCGGTCGATCCGGTCGGGACATCATCGATCATGCCCCCGGCGCACACGATGATGTAGCGAACGCCGCCGCTGGCGCACTGGTCATGTGTAGCCAAAAGCCATCCCACTTCACGCTAGAAGATATTAGAAGGGCCGTTTCTTAGAAAGGAATAATTACAATGCCTTATTCAAAATATAAGAACCATCACATTGAAGACGATGAAGATTTTCCCAACGGGATCGCACGTGACGGCGCGCACCTTCGTGTTCCCCTCGCATTTGCGGACAACACGGCGCGCGAACGCGTGGCGGACAGCACCGCTAAACGTGATGACGATCTGGATGCTCAGGCGTGGAGCGCAACGCTGCGCCTCATCAACGGCAACCACGGCAACAAACCGCTCAATGCGGATGCGGCAACCGATATGGCTCATGCCCGCGCGGATGCCGCCCGTGATGCGATGATTGCTCGAATGACCGGGAAAGGAGCCTGAGACATGGGAAACCAAGTTGCCCTGCCGTCCGGGATGAAACTTTTTGCACCCTCCCCTGCACCGTCTGACAGTGTGCCAGAAAACAAAAGCATGACGATGCGTGATCGCGTGCCACAGATTGCAAACGACCGGCTCGACATGTTCCGTTTGATCATGGCTGAAGCGGAAGCCATCGTTTCGGCCAAAAGGGCAGCGCTGGAGGAAGCTATCCGCCTTGATCGCACCACTGACGCTCTTAGCGATCAGCTTTCCAAGGCGCAGCAAAGAGCCGGCTCTAGCCGTTCGATTGTCGAGCAATGCATGGAATGGCTCGGAAGCCGCAACCATTACCGCTCTTATCGAGCGGCCAAGATGCCCGGCGTGCGGAAGTTCTCACAGGCGGCGCTTGATAACACTCGCAATCACGTTGATCGCATTCGTGACGAAATCAGCACCGTAAGCATCGCCCCTGTGCCGAACGAGGAGCGGAAAACGGCCCTGCTGGCGCAGCTCGAACAATACCGCTCAATCGGTCGCCCCAACATTGGAGTCGACGGACTAATTCAGCCGGTTCATCCCGACGCGCTTCTGCAATTCGTGTGCTGGCTTTTGCCGGAAGCAATCTGGAATGAGCGGATTGACCAGATCATCGGCCCGGAGCCGCAGAACGCGCTATCCAGCGCCGACAAGGCGAAGAAACTCGCATCCCTTCGGAGCGATTTGACTGTTGCCGAGGTGAATGAAGTTGCTCTTATCGATGCCAGCGACGGTCAGGCTCATTATCGCCCATCGACAAGCATTTCGGCACTTCTTCATCTCGAAGCGATCTGAACACGAGTAGCTTCGGCACGCCAGACATTTGCGTGCCGTTCGGACCAGTCGGCGGTGTCCGTAACAACACCGACAGCGGATGGTCGCAATACCCTCGACGCGATCCGCATAATCCGCCCTGTGGCGTCTCAGTTTCCTACATCGCAGGGCGGAAAATTTCGAAACGACAAGATTAAAAAAAATGGCGTCAATTAATCTCATCGCGAACCAACGCGCATTCCGTTGCATTGGCAGCATTTTGCAAACGGACGGCGTCGTTGCCGACATACGATCTTAGTAAACGGAAAACCGCACGTTATCGCCGTGCTACACGACGAGAAATCCGCCCCCCCCCGTATCAATTGATGTCGCGGGAACGAACCAGCCGTTTGCAGTTTTGCTGACTAGACACTTCTGTGACGGTTCATGCGGGAACCGTCAATGGATATGCAAGGCCACAAAATAGCTGCTTGCGCGCAAACCTCTACTCAGCGACATCATTCTTGCGCTAAAATCATAAAATCGCACTTGTGTTTGCTTTTTTTGACGACCCGCATGCACCGCTAGAGGGAAGTGCCATGCGCAGAGGCACGCGCCTCGTAGCACCATTTTTCATATTTTTCAAGATGTATTTACATTGTCAACACGACGCACTATGTGAATCTGAGTTGAGTACCACCGAGATAGGTGGAAGGAGATAATATGTCTGCCCAAAGAAAGAGCCGAACCATCAACCTGCGAATTGAGCCGGAAGCTCACGAACTGATTTCTCGCGCAGCGGACATTTGTGGCAAAAGCGTTACGGCGTTCATAACTGAGGCATCGGTCTATTCAGCGCAAGAGGAACTCCTTGATCAACGCTTCATCGGCGTGTCCTCCGATGTTTTTGATGCAGTCAACGAGACGCTGCTCGCACCGGGCGAAATTCGTGAAGAACTTGTCAAACTGTTCGAATCAAAAATCGAGTGGATAGATTAATTTGGCCTATCGAAAGCCAGCTCCAATTTCATCCGACCACGCCGTAGAGGGCTTTAACTCAGGCAAACCATCTCTTGATGATTGGCTGAAGGAAATGGCGCTTTACAACCAAGAGCAAGGATATACGAGAACATTTGTGATAGCCGATGAGCATTATAATGTCGTCGGCTATCACTCAGTCTGTGCCGGAATGATCCACCGAGATGATTTATCCCGCGCCGCCAAAGGCTCGAAAGCCCCCGTTGAAATTCCCGTAGCCGTATTAGCTCGTTTAGCGGTTACAAAAACACACCAAGGAAAAGGTCTAGGACCCGCCTTATTAAAGAATGCTTTATTGAGTATAGTCTCAGCAGCACAACTTGTTGCTTTTCGCGGTGTCGTAGTTCACGCGATAGATGATGACGCTGAAAAATTCTATCTGAAATATAACTTTCGACCCACAAAAGGAATGGATCGTCGATTAATCCTTTCATCAAGAGATATCGCCATTTCACTCGCTCACGTTACGAAAAACAGCGAGTAATCCTTATAAAGCCCCCCCCCAACACAATAGGCGTCAATCCTATATACTTACCACCTGAAATATGAATCCCCCTCTTTCAAGCCTATCGACCATTTCTTTATGACTGGGACTCATCATTGAAGTTGGGCCCCGCGCGATCTCGCATTCAACATGCGCTGATATCATTTTTCCACTACCGTCATCGGGACAATTGAGCAGCCACTTGGTGCGCTTCACGATAAAATACTCAATGCCCAACTCATTACCATCACGTGTGCGAGCTATCAGATCCCCTGTAGCGGGCAGACTTGGTAACTCGCATCTAAAGCTAAATTCTTGATCGCCACCACCGGGCAACACAGCCGAAAATTGCACAATCATAACCCCCCCCCCCCACTCAATGAGCAGTTCGATTCTGGCAGGAATCAGCAGGGAATCAAGCATGCCTGCACCAAAACGGACAGTAATAAAATCCGGACACTATGCGGACATAGAGAAATAGCCGATTCACACCGGCCCGTACAACGCCATAAGGTGTTGATTTTATTAGAGAATGGTGGTGAGCGCGCAGGGGCTCGAACCCTGGACCTACTGATTAAAAGTCAGTTGCTCTACCAACTGAGCTACGCGCTCCCGTGCGGGTTCTGGCGAACCCCGGAAAGTGGGCGGAACATAGATAGACGCTTATCCATGGTCAACCGGAAAAAAGCGTCTATCTCCCGACTTTTTTCGCCAGGCCCGAAACCGCCCTGTCTGCAAGGGTTTCAGGTGGTGCTCAGCGTGCGCCGCACCGCATCGCGCCAGCCTTTCAGCTTCTCCGCGCGTTCGGATTCGTCCATTTTGGGCTGAAACTGCCGGTCGAGCTCCCATCCTTTGGCGAAGGCATCAGAATCGGGCCAGACCCCGGCACGCGATCCGGCAAGCCAGGCGGCCCCGAGCGCCGTCGTCTCAAGCTGGGTTGGCCGGTCCACCGGCGCATCCAGCATGTCGGCGATGCATTGCAGCGTCCAGTCGCTGGCGACCATGCCCCCGTCCACGCGCAGAACCGTGTGTTCGGCGCTGTCGTCCTGCCAGTCCTTGCGCATGGCGTCGAGAAGATCGCGCGTCTGATAGGCCACCGATTCGAGCGTTGCCCTGGCGAATTCCGCCGGACCGGAATTGCGCGTGAGGCCATAGATCGCGCCGCGCGCTTCGGCATCCCAATAGGGAGCCCCCAGCCCCACAAAGGCAGGCACGAGGTAGAGGTTCTGGGTTGGATCGGCCTCGGCGGCAAGCGCACCCGAATCGGCTGCCTGATCGATCACCTTCAAACCATCGCGCAGCCACTGAACCGCCGCACCGGCCACGAAGATCGAGCCTTCCAGCGCATAGGTGGTCTTGCCGTTCAGCCGATAGGCAATGGTCGTCAGAAGACGGTTCTTCGAGGCCACCATCGTCTCGCCGGTGTTGAGGACCGCGAAGCAGCCGGTGCCATAGGTGGCCTTGAGCATGCCGGGCTCGAAACAGGCCTGACCGATCACGGCTGCCTGCTGATCGCCGGCAACGCCGAGTATCGGGATTTCGGCACCGAAAAGCGATTTCTCCGTCACGCCGAAATCATCGGCGCTGTCCTTCACCTCCGGCAGAAGCGCTTTCGGCACATCGAGGATTTCGAGCAGTTCGTCGTCCCAGCGATTGGTCTCGATGTTGAACAGAAGCGTGCGTGAGGCGTTGGTGGCGTCGGTTACATGCGCCCTGCCCCCGGTCAGCCGCCAGATCAGGAACGTGTCGATGGTCCCGGCGAGCAATTCACCATTCCGCGCCCGCTCCCGCGCGCCTTCCACATGATCGAGGATCCAGGAAAGCTTGGTCCCGGAGAAGTAGGGATCGAGCAGAAGCCCTGTCTTGGCCGTGAAGGTCTCTTCCAGTCCCTTCTTTTTCAGCGTTTCGCACAGCGGCGCGGTGCGGCGGTCCTGCCAGACAATGGCCCGGTGGATCGGTTCGCCCGTGTCGCGCTCCCAGACCACGATGGTTTCGCGCTGATTGGTGATGCCGATTGCGGCGATGTCGCCGGCATTCAGCGCCGCTTCTTCCAGGGCATCGTGCACGGTGGAGACGACACTGTCCCAGATGTCTTCGGGATCATGCTCCACCCAGCCTGATTTCGGGAAGTGCTGAGGGAATTCCTTCTGCCCGGTCGCCACGGCTTTCATGGCCCTGTCGAAAACGATCGACCTGCTGGATGTGGTTCCCTGGTCGATTGCCAGTATGTAGCCGCTCATGGTTCCTCCGGGTGTAACTGTCGTGCGCCTTGCAACTGGCGACTTGAAACCGGCGCATCAAAACTGGCGCAGGCCATCCTCATCCAGACACGACCGCGCCTTGATCCGTCAAGGTCCGGCTCCTGTCCAGCTGGCGCAATTCATCGGCGCGCTGGCAATTCGGTTCAGCCGGCCTTCTGCGCTTCGCAAAGCGTCTGCATAAAGCCGTCGACGGCCGCTGCTTCTTCTGCAGAAATGTGCAGGCCGCGCTTGGTGCGCCGCCAGAGCACATCCTCACCGCTGACCGCCCATTCATGCTCAACCAGATAGCGCAGTTCGGCCTCATAGAGATCGTGGCCGAAATGCCGGCCCAGATCTTCCGTCGATTCTGCCTTGCCAAGCATGTTCCAGGCGCGCAGTCCGTAAAGCCTGACGAGGCGGGCGGCATGGCCGCGCTCAAGGAACGGATAGTCCGCCACGAGCCTGTCCACCTGCGCGTCATATCCGTCGGCAGGGAACTCGCCACCCGGCAGCGCTTCGGCATGCGTCCACGGACGTCCCTTGGCGCCAATCGTGTCAGAGATCTTCTCCAGCGCGGATTCGGCGAGCTTGCGATAGGTCGTGATCTTGCCGCCGAACACGTGAAGCATCGGAGCGCCGGCCTTGCCGGCCTCGTCCTTCAGCACATAGTCGCGGGTTGCTTCCTGCGCCTTTGACGCGCCGTCATCATAAAGCGGTCGCACGCCGGAATAAGACCAGACGATATCGTCACGGGTGACGGGTTCGGCGAAATACTCGCTGGCGCAGGCGCACAGATAATCGGTTTCCTGATCGCTGATGGCGACATCCTTCGGATCACCATCATAGTCCTGATCGGTGGTGCCGATGAGGGTGAAGTCTTCCTCATAGGGAATGGCGAAGATGATCCGCCCATCAGCGTTCTGGAAGAAGTAGGCGCGCGGATCGTCGAACTTCTTCTTCGTGACGATGTGGCTGCCCTTGACCAGACGCACATTGTGAACATCGTTCTGGCGAAGAACGCCGGAGATGATGTGATCCACCCAGGGGCCGGCGGCGTTCACCAGATAGCGCGCACGCACGGTCTCCAGCTCACCGGTCCGCAGATCCTCGATCTGCACCTTCCAGACGCCGTTTTCGTCTTCGGCGCGCATGACTTTGGTGCGCACCCGCACCTCGGCGCCGCGATCAGCCGCGTCGCGCGCGTTGAGCACGACGAAGCGGGCATCATTCACCCAACAGTCCGAATATTCGAAAGCGCGGCGGTAATCGGCCTTGAGCGGCTTTCCCGCCGGATCGGTGCGCATGTCCAGTGTCGCGGTCTTGGGCAGAAGCTTGCGGCCGCCAATATGGTCGTATAGCCAGAGCCCGAGCCGCACGAGCCAAGCCGGACGCAACCCCTTGTGCACGGGCAGGACGAAGCGCATCGGCCAGATGATGTGCGGCGCGTTGCGCCAAAGCACTTCGCGCTCCATGAGCGCCTCGCGCACGAGGCGGAACTCATAATGCTCGAGATAGCGCAGACCGCCATGAATGAGCTTGGTGGAACCGGAAGACGTGCCGCTGGCCAGATCGTTCATCTCCGCCAGAAAGACGGAATAGCCCCGCCCGACGGCGTCGCGCGCGATCCCGCAACCATTGATCCCGCCGCCAACAACGAAAACGTCGTAGATCGCGGACGGATCGGTTTGGGAAGTGGACACGTTCTTCTCCTTCAAAACTCTGGGTAATCAGCAATTGCCAATTCAAAAAGGAATTATTTTGAAAGCATAACGAATGTCAAACGAAAATGAAACTCCGGTTACACACCGGTCTCAATCAATTGCACACCTGCTTCCTTGCAGAGCGCGCGCATGGACGGTGCGGCGCAGCGGTCGGTGATAAAGGTGTGCACCTGAGACAAATGCCCGATGCGCACCGGCGCGCTACGCTCGAACTTGGTGGAATCCGAAACCAGGATCACATGACGGGCATTGGCGATGATCGCCTGCGCCACTTTCACTTCGCGAAAATCGAAGTCGCACAACGCGCCATCCTGATCGATGGAAGAAACACCGATCACCGCATAATCGACCTTGAACTGACGGATGAAGTCCACCGCGGCTTCACCGACAACACCGCCATCTGATCCGCGTACAACACCGCCAGCGATGATAACCTCCAGTGTAGGATAAACCCGCATCCTGTTGGCAACATTGATATTGTTCGTGATGACCAGAAGCCCTTCATGATCCAGAAGTGCATCACTGACGGCCTCGGTCGTCGTGCCGATATTCACGAAGAGCGACGCCTTGTCGGGGATCAGACGGGCGGCGGCCTGGCCGATGGCGCGCTTCTCATCGGCGGCAATCTTGCGCCGTGCCTCATATTCCATGTTCTCGATGCCGGACGGTATCAGTGCGCCGCCATGGATGCGGGTCAGGAAACGTTTTTCGCAGAGTTCATTCAAATCCCGGCGAATGGTCTGCGGCGTGACATCGAAATGGGCAGCCAGATCGTCGACAAGAACGCGGCCCTGCTCCTTCGCCAGATCGAGTATCTCGGAAAGTCGCGGTGTCAGAAAAGTGTTGTTCATGCCCACTCCAATGTTCGTTTTCGGTATTTAAAACTAAAAACGAACATTGAGCAAGCGCACCCCTAAGCTGGCAAGAACGAAACCATCCCCTATTTTCTTACGTAGCTGCAAGACAGGCGGCGCGGCTGCCTTTGAAAAGAGCCGTGATTGTGTGCCGCCGTTCAAGTGGCCGCCGTTCAAGTGGAGGAGCGATCATGCAACGACTGTTACTGACCATCCTTATCTGCCTGACACCCGTTTTCGCTTTTGCAGGTGAGGCAGAAATCCGCGCGGCGCAATCATCCATCAAGGGGCAGATCGAGGCGTTCATCGCCGGCGACGACGCCCGCGCCTATTCCTATGCCGCCCCCAACATCAAGCGCATGTTCCCGACACTGGAGCGCTTCATGGCGATGGTCAGGCAGGGCTATCAGCCTGTCTATCGCCCGCGCAGTCTTGCATTCGACAAGGCTGTGGAGCTTTCCGGCGAAACCATCATGCAGCGTGTTCTGACAACTGCACCGAATGGCAGGAACTACGAAGCAGTCTACACGCTGAAGCGACAGGCAGACGGCACGTTCCGCATCACCGGCGTGAGCCTCAGGGAAGCGGCGTCGCTCGCGATCTGATCCGGCTCATGGTCAGGTTCGTTCAGCGCGTGAAGTCGGGAAGGCTCTTGAACGCAGACTTCAGCGCTTGCGACCAACCCTCTGAAATCGTGCGCATATAAGGATCTTCCGCCTCTATGCGCTTCTCATATCCGATGCGGAAACTGTCCTGTTCGTAATAGAGAAGGTCTATGGGCGGCGCGACCGACAGGTTGGAGCGAAGCGTGGAATCGAAGGAGACGAGAAGCAGCTTCACCGTCTCCTCAAAACTCATTGCGGGATCGAATGCGCGCACCAGAATGGGCTTGCCGTATTTTGTCTCGCCGATCTGGAAGAACGGCGTATCCGCGCTCGCCTCGATGAAATTGCCTTCCGGGTAGATCATGAACAGACGCGGCTCCATCCCGCGGATCTGTCCACCCAGAATGAACGAGGCTCCGAAAGCGTCAGCGCTCTGACCCGCTGGCGCGGACTGGCGAATGACCTCCTTCACCGTATCGCCGACCAGGCGTGCGGCCTGATACATGGACGGCGTCTCGAGCATGGATGGCGTGCGCTCGTCGGGGGCCTTGGTCCGCTCTTCCAGCAGGCTGACAACAGCCTGCGTGGTCGCGAGATTACCCGCCGATAAAAGAACCAGAACCCGCTCGTCCTCTTTCTGCCAGCAATGCATCTTGCGGAAAACGGAGATGTTGTCGACGCCGGCATTCGTCCGCGTATCGGACATGAACACCAGCCCCTCATGGGTTTTCAGCCCGACGCAATAGGTCATGCGGACTGTGCCTCTTCAGTTTCGTCTGGATAGATTACTGCTCGACGGTGATCTGAACCGCAAGCTCTTCCTGCGCCATGCCGATCCTGATCCCCATAATCGGCATGGCGTCGCGGTAATCGCGGCCGGTCGCCACACGCACATAGCGGTCGTCCGCCGATATCCCGTTGGAGCAGTCGAATGCGACCCAGCCGAGACCGTCGAGATGCGCCTCCGCCCAGGCATGGCTCGCCGCCTGTTCGTCCGTATCGTCCATGCGCAGATAGCCACTCACATAGCGCGCGGGAAAACCCATCAGGCGCGCCGCCGTGAGAAAGATATGCGTGTGATCCTGACACACGCCCTCGCCGTTTGTGAGCGCCTCTTCGGCAGGCGTTCCCGCATCCGTTGTTCCGATCCGGTAGGCCACCTGATCGCGCACCAGCGCCATCAGGCTGTGCAGGCGCTCGACGTCCGTTTCGCCTTCTGCTCGCTTTGCCAGCGCGGATATGCCGTCACCCGCGCTGCAAAGCGTGGTTTCCTGCTGAAACAGCCAGAGCGGCGCGAGCCCCTGATGCCGGCCGGTCACGCCGGCGGTGTCACGGGTCTCCACGATGCCCGAAGCCTCGATCACGATCGTATGGGGTTCGCCATCAATGCTGATAAGGCGCGTGTCGTTTCCAAACCCGTCGATGAACTGCACTTCCTGCGCTGCGCCATCGGTTCGAAGCGACCATTCGATCACCTCCTGCGTCGGGCCACTGCGGGGAACAAGGCGGAGACGCTGCAGCGCGTAGGCGAGCGGGGCGTCGTAGCGATATTCTGAATGATGCGTGATCCTGAGGCGCATGCGACCCTCCTCAATAAAAGCGGAAGTCTGCCGCGATCTGGTTGCCCAGCGCCGCATTGTCACGGATGAAGTCGCTCAGAAACTCGTGCAGCCCGTCATCGAAGACATCCGCAATGTCGGCTGATTTCAGCCGGGTCAGGCGGGCATGCGCGAGTTCGTGGCAGGGCTGGCGCTCTCCATACTCGTCGGCCAGATAATCGAGGGAATCGCAAATGCCGCGATAGGAAAAGGCCAGCGAGCGCGGCATGCGTCGATTGAGGATCAGAAAATCGGCGATCTTCGATGGATTGAAATCGCCGTCATAGGTCCAGCGATAGGACCGCAGCGCCGAAACCGAGCGCAGAATGGTCTGCCACTGGCTGTTGTCGAGCGATGAACCGACCCAGGCGGCCGAAGGCAGAAGAACATAGTACTTCACGTCGAGAATGCGCGCCGTGTTGTCGGCCCGCTCGATCAGCGTGCCGATCTGCGCGAAGTCGAAAACCTCGTTGCGCAGCATGGTGCCCTGAAACGCCCCGCGAATAAGCGCCGTCTCCCGCTTCACCGCATCGAGAACGGCCGGCAGATCGGGCTCGTCCACGCGGTGCCTGAGCATGCGATGAAGCGCCATCCATGCTTCGTTGACGCTTTCCCAGGTCTCGCGCGTCAGCGCCGTGCGCACCATCCGCGCGTTCATGCGCGCTGTGTCGATGGAGGAGAGGACGCTGGAGGGATTGTCCGTATCGCGGAGCAGGAAGTTCGTCACCGTCGCCGTATCGAAATTGTCGTTCGTCTCTTCGAACAGATCGCGCACGCCGGCGCTGGTGAGAACCGAGGCCCATTCATCGGAGGCTGCATTGCTCTGGGTCAGCGCCAGCCGCAGCCCCGTATCGGCCAGACGCGCCATATTCTCCGCCCGCTCGATATAGCGCGCCATCCAGTAGAGACCGTTCGCAGAGCGCCCCAAAAGCATGTCAGCCCTTGCTCCTTCCACTCATCGCACAGCCCTTAATCATCGAGCACCCCTCAGTCATCGAGCACCCATGTGTCCTTGGTGCCGCCGCCCTGTGAGGAATTCACCACCAGAGATCCCTTCTTGAGCGCCACCCGCGTCAGCCCGCCCGGCACGATGCGGATGCGGTCGGAGACCAGAACAAAGGGGCGCAGATCGACATGCCGCGGCGCCAGCCCCTTGCCGGTCATGATCGGGCAGGTGGAAAGCGAAAGCGTCGGTTGTGCGATATAGTTCTTCGGCCGCGCCCTGAGCTTTGCGGCGAAGGCCGAAAGCTCCTTCTTCGAGGCTGCGGGACCCACAAGCATGCCGTAACCGCCCGAGCCGTGCACCTCCTTCACCACCAGTTCGTCCAGATGGTCGAGCACATAGGCAAGACTGTCGGGCTCCGAGCAGCGCCAAGTGGGCACATTGGGCAGGATGGCCTTGCTGCCCGTGTAGAACTCGACGATTTCCGGCATGTAGGAATAGATCGCCTTGTCATCGGAAATGCCGGTTCCGGGCGCGTTGGCGATGGTGATGTTGCCGGCGCGGTAGACATCCATGATGCCCGGCACGCCCAGCACGGAATCGGACCGGAAGGTCAGCGGGTCGAGATAGTCGTCATCGATGCGCCGATAGAGGACGTCGATACGCTTGTAGCCCTGTGTGGTGCGCATGGCGACGTGCCCGTCCACCACCCGCAGATCCGGCCCTTCGACCAGCTCCACGCCCATCTGGTCGGCCAGAAAAGCGTGTTCGAAATAGGCGGAGTTGAAGCTGCCCGGCGTGAGAACGGCCACCGTCGGCGCGCCTTCGCAGTTCTGCGGCTTCACCGCATTGAGCGACTGGCGCAGGAGCCGGGGGTAATGCTCCACCGGCAGCACCTTCACCTGCTGAAACAGCTCCGGAAAGAGCTGCATCATCGTTTCGCGGTTCTCCAGCATGTAGGAGACGCCCGACGGTGTGCGGGCATTGTCCTCCAGAACGAAGAAATCATCCTCGCCGGTGCGCACGATGTCGACACCGGTGATGTGCGTGTAGACGCCACCCGGCGGCCGCACGCCGATCATCTCGGGCAGGAAGGCCTCATTGTTGGATATGATCTCCCTGGGAAGGCGCCCTGCCCGCAGGATTTCCTGCCGGTGATAGATGTCGTCCAGAAAGGCGTTGAGCGCCTGTACCCGCTGCTCGATGCCCTGAACGAGCCTGCGCCACTCCTTGCCGGAAATGATGCGCGGAACGATGTCGAAGGGAATGAGACGTTCAGCCGCTTCCTGCTCGCCATAGACCGCGAAGGTGATGCCCGTTCTGCGAAACACGCGCTCCGCGTCGTCGGCCTTCTTCTTGAGGCGTTTGGAATCCTGCCGGTCGAACCAGCGCTGATAATCTTCGTAGGGATCTCGTGCCTGGCCCCCCAGGCGCATCTCGTCGAATGGCGTCAAGAAATGCTCCTCTCACGAGCATTTCAACGGGGATACAGCCAAAAAGCAAGTCGTTTCTATAACTTACCGAAAACGCACCCGGAATGGGCGCGTTCTGCGCATGGTCCGGGCACTGCGCTGACCCCTTAAGCAGCGATCGCGGCGCGGCCGATCAGAGCGACGGCAGATCGCCTTTTTCCCAGGCAGCGGTGATCTCGGAAGCGCGCTCGGCAAAGCGGCCAGCCTCGATGGCGTCGCGAATATCCTGCATCAGAGACTGGTAATAGGCGAGATTGTTCCAGGTCAGAAGCATGCCTGCGAGCGATTCGCCCGACTTCACCAGATGATGCAGATAGGCGCGCGAATAATCACGGGCTGCCGGGCAATCGCTCTCTTCATCCAGCGGGCGCAGATCTTCCGCATGGCGGGCATTCTTCAGATTGATCTTGCCCCGGCGCGTGTAGGCAAGGCCGTGCCGGCCGGCGCGCGTCGGCATCACGCAGTCGAACATGTCTATCCCGCGCGCCACCGATTTCAGAATGTCGTCAGGCGTGCCGACGCCCATGAGATAGCGCGGCTTTTCAACCGGCAGAACAGGGCATGTGGCTTCCAGCATCTCAAGCATCACCGCCTGCGGCTCACCCACGGCCAGACCGCCAACGGCATAGCCCTTCAGGTCCATCGCAGCGAGTGCGGCAGCGGAACGCTCGCGCAGATGCGGTTTGTCGCCGCCCTGAACGATGCCGAACATGGCCTTGCCCGGCTGATCGCCAAAGGCGGTCTTGCAGCGCTCGGCCCAGCGCAGCGAAAGCTCCATCGCGCGCTCGATCTCTTTTTCTTCCGCCGGCAGCGCAACGCATTCATCGAGCTGCATCTGGATATCGGATCCGAGCAGCCCCTGAATTTCGATGGAGCGCTCCGGCGGCATCTCGAACACCTGACCGTCCACATGCGAGCGGAAGGTGACGCCCTTCTCGGTGATCTTGCGCAGTTCCGACAGCGACATCACCTGAAATCCGCCCGAATCCGTGAGGATCGGATAGGGCCAGCGCGCGAATTCGTGCAGTCCGCCCAGCCGCGCCATGCGCTCCGCACCCGGCCGAAGCATCAGGTGATAGGTGTTGCCGAGGATGATGTCGGCCCCCAGATCGCGTACCTGGTCCATATACATGGCCTTGACGGTGCCCGCCGTTCCCACCGGCATGAAAGCCGGTGTGCGGATCGTGCCGCGCGGCATGGTGATCTCGCCACGGCGGGCTTTTCCGTCCGAAGCGAGAAGGCGAAAGGTGAACCGGTCACTCACGGTTGGTCATCCCTGAAAAGCAGGCTGGAATCGCCATAGGAATAAAAGCGGTACTCATTGCTGATGGCGTGCTCATAGGCGCGCTTCATGCGTTCCGTGCCGCAGAAGGCCGAAACCAGCATGAACAGCGTCGAGCGCGGCAGGTGAAAATTCGTCATCAGAACATCGACGGTGCGGAAGCGATAGCCGGGCGTGATGAAGATGTCGGTCGCGCCGGACCAGGCTTCAAGCGCGCCCGTTCGTTGCGCCGCACTTTCCAGAAGCCTGAGCGATGTGGTGCCGACCGAGACGATCCTGCCACCCCGCGCCCGCACGGCGTTCAGCGCGGCAGCGGTCTGCGCGCTCACCTCGCCACGCTCAAAATGCATCTTGTGGTCGTCCGTATCGTCTACCTTCACGGGCAGAAAGGTGCCCGCCCCCACATGCAGCGTCACGAAGTGCCGCTCAATGCCGGCTGCATCCAGCGCCTGCATGAGTTCCGGCGTGAAGTGGAGCCCGGCCGTGGGCGCAGCCACCGCACCTTCCTCGCGGGCGTAGACCGTCTGATAATCGGTATCGTCGCGCGCATCTTCGGCGCGCTTTCCGGCAATGTAGGGCGGCAGGGGCATGTGGCCCGCAGCCGCAATCGCCTCATCCAGGATCGGACCGGAAAAGTCGAACACCAGCAGGGCTTCACCGCCCTCGCCCTTTTCGGCGACGGTTGCTTCCAGCGTTCCCAGAAAGCAGCTTTCGCCATCATGGCCGAACTGGATGCGTTCGCCCTGCTTCACCCGCTTTGCGGGTTTCAGGAAGGCGCGCCAGCGGTCCGGGCCTTCGCGCATATGCAGCGTGGCCTCGATGCGGGCCTGAGCCTCGCCACGGCGGCGGATGCCGGAAAGCCGGGCCGGAATAACCTTGGTATCGTTGAAAACGAGTGCGTCGCCGGGCTGAAGCAGCGACGGCAGGTCGCGGACCACGCGATCTTCAAGCGTGTCATCGCGAACCAGAAGCATGCGCGCGCAATCGCGCGGACTGACAGGCCGCAGCGCAATGCACTCTTCGGGGAGATCGAAATCGAAAATATCTACGCGCATGGCAGGTAAGGCCGGAAAGAGACCGGGCGGCGACTGCCGCCCGGTGTCAGAAATTTAAGCGACGTCAGCCGCAACGCGCATGGTGATGATGGAATCGGGCTCCGAAACCGGCTCACCGCGCTTGATCTTGTCGATGCTGTCCATGCCTTCGACCACCTGGCCCCAGGCCGAGTACTGACGGTCAAGCCACGGAGCCTTGTCGAAGCAGATGAAGAACTGCGAGTTGGCGGAATTCGGGTTCTGCGAACGGGCCATCGAGCAGGTGCCGCGCTCATGCGCCGTGTTGGAGAATTCGGCCTTGAGGTCCGGCTTGTCGGAACCGCCCATGCCGGTGCCCGTCGGGTCGCCGGTCTGCGCCATGAAACCGTCGATCACGCGGTGGAACACGATGCCGTCGTAGAAGTTCTCACGGGCCAGTTCCTTGATGCGCTTCACATGCTCGGGCGCAACGTCCGGGAAGAGCTGGATCACGACCTTGCCCTTGGTCGTCTCCATCACGATCGCGTTTTCCGGATCCTTGATATCAGCCATTTTTGTACCTTTCTTGTATCGACGCGGTTAGAGCGTTTGCGCTTTTCGGTGAATCGGGAAAACGCTCTAATGCATTGGTTTTGCGCAGTTCCGGACGGAAAAATGTTCCCGCTTTTCCTGGAACCGCTTTAATTCGCGCTGTCGCTCGCCATGCGTGCTTTCAGAACCTTGTCCGGGTTCTGCACCATGCCGTTTCTTGCGGAATCACCCTTCTTGATCTTGTCGACCAGCTCCATGCCCGATTCGACCTCGCCGATCACGGTATATTGGCCGTTGAGGTGCGAGGCGGGGGCAAACATGATGAAGAACTGGGAATTTGCGGAATTCGGATCCTGCGAGCGGGCCATACCGACCGTGCCGCGCGCAAAGTCTGCATCGGAGAACTCAGCGGGAAGATCGGGCTTTTCCGAACCGCCGGTGCCAACCAGACGCGCATCGAAACCATCTTCCACATCGCCGAACTGGACATCGCCGGTCTGCGCCATGAAGCCATCGATCACGCGGTGGAACGCGACATTGTCGTAAGCGCCTTCGGCCACCAGAGCCTTGATCTGTTCGACATGCTTGGGAGCCAGGTCAGGCCGCAGTCCGATAGTGACATCGCCGTTCTTGAGCGTGAGAATCACCGTGTTTTCGGGTTCGGCTGCAGTAGCAACGCCAAGACCGATCATGAGTGCACCGGCCACGAGCGCAGACGAGGCAAGCTTGCGAAGCTGCATGAAACTCTCCTTTTGGTTTCAGGCGGGGAATTTGGCTTTGAGCGCTTCCAGAACAACGGAAGGAACGAATGGCGCTATATTTCCGCCCATGGAAGCGATCTGCCGTACAAGTGTGGCGGTAATTGTGCGCACGGAAGGACTTGCCGGCAAAAAAACAGTCTGCAGGTCGGGCGCCATGGTTTCATTCATGCCCGCCATCTGCATTTCATAATCAAGATCGGTGCCATCGCGCAGGCCGCGGATCATGATCGATGCGCCATGCTCGCGCGCCGCATCGATGACCAGCCCGTCAAACGCGACAACCTCGATGCGCCCGGCATCGTCACCAAGCTCGGCCAGCGCAGAGCGCTGGATCAATGCGACGCGCTCCTCATAGGAAAAAAGAGGCTTCTTGCCCGGGTGAAGGCCGATCCCGACGACAATGCGGTCAGATACCGTGAGCGCGCCCTTGAGCACATCCAGGTGGCCATTTGTCAGTGGATCGAAAGACCCGGCATAAAAGGCTGTTCGTTCGGTCATGGCGTGCTTTTATCCGTCTTGCCGGGCGATGGCAATTCAGCAATCACGCCAGGGCAGCCCCGTCGGGCACAACGCCGCAGAGCGCATGAACGAGGCATGAACGCCCCATTCAAGAACGGTTCGAACCAGTTGGGCTAGTCAGGACACCAATGGCAGGGAGAGCGCCAGCCATGAAACCAAATGGCGTCTCTCTTCGTTAACAGGCCAAAGGAGACAAGCCATGCTTATCTTTACGCTCGCTGCCGCAATGACCGTCGCCATGCTGATCGCAACGGCGGTCGGCCTTCATGAAGAGGCCAACCGCATCAAGCTGGAAAACCGCGTGCGCAACACGGGCCGCAACACGGGCCATAGCCGCCTGCGTTAAAGGGCAGGAACGGATCCCTGCCCCTTACGTTTGGAAGAAGGCTGCCGATTATTCGGCAGCGCCCTCGCCGCCAGAAGCACCGTCTTCGCCAGCGCCATTGTCGGCACCAGTGTCAGCGCCATTGTCAGGCGTATCCGCGTTGGCGGCAGGAGCATCCCCCGCCTCGGCTGCGGCTTCTCCGTCCAGCGCTTCCATCTCTTCTTCTTCGGCCTGCGTATCGGAAATACGCTCAACCGAAACGACCTTCTCGCCCTTGGCCGTGTTGAAGATGGTCACGCCCTTGGTGGCGCGGCTTGCGATGCGGATGCCACCGACCGGAACGCGGATGACCTGACCGGCATTGGAAACCAGCATGATCTGATCTTCCTGCTCGACCGGGAACGCCGCGATGAGCGGACCGATCTCGCCGGTTTTGGAGACATCGGTGGCGCGAATGCCCTTGCCGCCACGTCCGGTGACACGGAAGTCGTAGCTGGACGAGCGCTTGCCATAGCCGAACTCGCTGACGGTCAGCACCATCTGCTCGCGCGCCTGAAGCTCTTCGAAGCGCTCCGTGGACAGACTTTCCTCCTCACCGACATCCTCGTTGGTGAGCGCCACTTCCTCTTCTTCACCCGAAGCCTGACGCCGCTCGGCGGCGGCCTGCTTGAGATAGGCAGCGCGTTCGGCCGGGCTTGCCTCCACATGGGCCAGGATGGCCATGGAGATGACCCGGTCGCCCTCGGCCAGATTGATGCCGCGCACGCCGATCGAGTTGCGCCCGGCGAAGACGCGTACATCGGTGACGCAGAAGCGGATGCACTGGCCCGAAGCCGCCGTCAGCAGAACGTCGTCGTCTTCGGTACAGGTGAAGACGCCGAGGATCTCGTCGCTCGGATCATCCAGCTTCATGGCTATCTTGCCATTGCGGTTGACCTGAACGAAATCCGACAGCTTGTTGCGCCGCACCGTGCCGCGTGTGGTGGCGAACATGACGTCCAGCGCGCCCCAGCTCTCTTCATCCTCCGGAAGCGGCATGATCGTGGTGATGCTCTCACCCTCTTCGAGCGGCAGCATGTTGCGCAGGAACTTGCCAACCGATTGCGGCGTACCGACCGGCAGACGCCAGACCTTCTCCTTGTAGACAATGCCACGCGAGGAGAAGAACAGGATCGGCGTGTGGGTGTTGGCGACGAAGAGTTGGGTGACGAAATCCTCGTCCTTGGTCGACATGCCCGAGCGGCCCTTGCCGCCACGCGCCTGCGCCCGGTAGATCGAAAGCGGCACGCGCTTGATGTAGCCCTTGCGCGTGACCGTGACGACCATGTCTTCACGCTGGATCAGGTCCTCATCGTCGAGATCTGCGCCACCTTCGGTGATCTCGGTGCGGCGCGGCGTGCCGAACTCGTCGCGCACGCCGATGAGCTCGTCCTTGACGATCTGCTGAATGCGGGCGCGCGAAGACAGAATCTCGAGGAAATCCGCGATCTCCACACCGATCTTGTTCAATTCGTCGGCGATCTCGTCGCGTCCGAGCGCGGTGAGGCGCTGGAGACGCAGCTCGAGGATCGAACGCGCCTGTTCTTCGGACAGATTGTAGGTGCCATCCTCGTTGATGCGGTGACGCGGATCATCGATCAGCAGGATCAGCGCTTCCACATCGGAGGCCGGCCAGCGGCGCTCCATCAACTGCTCGCGCGCGGTCTGCGGATCGGGCGCGTGACGGATGAGCTTGATCACCTCGTCGATATTGGCAACGGCAATCGCCAGGCCAACCAGGACGTGCGCGCGCTCACGCGCCTTGCGCAGCAGGTACTTGGTGCGCCGGCTGACCACTTCCTCGCGGAAGTAGACAAAGGCCTGGAGCAGATCAAGCAGGTTCATCTGTTCCGGCTTGCCGCCGTTGAGCGCCACCATGTTGGCGCCAAAGGAGGTCTGAAGCGGCGTGAAGCGATAAAGCTGGTTCAGCACCACATCGGCAACGGCGTCGCGCTTCAGCTCGACCACGACGCGGTAACCCTGACGGTCACTCTCGTCGCGAATGTCGGAAATGCCTTCAATGCGCTTGTCGCGGACCAGCTCGGCCATCTTTTCGATCATCGACGCCTTGTTCACCTGATAGGGAACTTCGGTGATGATGATGGCTTCGCGATCATTGCGCGCAGGCTCGATCGAGACCTTGCCGCGCATGAGGATCGAGCCGCGGCCCGTCTCATAGGCGCTGCGAATGCCCGAACGGCCGAGAATCAGGCCGCCGGTCGGGAAATCGGGACCGGGAATGATCTCCTGCAACTGCGGCAGGCCGAGTGCGGGGTTCTCGATCAGCGCCACGCAGCCATTGATGACTTCGACCAGATTGTGCGGCGGAATGTTCGTCGCCATGCCGACGGCGATGCCACCCGAACCATTGACCAGAAGGTTCGGATAGCGCGCCGGAAGCACGCGCGGCTCGCTGGAGGAGCCGTCATAGGTGTCCTGAAAATCGACCGTGTCCTTGTCGATGTCTTCCAGAAGCTCATGCGCGCCCTTGGTGAGACGCGACTCGGTGTAACGCATTGCCGCCGGCGGATCGCCGTCGATGGAGCCGAAATTGCCCTGCCCGTCGACCAGCGGCAGGCGCATGGACCAGTTCTGCGCCATACGCACCAAGGCGTCGTAGATGGCGGCATCGCCGTGCGGGTGGTATTTACCCATCACGTCGGCAACAGGACGGGCCGATTTCACATATTTGCGGTTCCAGTGGTAACCGCTCTCATGGGATGCATAGAGAAT
The DNA here is from genome assembly GCF_058725515.1 of Nitratireductor sp. WH36-1. Lineage (NCBI taxonomy): Bacteria > Pseudomonadati > Pseudomonadota > Alphaproteobacteria > Hyphomicrobiales > Phyllobacteriaceae > Nitratireductor > Nitratireductor sp. WH36-1. The sequence continues at coordinate 2,174,413 of NZ_CM178970.1, read as the reverse complement.
GCGCCGATGCACCGGCTTCAGACCATCGCGTGCATCCGGCAAGGCGCGGCTCACGATCACGCTCATCGCATAATCGAGATAAGAGCGCTGCATCTCCTCGACAATGGAAATCGGCTCGATTTCGTCGGGCTCGCCCGATCCGTTCGGCGTCGTCTGGTCAGTCAAAACGTGTCACATTCTTAATGAGGAATCACATACTCTTTATATATGAGCCGTCAGCGATTCTCCAATTGAGCATCCGTTTTTGATGACGGAAATCCAACGCAATTTCAGGCGCATACGAACCTCCTGGGGATGAGCGCCTTGACAAATTGCCGCAGGAAGCGAGCCTGCGTGAAGAATGAGGGCTTTTCCCTCGCATCCAAGCTGGGCTAGAGAGGCCGCAAGGAGAACCCGATGCCTGGTTACGATACCGTTTTCAACGCCTTCGTCACATTGCTGGTAACCGTCGACCCGCCAGGGCTTGCGCCGCTCTTTCTGGCGCTGACAGCGGGCATGAACCGCTCGGAGCGCAATCAGGTGGCCGTGCGCGCAGCCATCATCGGATTCGCCGTTCTGGCCCTGTTCGGCGTCGCTGGCAGCGCCATTCTGGCCGTGTTCGGCATCACGCTTCCCGCCTTCCGCGTGGCAGGCGGCCTGCTTCTTTTCTTCATCGCCTTCGAGATGATCTTCGAACGCCGCCAGGAGCGCCACGAAAAGAGCGCCGAGCGCGCGATCACGCGCGACATGATCCGCAACATCGCCGCCTTCCCGCTGGCCATTCCTCTGATCGCGGGTCCCGGCGCCATCTCGGCCACCGTGCTTCTTTCGGGCGAGTTCAATTCAATTCTTGGCACCATTGCGCTGCTTGGCATCCTGCTTGGAACGATCCTCCTCACCTATGCCGTTTTCACGCTGGCGGAGCGCGTGGACCGCTTTCTGGGCGAAACGGGACGCTCCATCCTGACGCGCCTCCTGGGCGTCATTCTGGCAGCCCTCGCGGTCCAGTTCGTGGCAGACGGAGCCAAGGCGCTTTTCGCTGCGCCATAGGCGCTGCAACCGGACGGTTGCGGAACACAACTGGAACATATAGAGTATGTTCTGGTTTTGTTTTTAACTGATTCTCGGTGGCGCCCATGCTGACCCGCAAGCAGCACGAACTTCTTCTGTTCATCCATGAACGACTGAAGGAGACCGGAATCCCGCCCTCCTTCGATGAAATGAAGGAGGCGCTCGACCTCGCCTCCAAGTCCGGCATTCACCGGCTGATCACGGCTCTGGAGGAGCGCGGCTTCATTCGCCGGCTCCCGAACAGGGCGCGTGCGCTGGAGGTTCTGCGGCTTCCCGATTCCATCGCGCCCGGCCTCAATTCCGGCGCGCGCGGCTTTTCGCCAAGCGTCATCGAGGGCAGCCTCGGCAAGACGCCCGCGCCAGCGGCCTCCAAGCCTGCCGCCAGCAATGATGACGCGCTTTCCGGCGTCGTTTCCGTACCTGTCATGGGCCGCATCGCTGCCGGTGTCCCCATCGACGCCATTCAGCACCAGACCCATTCCATCGCGGTTCCGCCGGACATGCTGACCGGTGGCGATCACTACGCGCTTGAGGTCAAGGGCGACTCGATGATCGATGCGGGCATTTTCGATGGCGACACGGTGATCATCCGCGAGACGCAGACCGCCAATCCCGGCGAGATCGTCGTGGCGCTGGTGGATCAGGAGGAAGCAACGCTGAAGCGCTTCCGCCGCAAGGGCGCATCTATTGCCCTTGAAGCGGCCAATCCGGCTTACGAAACCCGTATCTTCGGCCCCGACCGCGTCAAGGTGCAGGGTCGCCTCGTCGGCCTGATGCGCCGCTACTGAGTTTAAGACTATCCGGGGCGGCTTCAGGCATGCCCCGGTTCCGATGCCATCCGGCATCCAGAATGCGCGCTCTTTTCAAGCTCCGCATCGGTTCAGCCAACATCGTCCGGGAAGAGCGCCTGGAAGACATGCGGAAGCATCTCGGGGAGGTCTTCCGCAATCAGGCCCCGGCCAAACATCCCGCCAGCCTCTGCATGCAGCCACACGCCGGCCGATGCCGCCTCGAAGACCGGCATGCCCTGCGCCAGAAGGCTGACCACAATCCCGCACAGAACATCGCCAGAGCCCGCCGTCGCCAGGAAACGCGATCCGTTGGTGTTAATCGCGGCGCGCCCGTCCGGGCAGGCGACGACCGTGTCCGCCCCCTTCAGGATGATCACCGCTCCTGAGCGCTCTGCCGCTGCGCGCGCACGCTCCACCTTGGACATGGAAGCGTCAGCCGCGAGATCGCCGAAGAGGCGCGCGAATTCACCGTCATGCGGCGTCAGCACGGTCGCTAAGGCGGAGCTTCTCACGGCCTCGAAGAGCGTATCGGGCGCATCGGCAAAGGCGGTGATGGCGTCGGCATCCAGCACCAGCCCTTTCAGCCCTTCATCGCGCTCCAGAAAGCCCAGCGCGAAGCTGCGCGTGCGCTCGCCTGTGCCGGCTGCCGGACCGAGAACGGCGGCTGTCGGTTTTCGCTCATCGAGGAAGGCGATGAGTTCATCCACCGCCTCCGCCTTGCGCAGCATGATCGAGGTCAGGTGCATCGCGTTCACCGACAGGGCGTTTGCAGGCGAAAGCACCGTCACGGCCCCTGCCCCGGCGCGCGCCGCGCCACGCGCGGCAAGCCGCGCTGCACCAGTGGATGCGCCACCGCCCGAAACGACGGCCACATGACCACGCACATATTTATGCGCATCGATCTCCACCGCCGGCACGCCGTCGCGCCAGAGCGCCGGACCATTCTCCCAGAGGGCGATATCCATTGATGCAAGCGCCATCTCGGCAATGCCGATATCGGCCACGACCAGCTCGCCGCACAGGCGTCGACCGGGCATGAGCAGATGCCCCGGCTTTTTGCGGAAAAACGTGACGGTCAGGTCCGCATCGAAGCAGCTGCCGAGGGGCTTGCCCGTGAGACCCGAAAGACCGGACGGAAGATCCACGGCAACCACCGGGACGCCCGCAGCCGCAACCCGCTCGATGAGCTCGGCTTCAATGCCTTCGATTGGCTTTGAAAGCCCCGCGCCATAAAGCGCATCAACCACCACCCAGCCGGTCTCGGGGCGAAAATCGGCCAGCGCCTCGGGCGTTACAAAACAGTCTTCACGCGCCCTGGCGGCATCGCTGTCTTCCCGCGGCGCAGCATCGGCGAACAGGCGGACATTCACGCCGCGCTCGGCCAGAAGCCGCGCAATGACATAGCCGTCACCGCCATTGTTGCCCGGTCCACAGAGAACCGCGACGCCGGCAGCGCCGGAAAACCGCTCGAGGATAAGATCAGCCACCGCCGCGCCGGCATTGCGCATCAGCCCGTACCCGTCATGAGGGCCGGCTGCGATGGCCGCGCGATCCACATTGCCCATTTCTTCAGGTGTCAGAACAACCATACGCATAACAAGCTGCCGCTTTCTTCGGCTCATTGCATATTTTTTAAGCAAGTCTCAAACTGCGAACCGCACCGCATGGTTCCCATCTTGCTATCCGGGGGCGCTCGCCTAGCATGCCAAAGCCGGAGAAAACCGCGTCGCGCCAATTCTCAAACGCAGAATGCAGCGTTTGGCACGCAACATGCAAGGCTCTGTCACGAGTTGGCATGTTTCGTGCTTCAACCGAACCGGAGCAATAAGGGATGCGGACCATCCGTCCCTGAACCCATTTGGAGGCCACCGAGGCATGAAAAAGGTCGAAGCGATCATCAAACCCTTCAAGCTCGATGAGGTGAAGGAGGCCCTTCAGGAAATCGGCCTTCAGGGCATCACTGTCATCGAGGCGAAGGGTTTCGGACGCCAGAAAGGCCACACCGAGCTCTATCGCGGGGCGGAATATGTCGTCGACTTCCTCCCCAAGGTGAAGATCGAGGTCGTCCTGCCGGACGAAACCGTCGACGCCGCCATCGAGGCGATCCGCAAGGCAGCCCAGACAGGCCGCATCGGCGACGGCAAGATCTTCGTCACCAATGTTGAAGAGGTCATCCGCATCCGCACCGGCGAGACCGGCGCAGACGCAGTCTGACCCCAACCACCAGTTCCCGGACCGTGTCCGGATCATCAGGCAAGCTCATCGCAAACAGGAAAGCGAATATGACCACAGCACAAGACATCATGAAGCAGATCAAGGAAAACGACGTAAAGTTCGTCGATCTTCGCTTCACGGATCCAAGAGGCAAGCTTCACCATGTCACGATGGATGTCACGGCCGTGGATGAGGACATGTTCGCCGATGGCGTCATGTTCGACGGCTCGTCCATTGCCGGCTGGAAGGCGATCAACGAGTCCGACATGGTTCTGATGCCGGAGCCCGACACGGCGCATATGGACCCGTTCTTCGCCCAGTCCACGATGGCCATCGTCTGCGACATTCTCGACCCGATCTCCGGCGAGGCCTACAACCGTGACCCGCGCGGCACCGCCAAGAAGGCAGAAGCCTTCCTCAAGGCCGAAGGCTTTGGCGACACCGTCTATGTGGGCCCGGAGCCGGAATTCTTCGTCTTTGACGACGTGAAGTACAAGGCCGATCCCTACAACACCGGCTTCAAGCTCGACTGCAGCGAACTGCCGTCCAACGACGACGCCGACTACGAGACCGGCAATCTGGGCCACCGTCCGCGCATGAAGGGCGGCTATTTCCCGGTTCCGCCGATCGACTCCGCACAGGACATGCGCTCCGAGATGCTCACGGTCCTGTCCGAAATGGGCGTGATCGTTGAAAAGCACCACCACGAGGTGGGTGCTGCGCAGCACGAACTCGGCATCAAGTTCGAGACGCTCCTGAAGAGCGCCGACAGCGTTCAGAAGTTCAAATACGGCGTTCACCAGGTCGCCAATGCCTATGGCAAGACCGCAACCTTCATGCCGAAGCCGATCTATGGCGACAACGGATCGGGCATGCACGTCCACCAGTCGATCTGGAAAGACGGCAAGCCGACCTTTGCCGGCAATGAATATGCCGGTCTGTCCGAGAGCTGCCTCTACTATATCGGCGGCGTCATCAAGCACGCCAAGGCGATCAACGCCTTCACCAACCCGATCACCAACTCCTACAAGCGTCTTGTGCCCGGTTTTGAAGCCCCGGTCCTGCTCGCCTATTCGGCGCGCAACCGTTCGGCATCCTGCCGCATTCCGTTCGGCTCCTCGCCGAAGGCAAAGCGCGTCGAGGTTCGCTTCCCCGATCCGGGCGCAAACCCCTACCTCGCATTCGCAGCGCTGCTGATGGCCGGCCTCGACGGCATCAAGAACAAGATCCATCCCGGCCAGGCCATGGACAAGGATCTCTACGACCTGCCGCCGAAGGAGCTCAAGAAGGTGCCGACCGTCTGCGGTTCGCTGCGCGAAGCACTCATGGCGCTCGACAAGGACCGCGGCTTCCTGAAGGCCGGCGGCGTGTTCGATGACGATCAGATCGACGCCTATATCGAGCTGAAGATGTCGGAAGTGCTGCGTTACGAGATGACGCCGCACCCGGTCGAGTTCGACATGTACTATTCCGTTTGATCGCTACTGTTGGGGCGATCAGGGCTCCGTCTTCGGACGGGGCCCTTTTTTATTGCGGCGTGCTCAAGTGACCGACTGCGCCCGCCAGTCCTGCGCCAGTTGAGGAAGCTCTGCGCGTTCGCGGAACGAGCGCGCCACTTCACCGAAGGCGAAGCGGATCGAGTTCTCCACGATCTCACGGTCATACCGCTTGAGTTCGTCAGCGATCGGCGCCCATTTGAAAAGCGCCTTTGGGCTTTCGGTAAAGCAATCTGCGGCCAGCGCCGCATTCTGCCAGTGAACATCCGCGATACGCTTCACGAAAGCGCTGCGCCAGGCCTCCACCGTACCGGCATCGGGCAGCACATCGCCATTGTCCGCCAGTCCGGCCTCGTGACAATGAAGCGCCAGCGTGCGTGCCTCTTCCCCCTCCAGCGCGCCGCCAGAGGCCACCCTGGCAACGGCATGAACCGTCAGATCCGAGAGGCAGGCGGCAAACACATGCAGCTTGGCGATGTTGATGGATTCAACAAAGACATCATCCTCGAACATGGATGGATAGCGCGTTCCCATGCGCGCTTTCAGGTATCCATAGAGCTTCTTCTGCGCGACGAAAGATGAACGTGTGCAAACAAAGTCGCACATGATCCCGACAGTATTGATCGCTGTATTTTCACGCCGGAAACGCATGCGTGCTGCGGCTTCCCGCAAGAATAAAATGCCTTTCGACCACTCAACACCCATTGCGTGCTTCCCGTTACATACGACCAATGTCTCGATTTTCATTGAACTTGAGATGCCCAATGCTTGAGGCATTCCATTGTGATTCCAATTCCACAGAACCGCAATGGTGACATCCAACGACTTTCGTCGCTGACGTTTTTAGGGAGGAGGACAGCATGTCCGCTAATAACGCAGATGATGTGAGGGATCGCTACTGGGCAAAGACCAGAAACCTGACGATTGTGGTTCTGACGCTCTGGGCATTCTTCGCGCTTGTCGTGCCAGCCATGGTTTCGACGCTGGATCAATACACGTTCCTGGGCTTCCCACTCGGTTACTACATGATCGCCCAGGGTTCTCTGCTGGCCTTTGTCATCATCATCTGGGTGCAGAACTGGCGCCAGGATGCAATCGATGACGAGTTCGGCTTCGGCGAAGAAGACGAATAGGGAGGAACCGGCATGGCCTTATTACAGGGACGGTTCATTGATAATATCGGCCGGGTGTACACGCTCTACACCGGCGGTTTTCTAGCATTCATCCTCTTGATGGCGCTGTTGGAGCAATTCGGCGTCGGCGCCGACACGATCGGCATTCTGTTCGTGGCCTTCACCATCGGCATCTATGCTCTCATCGGCTGGTTATCGCGCACAATGGAGGTCGACGCCTACTATGTCGCCGGCCGACAGGTTCCTGCCGTCTATAACGGCATGGCGACAGCGGCCGACTGGATGTCGGGCGCATCTTTCGTGGCTCTGGCCGGCGGTGTCTATTTCGGCGGTTATGGCTACATGGCCTTCATCGTCGGCTGGACCGGCGGTTACGTGCTCGTCAACTCGCTGATGGCGCCCTATCTGCGCAAGTTCGGCTGCTACACGGTTCCAGACTTCATCGGCACGCGCTATGGCGGCAATCTTGCCCGTCTGTGCGCCGTGATCGTGCTTGTGGTCGCGTCCTTTACCTATGTGACGGCGCAGATCAACGCCACCGGCACCATCGCCGCCCGCGCACTTCACATTCCGTTCTCCTGGGGTGTCTGGTTCGGCCTTCTGGGCATTCTCTTATGCTCGATGCTCGGCGGCATGCGCGCCGTGACATGGACGCAGGTCGCACAGTACATCGTTCTCATCGTCGCCTATCTGGTGCCGGTGATCTGGATGTCCAACGTGCAGGGTTTTGGCCTGATCCCGCACTTCACCTATGGCGATGCAGCCTCCACCATGGCGCAACTCGAAGCGCAGTTCGGGCTCAACCCGCCAGCCGAGGCCATTCCGGGTCTCTCGGTGCTCACCACCCCGCATACCGGCCCGGTGGGCGATTACGCGGAGTGGAGGTTCATCACGCTCGCACTCGTCATGATGTGCGGCACGGCATCCCTACCCCATATCCTGATGCGCTACTTCACCACGCCGACCGTGCGCGCTGCGCGTAAATCGGTCGCCTGGTCGCTGCTCTTCATCTTCCTGCTGTACTTCACGGCGCCGGCTCTCGCCACGCTGACGAAGCTGCAGCTTCTCGATCCCAGCCTGCCGACGGCAATCATCGGCAAGCCGTTTGAAGAAGTGGCGTCGCTTGCGTGGATTCAGAACTGGGCAAGCGTGGGCTTCCTGGCCATCGCCGACCAGAATGGCGACGGTATCCTGCAGCTGAACGAGTTCTTCATGCGGCCGGACATCGTGGTGCTGGCAACGCCTGAAATCGCGGGTCTTCCCTATGTGATTTCCGGCCTGGTCGCCGCTGGCGGCATGGCGGCAGCCATGTCGACTGCCGACGGCCTTCTGCTGGCCATCGCCAACGCGCTCAGCCACGATCTCTACTACAAGATGATCGACCCGAAGGCAGACACTGCCGTCCGGCTCGTCGTCGCCCGTATCCTGCTTCTGGGCATCGGCGCGCTGGCAGCCCTGATCGCATCGCTGCAGCTCACCGGCATTCTCGGTGCAGTCGCATGGGCGTTCTGCTTCGCGGCATCCGGCCTCTTCTTCCCGCTCTGTCTGGGTGTGTGGTGGAAACGGGCAAACCGTGCAGGCGCAGTCGCCGGCATGGCCGCCGGCTTCACCGCCGGCACGCTCTACCTCTACTATGTCTACACCGGCGGAACGCCATGGTTCGGTCTCGACCATCTGCGCTTCGGCATTGTGGGCATGGCGGTGAGCCTGGTCTCCATGGTGGTGGTCACCCTGCTGACACCGGCTCCGGATGAGGAAATCCAGCGCATGGTGGAAGAAACCCGCGTGCCGACAGGCCCGTCCATTCTTTCCGACCAGCACTGAACAGTGCCAGATCGCCGTGCATCCATTCGAACGCACGGCGATCTAAACAATTGATCGAGCACCGGAACAGCCGAAAACCGGATTCCACTTTTCGATCCGATGCTCTAGGGTTTCGAAGTCAGGGGCGGGTTCTCCCGCCCCTGAATCACGCGGGGGAGATACTGCATGCAGGAAACGGTCGCCATACAGGAAACGATGGCCGCATTCCCGATCTGGGTGCTGGCGCTGGATTACATTCTCGGCGTCGTCATGTGGACGCTGATCGGCCGCGCCGCCATGAGCATTTTCCTGCCGGAAGATTCCAGTTTCTTCTTCATGCGCTTTTTCGTCCGTGCGACGAACCCGATCCTGAAATTCTTTCGCCCCATCACGCCCCGTTTTCTGCTGGAACCGCTGGTGCCGATCTATGTGGCGTGGTTCTTCTTCATGATCCGGTTCTATCTCATGCCCTGGCTGCTCGGCTATTCGGTGATGGGCATGCTGTCATTCCCGCTCGAAAGCGAGATCTCCGCCGTGCTCTACAAGATGTTTGGCGGAAGCTAGATAGCCGCGCGTCCATTCGGACACAGCGGGGCGCAACGCCCTGCTGCATAGACCCGGTGCGTGGTCCGACAGGCTCACCATGAGGGAAGTCGCGCCCGGCAGTGAATCCTGATCAAAGGCATTACCGCAGGTTTGACCGCCAATGCCCTTCCTCATGGTGAGCCTGTCGAACCACGCACCGCACTGTCAACACGAAATGACCGCGTTCCGACGAACACAGGAGCAGCCGTGTTCTCAATCGAAAAGCGGCTTCCACTTGTCAGCCCAACGCCTTTAAAACCCGCACACAAATGCGAAACCGCCCTGCCTTCCGGCAGAGCGGTGGAGTTTCTCACTGCTTGATGGACTGATGCCGCCCGGAAATACGCCGTCAGTCGTCCAGCGCACGCAGGAGCGTTGCAGCGCCCATCATGTCGCGCTGACGCGCGGAGCGCCGCAGTGTGGCTTCTGAATCCTCGCCCCACAGGCCGATGTTCCAGTCCTCATCCACATGCGCCGCGGACCAGGCCTCATCCGGCGTGAGTTCCCGCGCCTCGACGGCAAGCGACAGAAGAGCCGATCCCATCAGCGTCGTCATCACGTGGAGAGCGGCAAGGCGGAACGGCTCGTTCTTCTGGCGCATATAAGCGCTGACGGCGGCAATCGCTTCACGCGGCTGCTCCACATGGATCACGCCTTCGGCCAGAACGAAATGCGCGCCCATATGCTGCTGCGCCCAGTCCAAAACCGGGTCCCAGGCCTTCGCCTGCAACTCGACGAGACGTTCAGGAGACGGCGCGCGGTAGCAGACAAGATCGCCGGTCACATAGCGCAGAACATCTTCGAGAACAGTCTGCGCGTGAGCCGCGACACCGTCGATGGCGGTGTTCACCAGCCGGGTCACCGGCATGGTGGCCGGATCGATCTCATCGCCCTGCGCTTCATATTCGCGCGCCACCAGAAGCGCCGTCGCTTCATTCGGCAGCAGAACGGTGTTGGCGCTCGGCGTGCGTACGCTCTTGCCGTCGAGCTGCACGGCAAAACCGCCCTCTTCCTGTGCAGCAACCGCCACATCCTTGTAGAAGCGCTTGGGCAGCGGCTTCTTCATTGTGCTTTGCGCACGCCGGATCGGGTCCAGCTCCGCTGGCGTCTTTCCGTCTTCGAGGTCGTTCAGAAGGTCACGCATGGCTGTTCATATAGTGAGTGTTGGCAATTTGGCGAGTGAAACGACGCAAAGGGTGCGCGATTCAACACCGCCATCAATCTTCGGCGGAGGCTTCGTCAAAGCCCAGAAGGTTCCAGCTCTGACGCATGTGTGGCGGCAGCGGCGCCGTCACATCGATCTTGCCGCCGCCCGGATTGGGAATGATAATGCGCCGGGCATGCAGGTGCAGACGCTTCTGAATGCCGCCCGGGAACTCCCAGTTCTGATCGGCCTCGAAATATTTCGGATCACCGATGATCGGGCAGCCGATATGGGCGGCATGCACGCGCAGCTGGTGGGTGCGGCCGGTATAGGGCTCCATCTCGAGCCACGAGAGCGCGCTGCCGGCGGTTTCAATGACCCGGTAGTTGGAAACCGCATGGTCGGAATCGGGTTCGCCATGCTTGACCACCCGCATGCGGTCGCCATCCGGCGTCTGCTCCTTGGCGAGCCAGGTGGAAATGCGCGCCTCATCCCGGTTCGGAACGCCCTTCACAAGCGCCCAATAGGTTTTCTTGGTGTCGCGCGCGCGAAACGCCTCGGCAAGCCGCATGGCAGCCTGGCGCGTGCGTGCAACCACAAGAACACCGGAAGTGTCGCGGTCCAGACGATGCACCAGCCGGGGCTTCTCGCCCTTCTTGTTGCGCAGCGCTTCCAGCATGCCGTCGACGTGCCGGTTCACACCGGAGCCACCCTGCACGGCAAGGCCGGCCGGCTTGTTGAAGACATAGACCTTCGGGTCTTCATAAAGCAGCATCTGCATCAGAGCTTCAGCGTCGCCCGTGTTGCGCAGGCTGTGTGCGGTGGTCTGTCCGCCGCCCTTGCGGTCCACTTCCAGCGGCGGCACGCGCACCACCTGCCCCGGCTCAAGCCGCGTATCGGCCTTGGCGCGGCTGCCGCTCACCCGGATCTGGCCGGAGCGCAGGAGCTTCTGCAAATGCCCGAATCCGAGCCCCGGAAAATGCGCCTTGAACCAACGGTCCAGCCGCATTCCGTTCTCGTCCTTGTCCACTTCGATCTGCTGAACGCCAGCCATTTCACCTATCCATTGAAAACACCGCCTCGGGCGAGATGTGAAAACATCGCCTCAGGCGAAATGCCGAACCAGCCAAAGGCCGGCGAAAAGCGCGGCAATCGCGCCGCAAACACTGACGAGCACATAAGACGCCGCAACCAGCCCTTCGCCGCGTTCCCACAGAACCGCGACATCGAGCGAAAAGGCCGAGAAGGTCGTGAACCCGCCAAGCAGCCCCGTCGCCATGAAGAGCCGCAGCTCGGGAGACGCCCCCGTTCGGCGCGCCAGCCATTCGATGAACGCACCCATGACGAAAGACCCGACCAGATTCACCGTCAGCGTTCCCCAGGGAAAGCCCAGCCCCAGAAGGCGCATGGCGGCCAGTCCCGTCAGGTGTCGGAGGCTCGCCCCAACGGCACCGCCGATGGCGACGATCAGCAAATGACTCATGGCGCTCTTTTCGCAGAAGCTGCGCAAAAATCAACAACTGCGCGCATTACGGTTCACCACGCTCCCTGCGCAATCGCGCCCAGTAGTCGAGCCGCTTGCGGATTTCGCGCTCAAAGCCGCGCTCGGGCGGGTCGTAATAGCGCCTGCGCCCCATCTCCTCGGGGAAATAGTTCTGGCCCGAGAATGCATCCGGCGCGTCATGGTCGTAGGCATAGCCTTCGCCATAGCCGCTTTCCTTCATCAGCTTGGTCGGCGCATTGAGAATGTGCTTGGGCGGCAGCAGGGAACCGTTCGCCTTGGCGTCGGCAAAAGCCTGTTTGAAGGCGGTGTAGACGCCGTTGGATTTTGGCGCGGTCGCCAGATAGACGCAGGCCTGCGCAAGCGCAAGCTCGCCCTCCGGCGAACCGAGATATTCATAGGCGTCTTTGGCCGCCGTGGCGATGCCCAGCGCCTGCGGATCGGCAAGCCCGATATCCTCCACCGCCATGCGCACGAGCCGGCGGCCAATGTAAAGCGGATGCTCGCCGGCATCGAACATGCGGCAAAGATAATAGAGAGCGGCGTCGGGATCGGAGCCGCGCACCGATTTGTGCAGCGCCGAGATCAGATTGTAATGCCCGTCCTGCCCCTTGTCGTAGACTGGCGCCCGCCGCTGCGCCACGCGCTGAAGACCTTCGGCGTCGAACACCTCGCCTTCACGCGCGGCGCGCCAGACCTCTTCGGCAAGCGTCAGCGAAGCGCGTCCGTCACCATCCGCCATGCGCACGAGCACGGCCCGCGCTTCCTCGTCCAGCGGCAGCGCCTTGCCTTCAAGCGCTTCCGCCCGTTCCAGAAGCCGCATCAGGCTTTCCGCATCAAGCGTGTTGAAGTTCAGGACGCGCGACCGCGATAAAAGAGCGGCGTTGAGTTCGAAGGACGGGTTTTCGGTCGTTGCGCCAACGAGAACCACGGTCCCGTCTTCCATGACCGGCAGAAAGGAATCCTGCTGCGAACGGTTGAAGCGATGGATCTCGTCCACGAAGAGCAGCGTCTGCCGCCCCTGACTGCGCCGCAACCGGGCGGCCTCAAACACCTTTTTGAGATCCGCCACGCCGGAGAAAATCGCCGAGATCTGCTCAAACGCCAGATCCGTTTCGCCCGCAAGTAGCCGGGCAACCGTGGTCTTTCCCGTGCCGGGTGGCCCCCAGAAGATCAGCGAACCGAGCGATCGGCTCGCAATCATGCGGGTCAATATCCCGTCCGGTCCGGTCAGATGCTCCTGCCCGACAACTTCGTCCAGCTTCATTGGCCGCAGGCGATCTGCCAGAGGCCGGTTCATGGCTGGCTGGGCATCGTCGGTCTTGGCGAAAAGGTCACTCATCGGTCATTGATTTCCAAGGGGCAGTTCCACAGGGCATTCCCGCACGGGAACTGTATACGGTATCGGGCGTCAGAAACGCAGTCTCTGGCGCAGTATGCGTCCATCGCGTTCGATGGCAAAGGCCCAGCGACGGCCAGTGTCTCGCACCACCACCTGCATGGTGTCAGCATCCTCGATCTCTATCCCATTCACCTCGCGAATGATATCGCCGGGGCGCAGGCCCACACTGCCGGCGGGCGAACGGCGCTCCACATCAAGGATCACGACACCCTTCTTGTTGAGCGGCAGTTTCAGACGCTGGGCAAGCCGTGGCGAGAGCGTCGCGATGGATGCGCCGGCGAACGGGCCGCGCCCGTCGAGCAGCAGTGTCTGCGGTTCGCCGCCATCCGACAGGCGCTCCAGACGGAATTTCAGTTCCTGCGTATTGCCGTCGCGCAGGATGCGGATAACGCCTTCTTCATCCAGCGGATGTGTGACGAGCCGGTATTCAAGCGCATCGGGATGCTGGATATCCGCACCATCCATGGCCACGACCACATCGCCTGGACGCAGGCCTGCCTTCACGGCCGGGCTTTCGGGAGCGATTTCACGCACGAGCGCTCCAACCGGACGGTCCATGCCGAGCGCTTCGGCAATCTGCGCGGTGACGGGATCGAAAGACGCGCCGAAGAACGGACGCTCAAACGTCTCCGCACCATCGAGCGCCGCATTCACCACCGCGCGCACCATATTGGCCGGAATGGCGAAACCGATGCCGATGGAACCGCCACTGCGGCTGACGATGGCCGTGTTGATGCCGATTACCTGTCCACGCATGTCGATCAGCGCACCACCGGAATTGCCCGGATTGATGGCGGCATCGGTCTGAATGAAGAAACCGAAATCCGACACGCCCACATGGCTGCGCGCAAGGGCTGAAACGATGCCGCTCGTGGTCGTCTGGCCCACACCGAAGGGATTGCCAATGGCCAAAACCAGATCACCGACCTCAAGTGCGTCGGAATCGCCAAGCCGAACGGCCGGAAACGCCTCATCGTCCTGAATTTTGAGCACCGCCAGGTCGAGCGCCTTGTCCTTCAGGAGAATCTCGCTCTCAAATTCGCGGCCATCGGCAAGCGCAACCTTCACCTCATCCGCATCGCTGATGACGTGATTGTTCGTCACAATCACGCCGCTCGGGTCAACCAGAACGCCGGAGCCCAGTGATGAGCGTACGCGCGGCGGCATTTGCGGCCGGCCGAAAAACTGTTCGAAGAACGGGTCACCCATGAACGGTGAACGGACCTGCACGGTCGACGAGGCGTAGACATTCACCACGGCCGGCGATGTTTCGCGCACGAGCGGCGCAAAGGAAAGCTGAATGTCCTCGCGTCCGAATGGCACGCGCCGCTCAGCGCCGTCGGAAACCGGGGCCTGAAGCTCAGCCGGCGCATCAGCGTCACTCTTCAAAAGCCCGGAAAGAAATCCGCGCAGGGTCCCGCCCCCGCTTTCCTGGGCAAGCGCTGCCCCGGTGGCGATTACGCCCACCGCTACGACGAGAGCAACGACCCTTAGAAAATCAGAACGCATCCGCATATGCCTGGCCTCGATCAATTCTGGACCGGTTCAGCGCCTGGCGGAGACGCGGCTCCAGTCGATATCCAATGGATCCGGGCATCTATGCCATCTCGACTGTCTCCAGCCGACTGCAAAACGCCCCGGGAAGTGAAACCGGAAGAGATACCGGTCGCGCATCCTTGTTCCAGAGGATTGTGCATTTTGAAAGGCGTCGCCGGGTCAGCCACGCCATTTTCGCGCAACAAAAAAGGGGCCGCGAAGCCCCTTTTTATGTGTGCTCAAGGCGCGCAATATTATGCGGCTTCGGCCTCTTCGTTGCCACCCTCGGCTTCGAGACGTGCGCGATCTGCTGCGCCCTTCGCCTCGAGGTCGCGGTCGACGAACTCAATGACAGCCATCGGCGCATTGTCGCCGTGGCGGAAGCCGGCCTTCATGATGCGGGTGTAGCCGCCATTGCGCTCTGCATAACGCGGAGCGAGCGTGTCGAACAGACGACGGACCAGCGCTTCGTCGCGGATGGCCGAAATGGCCTGACGACGGGCGTGCAGGTCGCCGCGCTTGCCGAGCGTCACCAGCTTTTCCACGATCGGGCGAAGTTCCTTCGCCTTCGGCAGAGTGGTGACGATCTGTTCGTGTTCGATCAGCGAAGCCGCCATGTTGGCAAAGAGCGCCTTGCGGTGGCTTGCCGTCCTGTTCAGCTTGCGGCCGGATTTTCCGTGACGCATGGCCTTTCTCCTTCAATCCCCGTCGCCCGAACTTGGCGGGCTCTACGGGCCTAGTATTGGTCTTCGTAACGCTTGGCGAGTTCTTCGATGTTTTCCGGCGGCCAATCCTCGACTTCCATGCCGAGGTGGAGCCCCATCGAGGCCAGCACTTCCTTGATTTCGTTGAGCGACTTGCGGCCGAAGTTCGGCGTACGCAGCATCTCGGCTTCCGTCTTCTGGATCAGGTCGCCGATATACACGATGTTGTCGTTCTTCAGGCAGTTTGCAGAGCGAACCGAAAGCTCCAGCTCGTCCACCTTCTTGAGAAGCGCCGGGTTGAAAGCGAGCTCGGCCACCTGTTCGGCGGGCTGCTCCTTCTGCGGCTCTTCGAAGTTGACGAACAGCGCCAGCTGGTCCTGCAGGATGCGAGCAGCAAAAGCCACTGCGTCCTCGCCCGTCACCGAACCGTTGGTCTCGATGGTCATGGTCAGCTTGTCATAGTCAAGAACCTGGCCCTCGCGGGTGTTCTCAACCTTGTAAGAGACCTTCTTGACCGGCGAGTAGAGGCTATCGACCGGGATGAGTCCGATCGGCGCATCTTCTGCACGGTTGCGGTCAGCCGGGACATAGCCCTTGCCGTTGTCGACGGTGAACTCCATGCGGATTTCCGCGCCCTCGTCCAGCGCGCAGAGCACGTGATCGGGGTTGAGAACTTCCACATCGCCCACGGTCTGGATGTCGCCAGCCGTTACGGCGCCCGGACCCTGCTTGCGCACAACCATGCGCTTGGGGCCTTCGCCTTCCATGGAGAGCGCGATTTCCTTGATGTTCAGGACAATGTCCGTCACATCTTCACGCACGCCGGGGATCGACGAGAATTCGTGCAGCACGCCATCGATCTGCACAGCGGTCACAGCCGCGCCGCGCAGCGACGACAGCAGAACGCGACGCAGCGCATTGCCGAGGGTCAGACCGAAGCCACGCTCAAGAGGCTCGGCCACCAGCGTGGTGATCGTGCGACCCTTGGACGAAAACTCGACCTTGTTCGGCTTGATAAGTTCTTGCCAGTTCTTCTGGATCATTCCGGGTTCCTTCCGTTACCCCGCCACCATCCATTCGTGACGGGCGTCCTGGAAACCGCAGAGGAGCGCGCGAGGCGCTCTTACGGCAAAAACTCTGGTTAGACGCGGCGCTTCTTACGCGGACGGCAGCCATTGTGCGGGATCGGCGTCACATCACGGATCGAGGTGATGGTGAAACCTGCAGCCTGCAGCGCGCGAAGAGCGGACTCACGACCCGAACCCGGACCGGAAACCTCAACCTCAAGCGTGCGCATGCCGTGCTCGGCAGCCTTGCGGGCGCAATCTTCGGCAGCAACCTGTGCAGCGAAGGGCGTGGACTTACGCGAGCCCTTGAAGCCCTGCGCGCCTGCAGACGACCAGGCAATCGCGTTGCCCTGTGCGTCAGTGATGGTGATCATCGTGTTGTTGAAGCTCGAATTGACGTGAGCAACACCCGACGAAATGTTCTTACGTTCGCGACGACGAACGCGTGCGGCTTCCTTGGCCATACTCTTCCTTTCAGTCGATCTCTACACCGCCGTAGCACCAGCGGCTCCACCTGAGAAAAGCCGCGCTCCGGAGAAGCGCGGCCAACCCAAATTACTTCTTCTTGCCGGCAATCGCCTTGGCAGGGCCCTTGCGGGTGCGCGCATTGGTGTGCGTGCGCTGACCGCGGACCGGAAGCGAACGACGGTGACGCAGACCGCGGTAGCAGCCCAGGTCCATCAGACGCTTGATGTTCATAGAAACTTCGCGACGCAGATCGCCTTCAACGCGCAGGTCACGGTCGATCGTTTCACGGATCGCGAGAACCTCGGCGTCCGTGAGTTCGTTGACGCGACGCTCGAGCGGGATGTTGACGAGCTTGACGATATCCGCAGCGGTCTTGGGACCAATGCCGTGGATATACTGAAGCGCGATCACAACGCGCTTGTTGGTCGGAATATTGACGCCAGCAATACGGGCCATCTTCTTCTCCATTTGAGCCGGATGATCCGGCGCTGCGTTTGCCCGCGTCCGGTGGAGGCCGGCCCTTGCGGGAATGAATTATTCCTAAGAACAACGAGGCCGAGCCAGAAGGCCCGACCAACGTTACGTTCGATCAGGGAACCGGCTGGCATTAATCGATAACCGCTCTTTAGTCAAGCGGCACCGCACCAGCCTGGAAACTCCCTGATCAGAGCGATGCGAGGATCTGCTCGATATCTGCCGTCACTTCATCGATGCTCTTCATACCATCGACGCGGCGCAGAGCGCCCTTCGCATGGTAGTAGCCGATGAGAGCGGCCGTCTTCTTGTAGTACTCACGCAAGCGTTCGTCGAACACCGCGGCGTTATCGTCCTTGCGCGGCGTCTGGCCTGCGGCAATCGCATCCTGTGCGCGCTTTTCGATGCGCCCCACGAGGGCCGTATCGTCAACCACCAGTTCGATGGTCGCATCAAGCTGCAGGTCGCGCTCGGCGAGCATTGCCTCGACGGCATCGGCCTGGGCAAGCGTGCGCGGGTATCCATCAAGGATGAAACCGTTGGCGCAATCAGCCTGGTCTATGCGCTCGGCGACAATCGCATTCACGATCTGATCGGAGACGAGCTCGCCGGCATCCATCACAGCCTTGGCGCGTTTGCCGACATCGGTGCCGGCAGCAACCGCGGCCCGCAGCATATCACCAGTGGAGAGCTGCGGAACACCGTGCTTCTCGACCAGCCGCTGGGCCTGCGTGCCCTTCCCCGCTCCCGGCGGTCCAAGAAGTATAAGCCTCATCGTCCCCTCTTACCCCCACGCAACTTGGATTTCTTGATCAGCCCTTCGTACTGATGGGCGATCAGGTGGCCTTGCATCTGCGCAACCGTATCGAGCGTCACGCTCACCACGATCAGCAGCGACGTGCCGCCAAGGTAGAAAGGAACGCCAGTCGCCGAAATAAGGAACTCAGGCAGAAGACAGATCAAGACAAGATAGATAGCGCCAACGACCGTAATGCGGGTCAGCACGTAGTCAATGTACTCAGCGGTACGCTCGCCCGGACGGTAGCCGGGAATAAAGCCGGAATGCTTCTTCAGCTGGTCGGCCGTTTCCTTCGGGTTGAACACGATCGCCGTGTAGAAGAAGGCGAAGAAGCCGATCAGCGCAGCATAAAGGACCATGAAGAGCGGCTGGCCGTGGCCGAGCGACGCGAGCATGGTGGACGCCCAGCCCGGAAGCTGCGTGGTGTCCGAGAACCCCGCAACGGTTGCCGGCAGAAGCAGCAGCGACGAAGCGAAGATCGGCGGAATGACACCGGCCGTGTTCAGCTTGAGCGGCAGGTGCGACGTGTCGCCCTGGAACATGCGGTTGCCGACCTGACGCTTCGGATACTGGATCAGGAGGCGGCGCTGGGCACGCTCGAAGAACACGATCACACCGATCACGGCAACCACGAGAACGATGATGCCGAGGATCAGGCCGGTAGACAGAGCGCCGGTGCGGCCGAGCTCAAGCGTACCGCCGATGGCGGACGGCAGACCTGCAACGATGCCCGCGAAAATGATCAGCGAAATGCCGTTGCCGATGCCGCGCGCCGTGATCTGCTCACCGAGCCACATCAGGAACATGGTGCCGCCCACAAGCGTGATGACGGCGGAAATCTTGAAGAACCAGCCCGGGTCGGTCACGATGTTCGCGCCGCCTTCAAGACCAACGGCAATTCCGTAAGCCTGAACCGTCGCCAGAATCACCGTTCCGTA
This sequence comes from Nitratireductor sp. WH36-1, assembly GCF_058725515.1. Lineage (NCBI taxonomy): Bacteria > Pseudomonadati > Pseudomonadota > Alphaproteobacteria > Hyphomicrobiales > Phyllobacteriaceae > Nitratireductor > Nitratireductor sp. WH36-1. The sequence continues at coordinate 2,155,308 of NZ_CM178970.1, read as the reverse complement.
GCGCGTGTACTGGTTGATGACCTTGCGGCCCTGCTCGCCTTCCTTCTTCAGCTGCTCCAATGACGGCACAACGGACGTCATGAGCTGCATGATGATCGAGGCGGAAATGTAAGGCATGATGCCAAGCGCAAAAATGGCCATACGCTCAACAGCACCGCCGGCGAACATGTTGAACATGCCCAAAACGCCGCCAGACTGCTGCTGGAATGCCTGCGCAAATGCTTCCGGGTTGATGCCCGGCATGGGAATGTAGGTGCCGAGGCGGTAGACCAGCAACGCGCCAAGCGTAAACCAGATGCGCTTCTTGAGGTCCTCGGCCTTTGCGAAGGCCGCGAAATTGAGATTAGACGCAAGCTGTTCCGCTGCCGATGCCATGAAGAATTCTCCGCTTCGTCACGAGCCCGCAGATTGAATATGCGATTCGGGCGCGTGTTGCCGAAAACCGAAATAGGTTTTTGGACGCATAGATGCAAGCGGCGGACTGTCGCCCGCCGCCTGTCATTCGGATTATTCGGCTTTCGCCGCTGCCTCGGGCAGCTTGACCGTTCCGCCGGCCTTCTCGATTTTCTCGAGAGCCGCCTTGGAAGCGCCAGCCACGTCGAGCGAAACCTTCGCCTTCAGCTCACCGTCGGCGAGAACGCGAACACCGTCCTTTGCGCGACGAACAACGCCGGCTGCGATGAGTGCGGCAACGTCGATGACGGCCTTCTCGTCGAGCTTCTTCGCGTCGATGGCTGCCTGGATGCGGCCGAGGGAAACTTCATTGAAGTCCTTGCCGAACAGGTTTTTAAAGCCGCGCTTGGGAAGACGACGGTAGAGCGGCATCTGGCCACCCTCGAAACCGTTGATCGAAACGCCCGAACGCGATTTCTGACCCTTCACACCGCGACCACCGGTCTTGCCGGAGCCGGAACCGATACCACGGCCGACGCGCTTGCGCGACTTGGTGGCGCCTTCGTTGTCCCTGAGTTCGTTGAGTTTCATCATGTCTCTCCTGGGATCCTCAGGCCTCGTCCACAACGCGGACGAGATGCTGCACGGCTGCGATCATGCCACGAACGGACGGGGTGTCCTCGAGCGTGGAGCGCTTGTGCATCTTGTTCAAACCGAGGCCGATCAGCGTCTGGCGCTGGCTGGCCGGGCGACGAATCGGGCTGCCGATCTGTTCAACAGTGACCGTCTTGCCCTTCTTCTTCTCTGCCATCTTCATCAATCCTTGCAAACCTGGGCGATCAGAGCCCGCAAAACTGCGGGCCGATCAGCCTTTGATCCTTATTCCTCGCCGCCAGCAGCAGCGCCGCGGCGCGCCTGGAGCGTGGAATATTTGATGCCGCGCTGTGCAGCAACGTCCTTGGGATGCAGCTGATGCTTCAGGGCATCGAAGGTGGCGCGAACCATGTTGTACGGGTTCGAGGAGCCGAGCGACTTGGCAACAACGTCCTGAACGCCGAGCGTCTCGAACACAGCGCGCATTGGGCCGCCGGCGATGATGCCGGTACCGGGCTTTGCAGCGCGCAGGAACACGCGGCCAGCACCGTGGCGGCCTGCGACGTCATGGTGAAGCGTACGACCGCCACGCAGCGGAACGAAAACCATGTCGCGCTTGGCGCTCTCGGTTGCCTTGCGGATGGCTTCCGGCACTTCGCGCGCCTTGCCATGACCGAAGCCAACGCGGCCCTTCTGATCGCCGACCACGACGAGTGCGGCGAAGCCGAAACGACGGCCGCCCTTCACCACCTTGGCGACGCGATTGATATGTACAAGCTTGTCGACGAATTCGCTGTCGCGTTCTTCACGCTCGCGGCGATCGTCCCTACGTCCTTGTGCCATTGCCCTTTTCCTTGTTCTTTTCCGGAAGCACGGGTTTTCAAATGATAATCCGGGCGCTCCAGAGGAACGCCCGAACGGTTTAGAACTTCAGGCCGCCTTCGCGGGCTGCGTCGGCGAGTGCCTTGACGCGGCCGTGGAAGAGATAAGGACCGCGGTCGAAAACCACTTCCTCAACTCCAGCCTTCTTGGCGCGCTCTGCGACCAGCTTGCCAACGGCTGCAGCAGCCGAGGAATCCGCGCCGGTCTTGAGCTGACCCTTGAGATCCTTGTCGAGGGTCGATGCGGCCGCGAGCGTGTGGCCCTTGGCGTCGTCGATAACCTGGACATAGATGTTCTTCGAGGAACGGTAAACCGAAAGACGGGGCTGGCCGTTGGAGACTGCCTTGATCTTCCGGCGAACACGTCCCGCACGCCGCTTGACGGAGACTTTCGAGACCATGTTTCGAGTTCCTACTTCTTCTTGCCTTCTTTGCGAACGATCGTCTCGTCCGCATACTTGACGCCCTTGCCCTTGTACGGCTCGGGGCCACGCTTCTTGCGAATCTCGGCCGCAACCTGGCCAACCACCTGCTTATCAATGCCGGCGATGACGATTTCGGTCGGCTTCGGCACAGTGATCGTGATTCCTTCCGGAGCCTCGTAAATCACTTCGTGGCTGTAGCCAAGCGAAAGCTGCAGGTTTTTACCCTGCATTGCGGCACGGTAACCAACGCCGTTGATCTCGAGACGCTTTTCGAAGCCGTCCTTCACACCGCTGAGGATGTTCGAGATCTGCGTGCGCGACATACCCCATTTGGAGCGCGCGTCCTTGGACTGGTCGCGCGGGTCGACGGTGACAGCGTCGTTTTCGAGCTTCACCAGAACTTCGTCGTTGACGACGAATTTCAGTTCGCCCTTCGGACCCTTGGCCGTAACGGTCTGGCCCTCGACTTGCGCGGTGACACCCTGCGGCACCGGGACCGGCTTTTTGCCAATGCGAGACATTTGTCTGCCCTCGTTCTTTGTGTGTGCTATCTGCCGGATCAGAAGATCTGGCAGAGCACCTCGCCGCCCACATTCTGCTCGCGAGCTTCGTGATCGGCCATCACGCCCTTCGGCGTCGAAAGGATGGCGATGCCAAGCCCATTGGCGACCTGCGGGATGGATTTCACCGACACGTAAACGCGACGGCCCGGCTTCGAAACACGCGCGATTTCGCGGATCACGGAACCGCCCTCTGCGTATTTCAGCTCGATTTCGATCTCGGACTTGCCGTTATCGTAGTCGATCTGGCTATAATCACGGATATAGCCTTCGGACTTCAGAACATCGAGCACACGGGCGCGAAGACGGGAGGCCGGCGTCGACACCTTCGGCTTGTTACGGCCGATGGCGTTGCGGATGCGGGTCAGCATATCGCCGAGCGGATCATTCACGGACATCGTTCTTACCCCTTACCAGCTCGACTTGACCAGGCCCGGGATGAGCCCGTTGTTGCCCAGTTCACGCAGCGCGACACGCGACATCTTCAGCTTGCGGTAATACGCACGCGGACGACCGGTCACATCGCAACGGTTGCGGATACGCGTCTTGGACGAGTTGCGCGGGAGAGCAGCAAGCTTGAGCTGCGCCTGGAAGCGCTCCTCGATCGGCTTGGACTGATCCATGATGATCGCCTTGAGACCTGCACGCTTTGCAGCGTAACGGTCGACCATCTTGCGCCGACGCTTGTTCTTTTCGACTGCGCTGACTTTTGCCATTTAAGTTGTCCTTCTTCTCGCCTGCCGTTACTGCCGGAACGGGAAGTTGAAGGCCTTGAGCAAGGCCCGCGCTTCGTCGTCGGTCTTAGCAGTCGTACAGACGATGATGTCCATTCCCCAAATCTGATCGACCTGATCGTAGTTGATCTCGGGGAACACGATGTGCTCCTTGAGGCCCATGGCGAAGTTGCCACGGCCGTCAAAGCTTTTCGGGTTCAGACCGCGAAAGTCGCGGACGCGCGGCAGCGCGATCGTCACGAGACGGTCCAGAAACTCATACATGCGGTCCTTGCGGAGCGTGACCTTGGTGCCCAGCGGCATGCCTTCACGCACCTTGAAGCCGGCGATCGACTTGGAAGCGTGCGTGATGACCGGCTTCTGACCGGCGATCTTGGCGAGATCCGCAGCAGCCGAAGCCGGCTTCTTGGAATCGCCCGTCGCTTCACCAACACCCATGTTGATGACGATCTTCTCGATGCGCGGCACCTGCATCTCGTTGTCGTACTTGAAGGTCTCGAGGAGCTCCTTGCGGATCACCTCGTCATACTTCGTCTTCCAGCGCGGCTGGTACTGAGCATTAGCCATCGATCAATTCTCCAGAGCGCTTTGCCACGCGCACCTTCTTGCCGTCTTCCTGGACCTTGAAGCCAACGCGGGTCGGCTTGCCATCCTTCGGATCGGCCAGCGCGAGATTCGAAAGATGAATCGGCGCTTCCTTGGTAATGATGCCGCCCTCTGCCTGAGCGGACTGCTTCTGATGGCGGCGAACCTGGTTGACACCGCGCACGAGCGCCTTGTCTTCCTTCGGCATCACCTTCATCACTTCGCCGGTACGGCCCTTGTCCTTGCCGGCCAGAACGACGACGTTGTCGCCTTTTTTAATCTTCTGCATATCCCCGGCCTCCTAGAGCACTTCCGGCGCGAGCGAAATGATTTTCATATGGTTCTTGGCGCGAAGCTCGCGCGGAACCGGCCCGAAGATGCGCGTACCGACGGGCTCTTTCTTGTTGTCGACCAGAACTGCTGCGTTCTTGTCGAAACGGATGACGCTGCCGTCAGCGCGGCGAATGTCTTTCGCCGTACGCACAACAACCGCCTTCATCACGTCGCCCTTCTTGACGCGGCCGCGCGGGATTGCCTCTTTCACGGAGACGACAATGATGTCGCCCACGGAGGCATATTTCCGCTTCGAACCGCCAAGCACCTTGATGCACATGACACGACGGGCGCCGGAATTGTCCGCCACATCGAGGTTTGTTTGCATCTGAATCATGACTGGCCGCCTTCTCGTTCAATGGAAAGCGGTTCAGATAACCCGCTTTCCGGCAATTTCAATCTTTTTTTACGCCTGGGCGTCTTTAAGGACGACCCAGTTCTTGTCCTTAGAAATCGGCGCGGTCTCCTGGATGGTCACCAGATCACCGACCTTGCACGCGTTCTCTTCGTCGTGTGCCTTGTATTTCTTGGACATACGCACCGTCTTTTTCATCATCGGATGGGTAAAGCGACGCTCGACGCGGACGACTACAGTCTTGTCGTTCTTGTCGCTCACCACGGTGCCCTGCAAAACGCGCTTTGGCATGTTCGCTGTCCTCAGGCCTTGCTAGCAGCCGACTTCTCGGCTGCGATTGTCTTAATGCGCGCAATATCCCTACGGATTTCTTTAACGCGTGCGGTTTTTTCGAGCTGTCCGGTCGCTTTCTGGAAGCGGAGGTTGAACTGCTCTTTCTTCAGTTTGACAAGCTCGTCGTTGAGCTGGTCCGGCGTCATCGCCCTGACATCAACAGACTTCATCGCGTCCGCCTTTCCTACTCTGCAATACGCTGCACGAAGCGCGTCTTGACCGGCAGCTTGGCAGCACCGAGACGGAGAGCTTCACGAGCGATATCCGGGCCAACACCGTCGATCTCGAACATCACGCGGCCGGGCTTAACACGGCACGCCCAATAATCAACAGAGCCCTTACCTTTACCCATGCGGACTTCGGTCGGCTTTGAGGTGACCGGAAGGTCCGGGAAGATACGGATCCACACACGGCCCTGACGCTTCATGTAGCGGGTGATCGCGCGGCGGGCCGCTTCGATCTGACGCGCCGTAACGCGCTCCGGTTCAAGAGCCTTCAGACCGAAGGATCCAAAGTTGAGTTCCGTGCCGCCCTTGGCTGCGCCGTGAATACGGCCCTTGAACTGCTTGCGGAACTTTGTGCGCTTTGGTTGCAGCATCGTTCTCTACTCCAAAATTCCTAAGCGTTCTCGCGACGCCGGTTGCTGCTGCCGCCCTGGTCGCCCTCGGTGGCGCGGCGCTCGGAAGCCATCGGATCGTGCTCGAGGATCTCGCCCTTGAACACCCAGACCTTTACGCCACAGATGCCGTAAGCGGTCTTTGCCTCGGCCGTGCCGTAATCGATATCAGCGCGCAGCGTGTGCAGCGGAACGCGACCCTCACGGTACCATTCCATACGGGCGATTTCCGCACCGCCAAGACGACCCGCGCAGTTGATTCGGATGCCCTCTGCACCGAGACGCATCGCCGACTGAACGGCACGCTTCATGGCGCGACGGAAAGCAACACGACGCTCAAGCTGCTGTGCAATCGACTGAGCGATCAGCGCAGCGTCGATCTCCGGCTTGCGGACTTCGACGATGTTGAGGTGCGTTTCCGCATTGGTCATCTGCGAGACCTTGCGGCGCAGCTTCTCAATGTCGGCGCCCTTCTTGCCGATGATCAGGCCAGGACGAGCCGAGTGGATGGTGACGCGGCACTTCTTGTGCGGACGCTCGATCACGACCTTGGAGATGGCAGCCTGCTTCAGCTCCTTCTCGATATAGTCGCGGATCTTGAAATCCTCGTGCAGCAGATCGCCATACTCGCCATCATTGGCGTACCAGCGGGAATCCCACGTGCGGTTGATACCGAGACGGAACCCGATCGGATTGATTTTGTGACCCATCAGGCGGCCTCCACTTTCTCTTCCACTTCGCGCACGACGATGGTCAGGTGCGAGAAGGGCTTCTCGATGCGGCTGGCGCGGCCACGGCCACGTGCATGGAACCGCTTCATGACGATCGACTTGCCGACATGGGCTTCGGCCACGACCAGCGCATCCACGTCCAGGTCGTGATTGTTTTCCGCGTTTGCGATCGCCGATTCCAGCGTCTTCTTGACGGTACCGGCGATCCGCTTGCGCGAGAACTCCAGATCAGCGAGAGCAGTGCCCACCTTCTTGCCGCGGATCAACGCAGCAACGAGGTTCAGCTTCTGCGGGCTGACGCGGATCGTGCGCAATACGGCACGGGCCTCATTGTCAGCAAGCCTGCGCGGCGCTTTGGCCTTGCCCATTGTTATTTCCTCTTTGCCTTCTTGTCCGCCCCATGGCCGTAATAGGTGCGGGTCGGAGCAAATTCACCAAACTTGTGACCGACCATCTCCTCGGAGACGGAAACGGGGATGTGCTTCTGGCCGTTGTAAACACCGAAGGTCAGCCCAACAAACTGGGGCAGGATGGTGGAGCGACGGCTCCACATCTTGATAACCTCGTTACGGCCGCTATCGCGCACCTTCTCGGCCTTCTTCAGGAGATAGCCGTCGACGAAGGGGCCTTTCCAGACTGAACGGGACACTTGCCGCTACCTTTCCTTAGCTCTTGCGCTGATGGCGCGAGCGCATGATGAATTTGTCGGTCGACTTGTTCGACCGGGTCTTCATGCCCTTGGTGGGTTTACCCCAGGGCGACACCGGATGACGACCACCGGAGGTGCGGCCTTCACCACCACCGTGCGGGTGGTCGACCGGGTTCATGACAACACCGCGGTTGTGCGGGCGCTTGCCCATCCAACGCTTGCGGCCAGCCTTACCAAGGCTGATGTTGCTGTGATCCGGGTTGGATACTGCACCAACGGTGGCGAAGCAAAGACCCGAAACAAGGCGCTGTTCGCCAGAGTTGAGGCGAAGGATCGCCATGCCCTGATCGCGACCGACGAGCTGAACATATGCGCCAGCCGAACGTGCGATCTGACCGCCCTTCTCGGGCTTCATCTCGACGTTGTGCACGATCGTGCCGATCGGCATCGCAGCAAGCGGCATCGCATTGCCCGGCTTCACGTCGACGGCCTTGTTGCTGGCGATAACGGTATCGCCCGCTGCAAGACGCTGCGGCGCCAGGATGTAGGACAGCTCGCCGTCCTCGTAGCGAACCAGCGCGATGAACGCGGTGCGGTTCGGGTCGTACTCGATGCGCTCGACCGTGGCCGGTACGTCAAGCTTGCGACGCTTGAAGTCGATCAGACGGTAGGTGCGCTTGTGACCACCACCCTGAAAGCGAGCGGTGATGCGACCCGTGTTGTTGCGGCCGCCCTTGCCCGTCAGACCTTCGGTCAGGCCCTTGACAGGCTTGCCCTTGTGAAGGCCCGAGCGGTCAACGATGACCAGCTGGCGCTGGCCTGGGGTTACCGGTTTATACTTCTTCAGTGCCATTGTCTCTTCCTCGCCGCCCGATTAGAGGCCAGTCGCGATGTCGATGGAATGACCTTCGGCCAGCGTGACGATCGCTTTCTTCACGTCGCTCTGGCGGCCAATCGTTCCGCGAAAACGCTTCACCTTGCCCTTGCGAACAAGCGTGTTGACACCGGTAACCTTGACGCCGAAGAGCGCCTCGACTGCAGCCTTGATCTCAGGCTTCGTCGCATAGCGGTCCACATTGAAGACCACCTGGTTGTTTTCCGACGCCATGGTCGATTTCTCGGTGATCGCCGGGCTGACGATCACGTCATAGTGGCGAAGCTCCGTCATTTGAAACGCTCCTCAAGGGCCTCGACGGCGGCCTTGGAAAGGACCAGCGTGCCGCGGCGCAGAATGTCGTAAACATTGATGCCCTGCACTGGCAGAACGTCGATGTTGGCGATGTTTTGAGCCGCACGCTTGAAGCCGGCATCGACTTCCGGGCCGCCGATAAGCAGGGCGTTGTTCAGGCCGAGCTTTGCGAAGTTCTCAACGAGCGTCTTCGTCTTGCCGTCCTCGAGCGCCAGATCGTCGATGACGATGAGGCTGGAACCCTTCGCCTTCGCCGACAGGGCGAGCTTCAGGCCGAGTGCGCGGACCTTCTTGGGAAGGTCATGGCTGTGATCGCGAACGACCGGGCCATGAGCGCGACCACCGCCGCGGAACTGCGGAACACGGGCAGACGAGTGACGGGCGCGGCCCGTACCCTTCTGACGGTACATCTTTGCACCGGTGCGCGCGATTTCCGAGCGCCCCTTGGTCTGGTGCGTGCCCTGCTGCTTCTTTGCAAGCTGCCAGCGCACGACGCGGTGCAGGATGTCTTCGCGGGGCTCGAGACCGAAGATCTCGTCAGAGATCTTCAGCTTACCAGCGTCCTTGCCTGCAAGGGTCGTAACTTTAATGTCCATTATTCAGCCCCCTCGCTGGCGGCAGCTTCTTCAGCCTTGGCAGCGCGAATTGCAGCCGGCATCGGCACGTTGTCGGGCAGCGGAGCCTTGACGGCGTCGCGGACCATGATCCAGGCGCCCTTGGAGCCCGGTACGGCACCGCGGACCAGAATGAGGCCACGCTCAGTGTCGGTGGAGACCACTTCCAGGTTCTGGGTGGTGACGCGATGGTCGCCCATGTGGCCGGCCATCTTCTTACCCTTGAAGACCTTACCAGGATCCTGACGCTGACCGGTAGAACCATGCGAACGGTGCGAGACCGAGTTACCATGGGTTGCACGACCGCCGCCAAAATTGTGGCGCTTCATGACACCCTGGAAGCCCTTACCGATCGAAGTACCCGTCACGTCGACCTTCTGGCCGGCGACGAAATGCTCGACCGTGATCTCCGCGCCGACATCAAGAAGATTGTCGGGCGACACACGGAACTCGGCCACTTTGGCCTTCGGCTCGACGGAAGCGGTCGCAAAATGACCGCGAAGCGCCTTCGACGTGTTTTTCACCTTGGCCAGTCCAACGCCAAGCTGCACCGCCGTGTAGCCGTTCTTCTCCTCGGTACGCTGCGCAACGACCTGACAGTTCTCCATGCGCAGAACCGTCACGGGCACATGTTCGCCCGCTTCGTTGTAGACGCGTGTCATACCGATCTTTTGTGCGATAACACCTGAACGCATCGGTTCGATTTCCTTTCGGGGTTCCCAGCCACCTCTCCCGCAGTTGCGGACGGTGGCGCAGGTTCCAGACTTTTTGTCTTGCGCCCTAGAGCTTGATCTCGACGTCCACGCCGGCAGCCAGGTCGAGCTTCATCAGAGCATCGACGGTCTGCGGCGTCGGATCGACGATGTCGAGCAGCCGCTTGTGGGTGCGCATCTCAAACTGTTCGCGGCTCTTCTTGTCGATGTGAGGAGACCGGTTAACAGTAAACTTCTCGATGCGCGTGGGCAGCGGCACAGGGCCGCGCACATTGGCGCCCGTGCGTTTAGCCGTAGACACGATTTCCCGCGTCGAGGCATCAAGAACGCGATGATCAAACGCCTTGAGGCGGATACGGATATTCTGTCCGTTCATGTGTCAAATCCTTGTTCCGCTGCGGCGCGGAGGTCCGCGCCGCGCCGGAAGTTTCCCGTTCTACTCAATGATGGCTGCGACGATGCCGGCGCCGACGGTGCGGCCGCCTTCGCGGATAGCGAAGCGCAGCTTCTCTTCCATCGCGATCGGAACGATCAGCTCGACGTCAACGGCAACGTTGTCGCCAGGCATGACCATCTCGGTGCCTTCCGGAAGGTGCACAACACCCGTCACGTCCGTCGTACGGAAGTAGAACTGCGGACGGTAGTTGGTGAAGAACGGCGTGTGACGGCCACCCTCTTCCTTCGTCAGGATGTAGGCTTCTGCCTTGAACTTCGTGTGCGGCTTCACCGAACCGGGCTTGCACAGCACCTGGCCGCGCTCAACGCCTTCACGGTCAACACCACGGATCAGCGCGCCGATGTTGTCGCCTGCTTCACCCTGGTCGAGCAGCTTGCGGAACATTTCAACGCCCGTGCAGGTCGTCTTCGTCGTCGGACGGATGCCAACGATCTCGACTTCCTCGCCGACCTTGATGATGCCGCGCTCGACGCGACCCGTCACAACCGTACCGCGGCCCGAGATCGAGAACACGTCTTCGATCGGCATCAGGAACGGCTGGTCAACCGGACGCTCGGGCGTCGGGATGTAAGCGTCGACTTCTTCCATCAGCTTGCGGATTGCGTCCTCGCCGATCTCCTTGTTGGAGTCTTCGAGAGCAGCAAGAGCCGAGCCCTTGACGATCGGAATGTCGTCGCCCGGGAAGTCGTAGGACGACAGAAGCTCGCGAACCTCGAGCTCAACCAGCTCGAGAAGCTCTTCGTCGTCGACCTGGTCGACCTTGTTGAGGAACACGACGATGGCCGGAACGCCAACCTGACGCGCAAGCAGGATGTGCTCGCGGGTCTGCGGCATCGGGCCGTCAGCGGCCGAAACCACCAGGATCGCGCCGTCCATCTGTGCAGCGCCCGTGATCATGTTCTTCACGTAGTCGGCGTGGCCGGGGCAATCGACGTGAGCGTAGTGACGGTTCTCCGTCTCGTACTCAACGTGCGCGGTCGAAATGGTGATGCCGCGGGCCTTCTCTTCCGGCGCGCCGTCAATCTGGTCATACGCGCGGAACTCACCGAAATACTTCGTGATCGCCGCCGTCAAAGACGTCTTGCCGTGGTCAACGTGACCAATCGTGCCGATGTTCGCATGCGGCTTCGTACGCTCAAATTTACCTTTGGCCATGTGAGCTCTCCATTCCTTGTGCCCGTTCGGGCTCTTTCAACTTTCGATAATCCGTAACGCCGTGCGTTGAGCGAATTATGCGTATTTCTTCTGGATCTCCTGCGCCACAGCGCTGGGAACCGGCTCGTAGTGATCGAACTGCATCGTGTACTGGGCGCGGCCCTGCGACATCGAACGCAGCGTGTCGACGTACTTGAACATGTTTGCCAGCGGAACCATGGCATTAATCACCGTAGCGATACCGCGCGGCTCCTGGCCCTGGATCTGACCGCGACGACCGTTCAGGTCACCGATGATGCTGCCCACATATTCTTCCGGCGTCACAACCTCGACCTTCATGATCGGCTCGAGAAGCTGCGCACCCGCCTTCTGGGCGCCTTCACGGAAGGCTGCGCGGGCGGCGATCTCGAACGCGAGGACCGAGGAGTCAACGTCGTGGTAGGCGCCGTCGATCAGCGTGGCTTTCACGCCGAGCATCGGGAAGCCTGCAACCGGACCGGAGGAAAGAACGCTCTCGATACCCTTCTGGACACCGGGAATGTATTCCTTCGGAACCGAACCGCCGACGATCTTGGATTCGAACTCGAATTCCTCGCTCTCGGTGTTCGGCGCGAACACGATCTTGACGCGGGCGAACTGGCCCGAACCGCCGGACTGCTTCTTGTGCGTGTAGTCGATCTCGGCTTCGCGGGTGATCGTCTCGCGGTATGCAACCTGCGGGGCGCCCACATTGGCCTCGACCTTGAATTCACGCTTCAGGCGGTCGACGATGATGTCGAGGTGAAGCTCACCCATGCCGGCGATGATGGTCTGACCGGATTCCTCGTCGGATTTGACGCGGAAGGACGGATCTTCTGCTGCCAGGCGGTTGAGCGCGAGGCCCATCTTTTCCTGGTCGCCCTTGGTCTTCGGCTCGATGGCGATCTGGATCACCGGATCCGGGAACTCCATGCGCTCGAGAATGACCGGCTTCAGCGGATCGCAGAGCGTGTCGCCCGTGGTCGTCTCTTTCAGGCCTGCCAGAGCGACGATGTCGCCGGCGTAAGCAACTTCCAGATCGGAACGCGAGTTGGAGTGCATCTGCAGCATGCGGCCGATGCGCTCACGCTTGTCCTTCACGGTGTTGGACAGCGAAACACCCTTGTTCAGCACACCCGAATAGATGCGGCAGAAGGTGAGCGAGCCAACGAACGGATCGTTCATGATCTTGAAGGCGAGCATGGAAAGCGGCTCTTCGTCGGAAGAAACGCGTTCGATCTCTGCTTCGGTCTTCGGATCGATGCCCTTGATCGCCGGAACTTCAAGCGGGGAAGGCAGGAAGTCGACGACGGCGTCGAGCAGCGGCTGCACACCCTTGTTCTTGAACGCGGTGCCGCAGAGAACCGGATGGAAGTTCACGTTGATCGTGCCCTTCCGGATCAGCTGGCGAAGTTCGTCATTCGAAGGCATTTCGCCCTCGAGGTAACGCTCCATCGCGCCTTCGTCGATCTCGACAGCCGTCTCGATCATCAGCTCGCGGTACTCTTCGGCTTTCGCCTGAAGGTCGGCCGGGATCTCAACAATGTCCCACTGAGCGCCGAGCGACTCGTCGCGCCACACAACAGCCTTCATCTCGATGAGGTCGACAACGCCCTGGAAGTCGTTCTCTGCACCGATCGGGAGCTGGATGGCGAGCGGCGTGGCACCAAGACGCGACTTGATCATGTCGAGGCAGCGGTAGAAGTCCGCGCCGATCTTGTCCATCTTGTTACAGAAGATCATGCGCGGGACATGATACTTGTCAGCCTGACGCCAGACAGTCTCGGTCTGCGGCTCAACACCGGCGTTGGAGTCGAGCAGAGCAACCGCACCGTCGAGCACACGCAGCGAACGCTCGACTTCAATGGTGAAGTCAACGTGGCCGGGGGTGTCGATGATGTTGAAGCGGCGGGTGTTGCCATCACGGCCGGTCCACGACGTCGTCGTCGCAGCCGAAGTAATGGTGATACCGCGCTCTTGCTCCTGCTCCATCCAGTCCATGGTCGAAGCGCCGTCGTGCGTCTCGCCCATCTTGTGGTTCTTACCGGTGTAGAACAGGATACGCTCGGTCGTCGTCGTCTTACCGGCGTCGATATGCGCCATGATACCGAAGTTACGGTAATCTTCGAGCTTATATTCGCGGGACATCGTCGTGTACCTTTTCGATCCTACGGCTACCAGCGGTAGTGCGAGAACGCGCGGTTGGCTTCAGCCATCTTGTGCGTGTCTTCGCGCTTCTTGACGGCAGTGCCGCGATTGTTTGCTGCGTCGAGCAGCTCGCCGGACAGACGATCGACCATGGTCGTTTCGTTGCGCTTGCGGGCAGCTGCGATCAGCCAACGAATGGCCAGAGCCTGGCGACGCTCAGGACGAACATCGACCGGAACCTGATAGGTCGCACCACCAACACGACGGGAGCGAACCTCGACGTGCGGAGCAACGTTATCAAGCGCCTGATGGAACACACCAACAGGCTCCTGCTTCATCTTGTCTTCTACCTGGTCGAATGCACCGTAAACGATGCGCTCGGCAGCCGACTTCTTGCCATCAAGCATGATGGCGTTCATGAACTTGGTCACAACCGTATCACCGAATTTCGGATCGGGGTTGATCTCTCGTTTTTCTGCACGGTGGCGTCGGGACATGTTTTTCGTCTCTTACCTTCGAGGCCCGGCTCAAAATCAAAGCGCCGAAGCCGGATATCCTACTTCGGACGCTTTGCGCCGTACTTCGAACGACGCTGCTTGCGGTTCTTCACACCCTGGGTGTCAAGCACACCACGGATGATGTGGTAGCGAACACCCGGAAGGTCCTTCACGCGACCGCCGCGGATCATCACCACGGAGTGCTCCTGAAGGTTATGCCCCTCACCCGGGATATAGCCGATGACCTCGAAGCCATTGGCGAGGCGGATCTTGGCCACCTTACGCATGGCCGAGTTCGGCTTCTTCGGCGTCGTCGTGTAAACACGCGTGCAAACACCCCGCTTCTGCGGGTTGGCCTGCATGGCCGGAACCTTATTGCGCTTAACCGGCGCAATGCGCGGCTTGCGGATCAACTGGTTAACGGTAGGCATCAAACCTTCCCTTGTTACAAATTCCGTGTCTCAAGCCCGAGGGCCGCATCCAGAACAAAAATTTGCTCTACGCACAAATCCAGGCTGCAAACCGCTTTTAACGGTCTTGCCCGGACAAAAAGCAGAGGAAGCGTTTCCGCTTCATGCGCCGCAAATTCTGTCGCTCGCAAAAACGAACCCTGTTTGAGACCTGATCCGGGGCGCGTCGCCCCGAAAGAAAAAGCCTCACATCGGCTCGGACGAAGCGGTAATTACTCGCATGAGGGTTAACCGTCAACCCCGCCGCCAGGATTATCTTGTACCGCAGGCCATCGCCGAGCCAGACAGGGTTAAAACGACAGATTATTTCCCGAAACAGCGCCATTTCGAACCAAAACGGCGCTCCATCTCTGTCATTCTCCAATCCCGCATGCGAGAAGCAGGCTTCATATAGTAAGCGATTGCCGGTTGGCAAGAATCAGGAATCACCATGAGCGAATCTGAACATCGCCCCGTCACCATCATCACCGGCCGGGTCTGGCGCGAAAAGGGTGATGAGAGCGAGGGCGTGCACATCATGCTGCAGGCCCCGGACGACGACACGGCGGTGCGAATGGCGCTGGAAGCCCTCGCGCGCGAAGGCTACGCGGAAGCCGAGCTGGACCAGATCGGCGACATGCAGGGCGAGCCCGATGAAGAGCCACACCTGTCGGCCTGGCAGGGAGCGCTTGAAGGCGAGATCGCAATCGTCACCTTCGACGAACCGGTCTGACCCCTTCACGGATCAGAGACAGGAAGCCCGGCCATCGCGCCGGGCTTCTTCTTTATGAGCGAGCCTCGGTCGTCCCGCTTTACTGAGAAGGCGCATCCAGGGCGAACACCACGAACTGGGTGAACTGGCCGTTCGGGTTGAAATTGTTGTCGGATGCCAGAACCAGCGTCTTCCGGCCAGCAATGACGGGCCCCCAGGTCAGGGATTCGATGTTGTCCACGTCGAGACCGAAGTCCCCTTCCCCGATCTTCAGAACATGCGTCTTGCTGACCGGCGTGACATCGCGGTCTGCGATGCTGTCAGCACCGAGAATATCGGTCGCACCCGCCGTTTCGACCCGATAGAGATTGATCTCGTTTCCGGTCCCCAGCGCAAAGGAGCGCTCGACCGCGAGAAACGTGCCGGCGTCGATCTCGAGGATCTCCGTCAGACCATTGTCGTTATAGTAAGGCTCGGTTTCCGACTTCTGGTGGATCGTTCCGGTTTCGTAGACATATTCGGCAACCGGCTCGCCGCTTTCGACGTTGAAACCAACGATACGCGAAGGGCTTCCCGCCTCAAGCGTCGCTTTCGGTCCGTCCTGAACGAGCGCATTCTCGGTCGCGACCCAGATGGTCTCTCCATCGACCGAAAGCGTCAGCCCCTCGAACGCCAGATTGTTGCGAATGCCGCGCTCGCCGGCCGCATCGGGAAGATAAGCGCCGGGGACCGCGAAACTGCGCTTGAACCCGCCGTCCGGTTTGGCCTCAAAGAGCGTCGGTTTGCCTTTGGCATCCCGTTCGCTCGACCAGAACACGCTCTGGCGCGCACCATCGTAGCGGATCGCTTCGGGATCGATCGTCTTGGCCGCGAAGGGCTCACCATTCTCACCCTGCAGCACATGGCTCGAGACAATGTCGACGCCCTTCACGCCGTCTTCCTCGATCACAAGCTTCAGACGGTAGAACCGCGCCGGCGCTTTCTCCGACCGGTCGTCCGAAATCGCGTAGAACAGATCCGCATCCGCGTCGTAGTCCAGGCCGGAAATGCCGCCGAACTCGACACCGGAGATCATGAGACCGCTGGGGAGGACGATTTCGCCGAGATAAGCGGGCTTCATCATGGCTTCGGCATGAGCCAGAGACTGCGCCGAAACGGACAATGCGGCAGCGAGCACTAATTTCCTGAACATGAGGTCTTCTCCGTGAACCGGGCGCGAATGCGCCTCCAGAGCATCGGACCGAAGAACCGAAACCGGTTTTCGGCTTATCCGACGCTCCATCGATGGTTTGGATCGCCCTTTGTGCGTCCGGATGAACGCACGGCGATCTGGAGAACCTCATGATGCAGCCGGGTGACAGACACGCGACGATGGCGGTGGACTGCCAAAAGAAAAGCCGGGCACAAGGCCCGGCTTCTGCATTCTCTGAGAAGAGGTCTGCCGATTACTCGGCAGCACTCGTCGTCATGTCGGCGATCATCGGATCGGCCATTTCCACGCCCGAGGTCTTGCGACGCTCGTCCAGGATCAGATCGTCGCGCGAGCGCGCAATCCGGCGAACCTGGCTCATCGCGCCACCCGTACCGGCCGGGATCAGACGACCGACGATGACGTTTTCCTTCAGGCCCTGCAGCGTGTCGACCTTGCCGGCAACAGCCGCCTCGGTCAGCACGCGGGTGGTCTCCTGGAAGGAGGCCGCGGAGATGAAGGACGGCGTCTGCAGCGAAGCCTTGGTGATGCCGAGCAGGACCGGCTGGCCCTCGGCAGGCTTCTTGCCCTCTTCCACCAACCGGTCATTGACCTCGTCGAACTCCACGGAGTCGACGTGATCGCCCGGAATGTAGGTCGAGTCGCCCTGTGCCGTGATCTCGATCTTCTGCAGCATCTGGCGAACGATCACCTCGATGTGCTTGTCGTTGATCAACACGCCCTGCAAGCGATAGACCTCCTGGATTTCGTTGACCAGGTAGGAAGCAAGAGCCTCCACGCCCTTGATCGCCAGGATGTCGTGCGGCGCCGGGTTGCCGTCGAGAATGAAGTCGCCCTTCTCGATCTGGTCGCCGTCCTGAAGATGGAACGGCTTGCCCTTGGGAATGAGGTATTCCGCAGGCTCCAGAGTCGCGTCATGCGGCTCGATGATGATGCGGCGCTTGTTCTTGTAGTCCCGGCCGAAGCGAACCGTACCATCGATCTCGGCGATGATGGCGTGATCCTTCGGACGACGGGCCTCGAACAGTTCCGCAACGCGCGGCAGACCACCGGTAATGTCCTTCGTACGGGCACTTTCGGTCGGGATACGTGCAATCACGTCGCCCGGCATAACCTTGGAGCCCGGCTCCACGGAGAGTACCGTTTCCACCGAAAGCAGGAACCGCGCGTCGCCACCACGAGCAAGCTTGGAGATCTTGCCCTTGGAGTCGAGGATCGTCAGAGCCGGCTTCAGGTCGGTGCCGCGCGGCGTCGAACGCCAGTCGATGACCTCGCGCTTCGTGATACCGGTGGATTCGTCGGCGGTTTCCTGAACCGACACGCCATCCACCAGATCCTCGAACGCCACGGTGCCTTCCACTTCGGTGAGCATCGGACGGGTGTAGGGATCCCACTCGGAGATACGCTGACCGCGCTTCACCTTGTCGCCCTCGTCGATGAACAGACGCGAACCGTAGGTCAGGCGGTGGCTTGCACGTTCCTCGCCGTTCTCGTCCATGATGAGAACCGCCATGTTGCGGCCCATCACGATGAGATCGCCTTCGGAGTTGCGCACCACATTGCGGTTGCGAACCTTGACCGTGCCTTCGAAGGAAGCTTCGAGGAACGACTGGTCGACCACCTGCGCCGTACCACCCATGTGGAAGGTACGCATGGTGAGCTGCGTGCCCGGTTCACCGATCGACTGAGCGGCGATGACGCCGACAGCTTCACCGATGTTGACCGGCGTACCGCGTGCAAGGTCACGGCCGTAGCAGACCGCGCAGACGCCGACGCGCACTTCACAGGTCAGCGCCGAGCGGATGCGGACGGACTGGATGCCTGCCTTCTCGATGGCTTCAACGTCACGCTCGTCGATCAACCGACCGGCAGCAACGATGACTTCTTCGGTTGCCGGATTGATGATGTCATCAAGCGCGGTACGGCCCAGCACGCGCTGGCCGATGGAAGCAACCACCTGACCGGCGTCGACGATCGGCTGCATGGTCAGGCCCTTGTCGGTGCCGCAATCCGGCACGGTGACAATGCAGTCCTGAGCCACGTCAACCAGACGGCGGGTCAGGTAACCCGAGTTAGCCGTCTTCAGAGCCGTGTCGGCCAGACCCTTACGGGCGCCGTGGGTGGAGTTGAAGTACTCCATCACGGTCAGGCCTTCCTTGAAGTTCGAGATGATCGGCGTCTCAATGATGGAGCCATCCGGACGGGCCATCAGGCCGCGCATGCCGGCAAGCTGACGCATCTGCGCCGGCGAACCACGGGCACCGGAGTGCGACATCATGTAGACCGAGTTCATCGGCTTCTGGCGACCGTCATCGTCGAATTCGACCGCCTTAATGCGCTTCATCATCTCGTCGGCGACCTTTTCCGAGCACTTGGCCCAGGCGTCGACGACCTTGTTGTACTTCTCGCCCTGGGTGATCAGGCCGTCATTGTACTGCTGCTCGTATTCCTTCGCGAGCGCCTCGGTCTCGGCCACCAGGTTTTCCTTGGTGTCCGGAATGACCATGTCGTCCTTGCCGAAGGAAATGCCGGCGCGGCAAGCATGGCCGAAGCCGAGCTGCATGACGCGGTCACAGAAAATGACCGTCTCTTTCTGACCGCAGTGACGATAGACCGTGTCGATCATCTTGGAGATGTTCTTCTTGGTCAGTTCCTGGTTGCAGATGTCGAACGGCACATTGTGGTTCTTCGGCAGCAGCTCGCCAACGATCATACGGCCAGGCGTGGTCTCGTGGATCTGCGATACGGGGTTGCCCTCCGCGTCGACAGTCTTGAAACGGCCCTTGATCTTGGTGTGAAGCGTGACAACGCCGGTCTCGAGTGCGTGATGCAGCTCGCCCATGTCGGCGAACACCATGCCCTCACCCGGTTCGTTCTGGTTCATGATGGACAGGTAGTAGAGTCCGAGAACCATATCCTGCGACGGCACGATGATCGGTGCGCCGGAGGCCGGGTGAAGGATGTTGTTGGTCGACATCATCAGGACGCGCGCTTCAAGCTGCGCTTCGAGCGACAGTGGCACGTGAACGGCCATCTGGTCGCCGTCGAAGTCTGCGTTGAACGCGGTACAGACCAGCGGGTGCAGCTGGATCGCTTTGCCTTCGATGAGGGTGGGCTCGAACGCCTGGATGCCCAGACGGTGCAGCGTCGGCGCGCGGTTCAGAAGAACCGGATGCTCGCGGATCACCTCGTCCAGGATATCCCAGACTTCCGGCTTTTCCTTCTCGACCAGCTTCTTCGCCTGCTTGACGGTGGACGAATAGCCCTTCGCGTCGAGACGTGCGTAGATGAACGGCTTGAAGAGCTCCAGAGCCATCTTCTTCGGCAGGCCGCACTGGTGCAGCTTCAGCTCGGGACCGGTCACGATCACCGAACGGCCGGAGTAGTCGACGCGCTTGCCGAGCAGGTTCTGACGGAAGCGGCCCTGCTTGCCCTTGAGCATGTCGGAGAGCGACTTCAGCGGACGCTTGTTGGCACCCGTGATGACGCGGCCGCGGCGGCCGTTGTCGAACAGCGCATCCACGGATTCCTGAAGCATGCGCTTCTCGTTGCGGATGATGATGCCCGGTGCGCGCAGCTCGATCAGACGCTTCAGACGGTTGTTACGGTTGATCACACGACGGTAGAGGTCGTTCAGATCCGAGGTCGCGAAACGACCGCCATCCAGCGGAACCAGCGGACGCAGATCCGGCGGAATGACCGGGACGATCTTCATGATCATCCACTCCGGACGGTTGCCCGACTCCAGGAAGTTCTCGACCACCTTGAGGCGCTTCAGAAGCTTCTTCTGCTTCAGCTCGGACGTGGTGGACGCAAGCTCGGAGCGCAGATCGCCGGCGATCTTCTCCAGTTCCATCGATTCCAGAAGGTGATGGATCGCCTCGGCGCCGATCATGGCGGTGAACTGGTCTTCGCCATACTCGTCGACCGCGATCAGATACTCTTCTTCGGAGAGGAGCTGATTTTCCTTAAGCGCCGTCAGACCCGGCTCGGTCACGATATAGTTCTCGAAATAGAGAACGCGCTCGATGTCCTTCAGGGTCATGTCGAGCAGCGTGCCGATGCGCGACGGCAGCGACTTCAGGAACCAGATGTGAGCGACCGGAGCGGCCAGCTCGATGTGGCCCATGCGCTCGCGACGCACCCGCGACAGCGTGACTTCAACGCCGCACTTCTCGCAGATGACGCCCTTGTACTTCATGCGCTTGTACTTGCCGCACAGGCATTCGTAATCCTTGATCGGACCAAAGATGCGCGCGCAGAACAGGCCGTCACGCTCGGGCTTGAACGTGCGGTAGTTGATGGTCTCGGGCTTCTTGATCTCGCCATACGACCAGGAAAGAATTTTCTCGGGGCTAGCGAGAGAAATCCTGATCGAATCGAAAGTCTGTGCCGGCGCCTGAGGGTTGAAAAGATTCATGACCTCTTGGTTCATGCCGATCTCCTTTTCGGGACGCATCGTCCCTTTTTCAAACTTCGGTGTTGGCTGCCGCCGCCTGCCTCACCGGTTCAAATGCTCGGCCGCTATGCTGCCGTGCGAACGACGAATGCGTGTCGCGGGCAATCCCGCGACACGCCGTAACGCTTATTCAGCCGCGTCGGGCAGCTGCTCAGCCTCGGATCCTTCAATGCGGGAGTTTTCAAGCTCCACATTGAGACCGAGCGAGCGCATTTCCTTGACGAGAACGTTGAAGCTCTCGGGAATGCCTGCCTCGAACGTGTCGTCGCCGCGCACGATGGCTTCGTAGACCTTGGTACGGCCTGCCACGTCGTCCGACTTCACCGTCAGCATTTCCTGCAGCGTGTAGGCCGCGCCGTAAGCTTCCAGCGCCCAGACCTCCATCTCACCGAAGCGCTGACCACCGAACTGCGCCTTACCACCCAGCGGCTGCTGGGTAACGAGCGAGTACGGGCCGATCGAACGGGCGTGGATCTTGTCGTCCACCAGGTGATGCAGCTTCAGCATGTAGATGTAGCCCACGGTCACCTGACGGTCGAAGGCTTCGCCCGTACGTCCGTCGTAAAGCGTGACCTGGCCAGAGGTCTTCATACCGGCCAGCTCCAGCATGTCGTTGACGTCAGCCTCATGCGCGCCGTCGAAGACCGGCGTTGCAATCGAGACACCGCGACGCATCTGCTCGCCCAGACGCACGACGCTCTCGTCGTCATACTCGCGAACCGGCTCGTTGCGGTCATTCTCGGGAATGACGGCCTCAATGGTCTGGCGCAACGGCTTGATGTCGCCGCTTTCCTTGTAGCTGTCGATCAGGTCGCCGATCTGCTGCCCCATGCCGGCACAGGCCCAGCCAAGGTGCGTCTCGAGGATCTGTCCGACGTTCATGCGGCTCGGCACGCCAAGCGGGTTCAGCACGATGTCGACATGCTGACCGTCATCGAGGAACGGCATGTCTTCAACCGGCACGATGCGCGACACGACACCCTTGTTGCCGTGACGACCGGCCATCTTATCGCCGGGCTGCATCTTGCGCTTAACGGCAACGAAGACCTTGACCATCTTCATCACGCCGGGCGGCATCTCGTCGCCGCGCTGCACCTTCTCGACCTTGTCCATGAAGCGCTGCTCGAGCGCCTTCTTGGACTCGTCATACTGTGCACGCAGAGCTTCGAGCGCTTCCTGCTGCTTCTCGTCCTCAACGGCAAACTGCCACCACTGCGAACGCGGATACTCGCTCAGCGCATCAGCGGAGAGCTCGCTGCCCTTCTTGAAGCCCTTCGGACCGGCGATTGCCTGCTTGCCAACGAGCATGTCGGAAAGGCGCGCGTAGACGTTGCGGTCGAGGATCGACTGCTCGTCGTCACGGTCCTTTGCGAGGCGTTCGATCTCCTCGCGCTCGATGGCCATGGCGCGCTCGTCCTTCTCAACGCCGTGGCGGTTGAAGACGCGCACTTCGACGACCGTGCCATACGTGCCGGGCGGCATGCGCATGGAGGTGTCGCGGACATCCGAAGCCTTCTCACCGAAGATGGCGCGCAGAAGCTTCTCTTCCGGCGTCATCGGGCTCTCGCCCTTCGGCGTGATCTTGCCGACGAGAATGTCGCCCGGCTGAACTTCAGCACCGATATAGGTGATGCCGGCTTCGTCGAGGTTCTTCAGCGCTTCTTCCGAAACGTTCGGAATGTCGCGCGTGATTTCTTCCGGTCCAAGCTTCGTATCACGCGCCATCACCTCGAATTCCTCGATGTGAATGGAGGTGAAGACGTCATCGCGAACGATGCGCTCGGACAGAAGGATGGAGTCCTCGTAGTTGTAGCCGTTCCAGGGCATGAACGCGACGAGCACGTTGCGGCCAAGCGCCAGATCACCCAGATCCGTCGACGGACCGTCGGCGAGGATGTCGCCCTTGTTGATCCGGTCGCCCACGCGCACCAGCGGACGCTGGTTGACGCAGGTGTTCTGGTTGGAACGCTGGAACTTCATCAGACGGTAGATGTCGACGCCGGAGCGCGATGCATCCACATCCTCGGTGGCGCGGATAACGATACGCGTCGCATCCACCTGGTCGACGATGCCCGTACGGCGGGCCGCGATGGCAGCGCCGGAGTCGCGCGCCACGATCGGCTCCATGCCGGTGCCGACGAACGGAGCCTCGGCGCGCACCAGCGGCACGGCCTGACGCTGCATGTTCGAGCCCATCAGTGCGCGGTTGGCGTCATCGTTCTCAAGGAACGGAATGAGCGCTGCTGCGACCGACACGAGCTGCTTGGGCGACACGTCCATCAGATCGACGTTCTCGCGCGGAGCCATCATCACCTCGCCGGCATGGCGGCAGATGACGAATTCATCCGTGAACGCACCATCTTCACCGATCTCGGCATTGGCCTGCGCAACGTAGTGCTTGGCCTCTTCCATGGCGGAGAGATAGACGACGTCCTGCGTGACCTTGCCGTCCACGATCTTGCGGTACGGGCTCTCGATGAAGCCGTACTTGTTGACGCGGGCGAAGGTGGCAAGCGAGTTGATCAGACCGATGTTCGGGCCTTCCGGCGTCTCAATCGGGCAGATACGGCCGTAGTGGGTCGGGTGCACGTCGCGCACTTCGAAGCCCGCACGCTCACGCGTCAGACCGCCCGGTCCAAGCGCCGAAAGGCGACGCTTGTGGGTGATCTCGGAGAGCGGGTTGGTCTGGTCCATGAACTGCGAGAGCTGCGAGGAACCGAAGAACTCGCGCACGGCGGCAGCCGCCGGCTTCGCGTTGATCAGGTCCTGCGGCATGACCGTGTCGATCTCGATCGAGGACATGCGTTCCTTGATCGCGCGCTCCATGCGGAGCAGGCCGACGCGGTACTGGTTTTCCATCAGCTCGCCGACCGAACGCACACGACGGTTGCCGAGATTGTCGATGTCGTCGATCTCGCCCTTGCCGTCGCGAAGCTCAACCAGCGTCTTGACCACGGCGACGATGTCTTCCTTGCGCAGAACGCGCACGGTGTCCTCGGCGTCGAGCTCGAGACGCATGTTCATCTTCACGCGACCAACGGCCGACAGGTCGTAGCGCTCGGCGTCGAAGAACAGCGAATGGAACATCGCTTCGGCCGTCTCAAGCGTGGGCGGCTCGCCCGGGCGCATGACACGGTAGATGTCGAACAGCGCGTCCTGGCGCGACTCGTTCTTGTCGGCAGCCAGCGTGTTGCGGATGTAACCGCCCACATTGACGTGGTCGATGTCCAGGAAGTGGACTTCGTCGACACCGGCTTCCAGAAGAACCTTGAGGGTCTTCTCGTCGATCTCGTCACCGGCCTCGAGGAAGATCTCGCCGGTTTCCATGTTGACGATGTCTTCGGCCAGATAGTTGCCGAGCAGGTCTTCTTCCGTCGCGTGAATGGCCTTGAGGCCCTTCTCTGCAAGCATCTTTGCCTGACGCGCGGTGATCTTCTTGCCAGCTTCAACGACCACTTCGCCGCTGTCCGCGTCGACGAGATCTGCAGTGGCCTTGAGGCCCTTGTAGCGCTCAACCGTATACGGCACGCGCCAGTTCTCACCGTCGCGCTGATAGGTCAGCTGATCGTAGAAGGTGGACAGGATCTCTTCGCCGTCCATGCCCAGCGCCATCAGAAGCGACGTCGCGGGAAGCTTGCGGCGGCGGTCGATACGCGCGTGGACGATGTCCTTGGCGTCGAACTCGATGTCGAGCCAGGAACCGCGATAGGGAATGACGCGCGCGGCAAACAGAAGCTTGCCCGACGAGTGCGACTTGCCCTTGTCGTGGTCGAAGAACACGCCTGGCGAACGGTGCATCTGGGAAACGATGACGCGCTCGGTGCCGTTGACGATGAAGGTGCCGTTGGACGTCATGAGCGGCATGTCGCCCATGTAGACGTCCTGCTCCTTGATGTCCTTGATGGACTTGGCGCCAGTGTCCTCATCCACATCGAAGACGATCAGGCGCAGCGTCACCTTGAGCGGCGCAGCGAAAGTAAGATCGCGCTGCCGGCACTCGTCCACATCGAATTTCGGCTCTTCGAACTCGTAGTCCACGAATTCGAGCATCGCCGTACCGGCGAAGTCCGAGATCGGGAACACCGACTTGAACACCGCCTGAAGCCCCTCGTCAGGTCGCCCGCCCTGGGGCTCCTCGACCATCAGGAACTGGTCATAGGATGCCTTCTGAACCTCAATCAGGTTCGGCATCTCCGCAACTTCCGGAATCTTTCCGAAGAATTTGCGTACCCGCCTGCGACCATTAAACGTTTGGGTCTCGGCCATCGTCGCTCCTTGCCCTGCCTGGCTTGCATGCACCACGTGAACCGCCATCCCGGCGGTCAATCCAAACGGATAAAAACCCGTTTCCTGAAAGCCGCTTGCGGCCCACAGGAAAGAGGTTCCGGTTCCGTCTTCAAAGTTCCGGTCCGCGCAGATCGGAAATCCGCGCGGACCGGACGCCGAATTACTTCAGCTCAACTTTAGCGCCAGCGCCTTCAAGCTGACCCTTGATCTTCTCGGCTTCGTCCTTGGACACGCCTTCCTTGATCGGCTTCGGAGCGGACTCAACGAGGTCCTTGGCTTCCTTGAGGCCCAGGCCGGTGATGCCGCGGACTTCCTTGATCACGTTGATCTTCTGTGCGCCTGCATCGGTGAGAACGACGTCGAACTCGGTCTTCTCTTCAGCAGCTTCGCCACCAGCAGCACCGCCTGCAGCAGCAGCAACTGCCACCGGAGCAGCAGCGGAGACGCCCCACTTCTCTTCAAGCATCTTGGAGAGCTCAGCCGCTTCGAGGACGGTCAGGCTCGACAGGTCTTCAACGATCTTAGCAAGATCAGCCATTGTACATTTCCTTTTGTGTTCGAACTGTGTTGTTGGTCTTGAGGACCGGCATCACGCCGCCTCGTCCTTCTTGGAATAGGCGCCAAAGACGCGCGCGAGCTGACCCGCGGGCGCGTTGACAACCTGAGCGATCCGGGTGGCCGGCGTAGAAATCATGCCGACCAGCTTCGCCCTCAGCTCGTCCAGCGACGGCAGCGAGGCAAGAGCCTTCACACCATCGGAATCGAGCGCGGTCTCACCCATGGCACCGCCAAGAATGACAAGCTTGTCATTTGCCTTGGCGAAGTCATTGGCGACCCGAGGAGCGACAACCGGATCGTCCGAATAAGCAATCAGGGTCTGGCCTTCGAAAAGGGCCTGAATGCTCTCGGACGGGGTTCCCTGAAGGGCGATTTTGGCGAGACGGTTTTTCGCAACCTTAACTGTGCCGCCTGCACCGCGCATCTTGGAACGAAGATCGTTCATCTGCGCGACGGTCAGACCGGCATAGTGGGCTACGACGACCGAACCGGTGTTGTTGAACACCTCGTTCAGGTCCGCGACGAATTCGCGTTTTTCCGCTCTGTCCACTGCCTTCTCCATTTGACGGAGTTTCCCGAAGGAAATATCCGCCGGTTTGCCTTTTGCCGCAGGGCATCCGCAAACTCGGATCACCCAAGCGACGCTCGAGGATCCTGTCCCCCTTCGCTGACCGGGAAACCCGGATCAAACAAAAGGCCAACACGGTTCGAACCATCAACCGGAGCCAGGCTCCGTTATCCGGTCCCACCCGTCTCATGCAGGCCCTTTAAAAGTATTAAGGCGAGCCGCCTGCAATCTCGGACAGGATGTTCCGGAAGTTTCCTTCCGGCTTCCAGATCTTGCGATCCGGAAAGTCTTGGGGAAGGCGCCGGAGCGCCCTCCCCGGAATTCATCAGCCTTCGGCCGACAGGCTGCCAACGTCGATGCGCAGGCCCGGGCCCATGGTCGAGGTGAGAGCCACCTTCTTCACATAGTTGCCCTTTGCGCCGGCCGGCTTCGCCTTGATCACCGCATCGGTGAAGGCGCGCACGTTCTCGGCAATGGCCTTGGCGTCGAAGGAAGCCTTGCCAACGCCTGCATGCACGATACCGGCCTTCTCGACGCGGAACTCAACGGCGCCGCCCTTGGAAGCCTTGACCGCACCCGTGACGTCCGGCGTCACGGTGCCGACCTTCGGGTTCGGCATCAGGCCACGCGGGCCAAGCACCTTACCGAGACGGCCGACCAGCGGCATCATGTCCGGCGTTGCAATGCAGCGATCAAAGTTGATCTCGCCCTTCTGAACGCTCTCAACCAGCTCTTCGGCGCCGACGATGTCTGCACCAGCTGCCTTTGCTTCTTCAGCCTTGTCGCCCTTTGCGAAGACGGCAACGCGAACCGTACGGCCCGTGCCGTTCGGCAGGTTGACCACACCGCGGACCATCTGGTCAGCGTGGCGCGGGTCGACGCCGAGATTCATCGCAACTTCGATGGTCTCGTCGAACTTCGCGGTCGCACGGTCCTTCAGGAGCGCAACGGCCTCATCGAGAGCGTATTCCTTGTCGCGATCAATACCTTCACGGGACTTCGCAACGCGCTTGGAAAGTTTCGTCGCCATATCGTCAGCCCTCCACTTCCAGGCCCATGGAGCGTGCCGAACCTTCGACCATGCGCATGGCTGCTTCGACGTCCGTCGCGTTCAGATCTTTAAGCTTGGCTTCCGCGATCTCGCGAACCTTGTCGCGCGAAATCTTGCCAGCAACCACCTTGCCGGGCTCCTTGGAGCCGGACTTCAGGTTGATTGCCTTTTTGAGGAAGTAGCTCACCGGAGGCGTCTTCATCGTGAAGGTGAAGGACTTGTCCTGGTAGTAGGTCACCACGACCGGGATCGGGGATCCCTTTTCCATCTCCTGGGTCTGGGCATTGAATGCCTTACAGAACTCCATGATGTTGATGCCACGCTGACCAAGCGCAGGGCCGATCGGGGGCGACGGCGTAGCCGAACCCGCGGGAACCTGAAGCTTGAGCAGGCCTGCAACTTTCTTAGCCATATCTCATCTGCCTTGTCGTTCTCACCGGCCACCCTGAAAAGAATGTGCCGGCACTGCAGTTTGGTGGTCCGGAAATCAGCGACCGGCTTAGCCGCATTTCCCTTCCACCGATGAAGCCCCGCGCACGGGGCAACACGGTCAGCCCTTTTCGACCTGACCGAATTCCAGATCGACGGGCACTGCCCGTCCGAAGATAGACACCTCGACCTTGAGGCGCGAACGCTCCTCGTCCACTTCCTGAACGAAGCCGTTGAACGAAGCGAACGGACCGTCGGAAACGCGAACCTGCTCGCCGATCTCGAAGGTAACGGACGGCTTCGGACGCTCCACGCCTTCCTGAACCTGCGTCAGGATGCGCTCTGCCTCGGCTTCGGTAATCGGAACCGGCTTGGCGTCGCCCAGAAAGCCCGTCACCTTCGGGGTGTTCTTGATCATCGAGAAGACAGCGTCGGTGAGCTGCGCCTTCACCAGGACGTAACCCGGGAAGAACTTGCGCTCGGCATCGACCTTGCGACCGCGGCGCACTTCAACGACCTTTTCGGTCGGAACCACGACCTGCTCGATCTTGTTATCAAGACCTTTCTGGCGTGCCTGCTCCTCGATCGACTCTGCGACCTTCTTTTCGAAATTCGAATAAGCGTGGACGATGTACCAACGCGCAGTCATTTCAATCGCACTCCGTCTATCGTCCGCAAATCAGGCGCCGATACCGAGAATGATCTCGATACCCCAGGCCATGAGCTGATCGGCAGCAAAGAAGAAGATCGCCGCCAGCGTGGCGAATGCGATGACCATTACTGTCGAGATCAGGGTCTCACGCCGCGAGGGCCACGTCACTTTTGCGGTTTCGGACCGAACCTGCTGAAGAAACGTGAAAGGATTCGTGGTTTTCGACGCCATGTGCCGCTCTTGATTCTATCGTCTGGTAACCCAGACTGTTTGTTATCCCCGAACTGGCCGGGAGACGCACCCGAGACCAGGAAAACCCGGCCTTCGGGCAAGAGCAAAATCCGAAAAAGCGAATCGCTTTTCGTAATCCACCCATACGACAAAGGCGCGTAAAGCCGCGTTCCCGGCTCCACGCACCGCGTGTCTGTTCGCCCTACATAGAACCGAAGTTCGATTCTTGCAAGCCCCAACGGAAGCTTCCGACAGGCGCTTACTCAACGAACTCGCTAAATGGGATCTCACCAAACGGGATCTCACGAAATGGCTCTGGCGCAAAATGCGCTGGCAGGGGCAGAGGGGCTCGAACCCCCGACCTGCGGTTTTGGAGACCGCCGCTCTACCAACTGAGCTATACCCCTGCATTCCCGTGCGCTGCTGCACACTGTAGGCAGGCCGCTTCCTAAGGGCTTCCGACGCGTCTGTAAAGAGACTTTAGCGCAGGTTTTGCACCATCCACGTCATTTGTTTCCCTGAGGGTTTCGTCAAGGCGGATTTCCACCCTGCCCCAGCCCTTTGAAAACAGGCTCCGGGCAAAATAAAAGGGCGGCCTGAGCCGCCCTTTCCGCATTCAACACTGCCGGGGCAGAGCTTACTCAATGATGGCTGCGACGATGCCGGCGCCGACGGTGCGGCCGCCTTCGCGGATAGCGAAGCGCAGCTTCTCTTCCATCGCGATCGGAACGATCAGCTCGACGTCAACGGCAACGTTGTCGCCAGGCATGACCATCTCGGTGCCTTCCGGAAGGTGCACAACACCCGTCACGTCCGTCGTACGGAAGTAGAACTGCGGACGGTAGTTGGTGAAGAACGGCGTGTGACGGCCACCCTCTTCCTTCGTCAGGATGTAGGCTTCTGCCTTGAACTTCGTGTGCGGCTTCACCGAACCGGGCTTGCACAGCACCTGGCCGCGCTCAACGCCTTCACGGTCAACACCACGGATCAGCGCGCCGATGTTGTCGCCTGCTTCACCCTGGTCGAGCAGCTTGCGGAACATTTCAACGCCCGTGCAGGTCGTCTTCGTCGTCGGACGGATGCCAACGATCTCGACTTCCTCGCCGACCTTGATGATGCCGCGCTCGACGCGACCCGTCACAACCGTACCGCGGCCCGAGATCGAGAACACGTCTTCGATCGGCATCAGGAACGGCTGGTCAACCGGACGCTCGGGCGTCGGGATGTAAGCGTCGACTTCTTCCATCAGCTTGCGGATTGCGTCCTCGCCGATCTCCTTGTTGGAGTCTTCGAGAGCAGCAAGAGCCGAGCCCTTGACGATCGGAATGTCGTCGCCCGGGAAGTCGTAGGACGACAGAAGCTCGCGAACCTCGAGCTCAACCAGCTCGAGAAGCTCTTCGTCATCGACCTGGTCGACCTTGTTGAGGAACACGACGATGGCCGGAACGCCAACCTGACGGGCGAGCAGGATGTGCTCGCGGGTCTGCGGCATCGGGCCGTCAGCGGCCGAAACCACCAGGATCGCGCCGTCCATCTGCGCGGCACCCGTGATCATGTTCTTCACGTAGTCGGCGTGGCCGGGGCAATCGACGTGAGCGTAGTGACGGTTCTCCGTCTCGTACTCAACGTGCGCGGTCGAAATGGTGATGCCGCGGGCCTTCTCTTCCGGCGCGCCGTCAATCTGGTCATACGCGCGGAACTCACCGAAATACTTCGTGATCGCCGCCGTCAAAGACGTCTTGCCGTGGTCAACGTGACCAATCGTGCCGATGTTCGCATGCGGCTTCGTACGCTCAAATTTACCTTTGGCCATTGCAACTTCCTTTGGCGCCCTGGATGCGTTTGGGTTTCAGATGCGCGGCGATTAACGACAAAGGCGCGAAATTACAAGCCCCTTTGCCGTTTCGCCCCCGTCGAACCGCGCCCTTTGCCCGAAAGAGCGTCCCGTATGCCACATGCAGGGAGCCTCTTACCGAGGATTGACACACGCCAGGGTGGCAACGCCACACAGCACGAACGGATATTTCAGGCCACGATGCGACGCACCGTATTGACCACGATCAGCTTGTGAAACGGCATGATCGTCAGGAGATAGAGCCATCCGAACGGATTGTGCGGACGCACCAGTGTGGTGCACGAAACGCGTGTGCCCGGCCCGTCGGCCGGATCGGCCTCCACGATCAGCCGGAAGTCCAGATGCCGGTCGTCCGTCCCCAATACGATTCGCCGGGAAGAGCGTTCAAGAACCGGAAACGGGGCCTGCTCCGTTCCGACCACCTGGTCCAGGGCGTCTTTCCCGGTCTTCAGACCGAAAGGCCGGACGATCACATTGCGCCAACGCATGAGCGTCCCGATCCAGCGCGGCGGGCGCGCAAAGGCCCGCGTCAGCGCGGCGCTTGCATCGAAAGTGTCTTTTGAAACACCGGAATATGTATCGGAGAAACCTGCACCGGGCAGTGTCAGCGGCGCTTCGGCCCGGCCCGTCTTCGACATCAGCCCCATCTTCGAGGTCAGCCCCATCTTCGAGGTCAGCATGACGCAGTTCCTTGATGCATTCACCGCACGGGCGAACAGACCGGAGCATCGTGCCGCACATTGGCAAGGCCTGCCAGTGTGCGGCGAAAGAATGCGGCAAACGGGCGCACAGGCCCGGTCCGGCTAAACGTCGCCGGAGGTCAGAAGCGCCAGCACGAGCATGTAGCAGCCGACAATGCCAAGCGCCGGCAAGATGATCGCCGGATAGCCGAAGAAGTAAATGGCGATCGCCCAGAATGCGAGCAGGTTGAAAATGAAAAAGACCTTCTCCGCCGTATCGCCAAGGGATGCGCTTTTAAGCATCCAGCCAAACACGGGGATGGAATAGATGAGCTTCTGAACCATTGGGGGAGCCTTTCGAATGGTACATACGGGTCGGTGCCTGGGAGGGCTTTGTCTCTTCGGGCGCGGCTGCCCGAAGACGGATCGACATGGCGCGCAGACGCCACGCAGGGCTGCGGGAATGAAGCGTTGCCGCAGCACGCGGGCCAATGCCGGATGCGCAGATGCAGCCATCGCCAGTTCCCATTCGCCCGAGCGACTGCCAGAAATGTAGGGTCGAGGCAATCGATCGGACACCGGCTGCGACAAAGAGTGCGGCTTCTCCCACAGCCCGATTGACGCACCCTGCAGAGCACGCATTTCGCGCCTGCGATTGAACGTCGCAGCAGAATCTGCAAGCTTTCGATGAACACCTCCCGGCCCAAGCCATCTCCCGCCTTGAGACGCCAAGGCAGGTAGAGGTTCTTGTCGGTCAGGGAATGATGCGGATGAATGCGATCCGCGAAGCGCGCCATACCAAGCCGACTATTGCGGATGGCACAGGCAGCTCAAATAGCGCTGATCGAGACGCCGGAAGATACGACAGGCAAACGCCATCCAAATACACGGCAATTTCAGAGGAGGTAAGCTGGAGCGGGTAGCGGGAATCGAACCCGCATATTCAGCTTGGAAGGCTGCTGCTCTACCATTGAGCTATACCCGCCGGGGTTCGTTGCGCTGGCTCTGGGAGACGGTGGTGGAGGGAGCTGGATTCGAACCAGCGTAGGCTTAGCCAACGGATTTACAGTCCGTCTCCTTTAACCACTCGGACACCCCTCCGTTTCCGTCAGAGCTCAGCGACGTGGCGTGAACTTCGTGTGGGCAAATCGCCCCGCTCAGTCCCGCAATGCGCGCCTTATGCAGAGACCGCTTCGAAGTGTCAACCGCCTGTCGCAAATCTGGTGTCAAAAATTTTCAGAACGCAAATCCTGTTTCCACAATCGCCCGGCGCGCCTATAGAGAACGCATGAGCGACGATCAGAATTCAAAGACCCCGAAAGACAGCCATTATGCACGCCTCCGGCGGGCCCACAGGGACCGTACGCAGCAGAAGCAGGGCGATGGCAAAAGCGATTCCCGACGCGGCGAAGGCCCGCGCGACGGCCTTGTGCGGCTTTATGGCCTGCACACGGTGCGCGCCGCCCTCGACAATCCACAGCGTCGAATCAAGCATATGCGCATCACGCGCAACGCCGCTGCCCGGCTGGAGCTGGGCGAGCCCTCGGCCCTGCCCTTCCCTGTGGAGATCGTCGAGCCGCGCGCCATTGATGGCCTCACCGGGCCGGACGCGGTGCATCAGGGCGTTCTGATCGAGGCGGAACCGCTGAAACCAAGGCCGCTCGGCGATCTGGAAGGCGCAGGCCTGGTGCTGGTGCTCGATCAGGTCACCGATCCGCACAATGTCGGCGCGATCATGCGCTCGGCCGTCGCTTTCGGCGTCAACGCGCTTGTCACCACGGCGCGGCACAGCCCCTCCGAATCGGGCGTGCTCGCCAAGGCCGCCTCCGGCGCGCTGGAGCATATCGACCATCTGACCGTGCGCAATCTGGCCGAGGCGCTGGAAGAACTCTCCGCCGCCGGCTTCCAGACCATCGGTCTCGATTCGGACGGGCCGGCCCAGCTTGAGGCCACATTCGCCGCAGACCGCATCGCGCTGGTTCTGGGCGCGGAGGGCAAGGGGCTCCGGCAGAAGACACGCGATACCGTCACCGCACTCGCCCGTCTCGACATGCCCGGCGCAATCCGCTCGCTCAACGTTTCCAATGCCGCCGCCGTGTCGCTCTATGCGGCGCGCCAGTATCTCGGCAGCCGCTAAATCGCCCTGCGTCCTCCCGGACGCGCAAAGGACGATCCGGTTCATTGATGGAGCATCGGATCAATCCGATGCTCAGTAGGTAACGGTCACGACCACCGTGTCCGTATAGGTTCCCGGCGAAGGCGTCGTCTGCGGCGGCACGCGGCCATAGACGGTCAGCACCTGCCCGCTGCCGCTACCCGTGCCGGGCACCGCCTCGCCCGGAATGGCGGCCAGCCCCCAGGGCAGGCTGCGCGCCGCATCCTGATAGAGCCCGTAAGTCACCGTTTCGCTTCCCTTGCTCATCAGCCGCGCCGCCGGCGGCGCTGCGGCCTGCCCGCCATCGAGCCCGACCGTGTAGGCGGTGCCCGGCGTACAGGTCACCGTCACTCCGCCCGTCGTGTCCACATTGCCCGTCAGAACGCCATGGGCGCCGAAATCCAGATCCTGCGTGGCGACGAGGCAATTGTCGGCAATCGAGGCCGTCACGGTGAAGGACGGGGACGCCGTCTGGCCCGACAGGTTCGAACAGTCGCTCAAAAGCGTGTAGCGATAGATGAAATTCACATCCGCGCCTGAAAAGGCGGACAGATAGGTTCCCGCCGGCACGGTCGACTGGCTGCCGAACACCTGGCCATAGAGCGTGAAACTCGCCGATCCGCTGCCAAGCACGCCGAGTGTGAGTTCGAGCGTCGGCGGCGTGGCTGCAAAGCCCCAGAAATAGGAACCCCACACCACCGTGCGCCCGGCGTCGGAATAGAGCTGGTAAGCGAGTGTGTCGCCGCCGCTCGCCATCTGCCGCGCAGAGACGGTCGCGCCGCCGCTGCCCGCGCCAATGCTCGGACAGATCAGGATACGCGTGAGCGAAAGGCCGGTGCAGTTCACATTGATCGTGGCCGTCCCGTTCACCGCCCCGCCTGAAAGCGTGTCGACCGCGCCGAAACTCATGTCGGAGATGGTGAAGTTGCAGCTTTGCGCACGCGCCTGCGAAAGCGCACCCAGCATGAAGGCGAGGAAGAGCAGAGCTGCGAGAAGCGCCCTTTCCCGGCCTGGAGGGTTTTCGCTTTTCGGTGGATCGCGAAAACGCTCCAACATATTGTTTTTACGCAATTTTGGACAGAAAACCGGTTCCCCCTTTTTCTGAAATTGCTCTAGCGGCATGGCACCGCCTCCAGCTGCACCTGCTCGCCCGGCTGTGACCGATAGGCGAAGGAGGCAGCGCAGACCTGCCCATCGGGCAGCTCGATGCGGACGGCGTTCTCCCGGCCAAGCCCCGTCAGATAGGTCGCGCCATCATAGCCGATGAAGAAGGCGTGGCCCTGAAACGCCCCGACCGATCCGACGGGAAGCGGCGCGCCTTCTCCATCCACGAATGAAACGAGCGCGCCACGCGCCTGCCGGTCAACACCGAAGGCAACCGCAACCCCGCCCTTGCGCGGCGGCACGGCGCTCGTCGCAGTCATCGGGATGTCCGCATCGAGCGGCAGATCCGCCGGGTCGATGGAGAAGGCGTTTTCCTCATTCGCCACCAGATCGGGAACGAGCAACCGCCCCCACCGGTCGCTCGTTCCGACGGGACGGTTTTGATGGGAAATTGCAACACCCGGCGCGCCGGTATCGACAACGGCGAATGCCCCATCAATGCGGTTTGCGACAAATGCCCCGCCGCCTGCCAGAACCAGAGCGCCATCGAGCGATGCTTCCGCCTGAAACGCGTCGTCGCGCTGGTGCAGCGCGCCCTCGATGCGCCCGTGCCGTCCGCGATAGCTGAGCGAGGCGGAACGTTCGGGGCGCCCGCCCTCCGCGCTTCGCAGACGCCAGCCGAAACTCCCCTCTTCACGCGTTTCCTGCCGGGAGAGCTGCGAGACCAGACGCGTGCCATCCGGGCGGCTTTCAATGCCGCTGGAAACGTTGAAGTTTTCTCCAAAAGCGATTGAAATCCCGCCAAAAACGCCAAAATTCTCTTTTTCCTCGGCATCAACAAAACCGGTGAGATAGAAATTGCCGCGACGGGCTATGCGCCGGCTGTAGGACAGCGAGAGAATGCGGCTGCTTTCGCTGTGCGCATCCTCGATATGCGTATAGGAGAGGCTGAGGGTCGAGGGATCGAAGCGCAGCGGGATGCCGAGCGATATCTGGTCGATGGCGCGCGGAACGCCGGCACCCAGCCAGCGGGCTTCAAGATCGCTGCTCACCGGCAGCGCCGTGACCGATGCGATATCGTGATACGCGCCGAAGCTGCGTTGCAGCCGCCCGCGCAGCGACCAGCCCTCAAAGCCCAGCTCCACCGATCCGTTGACGAGACCGCCGCTCTCACCATCGAAATGGCTTGCCGCAGCCGCGAGAGAGGCAGCGCCATAAGGACCGATGGGAAAGGCGATGCCCGCACCGCCATTCACCAGCCCGCCCCCGCCTTCCACATGGCCTTCCAGCGTCAGCCTGTCGGTGAGGCCGTAGCGCATGCTGGCCGACGCCATCAACCGGCTGTCGTAATCGGAGGAGCGGCTGCCGAAGGCGCGGCGGGGAAAGCCCGCCTCGACCGAGAAATCGAGCAGTCCGCGCCGCAACAATCGCGTCGAGGCGTAGAAAGGCAGTGTGGCCTCGGTCTCGCGCCCCTGCGCATCGCGCAGGACGATGCGCGCCGACCCGGCGCCGGAAACAGCCGGCAGATTGACCAGTTCAAACGGACCTTCATCGATAGCGCCGGAAAAGCGGCGCGTGTTGTCGGCGTAGACTTCAAGCGTCGATGGAACGGCCGCCGTGCCCGAAAAGGATGGCAGCGGCAGCGTGACCAGATCAGGGCGCAGGCCGAAATTGCGCTGCAGCTGCACGCCGCCCAGATAAACGGGCCGTGTCCAGGCCAGACCGCCGCTCACCAGATCGCCGGCGCGCCAGGTCAAAAGGCGCTCGTCGTCATCGCGGGTCCAGCTGGTCGCAAGCCGTGTTAGCCCATCGAGCTGACCATCCGTATAGCCGGCGAGAAACGATTGGCTGAACGTGCCGTGCGGACTGAAGAGCCGCGCCTCGAAACTGCCGGAGACGCCCTTCAGAAGCCCGGTCTGCCCGCGCTCGAATGAGTGCGAGGTGGCAAACAGCGCGTAGTTCAAAAGCGCCCCATAGATGGAGCGACCGGCCTTGCGTTCGTCATCGGCATCCTGCGACAGATCCAGCGTTCTGGCAGCGCGCCCCTCATGCCCGACTGTCACAAACAGTCGCTGCCCGGCCTCATCCACCGCAACAACAAGATCAGGCAATTCATTTAAAAGAAAGAGATTTTCGCCGAGCCTGGAATCCCCGCGCGGCTCGATACCCACCTCACGCAGCTCCTGCCCCGTGGCCGCCAGCTCGCCGGTCGACAGCTCCTTGAAGTTCCCGATCATCCCGACCGGCCGCTCATTGATGAACACTTCCAGATAGAGCTCGCGAACCACCTCCACGAGCCCGGGAGCAGCGCCGGAGAAAGCACCGCCCTCGCTGGCGCTGACGGGCTTGCCAACAAGCCCCAGCGCGATGGTGAGAAGCGCACTAGCGGCGCTGTATGGCCAGACTGGTTTCAATGGGACCGAGATGGCTTTGCGCCCGCATCACAAGCGGCCCCGCGCCAACCCTTCCACTTGTCCTGATCGGCCACTGCATGCTCGCGCCGCCAAGCACGTAACCCGTCAGGCCCTCATCCCGCCCAACCACACCGCCACCTGAAAGCAGCACGACGTCAGCAAGCCGCAATCGTGACGCGCCCTGATTGCGGGCAACCAGCAGAAGCTGCCCGTCCATCCGCACCAACCCCAGCGCGACCCGCGCCGGTGCAGCATCGGGCGCGCGGAAGAAAACCGGGATGGAGTGCCGCACCACAAGATTGACCGCCCCGGCCCGTCGCTTTGCCGGGTCGGGCAATTGATCCACCACGACGCGATAACTCTCCTCCCCGCGAACAGGCGTCCGGGCGGTGCGCACCACACGTATCGTGTAATCGACACCCGGCGAAAGCTGCGTTGCCGGGGGACTCGCAACGACATCGCGCGTGGGTTCGAAACGATCCTGACCGCCGGACTGACTCCAGCGAAAAACGCGCACCTGAACGTGCATGGGCGCAGCCGCATCATTGCGCAGCCGCAGCACGGCCGCGCTATCGGGCGCAATCAGGTCGAGCGTGGTCGGCGCGACACGCAGACTGCCAGCCGAAGCAGCGGATATCTGCAACGCAAGGAACAGGACAACGAGACAACAAAAACGCATTGGCATTCCGGTCTCCCCTGGCAATCCTAATAGGTCACGGTCACCGTCACCGTGTCGGCATAAACGCCAGCGCCGGGCGTTGCCTGCGGCGGCACCCGGCCATAGACGGTCAACGCCTGCGCGTTTCCATTGCCCGTCCCCGTCACCACGTCGACACCGGTCGTGTCTCCCCACAAAACGGAACGCGCCGCATCCTGATAGAGACCATAGGAAATGGTTGCCGACGCGGGACCGGTCATCAACCGTGTCGCCACGGTTGCACCCGAACCCGCACCGGCATCCAGCCCCACCTCGTATGGCGTGCCATCGGTGCATTGGATGGAAATCGTGCTGCTCTGATCGATATTGGCGTCAATGACACCCTGCGCCCCAAAATCGAGGCTTCCGACGGATACAATGGTGCATTCGGCCTGAATGGTGATCTGCACGTTCAAGGTGCTGGTCGCAGTCGCCGCCTGCGCCACAACGCCACCTGCCCAGGTCAGGAAGGCGGCTGATGAAACGAGCAATATGCAAATCCTACGCACGCTGGCTCCTCTTGGTCACAGGCGCGTTTTGCTGCCGGACTAACGGTGGCTTCGCCAAGAATTACGTATTGAGGAGAAAGTAATGCGATTCGCCAAAAGTAGAAAAATAAATTTGTCAGCTAACTTTATCCACCATCGCGCGATATTCGAACTGATATACAACATACGGAAAATTTCACGGAAGAACATTCATGGGGTCAATCACATCGATACATTCGATTGCGCTCGGTCCCGAGATATTTCGAAAACTCATTTCAAATTGCAAAGGACGAGTGGCGGTCGTTCAAAGCTGTCCGACTGAGAAACCCAAACCTCGGCCACGCCATACTGGTTAAACACTCTGCAGTTACCGGCGTTCAACACCTTCGCTGCGCGATACCGCACAGGACAGCCGAAGAATTCAGGACAATCCCGGCAACCATCCACGCCAGAAGCAACGAGCATGAACGCAACCTCCTCCCTGAACCTGACCAGGCTTCAAGAGCTTCTCACGCCACTATGGATTTGCGGACTAATCAATCAGATTGAGTTTTGTTGCGGCCTGCCGCATTGCCTCAACGGCTCCCAACGAGGGGTTTCCCGCGCATAGACCGGATATTTCGACATAAAGCTGGACCTCTGGAGTGCTCCAGAGGGCGATGAAGGTTTTGCGAGGTCGGCTTCTCTTATGTCGTTGTCCTGCATGAACCGCCTCATGAGAACGACAAACGGCAGGACATCCTCCTTAAGAAGCCCAAGGTCATCGCTAAACGAACCTTCCCTTCTGTGGCGGGCGATCTCGGCATCATGATAGGCGACGATCAGGTCCTCATGCGCTGCACCAAGCTCTTCGCAATTGAACCCCATGAGTTCGTCAGCGGTGTAGTGTTTTATCTGAGCCGGTTGCGCCCGGACGTAAAAGGCCAGAGCGAGCGCAGAGGCGCAAAAAAGCAGGCCGAATCTCGATACAGTCGGAGAACATACCGGACCGCACCCAAAATCCGGGTGAGGAAATAATCGGAGCAAAGCTAGCAAAAACAAAGCGAGAAGGTTGGAATGGTGCCCCCGGACGGACTCGAACCGCCGACCCCCTGATTACAAAAAAGATTCTAAGCATATTCCGCAAACCCTTGCGCCGTAAGGATTCTGCCGTGTCCGCAACGCAAAGCCTTGTGAAATAAGGTTTTACGTATTGCAAAATCAGGAAACCGTGTGAAACTGGTTGAAGCAACAAGTCGTTTGATTTGCGGACACAGTGTGGACACGGATATGAGACTTACGGATAAAACCATCAACGAAGAGCTGCCTGCTCCTGAGAGCGGATACAAGATCACGTACGACGATGAGGTGAAAGGATTTGGCGTTCGCGTCACGGCGAATGGCGCTAAATCCTTCATCCTGACTTACCGCATCGGAAGACGCCAGCGCCGATACACCATCGGCGCTTTCCCGGATTGGAAGACAACAGCGGCGCGTAAGGAAGCGAAGGAGCTGAAGAAGCAAATCGACGTTGGCAACGACCCGCTTGCCGAACGCGAACGGCGTTACAAAGATCCAACTGTTGATGATCTTTGTAACGAGTTCATCGCCGAGCACCTGCCGTCCAAGCGACCGGCGACACAACGCGACTACAAGCAAATCGTCAACACGTATATCCGACCCAATCTGAAACACCGGCTGGTTGCCGAGGTCGCATACGTTGATACGTATGGGGTGTTTCGCAAAGTGACGAAGACCGGAAAGACCACCACCGCAAACCGCGTGGTTGCGGTGATGTCGGTAATGTTCACTTTCGCTAAGAAACTCGGCTGGATGGAAAAGAACCCAACAGACGGAATCGAGCGCAACGCCGAGGAAAAGCGAGAGCGGTTCTTATCGTCGGAAGAGCTTGGCCGGTTGCTTGATGCGCTAACCACTCTGGAAGACCAGCAAGCGGCCAATATCTTTCGATTGATGCTACTGACAGGATGTCGAAAGTCTGAGGCGCTTGGAGCTTCGTGGGGCATGTTCGACTTATCTAAAGGGACATGGACGAAGCCGGCACATTATACAAAGCAAAAGAAGCTTCACGCCGTCCCTCTATCCGCCCCGGCTCGACAGCTCTTAGCCGAGATTCGACAGGCACAGGGGGATGATGCGGGTGACTACGTATTCCCGGCCCACCGCGAAAGCACCAAGCGCGATGCCGTCAACAAACTCCCACA
This sequence comes from Nitratireductor sp. WH36-1, assembly GCF_058725515.1. Lineage (NCBI taxonomy): Bacteria > Pseudomonadati > Pseudomonadota > Alphaproteobacteria > Hyphomicrobiales > Phyllobacteriaceae > Nitratireductor > Nitratireductor sp. WH36-1. The sequence continues at coordinate 2,115,125 of NZ_CM178970.1, read as the reverse complement.
CCGCAGCAACGTAAAGAACGCTTGGGCCGCACTAACAAAGGCCGCCCGGCTTGAAGATTTCCGAATGCATGACCTGCGCCATAGCTATGCGTCATTCCTCGTCAGCGACGGCTTGTCGCTTCCGGTCATCGGTCGGCTTCTCGGCCACACGCAAGCTGCCACAACGCAACGCTACGCCCACCTCGAAGACGACGCCCTGCGCCGCGCAACTGACCGCGTGGGCGACCGCGTAACGAACGCTCAATTGGTCCAGAAGGGATAAATTTTTACTTCCCTTGGACCAAATTCAACCGAGAGGTTTAGCAATCGTGACGTATCGAAAAAGAAGCGATAATTCAACGATCTGACCGATTGCGTTTTTTCTCACTAATATATGCGGAGCCGCCTAAATCCGCAGTACAGTTGACAATGTAAACACTATATGTGGTGGACAAGTGAAGAATCGCGAACTAAATATTGCTTCATCGGAACGGAAAAGGAGATTAACCGATGAACCTACTTGATGGATATGTAACGCGAGACGAAGCTGCCAGCGCCCTTGGCGTGACGAAGCGGTCGCTCATCAACTATGAAAACGAACCGAACGGGCTGCCACGCGTCCCGTTCGGCGGACGGGTCTATTACCGCGTCGAGTCATTGCGCGAATGGTTGGCGAAACGGGAGCGGCAGTTGAATCCAACCAGCTCCGTTCGCCGCCGCCGAATGGCCGCTTGACCTGACATCCGCGACATTGCGTCGTCTGCCGGAGGGCAGAGCGCACCCATGCGTGAACATTGATGGACTTCGATGGACCCGCCGAGCGCGGGTTTTTTTGTGCCTTTTGGAATTGTTACGGATGCGAAACGGTGGGGCTATTCAATGGCACATGCGGTAGCTAAGATCATCCTATACACAACATTTAGTAGGAGAATGAAAATGGAACAACCGACGATGCTGATTAGCATGAAAGCCGTTCAAACGCGTCTCGGCGGCATCGCCAAACCCACGCTGTACCGACTCATGGATGGTGACTTCCCGAAGCCTGTCCGCGTGTCGCCGCGTCGGGTGGGATTCGTGGAGTCGGAAATTGAAGAATGGATCACCACGCAGATGGCCGACCGATGAAACACGAAACAGAAAAACCCGCCCGGTGCGTGGCCGGGCGGGATGAAAATTCACCAAATAGAAGGTAATATGCAAGATGCACCATACTGCAAATCTTAAAGCAAGTCAAGCCCTCCCCGGATTGCCCGGTGTGAGAAATGAGGCGGTAGTCCTTCCGTTTCGGGGCAAGAACCCAGAACCGGATTCGGATGTGGCGCGCGATTTCCTTGGCAACTATCTAGCCGCATCCGGCATCCATCTTGTGGCGATCACGCCGGATGCCGCAACGAACAAGATCACCGGAAAACATTTCGGAAACGACGCCGCAGCCGCGACAGCTTGGGCGATTGAGCAAAATGAAGCGCGCCGCAACATTCATTTCACGGCCAACATGGTGAAGCCCGGTACAGACGCCAAGCCGACCAAGGCCGACATTACTGGCATCCGTGTCGCGCATGTCGACATCGACCCGCCGCGCGATAATCCGCAATGGGATAAATCCGCCGCGCTTGCTGACATCATGTTGCGCGGCAATCCGTCCGTGGTCATTGATTCCGGTAATGGTCTTCAAGCGCTGTGGTGGTTGTCCGAACAGACGGACATGGAAACCGTTGAGGCGATCAATCGTGGGATTGCCGATGCGTTCGACGCCGACCACTGCCAGAATGTTGACAGGCTCCTTCGTCTGCCGGGTACGGTCAATTGGCCGGATGCAAAGAAGCAATCGCTCGGTCGCGTTCCGGTACAGTCTTCTATTGCCGTGCCGTTCACAGGCGTGACATTCGCCCCGGCAGCGCTTGCGGCAAGCTTTCCAGACACGAAGGGGGCGACACTCGTTGAAGCGCTTCCTGACTCCCCGGACCCGCGCTGGACCCTTTCGGATAAAACAGACGAAGAGATTATCCGAATCATGCTGGCAGAACGTCCGAACATTGCTGCATCTTTCGGACAAGCGCCGACCATGCGCGACATATGGGAAGGCACCCAAGAGGCGCTTGACCATTACAATGGCGATGCTTCGGCTCTCGATATGGCGGCGATGTCCAAGATAGCGTTCTACGCCGGAAAGTGGCCGTCTCGGATGCTAAGCATCTTTGATAAATCGCCACTCAGTAAGCGCGATAAATGGAATCGTGAGTCGTACCGGAACATCACAATTGGCAAGGCGGTGAGCGGTTGCACGAATGTCTATAGCGTCAGTACGAAACCGACTCAGGCCGTTGCGGACATTCCCGGCGTGACGCCGCTTGAAGGCGAAGTTCTGCCGAATACCGAATTTCTGACACTGGTGGAACAGAAGAAATATTTCGCCGGTTGCGTGTACGTTGCGAGCGATCATACGGTACTTACGCCATCCGGCGAGATGTTGAAGCCGGAGAAGTTCCGCGCCATGTACGGCGGGTACATGTTCGAGATTGGGACGGAATGTGCACCTGAGAAGAATGCGTTTATCGCACTGACGGAAAATCGGTTGCACCGCTTCCCGAAGGTTCACAAGACGATGTTCGACCCGTCTCTTCCGTTCGGCCATATCGAGAAAGAGGCGGTGAATATTTACATGCCGCATGATCTCGGCAGCGCCGGCGGCGGAACGATTGAAGCAGCCCAGGAATTCTTGTGCCACTTCGTCCCCGACGAAGAAGAACGGCAGCGGATGCTACATTGGATTGCCGCGAAGGTCCGCAAGCCGGATGAGCGCTTATATGGGATCATAATGCAGGGCGCTATCGATCACGGCAGCGGGCGCGGCTTGTTCTTTACGCTCCTTCAGAAACTGATCGGCCATCAATATTGCCAGAACATCGCCTACGGTCAGTTGGCCGGCCGCGAAGGCCAAGGCCAATACGAAGACTGGCGCTTCCGGTCGCTGCTCGTGACGGTGGAGGAAGCCCGGAACATAGCGCGCACAATGTCCGGCAAAATGTCGGAGTATGAAATGCTCAAAGATCGAGTCGACCCGTCAAACCACGGTTGGCAAACAATTACGCGGAAAGGTCTGTCGCCTGTTAATTCCCGTGTTTTCTATTCAACGATCATCGCCACAAACCATGCCGATGCAATCTGGCTCGATCAGAAAGATCGGCGTTTCGACGTCATCTCCAACGGTGAGCGGATGCCGGGAGAGGTGAGCGAAGCCTTCGCCAATTGGCTGAAGGTTCCGGCCAACATTGCCGCCTTTGCGGAACATCTCGCCACCGTAGACCTTACCGACTTCGACCCCTTCAAAGCTCCACCGATGTCCACAGCGAAGGCCGCCATGATTGAAGGTGCGCGAAGTGAACTTTCGGTTCTGGTCGAGGATGCAGTTGGCGAGATGGCCGGTGAGATTTTCACCGCCACTCAGATTGTGCAGATGGTCCGTCATCTTGCCACCATTCGGCAGGAGCCAATGTTCAAGGGATGGGAGCCGGCAGCACGTCGGATCATGTCAAGCGAGATGGGGAATTGCTGGGTCCGGCGAAAGCAGAAGGCTGCGACCGGTGGTGACACTCGCATCAAGTATCCAGCCGGCGGCGGCAAAGAAGTCGTCTACGCTAAAACGTCAGAGCTCGCCGAGAAATGGAGGCCGGCGGAGGTTGAGGCATTACGAATAGAACTCGGCAAGAATGCTCCACCCATCGTTGCCGGCATGATCTAGCGTTGAAGATGAAAAGCCCGTTGAAATCCAGCGGGCTTTTTTCGTGTCCCCCCCGTCCCCCTATAAATCCCCCCATATCGAAAAGTAGGGGGACGGCTCAAACCCTTATAATGTAAGGTCTCTAGAGTTCTGTCCCCCCTGTCCCCCTTAAATATTAGAATTAGAAACATACAGATAAATATACGTCACATAATTATAGCCATGCCCTGTGACCGTCCGTGACTGTCCGTCCCATCCCGCTGGCTCCCGGGTTGAGATTAGGGGGGACGGGGGACACGAACGCTGAACCCCTTGCTGTGTAAGGCTTTGAGCCGTCCCCCCCTTGTTTTTCAGGTGGGGGGACGAAGAAGGTTTTAAAATTATATAATTTTGAAGATCGTAAAATTACTGGCCGGGCGTGATCTGTCTTTCAAGATTATGCGCTCTTGCCGGTCTTACAATTTTTAAGCCGGTATAATTTTAAAATTTTGCAACCTTCCAGACACTGGAACCTTTCGACTTTTTTCTGGCGTCTGATAGCTAATCAGGTGCTACACCTTCTCAATGCCTTGGATTCCTTGCTATATAAGTAGTTGCTTATGTGTCGTGTCCGCACTGTGTCCGCCATAAGCCGTAAAATTATGCAGGGAAACGACACCATTATGATGAATATGCCCGGCGTGAGCACGCCAACTAAGCCACCGAAACGAAGCGATAAGATACGCCTTCAATCATTTGACGATCTGGACGGGCGCACAACGGCCTATCGCAATGCTGTCCAGCTTCGCGATGCAATGGTTGATGACCTCGGCGGGCACGATGAACTTTCCGCTGTACAGCTACGCATGGTCGATTCCATCGCCATCATGACGGCCACGATTGAGCACCTTCACACTCAAATCCTCAGCGGCGAAACCAACGTGGATATTGGCCAGCTCACGACGCTGACGAACACTCGCAACAGAACCGCACAGCTCGTGGGCCTCGAAAAGAAGCGCAAGGACATCACGCTGTCGCTCTCAGACTACATGAAGCAAGGCGGCGCGCGATGATTAGTTACTCTGAAGCATGTCGCGATCCGCACTTGTTCGGCGATTGGTTTGACGGCCCATCGTGGGACACGTGGCGCGTTCTTGATAAGGCTCTGTTTGGCGAACCGTTGAACGCCGATGAGCTTGCAACGTTTGAAGAGCTGACCGGCCAATCGGGATACCTCCCCGGCGTTCCATGCAAAGAAGCTTGGTTGATAATGGGCCGTCGATCCGGCAAGGACGTTAAAGCCGCTTCCCTCATCACATATCTTGCCACCATTGGTGCCGAAGCTTTTCAGCTCACGAAACATGCGCAGCCGGGCGAAACGCTTGTCGCACAGCTGGTCGCGGTTGATAGGGCTCAGGCGTCGGTCTGCCTCAACTACACAAAAGCGTTCTTTGAAAAGCCCATGCTCGCCGCAATGGTCACGCGCGAGACGGCAGACGGGCTGGAACTATCGAACGGAATTGCGATTCAGATCGCCACTAACGACCTCAAGACCGTCAGAGGGCGCACAACGATAGCCTGTGTGTTTGACGAATGCGCCTTTTATTCGTCCGTATCCAGCGTGAATCCTGACAAGGAGCTGTATCGGGCCATTAAGCCAGGCATGGCAACGGTTCCGAACGCAATGCTTATCGGCATTTCCAGCCCCTTCACGCGCACCGGCTTGCTGTTTGAAAAACACGAAGCGCATTTCGGAAAGGCCGGTCGGAACCTTGTGGCGGTCGCGCCATCGTGGCGGATGAACCCGACGCTAGATGCTGAATTTCTGGAAGAGGAAAAAGCCGCCGATCCTGTTTCGTTTGAATCCGAATACGGCGCGAAATTCCGCGACTCGTCCTCGACGCTCTTCAGCCACGAAACATTGAACGTTGTGACCGATCATGGAACGGCGCAGCGCCCGTTTGTCGCCGGTGTGAAATATTTCGGATTTGCCGATGCTGCGTCTGGCGGCTCCAAGGGCGGTGACTCCTTCACGGCGGCGGTGGCTCACGTCGATACGGATGGGACGGTCATTCTGGACGCGACATACGAAATCACGCCGCCTTTCTCACCGAAAGCGGCAGTTGCGGAAGTCGCTACGTTCCTGAAATCCTACGGACTAAATTCGTGCGTTGGCGACCGTTACACCGGCCAGATCATCCGCGAAATGTTCGGCGCGGAAGGCATCATATACCACGCCAGCACGGCGAACCGGTCTCAGCTGTATTTGAACCTTTTACCCCTTGTGAATGCGCGCCAGATTCAGCTTATCGACGATCCGCGAATGTTGACGCAGCTCACGCAGCTCATCCGGAAGCCGGCAACCTCGACCGGGCGCGAGATCATCGACCATCCTGCCGGTGCGTCGTTTCACGATGACATTGCCAACGCCGCTGCCGGTGCGGTGTACGCCGCATCTCGAAACATTGGTCGCAAGCCCGCAAAACTCGCCGGACCCGTGTTTGCCACGGCGCAGGGATTCTCCACCATGCCCGGTGGTCCAACGAAGCCGCAAGCCGGCCAGCTCTTCGTGAGATTCAACGAAGTGGGCACCCGTCGAGAACTGACCCGCGAAGAGAAGGACGACGACTGGAAAGAATTCGACCGCCGCGAAGCCGAAGCCGCAAAGCGCCCGCCGCAGCGTCAAACATACTTCGGATGAGGCGGAATGCACATTTTGCGCGGGTTGTCAATACCCTATTTCACATAGTATAACAAGCATCAGGAGCGAAACATTCAACTAAATTAGGACTAAACCAGTGACTTCCACAGATTATGAGAAACAGCTCGAAGAACTCGACGCAAAGCGCGTCGAACTTGAGTATAAGCTTTCCGCCGAATCCCAGAAGATTGCGGAAGCTAAAGCGGAGAAAGAAGCAAAGCGCCAAGCCGAACTTCTAAAAGAAGGCCGCGCGAAGGCTGAAGAGCTCTTTGAACTTTCCGAAATTATTGACGGCGCAGTAGAATCACTTGCAGAGCTGTTGGAAGAGCGAGCGATGCTTGCCCGACAGTTTAGCTATGGCGGCAAGTATTCTGAGGTTATTCGTGGCGCTGGCAATCGATTGCTGCAACGCAATCCGATCGATGCCGCATTCTCCCCGCTTCGGAAATTTTCGAGTGTTTCGGGGCGTCTCGGATCGACCCGCCCGCTCGCTGAATTCGACCGGCAGACGCTGGGGTCTATGTAATGTCGGCACACGCAATCCTTACCCACAGCCGCCGGATCGATGAGCTTTTGAAGGAGCTGGCGTCGCTTTGTGAAAGCCGGCGCGCCCTGTGGGCGAATGAGGTTTCGGAGGATCGGATCACGCCTCGTGACGCTCGGCCTATTTTCGCAAACCCTCAATTCACGCAGGTCGTGGTCGACTCCGCACTCGGCCAGTATCTGAGCCTGAAAAACTCCGCGCCGAACGATTTCCGAGATCGGACGAATTGTGAGCTGACCGATCTGAAAATGCTCGAAAAGTGCAAGGGGGTAAAGCTGACGTGAACGCACAGTTTTGCAAAGCCGATGAGGCACTTGGGCTGGTTTTCGGATGGGCGATTGTCTGCACGGAAGACGGCCAGCCGTATCACGATTCACAGGGCGATTTCATCCCGGAGCCTGTGATGCTCAAAGCCGCGCTGAAATATGTGGAGAGCGGTGCGGCGGCGAAAGAAATGCATGTCGGCGGCGATATTGGGCGCGTGGCTTTTGTCTGGCCACTGACGTCCGACATCGCCGCCGCCATGGGTATTTCGAGCCGACAGACTGGCTTGATGATCGCCATGAAACCTGACGATCCCGCGATGATCGAGAAATTCAAGAATGGAACTTATTCCGGTTTTAGCATCGGCGGAACCGGCGAAAGGAAAGCAGCAGCATGACGACCAGAAACATTATCGAAGAACTGACGATCACAGAAATTTCAGGCGTCCGCAAGCCAGCGCAGGCCGGGGCGCTGGCCCGACTGACCAAATCCCACACGACGCCCGCTGACGATCTTGCCGCACGGTTTTTCGCCGATATGGCGAAGTCGAAAGCCGCAGAAATTCAGAAAACCGAGGAAACGAAAATGACAGAAAATGATCCGACGAATTACGGCCACAACTCCGCCGAAAGCCATTATTCCCGCCTAATCGAGAAGACTGCCGAACGGCTTCATGTGTCGAAAGCGAAGGCGCATTCGCATCTCATGGAAAACGACCCGCAGGCAGTTGCCGAGGCGTATTCAGCCGACGAACAGCAGCGCGTTCGTGCCCTGTCCGCCGAAGCTGAACGCGCTATGAGAGCTGCGCACGGCTAAGAGTTCGAGCTGGCGCGTTTCTCTGGTTCTCGCAGCCGCTCGAAGGCCGACCGGCTTTTCGCACCTTTCCCCGGTCGGCCACCAATTCCAGAATTCGCAGCCTGAGAGCCCACGCCGGGCCGCTGCGATAGGCGGTGTCCGACGCCCGGGGGCACCGCCTTTCAATTTCCGAATCCCACACGGTGCGGCATATCGTTATCGACCTGCTGCATCCATAACCGCCGCACCGTGTGGGTATCTCATCAAAGCGACTCACCATCCGGCCAAATATCCAATGTCCGCAAAGTGCGGACATGGTGCGGACATAGAAAACAGCTCTTGTGTCCGCATCAAACTGACACGCCGCAAAGCCTTGGATTGTAAGGGGTTTTTGGTGCCCCCGGACGGACTCGAACCGCCGACCCCCTGATTACAAATCAGGTGCTCTACCAACTGAGCTACAAGGGCATCCGGCGATGCGTTAGCACAATCCGCGCTCAAGTGAAATCAAAACTGGCGACAGCCGGTTGCGATCCCCACATCAATGCAGCCGCATATGCCTTTGCACGCGTTCGCACGCATGCTAACCGATAGGCTCCTGCCTCAAGTTCAAGGGCCCTTAGATTACCATGACCCGAAAGCCGATGGCCCTTTCCTTCGTCTGCGCCGACACCAGGGACGCACAGGAAGCTGCAAAGCGCCTGTCCGCACTCTACGGCCAGGAGCGCCCCGAGGACGCGGATGTGATTGTCGCGCTGGGCGGCGATGGCTTCATGCTGCACATTCTGCGCGAAACCATGGGAGCCGGGAAACGCATCTATGGTATGAACCGTGGCTCCATTGGCTTCCTCATGAACGAATATCGTGAGGACGGGCTGCGCGAGCGTGTGGCGGCGGCCATTCCCGAAACGGTGCGACCGCTCCAGATGATCGCCGTGGATGCCGACGGCAACACGGTGAAGGCGCTGGCCGTGAACGAAGTGTCGCTTCTGCGTCAGTCCTACCAGGCCGCAAAGATCCGCATCGCCATAGACGACAAGGTGCGGCTTGAGGAACTGATCTGTGACGGCGTGATGGTGGCGACGCCGGCCGGGTCCACAGCCTACAATCTTTCCGCGCACGGCCCGATCCTGCCGCTGGACGCGCCGCTTCTGGCGCTGACGCCGGTAAGCCCGTTCCGCCCGCGTCGCTGGCGCGGGGCGCTTCTGTCCAACCAGGCGACCGTGCATTTCGACATTCTGGAGCCGGGAAAACGCCCCGTAAATGCGGTTGCGGATCATACGGAGATCAAATCCGTCGTCTCCGTGACCGTGCGCGAATCGCATGATGAGACCGTTACAGTGCTTTTCGACGAGAGCCATTCTTGGAACGAACGCATCCTCTCAGAGCAGTTCCGCTATTGAACAATAGGTGACTTTACGGCAAGCCATCTGTTGACATCGGGCGCTCCAAGCCGTACGCCACCTAGGATTCGAGGCTCCATGCCTTATGAGGCGGCATCAGGCCGCAGAAACCAAAGACAGCCGAAACGTGCCAGCAGAAGAACAAGACACCGCTCAGGAAGCGTTGACATTTTCCGATCTGGGCCTGTCCCAAAAGGTCCTCTCCGCCGTGACCGACGCGGGCTATACGCAACCAACCCCGATCCAGGCGGGTGCGATACCGCATGCCCTGGCCGGCAAGGATGTGCTGGGCATCGCACAGACGGGCACAGGCAAGACGGCCTCGTTCGTTCTGCCGATGCTGACGCGCCTCGAGCGCGGCCGTGCAAGGGCACGCATGCCGCGCACGCTCATTCTCGAGCCGACGCGCGAACTTGCTGCCCAGGTCGAAGAGAATTTCGTCAAATACGGCAAGAATCACCGACTGAACATTGCCCTTCTGATCGGTGGCGTTTCCTTTGAAGAGCAGGAAAAGAAGCTGGAGCGCGGCGCCGATGTGCTGATCGCGACGCCCGGTCGCCTGCTGGATCATTTCGAACGCGGAAAGCTGCTTCTGACCGGCGTCGACATTTTCGTGATCGACGAGGCGGATCGCATGCTCGACATGGGCTTCATCCCCGACATCGAGCGCATCTGCAAGCTGATTCCCTTTACGCGTCAGACGCTGTTCTTCTCGGCCACCATGCCGCCGGAGATCACCAAGCTGACCGAGCAGTTCCTGCAGGCGCCGGTACGCGTCGAGGTCTCCCGTCCGGCCACCACTGCAACCAACATCACGCAGCGCTTCGTCAAGAGCGGCTCCAAGCCGTGGGACAAGCGCGAGCGGCTGCGCAAGCTTATCGACGATGAAGGCGAGACGCTGAAAAACGCGATCATCTTCTGCAATCGCAAGAGCGAGGTTGCGACCCTGTTCCGTTCGCTGGTGCGTCATGAATATGATGCAGGCGCCCTGCATGGCGACATGGATCAGCGCGCGCGCATGACGATGCTGGAGAATTTCCGCAAGGGCAATCTGAAGCTGCTCGTGGCCTCCGATGTTGCAGCACGCGGTCTCGACATCCCGGATGTCAGCCACGTCTTCAACTTCGACATTCCCACCCATGCCGACGATTATGTGCACCGCATCGGCCGCACGGGTCGTGCAGGACGCAAGGGCGCTGCCTTCACGCTGATCACCAAAGCGGATCGCAAATATATGGATTCCATCGAAAAGCTGATCGGCCAGGACGTCGAATGGCTGGACGGAGATCTTTCGACGCTTCAGGCTGACGAAAGCCCTGAAGAGGAGAAGCGCGGGCGCGGCTCCAAGCGTGGCGTCAAGAAGGATGCCGGCGCGAAGGAGAAGCAGGGTTCTGCACAGAATTCCGGGCAGGACACCGACAGGAAGTCGCGCAAGGAAGAGATCAAGTCCGACAATGCCGAGCGCAAGGCAAAGCAGGACAGGCCCCAGCAGGACCGCTCCGAGCAGCGCCGCGACAACAGGCGCAAGCCGCGTGAAGAGGAAAACACGATCGTCGGCTTCGGCGACGATGTGCCCGCCTTCATGAAGATCCAGGTCAAGACCTGACCCGATCCGATCTTGTGACGAATTGAAAAAGCCGCCGCTGGCTCCTGCCTGCGGCGGCTTTTCTTATTGCGTGATGTGTCTCTTGCGCCTGTCAGCGCTTCCGGCTTCTGAGGCCAGCCTGAAAGGCCCGTTGCGCCCAGAGCGCCATCTCGTCGGGATCATCAAGGGCAGCGTCCGGAATGGACCAGTAAGGCATGGCGACAGGCCCCCGCCCCTTATGGCCCTCATAGACCCACTGGCGGCAACCGGCCTCGGCGAAATCAGCCGCGCTTTCCGCATCAGCCTTCAGAAGGATTTCGCTGCTGACCTCCAGAGCGAAGACGACACCCTGATGATAGATGCCCTTCCCGCCAAACATGCGTTTTATGGAAACGGGCCCAAGCCCGGCGAAAAGATCGTGGATCGCATCATCGTCCACGGCGGCGCGTCAGGCCGCGCCGCGCGCTTCGGCAAGCGCTTTCAGGTCTGCCGGCTGAAGCTCGATGGATTCACCGCAGCCACAGGCCGATGTCTGGTTCGGGTTGTTGAAGGTGAACCCGGTGCGCAGCTTGGTGACCTCGAAGTCGAGCTGCGTGCCCAGAAGAAACAGTGCGGCTTCCGGCGCGACATAGACATGCGCGCCTTCATGTTCCACATGGTCGTCCTTGGGGTCCGCCTCGGTGACGAGGTCCACCGTATATTCCATGCCGGCGCAGCCGCCCTTCTTGATGCCGACACGCACGCCCTTCGCGCCCTCACGGGCGGCAACGATATCGCGCACGCGGCCTGCCGCCGCGTCGGTCATGGTCATCACTTGAAATCGGCTCATCGAATTCTCCGTTCACGGCGAGTGAAAGGCTCGCGGAAAGGTCCTGTCTTCAAGATGGGCAAGATGCGTGGCTCTTGCAAGGGCCACGCCTCACCTGCTCAGTACCAGCCAACAGCGAACTGGGCTTCCTCGGACATGCGATCGGGCGTCCATGGCGGATCGAAGACCATGGTGACTTCCACGTCGCTCACGCCCTCGACCGTACTGACAGCGTTCTGCACCCAGCCGGGCATCTCGCCGGCCACGGGACAGCCCGGAGCGGTCAGCGTCATATCGATTTTCACCGAGCGATCATCCTCGATATCGACCTTGTAGATCAGGCCGAGCTCGTAGATGTCGGCGGGGATTTCCGGATCGTAGACCGTCTTCAGCGCGCTGACGATGTCGTCTGTCAGGCGAGCAAGCTCTTCCTGCGGAATGGAAGACGTTTTGGCTTCCGTCTCCTGCGGGGCCGTGGCCTCGACCGTCTGATCCGTGTCCTGCGGTGTGTCAGTCATCTTGTTCACCCGAAAAAACGCCGCGCTTTCTCAAGCGCTTCAGCGAGGGCGTCGACCTCCTCGCGCGTGTTGTACATGCCGAACGACGCGCGGCAGGTCGAGGTTACCCCGAAATGTTTCAACAGCGGCTGCGCGCAGTGCGTTCCTGCCCTGACGGCGACGCCCGAACGGTCGATCACCATGGACACGTCATGCGCATGAATGCCCTCGATCTCAAACGAGACGATGGCGCCCTTGTCCGGCGCATTGCCGAAGATGCGCAGCGCGTTGATGCGCGACAGCTGCTCATGCGCATAGCGCACCAGATCGGCCTCGTAAGCCGCAATCGCCTCACGGCCAACGCCTTCGATATATTCAAGCGCCGCGCCAAGCCCGATCGCCTGCACGATGGGCGGCGTGCCGGCCTCGAAGCGGTGGGGCGGATCGTTATAGGTGACACTGTCGAGCGTCACGTCCTCGATCATCTCGCCGCCGCCCTGGAAGGGCCGCATGGCTGCAAGGCGCTCTTTCTTGCCATAGAGCACGCCAATGCCCGAAGGTCCGTAGAGCTTGTGTCCGGTGCAGACATAGAAATCGCAGTCAAGCGCCTGGACGTCTACCGGCAGGTGGACGGCGCCCTGACTGCCATCGACCAGAACCGGAATGCCGCGCTCATGGGCAATGCGGATGATTTCCTTCAGCGGCGTGACGGTGCCAAGCACATTCGACATATGCGTGATGGCGACGAGCTTCGTGCGGTCGGTGAGCGTCTTCTCGAACGCCTCGACCGTGAGCACGCCCTGCTCATCGACCGGAATCCAGGCGAGCTTCGCGCCATGGCGCTCGCGCAGGAAATGCCAGGGCACGATGTTGGAGTGATGCTCCATGATCGACAGAACGATCTCGTCGCCCTCGCCGATATTCGGCATCGCATGGCCATAGGCGACGGTGTTGATCGCCTCGGTGGCCGACTTGGTGAAAATGATCTGATCGGTGCTTTCCGCATTCAGGAAGCGCCGGACCGTTTCACGCGCCTTTTCATAGGCATCCGTGGCGGCGTTCGAGAGAAAGTGCAGGCCGCGATGAACATTGGCGTATTCATTGCTGTAGGCGTGCGTGATCGCATCGATCACCGCCTGCGGTTTCTGCGCGGACGCGCCATTGTCGAGATAGACGAGCGGCTTGCCGTACACCTCTCGCGCCAGGATGGGGAAATCCCGGCGAACGGCTTCAACGTCATAACGCATAGTGTCGACCTTCTGGTCCATTTCGAACCCCGCGTGCCCGCCCCTCGCTCAGAAAGGCGGGCGTGAGTGGTTTAGGATTAGCGCATCGGCCCGAAATTCGGAATCGATTTTCGGAAAGCACGATGCGTAGATCCAACAGGTTAGAGCGTCCTTTGTGCGTCCAGATGGACGCACGGCGCTCTAGCCGTGCTCGGCGAACCAGTCGACCAGTCTGGCCTCCAGCGCCTCGATCACGGTTTCATCCTCGAGCTCTTCGATCACCTCGGCCACGAAGGCCTTGACCAGCAGACCGCGTGCGGTCTTCTCGTCGATGCCACGCGCCATCAGGTAGAAGAGGTGCTCCTTCTCGATATCGGTCACCGTCGCGCCGTGGCCGCAGGCCACATCGTCGGCGAAGATCTCGAGTTCCGGCTTGGAGGAGAAACCGCCATCATCGGACAGCAACAGCGTGTTGCAGGCCATTTTGGCGTCGGTCTTCTGGGCGATCTTCGCAACGCGGATCTGGCCCTGAAACACGCCATTGGCCTTGCCCGTGACGACATTGCGGAAGGTCTCGGTGGAGACCGTGTCGGGCGCCAGGTGATCGAGCACCATGGTCACGTCGCAATGGGTCTCGCCGCCAAGAAGGTTCACGCCACGAAGCTTGAACTCGGAGCCCTCGCCCCGCGCTTCAACCTTCACTTCCTGGCGAACCAGCTTGCCGCCGCTGTTCAGGATGAAGAGCGTCAGGCTCGACTCCTTGCCCAGCGAGGCCGTGAACTGGCCGAGATAGGCCGCATCGTCCGGCTGTTCCTGAAGCAGGATCCAGAACACATGCGCGCCATCGGCAACGTCCAGATGCGTGACGGATGATGCAAGCGCATCGCCGACACCGGTCTGGCGCTCGATGATGGTCGCCCGCGAGCCGGCGGCCGCATTGACCACGAAACGGCCATGCACCTGACCGCCCGCATGGATGTTCTGAAGCTCGACCGGACGGCTGAGCTCCGCGCCTTCGGCGATATCGAGCCAGTAGCCATCAGAAACGAAAGCCGCGTTGATCGCACCAACGGCGTCGAACCGGTCGGAGGCCGTCAGCCATTCGGCAGAAAGCGCGCCTTCCTGAAGCTTGTCGGCCAGCGTGGCGATGGTCAGGCCTTCAGGCCCGGCGGCACGGCCATGCGCTGCACCATTCAGCACGGGCAGGACCAGCGCGTTTTCGATCAGCGGATCAACAGCCTCGGCATTGGCGACCGGCTTGAAATCCGGAACAACGGACAGAAGCCGGCGCAGGTCGGTATAGTGCCAGGCTTCGACCCGGCGCGTGGGCAGACCCTGCTTGAGAAGCTCGAGCGCCTCATCGCGACGGACGGTGACATCGGCATCGCCGGGCAGGTCAGAGAAACGGCTGGAATAGCCGTTGACCAGCGCCGTTTCGGCCTCCGTCAGCGTGTTTTGAGCATGAAGGTTCATCTCGTCACCTCAAGCGGCTGCGTCGATGACGCCGGCGTAACCGTTCTTCTCCAGCTCAAGCGCCAGATCCTTGTCGCCAGACTTGATGACCTGGCCGCGGTAGAGAACGTGAACCGTGTCGGGAACGATGTAGTCGAGAAGACGCTGGTAGTGGGTGATCACCAGCACGGCGCGATCCGGCGAACGCAGGGCGTTCACGCCGTCGGCAACGATCTTCAGAGCATCGATGTCCAGGCCGGAATCGGTCTCGTCCAGAACGCAGAGTTTCGGCTCCAGAAGCTTCATCTGCAGGATTTCGGCCCGCTTCTTCTCACCGCCGGAGAAACCGACATTGAGCGGACGCTTGAGCATGTCCATGCTCATCTCCAACTCGTCGGCTGCGGTGCGAACGCGCTTCAGCATCTCGGGGATCTTCAGCTCTTCCTCACCGCGCGCCTTGCGCTGCGCGTTGATGGCGGTCTTGAGGAACTCCATCGTGGCAACACCCGGAATTTCGAGCGGGTACTGGAAAGCGAGGAAAATGCCGGCGGCGGCGCGCTCGGCCGGATCCATCTCCAGAATGGACTCGCCATTGTAGAGGATCTCGCCCTCGGTCACCTCATAGTCGTCACGACCGGCGAGGATGTAGGACAGCGTGGACTTGCCGGAGCCGTTCGGCCCCATGATCGCGGCCACTTCGCCGGCCTTAACGGTCAGGTTGAGGCCACGGATGATCTCGGTGCCATCCTCGGCGATGCGGGCGTGCAGGTTTTTGATCTCAAGCATGATTTTTTCCAAACAAATGCGCCGGCCTCAGCCGACCGAACCTTCAAGCGAAATACCGATGAGCTTCTGCGCCTCGACGGCGAACTCCATCGGCAGTTCCTGGATGACGTCCTTGACGAAGCCGTTGACGATGAGCGCGATGGCCTCTTCCTCGGGAATGCCGCGCTGCATGACGTAGAATAGCTGATCCTCGGAAATCTTCGACGTGGTCGCCTCGTGCTCGAACTGCGCCGTGGCGTTCTTCGCTTCGATGTAGGGCACCGTGTGCGCGCCGCAGTCATTGCCGATCAGCAGGCTGTCACACTGGGTGAAGTTACGGGCGTTGGCCGCCTTGCGGTGCGCCGAAACCTGTCCGCGATAGGTGTTCTGCGACTTGCCGGCGGAGATGCCCTTGGAGATGATGCGGCTCGACGTGTTCTTGCCCAGATGCAGCATCTTGGTGCCGGAATCGATCTGCTGATGGCCGTTGGAAACGGCAATCGAGTAGAACTCGCCGCGGCTGTTGTCGCCACGCAGGATGCAGGACGGGTACTTCCAGGTGATCGCCGAACCGGTCTCGACCTGGGTCCAGGAGATCTTGGAGTTGTTGCCCCGGCAGTCGCCGCGCTTGGTGACGAAGTTGTAGATGCCGCCCTTGCCCTCGGAATCGCCCGGATACCAGTTCTGGACCGTGGAGTACTTGATCTCCGCATCGTCCAGCGCAATCAGCTCGACCACGGCGGCGTGCAGCTGGTTCTCGTCGCGCTGCGGCGCGGTGCAGCCTTCCAGATAGGACACATAGGCGCCCTCTTCCGCGATGATCAGCGTGCGCTCGAACTGGCCGGTGTTGCGCTCGTTGATGCGGAAATAGGTTGATAATTCCATCGGGCAGCGCACGCCCTTCGGCACATAGACGAAGGAACCATCGGTGAAGACGGCGGAGTTCAGCGCAGCATAGTAATTGTCCGACACCGGCACGACCGATCCCAGATATTTCTGGATCAGCTCGGGATGCTCGCGGATCGCCTCGGAGATCGAGCAGAAGATCACGCCGGCCTTGGCGAGTTCTTCCTTGAACGTGGTCACGACCGACACGGAATCGAACACCGCGTCAACCGCAACGCGACCGGAGCTGTAGACGTTGTCGCTCGGGTTTTCGTCCAGCTCACTCGGCTCGCCCTGCTTGCGAACGCCGGCAAGAATTTCTTGCTCCCTCAAGGGGATACCGAGCTTTTCGTAAGTCTTGAGCAATTCGGGATCGACTTCGTCCAGCGACTTCGGGCCGGTCTGGTTCTTCGGCGCTGCGTAATAGTGCAGATCCTGAAAGTCGATCTTGGGATAGCTGACGCGCGCCCAGCTCGGCTCTTCCATGGCCTGCCAGCGCTTGTAGGCGTTCAGCCGCCACTCCGTCATCCATTCCGGCTCTTCCTTCTTGGCCGAAATGAAGCGGATGATGTCTTCGTTGAGGCCCTTGGGGGCCAGCTCGCTCTCGATGAGCGTCTCGAAACCATATTTGTACTGGTCCACATCGATCATGCGGACCTGATCAATCGTCTCCTGCACGGCAGGCATATGCGTTCTCCATCCATGCCGGGGTCAAGACCCGGCCGTCTTCAAAATTGAGCACACCGTGATTGCCTTGCGGCAACCCTCATGTAGTGCATCGGAGCAGATGTTTCATCCGGTCACATATTAAATATGTGTCTTTTTCTCCATTTTAATCTGCATCAGTTCCATTTTTCTCACAGCGCCGCCTCAGGCGGCCTCGGAAGCGCCCTTGCGCCGCCGGGCGATATTGGCCAGAGCCGCATCAAAAAGCGCCAGTTCATCCTCGCCCGTCGCGTGTCCGATGGAAACGCGCAGCGCACTGGCCTGATCACCAAGCCCCATGGCTTCAAGCACGTGGCTTGGTCCCACACGCCCAGAAGAACAGGCGGATCCCGCAGACAGGGCCACACCGCCAAGATCGAAGCCGATCTGCGCTGTCTCAGCCTTGGTGCCGGGGATCGAGAAGAAGCTGGTGTTGGCAACGCGCGGCGCACCCCGACCATGAATCACCGCATCGGGCACATGCGCCAGAATCGCAGCCTCGAAACGGTCACGCATGGCGGCAAGCGCATCGATGCCAGACAGTTTGCCGAGCGCCTCTGACGCCGCTGCGCCAAAGCCTGCAATCGCGGCCAGATTCTCCGTGCCGCCGCGATGTCCCTTCTCCTGCCCGCCACCATTGATCAGCGGTTCAGGCATCATCAGATCAGCGCTGCCGACGATGGCGCCTGCGCCCTTCGGGCCGCCGATCTTGTGCGAGGAAAGAATAAAGTAGTCTGCGTATCCCGCTGAAATATCGAGCGGAATCCGACCGGCAGCCTGCACCGCGTCGATGACGACCACCGCGCCTGCCGCCTTTGCGATACGGCCGATCTCTTCAAGCGGCTGAATGATGCCGGTTTCATTGTTGACCGCGTGCACGGCGACCAGCGGAAGCCCTTCGCCGCGATCATGGGCGGCAAGCTTCGCCTCAAGATCAGCCAGATCGACCAAGCCGTCAGGACGAACGGCTATCATATTGATGGCGCTTGCGGAAAAGCGCCCGCCCTTCAAAATGCAGGGATGATCGGCGGCGCTCACGTAGAGCGCAGAGAAGATCAGCGGCGCACGCCCCATCGTCCAGCGTGGAGAGAGAACCGTTGCCGCAGCCTCGGTCGCACCGGAAGTGAACACCACATGGGCAGGCTCTCCGCCGACGAGTGCTGCAACCTGTCGGCGCGCAGTCTCGAGAATACGCTTGGCGGCACGCCCCTCGCTGTGAACGGAAGAGGGATTCGCAGGCATGGCCAGTGCGTCAAGCATGGCCGTGCGCGCGCACTCAAGGAGAGGCGCACTGGCGTTGTAATCAAGATAAGCACGGGCTGCCGACATTGATTTTCCGCTTTTCTCCGCGAATCCGACGTCTGCTTTACGCCTTCTTGGCCAAACTTGGCCTCAATGGCGTAATTTCCTTGAATTTTTAGGGCGAGCCGTCCTATCTACCCGGCTTGCCGACATGATGGACGCGTTGCGTCTGTCATTTTTGAATAATTCTAAACTAGCTTCTATGGAGGCGTCGGCGTCGCGTCAAGGGTAAGGAACATAGTTCCTTGTGCAACCCGAAGCGCTGCGACGCCCAATGTGGAGTACTCATGCCTGAGGTCATTTTCGCCGGACCGGCCGGACGCCTGGAAGGACGCTATCAGCCGTCCAAGGAAAAGAACGCTCCGATCGCGCTCATCCTGCACCCGCACCCACAGTTCGGCGGCACGATGAACAACAAGATCGTCTACGATCTTTTCTACATGTTCCAGAGCCGCGGCTTCACCACGCTTCGCTTCAACTTCCGCGGCATCGGCCGCAGCCAGGGCGCATTCGACCACGGCACCGGCGAATTGTCGGATGCAGCGGCGGCGCTCGACTGGGTGCAGACGCTCCATCCCGATTCGAAGAACTGCTGGATCGCCGGCTACTCGTTCGGTGCGTGGATCGGCATGCAGCTTCTCATGCGCCGTCCCGAGATCGAGGGCTTCATGTCCATCTCGCCGCAGCCGAACCTCTACGACTTCTCGTTCCTCGCCCCCTGCCCGTCTTCGGGCCTGATCATCCATGGCGACGCCGACAGGGTCGCGCCGCCGGCAGACGTTCAGGGTCTCGTTGACAAACTGCAGTCGCAGAAGGGTATTACGATCACCCAGAAGACGATGCCCGGCGTCAATCACTTCTATACCGACCAGATCGACAACCTGATCGGTGAATGCTCGGATTATCTCGACCGCCGCCTGCGCGGCGAGCTGTCCGAGCCCCGCCCCAAACGCCTCAAGTAAACTGTCCGACGGACAGGCGCTGCCCCGGCAGCGCCCTCCGTCAAACATCAAAGAGCCTGAAAGATCATGACCGCCTTCAAATCCGACTTCCTGCGCACGCTGAGCGAACGCGGGTTCATTCACCAGACCTCCGACAATGCGGGTCTCGATGAACTCTTCCGGAACGAGACGGTCACGGCATATATCGGCTTTGACCCGACCGCGCCGAGCCTGCACGCCGGCGGTCTGATCCAGATCATGATGCTGCACTGGATGCAGAAGACCGGCCATCGCCCGGTCGCCCTGATGGGCGGCGGCACCGGCATGATCGGCGACCCGTCCTTCAAGGACGAGGCGCGCAAGCTGATGACGCCGGAAACGATTGCCGACAACATTGCCGGCATCAAGAAGGTGTTCTCCAACTACCTGACCTTCGGCGACCGCCCTCAGGATGCACTGATGGTCAACAATGCCGACTGGCTTCTGGGCATCAATTACCTCGAATTCCTGCGCGATGTGGGCCGCCACTTCTCGGTCAACCGCATGCTGTCGTTCGATTCGGTGAAGACGCGCCTCGACCGCGAGCAGTCGCTGTCCTTCCTGGAATTCAACTACATGATCCTCCAGGCCTACGATTACGTTGAGCTGAACAGACGGATTGGCTGCCGCCTGCAGATGGGCGGTTCCGACCAGTGGGGCAACATCGTCAACGGAATCGATCTCGGCCACCGCATGGGCACGCCGCAGCTCTACGCCCTCACCTCGCCGCTTCTGACCACCTCGTCGGGCGCGAAGATGGGCAAGAGCGCCGACGGCGCTGTCTGGCTCAACCCGGACATGCTTGGCGCGTACGATTTCTGGCAGTACTGGCGCAACACCGAGGACGCCGACGTCGAGCGCTTCCTCAAGCTCTACACGACGATGCCGCTCGATGAGATCGCCCGCCTTGCAGCACTTCAGGGAGCAGAGCTCAACGAGGCCAAGAAGATCCTCGCCACCGAGGTAACGGCAATGCTGCATGGCCGCGATGCGGCGGAAGAGGCCGCGGAGACGGCGCGCAAGACGTTCGAGGAAGGCGCGCTGGCGCAGACGCTCCCGACGGTCGAAGTCGAGCGCTCGGCGCTTGAGGAAGGTGTCGGTGTTCTGGCGCTCTTCGTGACCGCAGGCCTTGCCGCCTCCAATGGCGAGGCGCGCCGGCATGTGAAGGGTGGCGCAGTGCGCCTCAACGACCAGCCCGTCAGCGATGACCGGCAGGCCGTGACCCTCGACAACCTCACCGAGGAAGGCGTGGTGAAGCTCTCGCTCGGCAAGAAGAAGCACGTGCTTCTGCGCCCGGTCTGAGCCGCGCAACAATCGCATTTGAAAAATGAGCGTGCGTCCAACCGGGCGCACGCTTTTTCTTTATGGGCGGCTGCCTGCTATCGATACTCGAAGATCTGCCGGAAGATGCCCGGCGCAATGGCCGAGATGGGGTTCACCTCCATCTGCGGATCCTTCAGCTTGCCATAGAGACGATAGGTGATGCCGATCAGGCCGCGATCACGGCCATTGCCGAGAATGGCGCCGAACAGCGGGATCTCGCCAAAAATGCGGTTGAGCCCGTAAAGCGGCATGAAGGTGCCGGTGATCGCGATGTTGTCATTGGCGTCGAACAGCGTGCCCTGAAAGGTGGTGCCGATCAGCGGACCGCGCAGAACGCCGTCGCTCAGCGCCAGACTGCCCGGTCCCTTGATGATGTTGGCAAAACCACGCTCGAAGCTGACACGTGCGGCATCGACCTTGTCGCCATTGCCGCTATTGTCCGTTGCGGCGACCAGAGACCCCAGACGCGGCTCGTTGACGATGAAGAAGTTCTCGGCCGTCACGCTGCCCTGAAAGCGGCCACCGCCAGCTTCCGTCAGGGCCAGCACCATGCGCCCGCCTTCCATGTGTTCGTAGAAATCCACGAAACGCATGACCGCACCGGCATCGGAGGAATTGGCGCGAATGCCGCCTGCGTCGCGCGAAAGGGAAACGCCTCCGCCAGATGCGGTGACGCCCTTTAAATCAAGCCTGCCGGTCTCACCGGCCCCCGCCTTGTAGTCAAGCGATACATCGCGCATCACTTCGCCGCCGAAACCGGACACGCGGCCGAGACGGGCGTCGAGTGTGATGCCCGCGTCTGCGCCGTCATCATCGCCACCTGACGCGCCCTGCCGCGCACCCAGATAGTATTTCACCATGGCGCGGCCATCGACCGACGCGCCGCGCACCGACACCCTGTAGGCGGAACCTGAACGGTTGATGGAGACGGAGAAATCGTCACCCCGGTTCAGCCGTGCCTTGTCGAAGCGGGCCGATGCGAGCCGACCGCCCGCAAGGGTGATGCGTCCGGTTGCGGAAAAGGTCTTTCCGGAAAGCCTGAAATCCGTGAGTTCCATGGAGGATGATTTCTCATCCAGAATGAAGGAAGCGGTGGCCGGAATGCCCGCTCCCTTGCTCCAGTTGATCCAGGGCAGCGTCAGGCGCGTCTTGTCCAGATTGACCTTGAGCGCCTTGCGTCCATCCTCAAGCTCGTCATAGTCGACCGTCATCGGACCGGAGAGAATGCCATCAAGGCCCGGCACGATCTTTCGCCGCGCCGCATCGTCAAGCGTCAGTTCGATCCTGCGCGAGCGCGCCTGATCGGATTCGCCAAAGGGTTCCACCAGTTCGAGCCGCGCCGGCACGCCGTTGAGTGTGGCGGTGGCCGAAATGTCCGCCCGCCCCGGCTCGACCATGAGCACGCCATCGGCATTGGCGACCATCTGCCCGTTGAAGGGTTTGGAGATCGAGAGGTCGGAGTATTCAAGCGTCGCCCGCCAGCCAAGCTGGTCGCGCGGAATGCCATCGCTCAGGGGGATGTCGGCTGTCACATGACCGGTGACGTCACCGGTTACATCCTTGGGCGTCAGATCGATGCGTTCTGACACGTCGATGGGCTCGTAGGAGGCCAGTTCGACGACGGCGGGCGCCTTGCCGGCAACATCAATGGCGAGCTTGCCGATGCGCGGCTTCACATGCGCGTTGCGAACGGACAGCGTGCCATTGCTGGCCGCAACCTGCCGTCCGCTTGGCATGAAGACGGTGCCCGCCTCGATGGCAATATCGATGTCGGAGCCCTTGAAGGCGATGCTGCCGGCGGCGTCCCGCACCGGCGGAATGCGGCCTGCAATATCGAAACGGGCATCAGCGACGGAGAATGCGCCGTTCACTTCCTCATCGTTCAGCGGCTGGCCATTGCCGAACCGGCCGGGCGGAACGCGCAGACGCAGATTGCCTTCCACCACATGCCCGCCAAACAGGTTTTCAAGCACCCATTCCCGTGCGCCCGAGGCCGCAAACCACGGCCAGAACTGCTTGACCTCATTGGTCGGCATGCCGCTCGTATAGACGGCAAGCGAAAGCCCGGGCGTCTTGCCGGCTTCCAGCGTTACAGCAGCGCTTGCGGTGATGACGCCGGATGTCGTTGCGATACGGATCGTATCGCCGACGATGCGGCCGCTGCCGGTGTCGATGCGTCCGGAAACACCCGCCACGAAGGGAACGGCGGCTTGCGGTGAATCGAGCGGAGCGATGGTCGATTTCGGACTGACCAGATCGAAGCCATAAAGCGCGCTGTCGGCCTCCTCGTTCTCAAGAGGAACGATCCTGCCGGTAAAGTTGAAGACCGAACGGCCGACAACGAGGTTTGCCTGATTGATGACGATCATGCCGGCTTCACGGCCAATCTCGGCGCGGATCCGGCCCGTTGCGGTCAGAATGCCATCTTCGCCAAGATCAAACGGCGCTTCCTGCAGCGCCACCTCGAACTGTAGCCTGCCTTTTCCGACCTCCTGCTCGCCGCCCTTGAGCGATAGCCTTGTGGCGGCAAGAAGCGCATCGGCTCCCTTCAGTTCTCCGGCAACGGACCGCGCCGCCTCCAGAAGCGTTGGATCGGGGGAACCGATTTCCACCTCGAGCGACTTGATCGGTCCATCGGCAAGCGGGCGAAGCGCTGATCCGACAAGCTCCACCTCCCGCTCACCAAGCGCCGCATTGGCCCTGAATTCCAGCTTTCCCGAAGGTGCGAGCGCGGCATTGACGTCGAGGGCTACGGCGCGGCCCGTCTCGTCATCCAGAACAATCTCGACATCACGCATGCGCAGATAGCGCGTTCCGGTGCGCTCGGAGATCGCATAGACCCGCCGCAGGCCCGCAAACACGCTCTCTTCCAGAACAGACGGATCGATGGGCTTTTGCCAGCGGGCAACCGCTGCAACCTCGTCGGACTTCGCGGAAAGTGCTGACAGATGCACCCGCGCGCCGGAAAGCTCGACGCTTCCCACCTCCACTTTCCCGCTCAGAAGCGGGAGCAGACGGAACCCGATACGCAAAACGTCCGCATCGACCATTCTGTGGCCAGTCTCGGCCTTGCTCAGATGCGCATCGCGGATTTCCAGAGCAACCAGACTGCGATCACTCAGAACCAGCCCGAGCTCCCCCATGTCGGTCTGGATTTCGTAACCGGCGGCGGAGGTCAGCGCCCTTTGGGCAGCGGCGCGGAGGCGATCCTGCCCGATGGAGCCGGTGCCAACGAACTGAAGCAGAAGGCCGGCCAGCACAAGAAGCGCGATCAAGGAGACCAGAACAATGAGAATGCGCCGGCACCACAGCCAGAACAGCGAGCGCCGCAGCACGCCACGAGCCCTGCCCTCAGTAGAAGGGTAGGTCTCCAAAGCCGCTATCTCGCCCCGTCTGAACCTGATTTTCCTGTGAGAAGCGCCTTCCTGATCCACAACCGTTCCCGTCGACACACCGCAGCCATGGACGAATCCATCGACATCATTATATCTCTCCCTTTCATCGCCTATCCACAAACAGGGGAAAGAAAATGACAGAACCCGTCAAAGGAAGCGAAGCACCGGATTTTGTGCTGCCAGCCGATGGCGGCAGCGAGGTCAGATTGTCCGACTTTCGCGGCAAGACGGTTGTGCTCTTCTTTTACCCCAAGGACAACACCAGCGGCTGCACGGTCGAGGCCATCGACTTCACCGCACTGAAGCCCGAATTCGACGTGGTCGACACGGTCGTGCTGGGCATGTCTCCCGACAGCCCCAAGAGCCATGACAAGTTCAAGACCAAGCACGGCCTTACCGTCGGCCTTGTTTCCGATCAGGAAAAAGAAACGCTGCAGGCCTATGGCGTGTGGGTCGAGAAGAGCATGTATGGCCGCAAATATATGGGTGTGGAACGCTCCACCTTCCTGATCGATCCTGAAGGCCGCATTGCGGAAGTGTGGCGCAAGGTGAAGGTGCCCGGTCACGCACAGGCCGTTCTCGAGGCCGCCAAGAAGCTCAGGCAGGTCGCCTAGAGCAGCTCCGGTCAGGCAGGATCGCCTGACGTGCGCATACAGGCGGGAATGATAAAATATAGCGGAGCAGCACACCTGCCCCGCTTTCTTTAACGCCACACCTGATCGGGAAAAGCTTTATTAACCCTAATCAAGTGTAATCAAAATCGAACAAAGCTCACCTGCAACGAAGTTCGATTTTCTGATGCGTTCACAGCAATCTGCGGTTTTCGGCAAGCGAAAAGAGCCCCACACGATCATCATCGCGCGGGGTGAAAAGATACGACATTTCACTGTTCGCCCATGGATGGCCGCATCAGTGGGCTCAGCGATCGCTGCGATCGGCATCGGCTACATTCTTGCAACGTCCTATCTGGTTATGCGCGACGATCTGATCGGCGCGACGGTGGCCCGGCAGGCCCGCATCCAGCAGGCCTATGAAGACCGTATCTCGTCGCTGCGCGCCCAGCTCGACCGCGTGACCAGCCGTCAATTGCTCGACCAGCAGTTCATGCAGGAAAAGGTGGGCGAACTTCTTGCCCGGCAGGATCAGCTGACCAAGCGCCAGAGCCGCCTGGAACCGGTTCTAAACCGCGCCGGCACGGAACTCCTGCCCAAAAAGGGGCCGGTTCCCGCCCCGCGCCCACAGATCAAGGCCGACACCGAGCCGCTTCTCGATCCGACACGGACCGGCAGCATCGCGGTTGCAGCACTGGCTCCCACGAAAGCCGATACCGTTCCCTGGCCGCTTCGTTCGCAGACGCAATCGGACGACCGACCGCTTTCTGCCGCAGACAAGGCGGATTTTCTTTTCGTGAAGCTCAACCGCGCGCTCGCATCAATCGAGACGGAGCAGATCGACCGCGTCAGGACGTTGGCCGACAACGCCTATCAGAGCGCCGAGGTCATCGCGGACGCACTTGATGATGTCGGGGTCCGCGTTTCGGAAGACGAGCGCGAACAGCATGTCGGCGGCCCGCTTCTGACATCGGCCAGTGCGCTCGCCTTCGAAGACCAGGTACGCGACTTGGACGATGCGCTGTCTCGCCTCAACGACATCAAGGGCAAGGCGCGCGCGCTGCCGCTGGCCAATCCGGTTCCCGGTGCGCAGATCACCAGCCGTTTTGGCTCCCGCCGCGACCCGTTTCTGGGTCGCAGGGCGCATCACTCCGGCATGGACTTTCGCGCCCGGACAGGAGCGCCCATTCACGCGGCCGGCGTCGGCACCGTCATCAAGTCCGGCTGGAACGGTGGTTACGGACGCATGGTCGAAATCGACCATGGCAACGGACTGACCACACGCTACGCGCATATGAGCAAGCTTCTGGTCAAGAAGGGCGAGAAGGTCGAGCCGGGAACGCTGATCGGCAAGGTCGGCTCCAGTGGTCGCTCCACCGGCCCTCACCTGCACTATGAAGTGCGCAAGGGTGGTACGGCCATCAATCCCTCGCAGTTCATCACGGCTGGTCGAAAGGTCGCCGCGTTTCTCAAGGACGGCTCCTGAGATGCAAAACGGGCGAGCCTGAGGCCCGCCCGCTGTTCTACTCTTCACGCCGACGCATGAGCCGGTTCAGGCGAGGTCTTCGACCTCGGCCCCTTCCCCGCCATGCACGCGCTGCGAAAGTGCGGCTTCCATGAACGCATCAAGCTTGCCGTCGAGCACGTCCTGCGGGCTGGTGCTTTCCACGCCTGTGCGCAGGTCCTTCACCAACTGATAGGGCTGCATGACGTAGGAGCGGATCTGGTGTCCCCAGCCGATGTCGGTCTTGGACGCCTCGGTGGCGCTCGCCGCATCTTCCCGCTTCTTCAGCTCGTCCTCATAGATGCGCGCACGCAGCATGTCCCACGCGGTTGCGCGGTTCTTGTGCTGGGAGCGTTCCTTCTGACACTGGACGACAATGCCGGTCGGAATGTGCGTGATGCGAACGGCCGAGTCGGTCGTGTTGACGTGCTGTCCGCCCGCGCCGGAAGCGCGATAGGTATCCACGCGCACGTCCGAATCGGGAATGTCGATCTCGATCGTGTCGTCGATGACCGGATAGACCCAGGCGCTGGCAAAGGATGTGTGCCGGCGCGCAGCGCTGTCGAAAGGCGAAATGCGAACCAGACGATGCACGCCCGATTCGGTCTTCAGCCAGCCATAGGCGTTGCGCCCCTTGATCAGAAGGGTTGCCGACTTGATGCCTGCCTCTTCGCCGTCATGGACTTCCATGACATCGACCTTCATGCCGCGACGTTCGGCCCAGCGCGTGTACATGCGCAGCAGGATCTGTGCCCAGTCCTGACTCTCGGTGCCGCCGGCGCCTGCATGGATTTCGAGATAGGTGTCGTTGCCATCGGCCTCGCCGGAGAGCAGCGTCTCCACCTGACGCGCGGCAATCTCGTCCTTGAGCACTTTGAGCGCGCTCTCGGCTTCCGTCACCACGTAAGCGTCGCCCTCTTCCTCACCAAGCTCGATGAGGCCGATATTGTCCTCAAGCGCCTGGGTCAGATCACGGACCCCGCTGATATTGTCTTCCAGCATCTGACGTTCACGCATCAGCTTCTGCGCCTCCTGCGGATCGTTCCACAGATCGGCCTCTTCAGCGCGCGAATTCAGGTATTCCAGCCTCTTTACTGCCTCATCCCAGTCAAAGATGCCTCCTCAGCAGGCTTATGGCCTGCTTGATTTCGTCGACAAGATTTTCGGTTTCCGCACGCATTGCAGATCAACACCTCGGCTTTGTTGGATTTTTCAGGAAACGCTTCCTGAATCGCGACGGACCATATGAACCGCGCCCGCCTGTGTAAAGCGGGCGCGTCACAGATTCAGAACGCTGCGTCAGTAGAGGCCGCCGGCGCCGGAATTCACCGCCCGGTTGGCCTGTGGCGAAACAACCCGCGGCCCGCCCATGCCTTCCAAATCTTCCATGCCGATCACCCAGTAGCTGTCGGCCGGTCCCGTACCGGGCTTGAAGGCTTCCATGATGACGCCCGGCTGGCCCGACTCGGCGCGCATGCCGGTCTTGCGGTCAATCGGGATGATGTTCATGCCCTCGGGCACCTGGAAGTCCACCGGGCGCATGTCCTTGAGCGCATTGCCCATGAACTCCTTGAAGATCGGCGCGGCCAGACCGCCACCGGTCGACCCGCGGCCCATCGGGCGCGGCGTGTCGAAGCCCATGAAGACGCCAACCACGAGATCAGGCGTGTAGCCAACGAACCAGGCATCCTTCTCGTCATTGGTGGTGCCGGTCTTGCCGGCGATGGGACGGCCGAGTTCGGCAATGGAGGTTGCCGTACCGCGCTTCACCACGCCCTCCATCATGGAGGTGATCTGGTAGGCGGTCATCGGGTCGAGAACCTGCTCGCGATCATTGATGATCTCGGGCTCTTCCTGATTGGTCCATTCGCTGGCAACACAGCCCACGCATTCGCGACGGTCATGCTTGTAGACAGTCTTGCCGTAGCGATCCTGAATACGGTCGATCAGCGACGGAACGATCTGCTTGCCGCCATTGGCCATGACCGCATAGGCGGAAACCATGCGCATGACCGTGGTTTCGCCCGAGCCGAGCGACATGGCCAGAACCGGCAGCATCTTGTCGTAGATGCCGAAATGCTCGGCATAATCGGCAACGAGCGGCATGCCCATATCCTTGGCAAGCCGCACGGTCATCAGGTTACGCGAACGCTCGATACCGGCGCGCAGGGTCGAAGGGCCGGCAAACTTGCCGCCGTAGTTCTTCGGCTCCCACACATCATTGCCGACCTGCACCGAGATCGGAGCATCAAGCACCACGGAGGCAGGCGTGTAACCATTGTCGAGCGCGGCGGCATAGACGACCGGCTTGAAGGCCGAGCCGGGCTGACGATAGGCCTGCGTTGCACGGTTGAATTCGGATTCGGCGTAGGAGAAGCCGCCGACCATGGCCAGAACGCGGCCCGTGTGCGGGTCCATGGCGACAAGCGCGCCCTCGACCTCGGGCACCTGGCGCAGCGTCCACGCGCGGTCCGTGTCAGCTTTCTTCTCAACAAAGATCACATCGCCCGGCTTCAGAACGTCGGACTGGCGTTCCGCCTTGAGGCGCTTGCCGTCCACCACGTGCCGCATGGCCCATTTCATGTCTTCCAGCGCAATCGTACCGGTCGTGCGTTCCTCGGACAGTGCGCCGGAAACCTCACGTTCAGGCTTGAGGCCAATGGAAATCTTGTTGTCTTCGGTTCCAAGAACCACGGCCACATTCCACTCGGGAACATCGCTCAGCCCATCGACTTCGCCGAGGGCTGCACCCCAGTCGCCGGAAACGTCGATCTGCGTGACCGGTCCGCGATAGCCCCGCAGCGTGTCATAGCGCAGAAGGCCATTGTGCAGCGCCTTGCGCGCATAAAGCTGCATCTGCGGATCGAGCGTGGTGCGAACGGAAAGGCCGCCCTCGTAGAGCGCATCTTCGCCATAGCGCGAAATGATGTCGCGGCGCACTTCCTCGGTGAAGTACTCGCCGGCGAACAGATAGGTGCCCCGGCGACGCGGCGAAACGTTGAGGCCGGTGTTCTTGGCCTTCTCGCCCTCCTCAGCCGTGGCGTAGCCATTCTCGACCATCTGGTCGATCACCCAGTTGCGGCGCTCGATGGCGCGCTCGGTGTGACGGAAGGGATGGTAGTTCGACGGGCCCTTGGGAAGAGCAGCGAGATAGGCTGCTTCTTCCAGCGTCAGCTCGTTGACCGACTTGTCGAAATAGGTCAGCGCCGCGCCGGCGATGCCGTAAGCACCGAGACCGAAGAAAATCTCGTTCAGATAGAGCTCGAGGATGCGATCCTTGGAATAGGCCTGCTCGATGCGGAAGGAGAGCACCATCTCCTTGATCTTGCGCTGCATGGTCTGGTCGGAGGTGAGAAGGAAGTTCTTCGCCACCTGCTGCGTGATCGTGGACGCGCCGACCGGACGCCGGCCCGAACCCAGATTGCGCGCATTCGTCACCACGGCGCGAGCAAGGCCCGTCACGTCGATGCCCGGATGCTTGTAGAAATTCTTGTCTTCTGCGGAAAGGAACGCAGCCTTGACGCGATCTGGAACGGCCTGGATCGGAAGGTAGAGGCGACGCTCGCGCGCGAACTCGGCCATGAGAGCGCCATCGGAGGCGTGAACGCGGGTCGTGACCGGCGGCTCATATTTCGCCAGCACCTCGTAATCGGGCAGATCCTTGGTCAGATCGCCGATGTAGAGCGCGATGCCCGCAGCCACCAGCAGCGCCAGCACGATGCCAACGCCGAAGAAATACCCGATGAGACGTATCATGCCCGCTCCAATTCAAGCCCGGTCGCAACTTCACCGCCCGTCAGCGGCAACTGCCCCGCGCAGCCTTTCCAAGTCTTATCGGCAGGACAAAGAGGGACAGGCGAATGGTGGATTGCCACCGCAACGCAGTCCGCTGTCTTCATTCCATGCGATTCCAATATACCATTTCTTTTCACGATCTTCGCCCGCTCGTGCAAGGACAGCCGGAAAATCATGCGCCTGCTCTTAATGCCTCACGCTTGTGGGCAAAATACGGCGATTGCAGCGCCCCCGGCGCGAACAGCACAAAACGGGAGCGCCGTTGCAGACTTGCAACGAATTGGGCTCTGAGATCAACCTCCAGCTGCACCATTTGCCTTGGCAAAATAGCTGATCGCATCAATGATCGCCGCCATTGTCTTCTCCCGCCATGCCGGATCGCGCAGCTGCGCTTCGTCCTTCGGATTGGAAAGATAGCCCAGTTCCAGAAGAACCGAGGGGATGTCCGGGGCGCGCAGGACGCGGAAACCCGCATAGCGATGCGGGTTTTTCACCATCTGCACGGTACTCGAAAGTTCGCCGATGAGCGTGCGCGCAAAGCGGATGGAGAAGGCGTGCGTCTCGCGCCGGATGAGATCGACCAGAATATCCTCGACCTCGTCCTGCTCTTCTTCCGGCACCTTGCCGGCGATCTCGTCAGACAGGTTTTCGCGTGCAGCGGTTGCCGCAGCCTCGGCGTCGGACGCCTTGTCGGAAACCGTGTAGACGGTCGCACCGCGCACGCTGCGAATGGCAATCGCATCGGCATGGACCGAAACGAAGAGGTCAGCCCCCTTCTCCCGCGCAATGCGCACGCGCTCGTCAAGACGCAGGAAACGGTCATCCTCTCGTGTGAGAACAACGCGATACCGGCCAGTCTCCTCGAGCTTTTTCTTGAGTTCGAGCGAGAACAGAAGCGTGATCTGCTTTTCGACCGTACCGTTCACGCCACGCGCGCCACCATCGGCGCCGCCATGCCCCGCATCAAGCGCAACGGTGAAACGATCCTTCATCGCAACGGCCTCGTCCTTGGCGGAACCAAGGTCGGGCGGCGTCATGCTGGCCCGCAGGGCCTTGTCAAAATCCTCAACGGAACTGGCGCGCATTTCGATGATGAGGCGAAACCCGTCGGAGGTCTCGTTCTTCATCACCTCGGCCTTTTCGACCGAGAACGGCCCCTTGGCGTTGAAAAGCAGACGCGCGCGCTGCGCATCGACGGCGCCATATTGCACACCGGCAACCAGCCCCCGTGGCTCCAGCTCCAGAGGATCGAAGGTGAATTCGGTGGCCGGCATGTCGATCACCAGCCGGTTGGGATCGCGCAGGAGGAACCAGCGAAAATCGGGCGCGCGGTCGAAATGCACGACGATGCGCGTGTATTGCTGGTCACCGGCCATCTTGTAGTCATGCGCCTTGAGCGCAGGACCATCGGCAAGGGCATTGTTGAGAACGAGAAAGAGCCCGGTGAGGACAACCGTCAAAAAAAACGCTGGTCTGTGCAAAACCGCTTCTCTCCGATGCGTCATGCGGATTTAGTCGAATCAACCCCATTTCCAGCGAAAGAAAATGGCAATTTTTCTTCGAATCGACCGCCAACGATCATATTTTATGCGCTGTGCAGGGACATTGGGCAAATAAGCTGGATGATATTTGCAGGCCGCCCCGGCCAGGGCGCGATAGAAATCAGGGTTGCCAATACAACTGTCAAATCATAAAAGCATCTTTGAATCATCGCGATATCCGTCCTTGGTTTGAGTCCCAGCTGACAAACGGCGATGAGCAACGGGGCAAACCTTTATCCGCCGCCGCAAACCCGAACGGGTGGTGATTCAAGAGGAATTTTTCAGGGCCTTCCTCAAGCATGGAAGCCCTGGCTTCAGGAAACGGCCGGACCATCACTGTCCGCGCCGGCTCTACATGAGCAAAAGCTGGCCCGCAAAATCGGGCCTTGGTTGAAACGGTTCTGCCGGGCGATGGAATGGCATCAGGCGCAATTGGAACGAGATCCGGATTGAAACGCACCGCAAGCTCGGTGCTCCGGCCCAATTTGGCGCGGCCTTCAACGCCGGCGAGCCTCAGATTATCCGGCACAGATTGTCACGTTGGCTTGCGGCTACGCCCGTCGAGCCCGGCCCGACAATCTTTCCTTGCCGGGGAGACAAGTATTTATGCCAAACAAAATGCTGATAGATGCCTCCCATCCGGAGGAAACGAGGGTTGTTGTCCTTCGCGGTAATCGCATCGAAGAGTTTGATTTCGAATCTCAGGATAAGAAGCAGCTTCGCGGTAATATTTATCTGGCACGCGTCACACGCGTCGAACCTTCCCTTCAGGCAGCCTTCGTAGAGTATGGTGGCAACCGGCACGGCTTTCTCGCTTTCAGCGAAATCCATCCCGACTATTACCAGATCCCCGTAGCCGACCGTCAGGCGCTTCTGGAGGCCGAAGCCGCAGAAGCCAAGGCCGATGACGACGACGAAGACAGCGAGCCCCGCCAGGCACAGAAAGGCGGACGCAAGCGCCGCCGCGCCAGCACCCGCAAGAAGACCGCCCAGCAGGACGAGGCTTCCCAGGACGAGGCTGCACAGGAAGAGGACGGCGACAGCGACGCCGTTGCCGAGGCGCAGCCTGAAGCCGGGGCGGACGCCGACGCGGTTTCCGACGACGATGCCGACACTGCGCAGGACGCGGACGGCGAAGACAAGCCGCAGGCCATGGCTGCAGAGGCCTCTGCCGACGTGGTTTCGGAAGAGCCGCGCAGCCGGCGCTCGCGCCGCAACCGGTCCGATGACGACAACAATGGCAACGACGACGAAGACGACGTCGACACGGTTGGCGCTGACGATGCGATGGAAGAAGCGCAGCCGTCGCGCCGCGCCGCCCGCAAGAACTACAAGATCCAGGAGGTCATCAAGCGCCGCCAGATCCTGCTCGTTCAGGTCGTCAAGGAAGAGCGCGGCAACAAGGGCGCCGCACTGACCACCTATCTGTCGCTGGCAGGCCGCTACTCGGTTCTGATGCCCAACACCGCACGCGGTGGCGGCATTTCCCGCAAGATCACCAATGTGCAGGACCGCAAGCGCCTCAAGGATGTCGTGAAGCACCTGGAAGTGCCGCAGGGCATGGGCGTGATCCTGCGCACTGCCGGTGCAAACCGCACCAAGGCGGAGATCAAGCGCGATTACGACTACCTGATGCGCCTTTGGGAGAAGGTTCGCAGCCTGACGCTTGAATCCACGGCCCCCGCCCTCGTCTACGAGGAAGGAAGCCTCATCAAGCGGTCGGTGCGCGACCTCTACAACAAGGACATCGGGGAAATCCTGGTGGCCGGTGAGGAAGGGTATCGCGAGGCGAAAGACTTCATGCGCATGCTCATGCCGAGCCATGCCAAAGTCGTTCAGCCCTATCGCGACGTGACGCCGATCTTTGCCGGCAATGGCATCGAGGCGCAGCTCGACCGCATGCTGCAGCCGCAGGTCACGCTGAAATCCGGTGGTTACATCATCATCAACCAGACCGAGGCTCTGGTGGCGATCGACGTGAACTCCGGCCGTTCGACGAAAGAGCACTCGATCGAGGACACCGCGCTCCAGACCAATCTGGAAGCGGCGGAGGAAGTGGCGCGTCAGTTGAGGCTGCGCGACATGGCGGGCCTGATCGTGATCGACTTCATCGACATGGAGGAGAACCGGAACAACCGGGCGGTCGAGAAGCGCCTCAAGGAATGCCTCAAGAATGACCGCGCCCGCATCCAGGTTGGCCGCATCTCGCATTTCGGCCTTCTGGAAATGTCGCGTCAGCGCATCCGCGCAAGCGTTCTGGAAAGCACCATGCAGCCCTGCCCCCATTGCGGCGGCACGGGACACATCCGCTCCGATTCGTCGGTGGCGCTCTATGTGGTGCGTTCCATCGAAGAGTACCTGCTCAAGGACGCGCGCAACGACATCGCCGTGCGCACGCCTGCGCAGACCGCGCTCTATCTGCTGAACCACAAGCGCTCCAATCTGGTCGAGATGGAAAACCGCTTTGGCGTGACCATCACGGTCGAGGCGGATGACAGCGTGGGTTCGCAGCATTTTGCGATCACCAAGCAGCAGCCCGCCGACAAGTCGGGAATGGAGCAGCCGGCAGCCCCGCAGGCGGCGCCCGCACAGGTGGTTGAAACCCCTGCCCCCGCACAGGAAACCGAAGCCGGTGAGGATGGCGAACCGCGCAAGCGTCGCCGCAAGCGCAAGCGCCGGGGCGGCCGCAACCGCAACAATGGCGGCGCCGAGGGTGCAGAGCAGAATCAGGATCAGAACGCAGATCAGATGCCAGGCGACGACGATGCCGTCGCAGCCACGGCTGAGGATGGCGCAGCAGTTTCCGAGGATGCAGCCGAGACGAAGCCGGCAGAAGCCGGCGAAGGCGAGCGCAAGAAGCGCCATCGCGGGAAGCGTGGTGGCCGCAGGAATCGTCGCGACAGCGATACGCAGGAAGCCCAGGCCGAGGGCGACGCCTCTGTAGAGGCAGACGTTTCCGAGGACGCTCCGACTGCGGAAGGTGCAGAAGCCCCGCAGGCGGCGGCAGCAGCCGATACGCCGGTTGTTGCCGATGAGGCTCCGGCAGCTGTACCCGAGGCGCAGGCCGCCGCACCCGAGGCAGAGGCTTCTGCCGAGGCAACGGATGCGCCCGCCGAGGAGAAGCCTGCTCGCAAGCCGCGCCGCCGCCCCCGCAAGGCTGCTGCACCGGCTGAAACCGCGCCTGCCGAGACAGCCCACGAAGCGGCTCCAGCCGTAGCGGAAGAAGCGGCAGCCGAGGAAAAGCCTGCCGAAGAGGCAGCCGCTGAAGAAAAGCCGGCTCCTAAACGGCGTCGCACGACCACGCGTCGCAGCACCGCCAAGGCCAAACCAGCTGAAGACAAGCCAGCCGAAGACAAGCCGGCTGCAGAAGAGACGGTTGCCCCGGAAACCGCCGAAGAGGCTCCCAGCGAGGCAGCACCGGCCCAGAAGGCGGTCGAGGAAACGGTCGAAGAGCCTGCCAAGGAAGAAGTCGCCGTATCTTCGGAACCGGTTGTCTCCTCTTCCGAACCGGCAGAGAGCGATCGCCCCCGCAAGACCGGCTGGTGGCAGCGCAAGAGCTTCTTCTAGAGGGACGTGCGCCGGCTTCTGCAGCTGGCGCATTTGGAACACAAAAAACTGGAAGGCTGGCGCATTGCGCCGGCCTTTTTGCATTGGCGACACGGCAAGAGCACAGATCAAAACTCCATGATCGAAGACTGTTGTGCCTTCCCATTGCCCTTATGCTCGTCTACCAATTCGGCAATGCTTGAGAGAGACACCATGGTTCACAGGATTATCGCGCGGGCAGCCACGCTCTTCATGCTGGCATCCTATCTGATTGTCGTTTCGGTGCCGGCTTCGCAGGCGCAGGGGCGTGTGACCGTCGTTCGTGACGCGGAAATCGAGGCTCTTGTTACCGAATATGCCGCCCCGATACTGAAGGCGGCCGGTCTGTCCCGTTCGGGGATCGACATCATTCTCGTCAACAATCGCAGCTTCAACGCCTTCGTGGATGGGCGACGCATCTTCATTCACACCGGCGCTCTGACACAGGCTGAAACGCCCAACGAGATCATCGGCGTGATCGCTCACGAAGCCGGGCATATCGCGGGCGGACATCAGGAGCGACTGCGCCAGCAGCTCAAGCGTGCGCAGACCATGGCCATCGTGTCGGCGCTGATCGGCATTGGCGCAGGCGTTGCGGGTGCAGCAACGGATACGCGCGGTCTGGCTTCGGCCGGTGTCGGCATGGCTGCCGGCGGTGCGGAAATGGCGCGGCGCGGCCTGCTCGGCTATCAGCGCTCCGAAGAGGTGACCGCCGACCGCACGGCCATCGATTATCTCAACAAGACCGGCCAGTCGGCCAAGGGCATGCTGACAACGTTCGACCGTCTGGCGGGCGGCCTGGCGCTCGCAGGCGTCAATGTCGATCCCTACCAGATCAGCCACCCCATGCCGCGCGAGCGTATCGCCAATCTGGAAGAGCTTGCGCGAAAGAGCCGCTTCTACGACCGCAAGGACCCGGCGCAGCTTCAGCAGCGCCATGACATGATGCGCGCAAAGATTGCCGCGCATACGGAAGGCGCGCAGGCCGTACAGCGGCTGTTCAGGCAGGACCCGCGCGGCATTCCCGCCATGTATGGCGACGCGATTGCCACCTTTCTCACCGGAAATCCCCGCACGGCACTCCAGAAGGTCGATGCACTGATCTCCAAAATGCCCCGCAATCCCTATCTGCAGGAGCTGCGCGGCGACATCCTCATCAAGGCGAACCGCCCGAAGGATGCAGCCAATGCCTATGCCAGGGCGTTATCGCTTGCTCCGGGCACGCCCGGACTGCTTCAGGTGGGCTATGGGCAGGCGCTTCTGGCGACCGGTCAGCCGGACCTCGTGAAGAAGGCGGCATCGGAACTGCAGACCGGGCTTTCGCGTGAGCCGGAATTCGCCAATGGCTATCGCTACCTTGCCCAGGCGTACGGGCAGTTGGGTGACATAGCCAATGCGGAACTTGCTTCAGCAGAGGGCTATTTCCATGCCGGCCAGTATCGCGATGCGAAGCTTTTCGCCATCAGGGCGCAGAAGCGCATGAAGCGCGGCTCGCCCGGCTGGCTGCGCGCGCAGGACATCATACAGTACAAGGCTCCCGGTTGATCGGTGAACCTTTCGCCCCAAATGGGCCACACAACAAACAGATATCCTCAATTCAGATGAAATCGGATTTGATCATGACTCTTTCCAGCAAACTCCGCGCCCTTACGGCGGCAACCGCCCTCTTCCTGCCCGCCATGGTGCTCGGCAATGTCGCGCAGGCATCGGACGGCGCAGCGCTCGGCAAACCGGAAGTCGAGCAGATCGTGCGCGACTACCTGCTCGAAAACCCGGAAATCCTGCTCGAGGTTCAGGCAGCACTCGAAACCAAGCAGCGCGAGCAGCAGGCCGAGGCCCAGAAGACCGTGCTGCAGGATCGCAAGGATGATCTCCTGAACAGCCCGCATGACGGCGTGATCGGCAATCCGGAAGCCCAGGTCACCGTGGTCGAGTTCTTCGATTACAATTGCGGCTTCTGCAAACGCGCCATGGCCGACATGCAGGCGCTGCTCGAAGACAATGACGATGTGCGCTTCGTGCTCAAGGAATTCCCCATCCTCTCCGCAGAATCGCGCGAGGCCCATGTGGTTTCCATGGCTGTTCAGGCGACCGCGCCCGAGAAGTACGCCGAGTTCCATCAGCAGCTGATGGGGTCGGAATCCCGCGCCGATGGCGAACTGGCCATGTCGATTGCGACCGGCCTTGGTCTTGATGAGGCAGCACTTCGCAAGGAAATGGAAAATCCGGAGATCCAGAAGGCTTTCGCGGAAACCTATGAACTGGCGAATCAGCTTGCGGTTACCGGAACGCCCGCCTATGTGGTCGGAAACGAGGTTGTGTTCGGCGCGCTGGGCAAGGATGTGCTCGGCGAAAAGATCGAACAGGCCCGCACGGAAAGCAACTGACGCGCACGCCGGAAGCCTCCGGAGCGCTCTGTGGACAGAGAAAGAAGCCCCTTGCCATCTTTGCGGTACGGTCTAAGCCCTCTATAGAGGAGCTTGTGATGGTGCCGCAAAAGGGCCAGGGGACGATTTTATGGCGAAAACAGTCTTCATTCTGAACGGGCCCAATCTGAATGCGCTCGGCAAGCGCGAACCCGGCATCTATGGCGGCGACACCCTTGAGGACGTCGAGAAGAACTGCCGGGACAAGGCCGCTTCACTTGGAATGGACATTGAGTTTCGCCAGTCCAATCACGAGGGCGACCTCGTTGACTGGATCCATGAGGCCGGCCAGAAAGCTGCCGGCATCGTCATCAATCCCGGCGCCTATGGGCACACGTCGATTGCATTGCATGATGCGATCCGTGCGGTGAGCCCGCTCCCGGTGATTGAGGTGCACATTTCCAACATTCATGCCCGCGAAGCGTTTCGCCACGTTTCGATGATTGCCCCGGCGGCAAAAGGCATGATTTGCGGATTGGGCACAATCGGTTATGTACTCGCGCTGGATGCGCTGGCCGCACACCGGCCGGATTGAGACAAAAGCAGGACAAAACACATGTCGACAAAAAAGACGGGGGTCGATCAGCAACTCATTCGCGAGCTTGCGACGATCCTGAACGACACCAATCTGACGGAAATCGAAGTCGAGCAGGACGACCTGCGGATTCGCGTGGCCAAGCAGGGCGCAGTCGCCGTGCAGAGCTATGCCGCACCGGCACCCGCCCCCGCGCCCGCACCGGCTGCGCCGGCCCCGGCCGCGGCTGAAGAAGCCAAGAAGAGCCCGGCCGATTCCAAGAATGCCGTTCCTTCCCCGATGGTCGGCACCGCCTACAAGTCTCCCGCGCCCGGCGCGAACGCCTTCATCGAAGTCGGCCAGTCCGTGAAGGAAGGCCAGACGCTTCTCATCATCGAAGCGATGAAGACCATGAACCAGATTCCCGCGCCCCGTTCCGGCACCGTGACGGCGATCCTCTTCGAGGATGCGCAGCCGGTTGAGTTCGGCGAGCCGCTGGTCGTCATCGAATAGTCCGGGGCAGGCGCGCATGTTTCACAAGATCCTCATCGCCAATCGCGGCGAAATCGCCCTGCGCGTACTGCGCGCCGCCAAGGAGCTCGGCATCCAGACCGTAGCCGTGCACTCCACGGCGGACGCGGATGCGATGCATGTGCGCCTTGCCGACGAGAGCGTATGCATCGGGCCGCCGCCCTCGCGCGACAGCTATCTGAACATTCATCAGATTCTGGCCGCCTGCGAGATCACCGGCGCCGACGCCGTGCATCCGGGCTACGGCTTCCTTTCGGAAAACGCCAAGTTCTCCGAAATTCTGGCCGCACACAATCTCACCTTCATCGGCCCCTCGGCCGACCACATCCGCATCATGGGTGACAAGATCACCGCCAAGAAGACGGTGAAGGCCCTTGGCATTCCCGTGGTTCCGGGCTCCGATGGCGCCGTGACCGACGATGTGGAAGCCAAGCGCATTGCCGCCGATATCGGCTATCCGGTGCTGATCAAGGCATCTGCCGGCGGTGGCGGACGCGGCATGAAGGTTGCGCGCACCGAGGCAGATCTTGCCGAGGCGCTCTCCACCGCCCGCACGGAAGCGGGTGCGGCCTTCGGTGACGACGCGGTGTATATCGAGAAATATCTCGAAAAGCCGCGCCACATCGAGGTTCAGGTGATGGGCGATGGCGCGGGCAACGCGATCCATCTGGGTGAACGCGACTGCTCGCTGCAGCGCCGTCACCAGAAGGTGTGGGAAGAGGCCAACTCGCCTGCCCTCAATGTCGAGCAGCGCAACCGCATCGGCGAAATCGTCTCCAAGGCCATTGCCGATCTCGGCTATTCCGGCGCGGGCACGATCGAGTTCCTCTACGAGAATGGCGAATTCTACTTCATCGAGATGAACACCCGCCTGCAGGTGGAGCATCCGGTGACGGAAGCCATTACCGGCATCGATCTGGTGCATGAGCAGATCCGCGTCGCTTCCGGCGGTGGACTGTCCTGCACGCAGGATGAGGTGCGTTTCGAGGGCCATGCCATTGAGTGCCGCATCAATGCGGAAGACCCGCGCACCTTCACCCCCTCGCCGGGCACGATCACGCATTTCCATACGCCGGGCGGTCTTGGCATCCGCGTCGATTCGGGCGTCTATTCGGGCTACCGCATCCCGCCTTACTACGACAGCCTGATCGGCAAGCTGATCGTGCATGGACGCAACCGCGTCGAGTGCATGATGCGTCTGCGCCGCGCGCTGGACGAGTTCGTCGTCGACGGCATCAAGACCACGCTTCCGCTGTTCCAGGATCTGGTCGGCAATCCCGATATCGCCAATGGCGATTACGACATCCACTGGCTGGAGAATTACCTGGCGAAAACGAGCTAGAGTTTCGGTTACCCCGTTTCTCTGTCAGTGATTTAGATCGCCCTTTGTGCGTCCAGTGGACGCCGGGCGATCCAAAGCTCGCCGCCCCATGTGATTCTCCGGCGATCTGGCCGGTTGAGCACGATGGCACGACCTTTCGCACCAGGATTTCGGATCCCTCCGGATCTTCTTCTTCGCGCTTACGCCACCGGGGTTTTCCCGATGGCGGAGAGTGCCGATGACCCGGAGGTTTTCTGGGTGCGGCCGGAAATGCGCGGGGTCATCCCGCTCGATTCCTTTCACATCCCCAAAAGCCTCGCCAAGACGCTGCGCCGCGCGCCCTTCCGCATCGCCTTCGATACGGACTTTGAGGGCGTCATAGAAGGCTGTGCAGAGGCGCGACGCGACACCGACGACACATGGATCAACGCGCCCATCCGCGAAGCCTACGGGCTTCTATTCGAGAACGGGCACTGCCACACGGTGGAAGCCTGGACGGATGAAGGGCTGGTGGGCGGGCTCTACGGCGTCACACTTGGCCGCGCCTTCTTCGGCGAGAGCATGTTCTCGCGCCAGACCGATGCCTCCAAGGTCTGCCTTGTGCATCTGGTCGAGCGCCTGCGCGAACGCGGCTTCACATTGCTCGACACGCAGTTCACAACGCCGCACCTAAAACAGTTCGGCGCGATCGACGTGCCCCGCAGCCGTTATGAGCAGATACTTCAGGACGCGCTGCAAAAGGGCGAAGCGCGCTTCAGCCCCTGACAGTCCGCGTCGATGGAAATCAGTAGGGTTTCACTCAGTCCGCGTCCGGCGGCGGGACTTCCGTGTCTTCCTTGCAGGCCTTGAGCCACACGTCGTAAACCGCGTGCTCGACGGCATTGAGGCCCGGGCTTTCGGCCAGCATCCAGCCGGTGAAGATGCGGCGGATCTCACGGTCCAGCGTGATCTCGTCCACTTCCACGAAAGCGTCGGTGCGCGGCTCCTCGGTCTCCTCGGAGCTGTAGCAGACGCGCGGCGTCACCTGCAGAGCGCCAAACTGGACGGTCTCATGCATATAGACGTCGAAGGAGATGATGCGGCCGGTAATCTTGTCGATGCCGGTGAATTCGGCCACCGGGTGCTGCAAACGCTCTGCCTGCGCTGGCAGGGCGGCGAGCGTCGCCATTCCCAGTCCCAGCGCTGCAACAAGCCTGAAACCGGCTTTCTTCTTGTGGCCTGAATTCATGTGGCTCGACACCCGTCCTGTTCGCTTGTCATCCGGGATAGACCGGTGGAATCACCAAGTCCATGGGAAGGCGCACAACTAATGTTAAATTGTGGCGAGAACAGCGCGCGGCTTCAACCGCCGGGCGTCCACGCATCATAGTCGCCGGTCACGCGCGGGCGTTCCTTGCCGGTCGCAATCGATCCCTGCGGACGATAGGCGGCGGGGGTGCCCGTGAGATTCGGCTGATGCGGCTTCTGCCATTCGCGCGGCGTGTAGTTTTCGTTCACCGGCGCAACATCGACGCGGTGGTGCAGCCAGCCGTGCCAGCCAGCGGGAACCAGAGACGCATCGGAAATGCCGTTATAGATTACCCAACGGCGCGTGCGCCCTTCGGAATCCTTGCCGCCTTCGTAATAGATGTTGCCGAACTCGTCTTCACCGACGCGCGTGCCCTTGCGCCACGTGTGGAAGCGGGTGCCCAGTGTCTGGCCATTCCACCAGGTGAAAAACTGAAGCAGGAACTTCTTCATGGCGTCCTCAAGTCGCTCGCTATCATCGTTCGAGATGGCTCGTGAGTTGCGTTATGGCGTCCGCATCGCCAGAAGGCAAGGCCCGTTACGGATTGCTCAAAGTTCATTTCATCGCATTCGCCGTATCACGGCTGTTTTCGGGCCGGCAAAGGGGTTTTGCCCCTCACCTGTCTCATGGCTGGAAAAGCTGAAAGCGCGGCGAGGACGGGGTTTCCGGGGACCGGATGGAGAGCGCCTTCCGCGCAGCGGTCAAAGCCAAAGCCTGCCACCGCAATGAGACTTGATGCGCGCGAATGCCGCAAGAGGGATAGCCGGCTGACAAAAGGATTCGGTCTCGAATCAGCGCCGCCCTGCGTCCGGAGAGCCTGAGGCCCTTCCCTAAAGCAGCCTGCGGTAGATCAAGGCCGGGATATCGGAACCGGCGCTTCCGCAATCCTCGCTCTGGCCCATCTGCTCAAATCCCAGATGCTCATAGAAGCCACGCGCCCGGCCATTGGCCTCTTCCACTTCGAGCGTGATTTCGCGCGCCTCGGGAAAGCAGATCGCCACCTCGTCGAACAGGGCCTGACCGATGCCACGCCCCTGGCAGGCCGAACGGACGTAAAGCTGATGCAGCTTGATGGATTTGCCTTCACGCTCGGCGACGGCGAAGGCCATACCGCCGATATCGCTGCCATTGTCTGCCAGAACGAATTCGGAGTGCGGCTGTTTCAGCCGCGCCCTCAGAGCCTCGATGGAGTGCCAGGCACCGGTGATCTCATCCACACGCTCGCGGCCGTAGATCGCGTCATAGGTGTCGTGCCAGGTTTCCACGAGGAGCGCCCGCACGGCCGGCAAGTCACGCTCGCCGGCCGTGCGGACAAAATAACCGCCGGCATCAATCATTGATGCCGAGCTTTTCCTTCACCAGCGCGTTGACGGCCTGCGGGTTGGCCTTGCCACCGGTGGCTTTCATCACCTGACCAACGAACCAGCCGGCCAGCGTCGGCTTGGCCTTGGCCTGCTCAACCTTTTCCGGGTTGGAGGCGATGACT
Organism: Nitratireductor sp. WH36-1; assembly: GCF_058725515.1. Lineage (NCBI taxonomy): Bacteria > Pseudomonadati > Pseudomonadota > Alphaproteobacteria > Hyphomicrobiales > Phyllobacteriaceae > Nitratireductor > Nitratireductor sp. WH36-1. The sequence goes on along the minus strand of NZ_CM178970.1, from coordinate 2,072,214 downwards.
TCGTCAACGGCCTTCTCGATTGCGCCGGTGTCGGTGACCTGCTTCATGCCGCGCTCATCGACGATGGCGACCGGATCGCCGCCCTCGGTGAACACGATCTCGAACAGATCCTTGGCGATCTTGCCGGAAATCGTGCCGTTCTTGATCAGGTCGATGATCGCGCCGAGCTGGTCAGCCGAAACAGGGGTCTCGTCGATCCCCTGCCCGGCCTTGTTCAGCGCGCCGAGCAGATCGTTGATGACCCAGTTGGCGGCAGCCTTGCCGTCACGTCCCTTTGCAACCTTCTCGAAGAAGTCTGCCGTAGCCTTCTCGGCGATCAGGACCGAAGCGTCATACTCGGACAGGCCGAAGGCTTCGATGAAACGCGCCTTCTTCTCATCCGGCAGCTCCGTGAGGTCGGCTGCAAGCGCATCCACATAGGCCTGATCGAATTCCAGCGGCACCAGATCCGGATCGGGGAAGTAGCGATAGTCGTGCGCTTCTTCCTTGGAGCGCATGGAGCGCGTCTCGCCCTTGGCCGGGTCGAACAGGCGGGTCTCCTGATCGATGGAACCGCCATCCTCGAGAATCGCGATCTGGCGACGGGCTTCCGATTCGATGGCCTGACCGACAAAACGCACCGAGTTCACATTCTTGATCTCGCAGCGCGTGCCGAATTCACCGCCCGGCCGGCGCACGGACACGTTCACGTCGGCGCGCATGGAGCCTTCGTCCATGTTGCCGTCGCAGGTGCCCAGATAACGCAGGATGGTGCGCAGCTTGGTCAGGAACGCCTTGGCCTCGTCCGCAGAACGGATATCGGGCTTGGAGACGATCTCCATGAGCGCGACGCCCGAGCGGTTGAGATCCACATAGGACATGGTGGGATGCTGGTCATGCATCGATTTGCCGGCATCCTGCTCCAGATGCAGGCGCTCGATGCCCACTTCGATTTCCTCAAACGAGCCGTCCTTGGCGGGGCCGACGGAAACCGTCACCTTGCCCTCGCCGACGATCGGCTGCTTGAACTGCGAAATCTGGTAGCCCTGCGGCAGGTCCGGATAAAAATAGTTCTTGCGGTCGAAGACCGAGCGCAGGTTGATCTGCGCTTTCAGGCCAAGGCCCGTGCGGATTGCCTGCTTGACGCAGACCTCGTTGATGACGGGCAGCATGCCGGGCATGGCCGCATCCACGAGGGAGACATTCGCATTGGGGGCAGCACCGAAAGTCGTCGAAGCGCCGGAGAACAGCTTTGCTTCAGACGTTACCTGGGCATGGATCTCCATGCCGACGATGATTTCCCAGTCGCCGGTAGCGCCGGAGATGAAACGCTTGGGATCGGGCGTGCGTGTATCGATGAGTGTCATGGTTTCACGGTGCCGTGCAGTCGGATGGTTCGGAATGGACTGCCGCATTCGCTAGACCAAACATACCCGCGTGGCAAGCCAAGCACTTTATTCCGGCCACAGTTTGCGTTATGAAATGCAGCATCAACGGAGTTTTTATGTCCAACTATCTTGAGGCCCGGTAGGGCCCCGAACCTGAACCAACACAGGGTCGGGGCGAGAAAACCTTGAAACCCTGCGCCATCGCAAGGCGGCGCAGCGATGTTTGCCGGCCATTTGGCCGGTGGTTTTCCCATTGGTTCGCGCCAGTGGTTTTCCAGGACTTCAAGATATGGATATTTCGCGCGCAGAGCAGCGCATCCTGCACATATTGGCGCAGGGCGGCCGGATCGTCATCGAAAAGGACGAGCAAGGCCAGATACTCGAACTGAACTGCATCACACGTGACGGCTGGCAGTTTCCCGGCCTTGACCTGACACTGTTCAGAAAGATCAAACGCAAACGGGCAATCCAGTCGCGCAACAGCGGTCCCTACCGCATCACGCGCCGCGGCCTTCAACTGGTCCGCTCACAACTCGATAACCGTTAAAACAAAAGAGGCTGCCGAAAGGCAGCCTCCGTCTTTTCAGGCGGTCGCGATATAGCTGCGAATGTCTTCGGCCTCGCGCTCGACCTCCTCGATGCGCTTTTTCACGACATCGCCGATCGAGATGATACCGGCAATCTTGCCGTTCTCTTCCACCGGCAGGTGCCGGAAACGGCCTTCGGTCATGATCTGCATGACCTCGTTGACCGTGTTCTGCTCATGGCAGCGGCGAACTTTTGCGGTCATGACCGCAGAAACTGGCTGTTCAAGCATGTCGGCGCCATCGCGCCCGATCACGCGCACAATATCGCGCTCCGACAATATACCTGCGATACGCCCGTCGGGCTCCGTCACAACGACGGCACCGATACCGCGTTCAGACAAGAGCTGGGCGGCCTCCGCCAGCCTCCTGTCCGGACCGATGGTGACCACATTGCGCCCTTTGGCGTCCAGAATGGCCTTCACCGTCATGGCAATCTCCTTCTTCTGGCAACAGGGCAATGTTGCGCCGTGAAAGAGCGCTTTGCAAGTAGACGAATGCTTATGCCGTCGTCGAAATCCTGCCCTTAGGAAGGGAAATCAGCCTGACGCCGCGCGGGCGGGCGATCAAAGAACTGGATGCCGAAGAAACCCAGGAGAAAACCGCCGATATGGGCTTCCCAGGCGATCTGGGGACCGTTGACCACGGTGCCGCTCATCAGGCCCGTCACCACATTGGCCACCATCCAGACGCCAAGGAACACCACGACGCTGCGCGATTTCACGACCAGGGAGACAGGAAGCACCGGCCCGGTGAAGGCCGGCTTAGGCTGACGCCGATCCACCCGGAACGCAAAGCGGGCTGCAGCCCCCATCATCGCGGAAATGGAGCCGGACGCGCCAACAAGAGGCACTGCCGAGGATGGATAGAGCAGGTAATGCAGCCCGACGGCGGCAAGCGCGCCTGCCACCCAGAACAGGACGAAACGCGCGCTTCCGATGCGGTTGGCAAGCGGAGACCCGAAGGCGGCAAGCCAGATCATGTTGACCAGAAGATGCCCCCAACTTCCATGCAGGAAGGAATAGGTGACGGGGCTGATGAAAGCGTAGGTGTCGAGCGCAAACTGCCCGCTATAGCGGATCGGCAGAAACGCGAAATGCACCATCAGCCAGATCTGCTGATCAATGCTCATCCAGAATGTCTCGATGGCAAAAATTGCAACGCAGATCAGGCCGAGGACCGTGACGGCCGGCGCCAGGTTGAACACCGGCTCCCTGCCATCACCGCCGTTCCGCTCAAACCCATTTTCGGATTCCGCTTCAGGAATCGCCCGCTCTTCATCTCTGTTCATGATTTTGCGTAGCAGACCCGCGGAAAAGAAAAAAGCCGCTCAGGATGAACCTGAACGGCCTGGTCGAGCCCCCACTCCGGCTTTCGTGAGAAAGACCGGCCCCGGCCCGTCAGTTGGAGCATCGGGCGCCCCCGCTGCTCCCTCAATCATTCAGATCGTCCTTCAGGCGTCCACGGGGACGCATGGCGATCTGGTTGATTCGGTCTTGCGAACGGCCGGACACTGCCACCGGCCCGAAACCCGCGCAATCTAAACCCTTTGTTAACCCTAACAGAGCGGCTGCGCGAACAACCCCCATCGCTTTGGCACGCATCCTGCACCCATCCACATGTCGCTATTGAAAATGCCTGCACCTGTCCGCCTATGGGACAGGCCCGGGCCGAGAGTAAGGAGCCAAGAGGCATGAAACATGATGGTTCGGTGACGTTGTTCCAATATTGGAACAGGTTGCGTGGCAACCGTCCGGCCCCCAGGCGCACGGAAGTCGAGCCGGCAGAGATCAAGACACTGCTGGCCGATACGTTCATTCTGGAACGCGATGCGCGCGGCGAAGCCGTGTTCCGCCTCGCTGGCACCCGGCTGTGCGCCACATTCGGAAAGGAACTCAAGGGCCTCTCCTTCGCCTCCCTGTGGCCGGGCCGTGATCAGGCCGTGGTCGGCAAGCTTGCGCGCAGCGTGTTCGACATGAAATCCGTGGTGGTTCTTTCCTTTGCGGGACGCAACAGGAGCGGCGATGCCGCAGCCTTCGAGCTTCTGCTTCTGCCGCTTGAAGGCGGCATGGAAAGCCCGCGCGCCATGGGCTCGCTGCTGGCCTGCCACAAGCCTTTCTGGCTTGGCGCAGAACCAATCGTGGAATGTGAAGTCACCTCGCTGCGGATCATCGACGCCGACCGCGAGCCCTCCCTCCTGAAGAACCGGCCAGCCGTCCAGGTGCCGCCACTGGTGCCGGAGCGCCGCTCCATCACCGACAGCCTCATCGAACCCGGCCAGGGCCGCCGGTTCCGCCATCTTGTGGTTTTCGACGGCGGGCGCAACGAATAGTTGCTCCTTACCGCTTATTAACGGATCAGGCGTAGTGTCGCGCTGCCCCATGGGCCAGCTGGAATCTTCAGATCGAAGGGCGCAAGACACGATGAGAGCGGCGATCAACCGATCCCCATCAGACGATGAAAGACGAAGCTTTCAGCGCGTCAAGGTGTCGATCTATGGCCGCTTCATGCTTGAAGATCGCAGTGAACACCCCTGCCGGGTGACAGACATGTCGCCGGGCGACGTTTGCCTGATCGCACAGCGTTCAGGCAGGCAGGGCGAGCGCGTGATCGCCTATCTCGATCATATCGGCCGCATTGAAGGCGAAGTGATCCGCGTCAACCGCGACGGTTTCGCCATGACGGTTGTTGCTTCCGAGCGCAAGCGCGACAAGCTTGCGGCCCAGCTTACATGGCTTGCCAACAAGCACGAGCTGGATCTGCCGGAAGATCGCCGTCATGAGCGTATCGCACCGCGCAACCCGATCAGCGTTCTGCGCCTGCCGGACGGCCGTGAATATCGCTGCCGCATCATCGACCTGTCTCTTTCCGGCGCAGCCGTGGAGAGCGAAGTGCGGCCTGAACGCGGAACGCAGGTTCATCTTGGCACGATGCGCGGACAGGTGGTGCGCCATTTCGACGATGGCGTCGCCATCGAATTTGCAAGCATCCAGAACCGTCAGGCGCTGGAAGCAGAGTTCTCGCTGCCGACGGAAGCCTGACCGCTGCATTCGTAACAGCGGCCTAAGCGCCCAGACGCGTCGCCAGCTCTGCAAAATCCGAGACGATCACATCCCAGTCCCGTTCTGCGACAGGATCGCGTGACGATCCGCTGCCATATTCCAGCGGACGCGCAACGAAAGCCGTCCTGAGTCCACAGGCGCTGGCGGCGGCCAGATCGCTGTTGTGTGCCGCCACCATGCAGACCTCCCCGGGCTCAAGCCCCAGAATATCGGCGGTGCGCAGATAGGCTTCCGGCGCGGGCTTGTAGGCCTGCGCGACCTCCGCGCCCAGAATGGCGTCCCACGGCAGGCCGGCGCGCTTGGCCATGTTCAGCATGAGAAGAACATTGCCATTGGAGAGCGGCGCGATGATGTAATGCGTCTTGAGGCGCGCAAGCCCCGCCAGCACATCGGGCCAGGGATCGAGCCGGTGCCATGCGCGGTTCAGCGCATCCAGTTCGGACGCGGGAACGTGCGAAGGGTCTACGCCGACATCCGGAAGGATCACTTCCAGATTTTCCCGATGCAGGACATCGAGCCGCACAAAGGGCCGCCGACCGCTTCGCACCTCCTCCATGGCCGGCTGATAACGCGCCCGCCACAAATCCGCGAATGCTGCCGGATCAACGCCCCCTGCCCCATGACGCTGCAGAAACTCTGCCGCCTCGCGCGCCACACCTTCGCGCCAGTCGACCACCGTGCCGAATACATCGAACACCAGAGCTTTCACACCATTCATGCCGCTCTCCTCTCCATCGTCGATCCGCCCGTGAAGTGCGGCGCGAACCGAGCGCCACGACGCCTTCGAATTTCATTACAATTTTAGACAAATTTTATTCAAATATAATTAGATTTTTATATTGATTAGATCAAAATACAAATAGAATTTAGCGCGATTTATACTTCGCACTTTTGCCTGGGATAAATCCCCCTGTGTCATTGTCCTCTCAAACGGGGAGACAAGACCATGGGGCATTCAAAGAGCGCACGGCTGATCGCGGCCGCCGCACTTGCATTCGGGGCGTTCACCACGGGGGCGTTCGCCACACCCAATTTCATGAAGACCGGTGGCTTCACCAGCCAGCCGATCGGTCACTATGAACTTTGCCAGCGCGAGCCGGTCGAGTGCAACCAGACAACGGCGCGCCCGCGTCCGGTGAAGCTGACGCGCGAGATGTGGAAAGCCATGATCGACGTCAACAATGCGGTGAACTCGACGGTTCTGCCGCGCACCGACATGGAAATGTGGGGCGTGGAAGAGTACTGGTCCTACCCGACGGCCTATGGCGACTGCGAGGACTATGTTCTCGAGAAGCGCCGCCGCCTGATGGCAGCCGGCGTGCCTGCCGGCAATCTGCTGATCACGGTGGTGCGCCAGCCCAATGGCGACGGCCATGCCGTTCTGACCGTGGTCACCAATATGGGCGATTTCATTCTCGATAATCTGGAAGCCCGCGTCTCTTTGTGGGGCGATACGGATTACACCTATCTCAAGCGCCAGGCCGCTTCGCATTCGGGCAAGTGGGTCAACATCAACAACGGACAGCCCGTCGCCGTTGGCAGCGTCGCTTCGAGCCGCTGATCTTTCAACAACATGTATGGGCGCAATCCAGTGAACGCGCCCATGTCTTTCTGAACACCAACGGAGAACGCCGCGCTCCCGATCTTCGGACCGGCGGCATCCGTTGCGGGACACCCGGTCGAGTCCCCACCTCCCCGTCCCCAACGACCGGGTCAGGAGCCGGCCCACCCCATGGGTCGGCTCCACCTTTTTCGGGAACTCAGACTTCCTTCAACTCCGCGGAAAAGCGCTGACCGTTCTTCACATAGTGATCGGCAGACCAGCGGAGCCCGCGCACCGCTTCCTCATCCAGTTCACGCACAACCTTGGCAGGCGAGCCAACGATCAGCGAATTATCGGGAAATTTCTTGTTCTCGGTGACGAGCGCGCCGGCCCCGACCAGGCAGTTCCTGCCGATCTCGGCACCATTGAGCACCACCGCGCCCATTCCGATCAGGCTGTTTTCGCCGATCCGGCAACCATGCAGGATCGCCCGGTGCCCGACCGTGCAGCCGCGCCCCACGACCAGCGGAAAGCCCATATCCGTATGAAGGACGGAATGTTCCTGAATGTTGGTGTCTTCGCCGATATCGATCAGCTCATTGTCCCCGCGCAGGACAGCGCCGAACCAGATACCCGCATTGCGTCCGAGCCGCACACGCCCGATCAGCGAGGCGTCCGGCGCGATCCAGTTTGTGTCCCTGTCCTCGAACTGCGGGCTCTCGCCCTCCAACGCATAAATCGGCATTAAAAACTCCCGGTAGATTAAGGCGGCACACTACAACACGCAGGCAGGAATCAGAATCTGCATTTCGCCGCTTCAGATCCGCCCGACAGCCAGCACCGCCTCGATAACAACCACACCGGTCGCCGTCACCCATAATCCGGACGTGAAAGCCGCACCCGCCAGCGCGCCATGCCCGATCAGCCTCTGCCTGTAGCTTGCGAGCGCTTCACGCAGGAAAACGACCGGTCCCACGCACAGCATGACCGCGAGGGATCGCAAAACACGCCGACGAACGATGAAGGGCGACTGGAAGCGCACACGCCTGCCGGTCAGAAGCTCAAAGAGACTTGAAAGGAGACCGCAAAAGACAAGTCCGGCGACAAACGCTGCCCCGCAAAGCCCGATATGGACCATGTCTTTACGCTCCATTTACCATAAGAACCCAAGGTCAATACAACCTTTGAGGCAAACTTCGTGCCGATTCCCGTGTCCCGTATCGAGACACAAGTGAGGATCCGAAACTGGCGACCGAAAACGACATCAGCGCTGCCAACACATCTGCCGCCGTGCAACAAAACCGGTTTGCGCGCCGTGTGTTTCAGTTCTTTCTGCTGCTGCTGGCGCTTTCCATCGGCATCCTGTTTGTCGGCCAGTGGTATGGAGACACGCTGTCGGAAGCCGGTCACACCGCATCCACCAAGCCGCGCGAGATCGTCATCGGCAACAATGTGCTGACATTTCCGGAAAACATGATCCGCTTCAAGGCCGCACGGCAGGATGGCGTGAGACAGCGCCTGGATGTCTACATGGTCTGGCCTGAACTCGAGGGCTATTCGCCTGACAGAAGCGATGACTTCAACCATGTGGACGGATCGCGGCGCATCCTGTTCGTGACATTCGAGGAACAGATGATGTCGCGCGACATGAGCAACCGGCTTGAACCCGTCTACCGGCAGGTGATCGAGGCGCACTCGGTTGGCGGACCGGAGAGCATTCGCTTTCACCGCTTCAAACAGGGGTCGGGCTATGAGGGTGAGGTGCTTGCGGTTTCGGCTTCAGAACCGGGGGAAGAACCCTTCGTGGCGCGTTGCCTGACAGGAACTGCGGCGCGGGAGGCGCTCGCGCCGTGCGAACGCGACATCAACCTGGGAAACCGGCTGAGCATGACCTACCGCTTCCCCGCCTCGCTGCTCGGCCAGTGGCAGCTTCTGGAAAAGGACATTCGCCGGAAGGTCGCCCAGCACATCAAGACCCCGCTGTAAGCCCCCTTTGGCAGAAAAAAGCCCGCATGCGACAGCGCATACGGGCTTTCGAATTCACGCCGCTGCGCCAAAAGCGCCTGCATGCGTCTGGCCGAAACGGCTCAGAGGTCGATGTCGAGAATGGCCATCGAGAAATTGTAGGAGAGCTCTCCCTCTTCCTCATCCTTGAAGACGATACCGAGGAACTCGTCACCAAGATAAAGCTCGCAGGAATCGTCCTTGCGCGGACGCGCCTTCACGGTCAGCGCATCATTGTTGAAGGTACGTTTGAAATACGCTTCGAGCTTTCGGATCTCTTCGGGCTTCAAGAAACATCTCCAGTGCCTGGCGCATCGTGTGAAACCGGACCGGTTTCGGGACAGCACGACGCACAGCTTCAGATTTGATGCAGACCCGCCGGATATCCGTACGAACACCCGGTAGCCCTGCTGTGATCGCGGCGCTTCTGACATGAGGCCAGCGCCACTGTAAACCCTGAAACCGGGATTTCAGCCGTAAAGCCTCTGCGGGTCAACAGACGTTTTTGCTGCGAGCAGTCACCAGTCGTGGTGCCGGGAAACCTCCCTGCCCTGGCAAAATAGAGATGAGCTGAATGAGGCTCGCAGACGCGCTCAGGACTGACCGTGCAGGATCTGGTCCATGGAACGGGACGGCTCGCTGCAGCCCGACTCACCAACGACACGCGCCGGCACGCCGGCAACGGTCTTGGCAGCCGGCACATCGTTCAGCACGACAGAGCCCGCCGCAACGCGTGCGCAATGGCCGACCTCGATATTGCCGAGGATCTTCGCTCCAGCGCCGATCAGCACGCCATGGCGGATTTTCGGGTGCCGGTCGCCCGTTTCCTTGCCGGTGCCGCCCAGCGTCACCGCATGCAATAAGGACACATCGTCTTCGACAACCGCCGTCTCACCAATGACCACGCCGGTTGCATGGTCGATGAAGATGCCCTTGCCCATCCGCGCACCGGGATTGATGTCCGTCTGGAAGACGGCCGACGAGCGGCTTTGCAGGTAGAGCGCGAAATCCCTGCGTCCCTCCTTCCACAGCCAGTGCGCCAGACGATGGGTCTGGATGGCGTGGAAGCCCTTGAAATAGAGCACCGGCATCAGAAAACGGTCGCAGGCCGGATCGCGGTCGTAATAGGCCTGAATGTCCACACGCACCGTGGTGCGCCATTCAGGCTCGGCATTGAGCATGGCGTGGAAAGTCTGGCGGATCAGGTCCGCGCCCATATCGGGATGATCGAGCCGCTCGGCGACGCGGTGCACGACTGCGCTTTCCAGATCGTCATGATTGAGGATCGTCGCATAGAGAAAGGCCGCAAGCAGCGGATCATTGGCGACAGCGGCCTCCGCCTCTTCACGGACCGCGTACCAGATCGGGTCCACCGGTTGAGGCGCGCTTTTGCCGGAACTGCGTTCACGGATAGCGTTGCGAGCGTTCATGGATTTCTCCGCCAGAGGCCTAACCTTGCCTTAAAGCCAAACATACGTCAGAAGCCAAGGTAATTGAACCGCAAAAAACTGTGACAGCAGCTACAGGAAAATTGATGCATGACGGTCCAATCGCAGCAAAATGAGGCAGGTTTACGTGTTTCCCGCTCGAATGGCATCGCGACCATTCTGATCTCCCGGGAAGCAAAGATGAACGCGATGTCACAGGCCATGTGGCGATCGATGATCGATCTGGTCGCCGAACTGGGGGCCGACGACACGGTGCGCGTTCTGGTTCTGCGCGGCGCGGGCGACAATTTCTGCGCGGGCGCGGATGTTTCCGAGTTCGACACGGTGCGGCGCGATGCGGAAACCGCGCGCAGCTACGAAATGCTGAATGCCGGCGCGTTTGCAGCCATTCGCAACACGCATCTGCCGACCATTGCGGCTATTTCCGGTGTCTGCTTCGGCGGCGGCTTTGGCCTTGCTGCGGCCTGCGACCTGCGGATAGCCTCGCCCGATGCGCTCTTTTCAGTACCGGCAGCGCGGCTCGGCCTTGCCTATCCGGTGGAGGCGATGGGCGACATCGTGGCCACGGCAGGCGCACAGATGGCGCGCTACCTCACCTTTTCCGGCGCGCGGATCGATGCGGCGCGCGCCCGCGAATGCGGGTTCCTGCTGGAGGTCGTGCCTTCTGACGTGCTGATCAGCCGGGCCACGGACCTTGCAGCAACCATTGCCCGCAATGCCCCGCTTTCCATCCGCGCATCGAAGGTTTCGATTTCGGCGGCGCTGACCTGCAACACGCAGGAAGCCGAACGCGCTCAGGCGCTCGGCGACATCACGTTCGAAAGTGCGGATTATGCAGAAGGCCGGCGCGCATTTCGCGAGCGGCGCCCACCGCATTTTGCAGGACACTGACCGGCCTGACCGCGAAATGCTCTAGGCCGCCTCGTCGCGGCCCAGGAACTTCAGGATCTCGGTTGCGAAAACATCGTTGCGGTCGCCGGCCACCATGTGCCCGGCCCCGCCGACATCCACATAGGAAGCCGCAGGCGCAAGGGAAACGAACTCCCGGGCATGCGCTTCCTGCACCAGTTCCGAACGCATGCCACGCACCAGCAGCACCGGCAGGCTCAATTGCGGCAGGCCCGCAAGCAGCTCCTGCATCAGCGCTTCCGCGCCATAATTGATGCTCTCGGCCCCCTTGATGAAGGCGGGGTCCCAGTGCCAGCGATAGCGGCCATCCTCATCCTGCCGCAGATTCTTGCGCAGGCCCTCCAGCGAGCGACGCGGCGCGCGATGCGGCAGATAGGCAGCGATTGCATCGGCAGCCTCTTCAAGCGATGCGAAGCCCTCTTCCATGCGCGCGCCCATGAAGCCCTGGATCTTGTTCACCCCTTTGGGATCGAGGCGCGGCGTGATGTCGACAAGCACGAGCGCATCAAGAAGCGGCCCGTCCCGCATCTCCGCTGTCAGGGACGCCAGACCGCCAAGCGACGCGCCAACGGCTGATGGCCTGATGTGAAATCGCTCATGAACCTGACGGAAGATGGCAGCGGCATCCTCGCCATAATGGTGAAACCCGTAGCGGCCGCTTTCGACCCACGCGCTCTCGCCATGGCCGCGCTGGTCGACCGAGATGGCGCGCATGCCGCGCTCGGCCACTTCACACGCCGTGGCGTCCCAGGCGCGCCGTGTCTGCCCACCGCCATGCAGGAAAACGACGGGCTGCCCGCCGCCATCCCAGATGTCGCCGGTCAGCCTGTTGCCTTCGGCCCCGACAAAGGAAATCGCCTTACGTTCGATCAAGAGGGTGCTCCTCCAGAAACGCCAGCGCGCGCGCCTTGAATGTCCGGTCGCCCACCGCCAGCATGTGGTCCCGTCTTTCAATCGCAAATGCCGTGCCGTTAGGCAACAGATCGGCAAGCCCTTCGGGCGAACCGGCAATGTCATCGACGGTGCCAACGGCAACCAGCGTCGGCTGGGCAATCGTCGCGGCGTCTTCGGCGGTCAGGAGTTCGCGGGACGTGGCGATGCAGGCGGCGAGCGCAATGCGGTCGCTCTTTGTCTGATCGGCGAATTTGCGGAACATCTGGCCGCGCTCGGAGGTGATGCTATCCGGATCATCGGCAAGGAGCGCTTCGGCGATCTCGTCCCACTCTCCAACGCCGTCGATCATGCCGCGCCCAAGTCCGCCAAGGATGAGCGTGGCGACCTTCTCGGGGTGCTCAAGCGCCAAAAAAGCAGAGATGCGCGCGCCCATGGAATAGCCCATCACATGCGCCTTCCCGATGCCCAGATAATCGAGCAGAGCGGCTGCATCACCCGCCATCTTACCGGGCGTGTAAACCGCCTTGTCATGGCTCTTGGCAGATTTTCCGTGGCCGCGATTGTCGATCGCGATGACGCGGAAGCCCGCATCCCGCAGGGTCTTCACCCAGCCCGGCGCAACCCAGTTGACGAAATGCGTGGAGGCAAAGCCGTGAATGAGGAGAATGGGATCGCCCTGGCCTTCATCGATGAAAGCGAGCTCGAACCCGTCATGGAGGAAAGACTTCATTTTCCGGAAAATCGCCCTTGCTGACTATTGGGCGCCGGCGGCCTCTATGCGCGGATGGCGCAAACGGTCACCGACCTCGATCCCCGTCTTCTGCGCGGTTCCGGCGACCAGTTCAAGCACGAATTGGGATTCGACGTCCGGCGAGATGGAAGCGGTGGAGAACGGCGTGCCGGGCGCAATCGCCCGAACCGTGCCATCAGCCGCCACGAAAAGAAGATCAAGCGGCAGCGGTGTGTTCTGCATCCAGAACCCCTGACGGCCCTCTGCCGGGAAGATGAAGAGCATGCCGCGATCCTGCGGCATGGACTGGCGGAACATGAGCCCACGCTGGCGCTCATGCGCCTCGTCGGCAATTTCGATGTCGAAACGCACCTCGCCCGCCGCCGTGACCACGACAAGCGGTGCAGGATCGACCGGCAGGCGCATGGCCGATCCCTGTGCAAAAGCGCCAGCGGCGAGAAAAATAAGGAAAACAGACGCGAGAAACGCCTGCAGGACACGCTGGCTCAACGAACGAAAAGCCTCAACCGGCTGGAAGGAAAAATGCGACATTGGCGGCACTCTCGTGAAAAGGGCCGCGCAATGATCAGTGCGCGGCATTCAGCGTGCCAAGATCGGGGTAGACTTCGGCAGCCATAAGGCCTTTTTCACCGCGCCCGAAGCGCACCAGCACAACCTGGCCGGGGCGCAGTTCCGTCACGCCGTAGCGGCGCAGCGTTTCCATGTGGACGAAAATGTCCTCGGTCCCCTCGCCGCGGGTCAGGAAGCCGAACCCCTTGGTGCGGTTGAACCATTTGACGAGCGCACGCTCCAGACCGCTTTCCGCGGCCACAGTGACATGCGTGCGAGGCTCCTGATCCTCACTCGGGTGCACCGCAGTCGACAGGTCGATGGAGACGACCTTGAAGGCCTGAAGGCCCTTGTCGCCCTGTCGGGCAAGGCATTCGATCCGTGCGCCTTCCAGCGCCGTCTGGAAGCCGTCCTTGCGCAGGCAGGTTACGTGAAGTAGCACATCTCCATGCTCTTCGTCGTCCGGGAGGATAAAGCCATAGCCCTTCGCCACGTCAAACCACTTGATCGCGCCGGTGATCTCCACCAGCTCAATGGCTTCCGTAGCGTCATCCGCCGTTGGCGCCGTACCGCCAGCCTCGTACCTCTTGGTTGTCGAGGACTTGTCGTCCATCCCATCAAGCCTTTTTTCAAGTCCGCCCGACTCACTGTGTAGTTCGAAGATAGCATTTGCGCTTTGTGGCATAGCAAGACCCAGTTTCTGATTTTCAACAACAGGTGAAAACAACTGGATTTGAAGGTCTTCGGCAGTGCGGCACAATTGGTTAACGTGCAACATTGCCGGATGGCGCGGGTAGGATGCCCGTACCGCATACGTAAACCAGCAAGCGAGAGGAAACATGCGCTACCTGCACACGATGGTCCGTATCAAGGATATCGACGCATCGCTCGACTTCTACTGCAACAAGCTCGGCCTCACCGAAGTGCGCCGTTCCGAGAGCGAAAAGGGCCGCTACACGCTGGTGTTCCTCGCCGCTCCCGCCGACGGCGCGCGCGCTGCCGACGAGCACGCTCCATTGCTGGAGCTGACCTATAACTGGGATCCGGAAGATTATGATGGCGGGCGCAATTTCGGCCACCTCGCCTATGAGGTCGACGACATTTACGCCCTGTGCGACAGCCTGATGAAGGCCGGCGTCACCATCAACCGCCCGCCGCGCGATGGCCGCATGGCCTTCGTGCGCTCGCCCGACGGCATCTCCATCGAACTGCTGCAGAAAGGCGGTGCGAAGGAGCCGATGGAGCCCTGGGCTTCCATGGAAAACACGGGCAGCTGGTAAAATCTGCAGAAGCGCCGTGCGTCATCTTGGACGCACGGCGTATTTGCCTGTCGATGCGGCCATGCTACCAGCATGAGAACCGTTTATCGCCTTTGGGGGGAGACAAGCATGAAAGAGGTTCTTCTCGAGCTGGAACGCCGCCGCGCCGCTGCGCGTGAAGGCGGAGGCCAAAGGCGCATCGACGCCCAGCACGCCAAGGGCAAGCTGACGGCGCGCGAGCGCATCGAGGCGTTCCTCGATGAAGGCTCTTTTGAAGAATTCGACATGTTCGTCGAGCACCGCTCCACAGATTTCGGCATGGAAAAGAGCTGCATCTCGGGTGATGGCGTGGTGACCGGCTGGGGCACGGTCAACGGCCGCACGGTTTTCGTTTTCGCCAAGGATTTCACCGTGTTCGGCGGGTCTCTTTCAGAGGCGCATGCGGAGAAAGTGGTCAAGGTTCAGGAGATGGCCCTGAAGAATCGCGCACCCATCATCGGCTTCTACGATGCCGGCGGGGCGCGCATCCAGGAGGGCGTAGCGGCACTCGGCGGTTATGCCGAAATCTTCCAGCGCAATGTGCTCGCCTCCGGCGTCATTCCGCAGATTTCTGTCATCATGGGTCCGTGCGCCGGCGGTGACGTCTACTCCCCCGCCATGACTGATTTCATCTTCATGGTGCGCGACACGTCCTACATGTTCGTGACCGGTCCGGACGTGGTGAAGACCGTGACCAACGAGACCGTGACGGCCGAGGAACTGGGTGGCGCTTCGGTGCACACGGTCAAGTCGTCCATCGCCGACGGCGCTTATGACAATGATGTGGAGGCGCTCTTGCAGATGCGCCGCCTGATTGACTTCCTGCCCACATCGAACACGGCGGATCTGCCGGAAGTGGAGTGCTTCCAGTCGGTGACCGAGGCGGATCATTCGCTCGACCGGCTCGTGCCCGACAATGCGAACAAGCCCTATGACATTCGCGAACTCATTCTGAAAACCTGCGACGAAGCGGATTTCTTCGAGATCCAGGCGTCCTTCGCCAAAAACATCGTCACCGGCTTCGGGCGTGTGGAAGGTCGCACGGTGGGCTTTGTGGCAAACCAGCCCATGGTGCTGGCGGGCGTTCTCGATTCCGACGCCTCGCGCAAGGCTGCCCGCTTCGTGCGCTTTTGCGACTGCTTCAACATCCCGATCGTCACCTTCGTCGATGTTCCAGGCTTCCTGCCCGGCACCGCGCAGGAATATGGCGGTCTGATCAAACACGGCGCGAAGCTGCTCTTCGCCTATGCGGAAGCCACGGTGCCGAAGATCACCGTCATCACCCGCAAGGCCTTTGGTGGCGCTTATGACGTGATGGCGTCAAAACATCTGCGCGGCGACATCAACTATGCCTGGCCTTCCGCGCAGATCGCGGTGATGGGCGCAAAGGGCGCGGTCGAGATCATCTTCCGCAAGGACATCGACGATCCCGAAAAAATCGCGGCGCACACGAAGATGTATGAGGATCGCTTTCTCTCCCCCTTCGTGGCCGCCGAGCGGGGCTATGTGGACGAAGTCATCATGCCCCACTCGACCAGGCAGCGCATCGCCCGCGCGCTCAGAATGCTGCGCAACAAGGACCTCCAGAACCCCTGGAAGAAGCACGACAACATCCCGCTTTAGGCGGTGCAGCACGGTCCTTTCAGAATGCGCGGGGCGGCACGAACAGGCAGATGGTGCGGCTGTTTTCCTGACCGGCCATCGAACACCAGTGGAACACGCCATCCGGCGAGTTGCGCACGCGCCTGTCGGTGTACGGCAGAACCTCGCCTGTCACCTTGATGACATAGCCTTCCGGGCCTTCGGTCACCGCTGCATCGGAGACGGTGCGGCAGTCCCGGTCCGAGCAACAGGCATAGGGGTAGCGCCATCCGGTCGGAGCCTCATGGGGCTCGGCAGGATACGGGCACATGATGAAAGTGATCAGGGCAAATGCACCGGCCAGTGACCGGCCATGGTGGGTGGATCCAGAGTTGAACATCGTCACCTCCTTGGGCTCCTCCCGGCAATCAGTGTTCGCTCCTTTCGTTAACGGACAATTAACCACGCCCGATCCGGCCATGGGGCCTGACTGAACTTCAACGACTTGTCGTTGAATTCATGTGTGGTTTTCGTCGCAAGATCGCGAAAGTGGATCACGTAGTCGTTGACAATCGTGGCCTGCCGTTGTGGTCTGCCCAACCGAACGAATGCCGCG
Organism: Nitratireductor sp. WH36-1; assembly: GCF_058725515.1. Classification (NCBI taxonomy): domain Bacteria; kingdom Pseudomonadati; phylum Pseudomonadota; class Alphaproteobacteria; order Hyphomicrobiales; family Phyllobacteriaceae; genus Nitratireductor; species Nitratireductor sp. WH36-1. Next base: position 2,055,608 of record NZ_CM178970.1, on the reverse strand, counting down.
AAACGGTGGCCTTTACTCGCAGGATACACGCATACCATGCCGAAAACCGATATCGCGCGACGCGTTTACAACCACGCCTGGAAGGTAGACCCGATCTGCCGCAGCCTGCTGGACACGGATTTCTACAAGCTGCTCATGCTGCAGATGATCTGGGGCCTCTATCCAAAGGTCGACGCGACGTTCTCGCTGATCAATCGCAACAAGACGGTTCTTCTGGCAGACGAGATCGATGAGGGCGAGCTGCGCGAACAGCTGGACCATGCGCGCGCCATCCGCTTCACCAAGAAGGAGATGATCTGGCTCGCCGGCAACACGTTCTACGGCCACAAGCAGATCTTCCAGCCGGAATTCCTCAAATGGCTGGCCGATTTCCGGCTCCCGGAATACGAACTCACCCGCCGCGACGGGCAATATGAACTGCATTTCCATGGCCGCTGGATGGAAACCACCATGTGGGAAATCCCGGCGCTGACCATCATCAACGAGCTGCGCTCGCGCGCGGCCATGCGTTCTCTTGGCCCCTTCGCGCTGGATGTGCTTTACGCCCGCGCAAAGGCCAAGGTGTGGTCCAAGGTGGAGCGGCTGAAAAAGCTGCCGGAAATCAAGATTTCCGATTTCGGCACACGCCGCCGCCATTCGTTCCTCTGGCAGCGCTGGTGCGTGGAAGCCCTGAAGGAGGGGATCGGCGATTCCTTCACCGGCACATCCAACGTGCTTCTCGCGATGGACACGGATCTGGAAGCGCTCGGCACCAATGCGCATGAACTGCCCATGGTTCTGGCCGCACTTGCCAAGACTGACAGGGAACTTCTGGAATCCCCCTACCGGGTGCTGGAAGACTGGCAGAGCTATTATGGCGGCAATCTTCTGATCGTCCTGCCGGATGCCTTCGGCACCGAATCCTTCCTGCGCAACGCACCGCCATGGGTGGCCGACTGGACCGGCTTCCGCCCCGACAGCGCACCGCCCATCGAAGGCGGCGAGCGCATCATGGAATTCTGGCGCAGACACGGAAAAGACCCGCGCGACAAGCTTCTGATCTTCTCCGATGGTCTCGACGTCGAGACCATCGAGGCGGCTTATCACCACTTCCAGGGCAAGGTTCGCATGGCCTTTGGCTGGGGAACCAACCTGACCAATGATTTCGAGGACTGCGCCCCCACGGAAATCAACGGGCTGAAGGCGATTTCCGTGGTCTGCAAGGTGAGCGAGGCCAATGGCCGGCCCGCCGTCAAACTGTCGGACAACCCGGAAAAGGCAACCGGCGATCCAGCAGAGATCCAGCGCTACATCGATCTGTTCGGCACGCAGAACCGTGTGAGGCGCACGGTTTCGGTCTAGGGTCAGGAATTTCAGAGCCTGAGACAAGAAAAAGGGGTGACGGCACATTGCCAGTCACCCCTTCTTTTTTGGTTGAGCCGAAACGGGCCGGTCTCAGCCTTCCTCCAGCATCTCCTTGACCACCGTTGCAAGCTGCTTGAGCGAGAAGGGCTTGGGCAGGAAGCCGAACTGCGCATCTTCCGGCAGGTTCTTCGCAAAGGCGTCTTCGGCATAACCGGAGACGAAGATGAACTTGATGTCCGGCTGCACCTTTCGCAGTTCGCCGAGCAGCGTGGGACCGTCCATCTCCGGCATAACCACGTCGGAAACGACGATATCCACCTTACCGTCGAGCTCGTTGAAGATCTCCAGCGCTTCCGCGCCGGAACTCGCCTCATGCACCTCGTAGCCGCGCGAGGAGAGCGCACGCACGCTGCCCATGCGAACGGCATCCTCGTCTTCAACCAGAAGCACCCGCGCGGAGCCGGAGAGATCGCGGTTTTCTTCCTTTGGCTTGGCGGCGCCGTTTTCGGCTGCTGCATTTGCCTCCTCGGCCGCCTTCTCCGCCTCGCTTGGAATGTAACGCGGCAGGAAGATGCGGAAGGTCGTGCCCTCGCCCAGCTCGGAATCGCAGAAGATGAAACCGCCGGTCTGTTTGACGATGCCATAGACCATGGAGAGGCCGAGACCGGTTCCCTTGCCCACTTCCTTGGTCGTGAAGAACGGCTCGAAGATCTTGCGGATCGTCTCGGGATCAATGCCCGTGCCGGTGTCGGAAACTTCGACGGCCACATAATCTGCGACTGCCAGCTCGCGATAGGGGAACTGCGCGCATTCATCGGCCGAGATATTGCGCGTGCGCACCGTCAGCTGCCCGCCCTCGGGCATGGCGTCGCGTGCGTTCACCGTCAGGTTGACGATGACCTGCTCGAACTGGCCGATATCGGCCTTGACCGGCCACAGGTCGCGTCCGTGCTCGATGGAAAGCGACACCTCGTTGCCGACCAGACGCGCCAGAAGCATGCGCAGATCCGCCAGCACGTCGGTCAGGTTCAGCACTTCCGGGCGAAGCGTCTGGCGGCGCGAGAATGCCAGAAGCTGACGCACCAGCGATGCGGCGCGGTTGGCGTTCTGCTTGATGTTCATGATGTCCGGGAAGGACGGATCGGACGGGCGATGATTGGTCAGCAACAGGTCCGAGGCCATGATGATGGCGGTGAGCACATTGTTGAAGTCGTGCGCGATGCCGCCGGCAAGCTGGCCCACGGCCTGCATCTTCTGGCTCTGCGCCATCTGCGCTTCGAGCGCCTTCTGCTCGGTGGTCTCCACGGCATAGACGATGGCCGCTTCCTCGGCCCCTTCCGCACCATCATGATCGACGACGGGATTGACGTAGAAGCGCACATGCCGCTCGGCGTCATCAGGCAGAACGGTGTCGATGGGGGCAATCTCGGCCTGCCTGTGCTTCGCCCGTTCCAGAGCGTTGGCAAAGGCCTCACGGTCATTCTCGTGAATGACGGCATCGAGACGCACCTGGCGCTCCATCGCATCGCTGTCGACCACCTGGGAGAACAGCGAGAGGAACGGCGCATTGGTGCGCAGGATGCGCCCGTCATGGTCGACCGAGGCAATGGCCATCGGCGTCGAATTGAAGAAGCGGGTGAAGCGAACCTCGGAAGCGCGCAGATCCGCAGAGGCGTCCTCGCCCACCTGCCGGTTGAGCACGATGGTGCGTGTCGGACCGGAAGAACCTTCGCGGCTTGCCATGACACGATGCATGAAGCGCACCGGCAGAACCTCGCCGCCCATCGTGGAGAGATCGAGATCGATCACCGCATTACGCGCGGTTCCCGGATCGGCCTTGACCGCGTTGACCAGCGCCATGCCGTCGCCGGCAACGATCTGCGGCAGACGAACCGCGCCGGGCACGAAATTGGCGAGATCGATGCCCAGCCATTCGGCGAGCGTCGCGTTGATATAGGTGACGCGGCCATCAGGGTCGGCAGCGAAGAAGCCTGCCGGCGCGTGATCGAGATGATCGATAGCCTTCTGGAGATCGAGGAAGAAGCGTTCCTGCTCGGCGCGCTCCTCGGAAATGTCGGCAATCTGCCAGGCGGAGACCGGCTGACGGTATCCCGGCAGTTTGAAAATACGCGCCCAGGTGCGGTACCAGCGCGCGCCCAGTTCACCGCCCGGACGGATCGAACGGGTCAGACGGAACTCGCCATCCCCTGCCCGGCCATCGCGCAGACCGGCGGCGAGCTTCTCGATCACCGGCGCGGCTTCGGGATTGTCTGAAAGCAGACCATCGACCGTCTTCACGTCGGCAACTGATGTCGCACCGGTCATTTGGGCATAAGCATTGTTTGCGTAGAGGATGCGGCCCTTGGTGTCTGCAACCACGAGGCCCTCCTCCATGGAATCAACAAAGGCCCTGGAGAGTTCACTGCCTGCCGAACGCGGCGCGACCTGCACGAAGCCGATCGCCGTTGCGAACAGAAATCCCACCCCGATCATCGCCAGAACGCCCAGAAGCCCCAGCAGGAACGGGTCGCCCAGACGGTCGCGGAACACGGAGAAGGCAACCGCAGACAGCGTCAGTACGACAATGAAGATGATTAGCCGCGTTATGGCACCGGGTCGCGAACTCTGGTCGACGATCGGTGCTGCGTGGATTTCTCCCCCGGTCTGCTTGGCCATGCGTTTCCCGTTTATCGCGCCCAATTCCCGCCGGCTTCCACGCGAACCCGACCCATTCGGGATATATCAGGGCTCCCGCCATCTGCAAGCGCACACGTGTAATCGAAACGCAAATCGCCTTTCTTTGCCCGAAATGTTCTGTTGAATGGCCACAGTTTTGCTGGCGGCTTGCTGCCATGGCGTGACACGCATACCTTGTCTGATCTGACGGAAACTGGAGTAAACGAATGCGCGACTGGCTCGTGGGGATTTTTGGAGAAGCAAACGCGACTGCGGCCCTTTGGACCATAATCCTCATTGTAATCGCCATAGTGCTTCTCGTGTTCGTGCGGGTGAACCGGCGCTTTACGGCAGGCACCTTCATCTCCGGAGGCAGAGGCAAGCAGCCAAGGCTGGCGGTGACCGACGCCACACCGGTCGACAATCATCGCCGTCTTGTGCTCGTTCGCCGTGACGATGTGGAACACCTGATCCTGATCGGTGGCCCCAGCGATATTGTTGTCGAGGCCAATATCGGGAAAGAGCTCCCAGCGCGGATTGAGCCAGTCGCGCCGCAGCGGCAGAGTGAGCCGGCTCCGCGCGCAATGCCAGAGCCGGAAATGCCCCGGCCCGAAACACGCCAGCGCCCGGAAACTCGCCAACGGGTGGTTCCCGAGCAAGGGCGTGAGGAGCCGGAGCTGCAGGAGACGGCTCCCGAGCCGGCCCCGGCAGAGTCCCGGCGAGAGGTGGAGCCGCCTGCACCGGAGCCGGAGCCCAGCATTCAGATTGCCGAGCGCACACCGACGCTCAGCGAACAAGCGCCACAGCGCCGGTCCATCCCCCGGCCCATTCCCGTGAGGCCAGCGCCGTTGCCGGTATCGCCGAACCACGACCATCGCACCCTGCCTTCCGCGACCGCCCCGGAGCCAGCGCGGCTGGCTGGCATGGCTACACCGCCGCGCGCGGCTGCACCCGAGAGGGTAGCGACAGATGTACGCCCTGCAGAACCTGACGAGCGCTATGTGGAACGCACTCATATCGCATCCGCCCCGCGAGCGGCCATGCCCACCACGCGCAACGATCCTCCCGTGGAAACGCGATCTGACGAGGCTCCGCGGCGGGACCACATCGAAGAGCCGGTGAGCGAACACACACTCGAAGATGAAATGAGCAAGCTTCTGGAAGAACTCTCGGAACAGAAGCACTAGGTTTTTAGAAACGTCTCGCTTGCCCGATCTCTGCGCAAAGGCGGGATGGGCAGGCCATAGGCCATACATCCAGGCTGATGCCCGGAAACCAAAGTGCGCGGGCGTCGGCAAACCGGAAAACAGGCAAAGAAAAAGCGCCAGCCGCGGCGGCGTGGCGCATACAAAACTGGGCTAACGCCCTAACCGTTATTTTGTCTGCCAGTCAGTCGTCGCGATAAACTTTTTCACGACGCTCATGACGCTCCTGCGCCTCGATCGACAAGGTAGCGATCGGCCGCGCGTCAAGCCGCTTCAGAGAAATCGGCTCCCCCGTTTCCTCACAGTAACCGTAGGTGCCTTCCTCAATGCGCTGCAAAGCAGCGTCAATCTTGGAAATCAGCTTGCGTTGACGGTCACGCGCGCGCAATTCGATTGCACGGTCGGTCTCCGACGACGCCCGGTCTGCGAGATCGGGGTGATTGGCGTTCTCCTGTTGTAGCGCCTCGAGGGTTTCACGCGCCTCCTTGAGAATGTCGCTCTTCCAACGCTGTAGCTTCGCACGAAAATACGAGCGTTGGCGATCATTCATGAAGGGCTCGTCCTCGGTGGGCACATATTCAGCATTACTGAGCTCATTCATCGAGTCACCCTGGGATGTTTTTTCGCCCGCGCCTATATATTAGCGCACCTCCACAACCACAAGCACAAAGGCTGCCTCTTTCACGCTTTTGTTAAATGCAGCGGAAAAAGTGAATCCGCTCTACCCGGGGCTGTGGATGCGTATAAAGTCTGCATTTAGCTTCAAAAGCCATTGCGGAGGGAAAAATGCAGCCGAAATCGCGCAGTTTGAGGGCATTTCCAACCCGTTCAGGTGCGTTTTCAGCGCCATCGATCAGGATTTCGTGATATGACGCGGCTTCTTCTCCTTCGCCATGCAAAAGCTGGCTGGGCAGCGCCCGGCATGTCCGATTTTGACCGCACGCTCACCGCATCGGGGCAAGAGGACGCAAGGGCGCTGGGAAAACGGATGCGCGCGACTCACCTCCTCCCCGACCTGATCCTCTGCTCGACGGCCAGACGCGCCATCGAAACGCTGGATGGCGTTTCGTCCACCATGCTGGATCAGAAACCGGAGACGCATTTTCTGGCCGAATTGTACAACTCTGACGCGACCGACTATCTGTTCGCAGTGCGCGAAGCGCCGCAGGCAGAGACCATTCTGGTCGTGGGACATAACCCGATGATGGAAGACCTGGCTTACGAGCTCTCATCAGGCGGCGACGCCGAGGCCACGCAGGCCGCCTCTTCCGGCTTCCCCACATGCGGGCTTGCAGTCATCAGCTTTCCCGGCGCGTTGGCCAATATCGAGCGCAGAAGCGGGCGTCTCGACATGTTCCTGCGCCCCGACCGCGGATAACGGGCCTTGTCGGCGGCTCTTCAATCACAGGCTTGATTTCCTATATGCAAGGTCTTGCGATTTTTGAGGATTTCGCCTCTTGGCTTCATTGACGACATATTCCGACGAAGCGCGGATCGCCTTCGACACGCTGACCGGACGCGCTGCCGGTCTGATTTCGCCTTCGCTGCGGATCGGCGTGACAGGGCTGTCCCGCGCCGGCAAAACGGTTTTCATCACCGCCTTCATTCACAATCTGCTGCATGGCGGGCGGCTGCCCATGTTCGACGCCCAGAAATCGGGGCGGATATCCAAAGCCTATCTGGAGCACCAGCCGGACGACGCGGTGCCGCGCTTCCAGTATGAGGACCACATCGCAGCCTTGGTCGAAAGCCGCATCTGGCCGGAGTCCACGCGCGCCATTTCAGAACTGCGGCTGACGGTGGAATTCGAGTCCGCGTCCGCCTGGAACCGGCTCCTGTCGCGCGGAAAACTCTCCTTCGACATCGTTGATTATCCTGGAGAATGGCTGCTCGACCTGCCGCTTCTCGGCAAGGATTACGACACGTTCTGCCAGGAGGCCATGGAGATGGCGCGCCTGCCCGTCCGCGCGGAGCTTTCAGCCGAATGGCGTGAGATGGCGAGCGGGATTGACCCGGACGCGCCAGCCGACGAGATGACCGCGCGGCGGCTGTTCGAAGCCTTCTCGACCTATCTGCGCGCCTGCAAGGCCGACCACAGGGCGCTTTCGACACTGCCGCCGGGACGCTTTCTGATGCCGGGCGATCTGGAAGGATCGCCGGCGCTGACCTTTGCGCCGCTCGAGGTCGAGCCGGGCAAGAAACACAAGCCCGGATCGCTGCACGCGATGATGGAACGGCGTTTCGAGGCCTACAAGACGCATGTCATCCGCCCCTTCTTCCGCGACCACATCGCCCGGCTGGACCGGCAAATCGTGCTTGTGGACGCGATGCAGGCGATGAATGCGGGTGCGGAAGCCGTGACCGATCTGGAGCGCGCACTGACGGAGATCCTGTCGTGTTTTCGACAGGGACGCGGCAATCTGCTGACGGGGCTCTTCGCCCACCGCATTGACCGCATTCTGGTGGCGGCGACCAAGGCGGATCACATTCATCATGAAAGCCATGACCGCCTGCAGGCCATTGTGCGACGGCTGGCCGACCGCGCCATCGCGCGTGCGGATTTTTCAGGCGCGGCAGTGGATGTGCTGGCCATGGCTGCCGTGCGGGCCACACGAGAAGGCACGGTTCGGCAGGGCAAGGAAACGCTGCCGGTGATCATCGGCACCCCGCTTGCGGGCGAGACCATTGCCGGCGAGACATTTGACGGCGAAACCGAAACCGCAATCTTTCCCGGCGACCTGCCGGAAAAGCCCGGCCTGATCTTTCAGCAGAAGAAAGTGGAAGACGGGTCGGACAGCCCGCCGGACCATCCGATCCGCTTCGTGCGCTTCCGCCCGCCCCGGCTTGAGCAGACGGCGGAAGGCGTCACCCTGTCCCTGCCCCATATCCGGCTTGACCGGGCCCTTGAATTTCTCGTCGGAGACCATCTCGCATGAGCAGAGCGCCCGCATCCTTCCGCGTGGACCCGCCAAAGCCTGAGAAGCCTGAAAAGACGGCGCCGAAGCGAAAGCCGCAGGCCATCGGCCCCTGCAACGCCGTGGCGGTGGTCGCCGAAAGCGAAGACTATTTTGCCGAACAGGACATGGCGCTCGCCGATCCCCCGCCGATCCCGCCACGCCGGCGTTCCATTCTGGGACGGGTCTTCTTCGCCGCATTCGGCGTTCTCCTGTCGCTGGCCATCGGCCTGTGGACGGATCAGCTGATCCGCGACCTTTACAACCGCGCAGACTGGCTGGGATGGCTGGCGCTTGGCGTGGCTACGATCGGGCTCACCGCCTTCATCGCCATCCTGACCCGCGAAGCGCTGGGCATCATGCGGCTTGCCTCAATCGAGACGATGCGCCGGGACGCCGCCGACGCCATCGAACGCAATGATGCCAAAGAGGCGCGCAAGACGGTCGACCACCTGATGGGGCTTCTCGCCGGAAAGCCGGAAACGGCAGCCGGACGCGCAACGCTTGAAAGCCTGAAAGACGATGTGATCGACGGCGCGGATCTTCTGACCGTGGCGGAGAAGGAGCTTTTGGCCCCGCTGGATGCCGCCGCCCGCCAGCAGGTGCTGAACGCGGCCAAGCGCGTTTCCGTGGTGACAGCCGTTTCTCCGCGTGCGCTGGTCGACATCATCTATGTGCTCTTCGAAGCAGCAAGGCTCACACGCCGCATCGCCGACCTCTATGGCGGTCGTCCGGGCTTCCTTGGCTTCATGCGGCTGGTGCGCAGCATTTTCACGCATTTGGCCATCACCGGTTCCATGGCGGCTGGCGAGACACTGGTGCAGCAGGTGGTGGGACACGGGCTTGCAGCCCGCCTGTCCGCCAAGCTCGGTGAAGGCGTCGTCAACGGCATGATGACGGCGCGGATCGGCATCGCAGCGATGGACGCGGCCCGCCCTCTGCCATTCACGGCCCTGCAGCGCCCCGGCGTCGGTGATTTCCTGAAAGCGCTGACGAGCTTTGCATCAAGCGAAAAAGACAAGAAGGAAGCGCCGAAGGCATAGGCTGCAAGCACCCAAGCTGGACGACTGCTGCCTCTTTTGGGTGAGTCCGAAAAGACACACCTGACCGCTAGCGTGCATTGCAACCATGGTTTGAAGCGGGAACCGTCTCCAAACAGAAGCCGGGACATGGTAGACAAAGCCTTAACCAATCTGCGGCAAGATTCCCCGCAGTTCCCAGTTTCAAACAAGTTTGGTCACTTCGCTCATGCTTAAATTCGCGCTCAGGCTTGCTCTTCTGACGGCGGCAGCAGCTCCGATCTCCGGCCTCGCCGGCAAGGCGGAAGCTTCAGAGAAGGAGCGGCGCTTTTTCCAGACTGTCGAGGGGAGTTGGTCCGGTCCGGGTGAAATCGTGGCCGGCAAATACAAGGGCACGAAGTTCGTCTGCAATTTCGACGGCGGCACGCCGGACAAGAAAATCGGCATGGCGCTCGACGGAAGCTGCCGTGTCGGCGTTTTCACCCAGCCCATGAAAGCGAATGTGGTTCTCACCGGTTCCGACTATCGCGGCACCTTCCTCGACGGTGCAGCCGGCAAGGGGCTGGATGTCACGGGCGGCAAGGTGATGGGGAAGGACGTTGTGTTTGCCCTGCACCGCTCGTCGCTCAGTGGCGCGATGCGTGCCCGCATCAGCGACAACAACACCATGCACATCACCATCTCCGTGCAGGTGGAAGATGACATGGTCCCGGTGATCGGCATGAAGCTGAAGCGCACCAAATCGGGTGGCCTTGAAGCCATTGCCCGCCAGTAGTCACGCTGGCCCAGAAATCCGAGACTGAAAGAAGAGCGGCCGTCAGCCGCTCTTTTTGTTTGTCGGGTTGTTTGGTGGGCTGCGCCACCAGCCGCCATCGGCGGTAATGCGCTCCATGCCGGCCTGATCGAGCGTCGCAAGGCGGCTTTCGATCATCTGACCGTCAATCTCGATCCCCGGCGCGATCTCGGACAGCGGACCCAGTACAAAGGCGCGCTCGCCCATACGCGGATGGGGAATGGTCAGGCCTTCATCATCAATGCTCAGATCGCCATAAAGCAGAATGTCCACATCAATGGCGCGCGGCCCCCAGCGCTCGGCGCGAACACGCTTGAGCGCGCGCTCGATGGACAGACATTCGTCCAGCAGGGCGTGGGGTGCGAGTTCGGTGCGCACCAGAGCGACGGCGTTCAGGAAATCCGGCTGATCGACAACACCCCAGGGCGGCGTGCGATAGAGCGCGGAAACCGCAAGAACTGCGGTATCCGCGCGCTCATCCAGCGCCTGCAGGACCAGCTGCATTGCCCGGCGCGGCTCTCCGATATTGCCGCCCAGACCAAGATAGGCATCGTGCGTTTTCGGCATTTACTGGGGCCAGGCCACCGAAACCTCGACATAGTCGAGAACACCCGGAACCGGTGCATTCGGCTTGCGGATCGTGATGTCGGACCGGGCGATCTCGGGAAAGCGGGCGCAGAGCGCCCTGGCAACCTCAAGCGCCAGCGATTCGATGAGAAAACGCCGCTTGCCGGCAACAATCTCTTCGATGACCTTGAAGGCCGCCCCGTAATCGACGGTGCCCTCCAGGGAATCGTCGCTCAGGGCCCGACCGGGCTCCACCGTCAGAACCGCGTCGACATAGAAACGCTGACCCAGCCTCTCTTCCTCGTCGAGGACGCCATGCCGCGCGAAGAAAGCGCAGTTCATCATCCGGATCACATACATCATCGCCTCACCCGGCCCGTTCTCTGGTCGCCAGCATAGCATCCGCCACCTTTAGCGAATCCCTGTTGATTGCGACATTGTGCACCCGGAAAACGGCTGCACCGTTCATTCGTAACAGCGCACTCGTCGCTGCGGTTCCCGCATCGCGGTCTTCGGCCTTCTCATGACCGGTTATCGCACCAACGAAACGCTTGCGGGATGTACCGACAAGCAGCGGAAACGCAAGACCCGAGAGTTCGCCAAAGCGATTCATGATCTCGATGTTTTCATCCACATCCTTGGCGAAGCCGAAACCGGGGTCGAGCATGATCTGCTCATCGCGCACCCCTGCCCCACTGGCGATTTTAAGCGCTTGGCGCAGGAACGCGAACTGATCGGCAATCACATCGGGGAGCTTCTCGCGCTCGCGGCCCGTATGCATGATGACAAGGCCTGCACCGGTTGCAGCGGCAACCTCGGCAATGTCGGGCTCACGCTGAAGGCCCCACACATCATTGACGATATGCGCGCCGGCGGTGACTGCGAGCCGCGCGGTCTCGGCCCGGTAGGTATCGACGGAGAGCAAAACATCGTCGCGACCGGCAAGGGCCTCGAACACCGGCAGGATGCGGTCCTGCTCTTCGGCAGCGGAGACCGGTTCACTGCCGGGACGGGTGGATTCGCCGCCAATATCGATGATTCGCGCGCCCTCACTCACGAGCCTCTCGGCCTGACGAAGCGCATGACCGGCATCCAGAAACGCGCCGCCATCGGAAAAACTGTCCGGTGTGACGTTGAGAATCCCCATCACAATCGCTTCCGGTCCAAGCGCAAGTTCGCACCCGTGGGCAAGCTTCCATGTCGGAATGGTCATCGGGCTTTCGGCCTCCGGATCACAATCAGGCGTTTTTGCGGCTCATTGCCGCCAAAATCAACCGCAATGTGGTGAGCAGATTGAGTCGGCGCTCCGCCGATCCGGGGTTGCCATCGCTCAGCCAAGGTCGCAGGGTGAGTATCGGAGACATGATGAAACGCACGACGCTTACTCTCACCTTTCTGGCGCCTGTCCTTATGGCTGCCGGCGTTCTTCCAGCAGCAAGCGCCGATATTTCGCGCAGCTACAGCTATTTCTCCATCGGCGGGAAAACGCTTGGAGAGATTGAGGAGCAGCTGCGCTCCCGCGGCCCGGAAGTGCAAAGCACCGGGCAACGGCACCCGGGCGCGACGCGCATGGAGTTCAAGACCAAGATCACTTACGAGGAAGATGAGAGGCGCTGCCGGATCGCCGCCGTGAATGTTTCGGTGGATGCGCAGGTCTTCCTGCCGCGCTGGCGAAACCGCAAGCGCGCCGAGCCCGAAACCGCGCTGATCTGGGACACGCTTTCGAAAGACATCAAGCGGCACGAAGAAAGCCATCTTGGCATTGCAAAGCGCTATGCCCGCAAGATCGAGGAAGATGTGGCGCGGCTCAGGCCACGCGCTTCCTGCGAGGCGCTTCAGGAACGCGCCGAAAAAATCACCGAGAAAACGCTGAATGCACACGATGCAGCGCAGGCGCGCTTCGACCGTATTGAAAGCGGGAATTTTGAATGGAGGCTGATGCGCCTCCTCAACTATCGGCTGGAGCAGCTCGAACGCGGGCGCAATCCCGGCTAAACCGGAGCCCCCGCTGAAGCGACCGCGGGCAGAGGGCAGAGGCTTGCGCCCGCCCGCTCCCGCCAGCACGCCTGAAAATCAGGCCTGCCGCTCGGGAATGCGAACCACGAGACCGTCAAGCTCGTCACGAACGATGATCTGGCAGGAAAGGCGCGAAGTGGGCTGCACTTCATAGGCGAAGTCCAGCATGTCCTCTTCCATGGCCTCCGGCTGGCCGACCGTTTCCGCCCACTGGTCATCCACATAGACATGGCACGTGGCGCAGGCGCAGGCGCCGCCGCACTCTGCCTCAATGCCCGGAACGGCGTTTCGGATGGCGTTTTCCATGACAGTGGAGCCATTCTCGGCTTCCACGTCAAATCGTGTGCCATCGGGGACGATGTAGGAGATTTTCGGCATGCAAGTTTCCCGGCAGAATAGTGAAAGCGTTTCGTCGCGTAGCATGAACCGGGCACTCCGGCCCTGTTCGAACGCACCCGACGCCAAGACTTGGCGCTTCACATATTGGCTTTGATCGGGAAACGCAATCTGTCGGCGATGCCGCAGCAGGGTGATCAGGATAAAGATGAAATGAATTCATGCACTTCGTCGATGAGGCTCGACAGGTGCATGATTTCGCCCGGACCGGCTTCGCCCTTTTCGATGCGCGCGGCGCATTCAGCAACGCGGAACGCGCCAATGCCCCGGGCCGAACCGACCAGCGCATGGGCCAGCTCGCGGCGGTTGCGCATGTCTGCCGCCTCCATGCGATCCACAAGCCCAAGTGTCTGTGTCTGGAACAGTTTCAGCACCTCGGTCGCCAGGGCCTTGTCTCCGAGAGTCTGCCGGGTCAGGTGTTCCATATCGAGAGGAAGCCCCTCCGGCCCCAGTTCCCTCACCCTGCCCGGGGCTTCGGCCTTAATGTTTGCCGGCATCCGACTTTACTTCCCCCAACGTCACCCTTCACACACTATTAATCCCGGATGGACAACGGGTTAACGGCATCGGTGCAAAATGAGTAATTCGCCAAAAACCACGTTAACCTTATGTTTAAACTTTTACACATCCGGCTGATTGGATGTTTTCAACAGCGCGATGTCCCATTACGATACGCTTGGCTCAATTTGGGCATAGTGTCGGAGTACGAGGTCCCGAAGTTTGCGTATGGGACTCCGGCGGTGAGTAGCTGAAGGTTTGGCGGTATGGCGCGTACAGTAGCAAAGAAAAATCAATCCAAGCGCGATTTTGCGAAGGAACTCGAGGATGCACTCGATCTGGAGCTTGCGGACGGACTGGAGAACGGCGATCTGGACATCGCCGCATCCATGGAGGATCTGGAAGCGCAGATTTCTGCAGCGGCTGAGGAACTCGCACGCGAAAACCGCGATCAGAACGGAGACGAGAAAGTCACCGTGAGCGAGATCCCCTTGAGCGACAAAAAGGAAGCCCCCAAGGGCTCCAGCGAAGCAGAGAAGCCCGCGCCCGCCAAGGCAGAAGCCCCGGCGGCCAGCACTGCTGCGCCCAAGCCCGCCAATCTCGAAGCGCCGGCCAATCGCAAGGACCTCACCCCGGTCGAACCCGCGCCCGAACAGACAGCCTCCCAGCCCTTCGCACCTGCCAATGACGACCGCGCCGGCGACTTTTCGAGCGTCATGCGCAAATTCGATCGTCGCGCACCCAACACCGCCTATTGGCTCGTGGCAGCCCTTTCGGTTCTCTGGGTCGGCGGCGGCCTTATGCTTGGCCAGCTGCTTTACGGCTCCGATCTCTGGCAGATTCGCTCCACCGAAGCCTTCATGGCGGCTCCGCACGCCATTGCGCTGCTCATCGGCATCATCGTTCCCGTGATCCTTTTCTGGGGCTTTGCCGTGATGGTGCGCCGCGCGCAGGAGATGCGCCTGGCAGCCCAGTCCATGGCTGAAGCCGCTTTCCGCCTTGCAGAGCCGGAGAGCCTTGCCCATGAGCGCGTCATGACGGTCGGCCAGGCCGTGCGCCGCGAGGTGCAGGCAATGGGCGACGGCATGGACCGCACCCTCACCCGCGCCGTGGAACTGGAATCGCTGGTCCACACGGAAGTGAGCGAACTCGAGCGCGCTTACTCGGCCAACGAATCGCGCATTCGCCATCTCGTGGACGGCCTTGGCGCAGAGCGCGAAGGCATTGTTGGCCACGCAGAGCGCGTGCGCGCTTCAATCGCCGGCGCACACGAAATCCTGAAAGACGAGCTGGACACGGCCGGCGAGCGCATCCGCGCCACCATCGCTGATGCTTCGCGCCAGCTTGCCGCCTCGGTCAACGCTTCCAGCGAAACGCTGCTCAAGCAGCTCGACGGCACCGGCGGCAACCTGCACAAGGGCATCGACGATCGCATTCAGAGCCTGTCCGAGCGCATCACCACGTCCGGCGATGCGGTTGCCAACCTGCTCGACACGCGCATTGCCTCGCTGACCAGGGGCACGGAAGACGCGACGCAGACGCTCACCACGCTGTTCGACACGCGTATGGCGACGCTCGCCGAGCGCACCGAGGAAGCCAATGAGAAAATTGGCGGACTGCTGGATTCGCGCGTTTCGGCCCTCACCGATGGCGCTGAACAGGCCGTCAACAAGATTGGCAGCGTTCTCGATTCGCGCATCGCGACGTTCAGCGAGAACACGCAGAACGCCGAACAGAACCTCACCCGGGTTCTGGAATCGCGCCTCGGCACGCTGACGCAGGAAACCGAGGATGCCGCAAAGACGCTGAGCACCCTGTTCGACGAGCGCATGGCCACGCTGGCCGAGCGCACCGACCAGACCACGCGCTCGCTCAACACGCTGTTCGAGACGCGCAGCACGGCCCTGCTCTCTTCGCTCGGCGAAGCAAGCGAATCCCTGACCGGCGAGTTCGATTCGCGCCTCGGTCAGCTGGAAACCGCTATCACCGAGCGCGGCCGCGCTCTGATCTCCGAGTTCACCACCCGCGCAGAAGCGCTCGACTCGGGCACGCAAAAGCTCAATTCGGCGCTTGAGGCCCGCGCACGCAGCATCAATGAGACGCTGGTCGAACGCACCCGCGAGATCGCCACGACCTTTGCCCAGGGCAAGGACGATGTTTCGGCAGCCGTGGAAGCCGGCAAGGCCGCACTCGGCTCCGAGATGTCCGATCTCGTGGCCTCCACCAGCATCATGCTGGAGAACACCGCCAGCGACTTCGGCAAGCAGATCGATCAGAACTGGTCGCAGATGAGCGCCCATTTCGATGAAGGCATCGAGCGGATCGACGCGACGCAGGCGCGCATGAGCGACGCTGCAAAGCGCCAGATCGAAGCCTTCGAGGAGACGCATCAGCGCCTCTCCGGCGCCTTCCAGTCGGATATGGAGAAGCTCGACGAAGCCCGCACGACCTTCGAGGCAGGCATTGGCGAGCAGGTTCAGCACCTGGCCAAGACGCGCGACGGCTTCGCCGAGGCGCTGGACGTCAACATCGCGAAGATCGACGAGCGTCGTCAGGCGCTGAACGCCGTGATCGAGGACGAGGCAACCCGCGTCAACGAGATGTTCTCCAAGCAGACGAACATCATCGAAGAGCGTACGCAGACCATGGAGAAAGCACTCTCCATGGGCGTCGAGAATGTCCGCTCCACGCTGGAAAACAGCGCGGTGGTCGTGGCAGGCGCGCTGCGTGACAAGGTGATCGAAGCCACCTCCACACTGAACCAGGAAGCCTCCAGGGTGTTCGAGGATGCGGACAAGCGCATTGCCGCCCGCGCCGAGCAGACCGCTTCCACGCTGGGTTCGCGCATCGAGGACATTGATCGCACCTTCGACGACGCTTCGGCGCGCTTCACCGAACGCGCAGGCGTGTTCGCCCAGACCTTCGCAGAGGTCGACGGCCGTATCGCTTCGCGTCTGGAGACGACGGCGGAAACGCTGTCGCAGCACACCAAGGCAATCACCGACACGTTCGACGCCGCCGACCGCAAGCTGGTCAGCCGTGTCGACCAGACTTCGGAGCAGCTCGCAGAGCGCACCGAACAGCTGGCCAGCACGTTCGAGAACTTCGATCAGCGCATCATCGCCCGTACGCATCAGACGTCGGCTGAGCTGGATGCGCGCGCCAATGCCATGAGCGATACGCTGTCGGGCCTTCAGGAGCGTCTGTCCAACAGCGCCAGCACGATTGCCGGTGCGATCTCCGGCGGCATCGAGGATGCGGACGCCCGCCTGCGTGAGAGCGCAGAATCGGTTGCCCAGCACGTCAACCAGCAGCTTTCGACAACGCAGGCGCGTCTGGTCTCTACCGCAGATACGATTGCCCAGACCTTCGCCTCCGTGGACGACCATATCGGCAAGCGCACCAGCGAGACCGTGTCCAATCTTGAAGAGCGGACGCGCGAACTCAACGCCATGCTTGCAGGCCGCACCTCCGAACTGTCGCGCATTCTTGACGAGACGGCGAAGCCGCTGGTCGACAAGTTTGCCGAGAGCGGCGGCCAGCTGCGCTCCAGCATCCGGGCCATCACCGAAGAGACGACCGAACGTCTGCAGTCGGAGAATGCCGCGCTGGTCAACGCACTCTCCAACCGCACCCACGAGACCCTCTCGGCCTTCGAGCAGGCACAGGCGAGCATTACCGGCAATATCGACGATCTTCTCCAGAAGCTCGGTGTTTCCGGTCAGCGCCTCGGCGCACTCATCTCCACCGCCTCCCGGAACCTTTCCGAGGTGGACGAGCGCCTGAGCGGCACGGCCACATCCTTTGCCGAGAATGCAGAGAAAGCCGCGGAGACCTTCTCCAATTCGGCAAGCCTCATCAATGCGAACTCCGGTCGCCTCGCCGACTTCTCGGAGCGGACCCTGCGCGAGGTTTCGGCCATCGCCAGCCGTTTCGAGGACCACAGCAAGGTTCTGGAAACCGCATCGGAGCTTCTCGAGCGCGCCCAGTCCGGCCTGACCGGCAATCTGGAAGACCGCCAGAAGGCGCTGGAAGCGCTGGCAAGCGGTCTGGTGGAAAAGTCCGAGCACATCGAAAAGACGATGAACTCGTTCGAGGACTTCGTGGAGCGCATCCTGACCTCCGCCGAGGGCCGTACGCGCCAGTCGGTGGACGGCATCCGCGAAGCGATTGCAGAGGTCGTGGAATCGGCAACCAGCCGTTTCAGCGGCGCAACCGACGAGATCCGTCGCACCGCCTCGGAGATCCGCACCGAGCTGGAGCAGACCCGCACCGACGTGAAGCGCGGCATTGCCGAACTCCCGGCCGAAGCCAAGCAGTCGACCTCGGCCATGCGCAACGCGATCAGCGAGCAGGTCAACGCGCTCAAGGAACTTTCGGACATCGTTTCGAAATCGGGCAAGATGTACCATGTGGAACAGGCAAGCGAGACACGCCTGACCGCAGCGCCCGCTCCGCTTCAGCAGCCCCGGCCGACACAGGCCCCGACGCCCGCTCCGCAGGCACCGACAGCCTCCGTCGCACCGCAGCAGCCCGTGATCGAGCGTCCGCGTCAGCCCGCTGCACCCGTGGCGCCTCGCCCGGCAGAGCGTCTGCAGGAAACCGCTCGTGCCCCCAGCCCCCCGACACCGCAGGCAGCGCCTCAGGCGCCCGGCGGTGGCTGGATCCGCGATCTTCTGCGCAGCGCCTCAAGCGAGGAAGGCGGCAAGGGACGCGAACCGGCTGCACCGTCGGTCCAGAAGGAAGATCGTTCGGCGCTTCATGTGGTCGAATCGCTCAACTCGCTGTCGGTCGACATTGCACGCGCAATCGACCACGAAGCGTCCATCGACCTCTGGGAGCGTTACCGCCGCGGTGAGCGCAATGTCTTCACGCGCCGTCTCTACACGCTGAAGGGCCAGCAGACCTTTGACGAGATCCAGCGCAAGTATCGTTCCGACCCCGAGTTCCATTCGGCCGTGGACCTTTACTGCCGCGATTTCGAGAAGCTGCTGCGCGACGTGTCCCGTTCGGACCGCGACAACATGATGACCCAGACCTACCTGACCTCCGACACAGGCAAGGTTTACACCATGCTGGCCCATGCCAGCGGTCGCCTGCGCTAAAGCAGACGAACCCTCACCAATGAAAACGGGCCCGCAAGGGCCCGTTTTTTTTGTGGCCGGCGTCACAGGCATGTCCAGACAAGCGCCGTGCAAAACGCTTTGACAAAGCTGCGTTCAGGCAATCCGATATGGAAAGACTGACACAGAATCGGGAGGGACAGAATGAAGGCCGTGTTCTTTGAGGCATTTGGAGAGACGCCGCGTC
Organism: Nitratireductor sp. WH36-1; assembly: GCF_058725515.1. NCBI lineage: Bacteria > Pseudomonadati > Pseudomonadota > Alphaproteobacteria > Hyphomicrobiales > Phyllobacteriaceae > Nitratireductor > Nitratireductor sp. WH36-1. The sequence goes on along the minus strand of NZ_CM178970.1, from coordinate 2,036,830 downwards.
TGGCCACCCTCCCCGACCCGACGCCCGAACCGCATGGCGTGGTGTTGAAGGTCGAAGCGACAGGTGTCTGCCGCAGCGACTGGCACGGATGGATGGGGCATGATGACGACATCGAACTGCCGCATGTGCCCGGACATGAACTGGCAGGGACCGTGGCCGCTGTCGGCGGTTCCGTCAGCAAATGGAAGATCGGTGACCGGGTCACCGTCCCCTTCGTCGGTGGGTGCGGTGGCTGTCCGCAATGCCATGCAGGACATCAGCAGGTCTGCGACCACCAGTTTCAGCCCGGCTTCACTCATTGGGGCTCATTCGCAGAATATGTGTCCATCCATCAGGCGGATCTGAACCTCGTCGCCCTGCCCGAAAACATGGACTTCGTGACCGCTGCCAGCCTCGGCTGCCGTTTCGCCACCTCGTTTCGTGCTGTGGTGGATCAGGGCCGGACGAAAGCCGGTGAATGGGTAAGCGTTCACGGCAGCGGCGGTGTGGGGCTTTCAGCCATCATGATCGCCAATGCCCTTGGAGCAAACGTCGTGGCGATGGACATTGCCGACGACAAGCTCGCGCTCGCACAGGCGCTGGGTGCGGTCTCCACGATCAACGCCAGAGCGGTTCCCGATGTGGCCGAAGCGGTGCGCGAGATCACGCAGGGTGGCGCGCATGTCTCCATCGATGCGCTTGGTCATCCCGAGACCTGCTTCAACTCCATCCGCAACCTGCGCAAACGCGGCAGGCATGTGCAGATCGGCCTCATGGTGGCGGAGCAAAGCACGCCGCAGGTTCCGATGGCGCAGATCATTGCCAATGAGCTGGAAATACTGGGAAGCCACGGCATGCAGGCCCATCGCTACGATGCGATGATGGCCATGATCGCCACAGGCAAGGTGGAGCCGCAGCGTCTCATCGGAAAGCGCATCGCGCTGGAAGAGGCCATAGAAGCGCTGACGGGGATGGACAGCTTTCAGGCGACCGGCGTGACCGTGGTCGACCGTTTCTAAAGGCTTGAGGGACGGTTCAGCGGGGCGCAGCATGGTGGCAACGAGCGTCTGAACATAGAGCGCAATCGCATTGCATTCATGCGGTGCGTGGTTCGACAAGCTCACCATGAGGGAAGAGGCCGCTTGCAGGAAACCTCGATCAAAGGTGTTGCGGCGGATTTCAGACACAATGCCCCTTCATGGCGAGCGCCCTGAGCCTGTCGAGAGGCGAACCACGCTCCGCACTGTGGCTGCAAATTCCATATCACGAATGTGATGGTATCTGACTGATCGCAGAGCGATCTAGATACTGGTGACTGTCCAGTCCACCAGGTCGGCCACGGCGGCGCTGAACGCGCGGTCGAGTGCTGCGGCGAAAGCCTCCGAGCCCGTCCCCGTGACGGGAGCAGACGCGCGGAAGGTGCGCGAGGCCCGCACGACGCCATTGCGGTCGTTCAGAACGCGGACGAACAGCTCGACTTCGGCACGCTTCGCGCCATTGACCTGCACATCGAAACTGCGCAGATCCGCGAGGATCTGATAGTCAATGGCCAGACCTTCACCCGGCATGCCAACGCCACCAAAGCGACCGGAGCGCTGATAAAGATCGGCCATGCTGGTCTGTACGATGCGCGGCAGGCGATCAGCCCAGCGAACGCCGCCCAGATACTGGATGGCGCCGCCGGAGGTCTTAACGACGATGTCCTGACCGTCGAGCATCTTGATGGCGGTGGGTTCGGTGACGAGGATCTGCGTTCGCGCTGCGCGTCGGCCATCGGTCGAAACCGGCGGTGGCGTGAGGTTAAAGGCATCAACCGGTGCAGGACCGCCCCCCGGCAGGGCTGCACAGCCCGCCAACACGCTTCCAAGCACCAACAGCGCGGAAATCCTCGCACTCGTTTTCAAAAAACGCTCCTCGAACCAAACGCCGGACAAACCGGGGAGATTCGCCCCTCTAGAAATGCAAAATCCTTAATTTGTTTGGGATGATGCAGCATGAATGTCAACGCCGCACCCGCCCATCGTAGCGACGAATCGTGCCATCCCCACCGGTAATGATGCGCTGCGGGTTCTGCTCGAAGTCCGAGACCGCGCTTTCGATGCGGTTGATCGAACGCCGGGCGTCGCGTACCAGTGCCTCCACCTCTCGCAGACCACCGCCCGAGAAGCGCTCCAGATTGCCGGAAATCGCATCAACGCGGACGGTGAGTGTCTCAGCCATCTTGCGGAAGGATTTGAGCGTCTCGCGCGCATCGGCCATCAGGCCCTCGCCATCCCCGGATTCAAGCATGCCGTCGAGCTTTGCCAGAACGGAATCGAGCCGCACGGACGATTTGTTGAGCTGGCTTGCGAGTTCGCTTGCATTGGTGATGAAGGAATCGATGTCTTCCTTGCGCTTGTCCACGGTTTCGCTGACATCGGCGATGCTCTTGGCAGCCCGGTTCACCGTGGCGCTCGCCTCCTCGAAATTCCCCACGGCAGATTTGACGGTCGCCGGATCGACACTGTCGAGCACGCCGTCGAGCTTGGCCAGCGTCTGATTGGCGTTGGTGGAGAAGGTGCCGATAGAGCGGACCGTTTCATCGACGCTGCTCATCACCGTGTCGATGTTGCGGCTGGCCTTTTCGAGACGCGCCGAGAATTCATCGAAGTTGGTCACCATCGAAGAGACCTTGTCCCGGTCCACGGAGGTGATCAGTTCTTCGGCGGCCTTGAGCGTGCTGTCGAGCTGCCCGGAAACCTTGGAAATGGTGCCGGAGAGATCGCTCACATTGGACAGGAAATCATCAATGCCGGACGCGTTGCGCTCAAGCGCCTCGGAGAAGCGCTGCACGTTCTTGACGGTTTCGGTCAGCGGCTGACGGGCATCCTGCGTGAACCCTTCAAGCTGATCGACAACGGAATCCGCCCGCGTCAGCAGGCTCTGTGCGGTCTGAAGAAGATTGGTCACGGCCGAGGGGCTGGCCTGGATCTCGGCAACAGTGTCTTCGTCCTCGGCGAGATCAAACAGATTGGGTTCGTTTGGGTTGCCGCCGGTCATTTCGATATTCGCGGTGCCCGTCAGGCCGGCAAGCCCGACATCAGCCTTGGTGGAACTGGTAATCGGCGTCAGGCGATCCACCTGCGCATCGGCAATTGCAACGCTGGGGTTGGAAAGATCGAGATAGACCCGTCGAACGTCACCCACCTTCACGCCGTTGAACAGCACTGCGCTGCCGCGCGAGAGGCCGGAAGCGGAACCCGGAATGCGAAACCGCAGCAGCGCCGTCTCCCCCCGGTCACCGATATTGGCAGACCAGTAGACGAAACCGAACGCGGCCAGAATGACCAGAACGGTGAAGAAGCCGACAAGAACGTAGTTGGCTCTGGTTTCCATAATATGCCTGCTAACCTCTTGCGGAACGGTCGATCTGCCGGGCCCGCTTTCCCCTGAAATAGGCTTTCACCCAAGGATCGTCGCATGCGAGCATGTCGTCGACGGTGCCATCCACCAGAACACGCTTGCCACCAAGAACGGCGATGCGGTCACACGCCGTCAAAAGACTGTCGAGATCGTGCGTGACCATATAGACGGTCAGCCCCATCGTGTCGCGCAGTTTACCGACCAGCTCATCGAATTCCGCAGCGCCGATCGGGTCAAGCCCCGAGGTCGGTTCGTCCAGAAAAACAATGTCCGGATCGAGCGCCAGAGCCCGCGCAAGTGCTGCGCGCTTGATCATGCCGCCTGAAAGTTCGGACGGAAACTTGGGCGCGGCCGTGCGCGGCAGGCCCACCAGTTCGAGCTTCAGATAGGCAAGCTCATCCATAAGGGCGCGCGGAAGATCGAGATATTCCCGCATCGGCACCTGAATGTTCTCCAGAACGGTGAGCGCTGAAAACAGCGCACCGTGCTGGAACAGAACACCCTGGCGCATGTCCACCTTGAGGCGCTGCTCGTCATTGGCCTTGTCGAGATCCTGCCCCAGAAGGCGGATCATGCCGGAACGCTTGCGAATGAGGCCCAGAATGGTGCGCAGAAGGACGGACTTCCCCGAACCCGATGCGCCGACAAAGCCAAGGATCTCGCCCCGGTAGACGTCGAGCGACAGGCCGTCGAGCACCACGGTGTCGCCAAAGCCAACGGTGACGTCGCGCACCGACAGGACCACGTCCCGCGTCTCGCCCGTCTGCGTCTCCCGCTGTTCGTCGATCAGCACCATACGCCCAAAACCCTAGAAATCGATTGCCGCATAGAAGATGGCGAACAGACCATCCACCACGATCACCACGAAGATCGCCTTCACCACCGAGGCGGTGACGTGATTGCCGAGCGATTCCGCACTGCCGCCCACCTTCATCCCCTCAATGGAGGCGATGATGCCGACGATCAGCGCCATGAAGGGCGCCTTGATCAAACCGGCGAAGATCGTTGAAAGATCGATGGAATCGCGAAGCCGGTCGATGAACGCTTCCGGCGGAATGCCCGAATAGAGCCACGCGATCAGCATCGCGCCGCCAAGGGCGGCAAAATTGGCGACAATGGTCAGGCACGGAACGCCAACCATCAGGGCGACGAGGCGCGGGAACACCAGAACACCGACCGGATTGAGGCCGATGACGGTCAGCGCATCGACCTCCTCGCGCATCTTCATGGACCCGATTTCAGCAGTGATGGCGCTGCCGGAGCGACCGGCGATCATGATCGCGGTCATCAGCACGCCGAGCTCGCGCAGGATCAGGATGCCGACCAGATCGACAACGAAGATCTCCGCACCGAAATAGCGAAGCTGGAACGCGCCCTGCTGGGCAATGATTGCGCCGACGATGGCCGACATCAAAACGATGATCGGCACCGCGCCGACGCCCATGCGGTCGATCTGGCTGACGATTGCCGCCGGGTTGATGGCGTGGGTGCGGCCGAGCTTCATCTGCGCACCGCCAATGGTGGCGCCCAGAATATGCGCGCCATAGACGATGTCGTCGCGCGCCTCGTACATGGCGCGTCCGATCCGCTCCAGCGTGTTGATGATGATCGAGCCCTTGGGGCGCGGCTTGGCTTCGCCGTCCTGCACGACCGCTTCGCGCACAGCCGGCAAAAGAATTCTGGCCGCTTCGCTCTCTCCGGTCAGCTCGACCTCAACACCGCGTGACTGATGCGCATAGACGAGACGCTCGATCAGCCAGGCTCCGGCCGTATCGAGGCTGGTGATGCCGGAAAGGTCCAGCCCGACATGCTGCAGGCTGTTCTGCGCTTCGAGCTTGCGCATGCGCGCATCGACCTTGGCAACCGTGCGTGTATTCCACGCCCCCGACAGACGACAGGAAAGCGCGTTCCCCTCCTCGTGAATTTCGAGGCGCGGCTCGCCATTCTGGCCGGAGGGACGTCCTGCGTCGCTTGCGTCGTCAACGGAATTGGTCAACATGGCACCATCATTAGTGTGGAGCAGGTCCAAAGGGAACCGGTTGCGGGCTCCCGGAGCGGGCATATATGGCTTGTTCCTCTGATAATTGTGATTTTTTGCGAGAAGAAGGGCGGAAATGACACGCGAACTGGCCACAGACATCGAAGGTTTTCCGATAGCCGGCGTCTTCACAATCTCCCGAGGCTCACGCACCGAGGCGCGAGTCGTCAGATGCACGGTGAGTGAAAACGGCGTCAGCGGTCACGGCGAATGCGTACCCTATCCGCGCTATGGCGAATCCGAGGACAGTGTGGTCGGCCAGATCGAGGCCGCGCGGCAGGAGATCGCCAACGGCATCAGCCGCGCCGATCTGATCGCCGCCATGCCGGCAGGTGCGGCGCGCAACGCCGTTGACTGCGCGCTTTGGGATCTGGAAGCGAAGCTTTCAGGCAAGCGCGCATCGACTGCGGCCTGCCCGATCCCGCCACGTCCGCTCCAGACCGCCTATACGATCTCGCTGGCGGAACCCGAAGAGATGGCCGCACAGGCCCGCGCCCATGCGACCCGCCCTCTCCTGAAAGTGAAGCTGGGTGGCAAAAACGATGCCGCGCGCATTCACGCCGTGGCGGGCGCAGCACCCGACAGCCGCCTCATCGTTGACGCCAATGAAGGCTGGACCGAAGAGAACATCCGCGAAAACATGCTTGCAGCGGCCGAATTTCACGTGGCGCTGATCGAGCAGCCCCTGCCGGCCGGCAAGGATGAAATCCTGCGCGAAATCCCGCATCCGGTTCCGATCTGCGCAGATGAAAGCGTGCACACGGCGCAGAGCCTTCCCGAACTCGCCGGGCTCTATGATTTCGTGAACATCAAGCTGGACAAGACCGGCGGCCTGACCGCCGCGATGGAGCTGCGCGACCGCGCCCGCGAAATGGGTTTTGGCGTGATGGTCGGCTGCATGGTGGGCACGTCGCTCGCCATGGCGCCGGCCGTGCTTCTTGCGCAGGGCGCAGATTACGTGGATCTCGACGGCCCGCTGCTTCTGGCAAAGGACCGCGCGCACGGGCTCAGCTATTCGGGCTCGCTCGTTTCGCCGCCTTCGCCACAGCTCTGGGGCTGACGCACAGGGTCGGGGCCGCTCAGGCGGCCTTGACCCCATCCTTTCGGAACGCGGTCACAACGCCGCGTTTCTCGATTTCCCGGGTGGCCGGGACAGGCGCTGTCTCAAGGATCTGCGCCCAAGTGATAATTTCGAAACTCCCGTCGAAATTCTCGGCCAGCGCCGTGCAGCTTTCCACCCAGTCGCCCGTGTTCATGTAGGTGACCCCGCGAATGTCTTCCATCGCGGCGTGGTGGATGTGGCCGCAGATGACGCCATCGACTTCCGAACGCTGCGCCTCCTGGGCGAGAACATCCTGAAACGAGCTGATGAACTTGATCGCCTTCTTGACCTTGATCTTCGCCCAGGAAGAGAAGGACCAGTAAGGCCGCCCCAGAATGCGGCGCACCCGGGCGATGACCCGGTTCACGACGATGGCGAGATCGTAGGCCTTGTCGCCCAGATAGGCGAGCCAGCGCACATTGTGCACCACCTGATCGAACTGGTCGCCATGGATGACGAGGAATTTGCGTCCGTCTGCTGCTTCATGGATCACCCGGTCGGCAACGACGATGCCGCCGAAATGCACGCCCTGAAACGAGCGCAGGAACTCGTCGTGATTGCCGGCGATATAGGTGATCCCGGTGCCCTTGCGCGCCTTGCGCAGGAGCTTCTGCACCACGTCATTATGGGCAGCCGGCCAGTGCCAGGAGCGCTTCAGACGCCAGCCATCGACGATGTCGCCAACCAGATAGATCTGCTCCGCATCGTGATAACGCAGAAAATCGATCAGAAACTCGGCCTTGGCCGGTTTCGAACCGAGGTGAATATCGGAGATGAAGAGTGCGCGAAATTTTCGATGTTCAGCGCCGGTCATTGTCCCGCCTGAGCCCTGTTAAGTCGCGCATTCTATGGCCAGATTCATGTCACAGGCATATGACGGATTCCGTAGCGTTACTGCAAACCCGGCCCCATCCTGCGTCAGAACAGCCCGAAAGCAGCAATTCTGGCGGATGAAACTGCTTCTCGGCATTCAACGCTGGAAAAAGCAGTTATGAGCGCCTAAGCACAAGTGATGATTCAAATCGTTTGAGTGCCTTGTTCCCTGCGGGAACGGAAAGGCGCGCGAACGCCGGGCCGCGAGCCAAACGGCCCCACCGACAGAGCCATGATGTGGAGCCGCTGGATGTCTTCCAATACCAAGAAACCGCAACGATCCGAATTCGACGAAGCCGCGCTCTTCTTCCACAGCCATCCCATGCCGGGGAAGCTGGAGATCCAGGCGACCAAGCCGCTCGGCAACCAGCGCGATCTGGCGCTTGCCTATTCTCCGGGCGTTGCCGCTCCCTGCATGGCCATCCATGACGATCCGAGCACGGCGGCGGACTACACCGCCCGCGCCAATCTCGTGGCCGTGGTTTCCAACGGTTCGGCGGTGCTTGGCCTCGGCAATATCGGCCCGCTTGCCTCCAAACCCGTGATGGAGGGCAAGGCGGTCCTCTTCAAGAAGTTTGCCGGCATCGATGTTTTCGACATCGAAATCGATGCGCCGGAAATCGACCGGATGGTGGAAACCGTCGCAGCACTCGAGCCGACCTTCGGTGGCATCAACCTTGAGGACATCAAGGCTCCGGAGTGTTTTGAGGTCGAGGAACAGCTCAAGGCGCGCATGGGCATTCCGGTGTTCCATGACGACCAGCACGGAACCGCGATCATTGTTGCCGCGGCCGTCATGAACGGGCTGGAGCTGGCCGGCAAGGACATTGCCAAGGCGAAGATCGTTTCCTCCGGTGCAGGCGCTGCCGCGCTTGCCTGTCTCAATCTGCTGGTCTCGCTGGGTGCGAAGACCGAGAATATCTGGCTCACCGACCGCCACGGCGTCGTCTATGAGGGCCGGAAGGAAGAGATGGACCGCTGGAAAGCGCCCTATGTGAAGGATACGGACGCCCGCAAGCTTGCCGAAGTGATCGGCGGAGCGGATGTGTTCCTGGGCCTCTCGGCGGCCGGTGTCCTGAAGCCGGAAATGCTGGCTGACATGGCTGAAAAGCCACTGATCCTGGCGCTTGCCAACCCCGTTCCCGAGATCATGCCGGACGTGGCGCGCGAAGCGCGGCCTGACGCCATGATCTGCACCGGGCGTTCGGACTTCCCGAACCAGGTGAACAACGTCCTGTGCTTCCCCTACATCTTCCGTGGGGCGCTCGATGTGGGCGCAACCGCGATCAACGAGGAAATGAAGCGCGCCGCCGTGAAGGCGATTGCGGGCCTTGCACGCGAAGAACCTTCCGATGTCGCAGCGCGCGCCTATTCGGGCGAGACGCCGATCTTCGGACCCGACTTCCTGATCCCCTCGCCTTTCGACCCGCGGCTTATCCTGCGCATTGCGCCGGCGGTTGCCGAAGCGGCGATGAAGAGTGGCGTCGCGGCGCGGCCCATCGAGGACATGGACCAGTATCTGGACCGGCTGAACCGCTTCGTGTTCCGCTCCGGCCTGGTGATGAAGCCTGTCTTCTCGGCCGCCAAGGGTGCGGGCACCAAGCGCGTCATCTATGCGGATGGCGAAGATGAGCGCGTGCTGCGCGCAGCCCAGGTGGTGATCGAGGAAGGCATTGCCGAGCCCATCATCATCGGCCGCCCGCACGTGGTGGAAACGCGCCTCAAGCGCTATGGCCTGCGCATTCGTCCGGGCGAAGACTTCTCCATCATCAACCCGGAAGACGATCCGCGCTATCGCGACTATGTCGATATGCTGGTGCAGCTTGCCGGCCGTCGTGGCGTGACGCCGGAGGCCGCACGCACCCTGGTGCGCACCAACACCACGGTGATCGCCGCCATCGCCATGATGCGTGACGAAGCCGACGCCATGATCTGCGGTCTGGAAGGGCGTTTCGAAAAACACCTGCGCTATGTCGACATGATCATCGGCAGGCGCGAGGGCGTGCGCGATCTCTCCACCCTCTCCATGCTGATCTCGCAGTTCGGCGTGACCTTCTTCACCGACACTTATGTCACGCTCTGCCCGTCGGCTTCCGAAATCGTGGAAACGACGATCCTGGCTGCGGAGGAAATCCGCCGCTTCGGCATCGAACCGAAGGCGGCGCTGCTATCGCATTCGAACTTCGGGTCACGCGATTCCGAAAGCGCCATCAAGATGCGCGAAGCGGCGCTGACGCTGAAGCGCGTCGCGCCGGACCTGGTGTCCGAAGGCGAGATGCATGGCGATTCCGCGCTCTCGGAAGTGCTGCGCCAGCGTGTCTATCCGCAGGCCGCTCTTTCCGGTGAGGCCAATCTTCTGGTCTTCCCGAGCCTCGATGCAGCCAACATCACCCTGACCACGCTCAAGGTGATGACCGACGCGCTGCATGTCGGCCCGATCCTTCTCGGCACCGCCATGCCGGCGCATATTCTCACGCCGTCGGTCACGTCGCGCGGTGTTGTGAACATGACCGCGCTGGCCGCCGTCGAGGCGCTGCAGAAGAGCAAGGCCATCATGACAAGCTGATTGCGGAAAAGTCGCAATTTTAGTTGTCACAGATCAAAATTTCGCGATAGAGTTGCATTTCTAACCGTAACTTAACTTGATTGGCGCATCTTCGCGCCAATCAGCCGGTGGTGCCTCGGAAACCAGTGCGGTTTTGGAGGCCTGTGAGCGTGGAATAAGTATCCCCACTCTGACCGGCGCTGTTTGAACGGTACGAGTGATGTATCTGCGCGGCAAAAACCTGTTCTGTTTGATGCTTGTGGCTGTCATGAGCATGGTCGGCATGGCTGCAACCATTGCAGACGCCGAGGCGAAGTCGCGCACATGCAGGAAGCTTGAAACACAGCTCGCCGCAGCCTCTGGCGGATCGTCCAGCAAAGCCAAACGCTACGATCGGGCAATTGCCAAACAAAAGAAAGAACTCGGCGTCGTTCGCGCCCGGCTCAGTAAGATGCGATGCGGGTTCGCCATTTTCGGGGATAATGCCCGGCAATGCGCGCAACTCAACAGATCTGCCGCCCGTATGACGCAGAACATTGCCGAATTGCGGCGTCAGCGGGGCTGGAAGGGTGGTGGTTCTCCTGGCCAGCGCTCTCGAATCCGCGCCGCGCTCAAGGCAAACAATTGCAATGCAAAAACGGCATCCCGGCCTCGCGAGGTCAAGAAGGCGGCAAAATCGGGCACCACGAGCTCCCGGAATCTGCGCCGCCCCGGCACGGTCTTCCAGACCATGTGCGTACGCACGTGTGACGGCTACTATTTCCCGATCTCGTTTTCAGTCTCGAAAGACAAGTTCTCACGAGATGCCGAGACATGCACGGCCCGGTGCCCGGGCGCAGAAGTGGCGCTTTACGCGCATGACGTGCTGAACGAAGAAGCCGAAAACATGATCTCGGTCGCGGACGGCACGCCGTATCGGGAGTTGCCCAAGGCTTTCAGCTACCGTGAAAACGGGGTCTCGAAAGCCGCGTGCGGCTGTCGCAAGGACAGGAATTTCACGATTGTTGCCGGCCAGAAGGCGGTCGAATTGCAAGGCTTCGCCCGCGGTGAACCGTGGCAGGAACCGGAAATGAAAGAGGAATTTCCGGCCAGTGAAGCTTCCAGCGCAAAGGAGACGAGCTTCTACATTGCAAAGGCGCCAGAACCAAAACCGGTAGACAGCGCTGGCGATGCATCAGCGCTTCAGCAGGGTCCTAACCCGGCACGGTCGCTCGACGACGAGGCCGAGCAGCGCCGTGTCAGGATAGTCGGGCCAGCGTTTCTTCCCGACCCAAAAGGGGCAATAGACCTGCGAGCTCCGGCCCCTGCTCCCGCCCCGTAAGGGCAATCCGCAGCGGCATGAAGAGGCCCCGGCCCTTGCGGCCCGTCTCCGCCTTCACGGCGCCCGTCCATGCGCGCCAGGTCTCGACGTCCCATGGCTCCTGCGGGAGATGCTTCCCCGCCTCGCGAACAAAGTCACGATCCTCGTCCAAAAGAACGGCATCCTGAGCAGGTTTCCCGCGAAGGATGCTCCACCAGTCAGCCGCCTCGGCGACCGTCTCCACATTGCCGCGCACGGCAAGCCAGAAGGCTTCTGCATCGTCTCCGGCAATACCAAGACCCGCCAGCCGCTCTTTCACATCGCCAAACGTCATGGCCTGAATGAGATGCCGGCTGAGACCTGAAAGCTCTGCCGGGTCGAACCTGGCAGCCGATTTCGATGTGGAAGTGGGGTCAAACAGCGCCGCCAGTTCATCCATGGATGCGGCAGCCGTTACGTTTTCCGACGTGCCGATCAGGACGGCCAGCGACGCCACCGCCATGGGTTCGATGCCGCTTTCACGAAGGCTCGCCACGGAAAGTGCGCCTGTGCGCTTGGAAAGCCCTTCGCCAGAAACCGTGGTCAGAAGATTGTGGTGGCCGAAGGCCGGCGGCTCAGCGCGCAGCGCCCGGAACAGCGCAATCTGCGCGCCAGTGTTGGTGACGTGATCGTCGCCACGGATGATGTGCGTGACGCCGAGATCAATGTCATCGACCACGGAAGGAAGCGTGTAGAGATAAGTGCCGTCGCCGCGAATGAGGACGGGATCGGACATGGAAGCCAGATCGACCGTCTGCGGCCCGCGCACCACATCGTCCCAATGAACCTCGGTGCGGCTGGTCACGAAGGGATTGTCTGCGAAATTGGGCAGGAGGAAGCGCCAGTGCGGCTTGCGGCCCTCGGCTTCAAGTGCGGCCTTCTCCTCTTCGGTGAGTTTCAGCGCCTCGCGGCCATAGACGGGCGGCAGACGGCGCGACAGGCGGATCTTGCGCCGGCGCTCCAGCTCTTCGGGTGTCTCGTAGCAGGGGTAGAGAAGGCCTGCGGCCTTCAGCTTTTCAGCGGCGGCGTCATAGCGATCAAAGCGCGCCGACTGGGCGACCGTCTGATCCGGCTCGATGCCAAGCCAGGTGAGATCGCGGGCGATGCCTTCGACATATTCCTGTCGCGAGCGCTCCACATCCGTGTCGTCGAAACGCAGGATGAAACGGCCGCCATGCTTCTTCGCATAGAGCCAGTTGAAAAGCGCGGTGCGGGTGTTGCCGATATGGATGTGGCCGGTCGGAGACGGCGCGAAACGAACGGTGACTGTCATGCCTGCGGGCGTAGCCAAAAGTGCCGCAGCTGGCAAGAAGAACGTGGCCTCAGGCCCCTTTCAGGCGCGTGCTCAGAGAGCGCGAGACGAAGAAAAGAACCACGCATGCCGCAAGGCAATAGACGCCCATCACGCTGATCTGCAGCGGGTAGCTCACGCCACGGTCGATCAGGAAGCCGGTAATGCCCGGCCCCATCGCCGTGGCGAAGACCATGATCGCGACCGTGAGCGCGCGAATGGAGCCCAGATGCCGGATGCCATAGACTTCTGGCCACAGCGCGCCGAACAGGGTGGACGAGAAGCCGTAGGACACACCCATCAGCCCCATGAAGGCGAAGGCGCTCCACTGGGCCTCACTGCCTGCCAGAATGAGACAGGCAGCCCCCAGCGGGATCAAGAAGCCGGGCAGAAGCGCGACAGCGGAGAAACGGTCAATCAACTGGCCCGAGATCAGCGCAAAAATGACCGTCATGGACGCCATGAAGGTGAAGGAGGAGGCAAACACCTCCAGCGACCAGCCACGTAGATCCACCAGATAGATCTGATGGAAGAAGATGGTGGTGCCGATGAAGCCCGGCGCCATGACGCCGAGCAGCAGAAGATAGAAAACCGGATCGCGCACCACCTCGCCGCGCGTCCAGTCACGCACGGTGCTGCGGCGGGACACCGGATCGCTGTCGCGCGGGGCGCGCTCAACAGCGATCAGGCCGGTGATGACCGGTAGTGCGAAAACGAGCAGCAGGCCAGCGGCGATGAACCAGCTGTTGCGCCAGCCGACGACCGCTGCAACAGCAACGAAAGCGAGCGGCAGGATCGCCTCACCCACATTGTGCCCGAGCGTGGCGACGGAGACCGCACGGCCGCGCTGGGCAGAAAACCAGCGCCCCATGGCGGTCAGCGAATTGTGGGTCATCATCCCCTGCCCGAACAGGCGCAGCATGTAGATGGTGACCACCAGGACGATGATGGAATGCGACAGCGCCATCGACACACAGGCGAGCGCCAGAAGCGGGATGATGATGAAGGTGACCGTTCGCGCCGAATGGCGGTCAACGATCTGGCCAAGCTTTGGCAGGGTGAAGGCGCTGGCGAGCGTCGCCAGCATGTAGAGCGTGCCGAACGCCCCGTGGGACAGATCATATTCGGCGCGGATATCGCCTGCCGAGAGTGAGATGAAGAAGGTCTGCCCGAAAGAAGAAAACAGCGTGAGCAGGAAGCCGCCCGCAAGCCAGCGCGCATTTTCGCGAAGAAAGACGAGATAGGACATCGACGAACTCTGGAGCTTGGCGGCGCGCGCCGTAGGAAGACCGCGAAAGCGGGTTGGTTGCATCGTAGACGCAGGCACAAATATCGCAATGGCCGCGATGGCTCCATGAAATGCGCCAGAAGCCCCCTTGCGCAATACATAAGAATCGACTTATCTATTGCACATGACAGAAACGGATATCTTCAAGGCGCTGGCCGACCCGACCCGCCGGCACATGCTGGAACGGCTGAGTGCTGGCGAACGCAACGCGACAGAGCTGCGCGAAGGGCTCGCCATGTCACAGCCGGCGATCTCGCAGCATCTGGCCGTACTGCGCAGCGCGGGCCTGATCGAAGAGGAAAAGAGTGGCCGGCAGATGCGCTACCGCATTCGGCCCGACGGGCTCGCCCCGGTGATCGACTGGCTCGCTCGCTATCGCGCCTTCTGGCCCGAACGGGTCGACAGGCTCAAAACGCTGCTCAGGGAGATGGACCAGTGAGCGACGCGAACGACGAAAAGACGAACGAAAACATCGTTCTGGAGTATGTTCTGGAATCATCGCCGGAGAAGGTCTGGCGTGCCCTCACCATTCCCGAACTGGCGGCAAGCTGGCTCGGCGAACCCGGCGACGGCGAGACATCGCCCGCCTATGAGATGGTGGACGAAGAGCCCTGCTCGCGCGTTCGCTATGCCTGGCGCGACCGGAACACCGACGCGCCGGATACGCTGGTCACCTTCGAGATCAGCCCCGCCCCCGGCGGGCACACGCATTTTCGTCTGACGCACAGCGCCAGCACGTTGCCGCGCATGGCCGCCAATGCCAATGGAGTGCCGATGGCGCGCGCCGCCTGACGCTCACGCAAACCGACATCGACAACAAAGGAGATCGCGCATGCGCGAAACGATGGCGCTCGTCCCCATGGTGGTGGAGCAATCGCCGAAAGGCGAACGCTCCTTCGACATCTTTTCAAGGCTCCTGCGGGAGCGGATCATCTTTCTGAATGGCGAGGTGAACGACGACTCGGCTGCACTGATCTGCGCGCAGCTTCTGTTTCTGGAATCGGAGAACCCGGAGCGGGAAATCTCGTTCTACATCAACTCGCCGGGCGGCGTTGTGTCGAGCGGCTTTGCGATCTACGACACGATGCGCTTCATCAAGAGCCCGGTGGCGACCGTGTGCATGGGCACTGCCGGCTCCATGGGATCATTCCTCCTGATGGGCGGGGAAGCCGGCCGGCGCGCCGCACTCGCCAATGCGAGCATCGTTCTGCATCAGCCCTCCGGCGGCTTTCGCGGCCAGGCATCCGATGTGCAGCGCCATGCCGAGGATATCCTCAAACTGAAGCGGCGGCTGATCGGGCTTTATGCGCATCATTGCGGGCGCACGGAAGACGAGGTGGAGCGCACGCTCGACCGCGATTTCTTCATGACCGCGCAGGAAGCCTGCGACTGGGGGCTGGTGGACCGGGTCTACTCAACGCGGGCGGAACTGGAAAACGAGAGAGAGCGATAGAAACGGGAAAAGACAGAAGAAACAGCACTCTGCACTTCATCCCGGACTCAATCTGCGAATAGAAACGCGGCCCGCACCGCATTGGCGCGAGCCGCATGAAAATTCAGAAAGCAATTTCGAAACAGAGCCTTACGAACGATCCCTGAATCTGTTCGTGATCGGATAGCGGCGGTCGCGCCCGAAATTCTTCTTCGTGATTTTGACGCCGGGCGCTGCCTGCCGGCGCTTGTATTCGGCGATGTAGAGAAGATGCTCGATGCGATGCACCGTGTCGCGGTCATGGCCGCGCGCGACGATGGCGTCGACGCTCATCTCGCCTTCCACCAGACATTCCAGAATATCGTCGAGCACCGGATAGGGCGGCAGGGAATCCTGATCCGTCTGGTCGGGGCGCAGCTCTGCCGAGGGCGCCTTGTCGATGATGTTCTGCGGGATGACCTCACCGGATGGACCGAGCGCGCCGGGCGGCACAGTCGTGTTGCGCCACGCCGACAGGGCGTAGACCTGCATCTTGTAGACATCCTTGATGGGATTGAACCCGCCATTCATGTCGCCATAGAGCGTCGCGTAGCCGACCGACATTTCCGACTTGTTGCCGGTGGTGACGACCATGGAGCCGAACTTGTTGGAGACGGCCATGAGGATGGTGCCACGGGTACGGCTCTGAAGGTTCTCCTCCGTCACCCCTTCATTCGTGCCCTCGAAGAGCGCGGCGAGCGCACTCGAAAAGCCCTCGACCGGCTCGGAGATCGGCACGATGTCATAACGGCAGCCGAGCGCGCGGGCGCAATCCTGCGCATCCTTGAGCGATTCCTCGGACGTGTAGCGGTAGGGCAGCATGATGCAGCGCACCCGTTCCTCCCCCAGCGCATCAACGGCAAGCGCCGCGCAGATCGCGGAATCGATGCCGCCGGAAAGGCCCAGCACCACATTCTTGAAGCCGTTCTTATTCACATAATCGCGCAGGCCCAGCATGCAGGCGCGATAATCGGCCTCTTCGGCCTCCGGGATCTTCGAAAGCGGGCCGTCGTCGCAGCGCCACCCCTCGCCATCCCGCTTCCATGTGGAGATGGAAACGGCTTCCTCGAATTCGCTCATCTGGAAGGCCAGCGACTTGTCGGCCTGAATGGCGAAGGACGCGCCGTCAAAGACAAGCTCGTCCTGACCGCCAAGCTGGTTGGCGTAGAGGATCGGCAGGCCGCTCTCGATCACCTGACGGATGACCACCTGGTGGCGCACCTCGACTTTACCCCGATAATAGGGCGAGCCGTTGGGCACCAGAAGCATCTCCGCGCCGGATTCGGCCAGCGTTTCGCACACATCGAGATCGCCCCAGATGTCCTCGCAGACAGGAATGCCTATGCGAATGCCGCGGAAATTGACCGGTCCCGGCATGTCCGGCCCCGGCTGGAAGACGCGCTTTTCGTCAAATTCGCCGTAATTGGGCAGGTCCAGCTTGTAACGCTCGGCGATCACCTCACCACCATCCAGCACCATGACCGCATTGTGCAGACCGCTCTTGCGCTTCAACGGAACGCCGATGATGACACCGGGGCCGCCGTCCTTCGTCTCTTCGGCGAGTTCCCGCACGGCGCGCTCGCACGCTTCAACGAAGGCAGGCTTCAAAACCAGATCTTCCGGCGGGTAGCCGGCGATGAACAGTTCGGTGAACAGGACCAGATCGGCGCCATGACGGGCAGCATCCGCGCGTGCTTCACGCGCCTTTGCTAAATTGCCGGCCACATCGCCCACAACCGGATTGAGCTGGGCGGTGGCGATGCGCAGAATATCGGGAGAGGCAGGTTTGGGGGCCATGACGTTCCTGTTCAATGGGCGAGAACTGCTTGGACTTCAAAGCGTTTAGCCTTTGCATCCCCTGCTTGCAACACGCTGCCGGGGATCAGAGGCTGACGCCAAGCCCCTCCTCACTGCGGTCGAGAATGAGCGGGATGATCAGATCCTCTTCATCGTCCAGATGCCGCAGAAGCATGGCAAGCAGCGCCTCGTTCTCGCGCGCATAGGCGTCGGCGGCAAATCGCTGGCGATCCTGATCGGCCTGAAGCGCCTGAAGGAACGCGGTTCCTGCCTGCGCATTGCGCTCCAGCGCGTCATGGATGACGTGATGATCGCTGTCCAGAAGATCGAAGCCGTGCTTCATCCACGCCTCCGCAGAGGCAAAGACCGGAAAGTAATGCATATCCTCGATCTGGTGGTGGCCATTGAGCTGCTGCAGGAAGAAGCGAAGGCGGGGCGCAAACCAGCCGGCGAACTCACGCGGCGCGAGACGCCCTTCCCTGTAATCGCCCATGCTGGTCTTCAACATGCCGCCAAGTTCGCGAAACATGTCGTGCCGTTGCAGCCAGAACTGCGCCATCTCGCCGAGATTGGGATGGGTGGGCCAGACCTCGCGCGGGTATTTTTCCACGAGATAGCGCAGATCGGCAGGCAGACCGGGGCGCGTATCCAGCCTCAGCGTTTCGGGCAATTCGGTCATTCCTGTGTATCACTCCCGGCAACGATAATATCGGGACTGCCGCGCGCATGCTGCGGCAACCCGTCGGCGATAGCATAGAAATCGCCTTTGCCGGCCACGAAAATATGACGTTCCGCCGCAAGGCCGGATGGCAGATCGAACGCGCCGGCAAGGATGGAAACCCGGTCTGCGCCGTCCCGCTTCCAGAAAAGCGCAGAGCCGCAGGTTTTGCAGAAACCGCGCTTGGCAAAACCGGATGCCGCATACCAGGCGAGACTGTCTTCACCCTCAATGACAAGGTTACAGACATCCACATCGGTGGCGGCGTAATAGAGCCCGGTCTGCTTGCGGCACTGCGAACAATGGCAATAGACGACGCCACGCAGCGCGCCCTCAGTGTGAAAACGGACCGCGCCACAAAGGCACGATCCGTCATGTCGTTCAGTCATGGTATCCCTCCGAAACCAGTCGAACCGTTTCGGAACCATGATATCAGCCGCGCGCCGCAACAGGCATCGCGAAAGCCTGAACCCAGGGTTCAGGCCAGCTTCACGCGTTGGCGACCTTGTCTGCCGGCAGAGCCTCACGGTCCTTTTTCAGGAGTTCAGCCACCAGGAAAGACAGTTCGAGCGCCTGATCGGCGTTGAGACGCGGGTCGCAATGGGTGTGGTAGCGATCCTGCAGTTCCTCGTCGCGGATGGCGCGCGCGCCGCCCGTGCACTCGGTGACGTTCTTGCCGGTCATCTCCACATGCAGACCGCCCGGATGCGAGCCTTCGGCGCGGTGCACCTCGAAGAAGGTCTGAACCTCCTTGAGAATGCGGTCGAAGGGACGCGTCTTGTAGCCAGCGGCAGTGACGGTGTTGCCGTGCATCGGATCGCAGGACCAGACGACCTTGCGCCCTTCCTTCTCCACCGCGCGGATGAGCTTGGGCAGGTAGTCGCCCACCTTGTCCGCACCAAAGCGGGCGATCAGGGTGAGACGGCCCGGCTCGTTTTCCGGGTTCAGAATGTCGATCAGTTCAAGCAGACCGTCCGGCGAAAGCGAAGGACCGCATTTGAGGCCGAGCGGGTTCTTGATGCCACGGCAGTATTCCACATGCGCATGGTCGGGCTGGCGGGTGCGGTCGCCGATCCAGATCATGTGGCCGGACGTGGCGTACCAGTCGCCGGAGGTGGAATCGACGCGCGTGAGCGCCTCTTCGTAACCGAGAAGCAGGCCCTCATGGCTGGTGTAGAAATCCGTCTCACGCAGCGCATGCGTGCTTTCACCGGTGATGCCGATGGCGCGCATGAAATCGACCGTCTCGGAAATGCGGTTGGCCAGTTCCTGATAACGCTCAGCCTGCGGGCTGTCGGACAGGAAGCCCAGCATCCACTTGTGAACGTTGTCCAGATTGGCGAAACCGCCCTGCGCGAAAGCACGCAGCAGATTCAGGGTCGCTGCCGACTGGCGATAGACCATTTCCTGGCGCGCCGGATCAGGAATGCGCGAGCTCTCCTCGAACTCAATGCCATTGATGATGTCGCCGCGGTAGCTCGGCAAAACCACATCACCCTTGGTCTCGTTGTCGGAGGAGCGCGGCTTGGCGAACTGACCGGCAATGCGGCCAACCTTCACCACGGGCTGCGAGCCAGCATAGGTTAAGACGACGGCCATCTGCAGGAATGCGCGGAAGAAGTCGCGGATATTGTCCGCGCCATGCTCAGCAAAGCTCTCGGCGCAATCGCCCCCCTGCAGCAGAAAACCGTTGCCCTCGGCCACGGCAGCGAGCTGTTTCTTGAGCTTGCGCGCCTCACCTGCAAAAACGAGCGGCGGATACGTGGCCATGCGCGCCTCGACCTCGGCCAGGGCGGCGGCGTCCGGATAAGCCGGAACCTGCAGGATAGGCTTGTTTCTCCACGAATTCGGCGACCACTTCGTCATCTTGCTTACTCGACAGTTGCTATAGGATCATGCCCTCTATCCGCTCAAAACTCCAAGACGGATACTGGAAGGCCATCTCCTTAACCAAAGGATGCGCCCGATACTAGCCCGCAATTGTGGCGGACAGGAAACACCGACGCACGAAAATTGCATTTCATTCAATTTTTAGCATCAAAATTGCATCGAACAGGTTCTTTTCTTCATCGCTGAGCGCCACCGCGCGCGGGTAGGTTGGCGTCTTGCGATCAGCAAGAATTTCCGCGTCAAACCCTTCGGTTTCGGCGACGAAGCGCTCGACGCCGGAACGGCCATATTCGCGCAGGAATCCCTGAAGCACGGCGTCGAGATAGGATTGGATGATTTCAAGCCGAACGGGCGCATAAACCAGGTTCGCTTCATAGACGTGAAGCGGGCAATCGGCGGGCAATTCGGCCGAGAGCTCCAGATCTGACGGCGCAAGCGATACGCGCTGATAGCGCTCTTCGCGCAGATCGACCGCCGGCAGGTTTTCCGCCCGGTCAATAACCAGGAGCCCGTCGATGACGGATGCCGGATCGCGCCGCACGCTCAGAAGCGCGCGGCTGCTTTCTTCGTCACGACG
Organism: Nitratireductor sp. WH36-1; assembly: GCF_058725515.1. NCBI lineage: Bacteria > Pseudomonadati > Pseudomonadota > Alphaproteobacteria > Hyphomicrobiales > Phyllobacteriaceae > Nitratireductor > Nitratireductor sp. WH36-1. The sequence continues at coordinate 2,016,520 of NZ_CM178970.1, read as the reverse complement.
CACCCAGTGGCGTCGCCAGCCTTTCAGGCGCGCAGGCAGCGCGTCGACGATCTCGGTGCGGTGGGTGTCGCGATTGACGAGCGACCCATAACCGAAATAGGCGACCAGAGCGCCTGCACCCGCACGCCTGTCCATGTCAGCCGACCCGCTCGCCCTTCTCGACGCGATAGGTCGGCGCGTACATGGTCACAAGCTCCTCGGCGGCGGAGGGATGCACGGCCATGGTGCGGTCGAAATCGTCCTTCGACAGGCGCGCCTTCAAGGCGATGCCCAGAAGCTGCGCCATCTCGCCGGCATCCGGACCCATCACATGAGCGCCGATCACGCGGCGGCTGTCGCCATCGACAACGAGCTTCATGAGCATCTTTTCCTGACGGCCAGACAGGGTGTGACGCATGGGGCGGAAGCTTGCGCGGTAGATCTCGAGCCTGTCGAAACGCTTCGCGGCCTCATCTTCGGAGAGGCCCACAGTGCCGATCTCGGGCTGCGAGAACACGGCCGTGGCGATCATGTCATGATCGACCTCGGTCGGGTTGTTCCGGTACTCGGTCTCGATGAAGCACATGGCCTCGTGGATCGCGACCGGGGTGAGCTGCACGCGGTTGGTGACGTCGCCCAGCGCCCAGATGTTGTCGACATTGGTGCGCGAGTAATTGTCGACCGGGATCTCGCCGCCCTTGCCCGTCTCCACGCCGGCAGCCTCAAGCCCGAGACCTTCCGTGTTGGGCAGACGGCCAATGGCCAGCATGACCTGGCTTGCCTCGATTGTCTTGCCCGATTTCAGATGCACCAGAAGATCGCCCTCGCCGCGCTTTTCGACCTCGGTCAGCACGTCATGGCACAGGATCTTGATGCCCTTCGCTTCCATCGTGGCGTGAAGCTCGCGGCGCAGATCCTGATCGAAACGCGACAGGATTTCCTTGCCCCGGTAAACGAGCGTGGTGTCGACGCCCAGGCCATGGAAGATGTTGGCGAACTCGACGGCGATATAGCCGCCGCCCTCGATGACGATGGCCCTGGGCAGTTCTGCCAGATCGAAGGCTTCATTCGAGAAGATGCAATGTTCGTGGCCGGGAAGCGCCAGATGCGGGTTGGGACGACCACCGACAGCGATGATGATCTTGTCAGCCGTCACGCGCCTGCCCCCTACGTCGAGCGTATGGCGATCAACCAGCGTGGCGCGGGCTTCGATGATCTCGGCCCCGGCATTTTCCAGCCCCTTGCGGTAAAGCCCTTCAAGCCGCGTGATTTCGCGTTCCTTGTTGGCGACCAGCGTCTTCCAGTCGAAAGTGGCTTCCGGCACCGTCCAGCCATAACCGGCGGCATCCTCGAAATGCTCGGGAAACTGCGAGGCATAGACATAGAGCTTTTTCGGGACGCAGCCACGAATGACGCAGGTGCCGCCGAAACGGTACTCCTCGGCCACGGCGACGCGCTTTCCAAGCCCCGCCGCCAGACGCGCAGCACGCACGCCGCCCGATCCGCCACCAATGACAAAGAGATCGTAATCGAATTCGCTCATCTTCTGATCCTCGCCCCCCAGGGCCTTGCGGAGCGCGTCTCGAAAGCGAATTGCGCCCCTATCGCAAACATGCGGCGCCAACGCGTGGCGCCAAAATCCTACAGCGGTCCAGAGCATCGGACCGAAAAGTGGCATCCGGTTTTCGGGTTGTTCCGATGCCCCATCGATCGTCCAGATCGTCCGTTGTGCGTCCGGATGGACGCGCAGCGATCCAGAGGTAGAAACCGCCGCACAAGAATAAAAGCCCGGTGCGACGACCGGGCTCTAACTGTTTCGTGATCGAAAGCTTACTGGGCCGGGGCGGCTTCGCCCTCGCCGGCAGCAGCTCCGCCACCGGTCGCCTGGGCGGCGGCCTGGATCTGCTCGCCGACCATCTGCGCCAGATCGCGGGCAATGCCGCGACGCCAGATCTCGCCGGCCTTGAGCACTTCGCGTGTCACGATGGGGCCGTCCTCGATCAGCTTACGACCGGTGGGCGAATCGTAGAAATTCGCGATCTCGGTCAGCTCCTGCTCGGTGAACACGCGGGCATAGGCCTGAGCGGCCTCACGCTCGAGATCCACACGGCGGGTTGCAAGCTCGATGGCTTTCTCGTCCACCGTGGCGTTGATGAGCGCCACCAGATCCGGGTTCTTGCGGATCAGCTCGGACTTCAGCGCGGCGGCGGCCTGCGGCAGCACGCCATCGAAATCGTCGGTCGCGTGGATCGCATCGATTGCGGAACGCGCCGCAGCAAGATGCGAAGCGGAAATGTCCTGCGCGTTGGCAGGAGCGAATGCGAACGTCATCGCCACGGCTGCAGAGGCAGCGGCAAGGCGCATGCGGGTTGCCAGGTTCATGTGTTTCTCACTCCATTCTTGTTCATGCGGCCCCGACGGTTCGCACCTGACCGTCTCCCGCCACGAAGGCGGTGTCGGCAAGGTCGAGAAACAGGCCATGTTCAACAACGCCGGGTATGGCGTTCAAGGCGATTGCCAATGCTCTTGGATCGGGAATGCGGCCAAAAGATGCATCGACGATGAGATGTCCACCATCGGTCACAAAGGGTTTGCCATCGCGCTCACGAACCGCAAGCGGTCCTTCAAGCCCAAGCTCTTTCGCAACCTTTTCAATGGCCACCACGGTGGCGCGCAGACCAAACGCGTTGACCTCGATGGGCAGCGGGAAGCGACCGAGCGATTCGACCATCTTGGTCTTGTCAGCGATGACGATCATGCGCTGCGAGGCAGCAGCCACGATCTTTTCGCGCAGGAGCGCGCCGCCACCGCCCTTGATGAGGCCGAGTTCCGGGCCGATCTCGTCGGCGCCGTCGATGGTGAGGTCGAGTTCAGGCGTTTCGTCCAGCGTGGTCAGCGGCACACCGAGTTCTTTACAGAGCGCAGCCGTGCGTTCCGACGTTGGCACACCGATGACGGAAAGCCCGCCAGCGACCCGCTCGGCCAGAACGCGCACGAATTCTTCGGCAGTCGATCCGGTGCCGATTCCCAAACGCATTCCATCCTGCACCTGGTCCAGTGCGGCACGCGCCGCCTCGATCTTCAATTCACGCATATCAGCCGACAATTTAGCCCCCGGTCCGTTCTGAGCGGTTCCTAACCCGTTTTACCGCTCCCCGCAATGCAAGGCACATAAGCGGCATACCTTGCCTAGACCTGCACTGCGCGCTATCCCAAGATTATTCAAGAAGGGGACAACATGTCAGCGCCAATCATCGTTTTCGACCTCGACGGCACGCTCGTGGATACGGCACCCGACCTGCTCGACAGCCTCAACCACTGCCTTGCAACCGTCGACATGGAACCGGTGAAAAGCGAAGACATCAACCGCATTGTCGGTTTTGGCAGCCGCGTGATGATTGAACGCGCCTTCGCGCTGCGCCAGCGGCATCTTGCGGAAGGCCAGCTCGACGCGCTGCAGGCCATCTTCCTCGACCACTATACAGCCAATGTTCCCGGCCGCTCAAAACCGTTCCCCGGCGCGATCGAAGCCATCGAACGCTTTCAGGCTGCGGGATACACGACCGCCGTTTGCACCAACAAGCTTGAAGGCATGTCGCTCTCGCTTCTCGAGGCGCTGGGCGTGATCGGTCATTTCAAGGCAATCTGCGGCGGCGACACGTTTCCGATGCGCAAGCCCGATCCGGGCCACCTTCTGCGCACCATCGCCATGGCCGGGGCCGACCCGGAGCGTGCCGTGATGGTGGGCGATTCGCGCACCGACATCGACACTGCCAAGGCGGCCGGCATTCCCGTCATTGCAGTCGACTTCGGCTATACGGACCGCCATGTCAGCGCATTCGAACCGTCCCGCGTCATCTCGGGGTTCGACGAACTGACTGTCGAGATGGCCGAGAGCCTGATCGCCGCCACGGCATCCTGAAATCAGTTTCGAAAGCCCGCTTGACACCCGGCCACCCCGCCCCTTATATCCCGGCTCGCTTGACGAAGCTTTCGTCAACGGGCGCGTAGCTCAGCGGGAGAGCACACCCTTCACACGGGTGGGGTCGCAGGTTCAATCCCTGCCGCGCCCACCATCAACACTCCAGACGATGTCTTGGTTTTGTTGATGGAATTGCATTGAAGCGAATGTACGACAAACATCACTTTTCAGCATAGCAAAGCATGAGAGCGAAACACGACTTCCCTGCTCGTGGAACGCATTCTCCCTGCCAGGCTCCTTGAAGCCGACACGCTCCCGATTCCGAAGATCCGTTCACTCAGCGACTGCGTTCGTGCCCTGCCCGCAAACGCCGGGATCTTGCAAGTCACGCATACCGAAAACCGTGGTAAGCTCCTGCCTGACGTTGGGTACGGAAAACGGTCAGTGACTTCGACGAGGAGTGTTCACAATGGACCAAGCCAATAGCCAAATCCGCGAAGAAACTCTGGATCCGAACGACTGGGAGGCGCTGCGTCAGCTGGGCCACCAGATGATAGACGACGCAGTGGCGCATATCAGGAACGTGCGTGACCGCCCGCTCTGGCAGGAAATGCCCCCTGCCGTTCGAGAAGCCTTTGCCTCCCCTCTCCCGAAAGACCCCGCTCCTGCGGCAGAACTCTATCAGGAGCTGCAGGAAATCCTGATGCCCTACCCGATGGGCAACATCCACCCCCGATTCTGGATGTGGTTCATGGGTTCGGGCAGCCTGACCGGTGCGCTTGCCGAATTCCTCGCTGCAGTCGACGGTTCGAACCTCGGGGGTGGCAACAACGCGGCGGCCCTGATGGATCGGCAGGTGGTGGGATGGCTCAAGATACTGATGGGCTTCCCCGCCGATGCGAGCGGCACGCTGGTGAGTGGCGGGTCAATGGCCAACATCATCGGCCTGACCGCTGCCAGAAACGCCATGGCGGGCGGCGATGTCCGGGCGAACGGCGTTGCCCAACTTGAAAAACCGCTGAGGTTCTATGCCTCAGACCAAGTCCATAGCTGTCACCAGAAAGCCGTCGAACTGCTTGGTCTCGGCAACAACGCCCTGTGCCGGGTGCCAACCGGTCCCGACTACCGGATCAATCTGGACGCGCTGGCGGACTGTATCGCCCGGGACCGCGCGGCAGGCTTTCTCCCGGCCTGCGTCATCGCCACCGCCGGCACGGTCAATACGGGGGCGATAGACGACGTAAACGGCCTCAGGACACTTTGCACGCGCGAGGGGCTTTGGCTGCATGTTGACGGGTGTATCGGCGCGCTCATCGCGATTGCTCCGCAAAACCATGGGCTCGTGGACGGGATCGGAGAAGCAGATTCACTTGCTCTCGATCCCCACAAATGGCTGCATGTGCCCTTCGAAGCCGGCTGCGCGATCATCCGGGATGCATCGGTCCATCGCGGCACCTTCGCGTTGCACCCGGAATATCTCGAGGAGAAAACACGCGGCATCGCGGCCAGTGAGTTCCTGCACGACTATAATTTACAAACCTCCCGCGGCTTCCGCGCCCTGAAGGTCTGGCTGACACTGAAGGAGCACGGCAGTGAAAAATTCGGCCGTCTTATCGATCAGAACATCGCGCAGGCGGCATATCTGGCGCGACGCATAGAAGAGGCCGCGAAGCTCGACCTCATTGTGGCGCCGACCGTTAATATCGTCTGCTTCCGCTACGATCCGGGCGGGATGACGGAGGCCGCGCTGCGAGATCTGAACGTCGAGATCATGCTGCGCCTGCAGGAAGCAGGCATCGCTGCCATTTCGGACACGACAGTCTCCGGCAAGCATTGTCTGCGTGTGGCGATCTGCAATCACAGGACGACGACCGGGGATCTGGAGATGTTTTTGCAGCAGGTCATCGAGCTTGGTGAGCTTGTTGGTCTTCAAAAATCTGGTTCGTAGCGTTTTCGGACAAGAAGACAGCTGCTTGAGTGAATGGCCTTCTGGGACCGACTAGCAGCGGCTCCGCGCCCCTCGCGGCCACCTTACGCACCGTCCTGCCAGAGCACCTGCATGCGCATGTCGGGCAACACGGGAATTGGGCCTGTACGTGGGCAAGATTGTCCCACCTCCCCATCATCGCTTGATTCCTTCAGGGTGCAACGTAAAGGGGAGCCGACGAAAGATTCGACGGGGGTTTGAGCGATGAACGGTCGGGCCGGAGTGCTGGGATGGCTTTCCTCCAGTGAAGACGAACGCGAGGCGGCTCGCAGCACGATTGTTCGTATCGTTCATCAGGAGGCCGACGCGCTGGTGGCCGCCTTCTACGAAGTCTTCCTTGGCGACACCCAGAGCGCCCAGTTTCTCAGCCACAATGTCGTGCAGGACAGGCTGCGCCACTCGCTGCGCAAATGGCTTCTCGCACTGGTGGAATTCGATCCGCTGGCCGACATTGAGGCTTTTGAGCGCCGGCAGATCGAGATCGGCGAAGTGCATGCCCGCCTGAACATCCCCAACAATCTCGTTATGGAGGGCACGACCCTCATCAAAACGAAGGTCGCAGACAAGATTGCCACCGCCGGCAATCACAGCCCGTCCGCCTTCCATGCGATCATCCTGTTCAACGAGGTCGTGGATTACGCAATCAGGCTCATGAGCACGGCCTACATGTCGGGCGCGAACCGGCGAACCAAGACGGAAGAGGCCTTCCGCATCTTCTCGCTCGGTCAGGACATCAACCTGGAACGCGAAACCCAGCGCGCCGCGCTCATGGAATGGAGCCATTCGGTTCTCTTGTCCATGCTCGGCAATGAGAGCGAGCCGTCTCACAACAGTTTTGCGGCCTCGCCATTCGGCCTCTGGATCCGCCACCGTGCGGCAGTGCTGTTTCAGGGATCGCCACTGCTCGACAAGATCCAGCATCTCATCCGCGAAGTGGATACCGAGATCCTGCCGAACATTTCGAGCAGTCAGCCGGCATCACTGGTGATGTTTCAGCGGCGCATCGACGAAATCAAGTTTCTGCTCAACGACCTCTTCAAGCTCGCAGCCGGCGTTGAGAACGGGCGCGATCCGCTGACGCAGACGCTGAACCGGCGCTTCCTGCCAACGGTTCTCGGGCGCGAAATCAGCCTGTCGAAGAAGGCAGGCACGCCACTGAGCGTGCTTATGGTCGACCTGGACCACTTCAAGACGGTCAATGATCGCTTCGGTCATCCGGCCGGTGACGCGGTTCTGAGCCAGACGGCGGAAACGATCCTCAACAATGTCCGCGCGACCGACTTCGTCTTTCGCTATGGCGGCGAAGAGTTTCTGATCGTGCTGGTCGAGACGGCGGAGAGCCAGGCCCATGCACTGGCGGAGCGCATCCGCACGGAGCTGACGAAAACGCCCATATCCGTGGCCGAGACCGAAAGCATCAAGGTCACGGCTTCCATCGGCGTTGCCGCCTATGAGGGCCATCCGGACTACGAATATCTGATCAATGCTGCAGACGCCGCCCTCTATGCGGCAAAGCAGAATGGCCGCGACTGCGTCGTGGTCGCCGGAGACGAAAGCGGCACGTCCGCACTTTCTGCGTCCGGCCAAGGGTAATCCGTCCAGCTTGAGGCAAAAAGGCGCACGGGTTTGACTTCCGGGCGCCAGTGTCCGACATGTCAGTCATGCTCACCCACGACCGTCATAGACCGCGTTTTCCAAAGGGCAGCCGCAAACCCGGCTAGTTGCCTGACGCCACTACCTGCGAAGGCAAGAGCGGCGTCAGGATTATTCCACCCAAAACACGATCTGGACACAGCACGATGCCGCAGCTCCGCTGCGCGCGTCTGCGATCCTTTGCGAATTGAAGGAATGCAAAGTGAGCTTCAAATACAGTTTCACCTTTCCCATCGAAGGCCCCAACAAACTCTCGCGGTTCAAGAGCTGGCTCGAGAAGAACGCGCCCGGCGTCGCCGTTTCCCTGCCCCCGCAGGTGCCCTCGAAAAGCACGTCGCTGACCGTTCGCGTCAGTTCCGTCGCCGACCGGGACATCCTGCTCAGGAACCTCGACGGGGCCTCGATCTAAGCCATGGGGCCAGCGTCGCCATCACTGGCGGCGCTGGTCCGCGCTACAGGCGTCCCGGACCGCACCATGGCGGTCCGGGATGTTTCGAAAACGAACCAAGGTCGTTCAGCTGTTTAAAATTTTACTATTATCCTATTGTTTTTACTCATCTCTCTTTCATCAGAATCAACGATGCCTCTGCCGGTGAGCATTGTGACTTAACCCGATGAAGGAGACGGGACTTGAAAGACCGCTACGAGATCATCCTCGACCCTTCAAACCTCTGGACCGTCTGGGACAACTTAACCAACGAGCCGGCGGTGATCGGCATGACCATCGTTGCCGGCATCACCCAGTCCGAGGCCGAGGACGCCTGCTATGTTCTCAACGAAGTGGAGAAACGGCGGCGCAGCAGAGAAGAGCGCAGGCACGCCGCGAATTCCTGAAACATTCACTGAGACAGCCGCACGTGCCGCAGATTGCGCCACATCCGGGCTTTCCTGCTTCAGAATATCGTCCTATTCGGGAACGGAACGATCCGATTCCCGGAGAGGAACATCATGAACCGCACCGCATCCGCCTTTCTGCTTGTCGCCGTACTGACGGGCCTTCTTGTCGCGCTCAGCTTCGCACTGCGGATCAAGGGATACGGTTTCGGCACGCTCGGCATCGAGCGCCTCGACGGTCTGGCCAATGCCGCCAGCTTCATCCCGCTGGCAGCGCTTTACGCGTTCGCAGCCATGCTCGTGACAATCCTCCCCATCCGCGCAGCAGCCGTGGTTCACGCCAATGGCACAACACCGGTCTACTCAACGGCGTTGGTGCTTCTGGCAACCATTGTGGGCGTACAGGTTGCGCGCTTCGCCTTTGGCAACAATTCAGCGCTGTGGACGCTGATTGACTGGCAGTTCATCTTTGCCGCCGGCATCATCGTCGCGCATCTGTCGCTCGATACGCTGCGCCGCAACGTCCTTCTGCGGACGCTGGCATTCATCGGCTTCACGATCGCCACCCTCGCCTGCCTCTACTGGACGTTCCGCTTCTAGAACCGCCGCGAATCGCCGCCCGGTCTTGCGCGCCGCGTCGGCGCCAGAAGCAGCGTCTCAGCATCACAATCGACGCGTTTCCCCCAAAGATTACTACCCCGCCTCTAATCATTTTTAGGTGGGGGCTGAACCTATGGTGAGGCCTTAAATGGCCCTGCTCCACCGAATTTGCGGGTTTTTAGTCGCCGGTTCACGCACGACAATCCCTCCCGTCGGATAACTCCGAAAGGTCTGCCGCGAGAACTGATCTCGGGTCGCATCAAAGACGCGGGCGGTGGGGATTCGCTTCAGACACACAGGGTCGTCCGAATGAGGGAGGAGTGCATCTCGTTCGACATCCGAACGTGTTTCCGCACTTCAAAGGCGGCCGGATGGCCGCAAAACAGCAGAACCGTGTGAGCACAATATCACCTGAGAGATGAACAGTGATCGTGTCCACACGGTTCTCATTTTGAGGATGAGGACACGATCATGCCCAAACAAAACGGTTTCGGCGTTTTCTTTCCTGGTTGGCCTGGGAACAGCCAGTCGCAGGATCAAGACCAGGATCAGGACCAGCATCAACATCAGGGTGAATGGCAGCATCAGGGCCAGGAACAGAACGCCCTGAACACGGCGGAAAACACGGCCGGCAATGATGCCGACAACAACGCCGACAATGATGCGAACAACACCAGCAACAATACCGGCACGAACGCCGCCAACAACACCGCTGGCAACGCCGCGCAGAACGGTGCGAGCAATCAGGCAGACAATGCCGCGAGCAATGAAGCCACCAACACGGCTGCCAACGCCGCGAGCAATGCGGCGCAGAACTCGGCTGCAAACAACGCCACGAACAACACCGATGTGGCGACTGCCGTGGCCACCTCCGTCAACACGTCCGTGAATGTCGGCCTCGACGGGTTCATCCCGAGTGATGACGACTTTGCAGATGTGGATGTCTACGATGGCGGTTCGGTCGACCAGCTGTTCATCAATCGCGATGGCGAGATTTCCTACGATCCGGGCGACGACATGACGTTCGAGGACATCCTGAACGACTCGCTCAATGGCGGCGGCAATGACAATGCCTTTGTGATCGGTCAGGTGAATGATCTCGTCGACAATGACACGCTTGAAAACCCGACCGTCTCCAACAATGCCGACTTCAACCAGAACGGCGACGCATCGGGCGGTGACGCCTATGCCGAAGAAGGCATCGTGGCCGGCGGCGACGGTGGCGAAGGCGGCGGCGATGCAGACGCTGACGGCGGCGCTGGCGCTCATGGCTGGGCCGATGGCGGCAACGCCAATGGCGGCGCGACCGATGACGCCAAGGCCTATGGCGGCAACGGCAATGGCGCAGCCGGCGGCTCCGGCGGCACGGCGACCGGTACGGGCCTTGGCCTCGGTGGTCTGGGCGTCGGCGTCGGTCTCGGCGGTGAAGGCGGCTCCGGTGGTGCCGGTGGCGCTGGCGGTGCTGGCGGCATGGGCGGCCTTGGCGGCACGGCAACCGGCGGTGAAGGCGGAGAAGGCACCGGCGGCGACGGCGGTGACGGCAACGGCGGCGAAGGCGGCACGGGCGGTGACGCCGGTGACGGCGGCGATGGTGCTGCAGCAGGCGCAGCCGCAGCGGATGCAGCAGCGGCAGCGGCAGCAGCACTTGGCGTGGCTGATGCAGCGGCAGCAGCCGACGCAGATGCAGCCGCAGCAGCGGCAGCAGGCGGCGCAGGTGGCGCAGCAGGCAGCGGCGGTGCTGGCGGCATCGGAACCGGTGCTGCAGGCGCTGAAGGTTCCGGCGGCAATGGCGGAACTGGCACGGGCGGCGCAGGCGGCGAAGGCGGCATGGGCGGCCTGGGCGGCTTCGGTGGCGCAGCCAATGGTGGCGCCGGCCTCGGCTTCGGAGCCGGTGAAGGCGAAGGTATGGGCCTCGGCGCTGCCCGTGGCGGCAATGGAGGTGATGGAGGCGACGGCGCAGGCGGTTGGGCTTCTGCAGTCGGCGGAAACGCCGGTGATGCATGGGCCGGACCGGTCTCAGGCGGCAACGGCGGCGCCGGCGGCATGGGCGGCATCGCAACCACAGGTGCTGGCGGCGCAGGCGGCGCTGGCGGCATGTGGGGCTCCAACAATGGAGATGACGGCTATGTGACCGGAATCTCCGAGGCATCTGCCGATGCCATCGTGGATACGAGCGCCTTCAATCAACAGATCGTCATGGGCGCCAACGTGCTTGGAAACTCCGTGGACACGACAGTGGTCGGCGGCGATCTCAACAGCACGGTTGTCGGCGAAGACGACGCCTGACGGCAAACGAGAATTCCGGCGCCCTGTCCCCCTGGGCGCCGGAACCGGAGGTTTGCGCCTTTCACCCTTCGCCTGACACCCGCAAACCTCCGATCCTTTTTCGGGGCTGTCGACCGGCGATGGCAGAACACGAGGTTACTCGCCAAACCCGCAGCAAGGTAATGCTCCATGCATCTGGACTCCACCACGGAAGCAATCGCCCACTTCATAGGACTGTTCTCGCAGACGGTCGAAGAGGTGCGCATGCGGATGGATTATGTGGAGTTCGATCCGCTTGAAGAGCGAGCGCCGGAGCAGGACGAACTCCTCAACATAAACATCAACATCATCAGCCCCTACCTTTTGAAGGACTACAGTCCGCGGGTGGAATACACGCCGCCTCCGACAGATCAGTTCAGGGAGAAGGTGGTTTCAGCGGTCGCGCACAATCCGATGGCGCTCGACGCCCAGAGCGGTGGCTTTGGCGGCGCGGGCTCCTCGGCAGGCGCGATGGCCATCATGACCGGTGCCGAAGCTCCCGCCTTTCCCGAATACCAGCCGCTTGGCTCTCTCGCATGGTATGTGAAGCAGGAAGCGCGGATCGAAGACAACGATTATCTCAGCATCGGTGATCATGGTCTGGTCATGAGCCAGGTCGGCGATCCCGGCGCAGCCCTTGCAGCACTGATAGGCGCTGCATCCGAATTCCAGCCCTTCAGCCATCTGGACGAACCCGGCTCGGCGGAAGAGATCGGCGATTTCATCATGCACGCGCCGCATCTGGCGGACGCCTTTGCAGATGATTTGCCCGATGGCGCAGACATATTCATCGCCCGCAGCGAGGCTCTCGAGGGGCAGTATGTGAATGGCGAGGCCGTTGAGGAAACGCCGCTTCTTGAAGACCACCTGCCCGATGGCGTGAAGGCCAACGGCGGCGAAGATGACGATGCAGAAACCGACTTCTCGCTCCATGCGAAGATTGAGGTTGAAGCCGGCGGCAATCTTCTGGTCAACGAAGCCATCCTCGTGAACGACTGGTATGGCGCACCGGTGCTGGCGGTTGCCGGCGACTATGTTCATTTCAACGCCATCAGCCAGTTGAATGTCTGGAGCGACAGCGACGCCATCGGCGGCGCGCTCGAAGGCTGGCAATCGCTCACGGCGCAGCCGACAAAAGCCTTCAACATCGCGACGATGCAGACCATCGACAATCCGCGCCCTGAAACGGCCGGCAATGGCGAGGGCGAACCCGACTTCCCTTCCCACTGGCTGGTGTCGCGGATCGATGGCGACCTTGTTCTTGCAAACTGGGTCAAGCAGGTCAGCTTCGTCGAAGACAACGACATCACGGTGATGTCGGCAACCGGCGGCGGCACCGTGATTGAACTGGGCGGGAATCTGACCGTCAACGTCGCCTCGCTGGCCGAACTGGGCATCTATTACGACCTGATCATCATCGGCGGGAACATCTACAACGCCAACATCATCAGCCAGACGAACATCCTGCTGGATGATGATCTGGTGGGCACGCTCGAAGGTTTCGAGACCAGCGGCGCGGCCTCGCTTTCCACCAGTGGGAATCTGCTCTGGAACGAGGCCTCGATCACCCAATACGGCACCATGTCGTTCGAGGCGCTGCCGCCGTCCTATCTGGAGGCGGCAAACCAGCTGGCAGCTGGCCCGGGCGCAGCTCCGGGCGCGTTGCTCGCCAGCGAGGACTTTTCGGGAATGGCGAACCTCAAGGTTCTCTACATTTCAGGCGACGTGGTGGACCTGCAATATATCAGCCAGACCAACGTTTTGGGCGATGCCGATCAGGTGGCGCTTGCAAAGGCGGGCGCAGAAGCCAACGCCGATGGCGACTGGAGTGTGTCGACCGGAGGGAATGCGCTGGTCAACCAGGCTGCGATCACCGATGGCGGCGTCAATGCGACGACCTATGCGGGCGGCAACGTCTATTCGGACGAACTGCTGATCCAGGCCGAGCTCATTTCAGACGATACCGGTCTCTACACGCAAAGCGGCGATGCGCTGGTGAACGAGGCGGTGGCATTTCTCAGCGATGACCTGATGGCTCCCGAACAGGATGGCGAGCACTCCGCACCGGATGCGGCAACACCGGATGCGGGTTCGGCAGACGTCATGCAGACCATGCTGGGTTAGCGGATACCGGGGGGAAACGCATGCTGGACAAACCGACAAAGCAACCTGCCCACGCGAAGGATGCATCATCCTGGGTGATCGAAGAAGCGCGGCCGAGAGAACAACGCGCAGAACCGCGCAGCAAACCACAGACGCTCTCGGTGGATCAGGAGATTTCCCGGATTTTCAGGGAAGTCGATGCGCGCGCGGCGCGGATGGCACAGGAAGCAGCCAAACGGGAGGCGCAGCAGGACCGGGCAACGGATAATGCCGCCCCCAAAGCTTCCGAAACGCCACAGGCAAAAACTGCCCAGCGGGAAGCGGCAGCGCCGCAGAACAAGCCCCGGGAAGACAGGAAGAGCGCGGCGAAAACAGCTCCTGCCGAGCAAAGGCAACGGTCGGCTGAGGAAGCGCCTCAGATCAAACAGTCCGGCGACACGAAGGAAAAATTCCATCGCCGTCTGGGGCCGGTCGACTTCTCAAAGAGCCTGTCCGCAGGGCTGGGCGCAGTGCGCAAGAACCTGCTGATGGTTCTGCTTTTCACCAATGCCAGCAACATTCTGGTGCTCGCGATCCCTGTCTATCTCTTCCAGATTTCGGACCGCGTTCTGACCAGCCGCTCCACCGATACGCTCATCATGCTGACCATTGTGATCATCGGGGCGGTGTTGCTGCAGGCGATTTTCGACGCGATCCGGCGCTTCATCCTGATGCGCACGGCCGTTGAGGTGGCAGCACAGCTGGGCGCGCCCATTCTGAGTGCGGCAGCGCGCGCTTCGCTGCATGGCACGGGCCGCGAATACCAGACGCTGGGCGACCTGCAACAGCTGCGCTCCTTCCTGGTTTCGGGCACGCTTCTGTCGTTCCTCGACATCCCGTTCGCGCCGATCTTCGTTCTCGCCGTTTTTCTGGTTCACCCGCATCTCGGCAGCATCGTGGTGCTGTCGGCCTTCCTGCTCATGATCGTCGCCTTCATCAACCAGCGCGCGACCGCTGCCCCGTTCGGCGAGGCCAATGTCTATCAGAGCAAGGCCAATATGCATCTGGATTCCATGGCGCGGAACTCGCAGATCATCAACGCGCTGGCGATGATCCCCGAAGCGGTGAAGATCTGGGGGCAGGACACGGCCGGATCACTGAAGGCGCAGGTCAAGGCGCAGGACCGCAACATCATGTCGGCCGCCACCTCGCGCGCCATCCGCCTCCTGACGCAGGTAGCCCTGCTCGGCTGGGGCGCTTATCTGGCGATTCAGGGATACATTACCGGCGGCATGGTGATTGCCGCGTCGATCATCGCCGGTCGCGCGCTCGCGCCCATAGAAGGCTCCATCGAGGGCTGGAACCAGTTCATCCTCTCGCGCGGCGCATACCGGCGCATCAAGGCGCTCCTGCAGGCATCTCCGCTCAATCTGGAACGGCTCGTGCTGCCGAAACCCGAGGGAAGGCTCGATGTGGAGCGCGTTCTCTACGTGCCGCAGGGAACAAAACGGGTCGTGCTCAACGGCATCAATTTCTCGCTGCGCCCGGGGGATTCGCTCGCAATCATCGGCAATTCCGGGGCCGGCAAGACCACGCTCGGCAAAATGCTGGTCGGCTCCATCCTGCCCACATCGGGCAGTGTGCGGCTCGATCTGATGGATCTGCGCAACTGGGACCAGCGCCAGTTCGGCGACAATATCGGTTATCTGCCGCAGGACGTTCAGCTCTTCCCCGGCTCGATCAAGGCCAATATCGCGCGCATGCGCGACGATGTGGACGACAGGGAAATTTACCAGGCGGCGATCCTCGCAGACGTGCATGAGATGATCGCCACCTTCCCGCAGGGCTATGAAACCATCGTGGCCGCCGATGGCTCACCGCTGTCGGGCGGGCAGAAGCAGCGCATTGCGCTGGCGCGCGCATTCTTCGGAAATCCACGCATGATCGTTCTGGATGAGCCGAATTCCAATCTCGACAGCGCCGGCGACGCCGCGCTTGCCCGCGCACTCAAACACGCCAAGGAAAACCGGATCACCATGATCGTCATCACGCAGCGGCCATCGCTGCTGCGCTATGTCGACAAGATCCTGCTGATGACCAACGGAACCATCTCGATGTTCGGCCGGCGCGAGGACGTGCTGCGCGCCCTTGCCGCCCACCAGGCCGGACAACTCGAAAACGGTCCCTTCGCCAACCAGCTTCCCTGAAGGGCAGGTCCATCATGAGCTCCACCGAAATCGCCAAGCTTCAAGACATGACGTGGTACGCGGAGGTGCCGCGTTCGATCCGCAAGCAGAGCATTGCCGGCATCATCCTGCTCATTCTCTGTTTCGGCGGGTTCGGCATATGGGCCGCCTTCGCGCCGCTTGCAGCCGCCGTCATCTCACAGGGCAGTTTCGTCGCCACCGGTCAAAACAAGATCGTGCAGCATCTGGAAGGCGGCGTGATCAAGGACATTCTGGTGTCCGAAGGCGACCATGTGACCGCCGGCCAGCCGCTGGTGCAGCTGGACGAGACCTCTGCCCTTGCCAATGAACGCCAGCTTTTCCTGCGGCGGGCGCGGCTTGTGGCGATCGTCGCGCGGTTGTCTTCTGAATATGAGGAAAAGACCAGCATCGACTTCCCCGCCGATCTGACGGAGCGGATGGCAGACCCGGAGATTGCAGAAATACTGGCGAGCCAGCGGCTCAATTTCGAATCCTCGCAGCGCAAGCTCCACAGTGAACTGGAGCTGTTGAACAACAACATCGCCGCGCTGGAAATTCGCGGACGCGGCTACACGGCCCAGCACGAGGCCCTGACGCGGCAGCTCGCCTTCCTGACAGACGAGTATTCCGGCAAGCAGAAGCTCTATGAGCAGGGGCTGATGCGCAAACCCGAAATCTCCGCCATCCGGCGGGCCATGGCCGAGGCGGATGGCCAGCTCGGGCGTCTTTCGGCCGAAGTCGATGAAACACATGCCCAGATGAAGCGCTATCGAGAGCAGGCCAACCAGACGCTCGCCGCCTATCGGCAGGCGGCCCTTGATGAGCTGCAGAGCATCGAGGCGGAGCTCGACGCGGTTCGCGAGCAGTCGCGCGCGGCAGAAAACATCCTGCGTCGCGCCACGATCAACACGCCAGTCGCAGGCACCGTCGTGCGGCTCTACTACCACACGCCCGGCGGCGTGATCGAAAGCGGCAAGAGCATTGCAGAGATTTTACCCTCGGACGTGCCGCTGATCATCGAAACGCAGATCCCGCGCACAAAGATCGACAGCGTGCGGGTGGGACAGGAAGCAACCGTGCGTCTGACCGCGCTCAACCAGCGCACTACGCCGGTCCTGACGGGCGAAGTGTTCTATGTTTCGGCCGACGCGCTGCGCGACGGCTCGGTCGATGAGAAACGCGAAATCTATCTGGCGCGGGTGCGGCTGCCGCCGAGCGAACTGGCGCGGGTTCACGGCTTCCTGCCGACACCGGGTATGCCGGCCGAAGTCCTTATCCAGACGGCCGAACGCACCTTCTTCGAATATCTCTCGAAGCCCATCATGGACAGCATGAACCGGGCGTTTCGCGAGAACTAGGAAGGTCACAGAAAGTAGACGACTGAAACGTGCGGTGATAGCATGAGGGACAATGAGCTATCCGAGGTGGACGCGAGCCGTTTCGCCATGAATGAGGCTACCCCACGTTTCCGAAAAGTACTCACACTGCTGGGGCAGCTCAATTACACGTGGACCAACACCGAGAGCCTTCTCATCCACCTGATCGCGGGACTTGCGCGGGTGGACATGGAAACGGCCACGATCATTTTCCTGACGCTGAACACGTCGCGCGCACGGGTCGATCTGGTGGAGCGACTGGCCAAGACATCGCGCACGGATGAAGCCGTTCGCAGGGATGTGCTGGGCGTTACACGCCGGATGATGAGCGAAGCCAAGCTCAGGAACAAATACAACCACTGCATCTATTCCTTCGACGACACGGGCGAAAATGTCTCGACCCTGCTCATGCGGATTTCCGACAGCGGCGACCGGCTGAAATATGGCAAGGTGGACGCCATCGATGATGCGGAAATCGACAACATCACCGGGTCCATCAACCGGCTGATCGAGACCAACCGGGACATCTGGGCAATTGCAAAGCGGTATGGATTCCCGCTGTGAGGCCCGGCGTTAAGCCTATTTGGCGCAGCATTCATCAGTTTTGCCGTATCGGTCATCCCCTTTGCAGGGGGTAATGTTTTGTCGTGGCCGGCTTTGGCCCGGCGGCGACAAGGGGGACCAGAGGGACCAGGGGCCAGACATGCCGATGGAGCAGATCAAACAGAGGATCAAAGGAGCCCGGGGCGCGGTCGCCCTGCCCTTCAAGACGGCGGCGGGTCGTCTGCGCATGGCAACAGGGCTTCCCGTGCGCTTTTCCGGCGCCTATGCCTCATTCGATGAAGCGCTTGCCGCCGCGCAGCGTCAGGGGCTTGCGGGCTATGATCACGACGCGGTGGCGGATGTGGCCTTCGAGCGCATGTGCCAGCTCGTTCCCTGGGATTATCCGCTTCTGTTTTGGCTCAGCCGACTTGAGAGCCACATCGGCACGGTGGTCGATGCGGGCGGTCATATGGGCACGAAATTCAGGGCGTTCCGCAGGTCTCTGCCCTCCATCGACAGGCTGAACTGGACCGTCTACGACCTGCCCGCCATCGTCAAAGCCGGTGAGAAACGCGCCAGGGCGGATGGCCTGAGCGCCCTCACCTTCACGAGCCGGCTCGAAGATGGCGGCCCCTGTGACCTCTTTCTGGGGTCGGGTCTGCTGCAATATCTGAACGTTCCCCTGCCGGAGCTGCTTGGACGCCTGAGCGTTCCGCCCCGGCACCTTCTGTTGAACAAGGTCGCGCTGCGCAAAGGAAAGACGCTCGTGACGCTGGAGCGCATCGGCCCCGCTCTCGTGCCCTATCAGATCCGCAACGAAGCCGAATTTCTGGAGATGCTTGCGGCTCTTGGCTACAGGATTGAAGACCGCTGGAGCATTCCCTCGCTCTCCCATACCATCGACACGCACCCCGAATTCGGCGCCAGCGAAAGCGCTGGGTTTTACTGCGTAATGCCATGATTGCCGGGCTTTGCAGGGGCTGTTGCTCACTGGCAAGCCCTGCCGGTTATGCATGGCTACCCTCTCCAAAACCACTTTTCCTCACGCATTTTCTCCTCTACCAACGGTGCCCGCACCTACCGAGGTAGAGACATTGCAAACATCGACAATCCGGACAGCCACCTATCCAGCGGCCATTTTCGCCGTCTACGTGGCCGCTTCGATGCTCCTCCCCGCCGCCGTCGATCTCTATTACGGCAATGATGACTGGCAGGTTTTCGTCGTCTGCTCACTGGCGACAGGCGCAATCGCACTGACAATCGCAGCCGCCACACGCGCCCCTCTTACCCGTGGCTCCACCCAGTCCACATTTCTCGTGGTGGTCATTCTCTGGCTGATGCTCGGCCTGGTCGGCGCGCTGCCATTCTACACCGCCTCGCTCAAGCTCGATCTGGCCGAGGCCGTTTTCGAATCCGTCTCGGCCATCACGACGACCGGCTCCACCGTGATCTCCGGGCTCGACGGACTGCCGCCCGGCCTTCTCCTCTGGCGCTCAATCCTGCAATGGATCGGCGGCATCGGCGTTGTGGCGCTTGGCCTGTTCCTGCTGCCGCTTCTCAAGGTCGGCGGGTTTTCCTACTTCCGGGTGGAATCCTCCGACATCGAAAACCGCCCCTTCGACCGTTTCATCAGCTTTCTGTTCGCGCTGGTCGGCATCTACTGCCTTTTGACCGGGCTCTGCGCACTGTCCTATGCGGCGGCAGGCATGGACAATTTCGATGCGATCAATCATGCGATGACCACCATCGCAACCGGCGGGTTCTCCACCCATGATGCCTCGTTCGGCTATTTCGAGGGCAATACGGTGCTCTGGGTCGGCACATTCTTCATGCTGATGGCGGCCCTGCCCTTCTCGATCCTCGTCCTGTTCTTCGCACGCGGACGGCTCGACGCGCTGCGCGATCCGCAAATCCGGCTGTTTCTCGGCTATGTGACGGTGATCGTCATCGTGCTGGCCGTTCAACGCAGGATCACGACCGGCCAGCCCTTCGATGACATACTTGCTTCCACGGCGTTCAACTTCGCGTCGATCATCACCACAACGGGTTTTGCCAGCGAGGACTACACGCTGTGGGGACCTTTCGCGGTGACGCTCGCCTTCTTCGCGACCTTCCTCGGCGGCTGTTCCGGCTCCACTTCGGGCGGCGTGAAGGCGTATCGCTTCCTCATACTGGGCGCGATGCTGCGCAATGGTCTGCGCCTTCTCATCCATCCACATTCCGTGCGCGCCCTGCGCTATGGCAAGCGCATCGTGGATGTGGAGATGCAGCGTTCGGTGGTTCTGTTCGTGGTCGGCTTCCTTACCTCCTGGGTGCTGGCAACGCTGCTTCTGGCCGCCACCGGGCTCGACTTCCTGACCTCGCTCACGGGTTCACTGACGGCGCTTACCAATGTGGGTCCGGGCCTTGGCACCACCATCGGACCATCCGGCAATTTCGCGCCGCTCAGCGACTTTGCGAAATGGGTTCTTTCAGCGACCATGCTGCTTGGCCGGCTGGAAATCCTTGCGGTCGTCGTCCTGCTGCTGCCGACTTTCTGGCGCGATTAACGAGCCTGCTGGCCAGGGGCAGGACCCTGGGTCAGACAAGCAAAAACGGCCACCGCTCAAGAGCGATGGCCGCAAAACCCTGCCGCAATGCGACGCCTGATCCTCCCGATCAGGAATTGGGCGAGCGCGTATCGGTGACCTTCTCGATCGCAATCCCCAGGCGCTCATCACGCCCATAGACATCGCCATGATAGGCGATCACACCATCCGTCTGCGGCCATGCCGTGAAATAACCGACATAGACGGGGATCTTGCGCTCGATCTTGCGCCGTGTCGGGCGACTGCGATCACCGCTCTCAATGGCGCGCGCCACGTCGTCGACGGAAACATCGAGCAGCGCCGCCGCCATGGCGCGCGGATCAGCCAGACGCACGCAACCATGGCTGAATGCGCGTGTGTCGCGCTGGAACAGGCTCTTGGAAGGCGTGTCATGCATGTAGATGGCGTGCCGGTTGGGGAACAGGATCTTCAACTCACCAAGCGCGTTGCGGCGGCCCGGCTTCTGACGGACGCTGAAAGGCACATTGCGACCATACTGGCCCCAGTCGACGGCGGACGACGAGACCTTGCGCCCCTGACCATTGATCACCTCGTAGCCGTTCCGGTCGAGATAGCTCGGATCGCGCCAGAGCTTGGGCAGCATCTCGTTGACGATGATGGAGCGCGGCACCCCCCAATAGGGGTTGAACTCCACCGTCTCCAGCTCGTCATGGAAGAAATTGGTCTGATTGGCAGACCGGCCCACCACCGTACGCATGGAAATGCGCGGCTCGCCCTTGTCGAAGAAATCAACATTGAAGGAGGCGGCGTTGATCACCACCCGCGTTTCGCCCAGCTCCGAGGGGTGCCAGCGCAGACGCTCCAGCGTGTAGAGAACCTTGTCGATGCGCGCAGCCTTGGAAACGCCGGCAATCGCGGCAACGGTGCGCGGCCCGATGACGCCATCCGGCTTGAGGCCCCTCTCCTCCTGCGCGGCCTTCACCACAGGCACGAGCGCCTCGACGTAAACCTCGCTGCCGGCATGCTCTTTCAGCGCCGCGCCATGGGTTTCCAGAAATGCGGCATCCGCATCACGCTCGATGAGCTTGAGCAGCTTTGCCAGTTCAGGATTGGTTCCGCCCGGGCGGACAAACGTCTTGGGGTCGACGATGATCTCACGCTCGGCAGCGCCGCGCAGCATCTCCAGCTCCGCGCGCAGCTTGCGATAAGTGTCGTTCTGCGGGTGCTGCCGCTCCAGATAGATATCGGCGTCGGCCATGTTGGCCATGAAGCCGAGCGACTGTTCCAGGTTCATCGGCTTCTTGGCGAAGTCGTGATAGCCGGATAACTTGTTCGGATTGATGCGGCCCGCATGGGCATCACGCGCATAGCGTAATGCACGGGCAGAAAGCATCATCTCGAAGCGGATCAGTTCTTTCTGGCGTGCTGCGATGTCATCATAGGAAAAATCGCTGCCCGGCACGCCGACCGTATAGTCGCTGTCGGAGAGCCCGTAGCTGGAAGCCTCAGAAAGAACGCGTAGAACCTGCCGCGCACGATCATTGGGCTGGTATCCGGAAACCCAGATGAAATCGGGCCTGTTCGAATAGAAGTCGACCAGCGCCTTCGCGATATCCTTCTCGGCATAGAGTTCCATCCCCTCCAGCATCGGCAATGCCTCGCGGAAGGAAACGCCCTCAAGGGTCGGCTGAAAAGCGCCCTCTGCCTCTGGAAGCGTGATCTCGGAGAACTCGACATGGGCGAGGCTCTCCGGCTTGTAATTGTAATAGGAAGGCGCGGAGATCTTTGGCGCCTTCGCAGGCACACGACGCTGCGGCGCGGGCTCAACAGGCTTCGGCGGCGGCGCGGAACGCGCGGCGCTGAAGCGGTTGTTGCCACCGAACAGCATGTCGAAAAGATTGTCGCCCTGGGCATGTGCTGCCCCCGCATGCCCCGCAAACACAGCCAGGGCCGCACAGGCCAGCCAGGTCTTGCGTGTGGATTTCAAAATCATCGATCACCCCGCCGAGATCCGAACTATATTCCAGGAGCGCCATTTGCGGACAGGCTTCCAGCGGCGGCCAGAGACCGCAACCGATGACGCCTGCACGTAAAACGCTTCCCAAACATGAATCGCAACCAAAATAACAGTTCAAACAGGATCGGTCGCGGGCAGATCGATAAAATTGTCGGGAAATGCACGCTCAGTTGGGGATTGGTAAATGATTCTCTAATGACCGCATAAGGGGCACATCCTCACGCCGCAGCTTGCGCGTGGCGACAAAGGCGGCGACACGCGCTGCGATCCCCGGATCGGCGAGAATGCGGCGATGACCGAGCCCCGGCGCCCATGTCACCGAAACATGCCGCCCTGCTGCCGCCATCGCCCTGGCGTCGGTGGCAGGAACCTCCTTGTCATCGGGCGCGTGGACAATCAGGGTCGGGATATCGAGGGCGCTCAGTTGATCTCTCCCGACGAAACTGGAAAGCGGCGTTCCGGCAATGATCTCAACCCGCCCTTCAAACACGTCTTGAGCCTTTGGGCTGAGTTTCAGAAACTGCCCGAACTGCGTGAAAAGATCAGGCAGCGCGTTCGGTGCGCCGATCATCACAAGCCTGCGCACCGGAACCGGCGGTATTCCATCAATGGACCCGGCCACCGCATTGAGGGCAACGGCGCCACCGAAGGAATGCCCGACCATCGCGTCGAACGGCCCAAGCCATTGGGCCGCACTTTGCACGGCTGCGACGGCCTTGGGGATGTTCAAAACCCGCCCGCCGGACGAACCGTGTCCCGGGAGATCGAGCGACACCACGCGAAACCCACGCTCCAGAAGCGCCTCGATGATGGCGCGCATATGCTCCGTGCGCGAACGCCAGCCATGCAGCACAAGCACGGTCGGCCCGTCGCGACGCCCGCCCCAGTTTGTGAACTCGTAAGCCGCAACACGGCCGTACTCCGTCGTGAGACTGTGCCTGCGGGCGCTGTTCATGAAATTCTGCGCCTTTGACAGGAGACGCTTTTCCTTCTCCGTCAGCTTCTGCGGGCTCGGCGTACGGCAGAAGAGCCGGAAGGCAAGACGACCTGCGAGGCTTGGCGCGACATGATCGATTGTGCCAAAAAGACCCCGTAAGATCCTCAGATTGAGTGCGGTCATGTCGGCAATCCATGATAATGTTCAATCATGAACAAAGTTAGTTCAAGCATGAACAAAAAACAAGAACTTCCCTGGGACAATCCGCGCTTCCGTACATGGGTTGCAGTCGCGCGCGCAGAAAAGGCCATTGTAAGGGCCCTTGGCAAGGCACTCGAACCGCTGGGCCTGAAGATCGCGCAGCTCGACATGCTGATGAATCTGTATCGCCACCCCGGTCAGTCGCAGCACGATCTGGCGCGCAGGCTTCTGGTCGGCCGCTCCAACATCACCATGCTTTTGCCGCAGCTTGAAACCCAGGGGCTCGTGCGCCGCGAGAACGACGCAAAGGACCGTCGCATTCTCAGGCTCTACCTGACGCCCGATGGCGAGGAACGGCTGATGGAAGCGCTCGCCGTCTATACGGAACTTATCGACCGCGTCATGGCCCAGTCCACGCCGGAACAGTGCGAGGCCATGGGCGAGCAGATGCGCAAGATCAGCGAGACACTGGCGCAGGACTAGCGCTTCGGCCCGAAAGTCGGAATCGATGTTCGGAAAACACGATGCGTCGATTCAATAGGTTAGAGCGTCCTTTGTGCGTCCGAATGGACGCACGGCGCTCCAGCGGCAGCGCGCGGGGTCAGGACCCGTCTTCCCTCTCGGGCAGTTTCAGATAGTTGCGCGGCGAAGAGCCGAGCATGCGTTTGAACATGGTGGTGAAGGCGGCGACACTGTCATAGCCGAGATCATAGGCGACGCTCGTCACCGGCTCGCCGCTCACAAGCCTGGGCAAGGCCGCAAAGAGGCTCGCCTGCTGACGCCAGACCGAGAGGCTAACACCCGCTTCCTGCTTGAAGCGCCGCGTGAAAGTGCGTCGGCTCATGCCCGCGTCGCGCGCCCAGTCATCAATGGTGACCCGGCTTGCCGGCGCATCGAGAAAGGCCCGGCACATCCGCGCAAGCCGCGCATCAGCGGGAAACGGCAGGCCGAGCGGCAATTCCGGCAGGCGCGGAATTTCGTGCAGAATGAGCTTGTAGATAAGCCCGTTGCGCCCGGTCGGCTGCGCCACATGGGGCAGCGGCGCCACCTCCTCCAGAAGACTGTGCATCAGCGGGGTTACACCGACCACACGCGGCCTGTCGGGCAGATCGGAAATCGCCTCCGGCAGCACATAGACAGACTGCATGCGCACATCGGTCACCATGTCCACGGCATGCACGATGCCGGGCGGAATCCAGATCGCCTGCCCCGTCGGCACCATCCAGTGCCCGAACACGGTCTTGACCAGAACAACCCCGCTGCGCGCATGAAGAAGCTGGCCGCGGCTGTGGCGATGCGCTTCCACCCGAACATGCGCCGCCTGCTCGATCTCGCCAACGACAAGATCGCCTTCCGCCTCCTCGATCCACGACCGGCGCTTTTCGTCATTGACCGGGCGATCCCCGTTCATGACGACGGTACTGGGCATTCTATTGGCTCTGTCGGGTGGATTCATTTGGCCCACTTGCGAAAAAACTAGACCAAATCACCAAGGAAGGTCACTTGCAACAGGCGTATAAGCGGTTGCCGCTTCGCCGACGGCGTTTTCGCATGGAGTTCCTACGTGACCGACACCACCGCCAATCGCGTTCCCGTTCAGGCTGAGAAGACCGCTTTCGCGGTGCTCATCGCCGTCAGCTTCTGCCACATGCTCAACGACATCATGCAGTCGATGCTTGCGGCCATCTACCCGATGCTGAAAGCGGATTACGGGCTCGACTTCTGGCAGATCGGTCTTTTGACCATGGCGTTTCAGGTCACCGCTTCGCTGCTTCAGCCAGCCATCGGGCTGACGACAGACAAGAAGCCGATGCCCTATTCGCTGCCGGTCGGCATGGGGTCGACCTTCATCGGCCTTCTGCTTCTGGCGACGGCGGCCAATTACTCGCTGCTTCTGGTGGGCGCGATGTTCGTCGGCCTCGGATCAGCGATCTTTCACCCGGAATCCTCGCGTGTGGCGCGCCTCGCATCTGGCGGGCGCTACGGCCTTGCACAGGCCGTATTTCAGGTGGGCGGCAATGCCGGAACGGCCATTGGGCCGCTGCTTGCCGCCTTCATCGTGGTGCCGCGCGGCCAGACCAGTGTTGCCTGGTTCTCGCTCGCAGCCCTTCTCGGCATGATCGTGCTGTGGCGCGTCAGCGCCTGGTACGCAGCCTATCGCCAGCGCGCGGCCTCTCGTCCAGCGCCAGCAAAAACGCTCACTCTGCCAAAAGGCAAGGTGGCCATGTCGCTCGCCATTCTCGTCTCGCTGGTCTTCGCCAAGAATGTCTATATGGCCGGCATTTCCAGCTACTACACCTTCTTCCTCATCGAGAAGTTCGGTGTGACGGTGCAGCAGTCGCAGATCCTGCTCTTCGTCTTCCTGGGGTCCGTTGCGGCCGGCACGGTTCTGGGCGGGCTGGTCGGCGACCGCATCGGCTCCAAGACGGTGATCTGGTTCTCGATCCTCGGTGTGCTGCCCTTCACGCTGGCCCTGCCCTATGCGAATTTCTTCTGGACGCCGGTCCTGACCGTGGCCATCGGCCTGATCCTCGCATCGGCCTTTCCGCAGATCGTGGTTTTCGCACAAGAGCTTCTGCCCGGTCGCGTGGGCATGGTCGCAGGCATGTTCTTCGGCTTCGCCTTTGGTCTCGGCGGGCTTGGCGCAGCGGTGCTCGGCATCGTCGCTGACAGTCAGGGCATCGAGTTCGTCTACAAGATCTGTTCCTACCTGCCGCTGCTTGGTCTGTTGACCGTGTTCCTGCCGAACCTCAAAAAGGCAGGCTAGATCGCCGTGCGCCCATCCGGACGCACAAAGGACGGTCTGAACCATTGACGGAGCTTCAAGAGGAAAAACGCCATGAGGGTGAAGCGCATCGTCAGCAACATCGCCGCAGACAGGCCTGAAGCGGCACGCCGCTTTTATGGCGATGTTCTGGGACTGGAAACGCTGATGGATCAAGGCTGGATCGTCACCCATGGCGCAGACGAACAGATGAGCGTTCAGCTCAGCGTCATGTCCGAGGGTGGATCGGGCACGCCCGTGCCCGGTCTGTCGATCGAGGTGGATGATCTCGACGAAGCGCTGCGGCGGGTCGAGGCGGCAGGCTTTCCGATAGAATACGGACCTGCCGACGAGCCCTGGGGTGTGCGCCGTTTCTACACGCGCGACCCCTTCGGCAAGCTCATCAACATCCTCACCCACAAATAGGCAACGGCCCGCCAATCAGCGCGTCACCACATGGTCTGGCGCGCACGCTCCGGCCAATCACGATCATAAGCCTCGCCGTCGATCTGTGCGCGGCTTGTCGCCTGCAGGATCTGGCCGGCCGTTGGCAGGCTCTGCGGATCGACATGGTTTTCAGCGTTCCACAGATCGGACCGGACAATCGCCCGCGCGCACTGAAAATAAATCTCGTCAACCGCAAGCACGATGACCGAACGCGGGGCGGCCTCATCGACCGCAAATGATGCGCACAGATCGGGATCGACCGAGAGCTTCGCACGCCCGTTGACGCGCAGCGTGGTGCCCGATCCGGGAATGAGGAAGAGGAAAGCGACACGGTCATCACGGATGATGTTGCGCAGGGAATCGGTCCGGTTGTTGCCGCGCCTGTCGGGCATCATGAGGGTGCGGTCATCGTGGATGCGCACAAAGCCTGGCCTGTCGCCGCGCGGTGAACAGTCAATGCCTTCCGGCCCGATGGTGGCCAGCGCCACAAAGGGCGAGGCTTCGATCAGCTGCGCATATTCGGGAATGACACGGTCGGTAACCTTGGTCAGCGAGGCCGCGCCCGGCTTTCCGTAAAGCGCCTCAAGCGCCTCCATGGATGCGATGATGTGTTCTTCATTCTCATGCGTTGCAGCGTCATGCGTCACGGCTCAACCCCTTCTCCTGCAATTCATCGAGGTACCCCTGCCATTTGGCGTCTTTCTGCGCAGCGAGCTCATGGAGATAGACCCATGTGAAAATCCCGCTCTGATGCGCATCGCTGAACACGATCCGCACCGCATAATTGCCCACGGGCTCAACCCGGCTGATGGTGACATGCCGCTTGCCGGGAACGGTGACGCGCTGCTCGGGCGAATGGCCCTGCACTTCGGCGGATGGAGAAAGAACCCGCAGCATCTCGGCGGAAAGCTCCGCCGGCTCGGCATCGGGAAACAGAACCGTCAGCAAAGAACGATCTCTGGAAACACGCAATTCCTTGGGTGGTCTCATTGTGCACCGCCTTTCGCCAACAGACCTATTCAGCTTTGGTTCAACTGAAAAGCCCTGCGATGCGGATTGCCCACGAGAACAGCCCGGTGCTAGTGTCACGGCGCTTGAATTGTCTGCCCCGATCCACGACATGAGAAGGGTGGAAACATGATCGGAACCGCCAGCGGAAGCGAGCCTATGACGCAGAGCAACATGATCGACCCCTTTGGCCGCGCCATCGACTATCTGCGCGTTTCGGTTACTGATCGCTGCGACTTCCGGTGCGTCTACTGCATGGCGGAAGACATGACGTTTCTGCCCAAGCGCGATCTTCTGAGCCTGGAAGAGCTCGACCGGCTGTGTACCGTGTTCATCGAAAAGGGCGTGCGGCGGCTTCGGCTGACCGGCGGCGAGCCGCTGGTGCGCAAGAACATCATGCATCTGGTGCGCCAGCTTTCGCGCCACCTGAAGTCCGGCGCACTCGATGAGCTGACGCTCACCAGCAATGGCTCCCAGCTCGAGCGTTTTGCCACCGAGCTTGCCGATTGTGGCGTTCGGCGTATCAACGTTTCCATCGACACGCTCGATGCGGACAAGTTTCACGCCATCACCCGCTGGGGCAAGCTCGACAAGGTGATGCGTGGCATTGAAGCTGCGGAGGCCGCCGGCCTCAAGATCAAGCTGAACACCGTCGCGCTCAAGGGCTTCAACGAAGATGAAATCCCCGAAATGCTGCGCTGGGCGCATGGACGCGGCATGGACATGACCGTGATCGAGACCATGCCCATGGGCGAGATCGACGGTGACCGGACCGACCAGTATCTTCCGCTTTCGCTCCTGCGCGCACAGCTTGAGAAGCAGTTCACGCTGACCGACATTCCGTTCAAGACGAGCGGACCGGCGCGCTATGTCGAGGTGGCGGAAACGGGCGGCAAGCTCGGCTTCATCACCCCGATGACGCATAATTTCTGCGAAAGCTGCAACCGCGTGCGCATCACCTGCACGGGCATGCTCTACATGTGCCTGGGTCAGGACGATTCCGCCGATCTGCGCGATGCGCTGCGGGCTTCGGAAGGCAATGACCTGCTTGCCGAAACCATCGACAGGGCCATCGCCCGCAAGCCCAAGGGGCACGACTTCATCATCGACCGGCGCACCAACCGCCCCTCGGTCTCGCGCCATATGAGCGTTACTGGCGGCTAAGGTCCCGGACCGAAAGGCGGAACGCTTCTTCGGTCTTTCGCATACTCCATCGTATTCGCGCGATGCATGGTTCGGCTGGCTCACCATGAGGGAAGCAGTTCGTGACAAGGCATCTTGATCAAAGCCGTTTCAACGCGTTTGGCAGTCAGCGCCCTCCCTCATGGTGAGCCAGCCGAACCAAGCGCGTTGTGAAAATCTTCGTGTGTCTCGCAGGGTGCGTCAGAATGGATCCAGGGCCGGATTCGGGGCGTTTTTCGCGGCCTCAACGATTGCCAAATCAATAAGGTATACTTAGCATCAACACGAGATGTGCGGGGAGCAGATTCGCTTTCGCGCATAACCGTTGAAACTCCTTCGACGTGGAAGCGCCGCCCCGGCGGGCGGTGTGTTTCCACGTGCCTGCATCGCGGGGTAGTCGTGTCCTTTTCGCCGAATGCGCGCGGTGCGCTTTTCATGTGTGTGGCCCTTGCCGGCTTCACCATCAATGATGCTTTGACCAAGCTTGTCGCCGAAGTCATGAACATGGGACAGGTCATGCTTGTGCGCGGCGTCATGGCGACTGCGCTTATGCTTCTGTTCGCGTGGCGCACGAAAGCGCTGCAGCAGCCCAGAGCCATCCTGCACCCCATGGTCGCGCTGCGGGTTGCCGGCGAGACAGGCGCAACGATCTGCTTCCTGTCGGCTCTTGCCCATATGCCCATCGCCAACCTGACAGCGGTCATGCAGGTGCTGCCACTCACCGTCACCATGGGCGCAGCCTTCTTTCTCAGTGAGCCCGTTGGCTGGCGTCGCTGGAGCGCGATTGCCGTGGGCTTCATCGGCATTCTGATCATCATCAGGCCGGGCTTTGACGCCTTCAACGCCTATTCGCTCTATGGCGTGGCGGCAGTTGCCTTCGCGACCATGCGCGACCTGACAACACGCAAGATCCCCGAGGATATCCCCTCATCCCTGATCTCCACCGCCACCGCCGCAGCGGTCACGCTTGCCGGCGCTGTTCTGGTCGTCCCCTATGGCGGCTGGTCGCCGATGAGCAATGCGGATTTCGCAATCCTTGTCGGCGCGACGCTGTGCGTGGTCTGCGGGTATCATTTCATCGTGGTTTCGCTTCGCGTGGGGGAACTCTCCTTCATCGCGCCCTTCCGGTACACGGCGCTGCTCTGGGCCATTGCGCTCGGCATCGTCCTTTTCGGCGACTGGCCGGACTGGGCCATGATCCTCGGCGCAGGGCTGGTTGTCGGTTCCGGCCTCTACACGCTCTATCGCGAACAGATCATCGACAGGGTCAAACCTGCCGCTGAAAGCACAACCCCCAGCATGGCCACGGAGGGCACATGAGGGGCAACAGGCAATCACAAAAGCGCCTGACCATTGCCAACGAGGCTGTGCACCGCATCTCCGGTCACAGTCTCTGATAAATCAAGGTTCTCAAGACGTTATGGAAAAGCATTTACCCCGCTCTGCCACCCCTCCCCATATCGTCACGCTGGTGATCGCGAGCGCCACCGCCGCTGTCTCCATGAACCTTTTCCTTCCCTCACTGCCCGGAATGGCGGAGTATTTTCAGGCTGATTACAGGGTCGTCCAGCTTGCGGTTTCGCTCTACCTGGCCGCAACCGCCATATTGCAGCTCGGCATCGGCCCCGCCTCCGACCGCTTTGGCCGCCGGCCGGTCATGCTCACCTCTTTCGTCATCTTCATCCTGGCGACTATCGCCGCCCTTGTGGCCCCCAACATCACCATTTTTCTGATCTGCCGGGTGATGCAGGCCTTCGCCGCCGCCGGCATGGTCCTGTCGCGCGCCATCGTGCGCGACACGGTCGGCGCGGACGAAGCGGCAAGCCGCATCGGCTACATCACCATGGGCATGACGCTGGCCCCCATGCTCGGCCCCGTTATCGGCGGCTTTCTGGATGAGCTCTATGGATGGAAGTCCACCTTCTATCTCATTCTGGGCTTTGGGCTTATCTCTTTCGTGGTGGTCTATCTCGACCTCGGCGAGACCCATCACAACCGTTCGACCAGCCTCACCAAACAGCTGAAAACCTACCCCGAACTGTTCCGCGCCCGTCGCTTCTGGGGTTACACCGCCACAGCGGGGATGGCGTCCGGCGCGTTCTTCGCGTTTCTTGGCGGCGGGCCCTATGTGGCCACCGAGATCCTGGGTCTGACGCCATCGCAATACGGCCTGTATTTCATCTTCATCTCGGTCGGCTACATGATCGGCAACTTCATGTCCGGTCGCTATTCGCGGCGCATCGGCATCAACCCGATGATGCTCGCCGGCAACATTGTCGCCTCGCTGGGCCTGTTGCTGGCTCTGGCACTGTTCCTTGTCGGCTTCTACCATCCAATGTCGCTGTTCGGCCCCTCATTCCTCGTGGGCATCGGCAATGGCATGACCATGCCCAACGCCAATGCAGGCATTGTCAGCGTGCGTCCACATCTGGCCGGCTCGGCGTCGGGCCTGGGCGGAGCGTTGCAGATCGGCGGCGGCGCGGCCCTTTCCGTTCTCGCCGGCGCTCTCCTTTCACCCGATACCGGCCCCTACCCGCTCATCTGGGTCATGCTGATCTCGTCGTCGCTCGGCATCGTCACATCGCTCTATGTGATTTACGTTGCCCGGCAGGTCGGAGATGTTTGAGGCAGGTATATGAGCATGAGCAAGGGCATTGTCGGGATCATTCTTGCCGGTGGCGAAGCCAGCCGCATGGGCGGCGGCGACAAGGGCATGCTCGCGCTTGCGGAGACCTCGCTGATGGAAACGGTAATCGCGCGGCTTTCCCCTCAGGTCGACCGGCTGGCGCTCAACGCCAATGGCGATCCCGAACGCTTTGCGACACTGGGGCTCGATGTGGTCTCCGACCCGCTGCCAGAGCGCGTCGGTCCTCTGGGCGGCATCCTCGCCGGCCTGCAATGGGCAAGGCAAAATGCGCCCGGCGCCACCCACATCGTCACGGCAGCAGCCGACACGCCCTTCTTCCCGGATGATCTGGTGGACCGGTTGGCCGAAGCCGGCGGGAGCGCCAAAACGGTGGCCCTTGCGCGTTCAGGCGAAAGGCTGCATCCGGTTTTCGGGCTCTGGCCTGTGTGCATCGCCGACGATCTCGCCCGACATATCGCCGAAGGCGGAAGCCGCCGTGTCGCCGCCTATGCCTGCGATATCCAGAAGGCGGCAATCGTGGATTTCCCGCAAAGCGCCGAAGGCGATCCATTCTTCAACGTCAACACGCCCGATGACCTTGAACAGGCGCGTGAAAGAAGCAGAAGAGAGAAGTCGTGAATCAGCCCGTATTCGGCATTGTTGGCTGGAAAAATTCCGGCAAGACCACTTTGACCGTCGCGCTCGTGGAGACGCTGACGAAACGCGGCTTCAGGATCGCAACGCTGAAGCATGCGCACCACGATTTCGACATTGATCACGAAGGAACGGATTCGTTCCGCCATCGCCGCGCGGGCGCAGGCGAAATCGCCATCGTGTCTGGCGGGCGCTGGGCGATGATCCATGAACTCACCGATGAAAAAGAGCCAACAATGGAGGAGATTCTGTCACGGCTTTCTCCCTGCGATCTGGTGCTCATCGAAGGCTTCAAGCGCGCCGGCCACCCAAAGCTCGAATGCCGCCGGCGGGCTTCCGACGACAAGGCCTTTCTTGCGGCATCAGACCCGGCAATCGTTGCTGTGGCGGCCGACCACGAAACCGAAGGCGGTGCATTGCCGGTCTTCGACCTTGATGACGTGGACGCCATTGCCGATTTCATCGTCAATCATACGGGAATCGCGCGCAGCGACGGCTAGGGCCAGAACCCATTAATATGGCCGCAATGGTCGGCCTGATTTGTGCGGATACGCGAAGCAAGACCGCAGGAAGACTTCACGTTTTTCAAGGGTTTGCGACAAAGTAGCCCGTGCAAATCAGGCCGATCCGAAAGACGCTCGATAGACCGGCGACCTGCTGCGTCACCCCCCTTGACCGGGGGAAGACCCCGCTCTGCGGGCGTTTCCTTGCATCTTTTGGTCTATCGAACGCCATTGCGGTCATATTAATGGGTTCTGCCCCTGGGTTCCTGCGCCTTCCTTGCATTGCCTCCCAGCTGTCACCTTTACGGTTGCAATTTGCGGCAAATCGGTGGGAATATCCGGCTTCATGCACCGCCCCGGTCAAAATGGAAGGCGGCACATAATAAGATGAGAGGAACTAGAATGCTTATTTCACGGCGTATCGCGCTCGCCCTGCCCGCAGCCGCTCTGGCGCTCGCAGTTGGCTCGGCCCATGCCCAGGACACGATGAAGCTGAAGATCGGCACCGAAGGCGCCTATCCTCCCTTCAACAACCTGACCGCCGATGGCTCTCTGGAAGGCTTCGACGTGGACATCGCCAAGGCGCTCTGCGCCGAGATGAAGGCGGAGTGCGAGTTCGTGACGCAGGATTGGGACGGCATCATTCCCGCCCTTCAGGCCGGCAAGTTCGACGCCATCATCGCTTCCATGTCGATCACCGAGGACCGCAAGAAGCAGGTCGACTTCTCCAACAAGTATTACAACACGCCGCCGGCGCTCGTTGTGCCGAAGGAATCCGACATCACCGGCACGTCCAGGGAGGATCTGGCCGGCAAGGTGATCGGCGCACAGGGCGCAACCACCCATGCGACTTTCGCCGAAACGACCTTCAGCGACAGCGACGTGAAGGTTTATCCGACCGCCGAGGAATACAAGCTCGACATGGTGAACGGTCGTCTGGACGCCGTGATCGATGACGTGATCGTGCTTCAGGAGTTCCTCGACAGCGAAGATGGCGCCTGCTGCAAGGTGCTCGGCACGCTTACCCCGGATGAAGCCATCTACGGCCCCGGCATTGGCATTGCCGTGCGTCAGGGCGAGGATGAGCTTCGCGAGAAGCTGAACGCTGCCATCACCGCCATTCGGGAAAACGGAAAATACAAGGAAATCAACGACCAGTATTTCTCGTTCGACGTCTACGGCGATTGAGCGCAGTCATCATGTGTCGATTGACATAGCCGCAGGCGGCCGGACCCGAAAGGTTCGGCCGCCTGTTGCGTATCGGGCGGCGTTTGCTTAAGGGCGCCGTTACCAGAAATGAAATCGCCAATCCGCATGGGGGTGCAGGATCAGGCGGTTCGAGTAAGGATTTTGGGAGATGGAAGGGGTTTGGACCCTTTTGAGTTTCGGCCCTGAGGGCTGGGGCGACAATATCGCCAAAGGCGTTCTGTTGACGGTAACCCTGGCGCTGGCCACCTTACCTCTGGGGCTCGCCATCGGCTTCTTCGTCGCGCTGGGCAAGCGCTCGAACGACAAGGCCTTACGGCTTGCAGCAAACATCTACACGACGATTTTCCGCGGTCTTCCTGAACTGCTGACGCTGTTTCTCGTCTTCTACGGCGCGCAGATCGGCCTGCAGAAGCTCGTGCATTTGTTCAACCCGGACGCCAATATCGAGATCAACGCCTTCGTGGCCGGCATGGTCGCGCTGGGCGCTGTGTTCTCCTCCTATGCCAGCGAGGTTTTCCTTGCAGCGTTTCGGGCGATCCCGGACGGGCAATATGAGGGCGGCCACGCAATCGGCCTTTCCAACGGGCAGACCATGCGGCTTGTCATCCTGCCGCAGCTCATCCGTCTCGCCCTGCCCGGCCTGTCCAATCTGTGGCTGATCCTGCTCAAAGACACCGCGCTCGTGTCCGTCATCGGCCTCGCCGACATCCTGCGCCAGACCGGCATCGCCGCGCGCGTGACCAAGGAGGCGTTCCTGTTCTTCGGCATTGCCTGCCTCCTCTATCTCGTCCTCGCCATGCTTTCCTCCATCGCCCTTGGCGCGATCGAAAGACGGACGAAACGCCATGGAGTGCAGCGATGAGCGCGAACGGCACAATTGCGGTGGAGCGGCCACCGGAAGTCAAACAGGGCTGGACGCGCGCCCGCATCATCGGCGTCGTTCTGCTCACGATCTGGGCAGCACTTGGGCTCGGCGTCCTGATCTTCATGGTCAACGCCTGGGATCCCGAGATCTTCGCCCGCTATGCGCCGCGCTACCTGTCGGGCCTGTGGGTCACGATCCAGCTCGTCGCCGTTTCGGTCATCTGCGGCGCACTGCTCTCGGTTCCCATCGCGCTCGGGCGCATGTCGCGGAACAAGCTGATCGCCGGACTGGCCTATGCCTATGTCTACTTCTTCCGCGGCACGCCGCTTCTGGCGCAGACCTTCCTGATCTATTACGGCCTCGGTTCGTTTCGTCCGGAACTGCAGGCCATCGGTCTCTGGGGCTTTTTCCGCGAGGCCTGGTACTGCGCGGCCTTTGCCTTCACGCTCAACACCTCTGCCTATCAGGCGGAAATCCTGCGCGGCGCGGTGGAAAGCGTCGGGCGCGGACAATGGGAGGCTGCCTCGGCTCTGGGGCTTTCAAAACTCCAGACGCTCCGCAAGATCATCATCCCCCAGGCCCTGATTGTGGCGCTGAGGCCCTATGGCAATGAGATCATCCTCATGATCAAGGGTTCGGCCATCGTCGCCATCATCACGGTCTACGACCTGATGGGCGAGACACGGCGCGCCTATGCCCGCACCTTCGACTTCCAGACTTACATCTGGGCCGCCATCATCTATCTTGGCATTGTCGAGGTGCTGCGCAACGCGATCGACTGGATCGAACTCCGCATCACAAAGCATCTGAAGCGCTAGCGCGACCTGCGCCAGCACACGCATATCAAGGGAGAAAATTTCCGAATGGCAGACGTCGCATTCATCGGGCTCGGGGTCATGGGATATCCGATGGCCGCGCATCTTCAAAACAAGGGCGGTCATACGGTCACGGTCTACAACCGCACGGCCGCCAAGGCCCGGAAATGGGTTGAAGAGCATGGCGGCGCGAGCGCCCCGACGCCCCGTGAGGCCGCCGCAGGCAAGGACTTCGTGTTTTCCTGCGTCGGCAATGACGATGACCTTCGCTCGGTGACACTCGGCGAAGACGGCGCTTTCCAGAGCATGAAGGAAGGCGCGATCTTCATCGACAACACCACGGCGTCGGCGGAAGTGGCGCGCGAACTGGCCGAGGCAGCACAAAAGAGCGGGTTTGGCTTCATCGATGCGCCGGTCTCCGGCGGTCAGGCCGGTGCTGAAAACGGTGTGCTTACGGTCATGTGCGGTGGTGACGAAGCCGTCTTCGAGAAAGCGAAGCCGGTCATCTCCTCCTTCGCGCGCATGGTCGGACTGATGGGCCCGGCCGGCTCCGGCCAGCTCACCAAGATGATCAATCAGATCTGCATTGCAGGCCTCGTTCAGGGGCTGGCCGAAGGCATTCATTTCGGCCAGAAAGCCGGTCTCGATATCGAAAAAGTCGTCGATGTGATCTCCAAGGGCGCTGCCGGTTCCTGGCAGATGGAGAACCGTCACAAGACGATGAACGAAGGCGCATATGAGTTTGGCTTCGCGGTCGACTGGATGCGCAAGGATCTCGGCATCTGCCTCTCCGAAGCCAATCGCAACGGGGCGAGCCTGCCGGTCACGGCGCTGGTCGACCAGTTCTACAAGGACGTGCAGAAGATGGGCGGCAATCGCTGGGACACTTCATCCCTCCTCGCCCGACTGTCAAAATAGGAGCGAGCGATGGCTGGCCGGTTCCGGGTGTTTCATGCAGCGATCCTGAGCCTTCTCGTGACACCGGCCTTCATCGCACCGGCCAGCGCCAGCGCAGTTGAGGCACGAGAGATCGACTGGCCGGAACTCTCCCCCGCCCACGGCAATCCTGATGGGCCCGTGCTTGCAACGGGTCTGGACGGAGAAACGATCAGGCTGTCAGGTTATCTCCTGCCGGCCGATCGCGAGGGCGAACTGGTCTACGCCTTCATGCTGGTCGCGCGGCGCGGCGCTTGCAGCCACATGCAGCAGCCGCCGGCCAATCAGGTCATCCGCGTGGTGCCATCAGAGCCCTACCGGCTCAGTTCCAACTATGAGCCGGTCACGATCACGGGCGCTCTGCGCCCCGGCCTGGAAAAGACGCAGCTTTTCATTCTGGACGGAGCGGCCATCATCCAATCCGGCTACACGATGCGCCGCGCGGAAGTGAGCCCGAACCGGAACGCGCCTGCATGGCGCGACCCGTCACAGGACAATCCGTGGCATCGGGTCACAAGAGGTGCCGAACTTTCCGCTCAGCCGCCGTTGGAGCCGCCGGAATCCTTGTCGAGCACCAGATAATCCAGCGGCAGCTCGGTCGTGTATTTGATCTGCTCCATGGCGAAGGTGGACGAGACATCGCGGATCTCGATCTTGCCGATGAGCTTCTTGTAGAAAGCGTCATAGGCCGCAATGTCCGGCACGACCACGCGCAGCAGATAGTCCACATCGCCACTCATGCGGTAGAACTCAACCACTTCGGGAAACTGCTGGATCACTTCGGAAAAGCGCTTCAGCCATTCATGGCTGTGCATGTTGGTGCGGATCGAGACGAAGACATTGACCCGCGCGTTGATCTTTTCCGGATCAAGCACCGCCACACGCCGGCGAATGACGCCTTCTTCCTCCAGCTTCTGAATGCGCCGCCAGCAGGGCGTCGTCGACAGGCCCACCTTTTTTGCAACATCGGCAACAGCAAGGGTCGAATTTTCCTGCAAGAGGCGCAGGATCTTGCGATCAAGGCGGTCCATGACAAACTCCAGAGAAAATGATTTCCTAAAATGACAGGAGCCACACCGCTCAACAAGAAATTTTTTGCTCGAAAACTCGAGATTTAGACCGCAGAATTCTCAAACCGGTGAGATAAGCCGATGGATTTCCTCCCGGAGAACCGGCAGCAGATCGCGCTCGAACCAGGGATTCTTCCTGAGCCAGGCAGTGTTGCGCCAGGAGGGATGCGGCAGAGGCAGAACGCGCGGGCTTCGAGGCAGCGCCAATAGCCGCCGCCAGTCACCAACCGTCTCTGTCAGCGTGCGTGAACGCTCGCCCCCCAGATGCCAGGCCTGCGCATATTGCCCGATCACCAGCACGAGTTCGATCTGCGGCATGAGCGCCATCAGCTGCCCACGCCAGGCGGGTGCGCATTCCCGGCGCGGCGGCAAATCTCCGCCTTTCGCATCAAGGCCCGGAAAACAGAACCCCATCGGGACGATGGCAAAACGCGACGGATCGTAGAATGTCGGGCGGTCCACCTGAAGCCAGTCCCGCAGCCGGTCTCCCGAGCGATCATCGAATGGCAGGCCGGAAGCGTGAACCCGCGTGCCCGGCGCCTGCCCCGCGATCAGAACACGCGCGGTCGAGGAACCCACCACCACGGGGCGCGGTTCATGCGGGAGGGGTTTGCCCTCGGGCTCTTCCACGCAGAGACGGCAGGCGCGGACCTGCTCCAGAAGGGCTGCCAGCGCTCCGTCCTGCATGTCCATGCTCAGGCCTGCGCGCTCGGCCTTCCGGCCACCGTATGATACCAGCGCATCACATGATCGAGCCCATCGGGAATGGAAATCCGCGCCAGCTTCATGAAATCAACGCTTGAGAGCCCGGTAATGTCGGCGATGCTGTAATCATCACCGGCGATGAAAGGCCGGTCAGCGAGTTCAGCATTGAGATAGGTGAGAAATTCCAGTGCCCTGGGCTTGTTCGCCTCACCCCATTCGCCCACCTGCGGCACTTCCCAGTCTTTCATGGCCGGGTGCAGATGGCGAAACGCCTGTGCGATGGGAAAGAACAGGTGCATTTCCACGCGGCGCTGCCACATCTCCACCTGCGCCATGCCGAGCGCCCCCTTGCCGAACAGGGCAGGCTCCGGGTGCAGCGCCTCGAAATACCGACAGATCGCCACCGTCTCGGTGAGAACCGTGCCATCATCAAGCTCCAGCACCGGCAGGCGCTGCAGCGGGTTCAGCCGTGTCAGCGTTTCCGACTTGTGCTCAAGCGCGCCCATGTCCACGGGGACAATCGGCACTTCAATGCCTTTCTCGGCCAGGAATATGCGCACACGTCGTGGATTGGGCGCCCTGCCCCCGTCATAAAGCTTCATCTTGCGTTCCCTGTCCTTCGCCTGAAAACCACTGTCTTACACGTTCCCAGAGGCCGCCGAGCAGGTCATCATCCTGCGATGGAACCTCGCCCTGATGCGCGGCGCGCCAATCGCTCGGCGCATCGAAGCCGCCGGCCCAGATGCCCCGGCGCGCGCGGCGCGCCTCCGCCTCGACCGCATCGTAATCGCCATAGGCCATCGCCCAGCCAGCCTCCACGAGCGCATGGCCGATATCCTCTCCATCCACCATACAGCGGGCGAGAAGCCGCTCATAGCGATCACGCTCATATCCCTCGCAAACCACCTCCGCCCGCGCCACCAGCCGCTGCAGGGCGCGAAGCGCCTCACGCCCGCAGGCATAGTTTTGACCATCGCGCGTGCAGGACTGGTTGTATTCCGGCGCATCAATACCCTTGAGGCGGATACGTTCGCCGGACAGGGTGAGCGTATCGCCGTCATGGACGATCACGGCGCCAGTGAGCGTCTCGGTGCTCAGCCACTGAAGCCGGTCCACGAGAAGCGCAATCCCGCCCAGAAGCAGCAGGGTCAGAGCAAGGTCTGCAAGGCGTATGCGCCTGCGACCACGGCGGCGCGTGTATCGACGGCCACTCATTTCCTGAAGGGTCTCTTAATCATTCACGAATAATCTGGGTGGCGAATAGCGGGAATTCGAAACAGGTGATGGTGCCGGAAGCGTCAAAATCGGCCGACAAGTTCGCCGACAAGTTCATTGTGGACCGCACCAAGCCGCATCGCAACAGCAATGTGGGGCTTGCCGTGCGGCGCACGCGTGATCGGCTGTCCCAAAATCTCGGCCCGCCCGATTTCAACCGCGACATGCTCAAACTGCATGCGCGGGCCATCCTCTCCAACGCCGTCAAGCCGCCCCTGCTGATCGTTTCAATCTGCGTGGGCGGTCTCTATGCGGGGTTCGACGCACAGCGGATTTTCACCTGGGCGTTTGCCTGCCTCGCCTGCTACCTGCCGCTCTTTGCCCTGGCGCATCGCCTCAACCGGCTGCCGGAAAACGAAATCGAGGTCACGCGCACGCGTTATCGCTTATATGCCGCGCATTTCGCCAGCGGCCTCGGATGGGCCTATTTCGCCATCTTACAAGCCCCCGCAGGCGCATTGACGGACCCGGCCGTCATTCAGGGCGCGGTGCTTCTGTTCGTCATCGCGGGAACGGCCATCGTCACCGCATCGCTTGGCGGTGCGCTTGTCGCGGCCTTCGCGCTGCCAGTTTGCCTCTTCGCCTTCACAGTCAGCGCAGAGCCCGACACAGCGAGCATGGTTACGGCGCTGGTTCTCGCCGCATCGCTGCCATTCCTCGCCTATGTGGCGCATCACCGCAATCGCGCGGCTCTGAGACTGCTTGCCTTTGAGAGCGAAAAGAATGCGCTGATCGGAGAACTGGAAACCGCAAAATCCATGTCGGATGAGGCGCGCCGGCGCGCCGAAGAGGCAAATCTCGCCAAGTCGCGCTTTCTCGCATCCATGAGCCATGAGCTCAGAACGCCGCTCAACGCCATTCTCGGCTTTTCCGAGGTCATGGCGAACCAGGTGCTCGGTCCACTCGACAATCCCACCTACCGGGATTACGCAAACGACATTCACACATCCGGCAAACATCTGCTCAGCCTGATCAACGAGATCCTCGATCTTTCGCGCATCGAGGCGGGACGGTACCGGCTGAACGAGGAACCGCTCCTTCTCGGCCCCATCGTGGAAGACTGCTGCCGACTGATGGAGATGAAGGCGCGCGGCAAGGGCATCAGCCTCAGGCTGGAAGTCGAACCGACGCTCTTACGCCTTTTCGCCGACGAGCGCGCCATCCGCCAGATCACGCTCAACCTGCTTGCCAATGCGGTGAAATTCAGCCCCACGGGAAGCGAAGTGCGCATTCGCGTCGGCTGGACGGCCGGTGGCGGGCAGTATCTGGCAATCAAGGACAATGGCCCCGGCATCCCCGACGACGAGTTGGCCGTCGTTCTTTCTGCCTTCGGTCAGGGCTCCATCGCCATAAAGAGCGCCGAACAGGGCACGGGCCTTGGCCTGCCCATCGTACAGGGGCTGACAGCGCTGCATGACGGGGTCTTCGAGCTGAATTCAAGACTGCGCTCGGGCACGGACGCCATTGTCGCCTTTCCCCGCTCGCGGGTGATGGAAGAGCTTCCAGCCGTTCCAAGAGAGCGCAAACGCGCCTCAGGCGGAGCCGCCTGAGGCTGCCTGACAGTTTATCCTAATCGCTTGGCGACTTCCGCCACGCCGCCGGCAAGAGCGGCAGCCGACTTCACGAGACCGACCGCAATCGCACCGGCGCAGCCTTCTTCGCCCGAGAACCCGAGGTCGAGAAGCGGCTCAAGTTCGAGCTTTTCAGCCGCCCATATCTCAAGCGAAGAGCCGGCGCCGGCCAGAACGCAATGCGAGATCATGTCCGGCGACAAACGGTAAAGGACGGCGGCGGCAGCGAGCGCCGGCACACCGTCGAGCACCACAGGAATGCCCTGCGCGCGGGCAGCAAGAATGGCGCCGGTCAGAGCCGCGATGTCGCGTCCGCCAAGCCGGCGCAAGGCCTCCAGGGGATCGGCAAGCTGCCCCGCATGGCAGGAAAGCGCGCCTGCGACGATATCCCGGTCAGCGCCATCGACCACATCGGCTCCGCCCTCGAACAGTGCCGTGAGAAGTGCGGATGCAGCCGCCCTCGCCTGCGCACCAACAGCACCAACGCAAAGCAGGTCAACGCCCTCGGCCGTTGCCTCCATGCCGAAAGCGATGGTCGCGGCGCAGGAGCGTTCATCCAGAGATGCGCCCTTGCGGATGTCGTCCGCGGGCAGATCGAGCGCCAGGTCGAACACGTTCAGCGAAAGATCGTTCGCCACGCAGAGATGAGAAACCGCAGCCGCACCGGCAGCAACGGCATCCACGCGCGCACGCTGCGCGGCAAGCGGATCGCCTGCATCTTCCGTCGCAAAACCATGCGTCGCTGCATAGAGCGCGACACCGGATTTGCCGATCAACGGCGGCACGCGGCGGCGCGTGCGCGCAAGCCAGACACCCAGCGTCCTGAGACGTCCCAGCGCCCCTCCCGCATAACCCGCCCGGTCGAATGCCTGCGCCATGGCTGTCGCGGCATTGTCGTCAGGCGCTTCGATCTGCTCGAGCAGCGAGCGCACATCGTCGAAAGGCATTCCGGAGAAGGACATGAAATCTGGTTCCCGATTGGTTTCGGCAACGAGATACCCACCACAGCCGCCCGGTGCAATGGTGAATAGACGGGCGCGGCGACTTGCGCCACAGGACGCCATGCCCCATGTCTTGGCAGAACACTGGAAAGACCATGCCTGACATGAAATCTCCCTGCATCCTCGTATGCTCCATCGACCTGACATCGGGACTTTGCTTCGGCTGCGGGCGCACGCGCGAGGAGATCGCCGGCTGGATCGCCATGTCGGACGAGGAGCGCGGCGCAATCATGGACGCACTTCCAGCGCGTCTTGAGACGATAGAACGCAAACCACGACGCGAAACCCGGCGGAGCCGGCTCGCACGAACGCGCGCACAGGAGCAATAGCCATGCGGCTTTTCTGGATTGTCATGGCGCTGCTTGGCGGCGGATTGATCCTGCTGATCGCCAATCACGATTCCGGCCGCGTCCTCGGGCTGGAGAACGCCACCTTTGCCGCAACGCTTTATCTCGGGCTCTGGGGCGCGGTCCTGCTGGTCGGCATTCTGGGATCGGGCATGCGGATTGGCGAAGCCGCACGCTCCCTCGCCTTCTGGGTGTTCCTGCTTCTCGCACTCATCGCCGTCTATCAGTATCGCTACGAGCTTCAGGATGTCGCAAGCCGCGTCACGGTCGGCCTCATCCCCGGCAGCCCCGTCTCCATGGTCAGCAGCGAGGGCAATGCCCGGGTCATGGTGGAGCGCTCGGCCAACGGGCATTTCGAGGTGATCGCCGATGTGAACGGACAGGCTTTGCGCATGCTGATCGACACAGGTGCGAGCAGCATCGTTCTGTCCGACGACGATGCGAGACGGGCTGGTTTCGACCCGTCCACGCTGCGTTTTCAGATCCCGGTCGCGACCGCCAACGGCACCGCCATGGTCGCCCGCGCCCGGGCGCAGGAAGTGCGCATAGGCGCAATCGCGCGCAGCGATGTGCCGGTCTACATCGCCCAGCCCGGCCGCCTTGGGCAGAGCCTTCTGGGCATGAGTTTCATCAACACCCTTTCCGGCTTCGAACTGCGCGGCGACCGGATCGTCCTGCAGGACTGACAGGCCGTTTAAGGTCCGACGCATCACGGACCTCCTCCAGCAAATCACCGGAGGAGGTCTGCTTTATCAGCGAGAGCCCGACAGGACTTTGGCTTCGACCTCCAGCCGATAGCGGGCGCCGACCCTCCGCCATTCCCTGGCAATGTCCTTGCGCATCACCTTGAGACGCTTCTGGGCCAGACGCCTGCCTTCTCCATTTTCCGTATAGACCAGCCTTAGAACCGACGGTTCCTTGTCGAGCAGCTCGACCATCCGGGCAAGGCCAGCCTGCCATTCAGGACGCAGAGCCACCACACCCTCGCCAAAGGCCGCGTCGCTCAGATCAAGCCGCACAACACGACCAACGGAAGCACCGAACAGGAACTTGGAGGCCTTGCCGGCAGTCAGGCGGACGACACGCGGATTCTCCGTCGTGAGACGATAGCCGGAAGGCAGGGAACGCGTGTCGAGCTTCAGAATGTAGTTCGAGCCTATACGGTGATCGGGCAGATCCGCACAGGCGATGTGGAAGCGACCTTCCGCATCCGCCGTCACCAGAAGCCCTTTCACCGTCGCAACCCGAACACCGGCAAGACCGCGCTCCCCATCGTCCTGATACCCGTTGCGGTTCTTGTCATCGAACACCTTGCCGATGATGTCGCCACAATCAAACAGCGGATCAGCCATGACTTCCACCACAGCCGTCGCCACCCCAGACAGCTGCCTGCCATCAAGACTGCTTACCCAAGCCCGGTTGACATGTTTGCCCGTTTTGGCTGCCGCAGCGACGGCGAGATCAAGCGTGATCTCAACAGCACTGTCTTTGGCCAGCGTGACATTTTCGAAGGTAAGCTGCTGGCCCACCGCCACAGGGGTGATGGCCGCACCGTCAAGTCTGGCCGACCCCGGCACAAAACTCAGGCCCGGCGGCATCAGGTCCACGATGTTCACCGTTGTGGAGCCAGGAAGCCCAAGCAGCTTGGCCCGGATCGTATAGGGCACCCTGCCGCCACGGTTAACTTCGCTCAGCGATGCCATCTTGCTGATCGCAAACCCCGGCAGTTCGACCAGCGCTTCGACTTCGGGTGCCTTAGCGGTCTGACCTCGCGGCCCCGTCCCCGTCGCCGACGCCGAGTTCTTCACACCGTCTTCAATGCCCTGAGCCGCATTGATGTCGCCCTGCGTCAGCGCATAGCGGGCGGTAAAGCCAGCGCTTTCACCGGCGGCCAGGTCAACGCTCGATGGCGAGAAGGGCGACATGCTGCCGCCACCGGGGTGTCCGTTGAAGCGCGGTCCGGCATCAACCGGCACCACATCCTCAAGGCTCACATTGCTGTCATTCGTCACCGTGAACGTATAGAGGATCGTGTCGCCGGGCTCGGCCAACCCCAGGTCATCGGCTTCATACGCACCAGTCTTGTCAACCGTCAGCACCACGTTCTGCAACAACGGGGTCGCAGTCGGATCATCCGCCTCGCCATCCCCTTCGATATCCGTGTCCGCGTTATCCAACGGGTCATCCGAGTGATCCGAAACGGGTGTTCCGCCAACCGCAAGCCCCTGAGTCTTTGCCTTTGCAGTGACCCCGCCGGCATCAATA
Source organism: Nitratireductor sp. WH36-1 (assembly GCF_058725515.1). Classification (NCBI taxonomy): domain Bacteria; kingdom Pseudomonadati; phylum Pseudomonadota; class Alphaproteobacteria; order Hyphomicrobiales; family Phyllobacteriaceae; genus Nitratireductor; species Nitratireductor sp. WH36-1. Next base: position 1,972,086 of record NZ_CM178970.1, on the reverse strand, counting down.
TCCGCCTGCGTAAGAAGATAGGACGCGGTGAAAGTCGTATTGTCCTCCCCGCCAGGCGCAAGGCTGGCAAGCGCACCGCCCGGCACAGCAACCTGGACCTGTGGCTGCGGAGCTTCGGAAGCGCCAGGACTGCTGTTGACCGCCACATCAAACGAGGCCAAGGCGATGTTCTCGACCGTCACATTGCCGGTATTCCTCACCGTAAACGTGTAGTTCACGGGTTCATTCGGATCCGGAAACCCGTTGCTGTTCGAATCAACCCATTCATCATGGAGATCAAGTTCGATAGACGGGTTCAGCGCGAAGGTGAACGTTGTTTTTTCCCCCGGCTGCCCAGTAGCGGGCCGGCTCTCGACCGTAACCGTGTCACCCTGCGGTTCCATGCCGGTGGCGCTGGCGATGTTCTCAAAAACACCGGCGTCGATATCGGCCTGCGTAATCCGGTAGAGCCCCGTCACGCTTGTATCAGCATCCCCGGGCGCAAGAGGCCCTGCAATCGGACTGCCCGAGATATCCGCCTTTTCGTCTTCGATGGAAATATCCGTCAGCGTCACATTTCCCGTGTTGGTAACGGTGAAACGGAACTCAATGAACTCGCCCTTGTCCGGAAAACCATTCTCATTCGTGTCGCTCAGAACAGCTTCCTTGATCATATCAATTGCGCCTTCGGCATCTGCCGTAAAGCTGGTGCTGTCGCCGGGACTGCCGCCCGGCGGACGCGAATCCTGATGGATCGGGTCTCCGTTCGGATCCTCGGCGCTCATCGACGCCACATTGTCCACGCTGCCACTGTCGATGTCCGCCTGCGTCACATCGTAATAGCCGGTGATCGTCGTCGCATCGGTCACACCCGGTGCAAGCGTGGCAATCGGACCGCCTGTCAGCGTCGCCCGCGGATCTGTCACCGTCACATTTGAGAGCGTCACATTGCCCGTGTTCTCGACACTGAACGCGTAGTTCAGCCGCTCATCGGCATCCAGGAGCCCATCCCCGTCCGTATCGTCATGCGTCACCGTCTTAATGAAGTCGCTCGACGCGGTCTGCGGAATATCCGTCCGTGTCGGCGTGCCCGCTGCTCCACCCGTCGGATGCGACTGCACCGTCACATCCGCATTGACTGGATCCTTGCCGGTGGCGCTCGCAAGATTGTCCACGTGACCTGCATCGATATCCGCCTGCGACACCGTATAGGTCCCCGTCAGCGTCACCGCATTTGTGGGACCCGGTGCAAGGGTCGCAATCGGACTGCCCGTCACTGCCGCATGATCGTCACTCAGAACCACATTGGTCAGCGTCACATTGCCGGGATTCGTGATCGTGAACGTGTAGCTGATCGTCCCGTCACCGTTCAGGACAGACGTCTTCAACACATCCAGAGCGCCATCAAATGCAACCGTGAAACTTGTGCTGTCGCCGGGACTGCCGCCCGGCGGGCGCGAATCCTGATTGACCGGGTCTCCGTCGGGATCCTCGGCGCTCATCGACGCCAGATTGTCCACACTGCCACTTTCAATGTCCGCCTGCGTCACATCGTAATAACCGGTGATCGTCGTCGCATCGGTCACCCCCGGCGCAAGACTTGCAATCGGACCGCCTGTCAGCGTCGCCCGCGTGTCCGTTACCGTCACATTGGAGAGCGTCACATTGCCCGTGTTCTCGATGCTGAACGTGTAGTTCAGGCGCTCGCCCGCATCCAGAAACCCATCCCCGTCCGTATCGTCATGCGTCACCGTCTTGATGAAGTCGCTCGATGCGGTCTGCGGAATATCCGTCCGCGTCGGCGTGCCCGCCGTCCCGCCGGTCGGGTGCGACTGCACCGTCACATCCGCATCGCCCGGATCCTTGCCCGTGGCGCTCGCCAGATTGTCCACATAACCGGCGTCGATCTCCGCCTGCGTCGGCGTATGGGTGCCCGTCAGCGTGACCGCATTCGCGGGACCCGGCAGAAGCGTTGCAATGGGGCTGCCCGTCACAGTCGCGTGATCGTCGGTCAATGCGACATCGGTCAGCGTCACATTGCCCGTATTCTCCACCGTGAAGGAATAGGTAATTGTTCCATCGCCATTCAGAACCGAGGCCTTCAGAACAGAAAGACCGGTCGAAGCGGTTGCCGTAAAACTTGTGCTGTCACCCGCAGTCCCGCCGGGCGGACGTGAGTCCAGCTCAACCGGGTCCCCGTTCGGATCCTCGGCGCTCATCGACGCCACATTGTCCACGCTGCCACTGTCGATGTCCGCCTGCGTCACGTCATAATAGCCGGTGATCGTGGTCGCATCGGTCACGCCCGGTGCAAGGCTCGCAATCGGACTGCCTGAGATCGTCGCCCGTGGATCCGTCACCGTCACATTGGAAAGCGTCACATTGCCCGTGTTCTCGACGCTGAACGCATAGTTCAGGCGTTCCCCCGCATCCAGCAAACCGTCATTGTCCGTGTCGACATGCGTCACCGACTTGATGAAGTCGCTCGACGCGGTCTGGGGAATATCCGTCCGTGTCGGCGTCCCCGCCGTCCCACCGGTCGGGTGCGACTGCACCGTCACATCCGCATTGTCCGGGTCCTTGCCCGTGGCCGACGCCAGATTGTCCACGTGACCGGCATCGATATCCGCCTGCGTCACCGTATAGGTTCCGGTCAGCGTCACCGCATTGGCGGGACCGGGCGCGAGTGTGGTAATCGGGCTGCCCGTCACCGCCGCATGATCATCGCTCAGAACTACGTTGGTCAACGTCGCATTGCCCGTGTTCTCAACCCTGAACGTATAGCTGATCGTGCCGTTGCCATTCAGGACGGACGTCTTCAGGACTGTAAAAGAGGGCGTTGGAGGAAACCTCAGCACGATATCTGTGCTGTCATTGCCTGTATCAAAATCATTGTTGGTCGCGTCAGCATCTCCATCCGGCGCAGATCGCCCAAGAACAACGGGTACGGTGTAATCACCCGCCTCAGTGGGCTCTTCGACCACAACAGGAACGTCAAAACTGACCGTCCCCCCGGAAGCGCCCGGTCCGGAAGACGCCATTAGAGGCGTAGCATCAAGGCTACAGGTCACGGTAGAACCGCCCTGTACACAGCCCGCAGGCAGTGCGCCACTGGTCGTCCAGCCGGCTGGAAGTGTGGCAATTAGCGTAAAGCCATCATCTCCATCGGTCGCTCCGGGCCCATAGTTCGTAGCCGTCATGGTAAAAGTCTGCGTAACGCCATAATCGCTAAAGGGACCAGCCGGAGCAGTCGCAGTAACGCCGATATCAGGCAGGCCGTTGATGACCAGCTCACAGGTGCCATCCTGTTCATCGGCAAGTGCGAATGCATTGCCCCCCGCGCATGAGCCCGCTTCTACATAGGTGTCCGCATTTATTCCCGCCGGTCGCTGCTGAATCCGGGCTCCATAATTGCTGGCGGGCGTGACATAGAGCTCATGGGCGCTTTGGAAAAGCAAAGGGTCATTGTCGCCTGGCAACGCGTAGGCATCTGCAGCGGCTCCATTAGGGAGTACTGTTCCTCCTTGAGCCAAAGCCGTGCTCCAGCCGACTCCACCAACAGTCTGATCCCATGCAAAATCGCTGAACACCATTGCGGCTGACAGCCTGGCCTGGCCGAAGCGGCCGCAATAAGGGCGGACGCCGTCATAACCTTCTCCGCCACGTTGAGCCGCGTAAGCGGCAAATGCAATGTCAGCATTCCCCCAGCAAAACGGGCCACGACTGGTATGGGGTGCGTTGCCCTCAATCAAGCCGGCATCGAGGCGACCGGAGTTGGAGGCAACATTGAAGTGAATCCATTGTCCGGCTTTCAAATCCAGCCTGGTGCATAAAATGCCAACCTGGCTGGACAAGGCATCGGTATTAGTCCTCCTGTCCCGACCGTAAAATCCCCTGGCAATCATTCCGGTCGGACAAACAGCGGTCCGGATTGCTTGGACCTCGTCATATGCGTAGCCATTCACCCAGAAAGACGATCCCATGGACACAGTCGTGCCATCAGTGGTCACTCTCGAACAAAGAAGGTCTACTCTGGTTGTCATCCCATATCCGGGGGCCCAGCCGACATTGGCCCTGTCGTAGTGTCGCACCCCACGCACAAATGAGCCGGTCGGGCATCGTGTGAGGCCAGTTTGGCCCGTGCTCTTGCCAATTAGGCCACCATTATAAAAACCCGTGATCGCAAACCCTTCACCAGCCTGGGCCCAGCCACCACCACCCCAAAAAGCAATGAACAACAAAGCCAGATATGTCAGAATTTTCCTGAAAATGCTTCGTCCCACACCGCCTGCAAAGCCGTTCCGGAGCGTGTTCATGCGGTATTTCATGTTCATGATGACCGACCTATGATACAAATTGCTGAGAAAATGGCGTCCAACTGGTGCGTCCAATCACTGGGAGCGGAGCGTTTTCAAACGGTACCGGACACGCAAAGCGGATTTGCTCCTAAGGAAGCAGGGCCGGTTCCACACCTCACCGAACAGCGGATTCCGGAAGAGCCAAATTCGCTGAAGAGGACGCAGCAACATCTCTGGAAGACGACTGCGCTGGAGTTCGATGCTCGCGCACACCCAGCTGTCGGCGCTCATCAAAAATGAGGAACGACGGTTGGTACGGTCTGTTGCGTGACAACATTGGCAGGCCCTCATCGAACTATCACTTTTTGCTCTAGTCACCACCAGAAGAGCACTTTGGAGAAGCGCGAACGCACTTCGCCTTCAAGTGCAGAGAAACGATGAACGATACATGGCGTCTATATCCCGCGGGCTTCAGTAGTCTGACCGTATACTTACCGTTAGCGATCAGCGTACAGCCCTTGAACCACAAGGCCTTTCCCGCTGTTCACAAGACGCCCTACCTGTAGCCGAAAGCACTTTGAGGCCGGTCTGGGAGCGCTCGAAACGCCTGAACGCGAATCTCTATGTCCAGCCGATATCGGGCGCCGACCCTCCGCCACTCACTGGCAATCTCCTTGCGCACCGCCTTGATGCGCTTCTGGGCCAGACGCTGGCCTTCCCCTGTCTCTGTGTAGACCAGCCGCAGGGACGATGGCTCCTTGTTGAGCAGCTCGATCATCCGGGCAATGCCAGACTGCCATTCAGGGCGCAGCACCGCCCCGCCCTCCTCAAAGGCAGCGTCGCTCAGATCAAGCCGCATGACACGACCAACGGAAGCGCCGAACAGGAACCTCGACGCCTTCCCGGCCGTAAGGCGAACCACCCGCGGGTTCTCAGTCGTCAGACGATAGCCGGAAGGCAGTGAACGCGTGTCGAGCTTCAGGATGTAGTTCGTGCCAATCCGCTGGTCCGGCAGGTCTGCACAGGGGATGTGGAAGCGCCCTTCCGCATCTGCGGTGACCAGAAGGCCTTTCACGGTCGCAACCCGAACGCCGGCCAGACCGGGCTCCCCCCTGTCCTGATAACCATTGCGGTTTCTGTCATCGAACGCCCTGCCTATGATGTCGCCGCAGTCAAACACGGTTTCGACAACGACCTCCACCGCCGCCGTTGCAATGCGCGAGATGGATGTCCCTTCAAGATCCTCCACCCATGCCCGGTTCACATACTCACCGGGCTTGGCCGCAGAGGTTACCAGGAGTTCAAGCGTAATCTCGACAGCCTCGCCCTCTTTCAGGACAATGTCGTTGAAGACAAGCTTCCGCCCCGCAACCACTGGAGCGATGGCCGTATCGCCCAGTCTTGCCGACCCCGGAGCAAAGACCAGCCCGGGCGGCGTCATGTCTACGACATTGACAGTGCTGGAGCCTCGAACGCCAAGCATTTTCACCCGGATCGTGTAAGGCACCCGACTGCCACGGCGCACCTGGCCAAGCGCGGTCGTCTTGCTGACTGCATAGCCCGGAAGCTCGACAACACCTTCAGCCTCCGGCGCCGTGACGCTTTGGCCCTGCGGTCCCGTGGCCGAGGCCGTCGCCGTGTTCTTCACACCGTCCTCAACACCCTGTGCAGCAGCGATGTCTCCCTGTGTCAGCGTGTAAGTTGCGGTGAATACCGCACTTTCTCCCGCTCCGAGATCCGCGCCCGGTGGCGAGAAACTCGACATCCGCCCTTTGGCGGGGCGCTCATTGAAGCGAGGTCCGACATCTACCGGGGTCACATCTGACAGGCTCACATTGCCGTCATTCGTCACCGTGAATGTATAGAGGATCGTATCGCCGGGCTGGGCAATAGCCTCGCCACTCCCCTGAAATTCGCCCGTTTTCATCAACGCCAGAGCTGCTTTCTGAGGCAGAACCGTGACAGTCGGATCGTCCGGCTCTTCATCGCCCTCGGTATCGACATCGGTGAAGTCATGCGGGTCGTCCGAGATATCTGAAACAGGCGTGCCGTTCACAGCCACACCAACAGTCTGCGCCGTTGCAATCAGTTTACCGGCATCGATATCGGACTGCGTGAGCAGATAGGATGCGCTGAAGGTCGAAGAGTCCTTGTCTCCCGGCGCCAGACTTGGCAATGTGCCGCCGGAGACGGGAACGAGCGCGCGCAAACGCAACAGCCCCGACGATTTCCTGACGGAAACTGCCGCCACATCGAATGTGTTGATGGTAATGTTCTCAACCGTCTCATTGCCGGTATTCCTGACTGTGAAAGTGTATTTCACGGGCTCGGTCGGGTCGGGAAAACCGCTTTTGTCCGTATCGATCCACACACCAACCAGATCGAGTTCAATGAGCGGGGTAAGCTTGAACCTGATCACCGTCGCTTCGCCCGGATTGCCATCTTCGGGGCGAGACTGGGCTGTAACGGTCTCACCGTGCGGATCCTTGCCAGTCGCTGTAGCGACGTTCTCAAATGAACCCGCGTCGATATCCGCCTGCCTGATCGTATAGCTGCCCGTAACGCTTGTATCGCTGTCACCCGGCGCGAGAGAGACAATCGGGCTGCCCGTTATCTCGGCCTTGCTGTCTTCCACCGCGATCTCCGACAGAGTGACATTGCCGATATTCGTGACAGTGAAACGATAATCGATCGTCTCGTTTTTATCGGCATAGCCATTGTCGTTGACATCATTCAACACAGCCACTTTCACGATATCCAGCGCGCCACGGGCCTCAGCCTCGAACTCCGTGCTGCCGCCTGCGGTCCCGCCGGGCGGGCGCGACTGCTTCTCGACCGGGTTCCCCTTCGGGTCCTTCGCACTCATCGACGCCAGATTGTCCACGCTGCCGCTGTCGATGTCCGCCTGCGTCACATCATAGTAACCGGTGATCGTCGTCGCATCGGTCACGCCAGGCGCAAGCGTGGCAATCGGACCGCCCGTCAGTGTGGCCCGCGTGTCCGTCACCGTCACATTGGACAGCGTCACATTGCCCGTGTTCTTGATGCTGAACGTGTAGTTCAGGCGTTCATTCACATCCAGCAGACCGTCATTGTCCGTGTCGACATGCGTCACCGTCTTGATGAAGTCGCTCGAAACCGTCTGCGCAATGTCCGTCCGCGTCGCCGTGCCCGCCGTCCCGCCGGTCGGATGCGACTGCGCCGTCACATCCGCATCGGCTGGATCCTTGCCCGTGGCGCTCGCCAGATTGTCCACATGACCGGCGTCGATATCCGCCTGCGACACCGTATAGGTTCCCGTCAGCGTCACCGCATTGGTGGGACCCGGTGCAAGGGTCGCAATCGGACTGCCCGTCACTGCCGCATGATTGTCGGTCAGCGCAACATCCGTCAGCGTCACATTGCCCGTGTTCTCCACCTTGAATGTGTAGCTGATCGTTCCATTGCTGTTCAGGACAGATGTCTTCAGGACCGAAAGACCGGTCGACGCGGTCGCCTTGAAGCTGGTGCTGTCGCCTGCGGTCCCGCCGGGCGGGCGCGACTGCTTCTCGACCGGGTTCCCCTTCGGGTCCTTCGCACTCATCGACGCCAGATTGTCCACGCTGCCGCTGTCGATGTCCGCCTGCGTCACATCATAGTAACCGGTGATCGTCGTCGCATCGGTCACGCCAGGCGCAAGCGTGGCAATCGGACCACCCGTCAGCGTGGCCCGCGTGTCCGTCACCGTCACATTGGACAGCGTCACATTGCCCGTGTTCTTGATGCTGAAGGTGTAGTTCAGGCGCTCGCCCGCATCCAGCAAACCGTCATTGTCCGTGTCGACATGCGTCACCGTCTTGATGAAGTCGCTCGAAGCCGTCTGCGCAATGTCCGTCCGCGTCGCCGTGCCCGCCGTCCCGCCGGTCGGATGCGACTGCGCCGTCACATCCGCATCGGCTGGATCCTTGCCCGTGGCGCTCGCCAGATTGTCCACGTGACCGGCGTCGATATCCGCCTGCGACACCGTATAGGTCCCCGTCAGCGTCACCGCATTGGTGGGACCCGGTGCAAGGGTCGCAATCGGACTGCCCGTCACTGCCGCATGATTGTCGGTCAGCGCAACATCCGTCAGCGTCACATTGCCCGTGTTCTCAACCTTGAATGTGTAGCTGATCGTTCCATTGCTGTTCAGGACAGATGTCTTCAGGACCGAAAGACCGGTCGACGCGGTCGCCTTGAAGCTGGTGCTGTCGCCTGCGGTCCCGCCGGGCGGGCGTGACTGCTTCTCGACCGGGTTCCCCTTCGGGTCCTTCGCACTCATCGATGCCAGATTATCCACGCTGCCGCTGTCGATGTCCGCCTGCGTCACATCATAGTAACCGGTGATCGTCGTCGCATCGGTCACGCCAGGCGCAAGCGTGGCAATCGGACCACCCGTCAGCGTGGCCCGCGTGTCCGTCACCGTCACATTGGACAGCGTCACATTGCCCGTGTTCTTGATGCTGAACGCGTAGTTCAGGCGCTCGCCCGCATCCAGCAGACCGTCATTGTCCGTGTCGACATGCGTCACCGTCTTGATGAAGTCGCTCGAAGCCGTCTGCGCAATGTCCGTCCGCGTCGCCGTGCCCGCCGTCCCGCCGGTCGGATGCGACTGCGCCGTCACATCCGCATCGGCTGGATCCTTGCCCGTGGCGCTCGCCAGATTGTCCACGTGACCGGCGTCGATATCCGCCTGCGACACCGTATAGGTCCCCGTCAGCGTCACCGCATTGGTGGGACCCGGTGCAAGGGTCGCAATCGGACTGCCCGTCACTGCCGCATGATTGTCGGTCAGCGCAACATCCGTCAGCGTCACATTGCCCGTGTTCTCAACCTTGAATGTGTAGCTGATCGTTCCATTGCTGTTCAGGACAGATGTCTTCAGGACCGAAAGACCCGTCGACGCGGTCGCCTTGAAGCTGGTGCTGTCGCCTGCGGTCCCGCCGGGCGGGCGCGACTGCTTCTCGACCGGGTTCCCCTTCGGGTCCTTCGCACTCATCGACGCCAGATTGTCCACGCTGCCGCTGTCGATGTCCGCCTGCGTCACATCATAGTAACCGGTGATCGTCGTCGCATCGGTCACGCCAGGCGCAAGCGTGGCAATCGGACCGCCTGTCAGTGTGGCCCGTGTGTCCGTCACCGTCACATTGGACAGCGTCACATTGCCCGTGTTCTTGATGCTGAACGCGTAGTTCAGGCGCTCGCCCGCATCCAGCAGACCGTCATTGTCCGTGTCGACATGCGTCACCGTCTTGATGAAGTCGCTCGAAACCGTCTGCGCAATGTCCGTCCGCGTCGCCGTGCCCGCCGTCCCGCCGGTCGGATGCGACTGCGCCGTCACATCCGCATCGCCCGGATCCTTGCCCTTGGCGCTCGCCAGATTGTCCACATGACCGGCATCGATATCCGCCTGCGACACCGTATAGGTGCCCGTCAGTGTCACCGCATTCGTGGGACCCGGTGCAAGGGTCGCAATCGGACTGCCCGTCACTGCCGCATGATTGTCGGTCAGCGCAACATCCGTCAGCGTCACATTGCCCGTGTTCTCAACCTTGAATGTGTAGCTGATCGTTCCATTGCTGTTCAGGACAGATGTCTTCAGGACCGAAAGACCGGTCGACGCGGTCGCCTTGAAGCTGGTGCTGTCGCCTGCGGTCCCGCCGGGCGGGCGTGACTGCTTCTCGACCGGGTTCCCCTTCGGGTCCTTCGCACTCATCGACGCCAGATTATCCACGCTGCCGCTGTCGATGTCCGCCTGCGTCACATCATAGTAACCGGTGATCGTCGTCGCATCGGTCACGCCAGGCGCAAGCGTGGCAATCGGACCACCCGTCAGCGTGGCCCGCGTGTCCGTCACCGTCACATTGGACAGCGTCACATTGCCCGTGTTCTTGATACTGAACGCGTAGTTCAGGCGCTCGCCCGCATCCAGCAGACCGTCATTGTCCGTGTCGACATGCGTCACCGTCTTGATGAAGTCGCTCGAAGCCGTCTGCGCAATGTCCGTCCGCGTCGCCGTGCCCGCCGTCCCGCCGGTCGGATGCGACTGCGCCGTCACATCCGCATCGGCTGAATCCTTGCCCGTGGCGCTCGCCAGATTGTCCACATGACCGGCATCGATATCCGCCTGCGACACCGTGTAGGTCCCCGTCAGCGTCACCGCATTGGTGGGACCCGGTGCAAGGGTCGCAATCGGACTGCCCGTCACTGCCGCATGATTGTCGGTCAGCGCAACATCCGTCAACGTCACATTGCCCGTGTTCTCCACCTTGAATGTGTAGCTGATCGTTCCATTGCTGTTCAGGACAGATGTCTTCAGGACCGATAAAGATGGCGCGGCGGGGAAACTCAGGGGAACGCTAGCGCTGTCATTGCCGGTGTTAAAATCGTTGTTCGTCGCATCGGCGTCTCCATCCGGCGCGGATCGCCCCAGAACAACGCTTACACTGTAATCGCCTGCCATCGCTGGCAGGTTGACAGCAACAGGGATAGCAAAGCTGACCGTCCCTCCCGCAACACCCGGCCCTGACGAGGCCGCAAGCGCCGTTGCATTAAGGCTGCAGGTAACCACCGCACCGCTTTCCGTACAACCCGCCGGCAATGTGCCACTGGTCGACCAACCAGCGGGGAGCGTGGCAACCAGCGTAAACCCGTCATCGCCATCGGTCGCACCAGGACCATGATTCGTGGCCGTCATGGTGAAATTCTGCGCAACGCCATAGCCTGTAAAGGAACTCGCCGGGGCGGTGCCGCTCACACCTATATCGGGCAGGCCATTGATCGTCAGTCCACAGGTTCCGTCCTGCTCATCGACAAGAGCAAATGCATTGCCCCCGGCGCATGACCCCGTTTCCACATAGGTGGTCGCATTTATTCCGGTCGGGCGCTGATTAACCAGCGCTCCGTAATTGCTCGCTGGCGTGACATAGAGCTCGTGCGCGCTCTGGAAGGACATAGCGTCATTGTCGCCTGGCAGCGCATAGACATCGGCAGCGGCTCCATTTGTAAGCGCCGTGCCCCCCTGAGCCAGCGCCGTGTTCCAGCCGCTTCCGCCAATTGTCGTGTCCCATGCAAAATCGCTGAAGGCAATCGTGGCCGAAAGTCTGGCCTGGGCGAAATAGCCACAGTATGCGCGAATGCCGTCATACCCTGCGCCACCGCGCTGAGGCGCATAACCGGCAAACAGTCTGTCATCGCTGCCTAAGCAAAACGGGCCGCGACTGTAGTGACCCGCGTTGCCTTCAATCACGCCGGCATCAAGACGGCCGGAGTTGGACGCCGTATTGAAGTGAATCCACTGTCCGGCTTTCAGCTCCAGCTTGTTGCACAGGATTCCAACCTGGCTGGCCCAGGGTACAGAGGCGGTGGATCGATGCCGACCATAAAAGGCCCTGGCGATCATCCCGGCAGGACAGGTCTTAACTCGTATACTGCCCGGACGGGGATATGCATAGCCATTCACGGTGAAAAGCGGCTCCAGATTAATGGTTGTGCCGTCCGTCGTCACACGCGAGCAATAGAGATCCACTCTCACCGTCATGCCGTGGGTGCTGCTGGTGCCAGTAAAGTTATGATCTGTATGGCGCACTCCCCTCAAAAATGTTCCTGCAGGGCATTGCGTAATTGAGGTGTGGCCCTTGTTGGAGCCGATGAGCCCGCCGTAATAGGTGCCAGAAATCCCCAGGCCCTCAACAGCCCGTGCGCGCTCGACGCCGCCCAGCAGGGCAATCATTGAAATCACGATACAAACCTGAGCCTGTCTGGAGAGGCCTGCTGCGAACCGCACGCAGAAAGCGAGTACAATGAGCCTCAAATGTCCGTGAACCAAGCGCCGTGCAGTCATGGCAATCGATCTTCGTTTTGAGTTTTCTGACAATGTACCTGCGCCAATATGCGTTCTCCGACACGGAGAAGACCGCTTCAGCAACAGCCACGCCCAATCCGCAGAGACAGGAAACGACAGACCCGGGACCAGTACAGGATCATTCAGCAAGATCAGCGCCACCTGCAAACAGCGGACAGGCTTGAATGAACGGCCCCTTGTGCGGTCAGACCGAAGAGTTCCACGCATCCCGCCGCCTGTGGGCCGACGAGATGCGCGAAATCATACGAGGTGAAGCAAGGGCACCTGGGATTTACTTATAGAGCGTAAGATCGTTCACTGGCTCCACGGGCACATCGCCAACAGCGGTGTGAAGCTGGCTTTCGATCTCGAGGCGATAACGACGACCGACCTCACGCCATTCACGGGCAATGTGCTTGCGCATTGCCTTGCTACGCTTCAGCGCCAGCTTTCTCCCCTCACCCGCTTCCGTGTAAACCAGCCGCAGAATCGATGGCTCCTGCTCAAGCAGGTGCATCATCTGAGCAAGTCTGGTCTGCCATTCCGGGCGAAGTTCCGTGCTGTCTTCCTGGAAAGCGGCATCGCTCAGATCAAGACGCACAACCCTTCCGATGGAAGCGCCGAAGGTGAATTTCGACACCTTGCCGGCAGTCAGTCGGATCACACGCGGGTTTTCGGTAGTCAGGCGGTACCCTGAAGGCAACGAACGCGGGTCCAGTTTGAGGATATAGTTGGTTCCGATACGCTGGTCCGGGAGGTCAGCACAGGCAATGTGAAAGCGACCCTCCGCATCTGCCGTCACCAAAAGTCCCTTGACCGAAGCGACCCGAACACCTGCAAGGCCGGTTTCACCATTGTCCTGATAACCATTGCGGTTCTTGTCGTCGAACACCTTGCCGATAATATCGCCGCAATCGAAGACCGCCTCGATAACCACCTCGACAACGGCAGTGGCCACACGCGAGATCGGATTACCCTCAAGGTCCTCAACCCAGGCCCGGTTCACATATTCGCCGGGCTTGGCAGCCGCAGTGACGGCCAGATCCAACGTGATTTCCACGGCCTCATCGCCTGTCAGAACGACATTCTCAAAGGTCAGTTTGCGACCTGCCACGACCGGGGCAATCCCGGTATCACCGAGCATCGCCGAACCTGGTACGAAGGTAAGCCCGGGAGGCGTCATGTCGATGACATTGACCGTACTCGAACCCGGCATGCCGAGCATCTTGACCCGGATCGTATAGGGCACCTTGCCGCCACGGCGAACCTCGCGCAGAGGAGACATCTTGCTTATCGCATATCCCGGCAGATCGACCGACGCTTCCGCTTCCGCTGCCACTGCCTTCTGGCCGCGCGGTCCCGTACCTGTGGCCGTCGCCGTGTTTTTCACCCCATCCTCAATCCCCTGAGCAGTATCGATATCAGCCTGGCTCAGAGTATAGGTGGCGGTGAAGGTTGCGCTGTCACCGGCTGCGATATCCGCACTTGATGGCGTAAAGGAAGACAGGCTTCCTGTGCCCCGGCGTCCATCGAAACGCGGCCCTGCATCAACCGGAACCACATCATCAACAGTGACATTTCCGTCATTCGTTACCGCAAAGGTGTAGAGAATCGTATCACCGGGTTCGGCAAAACCGGTGCCGACGCCCTGGTATGCGCCGATTTTCTCGAGGACCAGCGACACCTTTTGCGGCAGGGGCGTGGCGGTTGGATCGTCCGGCTCACCATCCCCTTCTTCTTCGACATTTTCGCCATCATGAGGATCGTCGGAGAGATCAGACACTTCTTCACCGTTTGGGGTCAGACCTTCTACCTCTGCAGTCGCCGTCTGCCCGCCGGCATCAATCTCGGCCGCCGTCAACGGATAGGACGCGGTGAAGGTGGTCCCATCTTCGCTGCCTGGAGCAAGGCTTGCGAGCGTACCGCCCGCAACGGGAACCGTTGCCCTCACACCAATTCCAACATCCGCCGGATTGACATTGGGGTCCGGAACCACTTCCAGCGAAGGAATGGTGATGCTGTTGATCGTGACGTTACCGGTATTCTTCACCGTAAAGGCATAATGTACTGGCTCGCCCGAATCCGGGAAACCGCTACCGTCAGAATCGCTCCACTGGTCCACCAGGTGAACTTCGATGGATGGGTTCGGCTGGAACTCGATCGTCGTCGGGTCGCCCGCTTCTCCATCTGCAGAGCGGGATTCAGCTGAAACCGGCTCGCCCTGCGGGTCCACGCCGGTAGCAGTGGCAACATTTGCAAAAGACCCGGCATCGATATCCGCCTGTGTAATCGTATAGCTGCCTGTCGCACTCGTGTCGCTTTCCCCCGGAGCCAATGGTCCGGCAATCGGGCTTCCAGAGACTTCAGCCTTGTCGTCTTCAATAGCAATGTCTGTCAGGCTCACATTGCCAGTGTTCATGACCGTGAACGTGTAGCCGATTGTCTCATTGGCATCAGCAAAACCGTTGCCATTGGCATCGTTCAGCATCGCTTCCTTGACGACGTCCATGGAGCCCTGCGCCACCACTGGCTGCGTGGTGTTGTCGCCGGGAATCCCGCCCGGCGGCCGCGAGGTACGCTTTACAGGAGCCCCGTTGGGGTCCGAAGCCGTGGCTTCAGCGACGTTGTCCACGCCACCGCTGTCGACATCCGCCTGGGTGACATCGTAGTAGCCCGTGATTGTCGTCGAATCCACGTCATCGGGGGCTAGAGAGGCGATGGGGCCACCAACGATCTGCGCCTTGCTATCGCTGACAGTGACGTTGGTGAGCGTCACATTGCCCGTGTTCTCCACCGTAAACGTGTATTCAAGCCGCTCACCCGCATCGACAGCGCCATTCCCATTGGCATCGACGTGAGACACCTCCTTGACGAAATCACTCTCCGGCGTCTGGAGCAGTTCCGTTTCAGTCGGTTCGCCAGCAACGCCTCCCGGTGCACTCGATTGAGCCGTGACATCATTTCCAGCCGGATCCTTACCGGTGGCTGACGCCAGGTTTGCAACAGAACCGGCATCAATATCGGCCTGTGTGATCTTATAGGTTCCGGTCACGCTTGTATCACTGTCGCCCGCCGCAAGCGGCCCTGCAATCGGGCTACCCACGAGATCCGCCCGGTCGTCTGAAACCACGATGTCTGTAAGCGTGAGATTGCCCGAATTGGTGACGGTGAACGTGTATTCGATCATCTCGCCGGCGTCGGGACGACCGTTAGCGATGGTATCGTTCAAAGTTGATGTCTTGATGATCTCGACTGCTGCGCTTCCCGGCAGGTCAATGGTCGTGGCGTCTCCCGGTTGACCGCCTGGAGGTGCCGATTCAGCACTGACCGGATCACCATCGGGGTCCTGAGCATTCACGGTGGCGTGGTTTTCCACCGAGCCAGAATCAATATCAGCACCGGTCAGGGTGTACTCGCCAATAATCGTTTCGCTGTCCGTCACGCCCGGCGGCAGCGTTGCAATCGAGCCACTTGTCACGATGCCCGGATCATCAACCGTCACGTTCGAAAGCGGCGCTGCGCCCGTATTGGTGACCGTGAAGGTGTAGATGATCTTCTCATCAACGTCCGGGACGCCGTTATTGTTGGTGTCCTGCAGCTCCGCTTCCTTGGTCAGGGACATGGACGCTTCCTGCGTCACATCCGTCGCCGTGTTGTCGGCAAGATTGTTGTCGACAACATCATCGGGAAGCACGAGCGAAACCGTGTTGCTGAGCTCGCCGGTGAAGTCGTCCGGAACCGACATGGTGATCGTGTAGGTGGCCGACGCGTTGGCAGGGAGGTTGAGATGTTCTGCATCAATGCCACCGGTCCCGCTGGCGTTCTCACATGTTGCGCCGCTCGCACCCGCGCATGTCCAGTTCGCGGTGGCAATGCCTGCCGGCAGCGGGTCCGAAACCTCGATGGCCTCTGCGCCGAAGGGGCCATTATTGGTGACCTGCATCGTATAGGTGACGTCCTGCCCGGGCGTATAGGCTTCCTGTCCGTCCGTTTTGGTGATCTGAATATCCGCCTCGAACTGAAGAGACGACGTCACACATTTCAGGCCATCATTGTTTCCCGAGCCGGGCGAGGATGAAATAAGGGTCGACTGGCCCGTCGTGGTATTGAATTTGTAGAAGCCGTTCCCGCCATTGTCGGAACCGTACACGGCATCCGGCGTTCCAAACATCGCACCAAACTGCGTTCCCGCGGCCAGGCCGGTATTGCCGACGCTTGTAACCGAGCCGGTCACCGGATCAATGGCGATTAGATCCGTAGCGCCCCCCTCCTTTGTGTAGAGGCGGCCACCGGACCATGCCAGGTCGAAAATGTTGATGGCACGGCTGAGTGTGATTGTTGTCGCCGAGACCGCCCCGACATCGATCTTGTAAAGGGTACTCGGCGCAGCGCTGCCGATCACATAATAGCTCCCGTCATCCGCGATCTCACCTGCATTGATGTTGGGGGCCGAAGGAATCCCGGCGATGGCACCCAGATTTTGTGTCTGTCCATTCGAGCCAAGGCGCAGCAGATTGGGAGTCGGACCCGCCTGAATGGCATAGCCATAAAAGTCTGTGGGATGGAAACCTGCCGCGTTGTGCGCGAACGTCTCTCCGCCCTCATTGGTGAAGGTAAAGGGATTTGTGGTCATCCCCACCGAGAACAGATCTGTCGGATTTCCCTGGGTCAGCCACAAACGTTCATCGCACGTGGAAAAATCAGGAACCTGCGCCCGACTATCATCCATGGACACCAGAACGGTTACCATGGCAGCAGCGAACAGACCAAGGCGCATGCGGCCTTTATGGGGTTTCGTTCGATTGAGATATTCTTCTATTTTCATAATAATCTCATTTGTGTCCAATGATGAAATTATTACTCTTCAATTAATATAAATGGGACTATAAATATTAATTGATACACTTCTCAAACATGAAGGAACGAAATACAACAATTCATCAGCGATGATTAGAGCCAAACGGCATTCCATACGGTCATCATCTCGTATCGCCGATCATTCTGGTCTCCACCTCGAGACGATAGCGACCACCGACCTTCTGCCACTCACCCGCAATGTGACGCCGTAATGCGCGCATGCGTCGCGCCGCCAGCCGTCCTCCCGCATTGCTGCTCTGGTACACAAGACGAAGAACGGAAGGCTCCGCATCCAGCAGAGTGACGAGCTGCTTGATCTGCCCCTGCCATGCGTCCTGCAACTCAACGCCATCCGGCGCGAAAGCAGCGTCAGACACATCCAGCCGCACCACCCGTCCGATGGTCGTGCCAAACAGAATGTTTGTCACCTTACCGGCGGTCAGCCGGACAATACGCGGGTTCTCCGTGGTCACCCGATAACCTGACGGCAGAGAACGCTGGTCGAGCTTCATGATGTAATTCGTACCGATCCGCTGATCCGGGAGATCGGCACAGGCCACATGGAATTTGCCCTTCGGTCCGGCCGTGACCAGCAATCCCTTTGCCGTGGCCACCCGCGCACCCGCAATGCCCTCTTCACCGGCATCCGGATAGCCGTTGCGATTGCGGTCATTGAAAACGAGACCGGTGATATCGCTACAGTCGAACACCGGCTCAACGATCACTTCCACAGTCGCGGTGGCAACTCCCGTCAAAGCCTCTCCGGAAAGATCCTCCACCCAGGCCTGATTGACATACTCACCCGGCTTCACACTCGCCGTCGCCAGCAGGGACAGGTCGATGAGAAGTGGCTCGTCCGGCTGGAGCTCGACATTTTCAAAGATGAGCCTGCGCCCCTCCAGTCTCGGCGCCAAACTTCCATAGGACACGGACGCGCTGCCGGTCTGGTAGGTGAAGCCCTGCGGGAGAAGGTCAATGACGTTCACCTCCACCGCCGCCTTGAGCGCGTAAGCCGCGACCCGCAACTGATAGGGCACACGGTCGCCGCGCCTCACCTGCGAAAGCGGGGTGCTCTTGCCAATAAAAACACCGGGCATGGGCACGCTGGCCTCGGCCTCCGGCGACACCACAATGCGCCCATGCGGCGTCGCGCCCTGCGCCACTGCGGTATTCACCGCGCCAACCTCATGAGACCGGGCATTGCGGATGTCCGTCGCAGTCAGGACATAGTCTGCAGTGAACCTCGCCTTGTCACCCGGCGCCAGCGTCGCACTGGCCGGCGCAAAGGCCGAAAGACTGCCGCTTGCAGGCGCGCCGCCAAAGAGCGGGCCGGGATCTGACGGCGCAACATTGTCAACCGTGACATTGCCGTCATTCTCCACCTCGAATTCATAGTGGATCGTTTCGCCGGGATGCGCCTGCAACCCGCCAGCGCCACGATATTCACCCGTCTTCGTCAGAGCGAGAGACGCCAGTTGCGGCAGCGGCAACTCATGCTGAGAACTTGCGGAAACCTCTTCGCCGGACGGATCCGAACCGGTTACCGTCGCAGCAGCGTTCAGCAATCCCTGATCGATGTCATCCTGCGTCAACCTGTAGCTTGCGGTAAACGCATCCGTGTTTGTCCCGCCCGGCAAAAACCCGTCCAGCGGCCCGCCGCTGACCGGAACCTGCACCTCCCGGCCGTCAGGCAGGGTAAGCGTCACAGACGGGATGGACACACCGGAAAGGGTCGTGTTCCCCGCATTCGTTACGGCCAGTTCGTATTGCACAATCTCACCGGCATCCGGATAACCGTTTTCATCCCCGTCAACGAGCGTTCCCGTCAAGACGAGTTCCACGGCCGGCTTGTGCTCAATGACCAGGACGGTATCGCCAGCCCCCTCATCCGTCTCCGACACAACCTCCAGAGCAGTTCCATCCGGCGCCTTCGCATGCAGCGTGGCAGTGTTCCGCACCTCCCCCGCATCGACATCCGCCTGCGTGATTTCGTAGTCGGCGCTGAATGTCGTTTCATCCGCATCGCCAACGTTCAGGCTGCTCAACGGGCCGCCGGCGACCTCAACCTTCTCGTCCTCCACCCTGAGATCACTCAATGTCACATTGCCGATATTCTCAACCTTGAAGTGGTACTCGACATGATCCTCGGCATCGACGCGGCCATTGCCATTGCTGTCGACATGCGCCGCCCGCTTGATCAGACGCGCCTTGGGAGCCGCAGTCAGCGGAACCTCGAGACTGCTGGAACCGGTCACCTGCTGGCTCGATGGATCAAGCGCCGCGACCTGCGCTTCATTCAACACCTTGCCCTTGTCCAGATCGGCCTGCTTCACAAGATAGGCAGCGGTGAATGTGTCTTCATCAACGTCGCCCGGCGCAAGGGTCACAAGCGGTTCGCCGGTCACCTGCGCAGTCGGATCGGTCACACGGACATTGCTGAGCGTCACATTGCCGGTATTTTCCACGCTGAACTTGTAAATCAGCGCATCGTCAACATCGGTGACCCCGTTCTCGTTGCGGTCTTCCGTGCGGACGAGCGTCTTGGTCAGTTTGATCGACGCGGACTGCGCAATCTCGACCGTCGCGCTGGCCTCACTCGTTACGGTCTCCTCCTGTCCAACCGGCACGGTCGCGGTGGCCTTGTTGTCGACCCTGCCTTTGTCGATGTCAGCCTGCGTCAGCCTGTAGAGCGCACTCACCGTCGAATCACTGTTGCCCGGCGTCAGATCCGGAACCGTCGTCCCGGAGAACGACAGAGCGGGGTCGGTAATCTTGACGGCCGCGAGCGTCACATTGCCGGTGTTCGTGACCTTGAACGCAAATTTGATGTGATCGTCAGGATCTGCGAACCCGTTGCCGTTCGTGTCTTGATAAACGCCTGTCTTCTCAAGCTTCATGGCCGGCGTTGCCGTAATGCTGAAGGAGGCAGTGGAAAGAGCTTCCGCCTTTTTCCCGCTCGGCGACGTCCCTTCCACGGACGCCGTGTTCGAGAAAACGCCGTTGTCGACATCCGTCTGCGTCAGAACATGATAGCCCGTAACCGCCGTATCATTGCTCGCGCCCGGCGTGAGGTCTGGAACCGTCGTGCCCGACAAAACGGCGCCCGGATCACTTAATTTGATACCCGAAAGAGACACATTGCCATTGTTCGTAACCTTGAAACGGTAGTTCAGACGGTCGCCAGGCTCCATCACGCCGATGGTTCCCTGATCCTGAAAAGTCACGGTTTTCTCGATCTTGATGGATGCCGCCTCGGGCAGGCTGACTGATGTCGAGCCGGTGTCATCCACATCACCGTCATCGGGCGCTTTCGCCTTCACGGTCGCCGTGTTGACCACCGAGCCACGGTCCAGATCGGCCTGGGTCAGATCATAATTCGCGGTCAGAGGCGTCGTGTTTGAATCCCCGGGCGCGAGCGTCCCTGCAACGGCGAGACTGCCATTGATCAGGGGGTCCGACACGCTGATATCCTTCAGCGTTACCTCGCCCGTATTCTTCACAGCGAACGTGTATTCGATGCGATCCCCCAGATCAGCAACCTTGTTGTTGTTGGTGTCCACCCATTTACCGGTCTTATCCAGCGAAACAGCTTCTTTCGTGTCGATGGAAACCGTCACTTCAGATGTGTCGCTCGTCGCGTGACCGTGCGGATCCTTGGCGCTGGCCGTGGCCTTGTTCACGACCTCGCCCCTGTCCAGATCGGCCTGCGTCAAAGTATGAAAGGCCGAGAAAGTGGTGCTATCCTCATCCCCAACAATGAGTTGCGAAAGCGTGCCCCCGGAAACGCTGACAGAAGGGTCCGTGATGCTGATGTCGGAAAGCGTCAGGGAACCGGCGTTCTTGACCTTGAAACTGTATTTGATCCGGTCGCCCACATCGGTTTTCTGGTTGCCGTTCGCATCGACATACACCCCCGCTTTTTCGAGCACGATCTTGCTCGTGCCTTCCTCATGGGTGGTGACCGACGCGCTGTCCGTCACGGGCGTGTCGTCCGGCGCCTTCGCGGTCACGGTCGCCGTGTTCTTCACATCGCCATTATCGATGTCGCTCTGCTTCAGATCGTAGCGCGCCGTGAATGTGGTGCTGTCCGATACGCGGGGGGCAAGCGTGGCGATCGGACCGCCGGTGACACTCGACGCATTGTTATCGGTCAGGCTGATGTCTTTCAGTTCGACATCGCCGGAATTGGTAACGGTGAAGGAGTACTGGATATGGTCGCCGAGATCGACAACCGAATTGTTGTTGGCATCCACATGAACGCCACGCTTCTCAAGCTTGATCGAATGCTTGCTCCCAAGCCCGGTCGTCAGCGAGGCGGTGTCGCTTATTGTCTTGCTGTCCGGATCCTTCGCCTCGACCTTCGCGGCGTTGATCACTTCGCCCTTGTTGATGTCCGCCTGCGTGAGATCATAGGCAAGAGAAAAGGTCGTCGTATCCTTGACACCGGGAGCCAGCGTCGCCAGAGGGCCGCCATTCACCGTGCCCAGCGGGTCCGTCACCTTCACGTCGGTCAGGGTGACATTGCCGGTATTCTCCACCTCGAAGCTGTAGATGATGCGATCGCCGACATCGAGAAGCTGGTTCGCATTGGTGTCCTGATAGGCCCCTTTCTTGACCAGATCGATCGCGGACGTCCTCGGCAGATTTATGATCGTCGGGGCCTGATCGCCATCGGCCTTCGCCTGCGAGTAGATCGTGATTTCCTGACCGCCGGGCAATGTGCCCGCCCCAACGGCCTGGTTGCTGAGTTTGCCATCATTCACATCGGCCTGGGTGAGCCTGTAGGTAGCCTTGAAAGTCGCAGTCTCACCGGGCTGCAGGGACCCTTCCGGAGATGAACCGCTGTTGGAAACAAAGGTCGGCCCGGTGGTCAGCGTCAGCGCGGTGCCGTCCGAACGCTCAAGGAAATCCTCCTTGATCCGGACATTGGTCATCGGATCAGCACCAGTGTTCTTGACGGAGAAGGAGAACGTTACATCTTCACCGGCCAAAGCTTGCCCCACCGACGCTGTCTTGATCACTTCGAGGGGATAGGCACCAATAGCAAAGTGGGCGACGCAGGAGTGAGAGGAGGACGCACCGGTCTTCTTATAAGCGCTCACGGTCAGTCTTTGCTCTGTCGCAGTGGCCGTGAATTCGAGTACCGACTGGGTCCAGGTTGTCGATGGCATTGGAAATTTTTGCGGCGTCTTTTGGTCAATTCGCAAGCGCAGCCCCTCACATGCTTCGTTATGATTAACACGCTGCGCCCCCCGCATCAGCCCATAGAAGGGAATCTTGTAAGAACGCCCGACAACCAATCCTGTTATATTTGTATAAATAGCTTCCGCACGATTTGCTTTGGCCCACATTGTAGAAAATGTCTCATCGCCAGTCGGAAGCGCTGGAAGGGGGCCATCGATCCACCGATTCCCCCAGCCCCACTTTTCAAGGTTGGAACAGTCCGGTGACCCTGCCGCCTTAAACCAACCAGCCGGCGTCGTGTTTTCCCCAAAGACGCAGGGTGCCGTCGGTGGGATATGCTGCGCATAGCCCGGCAAGGAAAATGAGCTGCCCCCCGCCACAACGAGAAGGAAGAGCAACAGGAGAGACAGCCCTCCCTCACGACTGGCCAGCCGCAACCAAAACCGGCCTGCCACAGCAAGAGAAGCAGCAAACCTTTGCACATTCATCAGCAGCACGTTCATTGAGGTCACCTGGAATGGCGCAGCGTTCATGTACCCCTAAAAAGACCTGAAACTCGCGACTATCGAAACAAGGCCGAACACTGCGAAAGCGGGATTGAGAGTTAGTCCCGCGCACTCTAGTGAGGATCGCGCCGCGACATGAGTTGCCGTGCCGTATCTTTACGGTTTCAGCGCCGGCCGCACCGGCCCCACGCCACCGGCTTTCCGGCATCGGCAAAGCAACGGATCGCGGCTTACCGGCACCCCGCCAGCAAGACCGGCTTGACATTCCGCGCGTACCCTTTATGTGTCCGCCAGACTCTTTAAGCGCCTGGTGGAGAGATTCTGCTGATGCGCGACCAACAAACATCAGGAACGGACGACAGCTATGGCGAAGGCCACGACCATCAAGATCAAGCTCCAGTCGACGGCCGACACGGGCTTCTTCTACGTCACGAAGAAGAACAGCCGGACGATGACCGACAAGATGACCAAGCGGAAATACGACCCCATCGCGAAGAAGCATGTGGAGTTCAAGGAAACGAAGATCAAATAGATCCCGTTTTCGCCGCACAAAAACGCCGCTCCGAGCGGCGTTTTTTTATGCGCACATAAAACGGCCTGACCGTCACGCTTCTATGCCTGGCGGAGCCCACGAACTTCTATGCGCGTTAAAGGAAATGGGGGTCGGTCGGCAAACTGGCAGCGGTACGAGGAGGCCACTAAAGACCAGCGCCGACCGACCGACCCCACGGACCCAGGAGATGCGGCGGACCTGAGCATCATGGGGTATTTGGGGCATGGCGCGTCAGAACCATATCGGCCCGGCCATGCAACTGCCCTTATCGGTCGAGAGATTTGCGCAGGGCAGTAAGAAAATCAACACTTACTTAACCATTGCCGCCAACTCCCTGACGTTAGGGTAAATATGGCGCGCGACCGGCTTTGCGTCAGCCCCCAATAGGGTGAGACCGTCATCACTCTTTCGTGCCTGACAGATGACCGGCCTACCACACCCGAAACAAAGCCACCCACCCACAACCGAAAACGCCGCACATCCGGGAGGACATGCGGCGCTCTTGACGGCAGGAATGCCGTGCGACCGAAACCGCACGGCGAAGGGATGGCGACCTAGAATTTCGCAGTCGCTCCCAGAATGAAGGTCCGGCCCCTGCCTCTTTTTGAATTCATCGATTCCGGCCCGGACCCAGCCACCGCGTAGCTCTTGTCGAACAGATTTTCGACCGTGAAGAACACGTTGAAATCCTCGCGGATCTCATAGCTGCCATAGGCATCGTAGAGCGTGTAGGCCTCAAGGTCCTCCGGCTCCATCATGCCGTTTGCCTGCCGGCTTGGGCCGACATAACGCATCTGTGCGCCAAGATTCAGCCGCTCGTCGAGAAGACGCACGCCCACATCCACCGTGGCGTAGGTCTCGGGCAGGAAGCCGGCATCACCATTGCCCCAGCCCGTGCCGAAGCCGACCGGCTGATCGGTATCCGCATTGGTGTAGGACGCATTCACGTAGAAGGCTCCCGCGTCATAGCTGCCCTGCACTTCCCAGCCGGACATGCGGGTGGTGCCGGGCGCATTCACCCATTTGGCGACCTGCCACGGAATTCCCGTAACATCCGCCAGATCGTTGACGATGTAGTTTTCGATGTCGTGACTGTAATAGCCGACCTTCAGGCGCAGGCGGTCGTCGGGCAGCAGGACACCATCCCTGTGCAGATTGACGCCCACATCCCAGCCTCTGCGAACCTCCGGCTCAAGCCCCAGATTGTTCGCATAGGCCGAGCCGATGCCATCGCCAAACGGGATCATCGTCCACAGCATCTCCTGAACGGTGGGCGGACGCGCCGTGTGCGCATAGGTGGCGTAAAGCTGCATCCAGTCGAGCGGATCGGCGGCCAGTGTCACCTTGGGCAGGAATTCACCACCGGAGCGCGAGACCTTCCGGTTGCCGCAGTCCGGCCCGCCGGGCGGACAATCACCCGTACCCGCACTGTATGCGGTCTGCTGCCCGGACATGTTCCAGTAATCATAGCGCAGCCCGGCCGCCAGCGAGAAGATGTTCCAGTCCAGCGTGACATCGGAGAAGGCGCTCGCCTTCTGCATCCTGCCCGGCGGGTTCGCGCCACGGCGACGCAGCACCTCGAAATCCGTGGAACCGTAGGAAAGCCCGTAATACCAGGAAAGGTCCACGCCCTCGCCCACCACGAAGCGTGACGTGTTGGCGAGGCTCGCACCGAAGGAACGATCCCGGGATTCACGACCGCGATAGCCGCCGCCAAACTCGGAATCGTAGGTCATCTCCGTTTCGTTGTAGTAGACATTGGCCGCAAGATCGATCAGCGCCGACCCCGGATCATATGTGTAATCGAGCGTGTAGGTCTGGTTCTTCAGGCTTTGCTCGTAATTGCTGCTGGTGAAGCGGTTGTCATACCAGCGCCCGCCAAGCTTGAGCCGATGCTCGCCATTGGGTTCGAAATCGAGCTTGACCAGTCCACCCGCAGGCGCATTGGAAACCCTGTCGTAATCGGGAAACACCGCGCCATCCGCCGTTTCATAATCGTGAAAATCGGAATAGGCGAGCGCGCCGACAATGCTCACATCGCCAGTCTGACCGGGGAACATCTTGCCCCGTGCGCCGCCAGCGAGCAGACCTGACCAGCGATAACCATTGGTGCCGGCCTTGAAGCGGGTGAGCGCACCGATGTCAGCGCCCGGCTTCAGAACGTCATCCACCTCAAGCGTGCGGAAATTGGCAGCGCCGGCCAGCGTTCCCGCACCGGCCGCGCCCGAAACCGCGCCGCGCGCCACATCCACACCGGCCAGAAGCTCGGGATGTACGTAAAGCAGATTGCCGCCCGACGAACCATGCCCGCCCACATTCCGGAAGGTCTGCGGCACGCCGTCGATCATGGCATTGACGCGGCCATAGCCGGTCAGTCCGCGAATGTTGACCTCAATCGCCGGATTGGTGCTCGGCGAATAGGTAAAGGCGCCCGGAACTGAACGCACCGCCGTTCGCACATCGCCGCCGAAGCGCTCCTGCAGTGCCTGCTCATCAAGCGAGCCGACCGCCGCAGGCGTGGTGTAGACTGCTTCGCCCGAGGGCAGAAGCGTCTGGTCATCAACCACCACCAGCCGTTTCAGCCGATGGGTCCTGCCCTCACCCACGTCACCCGAAACGGCTTGCTCCACCTCTTCCTCTGCCGGGGATGCCTGCTCCTGGGCAAAGGCTGCATGCGCACATAAGAAAGAACAAGCGAAGACACTTCCCGCAAACAACCTGCGGGAATCATCGATGATCAAAGCCAACGAAACCTCCTGTCGGACTAAAGCAGAATTTCGGGCTGGCTGAACATTTGCTTGCTGGAATGTACTTTTGCTTAGCCTCGCGGCATCAGCACGTCAAACGGGCTCCCAAAACCACTGGGCAATGCCTCAGACCGCGGCAAACCGTTATCCGCCACGGAAAAAACATGATCATTACAGTCAAGTTTAAGGGCGCGAGCGCTCAAACTGCGACAGTTTTACACAATAAGTTTTATCAAAAGACCGCAGCACGCCACCTCACGCGGCGGGAGCCACCACGCAATTGCGCCCTGCATTCTTGGCATCATACAGGGCCAGGTCGACACGTTTGAGCAGAGTGGCCGGGTCGTCATGCGCGCCGGCGGTGGCCACAACGCCCACACTGGTCGTCACCGCAATCGCATTCTTGCCACCATCGACCGTGAACGGGTCGCTGGCAATGGCGACACGAAGACGCTCGGCCACGGTCTCCGCAACATCGAGCGGGGTATCCGGCATCACCACCACGAATTCCTCACCGCCAAAACGGCAGATGAGATCAATGCCACGAATGTTCTGGCGAAGCCGGTCGGCGAATTCGCGCAGCACATCGTCGCCGCCCTGATGCCCCCAGCTGTCATTGATGGCCTTGAAGCAGTCGATATCGGCCATCATCACCGAGAGAGGCCGCCCGCGCGCGGCGGCACGGGCAAGAAGCCTCGGCAGATGCGTGTCCAGATAGCGTCGGTTGTGAAGCCCCGTCAGCGGGTCGGTTACGGCCATCTGGAAGCTCTCGCTCACGCTTGAGCGCAGACGGTCATTGTAGCGTTTGCGGCGCAGCTGCGTGCGCAGGCGCGCCATGAGTTCCTGTTGATCTACCGGGCGCACGATATAGTCGTTCACGCCGAGTTCGAGAGCCCGCGCGATCATCGCATCGTCGCCCCTGTCGGCCACCAGCATGACCGGCAGAAGCCGCGTGCGATCCAGCGCCCGTAATTGTGCGCACAACCGCAGCGGATCGTAAGTCGTGTAAGCAGATGTGACGAGAATGCACTCGTAGCTGCCATCGGCGGCGCGGAACAGACCGGCCTGCGGGTCATCCTCGACATCAACCCTGTAGCCATCACGCAGCATGTTGGCGATGGTTGCAGAAGACTGCGCGTCTTCATCGATCAACAGAATGGAGGGCGCAGCACGACGCTCCTCTTCAATACCATCGTCAAAACCGGCATTGCGCGCCGTCACGGTGCGCAGGCGCAATTCATCCGTCAGCATTTTCAGCCGCACCAGACTTTTCACGCGCGTCACAAGCTGCAGATCATTGACCGGCTTCGAGAGAAAATCATCCGCACCGGCTTCAAGCCCCCTGATGCGATCCGCCGTCTCTTCAAGGGAGGTGACCATGATGACGGGAATGTGCTGCGTAGCCGGATCGGCCTTCAGCCGGCGGCACACCTCGAACCCATCGAGCTCCGGCATCATCACGTCCAAAAGCACGACATCCACCTTGCCGTCCGCGCAGATCTTCAGCGCCTCTGCGCCACTATGCGCGCAGACCACCTCGAAATACTCGGCCAGAAGCCGGCTTTCGAGCAGCTTCACATTGGAAGGGACATCATCGACGACAAGGATGCGCGCGGTCATGGTCGGCTCCTCAGATGAATACTGGAGAGGCCGGGTGCAGCATCAGGCGTCTCCGAGATAGGATTTGATCGTTTCGATGAAGCTCGGCACGGAGATCGGCTTGGAAATGTAAGCCTCGCATCCGCCCTGGCGGATCCGCTCCTCATCGCCCTTCATCGCAAAGGCCGTGACCGCGATGACCGGGATGGTGTGCAGATCGTCATCCTGCTTGAGCCATTTGGTGACTTCCAGACCGGAAACCTCCGGCAGCTGGATGTCCATCAGGATGAGGTCAGGCCGATGCTCACGCGCAAGATCAAGCGCATGCAGCCCGTCGCGCGTACGCACTGTCTCATAACCGCTTGCCTCGATGAGATCGCGAAAGAGCTTCATGTTGAGCTCATTGTCTTCGACGATCATGACTTTCTTCGACATCAAACCCCGTCCCACTCAACTCCGCCGTAACAGCAGACCGCCGGTTGCCGACCGCGATGTGCGATACACCGAAATTTCAGACGCCACCCTTGCACGATTTGATTTATGAATCGGTAATGGGCGCCTGCGAATCGTAGTCTTCCAGCATAACGGCCCTGGTTTTGCGCGCAATTCACGTGTTGAAAATGCAGCAGCGGGCCAAACACCCTATATTGAGGATGAACCATGCAACGCGAGGAAGCCGAAACCATTGCCGTGTCCGCCCTGGCCTTCATTGCGGCAGACGGCGAACTTCTGCCGCGCTTCCTGTCGCTGACCGGCATCGAGGCCCACCAGATCCGCGCTGCCGCCGCCGAACCGGGTTTTCTGGCGGGTGTTCTGCAGTTCGTGCTGGCGCATGAGCCGACAGTGCTGCGCTTTTGCGAAGAAAGCGGCATCGCGCCCGAGCGGGTTGCGCGCGCGCCAGCCGCCCTGCCCCATGGCAACACATCTTACGACATTCAGCCCTGACACGATTTGGACGGCACAAACATGACGATCGATCCGGAAACCTCCCGGCAAATTGACGAATTATCGCTCAGCAGCGATCCCCTGCTGGTGCTCGATGTGGACGACGTGATCCTGGAATTCATCCGGCCGTTTCCGGAATATCTGCGCACGCGCGGCTTCGAGCTGAAGCTCGAAAGCTTCGGCCTCAACGGGAACGTCACCGACCTCGCCTCCGGAGACCGCGTGAGCAATGAAACCGTGGCGCAGCTCGTCGACGCGTTTTTCGAGGTCCAGCATGACTGGCAGGCGCTGGCCGAAGACGCCTCCGAAACCATTGCGCGGCTTTCGAAGGCAAGCCAGGTGGTGCTCCTGACCGCCATGCCCCACCGCTACCGGCAGACGCGCCGCACCCTGCTCGACCAGCTGGAAATGCACTATCCGCTGCTCACGACCGAGCGCGCCAAGGGCCCTGCAATCCAGCGCCTGCGCGGCGAGCATCAGCGTCCCGTCGCTTTCGTCGACGACATGTATTACAACCTCGTCTCGGTGCGCGACACGGTGGAGGACGCGCATCTCTTCCACCTGATGGCCGACAATTCCGTGCGCACGCTGATGCCGCCGATCCCCGAGGGCGTAACGGCGGTGGAACACTGGAAAGAGGCCGGCGAGAAGATCGCCCGCTCACTGCAGATCTAAAGCAATTCCAGCAAAGGCGGAAACAGACTTTGCGGCCAAAATTGCGCAAAATCAATGAGATAGCGCATTACCGGTGAACCTTTTCTCGTCAGCAACGCTCTGAACAGTCACACCGCACCTGCCGGGCCTGGCAAAGACAACGCCGCGCCCGGCCGGAGCCACAGCGCATCCCGGCATCACACAGTCAAAGCGTAAACCGCATCAGCGGCCGCCCCGCCTTGCGCTCGGCGACCGCCTGGAACCCGGCCTTTTCAAAGACCCGCGTCGAGCCCACGAACAGGCCGATGGAACGCTTGTCGTTCGACCGGGTGATCGGACAGGCTTCCAGCAGGCGCGCGCCGTTTTGCCGGGCAAAATCGATCCCGCCGGCAACAAGCACGTGAGACAGGCCCTTTCGGCGCGCCGAGCTTCGCAGGAAGAAGCACGAGATCGCCCAGATATCCACCTCACGCTCCTCGCCCTCTCCCAGCGGCGCAGAGACACGCCCCTTGTTGTTCCATTCGGAAATGTCGGCGCGCGGCCCGATCTGCATCCAGCCATCCGCCTTTGCGCCATCCATGAGCAAGATCCCCGGAGGCGGGCCGGCTGCAATTCGCGCCTTGATGTGATCCCTTTTGCTCTCGCGGTCGTTTTGTCGCCGCACCGCCGGTGGCAAACGAAAATGCGTGCACCAGCAACCGTAACAGGCACCCTGCCTGCCAAACAGATCCTCGAACGCCGGCCACAAATCCGGCGTCAGGGGCGCAATTCGATAGTCCACCCTGACCTGTTGCAACCCGGCTTCTGGCAACCCGCCTCCTCCATACCGCAGCTTGTGCCATGGCGGCGTTTCAAGTAAGATGCATGTTCACTTTATGTTCACATGACCAATCATGCCTGTCAACGCCCTCACGCATGGCATTTGCCGCGATTGCCTGACCCCGGCGAACACCGCATCGCGGCGTTGCCGGTCATGCGGGAGCCCGCGCATGCTCGCCCATGCCGAGCTTGACCGCCTGTCTCTCGCGCATGTCGACTGCGATGCCTTCTACGCCTCGGTGGAGAAGCGGGACAATCCGGCCCTGCGCGACAGGCCGGTCATCATTGGTGGCGGCAAACGCGGTGTCGTCTCCACCGCCTGCTACATCGCCCGCATCCACGGCGTTCGCTCTGCCATGCCCATGTTCAAGGCGCTCGAAGCATGCCCCGAGGCTGTCGTGGTCAAGCCGGACATGGAGAAATATTCAAGGGTCGGCCGTCAGGTGCGCTCAATGATGGAGGCGCTCACCCCCATGGTCGAGCCGCTGTCCATCGACGAAGCCTTTCTCGATCTCGCCGGCACGGAGAAACTGCATGGCGCGCCGGCGGCCATGGTGCTCGCCCGCTTCGCGCGGCAGGTGGAGGAGGAAGTCGGCATCACCGTTTCGGTCGGCCTGTCCTACTGCAAATTCCTCGCCAAAGTGGCTTCAGATCTGGACAAACCGCGCGGTTTTTCCGTGATCGGTCAGGAAGAGGCCGTCAGTTTTCTTCAAAAGCAGCCGGTCACGCTCATCTGGGGCGTCGGCAAGGCCTTTGCCGCCACGCTCGGCAAGGATGGCATCCGCACCATCGGCCAGCTTCAGACCATGGAGCGCAACGAGCTGATGCGGCGTTACGGCACGATGGGCGACCGGCTCTATCACCTTTCGCGCGGCATGGACGAACGCGGCGTGAAACCGCGCAGTGAAGCAAAAAGCGTTTCGTCTGAAACCACGTTCAACACGGATCTGTCCCGGATGGAGGATCTGGTGCCGGTGCTGCGCGCGTTGTCCGAGCGGGTTTCCGCCCGGCTTAAGGAGGCCGACATTGCCGGTCGAACCGTCGTTCTGAAACTCAAGACCGCCGAGTTCCGGCTGCGCACACGCAACCGGCAGCTGGGAGACCCGACACGGCTCGCCGACCGCATCTTTCACACAGGGCTGGAACTCCTGAAACGGGAGGTGGATGGCACGCGCTTTCGCCTTCTGGGCATCGGTGTCAGCGACCTGACCGACGCCGGCAGGGCCGATCCGCAAGACCTTGTCGACGGGCTTTCCCACAAGCGCGCACTCGCCGAGGGCGCCATCGACAGCCTGCGCGAAAAATTCGGCAAACAGGCCGTCGAGACCGGCTATACGTTCGGGCGCTCTAAAGTCGCGCGCCCACAGCGTGACGGCGACGATTGAGCCAGCTGCTTGGGGCCTGCCCTACTGGCCGCGAAGCTCCTGAACACGCTGTCGAACCGCCTCACGCCTGTCCTTTGTCCCGGGATGCGTGGAGAGCCAGCCCGTTTCATCGGAACCGCCAGCGTCCTCAACCACACGGTCCAGAAGCCCCACAAAAGCCAGCGGATCGCGGCCCGCCTTCGCCATCAGCCCGACACTGTAAAGGTCGGCATGGGTCTCGAACTCACGCGAATAGACAAGGGTCTGCAGAGCGCTTGCCTGCACGATCACATCATCGACCAGCTGGCTCGCATCACCACCGATCAGCCCCACCATGAAACCAATGCCCAGAACGCGATAGATCTGCTGCAGCGAGTGCCGCTCGCGCACGTGTCCGATCTCATGGGCGATGACGCCGGCAATTTCGTCGTCAGACCGGGCAAGCCCGACCAGTTCGTCCGTAACAATGATGGTGCCGCCCGGCAGCGCCAGCGCATTCGCGCCTATCATGCCGCCCTGCCGGAGTTCAAGCCTGAGCGCGGGACCGCCACCGCCGGCAATCTGCGCCAGTTCACCGAACATGTCGCGCAGCGCCTTCTGGCGCTCTTCGGCAAGTTCCGTGGGGGAGAACACGGTGCGATCCACCGTCTCAAGCGTTCCCCGGTCCATCGCGACGATGATGGGCTGCGGCGTCACCAGCGCCGCACCCGACGCCAGAAGCGGGACACCGAACCGGTAGACGACGAAGATCAGCCCCATCGTCACCACGGCGGCCGCCGCCACGAAGCCCGGATGCCCCTCAAGACGCATCAGCCGCGCGAAGAAGCTGCCACCCGTCTTCAGGAAGCCGTCCACATCGGCACCAAGCGGGGCTTCGAAAACACCGCCATCGGCAAAGGTGATCTTGCGCGGCACACCGGCAACCGGGTCGGAGACGGACACGATTACCGGCTCCAGCGCCTCCGTTTCATCGGCAAGCCGCAGCACCAGCCGTTCCGGAACGCCGGAAAGGCTGGCCGCCACGACACGCGAGGAACCGGGTGGGAAATAACGTCCCTCAATCATGGCCTATCCCTGTTTCGACGCAATCGACCATGCAGGTCTGGAGAATGGCGCAAGCCCTCAAAGTCCGAAATCGATGCCTTCGATATCGAAGAACTCGGCCGCGCCGACATTGCCCTCCGGTGCGGCTTCATCGACGAAATCGTCAAGCGGGCCGACCGCAAACACACCGGTGCTGACCACCAGATAGCGCCAGCTGCGCACGGCTGCCCACGGCCGCAACAGCCCCAGCGTCAAAATGGTGGCGAACAGATTTGAGACCAGAATCCAGACATAGCGCAGCCGCCCCACACGGGAGGTGAAGCGGTGCTGGCCATCAAGCACGGTGTGATTGTAGGCGATGTTGCGCACACCGGCTTCATAGAAGAGATAGGCAAGCGCCAGCGCAATATAGGCACCGATGGAAGCGCCAGTCAGGATGCCGGCCATCGATCCATAATTAAAGACATCGAAAAGCTCATCCTGGCCGAGCCGAAGCGTGTTTCCCGCCGAGACAACGCCGAAACCGATCAGGAAGCCCCCTCCGACGAAAACCATCAGGACAAGCCCGATGAAGATAACCGTCACGCCCAGATTTCCGTAAAGCGCGGTGAGCGGCGCCTGGGTCTCAAAACGCGTCGATCCATAGCCCAGATGGCGACCGAGATAGTTGCGCGCCAATTTCGAAGCCACGGGAGCAAGAAGCCCTGCGGATACAAGGGCGACCACCGGCATGATCACGAAGGCGAAAAATGCACCCCAATAGGTCCCGCGGAAATTCAGCCGCACATTGCGATAGCTGGTCATCCGTGCGTTGAAGGCCATCGACTTGTTCAGAAGCCACGGAAAGGCAATCAGATAAGGGATGATGAGCAACCCGAAGAATGGCGAAACACTGATCAGCACATTGTAGGCAAGCAGAAAGGCCACCACGATGATGCGCCCGATCAGGATTCTGGTGGGCCGCGCGTGGTATTCGAAATTGTGCCCGTCGAGCCAGCTGTTTCCATAAAAATAGCGCAACCGGCGCACCTTCGCCCAGGCAGTGTAAATGCCGAGCGTGATGATCGACAGGAACAAATTGACGATCCAGATACCAAAATACTCAGAAGCGCGCCCGGTGAAGGAAAACGGAAGATGCACAGGCGTTTGGCGGCTTTCCGCCGCCGTCTCAACGTAATTCATGAGAAACAGGCCCCAAAACTAAAAAACAATGAAAAATCCCTGATCGCGGAAATTTGCAAAAACGACCAGAAGTTGCTGCGCTCACCTTGTGGCGCAACGCCTAAACAAGTTCAACCTCCACAACGCCCGGCACGGCGCGCATGGCGGCTGCAACCTGCGGCGAGATGCGGTAGCGGTTGGGCAACCCGACCTCGATCTCGCCCTGCCCGCCATCCTTGATGACGACGAGGCTCACCTGCGCATCGCCACGCTGGGTCAGCTGCGAGGAGATGGCGGCCAGCGGCTTGGGGTCGCGCAGATAGATGCGCAGCGCCTTCTGCATCCGGCATGCTTCTTCCTCAAGCGACTGCACGCCCTGAATGCGCAGATTGACGCCTTCAGGCCGGTTTTCAGCCCCCACCATGATGACCACGGAAGAACCCGCTTCCAGAAGATCGCGATATTGCGCGAGCGCCTCGGAAAAGAGCACGGCCTCATACTGTCCGGTGGCGTCGGACAACTGGATGATGCCCATCTTGTTGCCGGTGCGGGTGCGCCGCTCCTGCTTGGAGGTGACGGTGCCAGCAAGCCGCCCGGCCGTCGCCCCGCGCTTCACTGCAGCCTGGAACGTGCCCCAGTTCTGCACGCGCATCTTTTCCAGGATCTCGGCATATTCATCCAGCGGATGCGCCGAGAGGTAGCAGCCGACCACCTGGAATTCGCGATGCAGCTTGTCGGCAGCGGACCATGGCTCGACCACCGGCAGATGAAGCTTCTGCGGCTCGCCGCCGCCCGACATGCCGAAAATGTCGCCCTGCCCCATGGCCGCGTCCTCGGCCGCGCGTGCCGCCATGCCCATAAGCCGGTCGATGCCGCCGAACAGGGCCGCGCGGTCGAGACCGAAACAGTCGAATGCGCCGGCCTGAATCAGGCTTTCCAGAACCCGTTTGCCGACGATCTTGGGATCGATGCGGGCGCAGAAATCCTCAAGGCTCTCGAACTGCTTCTCGTTGCGCTTCTCGACGATGTGCTCCACCGCCGCGTCGCCCACGCCCTTGATGGCGGCGAGCGAGTAGAAAATCTTGTTCTCACCCACTTCGAACGGACGATGCGAGGTCAGGACCGATGGCGACACGACTTCAATGTCGAGCCGCATGGCGTCGCGGCGGAAGTCGTTCAGCTTGTCGGAGTTGGCCATATCGTAGGTCATCGACGCGGCGAGGAACTCGACCGGGTAATGCGCCTTCAGATAGGCCGTCTGATAGGAGACGATGGCGTAGGCAGCGGCGTGCGACTTGTTGAAGCCGTAGTCGGCGAACTTGGCGAGCAGGTCAAAGATGAAGTTTGCCTGCTGCTTGGAAACGCCGCGCTCGGTCGCGCCATCCACGAAGATGCCGCGCTGCTTTTCCATCTCCGCGCGGATCTTCTTGCCCATGGCGCGGCGCAGAAGGTCAGCCTGACCGAGCGTGTAGCCGGCCAGCTCCTGCGCGATCTGCATCACCTGCTCCTGGTAAACGATAACGCCCTGCGTCTCCTTCACCAGATGGTCGATCTTTGGGTGGATCGAGGCGATTTCCTCGTCACCATGCTTGCGCGCATTGTAGGTGGGAATGTTCTCCATCGGACCGGGACGATAGAGCGCGACCAGCGCGATAATGTCCTCGATGCGGTCGGGCTTCATGCCGATCAGCGCCTTGCGCATGCCGGCCGATTCCACCTGGAACACGCCGACCGTCTCGCCGCGCGAGAGCATCGCGTAGGTTTCTGGATCGTCGAGCGGGATATGCGCCAGATCGATCTCGATGCCCCGGCGGCGGATGAGCTTCACCGCCGTTTCCAGAACGGTCAGCGTCTTCAGGCCGAGAAAGTCGAACTTCACCAGCCCCGCCTGCTCGACCCATTTCATGTTGAACTGGGTGACCGGCATGTCGGAGCGCGGGTCTCGATACATCGGCACCAGCTCGGAGAGCGGCCGGTCGCCGATCACGATGCCGGCGGCGTGCGTCGAGGCGTGGCGGTAGAGACCTTCTAGCTTCTGGGCATAATCGAGAAGCGTCCCGACAATCGGCTCCTTCTCCACTTCTTCGGCGAAGCGCGGCTCATCCTCGATGGCCTTGGGCAGCGGCGTGGGATTGGCCGGGTTCGAAGGCACCATCTTGCAGAGCCGGTCGACCTGGCCATAGGGCATCTGCAGCACGCGCCCCACATCGCGCAGAACGGCGCGGGCCTGCAGCGTACCGAAGGTGATGATCTGGCCCACCTGATCGCGGCCATATTTGCGCTGCACGTAGCGGATCACCTCTTCGCGGCGATCCTGACAGAAGTCGATATCAAAGTCGGGCATCGACACGCGGTCGGGGTTCAGGAAGCGCTCGAACAGAAGCGAGAAGCGCAGCGGGTCCACATCGGTAATGGTGAGCGCGTAGGCGACGAGCGAGCCAGCACCCGAACCACGCCCCGGCCCCACAGGGATATCCTGAGCCTTCGCCCATTTGATGAAGTCCGAAACGATCAGGAAGTAGCCCGGGAACTTCATCCGCTCGATAATGCCGAGCTCATAGTCAAGGCGCTCGGCATATTGCTCGCGCGTATAGCCTTCGGCCAGCCCCTGTGAATTGAGGCGGTGGTCGAGACCTTCGCGGGCCTGACGCCGCAATTCGTCAGCCTCGGCCTGAAGCGCCGCCTCGGCGTCGGCCGCATCCGCGCCCGTAAAGCGCGGCAGGATCGGCGGATGGGTCTGCGTGAAATAGGAACAGCGCCGGGCGATCTCGATCGTGTTGTCGATGGCCTCGGGCAGATCGGAAAAGAGCCGCGCCATCTCGGCCTGGCTCTTGAGATAATTGTCCGGCGTGAGCTGGCGGCGGTCGTCCATGGCGATCACCGCGCCCTCGGCGATGGCGATCAGCGCGTCATGGGCCTCGTAATCCTCACGGGCGGGAAAAAATGCCTCATTGGTCGCAACCAGCGGCAGTTCGAGCTTGTAGGCGAGATCGACGGTTGCCGCCTCGATAACCCGGTCGTACCCCTCGAAACGCTCCAGTTCCACATAGAGCCGGTTGCCAAAGCATTCCTTCAGGAAAAGCAACCGCTCCTCGGCAACCTCGGGCCGGTCGGCCTTCAATGCGGCGCCGATCGGCCCGCGCGGACCGCCGCTCAGGCAGATGATGCCGTCGGCCAGCTCGGTCAGCCATTCCGTGGTGATATGGGTCGCCTCGCCCGGCTCATTGTCGAGATAGGCGCGGCTGACGAGCCGCACGAGATTGGCGTAACCTGCCTCGGTCGAAGCGATCAGAACCAGCGGTTCATACTGCGCGCCCCCACCCTTGCGGCCATTGCCGCGGCGGCTTTCCGCCAGCGCGTCCTCAAACGCGCAGTCAAGCTGGCAGCCGACGATGGGTTGCAGCCCCTCCTTGGAGGCTTTCTGGGAAAACTCCAGCGCGCCGAACAGATTGTTGGTGTCGGTGATGGCGATGGCCGGCGCTTCATCCTTCAGCGCATGGCCAATGACCTTTCCAAGAGGCAGCGCGCCTTCCAGCAGCGAATAGGGCGAATGCACCCGCAGGTGAATGAAGGGCCGTTCGGGCCGGTTTCTTTCACGCTCCGCCGCTGCGAAAATCGGATCGCGCAAACGCCTGTCGCTCGCCATGAATTGCTGCCAACTGCTTCTTGAAGACTCAAAGCTCATTGTCCCGCATCGGGCACCGGGGGTAAAGGCCCGTCACCCGGCAGCACACGGCTTTCTGAACGCGTCAGACCGTCTCTGCAGCCAGAACCCGGTCGATTTCGACGGCCAGCTCTGCCGGCTCTTCCACGATACCGACCGCGCCCGCTTCCGCCAGCTCGGCCCGGTCGCCAAACCCCCAGAGAACGCCAATCGCCGGCACGCCATTCGCCTTGCCGCCGGCAACATCGTGAAGCCGGTCGCCGATCATCACCGTGTTTTCGGGCTCGATCCCTTCACTGGCGATGATGTGCCGGATCAGGTCCGCCTTGTTGGCATTGGTCCCATCGGGGGCAGAGCCGTGCACTGCATCGAAGAAGCGCGCGAGATCGAAATGCGCAATGATATCCTTGCTGTAGGCTTCCATCTTCGAGGTCGCCACGGAGAGGAAATGCCCTGCATCGACACAATGGGAAAGCGTCTCCCTGATGCCGGGAATGAGCTCATTCTCGAACTTTCCGACGTCCTGATAACGTTCGCGATAGTGCCCGACCGCCTCCCAGATGCGCCCTTCGTCACTGGTTTCCAGAAACGTGGCGAAGGTGACCTGAAGGGGCGGCCCGATATGGGAGCGAATGGTAGCGTCATCCGGGGCCGTGCGCCCCATCTTCTCCATTGCATGGCGGATGCAGCTGGAAATGCCGACAAACGGGTTCGTCAGCGTGCCGTCGAGATCGAACAGCACCGCTGCCCGCTTTTCCATCTGCGCCATTTTTGGAAAGCTCCTATTCGAATTCCATGATGACCGCATCCACGGCGAGGCTGTCACCGGGCGCGGCATTGATCTTTGCCACCATCCCGTCACGCTCGGCGCGCAGGACATTCTCCATCTTCATCGCCTCGACAACGGCGAGTATTTCGCCCGCCTTGACCTGCTGCCCGGTGGCGACCGCGATGGACACGACCAGACCCGGCATCGGGCAAAGCAGCATTTTCGACGTATCGGGCGCTTCGCGCACGGGCATCAGGCGGTCAAGCTCGGCAATGCGTGGCAGCATCACGCGCGCATTCGCAGCCACGCCCTGCCAGGCGACCTGAACGCCATTGAGGATCGGACGCACCTGAACGGCGACAGTGCGGCCATTGACATCGCCTTCCCAGACCGGCTCCCCCGGACGCCAGGAAGAGCGCACGGTCACCGGATCGGCATCGCCAATGCGAATGTCCATTTCCAGCGGGATCGAGATCATGCCTTCGACAAGGCTGACGGACAGATAATCGTCATCGAGCCGCACCACCCAGTCGCGCTTCAGTTCGCCCGAATGCGGTGCAAGACGGCCGGTCAGCCGGTCGAGACGATCACGCCGCAGAAGCTCCACGGCCAGCGCCACCGCAGCAAGCACCGTGCGCTCGCCCGCCATGAGCGATGGCGGCGCAAACCCGTCAGGAAACTCCTCCGCGATGAAGCCGGTTGACAGACGCCCTTCGCGCCAGCGCGGATGGCTCATCAGAGCTGCGAGGAATGGAATGTTGTGCTCGATTCCGTCGATCACGAAACGGTCCAGCGCCTCGCTCATCGCGTTGATCGCATCAAGTCGCTCGGGCGCCCAGGTACAGAGCTTGGCGATCATCGGGTCGTAGAACATCGAGATTTCCGACCCTTCCGTCACGCCCGTATCGTTGCGCAGGACGGCATCGCCCAAACGCCCCTCCTGCGGCGGACGGTAACGGGTGAGCCTGCCGATGGACGGCAGAAAGTTACGCACCGGATCTTCGGCATAGATACGGCTTTCAATGGCCCAGCCATTGAGCTTCACATCGGCCTGACCGAAGGACAGCGCCTCGCCTGCCGCCACCCGCAGCATCTGCTCCACCAGGTCGATGCCGGTGACAAGCTCGGTCACCGGATGCTCCACCTGGAGGCGCGTGTTCATCTCCAGAAAATAGAAATTCCGGTTCTTGTCGACGATGAACTCGACCGTGCCGGCGCTTTGATAATCAACGGCTTTTGCGAGCGCCACAGACTGTGCGCCCATGGCCGCGCGCGTCTCGGCATCCAGAAAGGGCGACGGAGCCTCCTCCACCACCTTCTGATTGCGGCGCTGGATGGAGCACTCGCGCTCGCCCAGATGCAGGCACGCGCCATGCGCGTCCGCCAGCACCTGTATCTCGATATGGCGCGGCTCCTCGATGAATTTCTCGATGAAGATGCGGTCATCGCCGAAAGAGGACGCAGCTTCCGATTTTGAGCGCTCGAACCCTTCGCGCGCCTCGTCATCGTTCCAGGCAATCCGCATGCCCTTGCCGCCGCCGCCCGCCGATGCCTTGATCATCACCGGGTAACCGATTTCACCCGCGATGCGCACCGCATGTTCGGCATCATCGATCAGTCCCATGAAACCGGGAACGGTCGAGACTCCGGCCTCGGCGGCAATTTTCTTGGAGGTGATCTTGTCGCCCATGGCCTTGATGGCCTTCGGCTTGGGGCCGATGAAAACGATGCCCTCGGCTTCCAGTCGCTCGCAGAACCCTGCATTCTCGGAAAGGAAGCCATAGCCCGGATGCACGGCCTCTGCGCCGGTCTCCTTGCAGGCGGCGATGATCCTGTCTGCGACCAGATAGCTCTGACTGGCGGCGGGCGGGCCGATGTGAACGGCCTCGTCGGCCATGTCCACATGCACCGCGTCGGCATCGGCGTCGGAATAGACCGCGACGGTGGCGATGCCCATCCTCCTCGCTGTCTTCATGACCCGGCAGGCGATTTCACCGCGATTGGCGACGAGGATCTTCTTGAACATGAACGGTGTTTCCCCCCAACGAGCGACGTCGTTTCTGTTTTATGGCTTTGCTTGCCCCCGCTCAAGCGTTTCACACAATTGTCGCATGAGAAGCGGGTTTGTCAGATTGCGTCATCCTATGGCCGGAACGGGCTTGCGGGACATAACAATTCCTGAAACTTTCGGCTTAGATTCCGGACTTGCAGGAGAATTGTCCATGAAAACCCGCGCCGCTGTTGCCGTTCAGGCAGGAAAACCACTTGAAATCATGGAGGTAGACCTCGATGGCCCGCGCGAAGGCGAAGTGCTGATCGAGGTGAAAGCGACCGGCATCTGCCATACGGATGAGTTCACCCTCTCCGGCGCAGATCCGGAAGGCATCTTCCCGGCGATTCTCGGCCATGAAGGCGCTGGCGTCGTCGTTGATGTCGGTCCCGGCGTGACGAGCCTCAAGAAGGGCGATCACGTGATCCCGCTCTACACGCCCGAGTGCCGTGCGTGCCCGTCCTGCCTGTCGCAGAAAACCAATCTGTGCACCGCCATCCGCTCCACCCAGGGCCAGGGCCTGATGCCGGACGGCACGAGCCGTTTCTCCCTCAACGGCGAGAAGCTGCATCACTATATGGGCTGCTCGACCTTCTCGAACTTCACGGTTCTGCCCGAAATCGCGGTCGCCAAGGTCAATCCGGACGCGCCCTTCGACAAGATCTGCTACATCGGCTGCGGCGTGACCACGGGCGTCGGCGCGGTCATCAACACCGCCAAGGTCGAGATCGGCTCGACCGCCATCGTGTTCGGCCTCGGCGGCATCGGCCTCAACGTGATCCAGGGCCTCCGGCTTGCCGGCGCCGACATGATCATCGGCGTGGACCTGAACAACGACAAGAAGGAATGGGGCGAGAAATTCGGCATGACGCATTTCGTCAATCCGAAGGAAGCCGGCGAAGACCTCGTTCCCTATCTCGTCAACATGACCAAGCGCGGCGCTGACCAGATCGGCGGCGCGGACTACACGTTCGACTGCACGGGCAATGTCCATGTGATGCGTCAGGCGCTGGAAAGCGCGCATCGCGGCTGGGGCGAGTCCATCATCATCGGCGTGGCCGGTGCGGGTCAGGAAATCTCCACCCGTCCCTTCCAGCTGGTCACCGGACGCACCTGGAAAGGCACCGCCTTTGGCGGCGCACGCGGCCGCACGGATGTGCCCAAGATCGTCGACTGGTACATGGAAGGCAAAATCGACATCGATCCGATGATCACGCACACCCTGTCGCTGGACGAGATCAACAAGGGCTTCGACCTCATGCATGCGGGCGAATCCATCCGCTCCGTGGTGGTCTACTGAGGCCATCACCTTGTCGACCATCTATGTGGATGCAGACGCCTGTCCGGTGAAACCGGAAGCAGCCCGTGTCGCCGAGCGGCACGGGCTTGTCATCGTCTATGTCTCCAATGGCGGGCTGCGCCCCTCACGCGATCCCATGGTGCGGCATGTGGTGGTGCCCGGCACCGCCGACGCCGCCGATGACTGGATCGTGGAAAATGCCGTGGCCAGCGACATCGCCATCACGGCGGACGTGCCGCTGGCCGCGCGCCTGGTGGAGATGGACGTGCATGTGCTCGGCCCCACCGGCCGCCCGTTCACGCCCGAAACCATCGGCATGGCGGTCGCCATGCGCAACCTCAAACAGGATCTGCGCGAATCCGGTGAGATCAAGGGATACAATCCCGGTTTCACCGCACGCGACCGCTCCGACTTCCTGCAGGCGCTCGACCGCACCGTGCGCCGCGCTTTGAAAGAAAACAGGGACTGACCTCATGAAGACCGTCTCCACCGCCCGCTCCCATGGCGGCGTCCAGGGCGTTTACAGCCACACCTCAAAAACCTGCCAGTGCGACATGACTTTCGCCGTGTTCGTGCCGCCGCAGGCAGCTGATGGCCCCTGCCCGGTCCTGTGGTATCTGTCAGGCCTCACCTGCACGCACGCCAATGTCATGGACAAGGGCGAATACCGCCGCATGGCCGCCGAACTCGGCATGATCGTGGTCTGCCCGGACACGAGCCCGCGCGGCGACGACGTGCCGGACGAGGCGGACAACTGGCAGTTCGGCAAGGGCGCAGGCTTCTATGTGGACGCCACGCAGGAGCCCTTCGCCAAGAACTACCGCATGTATTCCTACATCACAGAGGAACTGCCGGCGCTGATCGCCGAAAAATTTCCGGCGGACATGGATCGCCAGGGCATTTTCGGACACTCCATGGGTGGCCACGGGGCGCTGACCATCGCGCTTAAAAACCCCGACCGCTTCAAAAGCTGCTCCGCCTTCGCCCCCATCGTCGAACCATCGACTGCGGACTGGTCGAAACCGGCGCTGGAGAAATATCTGGGAGCGGACGAAGCCACGTGGCGCGGACACGACGCCTGCGCGCTGGTAGCCGACGGCGCTCGCTTTCCCGAATTCCTGATCGATCAGGGCGCGGCTGACGGCTTCCTGGACGAGGGCCTCAGGCCATGGCTGTTCGAAGCGGCCTGCAAAAAGGCGGGCATTCCGCTCACGCTCAACATGCGTGAGGGCTATGACCACTCCTACTTCTTCATCTCGACCTTCATGGACGACCATCTTGCCTGGCACGCAAAGCGCCTCGCAGCCCGCTGAGCTGAATCAACACATGAAGCCGATGAATCATCTCCTCATGTTCTTCGGCTAACATTCTGCCGGCAAACGGATTTTCACCTCCACGACGATTGACGCGCCGGCGCAAACTTGTGCCGGCGCGTCGCATCCGGCATGCTTTCGGGAGCAAACCCGCCCTAAAATGCGGGATCATTGAGCTCAGAATGCCACCCAATGATGATCG
The DNA here is from genome assembly GCF_058725515.1 of Nitratireductor sp. WH36-1. NCBI lineage: Bacteria > Pseudomonadati > Pseudomonadota > Alphaproteobacteria > Hyphomicrobiales > Phyllobacteriaceae > Nitratireductor > Nitratireductor sp. WH36-1. Next base: position 1,929,217 of record NZ_CM178970.1, on the reverse strand, counting down.
AAAACGGAGGTGCTGCCCGGTGCAGGACACAGCACATATTTATTCAGACACACCCGACCGCGACACGATGGGCGGCCGCCTCTCCCGGGCGCGCGACGCCGTTGGCCTCTCGGTTGCAGAACTTGCCCGCCGTCTCGGCGTGAAGGCGGCTACGATACAGGCCTGGGAAAGCGACCGCTCGCAGCCGCGCGCAAACCGGCTGGCCATGCTCGCCGGCGTTCTCAATGTCAGCCTCTCCTGGCTGCTGCACGGCGTGGGCGTTTCGCCCGCCGACGAAAGCCGCTCGGAACTGGTCAACGCCGTCGCAGCCAACCTGAAGCGCATCCGCAGGCTCCAGGAAGAGACCAACCGCATTGTCGCGCAGATCGAAACCGACCTTGCGCGCGCTGAAGGCGCTGGCTGACGCGCGGATTTCTTCTGATGCGACATTGTGCACAGAAAGCGTGATGCCACGACCCCGACCGGCGTTATGACAGGTGACAAACGCAGCGGCCTGCGCTAGTTTCCAGCCGTCGAGGGCAGCAGCCCTACCTGTTTGCGGGAGAGAGCCAAACCGGGAAAAACCGGGGCGGACGCCGAAGGGGAAATCGCCCGAAATCTCTCAGGCAAAAGAACCGTAGACAGGTCAAGACACTCTGGAAAGTCGGGGAGCGATCCCCGCGCCGAAGGTGTAAGCGTGGTCGACAGAGTTCCGGCTGCGCGAGTCTCTCAGGCTTCCGACAGAGGGGCACGAACATGTCGCTTCCCGCGGCATGCGTGCGATTCTGGAGGAATGATGAGCAACACCGAATCCCTGAAACATCTGCCGCTGGAAGCGCTGCATGAAGATGCCGGCGCACGTTTTGGCGCATTCGCCGGCTGGCGCATGCCCCTGACCTATCCCGCCGGCGTGATGAAAGAACACATCCACACGCGCGAAAGCGCCGGACTGTTCGACATCTCTCACATGCAGCTCTTCGAGGTTGAAGGCGCAGACGCAGCAGCCTTCCTGTCGCGCGCCTGCCCGCTCGATGCGACGGCGCTCAGGGAAGGCCAGTCGAAATACACCGTCCTTCTCAACGAGAATGCCGGCATCATCGACGACCTGATCGTCACCCGGCTCGGCGAAAACCGCTACATGATCGTGGCGAATGCCGGCAATGCCGCGAAGGATGAAGCGCATTTCCGCGCCATCGCCGCAGATTTCAACATCTCCTTCACTGCGCTCGAGCGCGTCCTCCTCGCCCTTCAGGGCCCCGACGCAGAAGCCATCCTGATCGCCGCCGGCCTCGACCTCAGCGATCTCGTCTTCATGACCGGCACGGAGCCGCATGAGGGCTGGTTCGCCACCCGTTCGGGCTACACCGGCGAAGACGGTTTCGAGGTGGCGCTGCCGGTCGATCAGGCGGAGCGCTTTGCCCGCAAACTGCTCGACGACGAGCGCGTCCAGTGGGTTGGCCTTGCCGCCCGCGACAGCCTCAGGCTCGAAGCCGGGCTCTGCCTGCATGGTCAGGATCTCGACGAGACGACCGATCCGGCCAATGCCGCCATCCTTTGGGCCGTGCCGAAGGCGCTGCGCTCCGAAGGCCGGTTCATCGGCGCCGAGGCCCTGCAGAAGATCATTGCCGATGGCGCGAAGGAAAAGCGCGTCGGCCTGAAGCCGGAAGGCCGCCAGCCGGTGCGCGCCGGCGCACCGCTCATCAACGAAGCCGGCGAAAAGGTCGGCCGCGTCACATCGGGCGGTTTCGGCCCCTCCGCCGGTCATCCGGTGGCGATGGGCTATGTCGCCAAGGCGCTTTCCGAACCCGGCACCCGTCTTTTCACCGAAGTGCGCGGCAACCGCATCGCACTTGATGTCCATACCCTGCCCTTCACGCCGCAGCGCTACAAAAAAGGATAACAGCCAGATGAGCCAGACCTATTTCACCGAAGACCACGAGTGGATCAAAGTCGAGAACGGCGTCGCAACCGTCGGCATCACCGATCACGCTCAGGAACAGCTCGGCGATCTGGTGTTCGTGGAACTGCCCGAAACCGGCGCAACGCTCTCCAAGGGCGACACCGCCGTCGTGGTTGAATCCGTGAAGGCCGCTTCCGATGTGTACGCGCCTGCCGATGGCGAGATCTCCGAGGTCAACGAAGCGCTTGCAAGCGACCCGGCCCTCGTGAACTCCGCCCCCACCGGCGATGGCTGGCTGTGGAAGATGAAGCTCTCCGATGAAAGCCAGCTCGAAGGCCTGATGGACGAAGCCGCCTACAAGGCGTCGATTGCCTGAGGAAACACCATGTCCACCAACACACTCCCTTTCGCCGCCCGCCATATCGGCCCGCGCGGTGAAGAAACCAAGGCCATGCTGGCCACGCTCGGCGTTCCGTCGCTCGAGACGCTGATCACGCAGGCCGTGCCGAATTCGATCCGCCTCGACCGTCCGCTCGACCTGCCGCCGGCAGCCAGCGAGACCGAGGCGCTCGAAGAGCTCGGCGCAGCCATGCGCCAGAACAAGGTGCTCAAGAGCTTCATCGGCGCCGGCTATCACGGCGTGAAGGTTCCGCCGGTCATCCAGCGCAACCTGTTTGAAAACCCTGCCTGGTACACGGCCTACACGCCCTACCAGTCGGAAATCAGCCAGGGCCGCCTTGAGCTTCTGTTCCACTTCCAGACGCTGGTGACGGAACTGACCGGCCTGCCGGTCGCCTCCGCCTCGCTGCTGGACGAAGGTTCGGCCGTGGCCGAAGCCGTGGGCATTGCCTGGCGTCATCATCGCTCCAAGCGCAGCAAACTGGCGATTGCCGGCGAACTGCACCCGCAGACCCGTGACGTGGTGGTCACCCGCGCGGAGCCGCTGGGCATCGAGGTCGATGGCGACACGATCGACGACAACACCTTCGCCCTCATCGTTCCGTGGACCGACACCTATGGCGTTCATGGCGACCACGGCGCGCTGATCGCCGAGGCAAAGGACAAGGGCGCCATCGTCATCATGGTGGCCGACCCGCTCGGCCTGTTGTTGAGCGAAACGCCGGCAGCACTGGGCGCGGAAATCGCCGTTGGCTCGATGCAGCGTTATGGCGTTCCGATGGGCTTTGGCGGTCCGCACGCGGCCTATTGCGCCGTATCGGACAAGCTGACGCGCCTCATGCCCGGCCGTCTCGTCGGCCAGTCGGTCGATGCGCATGGCCGTCCGGGCTACCGTCTGGCGCTGCAGACCCGCGAGCAGCACATCCGCCGCGACAAGGCGACCTCCAACATCTGCACCGCGCAGGCGCTGCTTGCCAACATGGCCGCAGCCTTTGCCATCTGGCATGGCCCGGAAGGGCTCGCTGCAATTGCCGAGCAGGTGCATGAGCGCGCAGCCCGCTTCCATGCGGGCCTCAAGGCTGCCGGCCTTTCGCTTGCAGGCGATGTCATCTTCGACACGGTCACCGTCACCGTTCCCGGCAAGGCGCAGGAGATCGCGGCCGGAGCCGAGGCCGAGGGCCGGCTTGTGCGCGTTCTCGACGCGGACCGCGTCAGCGTCGCCTTCGACGAGACGACGACCGAAGACGATCTGGCCGCACTGGCAGCCCTGTTCGGCGCCACCGTGCCGGAAAGCGCACCGCGCCTTGCCCCGGCCGCAGCGCGCGGCGAAGGCTTCCTCACGCAGCCGGATTTCCACTCTCACCGCTCGGAAACGGAAATGATGCGCTTCCTGCGCAGGCTCGCCGACAAGGACCTTGCGCTCGACCGCGCCATGATCCCGCTTGGCTCCTGCACCATGAAGCTCAACGCCGCTGCCGAGATGATGCCCGTGAGCTGGCCGGAAGTGGGTGGCCTTCACCCCTTCGCTCCACCGGAGCACACGGTGGGTTATCGTCGCATGATCGACGATCTGGACCGCTGGCTCTCGGAAATCACCGGCTTCGACGCAGTTTCGCTGCAGCCCAATGCCGGTAGCCAGGGCGAATATGCCGGTCTCCTGGCCATCCGCCGCTATCACGCCGAGCGCGGCGAAGGTGACCGCGATATCTGCCTCATCCCCTCCTCCGCCCATGGCACCAACCCGGCGTCCGCCTCCATGGCCGGCATGCGGGTGGTGGTCGTGCGCTGCACGGAAGATGGCAATATCGATCAGGACGACCTGAAGGCGAAGGCGGAAGAGCACGCCGACAAGCTGGCGGCGCTGATGCTGACCTACCCGTCGACCCACGGCGTGTTCGAGGAAGGCGTGCGCGACATGTGCGCGGTGATCCACGAACACGGCGGCCAGGTCTATTTCGACGGCGCCAATCTCAACGCGATGGTCGGACTTGCCCGTCCGGGCGATCTGGGAGCGGATGTCTGCCACCTGAACCTGCACAAGACCTTCTGCATTCCCCATGGCGGCGGCGGACCGGGCGTTGGCCCGATCGGCGTCAAGGCGCATCTGAAGCCGTTCGTGCCGGGACATGTGGCGCTCGGCAGCAGCCATGCGGTGGCCGCAGCCCCCTATGGCAGCGCGTCGATCCTGCCGATCACATGGATGTATATCCGCATGATGGGCGGCGACGGCCTCAAGCGGGCGACGGAAATGGCAATCCTCAACGCCAATTACATCGCCCACAGCCTGAAGGAGCACTACCCGGTGCTCTACAAGGGCCGCAACGACCGTGTTGCGCATGAGTGCATTCTCGACACGCGGGTGTTCAAGGATCGCGCCGGCATCACCGTCGACGACATCGCCAAGCGGCTCATCGACTATGGCTTCCACGCCCCGACCATGAGCTTCCCCGTTGCGGGCACGCTGATGGTGGAGCCGACGGAGTCGGAGCCGAAGAGCGAAGTCGACCGCTTCTGCCAGGCGATGATCTCCATCGCCGAAGAAGCTGCGCGGGTGGAAAAGGGCGAATGGCCGAAGGATGACAATCCGCTCGCCAACGCGCCGCACACCGCGATGGAGCTGATGGGTGACGACTGGACGCATCCCTATAGCCGCAGCGAAGCCGCCTTCCCCGAAGGTTCGCTCGACGCAGCGTCCAAATACTGGCCGCCCGTCTCGCGCGTCGACAATGTGGGTGGCGACCGCAATCTGGTCTGCGCCTGCCCGCCCATCGAAGCGCTGGCAAGCTAGAGCATCGGACCGAAAAGTGGAATCCGGTTTTCGGGCTGTTCCGATGCTCCATTCATAAACTGGATCGCCGTGCGTCCGGCTGGACGCACGGCGATCCAGCCCTCTATGAAACGGATCATCTCCCCAAGCTGGGGAGATGATCGCCTCAATTGCCGCGCACCTCTTGGCGCGCGCCCTCGCTTTCTGGTAAAGCGTCGTCCACACACTCCGAACGGAACCGGAACAGGCTTCGCTTTGCCTTGCAAACCATGGCAAACTGCGGGCTGATTCGCGGACAGGAAACAACACGCTTCATGGACGACAACAACGACCTCTTCGCCGGAATGCCTGCCGCCGGGACGCCTGCCAATGTGGAACGTGCGAAAACGCCCGAACCGGCAGCGCCTCAGCGCAAGCCCGCTGCGCGTCCCGCGCCATCTGCATCGCCCGCCCCGTCGGGCGACGGCTACAGTGCGGCCGACATTGAGGTTCTGGAAGGTCTGGAGCCCGTTCGTCGCCGTCCCGGCATGTATATCGGCGGCACCGACGACAAGGCGCTGCACCACCTGTTCGCCGAAGTTATCGACAACTCCATGGATGAGGCGGTGGCCGGCCACGCCACCTTCATCGAAGTGGAACTCGACGAGGAAGGCTATCTCTCCGTCACCGATAACGGTCGCGGCATTCCGGTCGATCCGCACCCCAAGTTCAAGGACAAGTCGGCGCTCGAAGTCATCATGACGACGTTGCATGCCGGCGGTAAGTTCGATTCCAAGGTCTACGAGACCTCCGGCGGCCTGCACGGCGTTGGCGTGTCCGTGGTCAACGCCCTGTCCGAACTCCTTCAGGTGGAGGTTGCCCGCAATCGCCAGCTCTTCCGCCAGACTTTTTCGCGCGGCCTGCCGCAGGGCGGACTGGAGAAGCTCGGCGACGTGCACAACCGGCGCGGCACCAAGGTGCGCTTCAAGCCGGACGAAGAAATCTTTGGCAAGGGCGCGAAGTTCGAGCCCGCGCGGCTCTACAAGATGGCCCGCTCCAAGGCCTATCTGTTCGGCGGCGTGGAAATCCGCTGGATTTGCGCCCCTTCCCTGATCGGCGAGAAGGACGAGACGCCCGAAAAGGCGACCTTCCACTTCCCCGGTGGTCTCAAGGACTATCTGGCCGCTTCGCTCGACGGGCAGTTCCAGGTCACCAAGGAGATTTTCTCCGGCCGCAGCGAAAAGACCACCGGTCATGGCGCCGTGGAATGGGCGATCACCTGGTATGGCGGCGACGCCATGCTCAACTCCTATTGTAACACCGTGCCGACGCCCGAGGGCGGAACCCACGAAAGCGGTTTCCGCAACGCGCTCCTGCGCGGCCTGCGCGGCTATGCGGAGCTGACCGGCAACAAGCGCGCGTCCATCATCACCTCCGAAGACGTGATGATCTCAGCAGCCGGCATGCTTTCCGTGTTCGTGCGCGAACCGGAGTTCGTTGGCCAGACCAAGGACAAGCTGGCGACGGCTGCGGCCACCCGCATTGTCGAAAACGCGATCCGCGATCCGTTCGACCACTGGCTTGCAGAAAACCCGCAGGAAGCCTCCAAACTGCTCGAATGGGTTGTGGCGCGCGCCGATGAGCGCCTTCGCCGCCGTCAGGAGCGCGAGGTCAGCCGCAAGAGCGCCGTGCGCAAGCTGCGCCTGCCCGGAAAGCTCGCCGACTGCACCATGGGCGCGGCAGCGGGTGCTGAAATCTTCATCGTCGAGGGCGACTCGGCTGGCGGCTCCGCCAAGCAGGCGCGCAACCGCGCCAGTCAGGCCGTCCTGCCGCTGCGCGGCAAGATCCTCAACGTCGCCAGCGCCGGCTCCAACAAGCTCGCCGCCAACCAGCAGATTTCCGACATCACACAGGCGCTCGGCTGCGGCACGCGCTCGAAATACCGTGAAGACGATCTGCGTTACGACCGCGTCATCATCATGACGGATGCCGACGTCGACGGCGCGCACATTGCCTCGCTGCTCATCACCTTCTTCTATCAGGAGATGCCGCAGCTCATCGAGAATGGCCATCTCTACATGGCTGTTCCCCCGCTCTACCGCCTCAGCCAGGGCGGCAAGACCATGTATGCGCGCGACGACGCCCACAAGGACGAGCTTCTGGAAACGGAGTTCACGGGGCGCGGCAAGATCGATATCGGCCGCTTCAAGGGTCTGGGCGAGATGATGGCGAGCCAGCTCAAGGAAACGACCATGGACCCGGCCAAGCGCACGCTGCTGCGCGTCACCGTGCTCGACGGTCAGGAAGCCACCAAGGGCGCCATCGACAGCCTGATGGGCACCAAGCCCGAAGCGCGCTTCCGCTTCATTCAGGACAATGCCGAGTTCGCTGAAGAACTGGATATCTGACGCGCAAAGCCGGCATTGATGCCGGCGACGCGGACGCCCTTCTGTCAGGCGGCGGCGATCGCCTGCGCCTGAAGGCGTGCGTTCTCACGCAGGGCATCGAGGTGGATTGAGCGCAGCAGGCCAGCGAGCTCGGCAGATTCCGCTGCCGGACCGGACTGGCCGGGCGTCGCGCCAATGCTCTCCATCATCAGCCAGGAAACCTCCTGCGCACCGGCCACCCGCCGCCCCTGCGCCACGTCACGCCAGACCGACAGCGCGCGGATCAGGGGGCGGTGAAACGGCTTTGCAAGCCCCGCCTTCTGCAAAAGCGCCGATACGGCCAGATCGCGTCCGTTCACGAGCAGGCCGCGAATGCGCGTGTGCGACTGCCCGGTGAGCGCCATCATCACATGGCCGAAGAAATCGATCTTGCCATGCGCCACCATGCGCACGATGAAACCTGCCGTCAGATCACCACGCATGCGCAGATGCTCCACCAGCGCTTCGTGCTCATCCGGGTCAATCGTCTCGATCAGCGTGAGCGAGGCGCGCACGCATGCATCACGCGTCAGCTTCTCGGCCCGCGCCGCACCCACCAGCGCCTTAACCAGCGGCGCTTCGCGCAGGGCTTCGCCAAGCTGCACGAGAAGCGTGTGCCGGCAATCGGAAGGAAGACGCTGATCGGCCGCCAGCGCCACGCGCATGCGCGGCTCATGGCCATGACGCTCAATCATGCGGCGAAAGCTCACTGCGGCGATCTCCGCGCTCGGATTGTCGACCATCGCCAGACAGGCTTCGAGCGACCCCACCTCTGCAATGGCGGCCGAAACCCCCATGGCGAGCTGCGGACGCTGTGCAACAAGCCGCTGCGTCCCTTCGCGGCCGTCGCCCACGCGGTCGATAAGGTCGGAATCGGAAAGCATCGGCGAGCGCGCCAGGATCGGCGCAGCCACGTCCGGCTGGTCGGCGGCAAGAGCGGCGATCACCTGCATGGGCGCATGCCGGCTCATGGAGAGCGCTTCGGCCAGTGCGGCGCGCACCTTGGATGAGGGATCGTCGAGCAGCGCCGTCAGCGCGGCCTCGGCCGCGTAGCGGTCCTCAAACGGCAGTTCCCGGTCGAGATAGGCTCTGGCGAGAGCTGTGGCAGCCCCTGCTCTGTCAACCACTCTGGCAGTCTCCATCCATTTAAGAAAATGCTGAACCACTTGCACTGAAGTCACGCTCCCGCCCTGTCTGGAATGACCCTAGCGCGAATTCGTATAGGAAACGTTTACCATAAGTGCCCGCTTGCGAGGGGCCGGCAGCCCGCCTATCAAGAAAGAGAGGATACATTGGTCAAACGGGATGCGGAGGACACGATGGCCGGTCTTTATCTAGAGGAATTCCAGCCGGGACAGGTGTTCCAGCACACGCTGCGCAAGAGCGTGACCGAAAGCGACAACATGCTGTTTTCGACCATGACGCTGAACCCCCAGCCGCTCCACATCGATTTCGCCTTTGCCGAGAAGACCGAATGGGGCAAGCCGCTCGTCAACTCGCTCTTCACGCTGGGGCTGATGATCGGCATTTCCGTTCACGATACGACGCTTGGCACGACGGTCGCCAATCTGGGCATGACGGAGACGGGCTTCCCTCACCCGGTCTTCCACGGGGACACGATCCGGGTTGAAACGGAGGTCAAATCGGTGCGCGAATCCAAATCCAAGCCCGACCGCGGCATCGTCGAGTTCGAGCACCGCGCCTACAATCAGAATGACTGGCTGGTGGCGCGCTGCCTGCGTCAGGCCATGATCCTCAAGAAGAAAGACGCCTGATCATGCGTTCGCTTCTATTCGTGCCCGGGGATTCCGAGCGCAAGCTTGAAAAGGCGCTCGGTTCCGCAAGCGATGTGCTGATCATCGATCTGGAAGATTCGGTCAGCCCCGACCGCAAGGCCGAAGGCCGGCGCATCACCACCGCTTTCCTGGAGGACGCGCGCGGCCGTACGGGCGCGCAGCTCTATGTACGGGTCAACGATCTGTCGAGCGGCCTGACGGAAGACGACCTCGCCGGCGTCATGCAGGCGGGTCCCGATGGCGTGATGCTGCCCAAGGCCGAGAGTGGCGCAGATGTGGCGCGCCTTGCTGCCGCATTGCGCGTGCACGAAGCAGAAAACGGCATTGAAGACGGAAGCACACGCATCCTGCCGATCATCACGGAAACGGCGCTGGGTGTCCTCAACGCCGCCAGCTACCGGGGTTCGAGCGACCGGTTGGCCGGGCTGACCTGGGGCGCGGAAGACCTGTCGGCCCATATCGGCGCGCTCGCCGCGCGCCATGAAGACGGAAGCTATACGCCGCTCTTTCAGCTCGCCCGCAGCATGACGCTGCTGGCGGCTGCGGCGGCAGGCGTTCCGGCCATCGACACGGTATTCCCGAACTTCTCGGATACAGAGGCTTTTGCTAGGGATTGCCAATTGGCGGCGCGCGATGGCTTCGTCGCCAAGATGGCCATCCACCCGGCGCAGGTCGCACCGATCAACGCCACCTTCACCCCCTCCGCCGGGGAGGTGGAGAAGGCCCGCGCCGTGGTGGAGGCCTTCTCTGCCGCCGGAAACGCCGGCGTGGTCAATATTGGCGGGCGGATGTATGACCGCCCGCACCTGGCGCTTGCCGAACGCGTGCTTGCACGCGCAGCCGACGCGTCGTCAGACTAGAGTGGGGAGAAGCATCGGATTAACCCGAAAACCGGGCTACTCCGATTGCCCTGGCGCGTCAGTCGCCCTTCCACTGGGGGCGCGTCATCTGGAAGACCTCGGTCACAGCCGAATAGTCACGATATCCAAGACGCACGAGATTGCCGGCAGCAACGGCATCGAACATGCCGTCCTTCAGAACGGCATCGCTGATGTGAACGCCGACCACCTCACCGGTGACGACAATGACGCCGGCCCACGCGCCATCAAGGCCGAGCGGGCGACGCACTTCGGTCACCTTGCATTCCAGAGCGGCGTGGCATTCCGCCACGCGCGGCGGCGCAACCAGCGTCGACGGCGCTTCCGTGAGCCCGGCAAAGGCAAACTCGCTGACACCGCGCGGCGCATCGACCGCGCTCGCATTCAGCTGCTCGGCCAGATCATGGCTTGCAAGATTGACGACGAACTCGCCGGTCTCTTCCGCATGGGTGGCGCTGTCCTTCGCCCCTTCCGAGGAGAAAAACACCAGATGCGGATTGGACGAGATCGCATTGAAGAAGGAGTAAGGCGCAAGGTTTGCCGTTCCATCCTTCGACAGGGTCGAAATCCAGCCGATCGGACGCGGCGAGACGATCGCCTTGAACGGATCATGCGGCAGGCCGTGTCCCTTGGAGGGTTCAAAAAACATCACGCTTCCCACGGGCCGGAGTAATCGGAAACGATGGCGTCCAGCGCAGGGCGCGGCCGCTCAACCAGTTCCACATCATAGGAACCGATATGAACGAAGCCGACCACGCGTTCCTGCGGCGCCAGCCCCAGAATGCGGCGGCCTTCCGCATCGTCGGAATACCAATTGGTGATGAGATTGGTGCCGTAGCCGAGCGCGTTGGCGGTAATCATCAGGTTCATGGCCGCCATGCCGCCGGACAGGAACATCTCCCATTCGGGAATGGTCGGGCTTTCCCTGGGCACGCAGACCACACCGATCACCAGCGGCGCGCGGGAAAAGCGGTTGCGCTCCTGCTCCAGACGCGTTTCCGGCAGCTCGCCCTCGCGCTCGACGGCGCGCTTTGCCAGCGCTTCGCCAATCTCGACGCGCGCATCGCCACGGTAGAGAATGAAGCGCCAGGGCGTCAGACGCCCGTGATCGGGCACACGCGAAGCCGCGGTCAGAATGGTCTCGATTTCCTTATCGGAAGGAGCGGGTTCCGCGAGGTCTTTCACCGGCGTGGAGCGGCGCGCGAGCATGAAATCAAGCACGGATGGATGCACTGTCTGTCTCCTGTGGGATCTGCATTGCCTGAAACAGGCTGTCTGGCTGGCGAGAGCTGGCTTTTCGCTGGACCCAGATCGCATAATCGCCTTGAAATTGCCACCGCCTTGGGCTTCATGTCAGCTATGCGCGGTTCACTTAAAACGACTCTGTCTCTTCTCGCCCTGTGCACGCTGTCCTTTCAGGCGTCGAACGTCATGGCGCAGGAGGATGCGGCGAAAGCCGTCGACGGCCTGCGCCTGCCCGGCCTCAACAATTATGCCCCCGCCTCCGTGGATGATGCGCTCGCCATTGCCGACACCGGCGAGGTCACACTGGTCGCGCATCTGAACGAAGGCGGCGACGAAATCCCGAACGGTCTCGTCTGGCGTATTTTCGGCACGCAGCCCGGCCCCGATGACAAACTGCCGCTCGTCGCAACCGCGCGCGGCGGCAACAGCGTCTTCGAACTCGCCCCCGGCAGCTATCTCGTCCATGCCGCCTATGGACGCGCAGGCGTGACAAAGCGCATCACGGTCAGCCGCGAGCCCATGCGCGAAGACCTGTTCCTCGATGCCGGCGGTCTCAAGCTCAACGCGATCCTGCCCGGCGGCGTGCGCATTCCGCAGAACCAGCTGCGCTTTGCCATCTATGAGGCGACGGAAGACAATATCGGCGACGGTGCGCTGATCCTGCCCAAGGTCGAGCCCGGCAGCATCGTCCGGCTCAATTCCGGCACCTATCACGTGGTCTCCAATTACGGAGACATCAACGCAGCGATCCGCTCCGACATCCGCGTGGAAGCCGGCAAGCTGACGGAAGCGACGGTGGAGCACCGCGCCGCCGACCTTACCATGAAGCTTGTGCGCGAACGCGGCGGCGAAGCCATTGCCGATACCGCCTGGTCGGTTCTGACCGACACGGGCGAAATCGTCTATGAAACGGTCAGCGCCTACGCCTCCATGGTTCTCGCCGAGGGCAATTACACGATTGTCGCCAAGAACCGCGACCGCATCTACCAGCGCGATTTTTCGGTCGTGCCCGGCCGCAATCAGGATGTGGAACTGCTGCCGACCGATCTGCTCGACACGCGCAATCAGTTTCCCGACTGAAAACCGGAACACATCGCAGAAATGAAAAAGCCCCGCTGCATCCAGCGGGGCTTTCTTCGTTTTGAGCGCCTTACAGCTCAGGCCTTTGCGGCCTTGCGCTTCAGGTCCGGCGGCGTTGCCTCTTCGACCAGCATGGCGGTCACATCGGCCAGCGACATGGACGCCTGATCGCGGCTGCCCAGCCGGCGAATGTTCACCGTGCCTTCTTCCGCTTCGCGCTTGCCGCAGACGAGGATCACCGGAACCTTGGCCAGCGAGTGCTCGCGGACCTTGTAGTTGATCTTCTCGTTGCGCAGATCCACCTCGGCCAGAAGTCCGGCCTCCTTCAGCGTCTCCGTCACTTTCAGTGCATATTCGTCGGCATCGGACGTGATCGTCGCCACCACCACCTGCACCGGTGCGAACCAGAGCGGGAAGTGACCGGCAAAGTTCTCGATCAGAATGCCGAGGAAACGCTCCATCGAGCCGCAGATCGCCCGGTGCACCATGACCGGCTGCTTCTTCTCCGAATCCTGATCGATGTAGAACGCACCGAAACGCTCCGGCAGGTTGAAGTCGATCTGCGTCGTGCCGCACTGCCATTCGCGGCCGATGGCGTCCTTCAGAACATAGTCGAACTTCGGCCCGTAGAACGCGCCATCGCCCGGATTGATCGCCGTCTTGATGCGGCTGTCCGAGGCGGCGATCTTCTCGAGAACGCCAGTCATGATCTCCTCGGCGTGATCCCACAGCGCATCCGATCCGACGCGCTTTTCAGGCCGCGTGGAGAAGAAGACCGTGATCTCCTTGAAGCCGAAATCGGCATAGGTGGAGAGGATCAGGTCGTTGATCTTCAGGCATTCAGTCGCAAGCTGGTCTTCCGTGCAGAAGATGTGCGCGTCGTCCTGCGTGAAGCCGCGCACACGCATCAGGCCGTGCAGCGCGCCCGAAGGCTCGTAGCGATGCACATTGCCGAACTCGGCCATCCGGATCGGCAGGTCGCGGTAGGACTTCAGGCCATGCTTGAAGATCTGCACGTGACCGGGACAGTTCATCGGCTTCAGCGCGAAGGTGCGGGTGTCTTCCGCCTCGTCGTCCGCGCACTCGACCTTGAACATGTTCTCCTTGTACCAGCCCCAGTGACCGGAGGTCTCCCACAGGCTCTTGTCGAGCACCTGCGGAGCGTTGACCTCATCATAGCCATCGGTTGCGAGCCTGCGACGCATGTAGCTCACAAGGTTCTGGAACATGCGCCAGCCCTTGGAGTGCCAGAACACGACGCCCGGGCCCTCTTCCTGGAAATGGAACAGGTCCATCTCGCGGCCAAGGCGACGGTGGTCGCGCTTCTCGGCCTCTTCCAGCATGTGGAGATACTGGTCGAGCTCTTCCTGCGTGTGCCAGGCCGTGCCGTAGATGCGGGTCAGCATCGGATTGTTGGAATCGCCGCGCCAATAGGCGCCGGCCACCTTCATCAGCTTGAAAGCCTTGCCAATCTGACCGGTGGAAGCCATGTGCGGTCCACGGCAGAGGTCGAACCAGTCGCCCTGCGCGTAGATCTTGACGTCCTGATCCTCAGGGATCGCGTCGATCAGCTCGACCTTGTAGCTCTCGCCCTTTTCGGCGAACACTTCCTTGGCCTTGTCGCGCGACCAGACTTCCCTGGTGAAAGGCTTGTTGCGCGCAATGATCTCCGCCATCTTCTTCTCGATGACCGGCAGGTCTTCGGGCGTGAAGGGCTCATTGCGGGCGAAGTCGTAATAGAAGCCGTTCTCGATCACCGGGCCAATGGTGACCTGGGTGCCGGGCCACAGTTCCTGCACGGCTTCGGCAAGCACATGCGCGGCATCGTGACGGATCAGCTCCAGCGCGCGCGGGTCGTCACGGGTGACGATCTCGATATCGCCGGACGTGCCGACAGGCTCCGACAGATCGCGCACCGTGCCATCGAGCGCATAGGCGACGGACTTCTTGGCGAGCGACTTGGAGATGCCGGCTGCAATGTCAGCGCCGGTCGTCGCCGCGTCATACTCGCGAACGGAGCCATCGGGAAATTTCAGGGAAACGGCCTCGGCCATAAGTCTTCTCCTTATCCAGTCCCGCCAACGAGCGCGGGTGGTTTGGGCATTCTGGGTTTGCGGGCCCGAAATAAGCATTTCGCCAGCGAAGGTAAAGGGCAAACCGGCGGCAGTAGTGTCGCGGTCATGCAGGCGCGATGCTTCGGCGTCGAGCCGTCAATGCACTTTCTTCTGCCGCGCCACCCGCCAGAAGCGCCACGGCGTCCACCATTTCAGGTCTTGTTCCAGCACATCGGGCACCGGATCGATCCCATGCGTGCCGCCCGGCCCGCACCGCACCACGCGGAAAAGTCCCATCCAGCCGCCCGACCACAGCCCATGCCGGGCAATCGCCTCATAGGTGTATTCCGAGCAGGTTGGGAAATGCCGGCAGGAATTGCCGATGAAGCCCGACAGGGTGAGCTGGTAGAGCCGCACGAAAGCCGTTCCGAACAGGCGACCGGGCGTCTTCGGCCAGGGCCCCTGCCAGTTGCGGCTGCGAATGGGTTGAGCCATGATCAGGCGGCAGCGCCAGCGCGCGCCTTTTCGATCTGGTCGATGGCATCCACCACCGCATCGAAGGTGAGAAGCGTTGAAGCATGGCGCGCCTTGTAGCCGCGCACCGGCTCCAGATATTTCAGATCCTCGAAGCGGCCTGCCGGCGGCGGGCCTTCTTCCTTGAGCATGGCGTACATCGCGTCACGCACATGGCGCAGCTCATCAGCCTTCGCACCCACCACATGCGCAGCCATGATCGAGGACGATGCCTGACCGAGCGCACAGGCCTTCACCTCATGCGCGAAGTCTGTGACCGTGTCGCCATCCATCTTGAGATCGACAATGACAGTGGAGCCGCAAAGCTTTGAGTGCGCCTTTGCCGTGGCGTCGGGATTATCCAGCCGTCCAACCCGCTGAATATTGCCGGCAAAGCCAAGAATTTTCGCGTTATAGACATCGTCCAGCATGGTTTTCCCGCTCTGCCGCAGCCGAAACAAATCAAAGTCGTTTCGGCATCTTTCCTTCTGCTTCAAGGCACTTATATAATGATCGCTATGGGCCCGCGACAAGGCATGATGCCGCTGCGGGTTCCAGTTTCGCGCACGCCACTGTCGGGCCGGGCTGAGAATTTTTCTCCAATACCCGCTGGATAAGGCCGTGAACCGTTCAACTCGTTCCTGCTGAGACAGGAACTACGGGAGACGCCTTCTATGGACGCCATTATCAAGAACTTTCCGCCTCATGCCGATAAGGGTGAAGCCACTGCGGAGAAGAATTCCTATATGGACAAAGCAGTTACTGATCGCCCCTCTCAGGAAGAGGTCGAAAACGCCGTTCGCACGCTGCTGCGCTGGACAGGCGACGACATCAACCGTGAGGGCCTGATCGAGACGCCCAAGCGCGTCGCCAAGGCATATCGCGAAATGTTCTCCGGCTACGACCAGTGTCCCGCCGAAGAACTCGGCCGCACCTTCGAGGAGGTGCAGGGCTATAACGACATGGTCCTCATCAAGGACATCTCGTTCCATTCCCATTGCGAACACCACATGGTGCCGATCATCGGCAAGGCGCATGTCGCCTATCTGCCGGACGGCAAGGTGGTCGGATTATCCAAGATCGCCCGCGTGGTCGACATCTTCGCCCGCCGCCTGCAGACGCAGGAGGCCATGACGGCGCAGATCGCCCATGTGATTCAGGACGTCCTGAAGCCGCGCGGCGTTGCCGTTCTCGTGGAAGCCGAGCACATGTGCATGGCCATGCGCGGCATCCGCAAACAGGGTTCGGTCACGCTGACGACGACCTTCACCGGCGCCTATCGCGAAGACCTTCAGGAACAGGCGCGCTTCATGACCATGCTGCGCGACAAACACGGCTGATGACCACACTCACGTTTCCCCCTGCCCCATCCGACAAGGCCGCGCTCGAAGAGGGCGCGGCTTTTTCTCCGCGCTTCGATGCCAATGGCCTCATCACGGCCGTGGTGACGGACGCCGACACCAATGCACTTCTGATGGTGGCGCACATGAACGCCACGTCTCTCGCCATGACCCTTGAAACCGGCATCGCCCACTACTGGTCGCGCTCGCGCGGCAAATTGTGGAAGAAGGGCGAGACCTCCGGCAATGTCCAGCACATCGTCTCCATCGCCACCGACTGCGATCAGGATGCGGTGCATCTGAGCGTACGCGTCGCCGGCGATGGCGCAACCTGCCACACCGGTCGCCGCACCTGCTTCTACCGCAATGTGAGCATTCGCGACGGCAAACCGGTTCTGGTCGACCTCGGCATGAAGCCTTTGGACGACAAAGACGGACATGCTTGACCGAAAGTCGGTCTCGATTTCTTGAACGCCCGAAGCGTAGACTTTCTCCTCGGGAGCGCCCATCTACTGGGAAGGGGTAGTAGCCGCGTTCCTCGGTGAGGCAGCGTTGAACCATTCGGTTCGCCACAGCGACGCATATTCACCAATTCGATACAGTCCTCGGGCATGATGCTTCCGGGGACGAGGAGATGAACATGCTCGATTGGGCATCTCTACGCAGGAAACAGGAAAACCGGGAAATCGACGTGATTTCGCCGGAACCGCCCCCGCTTGATCCAGCGCCCGCGCCTGAAAAAGGCGGCATTGCCCTGGCTCTTGGCGGCGGCGCGGCCCGCGGCTGGGCGCATATCGGCGTCCTCCGCGCCCTTGATGAAGCCCAGATCCCCGTCGGCATGATTGCCGGAACCTCCATCGGCGCACTGGTCGGCGGCTGCTATCTGGCCGGCAAGCTTGATGAGCTGGAAGAATTCGCACGGTCCCTCACCAAACGCCGCATCTTCGGCCTGCTCGACATCAATTTTGGCGGCAGCGGCCTGTTCGGCGGCATGAAGCTGACGGCCCGCATGCAGGAGCACCTGCAGGACGTCACCTTCGATGACCTCGCCAAACCCTTCGTCTGTGTGGCGGCGGAAATCCGCACCGGTCATGAAATCTGGCTGTCGAAAGGCTCGCTGATCACCGCCATGCGTGCGTCCTATGCGCTGCCCGGCGTTTTCGAACCCGTCACCTGCAATGGCCGCGTTCTGGTGGACGGCGCGCTGGTCAATCCGGTTCCCGTTTCCGCCTGCCGCGCCTATGAGCAGCCTCTGGTCATGGCGGTGAACCTGCATTACGACCTGTTTGGCCGCGCCGCCGTCATCAAGCATTCCGCCGACATGCCGCAGGAAAGCGGGGAAGGCGAGACTGCGTCTCTGGTGGTCGACAAGGGGCCGCAGCAGCGCGATCAGCGTCTTGGCATCACCGGCGTCATGGTCGAGGCGTTCAACATCATTCAGGATCGCATTTCACGGGCGCGCATGGCCGGCGATCCGC
Organism: Nitratireductor sp. WH36-1; assembly: GCF_058725515.1. NCBI lineage: Bacteria > Pseudomonadati > Pseudomonadota > Alphaproteobacteria > Hyphomicrobiales > Phyllobacteriaceae > Nitratireductor > Nitratireductor sp. WH36-1. The sequence continues at coordinate 1,911,383 of NZ_CM178970.1, read as the reverse complement.
CCGACCTGTCGCTTCAGCCCAAGCTCGGCCATATCGGCCTGACGGAATTTCACCGCGCTGACGAGGCGATCACCATCGGTTACGAAACCACGCAGGCCCGGCTTACCGAACTCGAACGCCTGCTCACGGTCCTCGGATAGGCGCAGCCCTCAGGCGCTGGCCGCATCCTGGAGCCGCAACTGGATGCGCTTGTTTCCATTCCAGTGATTGGCCGCCAGCGTGCCCGCCACGTGAATGGTCGCACCGCGATTGCCAAACAGGAAATTGCCGAGATCCGTTTCCGCCGCACGGAAAGCAATCGCCTCCATGCGCGCGCCGGTCTGTGAGCGCAGTTCTGCGCGGATATGGCCATTGCCCACCACACGCGCATCCGCCAGACGGTGGCGCGGCAGCGCCAGAACCGGCGTCGAATGCCCTGACCCGAAAGGCCCGGCCGTCTCCAGTGCATCGAGCAGCGCAAGGTTCGCGCCATCGGCAGAAAGCGCTGCATCGATCTTGAGGCTCTCGGCGTCGCGCAGCCGCTTTACTGCACTCGCCGCCCGCTCCTCGAAGAAGGCGCGCAACGGCCCAAGCTTCTCGCGCTCAACCGTGATGCCGGCAGCCATCGCATGCCCGCCGCCCTTGACCAGAATGCCCTCGGCCACCGCCTCGCGCACGATCTTGCCGAGATCGAAACCGGGAATGGAGCGGCCGGAGCCGGTGCCCTTGCCATTCGGACCGAAGGCGATGGCGAAGGTCGGTCGCCTTGCGTGATCCTTGAGACGGGAGGCGAGCAGCCCGACAATGCCCGGATGCCAGCGGTCGCTTGCCGTTACCAGAACCGCAGGCCCCTCGCCCGAAATCAGTTCTGCATCGGCCTCCGCCTTCGCCTCGGCCAGCATCACCGTTTCCATTTCCTGCCGCTCGGTGTTCAACCGGTCGAGCGTCTCGGCGATCTTGGCAGCCTCGGCCGGATCGTCGCTGGCGAGCAGATTGCTGCCCAGCGCCGCATTGCCGATGCGCCCGCCCGCATTGATGCGCGGGCCGATCATGAAGCCCAGATGGTAGGGGTTGAGCGGTTCGCCGATGCGCGACACCCGCGCCAGCGCAGCCAGTCCCGGCGTGTTCATCTGGCGCGCGGCCACAAGCCCTTTCACCACGAAAGCACGGTTGACGCCAACGAGCGGCACCACGTCGCAGACCGTGCCCAGCGCCACCAGATCAAGAAGGCCGAGCAGGTTCGGCGGCGGCTTGGAGACACCGCCCTGACGCAGATGCTTCGCGGTCTGGACAAGCGCCAGAAACACGACGCCCGCAGCGCACAGGAACCCCTGGCCGGAAAGATCATCCTCGCGATTGGGGTTCACCACAGCAACCGCATCCGGCAGATCGCCGCCCACCTGGTGGTGATCGAGCACGACCACATCCGCGCCCGCCTCGTTGGCGGCGGCGATGGCGGCGGCGCTGTTGACGCCGCAATCGACGGTGACGATGAGGCTCGCACGCCCCGCAAGGTCGCGCATCGCGTCGGGATTTGGGCCGTAGCCCTCGAAAACGCGGTCGGGAATATAGATCTCGGCGTCGATGCCGTAATGCCCGAGAAAGCGCTTCATCATGGCCGAGGAAACAGCGCCATCGACGTCGTAATCGCCGAAGATCGCCACCTTTTCGCCGCGCCGCACCGCATGGGCGAGCCGCTCGGCAGCCTTGTCCATGTCGGTCAGCGTTGCCGGATCTGGCAAGAGATCGCGAATGGTGGGATCGAGGAAGCGCTCTGCATCGTCGATATCCACCCCGCGGCCGGCCAGAACCCGCGCCACGATTTCGGGAATGCCATGGGTCTGCGCCATGGCCAGCGCAGCGTTCTCGCCGCGCAGGTCAAGCCGATGCTCCCACGCAAGACCGCGTGCGGAGTGCCGGACATCGAGGAAATACCGTTTTTCGCCAGTCATTACCGCCTACGTTTCACAGCGGCTGAACAAAGGCAAGCGGGCCGTAACCCACTTGGATATTTGTGCGCCCTTCCGGACGCACAAAGGATGTTCCAAACCATCAACGGAGCATCGGAATGACCCGAAAGCCAGCGCCCCCTCTTCGGTCCGATGCTCTAAAACTTGTCCAGGTCCTGGTGGCGGGCGATGATCTCGCGCACCGTCTGCGAAGAAGAGCGCATGACGATGGTGTGGGTGGAGATCTGGTCACGGCCGAACTTCACGCCCGAAAGCAGGTTGCCATCCGTCACGCCGGTCGCAGCGAACAGAACGTCGCCCTTGGCCATCTCGTCCATGCGGTAGACCTTGGCGGGATCGGAAATGCCCATCTTGGCCGCGCGCGCCACCTTTTCCTCGGTGTTGAGCTGCAGACGTCCCTGCATCTGGCCGCCGATGCAGCGCAGGGCAGCCGCCGCCAGCACGCCTTCCGGCGCGCCACCGATGCCCAGATAGATGTCGATGCCGGTTTCGTCCGGGTCGGTCGTGTGGATCACGCCGGCCACGTCGCCATCGCCGATCAGGCGAATTGCAGCGCCGGTGCCGCGCACTTCCTCGATCAGGCGCGCATGGCGCGGACGATCGAGAATGCAGGCCGTGATCTCATTGACCGGAACGCCCTTGGCCTTGGCCAGCGCTTCGATGTTCTCCACGGCTGGCGCATCGAGATCAACAACGCCCTCGGGATAGCCCGGGCCGACGGCAATCTTTTCCATGTAGACGTCGGGCGCATAAAGCAGGCTGCCGCGCTCTGCGATGGCGATCACCGCCAGCGAGTTCGGCAGGTTCTTGGCGCAGATCGTGGTGCCTTCCAGCGGGTCGAGCGCGATGTCGACTTCCGGGCCTTCGCCCACGCCCACTTCCTCACCGATGTAAAGCATCGGCGCTTCGTCGCGTTCGCCTTCGCCGATCACCACCGTGCCCTGGATGGGCAGGCGGTTGAGTTCGGAGCGCATCGCGTCGACGGCCACCTGATCGGCGGCCTTCTCGTCACCACGTCCGCGCAGCCGCGCAGCAGCCACAGCCGCGCGCTCCGTCACACGAACGAGTTCCAGCGTGAGAATGCGGTCGAGACCCGCCTGCGAGGCTTTCAACATTGACTCAAATCCTGATGTTCTTCCGCTCCCCATGAGCGGGCCGGCTTCTTGTGACAAAGACGGCGCGGGACGGCAAGTCCCTCACCGCCCCGTCAAAAACATGAATCGATTGAATAAATGTGACAGACGCCAAACCTGCGTCAGGCCGCCCGCTCGATGCGGATAACCTGGGGCTTGTCGACCATGTGACCGTCCGCGATCACACCATCCACCGCCTTGCGCACGGCTTCCTCGGTGGTCTCATGGGTCACGAGAATCACGTTCTTCTGATCCTCCGGCAGACCGCCATCGGCGTGCTGAACGATGGATTCCAGCGAAATCTCGTTGTCGGCCATACGCTTGGCAATGGCTGCGAACACGCCGGCGCGGTCATGCACGGTCATGCGGATGAAGTAGCCGCCCTCATGCGCACGCATGCGCGCACGCTGGTAAGGCTTCAGCTTCGCGGCCGGACGCCCGAAGACCGGGCCATGCTGGAAGCCGGGCCGGCTCTTGGCGATATCCGCCATGTCGCCGATCACGGCAGAGGCCGTCGCATTGCCGCCGGCGCCGGGGCCGGAGAGCAGGAGCTCGCCCAGAACATCGGTCTCGATTGCCACGGCGTTGGTCACGCCGTGCACCTGAGCGATCACGGACTGCGTGGGAACCATGGTCGGGTGCACGCGCTGCTCGATGCCGCTGTCGGTGCGCTGCGCGACGCCCAGAAGCTTGATGCGGTAGCCGAGTTCGCTGGCGGCGCGAATATCGGCCTGGCTGATGTTGGAAATGCCTTCCATGTAGATGTCGTCAGCCGAGATCTGGCAGCCAAAGGCAAGGCTCGTGAGGATCGAGAGCTTGTGCGCCGTGTCGTGTCCCTCGATATCGAAGGTCGGATCGGCTTCGGCATAACCAAGTCGCTGAGCCTCTGCGAGGCAGTCCTCAAAGGAAAGCCCCTCTTCTTCCATCCGCGTCAAAATGTAGTTGGCCGTTCCGTTCATGATGCCGAACACGCGGCTCACATCATTACCGGCCAGCGCTTCGCGCATGGTCTTGATGACCGGAATGCCGCCAGCGACCGCCGCCTCATAGTTGAGGAGAACGCCCTTTTCCTCAGCAATCGTCGCCAGCGCCACGCCATGTTTGGACAGAAGCGCCTTGTTGGCGGTCACAACGTGGTGGCCGGCCTCAAGCGCTGCCTTCACCGCGTCATAGGCGGGGCCGCTGTCGCCGCCGATCAGTTCGACGAACACGTCGATATCAGAGGAACGGGCGAGCTCCACCGGATCATCGAACCACTTTGCATTGCCGAGATCGACGCCACGGTCACGGGTTCGGTCGCGCGCCGAGACAGCCGTGAGCGTCATCATGCGTCCGCATTGCCTGGTCAGTTCCGCTTCCTTCTCCGTCATGCAGCGCACGACAGAAGCTCCTACGGTTCCCAAACCCGCAATTCCAATACGCAACGCTTCGGACATGATGCGGCGTGCTCCTTCTTGAACAGTCTGTAAGTGGGACTCAGCGACGGGCGCCGAGCGGGATGACGTTGTCGGTGTTTTCGGGCGCCGTTGCAAGGAAGCGCTTGATGCTGCGCGCCGCCTGGCGAATCCGGTGCTCGTTCTCCACCAGTGCAATGCGCACATGCTGATCACCAAACTCGCCGAAACCGATGCCCGGCGCGACCGCCACCTCCGCCTTCTCGACCAGCAGCTTGGAAAACTCAAGCGAGCCAAGCGCGCGATAGGCTTCGGGGATCGGCACCCAGGCAAACATGGTGGCCGGCGGAGGCGGAACCTCCCAGCCTGCGCGACCAAAGGACTCGACGAGCACATCGCGGCGGCGGTGATAGACCTCGCGTACCTCTTCGATCTCGGAGCCATCGGAATTGAGCGCGGCGGCGGCGGCCACCTGGATCGGCGTGAACGCGCCATAGTCCAGATAGGATTTCACCCGCGAGAGCGCCGCGATCAGACGCTCATTGCCGACCGCAAACCCCATGCGCCAGCCGGGCATGGAGAAGGTCTTCGACATGGAGGTGAACTCCACCGTCACATCCATTGCGCCCGGAACCTCGAGAACGGAGGGCGGCGGGTTGCCGTCGAAATAGATTTCCGAATAGGCGAGATCCGACAAAATGATGAGGTCATTCTTGCGGGCGAACGCAACGACGTCCCTGTAGAAATCGAGCGACGCCATACAGGCCGTCGGATTTGACGGATAGTTGAGGATCAGCGCCAGCGGCTTTGGCGTCGAATAGCGCACCGCGCGTTCAAGCGCGGGAATGAAATTCTCATCCGGCTCGGCGGGAATGGCGCGCACGACGCCGCCCGACATGATGAAGCCGAATGTATGGATCGGATAGGTCGGGTTCGGGCAAAGAACCACATCGCCCGGCGCGGTGATCGCCTGGGCCATGTTGGCAAAGCCTTCCTTGGAGCCAAGCGTCGCGACAACCTGGGTCTCGGGATCAAGCTTCACACCAAAGCGGCGCTCATAATAAGCCGCCTGCGCACGGCGCAATCCCGGAATGCCCCGCGAAGACGAATAGCGATGCGTGCGCGGATCGCGCACCACGTCGCACAGCTTGTCGACAATGGCCTGCGGCGTCGGCAGGTCGGGATTGCCCATTCCGAGATCGATGATGTCCGCGCCGCGCGCTCGCGCGCTGGCTTTCAGGCGGTTTACCTGTTCGAAAACATAAGGCGGAAGCCGGCGGATCTTATGGAATTCTTCCATCATCGTACCTCAAAACGGGATGCGCGATGCCGCGCCCGGTCCTCATATACCCAATCCCGTCAACGGTCGAGAGCAGGACCCCCGTCCCTACTCGGTCTTTTCGATTTCCTGAAGCTGCCGCTCGGCATGGGTTTTCGCCAGATTGCGCAGACGGCGCGCCTCGGCATCCGCATTATTTGCCGGCGCACTGTTCTCAAGCCTTTGCCGCGTCGCTGTCAGGTCGCGCATCAGCGCATCCTTTTCCGAAGGCGCGATGGGCGCTGTCGCCGAGGCCGGCGGCACATTCAGGTCAGGATAAGCTCCGGTCACATTTGCACCCGGCGTGGGCGAACCTGGTGTCAGCTTCTGCGACGGCGTTGCCGCCGTGCGCGGGGCGGGTTGTGGAACCACTGGCGGCGTGCGGAGGGCGGCGGCGGGCGCTGCATCCTCCAGGCTTGCGCTCATGCACCCCCCCAGAATCAGCGGCAACGCAACCACCGGAGCGAGAAGCGCGACTGCGCGAAAAAAACCGCCGTGAGATTTGATTTTCATATTCTCTTCCGATTCAAGCCACTACCATGCATGATGGCAGAGGGGGAGCCTCCCGTCAGATTATGTTAACACCGCGCCCGTTGAAAGGCGCGTTTAGGTTGTAGGCGCAGAACATGGCTCATGAAAAGCAGACCAATGGCGCAGAAAACCAAGCAGACAGCACGGTAGAGCAGTATTTCGCAAAAGATCCGCAGCGTTTTGCGCAGAATCTGGCGCAGGCGCTCGAAGAGCTCGGCAAGGCGGCTGCCTCCTGGAGGCAGGCCCGTGAAAGTGGCGAATCGACCGACATTTCCGCAGCGCCCCTCGCCGACATGGTCAAAACGTTCTCCCGCGTCAGTGAATACTGGCTGAGCGATCCGGCGCGCGCACTGGAGGCGCAGACGCGGCTCTTTGGCGAGTTCATGGGCATCTGGGCGAATGCGATCCGCCGCATGAGCGAAGACAACATCGCCGACTATGCGCCGGCATCCGACAGGGACAAGCGGTTTCAGGACCCCGAATGGGGCCGCAACGCCTTTTTCAGCTTCCTGAAACAGGCCTATCTGGTTACCGCGCGCTGGGCGGCCGACCTGGTTGATGGAGCCGACAATCTGGATGAGGCGACGCGCCACAAGGCCCGCTTCTATGTCGAGCAGATGAGCCAGGCCCTTTCGCCATCGAACTTCCTGCTCACCAATCCCGAGCTTTACCGTGAAACCATGGCGAGCGACGGCGAAAATCTCGTGCGCGGCATGCGCATGCTCGCCGAGGACATCGCCGCTGGCAAGGGCGACCTGAAACTGCGCCAGTCCGACGCCTCCAAGTTCAAGGTGGGCGAGAACATCGCCACCACGCCGGGCAAGGTCATCGCCCGCAACCGGCTTGTGGAAGTGCTGCAATACGAGCCGACCACCAAGAAAGCGTTCAAGCGGCCCTTGCTCATCGTGCCGCCATGGATCAACAAGTTCTACATTCTCGACCTCAACCCCAAGCGCTCCTTCATCCGCTGGGCGGTGGAACAGGGCCACACGGTGTTTGTCATCTCGTGGATCAACCCGGATGAGCGCCACGCCTGTCTGGACTGGGGTGATTACATTGATGAGGGCATTCGCTTCGCGCTCGACACGATCGAACAGGCAACGGGCGAGAAGCAGGTCAACGCAATGGGCTATTGCGTGGGCGGCACACTGCTTGCCGCAGGCCTCGCGCTGATGGCGGCAGAGGGTGAGCAACGCATCGCGTCTGCAACCTTCCTGACGACGCAGGTGGACTTCACCTTTGCCGGTGATCTCAAGGTCTTTGTCGATGAAGAGCAGATAAAGGCGCTGGACGCGGCAATGCGTGAACGCGGCTTTCTGGACGCCACACGCATGGCCACCGCCTTCAACATGCTGCGCGCGGGCGACCTGATCTGGCCCTATGTGGTCAACAACTACCTGCGCGGTCAGGCGCCCCTGCCCTTTGACCTTCTCTACTGGAACTCCGATTCCACCCGGCTCGCAGCGGCGAACCACTCCTATTACCTGCGCAACTGCTATCTGGAGAACAATCTCTCGCAGGGTCGCGCGGTGCTGCGCGGCAGGACGCTGCATCTGGAAGATGTCGACATACCGATCTTCAACCTCGCCACCCGCGAGGATCACATCGCGCCTGCGAAATCCGTCTTTTTGGGAAGCCGTTTCTTCGGCGGACCGGTGGAGTTCGTGCTCGCGGGGTCCGGCCACATCGCCGGCGTGATCAACCCGCCCGAGATGAAGAAATACCAGTTCTGGAGCGGACCGAAGCCTGAAGGCGAACTGGACGACTGGATGGCGCAGGCGAAGGAGAACGCGGGCTCCTGGTGGCCCAGATGGCACGAATGGATCACCGGCCTCGACAAGGAAGAGGTAAAGGCGCGCAAACCCGCAAAAGGCAAGAAAGCTCTGGCCGACGCACCCGGAGATTATGTTCGCACCCGCGCCTGATCACGCCCTTGGATAAGGACCAAAACCTTGATCACGCGTTGTAACCGAACGAAAGAAGCTTTTACGCACTGAGCCGGGTCTCTGGCCTATGCTTAAAAGCTAACATGTTGTTGCCTTAATTGTTTTCTAACGCCTATGATAGTTATCCACATGGGGACCAAGATTCGTTAGCAGACAAACGGTGGCTGCATGCCCGTAACCGGGCATGGGTTGTTTGGTTCGTGAATTCATATGAGGGGGCAGACTTCTGTTGCTGGGGGACGAGAGCGGAAAGCGCTGTATGAAGTTGATGAGTAGCGGGCGTGCGAGCCTTGCCAGCGTTCTTTGCGCTCTTTTTCTTGCTTCATGCTCCACCACATCAGATCCGGTAACGCAGTTCGGCCTGACACCGACCGATTTGCAGGCGAGCGCCGGCGAAGACGGGTTTGAGGCCAGCGACAGCGACCTTATTGCCGCAGCACCTGGCGAAGAGAATGCCGCTGAAGGCAGCAGTGTTCCACTCCCGGCAGCGCGCCCCGGCTCCCAAACGGCGGCCACCCCGGCCCCGGAACCCCAGACACAGACCGCTCAGACAAATGAGCAGCCCCCGGCCGGCGAGACAGCGCCGGTAGAGACCGCAGCGCAACAGGCTGCCGAAACCACGACACAGACAGCCGCCGCAGAGGTTCCCCAGCCTGCAGCGCGCCCGGCGGAAACAGAAACTGCGGAGGCAGAAGCCGTCGCAGCAGCCGAGGCGGAAGCATCAGCCAAGAAACAGACTTTCCTTGCCGCCTTCTTCTCGGCTCGCGAACCGAAAGCCGCCCAGGCTGCGGAAAGAGCGGCCCGCCCGCTCATCGACCCGAAGAAGACGCAAAAGAAGGCCGAAGAGAAACCCAAAGTGGTTCTCGCCGCCACCTCCGAGAGCCGGCCCGTAACGGCATCCCTCGGCACCGGCGCGGCCCTTCCCGGCGTGCGCCAGGGTGACAGCCTGTTCGAATTCTCGAGCAAGTCCGGCGCGGACGATGATGCCGACGCCGACATTTACGAAGAAGAGCCTGCCTATCAGGTCGCCTCTGCGGCCGGCATGGCGCGCCTTGCGCCCAATGGCCTCCTCAAGCAGCGCGAAAGCGTCGACACTGCCTGCCTGAAGCCAGCGCTCGTTGGCATGCTCAAGGCCATTGAGCGCCACTATGGCAAGCGAATCGTCGTCACCTCCGGCTATCGCAGCCCCAACTACAACCGTCGCGTCCGCGGCGCCCGCAAGTCGCTGCATATGTATTGCGCGGCAGCCGACATCCAGATTTCCGGCGTCAGCAAATGGGAGCTGGCCAAGTTCGTTCGCTCCATGCCGGGCCGTGGTGGTGTAGGCACCTATTGCCACACGAAATCCGTGCATGTGGACGTCGGTCCGGAGCGCGATTGGAACTGGCGCTGCCGCCGCAGAAAATAATTTTGAAAAAAATGCATGTTCCATCAATTGATGGGTTGCCCCATGCAGCGAAGCTTACTATAAGCCGTCTCGTTCTCGAGCGCGCCCATCGTCTAGCGGTCTAGGACGCCGCCCTTTCACGGCGGAAACACGGGTTCGAGTCCCGTTGGGCGTGCCAGTTTCTTTCCCGAAATTGCACATAGTAAAACGTCAGCCGAATGCTTCGGTTTGACCCGCTCTCGCAGTCCGCGTACTTGTCGGATGCAGATGTCTTCGACACATGGCCAGTCGCCTACCGTCGAGACCTTGGGAGAAAGGCGGGGAGAATGCAGGGCGCACTGACCGCCATTTCGAATACGCTCGGCTTTGCAGCCTCGCATGCGCGATTCTTTCTGATAGCCGGGCTTGTGGCGGGAATCGCTTCTCCGGCAGCAGCACACGCCGCAAAGCCATGGATTGCGGAAATGATCGCCGGCCTGCTCTTTCTTGCAGCGCTGCGCGTCGGCCCCAGAGCCCTCATCGGCGCATTGAGCGACCTGCGGCAGTCCCTCGTCGCCACGCTCGCCTTTCAGCTGGCGCTTCCGCTCGTTTTCGCCCTCCTCTTCCTCGCCATCGGCTGGACCGGCGTCCTGCCCACCGCTCTGGTGCTCATGGCCGCAGCCGCGCCCGTTTCCGGCAGCCCGCATCTGGCGATCATGACGGGAAACGATCCTGCACCGGTCATGCGGGTCATGACGCTCGGCACCGCGCTCCTGCCACTCACCGTTCTGCCCGTATTCTGGCTCACGCCCGCACTGGGGAGCGCTGACGTGATTCTGGCGGCCGCAGGCCGTCTGCTGGCCGTTATCGCGCTGGCGGTCTCTGCTGCCTTCCTGCTGCGCCGATTCGCGTTACGCAGTCCCGGTCCCGGCGCCATACGCTCGATCGACGGTCTTTCCGCGATTCTCATGGGTGTGGTCGTTGTGGGGCTCATGTCCGCCGTTGGCGAAACCCTGCTGATCGACCCCGCTCTTGTAGGCCTCAACCTCGCCATTGCCTTCGCGGCGAACTTTCTTCTCCAGCTCGCCGTGACCACGCTTCTGGAACGCTCCGGCTCCAAAGCCATTGCAGCGCCTCTGGGCATTGCCGCCGGCAACCGCAATATCGGCCTCTTCCTCACTGCGCTTCCTGCGAGCGTCACCGATTCACTTCTGCTCTTTATCGGCTGCTATCAGATCCCCATGTATCTGACGCCGCTCGTGCTCGGCCGTTATTACAGTAAGCGCGCAGCGATCAGTGCCCACGGCCAGCCGCCCACCTGAATCAGCGCTTGCAGAAGCCCACGCAACCCGCTGAAAAGACTCTCCCTTCGGAAAGACCCAAATGCAGTTTCCAGAGCCCCTGATAGAAGCCCGGCTGATCCGCCGCTACAAGCGCTTCCTGGCCGATGTCATCCTGCAGGATGGAACGCAGACAACGGTTTCGGTGCCCAACACCGGCTCCATGCTGGGCCTGACCGCTGAAGGGTCACGCGTCTTTCTCTCCCACTCCGACGACCCCAAGCGCAAATACGCCCATCGCCTGGAGATCGTGGAGGCGGACGACACGCTGGTCGGAATCAACACCGGCCTGCCCAACAGGCTCGCCGAAGAAGCAATCCACGCCGGCCTCGTTTCCGATCTTGCCGCCTACCCCGTCCTGAAGCGCGAGCAACGCTACGGAGAGCGCTCGCGCATCGACATGCTTCTGGAGGCCGCAGACCGCGCCTGCGCCTATGTGGAGGTCAAGAACGTCCACTTCATGCGCGAGCCGGGGCTGGCCGAGTTCCCCGACACGGTCACGGAGCGCGGCGCGCGGCACCTGCATGAGCTCATCGGCATGCGCGCCGCCGGCCACCGCGCAATCATGATCTATCTGGTGCAGCGCGGCGACTGCGACCGCTTCCGCCTCTGTGGCGATCTGGACCCCGCCTATGCTGCGGCTTTTGCGCAGGCCAGCGCCGCCGGGGTTGAAGCTTACGCCATCAAATGCCAAATCACTCCTGAAGCCATCCGCCCGGATCGTCTGATAGACATCGTGCGATAAAAGCCGCAAAATCCGGCACAACGATTATTGAACAAAGCGCAAGCGAACCAAAGCCCCATGGTCACCTATCTCGAAGCAGACTCCGCCCCCATGCGTAATACCGGCCAGATCCGCCTTTACGGCGAAGAGGGCTTTGAAGGCATGCGCAAGGCGTGCAACCTCACGGCGCGCTGCCTTGATGAGCTGGCAGACCGCGTCGCGCCGGGCGTGACGACCAACGAGATCGACCGTTTCGTCTTCGAGTTCGGCATGGACCATGGCGCCATTCCCGCGACGCTCAACTATCGCGGCTACACCAAGTCCACCTGCACCTCGATCAACCATGTGGTCTGCCACGGCATTCCAGACAACAAGCCGCTGCGCGAAGGCGACATCGTGAACATCGACGTCACCTACATTCTCGACGGCTGGCACGGCGATTCGAGCCGCATGTATCCGGTCGGCACGATCAAGCGCGCGGCCGAACGGCTTCTCGAAGTCACGCATGAATGCCTCATGCGCGGCATCGCCGCCGTAAAGCCTGGCGCACGCACCGGCGCAATCGGCGCCGCCATCCAGTCCTATGCGGAAGGCGAGCGCTGCTCCGTGGTGCGCGATTTCTGCGGCCATGGCCTCGGACAGCTGTTCCACGACGCGCCGAACATTCTGCACTACGGCACTCCGAGCGAAGGCGTCGAGATGCGGCCTGGCATGATCTTCACCATCGAGCCGATGATCAATCTGGGTCGTCCGCATGTGAAGGTGCTCTCGGATGGCTGGACGGCTGTGACGCGCGACCGCTCACTTTCGGCTCAGTATGAGCACTCGATCGGCGTCACCGAAACCGGTTGTGAAATCTTCACCCTTTCGCCTGCAGGGCTCGACCGCCCCGGCCTCTCCGCCTAAACTGCTCTACCGGTGCGTGCAGTCCCTTACGGACTCACGCCTGTTTGAGCGGTGCAAGGGGGAGGCACTTATGGGCAGGCAGGACGAGCACACATTCTTTGCTGAAGGGCCAGTCGGACCGACCACGAAGATAGAACGCGCAAAGCCAGCGCGAAAACCGCACTATCACGGCCATCGAGACAGGTTACGGCAGCGCTTCGCCGACAATGGAAGCGAAGCGCTTCTGGATTACGAACTTCTCGAACTCTTCCTCTTCCGCTCCATTCCCCGCGCAGACACCAAGGGGCCGGCAAAGGCCCTTCTGGAGCGCTTCGGTTCGCTTCCCGAAGTGCTCGGCGCGCCAGAGCGCCTTCTGCAGGAAGTGGAAGGCATTGGCGAGGCTGCCGCACGCGATCTCAAGATTGCCGCCACCCTCGCCCGACGCATGCTGAAGGCCGAACTGCGTGGCCGACAGTTGCTGTCCTCCTGGTCACAGGTCATCGACTATTGCACCGCCTCCATGGCGCATGAGGAGCGCGAGCAGTTTCGCGTCCTGTTCCTCGACAAGAAGAATCAGCTCATTGCCGACGAAGTGCAGCAGACGGGCACGGTCGACCACACGCCGGTCTATCCGCGCGAACTCGTTCGGCGCGCGCTGGAATTGTCGGCGAGCGCCGTGGTGCTGGTGCACAACCACCCATCGGGCGACCCGACGCCGTCACGCGCCGATATCGAGATGACCAAGACCATCGTGCAAACCGCGACACCGCTCGGCATCGCCGTGCATGATCACATCATCATCGGCAAGAACGGCCATGTGAGCTTCAAGGGGTTGCAGCTCTTCTAGAGCGCCGTGCATTCGAATGCACAAAGGACGCTCTAACCTATTCAATCTGCGCATCGTGCTTTCCGAAAATCGATTCCGATTTTCGGGCCGATGCTCTAGCCTGCGCCCACCATCCCGCGCGAAACGGAAAGCCCCGCCAGACAGCAATGGCAGGGCAGCGCTGCTACGCGGCTCCCATTGCCGGCAAGGCATGCAGAAATGCATCACACCCATGCTAAAAAGCATAACTCATTGATATTTTTGGAATTTTGACTCTGGTCAAATTCCACCTCGCACCTCCGGGCTACGACTTTCGTAGCAATGCCTGCCTGCAGATTCGCGGGCTAGCCAAACTCATTGGAGGTCACATGGATCTTGCAAGACGGATGTTCATGGGGCAGCTCGCGCGGCTTGCCGCGGGCGCCAGCCTCGTGCCACTGGCCACGGTGGCGGAAGCCGCCATCAACGACCAGCCGCCGCGTCGCGGCGGTGATCCCACAAAGCGCTACGCCATGCTTATCGACCTGCGCCGCTGCATCGGTTGCCAGGCCTGCACGGTCTCGTGCCATCTGGAAAACGATGCGCCGCTGGGCAAGTTCCGCACCATCGTGTCGCAGTATGAGGTCGACGATCCTGAGACAGGCGACATGTCGACCTTCTTCCTGCCGCGGCTGTGCAATCACTGCGACAACCCGCCCTGCGTGCCGGTCTGCCCGGTGCAGGCCACCTATCAGCAGGAAGACGGCATCGTCGTCGTCGATGCCGAGCGCTGCGTCGGCTGCGCCTATTGCGTACAGGCCTGCCCCTATGATGCGCGCTTCATCAACGACAAGACGCAGACCGCCGACAAGTGCACATTCTGCACCCACCGGCTGGAAGCCGGTCTTCTGCCGGCCTGTGTTGAAAGCTGCGTCGGCGGCGCGCGCATCATCGGCGATCTGAACGATCCCGAAAGCACCATTGCCCGCATGATCGCCGAGCACCGGGACGAATTGCAGGTTCTGCAGCCCGAAAAGGGAACGCTGCCGCACGTCTTCTATCTCGGCATGGATGAACGCTTCGTCGACCGCCCCGAGGCCTTCGCCTCGATCTGGGAAATCCGTGGCACGGACAATGAGGAGTTGCACTATGAATTCAGCGGTCATTGAGATCCTCGCGCCACGCTACCAGATCGCCTGGTACCCATGGGCCGTGCAGTACTTTTTCATGATTGCGCTGGCCTATGCCTCGCTCTGGCTGGCCCTGCCGGGTCTTCTCGGCGCACGCCGCTGGAAGGCGACGGCGCGCTATGCGCTCCTTGGCGCGATGACAACCGCCATCGTTGCCCCCATCGCGCTTCTGGCCGATCTGCATCAGCCGCTGCGGTTCTGGCATTTTTATGCCTACTTCACACCGTGGTCGTGGATGTCCATCGGCAGCCTCATGCTGCCGCCCTTCGTCTTCGCGATCATAGCACTCGCCTGGCTTGTCTGGCGCGAGCCCATGCTGGCCTGGCGCACGCGTGACGACATGACCGGCCTCATCGCCCGCATCGCCACGCTTGGCGGTTGGCAGACCCCGCGCTTCGCAGTCGTTGCACTTGCGCTGTTCGCCGCCGTGATGTCGTTCGCCATTGCCATTTATACCGGCAGCGAAGTCGCCATCCTCAAAGGTCGTCCGCTGTGGAACACGCAATGGCTCCTGCCCTTCTTCGCTGCCACCGGCTTCATCGGCGCTGCCGGTCTGGTGCTCGTTCTCAACCGTTTCACCGGCGCGCGCGACGCCGACACCGACCGCAACATGCTGATGGTGGTTGTCGCCGCCGCGGTGGTGACGGCGCTTGTGGCCCTTGCCTGGGCGCTTGAGGGCATCTTCGTGGAAGACAGCTCCGTCGCAGCCGCCATCCAGTCGGTACGCCACAGCGCCGAATGGCGCTCCACGGCCATCTGGAGCCTCTCCGTCGGGGCGTCCATGACGCTTGTCAGCTTCCTGCTCGTGTGGCGCAACGGCGCGCGCATCTGGGGCTGGATCATCGGGCTGGTGGCGCTGCATCTCGCCTGGATGGCCCGCTGGAACGTGCTGATGGACGTGCAGACGGTGCAGAAGCAGACCGCCGGCTATCTCGAATATGTGGTTGGCTGGGGGTCCAGCGGCTGGCTCGGCGTGATCGGAACCTTCGGGCTCTGGATCGCCCTCCTGCTCGTCATCGACATGTTCGTACCGTGGAAACAGGCGCTCGACGGCCCCGCCGACGCGCCCGCAGAAAAGACCGACATCTCCGCCAAGGGAGTTCCCAGCCATGGATAAGAACCGCCGCAACCTGCTCAAGGGTGGCGTTGCCGTCGCCGGCGCAGCCACCTTCGTCGCCGGCTATTCAGAGCCGCTGACCCGCATGGCCAAGGGCCTGACCGGCAGCTCGGGCGAAAAGCCCCGCCACCCCGTCTACGGCAATGCGCTCGATCCCGAATACAGGGTCGACCTCGAAACCGGCGCGATGGAGCTCAATCCCGACCAGCGCGTCGCCTTCACCGTCTGCTATGGCTGCACCACAAAATGTGGCGTGCGGGTGCGCATCGACAACAACACCGAAGAGGTGCTGCGCTCGATCGGCAACCCGTTCAACCCGCTGTCCTCGGAGGTGCACACCGACGAGACCATGCCGGTCAAGGATGCGCTCCTGCGCACCACCGCCTACGCCGATCAGGGCTGGGCCAACCGCTCCACCACCTGCGCGCGCGGCAATGCCATGATCGCGCAGATGACCAGCCCGCAGCGCGTTACCGAGTGCCTGAAGCGCACGGGAAAACGCGGCGAAGGCAAGTGGGAGACGATCAGCTTCGAGCAGCTCATCGAGGAAATCGTCGAGGGCGGCGATCTGTTCGGCGAAGGCCAGGTGGACGGACTTTCCGCGATCAACGACTATGAGACGCCGCTCGATCCGGAAAACCCCGAATACGGCCCCATGACCAACCAGCTTCTGGTCATGGAAGCCACCGACTACGGACGTTCGGCCCTTCTGCGCCGTTTCTCCGACAAGGCGTTCGGCACCCGCAATTATGGCCATCACGGCTCCTATTGCGGCCTCGCCTTCCGCATGGGCGCGGGCGCGATGATGAATGACCTCGCCAAGAACGCCCATGTGAAGCCCGACTATGAAAAGGCCACGTTCGGCCTGTTCGTCGGCACCGCGCCATCGCAGGCCGGCAACCCGTTCAAGCGGCAGGGACGGCTTCTGTCCAAGGCGCGCGTCGACGGTTCGCTCGAATACATGGTCGTGGATCCGGCGCTGAACGCCTCGGTCGCGCGCGCCGCCGGTAGGCGCGCCAACTGGGTGCCGGTCAAGCCGGGCACAGATGCAGCGCTCGGCATGGCGCTCATCAAGCTGCTGTTCGACAATGAAGGCTATGCGGCAGACTATCTGGCCATCCCCAACCCGGATGCCGCCAAGGCCGCTGGCGAGCCCTCCAACAGCAATGCGACGCATCTGGTCATCATCGATGAGAACCACCCCCGCGCCGGCGCTTTCCTGCGCGAGTCCGATCTAGGCCTCAAGGTAGCGGGCGGTGAAGACGATGCGCCCATGGTCGTGGATGCTAATGGCCAGATCGTGCCGGCCAACGCCGTCGATCAGGCAGCGCTCTTTGCCGCTGAAACCGTCACGCTGGCGGATGGTGACACCATTGAGGTGCGCACCGGCCTGCGTCTGCTTCGTGACGAGGCTGAGGCGCACACGCTGGACGAAATGTCGGAGATCTGCGGCATCCCCGTCGAGCGCATGCAGGAAATGGCCGACAAGCTCGCCGAACATGGCCGCACGGCCGTGGTCGATTGCCATGGCGGCATGATGTCGGGTGCCGGTTTCTATGCAGCCTTCTCGCTGCAATTGCTCAACGTCCTTCTCGGCAACGTCAACCACACCGGCGGCAACGCCCATGGCGGCGGCAATTTCAACGGCACTGCCGGAGGCCCCCGCTACGACCTCGCGGGCTTTGAAGGCGCGCGCAAGCCAAAGGGCGTGTTCCTGTCGCGCTCGCGCTTCCCCTATGAGAAGACGAGCGAGTTCAAGCGTCTCAAGGCCGAGGGCAAGAACCCCTACCCGGCCCGTGCGCCCTGGCGTCGGCTGGCGCCGCCGGTCCTGACCGACCACATCACCGCTGCCGTGGAAGGATATCCCTACCCGATCAAGGCGATGATCGGCGTCATGTGCAATCCGATGTACGGCCAGGCCGGTCTCAAGGCCGTGCTGCGCGACAAGCTCGCCGATCCCAAA
The DNA here is from genome assembly GCF_058725515.1 of Nitratireductor sp. WH36-1. Classification (NCBI taxonomy): domain Bacteria; kingdom Pseudomonadati; phylum Pseudomonadota; class Alphaproteobacteria; order Hyphomicrobiales; family Phyllobacteriaceae; genus Nitratireductor; species Nitratireductor sp. WH36-1. Next base: position 1,893,722 of record NZ_CM178970.1, on the reverse strand, counting down.
GTGCTGCCGCTCTATGTGGCCGTGGATGGTTTCATCAACGAGACCAACACCTATGCCGACTACATCGTGCCGGATTCGGTCATGTATGAAGTCTGGGGCTTCACGGGCGCTTGGTCGGGCAATTTGACCAAGATGACCACGGCCTGCTGGCCCATCGTCGAGCCACGTCAGGCGAAGACGCAGGACGGCGAGCCCGTCAGCATGGACAGTTTCTTCATCGCACTGTCCAAGCGTCTCGGCCTCAAGGGCTTTGGCGATGCAGCCATCACCGACGCCAATGGCGGCAAGCATCCGCTCAACCGGGCGGAAGACTTCTACCTGCGTGCGGCGGCCAACATCGCCTTCACCGGCGAGACGCTTCCCGACGCCAGCGAAGAAGACATCCGCTTCTCGGGCCTGGAACGCCTTCTGCCGGCCATCGAGGCCACCCTGCCGGCAGAAGAGCGCGGCCCCGTGGCGCATCTTTATTCGCGTGGCGGCCGGTTCCAGACTTTCGCCGACGCGCGCAAGGGGGATACGCTCGGCAATCTGTGGAAGCGCCAGCTCTGCGTCTGGAACGAGGATGTGGGCACCTGCGTCGACAGCATGACCGGCAAGCGCCTGTTCGGCACGGCAAAGCTGCAGCCGCCGGTCATGGCCGACGGTTCCCCCATGCGCGATCACTTCACCGAGGAGGAATGGCCGATGCTCGCCTTCTCCTACAAGTCGAACGTGATGAACAGCTATGCCATCGGGCTTGAGCGGCTGCGCATGATCAAGCCCTACAACCCCATGCTCGTGAACAGCGAGGATGCGGCGGCGCTCGGCGTCGCCCATGGTGACGAGATCGTGGTGGAAAGCCCCGGTGGCGCCATTCGCGGACTGGCGATCGTCACCAATGGCGTGATGCCCGGCACGATCGGCATCGAGCACAGTTTCGGCCATACGGAGCTGGGCGCGCGCGATCATGTGATCGACGACAGGACCATGGCCAGCAATCCGTGGATTGCGGCCGGCGTCAACATCAACGATCTGGGCTTTGCCGATCCGACACGGCAGACGCTGGGCACCTGGCTGGAGCCCGTGTCAGGCGCATCCGTGCGTCAGGGCCTGCCGATCCGGGTCCGCGCTGCCTGATCGAAGCCCGGAACGGCGGTCTCAAGCCCTCGCGCCATGCGCGGGGGCTTTTTCTTGTAAACGCGGCATGCGCCCTGATTTGAGCGATGGAAGCAGTCGCGACCGGCGACGGGGCGGCTCTGTCGGCTCAGCTGTCAGGCAAAGTCGAGACGCATCAGCACTTCGTCAACAAATGCCCCCTCAACGCAGAGCGCCTTCCGATCAACCGCCCATTCCCTGAAACCCGCGCGCTGATACAGCCTTTTTGCCGCTTCGTTTGAAGCGGTCACGGAAAGCAGAACTGACTGGCAATCAACCATGGCTTCGTTGATGGCTGCCTGCAGCAGGTTTTTCGCCAGACCGGTGCCGCGACCAGAAGGAACCACATACATCCCCCAGATGCCGGCCCTGTGTCTGATTTTGGCCGCCTTTTCCCTGCGGGGGCCGATGATCCCCTGCAAGGCTCCAGCAGCGTCAAATCCACCCAAAACGACATTCTCCGCCAAACGTGCGGCTGCCCGTTCGAGCGGCTGGGCAAGCTCATCATCAAACGAAGCGCCGAACGCCTCGGGATGCATCTTTAGCCCCTCTAGCCTCAGTTCTCTGAACGCGCGCGCGTCTTCGGCTCCAAGCCGTCTGATATTCATCTGCATGGCCTTCTCACAAGCACGAGCCTCCGCTCCCCTCTCACAGGGAGAAAATTCGCCTCAACATGCCGCAAGCGACGTCTCACCGCGAAAGCTCCGCGGCCGCCAGTGCGGCAATTTTCAGATCCACTTCCGCCAATGGGTTCTCATCCTCGAGAAACCACGCCGCCGACAAGCCGGTCCATGCGAGAATCCACTGAAGCAGGGTGCGGCGCTCCACCTTCGCCGCCTCGGAAACGACCGCCAGGCGTCGCTGAAAGCGGCCGGGCTGCGTTGCGACCGGTCGACTGGAATCGCTCAAATCGGGGTTGGTGAAAATGTTCGCAAAGTCGAAGCCGCGATTACCCGTCAGGCCATGCGGATCGATGGCCAGCCAGCCCCGCTTGCCGAAATCAAGCACATTGCCGTGGTGCAAGTCGCCGTGAAGGACGACCTGCTCTTTTGGCTCGGCAAGAAGCTTTTGCGCTGTCTCAAGCGAGTGGATCAGGATACCGCCATGCCTGGCCGCCGCCGGTTCGAGGCACCGGAACCAGCGCTTTAAAGGAACGAGTTCAGGCATGGGGCCGGGCCTGCTGCGATGCAGGCGGTTGGCGGTGGCGCAGAGAATACGGCAGGCCTCATCATCATCATTGCCACGCGCCATGTCCGCCAGAGAGCGAGCGCCGGTGGCGCGCTCAAGAAGCAGAGCGCCTTCAGTGCACGCCAGAACCTCTGCCGCCCCGTCCCCGCTCCACCATGTCATAAGGCTCGCCCCGCGCTTCTGATCCGCGCTGGAGAACAGTTTGAGCATTGCCGGCTCGTCCCCTCGAAGCACCGGCAGAAGGTTCGCTGCCGGGGTAACGATCGGCTCACCATCAATGGCGAGCTTCCAAAGGCGCAGATACGGCTCGAACATCACAGTCTCCCCAGGCTCGTGCGAATACCGCAAGTGTCATATTCGGAAATCAGGGAGGTTCTTCGCATGCCCGTTTAAGAGCGGCAATGCCCGCGCCGTCGCTCCAGCCCACCAGCCAGATACCGCAAAAAGAAAAAGGCCGCCCCGAAGGACGGCCTTTCTCGAACTTTCAAAAAGGAGAGGCTTATTCGCCCTCTTCCTTCTTCTTGGCAGCAGCCTTCTTCGGAGCGGCTTTCTTCTTCGGAGCAGCCTTCTCCTTCTTCGCCGGCTTCGCCTCGGTCTCGTCCTCGTCGTCAGCCATCAGCTCGTCGCGGGAGACCTTCTCGTCGGTGACCGCGATTTCAGCGAGCAGATGGTCGATGACCTTCTCCTCGAAGAGCGGCGCACGGATGTTGGCCATGGCCTGCGGGTTCTGACGATAGAACTCGTAGATTTCCTGCTGCTGGTGCGGCGGGTAGCGGCGGATCGATTCGATGAGCGCGCGCTGCATCTCTTCGTCGCCAACCTTGACCTCTGCCTTCTCGCCGATCTCGGAGAGAACCAGGCCCAGACGCACGCGGCGCTCAGCAAGACGCTGATACTCTTCGCGAGCCTCTTCCTCGGTCGTCTCTTCGTCTTCGAAGGAGCGGCCGGCAGCCTCGAGATCGCGGGTCACCTGGTTCCAGATGTTCTCGAACTCGGCTTCCACGAGCTTGGACGGCGCTTCGAACTTGTAAGCCTCGTCCAGCGCGTCGAGGATCTGACGCTTCGCCTTCTGGCGGGTCACCTGGCCGAACTGGTTCTCGAGCTGGCCACGAACGATCTCGCGCAGCTTGTCAGCCGATTCAAGGCCGAGCTGCTGTGCGGTCTCGTCGTTGATCTCCATCTCGTTGGGCTTGGAGACTTCTTTGACCTTGATGTCGAACTCGGCTTCCTTGCCGGCGAGATGCGCTGCCGCATACTCTTCCGGGAAGGTGACCTTGATCGTGCTCTCGTCGCCGGCCTTCAGGCCCACGAGCTGCTCTTCGAAACCGGCGATGAACTGGTTCATGCCGATCACGACCTCGGAATCCTCGGCAGCGCCGCCATCAAAGGCTTCGCCGTCGATCTTGCCGAGATAGTCGATCTTGACCTTGTCGCCGTCAGCCGCCTTGCCCTTCTTCACCTCGTAGGTGCGGGCGGAGTCGGCAACGCGCTTGACCTGCTCTTCGACTTCCTCATCCGTCACGTCATAGACCTGACGCGTGATCTTGATGTCGGAGAAATCCTTCAGCTCGATCGGCGGAATGACTTCATAGGACATGGAGAATTCGAAGTCGGCATCGCCGGAGAGAACCTTGTCGGCTTCCTTCTCGTCCTCGGTCATCGAGATTTCCGGCTGAATGGCCGGCTTCTCACCGCGCTCGGTCAGGATGCTCTGCGTGCCTGCGAGGATCTCGTTCACGACTTCAGCCATGAAAGACTTGCCATAGACGCGGCGCAGGTGCTGCGCGGGCACTTTACCGGGGCGGAAACCCTTGAGGTTCACCTTGTCCTTTGCGTCGTTGAGACGCTCAGCGAGGCGCGCCTCCATGTCCTTGGCAGGAACAACGACCTTAAGTTCGCGCTTGAGCCCTGAATTGAGAGTTTCGGTTACCTGCATCCATCATACCTTTGTATTCGCTTTTGCCGCCGCGTTCACGGCGCCCACCGCTCTTCCTGTCGGGGATACTTACCGGGAATGGCCCTTCTGGTGCGGGTGGAGGGACTTGAACCCCCACGGCTTGCGCCACAGGAACCTAAATCCTGCGTGTCTACCAATTCCACCACACCCGCTTCGAAAGACCCAAGGAACGCCTTAAGCTTCCGAAAGCGCGGGTTCTATATCACCTGCACCTAGTCTATCAAAGCAAAATTGGCAAGATTCAGGGCTTTTTTGATCGCTTCGGCCCCCTTGCGCATACCGGCCGCATCCCCCGCTCCCACCGTGCTTTTTATAAACCGATTAGAACCGCGCCAAACCCGAGCCATGCAGCAGCCGCAAAAAGGCCATGTTGCATTGCACAAATCGCATTGCTGTCATGCAACATTGTCACTTCAAAGCCGGGCGGCTTGGGACTATCTCCTGCTCACAAGACGAACACAGAATATTCGAACGAAGCGAGCAGCAAGATGAACATCATTCGCAACTACCGCAACTGGCGCCGTTACCGTCAGACCGTCAACGAGCTGAGCCGCCTGTCCAACCGTGAACTGAACGATCTGGGCATCTCCCGCGGCGACATCCCGTTCGTTGCACGCAAGTCTGTCTAAGGACAGCAGCTAATTCAGTTTCGCCAGGATTACCTCCTCCCAATCCTGACGGATATGACCGACAAACTCCTCCTCCCAATTGTCGGTCACCCAAAACAACCCCTGCCGAACCTCCTCCCTCGGCAGGGGTTGTAAAAAGGGCGGTAAGCCTCGTAAGAGCCCGCCAGACAGAGTTTTAGAGATTCCTTCGGAGTTATCCTCCTCCCAACTTCGAAGGAAACGACCGGCATCTCCTCCTCCCAATTGCCGGTCACCCTATAACGACACCCGCCGAACCTCCTCCCTCGGCGGGTGTTGTTTCCGGGCAGAGGCCTTCCTATATGGGCGCTGTCAGGATTTGAGTTTCATAGATTTCGTCCGGGTTACCTCCTCCCAACCCTGACGAATAGACCGGCAACCTCCTCCTCCCAAAATTGCCGGTCACCCTATAACGACACCCGCCGAACCTCCTCCCTCGGCGGGTGTTGTTTCCGGGCAGAAGCCTTCCTATATGGGCGCTGTCAGGATTTGAGTTTCATAGATTTCGTCCGGGTTACCTCCTCCCAACCCTGACGAATAGACCGGCAACCTCCTCCTCCCAAAATTGCCGGTCACCCTATAACGACACCCGCCGAACCTCCTCCCTCGGCGGGTGTCGTTTTTTTTATCCCCTCCGCTTCCATGCACGCGCGCCGGATGCGCTAGCGCTCGCCGCGCACGCCGCGCTTCTTCCACTCAGAAAGCTGCATGATGTCCGGCGCACCGCCGGCCGGCTCGTACCAGCTGTCGATAGCCCAGTCCCGGCCATCCTTCGCGCGCACCACGGCAGTGGCGTGCGGGTAGCGGATGTCGATGAAGAAGCCGCGTGCGGCGTTCCTGCGCACGGTGTGATGATACAGCAGCCCGTGGCGCTGCAGATAGGTCAGGAGCGTCCGTGTGTTGCGCGACTCGTCGATGCAGTCCATCTGGCCATAGACCCGCGCGCCGCCCGGTCCGGACTTCGCGCCATCGCGCACGCCCAAGGTCTGTGTCGCCAGTGTTTCGAAATAGCGGACCGCCTTTCTGATGGCCGCCCGTTCGGCGCTTGCGGAAGACCTGCCGCCCGCCATGATCGCGGTCAGCCGCTGCTTCGCAGCCGCCCCCAGGGTCATGCTCTTCTTATAGACACAGCCATAGCCGCTGCACAGATAGATGCGCTCCGCCTTCGCCGCCGCCGGCCCAGTCACACATGCCAGACACAGCGCCGCTGCAAGCAGCCCCGCCCGTGATGCTCCAAATTCCATTCGCACAGTATAAAACGCCCCTGTTGATTGCGAAACCGGATGGCAGAGCCGCCTCTATAATTGGTTAGCGCCACACGCCATCCACCGTTGCATTCCATGGTCCGGCGGCTTATCTCCTCCCCCATGAAACCGATACACATCATTGGCGGCGGTCTCGCCGGTTCCGAAGCTGCCTGGCAGGCGGCACAAGCGGGTGTTCCCGTCATTCTCCACGAGATGCGGCCGGTGCGCGGCACCGATGCGCACAAGACCGACGGGCTTGCCGAGCTGGTCTGCTCGAACTCGTTCCGCTCCGACGATGCGGAAACGAATGCGGTCGGCCTGCTGCATGCGGAAATGCGGCTCGCAGACTCCCTCATCATGCGCTGCGGCGACGCCAACCAGGTGCCCGCCGGCGGTGCGCTGGCCGTGGACCGCGACGGATTTTCCGAAGCCGTCACCGTAGAGCTTGAGGCGCATCCGCTCATCACCATCGAGCGCGAGGAAGTCACCGGCCTGCCGCCGGAAGAGTGGGATCAGGCAATCATCTGCACCGGCCCGCTGACCGCGCCCTCGCTGGCGGAAGCCATTTCGGAGGCCACGGGCGCGCAGTCGCTCGCCTTCTTCGACGCGATCGCCCCAATTGTCCATTTCGATTCCATCGATCTAGGCACCGCATGGTTCCAGTCGCGTTACGACAAGGTCGGCCCCGGCGGCACCGGCAAGGACTACATCAACTGCCCCATGGACAAGGAGCAGTATGAAGCCTTCATCCAGGCACTGCTCGACGGCGGCAAGACCGAGTTCAAGGAATGGGAAGGCACGCCCTATTTCGATGGCTGTCTGCCCATCGAGGTGATGGCGGAACGCGGACCGGAGACGCTGCGCCACGGACCGATGAAGCCGATGGGCCTCACCAATGCACACAATCCCGACGTAAAGGCCTATGCGGTGGTGCAGTTGCGCCAGGACAACGCGCTTGGCACGCTCTACAACATGGTCGGCTTCCAGACGAAGCTGAAATATGCCGAGCAGACACGCATCTTCCGCATGATCCCCGGTCTGGAAAATGCGGAATTCGCACGGCTCGGCGGCCTGCACCGCAACACCTATCTGAATTCGCCTGCGCTTCTCGACGGCCGGCTTCAGCTCAAGAGCCGCCCCGGCCTGCGCTTTGCCGGTCAGATCACCGGCTGCGAGGGCTATGTGGAAAGTGCGGCCATGGGCCTGATCGCCGGTCGCTTTGCCGCATCCGAGCGTCTGGGTCAGCCGATCTCCACGCCGCCCGGGACCACTGCCTTCGGCGCGCTGCTCAACCACATCACCGGCGGGCATCTCATCTCCGACGATGAGCCGGGCAAACGCTCCTTCCAGCCAATGAACGTCAATTTCGGCCTGTTCCCGCCCGTCGAGGTGCCGAAGCCCGAAGGCAAGCGCCTCCGCGGCAAGGAGAAGACCGTCGCCAAGAAGAAGGCGATGACGGCGCGCGCGCTGGTCGACTTCAAGGAATGGCTCGCTGCACAGCCGGCAAGCCAGGCCGCCGAATAGGCAGGTTCTCGAACGAGAGCCCACAAAGAGAAAGGGGAAGCCGCAATGCCGGCTTCCCCTTTTTTATTCAGTCCTGGCTGCGCCCTACTTCCAGTCTTCAAGCCTTAGAAGCAGCGTCCCGGTCATGTTGCGCAACTCCAGCTCCGGCTCGAACGTGGCGTGGAGATGAGATGGCACGATGAGGATCTTTCGCCCCTCAGCCTCCAGAGAGAACATCACCGTCTGCCCATCCTGTGAGGCGAGAGATGCGATGCGTTCTTCCTCCACGGGGAACAGCCCTTCAACCCCGTCCGCGGTTTTCACCGAAACCGCATTCTGCTTCAGCAGAAGCGCGATCTTTCCGCCATCCGGCAGAACGATATCGAAAGTACCCGGCTCCCCGTCCAGGAAAATCGCATTCTGGACAACGACATCGAAACCATCCGACTTGAACGCAACGATCAACGGGTTGCTGTAGAAAACCCCGTTTCGATCCACATGGACGGGATTGTCGGGATCGAGCCCCCAGGCGATGGCCACTTCGCGATATGCATTGCCGTCCGGGCTCAGCGCAAAACCTTCAGGCTCCACAGCGCCAACGGCGTCCTCTCCGTTGAGATAACGCAGCACCGAAAGCGCCTCGGATTTCGCCTCCACGCTGAGCGGCGTATCGTTGACGAGTTCCAGAAACCTCGCCGTCTGCGACCGCACCGACCAGTCGAGCGCACCCTGCGGCCCGAAACTGCCCAAAAGCAACGCCAGAACCGGAATGCCGGCGATGAGGCGGATATCGCCCCGCAGACGCGGCAGCGCCTGCATCCCGACGAGCGCGAGCGTCACCAGACCGAACAGGCCGAGGAAATAGCGCTGCGGCGTCCAGCCGAACGCCCCTACCCGCAGAGCGAGCGCGTAGAACAGAAGCCCCAGCGGCGCCAGAAGGAACAGCGGCCAGAAACGCACGAAGAAGCGCGTCGGCGCACGGGCGGTGTCCAGAAACGGCTTTGTCAGAAGAAGAACGGCGACAATGCACACGCCATATGTGAGCACCAGCCATCCGATCTGGCCCTGCGGAACCTCTCCGGTAATCGCGATCTTGGCCGCATAGAGGTGCAGAATGAGCGCATAGATGATGAGCATGGGCACGGCGGCGAAATCACCCAGCGCGCGCATCCCGCTCTGCATCAGCGCATGCTCATGGCCGCCCGGCTCTTCATCGAAGGTGCGCGGCGTCTGCCCGAGCCCGAAGAGCGGTGCGACGAACAGGCCGATCGAGGCCCAGATATGCTCATAGAGATCATTCGGAACATCGATCCCGAAGAGATGGGTCAGACTTGCCAGAATGGCCGAAATCCCGCCGCCGAACAGCGCAAACGCCAACAGTCCTAGCCCCACGGCGAATACCAGCCGCGCCGTGAACATCCAGAACGCATCGCCCGTCCCCCGCCATGCGAAAGGCGCAATGGGCGCAAGCGCCATCAGGGAGAGCACAAACGCCCATTCCACCGTGCGCTCGGTGATGTCCGGCCACATGACCGCAAAGGCGGCAACACCGGCGAGCACCGGCAATGCCACGCTGATCAACGCTGAAAGCTGCCGGGCCCGCGCAAACAGGGTTGCGGCAAAAGAGGCTATCACGGCGGCGATCAGCGCAAAGAGGAGGTCATCCTTGTTGGCCGCGCCAAGAAGGGCGGCGGGCACAAGATCGATATCCGCAACAAGCGCGTTGGCGTAGGTGGCGGTCAAAAAGAGAAAAAACACGGTGACGGGAAAGCGCGCCACGGCATCGCCCATGGCGACAAGCGCCTCAAGCGCTGATGCGAGCCACCCCGTGGCCGCATGATTTTTGTTCAGATTTTCAGCCACAAACCTTCCCCCGATCAATGAGCCGATGATCAAAGACCATGCGGACGCGGCGTAAATTGGACAACGGCATCGTCAATCGCCGTGCGCCCCTTGGGGCGCATCAGGGACAATCCGGATTGTAAATGAAGCGTCGGAACAACCGAAAAACGGATCGCGCTTTGAGGTTCAGGTCCTGGGGTTATCCCCATCCCTTCGTGGCACGCCGGAACATCAGCCAGTGCCGTCGCCATTGCGGCAGCGTCACGATGTCTTCGAGTGCCGCAGCCCCGCTGGCCTCAAGGCGCTTGAGATAGGCCTGTGAAAGCCCCGCAGGCAGGAATGCCGGACGCAGAGAAGCCGGCAGCGCCTTCGCGCCTGCCTCGAATGCCGCCGCATGATGTTTGCCAAGGGCGACCATTGCCGCCACGGCGCGCGCCGCAGCGTCACGGTCCTCGCCGCTCAGAAGATTTTCGCGTGTGGTGCCGGCGGCCCGTAACAGATCGCCCGGAATGTAGCACTGCCTGCGCCGGCGATGGATCGGCAGCATGCGCAAAAGGCCGGCAATGGCCTGTGCACAGCCGGCATGGCCTGCCAGTTCCGAGGCGCGCATGGCGGCTGGCGTGTCGAGCACCAGTCCGGCAAGCTGGATCAGAGCCGAAGCGGTCTCGCCGCAATAGCCTTCCAGGTCGTTGCGGCTTGGCATCGGGTCGTCATAGAGATCGAAGATGCGCGCTTCGAGAAGGTCGAGCAGCGGCTGCACGGGCAGCCCATGCGTGCGGATTGCCTCCAGAAGAGCCACCGCGAGCGGCGAACCGTCCGCACTCTCAGGCGCAGCCTCGGCCGTCAGAACATCGCGCCAGAACTGCAGCCGCACCTCGCCGGGAAGCGGTTCGCTCACCCGGTCGCGAATGCCCGCCACTTCTGCATTGAATGCATAAAGTGCAAACAGCGCCGGGCGCTTTTCCTCCGGTGCGTACAGCACGGAGAGATAGCGGTCGGGATCGGCGTCGCGCACCACCGACATGACAAAAGGCTGCGTTTCGGCCATCTCAGTCGACAGCGATCAGCGCTGCTGCAACCGTGCGGTCTTCCGCAAGCAGCACATTGTAGGTGCGTACCGCGGCGCCCGTCGCCATGGGCTCGACCGCCACGCCGGCCGCCCGGAAGCGCTTGCGCAGTTCAGCTGGCACAGGGATCAGGGTCTTTCCGGTGCCAAGAAGCAGAATATCGAAGTCGGCGGCTTCGTCGAACAGCCTGGTGAAGTCGCCCTCGCACAGCCCTTCGAAAGCCGCCACGTCCCACCCGTGAATGCCCGAAGGCATGCACAGGATGGAACCGCGATGCGACATGTCGGCAAAGCGAAAACCGCCATTGCCGTAAGCGTCGATGGGAGCGCGGCCCGGGAAATGGGCCGCGCGTATTTCAATGCCGCCCGCCATCACTTGGCCGGCATCTGTCCGGTCGTGTCCGAACCGGTCGCATCATCGTCCTTCTGCTCTGCGCCCAGCGCCCCGGTGGAGCGCATGCGGAACAGGATCAGCAGCGGACCGGCGATGAAGATCGACGAGTAGGTGCCGATCACCACACCGAAGATCATCGCGGCCGTGAAGGAACGGATCACCTCGCCACCGAAGACGAACAGTGCACCGAGCGCCAGAAGCGTCGTCACCGAGGTCATGATGGTGCGCGACAGCGTCTGGTTCATCGACAGGTTCAGAAGCTCCGGAAGCGGCATCTTCTTGAACCGTCGCAGGTTCTCGCGCACGCGGTCATAGACCACGACTGTATCGTTCAATGAGTAACCCACGATTGTCAGGATCGCCGCGATACTCGTCAGATTGAACTCGATGCCGGTTATCACGAAGAAGCCGACGGTCATGATCACATCGTGCAGTGTGGCAAGAATCGCACCCACGGCAAACTGCCACTCGAAGCGCAGCCAGATGTAAATCAGGATCGCCAGGAGCGAGACCAGAACCGCAATCGTGCCGGCACGCGCAAGCTCACCGGAGACGGTCGGCCCCACCACTTCGACGCGGCGGAACTCATAGGCGTCCTCAAGCTCGCCCCGCACCTTGGCGATGACGGTCTGTTCGGCATTCTCGCCGCCGTCCTGCGCCTGAACGCGGATCAGCACCTCACGCGGATCGCCGAACTCCTGCACCTGAACGTCGCCCAGATTGAGTTCCGACAGACGCGCGCGGATATCGCCGATGTCAGCCGGTCCTTCGCGGGACTGCACCTCGATGGAAGAGCCGCCCTTGAAGTCGATGCCGTAGTTCATGTTGACGGTCATGAACAGCGCCACAGCCGCGATGGAAGCCAGAGCCGAAAGCGTGAAGGTCACGCGGCGCAGCTTCATGAAGCCGATCTTCGTGTTGTCAGGCACGAAACGCAGCGGCGTGCGCGGCAGCTCACGGGGACGCCGGCGGCGCACCCACTCGGCGACGATCCAGCGCGTCAGCGAATAGGCGGTGAAGACCGTCGTCGCGATACCGATGGCAAGCGTGACGGCAAAACCGCGGATCGGACCCGAACCCAGATAGAACAGGATCACGGCGGCGATCAGCGTCGTCACATTGGCGTCGACGATGGTTGCCAGCGCCTTGGAGAAGCCCGTGTCGACCGCCTGAATGAGGGAACGCCCGCCGGCCCTCTCCTCGCGAATACGCTCGAAGATGAGCACGCTGGAGTCCACCGCCATGCCGATGGTCAGCACGATACCGGCAATGCCCGGCAGCGTCAGCGTTGCACCGAGCGCCGAGAGGATCGCGATGATCATCGTCACATTGGCGGCAAGCGCGATCACGGCGAACACGCCGAGAAGCCCGTAAGCGGCAATCATGAACACAACGACAAGAGCCGCGCCGATCAACGAGGCGATCTTGCCGGCGTCGATGGAGTCCTGACCAAGGCCCGGTCCGACCGTGCGCTCTTCAATGATTGTCAGCGTCGCCGGCAGAGCGCCCGCGCGCAGAAGAACGGCAAGATCATTGGCCGACTGGACGTTGAAATTGCCCGAAATCTGGCCGGTGCCGCCGAGGATGGGCTCGCGGATCTGCGGAGCCGAAATCACCTGGTCGTCGAGAATGATGGCGAACAGGCGACCGACATTCTCCTGCGTCGCCTGACCGAAGCGCGTCGCGCCCTTCGTGTCGAAGCGGAAGCTCACCACCGGTTCGTTGGTGCGCTGGTCGAAGGTCGCCTGCGCATCCACGAGGTTCTCACCCGAAACGATGACGCGGTCTTCGATCAGGTAGGGAACGGGCGGATCGTCCACCGAGTATTTGATGGTCGTGCCGATGGGCGGGCGGCTGTTGATGGCCTCCTGCACGGGCACCGACTGATCGACCATCTGGAAGCTCAGCTTGGCGGTCTGACCAAGAATGTCTTTCAGGCGCTGCGGGTCCTGAAGGCCCGGCACCTGAACAAGAATGCGGTCTTCGCCCTGCCGCTGGATCACCGGCTCGGTGGTGCCAAGCTCGTTGACGCGGCGGGAGACCACTTCAATGGACTGCGAAAGCGCAGAGGAAACACGGTAGTTGATGCCGTCTTCCGTCAGCGTGAAGCGCAGAAGGCCCGGCTCCGGTTCGGTGAGCGCAAGCTCGGTCACCGTGCCGCCACTGAACAGGCCGGAATTCACCGGCTGTGTCAGCTCGCGCAGAGCCTCCTTGGCTTCGGGTATCTGAGCGGCGTCGCGAATGCGCACCTGCACGCTCTGGCCAGAACCGGTGAGGCCGGTATAGCCGATCCGCTTGTCACGCAGCGTACGGCGGATGTCGTCGCGCGTCGTAACGATGCGCTCCTCGATCAGTTCCTTCTTCTCGATCTGGAGAAGAATGTGCGAACCGCCCTGAAGGTCGAGGCCCAGCGTCATTGGCCGCGAAGGCGCCCAGCTCGGCATGGAGGACAAATAGGATGCCGGAATGATGTTCGGCGCCGCGTAGGCGACGCCGAGCGCCACGGCCAGCCAGATAAGTATCGTTTGCCAGCGCGAGAAGTGTAGCATGGGGCCTCGTCTGTTCAGGTTGGGAGGGCCGTTTTTGCCGGCCCTTCCCGGCAATCACGTCATATTGCGGTTATTTCTTGGCGGGCTGCTTGTTGTCTGCAACCGGCTCACCCTTCACGCGAACCTCTGCGAGCATGGAGCGCACGGCCGTAACCTTGTTGCCGCCGCCCAGGTCGATTTCGAGCTCGCTGTCATTGATGACCTTGCTCACCTTGCCGACCAGGCCGCCGCCCGTCACCACCGTGTCGCCACGACGAACAGCCGACAGCATCTCGGCGCGCTTCTTCATCTGCTGGCGCTGCGGACGGATGATGAGGAAATACATGATCACGAAGATCAGAACGAAGGGCAGAATGCTGACAAAGATGTCGGGCGCTCCGCCTGCGCCAGCCTGTGCGTATGCCGGGGTGATGAACATCGAAAACTCCTGATATCTGCCGGACGTCCGGCTGGTCATAAATGTGGCCGGAATATAGACTTTCACCCCTTCATTGCAACTGTTGGCGCAGTGTGCACAGGCCCGCAGGGCCGCTTATGCGCAGACATCTGACGCTGCGTCCGGCAATACACTCCCCCGCGCCGCCTCCCGCACTTGCAAATCCCGCCCCCTTATGGAAGAACCGTACCGTACGGTACGCAACCCGTCTGCGCATAAGCTTTGCGAGGAAATCATGTCCGAAAACACCATCGAAGCGCTGTCCGAGAAACTCGACCGGCTGATCGATACGATCGCCCGCCTCACCCCGCAGCAGCCCGAGCCGCCGCGCTTCGAAGCCGCCGACTGTTTTGTCTGGAATGCGGAGCGCCGGACGCTGGATCCCGTCGAAAAGGTCAATCGCGTGGAACTTTCGCTGATTCGCGGCGTCGACCGCGTGCGCGATATCCTGGCCGACAACACCGAGCGCTTTGCCCGCGACCTTCCCGCCAACAACGTGCTTCTGTGGGGCGCGCGCGGCATGGGCAAGTCGTCGCTGGTCAAAGCCGTCCATGCCGAGATCAACCGCGCCGCCCCTGCCGGCCAGCCGCCGCTGAAGCTGGTGGAGATCCACCGCGAGGACATAGAGACCCTGCCGCAGCTCATGGCTTTCCTGAAAGCCGCGCCGTTCCGCTTCATCCTTTTCTGCGACGATCTGTCCTTCGATCAGAATGACGCCTCGTACAAATCGCTCAAGGCGGCGCTGGAAGGCGGCGTTGAAGGCAGGCCCGCCAATGTCATCCTCTACGCCACCTCCAACCGGCGGCACCTCTTGCCGCGCGACATGATCGAGAATGAGCGCTCGACGGCCATCAACCCGTCGGAAGCCGTCGAAGAAAAGGTTTCCCTGTCAGACCGTTTCGGCCTCTGGCTCGGCTTCCACAAATGCTCCCAGGACGAATATCTGGCGATGATCGACGGCTATGTCGCCCATTACGGCCTCGAGATCGATCCGGAGCGCCTGCGCGCCGAAGCACTCGAATGGGCCACCACGCGCGGCAGCCGTTCGGGCCGCGTCGCCTGGCAGTTCATTCAGGATCTCGCCGGCCGCCTCGGCAAGCGTCTCGACGCCTAAGGCGTATCCCCCCGACCGAACGCTTCGCCTCAATAAAAAACCCGCCCTTTCGGGCGGGTCAAAGAGGCAGCCTGACCGGAGGTCTGGCAGGCCGCAGCTTTTTTCTCGTTATTCAGGGAACGTCTATTCCAGATAACCCGTCGGGTTGACCGGCGTGGCGTCCTTGCGCACCTCGAAATGCAGTTTCGGGCGCTCGGCGCTGCCGCTCATGCCCGACAGGGCGATTTCCTGACCGCGCCGGACCTTCTCGCCACGCTTCACCCGAAGCGCGCTGGCGTGGCCGTAAACCGTCACCATGCCGTTGTCATGGCGCACCAGAACCGTGTTGCCGAATTCCTTCAGCCCGTCGCCGGCATAGATCACGACGCCGTTTTCGGCTGCCTTGACCGGCGTGCCTGCCGGAACGGCAATGTCGATGCCGTCATTGCGCACGGAACCCGAGGTGCTGCCGAAGTCCGAGATGATTCGACCACGCGCCGGCCAGCGCAGCTTGCCGATGCCGGTCGAGTCCGGCGCAACTTCATTGCTCTGCTTCGCCACGGCGGCAACCTGTGTCTGAGCCTGCGTCGAGGTTTTCACCACCGGTGCAGGATCGCGGGTCGTGGCGCTGGTCGTCGTGCGGTCAACCGTCTTCGGAGCCGCTGCAACCTGCGTCGGCTGGCTCACATTGCCGGACGGGATGGTCAGAATCTGACCGACCTTCAGATAACCATCGGCAAGACCATTGGCCGCCTTGATGTTCGCGACGCTCGCACCCGTCTTGCGGGCAATGCCGTAAAGCGTGTCGCCCGAAACCACGGTGTAGGAACCGGCAGAAGCCGTCTTGGCCTGCACCGGCGCCGTCTGGCTGTTCGTATTGGCGTTGCTCGCGGCATTGTTCGTTTCAGAACCCTGCGGGCGCGGCTTGGGCCGGGGCGTCTCGCGCAGAACCGCGAGGCGCTCCTGCGGCTCTCTCTGAGGCGTCGGCTCATTGGGAACAGGCTGCGGCGCAGCGGCCTGACGCTGCGTGGCCGCACCATTGTCAGATGCGGCAGCCGGTGCATTGCCCGAATAGGCATAGCTCGGGATCATCAGCGTCTGACCCGTGCGCAGCTGCGATGCGCTGGAAAGATTGTTTGCGCCCAGAATGGCGGCAACCGGCACACCGAACCGGCGCGACAGGTTGAACACCGTCTCGCCTTCGCGCACCGTAATCGTCTGGCCGCCGCCCTGCCCGGTCTGCGCAGGCTGGCGCGTCACCGATCCGGTCGACGTGCGGTCAAGCTGCGGCTGCGCCGGTACGGGCGCTGCGGCAACGCGTGCCGGCTGCGGCTGCGACGGCGCGGGAAGCGCCTGGCGCTGTACGTTGGAAGCGGTCTGATTGGTCAGGTCCACCGGCCGGGTCGCTGCGCGAACCGGTGTGTTGGTCGGCGCGGGCAGAGGCTGGCTGACGGCACCGCCCACGAGACCGTTCGGCCGCGGGCTGGAGCCCTGACGGCTGATCGAACCCGTGTAGGTGGTGTCAACACCGCCGACATCGCCCGGATAGGGCTGGCTGGCAGGGGCCATGGCCACCGCCCGGTTGGTCGACCGTGCATCTGCAAAATCGCTGGACTTGAAGCGGGACACATCGGAACTGCATCCTGCCGCAACGCCGCCCATCAAAATGACAGCGGCTCCGCGCAACATAGCGCGATCGAAACTCCGTGTAATGCAACGCATGTGACTACCCGCGTACCCAATACCTGAACACGGGCAATTAAATCGCGTTAATGTTACTCAGCGGTTAAGCTGCGGGCAGATTTTGAGATGAACGCCCCTCGCCGGGGGCGTCAGATGGCCTCGGCAGCGCTTTTGAAAAGAGGCTGTAACCGCACGTTTTCAAGGTCTGTGCGCTCGAAACGACTGCCAACCTTGGCCAGTTTCGTCATCATCTGCACATCGTCGCCCGGTCCGATTGGCGCGACCATAATGCCGCCGGTGGCAAGCTGGTCGACGAAACGGCGCGGCAATTCATCGAAAGCGGCCCACACGATGATTCGGTCGAACGGCCCGTCGGAGGGTGCGCCTTCGCAACCGTCTGCATGCCGGGCCGACACATTGGTGAGGCCCAGATTCTCCCAGCGCAATTGTGCTTCCACACCAAGCGTCTTGTAACGGTCGAGCGTGAGGACCCGGCCCGCCAGCCTCGCGATCACCGCAGCGGTGAAGCCCGACCCCGTGCCGATCTCCAGCACCCGGTGCCCGGAAGAGAGTTCCAGCGCATCAATCGCCCTTGCCTGCAGGTCGCAGCCTTCTATGGCCTCGCCACAGGCAATCGGCACCATGCGCTGCGACCACGCCGCCGCATACCATTCCGATGGAAGAAAGCCTGCGCGCGGCGTCGCCTCCATGGCGGCAAAGAGTTCCTTGCCGCCAATTCCGCGTGCGCGCATGCGCAGCATGAACGCGGCAAAGCTCTCGCGCTCCTGCCCCGCTTCGTTCATGCCAGAGCCTTGGAAAGCTGGTCACGCACTTCATGCGCCGTCAGGTCGAGATGCAGCGGCGTCACCGAAACATAGCCGTCACGGATCGCTGCCTGATCGCTGCCCTGGCGAATATCGGCCTGCTGGCGGCCGAAGCGCAGCCAGTAATAGGGATAGTTGCGCCCGTCGCGGCGCTCTTCCACGTTCAGCCCGTGCACCATCTTGCCCTGTGCGGTCACCAGAGTGCCCTTGGCGTCTTCCGGCGCACAATTGGGGAAGTTGATGTTGATCAGAACGCCTTCGGGCATGGGCCGGTCGATCAGCTTCTTCAGAAGCGGCGGCGCAAGCGCCTCGGCGGTTCCGAAGGGAATGTAGCGGCTTTCGTCGGTGACGTCGTAGGCCTGGCTCAGCGCAAAGGACGGAATGCCCAGAAGCGTCCCTTCCATCGCACCGGCCACGGTTCCGGAATAGGTCACGTCATCGGCAATGTTGGTGCCGTTGTTGACGCCGGACAGGATCAGGTCCGGCGGCGTGTCCATCACGTGCCGCACGCCCATGATAACGCAATCGGTGGGCGTGCCGCGTAAGGCAAAATGCCTGTCATCGATCTTGCGCATCCTGAGCGGCTCCGACAATGACAGCGAATGGGCAAAGCCCGACTGGTCGGTTTCGGGCGCCACTACCCAGACATCATCGCTCAAAGTGCGGGCGATACGCTCCAGCGTCGCCAGTCCTTCTGCGTGAATGCCATCGTCATTGGTCAACAGAATGCGCAAAGTCTCAATCCTTCGATGCTTCGATTTTCTCCAGGCCGCCCATATAGGGTTTGAGGGCTGACGGTATCGTGACACTGCCGTCCTCATTCTGGTAATTTTCCAGAACCGCGATCAGCGCACGGCCAACAGCCGTTCCCGAACCGTTGAGCGTGTGCACGAAGCGGGTCTGCTTCTCGCCGGTCGCACGGTAGCGCGCATTCATGCGACGCCCCTGGAAATCGCCACAGACCGAGCAGGACGAGATTTCGCGATAGGCATTCTGCCCCGGCAGCCAGACTTCCAGATCGTAGGTCTTGCGCGCGCCGAACCCCATGTCGCCCGTGCACAGAACCATGGTGCGGTAAGGCAGGTCGAGCTTCTTCAGCACGGTCTCGGCACAGGCCGTCATGCGCTCATGCTCGTCAATCGATGTTTCGGCATCGGTGATCGAGACCAGCTCGACCTTGTAGAACTGGTGCTGGCGCAGCATGCCGCGCGTGTCGCGTCCCGCAGAACCCGCTTCCGAACGGAAGCACGGCGTCAGCGCGGTAAAGCGCAGCGGCAGCTTGTCGCCTTCCAGAATTTCCTCGCGCACGAGGTTGGTGAGCGAGACCTCAGCCGTCGGGATCAGCCAGTGATCGTCACCGGCGCGGAACAGGTCCTCGGTGAACTTCGGCAACTGCCCGGTGCCGAACATTGCATCGTCACGCACCAGAAGCGGCGGCTGCACTTCCGTGTAGCCATGCTCCTGCGTGTGCAGGTCGAGCATGAACTGGCCAAGCGCGCGCTCAAGGCGGGCAAGCTGGCCGGAAAGCACCGTGAAACGCGAGCCCGAAAGCTTTGCCGCGCGCTCGAAATCCATCAGGCCGAGCGCCTCGCCGATCTCAAAATGCTCTTTCGACCAGTTGGCGTGCTTCGGCTCGCCATGCCTGCGAACTTCGACATTGTCGTTTTCGTCCGCGCCAACCGGCACGTCTTCGAGCGGGATGTTGGGAACACGCGCCAGCGCATCGTTGAGCGCGGCGTCGTGGCGGCGCTCTTCAGCCTCGCCATCCTGAACGAAACTCTTCAGCTCAGACACTTCGGCCTTCAGCTTCTCGGCGAGATCCTTGTCGCCGGATGCCATGGCCTTGCCGATTTCCTTGGAGGCGGCATTGCGGCGCTCCTGCGCCTCCTGAAGCTTCGTCAGGTGCTGGCGGCGCGCTTCGTCAAGCGCCAGGAGCTTCCCACTTTCAGGGTCCGCGCCGCGCTTTTTGAGCGCTTCGTCCAGCGCCTGCGGGTTCTCGCGAATCCATTTGATGTCGAGCATGTCTGATTTCCAATCGCGGAGAGATTGCAGTGAACCGCCCCGGGACAGACAGGAAATGACCTGCTGAGCTAGGCGGTCGGCTGGTCCGTCTCGCCGGTGTCGTCCTGCGCGTTCGCTTCCTTCTCGCGCTGGCGCTCGACCATGCGGGCGGCCCAGATGGCAATTTCGTAGAGAAGGATGGTCGGAAGCGCAAGGCCGATCTGGCTCACCGGATCCGGCGGCGTGAGGATCGCCGCAGCCACGAAAGCCGCCACGATGGCGTATTTGCGCTTGTCGGCAAGCCCGGTCGAGGTCAGGAGCCCCACCCGCGCCATGAGCGTCGTCACGACCGGAAGCTGGAACACGAGGCCGAACGACAGGATCAGCGTCATGATCAGGCCGAGATACTCCGAAACCTTGGGCAACAGAGAGATCTGCACCGTGTTGTCAGGCCCCACCTGCTGCATGGACAGGAAGAACCACATCACCATCGGCGTGAAGAAGAAATAGACGAGTGCAGCGCCGATCAGGAACAGGATCGGCGAGGCAATCAGGAACGGAATGAACGCGCGGCGCTCGTTGCGGTAAAGCCCCGGTGCGACAAACTTGTAGATCTGCATGGCGATCACCGGGAAGGCGATCACCAGGCCGCCAAACATGGCCAGCTTGATCTGGGTAAAGAAGAATTCCTGCGGCGCGGTGTAGATCAGGTCCACCTTGTCCGCGTCGAGACCGGCCCACTGGGTCGCCCACTGGAACGGAATCACCAGCAGGTTGAAGATCTGCTTGGCGAAGAAGAAGCAGACCAGAAAGGCCACGAAGAACCCTCCGATCGCCCAGATGAGCCGCGAACGCAGCTCGATCAGGTGATCCATCAGCGGGGCGGAAGACTGATCGATGTCGTCGTCTCGTTCGGCGTTCACGACATTAGGCTCCGCTGGTCTTCTTGGTGGCCGGACGCTTCGCCGCGCCAGCCGCAGTGGTCTTGCTGGCGGCCTTCGGCTTGGCTGCCGCTCTCGGCTTTGCAGCGGCCGTCTTGGCTGCCGTACTTTTGGCTGCCGTGCTCTTTGTCGAAGTAGCCTTCGTCGACGCCGCCTTTGTTGAAGTAGCCTTCGGCGACGTCTTGGCAGACGTGGACTTCGCCGGAGCCTTGGCGGCTCCATCCTTCCCCTCGCCCGGCATGCGGGTTGCCCCGGCCTTGGCCGGTTCCGCCGCATGCGTCTCGGTCGAGGCCGGAGGCCCTGACTTTGCCGCCTGCGGCTTCATGGCCTCATCCAGCCCGGAACGAATATCACGTCCCACCTGCTCCAGAGGGTTCAGGTGCTTCTTGATCTCGTTGCGCGGATCGAGCTTGCGCGCGTCGTCCACGATAGACTTCACGTCATCAAGCTCGGCTTCCTGCAGCGCTTCATCGAACTGCTTGCGGAAATCGCCAGCCATGCTGCGCAATTTGGACGTCGTGCGCCCGAATGAGCGCAGCATACGCGGCAAGTCCTTCGGCCCGACCACGACGATCAGGACGATGGCGATCACCATGATTTCGGGCCAGCCAAGATCAAACATAAGTCACCGGAAAGAGGGGCAGGAAGTTTATCCGCAGCGCATCAGCGCCGAATCAGCCGGACTTCTTCTTGTTCGGCTTGCTTGCGTCCTTCACCGGCTCGTCAGCCTGATGCTCGACCGTCTTGGTCGTGTCCTCGTCATCGTCGGACATGCCCTTCTTGAAGCTTTTGATGCCCTTGGCCATGTCACCCATCAGCTCGGGGATCTTGCCGCGACCAAAGAGGAGCAGCACCACGACGAGCACGATGAGCCAGTGCCAGATTGAAAAGGAACCCATGATCAGTCTCTTTCACCAATTGCCATTGATTTGATTTATGCGCTTTCGCCCGATTGTTCAAACGATTGTCTCGCAAACACAAGCACATCGCTCGGGACGACATTCAGCCATATATCGCGCACGCCCGGCTCCAGATGTCCACAGCGCACACGCGCCCGGACATGATGATCCGCGCCGGGAATGGCGAGTTCGAGAAATTCCACCACGCCGAGGAACCGGCGCGAGATGATGCGGGCAGGAACGGCCCCGCCCTTCTGGTCCACCTGGAAGCCGGAAAGGCGCACCGCGACCGTTGCCGCAGCCCCCTCTTCCAGCCCATCGGCGGAAAAACGTCCAAGCGGCGTTTCCACCGCGCCTGCATGAACCCGCCCCTCGAATTCGTTGATCTCGGAGAAGAAACCCGCAACGAAAAGATCGGCAGGACGGTGATAGAGTTCTTCGGCGGTGCCCACCTGCACCAGCCCGCCATCCTTGAGCAGGGCGATCCGGTCGCCCATGCGCATGGCCTCCTCGGCGTCATGCGTCACCACGACGGCCGTGGCGCGGCTCTGGCGCAGGATCGCAAGCGTTTCGGCGCGCACATTGTCCTTCAGGCGCGAATCGAGCCCGGAAAACGGCTCATCCATCAGGAGAACCGCCGGACGCGGCGCAAGCGCACGCGCCAGTGCAACGCGCTGCTGCTCGCCACCGGACAGAACATGCGGATAGGCGTCGGCATAGCCGTCAAGCCCCACACGCTCCAGCGCGTTCATCGCCTCCTGCCGTGCCTCGCCGCCCGACAGGGCTGTCAGGCCAAAACGCACATTGTCGAGAATCGTCAGATGC
Source organism: Nitratireductor sp. WH36-1 (assembly GCF_058725515.1). Classification (NCBI taxonomy): domain Bacteria; kingdom Pseudomonadati; phylum Pseudomonadota; class Alphaproteobacteria; order Hyphomicrobiales; family Phyllobacteriaceae; genus Nitratireductor; species Nitratireductor sp. WH36-1. The sequence continues at coordinate 1,871,493 of NZ_CM178970.1, read as the reverse complement.
GGAAACAGCGCGAAATCCTGGAACACCAGGCCGATGGAGCGTTTCTCCGGCGGCAGGAAGACATCCGGCCCCGCAATCTCCCGCTCATTGAGGAACACCTGCCCGGCGCGCTGCGCCTCGATGCCGGCGGCAATGCGCAGAAGCGTCGTCTTGCCGGAGCCGGAAGGCCCCAGAAGGCACAGCACCTCGCCCGGCTCGGCCGAAAGCGAAACATCGCGCAGCGTCTGGCCGCCCGAAGCGTAGGAGTGGCTGATGTTCTTGAAGGAGAGACGCGCCGCAAAGCTGACGCCGGCTGTCCTGCGCGCCGAACTTTGCTTCTTACTGTCCATGCACCGGTATCCCTGGATGGATCGCAGGCGGCCCCTGTCCCGCGGACCTTCCGTCAATCATCCTCTGCGAGCGGTGTCAACAGACCGAGCTCTTCCAGGTCGATATCCGTCAACGGATCTTCATCTTCTGTGAGTTCATCGGGATCTGTCATGGGCTGGGGAACGGCAAAATTGGCCGGCATGCGGGCAGAAAGCAGCCCCGCGCCCTTCAACTCTTCGATCCCCGGCAGATCACGCAGTTCCGCCAGACCGAAATGGTCGAGAAATTCCGTGCTGGTTCCGTAGGTTACCGGCCGTCCGGGCGTGCGGCGGCGACCGCGCATCTTCACCCAGCCCGTCTCCAACAGAATGTCGAGCGTGCCCTTGGAGGTCTCGACACCGCGGATTTCTTCGATCTCCGCCCGTGTCACCGGCTGGTGATAGGCGATGACCGCGAGCATCTCGAGCGCGGCGCGCGACAATTTGCGCTGCTGGACCGCATTGCGGCTCATCAGGAAGGAAAGATCGCTCGCCGTGCGAAACACCCAGCAATCTTCCACGCGAACCAGATTGATGCCGCGCTTTTCATAGTCGCTGCGCAGTGCTTCCAGCGCCTCGGCAACATCCGTACCCTGTGGAAGCCGCTCGACCAGCGCCCGCTCGGGCACCGGTTCGGCGCTGGCAAAGATGATCGCTTCGACCATGCGCTTGGCTTCCACCAGATGCGGCGAAACAGACTTGCTCTCTTCCCTTTCCTCATCGCCGTCATTGGCGACAAACGGAACCACATTGCTGTTTTCAGTCATCATAGCCCTCGAACAGGCTGGCGGGAGCCTTCTTGCCCGTGCGCATATAGATGGGCGCAAAAGCCTCCTGCTGCCGGATTTCCAGCGCGCCTTCGCGCACCAGCTCCAGCGAAGCGGCAAACGAACTGGCCGTCGCGGTCGCCCGCTCCTCGGCATTGGTCATGTAACGGATCAGAAAATGATCGAGCGCCGTCCAGTCGCCAAAATCGCCGATCATCCGCACCAGAATGTCGCGCGCCTGCTTCAGGGACCAGACGCCGCGCTTGGCGATGCGCACATTGGTCACCGCGCGCCGCTGGCGCTGCGCAGCATAGGCCGTCAGAAGATCGTAGAGCGAAGCGGAGAAAGCGCTCTGCTTCTGCACGATCACCGGCTCGGGCATGCCGCGCGCAAACACATCCCGGCCAAGCCGGTTGCGGTTCACGAGCCGCGCTGCCGCATCACGCATCGCCTCAAGCCGTTTCAGGCGAAACTGCAGAAGGGCCGCCATCTCCTCACCCGTCGGCTCTTCGTCCTCGGGTTTCTTGGGGATCAGCAGGCGCGATTTCAGATAGGCAAGCCAGGCCGCCATAACCAGATAGTCGGCGGCCAACTCCAGGCGCATCTTGCGCACCTGTTCGATGAAGGCGATGTACTGCTCGGCGAGCGCCAGAACGGAAATGCGCGCCAGATCCACCTTCTGTGTACGCGCCAGATGCAGCAACAGATCGAGCGGGCCTTCAAAGCCCGCCACATCGACCGTCAGCGCAGGCTCCGACACCCCGTGATCATCGGGTTTGTCGTCCCACAGCTTCTCCATGGGAGCCGGTTTGACGGCTGTCTTTTCAGCACTCTGCGCCAAGCGTTGTGGTTCCTATCATCAGGCGACCGCCGCGAAGCATTGCTCGAATTCCGCCCGCGCGGCCAATTCTTCAGTGTCGTCACCCGGTGTCAGGTACGCCATGGCGCGGTTCGCACGCTCCAGGCTCTTGCCCGACAATTCCGGCGCTTTTTCGGCGACGGCCTTCATTTCCGGCATGATGCCGTGACAGTGAAGGACGAGATCACAGCCTGCCGCAAGGATTGCTTCCGCACGATCCGAGAAATCCCCAGAAAGTGCGTGCATCGAGACGTCATCGCTCATCAAAAGCCCGTCAAAGCCGATTTCGCCGCGAATGATCTCCTGCACCACCTTCTCGGAAGTGGTCGCCGGACGCTCCGCATCGATGGCGTGGAAAACGATATGCGCGGTCATGGCCATGGGCAGATCGGCAAGCGCCTTGAACGGCACGAAATCATGCGCGCGCAGCTCGTCCAGCGAGGCCGTCACCTCCGGCAGCGCCTTGTGGCTGTCGCAGAACGCGCGCCCGTGACCGGGCACATGCTTCATCACCGGCAGCACGCCACCGGCCATCAGGCCGTCACTGGCCGCGCGTCCGAGCGCAATCACCGCCTCTGGATCATGCGCATAGGCGCGGTCGCCGATCACGTCATGCGCGCCGGCAATCGGCACATCGAGAACCGGCAGACAGTCAGCGGTAATGCCGTAGCGCTTAAGGTCCATCGCGTGCAGACGCGACATCAGCCAGGCAGCGCGCACGCCGGCCTCGGGATCCTTGTCGTAAATCCTGCCAAGCTCCGAAGCCGTCGGATAATTGGCGGCCATGGGCGGTCGCAGCCGCTGCACCCTTCCGCCTTCCTGATCGATGAAAACCGGCGCATCCGGCCGCCCGACGCTGTCGCGCATGGAGGCGACAAGGTCACTCAGCTGCCCGGCCTCCGCGATATTGCGCGCAAAGAGGATGAACCCCCAGGGACGCTCGTTTCGATAGAAGGCGATTTCGTCCGCCGTCAGCTTGGTCCCGGTCGCGCCGAGGATCATGGATTTTGATTCGCTCATGCCCACAGGATAGCCGGGCGCACGAATCTGGAAAAGAAAACAAAAAACCGCCGCGCAATGGCGGCGGTTTTGACTGGAGTGTCTGCGAAACCTACTTCGAGACGAAGCAGCTTCCGCCAGCCGATTTGAGCTGCGAGCAGAGACGGATTGCATCGTCCTTCGAAGAAGAAGGAATGCGCACACGATAGTAAGTGCCCTTCCCTGCGATCTCCGCCTTGACGATGTTCACGCCCTTGCCGGTCAGCAGGTTCCCGTAGCGCTGCGCCATGTCCTGATAGGATTTTTGCGCCGCTTCCACGGTCGGCTGCGAAGAGATCTGCACCGACCAGCCATCCGTACCGGTGGTCACCGGTGCGGGAGCCGGAGCCTGTGCGACAGGCTGCGTCGGCTGGCTCGGGGCTGCGGCCACCTGCGAAGACTGCTGCTGTGCAGCTGGCTGCTGCGGCGCCGCCGGCGCTGCAGGCCGCGATGTCGGCACCGGCGCCTGCACATTCGGGGCGGCGGCCGTTTCGCCGGCACCCGTCTGGGCTGTGCCGGAAGCAGGCGCATTCTCACCGGCTGCCGCCAGCCTTGCGTCAGGCGCAACCTCTTGTGCATTGCCGGTCGCAGCAGGCGCGCCCGCCGTTTCCGTCGCCGTCTGCACCGGAGCTTCCGGCTCGCGCGGAACAATCGTTCCGTCGGGACGAACCACCATGGTGCGCACGCGGCGCGGGGTCATTGCCGTCACCGGCTCACTGGTCGGCGCTGCGGTGTCGCCTGCATTCGGATCAAGACGTTCTTCCGACTTCGGTGCGGCAAGCGGAACCTCGACGGGCTCCTCTGCCGTGGACACCAGGCGCTCCTGCGCGGGATCGCTGTCCGTCTCACCACCGGTCACACGCTGATAGACCTGATTGTCCTGATTGGGGACCTGCTGGCCGCCCGGGTTTTCAGGCTTCACCTTGACCGGATCACTGTCCGCGCGAACGACCGCCGGGGCCGTGTTGTCATCGCCGCCACCGGATCCCAGTGCGAAGAAGGCAATCGCGCCAACCACGGCAACACCACCAACCGCAGCCGCGATCAGCGTGTTGCGACGGCTCTTGAGCGGGTTGGAGCGCGAGGCCGCAGCCGCAGCAGCTGCCGCTGCGGGCGCTGCCGCCTGTTCTGCCGGCGTAAATTCGTCGACGGGCTCGTCCCAGGGCGTCATGGCCGGGGCAAATCCATCCGCAGCTTCCGCACGACCGGAAACCGCCGCACCGGCATCCCTGCCCGCAGCGAAATCATCGTCGAACTCGCCGGTTTCGGCAAAGCTGTCGGCAAAGGCCGTCTCGAAGTCGAAATCGTCCTGCGGACGCCGCGGCTCATCGCCCTCAAGGGCAGCTGCGGCATAGGCGTCTCTGGGAATGGACGATGCCGGCGTTTCCTCGACCGCGCTTCTGGTCTCTGCACGCTCGGGCAGGCTTTCGCTATCGCCGAAAGCACGCGCCAGCGCCAGTTCCAGATCATCCGCCTCGGCTGCCAGCGCATGCTCCGGCTCGCTCACGAATTCCGGGATGTGGGCGGAATCGGTAACGGGAACGCGCTCATTGCCGGGAACATCGACCGTATCGATGAACGGCGTGCTGGCTTCGCTGCCGCCACCATAGCTCACATTCGGCTGCGGCTCTTCAGGCTGCTGCCAGAACGGAATGGACGATGCCGGTGTGGTCTCGGTTGCCTCGGGCGCGACTGGCTCATGCGTCTCGACAGACTGGAGAGCCTCGGGCGCTCCAAAATCAAGATCACCCCAGTCGAAGCTCGTTTCGGGGGTCGGTTCTCTCTGCGGCTCCATGACGGGTTCCGCCACCTCCTCTTCCGCAAGAGCCCCCGCAGTCAGTTGCTGTTCGAGACTGGCCGCAAAATCATGGTCATCGCCAGCCATGTCTGCATCGACAGTACCAGACTTTTCAGCCCCCTGCGCAACGGAATTTGCGAAGGCCTGAGGCGAAAGATAGGGATCCGCACCGCCCGAAACCCGAACGGCGTCGGCAAGAGCCGCCGAAATGTCGGTGGCTGGCGGCACGTCGATTTCGGAGAATGTCGATGCAACATCCCCGGCAACGGCATCCGCCGTATCCGTGTCCTCAGAAGGCATGCTTGCCCAGGCGTCGGGCTCCGGGAACATGTCCTCGTCCTCAACGCCCGCTCCAGTGGGAGTGGCGGAAGACGTGATGTCGGTCTCGACCGTCTGCTCTGGCTGCACGTCCATGGGTTGCGTGACCATGGGCTGGGAGTGCATGGACTGTGTGTGCAGGGGCTGTGCGTGCACGTAACGCGTATCGGCCGCGTCTGATTCGACCGGCTGAGCGGATACGTCGCTCACCTGCCAGTTGTCGGCTGCAAGCGAAGCTTCAAGATCATTGTCGAGCTGGGCAAAATCGCTCTCATCGAACGTTACGACCGGCTCCTCGGCTGGCTCCGGCGCGCTTTCCTCGATGGGCTGCTGCTCTTCCGCAGCGAAGGACGCAAACTCACGGGCGCTCGCATCAATGTCGAACTCGGAAAAATGCTGTTCGATATCGTGCGGGTCAAAAGCCGGAGGCGCTTCATGGCCCTGACGGGCCTCGGGAGCCTCGGGCGCTGCAAACGCATCGTACTGCGAAACCTGTTGCGGCTCCGGAGCAGCGGCTGCCGACGCGCGCTCCATGGAAGGCTCAAACGACGGTTCGGGCTCTGCCATGGAAGCGGCCGGGGAAGCGGAAATGTCTGCCGACACGGCTTCCTCCACGGGCTCGAGGCGCATTTCGCTCTCAAAGCTCGCCGCAAAGGTCTCGTCGAGTTCATTTGCCATGTCGGAGGCAAGATCCACTTCGGGCTCCTGCTCCACCACTCCGGGCTCTTCAGCCGCCGGCGGCGCTTCGAAGCGCCAGTCCTGCGTCTGCATTTCCGGACGGCTGTGGTCTTCGGCCGGTTCTTCGCGAACCTCGTCGGAAAACTCCGCCAGGTCGCCCAGCAGCTCGTTCTCAAGCTCGAGGGCGAGATCATCGCCCTCCTGCCCTGCTGCATTGCCAGAATCCTCGGCGCGCCGTGGATCATGCCCCATGATGCGGGTCAGTTCCGCAAACGGGTCATCATCAGCAAAAACGGCGCTATCCGCACGTTGGTTCGGGCTATGATCTGCCATACCTTTTTCCGCACTCACACTCGGTAGACGCCCGCGACGTCATACAATTGTCGGGTACCAGCGCAATGTGGGCAAAAGGTGACAGACGATCGCACCCCTTTCGGGATGAGATTAGCGCATCTCTGAAGGCGCCTCGGCCCCGATCAACGCAAGTCCGGATGTGAGTACATCACGAACTGCCTGCACCAGACCCAGTCTGGCGTAGGTCAATTCTGGATCGTTAACCTTAACAAAACGTAAGTCGTCTGTCTCGCTGCCGCGATTCCACTGAGCGTGGAAGAGGCTCGCCAGGTCGTAGAGGTAGAATGCCAGCCTGTGCGGCTCCATCGCCTGGGCTGCACTTTCGACCAGACGCGGGTACTCGGCGAGCTTGCGTACAAGCGCCATTTCGCCCTCGTCGGAAAGCTTCGAAAGCTGCGCCTTCATCTCCTCACGGCCGAATTCCGCAATGCCCAGCTGCTCGCTCGCCTGGCGGAAAGCCGAGTGGCTGCGCGCAGATGCATACTGCACGTAAAAGACCGGATTGTCCTTGGACTGCTCGGTCACCTTCTGGAAATCGAAGTCGAGCGGCGCATCGTTCTTGCGATAGAGCATCATGAAACGGATCGGATCACGCCCGACCTCGTCCACCGCCTCGCGCAGGGTCACGAACTCGCCTGCCCGCTTGGACATGCGGACCGGCTCACCGCCACGGAACAGCTTCACGAGCTGGCAAAGCAGCACCGTCAGCTCGACCCTGTCTTCGGCCAGCGCCCGCGCCACGGCCTGAAGCCGCTTCACATAACCGCTGTGATCAGCGCCCAGCACATAGATCATATGCTCGAAGCCACGATCCAGCTTGTCCTTCATATAGGCCACGTCGGCGGCAAAATAGGTGAAGCTGCCGTCCGACTTCATCAGCGGACGATCAATGTCATCGCCCACTTCGGTGGAGCGGAACAGGGTCTGCTCGCGGTCTTCCCAGTCTTCCGGCTTCTGCCCCTTCGGCGGCGGCAGCTTGCCCTTGTAGACATGGCCCTTCATGGTCAGATCGTTGATCGCGGAACGGATCGCCCCGCCATTGCCCTCATGCAGCGAACGCTCGGAGAAGAACACGTCGTGGCGGATGTTCAGCGCGGCGAGATCGTCGCGGATCATCTGCATCATGCTCTCGACCGTCCTGTCCTTGACGATCGCCATCGCGTCTGCGGACGGCATTTCCAGAAGCCGGGTGCCATATTCGTCCGCCAGCGCCTTGCCGACCGGCTTCAGGTAATCGCCCGGATAGAGACCTGCGGGGATTTCGCCGATGTTCTCGCCAAGGGCCTCGCGGTAGCGCACCATGACCGACTGGCCGAGCACGTCGATCTGCACGCCCGCATCGTTGATGTAGTACTCGCGCACCACGTCATAACCGGCGAAATCGAGCAGATTGGCCAGCGCATCGCCAACCACCGCGCCGCGGCAATGGCCCACATGCATCGGGCCGGTCGGGTTGGCCGACACATATTCCACGTTCACCTTCTCGCCCCTGCCGAGCTGCGAACGGCCATAATTCGTGCCAAGATCAAGCATCTCGCCAAGCCGCGCCTGCCAGAAGCTGTCGCTCAGCTTCAGGTTCACGAAGCCGGGACCGGCCACGGAGGCAACCGCCACATCCGGATCGGCCTCGAACGCCTTGGCGATCTTCTCGCCCAGCGCGCGCGGATTGTCGCCAACGGCCTTCGCCAGCACCATGGCTGCATTGGTCGCCACATCGCCATGGCTGGCGTCTCGCGGCGGCTCCACGGCGACGCGCGAAAGGTCAAGCGGCTCACCGTTGCTGGCCTGCAGGCCAAGGGCTTCAATGGTCTTTGCGACCCGATCCGAAAAATCGGCGAAAATGTTCATGGACGATGTCCTGAAAAAGGTTCGGTTGAAAGATACCGTCCGCCCGGTGGCGGAATTGCGGTTGGCACTAGCTCAATTCAGGAGTCTGGTCAAACAGACGTCGATGTTCCTTCACCGCGTAGGTGTCGGTCATGCCGGCCAGAAAATCGGCCACATGCCGCGCCTTTTCAGCGTCTTGCGCCACATCCAGCCCCTCGCGCCAGCCCTCCGGCATTTGGCGTGGATTGTCGAAATAAGCGTCGAACAGGTCCTTCACGATGCGGTCGGCATTGGCCCGCACCGCCACAACCGTCTCATGCCGGTAGAGATTGGCATAAAGGAAGCGCTTCAGCTCCTTTTCATCCGCCGCCATGCCGTCGGAGAAGGCCACAATCGTCTGTCCCGCATCGTGCACATCGTCCGCATTCGCGGGCTTCAGTTCTTCCAGACGCTGCCTTGACGCCACGATCACATCCTCGACCATCACCGTGATCTGCCGGCGCATCAGCTCATGCCCGCGCCGCACCGGATCGAGATCGGGATAGCGTTCCTCAACCGCGCTCAGAATTCTTCCCGGCAGGCCAACGCCCGCCATCATGTCGAGCGTGAGCAGGCCCGAGCGCAAACCGTCATCGATGTCATGGGCGTTGTAGGCAATGTCGTCGGCAATGGCCGCGCACTGGGCCTCGATGCCCGCATAGCGCGCCAGCTCCAGATCGTGCCGCGCCACATAATCCAGAATGGGCTGCGGCACCGGCCCCTCGAGCCCCCTGCCCTGTGCATCCATCAGCGGGCCATTGTGCTTCACCAGCCCTTCCAGCGTTTCCCAGGAAAGGTTCAACCCGTCGAACTCGGCATAGCGGTTCTCAAGTTCCGTCACGATCCGCAGCGACTGTGCGTTGTGATCAAACCCGCCCCAGCGCGCCATGCATTCGTCGAGCGCATCTTCGCCCGTATGGCCGAATGGCGTGTGGCCGAAATCGTGAACCAGCGCGATGGCTTCCGCCAGATCCTCGTCGCAACACAGCGCCCGCGCCAGAGCGCGGGCGATCTGCGCCACCTCGATGGAATGGGTCAGCCGCGTGCGGTAATGGTCGCCCTCATGGGCGATGAAAACCTGCGTCTTGTGCTTCAGCCGGCGAAAAGCGGTCGAATGGATGATCCTGTCGCGGTCACGCTGGAAAGGCGTTCGTGTCGGGCTTTCCGGTTCTGCAAAAAGTCGCCCGCGCGAGGCCGCCGGGTCCGTGGCGTAAACCGCCCTTGGCCGATACCCGAAGCCGATGTCCCGCAAACCCTGTTCACTGTTCATGATCCGCCACACCGTTGGGGCAGACCGTTTCAGGCCTGCCGCTGTTGCTGTTTCAACCCCAACCGCACCACTCGGACAAACCCGACTGCGTTGCTCAGGTTGACTTGCCGCCTGCGGCTTCATACCTATTCCATGAACACGAACGCAAGGTGACCGTCAGGACAACCACCATGGGCATGGACGCGGGAACGGAAATGAAGAGCGTTGAACTGACCGAGGCTGCGGCCCGGCGCATTACCAGAATCCTCAAGGACGAGCCGGGCAAGATCGCCCTGCGCGTGTCCGTCGAGGGCGGCGGCTGCTCCGGTTTCTCCTATGCATTCGACCTGGTCGGTGAGCGCAATGAGGACGACCACGCCATTGAGCGGGACGGAGCCACCGTCCTGATCGACGATCTCTCGCTGGTCTATATGGGCGGCTCGGTGATCGATTTTGTCGACGACCTGATCGGCCAGTCCTTCCAGATCAGAAACCCGAACGCCGTCGCCTCCTGCGGCTGCGGAACCAGTTTCTCCATCTGATCCAAAGATCCTTTTCAGACAAAAGCGTCGCGCACCCTGCGCGGCGCTTTTTTTTCGTGCGCATTTTCCGGCGCATTCTTTCCGTGGGCGCTCTGTCACAGCCAGAACCCGATTGACGCAGCGGCTGAACCCGTTACAAGGGCGACCGCCTCAATGGGTATTTTTATTCAACTATATATTTGTTTTAAAAGGTTATTTCATGAACAGACGAGATATGGCGGGGCTTCTCGTGCTCCCCGCATTGCTGGCGTCAATGCACACGCCCGCCCGCGCCGACGATCAGGCTCCGAAGGCCGATTATCAGCGGGTCCAGCCGCTCCTCGACACGAAGAGCACCATCCTTGATCAGAAGCTCATCTACCCGAATGGCGAGGCCGAGCTGAAGGCGGTCGTGGTCACGCTGATGCCGGGCGAGGAAACCGGGCGTCACATGCACACGGTTCCCCTGTTCGGTCACATTCTGGAAGGTGAACTCGCCATTCAGTACGAAGGCGAGGAAGAGAAGACCTTCAAGGCCGGCGACAGCTTCATCGAGGCGCTCAACACATGGCACAATGGCCGCGTGGTGGGCGACAAGCCGGCCCGCATTCTCGCCGTCTTCATCGGCAACGCAGAAACGCCGCCCGTCATCCGTCCCTGAGAAGCCCCAGTCCTGACAATTGTGCGTCTTCGGGACAATGCCCCGAAGACGCATGCACTCATGCTTCGTTTTCGACACCAACCTCTTCAGGCAGGATCAGGTTAAGGACGATGGCCAGGAATGCCGCCGGCAACAGGCCGGAGGTCAGCAGGATCTGCGCCGTCTTCGGCAGGTGCTGGAGTGCTGCCGGCTCCATCTGAAGCCCGAGCCCGACCGAAAGCGACACGGCGAAGATCACCATGTTGCGGCGGTTCCAGTTCACTTCCGAAAGCATGTTGATGCCCGCTGCCGCAACCATGCCGAACATCACGATCACGCCGCCACCCAGCACCGTGATCGGCACAGTCGAGATGATTGCGCCCACCTTGGGGATCAGACCGCAGACAATCAGGAAGACCGCGCCGCAGGTCACCACATGCCGGCTCATCACGCCCGTCATCGAGATCAGGCCGACATTCTGGCTGAACGAGGTGTTCGGCAGACCGCCGAAAATGCCGCCAATGGCCGTTCCAAGACCATCGGCATAGGTCGCACCGGAGATTTCCTTCTCCGTCGCCTCACGGCCCGCACCACCCTTGGTGATGCCCGACACGTCGCCCACGGTCTCGATGGCCGAGATGACCGCCATGAAGCACATGCCGATGATTGCGGGCGCAGCCAGTTCAAAGCCCCATTTGAAGGGAACGGGAACTGCCACCCAGGATGCATTGCCAACATTGGAGAAGCTCACCATCCCCATGGCGAGCGCAACCACATAGCCGGCGATGAGGCCCAGAAGCACGGCTGCAATCGACCACATGCCGCGCGCGAAGAATTTTAGCAGAAGCGTCACGACAACCACGACCAGCGCCACGCTCCAGTTCTGAAGGCTGCCATATTCCGGCTTGCCGATCAGCGGCACACCGCCTGCCGAATACTGGATGCCCACCTGAATGAGCGACAGGCCGATCATGAGAACGATCAGACCGGTCACCAGCGGCGGCAGCGCAAAGCGCAGGCGTCCGACAAAGCTGCCCAGGAAGAAGTGGAAAATGCCACCGATCACGACACCGCCCATCAGTGCGCCCATGGCGGCCACGCCCTGCCCGGCCACGACCGGGATCATCACCGGCAGAAAGGCGAAGCTCGTGCCCTGCACGATCGGCAGCCTTGCGCCCACCGGGCCCATGCCAATTGTCTGAAACAGCGTCGCGATGCCCGCAAACAGCATCGCCATCTGGATCATGTAGATCAAATTCGGAAAGTCGGGCGAGTTGGAGCCAAAACCGAAACCGGCCGCTCCCGCCACGATAATGGCCGGCGTGACGTTCGAAACGAACATCGCCAGCACATGCTGAATGCCCAGCGGCACCGCCTGCATCAGCGGCGGCGTATAATCTGGATTGCTCAAATCAGCCCGCGATAAAGCATCGCCGGCGCGCTCCATTGTCTGTGTCATTTCGTTCCCCGGTTGTGTTTCAGATTTTCTGAAATCTTTTCTTGAAATCATCGGGCACAATGGGGCGCGCAACTATCTATAATTTTTTGAAAGACAGACACGGATTCAAACAGTAAGCGTCCGCAGCATTGAAGCTTTTCGCGAAGGAAATTCTTCAGCTTTTTCTGTTTGGATCGCCTTGTTCCCAGCCCTGACCGGACCGGGCTCACATGAGCCCGGTCCCACCGTTCAAAATCAATGCTAGCCCGCGGAAAGACGCCGAACGCCTGATGCTGCCACTCCAAGCCCTCAAGAGATCCGCTCGCTACGCGTTGATCCGGGCTGGCCTGGAAGGTTCAGCCATTGCCCTAAGGACAGGCCTGCCATCGAAAACGCCGGCACGCGGCGTCATCTTCGCCCTGCATCACGTGGATCCGCAGACGCCGCCAGGCTGGACGCCCAATGCGTGGCTCAGCATCACGCCCGCTTTTCTTGAAGAAGCGATCAACGCCGCGCGCACGCAGGGGCTCACCCCCATCGCGCTCGAAGACCTGCCCGAACGCCTGGCCGACGAGAGCGACACACGCCGCTATGTTTCTTTCACGCTCGATGACGGTTATCGCGACAATGCCCGCTTTGCCGCGCCCGTGTTCCAGCGTCACGGCATTCCCTACACGATCTTCATCACCTCGGGCTTCGTCGAGCGCAGCCGCTCGATCTGGTGGAAGACGGCGCAGGAAATCACCATGTGCTGCGAAACGGTCGACCTCGCACGCATCGGCGTCGATGGGCGCGTGAGCGCCGGCACCCGCATGGCCAAGATCGCCCTGTTTGACCGGCTGTCGGATCTCGTGACGGATGCGCAGGACGAAGAAGCGGCAATCGCGCTGCTGGACGATCTTGCGCTGGCCCATGGCGTCAATCCGCTGGAGATCACCGAACGCCTCACCATGAGCGCGGAAGAGCTTGCCGATCTTGCAGGCGATCCACTTGCCCGTTTCGGCGCGCACACGCTGACCCACGCCAATTTGCGCAAGGTCAACGACGCCCGCCTCCATCAAGAGCTTTCCGCCTCCGCCTCGAAGCTTCGCGGCTATGTGGGCGTTTCTCCCACGACCTTCGCCTATCCCTATGGCTATCCGTCCGCCGTCGGCGCACGCGAAATCGCCGCCGTGGAACAGGCGGGCTTTGCCGCTGCGGTCACCACGCAGCCCGGCCTGCTCTTGCCCGGCGCACGCGACGCGCTCGCAGCCCTGCCCCGCGTCTCGCTCAACGGGTTCTATCAGCGCCGCCGCTATGTCGAGGCGCTTCTCTCCGGTCTGCCCTTCCGCCTGCGAGGCAGCCCGGCCGCGCAATAGGGCGCGCAAGGCATGGGCTGTCAGTATCCTGCACAAGGCGGTTGCGGCCCCTTCCCGTCCAACCTAAGAAGAGGTTGAGCTGTGGAAGGGCCCCCATGAAGATCGCTACCTGGAACATCAACGGCGTCAAGGCGCGCATCGACAATCTGCTGCACTGGCTCAGCGAGTCCAGCCCGGACATCGCCTGCCTGCAGGAGATCAAATCCGTCGACGAACTGTTCCCGCGCGAGGCCATCGAGGCGCTCGGCTACAATGTCGAGACCCATGGCCAGAAGGGCTTTAACGGCGTCGCCATTCTTTCCAAACTGCCTTTCGACGAGGTCAACCGCCGCCTGCCCGGCGATGACAGCGACGAACAGGCCCGCTTCATCGAAGGCGTCTTCTCCACCGACAAGGGCGTTCTCAGGGTCGTGTCGCTCTACCTGCCAAACGGCAACCCCGTCGACACCGAGAAATTCCCCTACAAACTTGGCTGGATGGAGCGGCTCGAGCGCTGGAGCGCAGAGCGCCTGAAACTCGAAGAGCCGCTCGTTCTTGCCGGCGACTACAACGTCATTCCCGAGCCCGAAGATGCGAAAAACCCGGACGCCTGGGTGGGTGACGCCCTGTTCAGGCCCGAAAGCCGCCAGGCCTTCCGTCGTCTCGGCGCACTCGGCTTCACGGACGCACTGCGCGCCGTCAATGATCAAGCCGGCGTCTACACATTCTGGGATTATCAGGGTGGCTCCTGGCAGAAGAACAATGGCATCCGCATCGATCACCTGATGCTGTCGCCAGAGGCCGCAGACCATCTGGGGTCCGTCACGGTGGAAAAGCACACGCGCGGCTGGGAGAAACCCTCCGATCACGTGCCGGTCGTTGTCGATCTGAAGCTCAACCCCGCCTGAGGCAAACGCCCCGCGTTCTGCCCCTTGGGGTCCTGCCCCTCAAAGCCGCTTGATGGCCCGCGCCGCGCTTGCGTGCTATCATTTGCGGGTTATGGGCATGTTCCGGTCCTTCCCGGTCGTCGCACTGGCGACAACACTCTGCCTGCCGGTCGCAGCATCTGCTGCGCCCGAATGTGCGTGCCGCGCCAATGGCAAGACCTTCGCGCAGGGCGAAACGGCCTGTCTGGCAATGCCGGACGGCCCGCGCCTCGCGCGCTGCGAGATGGTGCTCAACAATTCTTCATGGAAGGTTCTGGATCGCCCCTGCGTTGAGACGGCAAGGCTTCCAGAGAAACTGTCTGATCCGACAGTCACGCGGCTGAGCGCCGCCACCAGCGGGAAATAGCCCCGCCGGGTTTCATGCTTCAGTCGAAGCCGTTTTCGCGCAGATCATGCGCCAGTGCGATTGCCGTGCGGCGATCCGATTCGCCGGCCAGCGCAAAGGCCTGCTCCTGCATACCGCGGATCCAGCCCACATCGTTTGGTGCGGCATGGTCGAGCGCAGCGGTCATCATCGCCAGCCCCTTCACCACGCGCCCGCTCTCGAACAGGATGTGTCCGAGCATCGCCTGCGCGCCGGAATGGCCCTTTTCAGCAGCCAGCTGGAACCAGCGGGCGGCCTGCTGCACGCTCTGTGCAACGCCCTCGCCGTTCAGGAACATTCGGCCGACCTGATACTGCGCCTCGGAATTGCGATAGGTCGCAGCCGCACGCATGAAATGTTCCTGCGCGGCCAGCGGATTGGCGCGGATCGGGCTGTCGGGAATACCAGCCTTGAGATATTTGCCAAGCGCCACAAGCGCATCGGAAATGTAGGTCTCGTCAGGGCTGCCCGGACGCACTTCCTGCTGCGCAACCGCAGAGAAGAACTTGAAGGCTTCGTAGTCGTTGCGCGCAACGCCATCGCCTTCGGCATACATGCGCGCCAGTTTCCAGCGCGCGCCGACCTGACCGTTTTCAGCGGCGTAGCGGTAGGCCTCGACGGCTTCCTGCTTCTCGCCGCGCTTGTAGGCAGAGAAGCCGAAGCGGAACACGGCCCACGGGCTGCGCTTCTCCGGCTCCTGGATCACGGCGTTCTCGTCGAGCGCGTAAGCGGCTCCCGGTAGCGCCACGAAGGACGCTACCAGGCCGGCAAGAACAGCTGTTTTCCCTGCTTCAAATATCCGCATAACAGTGCGTTTCTTTCTTAGCCCCGGGATGGGTCACCGCGCCATCGCGAGCCGGACCAACCGTCTGGGCATACTTCCAGATCGCGCCCGACTGATAGTCTGTCTCACGCGGTTTCCAATCCTTGGCGCGCTCTGCGAGTTCTTCATCGCTGAGCGCCACGTCGATCGTGCCGTCAACGGCATTGATCGTGATCATGTCGCCATCCTTCAGCAGACCGATCGGTCCGCCGACCGCAGCCTCAGGCCCGACATGGCCGATGCAGAAGCCGCGCGTTGCGCCGGAGAAGCGGCCATCGGTGATGAGCGCAACCTTGTCGCCCATGCCCTGACCGTAAAGTGCGGCCGTGGTGGCAAGCATCTCGCGCATGCCGGGTCCGCCCTTCGGGCCTTCGTAACGGATGACGAGCACTTCGCCTTCCTTGTAGTTCCGGTTCTGAACGGCTGCGAAGCATTCCTCTTCGGAATCGAAGCAGCGCGCCGGGCCCGTGAACTCCAGGTTCTTCATACCGGCGACCTTCACGATTGCACCTTCCGGAGCCAGATTGCCCCTGAGGCCAACCACACCGCCGGTCTTCGTGATGGGGTTATCCGCCGAACGAACGACGTCCTGTTCTTCATTCCACGGAACATGCTCCATGTTTTCGGCAATTGTGCGGCCAGTCACCGTCATGCAATCACCGTGTAAGAAGCCATGCTCCAGAAGCGTCTTCATGAGGAGCGGAATACCGCCGGCCTCGAACATGTCCTTGGCCACGTATTTGCCGCCCGGCTTCAGGTCGGCAATGTACGGGGTCTTCTTGAAGATCTCGGCAACGTCAAACAGCGTGAAGTCGATGCCGACCTCGTTGGCAATCGCCGGCAGGTGCAGCGCGGCGTTGGTCGAACCGCCCGAAGCGGCAACCACGGCAGCGGCGTTCTCCAGCGCCTTGCGGGTAACGATGTCGCGCGGGCGGATCTGCTTGGCGATGAGTTCCATCACCTTTTCGCCTGCCGCGTAGTTGAACCGGTCACGCATCTCGTAGGGAGCCGGCGCACCGCAGGAATAAGGCAGCGCCAGGCCGATGGCCTCGGCAACCGTCGCCATCGTGTTGGCGGTGAACTGCGCGCCGCAGGAACCGGCCGACGGGCAGGCCGCCTGCTCGATTTCGGTCAGGTCGGCGTCGGAGATCGAGCCGACGGAGTGCTGGCCAACGGCCTCGAACACGTCCTGAACGGTGATCTGGCGACCACGGTAATTACCGGGAAGGATCGAACCGCCATAGATGAAGACGGACGGCACGTTGAGGCGAACCATCGCCATCATCATGCCCGGCAGCGACTTGTCGCAGCCGGCGAGGCCCACGATCGCGTCATAGCAGTGGCCGCGCATGGTCAGCTCGACCGAGTCGGCGATGACCTCACGCGACACCAGCGAAGACTTCATGCCCTGGTGGCCCATGGCGATGCCGTCGGTCACGGTGATGGTGGTGAATTCGCGCGGCGTGCCATGAGCGGCTGCAACGCCCTTCTTGACCACCTGCGCCTGGCGCATAAGCGAAATGTTGCACGGCGCCGCCTCGTTCCAGCAGGTGGCAACACCCACGAGCGGCTGCGCGATCTCGTCCTCCGAAAGCCCCATGGCGTAAAGATAGGAGCGATGCGGCGCCTTTGCCGGGCCCACCGTCACGTATCGGCTTGGAAGTTTGTCTTTCGAAATTGCTTTAGCGTCCATAACTACCCCATCCGCAGCGCGCGGCATTCTCCTGAACATTCGGTTGTATCCCGAGCGCCATCGAGCATTTTCGATGCGCCGGGTTTATGGCGGGAAATTGACGTTCCGTCCCACGCTAGTCTTAGCCGAATGCTTATTGAGAAACTGTTGCCAAATGGGCACAGAAGTCTGTGCGTAGACTTCGGGGTGTCGGACAGGGCGAAAACACGCCCTGCCCCGGAGCATCAAATCAGGACCGAGCC
The DNA here is from genome assembly GCF_058725515.1 of Nitratireductor sp. WH36-1. Lineage (NCBI taxonomy): Bacteria > Pseudomonadati > Pseudomonadota > Alphaproteobacteria > Hyphomicrobiales > Phyllobacteriaceae > Nitratireductor > Nitratireductor sp. WH36-1. The sequence continues at coordinate 1,854,214 of NZ_CM178970.1, read as the reverse complement.
CGTTGTTCTTCGCGCTTGCGCGCAAGGATGGAGATCACGACCGACCCGCCGATCAGGAGTGCCGTAACAGAGAGTGCCACCGGCGACGGGATCTTGATCCAGTGCGCGATCAGCATCTTGAAGCCGATGAACATCAGCACGAGCGACAGGCCCGTCTGAAGGTATTTGAAATTGCGCATCATGCCCGAAAGCACGAAGAACATGGCGCGCAGCCCCATCACCGCAAAGACGTTGGACGAGAAAACGATGAAGGGATCGTTCGAGATCGCCAGCACCGCAGGGATCGAATCCACCGCGAAGATGAGATCGGTGAACTCCACCGTGACCAGAACCACGAAAAGCGGGGTCATGTAGAGAAGGCCGTTGCGCCGCGTCAGGAAGCGCGAGCCTTCATACTCTTCCGTCACGCGTCCGGTGCGCATCAACAGCTTCACGATCCGGCTTTCGCCGGGGTCCACCATTTCGTCGTCGGACGTCATCATCTTGAAGCCGGAGAAAACCAGCAGCGCGCCAAGCGCCATGCCGATCACCATGAACTGGTCAACGAGCTTCACGCCCGGCACGATCAGCGAGAGACGCATCACGATCGCGCCAAGAATGCCGTAGAAGAGAACCCGGTACTGGGCCTCCGACGGCACTTTGAAATAGGTGAAGATGAGCGCGATGACGAAAATGTTGTCGAGGGAAAGCGCCTGCTCGACCAGATAACCGGTCAGAAATTCGGCGCCGCGGTCCTTGCCGCCGAAGTAGAACACGCCTGCTGCAAAGACCATGGCGAGCGCCACATAGCCGGCAACGGTTTTCATCGCCTCACGCGTGGTGATCACGTGATCGCGGCGATGCAGGACAAAAAGGTCGAAAAAGAGAATAACGGCCACAAAAGCTAGAAAGCCGGGCCAGAGCCAATCATGGGTTGTCATTGGAAGGATACGAGGTTTGCGCCGCGTTTGCGCGTTGTCGTTCGATCCGACATCACAGGCAACGCCTTGCCTGCCAGAGGGGCCCGGACCGGGTGACTGCCTCTTATGTGCTGCAAAATCCGGCGCAGTACAAGCCTTCGGATCCGCCGAACTGCCCAAGCCATGCAAAAATGCATGGCATTTTCACCCGTTCCCCAAACAAAAAGACCCGGCCGAAGCCGGGTCTCGAAAAGCAGTCTGCGCGACGCGTTACCAGCGCACCTTCATGGAGGCGGAGAGCGCGCCAACCAGATCATTGCCGAAGGTGTAGGAGACGTCGTCACCATAGACCCGTCCGTCATCGCCCACGATGGCGCCGGATTCACCCGAGGTCAGAATGCCGAGCGCTCCACTCAGGCGCATCTCCACATTCTCGTTGGGCGTATAGGCAACACCGCCGCCAAGCGTCCAGGAATCGGCCTGATGACCAAAGCCCTTCGAGGTGCCGCGATCCCAGGTCAAGCTCGCCGCAGCGCTCCACTGCTCATTGAACTTGTGGCCAAGACCACCGGAAACCGTCCAGCCGTCCCGGTACAGAAGATCAAGCGACGTGGCGCGTGTGGGGCCGGTCGTCGTGCAGGCCATGCCCCGTGTATATTCCGGGCAGAACGGGATGGACTGCAGAATGCTCCAGTTGACCCATTTGACAGACCCGAAGGCCAGCCAGTTAGGCGCGATGCCGGACTGAAGCTTGAGTTCTACTGTCTCCGGCATTTCAGCCGAACCGAAAACCGGTGTTATTTGCCCGGCTAGAGGCGGTTTCACGGCTCCGGGTATCCTGGAAAGATCAAGCGTTCCCGTCACATCATCCAGCTTGACGCGAGAGTTGTAGACGAGGCTCGCACGGAATGCGATTTCAGGAATTTCATAGGCTGCGCCAACACGCCAGCCAACGCCACTGCCTTCAAGGTCAAGTCGCCCGATACCATTGCCAGCGAGCGTTGGGAAATAGACCTGACGTTCTTTGAAGCCTTCAAGCTTCTGGTAGAACACACCACCCAGCACACGGAACTGGCCCTTCCCTGCCTGCATCTTGTAGGAGCAGGTCCCACCAAAACTGTGGCTGTTGACCTTGGTCTCAATGTTCTGGTTTGCACCTGCCCAGTTCGCGCCAGGATTGGTGTGCACGCCCCACGGCTCCGAATAGTCGACCAGACAGTCCACCTGCTCGCCAATCCCGACCTTGAGGCCGAGACGCGGGGAGAAGTAGCTCTCCGTATCCTTCACCCCCTGCGACGGCCCCGCCGGCGTGCCATCACTCGGGTCCATATCGACAACATTGTCGAGCTTACGCTGTGGCATCACATAGGTGCCGGTCGCCTCCGCAGCGAACGGTGCCGGATTGAACAGTAGATCAACATTGTAACCACCGCGCTCCAGCCCGCCGGCCTGAGCGGCGCCCACCGCAGCCGAAGACAACAACGCTGCCGAAACAAAGCGAACAAAACCCATGAGAACCCTCTCCTCCAATTGTCCGATGGGAGGATAGCAGCGCCATGCCCCACCACAATTGGCCTTTGTACAGTTTGTCGCACCTCACGCTTACGTCAACGTAATACACCTATTGAATAGGCAGGCGACAACGGTTGCGGTTAGCTTGAGTCTTGCCATCCACGCCTTAAAAAACCCCTGAATCTGACACATTCTGACATGGTGAGCACCACAAATGACGCCAGTGTTGCACAGGCGCAACACAACCTTGAGTTCTTCAAGAAACTGTCACGATCCGCTTGTTGAAAGCGTCGCGCTTCCCCTTGTGGACTTCCCATTCAGGCGAATCGCAAGCGGACATACAAAAGCCGCGCCCACCTTTCGACGGACGCGGCCCTGATTGTCTTCAAGCTGACGCCGGCCCTTCAGAGAGACTGGCGCAGTTTCGTCACCCGGCTTCCTTCACGCGGGCGAGCGCCACTTCCAGCCTGCCCTTCGCATCGGCGAACTCGGTGAACTTTTCGCGCTCGGCGGCAACGATCTCCTGCGGCGCATTGGCCACGAACTTCTCATTGCCCAGCTTCTTTTCAAGACGCTGCATCTCGGAAGACGTCTTGGCGATCTCCTTCTCAAGCCGCGCGGCTTCCGCCGACAGGTCGATCAGGTCGCCCAGTGGCAGGCAGAAAGTGGTGTCGCCAAGCACGATCTGCGCCGAGCCCTTCGGCGCTTCACCGGCAAAGCCAAGCTCGCCGACACGCGCCAGACGGCGAATGGCCGGATCATGGCGGGCGATGCGCGCACGCATGGCCTCATCCGCACCGACCGCAACGAGCGGAGCCGTCGCAGACGGCGGCACGTTCATCTCTGCGCGCACCGAACGGATGCCCGAAACGAGGTCGACAAGCCAGTTGATGTCGGCTGCCGCATCCTCATCCACGAAATCGAGGGCCGGCCAGCGGGTCAGCGCCAGAACGGCGTCGCGCCCGGCGTCACCGCCGGTATGCGCCCACAGCTCTTCCGTCATGTAGGGCATCATCGGATGCAGAAGCTTGTAGGTCTCGTCGAGCACATAGGCCGCACAGGCCCGGGCCTCGGCCTTGGCCTCCTCGTCCTCACCGGCAAACACCGGCTTCAGAAGCTCCAGATACCAGTCGCAGAACAGGCTCCACACGAAACGATAGGCCGTGCCTGCCGCCTCATTGAAGCGGTAGGCCTCAATGCCTTCCGTGATGCCCTTTGCCGCGCGCGTCAGCTCCGTCAGGATCCAGCGGTTGATGGCGAGCTTCGCGTTTTCGGGACGGAAGTTCTCGTCCCGCTTGACGCCGTTCATCTCGGCGAAACGCGTCGCGTTCCAGAGCTTGGTGCCGAAATTGCGGTAGCCCGCAACGCGCGCCGGGTCGAGCTTCACGTCACGGCCCTGTGCGGCCATGATCGTGAGCGTGAAGCGCAGCGCGTCCGCACCATATTCCTCGATCAGCTCGAGCGGGTCGATGACGTTGCCTTTCGACTTCGACATCTTCGCGCCCGACTTGTCGCGCACCAGCGCATGGACGTAGACCGTGTGGAACGGCTCTTCTTCCATGAAGTGCATGCCCATCATCATCATCCGGGCAACCCAGAAGAAGATGATGTCGAAGCCGGTCACCAGAACCGAGGTCGGATAGTAGCGTGCGAGTTCAGGTGTCTTGTCCGGCCAGCCGAGCGTCGAGAACGGCCACAGCGCCGAAGAGAACCACGTGTCGAGCACGTCCTCGTCGCGGGTCAGGATCTCGCCCGGCTTGAAGTTCTCCAGCTTGTCCTCAACCCAGGCCTTCCAGGGGCCTTCATGCGAGATGTAGTGCTGGATCGCGGCCTCGAGCGCCGTCTCCTCGTCCTTCTCGACGAAGACCTGCCCGTCCGGGCCGTACCAGGCCGGGATCTGATGGCCCCACCAGAGCTGACGGGAAACACACCAGGGCTGGATGTTCTCCATCCACTCGAAATAGGTCTTTTCCCAGTTCTTCGGCACGAACTTCGTGCGGCCCTCGCGCACCGATGCAATCGCCGGCTTCGCCAGCGTTTTCGCGTCGACATACCACTGGTCGGTCAGGAACGGCTCGATCGGCACGCCGCCACGGTCACCATGGGGCACCATGTGCTTGTGCGGCTCGATCTTCTCCAGAAGCCCGGCCTCTTCCATCATCGCGACAATCATCTTGCGCGCGTCGAAGCGGTCGACGCCGTCAAGCTCGGCGATCGTGCGGGCGAGCGGCGCATCAGCGCCTTCCAGCCCCTCGAGAAACGCCTCATTGCCTTTCAGCGTGATCGTTGCGTCCGTCGCCATCACGTTGATCTGCGCCAGATCATGCCGCTTGCCGACCTCGAAATCGTTGAAGTCGTGCGCAGGCGTCATCTTCACCGCGCCGGTGCCCGCTTCCGGGTCCGGATATTCGTCGCCAACAATCGGAATGCGGCGGCCGACCAGCGGCAGGAGAACGTTCTTGCCGATCAGATCCCTGTAGCGCGGATCGTCGGGGTGAACCGCAACACCGGAATCGCCCAGCATCGTTTCCGGACGCGTCGTGGCGACCACCACATAGTCGCGCGTCTCATAGCCATCCGGCTGCCCATCGGACGGCCGCCAGATGACGCGGTTGCCCTCGTCGTCCAGCCTGTAGGGATGCTCATAGGTCAGCCCGTCGGCGAGCGGGTAACGGAAATGCCAGAGATTGCCGTTGGTCTCGATCTGCTCGACCTCAAGATCCGAAATCGCCGTCAGAAGCTTCGGATCCCAGTTGACGAGGCGCTTGTCCTTGTAGATCAGCTCCTGCTTGTAGAGCGAGACGAACACCTCGACCACGGCCTTCGACAGGCCCTCATCCATGGTGAAACGCTCACGCGACCAGTCGCAGGACGCGCCCAGCCGCTTGAGCTGGTTCATGATCGCGCCGCCGGACTCCGCCTTCCATTCCCAGATCTTGTCGACGAACTTCTCGCGGCCCATGTCGCGGCGGTGCTGCTGCTTTTCCATGAGCTGGCGCTCGACCACCATCTGCGTGGCGATGCCCGCATGGTCCATGCCCGGCTGCCAGAGCACGTCCTTGCCGCGCATGCGCTCGAAGCGCACCATGATGTCCTGCAGCGTGTTGTTGAGCGCGTGGCCCATGTGCAGCGAACCGGTCACGTTGGGCGGCGGAATGACGATGGTGAAGGGATCCGCGCCAGGTTCGGCGCCGGCGCCAGCCTTGAAGGCCTCGGCCTCTTCCCAGCGTGCGGCGATTTTGGGCTCGACGCTTGCTGCGTCGTAAGTCTTTTCAAGCATGAGGGTTTCCGCGCTAGAGCAATTCCGGAAAAATTGGAAACCGGATTTTCGCCCGGAATTGCATGGAGTCAAATGGTCAGCCCGCCCCGCCGCTTCATGAAACGGAGAAACGCACTGTCGAGACAGTAAACCAGAAGTCTGGTCCGTTCACAGCAGGGTGTAAAGCCGAAGGGTCAGATCAAGTCAACCGGCAGTCGGCGCGGCTTATCCGCCGCGCGCGATCCGTTCGATCTCTTCGCGCACCAGGCGCTCGACAATCGTGGGCAGATTGTTGTCGAGCCAGTCCTGCAGCATGGGCCGCAGCATTTCCTCGGCCATCTGGTCAAGCTGACGACGACGGCTGGCCTCGAAGGCCTCGTTCAGTTCGCCAAAAGCAGCCGCAACCTTGCGTCCGGTGTACTCGGAGAGGATGCCCTGTTTCGCGCCCTCGCCTTCATCTGCAGAGGCCTTCACCTGAGGAAGTTCCTCCGTACGAACATCTTCATGAGATGCGGCTTCGGGTTCCTGCTCCTCAACGCTGCGGTAGGAATAGACATCCGACGCATCGTCCGCGTCAGCCACATCCTCAACGACAGGAGCAGCAGCAGGCCGCGCCTCGGCAAGGCGCTGCATGAGACCGTGATCCACGGCCGGCTCAGGCTCGACAGGCTTGGAGTCAAAACCGTTTGCAGCCCGCCCCTCGTCGCGCTTTTCGCTCACGGATGGCCGGAAAGGCTCCTCGCGCAATCCTGCGCGGAAGCTCTCGACGTCAGGCGCAGGCTGGAATGGCGCGGCGCGCTCTTCAACGGCTGCGGCCTGCGGGGCGGCAGGCTGCTGCGCCTCCACCGGCTGCGCCACGCGTTCTTGCGGTCGTTCATCTGCGGAAACACCATTGGCCACAGCGCCAACGTCTTCCACCGCGCGCGCGGCGGGCGCGTCATTGTCTTCAATGATCCGTCGGATCGAAGCGAGTATCTCTTCCATGGAAGGCTCACGCTGGCTTCCACTCGAAGTCAGCGCTTCCACAGCTGCTTCCATTTTGTGCGCACCGAAACCCTGTGACATAGTCAAATCTGCCGCCTCTAGCCTGTGTCCGTTTCACCGACTTTGTCCGGAGCGACATTCCCATTCCAAGTCCGGGCGCCAGTGCAGACGGTCGAATCACTAAAAAAGGGTAACGCAGCGTCTGCGGTATGAGAATCCCCGCGCAGCACCTGTTTCTGGTTGCACACAAGAATGCCGGGCGCAAAAGCAAACCCGGCATACGAGACTTTATGAAAAATGCGTTAAACACGCGGCCCTGCGGGACCGGCGCTGGATAACCTTGCGGTTTCAGCGACCGTCCGGCGTGCGCAGTCCGTACCACTTGTCCTTGACGGCCTCGTAGTGCTCCTGCGGCCGGTATTCGGCAACCTGCAGGCCGAGACGGTTCGCGGACAGATTGCCCGTGGCGGAAAGAATGGCGTAGCTGGCGACCACGATGTCACGCTCGGCGCGAACACGGTCAACCTTCGCGGCAATCACGTCGGCCTGTGCGTTGAGCACGTCCAGCGTGGTGCGCTGTCCAACATTGCGCTCTTCGATCACGCCGTTCAGCGCCAGCTGTGCAGCCCGCACCAGTTCATGGTTGGCGGAAAGAACGCCCTGCGCGGCCTGATACTGGCTCCATGCGGAAACCACGGCAGCGCGAACCTGGTCACGCGCCACATCGAGATTGATGCGCGCCTGGCCGAGCGATTCCTTGTTCTTGCGCACCTGCGCAGAAGCCTGACCGCCCTGGTAGATCGGCACGGTCAGATTGATGCCGACACGCGCGCTGTCGCGCGAACCGTCGCTGGGAATGCCAGGCGACGTGTCCTGATAGCTGTGCGAGAGCCCGACCGAGCCATTCACCTGCGGCAGGAAAGTGCCTTCGGCAGACTTCACACGGAACGAAGCCGCATCGATCTGATGCTGACGGCCCTTGATGGCCGGGTGGGCTGCAAGCCCGGTTGCCAGTGCGCTGTCGAGGTTCTTCGGCAGAAGCTTGACCAGCGGGTTGGCGGTTTTCAGATTGTCCGGCGCATCGCCGATGAGCTGACGATAGACGGCAGAGCTCGACGTCACCGAGGCGCGCGCGGCGCTCAGCTGCGCCAGAGCCGCCTGACGGCGCGCTTCCGCCTGTGCCACGTCGGTGCGCGTGCCCTCGCCCACATCGAAGCGCGAACGTGCGGAGCGCACCTGCTCTTCAAGGAATTCGAGGTTTTGCGCGCGCAGCGCCGCGATCTGACGATCACGAATCACGTCCATATAGGCGCTGGCAGCGTTAAACAGCGTGTTGAGTTCCTGGTTGCGCAGCCCTTCATTCGCGGCGCGCACGCCAGCCTCGGCCGCACGCACATTGTTGCGCGTCTGGAAACCGTCGAAGATCGGCTGCGTCAGCGAAACGCCAAACTCGCCCGTCCTGATATCCGTGCCGTCATTGTGGGTGAGCGCAAAAGACGCGGTGCCCTGAATGCGCGGGCGCATGCCGGACTTGGCAATCGCCACGTCTTCATCCGTCACCCGCACGCCGGCGCGTTCCGAGTTCAGGGTGGAGTTGTTCTGATAGGCTTTCGCCAGAGCGCCGAGAATGGTTTCGGCGGAAGCAATGGCCGGCGCAGCAATAAGCGCGGACGATGCCACCAGAGGGATCAGGAAACGACGGTAAAAGGACACGATCTGCCAACCTCGGACTGTTTTCGGCAGCCGCGCCGAATCGACACCACCACCTCTAATATCAATTCCGGCCTTTCGACCGGCGTCCACGCCCGGGAGACCAAACGGTTAGCCTGTCCCCCACCCCCAAATCCAGGCGCTCTTTATATAGACATTACATCAAACTCTTGATCAATTCCGTTGCAGGAAAGCAACAAGTCACTGATCAAAAGACAAATTCCGGTGCATTCTGGAAGCCGGGAAGCGGCTTCACGGCCAGATTGAATGCAACGCGGCTCGAAACAATGCCGTCATCCTTAACATAAAGCAGCGCCTGCGCAGCGTTGCCTTCACCGATCACGGCGACGAGTCGCCCGCCGTCGCGCAGCTGATCGATCAGCGTCTGCGGCACAGAATCCACCGCGCCGCCGATGAAGATCACGTCATAAGGCGCATCGTCGGCATAGCCGCCCTGCAGAGGTCCGCTGACCACGGCAACATTCACGCAACCGAGTTCGCTGAGCGCATCCGTTGCCTTGGCGGCCAGATCCTCATCGCTCTCCAGCGCAACCACAAAGCTTGCAAGACGCGACAGAACCGCAGCCGAATAGCCCGAGCCCGCGCCCACATTGAGCACCACGTCGCTGGAGCGCACGTCGGCGAGCTGCACCAGCTTGCCAAACGCTGCCGGTTCCATGAGATAGCGCGCCGCGCTCTCATCCGTTGCCGGCGCGATCTCAAGATCCTCGTCAAGATAGGCGAGAGCCTGCTTGCGGCCGGGCACGAACGCCTCGCGCGGAATGTCACCCATGGCGTCCAGAAGAGCACTCGCCGTCACGTCCGACGTGCGCAACTGTCCCTCAACCATATTGGCGCGCTGCTGGGAAAAATCGATTGTCATGCGTCTGGTTCCCGATGCCTGTTTTCGCGCCGCCCTCGGGACTGTGTTCCCAACGCGGCGAAAACAACGATTTCACGGGTTTGCTAGCGGCTGCCGCCGCCCCTGTCAATTACTCCGCCCCGCTGCGGCATATTGGCGGTTGATAGCGCCCCGGCGCCCCCGAATTCCCGGCGCCAATTGTGTTAAAGGCCGGATACCCCGTCAGCCGGGCAGCGGAATGAACTCCTGATCGTCTCCCGTGGGCAGATCGAACAGTCCCGCGCCCCAGCGCGCACGCTTCCAGTCTTCTTTCGCCGCCTCGATCCTGTCTTTCGAAGAGGCGACGAAGTTCCACCAGATATAGCGCGGGCCGTTCATCGTTGCACCGCCGAGAAGCATCATCCGGGCCCCTTCGCTTCCCGCCGCCACGGTGATCGAATCGCCCGGACGAAACACCATCATCCGCCCGGCCCCGAAAACCTGGCCCGCAACGGAGATCGCCCCGTCCGTCACATAGATACCCCTGTCCTCATGATCGTCCGGCAACGGGAAACGCGCACCCGGCTCCAGCATCACATCCGCATAGAACATGTCGGAATACACCGTCGCCGGCGCAGTCTCACCATAAGCCCGTCCCAGAATCAGACGCAGCGCGATGCCGTCATCGACGATCTCCGGCAGCGTCTCCTTCTCATGATGCTCGAATGCCGGGGCAGCGTCTTCCATCGCTTCGGGCAGCGCCACCCAGGTCTGGATGCCAAACAGGCTGTGCGGCCCCTTGCGGGCTGCCTCGCTGGTGCGCTCCGAATGCGAGACGCCCCGCCCGGCAACCATCCAGTTGAGCGCGCCCGGATGAATGACCTGGTCCGAGCCGATACTGTCCCGGTGATGAAAATCGCCGCGGAAGAGATAAGTGACCGTCCCCAGGCCGATATGTGGATGCGGCCTGACATCAATCCCCTGCCCGGTCAGAAACTCGGCCGGCCCCGCCTGATCGAAGAAGATGAACGGACCAACCATCTGGCGGCGTGGCGCCGGCAGCGCGCGGCGCACCTCGAACCCGCCAATGTCACGGGCGCGCGGAATGATCAGCGTCTCGATGGATTCGGCTTCAATGTCATCCGGACAGCCGGGTTCGAGTGCGGGGTTCCAGCTCATCGACGCCTCCATACACGGGACAGCTCATCCCCAAACAGTACCATCCGCATGGTCGGCACAAAAGAAAAACGACCGCCGAAGCGTGCTCCGGCGGTCGATCTTGAACGGGTTCGTCCGTTACTTCTTGCTCATGCCGTCATACATGGCGTGCAGCAGATGATGCGATGCCTCGCCATCCGGGCCGACCGGCCAGTTCAGGAACTCGGTCTTCTGCATGCTTCCGTCCGCCTCATAGACCACCCTGTCATTCTTGATCGTCGCCTGGACGGTCAGGCTGGACAGGGTTTCCGGGTCGATTGCGGTCGGATCGTCGGAGAGAATCACGAAATCGGCCAGCTTGCCGGTTTCGATCGAACCCTTGTCGTTCTCCTCGAAATGCTGCCAGGCCGGCCAGATCGTCATGGCCTTCAGGGCCGTCGGCACGTCCACCCGCTGGCTCGGTCCCAGAATGTCGCCCGAGCGCGTGCGGCGGGTCACCGTCGCAGAGAGAATGCGCATGCTGTCTGGCAGAGCCACCGGCGCATCGTGATGCGAACCGAACATCATGTCCCGCTGACGCACCCAGCCGGTCGGCGAGATATTGTCTGCCGCCACCGGTCCGACCGTGTGATCGCGGTGCCAGTCGCCCCAATAGAAAGTGTGCATCGGGAACAGCGACGGGAAGACGTCAAGCCGCTTGATCGTGTCGACCTGATCCTCGCGCAGGAACTGGCCGTGCACCAGAACCGGGCGATTGTTCGCGTCGCTGTATTCCTTCTGCGCCACCTCGATGGCAGTCAGAAGCATGTCCGAGGCCGCTTCGCCATTGGAGTGCGTGATGATTTGCAGACCGTTCTTGTAGCAATGGTTGACGGCGTTTTGCACGACATCCATCCCGATCACCGCATAACCCGAATATCCGGGCGGATAATCGCCAACCGGGTTGTAATAGGGGCGGTCACGCAGCGCCGTAAAACCCTGCGGGGAACCGTCAATGGTCAGCTTGCAGCCGCCCACGCGGACACCGTTCGTATAGTCCTGCGAGAAATTCTCGACGATGTAATCCGGCGCTTCCAGAACGTCGGGAAACGCCACGACATCGATCGGCAGATCCCCTTCGGCGCCAAGCTTCTTCAGAACCTCCACGATCGATGGCGCAGAACGCCCGTCCTGCGCGGTCGTGTAGCCGAAGCGCGCCCAGAGTTCGGCGCCCGCACGCGCAAATGCGTGCATGCCCTCCTCACCGAGGTCACCCAGCATCTTACCGAGAGCGGTAAAGAACGCATACTCTTCCAGCACGCCGTTCGGCTCACCGTTCTCGTCGCGCCGGATCACGCCACCTGACGGGTCCTTGGTATCGGCCGTAACGCCCGCCAGTTCCAGCGCCTTGGAGTTCACGACGCCCAGATGCCCGGACTGATGGACGATCAGGATCGGCAGCTCCGTCGAAACGGCATCCAGTTCTTCGCGCGTCGGATGGCGCAGTTCAGCCAGCTGCGCATTGTCATAGCCGAAGCCGATGACCATCTGGACCTTGTCGACGGTCTCGGCGTTGTCTTCGATCCACTTTCGAAGCGACTCCTGCAGGCTGGCGATGTCAGCAACGCCGCCATCCGGCGGCGGCAGAAGGTTTGCCGAGAGCGCCTGAAGGCCGCCAAACACCACATGACCGTGACTGTCGACGAAGCCCGGCACCATGGCGCGGCCGTCCAATTCGAAAACGGTCGTCTCATCGCCCTTGTGGGCCTCAATGTCGGCCAGCGCGCCAACGGCGAGAATACGTCCGTCCTTCACCGCAACCGCTTCAGCGGTCGGCTGCGCATCATTGATCGTCAGGATCGGGCCACCACTGTAGATCGTGTCGGCAATTTCCTGCGCGCAAGCCGCTCCACCGGCAAACACGGTGCCCGCCAAAAGCAATGCACGTAGTGCGTGAAAATTCATCATAAGATCGCCCCTGTGTACTTCCATACAAATACCGTCCCCGCCCGCTTTTCCTTTCACGAATCAAAGAAGAGCGGAACGCGAAGCAGTCTCGCCCCTTCTAAGGGCGAGCGCCAGTTTCAGCTTACGCTAGGGCAGGAATATGGTTATCAGTCGACTAACGGCTTCCCCCTCGCCAGCGGGCGGAGCAATCCAAGAGGTGAGGACGGTCAAGGCTGGATCGAGAGACAATCTGCTCTCGCAAGCCCCAGACAGCTGGCTTACGCCAGCCGGCGCGCCCACGGCTCGGACCTGCATGCGGGAAGGATGCGGGAGAGCCTTCAAGTCCATCAACCCGGCTGCCCGCTATTGCTCGCTGACATGCTTCAACCTCGACAGCAGGACAGTCGTGGAGCGGGAATGCCAGCAGTGCTGCAAAGCCTTCCGCCCGGTCAACAACAAGTCAGCTGGCCGCTTCTGTAGCGTGGAATGCACGAATGAGAGTTTCCGCAGGGTGGAAGTCTATGCGCGCTGCGAGTGCTGCGGCACCTCGTTCATAGCCGGAAACACGCTGGCGAAGTACTGTTCGACTGCCTGCAAGAAGGCCCACAAGCGGTTCCAGCAGCCGGGATACAGGCCCACTCGCTTCACGCCTCGGCTCTTCGACTACGTGTTCAGGAGGGCGGCTTAATTGCTCCTGAACGGACCACCCGTGAATCGGAAAAGGGTCTCGCTGTAGGGAAGCCGAAGAAGGATTTTCCCGTTGCGAGCAATGGCGGCCGCAGTTGCACCACGACAAAGCAAGCTCACGCCGCCGTGCTTCCGAGCACATATGGCATCAGGACTGTCCACCATTCTCACGCCCTCAATACCGGCGACAATCACAGTCACCCCCTTAGGGATCGCGCCGATTGGCTGAATGACGACAACCCGCACCCCTCCCAACCAGATTCCGACCAAGAGAGTGCAAAGCCCGGCGGCAGCAATGATCCACTTCATTGAGACACCCGTGAGGAGCTAAATTCATGTCGACAGTGCTTGCATATCCTGGCTTCGGCCAACACTTCTTCGGCGCAATCGGGGCAAAACTTAACGCGCCGAACATAATCGCCCGCGTTATTCGACGCAGATCCAAGATATACCTGTTGAGGCTTCAGGGATGACATACACGCAATAAGGATCACGCCAAATATGCCGAGTATCGATCCAATCAAGAACCAACCGAACGCGTTGCGCCCCTTATTGGAAGCAACAACCGCTGAAATAATTCCGCAGACAAGCAAAATTACTATAATTTCCATATTTCCCTCCTGCCTCGCGGAGAAGTTGCCGCAGGCAGAAAGAAGCGTCAATCCCAAAGAAAATATCGATAACAGCCCATCACCGGTTCAATACTTACTTCGGCAGCACTAGCCGCCTAACAGGAGGACAAGTCAAAACCGGTATCGACTCAGGAAGCGGCCTTATTGCGACTGCAACCTTTTCCTCATGGAGTACCCGTTCGGAGCAAGAATGATGATATTGACGTCGATGTAACCATCATCGCCGTGCCACAGGCTATACAGCTCAGCGCTGATCGGAATGCCCTTTGACACGAGGTCGCGAGTTATCTCTTCCGCTGTATCCCTGTCTAGGAAGCCAATGTGCCATACTCGCTCCCCAACGAAGCCATCTACGGCTATAGCGTTTCGGTCATGCTTGTTGGATGGATCGGGCCTCACCCTTACACCGTAGAGCTGTTTCCCTCCCTCCGCGTTCGCGACCCCCTGTAGGAATGCGTTCACCGCCCCCCCCCTTCGGTGGCGCAGTCCCGCGACTTTAACAGTCGTCGTCGTCTGCACCCATTTACCTTCAGGCTTATGTCTATCCTGTCCGAATCGTCCCGATGGGAGACTGGCGCGCATGGCGCCTCCACCGAAAAGCCAGTCAAACAACCCCACGATTCGCCCTCCCATGTCGCATTCGTGTCGCGTGGAATTGCCGAGTGTGGCAGGAACCCCTTGGAAATCAAGGATGATCAGTTGCAGCAAAGCGCAACATGAAAAAGGCTCCCGCAGGAGCCATAAATCTCAGAAGATATTGATTTTATTCTGGAAACTTTTGGAGGCCTCGCCCGGAATCGAACCGGGGTGCAAGGATTTGCAGTCCTCTGCGTAACCACTCCGCCACGAGGCCATGCTGGCAAGCAGCATCGAGCAGTTCAATAGGTTGCGACTATTTCCCCGTCAAGCGGACAATGTCATTGATCCGCAATTTATCGTCATAGCCCCTTATAAGAGCCCTTTCTCACCGCCTGTTCGTCCTGTCGCCGCCCCGGCGGCTCCACCAGACGGTCATCTTGCGCCGTTTCCGTCGCACCACGGCGATGTCATAGGACAGAATCAAAAGACCAAGCGGAATCATCCAGAAGCCCAGCACGGGCAAAAAGCCGAATATGCCCAGCACCACGAGGCCCGACCCGCCCGTGATTCGTGCCAGACGCGACTGGGGAATCGGGATTCGTTTCCCCATCAGCGAAACCGAAGGCTTCGCGCGCTTGTCGTCGTCCTGCCTGTCTTCCTGTTGTTCCATCGCCCGTTCCGTCGCCCGTTCCGCACATTTCAGCGGTTTTGCTGCACAAACGCTGATGCTTCATATGCGTTGCAAATTGGATCCAAGGAATGGCGCTTGTGAAAAAAAAGACAAAAAACACATTTGCCTCTTTGCAAAGCTGAATTCGGTTTGCTATAGGCACGCTCACTCGACAGAGCACAGGCGTTCCCCGGTAGCTCAGTGGTAGAGCAACCGGCTGTTAACCGGTTGGTCGCTGGTTCGAATCCGGCCCGGGGAGCCACTTCTTTTCCAAAACTCGTTTGCTTTGCGATCCTTCAGAAATACCGCTGAAGCCGCGCTGTAACGCGCGACATTCCGTCATGGCCCCTTGCCGCTTAAGCGCTTTCTCCCCTCACGGGTTGACGCTAGGGTGACGCTTGACGTTCCTGAAGGAGTTGCGCCTGTGTCCGAAGTCGAGTTGAAACTCCTGCTGGACAGACAACAGGTCCCCGCTGTCCTCGCCCGTATTGACGAGTTGCCTTCGCAGGCCTGCACGAAGCATGCCTCCCGCCTCCTGCGCAGCATCTATTTCGACACGGCAGCGCGCGATCTGCGCAAGAACGGTATTTCCCTGCGCCTCAGGCGCGATGGAAAGCGTTGGCTTCAGACGGTCAAGCTCAACGGCACGATTGCAGGCGGGCTGTCGAAGGTCAGCGAGTTCGAGCGCCCCGTGCCGAGCGGTCAGGTCTCCATCGACGCCATCGAAGATGCAGACGTGCGCGAACGACTCAGGAAGCTCATAAGCGACAGGCCGCTCAAGACCATCGCCGAGACCCACATCAACCGCACCCAGATCGACCTCAGCCTGGATGACGGTGCAAAGGCGGAGCTCGCCGTGGACAGCGGCGCCATCAAGGCGGCCGGACGCAGCGAAAACCTGCACGAACTCGAAATCGAGCTGGTCGAAGGCGCTCCCGCCGACCTCTACCGAACCGCCCGGATGGTTCTCCCCAAAGGCAGCCTGCGGTTTTCGCGCTTCTCAAAGGCGGCGCGCAGCGTTCTTCTCGCCGAACAGGGGCATATAGAGCCGCCGGCGACGCCACGCAGAGCCGAGACGGTTCCCCTCAAACCCGGATACGCGACCGGTGAAGCGGCCCGCGCCATGCTGCACGAGTGCCTCAGCCAGATCGCGGCCAACATTGAGGCGGTGCAGCAATGCGACGATCCGGAAGGCCCGCACCAGTTACGCATCGGGCTCCGGCGACTGCGCAGCGCGCTTGCCCTCCTTGCGCACGAAATTGCCTCGCCGGAAGAAGCAGCCCCCGGCCTCAGCGAGGAAGCCCGCTGGCTCGGCCGCGAGGTCGGACGCCTGCGCGATCTGGACGTCGTCCTCAACGACATCGCACGCCCCTATTTCGCGCTCGATGGCCATGCCCATGGCGCTGCCCCCGTGCTTGGCACACTGGAGCGCCACGCCAAAGAAATACGCAACGATCTGCGCCAGATACTCTGCGGCGAGCGCGTCGGCGACTTCCTTCTGTCCCTCTCCGAGTTCATCGAAACCGCCAGCTGGAAGGATGACCATCGCAAGAAGCGAGAGCGCCACAGGCTGACGGACTTCGCCGGCAAGACACTCGACAGGCGATGGGCCCACGTCCTGACCAAAGCAAAAGGGATCGAGCGCTTCGATCAGGAGCAGAAGCACGCGCTGCGCAAGGAGCTGAAAAAGCTCCGCTACACGATAGAGTTTCTTGGCCCGCTCTTCCCCAAACGCGATGTGAAGCGCGTGACCGAAAGGCTGAAAACGCTTCAAACCGTGTTCGGAAGCCTGAACGACGCCACGGTCGTCGCAGCCGTTCTCAGCAAACCGCCGCTTTCCTCGATCAACGACCTTGCGGCCCAGCGCGCCATCGGCCGGCTGCTCGGCGCATGCGAAACACGGGTGACCTATGACTGGACGACGGCGCAGGCCCACTGGAAGGCGCTGAAGACCAGTCACCTGTTCTGGAAGCGAAAACACAAATAGGCCACAGAGCGCATCCCTCCACCCCACCACCAGCCCACGCCGCGAACACAGTTCCGTGACCATGTTTCCGGCGCGGAACCAAACCGGCTTTTGCAGGTTGTGCTACGACAATCCCCAAGGGGCCAGAACGGGCGGGCACAATGAAACGGGAAAACGAAAAACAGGAAACCTTATCGGTCACGCTGCCGGCAAACATCATCGCCGCGCTTGACCGCTACGTCTCCACGCAGGATCAGGGCATCTCGCGCGAGGACGCGCTGATTTCGGCCCTGCGCGACTGGGCCATGCAAAATGGCCTCCTGCAAAGCGGCATGAATGGCGATGAAGGCTTGCGACCGGACCAGCTCAACGCCACAAACGACGACTGAACCAAAGCCGCACGGATAATCACATGCCCAATGAGAATGACCGGAACACGGTTCTGGTGCTGTTCCGGCACGATCTGCGCCTTTCCGACAATTTGGCGCTGTGCGCCGCCGCCAATGCCGGCAGGCCGGTCGCCGCCGCCTTCATTCTGGACGAGGAGAGCGAAGGCGCGCGCCCGCTCGGTGGCGCGCGGCGCTGGTGGCTGCATCACAGCCTCACGGCCCTCAGCAAGGATCTCAAGACGCTTGGCGTAAAACTCATTCTGCGCCGCGGCCCGATGGCGAAGACCGTGTCCGCCCTTGCAGAGGAAACCGGAGCCGCCACGGTCTACTGGAACCGCCGCTACGACCCGCCCGGCATCGCCGCCGACACACAGATGAAGTCCGCCCTTCAGGAGGCCGGCGTCGAGGCGGAGAGTTTTGCCGGCCACCTTCTGCACGAGCCCTGGCGCATCAAGACCGGCTCCGGCGGTCCCTACCGGGTGTTCACCCCCTTCTGGCGCGCGCTGGTCGAGCATTTGCATCCGCGCGCACCCGCCGACCGCCCCGGATCGCTAAAACCGTTCGAAGGCGACGTTACGGGCGATGCGCTCGAAGACTGGCAGCTTCTGCCCACCACCCCGGACTGGGCGGGCGGCCTGCGGGAAACCTGGACACCCGGCGAAGCTGGCGCCAGAGACCGCCTCATCGCGTTCCTCGATGGCGGCGGTGATGGCTACAAGACGCGCCGCGACCGGATGGGAGACGATGGCACCTCCGGCCTCTCCGCCCATCTCGCCCATGGCGAGATCACGCCCTTCCAGATCTGGCAGGCGCTTGACGGCACGGACGAGCTTGCCGGCGAAGACATGCTCACCTTCCGCAAGGAGGTCGGCTGGCGTGAATTCTGCTGGCATCTCCTGTTCCACAACCCGGATCTTGCGACGAAGAACTTCAACAGCGATTTCGATGCCTTCCCCTGGCACAGGGACGACCGCGCGCTCACAGACTGGCAGCGCGGGCAAACCGGCTATCCGGTGGTCGACGCGGCCATGCGGCAGCTCTGGCAGACCGGCTGGATGCACAACCGCGCGCGCATGATCGTCGCCTCCTTCCTCGTGAAGCATCTGGGGCTCCACTGGCGCACCGGCGAGGAGTGGTTCTGGGATACGCTGGTGGACGCGGACCCCGCCTCCAACCCGGCCAACTGGCAATGGGTGGCGGGCTCGGGCGCGGACGCCGCCCCCTTCTTCCGCATCTTCAACCCCGTGCTTCAGGGCGAGAAGTTCGACCCGCAGGGGCGCTATGTGCGCGCCTTCGTGCCGGAGATCGAAAACCTCTCCGACAAGCACCTGCACCAGCCCTGGAAAGCGCCGGCCGAAGCACTCAGAAAGGCGGGCGTCAGCCTCGGCGAGACCTATCCCCGCCCCATGGTCGACCACAAGGCCGCACGGGAGAGTGCGCTCTCCGCCTACAAGTCGATCAGAAATGCAGACTGACGGGTCGCCCGTCAGTCATTCTTTTTGGAAACGAAATCCGCCGCCATGCGAATCTCGCGCATGGGCCGCACCTTCGCCGTGCAGGCGTCGTAGACCGGATGGGCCTTGTAGGCCGCCAGCGCCGCCTCGTCGCGGAACTCGCCATAGACGATCACATCCACCTCGGTGCCGATCTGGTCGACCTTGCGGTTGATACCGATCTCGAAGAAATCCGAATGCGGAATCTCGGCAAGCATGCCGAGACCCTCGGCAATCCGCTCCACATCAGCCTCATCCTTTGCGCTGAAAAAAACGATGTGTCGAATCACGGGCATGTCTCCTGGAAATTGCGCCCGCAAATCGCGCCGACCGCCCGAAAAAGTCAATGCGCCCCAGCGTCACGCAAAGCGCGAACCGCCTGAATCTCTTTATCCGCCGAAGCCGGCAAACACTTGCTTCA
Source organism: Nitratireductor sp. WH36-1 (assembly GCF_058725515.1). Taxonomy (NCBI): domain Bacteria; kingdom Pseudomonadati; phylum Pseudomonadota; class Alphaproteobacteria; order Hyphomicrobiales; family Phyllobacteriaceae; genus Nitratireductor; species Nitratireductor sp. WH36-1. Next base: position 1,835,088 of record NZ_CM178970.1, on the reverse strand, counting down.
AAAGAAGAAAGGCCGGGCAATGCGCCCGACCTCTCATCATTGATCGTTATATTTAACCGACTACCGTTCAGAGCGTGATGCGGTAGAGCGCGAAACCTTCCTTGCCCTCGCCCGCCGGCTCGATGGAAACGCCCTCGACGCTCGAAGCGAACGCCGCGCCCTTCGGCCCGGTCTCGAACAGCACCGACGTGTTTTCCAGCGGCTTGAAATTCCAGTTGGCGTCGGCGGACGGGTTGATCGTGCCCTGTTCCACGATATAGCGCACGATCACGTCGCGGTTCGTGTCGGGCGCTTCGAAGATCACCTTGTCCGGGCCGATGCCGGGGAAATTGCCCCCGCCCCCGCCACGGTAATTGTTGGTCGCGACGACGAACTTCTGCGCCGGATCGATGGCCGCGCCCTTGAACTGCAGATCGACGATGCGGTTCGAATCCGCGTTCAGAAGCTCGCCCTTGGGCGAATATTTTGCAGGCTGCGAAAGATCGATCCGGTAGGTCACCCCGTCGATCACATCGAAATTGTAGGACGGGAAGGTCGGATCGAGCAGTGGCTGGTCGGCCTTGCCCGGCTCCACCTGATTGAAGATACCGGCCGACATTTCCAGCCATTCCTTCACATCCGCCCCGGTCACCAGAACCGCCTGCACCGTGTTGGGGTAGAGATAGAGGTCGGCGACATTCTTGATCGCCACATCGCCTGCCGGCACGTCCGTATAATAGTCGGGTCCGCCGCGTCCGCCGGCCTTGAAGGGGGCTGCCGCCGAAAGCACCGGCACATCCTTGTGCGCGCCATCCTTCAGCATGTCGGTGATGTACCAGGTCTGCGCCTGGCTCACGACCTGCACGGACGGATCATCCGCCACCAGCGCGAAATAGGAGTGCAGCGGCGCGGAGGTCTTGCCCACGGCGGTGCGCACATATTTCAGCGTCGCCTCGTGGTCCTCGCGCACCGCGTCTTCCACCTTGGCCACGCTTTCCACCAGCGGTTCGGCCTTGCGCTCCACGCGCTTGAAGATCGGCCGCGCCTCCGAGGTGGAGTTCACCACCATCCAGCGATTGCCGTCGCGTTCAAGCATCAGGTCGATCAGCCCCAGATGCGAGCCCCAGAAACCGCCCATCACCGCCGGCTTGCCGGCAATCGTGCCCTTCGCATTGTCGACACCTTCCAGCCCCTCGAATTTCGGGCCGGGGAAATCCAGATGGCTGTGCCCCGTCACGATGGCGTCAACGCCGTCAACACCGGCCAGAAGCAGCGAGGCGTTTTCGAGGTTCTCCTCATACTTCGCCGGGCCGATGCCGGAATGCGACAGCGCCACCACAATGTCGGCGCCCTCTTCGCGCATCTGCGGCACCCAGGCCTCTGCGGCCTTCACGATGTCGCGCGTCATGGCCTTGCCGGCCAGATGCTTCGAATCCCAGTTCATGATCTGCGGCGGCACGAACCCGATCAGGCCCACCCGGATCGGATGCTCTTCGCCATTGCCGTCCTTCACCTTGCGATCAAGGATCACATAAGGTTTTAGGAAAAGCGCGTCATCGCGCGCGTTGGCTGCGAGCTCGCCCTTGGTCACATTGGCGCAGACGAAGGGGAAGTTTGCGCCATCGAGCACCTTAAACATGAAGTCGAGCCCGTAATTGAACTCGTGATTGCCGAGCGTCGAGCAATCATAACCCAGCGTGTTCATGCCCTTGATCACCGGATGAACATCACCCTCGCGCATGCCGCGCTCATAGGCGATGTAGTCACCCATCGGGTTGCCCTGCAGGAAGTCGCCATTGTCCACCAGGATCGAATTCGTGGCTTCCGCGCGAATGCCATCGATGATCGCGGCCGTGCGCGCCAGACCCATCGTGTCGTTGGGCTTGTCGGCATAATAGTCATAGGGAAAGACATGCACATGCAGATCGGTCGTTTCCATGATGCGCAGATGCGCCTGATTGCCGGAAGCGCGTGCGGAAAACGGATGCATGAGAACCAGCGAACCGGCAGCCGCCGATCCGGCGAGGAAGGAACGACGGGAAAGCAGGGCGTGCGGTCGGGTCATGGTCATCTCTCTTTCGATCTTTGAAACGGAAACAGCGATCAGTCATGATTGCGCTCTCGTGGCGAGACTTCCAGCAAAAACTCGTGACGCCCGGATGACAGGGCCATGGCACAAACGGCGCTTCACATGTCGCAGCGAGAAAAGCGCCTCAGCCGCCCGCCCCGCAGTCTTGATAAGCGCTGCACGGACAAAGCAGAGGGAGAGAAAAGAGATGAACACTTCTTCCGGCGACCGGGATTACGCGTCACCGCCCTGCTTCATGCATGAGCTGGCAAGCGGCGCACAGGCGGCCGATGCAGACCACTGGCCGGATGTCCGGCGCTGGCGCAAGGCGGCCCGCGAGCGCCTCATCGCCGAGCGTCTCGCCGTCCCGGCGAAAACCCGAAGCGAACTTGCAGAAGACATTGCCAATCAGCTCGACCGTCTCATCGGCGATCCCGCCGGCCGGGTGATCGGCCTCTACTGGCCGTTCCGGGGGGAGCCGGATCTACGCCCATGGCTTGCCCGATGCGCAGCGCGGGGAGCAGAGACGGCCCTCCCCGTCGTCATCGAAAAGGGCGCACCGCTCGTCTTCCGGCCCTACCGGCCCGGCGACACACTTGAACGCGGCGTGTGGAACATTCCCGTTCCCGCAACGCAGGCGGAAATCGCGCCTGATATCGTGGTTTCACCGCTGGTCGGCTTCGACGCCGCGCGCTACCGGCTGGGCTATGGCGGCGGTTTCTACGACCGCACCCTCGCCGCACTGGCGAAGAAACCGCTGGTCGTGGGCATCGGCTATGCCTTCTCGCAATTGCCGACCATCTACCCGCAGCCCCATGACATTGCGATGGATCACATAGTGACTGCCGGCTGACTGCGGGCGAGAAGATTTTGCCGTCAGGCGTCCCCGCCTGACCCCGGATCAGGACATTTCAGGCTTCAGCCCCAGCGCGGTGCGGTCCACCACTTCGCGAAGCGCAAAGGCCGAGTTGATCTTGATGACATGCGGCATGCCCGTCAGCCATTCCTTGTGAACGCGCTCATAATCCTGCAGATCCCGCGCAGCGACCCGCAGAATGTAGTCATATTCGCCCGCCATCAGATGGCATGAAACCACATTCGGGCAGCGCTGCACCGCCGCCTCAAACTCGCTCAACGTGCGTTCGAACTGGCCCGACAAGGAGATATGGACTATCACCGTTACACCATGCCCAAGGGCTGCATTCGAAAGCCGGGCATGGTATCCCTTGACCACGCCGCTCTTCTCCAGATTGTCGAGACGGCGCGAGCAGGCCGATTGCGACAGTCCGACCTTCTCGGCAAGCGCGGAATTGGAGATCCGCCCGTCCTGCTGCAACGCATCCAGAATGGCGATATCAATCCTATCCAGGGTCATTTTTCGAATTTCCTTCTACGAACGCGATATTTCGCGCAAGGAATAGTGAAAATCGCCGGATACTGCAAACGAGTTCGCAAAGACGTTCGGTCTTTTTTGTGGTCTCATCGATTGAGCCAGAAAATTCGCACACATGTTGGAGGAGACAAGGATGCGTGTCGGCTGTCCGAAAGAAATAAAGAATCACGAATATCGCGTCGGCCTTACGCCGGGGTCCGTACGCGAATATGTGGCGCATGGGCACGATGTGCTCGTGGAAACCGGCGCAGGCGCAGGCATCGGCGCCGATGACAACGCCTACCGCGCCGCTGGCGCAACCATCGCCAAAACCGCTGAAGACGTCTTCGCCAAATCCGACATGATCGTGAAGGTCAAGGAACCGCAGCCCTCGGAATGGGTCCAGCTGCGCGAAGACCAGATCCTCTACACCTATCTCCACCTTGCGCCCGATCCGGAGCAGACACGCGGCCTGATCGCATCCGGCGTCACCGCCATCGCCTATGAAACAGTGACCGACGCGCGCGGCGGCCTGCCCCTGCTCGCCCCCATGTCCGAGGTTGCCGGGCGTCTCGCCATTCAGGCCGGCGCAACCGCGCTTCAGAAGGCCAATGGCGGCCGCGGCGTGCTGCTTGGCGGCGTGCCCGGCGTGCTGCCCGGAAAGGTCGCCATCATCGGCGGCGGCGTGGTCGGCCTAAACGCCGCCAAGATGGCCGTCGGCCTCGGCGCGGATGTCACCATCATCGACCGCTCGCTCCCGCGTCTGCGCGAGCTGGACGACATCTTCAATGGCCGCGTCCATACGCGCTACTCCACCGTCGAGGCGCTCGAGGAAGAATGCTTCTCGTCCGACGTTGTGGTCGGCGCAGTGCTCATCCCCGGCGCAGCCGCGCCCAAGCTCGTCAGCCGTGAAATGTTGTCGGGCATGAAACAGGGCGCCGTGCTTGTCGACGTTGCCATCGATCAGGGCGGCTGTTTCGAGACCTCGCACGCCACCACCCATTCCGACCCCACCTATGAGGTGGACGGCATCATTCATTACTGCGTGGCGAACATGCCGGGCGCGGTTCCCGTCACCTCCGCCCATGCACTGAACAATGCCACGCTGCATTACGGGCTCCAGCTAGCCGACAAGGGCCTCAAGGCGCTCGTCGACGATCAGAACCTGCGCAACGGTCTCAACGTCCACAAGGGGCGGATCACCAATCAGGCTGTCGCCGACGCACTGGGCTACGAGATGGCCGAAGCCCGCTCCGTGCTCGCGGCCTGAGCCCGGCAAGACTTTAGCCCGGCAAGACTTTCCTCCTAAACTTGCCCGCCGGAAACGGCGGGCATTTTTTCGTCTGATCCCCAGAACCACACTTCAGGCGCGTTCAATGCGCGCCTGATAACAATTGTACTTTGCCGAGCGCACATGCAGATAAGCGATGTCATCGCGCTGCAGAAGTTCATGCGCCCGGGTGCAGATATGCTGCTGCGGAACAACGTCACCCGTCCCGTAGACGATGCGGTCATCATCTCCGTAGCCGCGCAGAAGCCATTGCGTTCCAGCCCGCAGAAGGTCGGGCATCACATCGCTCTCCTGCGCCCGCTCACAGTCCTCCGCACACAGAAAGACCGGTCCCGTCTCGGCATAGGGCTGCAGATCGGGAAACGGCCTGTAGGCCAGAATGAGATAGGGTTTTCCTTCGGGAACGGTGCGCAGGCAATGGCGGCAGGGAACCCCGCTGCCCGTGGAAATCCGCCGTTCCGGCCTCCGCCCATAGGCATCGGGCACACCATTGCGATACGCCCGCGCAACGTCGCTGTCCATGGCGACAAATCTGATCAAGCCCATCATTGCTCTCCTTCAAGGGTGTTGGAGAGCAATGTGCCGGGCGAGACCGGGGCTTCCCACCCGATTCCCGCCAAATGCGCCTGTCAGCGCAGGAAATCGTCGATGCGCCGCAGGGTCACACGCCGGTTGCGCCAGTTCTCCTGGCGTGTCGGCACCAGCAGGAACTCCTCGCCATAGCCCACCGTTTCCAGCATGCGCGAGGGCACGCGGAACTCACGCACCAGAACCCGCCTCAGCGAATTGGCCCGGCGCTCCGAAAGCTGCTGATTGTAGGCGAACGACCCGACCGCATCCGTGTGGCCTTCAAGCAGCACAACCGTTCCCGGCCTGCGACGACGCAGGCGATGCAGGGCGTCTGCAATCTCTTCCACCTTGCGGAACTGCGAATAGGGTATCTCGGCTGAATCGAAGCCGAAATTGATGGCCTGAATGTCGATGGATGGCGCGCGCCGGCGCAGCTCCGGTCGCCGCTTCAGCTCCCGCACCGTCACACGGTCCTGCGGGCGCACGCGCTGCGCGGGCGCGGCTTCGAGACTGCGCTGGATGCGAGAGGCCGAAGGCATCTGGGATTGCGCCATGGCAGCGCCCGGCATCAATGCGGCGGCAATGGCCGCTCCCAGCATCTGGCGACGGTTCAGCATGGAGGATTCCTTTCAAAGACATGCGTCATCATTGCGCACATCTTCATCGAACCCCGCTGAATTTGCGATGAACATCCCGTTGCGAAACGTTCAGCCGCTTCACATCCCGGATCGTCAGGCCTCTCCGGTCTCCACCGGCGTGTCTGCGCGTCCGCCCCACTCGCTCCACGAACCATCATAGAGCCGGTGGTCGGAATGGCCGACCGTTTCGAGCGCCAGCGAGATAACAGCCGCCGTCACACCCGATCCGCAGGAAGTCACCACGGGCCGCGAAAGATCGACGCCCGCCCCTTCGAAAAGCGCGCGCAGCTCGTCCGGTGGCAACAGGCGTCCATCCCGCGAAAGTGCGGAGGCGGGCACATTGCGCGCGCCGGGCATGTGGCCCGACCGCATGCCTGCACGCGGTTCCGGCTCTGCACCGGTAAAGCGGCCTGCCGGACGCGCATCGGCGATCTGCGCCGTCGCATCCTCCACCAGTTGAAGCATCGCCTCAAGGCTCGCCACCCGCTCTTCGTCCAGCTTGGCGTTGAACACCGCCGGAGCCGTCTGGACCGGCTTGTCCGTGAGGGGCCGTCCCTCGGCGCGCCAGCCATCGAGCCCGCCATCCAGCAGAAGCACATTCTTTGCGCCCATCACGCGGAACATCCACCAGACGCGCGGCGCGGAGAAAAGACCCGGCCCGTCATACACGACGATGGTGTCGTCTTCGGAAATCCCCATGGCGCTCACATGGCGCTGGAAGGTCGCGGCATCCGGCAGCGCATGCGGCAGGTCCGTTTCGGGATGCACCACAGCGTCCTGATCGAAGAACACAGCGCCGGGAATGCGCCCCGCCTCATGTTCGGCACGCCCATCCCTGCCATGCGCCGGCAGATACCAGGACGCATCCACGATGGAGAGGCCCGGCGTCTCCAGTCGTTCTTCCAGCCATGACGGCGATACCGTGAAGCGGCTTTTCTCGCTCATTTTCTTCTCTCAGTCTCAGTTTGCTGGAATTGGTCCGAAGCGCAGGCGGAAACGACGGTTTTCGCGCCCTTTCTTCTCGATCTTGCCGATATGGATTTCGCCCACTTCCGACGTGCGGGCCACATGCGTGCCGCCACAGGGCTGGCTGTCGACCGACGCCTCGTCGCCAATGCACACGAGCCGGATGCGCCCTGCCCCCTGCGGCGGACGCACATTCTTCGACTTCACCAGATCCGGATTGGCTGCAAGCTCCTCCTCGCTGATCCAGCGGGTGAAAACCGGATGATCTCCGTTCACCAGCTCCATCAGGCGGGCGGTCACGTCTTCCTTGGTGACGCTCGCATCGGGTAAATCGAAATCGACGCGCGAATCCGTCTCGCTCACCGATGCCCCGGTGATCGGGAAAGGGCAGACCACGCTCAGAAGATGACAGGCCGTGTGCATGCGCATCAGCCGGAACCGCCGGTCCCAGTCAATGGCGAGCTGCAGCGTCTCGCCTACTTCCGGCAGGGCCTGTTCGGCGGCCGGCACGTGAATGATCTCGTCCTTGGTCTCGCCCGTCACCGTCGCCGCCACATGGATCAGCGATCCATCCTCGCGCGTGAACCTGCCGGTATCGCCCGGCTGCCCGCCGGACGTGGCGTAAAACATCGTCCGGTCGAGCAGAATGCCCCCACGGTCATTGATGCCCACCACCCGCGCTGCGCCATCGCGCAGATAGGCGTCTTCGCGGAAAAGCGTCTCGGTCTGCGCCATCACGCGACCTCCTCGAAAGGAATGTCGATTTCCGGCGCGCCTTCCATCCAGCCCGGTGCCGGCAGACCCTTTTCACGCAGGAACGCGGGATTGAAGAGCTTCGACTGGTAGCGCGTGCCATGGTCGCAGAGCACCGTCACGATGCGGTGTCCCGGCCCCAGTTCGCGCGCCAGACGCATTGCGCCCGCAATGTTGATGCCGGTCGAGCCGCCAAGGCAAAGCCCCTCCTCCTGCACCAGATCGAAGACGATGGGCAGCGCCTCTTCATCGGGAACCTGGAACGAGAAATCGGGCGTGAACCCTTCAAGATTGGCGGTGATGCGTCCCTGCCCGATGCCCTCCGTGATGGAGGTGCCTTCGGACTTCAGCTCGCCCTGCGTGTAATAGCTGTAGAGCGCGGCCCCCATCGGGTCGGCAAGCGCCACTTTCACGTCCCGGTTCCGGCCGCGCAGGCCATCGGCCACGCCGGCCAGCGTCCCACCGGTTCCAACGGCAGAGACAAAGCCATCCACCTTGCCGCCGGTCTGCTCCCAGATCTCGGCAGCCGTCGTGTGGATGTGGCCATCGCGGTTCGCCACATTGTCGAACTGGTTCGCCCAGATCGCGCCGTTCGGCTCGGTCCTGGCAAGCTGCGCTGCAAGCCTGCCCGAAACCTTCACATAGTTGTTCGGGTTCTTGTAGGGCACCGCCGGAACCTCGATCAGTTCCGCGCCAAGCACCCGCAGCGCATCCTTCTTTTCCTGGCTCTGCGTGTCGGGGATCACGATCACGGTGCGATAGCCAAGCGCCTTGGCAACCAGCGTCAGCCCGATGCCGGTGTTGCCGGCCGTACCCTCCACGATCACGCCGCCCGGCTTCAGAAGCCCGCGCTTTTCCGCGTCGCGAATGATGAACAGTCCGGCCCGGTCCTTCACCGACTGGCCCGGGTTCATGAACTCGGCCTTGCCGTAAATCTCGCAGCCCGTCTCCTCCGAGGCCCGCTTAAGGCGGATCAGCGGCGTGTTTCCGATGGCGTCCACAACCGAGTGCTTCATGTCGTCCTCTTTGAATTTTTGCGGAGGTTAAGAAGCCCGTTCCTGCCTTGCAAGGAGGGATTTTTTACAAGACGCCGAAAGCACGCAAAGCTATCGCGTTTTGTAATTGCTTCACGAACGAACAAATTCCGACAATAAGTTGAGGTTTTTCAGCGATTTCTAGCCCTGATACGCTTTTCAATCCATCACCCGCCCGTTAAGTCTTGCCTGCGAGAAAGAGGGGATGGGATGGCGCTTTATCGGGCCAGTCCAAATGATGGCATTGCGTGGGTCACCGGTGCGAGCACCGGGATCGGCCGTGCGCTTGCGATTCATCTTGCCCGCAATGGCTACACGGTCGCCGCCACGGCGCGCGCCGAAGACGGTCTCGCTTCCATCACCGATGAGGTGGAAAACCTGAAAGGCCGCATCTTCGTCTTTCCGTGCGATGTGATGGACGAAGCCGGCATGGAGCGGACCGTCGCCAATATCGAGAAGTCTCTCGGCCCCATCGTGCTCGCCGTCTTCAACGCCGGCACCTATCTGCCGGTTCGCGGCGACCGGCTGGAGACGACCAATTTCGTCCGCAGCTACCAGATCAATGTTTTTGGCACGCTGAACGGGCTCGTTCCCCTGTCGGACCGCATGCGCGACCGTGGTTTCGGGCAGATCGTGGTGATGGGATCGGTCACGTCCTTCTTCGGCATGCCGTCTGCCTCGGCCTATGGCTCCACCAAGGCCGCCCTCAACAATCTCATTGAGGGGCTGCGCTTCGATTTCGAGAAGCTGAACATCCGCACGCAGATCATCAATCCGGGCTTTGTCGCCACGCCACTCACCGACAAGACCAGCTTTTCGATGCCGGCGCTTCTCACCGCGCCGGATGCCGCGCGCCGCATCGCCAATGGCATCAGCCGGGGCGGCTACGAAATCACCTTCCCCAAGCGGCTTGTCTGGCCGCTGAAATTTCTGCGCATGTTCCCCAAGCCCGTGGTCTTCTTCGTCATGTACCGCCTGACAGGCTGGAACAAGCGCTCGCTCGGCCCCCGCAAAAAGCGCCGCAGGGCCGCTGGCTGATCCCGATCAGGCCCGCGCCCGCTCCACTTCCGGCGGCGCATCCCTGCATGCCAGATAGATCGCCAGCGAAAGCGCAATCAGCACCGCATAAAAGATGAACAGCGTCTGGTAGGCCGCCACCGGGTCACCCGGCACGACCGATGCCGCCACAACGCCACCGGTCAAAAACTGCATTACGCCCGCGCCGCCGACGGAGAAGAAGTTGAGCAGCGTCACGCCGCGCCCCGTCAGATGCGCTGGCACAAAGGCCCGCCCATGCGCCATCAGAAGGCCATAGCTCGCGCCACACACGCCGATCACCACGAACATGACCGTCGTGATGAAGATCGTCGAAACCGGCATGAAGGCAAGCAGCACGATTGCCATGAGCCCGATCACATTGCCCCCGACCGCAACCCATTTCCGGGTTTTGAAGAACACATCCAGCGGCCCGTAGACGAAACTGCCCGCCGACATGGCAAGCGCCATGAACAGCGTCACCTGACCGATCAAGAGCGCATCGGCGTTGTAGACATCGGCCAGATAGGGCCCGGCCCAGAGCCCGCGTATGCCGGCCGCCGGTGCATAATTGAGCGCAGTCAGCGGCAGGATCGGCCACAGGACGCGCAGCTTCAAGAGTTCCGCATAACCACGAAAGCCAAAGCCCGCTTCACGCGCAGCCTGTGTGTCGGTCTCCGGATCGCGCACCAGAAACTGGATGGCGATGCCGGTCAGAATGGTGAAGCCCCCCAGCCCCGCCATCACACCGCGCCAGCCAAAGGCTTCAGCGGCAGCAGCCATCGGCGCAGACCCCACCACATTGCCCATCGTGCCAAAGGCGATCAGCCAGGAGATCAAAATGGTCAGGCGCGCCGGCGAGAAGGTTTTTGCGAAAATGAAAACGGAGGCCATCAGCACGGCGGAGCAGCCAGCGCCGTTGAGCACCATGGCGAAAATGATTGCCCACGGCCCCGGCGCAATTGCGAAGAGCAGCGCGCCACCGCCGCCGCAAACCGCCAGCAAAAACGCCGCCGTGCGGCGCGGGCCGTAACGGTCGAGCGAAACGCCGACCACGAATTGCATGAGCGCGAAAGACACAAACCATGCGCCCGACGCCATGGAAAGCTGGGCTTTGGTGGCGCCCAGCTCGCTGGTCAGTGCAGGTGTGAGAACGGCCAGAAACGACCGGTAGAATTGCGACAGGACGTATCCTATCGCCAGTGCCGCAAGACCGGCCATGCTTTCGCTGCTCCCTCCTCCGTCTGGCTAAACCGCCAGATGTTTCTGGCCTAGCCGAACGATGCCGGAGGGACAATTGGGCCAGACCGGCCTATCGGCCGATCAGCCCTTTTGAAGAAGCCCGAATGCCGGGCTTATGCCGCGTGCGCGCCGGGCCGTTTGCCGCGGGTGCGGCGACGGCGACGGACCGGCTTGTCGCCTTCGGACTGACGCTGCTCGCCCTGCTGCGCCTGCGGCTTCGCACCGTGACGCGGCTTTGGCTTGCGGTTGTCGCCGGCCTTGGCAGGCTTCTGCGCATTGCGGCGCTCACCGCCATTGTTGGCAGGCGCGGGGCGCGGTGCCGGGTCAGGCTCCGACGTGTGGTCCGCCACCAGCGGAAGGCGCATGCGGATGATCTTCTCCACGGCCTTCAGCTTGTCAGCCTCGGCTGGATCACACAGCGTAACCGCCTCGCCGGATGCGCCGTTGCGGCCGGTGCGGCCAATGCGGTGCACATAGCTTTCCGGCTGGTCGGGAAGGTCGAAATTCACCACATGGCTGATGCCCGGAACGTCGATGCCGCGCGCGGCAATGTCGGTCGCCACGAGAATGCGCACCGATCCGTCACGGAAGCCGTTCAGCGCGCGCTGGCGCGCATTCTGCGACTTGTTGCCGTGGATCACCGCCGCTTCGAAACCGTCACGGCCGAGATCGCGGGTCACGCGGTCCGCGCCATGCTTGGTACGGGCGAAGATGATCACCGAGCGCATGGCTTCGTCGGCCAGCATGTCGGAGAGGATTTTGCGCTTCTGCTTGGTGCGCGCCATCACCAGCCGCTGGGTGATCTCGCCTGCCGTGGTGGATTCCTTGGCAATCTCCACCCGCAGCGGATTGTTGAGCAGGCTTTCGGAGAGCTTTTCCACTTCCTTGGGCATGGTGGCGGAGAAAAGCGCCGTCTGCCGTTCGGAATGCGTGGCGCGCGCAATGCGGCGCACATCGTTGATGAAGCCCATATCCAGCATGCGGTCGGCTTCGTCCAGAACCAGCCAGCGCGTTTCCGACAGCGAAAGCTCGCCCGAACGCACGATGTCGGTCAGACGGCCCGGCGTCGCCACCAGAACGTCGACCCCCTGTGCGAGACGACGAACCTGGCTGTTGCGCGAAACACCGCCCAGCACCAGCGCCGTGGAGAGATGGGCGTGGCGGGAGAGTTCACGCACCACATCATCAATCTGAACGGCCAGTTCGCGCGTCGGGCACAGGATCAGCGCCCGCGCCGTCTTCGGCTTGCGCTTGGTGCCAAGCGCGATGATCTGCGAGAGGATCGGCAGCGAAAAGGCTGCCGTCTTGCCCGAGCCCGTCTGGGCAATGCCCAGAACGTCGCGTTTCTCGAGCATGGCCGGAATGGCCTTTTCCTGAATTGGCTTGGGCGTTACGAACCCCACCCCTTCGGCCGCCTTCAACAGGTTGCCGGAAATTCCAAGATCAGCGAAACCGATCTGTTTCGCATTGTTGTCATTGGTCACTATGCAATCTTTCCTATGCCGGCGTCCGATGACGCCGCAATGATACGTGGCAGGGCGCAACCTGCCGAATAAATGTTTGAATGAACGACGTGACGAGGGGGTCTCACCCACACGGCTGCGCTGTCGCGCCGGCTTTGCCGGCTTGAGCCTCACCCTTGGGTAAAGGCTTCAGACGCAACCAGTCTTTGAAGAAAGCCAGCATAACCAGCCCATGCGTCTGCGCGTCATATGGGGCATTGGCGGCAAAAGTGCAAACGCTATTTTGTGCACCGCAGTATCTCACTCGTCTCTGGCAAGTTTCGCCAGCGCCAGCATACTCCGCCAGTTGCGCCCCGTCATCGACAGTTTCAGCGTCGGCTCCATTTTCGGCACGAAGCGCGACTGCCCCATGCCGTCGGGCGTGTGGAGATAGAGCGTGCGCCCGCTGACGCGAACCTCTTCCGTGCCGGTGATCTTCGCCTGAAGCGCTGCCACATCCGCTGCCGCCGGCTCCCGCTCCAATGCATAGACATGCACCCTGGTCGGCTCGTCAGCAGCCTGCGGAAACGGATTTGCGGCAATCATCGCATTCCAGTCATCAAGACTGCGCACCATGATCGCCTTGTCGAATCCCATCTTCACACGCACCAGATCGGCCACCTTTGCTCGCACCGCCTCTTCCCCGGACGGAGCGGTCAAAACCGCATTGCCGCTGTTGATGTAGGTCGCCACATCCTGAAAGCCGCCCTCGCCCAGCACCGCGCGCAGCTCCTTCACGGGAAGCTGCGTCGCGCCGCCAACGCCGCGAAAGAGAACGATGTATCGGGTCGCGGCCATGTTCCGTCCTCAGATGATCAGCCCGGCAATCGTGTCATTGTTGGTGATGTCCTGATAGGCCCAGCCGGCCGCGTCGAAACGTTCGGTCAGAACATCGAAATTATCCCGGTTCTTGGTCTCGATCCCGATCAGGACAGAGCCGAAATTGCGCGCCGACTTCTTCAGATACTCAAAGCGCGTGATGTCATCCTCCGGCCCCAGAAGGTCGAGGAAGTCACGCAGCGCGCCCGGCCGCTGCGGAAAGCGGAAGATGAAATACTTCTTCAGTTCCTCGTAACGCAGCGCCCGCTCCTTCACATCCGGCAGGCGCTCGAAATCAAAATTTCCGCCCGACACGACGGCGATCACCGTGCGCCCTTTGAGAACCTCCGGCGAGAAGTCCTTCAGCGTGTCAATCGCCAGCGCGCCCGCCGGCTCCAGCACCACACCCTCGATGTTCAGCATCTCGATCATGGTCGCGCAGAGCCGGTTCTCCGGCACCAGATGCACGGCCTCCGCATCGAATGTCTTCAGATGCGAGAACGGGGTTGCGCCGATCTCGGCCACCGCCGCGCCATCGACGAAATTGTCTACCCGGTCGAGCCGCACCGGCCGGTCCTGAACCAGCGCCTGCTGCAGGCTGGCCGCCCCTTCGGGCTCCGCAAAGGCGAAAGCGCCCGCCTGTCCCGCAGTCCTCAGATAACGCGTCACACCGGAGGCAAGTCCGCCACCGCCCACGGGCAGAATGACGAGGCTGTCATCCATCCGCACGCCGTCAAACGCCTTGATCTGCTCGGCGATCTCGCGGCCAACCGTCGCCTGCCCCTCGATGATGTCGGGATGATCGAAAGGCGGCACCATCGCGCCGCCGCTCTCCTCGGCAAAATCCAGCGCCGCGCGAAGGCAGTCGTCAAAGAAATCGCCGATCAGGCGGATTTCCACGAACTCGCCGCCGAAGATGCGGGTCTTGTCGATCTTCTGCTGCGGCGTCGTCACCGGCATGAAGACCACGCCCTTGCAGCCAAAATGCCGGCAGACATAGGCAAAGCCCTGCGCGTGATTGCCTGCCGATGCGCAAACGAAGGTGCGCTCCGGCCCGCCCTCGGCCATCGCCTTGCGGAAGAAGTTGAAAGCACCGCGGATCTTGTAGGAACGGACCGGCGTCAGATCCTCGCGCTTCAGGAAAACCCGCGCCCCGGTCTTCTTCGACAGATAGTCGTTCTCCTGAAGCGGCGTTGCAGCAAACAGTGACCGCAGGGCCTCTTCAGCCTCCGCGACAGCCTCAACGAAGTCGGTCTCGTTCGTTCCTGCACTCATGCGTCTCTTGCCTATCCAGTCCGTGTGTCCTACGGGCTATTGCATATCAGGGCGCGTGACGCCACTCTCGCGCCAGGGAGGGGACCGTTTCCCGGATACAGACGCTTATACCGAGCAGCCTGAGGTTCACCACTTGCAGTATCTCGCCGTCCGCGCCGCGCTCCACATTGCGGCGGTTTTTGCCATCTATCTCGCGGCTGCCATGCTCATACCGGCGGCGGTCGATCTTTATTACGGCAATGACGACTGGCGTGTCTTCGCCTTCTCCGCGCTGTTCACCGGCGGGCTCGCCATCGGCGTTTCGCTCGCCACCCAGGGCCGCCCGCCCGTCATTTCCTCCCGTTTCGGCTTTCTGGTCGTCAACCTTCTGTGGATGACCGCCTGCATCGTGGGCGCCGTGCCCCTGCTCGCCTCCTCGGTGGAATTCAGCGTTACCGACGCCTTCTTCGAATCCGTCTCGGGCGTCACCGCGACAGGCGCGACCGTCATTGTCGGCCTGGATGGCATGCCGCCGGGCCTGCTTCTGTGGCGCTCCATCCTGCAGTGGATCGGCGGCCTCGGCGTGATCGCGCTCGGCCTGTTCGTCCTGCCGTTCCTGAATGTCGGTGGCGTTTCCTATTTCCGCATCGAATCCTCGGACATCGCAGACCGCCCCTTCGACCGTTTCTCCACGTTCGGGCTCGGCCTTGTCAGCATCTATGCGCTTTTGACGCTCGCCTGCACCATCGCCTATGCGGCAGCGGGCATGCGCGCCTTCGACGCCGTCAATCACGCGCTCACCACCATCGCCACTGCCGGCTTCTCCACCCATGACTCCTCCATGGGCTTCTATGCCGACAACCCAGCCATCCTGTGGATCAGCACCTTCTTCATGTTCGTGGCGGCGCTGCCCTTCTCCATCCTCATTCTGTTTGCCCTGCGCGGCAGGCTCGATGCGCTTCGTGATCCGCAGATCCGTGTCTTTGCCGGATATGTGGTCGTGTTCGTGCTGGCGGTGGCCATCTATCTGCGCATCGTCCACGACCACACTTTCTTCGCCGCACTCACCCATTCGGCGTTCAACTTCGTGTCGATCATCACGACCACCGGCTATGCCAGCTCGGATTATTCACAGTGGGGCGCGTTCGCAGTCGCGGCCGCCTTCGTCGCCATGTTTCTCGGCGGCTGTTCCGGCTCCACGACAGGCGGCATCAAGGCCTATCGCTTCCTGATCCTGTTCAAGCTGATGGCCAATGGTCTGCGCCGCTTCGTCTATCCAAACACCGTCGTCACCGTGCGCTATGGCGACCGCACAGTGGATGACGACCTGCAGCGCGCGGTTGTTCTCTATATTTCGGCCTTCTTCGTCATCTGGGCCGTCATCATTCTCATTCTCGCGGCCACCGGGCTCGATTTCGTCACCGCCATCTCCGCCGCCCTCACCGGCCTCACCAATGTCGGCCCCGGTCTCGGCCAGGTGGTCGGCCCCGCCGGAAGCTTTGCACCCCTGCCGGATCTGGCCAAATGGGTCGTCGCTTTCGCAATGCTCATGGGACGGCTCGAAATTCTCGCCGTGCTCGTCATCTTCGCACCGGTTTTCTGGGAGAAGTGACCTCCACAAGACGTCGCTTTCCCGCTAAGGATAGCGACGTCGAACCTTCCGATCCTCAGGGCAAGCAAAGACCGTATCCAATGCCGTTTCGCAAGCTTCAGCGCCCGTTCGCGTTTTTGTTCATCCTGATGGTGGTCATGGGCTGCGCCAACCAGAAGCCCTCCCGACTGATCGCGCAAACCAAGGCGCCAGCGCGCACCGATCAGATCGAAGCCACGCACGAGATTTTCATCGCCACCAACCGCGCTGCCGCCGAGGAACCGGGTGAACTCTTCTCCGGTCGCCGCCTTGCGCACCAGGGCGCGCCAAAAGCAGCCTTCGCCCATGTCGACGTGTCCATCCCCAAGGTGCACGAAACCGGCAAGCTGGAGCTTTCGCCCAATCCCGATGTGGCCGATCCGGCGCGTTATTTCACGGCGCAAAAGGCGGTCCTCTATCCGGATGCCAGCGATTTCGAGGCGGCCCTGAAGAAAAGCATCGCCACCCATGACGGTCGCGCGCTCGTCTTCATCCACGGCTACAACACCGGCTTCGACGACGCGGTCTATCGCGCAGCCCAGATCTTCAACGATGCCGATTACAGCGGCACGCCGATCATGTTTTCCTGGCCATCCGCAGGCCGCATGCTCGATTATGTCTACGATCAGAACAGCGCCACCACCGCCCGCGATGCGCTGGAAGAAACGCTCCGCCTGGTGGTTCGCGCCGGCGCAAAACGCATCGATATCGTTGCCCATTCCATGGGTAGCTGGGTCACGATGGAAGCCCTGCGCCAGCTCGCCATTTCCGGAGACCGGGATCTGGGCGGACGTCTCGCCGACGTGGTTCTCGCCTCTCCCGATCTCGACATCGATGTCTTCAAGTCTCAGATGCGTCGCTATGGCGTGCCGAAAAAGACCTTCCTCATCCTGACATCGCAGAACGACCGCGCTCTTACACTGTCCGGTTTCATCGCCGGCAATCAGCCCCGGCTAGGCGACTACAGCGACGCCAAGGAGCTGACCAATCTCGGCGTGGTCGTGGTCGATGTGACCAAAGTGTCTTCAGGCGACTGGCTCAACCACACCAAATTTGCCGAAAACCCGATCCTTGTCCGCCTTCTGGGCGAACGCCTTTCCAGCGAAGGCAATCTGAACGCCAGAGATCACGACGCCGTTGCCGGCAAACTGGAAACGCTGGTGCGCGGTCTCGGCCAAACTGTCGGCACTGCCGCCGATATCGTCATCACCACACCGCTCACGGTCATCGATTTGGCCACAGGTCCGGTCCGGCGTTAAGAACGAACACGGAAGCGCGTAAAATCAAGAGATTAGACGCGCTTCCAGACTCAAGACGAGAAGCATTTAAAGGGCATTCATCGCGAAATGACGCGCCCTTTCAAAGGAACAGATCGACCTTCTGGAAGCTCGTCACGTCGATGAGGCCGGTATCGGAAATCCTGAGTTCCGGGATCACCACCAGCGCCAGAAGCGAGTGCTGCATATAGGCGTTGTTCAGTGTGCAGCCCATGTCGCGCATGGCGTCGGTCAGCTTCGCCGCCTTCTGCGCCACCACTTCCGCCCGCTCATCCGACATCAGCCCGGCAATCGGCATCTGCACCAGCGCCAGCTCGCGCCCCTTCGAGAACAGCACGACGCCGCCGCCCACTTCGCCAAGACGGTTGGCGGCTTTGGCCATGTCATCCTTGTTGGTGCCGACCACGATCATGTGGTGTGAATCATGCGCCACCGTCGAGGCCATGGCGCAGTCCTGCATGTAGCCGAAGCCCGAAACGAAACCGTTCGTCACATTGCCCGTGCCGCGATGCCGCTCCACCAGCGCGATCTGACAGACATCATTGCGCCGGTCCATGGCGACGATGCCATCCTCGACGCCAAGCTCCGCCTCCAGCGCCCGCGTCGGCGCCTGGTTCTCGATCACGCCGATCACCCGCGCCCGCACATGGTTTGCGCCCTCGGGCGCAGCAATGTCGAAATCCTGCGCCGCAAGGCTTTTGCCAAGCCGCACCGTGCTCTTGGCCTTTGCGGGATAATCATGGGCCGGAATATCCGCCTCCAGACGCCCGCCGCGCGCCAGCCTCACGCCCCTTGCAAAAACGTCATCGATCACGAGTTCCGCCAGATCCGAAACGATCAGGAAATCCGCCCGCCGTCCGGGCGCGATGGAACCCAGCTCCCGCTCCAGCCGGAAATGCTCTGCCGTGTTGATCGTCGCCATCTGGATCGCAGTCACCGGCTTCAGACCCTGCGCGATGGCGTGGCGCACCACGCGGTCCATATGGCCGTCATTCACCAGCGTTCCCGAATGGCTGTCATCGGTGCACAGAATGAAATTGCGCGGATCGAGCCCCTGCTCCGTCACCGCCTTGATCTGGCTTGCTACGTCATACCAGGCAGAGCCCAGCCGCAGCATGGCCTTCATGCCCTGACGCACCCGCGCAATCGCGTCCTCGGCGCGCGTGCCCTCATGGTCGTCTTCCGGCCCGCCGGCCACATAGCCATGGAACGGCAGTCCCAGATCGGGCGAGGCATAATGTCCGCCCACGGTCTTGCCCGCCGCCACGGTGGCCGCAATTGCGCCCGTCATGGTGGCGTCATTGGCCGCAACGCCCGGAAAATTCATCACCTCGCCAAGCCCGATAATGTTCGGCCAGCCCATCGCCTCGGCCACGTCCTCGGCGGTGAGTTCGGCCCCGGCATTCTCCAGACCCGGCGCGGAAGGCACGCAGGAGGGCATCTGCACAAACACGTTGATCGCCTGCGCCATCGCCTCGTCATGCATCAGCCGCACGCCGTCGAGGCCCAGCACATTGGCGATCTCATGGGGATCGATGAACATGGAGGTGGTGCCATGCGGGATCACGGCGCGGCAGAATTCCGTCACCGTCACCATGCCGCTTTCCACATGCATGTGCGCGTCGCACAGGCCCGGCACCAGATAGCGCCCCATCGCGTCGACCACCTTGGTCTTCTCGCCGATGGCGTGGCTCGCGTCCGGCCCGCAATAGGCAAAGCGGCCTGCAACAATGGCAATGTCGGTTGCGGGGATCACCTCGCCCGAATGCACATTCACCCAGCGGCCATTGCGCACCACAAGATCCGCCTTCTGGCGCCCCATGGCCACATCCACCAGCTGCGGCGCGACCGTCTGCCAGGGTTTGAGATCGGTGGAAGGCACGGGCTTGGTGTCGGGCATGGATATCCTCCTGATGGAAAGCGCACTTTCGCAAACCCGCGCCGCGCGCGCCAGCCCTCACATCAATCAGTCAGCGGAAAGAATGGGGATTGCGTCACCGGGACCGTCATATGCCCATGGGGACGGCCTCGCTCTCGCCGAGCCCCTAACGCGCAATGGCGTCCCAGGCGGCAATGGCGCTGTCCACCACCCGCTCCAGCGCCGCGCATGAGGCCCCGTCGCGCGCCTGGATCGAAAGCCCGTGCAGAACGGTCACATAGAAAGCCGCGACCCGCGCCGGATCGGCGCTCTCGGGCACGTCGCCATCGCTGATCCCGCGCTCCACACGGCGGCGAAAACAGGCCTCGTTTTCACGGCGGTTTTCGGTCAGAAAGCGGCACACGGGGCTGTTTTCCGGCGCGCCGGCCAGCGCCGCCGTCACCACCATGCAGCCACGGGGATTGTCAGGCGCGGTGTAGCAGCGCGCATTCACACGCAGCGCCCGTTCGATTGATCCGCGCGCCGTATCACCTTTTTCCAGCGCCTCGCTCACCGGTGCGCTCTGTTCGCGCCCATACAGCTCGATCGCTTCGCGAAACAGCGTCTCCTTGCAACCGAACGCCGCATAAAGGCTGGGCTTGTTGATGCCCATGGCCTGCGACAGCTCGTTCATCGAAGCGCCCTCATAGCCGCACGACCAGAACACCCGCATCGCCTGATGCAGTGCTTCGTTCCTGTCAAATGCTCTGGGCCTGCCGCGTCCCGCCATCTCGAATACCTTTTGTACCAAGCCGTAAATAATTACGTCCGCTCGATATCTCAAGGCATGAGTCTGTTTCGACAGCCCGCGCCTTGCATCTCGCCTGCGCACGGGGCCGGATCATGACGCAGAAAACAGGCGCATTGCATGCAATCGCAGCGCTGCAGCGCATGCGGTCATCTGCGCTTTCGAACAAGGCTCACAATTGCCTTTGCCAGCAGCAGTGAAGAGAAAAACAGCACGAGCTGAGACGCGTTCATCCCGAGGACGTAATCATTTCCCGTAATCGTTGCTACAGCTGAAGTTATCACAATAAGCGCAACCAAAATGATGTCGTGCACAGATCGGACTCCGGGTTTTCATGAAGCGCACATGCCCCGACCGAAGTCTTTTCACCTACGTCCACGAATGCGATTTCAAATAATTATTCAAATAAAAACAACACCATAAATGGATTTTGACCTCTGCTCCGCAGGATTGTCAATGATCCATCCGGGTTCCATCCGGTCCCCGCGCATTTCGCGTTGATGGCAAGGCGAGACCACCACACGCCATCACCCCGCCTGCCCGGCGGCTGCTCGCCCCGCAGCCCCGGCGCCCCGCCGCAACAGGATCACAATGGCGGCAATCACCATCACGCTGCCCGGCAGCCAGTGCCAGCCGATCAGGCCGGGCCGGGTCACGAACAGAACCAGCATGGAAACGAATGGCACCAGATAGCTGTAAGCGGTCACCGCGCCCGGCGTCAGAACACCGGTGCCCCGCTGCATGAGCCAGAAGGTCACGCCGCTCGAAAACACGCCCAGATAGGCAACCAGCAGGAAATCGCCGATCTGCATCCGCATAAGCCCGTCAATCGGCTCCAGAACGAGCCCCGCCGCCGCAATCAGAACGCCGCCGCCGGCAAGGCTCCAGAAGGTGCGCGCCGCAGCATCGCTCGACAGCATGTTGCGCGCCATCCCCCATTTGGAAAGCACGGGATAAAGCGCAGATGCGATGCAGCCGACGAAGAACAGCGCCTCGTTCCAGCCGAACTGCAACTGCGCGAGATCGCCACCCGTCTGCGCCATGGCAAGCGCCAGCGCCCCGAACGCGCCAAGTGCGAGAATGGCCAGAAGCCCGCCTGCCCCCGGCTCCACGCCAAGCACGCGCCCCAGCCCGTAGGCAATGAGCGGCATGGTCACGAACAGCGCCGACATGGAAAGCGCCGTCACCCGGTGCGCGGCCCAGAACATGATGCCGAAGAACCCCGCCAGACAAAGCCCCATCACCGCATAGAGCAGAAGGGCTGAAAGCCCCGGCCGCCAGTCCTCGCGCGCCCGCACCATCGGGGCCATGGCCAGCGCCGCAATGGCAAAGCGCAGCGCCGTCAGAAGCAGCGGCGGAAGACCATCGGACAAAAGCCCCACCGCCGGAAAGGAAGCCCCCACGATCAGCGCCCATAAAAGCATGCCCAGATGGGCCTGCATCGCGCTCTTTTCCCTGTCAGCCCTGTCAGCCCTGTCAACCATGTCAACCATGCCAGCCATCGGTGTTCCGCCTTCCACATTTCCTGCAAGCCCTGAACATGAAACCAAAGCTAGTTCATTGCGGATCGATTGATAATGTGCGACTTCGCTCAATAACCATTCACTCAGAGTGTTGAATAATGGACCGCTTCACCGCCCTGAACGTGTTCCGCACGGTCGTAGAGCTGGGCAGTTTCGCCGGGGCAGCGCGGCGGCTTCGCCTTTCGCCCGCCGCCGTCAGCAAGAACATCCGCGAGCTCGAAGCGCATCTTGCCGTCCGTCTCATCAACCGCACCACGCGCCGCATGAGCCTGACAGAAGCGGGCGCGCTCTACCACAGGCGCATCGCCGGCATTCTCGATGATCTGGAAGACGCCGACGCCACGCTCGGGCCGCTTCAGCAGGAGCCGCGCGGCCTGCTGCGCGTCAGCGCTCCCATGGCCACCAGCCTCGTCGCCCTTTCCCCGGCAATCCCGCGGTTTCTGGAACGCTACCCGGAAATCACGCTCGACCTCAGGCTGGATGACCGCCGCGTCAACATCGTCGAAGACGGGTTCGACCTCGCCATACGCGGCAGCGACCGGCTGGAAAACTCCAGCCTGATCGCCAGAAAGCTGCTGGTTCTCGATCACGTCCTGTGCTGCGCGCCAGCCTATCTCGAGCGTGCCGGGCCGCTTGAAACGCCCGAAGACCTGCGCCGCCACGAATGCGTGCAGTTCAGCCTGTCCGGCCATGCCGACGAATGGACCTTTCACAGGGCGTGCCGCAGTGTCACCGTGCCGGTCAACGGGCGCTACAAGGTCACGTCCAGCCTCGCCGTACGCGACGCGCTGCTTTCGGGCTTTGGCGTCAGCATGACCCCGCGTCTATACGTGCGCGAGCATCTTGCCGCCGGCGCGCTTGTCCCCCTCATCCCGGACTGGACGCCCATGGATACCACGCTTTACGCGATCTACCCCTCCGCCCGGCATGTGCAGGCCAAGGTGCGCGCCTTTCTGGATTTCCTCGTCGAAACGCTCAGTCCACAGGCGCATTGACGCGCACCGGGCCACAAGCCCGCCATCCTCTGCACCCGGCCCGCAAACCTGTTAAGAGGAAACAACCTTCCGATTCCCCTGACAGGCCTGCCGTGACCGCCGATCCCACGCATATCCTCAAGACCGTCTATGGATACGAGGCCTTTCGCGGCCGCCAGGCCGAGATCGTCGAACACGTCATTGCCGGCAACAATGCCTTCGTGCTCATGCCCACCGGCGGCGGCAAGTCGCTGTGCTACCAGATCCCCGCGCTCTGCCGGCCAGGCCTCGGCCTCATCATTTCGCCGCTCATCGCCCTCATGGCCGATCAGGTGGCGGCGCTGAAACAGGCTGGTGTCCGCGCAGCCGCGCTCAACTCCAACCTGCCGCTCGAAGCCCGTCAGGCCATCTGGCGCGCCATGGGCGACGGCTCGCTCGACATGCTCTATGTGTCGCCGGAAACCCTGCTGCGCCCCGCCGTCCTCGACCGGCTGAAGCAGGTAAACCTCTCGCTCATCGCCATTGACGAGGCACACTGTCTCTCGCAGTGGGGCCATGATTTCCGCCCCCATTACCGCCAGCTCGACGCGCTGGTCGAAGAGTTTCCCAACACGCCGCGCATGGCGCTGACCGCCACCGCCGACGCCCCCACCCGCGCCGAGATCATTGCGCATCTGGGCATTGATGAGCGCGACAGCTTCGTTGCCGGCTTCGACCGCCCGAACATCCGCTACGCCATCGAAGAAAAGGACAGCCCGCGCCGCCAGCTCGCGCGCTTTCTGGAAAAGCACAAGGATGAGAGCGGCATCGTCTATTGCCTCTCCAAGCGCAAGACCGACGAGACCGCCGAATGGCTCCGGTCGGAAGGCTACAACGCGCTTGCCTATCATGCCGGCATGGACCGCGAGGCGCGCGAGGCAAACCAGACCCGCTTCCAGCGCGAGGAAGCCGTGGTCATGGTCGCCACCATCGCCTTCGGCATGGGCATCGACAAGCCGGATGTGCGCTTTGTCGCGCATCTGGATCTGCCCGGCAGCATTGAGGCCTATTATCAGGAGACCGGCCGCGCCGGCCGCGACGGCCTGCCGTCGGAAGCCATGATGCTCTACGGCTTCGATGACATTGCGCTGCGCCGCCGTTTCATCGAAGAATCGGACGCATCCGACCAGCGCAAACGCATGGAGATGCAGAAGCTCGACGCGCTACTCGGCCTCGCCGAAACCGCCCAGTGCCGCCGTCAGGTCCTGCTCAACTATTTCGGCGACCATTGCGAGCCCTGCGGCAATTGCGATACCTGCGCCAATCCGCCCGAACGTTTCGATGGCTCCATCGCGGTGCAGAAGGCGCTTTCCTGCATCTACCGCACGGGCGAGCGTTTTGGTCAGGCCTACATCGTCTCCGTGCTTCTGGGGGCCGAAGACGAGCGCATCGCCCGCTTTGGCCACGACCAGATTTCCACCTATGGCATCGGCAAGGAATACGATCAGCGCGTCTGGCGCTCGGTCCTGCGCCAGATGGTGGCGCACGGCCTCGTGGATGTGGATTTCAGCGGCCATGGCGGCCTGTCCATCTCCGAGCGCGGCGCGCAGTTCCTGCGTGAAAAGCCCACGCTCATGCTGCGCGTTCCGCGTCCGGCGGCAAAGGGCAAGAGCCGGCGCTCTTCCGGCAGCGAGGCCGCCAGTGCGCTTGATCCCGAAGCCGCAGCCCTGTTCAAGGCGCTGCGCGAAAAGCGCATCGAGATCGCCCGCGAGCAGAACGTGCCGCCCTATGTCATCTTCCACGACCGCACGCTGATCGAGATGGCCTCCGCCCGCCCCGCCTCACGCCAGGCCATGGCCGGCATTTCCGGCATCGGCGAAGCCAAGCTCGACCGCTACGGCGAAGCCTTTCTGGATGTCATCGCAAATCACGACTGACAGAGCGGATCAATCCGGCGCGAAACCGTTGCGGGAGACAGGCCCGCTCAGTCCAGTTCCTGAACGCCGCCACCGGAAACGGTCAGAATCTGCCCGCTGACCCAGCTTGCCGCAGGTGAGCTCAGAAACAGCGCGGCATTCGCCATGTCGACCGGCTCGCCCAGCCGGTTGATCGGCGTATGCGCCAGCATCTTCTTCTCAATCTCGTCGTTCAGGACAGACTCCAGCGCTTCCGTGCGGGTTGCGCCCGGCGCTATGCCATTCACCCGAATGCCCCTGGGCCCGAGGTCGAAGGCGATGTTCCGGATCAAATGGTTCGTCGCGGCCTTGGACGCACCGTAGGACGCCATGCGCCTGTTCTTGTTTTCGCCGGCCATGGAGGTGATGGCGAGAATGGATCCACCGCCCGCCTTCTCCATTTCAGGCGCGGCAAGCTGCGCCAGCCGAAACAGCGAGAAGACGTTGAGATCGAACGCCCGGCGGAAATCCGACATCGGCATGTCGAATGGCTTGGGACCGCCACCGCCGGCATTTGAGACCAGAAGCGTCAGCTTTCCAAGCTGGCTCACCGTCTCGCTCACTGCGCGGGCAAGGTCATCTTCGCTGGTCACATCACAGGCGACACTCGCGGCCCTCGCCCCCGTCTTTCCGATGTCATCCGCAACCTGCCCGGCGCGCTCTGCATCAAGATCGGTCACCATCACCGAAGCGCCGGCGCCGGCAAATGCCTCGGCAATCGCGCGCCCTATCCCTGCGCCAGCGCCCGTAATCAGCGCGACCTGACCGTCCAGCCTGAAATTCTGCGGATCATACATTCAAAGCACTCCTTTTGAACAAGCCACGCCAGAGAACCTAGCCCTAAGCGTTGCATTGCCCAGTGCAATCTCATCACGGAAGTCTGTCGGATCGGAGTTTCCATCGCCCCCGGCTCGTCAAAGCTCTTTCGTCAAAAGCACCCAGTTCTGAATTTCGGTCTGCCAGCCATCGCTGACACAGCGCCGCCGCGCCTTTTCGGCGTATCCCACGCGCTCATAGAGCCTCCGGGCTCCGTGATTGTCATCGGAGACGATAACGCTCATGCGGGAGATGCCGCGATCCGCCGCAATCTTCTCAGCAAGGTTGAGCAAATGGGTTCCAATTCCCCGCCCCTGCGTTTCGGGAAAGCAGGCCAGCACATTGACGTACCAGCTGTTCAGGGCGAGGTTTTCGAGTTCCTGAAGCGGGTGAAAGAGCGCCGGCAATTCCGCGCCGATTGGCTCGGGCGTCGAACCGATTGCGTATCCCGTCAGGCTTGCGACCGCGCCCTCTCCAAAATCCACGACATAAATCTGGCCATCTCGCGCCTTTTCGGCCTGCCGCTCGCGCCCCACCTCCCACGGGTCCTGATCCGGCGCGGCCATCGTTGACCAGATGTGAAGCGGAAGCCCCTCGCCTGCAAGGTTCACGAGCCGAGCGAGCGGCAGGGCATCTCCCGCCTCGGCAATACGGGTAAAACGCTCAAGCTCCATGAAACGCCTCCCCCTCAAAAACCACGCATAAGGGTTGAGAGCCAATATAGCACTGCCTTGGAAACCTGTCTGTAAGGGCGCTCACGGGCATACAGATGGCGGTGTACCCTCTCGCGCCAGAAACCGATGTGGCAATCCTTCTTGGCCATGACAGGCATCGGGCGCGAATGCATCCCCGCCAGTGAAGACGGCAACCGCATTCTCGTCGGTAGAGAATCGCAAAGCTTCCCAAACGGAAAAGCTGCTGCTTGGTGTTGTTCAGAAACTCTGGTGCGGACGGCGGGAATCGAACCCGCAAGCCCCAGGGGCGGCAAATTTTAAGTCTGCTGCGTCTACCAGTTTCGCCACGTCCGCATCGCAACAACGACTAGCGGTAGAAATCCCGGCAATCAAGCGGGATACGCATGTTCTTCAGAAAATACGCATGTTCAGCCCCTGCGAAACAGGCCACCGCCCCGCTCCATCCACCGCCAACCCGCCGCCCGCCACGTTCCACCGCCCGCCACGTTCCACCATTGCCCTCCCAGGGGCGCGGGTCTATCTCTCCACACATCAACAGGGATCACACTGAGATGAGCGAACTCGTAACGGCCGCAATGGTTGTCATCGGCGACGAAATTCTTTCCGGCCGCACCAAGGACAGGAATATCGGCCATCTGGCCGACATGCTCACGGCCGTGGGCATCGATCTGAAGGAAGTGCGCATCGTCTCCGACGACGAGGCGGCAATCGTCGAGGCGGTGAATGCGCTGCGCGCGCGCAACACCTATGTGTTCACCACTGGCGGCATCGGCCCCACGCATGACGACATCACCGCCGATTCCATCGCCCGCGCCTTCGCTTGCCCCTGCAACTATGACGACAGGGCCTATTCCCTGCTCGAAAAGCACTATGCCAGCCGCGACATCGAATTCTCGGAGGCCCGCAAGCGCATGGCCCGCATGCCCGAGGGAGCCGAGCATATCGACAACCCCATCTCCATCGCCCCCGGCTTCCGCGTCGAAAACGTCTATGTGATGGCCGGCGTGCCGGCGATTTTCCAGGCGATGCTCGACAATGTGATCCCCACGCTCAAAACCGGCGCGAAACTCATCTCCGAAACCGTCCCCTCCAGCCTTCCCGAAGGCGCAATCGGCGGCCCGCTCGGCGAAATTCAGGCAGCCCATCCCGAAACCATCATCGGCTCCTATCCAAAGTATCAGGATGGTTCCTTCTGGACCGAAATTGTGGTTCGATCCCGTTCGAAAGCGGCGCTTGAGGAGGCAATTGTGGCCATCCGGTCCATGCTCGAAGATATCCCGCCCAGGCAGGTCGCAAAGGGTTGATCTGGCGCAAAACGGTTTGGCCGCAGATGCGCTAGAAAAGAAAAAGCGCACCGCATCGCAGCTCAAGGAGGCTGACATGAGCTACAAGACCATTCTCGCAATTTTGCAAAGCGAGGCTGACGCCCCGCGTGTCCTCGATCTGGCGCTGCCGCTTGCAGCCCGCCACGACAGTCATGTGATCGGCCTGCACGCCGAAGCGCTTCCCATGGTCATGGCCTCGCCCATGGGCGGCCCCGTGGTCGATCTCAGCATCGACATGCAGGAAGAGACGACCCGCCGTCACAAGGTCATCCGCCACCTGTTCGACGAACGCGCCCGCGTCGAGGGCGTGGCCAGTGAGTGGCGCGGCTTCGACAGCGTGTCGGGCGATTCGGCCGTCTCCGGCATCGAAAGCGCGCGCAGCGCAGATCTGGTGATCGCCCAGCAGACCGACCCGGACGCCACCGCCAGCATGGACGCCAATATCGAGGCCCTGCTTTTCGAGACCGGACGCCCCGTCCTCCTCGTGCCCTATATCCGCAAGGCCCGCGAGGCCGAGTTCAAGAAGATCCTGCTCGCCTGGAACGGCAGCCGGCAGGCAGCGCGTGCCGCCTTCGACGCCCTGCCCTTCATGAAGGAAGCCGACAGCGTGGAAGTGTTCTGTATCGACCCGCAGGATACGCCCCGCCGTGACGCATCCATGGCCGGCACGGCCATCGCCGCAGCCCTTGCACGCCACGGCATCGACGTCACGGTCAAGGTGGAGCAGTCGGGCGGCGTCTCCCATGGCGAGGTGCTCGACAATCGCATTTCCGACACCGGCGCGGATCTTCTCGTCATGGGCGCATTCGGGCGCTCGCGCCTGCGTGAATTCGTGTTCGGCGGAGCCACGCGCACCATCCTGCAAAGCATGACGGTGCCCACCTTCCTCGCCCACTGAGGCGGGCCACGCCCACAGCCCGCATCCAAACTGTTGGGAAAATGCGGGATGAACCGGATGCCGGGCTTGCGCTCGGCATCCCTTTCCGGCTAATTCACCGCGCATTCCAATCAGCAGCCGCGATGCGCCCATGGAGTGCGAAGCCGATGTCTCTTCCTGAAAAAGCCTTTCCCGTTTCCTGGGATCAGTTCCACCGTGACGCGCGCGCGCTCGCCTGGCGTCTGTCCGGCGTCAACGGCGAATGGAAAGCCATTGTCTGCATCACGCGCGGCGGCCTCGTGCCCGCAGCCGTCATTTCGCGCGAACTCGGCATCCGCCTCATCGAAACCGTGTGCGTCGCCTCCTATCACGACTACACGTCGCAGGGCGAACTGCGGGTGCTCAAGGAAATCAATCCCGAGCTCCTCAAGGATGAAGGCGAGAACGTCCTCATCGTCGACGACCTCACCGACACCGGCAAGACGGCAGCCATCGTGCGCGCCATGATGCCCAAGGCGCATTTCGCCACCGTCTATGCAAAGCCCAAGGGCCGTCCGCTTGTCGACACCTTCGTCACCGAAGTCTCGCAGGACACCTGGATCTACTTCCCCTGGGACATGGGCTTCTCCTACCAGAAACCCATCGCCGAAGGTCAGCCCGACTGATCGCAACGCGCAGCGCTGCCCTTCCCGGCCGCAGCACGCCCAGGAGCAACTTCATGTCGCGCAGCGACGACAGGCCCGAACCGACGGACGGTCTCACGTCCGGCGCGCCCTTTGACGTTGCCGGGCGTGACGCCGTCTATCGGGCCATCGCCACCCGCCGCGACGTGCGCGGCGAGTTTTTGCCCGACCCGATAGACGAGGCCGCGCTCGCCCGCATTCTGGACGCCGCCCATCGCGCGCCCTCGGTCGGCCTGTCGCAGCCCTGGGACTTCATTCTCATCCGCAGGCTGGAGACCCGCCAGCGGATCGCCGACATCTTCGCCGATGCCAACGCGCAGGCCGCAGAGCGCTTTCCTGCCGGGAAGCGGGATCAGTACCGCGCCCTGAAACTCGCCGGCATCACCTCGGCTCCCCTCAATATCTGCATCACCAGCGACCGCGAGCGTGGCGGGCCGGTCATTCTGGGCGCAACCCACATGGCCGACACCGACCTGTTCAGCACGGTCTGCGCCATCCAGAACCTGTGGCTTGCCGCCCGCGCCGAAGGCATTGGCGTCGGCTGGGTCAGCATCCTGCATGAAGACCGCGTCAAGGCGGTGCTCGGCATCCCCGAGCGCCTGCGCCTCGTTGGCTATCTGTGTGTCGGCCACGTCAAGGGCTTCTTCGACAGTCCCGAGCTTGAAAAGCGGGGCTGGAAGCGCCGTTCGCCACTCGCCTCCCATATCCATGAAGAAGGCTGGCGCGAAGACGGCTGAAGCGTGCAACGCTCGCCTTCATATCCGACAAGCGACGCATGATCATTGCGCCAACCTCTTGATTCTCTGCGTAAATTGATTATGTCTGCGATCAGGCTTTCCGCGCGCCCTGATTCGAGTCCGAAAGCTTGAGTGGCAATTGTTCCGCCACCCGGCGCGCAAATAAGCGTAGAAACAGTAACTTACAGGAAAAACATGAATCTGGGCGCGATGTGCCCGGTTGAGGAGAAGTACGATTTTCACGCACGGCACACGTTTGCGGCTGACCGAAACGGTTCGGCGTCTGTTCGGTGGCAATCCCCGCCGCGTTCAGGCAGCAGCGCTGCCGTGGCGCAACGCGGCGAACGGCAGCGGCATCGAGATCATGCTCGTGACCAGCCGGGGAACCGGTCGCTGGGTGCTGCCCAAGGGCTGGCCAGAAGGGCTCGAAACCCTCGCCATGGCCGCACAGCGCGAAGCGCGTGAAGAGGCCGGCGTGCGCGGCAGGCCCGCAGCCGGCGAAATCGGACGTTTCTACTACCACAAGGAAGACGGCACCGGGGTCGAGTGGCCCTGCGAGGTTGCGGTCGTCCCGCTGGAAGTGACCGAGGAGCGCGCCAAGTGGCCGGAGCGCAAGCAGCGCACCCGCCAGTGGTTCTCGCCCCAGGAGGCGGCAGCCGCCGTGAAGGAGCGCGATCTCGGTGAGCTTCTGATCGCATTCAGCCACAATCCACGAGAAATCGCCGCCTGATCGGTCTTTTTTGCCGTCGGCGCTTGCCGCGCGCGGGTTTGTTTCCTAACCCGGTGCGGAGTTTTTTTCCGCACACTTTCACCATCGTGAAGTCAGGGCACGAGATGGATATCGCATGAGCGAAAGCAGCAATCCACGCAAACAGACGCTCGACAAGGATCTAGACAAGCTCGTCTATGTCGAGGAAGCCACCACCACCGTGGCGCGCGGCCTGGTTGCCCCCGGTCTTGCCCTGTTGTTCCTCGCGCTCACCGCCATCTTCGCAGCCACCTACACGTTCGGCGAGCCGCGCGCGGTGATCATCGTCGCCGCCGCCGCCATCGGCGCCTATATGGCGCTCAACATCGGCGCGAATGACGTGGCCAACAATGTCGGCCCGGCTGTCGGCGCAAAGGCCATGACGCTCGGCGGCGCGCTCCTGATCGCAGCCGTCTTTGAAAGTGCCGGCGCGCTGATCGCCGGTGGCGACGTGGTTTCCACCATTTCCAAGGGCATCATCGATCCCGCCGCCGTGGGAACGCCCGAGGCCTTCGTGCGCGCCATGATGGCCGCGCTCATCTCCTCCGCCCTCTGGATCAACCTGGCCACCTGGATCGGCGCCCCCGTCTCCACCACCCACTCGGTCGTCGGTGGCGTCATGGGTGCGGGTATCGCGGCTGCCGGCTTCTCCTCCGTGGACTGGGCCACCATGTCGCAGATCGCGGCAAGCTGGGTCATTTCGCCGGTTGTCGGCGGTGTCATCGCCGCCCTCTTCCTGGCCTTCATCAAGACCGCCATCATCTATCAGGATGACAAGATCGCCGCCGCGCGCCGCTGGCTGCCGCTGCTGATCGCCATCATGGCCGGCACATTCTCCGCCTATCTCACCCTCAAGGGTCTGAAAAAGGTCTTCCCGGTCACCGGCGGGGGCGCAGCCATCATCGGTCTCGCCTTTTTCGCAGTCACCTGGTTCCTCGCCCATCTCTTCGTGCATGCGCAGTCGGAAGGGCTCGAAAACCGCAATCAGTCGCTGCGCAGCCTGTTCAAGGTGCCGCTGGTCATTTCGGCCGCCCTTCTCTCTTTTGCCCATGGTGCAAATGACGTGGCGAACGCCGTCGGCCCGCTGGCCGCCATCGTCTTCACCGTGCATGAGAGCACCGTCAACACGACCGTCGCCATCCCGCTCTGGGTCATGGTCATCGGCGCGGCCGGCATTTCCATCGGCCTCGTCCTGTTCGGCCCCAAGCTCATCCGCATGGTCGGCGAGCAGATCACCAAGCTCAACCCGATGCGCGCCTTCTGCGTTGCGCTTTCGGCAGCCATCACCGTCATCATCGCCTCCGGTTTCGGCCTTCCCATCAGCTCGACCCACACCGCCGTCGGCGCCATTTTCGGCGTCGGCTTCTTCCGCGAGTGGTACACCGCCCATTCCAAGCGCCGCCGCGCCTATCTGGAGCGCAAGGGCGTGCGCCTCAAGGCAGACAATGGCATCCAGTCGAGCGACGATGACGATCTCGAAGTCGAACAGCAAAAGACCTCGCGCGAGGAAGTCGCCCGTCGCAAACTGGTGCGCCGCGCCCATGTGCGCACCATCGTTGCCGCATGGGTCACCACGGTTCCCGCCGCCGCCATCCTTTCAGCCGTCATCTTTCTGGTGCTCGACCTGATCGCCTGACCCGGAAACTGCACAGGCCCTCATCGATCAAAGCGCACAGCCCCTCCGGCCTGTGCGCTTTTTTCTGCACGCCCCTCCTCCCGAGACGCCGGGAAAGATGGGTTTTGCAAACCGCAACAGCTGGCGTGCGACTTCCCCATAATTCACACACCCCACACACTACATGTAGTGATTGCCTGTCATAATCCGCCGAGTTCTTGACGCCACGGTACGAGTCGCATTTTATGGTCCGGCACTCGCGTTCGTACGGTGCGGTTGGTCGGCGCAAAGCCGGTCGATTTTCCAATTCGTTTGAGTTTCCAGCATCTGCCCGGACATCTGTTTCGGGCGGAACGGCATCGTTTGCGCCGTGGAAAAAGCAGGCGGGGGCGTCGGCTGCCGTGAGGCATCAAGAATCTGTTAACACTATATTTAGTGATTTCGGAAATCCTGCGCACCATATAATGTATTAGTTCTGTGACATTGACGTCGCAGTCGCATCAGGTTGGGGGCGGTTTCGCACCTGCGAAACAAGACCTAGCGGTTTCCGGATTCCGGGCCGCATAAAGGAACCAACCTTCGGTATCTAGGCGTCGCGCGCTTCAAGCGCCCGGCATGGCGGACACGGTGTCCGCGCAGTGAAGATGTGATGAGCCATTCGCTGCGCAAGACGCTATATATGGATTAGGGGCAAAGA
This sequence comes from Nitratireductor sp. WH36-1, assembly GCF_058725515.1. Lineage (NCBI taxonomy): Bacteria > Pseudomonadati > Pseudomonadota > Alphaproteobacteria > Hyphomicrobiales > Phyllobacteriaceae > Nitratireductor > Nitratireductor sp. WH36-1. The sequence goes on along the minus strand of NZ_CM178970.1, from coordinate 1,802,368 downwards.
GGACAAAATGCGCATCGAACGCCGGTTCACAAAGCAAGGCCAAAGCCCATATGCGGAAATCGCGTTCCGCAAGGCCACGAGCGAAATCAAGAACCCGGACGGCTCCATCGTCTTCCGGCTGGAGAACATCGACGTTCCGGCGCAGTTCTCCCAGGTCGCCAGCGACATTCTCGCGCAGAAATATTTCCGCAAGGCCGGCGTGCCCGCGCACCTGAAGAAGGTCGAGGAGAATGATGTCCCCTCCTTCCTGTGGCGTTCGGTTGCCGATGAAGAAGCGCTGAAGGATCTGCCCGAAGACGAGCGCTATGGCTCCGAGACCAGCGCCGCGCAGGTCTTCAACCGTCTCGCCGGCACCTGGACCTACTGGGGCTGGAAGGGCGGCTATTTCGATGGCGAGGAAGACGCCCGGACCTTCATGGACGAGCTGTGCTACATGCTCGCCACCCAGCGCGTCGCCCCCAATTCGCCGCAGTGGTTCAACACCGGCCTGCACTGGGCCTATGGCATCGACGGCCCCGGCCAGGGCCACTATTATGTCGACCCGTTCACCGGCAAGCTGACCAAGTCCAAATCGTCCTATGAGCACCCGCAGCCCCATGCGTGCTTCATCCAGTCGGTCGGCGACGATCTGGTCAATGAAGGCGGCATCATGGATCTGTGGGTCCGCGAGGCGCGCCTGTTCAAATACGGTTCCGGCACCGGCTCCAACTTCTCTCATCTGCGCGGCGAAGGCGAAAAGCTCTCCGGCGGCGGCAAGTCTTCGGGCCTCATGTCCTTCCTGAAGATCGGCGACCGCGCTGCCGGAGCCATCAAGTCGGGCGGCACCACCCGCCGCGCGGCCAAGATGGTCGTTGTCGATGCGGACCATCCCGATATCGAAGCTTACATCGACTGGAAGGTGAAGGAGGAGCAGAAAGTCGCCGCCCTCGTCACCGGCTCCAAGATCGCCAAGAAGCACCTCGAAGCCATCATGAAGGCCTGCATCAACTGCGAGGCCGACAATGATGAATGCTTCGACCCGTCCCAGAACCCGGCGCTCAAGCGCGAGATCCGTGCTGCAAAGCGCAATGCCGTGCCTGAGAACTATATCAAGCGCGTCATCCAGTTCGCCCGCCAGGGCTACACCGACATCCAGTTCAAGACCTACGACACGGACTGGGATTCGGAAGCCTACCTCACCGTTTCGGGCCAGAACTCGAACAACTCCGTTTCGCTCAAGGACGACTTCCTGCGCGCCGTAGAGACCGACGGCACCTGGGATCTGATCAACCGCATTGACGGCAAGGTCGCAAAGACCCTCAAGGCGCGCGACCTGTGGGACAAGATCGGTTACGCCGCATGGGCGTCCGCCGATCCGGGCCTGCACTACAACACCACCATGAACGACTGGCACACCTCGCCGGCGGCGGGCCCGATCCGCGCCTCGAACCCGTGCTCGGAATACATGTTCCTGGACGACACGGCCTGTAACCTCGCCTCGATGAACCTCCTGCAGTACCGCAATCAGGACGGCACCATCGACATCGCGGCCTACGAGCACACGGTGCGCCTGTGGACCATGGTGCTGGAAATCTCCGTGATGATGGCCCAGTTCCCGTCCAAGGAGATCGCAAAGCTCTCTTACGAGTACCGCACGCTGGGTCTCGGCTACGCCAATATTGGCGGTCTGCTGATGACCTCGGGCATCCCCTATGATTCAGCGGAAGGCCGCGCCATTGGCGGCGCGCTGACGGCGATCATGACCGGTGTCGCTTACGCAACCTCGGCAGAGATGGCCGGCGAACTCGGTGCGTTCCCCGATTATGAGCGCAATGCCGAGAACATGCTGCGCGTCATCCGCAACCACCGTCGCGCCGCCCATGGCCAGAGCGACGGTTATGAGGGCCTGTCGGTCAATCCGGTGCCGCTCAAGGCGGACGAGTGCCCGCATGCCGATCTGATCGAGCATGCCCGCGCCGCCTGGGACCGCGCGCTTGAGCTGGGCGAAAAGCACGGCTACCGCAATGCGCAGGCCACCGTCATCGCGCCCACCGGCACGATCGGCCTCGTCATGGACTGCGACACGACCGGCATCGAGCCCGACTTCGCACTGGTGAAGTTCAAGAAGCTGGCCGGCGGCGGCTACTTCAAGATCATCAACCGCGCCGTGCCGGAAGCCCTGCGCACGCTCGGCTATTCCGAAGCCCAGATCGCCGAGATCGAGGCCTATGCGGTCGGCCATGGCAATTTCGATCAGGCTCCGGCCATCAACCCGACCAGCCTCAAGGGCAAGGGTTTCGACGACGAGAAGATCGCCGCCGTCAACGGTGCGCTCAAATCGGCCTTCGACATCAAGTTCGCCTTCAACAAGTGGACGCTCGGCGAGGATTTCTGCAAGGAAACGCTAGGCCTCACCGACGAGCAGCTCGACGATTTCTCCTTCGACATGCTGGCCGCCCTCGGCTTCACCAAGAAGGAAATCGAGGCCGCCAACATCCACATTTGCGGCGCCATGACGCTTGAAGGCGCACCGCATCTGAAGGAAGAGCACCTGCCCGTCTTCGATTGCGCCAATCCGTGCGGCAAGGTCGGCAAGCGCTACCTTTCGGTCGAAAGCCACATCCGCATGATGGCTGCCGCGCAGCCCTTCATCTCGGGCGCCATCTCCAAGACCATCAACATGCCCAACGAGGCGACGGTCGAGGACTGCAAGGCGGCCTACCTCCTCTCCTGGAAGCTGGCGCTCAAGGCCAACGCGCTCTACCGCGATGGTTCCAAGCTCTCGCAGCCGCTGAACTCCGCGCTCCTGTCCGACGATGAGGACGATGCCGACGATCTGGCCGAAGAGCTGGTCGCCGCACCGGCTGCCGCGCAGGCCGCCGTCGTCTCCGAGAAGATCGTCGAACGCATCGTGGAAAAGGTTGTCCGCGACGAACGCGAGAAGCTCCCCAACCGCCGCAAGGGCTACACCCAGAAAGCGGTGATCGGTGGCCACAAGGTCTATCTGCGCACCGGCGAGTTCGACGATGGCCGCCTCGGCGAGATCTTCATCGACATGCACAAGGAAGGCGCTGCCTTCCGTGCGATGATGAACAACTTCGCCATCGCCATCTCGCTTGGCCTGCAATACGGCGTGCCGCTCGAGGAATATGTGGAGGCCTTCACCTTCACCAAATTCGAGCCGGCCGGCATGGTCATCGGCAATGATGCGATCAAGAACGCCACGTCGATCCTCGACTATGTGTTCCGCGAGCTGGCCGTGTCCTATCTCGGTCGTTCGGATCTCGCCCATGTGGACACGTCCGACTTCACCAACACCGCGCTCGGCCGCGGCATCAATGAAGGCAAGGCGATCCCCTTCTCCAAGGGCCTGACCCGCGGGGCGACCCCGTTCAAGCTGGTTTCCGGCAAAAGCGGTGAGCCCAAGGGCGAAGCTGGCGGCCCGTCCGTCCGCGCCATCGCTTCGGGCGCAACCGTCCACGCGCTGAAGCCTGCCGTTTCGGAACTGCAGGAAGAAGCCACCGCCTTCCGCCGCGACTATGAGGAGCGTGCGAAGGAACTGGCAGAGGAAGCCGCGCAGGAAGGCGAAACCGACGCCCTCTTCACCGAGGCGGTCGCTCAGGAAGCCGCCGAAGCGAAGAAGGTCGAGAGCCACCGCCGCCAGCAGGCGATCATGCAGGGCTATACGGGCAATATGTGCTCGGAGTGCCAGAACTTCACCATGGTGCGCAACGGCACCTGCGAGAAGTGCGACACCTGCGGCGCAACGAGCGGCTGTAGCTGAGGCAAGGGCCGCATTGTGAGAAGGGCAACATAGTTTGTCCTCCTGCACACTAAAATGTCCGCAATGGCAGCCTCACGATGTCCCAATGCGAGATCGCATTGGGAATCAAGGAAATCCGGGCACATCGGCCCGGATTTTTTTCGTTTTACGCCAAGTCCTTGGGAAGCAACTCCCCACTCTGATCGTCAGCCTGCTGCAGGTCGCGTGGGTAAAAATCCAGACAAACTCATCCGCATTCAGCTAGGTAAAATCCTCCGGCGTGCAGTCACCCTTTTCGGCAATCGAACCGAAGGTGTGACTATCGAAGAACTAAGCGATTATCGACCCCATCGAGCGAAAGAGGCTCTCGATGAACAGACACCGCGCAGGGTCCCGCGCAGGTGGACGGTCGTGCTCAAGAGCGCCGCTTTGAGGCCGCACGAGTGCACTCGGTGATAAATGCCGATCGCTGTCTGAATAGCCCCCTTCGGCCCTAATATACCGATCCAGTCCGTCTCGGGAGGCTCACCCTAGAGCCAGACCTGGTAGCTGATATTCTGCGCAGCTCCCTGCCAGTAGCCGCAAACGTTTCGCGATGTCGGCCGAGCAGTGATTGTCTTCAGGAGATCGGCAAACTGCCACCGCAGCCCCATGTAGCGGGTGTCCTCCTTCCAGGAGAGCATAGCCATGTACCAGTCGAGATACTTCGTAGAGAAGCGGTGGTTGACGTCTTGGTACGTTTTCTCGACGCGACTGAAGAAGCTCTCGATAACGTTCGAGTTCGTGCCGTCATCCTCTTGATACTGCAGGCTGTGGTTCACGGGGTGCATGGGAACAAGGCCGACGAGATCGTCATAGGCCTTGTGTTCGTCGGCGATCAGGAGTGCCTTTGGATCGACGTGTTTGGCCACGGCTGCCCAAGCATCCTTGCCATTTTCATCCATGATCACCCGTGTCAGCGTACGGTTCGGGGCATGCTTGTTCGCCTCCCTCAGCGCTAGGACGCACATGCGCTTGCCGTTCTGGTTCTCCTTCTTGCGCTCTTCCTTCTTGTTGGCCTTGCGGAGCACGCCACCGACGTACTTCCCGTCGATCTGGACCAGTCCCTGACGCGTGATAGCACTACGGCACAGGCCAACAGCTTCACGAAGCTTCTGCAACAAGACGTAGGCTGTCTTGTACTGGATGTTGAGCTTTCGGCTGAGATCGAGCGCGGCCATCCCCTTGGCCGCAGTGATCTCCTCCCAGATCGCCATGATGATCTTCTTGAACGACAGCTTCCTATTGGCGAACACCGTTCCAGATGTCACCGAGAACTCGGCTCGGCATTCAGGCTCGGAGCATCGGAAGCGGCGACGGCGGACGCATCAGTGGATGCTGTCCGAAGCCCTTTTCGGGTCGGGCCAAGCGCAACAGTCGTATTTCGAACCTCCGGCCTCCTGAAGAGAAGGGGTCATAGGAGTTCCGCCTCAGGATGGGAATGCGCTTCTGGAGCATGTTCAGATTTCCGTTCGATACGCAGGACATAGGCGGACAACCCCGTCTGAGGACGGAGGCAAAGGTCAGCGCTCTATTCGTATCGATCTGAACATGCACGGACCCACTCCAAGGGAGCCGCGTGGAGTCGAGGCAACCATTGCGGTCGGCTCCGGCTGAGGGCGAAATGACACTGTGAAGGACATTCACTCTTGTCACGATGCAAGAAACTACGTAGATTCAGCGTCTTAACTTCGAGCATGCTCTTGAGCATAGCTGCTCTCACATGTTTGTGAAAACTTTCATGCGCTTTTCTGTTGCTAACCCTGCCTGTTTTTTGTAAGAGTGAGATAGCTTCAGGTGGCGGGACTTCTTGGTGAGAGCCTTGATGCTGTAGCTGCGCACCTCTCTTGAGGTTCGGTAAACCACGGTAAGGCGCACCCGCTTCATTATTCTCAAAAGGCTCCTATACGGGAGCCTTTTGTCATTTAGGACCTCTTCGCTTTCGATGCCTTCCGTTTCTCGCGCTTGGCAGCCTTCTTAGCCCGCACTTCGTCGGCCTTCATCTGGGCAAGCTCTCGGCGCTTATCCTCGGTCATCGGAATTCGCTCCTTGCTAAAATAGCAGGCTCGCACAGCTTGCTTCATATTCCACTTGTGCTTGTCCGCGGTGTTTACCGCCCGCTCATGGCAAGTCAGCACGTTCATCTCGATCTCGAAGTGTTCGGAGTTACTCGGATAGAAGTAGTAGAGGATCACGTCATGTGTGCCTCTGACGATCCGCACAGCCGGATCGTGCGCCAATGCGGCCATGTTTTCGATCTGATTATGGTCCTTCATCTCCCAAGTGATGCCGTTCTGATCGAACAGGTTTCGCACGCCTTGTTGAAGAGTAAGGCATTTGGCGTAGCGGTTCGCGCAGAAGATTCGATGGCTTCCGTTATGATCTGGAAAATCGAAGGCAGCATTGTGCGCGGCCTTTTCACTGAAGACATGACAAGAGAAGCTGACGCGTACCCTGATGTCCATGCCATCAGGACCAGCCGCGTTCAGAGTATAGATGAAAGGCGCGAGGTGGGAGATGTCGTAGTCCGCTCCTCCTACTGCAACCGTGGTTCCCAAATGATCGAGCAATCAAAATCTCCTGCAATGCATGTCATTTGCAGTGCGATGTCAGATGATTCAACATAAAAGATTGCTTAGCAGCATTTTTCCCGGCCCAAGGTTGTCTTATCGCGCCCCGAAGAATCGGCAGCTTTGGGCCAAAACCAGACTTCACTCGGTAATCGTCCCCCAGAACCATTGGGTTGAAAATTGGACTTCTCCGGCCTTTGATGCGCTTGGAGAACGAGATGAAAAAAACAAGATTTACGGAAAGCCAGATCCTGGCAATTTTGAAGCAGGGTGAGAGCGGCGTTCCAGTTGGCGATCTTTGCCGGGAGCACGGGATCAGCAACGCAACGTACTACAACTGGCGGTCCAAATACGGCGGCATGGATGCGTCCTTGATGGCGGAAATGAAGGCCATGGCCGAAGAGAACCGCCGTCTGAAGAAGATGTACGCCGAGATAGCGATGCAGAATGAGTTGCTGAAGGATGCTCTGGGAAAAAAGTCTTGAGGCCATCTCAACGTAAAGAGATGGCCACCAATGCAGTCCGGCTGCGCGGTGTAAGCATTGCGCTTGCCTGCCGCACGTTCCAGATCAGCGAAAGCTGCTATCGCTATGAACGCAAACTGGACGACGAGAATGTCGAGATCGCGGACTGGCTGGTCCGGCTAACGACAACGCATCGCACCTGGGGCTTCGGCTTGTGCTTTCTTTATCTTCGCAATGTCAAAGGCTTTGCATGGAACCACAAGCGGGTCCGGCGGATCTATCGTGCGCTCGAACTGAACCTGCGCATCAAGCCGAAGAAGCGTCTGGTTCGAGGCAGACCGGAACCGTTGGCTGTTCCCGATGCCCCCAACATGACCTGGTCCATGGACTTCATGTCGGATCAGTTGGCCGACGGACGCAGCTTCAGGACCTTGAACGTTCTGGACGACTTCAACCGGGAGGGATTGGGCATTGAAGTCGATATCTCGCTTCCGGCTCTTCGGGTTATCCGCACGCTGGAGCGGATCATCGAATGGCGCGGCCAGCCCTTGAGCATCCGGGTGGACAATGGCCCGGAAAACGTCAGTGCCGCGCTGCAGGTATGGGCATCGAGACGTGGCATTGGGCTGGAGCACATCCAGCCCGGCAAGCCGCCACAGAACGCCTGTGTTGAACGCTACAACCGAACCGTCCGCCAGGAATGGCTCGGACAATACATATTCGAAACGATTGAGGAGGCGCAGGAACACGCCACACGCTGGCTATGGACATACAACAATGAGCGGCCCAACATGGCCATCGGCGGCATTACGCCAGCAATGAAATTGAAAACAGCGGCCTGAAGTCCAGTTTTAAAACCCGTTAAAAATGGGATGATTACCCATCGAGCGGCTCTGGCGAAGCCTGAAACAGGAGGCGGTCTACCTCGAAGAAATCAAGGACGGCTTCCAGGCACACAGGGTCATAAAAAACTGGATGGCATTCTACAACACCGAGCGACCCCATTCCGCGCTTGATCGGCGAACGCCGGACGAGGCATATTGGGCAGGCTTGGAAGAGCAAAAAGCAGCATGAAACCTAAACCCGATACACCTTAGCAAAGCTGCAGAACTGTCCGAAAAAGTGGGACCACTTCACTCAAAGCCTACATCAGGCTCTAGGAGGCGACTGTATAGGGCCAGCTTCAACTAGCACATATAGACAACAAAACGACCACCTTGGTGCATCGCGGACATCCGGCGGGTTGCCACGGATATAACAACGTAGTTCAATCGCGATAGTAGATATCAAACAGTGCGCGGGTGGCCAGAACAACTGCCCGACAAAATGAATGGGCCTTTCAGATGAACGAGAATAGGGCGAACTCTGGGATCAAAAGCGAAAGCGACGCAGAGCAAAAGGCTATTCTCCCCCTGTTAACTGGGCCTAGGCCAAATGGACTGGGGCACGATATCGCCAATATAATCACTAAGGTGAGCATAAAAGGGATATTGATAGATAAGGGTCGATCAAAGAAGAACTATTTCCCTGATTTCGTAGTGACAATAGATGGGCTTCCATATCTAGTTGTCGAGGCTAAGGCTCCAGGTGAAGATCTGCATGAAGCACTCAGAGAGGCGCGACTTTACGCGAGTGAGTTGAATTCTGGATTTGGCCCCAAGTTTGACCCAGTAAAGTATGTAATCGCATCAGACGGTCGTTCCCTGCTTGCAGGCCACAGCAACTCAGGTGAGCCCGAATTTGATATTCCATATGAGCGCTGGAGTGCCGTTGATATCGAGTTTTCACGCTTTGCGGACATCTGTTCTGAAGACGGAATACAGAATTGGCATAGGGAAATTGTTCGTGATTTGAGGCCTGATCGATTTTGGAAGCCTCGGAAGATGGTGGGGGGACTGGCGGCTCAAGATGAAGAGATCGGCCTAAACTCATTCGGCGTATCAATTAAGTCCGATTTTCGCGAGCTATTCTCCCCCTCCACGCTGGAAGAAAGGGAAGTTATTGCCAAGGAATGCTACATACCATCCAAGCGTAGAGATCGCTACGTCGATTCAATCGATCGCACATTCAAGGCAATTATACCTCCATCTGAAGGTAATACTACCGCTTTGTCAGATTCCTCGTCACCTCAAGAATTGATCACCAAATTAAGAAAGGGAGCCGACCTAAACAACGAGGTGATGTTACTTATTGGCGCTGCTGGCTCTGGGAAGACAACATTTGTCGATCATTTGCGAGTAAATGCACTTCCTGCTGATTTACGGCGTCAGACTCGGTGGATTCATATCAATATGAATGACGCGCCTGTTTCATCAGTTGAAATCTACCCTTGGCTTAGGTCGGAGATTATAAAAGGCGTTCAAGCATCAGAAAAGGATATGGACTTTGACAGCTTAGAAAGCTTGAGAAAAATCTTCAAAGACGACGTAGAGAAATTTCGCAAAGGCGTCGGGAGACTGTACGAGTCCAACAAAGAAAAATACGATGAGAAGCTTGCCGATGTTTTGACGGAAGCTCTTTCAGATCAACAGCGCGTTGCTGAAGCATATTGCAAATATGTTTCAGCAAAAAACTCTGCTCTTATAGTTATTGCGCTAGACAATTGCGATAAGCGCCTAATGAAAGAGCAGCTTCTAATGTTTGAAGCTGCTCAGTGGATAAGGAAGTCATTCAGATCAATGGTATTCCTTCCTATTCGAGAGGAAACCTATGACAATAATCTGGACCTTCCCCCTCTTGATACTGCCCTAAAGGATCTATCATTCAGAATTGAGCCACCCCGATTTGACCTCATACTTCGTTCTAGAGTTGACTTTGCCATTATGAAGCTGAACGAAGACCCAAACAAGAAGTACTCATATAGTCTGCCAAACTCCATGAAGGCGGTGTACACATCATCGGAGAAAATCTCCTACCTGAGATCAATATTGCGATCTCTTTTTGACACGGATAAAAATATTAGACGCCTATTAATTGGTTTGTCCGGTCGAAATATGCGTCGAGCTATGGAGATTTTTCTCGACTTCTGTTCCAGTGGTCATATCAGCGAAGACCATATCGTAAAGATGGCGCAGTCTTCGGGTACTTATAAGCTCCCCATGGCTATGGTCAGCCGAGTTCTACTGAGATCCAAAAAGAGATACTATGACAGCGACCACTCTTACGTAGTAAATGTTTTCTCCTCTGAGATTGATGATGAGAGGCCAAACTTCTTTGTAAGAATAGCAATCCTTAGAGCTCTCGCAAATATTGCGGTGATAGGCAAGGGTCCAAGGATCTCCGGCTACGCAAGAGTGAGCGATATATATGAGCCTCTTAAAAGGATTGGCGTTACGGAAAATATGCTTTTGCGTGAAGTCAATTATCTGACCAAAAAGCACTGCTTAATTAGTGAGGATTTTCGCCTTACTGATATTAAGAGTCAGGATCTTGTTACAATTGGGCCAGCAGGCCGTACGCACCTATATATGCTTGGCAATATTCATTATATATCAGCCGTTTCGGAGGACACCTGGTTCAGAGACAAAGACCTTGCTAGATCGATATCTGACCGAATCCGCAATCCGTCTTCTCAGTTTGATCAAAGGACCGTTCTGAAAAACGCCGACGCGGCGACGAAGTTTCTATTAAGCGAGTCTCAAGAATTACTAAGCTTCCATAAGCAGCTTTTTACAGAAGATGACCTAAGTGAACTATTCTCCACAGTGTCGCTGGAGGCGCTAATCAAAAAGAAGAGAGGGGAGTACCTCGGTTCCTGGGCCATTGTAGACGGCGAGTTCGCTATTGGCGCTAAAGTGCCGGCAAAAGTGAAGAATCATACGAAATTCGGAATATTCCTTGAACTTTCGGAAGGCATTGATGGCCTTGCACACATTTCGAAACTATCTGAATCTAGTAAAAAATTGGAGAGAAACGACATCGTGACGGCAGAGGTCTTGAGCGTAGATTCTCTAGCTAAGAGGATAGAGCTCCGCATTGTTGACGAAACTAGACACGATTGACGTATCTTGGAACGCGTGCAACGCCTTCTATTATCAAAGTCGTTTGGAGATTTCTGCGATTTTGAGAATCGAATTTCATGAGGCTAGAGGAGCGTATCGGCGACCGGCAGTAAATGGCCGCCCGATTGCCGGCTCCATGCCTTGAGGTGATCAGCAGAAATGTCTGACTGTCGGCAAAGCAAGGGCCGCTTAGGGCTGGGACCGGTAATCCGCTGCGCCTGGCACGAAGGTCGGCTTCGGGCCGTTTGTGTCGACCAGGAAACTACCAAGATCAGGACTGGAGCGCCGCATCGCCGCATGTGCGGTTCGAGCCCATCATGGACATTCGATCTGTCCGCAACGGGGCACACAGCTCGCTCGCGCAGCGGAAAGCGTGGTCCATAGTTGCCATTCGTGTGGCCTCGTCATCGACTGAATTGCGGGCGAGGCTACGACCTTGGCGAGCCGCGGTAGTGAGGTAGCTATTCTACAGGCTTGGAGAACCGGCGACGCTCAGGTGTTTCCGCTTCGAGGGTGAAGCCCTCCCGCGTGTAAAAGCGATCAGCCGGGTTGGTTGTCAGGACACTAAGCTTAGTGGGAAAGCCCTTTTCGGCAGCGATGCTCGTCATGGCCTTTAGCGTATGCGCGCCAATGCCACGCCCCTGATATGCGGGGTCGATGTATAGTTTCTCGACAAACATGTGATCTGGCTGCCATGATACGGCGACACAGCCGCAGGGACGCCCTCCCAATTCAATGATCTCGTGGCCCGACAGATCTAGCGTTTCGGCGGTATCCGATGGACGCCAAGCACCCCACAGGGCCTCCGCATAGGCGCGCATGCACGCCTCCTCCAGCTTCAACAAATACAGTGCATCTGAACGGGTCGCGGGTCGCAATGTCGTGGTCATGAAAGGTCAATACCTACCGGCTGCAGGAACGGATTTGGTTCCCAAGAACGTCCACTAACTAGCTTTTAGTGACTTTAGCCGCCATTCTGCAATCCACCCCAAGGCAGACAATTGTTGCTATGATGCCGAACGGCAGCTTTGTCCGCATTGCCGTCGCCTGGTGGCCGGCCGTCTTCGCAGATGCAACGAATGGCCGCTTCGGTGGGCGCATCGCAACGGCATTTCAACAGGTGAATGACTGGTTCAGCCGTCACACTCAGGTCACGGCGCGTTGTGGGAGCAGTAGAAAGCATTTTCACTGAACGGATATCGGTCGCAGCATGTCGTCTGTGTCAAGTTTGAGCGCATTGCGCCAGAGCGGGGTTTTGAATACATGACAAACGTGCTTGCCGACACCGTCGTCGCGGGTCTCGGTCAGCAATCCCGCCCATTCGAGCGGCCGAAGCACACACGATGAGAACGCAGCCATGTCTCGCCACCCAACGGTGTTCCAATCCTCTGGCTCACCGTAGAAGGTTTCAAACAAGGCAGCCTCAGTAGTACCGTGATCAGCTTCTACGTTGATCACATTCATCCATATGTCCCATTCTCCGAACGGACGTTCATCGAGGCGCGCATAGGATGCGTGATCGATCTGGAACAAAAAGTATGGGATCAGCTTGGCAAATAATCGGCCTGCGTCTTCTGCCAAGTATGCGCCTTGTTTGGTCAACTGAAACTCACCCTTAAAGTGCCGCCCTAGGCGCAGGGAAATCAGCATATGATGCAGAACCTCGAGCGGCGGGAACTCGTATTCATTGATCACCTTGTTGTAGCGAAACATCTCTTCAGCGCTTTTCCCCGGCCAATCGAAATGCTCAACAGCCCAATGCACAAAGGCGCGCTTGAAGGTCTTAGTCTTGGTCAGGCCGATTGTTCCGTGCTTTTGCGCGTATTGCATTGTTAGGAGAGCTGCTCGCAGCAGCGGCGAATGCGCAAGGTCCGGATGGCCATCGGCGAGGGTGCGAAACTCGATCATAGCGGGATGCTGTCACAGACCGCGCAGCAGTTACAATACGTTCAAGGAATGTAAGCTCGCCACTCTTCAGATTTTGCACTTGCGGCGGATGGCTGGTTTAACGGGTTGATCCACAGCATGCTGACCGGTTCGCGGATCTCCGGAATGGGCCGTGAGCGATGAAGGTTGGTGTGCAACTAGGCGCTAGTCCGCTGCAGCGCCGCATGTCCGGTTTAGAGCCCTCAGAACACATTGCGAACACCGTTCCGCATACATAGATGTGAAGCGCCACTAACCTTTAGATTGAGACCCAATGAACCACCAGATTTGGCTGCCAATCGTTTCCGAGCGCCTTGTACTTCGGCCCTTCGAGCCTTCCGATCGTCCTGACTATGATGCATATCACACGCGACCAGAGGTCTACAGGTTCCTCTACACTCCTGTCCCCGATGAAGACGTGCTCGCAGAGCAATTTTCGGCTGCCATGTCTACCCGCCTGGAAGAGGATGGAGACACGCTGCGGCTGGCAGTGATCCGGCAAGTCGACTCTGCGCTGCTCGGTGAAGTCCTTCTGAAGATGGCAAACAAGGCGGCTTTGCAGGGAGAAGTCGGATACATCTTCAATCCGACGTTTGCTGGTGCCGGGTACGCGACCGAAGCTGCTCGGATGATGGTCGGCTTCGGCTTCCGCCAGTGCGGATTCCACCGGATCTTCGCGCGGCTCGATCCACTCAACGCAGGTTCTGTTGGCGTGGTCGAGAGGCTAGGGTTTCGCCGCGAAGCACACCTCCTGCAAAACGACCGTTTCGACGACACTTGGGGCGATGAGTTCATCTATGCACTATTGAAGGCCGAGTGGGAGGACCGCCAGGGACTGTAGTGGGAGGCCACTCCGCCGTGCACCGCTGACTTCGCCCGAGATTCTGCCGTGCCAGGCCATGAACGGCCGCTTCGGGGAATGCCGCCGCAATGTCTGCACGCTCTAGTCTGTCCGTTAAGGGCCGATCGGATCGATACGGTGGCGCTGTTCTCCAGACAGGCTCGCCGCGCCGTGGCATGACCGTTCTAAGCCCTTTCGCGACGTTGCCCCAACCGAATGAGGCCGCTATACGGATCGAGAACGGAAGGTGAATCTATGCACAGACGCAGTTTTGAGCACGATGGCGTGGTCTTTTCTTTTCTTGACGCCGGCGGCGACGGCAAACCGTTGCTGGCTCTTCATGGCCACTGGATGGGGGCGTCCGACTTCACGGAAGTTGCGGACGATCTTTCGCCTGAGTGGCGCGTAATCGCACTCGACCAGCGTGGTTTTGGGGAAACCGACCATGGGGCCGCGCACAACATGGCCGCCTATCTTGGCGATGTGGTCGCCCTGTTGAAGAATCTCTCCATTAACGAGCCAGTTCCGGTCTTGGGACACTCGTTCGGCGGTATCGTCGCCTATCATTTTGCAGCAGCGCAGCCGGATCGGGTTTCCGCAATGATAATCGAAGATATCGGCGTGAACATTCAGGATGATTCAACGCCCTACGTCACGAATTGGAGTGGCACGTTCCGCCTACGCGAAGAGTTGGAGGAACAGCTCGGCCCACGACTTTCTCCATATCTGCAGAAGTCCATTCGCCGCGTGAAGGATGGCTGGACGCTCAATTTCGATCCTGCCGAATTTCTTGTGTCGGAACGGGCTACGAACGGCAATCACTGGAAGGTCTGGCTGCAAAGCCGCTGCCCCGCCTTGGTCGTGTCTGGCAGTGAAAGCCGCGTATGTGATGGGACAGAATTGCAGACCATGACAGAGAGGCGTGAAGGCACTGTCTTCACCCAGCTAAAAGCTGGTCACTCCATCCATATTGATAATCGCACAGAGTTCGTAGAAACCTTGCGGCACTTTTTAAACACGCAAAACTTGTGAGTGCGGTTCTGTCCGCATTGCCGTCGACTTGCAGCCAGCCGTCTTCGCAGATGCAAAGAATGGCTACTTCGGTGGGCCGCAGCGCAGCGCCACATCACCAAGTGAATAACCAGGATGCGGGCAAAAGCGGAACAGCAACTTTCGTGATCTGCTTCACTGAGGAGTTCCCAACCTGTCCATCACCGATCAAGCAACGAGATCGGCATTCATAAAGAACAGTGTCTGGAGGACGTTTTTCACGTTGCAGGGACATTCTTCACGAACCAGTTTCTACACCAAGCGGTGACCCCGAACGCATGCACCGCCCAACGGCTACACAGGGCAGAATCCAAGCGAAAACGTTCAGTTGTTTTCTAATGGCCCGCCAGCCACCAGAAACGCATTGGCTACCTTTGTGTCGGGGGCCCGGATCAGTCGGATGCTGAACTCTCGCTCCCCATCAACTATCGTATGCGGACCACTAGATGCGATAGCTTCAAGAAATTCATCAAAATTGCTTCGCACCTCGTCAGCAGACCAAGAGGAGGCTGTTGTTCCTTCACCAATGGTAAGTTTGCCTTTGACCATGAGAAATCCTTCAAGGCATTAAAATGCTAGGGGCGTATTTTGCATGAAATTTGATAATTTTGCATCTATCACAAAGAGAAAGTCGAACGGTCCCAACGCTCCCCCCCTGCCCCACAGAGAATCGATCAAACTATGATCGTCCAAGCCAAGCCAGAGTTGTGTTGGTCGGAAGAGAAGCGTCGGCCATCTCACGCAGAGCCAGCTTCACCAGGCGCACCCAATTTGCTTGGCCGCAGTCAGTAAACGGAACGGATCTAAATGCGAACATTTGCGATCGGAGATGTACACGGCCGAGCTGATCTACTGGAGGCGCTATTGGCAAAAATCGCGATCAGTGACTCGCCAAACGCCAGGATCGTATTCTTAGGCGATATCATTGATCGCGGACCAGAAAGCCGCAGAGCGATGGACCTCGTAGCTGAAACACTAAACAGCAGCAAAAATTCACGGCTCATCTTGGGAAATCACGAAGAATTCCTGCTACGCTTTATCAATCAAATCGGCGACGCAGAAAAACTGCTTTGGGCTTGGATGCGTGGCGGTGGCTTACCAACTCTAGAATCCTACGGAATCTCACACGGTACGAGTATCCAGCAGGCGCGTGAGAAGTTCCTTCGTGAACACCCCCTTCACGTAGAGATTATCAGAAGCGCGGTCTCATTTATTGAAACCAAACGATTCCATTTGGTTCATGCGGGTGTTGATCCGAGCGTGCCGCTTCCGCACCAAGACGCGCGAAAAACCAGATGGATTAGAGAAGAGTTCCTAGATTACCCTGAGAGCCTTTCGAAGATAATTGTGCACGGCCATACCCCGACCCCTTCTGGGCTTCCAGAGGTCCTGAGCAACAGAATTGCACTTGATACCGCCGCATATCGATCAAACCGTCTCTGCTGCGCAATACTGGATGATCTTCATCCTGTTACATTCCTAATAGCGGAAGGGCACGCCCACAGCATCCACGTTCAAAACAGCACTCACCGTGGGTAATGTAGCACTGGCTTCTTAACCGCCTTAAAACCTACGCTGAGGTGAGGCTTCATGTCATTTCTTGCTATTGCAGGACGGCTCGCATGCGGAACCTTGAGGGCACAGATCAAGGGCGAACGAGCGATTAGTGTTGTAGTAGGCAGGGCACCGCCAGCTCAGAGTGGAGTGCGTTCCGGAGACCTACACGGTGAGCAGCGTCCTGCTCACATATTTCCCGGAGACTTTCAATCAAGGTGCTATCCAGACATCGTCGGCGGTCGTCTTTCGAGTTTCGCAGCCCGTCTTAGTGGGCCAGTGATACTAGCCGATCAGATAAAATACCCCTCCACCTCGATCTGCGCTCACTATCGCGGGTTACCCGTGATCGGCGACCATCCCCGTCAGGCCATGACGCACCTTGTCTCCGCCCCCTCTGAATAGAAAAGATTCAGATTGTTCGAAAACACTGCCTCACTGCGCGACCGCCCGTTTTCTTAACCTCTAACGTTCACAAAAGCTCGCCGAAGTAAGAAAGCCCGTACGAGGCGAAGCAGCATGTACATCCTTGACACCTGCGTTCTCAGCAACCTGAGATTAAAATTCCCGGATCAAAACATCACGGAGTGGATATCTCAGGAAGAAGAGGCTCTTGCACTTACACCTGCATCGGTGTTCGAAATCCAACGCGGAATTACACTAATCCAAGAATCTGCCCCTCAAAAAGCCCGCGAACTGGAAGAGTGGCTGGATGATTTGCTCGCACAGGGCCTCCCATATCTTGAGATGAACGAGAAAGTGGCACGGCTGCACGCCTGTATGACCTGTACACCGGCGCTAAAAAACCTCTGGCTCAACGGTCCAAACACCAAGTCTCCCAGCTTGAAGCAGGACCTGGTGATCGCAGCTACAGCCATCGTGTATGGCGCGACGATCGCGACCATGAACACCAAAGACTTCCTGTGCATCCATAACCACTACCAACTGCCAGGTCTCTACAACCCACAAAAACGGCAATGGTCGATCCATCCGCTGTACTCAGAATCGAAGAAGACGCGGCCTGAAGGGAGGCAAGGATTCTGGGAACAGAAAACGCCTAAACTCGGCCCGTAGCTCTGGATTCATCGCAAATCGCGGTGGACGACAACACCCAAATGCTCCCCCCAACATTGCGGCTTACGTGGATGGCCCCGCGCATGGTTCCCGTCTGGCCAGCAGCCCGCTCTCGTTAAAAGTCAGTTGACACGCCGCAGATTGTTCTCTATTTGTTCCAAAATGAACACTAGACACACCATACGCCTCATACGCTGACCTCATGTCGATGCCGCCCCTGCGGCGTTCATGTTCATGTTTGCGTATGGAGTGCAGTGTGACTGACCAACACTTTCCCAATGTACATGTAGACTCAAGCTCCGGGCTTCTCACTGTTCGATCCGAAGCGGCTAAATGGTCATTCCAACCAAGTGGCACCATGCGCTGCATCGGAACGCCGTTGTTTCGGAATCTTTCGGCTCGACATCTGGGCTGCCTCCTGGATGTTGACAACGAAGTCGCTTCCTGGACTTGCCTGCCTATTGCGCTGAAGAACGGGGCAAACCTACACGTTCCCGACTTTCTGGTGCAGAAGAGCGGCGAGCTATTCGTCGTTGACGCCCTACTGGAGAATAGCGCTCGTCCTGAGCCGTGGATTGCTCAGTCGGCAGCAGCCAATGGCTACGAATACGCGGCCATGCATGCCTCTGAGTTCTGCACTGGCTTCCGCCTTCAGAACGCAATGGATCTTCTTCGCTATGCCCGATGGCAATGCCCCCTCGGGGATCGCATTCGCCTGCTAGCGGCGCTGGAAGAACATGCGAGCCTTTCTGTTTCAGATTGCTTTACCGCATTCCAAGAGACGCAGCCTGCAGCCGGCCTCTCATCCCTGATCCTCAATCGTTTTGTCGAAGTGGACCTCGATGAAGCGCTGATAGGGCCGGAGACATCCGTCAGACGCTGGCGTGGCTGACAACAAATTTTCCCTGACGAAGACCGATGCTGGGCCCCGCCCTGATGCAGTATCTGGAGTCAATCCATGAGCCGTAGACGTAAACACAAGTCTCCGAAACAATTCGCGAGCGCGGCCAGTTTTCTGGCCTTCTGCTCAATCATTCACTCAGTACGAAACGCACACATTTACCAGGGCGACGAACCGAAAGTCGTGGTTTTATGCGTTCCGGATTCCCAAGATTTCAGCTTCTACCGAGAAGTTCTGGAAGACGCTTTTCAAGGCTGGCAACCCAATGCCCAGCACATCGTCCCAGATGTCTGGACCGTGGGACTCAAAGCCACCCATGACAAAGACAGACAACGCAACCGGCTAATCAACACATTGGTTGAGAACGAAAAGGTCGTTCTTATCGCAGAATCTTCAGACGCGCTTCCCAACGGGATCGACGGTCTAGTCGATGCCGTAGTTCAGATCCAGAAGCCGACAGTTCGTCACATTCAAGCTGCAGCAAGAGCCTTTCTCGGTCAGCAAATCTCAGACACAGATGCCGAACGCGCTGCGTTGGCCCCGCTATCAATTGTAGCCGTCACGTGGCGAAGGGGACGAAGCGTTGGCACAGTGATTGATGCCATTAAGCTGGCGACCGAAAGTCCAAGCCAGCGCAGGCAAGGTCCGACGTTGGATGACCTACACGGCATGGGTGAGGCAAGCACTTGGGGCCAAGAGTTAGCAAAAGATATCAATGATTGGCGAGCGAGAAAAATCCCATGGGACGATGTGGACCGCGGCGCGCTGATTAGCGGCCCTCCAGGATGCGGCAAGACCACGTACGCACAAGCATTGGCACGAACCTGCAACGCCCACTTCGTGTCTGGATCACTCGCTCAATGGCAGGCCCGAGGTCATCTGGGCGACCTCTTGAAAGCGATGCGCAGCGCATTTGCAGAGGCCACAAGAAATGCACCGGCGATCCTCTTCATCGATGAGATGGACAGCGTTGGGGATAGGTCTCGCTTGTCAGATCACCATGCACATTACAACAGGGAAGTCACAAACGGCCTACTGGAATGCCTTGATGGTGTGGGTGGACGGGAAGGCGTAGTAGTCATTGGGGCGACAAACTATCCTGAGCAACTGGATACAGCATTGATCAGACCAGGGCGTCTGGACCGAATTATCCGTATCCCCCTCCCCGATCACGATGCTCGAACGGGAATTCTCAAATGGCATTTGAAAGGCAGTCTCGTCGGGGCTGACCTCAATGAGGTTGTTGATGGGACGGAAGGATACACCGGTGCCTCCTTGGAAAAGCTTGTACGCGATGCACGTCGAATTGCGCGCCGTGCAAGGCGTGCAATGACAGTCGATGATCTGACAGCATCCCTCCCCCTTCGCCTAGCCCTTCCCGAGCGCCTACAACACAGACTAGCCGTTCATGAAGCAGGTCATGTTTTGGTGGGGTATGTACTTAAAGTCGGCCGCTTGGTGGACGTATCGATCGCAACCTCCCTGACACTCGATGATCGCGACCAGCAGAGTGGTGGACAGACCCGTTTCTCGTACAACTCTTCCCCGACGATGTTGAGGTGCGAGCTCTTAGGCGAAATCACCACAATGCTCGGCGGATTGGCAGCGGAAGAAGTGCTGTTGGGATCTCGCTCATCAGGCGGCGGAGGCCAGGAAGGAGCAGATCTGCATATGGCCACGCTCTGCGCCTTGAATATTGAGGCATCCTTTGGACTGGGAGACCAACTCAGCTACCTGCTAGCTGCAAACGAAACTGAACCACTGGCTTTGCTGCGACAGAACCTCGATCTTCGACAGCGGGTCGACAAACTGCTGTCCAACGAATTCAATCACGCCAAGAGTATTGTATCTACTCATCGAAACACTGTTGAGTTGATCGCAACCGAACTGCTCCAAACACAAAGCCTTACCGGAGCCGATGTCGAAGCGATCATGCAGCAGAGCTTAGTCCAGTGTCACACCGCACAAGAGTGCACCCAAGAGGTTGACCATGTGTAGCGCTACCGGGGCCCATTGTAGAGGCGTGGTACACTTACTCCTCATGAGGCTTGAACTGCTGGTGACACACGGACCACTGATACGCTGAACTGACAGGCGTTCAATCCACTTCTTAGAATTCCAATCCATCTTTCAATGACTCACGTCAGCTTCGACCACGCAGGTCAGCTGGCGCAGGAGACTCTCATGATTATTGTATCCGAAGATCAATCACACGCTTTCGACATGACGTTCGAGATTAATCGGCTACGCGGCCTTGCCAACGACCTCGAACAGATCCTCAACGGTAAGAAACCGGACGAAACGGAACTCTCAAACGCTCCGTTGATCGAAGGCTGGACCTTTGTACTGCGGCCTGTAGGTTGCCTGACAGGCAAAGTCACAGGGCACCCAGGCATCACTCAAGGAGATCAGGGCGTCACAACTGAGGTATTTGCTTTCGCGCCTGCTGATGGGTACGTACGCACCCTATCCAGATACTACCGACTAGGATCACCTGAGGGTGTGCCACCTGACAACGCACCATAAGGCCACTGTTGGCATTGAGAGGTAGTGCGAGTTTCTGAGACAAGGCATATGATGGATCGTCCGATGAAAAGGACGATCCACCATGAAGAGACGCAGACGGTTTACGGCCCCGTTCAAGGCCAACCTTGCGCTTGAGACGATCCGTGGCGAACGGGCGGTTTCGGAAGTGGCAACGAAGCACCAACTTCAACCAAATCAGGTGACGTAGTGGCAACGGTAGGCAATTGAGACCCTGATTAAGGCATTCGACGACAAGGTTTCCGAAGTGCAGGTCGGTCGGGAGGCTGAGGTGACGAAGCTGCATACCAAGATCGACCAGTTCGCCGTCGAGCGGGATTTTTTTGGCCAAGGCCATCGATCGCTGAGCCTGAACCGGAGGAGAATGATGATTGCCCTCGCTCACAACGGGCTCCCGATCCGTCGACAGTGCGAACTGATCCTAATCTCACGGACGTCGCTCTACTGCCAACCGGCGGGCAAAACGCCTGAGAACCTCGAACTGATGCGCCTCATAGACGCGGCGCTCATGAAGACACCACGGTATAGCTCGAGACAGTAGACTCGGCCCCTGCGGCGTCAAGACTGGTGGGCCGGCCGCAGGCGGGTGCACTGGCTGATGCGCAAGATCAGTTTATCCCGACCTGCCAGGCACCGAAGAACAGAAAGCCACATCCGCAGCACCGCATCTATCCCTACGGGTCTCCAAATGAAGAGCGCTTGCCCGAATCTTTCTCAGGATCTTCAGACCGGACCGTCTCATCACGTTTAATATGCCATGATATGCGCATTTTTCACGCCTGCATCGTTTTCTCTTCCACTGCCGCCGAGCCGCCGCTGGAGGCACTCGTCAGAAATCCGTTTACCTCCTGGATCAAACCGGTGTGAGCTGCATTTTCTACCGACCGCTCAATGGTTGTACGAAGCTGCGCGCTCGTCGATGCAAACCCGAACAACCGCGCAATAGCCGTGATGAGTTCCTCCCGACTGGCTCCGAAGTTCACTTCCAGCACTGCAACGGCCGCGGCCTGGATTTCGGACGGCGGCAGAGCTTCCGGTCGCCTTAGCGACTGAGACATGACCGCTGAACGATCTCTCACGCGGATTTGCTGGCCTGGTACGGTATAGAATTGCCCGTCACCATTGATTTCCCCCTGCGACTTAGCTGCACTGATCCCCGCCAAAACGGCGTCCCGAATCCGATTACCCGCGCGTGCCAACCCCCACGCCGATCGTATTCTCGTGACGATCTCGCTCTGGTGAAGTGGCCCTTCTTCCTTGACTACCTGGATTGCGTAACGTGCCATTTCCGATACGGAAATTTCATGCGGCTCGCGATCGGTACGGACCGCTAGTGAGGATTCCTCGTATGGAATTGCGAGAAGTGGCTCTTCCGGCGACACGTGTGCGGTGATCACGTCGACATCTGCTTCAGTATGCGTGGTGAAGTGCAATGGCACGGCCTGCCGAGGCTTTGCCAGACCGTCATCACGGCTCCGCCATTCTGCCTTCGCGCTCTCGATCGCTGCCGATACCTTGGCCAATTCTTCGTTGGGGCGGAGATACCAGTCCGTCGACCAAATTCGATGAATGATCCATCCATGGTCTTCCAACACTCTCTGCCTGAGACGATCACGTTCTCTCGCCGACCGGGATGAGTGGTATTGTGCGCCGTCGCACTCGATACCCAAAATAAAACGCCCCGGCTTTTCAGGGTCGGAGATGGCGAGATCGACGAAAAATCCAACCGATCCGATCTGGGCTTTCACATCATGGCCAAGCGAACGAAGTTTGTCGGCCACCTGTTCTTCGAAGACAGAGTCCGGCCCATTGCCGGTCTCTTCTGCAATGCCGAATTTGCCCGTCTGTGCAAATGTAAGGAAGAGCTTGAGTGCTGTGACGCCTCGGCTGCGGACCCGATCAAGGTCGATGTCGTCCCCCGTTATGGAAGAGAAGACTTCGCACCGAAGTTTGGCCCGTGAGATCAACACATTCAGGCGTCGCTCACCACCTTCGGAATTCAGAGGTCCGAAGCTCATCGCCATGTAGCCGGTGCTCGTCCTTCCGTACCCAACCGATATGAAGATAACGTCGCGCTCGTCTCCCTGAATATTCTCGAGGTTCTTGACGAAGAAGGGCTCGGTGGAAGCCCGGTTGAAGAAGTCTTCCGTTTCGGGATGAGCTCGGCGAAGAAGCTCGAGTTCCTTCAGGATCACCTGACGTTGAGCCACCGAGAATGTCGCAACACCCAAAGAAAGCTCGGGCCGCTCCGTGGCGTGCCTGATTACAGCTTCAGCGACGGCCTTGGCCTCAACTGGATTCGTGCGCGTGTTTCCACGGTCGTAGTGTGCATGCGGAAGGTAATTGAACTTGAGCCCCATCCCTGCGACCGCGTCATATGGGCTCGGAACGATAAAGAGCTTATTGTCGTAAAACTCGCGGTTCGACACTGCGATCAGGGATTGATGCTTGCTGCGGTAGTGCCAATTAAGCATGCGGTACGGCATTCCCTTGGCGAGGCAGAGATCAAGGATCGACTCCGCATCCCGGGCCTGGAATGTGACACTGTCATCGTCCTCTTGCTCGTCAATTTCGGAGGTGAGCTTCGCAAAGAAGCGCGTTGGCGGGAGCTGACGCTCGTCCCCCACGACGACGACCTGGGCGCATCGGGCGATCGCCCCCAGTGCATCGATCGGTTCGATCTGCGAAGCCTCGTCGACAACCAGAAGATCGAACGAAATTGAGCCCGGCTTCAGGAACTGAGCGATCGATAGTGGACTCATCATGAAGATCGGCTTGATTTGCTGAATGACGGGTCCGGCCCTATCGAGAAGCTGACGTATGGGTAGATGATTGCGCTTCTTCGCCAATTCGCCATTGAGAACACCGAGTGGACCGATACCGCCGTTGCTACGAGGCAATTCCGTTGCATGCAGGGCAACGATCTGCTCCCGGGCAAGCGACATGCGGGCAGCCTCCAACCCGCAGAACGTTTCCACCAAGCGGGAATGTAGCTCGCCGTCGAAGCGTTTGAGGTCAGGTTCACGCGCAAAGAAATCAGTTCGAAGTGCCTCGAAATATGATCTTTCTAGCGTCGAGACCAGGGTATCCGCATCAAGATCGCCGCGAAGTACGCCGTCTACAAGACTTTGGAGGCCGAGTGAGGATGCGATTCTACATCGGTCGTAAAATGCAGTCCACTTAGTGACGCCTTCGATATTATCACTCCAGAGGTCCAGTCGCTGTGCGAGGCACTCGATCTCCGCAGACGAGAAATTATCAGCCGCCAGAGACTGCTGCATATCCAGCTCCAGGAACTTCTGCAATTCGCTCCACTTCTTCACATGCCGTGTCAGCAGCTCCGATAGCTCACGCGAAATCTCAACTTGGCGCGACAGGTCAGTCGCCTGAGCCAGATACTTGAGAATGTCCGGCGTTAAGATACCTTCATTTGCCTGCCGCCATTCCACCACAGCGCGGGCCCGCGCCCAATCCGATCTCTCGCCGCTCCACTGCGTTCCCAGCGCCGAAACGCCCATTGGCTCAAAGTCATTGAATTCGCGCAGAGCAACCTGTGCAGAAAGCACAGTGTCTACCAGCGCGAGTCTGGCGGATAATTCCTTCGGCAATGGCTGTTTCATGTAGGACTTCAGCAAGGCAAGCCGCGATCGATACTCGCCGCTAAAAATCCGGAATATCGACGCCCCCTTCGCTGCTAGCACGGATCGGCATTCTGCCAGCGATGAGGTCCAAACCGTCTCCACAAACGAAGTGCCTACCGTATCCCGAAGAGACTTGAGTTTGCTACCAGCCTCAACCAGCTCTGCGATCCGCCCCGGTTGCTGCCATATGGGGTCCGCGAATGCTTCCCGGTTGAAGTCCGGGACTGAAGTGATCGCCCGCAAAACCCTCACCAGAGCCACGAGATCGGAGAAGTTATTCGGCCCCTCGATATTTAGACGACTGGATGCTTCCAGAGAAATAGTCCGAATGCGTTCAAAATCCGCACGCAACTCGGCGACACTCCGGCGCAGTTGGTCGATCTCACCTGGATCGAGAGCTTCCCGACGCACGCCGTACCAAGGATGTTCTACAGGTCGACCAATGGAACCGAAGCGATCTCTCAGTTCGCCACAGACATCCAGTCGTTTTTCATAGTCCAGAGGCGTCCAATTCTCTGGGGCAGCGAGCGCAAATCCCGGAAGTCCACCTCCTTCACCGACGCGGACGAGGTGCCCGATAAGCTGGTATGGCGTCATGCCGCAGGGTTCATGCACACTATGCATAGCATCTGCATGATTGTTGAGCCCGCTCTGAGCTTCCTTCAGGCGCGTGACGACGGTGGCATCACTCTGCGGGACCCGGCCCGCTAAATCTTTCGTTCTGCGGAGCTCTTCAAGAAGCGCACGCTTGTTGGATTTGTTCGAATGGAGTTCCAGGGTCAGCGGTCCGAGCCCCGCATCTCTCAACCGCCGATGCACCACATCCAACGCCGCCATTTTCTCCGCCATGAAGAGAACCTTTCTGCCCTCCTTTGCCGCAGCTGCGATTATGTTGGTGATGGTCTGGCTTTTCCCCGTCCCAGGCGGTCCTTTGACGATGAGATGGCCGCCTTGCGCCACTTCTTCGATGACAACCGCCTGTGACGAGTCGGCATCCACAACATGATGGGTTTTCTCTGGTGGAATATATGGATCGATGCGTCCTGTATCCGGTATAATCGGTTCGCGCATCGGGAACCCATCGCCCAACAGGCCTTCAACAACGGCGTGCCGTTCAAGAGGCTTCTCTTCAGGCCAGTTGTCCGGATCAAGATCGCGATACATCAAGAACTTGGCAAACGAGAAAAAGCCAAGAACCATCCCGTCCGGCAAAACCGACCAACGTTCTTTGCTCGACACCGCCTCGGTAATCTTCTCGATGTAGCTCGCGATATCGACTTCGTCCTCATCGGCCAGATCCGGCAGCTTCAGACCGAACTCAGCATTCAACTTGGCCTGAAGTGAAAGATTGGACGATGGTGGCTCTCCACGCCAACGAAGCGTAAATCGATCGGCAGCACTTGTGCGGTCAAGTTGCACGGGAAGAAGGACGATGGGAGCATGGCGCTCGATGTCTGAGTTTTCAGCATCGAACCACCGAACAAGCCCCAACGCCAGATAGAGGATGTTGACGCCCTGCTCTTCCTCGAGCGTTCGAGCATCATACCAGATGTCGAATAGCCGCTTTTGCAGCCCTTGCGAAGTCAACCGTGTCTGCAGACGTGTGTCCGTGTGGCGGCGCGCTAAGCCGCGTTCATCCACCTCTTCATCGTCATCGGGCTGTGGAATGCCGCCGGTGATGTCATCGGCCTCATCGAGTTCTGCCTTCTCCTCCTTTGTAAGCTGTCGTCCAGGGAGAAATGTGAGTCCCTTTCCTTCAACCAAAAGCCGAAAGATTTCAGTCGACTTTTCATCGACGATCTCGACCGTTCTTATATTTCTCGAACGCAGCGGGATGTTGACCAGACGATTCCGAGTGCTCAAATCGAGCAAGATACGACGATCGGCAAGAAGGCGATCTTTGATCGAGTCTGCTGCGTCGACCGCACTGTGGTTGTCCATGAAATCCCCCGCCCCCAAGAGTGTCGTTTCAACCTTAGCCACCTCGGCGGTCAACGCAATGGCGGCGTGGTCCGCATGTCAAAGCAATTTGGCGCTCCGAACTCTGATGGTAGCATCCGGCTATTTGTTTTAGACGGCAATCTCTGGAACGCCCTGCTTTAAGAATACATTACAATATATATTTGCTTATTGCCGATTAATTGCTGCGGGGCTGAGGGTGTGCACCAGCAAGGCAGGAAGGCCAATGAGACATGTCACGAATGGCTCTATAAAACTTGGAGCCTACAGCTTAACTACAGAAGGGATTGTCGCGCCTCCCCCGATCTCAGGGGATGTGAAGTTAGAGTCTTCTCAGCATGATGAGCGAGATTCACCGAGGCGCAGATCATGGGCATCCTGCGTCAGATGGAGAGCGGCGTGCTGGTATCCAAGCTGTGCAGAGAATACGGCATGAGCAGCGCCACGGTCTACAGTTTGCACTCAAGTAGAGTGGGATGGACGCCACAGCCTTACCAGTGAGATGAAAGCCAGGGCGGAAGAGAATGATATGGCCAGCTCAACGCCGAGAGTTCGCCGCAAAGGCGGCGGTTATGAAGGGCGTCAGCATTGCGCTTGCATGCCGGATATTTAATCTATCAGAGCCTTGGAAATGCTTGGGATCGGGCACGGATCAGCATTTATCGGAGCAAGAATGAAAGCACTGTTCGAAGCAGGCGCACCCGTTATCGCCACAGATCCGAACCCAGCCAATGAACGAGCCATTGCCGTAGATAAAAAACTGGGCTTCAAATCGTCCGGGTCCCCTCAAAATACAAAATGGGGTCTGATCTTACCAATGTTCGCGATGCGCAAAAATGAACACCGATGAATACAAACTTCATTTCACAAAAATGTTAATCAAAATAAAAACGCCACATTACAAAATTAGAAAATTTAATTCAAAATAATCATTATTATATCGTATGAACGAAAGAATGATTTTGTCAGAATCCGAAATCTGATATTTGAGCGATACTACCACACAATATTGTGTTGCAAATCTGCAACAATCTACCTAATGAGTGCAATCGTTGGGTACTGAGATATTGATCTCCTCCGCATAGGCTGACATAAGCCGCATCCCGATGCACCCATCGGCAAACACAGGACCGGAACAACATGATCATATTCATATCGATACGTAAGCGGGACGACCGCGCGGCGACAGCCTAAACATCGGTGTGAGTTCATGCCGATGTTCAGCATCGGTGTCCGGATCGTCCTTTCGAAAAGCAAGATCATCAGCTTTGAAAGGACAGCAAATGAGCGAACGACTTTTTCTAAATCACCTGCATGACCGTCGTGCGGGCATTGCCTTGGCGTCGGGAAACATTCCCACGACAACGAGCTTCCTGCGCCCT
Source organism: Nitratireductor sp. WH36-1 (assembly GCF_058725515.1). Taxonomy (NCBI): domain Bacteria; kingdom Pseudomonadati; phylum Pseudomonadota; class Alphaproteobacteria; order Hyphomicrobiales; family Phyllobacteriaceae; genus Nitratireductor; species Nitratireductor sp. WH36-1. Next base: position 1,774,680 of record NZ_CM178970.1, on the reverse strand, counting down.
GACCACGTGTTCATGGGCCGCGTGATCGAGACCGCGGGAGGAGGGTGCGAAATATCGTGCCGTCCGCACGAACCATGTTTTGAGCATGACCCAAGTTTGGGTACCGCCTGGAGAATCTAAAGCTTCTCGACGTTTCGATTGGAAAACCAAGGCATCAACGCGCGCAAGCGTGGCAAACGTCGCATCGAACCGCTGCATGATCGCAGAAAGCCTGCTTGAGGCCAAAGCGATGACAGTCCTATTGGCTAGACGCAATGTCCTGGAAGTTTGGGAACAGCCAGAGCCGGTCTGGTTCGTCGACCATGACGGCGTGAAACGCAAACACACGTTTGACCTGCTCGCGCAGTTCGATGACGGCTGCCGAGTAGCCTATGCGGTAAAGCCTTACAGCCGTGTAAGACGAACCGGCCTCGATCTCGAGATTGAGTTGATCCGGCAGCAAAGTCTGGCCCAGATTGCTGATAAGGCGGTCATCCTCACGGAGAAGCAGATCTCCCGTGCACGTGTGTACAACGCTGAACAAGTGCTCAGAGCACGGCAAATGCGCAATGAACAGGATTGCACAGAGCTTCGCCGCATCGTCTCCGACATCACAGGCTCAGTGCCGGTCCACGCTCTACTGAAAGAGACGCCGGATCCCGGCCTCGCAAGGACCGCCTTCTGGTGCCTGATCGATGACGGTGTCCTCGAAGCTATCAATCAAGACCCTCTGCACACGCGCATCTGTGACCACACGTTCGTACGCGTGAACCACGATGTGCTTGCCGCACAAAAAGGAGATTTCAAATGAGCATCGCTGAAACCATTGCATCTGTTGGAGCGACCGCTCCCGTTGTTACCGTTTATCGTTTCGGTCGGCAGGATCGTATTAGGATCGGAAAGACGGCGTATATGTATGATGGGGGCAATTCCAATGGGCATTTCTTCCGCCGCTATGACAACCCGGACTTGGTCGAGCATTTTCCGCATGAACTCGTCTACCGCAAGTTCACGGATGGCGAACTTCTCGTCGATTGTAACTGGTTTAGCGGGTCTGACGCGCTTGTTCGCTCCGGCCACAGGGCACATCCGGTTACTGATCTGAGCAAGAAGGCCCAAGACACTATCCTCTGGCGACATTCTCTGATCCACGATTTCTTCCGCCACGAAGCCGAAGGCCGATACTCTCGCTCGGATGAAAGCCTCACCAAGTACATGCATGTACGGCAAAAGGAACTCGATGATGCCGAGGCGTGCGCGAAGGGCAAGAAACCTCGCGGAGGGACCAAAGAAGTTCGGCGAGCTCCGGTAACGCCTCGCACATTCCGTCGCTGGCTGAAAAAATACGAGCAAACCGGGTTTGACGCCCGTTCTCTCCGAGACGAATATCGCTATCCTGGCACGCGTCCGTCCCGTTTCACAGCTGAGGAAACTGAGATCCACCGCAGGTGGGCTGCGAGGTACGCCAGCTCTAACCAACCATCGAAGGCCACCCTGTTCAGAGACATGAATGCGGAGCTTGCTTTGGAGAACAAGAAGCGTGAGCTGAATGGCGAGAAAGCTCTCCGCTCTCCCAGCCGGCGCACCTTCGAAACGATGATCGACAAACTCGACCACTTCTTCGTGCTGGCCGGAAGAAAGGGCACGGACTACGCGACAAATAAACTCCAGATCACCCAGTCAGGCGTCAACGCCGAACGTCCTCTGGAGCGCGTGGAGATGGATGAGTACCAGGTAGAGTTGATGACGATCCTTATGGATATCGGCATCTGGGACACTCTTTCCAAAGAACAAAAGGAAGCGGTCAAACCCGCGCGCGTCTGGCTGTCGCTCGCAATTGACGCTGCCACTCGGTGCATTCTGGCAATGCGGTTTATCGCCAAGCCACCGTCGGCCGAGTCGTCCATCGTTACATTGGAGATGGCGGTTCATGACAAACAGTACATCGCAGATGCAGTAGGGACCCACACGCCTTGGGAAATGCACGGCAGGCCGGAAAACGTCTACACGGACGCCGGCGCTGCCTTTGTAGCCAATTCTTTCAAGGCGACGGTACTGGCGCTGACTGGCAACGCTGTTATCCCAGCTTCCGGAAAGCCATACCTGCGGGGGACTGTGGAGCGTATGTTCCGGACCATTCGACAGAAGTTCCTCTCTTGGTACACTGGTCAGACATTTGCGAACGTCGTGGTCCGGGGTGACTATGACTCGGAAGGCAACGCGTCTATCTCCGTGGAGGAACTGAACCGCCTTCTCGTCCGCGCCATTGTGGATGCCTATCACAATACGCCGCATACGGGACTTGCAGGCGAAACGCCCCGCAATGCGTGGCTCCGCAAAACAAAGCAAAACCCGGTCGCCAAACCGCCAGATGTCTTTCAGCGTCGGAGCATTTTCGGGATCCAATGCTCGTGCAGGATTGGCAGCAAAGGCGTCCGCTTCCTGGGGATCCATTACCAGTCACCGCTGCTCCAAAAGATCCGGGCCTCGAAGGCAAAGCCCTCCGTTCAGATCCGCGTGAACCGCTTCGATCTCGGCGAAATTTCGTTCTGGCATGAGGAGACCGGCGGATGGGCTGTGGCCCGACCACGTTTCGAAGGTTTTAAGGGCGTCAGCGTGTGGGAATGGACTGCAGCAGTCAGACACCTCACCAGTATCCACGCCAAAAATGCCAGTGTTTCCCAAGCAGTAGTGGCCGAGACCATCACCGAATGCCGAACCTTCGGCGAAATGGCTGTCCAACGCGCAGAGCTTGGCTCACCAGTGATGAACACTGACGACCTCAGTGAAGCCGACCGGAAGCTCTTCCTTACATTCGAGATGATGGAAGACGGCGAGGTCCACACACCTAGGGGCAGCGAAGTCATCACCCTTCCGGAGAGAAGTCGAGAAGACCGGCCAGCCGATGACCTCAATCCCGATGATGATGACGTTCGCGCTGCCCCTGTAGCGCGGGAGCCGCAACCATCCCCTTACGAAATGCAAGTTGAATCCTACGCCGATGACGACGACGGATCCAACGAAGCCGATCGCACTGACGACTGGTCGTTCGATGACTGATAAAAGAGAAAGGAACCCAAACATGGAGACGTTGGAGCACCCCCATTTTACAGAAGACGCCGCAGAGGCACTCAACCGTCTGAGATCGGCAATGCCCGACCGATCACGTGAGCGGGCAAAACGCCTTGCAAAGCTGCATTCGAAGCACGTCTCCACTCCAAGGGATGACGCTCTTGCAACTGAGATCGAGATGCTAATCCAGAATGCCGCCGGCTCGCAGGACAGCGTACGCCGTGATGGGTCGGCGCTGGTGGTTATCGGAGATTCCGGGGCGGGGAAGACGACTCTTCTCAAACGCATCATCGCGGACAGACCCGAATTTGCGCCCTATGAGGACCGCTACGGCATCTCGACATCTCCCCTTATCAGCGTCGTTGCCCCCTCCCCTTGCACGCTTAAGCAATTGGGCCGGGAGGTACTCAGAGCGCTAGGATATCCCCTCTCCCGAGAAATCAAAGAGCACATGGTGTGGGAGCTCGTCCGTCAGCAGATCCGGATTCGTAAGGTGATGTTTATTCACATCGATGAGATGCAGCATGCGGTGAACACGCTGAACGACAACGAACAGCAGAAGCTGTCGGATACGATCAAGAACGTCATGCAGCAGCCGGACTGGCCTGTGTCGTTTATCCTGTCTGGTATTCCGACACTCGCCCGCTTGGTCTCATCCGATGTGCAGCTTATGCGCAGATCCCGCATCTTCGAATTCAGTAACCTGGAATTTGCTAAACACGCCGCCTCCGTACGAAGGATGATCGAACACATGGTCACGAAGCATGCCGAAATGCAGCTCGCCTCGGCCCTGCCAGACGAGTTCATCCACCGCCTGCTCCACGCCGCTTACGGCCGCTTCGGCGTTGTAATTCAGATCGTCCGCGGCGCGATCGAGCAAGCGATGTCCGATGAAGCTGCAGGCGAACAGGTGAAGGCAAGACATTTCGCGGCGGCTTACAGCCGCTTCTCCGGTTGTACGGAGGACGAGAACGTTTTTCTTCGCACCGACTGGCAAATGCTACAGCCTTCGGCGGCTCTCGTCCGAAATCGTCCGACTGAAGGAGGCACCCCTGCCTTGAAGCGCCCCAGCAAGTTTTGAGGAGACAGGTATGCCCAAGTTAACGATCAGAACCCGTCTTCATTCCGGCGAAACTCTGGCAAGCTTCTGCTCCAGATTAGCGGCTGTGAACGGCCGCCCGAAAGCACGCCACTTCTGCGCCGATATGGGCTTCAGCTTTCAGGACGTCGTCGACGGCAGTGACAGTGCCCTTTCGAGGCTTGCATATCTTACGGACATCGACGTGAAGTCTCTCCAGGAAAGCGCGATCCGGAGAACGGCGGACGGATACGAAGCCGATGGTCAGCGGGTGACACGGAACCTGATGATCCGCAACCGCCTGCGTCTCTGTCCGGAATGCCTGGCTGAGGACATGCGCAGCCAGGATGAACATCCACTGGCACGGGCATGGGGCCGCAGGAAATGGCTGATCTCGTTCATCCGGACATGTGACGTCCACAACGTCTCGCTTGTCGAGTGCTCCGTGCAGCAGGAGCCTTCGATGATCCATGACTTTGCTGCGATGGTAAAAGCGGACCACGGGGAAATCCTGGAAGCGGCCAAGCATTCGGTTGTGCGCGAACCTTCAGCTTTCGAACATTATCTCCTCGATCGGATTAAAGGACACATCGGTGCCGCTCCCTTCCTGGACGCACTGCCCTTCTATGTCGCTGCAAGGTTCACAGAGCTATTGGGTGCTGTGGTGACGCGAGGACTCAAGGCTCCAATCCGCGGCTTCAGCGGGGACGACTGGTGGCAAGCAGGGACAGCCGGCTTTTCCGTCACCTCCTGCGGTGAAGATGGAATCCGTAACTGGCTATCGGAGAAGCAGGCCTCATTCGGGGGTAAGACCGGGGATGTTGGAGGACGGGCGCTTTACGGTCGTCTGTACGAAACGCTCGCACACGACTGCGACGACCCCGCTTACGATCCGGTTCGAAAGCTGATCCGCGAGCACGCGATCGACACCCTTCCTCTCGGCCCGGGTGATGACTTCTTCGGGCCGATCACAGATCGACGCTGGCATTCGGTACAGTCGGCCTCCAAAGACTTCGGCCTGCACCCAAAGCGCCTAAGAAAGCTTCTCATCGAAGCGGATGTCCTCTCCAAGGATGCTGCGACGCTCGCCAATGCCCGCATCATGCTCGACGCTGAGGAGATCGCGGAATTTATTGCGGAGATCGAGGGCACCGTATCCGCAAAGGAGGCGCAGGAACTCGTCAACGCACCACGGGTTCACTGGGGCATCCTGGTCGACCGGGGTTACCTTGCACCCCACGTTGGGGCGGGAGCCAAACACGGCCTCCAATTCCGATTTCGTCGCGAAGATGTCAGTGTGTTTTTAAACCGACTGCTGGCAAACACGAAGCAGTTGACGGACCAGGAATCCGAATTGTGTAGCATCCCTCAGGCCGTTCGGAGGGCGAACTGCAAGACGGTCGAGATCCTGGATCTACTGTTGGCTGGGAAGCTGGAGCGCGCTTTCCGCGATCCCAGCCGGCACGGCTACATGGCAGTGCTGATCGACCCGACCGAACTTCGCGAAAAGACAATGCTCGAAGACCATGGCGGACTCTCACTGCGTGAAGTTGAACGTCAGCTGCGAGCGACTACCAACGTCGTGAAAGCTCTGATCGAGCACGGGCACCTATCTGCGCGCACCGCGGTAAACCCGATCAATCGGTGCCCGCAAACGGTCGTCATGCCGGAGGACCTGGCTCGCTTCCAACAGGCCTACGTGTCCCTCATGAACCTCGCCAAGGAGCGTGGCGAGCATTTCAGAAAGGTCAAGAACGAGCTCAATAGCCGTGGTGTCGAACCTGCATTCGTGGCCGACCTTATCGGGGCCCGGTTTTATCCACGAGCCGAACTCCAGTAAGCCTCGATAGACACGAGTATCTAGATCAGCGCCTCGGCAATGCCGGGGCGTTTTTTTTTAACCGCTTCGCTCCCTGCCGCTCAAAGCACTCGACTTTGGGACACCACCAAGCTGCCATTGCGGACAAACTAAATTGCCGCCTTTCACCCCGTATTCAATAATTTCAATGAGTTATCCTTAGCATTGGGACAAACTATGCTCGCCCTCACACATTGAGGAGGGCAACATGGTTTGTCCTCCTGCACCCTGAAATGTCCGCAATGGCAGTTTGGTAATTTGCCGGCGCCATGCGACGACAGAACCAGAGAAAATCCGGGTCCATCGGCCCGGATTTTTTCGTTTCAGGCGTTATCGGAAGCCTTCATTCGACCGGACCCGCAGAGAACTCAGCGAGCGCCGATTGAAGGTGCTCCAGGAACGCCTTCACCCTGACCTGCGGATATTTTCTGCCTGAGTAAAACCCATAAAGCACCAGATCCTCTGGCGCGGGCTCGGGATCAATTTTGATGAGGGAGCCGGCATCGATGTCTGACTGACAGGCATGAAGGGGCAAAACGGCAAACCCCAGCCCTTTCAGCGCCGCCGCCCGCGCCATCTGGCCGCTGTTCACCCTGTAGCTGGATCGCACCTGAACGGTCTGGTCAGGCTTGAAACGCCAGGGCATTCCCTGAAGCACCGACATGCTCGTAATACACGGGGCCCTGCTCAACGCCTCCAGCGATTGCGGCGCCGGGTATCGCTCCAGAAGCTCTGGCGCAGCCACCACACAGCTCGGCCAGCGCAGGATTTCCCTTGCAACCCAGCCGGAATTCTCCAGCGGCCCGCGTCCAAAGCGCAACACCAGATCGAACCCTTCCAGCAATCCGTCCGTCGGGTCCAGCCGGGTGTCACAGCTAAGCTGTATCTGCGGATTCCAGGCACAGAAATCCGCGAGGATGTCAGCCATGAATGGAAGATCTGGCGTGATGATCCGCAGGTGACCGGACAGGGTATCTCCGAACAGGGACACCTCTTCCAGAGCATCATCCATCGCTCGCGTCAGCGGTGTCATGGACCGGTAAAGCTGCTTGCCTGCCGCCGTCGGGATCATCTTCCGCGTCGTGCGTTCCAGCAAACGAACATTGAGCTGCCGCTCCAGCAAGGCGACATGCCGGCTGACATTGGATGTCGGCAACTGAAGCTGCTCCGCCGCCAGCTTGAAGCTCAGCTTGTCATAGACCGCCTGGAAGCAGAGCAACCACTGAAGTTCGATTTTTTCCAGCATCCATTCGCCCAAATAACGGGATTAACAAAGCAACAAAGCCAAATTTATCGCCAATCAGGAGCTCGATACAAGCTGCATCAGATTTCTTGAGCAGGAGAGAGCGGATGACCAGTGCAAAGCGAATTGCCATCGTGGGCGCCGGTGTCGCCGGTATGGCGCTCGCCATTTTCGCCACCAGACAAGGCCATCAGGTAAGCCTGTTTGAGCGTGGCAGTGCGGTTTCCTCGATGGGAGCCGGGGTCACCCTGTGGCCGAATGCCGTCTTCGTTATGGAGCAGATGGAGCTGGCAGACGCCATCAAACGCAAGGGCGGCGCACCCCGCTTCATATGCCAGTTCGATCAGCACGGCATCCAGAAGGCCGAATTCGATATTCTGGAAGTGAACAGGCTGTGCGGCTTCCCGAGCGTGACCATATTGCGTCGCGATCTCATGCGCATTCTGGCCAAGGCGTTGCATGCACTGGGCGTCGACATCAAGTTCAATCGCACAATTGCCGCGCAGGATATCGAGGGGCTCAGGACGCAGAATGATCTCGTCGTCGGCGCAGATGGCCGCATGAACTCGGCGGTGCGTCAGGCGATCCATGCAGAAGACGCGCTCCCCCGTTATCAGGGTTTCATCAACATTATCGGCATCAGCCAGCCGGAGCGTGGCGTCATCGATGCCGCCATTCACGATTTCTGCGGGGCGGGAGAACGTTTCGGCATCGTCCCTGTTGGTGATGGTCTGTGTTTCTGGGCAGCCGCGTGGCGCACCCCGATCGACAGGACGCGCCCATTGCCCGTCTGGTACGATGAGATGGACCAGCGTTTTCGGGACTGGCCCGGCCCGGTCCGGAATGTGCTGCAATCGCGCGACGAAACATCGCTCAATCGCATTTTCGTCCATGACCTCGATCCCCTGCCCCATTGGCATCGGGACAATGTGCTGATCATCGGGGATGCAGCCCACGCTCCCCTGCCCACCTCCGGCCAGGGCGCCTGTCAGGCGTTGGAAGACGCGTGGCATCTTTCCAGAATGCTGGAAGAACATGATCGTCTGGAGACCGCGCTTTCGCGTTTTTATGAGACGCGCATCGTGAAGACGTCCGCGGCGCAGTCTGCGGGGCGACAGGTCGCACAGCGAATTTTTGGAGACCAGTCGAAGTCCAGTCCCCCTGCCCCCGGGTTCTCCGCCGGGCAGTTGAGCCGTCTCTGGATGCAGGGTCTCGAAAAAGGATCAGGGTAATCGCAAATGGGCAATCAGCCTCATCGCCCTGATCGTAATTCCGGGGCTTCTGCTCGATTGCATACTCGCAGGCTACCCAAAGCCCGGCCATGTGTCGGCTTATCTTCTGGGCGCGGCTTTCGCCATGGCGTTTGCTGTCCATGGACACAGGGCACCGCGCCCGCGCCCCAGAGAAAACAGGCGAGAAACCCCGCCTCATTCAGCTTGAAACGGGCGACCTGCCCGCCCTCACCGCCCGGCCGAAACCAGCAGCATCATCGGCCGCTCCAACTCCTCGGCCAGATCCGGCATCTCCGCGATCTGCGCCCTGGTCGGTGCGAATTCCCTGATCTCACGCAGCGCAAACCCTGTGCCGACAAGCGTGTTCAGCGTCGTCGCCATGGTGCGGTGATATTTGAGCACGCCGCTTGCGAACCAGTTCGTTCGCCGCTCCCCCTCCAGCGCGTAGCAATTGACCGGCCAGGTCTTGTGCCCGTCCTCTTCCGGCAGCCAGCGCGGCTGTGTGGCGGCCATGAAGATCGGATGCTCGATGGTGAACACGAATTGCGCACCCGGCGTCAGCGCCGCATGGATCATCCGCACCAGCCGGTCAAAATCCCGGATATAGTGGAAGGTCAGCGCGCTGAAGGCGAAATCGAACGCACCCTGCGGCAGTTCCAGCGTTTCCAGATCGGCAATGCGGTATTCGATGGCCGCATCATTCGTGTCGGCGCGCGCGCGCTCGATCATGTTCTGCGAGACATCGAGGCCAAGAACGCTCCGCGCCCCGGCCTCGCGCAGATAGCGGGAAGCCCAGCCAAACCCGCATCCCAGATCAACCACCCGCCGATCCGTCATATCCGGCAGCATGGCCTTGATGGCCGGCCATTCCGGCGCGCCCGCCAGACCATGCACCTGCCTGGGCAGCTGGCTGTAGCCTTCGAAGAACTCCGGGTTGTCGTAGATGTTCTGTGCCATTGAAAGTCTCCATTCCTTGAAAAAGAACGGGGCGCAGCTTCACGCACAAAACCCCGTCCGCACTGCGGCGAGGTTGCAGGATCATGGACCGCGTCTGGTTGTCAGCGTGTCTTAACCCCCGGCATCTCGCCTGAAGAGATGCCGGCCATCCGGGAAACGATGTGGGTGTCCTGTTCGATCATGACGCCATATTCTCCGCCATGGCGGATCTGTCAAGCTGCGGCCTCAGCGCCCGGAGCGCGCCAGCGCCACCGCTTCCACGATCTCGTCCGCGCTCATCGGCCGGCGATAGAGCCGGTTACCGATCAGGAAACTCGGCGTTCCGGCAAGCTTGAGCGCCTTTGCATGGGCCTCGTTTCGGCCAATCAGCGCATCGATTGCCTTCAGATGCACATCCAGCATGTCACGCACCGCGCCGGCGTCCGCCCCCACGCTGCGCAGCGCATCGTCCACCTTGCCATGCGTCAGCCCGCCCTCAATGGCGATCACTTCATTATGCGCCGCCTCATAGACGCCCAGCGCCGCCGATGCATGCACCATGCGCGAGGCATACCACGCCGCATCGCCATTGATCGGCCAGTCTTTCATCACCAGCCGCAGATTGCCGTCAGAGCGCACGATCTCCTTCAGCGCCGGGTGGATCGCCTTGCAGGAGGGGCAGAGATAATCGAAGAACTCCGCAATGGTCACATCGCCCGCCGGATTGCCCAGCGCCTGAAGCGCCGGGTCGCGCACCATGTCGTTCAGGCTGGGCGCGGCGCGTGCCGCCAGCGGCGCAACCGCCAGCGCGCCGGAGGCTCCAGCCAGAAAGAAACGTCGGGAAATCATGCAGCCGCCTCCGCCTTTCGCACGGTCAGAATGGCGCGCAGACCACCACCGTCGCGGTTTTCGAGCGCCAGCGTTCCGCCCATGCGCGCCATCGCCGCCTGTGCAATGGCAAGCCCCAGCCCGCTGCCGGTTGCCGAGCGGTTTCGCCCGCGCACGAATTTCTCCACCACCTGCGAAAGCTCTGCCTCGGGAATGCCCGGACCGCGATCTTCCACCACAAGGCGTACGCCATCATTCGCCTCGTCTACCCGGCACACCACGCCCGTGCTCTCCGGCGCATGGTTCAGCGCGTTCTCGATCAGGTTGCGCAGCGCCAGCGAGAGGAAATGCGGCTCGACAAGCACCCTGTCCGCGCCTTCGCCATCCGCCTCCACGCTCAGCCGCGCCGCGCCCTGCGGCAGCGGCAGCTCCGCCGCCACACTGCGCATCAGCGCCCGCGCGCTCACGGGTTGCAGGGTCGGCTCACTGTCATTCGCCTCAAGTGCGGTCAGGTCGAGAAGCTGCTTCACAAGCCGGCTCGTTCGATCCACGCCCATGGTGATCTGCCGCAACGCATTGGCGTGCACGGTCGGGTCATCGCTCGCCAGCGCAATCTGCGCCTGCGTTTTCACGCCGGCCAGCGGCGTTTTCAGTTCATGAGCGGCAAAAGCGGTAAAGCTGCGTTCGCGGTCGCGCGCATCTTCCACCCGCTTGAAAAGTCCGTTCAGCGCGTTCACCGCCGGCGCAATCTCCTTCGGCAGACTGGCCGCCTCCAGCGGGCGCAGATCATTGGCCGCGCGCGTCGAAAGCGTTTCGGCCATGTCGCTCAGGGGCGAAAGGCCGCGGCGCACCGAAACGAGAATGACCCCGGCCAGAAACGGCAGGATCAGAAGCGCCGGCACCACCAGCCCCTTGATCACATCGCTCACCAGGCTGTCGCGGATCTGGAGGCTGTCGCCCACCATCACCCGCACGCCCAGAACCTCGTTTTCCACGGTAAACACGCGCCAGCGCTCGCCACCCACTTCGGTCTCTGAAAACCCGTCCTGAATTTCCGTCAGCTGGGCTTCCGGCGCATTTTCCGAGCGCCCCACAAGGCTGCCTTCCAGCGTCCAGATCTGGCAGGAGAGCTGGCGTTCATAGGGGCGATTGCTGAGTTCGAACTCCCCCATCGCCTTGCGGGCGGCATTTTCCTCCAGCCCCACCTCGATGCGGTGGTCGGAAAGGAGCGAATTGACCATCCGCGCCGCTTCCATCAGCCGCGCATCCAGCACCCGCTCCACCTCGGCCTGCGTGCTGAGATAGATCCAGCCGACCGCGAGCAGCCACACCAGCCCGGTCGAGCCCATGAGGATCAGGATCAGCCGTGCGCGGATGGATCTCATGCGCCCGTCTCCCGGAGCCGATAGCCAACCCCGCGCACGGTTTTGATGAAATCGGAGCCAAGCTTCGAGCGCAGCTTGTGGATGTGCACCTCCACGGCGTTGCTCTCCACCTCTTCCTGCCAGCCATAGATCGTTTCTTCCAGCGCCGGCTTGGAAAGGATGCTTTCCGGCCGCTCCATCAGCGCCGCCAGAAGCGCGAATTCGCGCCGCGTCAGGATCACCGGATCACCGTCGCGGCTCACCGACTGGTTTGCCGGATCGAGCGTCACCCCGCCCCATGCAAGCGTTGCGCTGGAGCGCCCCTTGCCCCGGCGCACCGCCGCGCGCACGCGCGCCGACAATTCGTCGAGATCAAAGGGCTTTCCCACATAGTCGTCTGCACCGGCATCCAGCCCGGCAATCCGGTCGGGAACCTGATCGCGCGCCGTCAGAAGAACCACCGGCGTGGCGTCACCCCGCCGGCGCAGATCCGAAAGCACGTCGAGGCCAGAGCCATCCGGCAGCATCAGATCGAGCACGACCCCTTCATAGGCCTGCGCGCTGAGCGCGGCGAAAGCGTCCTCGCAGGTGGCCACGGCATCGACCGCAAAGCCGGCAAGCCCCAGCCCCACGGTCAGCCCGTCCAGAAGCAGCGGATCGTCTTCAACCACCAAAAGTCGCATCGCACGCGTCTCATTCGATCAAGCATTCAGACCCGAAGGCCCGCATCAGGTCACCAGAAGATGTTCCATCTTCGGATCGGGAATGACAACAATCGGGCTGCCGTCCCTTACATTATCGTGCAGGTGAATCACATCCTGGTTGATCAGGCGGATACAGCCGGACGAAACCGCCTTGCCGATGCTCCACGGCTCCGGCGTGCCGTGAATGCGGTAAAGCGTGTCCTTGCCGTTCAGATGGATATAGTGCGAGCGTGCGCCAAGAGGATTGCGCAGGCCCGGAGGCATGCCGCCATTGGCGATGCTGTAGGGCTCCAGTTCCGGCCGCCGCGCCACCATTTCGTTCGGCGGCGTCCAGCGCGGCCATTCACGGCGATACGCCATGATCGCACGCCCCGCCCAGGAGAAGCCGTCGCGTCCGACGCCAATGCCATAGCGCGTCGCGCGGTTCGGTCCCGTCACGTGGTAGAGATACCTGTTCGGCGTATCCACGATCAGCGTGCCCTTGCGCTCGCTGGTGGGATAATCCACATCCTTGCGCCACCAGCGCTCTTCCAGATGGCTGACATCCACTTCGGGAATGGGAAAACGCTCATTCGGCATGGCGTAATACATCGGCGGAACGACGCGCCTGGGCTTGGGCGGCTCAACCACTTTGGGAGCCTCGGGCCTTGGCGTCGCAACGCAGCCCGAAACCGCCAGCGCGCTTAAACCGGCCAGAAAGCCACGCCGCCCCAACCGTCCTGTACCGACAGAATGTCCATCGCCGATATGTTCCTCGTCCGGTCGGTCGGACGCCCGCATCCGGGCGCTCACGCCCGTGCGAAAATGCGCCATGCTGAAAACTCCTTGCTGCATTGAGCTGTTTGCCGTCTGCCCAAACAACACCCACCTTAAGGCTGCCTTAAGTTGAGGCGTTCAATTCGCTCTCCAGCATCCCGCCATGAAGGTACTATCCCGGCGGTCCACACAATTTGAAGTGACAGAATGAAGACGATCCTGATCGCGCTTGTGGCTTTCCTGTCCGTCAGCCTTGCGCCCGCCCCCGCCTCGGCCCAGACCGCCAAACCGCTGCCGGTCGAAGACGCCTTCACCCTTGAGGTGACCCGCACGCAAGACGGCACGCTTGCCCTCAACTGGCAGATCGCCGAAGGCTATTATCTTTATCGCGATCACATCGGCGCTTCGCAAAACGGCGCGGAACTGCCACTGGAAACCAGCCCCGGCATCCGCAAGGACGATCCCACATTCGGCCTCTCCGAAGTCTATTACGATGCGGCGAGCGCACACTTAGCCGAACAGGTCTTCGGCACATTCGACGTCACGTTTCAGGGCTGTCAGGACGGCGGCATCTGCTATGCACCGGAAAACCGGCAGGTAAACGCCCTGTCGCTTGCCGTCACCACGCCGGCGGCCCCGCAGGCCGCAGCGCCCGTGGAATGGGTCACAGAAGAAGCGCCGGCCTCCGCATCACCCGCCGCCCCCGCAACCAGTGAAGACAACGGCTTCGCGCTTGCCGAAGATGACGGGCTCATCCAGTCGCTGCTCGGTCGCGGCGGCGTTCTGCTCGTTCTGGTCAGCTTCCCGCTCTTTGGCCTGCTTCTCGCCTTCACCCCTTGCGTCTTCCCCATGTATCCCATCATGGCCGGCGCACTGGCGCGCGAGGGCGACCGGCTCACCGCCTGGCGCGGCTTCGAGCTTTCCTCGATCTATGTGATCGCACTCGCCTCCGCCTTCGCGCTTCTGGGCGCTGCCGCCGGCTGGTCCGGGCAGAACCTGCAGCTCGTTCTGCAGTCGCCCGTCACGATCGGCATTCTGTCCGCGCTCTTCGCGGTTCTGGCGCTTTCCATGTTCGGCCTGTTTGAGCTGCAATTGCCCACCGCATGGACAAGCTGGGTGGCAAACCGCACGGGCGGCGTCGGCGGCTCACGCCGCTCGGCGGCCATTCTCGGCTTCTCGTCCGCCCTCATCGTCGGTCCCTGCGTCACCGTTCCGCTTGCCGGCGCACTCCTCTACATCGCCCAGACCGCCGATGTGGCGCTGGGGGCGGCAGCCCTTTTCGGCCTTGGCATCGGCAAGGGCATCCCGCTCATCATCATGGGCACGCTCGGCGGCAAGGCCCTGCCGCGCGCCGGCGCATGGATGGAAAGCGTCAAGCGCGTGTTCGGCTTCGGTTTCCTGGCCACCGCCATCTGGACGGCGACACCCCTCCTGCCCGCCGGCCTTGATCTCGCGCTCTGGTCAGCCCTTCTCATCGCCATCGCAAGCTTCGCCTTCAGCGCAAAGATCGCCGAAACGACGCCGCTCGCCGCCGTCCGCTCGGTTGGCGCGCTGTCGCTCATCTACGGCATCATCCTGATGCTGGGCGCGGCGTCCGGCGGCACCGATCCGTTCAAGCCGCTGGCCCAGATCGCCCAGCGCAGCGAGGCATCCGCCCCCGCCCGCGAACTCGCCTTTCGACAAACCGGCTCGATCCCCGAGCTCAAGGCGCAGCTCGCCAGCGCCGGCGATGCGCCCACCCTCGTCTATTTCACCGCCGACTGGTGCGTCACCTGCCGCGTCATCGAGCGCTCGGTCCTGCCGGATGCCGGCGTGATCGACGGTCTCGACGGTTTCCAGCTCATCAAGGCCGACCTGTCTGACTTCAACGACGAGAACGCAGCTCTCATGAAAGCCCTTGAAGTGGCAGGCCCGCCCACCATGCTCTTCTTCGATCCCGCAGGCCGCGAGGTCGCCGGCACCCGCCTCGTCGGCTCCGTCACGGTGGAAAACCTGACCGGCTCGGCCAGAACCGCAGAGGCGCTCTGATCATGAATGCCGTTTCTCTCGGGCCGCTCGTCCTTGCGGCAGACCGCTTCGCGGTTGTACTCGCCATCTTCGTCTTCCTCATCGTCACCGGCATCATGGCCCGCAAGGTGGACGAACGCTTCAACGCCTGGTCCTGGTGGGCGTTTCTCGGCGGCATCATCGGCGCGCGCCTCGGCCATGTGCTCATCAATATGGAAAGTTTTGTGGCCGATCCGCTGCGCATTTTTGCGGTTTGGCAGGGCGGCTTCTACTGGCCAACCGGTGCAGCCGCCGTAATCGTCAGCCTGCTCGTCATGCTGCCCACAGGCCGCCAGCGCCTCTGGGCGGTCCTGCCGCTCGCCCTCTCCCTCATCGTCTGGAACACGACATGGCAGCTCACCGGCGGCACCGACCCGCTCGCCGTCCCGGATCAGGCCTTTGAAACGCTGGAGGGCAATGGCTACCGCCTCGAAGAGCACAAGGGCACGCCGCAGGTGGTCAATCTGTGGGCGACGTGGTGCCCGCCCTGCCGGCGTGAAATGCCCATGATGGCCGACATCGCCGCCTCGACGGACGACGTCACCTTCGTCTTCGCCAATCAGGGCGAAGGCCGCACCGCCATCCAGCGCTATCTCGCCGCCTCCGGCCTCTCGCTCGACACGATACTTGTCGACCAGTTCAGCGATCTGTCGCGCTTCTACAGCGCACCCGGATTGCCCGCCACGCTGTTCATCGACGCTGATGGCGTCCTGCAACACGCACATCTGGGCGAAATCTCACGCGAGGTGCTCATCGAAAAGATCGAGAACCTCAAAACCAGCATCAGCCCATCAGGAGACACAAGGCCATGATGAACCGCCGTACCCTGCTCGTCGCCGGCGCAGCGACGCTCGTCACCGCCGCCGGACCGGCCCGCGCCCAGCTTTACCCGACCGTCGAAGAGGTTCTGTTCGACCCCGAAATCCCGGTCATCGGCAATCCGGATGGCGACGTCACCATCGCCGAGTTCTTCGATTACCAGTGCCCCTATTGCAAACGCGGCCACCCGGATCTGCTCGACGTGGTGCGTGAAGACGGCAATGTCCGGCTGGTGATGAAGGACTGGCCCATCTTCGGCGGCCCGTCCGTCCATGCGGCGAGCCTCGTTCTCGCCGCCGGCCCGGATTATGAAGCCGTCCACAACGCGCTGATGGCCACGCCCGGACGACTGACGCAGGACGAGGTCGACGAGACGCTTGCCGCCGCCGGCCATGACCCGGAAAAACTCCTGTCGAACTTCAAGAAGGACCGCCAACGCATTGAAGGGATTCTCTCCCGCAACATGGAGCAGGCCAATGCGTTCGGCTTCAACGGAACGCCGGCATTCCTCTTCAACACCAAGATCCAGTATGGCGCGATGCGCCGCAACGACATTGTTGCCGCCATTGCCGAGGCCCGTGGCTAAAGCAATTCCGGCAAAAACGGGAACCGGTTTTGCGTCCAAAATTGCGCAAAACAAAAACACCGCAAAAGAAAGGGGGGCGTAAAGCCCCCCGAACAAGCGGTCATTTCCGTACAGGCGGTCAGCCCGCCACCTTCCCGACCCAGCGCCACCAGGCGCTTTCATTGCCGTGGAAGACGTTCAGGTCGATCTTGCCGTCAACGCCCTGGCTCAGGCCCGATCCCGAATACTGCCAGAACACCCAGTCACGGCCCGGATAGACCTTCGAGGGATGTTCGGCCACGGCGCGCAGCCAGAACGGATGGTTCGGGAACGCGCCCTTCAGATTGTCCTCATAGAAATCCGGTGCGGTGTAGATGACAGGCCGCTGGCCGTAATGGCGCTCCAGCCGGTCGAGGAAGACCTTCATCTTCTCCAGAACTTCGGCACGCGAGGGCTTCCATTTGCAGCTCGACTGGTGGTTCCACTCCACATCCAGAACCGGCGGCAGCGCGCCCTTCACCTTGGGCACATTGCGAATGAACCACTCGGCCTGGTCAGACGCCTTCCGGCACCAGAAGAAGAAGTGATAGGCGCCCCGGCGAATGCCCGCCTTCGCGGCCCCGTTCCAGTTCGTCTTGAACATTGGGTCGATATGATCGATGCCGTCGGTCGCCTTGATGTAAGCGAAATTCGCGCCACGCGAGCGCAGCTTCACCCAGTCGATGTCGCCCTGCCAGCGCGAAACATCGACGCCATGCACCGCATGATGCTTGGGCGTCACCTTGCCGAAATTGATCGGATGCGCATCCCCGAACCGACTGCGATACACCTTGCCGGAAGAAGAGCTTTTGGGCCGCACGGAGGGCGCCGGCATCGGCGTGATCATCGCCACCTGCTGCAGTGCAGGCGCGGAAACCCGGTCCGGCTCGGCAATCGCCATCATGCCCGCTTCGCTCGCAGGCTCGGCCATCACATCGGCGCTCCCCGCCCCGGGGACACCGACGCCGGGCCGCACAATGGAGCTCGTCACCTCGTTCGAGGGCGGGTCAATCTTGAGCGCTGTATCGATACTGGGGCCACCGGTGCAACCGGCAAGGCCAAGGGTCAGAACGACAGGTCGAAGGAACGCGGGAAGACGCATATACGATCTGCATGGGTTCGAGGGATCTGGTTCCCCGACGTCTTTCGCCGGGGGAATAGCCAGTATTAGCTTCAACTTACCAATAAAGTTTGAATCAAGCCGTTAACCACGCCGCAAGGATGTCGGCCCTGCATCCCGGTTTACCTGGGCTTAATGGAATGGAAACCAAACACCGAAACCAGACGTTAGGCCCCCTTTTGCGAAACTTCCCCTGGGGCAACTGTGGGCATTCGGTTTTGGACAATTTCACCTTATTTGCAGCGAACGCGATTGTCGTTCTCGTCATGGCGATGGTGTTCTTCATCGCAGGACGAGCAAGGAACGAAGTCTACTGGGACTCATGGGGGCTCGCGAATGTGGTGATCGGGTTCGCCCTTCTGACCTTCATGTTCGAAAGATTCTTGCCCGACGTTCTGACAACGCTGTTGCCCAACTCACTGCTTGTTCTCGGATTCAGCCTGCGTTGGCAGGCCGCCCGTCAGTTTGAGAAGCGCAGCGCTCCGCGTTACGTCATGCTGTTACCAGCAGTTGTTTTCGTCGCCTTCTGTGCAGTGCCACCAATATACAGCTCCTATGCAAGCGTCTATTCGACGGTCAACATTGTGCTGACAGTTCTGGCGGCAGGCTGCACATTCGAGTTCTGGCGCAATCGAAGCGACCGGAAGCTATCCAGAACCGGCATGATCATCGCCTATGGCGTTCTAACCGGCATGTTTGCCGCCAGAACCCTCCAAGGGCTTCTGGCCACGAACGACATGGCGCGCCACATTCCCGACGACACCATACTGACGATCCACCTTTCGGTCGCCCTGTTTCATGTCACGGCTTCCGGTGCCTTCGCGCTGGCCCTCGCTTACGAACGCGACGCGACCGAACTGCGCCGCCTTGCCTCCCGCGACGGGCTCACCGGACTCCTGAACCGCAGCGCCTTCGAAACAAGAGCCATGGCGTTCATCAGGGCCAATCCCGAGCAGCCCTTCGCGCTCGCCATCTTCGACCTTGATCATTTCAAACGCATAAACGACCTGCACGGTCATGCAGCAGGCGACCGTACGCTTGTCGCCTGCGCTCAGGCTTTTGACGAGACGTTCGACGACAACGCAATTGTCGCCCGCTGGGGCGGCGAGGAATTCGTCGCCCTTCTGTCTGGACTGTCCAGCGCCGAGGCCGCTCATGCGGTTGAGACGTTGCGGGCCAAAATCTCCAGGCTCGCTGTCCCCGCTGACAACACCGTGATCCACCCCTCCCTCAGTGCTGGCATCTGCCATAGCGACTGCGGCTCACGCGATCTCGAGCATCTTCTTTCCCATGCGGATTCGGGCCTGTATGCAGCCAAGAAAAGCGGGCGAAACCGGGTGAAGCAGATCGTAAACGCTGCCGCCTGACCCACAGAACGGGGATAGATCCCGCGCATCGTCCCCGCACATCCCATAAAGACCGGTCATCGCTTCCCGTTTCGGGGCGCGTTTTCTCCCCTCCCGTTCAAACAGGCTTATCCTCCTCCTTGCCCATCTCGTGGGAAAGCAGGTCGCGACGGTGATCTCGCGGAGATGGGACGGTGCCCGGGCCGGCGGCATAACGTGTGCTGCCGCTGCTAGCGGGCGGCTGGTCCGGCGAAGGACCGCATTCAGACGCGGTCTGGTGCGATGGCCCGCCCCAGGGCGAAGCCTGAACACCCGGTTCCAGGGCGATCCCTGTCGGAAGTTGTCAAGAGCCGGGCGGGTGGCTGAAGGGTCGCACGTTTTACAATAAAGATGAGCGTCGCTTCAGCCGCCCGTCTTCCCACACTCCAGCCAGAACCCGGCGCAGGCGCGGGAGCGTCTCCGCACGCCTGCACTCCACCTGGAAACTGGCAACCGGCAAAGGTTCTAGCTGCTGATATGCGCCCTTGGCATTCCATACATCAACTGCTCGAACCCCTGCCGCGTCACATGCACCAGCGTGCGATGATCGCCGCCCTCGAAATAGACGTCGTCATCGGCATCAAGCGCTTCATCAATCATGCATGCGATGCGGTATGGCGCACCGAACACGGGAACCGCACCCTCATCGCAATCGGGAAACAGCGCCGCCGTTTCCTCCTCGCTTGCGAGCACGACCTTCTCACCCAGAATGTCGGCCACCTTGCCGAGATCGACCTGCCTGGAGGCCGGCACCACGGCCAGCAGATAGCTGTCATCCCATTTGAGCACCACGCCCTTGGCCATTTCGCGGCCCGGAATGTGGCTCACCCGCGCCGTCATGGCAGAGCTTGCCGTGCGGTTGTGTCTGGCCACGTCATAGGGCACGTGGCTGTCTTCCAGAAATTCATGCATCGTCATGGCGATACCCATGGTCCCGTTCCTTTCCTGCCTTCGGGCCGGCAGCGGATGCAGACATGGATTGCGCATCGGCCCTGCCCGGTTTCTGACCCATCGGTCAGCCGGCGCGTCGGGCGCGGTTCTGGATATGCGGACAAGGGCGGCGTCATACCGCCGCTTGCGAAAGCCAGCGCCGCGCCAAACCGTCGTCCGGTCGCCTGCTGGTCTCTCATGCTTCAAGAATACACCCGTCATGCCCGTTGGAAAAGCGCCATGGCCCGGCACACCGCTTTTCGGGCGGGCGCAACCTTACGCAGCGTCACTGTGGGAAAAATGCCTCACCCCGCAATCAGAATGGCCAGTCCCACTACGATTCACGCGACATTCGGGCACGATCGCCGGGATTTGCCACAATTTATCAAGAACCGGGTGGCAAGTGCCCCGCAACGCCTCCGCGCAACCGCGCCTTCGGGGCGAAAGACATCAAAAACCGACCGGTATTTTACACTTAAGGAGAGTTTCCTTGTTCCACACCACTGTTGCACGCGCAGCCAATCGCGGCGCGCGGGTGTTCCTGCTGTTGCTTCTGCCCGCCTTCGCGGCGGCATGCACCACCACCGGCAGCGGGCCCGGCACCTCTGCAAACGCCCCATGGCCGATGCTCTCCTATTATCAGGACATGTATGGCGAGATCGAAGACAACGGCATCGTCATCCCTGCGGTGGACGTGACCAAGATCGACCGCCAGTATCTGCGCCAGATGGTCGACTACCCGACCAGCGAGCCCGTGGGCACGATTGTCATCGATCCGGGCAACCGCTTCCTCTACCTGGTCATGGAAAATGGCAAGGCCATGCGCTACGGCATCGGCGTTGCCAAGGCCGGCCTCGAATACGAAGGCGATGGCGTGATCGGCCGCAAGGCCGAATGGCCGAACTGGGCCCCCACCCTCGCCATGATCGAGCGCGAGCCGGAGCGCTATCGTCCGCTGGCAGCCGGCATGCTGGGCGGCCTCACCAACCCGCTCGGTTCGCGTGCGCTCTACCTCTACAAGGATGGCAAGGACACGCTCTACCGCATCCACGGCACCACCGAGCCGTGGTCCATCGGCAAGTCGGTTTCCTCGGGCTGTATCCGCCTGCTGAACCACGACATCATGGATCTCTACAAGCGCGTTCCACGCGGCGCCCGCATGGTTGTGCTGGGCGCAGGCCAGCCGCAACCCGGCACGGTCTGAACCTTACGGCGCGACAGACAGACAAAAACCCCTGCCATGTTGCCACACGGCAGGGGTTTTTCGTTGTCTCACATCAACTACGGCAACACCGCAACCGACATTATCTAAAGCAATTCCAGGAAAAGTGGAAACCGGTTTTCCGTCCGGAATTGTGCAAAATCAGTACATTAGAGCGTTTTCGTGATTCAACGAAAAGCGGAAACGCTCTAGGGGCTGGGATTGCCGATTTTCTGATGCAGATCATCAACGGCAGTCTGCATTTCCTCGGTCCAGCGCACATCGAGCGCATCAAGCGCCTCTTCGAGCTGCTCCATCTTGGTCGCGCCAATAATGTTCGACGTCATGAAGGGGCGCGAATTGACGAAGGCATGCGCAAAAGCGGCCGGCGTCAACCCGAACGCGCGCGCCATGGTGTTGTAAGCCTTGACCGCATCCTGTGCGCCAAGCTTCTCATAGCGTTTGAGACGGTCAAACAGCGCCTTGCGCGACCCTTCCGGCAGCGCGCCATCGTCGTATTTCCCGGTCAGATAGCCCTGCGCCAGCGGCGAATAGGCAAGCAGGCCCACTTCTTCGCGCTGGCAGGTTTCGGCAAGGTTCACCTCATAGGTGCGGTTGACCAGGCTGTAGGCGTTCTGGAGCGAAACCACACGCGGACCAACGCCCTTGTCGGCTTCGGCGACGTAGCGCATCACGCCCCAGGAGCTTTCGTTCGACAGACCGAAATGGCGGATCTTGCCAGCCTTCACCAGATCGTCGAACACGGCCAGCGTCTCTGCAATCGGCGTCTCGTCGGCCAGCGGCTCGTTCAACGCGGTCACCCGCGTGGGGTTGGAACCGAAAGGGTTTTCCCGGTCCGGCCAGTGGATCTGATAGAGGTCGATATAGTCCGTCTGAAGCCGCGCCAGCGACTTGTCGATGGCGTCCATGATGTCGGCGCGAACGAGCTTCGACGGACGGTCGCCGCGAAACCATTCATTGTCGGTGCGGCCGATCACCTTGGAGGCGATGATGAGCTGATCGCGGTTGCCCCGCTCTTTCATCCATGTGCCCACATAGCGCTCGGTGCGCCCCTGCGTCTCGGCTTTGGGCGGGATGGGATAGAGTTCCGCCATGTCGAGGAAATTCACACCACGCTCGACGGCGCGGTCCATCTGTTCGTGGCCTTCTGCCTCGGTGTTCTGTTCGCCAAAGGTCATCGTGCCCAGGCAAATCTGCGAAACAAGGAGGTCGCTGCGTCCAAGACGGCGCTTTTCCATCAAAAGTCTC
Source organism: Nitratireductor sp. WH36-1 (assembly GCF_058725515.1). NCBI lineage: Bacteria > Pseudomonadati > Pseudomonadota > Alphaproteobacteria > Hyphomicrobiales > Phyllobacteriaceae > Nitratireductor > Nitratireductor sp. WH36-1. The sequence continues at coordinate 1,752,256 of NZ_CM178970.1, read as the reverse complement.
CGGATGCTGAAATCTGGCGCGAACGCGCCAATGCCGGCATCATAAGGCCGTTCAGTGGGCGCGCAAGCATCCGCATGCAAAGCAGGACGCATTCGCGCCGCTATCAACGCAATCACGTCACAATACAGTGCAAAACAATTGCTCATCCGGAATGTCGGCTAGAGTATAGAGTCGACAACACGTTCAAATTCGAGGTTTCCATGTCCTTTCAACGCCGTTCGGTTCTTCTTGGCCTTGCTCTTCTGTCCACCACGATCTGGAGCGCACCGTCCTTCGCACAGGAGGAGAGCATGCTGAAAATCACCGGTGAGCTGACCTATTTCGCGCGGATCGCGCTGCCGGAAGACGCCCTCGCCATCGTCGAGCTGCGCGAGGCTGATGCAGACGCTTCGCAGTCGGTCGCAGCGGAGACGCGCATTGCAACGGAAGGCCGGCAGGTGCCTATCCCCTTCGCGCTTTCGGTCGACCGGGAAACGCTCGACAAGGACGGAACCTATCAGCTGCGCGGCGGCATTCTTGATGGCCTCCAGCCCGGCTGGATCTCCGAGCCCGTCACCATCGACATTGCCCAGACCGAGATCGATCTGGGCACGCTGATCATGAAGCCCTACGAGGCCCCGGCCCCGTTCGGCGTTATCGGCATGGACAAGATCACGGGCACCGAATGGGTGGTCGAAGACATTGATGGCGGCGGCATCATCGACAGCTCAAATGTCACGGTGACCTTCGGCGAAGATGGCCGGGTCGCCGGCAACGCCTCGTGCAATCGCTACACGGCCGGATGGGAAGAAGACAATGGCAGGCTGACCATCAGCCAGGCCGCGTCGACCCGCATGGCCTGCGCGGAAGCGCTGATGAATCAGGAACAGAAATTCCTGGAGATTCTCGCAGACGTCACCTTCTTCACCATGACGCCTGAGGGCGCACTCGTCCTCCAGACTGTCGACGGGCGCACGCTCAAGGCCTTCCCGGCCGGCTGATTTCCGATGCCCGGTGCGCTCAGGTGAAGGCGTCGGGCATCGATTCCTTGCGCCGGGCGATGAAGTCCAGAAGCCCCTCCTCAATGCCTGCATCGAGCGGGGGCGCTTCATAGGCTTCCAGCCAGTTGCGGGCGAGCTGGTTCGCCCGCTGATGCGCCGCCTTCTCGCCTTCCGCCGCCCACTGTTCATAGGAATTGTTGTCGGCGATGGAAGAGCGGTAGAAAGCGGTCTGGAAATTGGCCTGGGTATGGGCGCATCCAAGATAATGGCTGCCCGGCCCCACTTCGCGGATGGCGTCCATGGCCTGCCCGTTTTCCGAAACATCCAGCGGTTCGCAAAAGCGCTGCTGCATGCCCAGCTGGTCGATGTCCATCATGAATTTCTCATAAGACGACACCAGCCCGCCCTCCAGCCAGCCAGCGGCGTGGAGCACGAAATTGGTGCCCGACATAACGGTCGAGTTCAGCGTATTCGCGCTCTCATAGGCGGCCTGCGCGTCGGGGATCTTGGACCCCGTCAGCGAACCACCCGTACGGAACGGCAATCCCAGCCGGCGGGCGAGCTGTGCTGCGCCGTAGGAGACCAGCGAGGGCTCCGGCGTGCCAAAGGTCGGCGCGCCCGACTGCATGGAAATGGACGAGGCGAAGGTACCGAACAGAACCGGCGCGCCGGGGCGCACCAGCTGCGTGAAGGCTGCGCCGGCCATGACCTCGGCCAGAACCTGCGTCAGCGTGCCGATCACGGTTACCGGGCTCATGGCACCGGCCAGAATGAAGGGCGTGACGATGCAGGCCTGATTGGCCCGCGCATAAACCTTGGCCGCGCCCAGCATGGTCTCGTCAAACACCATGGGCGAATTGGCGTTGATCAGATTGATCACCACCGCATTCTCATCGACGAACTTCTCGCCGAACAGGATGCGGGCCATCGACACCGTGTCCTCGGCGCGATCCGGCGCTGTTACCGAGCCCATGAAGGGCTTGTCGGAGTAACGCATATGCGCAAACACCATGTCGAGATGCCGCTTGTTGACCGGCACATCGACCGGTTCGCAGACAGTGCCGCCCGAATGATGAATGGACGGCGCCATATAGGCGAGCTTCACGAAATTGCGGAAATCCTCAATCGTCGCATAACGGCGCGCGCCATCGAGATCGCGCACGAAGGGCGGGCCATAGACCGGCGCGAATACGGTGGTGTTGCCGCCGATCTCGACCGAGCGCTCGGGATTGCGTGCATGCTGGGTGAAGGTGGAAGGCGCAGTTTTCAGGAGCGCGCGGCAGAGCCCTTTTGGGAAATGCACCCGGTCGCCCTGCACATCCGCACCTGCCTCCTTCCACATGGAGAGCGCCTCGGGATCGTCGCGAAACTCGATGCCGATCTCTTCGAGAACCGTATCGGCATTGGCCTCGATCAAGGCCAGCGCTTCTTCGTCCAGAACCTCGAAGGGCCTGAGCGTGCGGCGAATATAGGTCAGCTGCGGCCCGGGCCCTGCACCGGCCCTTGCCGCCCTGCGGGCCGCCGCACCACCGCGCTCGCCACGCCCTGCCCGTCCACGACGTGGCCGATCCTGTGCTTCGTCGTCTCCAGCCATCACCGTCATCCCACAAGCTCCCTGTCAGGGGTCCTCAAGCAATCGTGCTAACACAAGCCTAGCGTTTGCAGCATGGACTTCCATTCCGCAAGCGGCACGCGGTGTCGCAACTGGTCTGCCGGTCGCAGGGCATGGCTTGTGGACGTCAGGGCGCATCATCTTTGCCCGGCATCGGTCCAGCCCCCGCTTTCCGACCAGTCTGCCCGGTCTGCGGGCTGGTGACCGATCATCCGCGGATCAAGCCCCTGTTCCAGAAGCTTGACCTCAAGCTGCAACCGCCGCAGTTCGAGTTGATAGAGCCGGTCGCAATTGAGACGCTTCGGCCGTTCGCCCAGGGGAATGACCAACCGGCCATAAGCCGACAGCGATTTGTCGGGCGAGTTCAGGGAATCGCTGATGACGCCCGTATCGAAATAGCTTCCGCCACTGGATATCGATGAGTGACACGTCGTGCCGTCGGCCGCGCGAACTTCGTCATATCCATTGGGTGAGACGACCCCCGGCAGGGCGAAACCACTGTGGTTCTGCCTGACGGCATAGACCTGCTCGCTTGCTCTGGCTCCACCAGCTAGAGAGGCCATGCAGACGGCCAAACCGATCACAGCCGGTGTGCAATGAACTTTCCGCATATCTGTGCCTTCATACCAAGATGAGCTTCGGGAAACGGGATGCTTTCCGTGCATATCCGCACGCGACGTTCGCGCTCGCCTTCGAAATTGACCACAACAACAACCGGACGCGACTGTTTTGCTCCGAGCGTAAAAATCTGCGGCGTCACGCGTGCTTTCACGGGCCGGAATTCGGCATCGTAAACGCGCACGGCGACGTCGATCCGGTGGCTGTAAGGGTTTTGCGGATAAACGCGGACGGCAAAGCTGTCCGTATAGCTACGGACCACACCGCGCATGGGAGACATTGACTGCGAAAATGCAGGTGGCGTCGATGCGGCGAGAGCGGCACCGAACATCATGACAAACCGGAGCATGGCCGTGCCTACTCGCAAACGACCGTGACAAAGGTTTCGTATTTTCCCTTGTGAAAGATCGACTTCTGAGAGACTGCGCGCAGGTTTACAACGACATTTTCACGCCCATTTCCAGCGGGGTCTTCGTCGCCCCTGAAACACTGGAAGTCGTTGTTCCACCGCTGGTTTTATAGCTGGAAGTGAATGTCGCAGACGCATCACCAGCGGGCGCGGTGGTGAAGTTCTTCGGGTTGCGCAGATTGACCTTGAAACCAGACGAGGTGGTGTAAATGGCGGCAACACCGGCGCGACCGCCAGACGCTGCAGAATCGAGCGCATAGAAGCCATCGCGCGCCAGTTTGCCTGGGGTCTGAAACTCCACGCTGCATGTATCATCGATCACTGCTTTGAACGGAATATTGGCCTCCAATGCAGAGGCAGATGTTGAATATGGTAATAATAACAATAATGAAAATAAATACTTCACTTTAAACCTCATTTGAAAAATAAATATAGAATTCCTCAAACCAAAGAGATCGTCAAATGAAATAAAGGAACATTGCATATCTGCTTTAAAGTAGGCAGGCGCTTTTCAGCGCCTGCCCTTGTTGGTCCAGGAGGCGTCGCTCGCCCAACTGCCCGATGACCGGGAACTCATGCGCGGGTCCAGCCCCTGCCGCATGAGCTGAACCTCAAGCTCCAGCCGCTCGATCTCCAGCTGATAAAGCCGGTCGCAGTTAAGGCGCGTCGGCCTTTCTCCCAAGGGCACAACGAGACGGCCATAGGCCGATACGTTGTCATTCGCGCCGCCAATGACGCCGGAATCGAGATACGCACCGGAACCGGACATGGAAGCGCGACAGGTGGTGCCATCTGCGGCACGCACTTCGTCAAACCCGTTTGGCATCGTGACGCCCGGCAGGGTCACGCCTGTCTGGTTCTGATTGATGATGTACTGATCCTCTGCCTGGCTGGCAGCCGCACCAGCCAACAGGAAACACAGGGCCACGCTCAATTGGCGCGGTAAGCGATGAAGCGTCCACATATCTGGGCTCTAATCCTCGTTTTCTGATCGGGAAAGGGAATGCTCTCCGTGCAAATCCGCACGCGTCTGGTTCTGCTCTCGCCGAAATCGACGGAGACCAGAACAGGACGCGACACATCGCTCCCCAGCATCATTTTCGAGGGTACGACCTTCGCCGCAATCGGTCGGAAATCCTCGTCATAGACCCGCACCGCCACCTCTATGCGATGGCGGTACGGATTGTGCGGGCGAACCCGCACGGCGAAGCTGTCGGAGAAGCTTCTGATCTCCCCGCGCATCGGTGTCATGGATTGTGCTGCGGCAGGCGTGACCGTCGCCAGAACGACGATCGCCGCGACAAACTTCGCCATCATGGCTGCCTCCTACTCGCAGGTGATCGTGACGTCGGCGATGTAGGTGCCGACGGCAAAGATCCCCGTGGACTTCGTCGCCGTGAGGTCGACGCTAGCCATCGTGAGGCCCGTTGAAAGTGGGGTCAAAGTTGGACCAGGAATATCCGTCACGCTGGTCGCGCCCGTCGTCGTATACTTGGATGCAAAAGTTACATGAGCATTGCCGGTCGGCGGCGCCGAGGAAAATGCGGTCGGCGCCGTGGTCGATAAGGAGTATCCCGCGCCCGTCGCCAGAACGGATGCGCGACCGGCTATGCCGCCGCTCAAATCGGAACTCAAGACGGTAAAATCACCGCTGATACCCAGGGTTCCCGGAGAATCCACCGTAATGACACAGGTGGAATTGACCTCTCCACGGAACGGGATAACGCCACTGGCGGCAAAGGCGATGGATGGTGAAGCAAGCACCGTGAGAACGGCACCCGCCACAAGGGACATACGCATATGCGACTCCTACTTGATACGCGTGGGCCGCCCCTTGAAGAAACACTACCATGGGAAGCATTTTAGAAAAGAAGAATGTAATCTAAAGTTGCATTTATTCCTAATCATGGTTAACAGTTTTATCGCTTTCCGAACCCGCGAACGCGCGCCATCCGAAGCGGGGGAAAGATACCAGCCGCCCCTCCCCCGTCGCTTTCCCTGCGCTGCAGGTCGCAAATCAGCCATGGGAACCGGCAGATCGCGCCCTATTCTCCTTTGAGACGCATGTTTGCGAGCAATCCGGAGCGCGGAACGGGAAGCCCTGCCCGCGCAATGTGAGCAGCGGGAGCCAGAGAATGTCCGACGACGAGATCATCCTGTCCGAGCTTGCGGACGACGAACTCGTGCAGCAGATGCATGACGACCTCTATGACGGGCTCAGGGAGGAGATCGAGGAAGGCACGCGCATTCTTCTGGACCGGGGCTGGAAGCCCTATGAGGTTCTGACCGAGGCACTGGTCGAAGGCATGCGGATCGTCGGCGAGGATTTCCGCGACGGCATTCTGTTCGTTCCCGAAGTGCTTTTGTCAGCCAACGCCATGAAAGCTGGCATGGCGATCCTGAGGCCCCTTCTGGCCGAAACCGGCGCACCCAAACAGGGCAAGATGGTGATCGGCACCGTGAAGGGCGACATTCACGACATCGGCAAGAACCTCGTCAGCATGATGATGGAGGGCGCGGGCTTCGACGTGATCGACATCGGCATCAACAACCCGGTCGAGAACTATCTGGCGGCAATCGAAGAGCACCAGCCCGACATTGTCGGCATGTCGGCGCTGCTGACGACGACCATGCCCTATATGAAGGTCGTGATCGACACGATGAAGGAAAAGGGCATCCGCGACAATTACATCGTTCTGGTGGGCGGAGCGCCGCTCAACGAGGAATTTGGCCAGGCCGTGGGCGCGGACGCCTATTGCCGCGATGCGGCGGTGACGGTGGAAACCGCCAAGGAACTGATCAGGCGCAAGCACAATCTGACGGCCGGCGCCTGACCTTCTTCAAGGCCGGGCGGTGCCCGAAATGCTTCAAGGCCGGGTGTTGCCCGAAATGTCAGTTGGCGGCGCGCACGACATTGCGACCGGCATTCTGGGTCGCATCGACCGCATTCGCCGTATCCTGACCGACGCCGCGGATCGTGTTGGCGCAGCCGGCTGCAGAGCCTGCGACCAGAACGAGGATCGCCAGACGGGAAAGAGTGGAAAGTTTCATGGTTTATCTCCCTCACGGATAGACCGCCCGAACAGACTGGGCCGCCACGATGAATGAACGCGCAAAACCGGAAAAAGTTCTCAGCCCCGCGAAAGTTCCCGTCCCGGAGCGCGTTCTTGTCATCGCCTGCGGAATGATTGCGCGCGAAATCCTTGCGGTGCGCGACCGCTACGGCTTCGACCATCTGGAACTCACCTGCCTGCCGGCGGAATTTCACTACCGCCCCGAGCGCATCGCGCCTGCCATGGACAAAGCCATCCGGGAGGCGCGTGCGCAGGGCTATCGCCACATTTTCGCGGGCTATGCCGATTGCGGCACGGGCGGCGGGCTCGACCGGGTTTGCGAAAAGCATGGGGTGGAACGCATAGAAGGCCCGCACTGCTTCGCCTTCTATCAGGGGCTTTCCCGCTTTGAAGCGGTTGCCGAGGCGGACATGCTCTCCTTCTACATGACGGATTTTCTCTGCCGCCAGTTCGACGCGTTTTTCATGAAGCCGATGGGGCTCGACCGGCACCCGGAGCTCATTCAGGACTTTTTCGGCAATTATCAAAAGCTTGTCTATCTGGCGCAAACGGAAGATCCTGCGCTTGAGGCCGTGGCGCAGAAGGCGGCGCGCCTCCTTGGCCTCGCCTATGAAAAGCGGCAAACCGGGTATGGCGACCTGCCGGCAGCCCTTGCGGGGGCGCTGCAAAAGCACTGACGCTTCGGAAACCGCCATGAAATGGTTACATTGGCGGTGCTTTGCTGACCTGCGTTCCGGAGAAACTCATGCACCGTCTCATCACCATTTCACTGGCGCTCGGCCTCATGGCCGGCGCGGCCAATGCCCAGTCGCTGGTTCAGGAAAAACTCGACATGGAGCGGGCCGGTTTTGAGAAAGACACGGTCGTACAGAAGATCACCTATCGCGATGCGGCGCGGCTTGATGCCTATGAGCGGATGCGCGGCGAGGCTTTCAAACAGGCCAGAGCCGGCGGCGCGGCAGAAGACATCGCGCTACTCGACGAGATAGACGGGCGGCAGAAGCGCTCCTTTCAGGGGCTCGACCTCTCCGGCGCGTGGCAATGCCGCACCATCAAGACCGGGGGGCTTGCGCCACTCATCGTCTATGGCTGGTTCGGGTGCGAGGTCAGCGATGACGGATCGGGCTGGTTCTTTGAAAAGCTGACCGGATCACAGCTGACGGACGGACATTTTTTCGACGATGGCGATTCGCGCATGATCTATCTCGGCGTCTTTTCGGTGAGCGGCGATCAACCGCCCGCCTATGGCGCAGGGCGCGACACCGATCAGGTGGGCTATGTTTTCCGCGACGGCGAAGCGCAATGGCGCATTGAATTTCCAGCGCCGGAGCGAGAATCCATCCTCGACATCATGGAAATTCGACGGGCGCAATAACATATCGGATGGGGGCGGAAGCTTGCAGCCATTGTCATGAAGGCTTAACGGCATTCGAACAAGACTGTTTGACGTCCCCTTTGGGATTCGCAGGGCGGGCACGACGAGTACGATGAAAGCTGAGGGAACGGACTTGGACACGGTGTTGGGCGCACCGCCCGCTGAGCTGCCGCCGCGCCGGCTGTCGCGCATCTTCCGCGACCTGGCAAAACGTGCAGAAGACAAGGTTTCCATCGGCGAAATCCGCCAGGCGCTCGGCGATCGCAGCTTTGCGACGCTTTTCGTGTTCTTCGCCTGCCTAAATCTCCTGCCCTTCCCGCCCGGCAGCACGGTGATCCTGGGACCGCCGCTGGTGCTGATTGCAATTCAGATGGTGATGGGCAACCGCACCGTCTGGCTGCCCAATTTCCTGCTCAACAAATCCATCGGGGCCGACAAGTTTCGCCATATGAGCGAGCGCTTCATTCCCCGGCTGATCCTCGTTGAACGGCTGATCAAGCCGCGTTACTGGCCGTTTGCGCGGGACCATGCAGACCGGGTCATCGGCCTCATTGCGCTGGTTCTCTCGATTGCGGTGACGCTGCCGATCCCGCTCGGCAACTGGTTCCCGGCCTTTTCCTGCGTGCTGGTGGGCCTCGCGCTTTCGGAGCGTGACGGCATCCTTCTCAGCATCGCCATCACATGCGGCGTGCTTTCGCTTCTGGTGATTGCCGGCGTCGTGGTCGGCGCCAGCATGATGGCCGGCGCCGTGATGCACTAGATCGCCCTTGTGCGCCCCACAGGACGCACAAGGGACGATCCGGACTATTGCCGTTCCACCTTCTTCCACGTCGCATTTGAATGCGCGCGCGTCGCCCGCCAGCAAGCGGGCGCGCAATGCATTCGGCAATGCTGAAAACGGAGGAAGGAACAAGCGCTTATGGCCAATCTGATCGTGGTATACTGGCGTGATATCCCCGCGCAGGTGATCGTCCGGAAAGGACGGCAGAACGCCAGGCGCGAACTGCCGCTGCGCTTTACCGAGGCGATAGACATGTGCGCCATGCGGGTGGGCGCGCGCGACAGCGACGCCTATCTGGCCGAGTGGCGGCGCGGCGATCCGGTTTCCGTCAGCGACGATCTGGAGGCGGAAGCCGACAGAGCACTCGAAACCATCGAGCGCGATTATGACAGGGCGCGCCTCGTGGCGCTCGTCAAGGCAGGCGGTCATGACGGGAAATGACAGCACAAAAACGACCACGGTAACCCAGGCGACGCTGGTGAAGAAAACCCGCGAGCGGCTTGCCTACCGGCCGGCTGACGTGTCGCCGCTGCGGCGCGTGCAACGACGCTACACGATGCGGCGCTGGTCGGTTCGGCATGCGCGGTTTCTCGAATGGGTCTATGCGCGCTTCTCCAGCCTGTTTCTGGCGCTGCATCCGTTCTGGAACGCCGTCGGCTATGCGCGGGCTGAAAAGCCGGTGAAATTTGTTGAACGGCAGGTGAAGGGCCTGATGTTCGACTGCCGCATGTGCGGCCAGTGCATCCTCTCCTCCACCGGCATGTCGTGCCCGATGAACTGCCCGAAACAGTTGCGCAACGGCCCCTGCGGGGGCGTGCGGGCCAATGGGCACTGCGAGGTGGAGCCGGACATGCCCTGCGTGTGGGTGAAGGCCTGGGAAGGCGCACAGGCAATGCGGAATGGCGATGCGATCCTCGACGTGCAGAAGCCCGTGGATCAGTCACTGCGGGAGAGCTCGGCCTGGCTGCGGGTGACGGCGCGGGCCGCACAGGAACGCGAAAATGCAGCCGGGAGCAGTGCCGCATGAGCCCGCGCCCGCCGCAGATCGATGAGAACCCCGAGGGCGTCGACCTGCCGCTGGAGCCCCTGCCCGGCCACGCCTCACGCGGGCGGCTGGAACGCGTTCTGCGGCGCGGAGAGTTTGCAGTGACAGCGGAGCTGAACCCGCCCGACAGCGCCAATGCGCAGGATGTCTACGAGCGGGCGGCGATCTTCGACGGCTGGGTGGACGGCATCAACGCGGTGGATGCGTCGGGCGCGAACTGCCACATGTCGTCCATGGGCATCTGCGCGCTGCTGACGCGCATGGGCTACGCCACCATCATGCAGATCGCCTGCCGCGACCGGAACCGCATCGCCATTCAGGGCGACGTGCTGGGGGCCGCCGCCATGGGCGTGAGCAACATCATGTGCCTGACGGGCGATGGCGTGCAGGCCGGCGATCAGCCGGGCGCAAAACCCGTGTTCGACCTCGACTGCATGTCGCTTCTGGAAACCGTTCGGACCATGCGCGACGAGGAGAAATTCCTGTCGGGCCGCAGGCTCACCACGCCGCCGGCGGTGTTTCTCGGCGCGGCGATCAATCCGTTCGCCCCGCCCTGTGACTTTCGCCCGCAGCGGCTCGCCAAGAAGATCGCCGCCGGCGCACAGTTCGTGCAGAGCCAGTATTGCTACGATGTGCCGATGCTGAGGGAATACATGAAGCGCGTGCGCGACATGGGGCTTGATGAAAAATGCTTCATCCTTGTGGGTGTCGGCCCGCTCGCATCGGCAAAGACGGCACGCTGGATCCGCACCAATGTGCCGGGTGTGCACATTCCCGACGCCGTGATCGCACGGCTTGAAGGGGCCGAAAACCAGAAAGAGGAAGGCAAGCGCCTGTGCATCGACATCATCAATGAGGTGAAGGAGATCGAAGGCGTTTCCGGCGTTCATGTCATGGCCTACCGGCAGGAGGAGTTCGTGGCCGAGATCGTGCACGATTCAGGCGTCCTGAAAGGCCGCAGGCCATGGAAGCGCGAACCCGGTCTGGACGATGCGCTGGTCGCCGAAAGGCTCGACCATATTCTGCATGACAACCCAAGCGAACGACCCGTGGAGATGGTGAAAGACGCCAGCGAAACGAGTGTCGATACGAATTGAGATCATCGATCAGCGACATGAAGCGCGTTTCATGTCTCCCAGGAGGACAGTGAATGACCCGAACCATCGTCGCCTCTGCCACAAAGGAAGTCGTGATCGGCTTCGACCAGCCCTTTTGCGTGATCGGCGAGCGCATCAACCCGACCGGGCGCAAAAAGCTCGCCGCAGAGATGGTCGCAGGCAATTTCGAGACGGTGAAGAATGATGCGCTGGCACAGGTGGCCGCCGGTGCAACCATGCTGGACGTGAATGCCGGTGTGACGGCGGTCGATCCCAACGCCACCGAACCCGGCCTTCTGGTGCAGACGCTGGAGATCGTGCAGGAGCTGGTGGACGTGCCGCTCTCCATCGACTCTTCCGTTTCCGCTGCCATCGAGGCCGGGCTCAGGGCTGCCAGGGGGCGTCCGCTGGTGAATTCGGTGACGGGCGAAGAAGAGAAGCTGGAAGCCATCCTGCCGCTGATCAGGAAATACGATGTGCCGGTGGTCGCCATTTCCAATGACGAAACCGGCATTTCGGAAGATCCCGATGTGCGCTTCGAAGTGGCGAAGAAGATCGTCCAGCGCGCCGCCGATTTCGGCATTCCCGCGCATGACATCGTGGTCGATCCGCTGGTGATGCCGATCGGCGCCATGGGCACGGCCGGCCAGCAGGTGTTCCGGCTGCTCAGGCGGCTGCGCGAGGAATTGAAGGTGAACACCACCTGCGGGCTTTCCAACATCTCGTTCGGACTGCCGCACAGGCACGGCATCAATGCCGGTTTCATTCCGATGGTGATCGGGGCCGGCATGACGAGCGCCATCATGAACCCCTGCCGCCCGCAGGAAATGGAGATGGTGCGCGCGGCCAATGTGCTGAACGGCACGGACCCCAACTGCTCCCGCTGGATCATGACCTATCGCGACCATCAGCCAGCTGCGGCTGGAGCAGCGGCCCCCGCTGCAGCACCTGCCTCGGGCAGCGGGCGGCGGCGCGGCGGACGCGAGGCGCGCCGCGCACGGGAGTGAGATAACCTTGGACATACCGACATGCATAAGGGCATCGGACATGACACAGGCTCCCGGCATGCGGGGATGGCCATGAGCGACGACCCGCTCGTGCTCTTCATGCCGTCGGGCAAGCGCGGGCGCTTTCCCAAAGGCACGACAATTCTGGACGCGGCGCGACAGCTTGGCGTCTATGTGGAGAGCGTATGCGGCGGGCGGGCGACCTGCGGGCGATGCCAGATCGAGGTTCAGGAAGGCCAATTCGCAAAGCACAGGATCACGTCCTCCGAGGATCACATCTCGAAGGTTGGCCCGCGCGAGGCGCGCTATGCGGAGAAACGCTCCATGCCGGCGGGACGCCGCCTCTCCTGTTCGGCAACAGTCGAGGGCGATCTCGTCATCGACGTGCCGCAGGATGCCGTCATCAACGCGCAGGTGGTGCGCAAGGATGCCGACACCCGCATCATCGAGCGTCGCCCGGCGATGCACCTTTGTTATGTCGAGGTGGAAGAACCCGACATGCACCGGCCGCTCGGCGATCTCGACCGGCTGAAGGCGGCGCTCCAGAAGGACTGGGGCTTTGGGCGCATCGAGGTGGATGCACACTTGCTGGCGCAGGTTCAGGGCATCCTGCGCGCCGGCCAGTGGGCGGTCACCGCAGCCGTGCATCAGGATGCCGAAGACGACATTGCAAGGCTCGTGGCGCTGTGGCCGGGACTGAAGAACGAAGCCTATGGGCTTGCCTGCGACATCGGCTCCACGACCATCGCCATGCATCTCGTATCGCTTCTTTCGGGCCGCGTGGTGGCGTCTGCCGGCGCGTCAAACCCGCAGATCCGGTTTGGCGAAGACCTGATGAGCCGGGTTTCCTATGTGATGATGAACCCGGACGGGCGCGAGGCCATGACGCGCGCCGTGCGGCAGGAAATCTCGAAACTGGTGCAGAAAGTGGCGGACGATGGCGACATCGAACGGCATGACATTCTCGATGCGGTGTTCGTCGCCAACCCCATCATGCACCACCTGTTTCTGGGGATCGACCCGACGGAGCTGGGCGGCGCGCCCTTCGCGCTGGCCGTGTCGGGCGCGGTGAAGCTCAAGGCCGACGATCTCAGGCTGAAGCTCAACCCCGGTGCGCGAACCTATCTCCTGCCCTGCATCGCCGGCCATGTGGGCGCGGACGCTTCTGCCGTGACGCTGGCAGAAGGTCCGCACCGGCAGGACGAGATGATGCTGATTGTCGATGTGGGCACCAATGCGGAGATCGTGCTTGGCAACCGGGCGCGCGTGGTGGCTGCCTCCTCGCCGACAGGCCCTGCCTTCGAGGGCGCCGAGATTTCCGCCGGCCAGCGCGCCGCCCCCGGCGCCATCGAGCGGGTGCGCATCGACCGCGAAACACTCGCTCCGCGCTATCGCGTGATCGGCTGCGATCTCTGGTCGGACGAGCCCGGCTTTGCCGAAGCGCTGGGCGAAACCGGCGTAACCGGCATTTGCGGTTCGGGCATCATCGAGGTGATTGCGGAGATGTATCTGAGCGGCATCATCTCGGAAGATGGCGTGGTGAACGGAGCACTGGCAGAGACGAACCCGCGCATCATCGCCGAGGGACGCACCTTCTCCTACGTTCTGAAGGAAAGCGGACCACGGCTGACCGTGACCCAGAACGATGTGCGGGCGATCCAGCTCGCCAAGGCCGCACTCTATGCAGGCATCAGGCTTTTGATGGAAAAGCAGGCGGTGGCGACGGTGGACACGATCCGCTTTGCCGGTGCATTCGGCTCCTTCATCGATCCGCTTTACGCCATGGTGCTGGGGCTCATTCCCGATTGCGACCCCGACCGGGTTTCAGCTGTGGGCAATGCTGCGGGCACCGGCGCGCGCATGGCGCTTTTGAACCGCGACCACCGGCGCGAAATCGAGGAGACGGTGAAGCGCATCGAAAAGATCGAGACGGCGCTGGAGCCGAAGTTCCAGGAGCATTTCGTGCACGCCATGGCGCTGCCCAACAAGATCGACGCCTTTCCCAGGCTGGCCGAACGGGTGACCCTGCCGCCACGACAGCTGGCGGATGCGCAAAACGGCGATGGCGAAGCGCGCCCGCGCAGACGCTCACGCGAAGAACGCGCGGCGCGGCGGCGGCGCGACTGAGTATCAGCCGGCGTCAACCGCGCTGAGCATGTCCGCAGTGATGGACTGACGCCAGCGGGCGCTTTCAGCCCATGGATCGGGCTTGGAGAGCCGTGCCGCCATGTCGGCAAGCGTGAAGGCGTTTGCGGCTTCGATGCTTTTCAGTTCCGCCCATGAAACGGGCGTCGCCACCGGTGCGCCGGGTCTGGCCCGTGTCGAATAGGGTGCGATGGCGGTTGCGGCGCGCTCATTGCGCAGCCAGTCGACAAAGACCCGCCCTGTCCGTTTCTCTTTGGAGGCTTCCGCCAGAAAGCGATCCGGCTCGTCCTCCGACAGTTTGCGCGCGAAGCCGTGTGCAAAACGCTTCACATCAGGCCATTCGCGCCGGCGCTCCAGCGGCGCGACCACATGAATGCCCTTGCCGCCGGTCAGGAGCGGCTGACTTTCAAGGCCGAGATTGGCAAGCCGCTCACGCACGGCGAAGGCGGCGCTGCGAACGGCAGCGAAATCCAGTTCTTCATCCGGATCGAGATCGAAAACCAGCCGGTCCGGCGCGTCGAGACGGTCAATGCGCGATCCCCAGACATGGAACTCCAGCGTGCTCATCTGCACGGCGGCGATGATTCCGGCGAGATCGTCAATATGGAGATAGTCGTCGCGCTCGCCGCTCTTCTCGGTGATCTCCAGGCGCCCGACCGCTTCGGGAAAGCCTTTGCCGCCATGGCGCTGGAAGAAGCAGGGACTGCCCTGCCCGTCCGGGCAGCGCACGAGGCTGACGAGGCGCTTTTCAACATGCGGGAGCATGCGTCCTGCGACACGCTCATAATGGCGCGCCAGATCCAGCTTGCTGATGCCGGCCTCGCCAAACAGCGCCTTGTCGGGGCTGGAGAGCGCAATGCCGGCAAGCTGCGGCCGATCATTCGAACGCATCGTATATGGCCTCCCCGTGTTCAGGCCCGATTGTCCTCCACGAAGGCATCGAAGGTGGAGCGGATGTGGTCGGCTGCGGCCTTTACCGGCGCGGAAGCGTCGGGTGCGACGACCATGCCGATGTGATAATTGCCAAGTTTCGGCAGCCCGTCCTTGACGCCCAGTTCCACCAGATCTCCGTGCAGGAAGGATTTGGGAAGCGGCGCGATGGCGAGATCGGAAAGGATGGCGGCGCGCTGGCCTGCCGTATGGGCGCTCATATAGGCGATGCGATAATCGCGGCCGTCTTTTTCCATGGCCTTCAGCGCGCCGGCGCGCCAGGCGCAACCCTCTTCCCAGATGGAGAGCGGCAAGGGTTCGCGCAGATGGGCGCTTCCGCCCTTTGCGCCGGCCCAGACGATGGGCTCGGTGTAGACGATCTGCACGCCGTTTTCAGCGGAGTCGTCCGTGCATGTGAGAAGGGTGAGATCAAGTTGCCGGTTGGCCATGCGCTTGCGCAGATTGAAGCTCTGGTCGATGACCACGTCGACGGCAATGGCAGGGTGGGTTTCTGCAAAACGCTTCAGGACATTTGGCAGGATGCGCTCGCCGTAATCGTCCGGCGATCCTAATCGTACGATGCCGCTGATGTCGGGCATGACGAATTTCGAGACGGCTTCACGGTTTAACGCCAGGAGCCTTCTGGCGTAGCTTAATAATAACTCGCCGTCGGAGGTGAGCGATACCGAACGCGCGTCACGCACGAAGACCGAGCGCCCGAGCATTTCCTCAAGCTTCTTGATCTGCATCGAAACCGCCGATGGCGTGCGGAAGACGGCGTTGGACGCCGCAGTGAAACTGCCCGTTTCCGCAATCGCGACGAAGGTTCGCAGAACGTCCAGCTCCAATAAGGGAACGGGATGATTGACGGGAGCGTTCATGGCGTTCTCCATTCAATAACTTTGAACGAAAGCATCATTCGATTGTGTTTGATTGAACATCAACCTTGCGGCATAGTCAACAGCGTCAGGCAACGACGAGAGGCGAAAGCCAACCAAAGGAGAAGACGATGTCTGTTTTCACACGCGTCAATCATTTTGTCCGTCACTACCGCACAGCCCTCAACCGCCGCCGCACCGAGCGTCTGATCGGCACATTGCCGGCAGAGATCCGCAAGGATATCGGCTGGCCCAGCCAGTATACGGGCCTTCAATCGGATGGTCAGGACAACCGCGGCATCTCGCGGCTCTGAACAACGGGGCATCAAACAGGAGTGCGTTCAATGATATCGCTGGGAAAAGCCCTTAAAGCGGTGCGTGATTTCGCGATTGAATTCGACGCAATGACGCATCATGCAAAATACGGCCTCCGTCCAACGGAGAAGAAGAACGCGTCGTCGACCAGACACGCGGACTGAGATGGCCAAATCCGCCACGCGCTTAGTTGCACCCGCAGCCAGACCATCCCTGCATTGAAAGACCCCGGCCAAACCACCGGGGTCTTTTTTGTCTCCGGTGGCGCTGAAAACACCACGATTTCGCCGAAAATGTCGTTTTCCCGGCGGAGCGCTTCGCATTTCCCATGCAACAGCGCCCGCGCAGCGGTTAGTTTCCCGCCATCGAACGAGCGACCCCATTCCATCACGCATGGAAGGCGCCCGGTGAGAGCCGACTGTCTTTCGATATTGCTGTTTCCATGGAGCGCAGGATGAAGCTTTTCGCACGCATTTTCCGCCGCAGGCGGGTTTCCAATCCGAACACGGTTTTCGCACGCCAGCGGCTTGGCAGGACCATGCCCGGCGAAACCGGCGCGCTGGCCGGCGCGCGTTTCGGATTTCTGGTGAACTGAGTTCCCCGGCCCGGTTACACCATCCGTTTCAGAGCCACCGTCCGACACGCGGAACGGTGGCTTTTTCGTTCTACCGTTTAAGAATTCGCCACGAAACAGTTGGGTTGGGCGTACATAAAGCTGGGACTGCCCGTGCCTGCCGCATTGACAGAAAACCCTTTTCCTGATGACGCTTTGACGACAGCAGCATGATGAGGAGAGAGCATCATGCGCGATCGGGAGGCAATATGGCGGAAGAGCATAGCTGCAAGCGGTCCATCGTTTTCTTTCTGATCCCCGACTTCACCATGATGGCGTTTGCCGCGGCGCTTGAGCCGTTGCGCGCCGCCAACCGCATGGCGGGCTACGCGGCCTATCAATGGCGGCTGGCGAGTGCAGATGGCCTGCCGGTGCGCGCATCGAACGGTGTTGAAGTGGCCGTCAGCTCATCATTGGCCGATGAACGGCGGATGATGACCGGCCATGAACGCCCCTCGATGGTGATCGTGTGCAGCGGCCTCAATGTCGAGGATTACAGCGACAAGACCGTGTTTGCCTGGCTGCGCGAGGAATACAATCGCGGTGTGACCCTGGGCGGGCTTTGCACGGCCGCCCATGTGCTCGCCAGCGCCGGCCTTCTGACCGACAGGCGCTGCGCAATCCATTGGGAAAACCTGCCGGGCTTTGCAGAAAAGTTCCCGCGCGCCAATGTCTATGCGGATCTGTTCGAGACCGAAGCGAACATCTACACCTGCGCCGGCGGCACCGCCGCCATGGACATGATGCTCAAGCTGATCGGCGAGGATTTTGACGAGAACCTGATCAACCGCGTCTGCGAGCAGTTACTTACCGACCGGGTGCGCAGCCCCTCCGACCGCCAGCGCCTGCCGCTGAGAGCCCGGCTCGGCGTTCAGAACTCGAAGGTTCTGACCATTATCGAACTGATGGAGGCCAATCTCTCCGAGCCGCTATCGCTGGTGCAGGTGGCGGAGACTGTCGGGCTTTCCCGCCGCCAGATCGAGCGGCTTTTCCGGCAGGAGATGGGACGCTCCCCGGCGCGCTATTATCTCGAAATCCGGCTCGACCGCGCGCGGCATCTCCTCATCCAGTCTTCCCTGCCGGTGGTGGAGGTGGCGGTCGCCTGCGGCTTCGTCTCGGCATCGCATTTCTCCAAATGCTACCGCGAACTCTACGCGCGCTCGCCGCAGCAGGAGCGCGCCGACCGAAAGCAGCTTCTGGTCGCCTGAGCGAAAAAATCCGCCGGGCGTGTCGGATCGGGCCGCTCTCATTCGTTTCTCGAACATCAGAAGCAGGAGACACAGCGATGACCGAGACAATCGACGTAAAGCCCGAAACCGAACATGAACTGGTGCTGGCGCGCATCATCGCAGCGCCGCGCGAAAAGATCTTCCGCGCCTGGACCGATCCGGAAATCCTGAAACAATGGTTCGTGCCGAAACCATGGACCATTGCCAGGGCCGAGCTCGATGTGCGTCCGGGTGGCAAATCGCTGATCGTGATGCGCGATCCGGAGGGAAACGAATATCCCAATCCCGGCGTCTTTCTTGAGGTGGTGGAGAACGAGAAGATCGTAACCACCGACGCCTACACCGATGCGTGGACGCCTGCGGCCAAACCCTTCATGACCATGATCCTGACGCTTGAAGATGCGGGCGAAGGAAAGACCCGCTACATTGCCCGCGCCCTCCACTGGTCTGCCGAAGACGTCGCAGCGCATGAGAAGATGGGGTTTCACGAAGGCTGGGGCCAATGTGCAGAACAGCTGGAAGAGGTCGCCGCAAGACTCTGAATCGACTCACGGATCGGTCCACATCCAGGAGCGGTCCTGCCACATCTTTTCGCCGATCAGGCAGTCATAGATGTCGTGATAGCGGGCGCGGATCACCGGTGGGCGCTCGCCGGACGCGCCGGCCAGCTCCAGAACCAGCTTTCGCCTGATCGCCTCTGGAAACTGCGCCCATTCATTGACCGGCACCACAAAAGCACCCGGCCCGCCAATCACGCATTCGCGGTAATAGGCGTCCAGATCCTCGACATCGAAACGGGTGGTGAGCCCGCCATTGGTCATGAGCGGCAGACCATTGATGGTTATGCCGAGCGCCACCAGCCGGTCGCGGGCCGGAACGACCGGGCCGCCCTGATTGTTGGGGCCGTCGCCGGAAATATCGACCACGCGCCGCAGGCTGCGAAAACCGCTTTCGGCCAGAAGATCGCCGGCGAAATCGAGCGCACCTGAAATCGAGGTGCGCCGCGCGCTGCCCGGCGGATTGGACGAGAGACGGGCAGCGAAGCCGGCCGCGTCTTCGACGGAAGCGATGCGGGTCCAGGGCACGACAACCCGCTGCGAGTAGTTGCCCGCCCATTCGAAATAGGTGACCGCGATCTTGCCGTGCAGGCCGCTCAAAATGGCCTTGATGACGTCTTCATGGGTCATGGCCTCGGCATAGCCGCGCCGCTGGATCTCCAGCTCGCCCGCCGACATGGAAAGGGAGACATCCACGGCGAGGACGAGCTGGACATCGACGGCCTCCTGCGCATCTGCGGGCCGGTTGCCCGCAAGAAGAGCACAAGAGAGCGCCAGGAGAGCGGCCAGAAAACCGCCATTCGTGAAGCGCCGGGGCTTTGACGAAATGGACATGCCCCAGTTTAAACCATGCACAGGGCATCAAAAATCAGGCAATTGGGCGTAGTCGCCTAACAACTCGGCTGGATCGCCGTGCGTCCATTTGGACGCACAAGGAATGATCTACATCATTGAAGGAGCATCCGTGTAACCGAAAACCGGATTCCACTTTTCCATCCAATGCTCCGGATCGCTGGATAAAAAAAAGCGCGCTCAAGGCGCGCTTTCTTCCGACTTTATTCAACCATCGGTTCGCAAGGCTGCATTCTCCGGGTCGAACGGACTTTCGCTGATCACCCGGGCGGGATGCAGATCACCGAGGATTTTGATCTCCAGTTCCGTGCCCTCGGCCGCATGCTCAGGGCGCACCATGGCGAGCGCCAGGCTTTTTCCCACACGCCAGCCATAGCCGCCATGGGTGGCGCGGCCCACCAGTTCACCGGCCCTGTAGATCGCCTCATTGCCGCGCGCATCGGCATCGCGCACGCCGCCGATTTCCAGCGTGACATAGTTCCAGCCAAGCCCCGCATCGCGCTGCTTGAGCAGAGCCTCACGGCCAATGAATGCGCCCTTGTCCGGGTGGACGAAACGGTCGAGCCCGCTTTCCCACGCCGTGTATTCGATGGAGAGTTCGCGCGGGATCAGCCGGTAGCTCTTCTCGATGGCCATGGAGGTCATGGCGCGGATGCCAAAGGGGCGAATGCCGAACGCTGCACCGGCCTCCATGATGAGATCGAAGATAAGGTTCTGCTGCTCGATGGGATGGTGCAGCTCCCAGCCCAGCTCGCCGACGAAGTTCACGCGCAGCGCATGGGCGCTCGCCCGGCCAATGGAGACCGGCTTTCCCGAAAGCCACGGGAAGTCCGCATTGGAAAGCCCGGTGCGGGTGAGCTTTGCCAGAACATCGCGGCTTTTCGGACCGGCAAGAACGAAGACGCCATATTGCTGCGTGATGGGTTGCAGGACGACCGAGCCATCGTCAGGCAGAAGCTTGAACAGCACGTCGTGGTCATGCGCCTCGTAAGCGCCGGCGGAGACCAGATAGAAACGGCCGGGCTTCCACTCATAAACGGTGAACTCGGACCGCACGCCGCCATTCTTCGTCAAGAGATGGCAGAGCGCCACACGGCCACGCTTCTTTGGAATACGATTGGCAAAAATACTGTCGAGCCAGGCCCTTGCGCCCGATCCCGAAACCTCGATCTTGGCGAAGGCCGACATATCGAGCAGGCCGACATTCTCGTGAACACTCTTCACTTCACTGCCGACATGCTCGAAATAGTTGGAGCGGCGGAAGGACCATTTCTCCACCACGCGGCCATCTTCAAGCGCCGGCGCATGATTGTGCTTGAGAAGCACATCCGCACCGACGCCAAGGTCGTTTTCGGGCACTTCATAGCCCTCGGGCGCGAACCAGTTGGGCCGCTCCCAGCCATAGACGGAACCGAACACGGCCCCCAGCGCCTTCATCCGGTCATAGCTCGGCGTGGTCTTCAGCGGGCGCGCCGCCGAACGCTCCTCGTCGGGATAGTGAACGGTGAAGACATTGGCATAGGCCTCCTCGTTTTTCTCGCGCAGATAGCCCTCGGTGGCGTAGGGGCCGAAACGGCGCGGGTCGACGCCCATCATGTCGATGGAGGGTTCGCCCTCGACGATCCATTCGGCAAGCTGCCAGCCTGCACCGCCAGCCGCCGTGACGCCGAAGGAATGGCCCTCATTCAGCCAGAAATTCTTGAGCCCCGGCGCGGGGCCGATGATGGGGGAGCCGTCGGGCGTGTAGGCGATGGCGCCATTGTAGATCTTCTTGATGCCCACCTCGCCGAAGGCGGGAACACGCTCGATCGCCGTTTCCACATAGGGCATGAGGCGTTCCAGATCTTCCTGAAACAGCTCGTATTCGCTGTCGTCGGTCGGGCCGTCCACATAGCAGCAGGGCGCGCCGACCTCGTAAGGCCCAAGCAGGAGGCCGCCATTCTCCTCGCGCATGTACCAGGAGGAATCACTCTCGCGCAGGACGCCCATTTCCGGCAGGCCTTCCTTCTTGCGCGCGACAATGGCCGGATGCGGCTCGGTGACGATGTACTGGTGCTCGACCGGGATCACCGGCACGTCGAGCCCGACCATGGCCCCGGTCCTGCGGGCAAAATTGCCGGTGCAGGAGATAACGTGTTCGCAGGCAATCTCGCCCTTGTCGGTGGTCACGGTCCATGCCCCGTCATCGCCCTGCGCAATCGCCGTGACGGCGGTGTTGCGATAGATGGTTGCTCCGAGATCCCGCGCGCCCTTGGCGAGCGCCTGCGTCAGATCGGCAGGCTGGATATAGCCATCGTCGGGATGCTGGATCGCGCCAAGGAGCCCGTCGGTCTCACAAAGCGGCCAGATCTCCTTCACCTGTTCGGGCGTCAGGATGTTGACCGGAATGCCGATGGTTTCGGCAATGCCGGCATAGTACATGTACTCGTCCCAGCGATCCTTCGTGCGCGCCAGACGAATGTTGGAGCATTGGGTGAAACCGACATTCATGCCGGTTTCCTCCTGAAGCTCCTGATAGAATTTCACCGAGTATTTGTGAATCTGGCCGACCGAATAGCTCATATTGAACAGCGGAAGCAGGCCGGCGGCATGCCAGGTGGAACCGGAAGTGAGCTCCTTGCGCTCGACCAGAACGACATCCGACCAGCCCTTTTTGGCAAGATGATAGAGCGTGGACACGCCCACCACGCCACCGCCGATGACAACCGCCCGCGCCTTCGTCTTCATGGTCTCTCACTCCCTCGATCGCACTCCGGCCAACCGCGCAGGCAGGCTGGATGACACCTTGACCCTGACCGATCCTAGTCCGCCAAAGTCTTTGCCTCTTTGCCTGAATGCGACATTGCCGAAACGGCGCGCGCCATTAAGCAAAAGCGCCAATCAGACTGCCTGATTAACTTCTTCTGACCACCTCTTCTGTAGAAACGACGCGACGACAGGCAGAAGGCACCCCGGGGGCACGACATGGCAACGGCAGTGAAACGCGGCACGGCGGCAGGGCAGCGCATGCGCCTGACAAGTCCGATCGCCATCCTCGGCATGACGGCCATCGCCATGGCAGTCGTTTTGATGCTGCCGCTCAACGTGCCCATCGGGCCGATGTACTGGGATCTCTTCATCTATTTCGATGCGGCCAACCGGATCTTTTCCGGGCAGGTTCCGGCAACCGATTTCTTCGCCCCCGTGGGACCACTCGGCTATTATCTGTTCGCCGGCGGTGTAAAACTCTTCTCGAACGCCCAGCCTCTGCTTCTGGTGCACTGGTCGCTCTTCGTTGTGACCGCACCGCTGATGGCGCTGGCGCTGTGGCAGGTCGACAGGACGTCACGCGGTGTTTCTCTGGCGCTGCTCCTGCCCTTCCTCGCCTTTGCCGTTCTGCCCTTCAACACACGCGAGTTCTATCCGTTTCCGGGTTCGGACGGATTCGCCGTCTACAACCGGCAGATCTGCCAGCTTCTCTATGTGCTGACGGTGGCGCTCGTTTATCTGCGCGACCAGCGCCTGCTGCTCATCTCCATCGTGGCAGGCATGACGGCGCTGTTCCTGACCAAGATCACCGGCTTTGCCTCAGGCGGCATTCTGTGCGCCTTCGCCTTTGCGGCAGGGCGCGTGCAGCTACGCACGGCCATCGCCTCGGCGCTGATCTTCTTCGCCATTCTGGGCGTTCTGCAACTGTGGAACGGGATCACCCTCGCCTATATCAACGATATTCTGGCGCTCGTGGTGATGAACGAGGGCAGCCTCCTGCCCCGCTTCCTGCAAGCGGCATCGCACACATTCGGCATCGTGGTGCCGGCGGGGCTTCTGGCGCTGTTCATGCTCTACCGGGACCGCGCGACACTCACAGAAACCCTGCGCAGCAAGCCACGCCTTCAGGCCATTGCGCGCTTCCTCGATCATGACGCTTTCTGGATCATGGTGGTGCTTTTTGCTGGCATCTTCTTCGAGACGCAGAACACCGGCAGCCAGGCGCTGATCTTCATCTGGCCGGTGCTTCTGCCGGTCCTGATGCGGCTCTGGCAGAGCGATGCACCGCGCAGCGCCTTCATCGCCGCCGGCCTGCTTGCCGCCGCTGCAGCACTTCCGCCGCTGGTGAACACCGCCGAGCGGGCCGCACGCACCTATGTCGGCGCGATCAAGAACGTGACGATGCCAAGCGAAAACCTGAAGACGCTTGGCCGCCTCAACATGCGTCCGGAAATCCTCGCACGGGCGGAGAAGATGATGGGCTTTTACGCGAAGCATCGCGAGACCTATGCGGACTTCATCCGCATTCAGGAACTGCCCTCCTATGTGTTCTACTCCGAATTCGATTTCCAGATCGCGCATCTGATGGCCATCGACGAGGCCATCACCGCGATCCGCGAACTGGAGGCGGAACAGGGCGTCACCTTCGACACGGTCATGAACCTCAATTTCGTGAACCCCTTCCCCTGGCTGATGGACAGGGAAGCGCCACGGCACGTCTCCATCGGCGCGGACCCGACCCGAACCGTGCCCCCACCGGACGCCGAGGCGCTGGAGGCGGTGCGTGAGGCCGATCTCATTCTGCACCCCACCTGCCCGCTGACGACCGCGAATGCGGATCTTCTGGCGCTCTACGCGCCCGCCATCGAGGACCATGAGCAGATCACGCTCAATGAGTGCTTCGACGCCTATCTGAACCCGCTTATGGCGGACCGGATCGAATAGGCTCGGCAGTTTTCTTCGAGGCTGGGTGCACGCCCCTCATCCGCCTACCGGCACCTTCTCCCCGTTCACGGGGAGAAGGAAGCGTTGCTGTTGTTCGGTGCCAAGCGCCCCCGTCCTTCGACAAGCTCAGGATGAGGGCTGTTGAGTTGATGACGCCCGTAAATAAAACAGTTCGGAATGAACCACACCACAAGCCCGGTAGTCCTCATCCTGAGCTTGTCGAAGGACGGGTGCGCCTGGCGCTGCCCTCCCAACCGCCGCACTTCTGCAACGTCTCACTGCCGGGTTTGAGCGCCGGCGCACGCCCCTCATCCGCCTGCCGGCACCTTCTCCCCGCTCGCGGGGAGAAGGAAGCGTTGCTGTTGTTCAGTGCCAAGCGCCCCCGCCCTTCGACAAGCTCAGGATGAGGGCTGTTGAGTTGATGACGCCCGTAAATAAAACGGTTCGGAATGAACCACACCGCAAGCCCGGTAATCCTCATCCTGAACTTGTCGAAGGGCGGGGGCGCCTGGCGCTGCCCTCCCAACCGCCGCGCTTCTGCAACGTCTCACTGCCGGGTTTGAGCGCTGGCGCACGCCCCTCATCCGCCTGCCGGCACCTTCTCCCCGCAGGCGGGGAGAAGGTGCCGGCAGGCGGATGAGGGGCCTGCGGCATTGCAAACAAAAAGAAGGCCGGGACAAGCCCGGCCAGTTGTCGCGCGAGAGGCGCTGTTTCCTAAACTTTTCAGAGCCTTGAGAGGCAGCCCTGAATCATCCTGTCAGAAGCCGGACCTTACTTCACCTGGCTTTTGACGAAATCCTTCACGATGGAAACGACACCGCGACCGAGCAGCGCGTCGAGCGAATCCACCAGCTTGTCCACGTGCTCCTTCCGCATGATGAGCGGCGGCAGGAGACGGATGACATTGCGGTTGTATTCGGTGAAGGCGACCAGAACATCGTAATCGCGCAGGAGAAGCGCGCCCACAAAGCCCGACAGCGAGCCCTTGAGCTTCTCGTCCAAAACGCCGACCACCGGGCGCAGAACCGCCGGCAGGGTCTGCGAGAAATCGTGGAACTCGAGTCCGACCATGCAGCCACGGCCGCGAATGTCCTTGATGATGCGCGGATATTTGTCCTTCAGCGCGTTGAGGCGCTCGACCAGATAGGCGCCGGTGCTTTCGGCGTTCTCCATCAGCGCTTCGTCATAAAGCACATTGGTGCCCTCGATGGCCGTGGCGCAGGCCTCGCCGATGCCGCCAAAGGTGGCCATGGCGTGGATCATCGCATTTTTCGGAGAGCCATAGGCCTTCATGTAGATGTCGCGCTTGGCGATCATCGCGGCCATGGCGGCCTTGCCCGCACCCAGCGACTTGGCGAGCGCGGTGATGTCCGGCACCACGTCGTAATGCTCGAAGGCATAGAAACGGCCGGTGCGCCCGTAGCCGCACTGAACCTCATCCGCCACCCAGATGACGCCATACTGATCGCAGAGCTGGCGCAGCTTCTGCCAGAATTCGCGCGGGGCCTCGTTGATACCGCCGCCGCCCTGAACGGTTTCAAGCACGATTGCGCCGATCTCGGGATCGGTGCGGAAGGCGTGTTCGATGGCGTCGATATCGCCAAAGGGCACACGCACCGTGTTGTCCGTCAGGCGGAACTCGGCGCGGTAGAGATTGCCATCGGTGATGGTGAGAACGCCCTTGGTCTTGCCGTGGAAGGAGTTCTCCGCATAGACGACCTTCGGACGCTTGGGACCGGCGGCGCGCTCGGCAAGCTTCACGGCCGATTCCATGGCCTCGGAACCCGAGGAGCCGAGGAACACCATGTCGAGGTCGCCCGGCGAACAGGCTGCGAGATTGGCAGCCAGCGCCGTCGAATACTGCGACATGAAGGCGATGGCGATCTCGTGGCGCTTCTCGTCCTGAAATTTTTTGCGGGCTTCGAGAATGCGCGGATGGTTGTGGCCGAAGGCCAGCGAACCGAAGCCGCCGAAGAAATCGAGGATTTTTCGACCGTTCTGGTCGATGTAATACATCCCCTCCGCACTCTCGATCTTGATCTTGTGGAAGCCCAGAAGCTTCATGAAGTGAAGCTGGCCGGGGTTCAGATGCGCCTTGAACAGATCGGTCATCCGCTCGACGCTCAGAGCCTTGGCGTCCTCCACGGTGAGAAGATCGGGCTTCACGATTGCCCTGGGTGCAAGGTCAGGTGCGTCCATCACGGGCCTTGCCCCTTTCGTATCGGTCTTTGTCACGACGGTCATGGCGACCTCCCCTATTCGGCCGGAACCTGGCTGGCGCCAACGGCCTGGCCAGATTTCTTGGCGCGATATTCGTCATAGGCGGCGATCAGCATGTCGCCGTCATTGTATTGCGGCACCCAGTTCAGGTCGCGCTCGCCCTTGGAGACGTCGAGCACGCACATCTCGTCGGCGATCAGATACTGCTCCGGGTCCATGAGCGGCATGTTCATCCAGTCGAGCATGTCGAGCGTGCGCTTCACGGCCCAGCCCGGCGTGGGCAGAAGCAGGGATTTCGAGCCCGCATGCTTCACCAGATCGCCAAGCAGCTTGCGCACCGGCGGCGGGTTGATCGAGCCGAGATTGTAGGCCTCGTTCGGCACGCCGGCCTTCCACGCAAGACGCGCGGCTTCCGCGCAGTCGAACACGGAGATGAACTGATAGGGGTTTTTGCCTGCGCCAATCATCGGCACCGGCAGGTTCATGTCGATCAGCTTGAACAGCTTTTCGAGAATGCCCAGACGTCCCGGCCCGATGATGAGACGCGGGCGGAACAGCGAAATGTTCATGCCGCGCTTGCGCCACTCGGCTGCCAGCACTTCCGTGTCGAGCTTGGACTGGCCGTATTCGCCAAGCGGCGAAACGGGATGATCCTCCGTCATCGGATAGGTGACGGTGTGGCCGTAGATCATGTCGGTGGTGAAGTGAACGAGGTTTTTTGCCCCCGCCTTGTCCATCGCCTCGATGATGTTGACCGTGCCGTGATAGTTCACCGGGTAGAAGAAGTCGTGCCGCTTGGCGCGCACCTGGATCGGCGACAGCATCTTGGCCGACAGGTTGTAGACCATGTCGTCGGCCTTCATGCCCAGCGCCTCGACAGCAGCCGGATCGGTGACGTCGCAATGGACGAACTCCACCTGGCGGTAGTGTGGCAGGTCGCTCTTCACGATGTCGGCAACGATGACCTCTTCGCCATCGGCCACGAGCTTGGGGGCCAGGTGCCGGCCGACGAAGCCGTCACCGCCAAAAATGATATGTCTCATTGGATCATCGACCTTTCGGACTGAAGTTTGTCTTTTGCGAGCGCCGCCTGTTCTTCAGGCATTTCGCGGCCGCTCTGCGCGATCAGCACGGTGCCGACGCAGATCAGCGCGATGCCGGCGATGCGGTAGGCGTTCAGGTCTTCCTTGAAGAGGAAGTAGGCGAACACCGCCACCGCCACATAGGCAAGGCTCAGAAACGGATAGGCGAAGGACAGCTCGACCTTGGAAAGCACGTAGAGATGCGACGCCATGGAGATGACGAAGACACACAGGCCGGCAAAAATCCACGGACTGAAGACGATCTGAAGAATTTTCAGGATCGGGTTCGCACCCGCAAAGCTCAGATCGCCCAGCGTCATCATGCCGTGTTTCAGCATGAGCTGCGCAGCCGCGTTGGTCATCACTGTGAAGAGTATGAAGGGTATGTATTTCATCTTGTCCCGCCCGTCCCTGTCATAGCGCCTTCTTGCAAACAAAGCGTGAAGCGCTGGATATAAATTGCATCTTTTGCGTGAGTGTCCGGTGTCTGGCCGGGTTGAAAGAAGTCATTCGGCGGCATGCCGGCCTCCCGCCTCGCTGGCCGGCAGCTTCTGCGCCGTGCGCCGCCAGAAATCGGAAAGGAAAGCCGGGTCGCGCAGCGCCTCCAGATCGCGCCAGTGCGGGAACGAGGCGTCGAAAAGTGCCGGTCCCATGCGCGCATCCTTGTAGGGATTGACCGCGCCGCCCGCCTCGACCGTCATCCGGTCAAGCCGCGCGAAAAGCGCATCCGTGGCAGCGCCCGCATTGGAGAAATCGAGCGTCAGCGTGTAGCCCGGCCGCGGGAAGGAAAGCACACCCGGCGAGGCGACATCGCCAAACCGCTTCAAAACGGTGAGGAACGACGCCTGACCGGCCTCGCGCGCAGCCGCCAGCATTGCCGGGATGGTTTCGCGTGCGGCCTCGAACGGCACCACGCTTTGATGTTGCAGGAGACCGCGCGGGCCATAGAGCCGGTTCCAGTGGCGCACGGCGTCAAGCGGAAAGAAGTAGCTTTCGTAAGAGGAGCGCCGAACGCCTTCGGCGCGCGCCTTGCTCCAGGCAAAGGCCCGGTTGAACAGGGTCAGCGACCAGCGGTTCAAAAGATTGAGCGGCGGCCGGAAGGGAACGGTGAGACGGCGCGGGGACGCGGCGCGAAACACCGCGCCATCTTCGGCGTGATTGGCCGTGAGCAAAAAGCCCCTGCCCGCCTTTGCACCCGACGCAAGCTGGTCGAGCCAGGCAACGGCATATTCGTTCCGGGCGTCGGCGTCTTCAGCCAGATCGAAATATTCATCCAGACCGGAGAAGCCGCGCACGCATTCGTTCACATCGACGGAGGCGACCTTCATCAGGCGAATGGTGGCGTCGAGGATCAGGCCCGTCAGCCCCATGCCGCCGATGGTGGCGCGGAAAAGCTCTGCATTCTCATCGGCGCTGCAACGGCGGACCTCTCCATCGGACCGCAGAAGCGTGAAGGACACCACGTGGCAGCCAAACGTGCCGCGCCGGTGGTGGTTCTTGCCGTGCACGTCATTGGCGATGGCCCCGCCCAGCGTGACAAACCGGGTGCCCGGCACGACGGCCGGAAACCAGCCCTTCGGCCCCACATGGGCGATGACATCCGAGAGCATGAGACCGGCCTGCGCCGTCAAAAGCCCGCTCTGTTCATCGAAAGCGACGATGCGGTTCATGGGGCGCATGTCGATCAGCGCGCCGGCATCGTTCAGACAGGTATCGCCATAGGAGCGGCCATTGCCATAGGGCAGAACGGAGGACGGAAGCCCCCTGCCCGCGCGCAGGCGCTCAATGGCGTCTTCAGCGCCAATCGCCACAGGCGCTCGACGGCGCACCAGCCCGAAAGCAGAGTAATCGGCCATGCCTCAGAGCCCCGCCGTGAAGAGGAGGACAGCGCCGAGCAGACCGAAAAGCTGGCTGCGCCAGTCGCCAATGATGAAGACGATGGGATCGTCATGCATCTCGTCGCGCCGCGCCAGGATCCACATGCGAATGGTGATGTAGAGCACGATCGGGCAAAGCGGCCAGATCAGCCAGGGCATCTCGTAGAGCTCACGTACGGCGCTGCTCTCGATGTAGAGCGCCAGAACCATGGCGGAGGAGAAGGCCGAGGCCATGCCTGCCTGGGCGATCACTTCCTGATCCTCGGTGCGATAGCCACGCCCGGCAATCCGCTCGCCTGCGGGCAGAACGGTTGAGCGCAGCTCCACATAGCGCTTCACCAGCGCCAGCGAGAGGAAGAAGAAGACCGAGAACGCCAGAAGCCAGAAGGAAACGCCGATGGTCGTGGCCGCGCTGCCGGCAAGAATGCGCATCGTATAGAGACCGGCAAGTGTCAGCACGTCGATCAGAAGCATTCGCTTGAGCGACAGGGAATAAGCGGTGGTGGCGATCAGATAGCCGACAAGCACAATGCCGAAGAGCGGCGGCAGGAACAGCGCCGTGAAACCGCTGATCGCCAGAAGACCGATCATCGCCGCAAACCCGAACGGAATCGAGAGCATGCCGCTCGCAAAGGGCCTGTTGCGCTTGGTGGGATGACGCCTGTCCAGACCGAGGTCGAAGAAGTCGTTCAGGATGTAGATGGCCGATGCGGCGGTGCTGAACGAGATGAAGGCCAGAACGCACAGCGTCAGCAGGGGCATGTTCAGATATTCATGGCTCAGGATGAGCGGCACGAAAATCAGGCTATTCTTCAGCCATTGGTGCACCCTGAGCATCTTCACATAGGTCTTGATGGTCGGCCTGGGCGCTTCCAGAAGCTCGGCGTCATTTGCCGCCTGCCAGCGCGCTGCGGCGCGATCCGGCGCAACGACGATGCCATTGCGCGCGGCATCAAAGACAGCGACATCGGCGCGGCTGTTGCCGGCATAATCGAAACCGCCATCGCCAAATGCCGCAACCAGCGCATCGCGCTTCATTCCCGAGGCCATGTTGCGTCCGGGTTCGGTGGAGATCACCTCATCGAAAACGCCCAGATGCTCGGCAATCGCATCGGCGAACTTCTTGGGCGAAGCCGTGGCAAGAACGATGTGGCGGCCAGCGGCCCTGTCTTCGCGAAGCCGGGCGAGAAGATCCTGCCGATACGGAAGACCGCCTGCATCAAGTTCGACGCGCGAGGCGATTTCGCATTTCAGCCGCGCCTTCCCTCCCAGAAGCCAGAACGGCAGAAGAAAGACGCACAGGGGCTTGCGACGCAGGAGAAGAAAAAGACTCTCCCATAAAAGATCGGTCGCAATCAGTGTGCCGTCGAGATCGACGGCCAGCGGCACCGCATTGCGTTCAGATCGCGCGTCCATAAAAGCCCCCAGACAAAACCCGTACTGGAGACGGCCTTACGTGAAAGGAACTTCTGAATTCTGAACTTGCTAACGCAGGGGCAAGTCAAGCGATGGAAAATGCCGTTCAGGCTTAACAGGCTCATAACAAAACAAACAAAAGGCCGCGCAATGGCGCAGCCTTTCTTTGCTTTCCCGTGAAATGGGGAACAGATTTCGAGATCTATTCTTGGGTCCTGGCCCTAGCGCACGCGGCCCTTGCCGCCGGAAATCTCGATGGTTTCCGAGCCGCTCAGAACCTCGCGGTCGCCATTCGGCATGGTCACGAAGCACCCGGCAGCGCAAAACTCGATGGTTTCGCCCGCGCCGACAACCAGCTCCGTCTGGGAGCCGCCCTCGGTCACGACAAGCGTGTGGGCCTCACTGTCGAGATTGACGGCGCTCGCCGCGAAAGCCGCGCCACCGGTGACGAGCAGCGCTGCGGCTGCATAAACGAATTTCTTCATTGTCTTCATCAGTGTGTCTCTGCCCCTTGAATGTCAGAGCCTTCCAGCTGCGTTCTTGTGTTCGGTTATATAGCTTCCAACGTGAACGGCAACTGAACGCCACATTCATGCCGCACATTACTCTGGATCAGTTTTGCGGCGGCGACGGCGACGCACCACCTTCTCCGCGCCGGGCTCTGCAGGCGTTTCCTCTTCAAGATCGTCCGTTTCCCCGTCTTCAGGCAGCTCCGGCTCTTCCGGTTTCAGAAAACCGGAGCGCACATGAATGTCGCGCTGCGGGAACGGAATCTCGATGCCCTCGGCCTCGAACGCATCGACGATGGCGAAGCGGATGCCGTTCTGCACTTCGAGCTGCGTCAGGATGTCGGAGAGATAGACGCGGATTTCGAAATCGAGCGACGAGTCACCGAACCCGGCGAAGAGCACGAAAGGTTCCGGGTTTTTCAGAACCATCGGATGCGATTTGGCGATTTCCAGAAGGATCTCGTGCACACGCCGCACATCCGATCCATAGGCCACGCCCACGGCGATTTCCATCCGGCCCAGCTTGTTGCGATGCGTCCAGTTGCCGACCGCCGCGTTGATCAGCTCGGAGTTCGGCAGGATCACAGACTGACGCTGGAACGTCTCGATCTCGGTGGCGCGCACGGAAATCTTCTTCACCGTGCCGGACACTGCGCCAGCCACGATCCAGTCGCCGGCCTTGAAGGGCCGCTCGGCCAGAAGGATCAGGCCCGAAACGAAGTTCGACACGATGTTCTGCAGGCCAAAACCAATGCCCAGGGAAAGCGCACCGGCAACGAGCGCCAGATTGGAAAGATTGATGCCCGCTGCCGAAACGCCGATCAGGCCGGCGATCACGAGGCCCACATAGCCAACACCGGTGCGAATGGAGTTGCGCACGCCTGAATCCATACGGCTGCGCGCCATCACCTTGCCGTCGAGCCAGCCCTGGAACCAGCGGGTGACAAAGTAGCCGACAACGAAAACGACAATGCCTGTCACAATGCCCATGATGGAGAAGGAGAGCGAGCCGATCTGAATGTTGCCGGCAATCCGGTAGCTCCAGGCCGTTAGATCGGCCCAGCGGAAGCCCCATTGCAGAAGAATGAGCGGCACACCGATCAGAACGACGATGACATTGATGATCATGCCCGAGATCAGGCCGAGCTGATCGAGCGCGGTTTCGTCAAAGGCCGTGTGACGTTCCAGACGCCGGGCGAACCACGAATGCGCGAACGCGCCTTCCGAAGTGATCGCACCGGCCGTCAGGAAACCGATATACATGGTCGCAATGATCGCGCCGGTCACGACCACCTGTTGCGACAGGAAGCGGGCGAAACCGATATAGCCAAGCAGTGCGGCGATGATGATCGCAGCGCCGATGAAGAACAGAAGGTAGCGGAATTTGAGCGGCCACTGCCGGGGCTTGCCCTCTTCGTCTTCAAGCGGCCGGACTGCGCCAATGGCCATGATGAGAAGCCCGACGACAACCGTGGCAACCAGACTTGTGGCGACGGTCAGCGAAAGCTGCGAGCTGAGCACCGAATAGACCTGGTCCATGAAATGGTCGAAACCGGTCGCAACCGCCGTGACAACCGCAAGAACGAGAAGCCACTGCGCCGCCTGGGACCGCACCGGCAAAAGGCGCCAGTTGGGACGCCGTGGCGCAAGGATTGCGCGCGCCAGCCGGTAGACAAAATAGACCAGTATGATGACCGAGAAGAGCGACCAGAGAAGCGGCGCGATGTCACTGCGCAGCAGGTTGAAATAATCCAGAAAAAGATAGCTGAGCACGAGGAACGTGCCATAGGAAACCGACGGGATCAGCGTCGAGAAGAGCGCTGTCGCCAGACGGCTGAGATAGGTGGGGTTCTGCTCACTGCGGTCCGGTTCGACAAAGTCGTCAAAGAGGCGGCGTCCACCGAACAAGAGGGCAAGTGCAGCAATGGAGGCAAGCGCCGTCGCCAGAAGCAGCGGCTTCAGGCGGTATTTGACCGTGAAGCTGAGCCAGGCGGACACGCGTGTGTAGACGCGGCCCAGTTCCTGCGTGAACTCGCCCAGAACATCGGTGCTGACCGCCGCCGAAATGTCGTAGCGGCGCGACAGGGTGCGGGTGAACAGATCGCGGCGCAGTTCCGCGATCTCTTCGATCACCGTCTTGATGCGCACCGAAAGGCGCTCCGCATCGCCGATCAGGACGTTGAAGCTCGCCTTTTCATCAAGAAGGCGCGTGCGCTCGCGCGTTACCTCTTCCGGTTCGGGCGGCTCGCCTTCCTTGCGCGGCTCGCCCAGTTGCTCGAGGCGCGTGTTGATTTCCGAAAGCCGGGGGCGGAACGCCAGGCTGGCGTCGAACACCTCACGCCCCAGCCTCTCCAGTTCGACGCGAATGTCGACGAGCTCGGCATCGTCGGTCGACTGGTGGCCGATCTCCGTCTCCAGCCCAGCGACGCTGTTTTCGATGCCCGAAAGCATCTCGCGCTGGCCTTCCAGAAAGCTCTCCGTGTCCTGCGCTGCGGCAAGCGAACCGAAAGCGAGCAGGAAAACAAGGCACAGGAAAGCTGGCAGGGTGCGGAGCTTCAACAACATTTCTGTCAGTCTTCTCAAAGAATCAGGATCGTTCAGGGGGCGATTTTGGTGCGCCGACATTGCCCGAGGCATGCGTCAGCAGCAAGCATTGCCAGCGTCTGCATGGCAATGAAAGGCAAGCCTGTGAAAAGACATACGCCTTATTTGCCACCATCGGCCGGGGTGTCCTATAGGTTTAGTCCTGAACCTAGACTTCGTTCTGGCAAAAGAATGGCGGCGCATGGCGGAATATTCAGCACTTTCGCTTCTGAAGAATGCCCTTTCAGGCAATCGTGACTGGAAACCGGCCTGGCGCAAGCCCGATCCCAAACCGAATTATGATGTCATCATCATCGGTGGTGGCGGGCACGGTCTGGCGACGGCCTATTATCTCGCCGCCATGCATGGCATCACGAATGTGGCCGTTCTGGAGAAGGGCTGGCTCGGTTCGGGCAATATCGGCCGCAACACGACCATCGTGCGCTCCAACTATCTGCTGCCCGAATCCATTCGCTTCTACGAACATTCGATGAAGCTCTGGGAGAACCTCTCCCACGAGCTCAACTACAATGTGATGTTCTCGCAGCGCGGCGTTTTGAACCTTGCCCACAGCCCGGGCCAGGCGGATGATTACATCCGCCGGGGCAACGCCATGCGCCATGACGGCGTGGACGCCGAATGGCTGACGCCGCAGGAGATTTCGCGCAGGGTGCCGGGGCTCGACGTTTCCGGTTCGGCGCGCTTCCCCATCGCCGGTGGCCTGTTGCAGCCGCGCGCCGGCACCGCTCGTCATGATGCGGTCGCCTGGGGGTATGCGCGCGCCGCCGACCGGCGCGGCGTCGACATGATCGAAAATTGCGAAGTGACGGGTTTCCTGCGCGACGGCGACCGGATCACCGGTGTCACCACCACACGCGGCGATATCCGCGCGAAGAAGGTGGCGATGGCGGTGGCCGGCAGCACGGGCCAGGTGCTGAAGCGCGCCGGCGTCGACACGTTTCCCATCGAAAGCCATGTTCTACAGGCTTTCGTGTCCGAAGCCATAAAGCCGTTCGTGAACTGCGTCGTGACCTTCGGGGCCGGCCATCTCTATGTCTCGCAATCGGACAAGGGCGGCCTGGTGTTCGGCGGCAGTCTGGATTTCTACAATTCCTACGCCCAGCGCGGAAACCTGCCCGTTGCGGAAGACGTGATGAGCGAAATCTGCGCCATGTTCCCATCGGTCGCGCGGCTTCGCCTCCTGCGCTCCTGGGGCGGCATCATGGACATGTCGATGGATGGCTCGCCGATCATCACGAAAGGGCCCCTGCCCGGCCTCTATCTGAATTGCGGCTGGTGCTATGGCGGCTTCAAGGCGACGCCGGCTTCGGGCTATTCCTTTGCCTGGACCATCGCCAAGGACGAGCCTCACGCCATCAACGCGCCGTTCACGCTGAGCCGCTTCGAGCGCGGCGCGGTGATCAACGAAGCGGGCCAGGGCCCGACCCCGAAACTGCATTGAGGGAACCGCCATGCTGATCGACTGCCCGCATTGCGGCCCCCGCGACCTCGCCGAATTCTCCTATCAGGGCGACGCGACGCGCACCCGGCCCGATCCCGCCTCGACCGACACGCAGGCGTGGCTCGACTATGTCTATAACCGGCCCAATCCGGCCGGACGCCATCGGGAATACTGGCAGCATACCGGAGGGTGCCGCGCGCATCTGGTGGTGGAGCGGGACACGCTGACCCATGAAATCCACGCGGTCGCTCCCGTTCGCGGCAACGCCAAAAGCGGAGACGCCGCATGAGCCCGCGCCGCACATCCGCCGGCGGATCGATCGACCGCACCCGCACCATCCGCTTCACCTTCGATGGCGAGGCCCATACCGGCCATGCCGGCGACACGCTGGCCTCCGCGCTTCTCGCCAACGGCGTTTCACTGGTGGGCCGCTCGTTCAAATATCACCGTCCGCGCGGCGTCTTCAGCGCCGGGGTGGACGAGCCGAACGCACTCGTGACCATTCTGCGCGAAGGCGTGCGCGAGCCGAACATTCCCGCCACGCAGATCGAACTGCATGACGGGCTCAGGGCGGAAAGCCAGAACCGCTTCCCTTCACTCGCCTGGGATTTCGGGGCGCTCAACCAGCTCGGCGGCCGGCTTTTGGGCGCTGGCTTCTACTACAAGACCTTCATGGGGCCGGTGGTCGGACCACTGAAGGGCACGCGCTTCTGGATGATGTGCGAGCATGTCATTCGCCGGGCCGCCGGCCTCGGCCGCGCCGATTACGAAGCTGATCCCTCGCGCTATGAGCACATGAACGCCTTTTGCGACGTGCTCGTGGTGGGCGGCGGCATTGCGGGCCTGATGGCGGCGGAGGCAGCCGCAAAGGCCGGCAAGCGCGTGATCCTCGCCGAACAGGAGAAGCAGACCGGCGGCTTTGCACGCTGGTCGGGCGAAACCATCGACGCAAAACCGGCTGATGCATGGGCAGCGGATATCACCGCGCGGCTCGCCGGGCTCGACAATGTGCGCCTTCTCACACGCACGGCGGTCTGGGGCTATTATGACGGCAACACGCTGGCAGCGCTCGAGCGCGTCAACGATCATGTGGCGCGCACGCCGAAGGGGCATCCCCGCCAGCGCCACTGGACGATCCGCGCCGGCACGGTCGTGCTTGCGACGGGTGCGCTTGAGCGCCCCATCGTCTTTCCCGGAAATGACTGTCCCGGCGTGATGCTGGCGGGCGCGGTGCGCCGCTATGCGGGTGAGTTCGGCGTCTTGCCGGGCGAAAAGACGGTTCTTTTCACCAACAATGACAGCGCCTATCAGGCAGCAGCCGCCATCAGACGCGCCGGCGGGCATGTGGCGGCCATCGTGGATGTGCGCAAGCAGATCGGCGATGAAGCGACCGCGCTTGCGACCGAGGCCGGCGTGGTACCGCTGACCGGTCACGCCATTGTCGGAACCAAGGGTGGCAAGGCGCTTTCAGGCGCTGTGGTGCAGGCATTCGACGCTGCTACGGGCAGGCTCTCCGGCGAGGCAAGGCCGATAGACTGCGACAGTCTCGCGGTTTCCGGCGGCTGGCAGCCGGTCATCCATCTGGCGAGCCAGGCTGGCGGGAAGCCTGTCTGGGATGCCGAAAAACAGGCGTTTCTGCCGCCTGAACCGACGCAGCGCTGGATTGGCGCAGGCGCGTTTCTCGGCGAAACGGGGTCGGCGGAAGCCTTGGCGAGTGGCCGCAATGCGGGGTTAAAAAGCGCCGACAAGCGCCCTTCGCGGGCCAAACTGCCGGAAACGGCTCCGTCAGCACTTGATCTCACCCCCGCCCCGGTTCTGGAAATCCGGGGCAAGGGCAAGGCGTTCGTCGACTTCCAGCACGATGTGACCGCCGATGATGTGCGGCTTGCGCACCGTGAGGGCTTCGTCAGCGTCGAGCACCTGAAGCGCTATACGACGCTCGGCATGGCGACCGATCAGGGCAAGACCTCGAATGTGCCGGGGCTGGCCATCATGGCCGCCGCGCGCGGCATCGAGATTCCGCAGGCTGGCACAACGCGGTTCCGCCCGCCCTTTTCGCCGGTCGCCATCGGCGCGCTGGCGGCAGAGCGTTATGGCGATCTGAAGCCGGAGCGGCTAACGCCCCTGCACGACTGGCATGAAGAGCATGGCGCAGAGATGACGCAGGCGGGCCTTTGGCATCGCCCCCTCGCCTATGCCGGTGCGGGCGAGACGGTGGAGCAGGCCTATATCCGCGAGGCGTCGGCGGTGCGCCGTTCGGTCGGCCTTGTCGATGTGTCGACGCTCGGCAAGATTGCCGTGAAGGGACCGGATGCCGCCACATTCCTCGACCGGGTCTACACCAACACCTTCTCCACGCTGAAAGTGGGCAAAGCGCGCTATGGGCTGATGCTGCGCGAAGACGGGCTGGTCTTCGATGACGGCACCACCTGGCGGCTTGGCGAAACCGATTTCCTGATGACCACCACCACCGCCAATGCAGGCCCGGTGATGCAGCATCTGGAATATTGCCTCGACATTCTGTGGCCGGACCTGAAGGTGCATCTCACCTCCGTCACCGACCAGTGGGCGGGGGCTGCGATTGCCGGTCCGAAGGCCCGCGCGGTTCTCGAACGCTGCGTGACGGGAACGGCTGTCGACAATGAAACGCTCCCCTTCATGGGCATCGTGCATGGCGAGATCGACGGCGCGCCCGTCATGATCTGCCGCCTCTCCTTTTCCGGCGAGCTTGCCTATGAGGTCTATTGCGGGGCCGGCCATGGCGTTCATGTCTGGGAAGCGCTGCTGGAAGCCGGCGAACCCTTCGGCATCACGCCCTATGGCATGGAAGCGCTCGGCGCGCTGCGCATCGAGAAGGGCCATGTGACGGGCGCGGAAATCGACGGCCGCACCACGGCGCGCGATCTCTATCTCGACGGGATGCTGTCGAAGAAGAAGCCCTTCATCGGTTCGGGCCTGATGGACCGCCCTGCCCTGATCGACAGGAACAGGCTGCGGCTTGTGGGCGTCGTCTCGCTCGACGGTCAGCCGCTTGGCGGCGGCGCGCATCTGGTGGAAAGCGGGAACCGCGACGAACCGGGCGAAAGCATCGGCCATGTGACCGGATACTGCTATTCGCCGGCGCTCGAAAAATACATCGGCCTGGCGCTGGTCAAGGGCGGCAAGACACGACACGGCACACGGGCCTTCCTGTCCGATCCGCTGCGCAAGCGCTTCGGACAGGTGGAAATCGTCAGCCACCATTTCTTCGATCCGGATGGGGAGCGCATGCATGGTTGAGCGCGCATCACCGCTGGGCAGCGATTTTCGCCCCGGCTCCTATGGTGATTTCGCCAATGGGGCGGAAGTCACGATCCTTGAAATCGACAGGGCGGGCATTGTCGAGGCGACAGCCTGGCCGGGCCAGGAGAAGGCGCTTTGCGAAGCGCTGGCAAGCGCCTGCAATCTCAGGCTATCGGCAGGTTCGGGCAATGGTGCGGCCAATCGCGAAGGCGTTTGCGCCTTCAACATCGGCCCCGGCCGGTTTCTGGTGAGCGGCCCGCGCGAGACGCTTGCGGGACAGCTGGAAAGCGCGGTGCCGGACACGATCGGCACGGTGACCGACCTTTCGCATGGGAGAACGGTGCTTGGCCTTGAAGGGCCGAAAGCGGAATGGGTACTGGCCAAGCTGTTCGCGCTCGATTTCGCAAGTGCGGCCTTCCCCGTCCATTCGGGATGCGCGACGGCGCATCATGAGATCGCCGTTCAGATCCAGCGCCGGGGCGAAAAACGCTTCGAACTCTACGTCTTGCGCTCTTTTGCACGGTCCTTCGCAAACACGCTGCGCCGGGCCGCAGAAGATGTGGGTTACACAATCAAATAGGTCCGGCGCGGCGACACCGGACCTATTCACCGGTTCGCAGAAACGCGAAGCGAACCGGCCCCACCGCCGGGGAAGTGACCCAGCACTTCCCCACCGATGCCTTTGTAGCTACTTACATATTGTCAGCCATTGTCAGAGGGAGCTGCGCCGCGGCGCATTTCGCCCTTGCCACCGCCTTTGTGCTCACCACCCCTGTGGTCGTGCTTGCGCTCCATCTTCCCGCGACCTTCGCCGCGTTCACCACCACCGCGCTTGCCATGCTCCGCCGCCATCTGACGACCGCCACGGCGCATCTCGCGCTGGTCGAGCTGACCGTCATTGTTGGCGTCCATCAGCGCAAAACGCTTGGCGTGCTGGCTTTCGATCTCGGCGATGGTCACCTTGCCGTCGCCATCCGCATCGAGATGCTGTGCGGCGCGCTTGGCGCGGCGCTCTGCCATGCGCTGGGTTGCGAGATCCTGCAGTTCGGCATCGGAGAGCGTGCCGTCGCCATTGGCATCGGCAGCCTTGAGGCGATCAAGCTGAATGCTGGTGAACTCTTCAGCGGTGATGACACCATCGCCATCGGCATCAAAGCGGGCGAAACCGCGCATCTGCTTGCCGCCCTTCATCTGCTGCCCGGCAGCCTGGGGGTTGCCCTGACCATTCTGCGCAGCTTCCTGGGCGATGGCGGCGGAACCGGCAACCAGGCTGAGAGCCAGAGCCGACAACAGGATCTTGTTTTTCATGTCTTCATCCTCGTAAAGGGGCGCCGCTTGGGAGGCGCGGCAGGGAACGAGGTGAAATTGACCGATCCCACATTACGGCAACCTTGCCGGGGAATTACAAATTCGTAAGCAAGGGCCGTAGGTGGAAAAACATGATCTAGAGTCAGGCCCCTAGCGCACGAAGGAAACGAATTCCTCAAGCGGCTCGCGCTCGCTGCGCAGGCCGTTTTCCGGTGCAGAAGCGTCTTCATAGCCAAGCGCCATGCCGCAAACCACGATTTCCTCATCCGGAATGTCGAGGATCGGGCGGATCTGCTTGTGATAGGGCGCGAAAGCCGCCTGCGGGCAGGTGTGCAGATCACGACCGCGCGCGGCGATCATCACCGACTGCACGAACATGCCAAGATCGATCCACGAGCCCTTGTTGAGGCGGCGGTCGATGGTGAAGATCAGCCCGACCGGCGCGTCGAAAAAGGTAAAGTTGCGGTCATGCTGGGCGCGCATCCGGTCCACTTCGCGCCGCCCGATGCCCAGAAGGCTGTAGAGCGCAAAGCCAACGGCGCGGCGGCGGGTCAGATAGGGCTCGAAGAATTTGTCGGGGTAGTATTTGTACTCGTCCCACTCGATCTTCTCGGGGCGGACGCCCGAAGAGAGGATCGCATCCGACAGTTCCTGCTTGCGCTCGCCAGAAACGACATAGACCTTCCAGGGCTGCATGTTCGTGCCCGAAGGCGCGCGTGCGGCAACACGCAGAATATCCCGGATCGTGTCGTCATCGACCGGCTGGGGTAAAAACGCGCGCACGGAGCGGCGCGACAGCATCGCCTCGTCGACGATTTCCGAAACAGACAGTTCGTTCTTCTTTTCAGGGGCCAACATGCCGCCATCCTTCTGCAAAAATGCGGTGCGAACCGACGGATGCCCCTCACATCCATACCGCAACCCGTTCAGGATCGGATCCTCGAGCGTCCATCAGGACGTACTAAAACCGATCCAGACCATTGATGGAGCGCCGCGATAAACGGAAAACCGGTTTCCACTTTTCGATCCGGTGCTCTGGGAACACATGCCCCCGGGTGCGCTATTTGGTTGCGCTGTTCTCATGACTGCCACTCTGTTAAAAGAGCGGCCAGTGCGCGGTCCTCGTAGTCGAAGGGCCTTCCTTTTTCAAGTCGAATGCCAAGAGCCTCACCCATGCCAAAGCCTTCATCACGCATTTCCGGCATCGTTCCTTCCGGCAAAAACGGTTGGGAAATCCATTTCGCAGCCATGGCCCGCAAACAGGCCGGCGACAAGGTCATCATGCTCTCGGTCGGAGACCATGATTTCGACACGCCGGCCGAAACGGTCGAGGCCTGTGTCGAAGCCGTGCGCGGTGGTCACCACCATTATACCCAGCTTCCGGGCCAGCCCCGACTGCGCGCCGCACTCGCCAAGCTCTCTGAAGAATGCACCGGTATCGAGACCAGCGCCGACGAGATCATGGTCACCATTGGTGGTCAGGGTGCGCTTTACGCAGCGTTTCAGGCAGTGCTCGATCCGGGCGCGCATGCGGTGATCGTGTCGCCCTATTACGCGACCTATCCCGGCACGGTGCGGGCCGCAGGCGGCCGTTTCACCGAGATCGAGACGCATGCGGAAAACAATTTCGAGCCGAGCCTTGAGGAAATCGAGGCCGCGCTTGAGGCCGACACGCGCGCCATTCTCATCAACTCGCCGAACAATCCGACGGGCGCGGTCTATTCGCGCGCCACGATTGAGCGCATTGCCGAAATCTGCCGCGAGCGTGATATCTGGCTTCTGTCCGACGAAGTCTACTGGACCATCCGGTCCGACAAGGAGCATGTCTCGCCGCGCGCCCTGCCCGGCATGAAGGAGCGCACGCTGGTCATCAATTCACTGTCGAAGAGCCACGGCATGACCGGCTGGCGCGTCGGCTGGCTGACCGGCCCCGCCGACATGATTGCGGTGATGACCAATCTCAACCTCGTCGCCACTTATGGCCTGCCCGACTTCACCTCGCATGCGGCCACCGCCGCCGCCGAGAACGGTTTCGGTGTGGTTGAGATCGCCGAACTCTACACGAAACGGCGCGAGGCGTTTCTCGATGCCGTGCGCGGCATGAATGGTGTCGTCGTTCGCGGTTCGGAAGGCGGCATGTATGTGATGCTCGACATTCGGGCCATCGAGCAGGATTGCGAAAAGTTCGCCTGGGACTTCCTGAACGCGGAAGATGTGGCGGTTCTGCCGGGCGCCAGCTTCGGTGACGCCGCAAAAGGCCATATCCGCATTTCCATGTGTCAGGATGAGGAAACGCTGCGGGAGGCTGCAAAGCGGCTGGAGCGTTTCATTTCCGGCCGTCTCGATGCGGGCAAGTCAGCCACAGCCGCAGGCTGACCCTGAGGCCATGAGGCGCGCGCTGGCGCGCCTCAGTCCTTCTTCTCGGGCAGATCGTCGTGGCTGGTTTCCGCCAGTTCTTCGAGTTCCGCCTCGCTCATCGTCTCGAACATCTCCAGCGAAGCGCCCTTCAGATCCGATTTCGGCGTGTCACCACGCCTCGCAGACAAGGCAGCCCCGGCGGCTTTTTGCTGAGCCTTTGACTTTGCTGGCATCGGCATCTCCTTTCGTCTTGCATCCGAAAGGGAAATTCCGCGAATGCGCTCAGGGTTCCCACAATCACACGATTTGCGGCTCTCACGACATGGCGCGGGGTGACGCTGCAATTTTCAGCCAGTAAGGATCGGGGGTGAAACGCTCACCATATTTTTCCTGCAGGCGTTCGAGTGTCGAGACGATCTCTGCACACCCCCGCCGGCGGGCATAGGTCAGCGGGCCGCCCCGGAACGGAGCGAAGCCCGCCGCGAACACCATCGCGGCTTCAAGCGTTTCCTCATCGGCCACGACACCTTCGCGCAGACAGGCCGCACAGCTGTTGAGCATTGGCAGGATCAGCCGGTCCGTAATCATCGGATGTGGCGTGAGACGATTGCTCTTCTTCTTCGGGCGACCCGACTTGTCATATTCGTAGAGGCCGCTTCCCGTTTTTATGCCGGTACGCCCTTCGGCAACCAAGGTTTCCAGCCATTTTGGGCCTGTCTGCTGCGCTTTGCCGCGCTTGGGATTGAGCGCCCGCGCAACCTCAAGACAGATGTCCAGCCCTATCCGGTCAGCAAGTTCTACGGGACCGACGGCCATGCCGAAATCCTCTGCCGCCTCGTCGAGGCTCTCCTTGCGAACCCCTTCCTCCAGCATCACAAAGGCTTCACCAAGATAGGCGGAAAGTGCCCGGTTGACGAGAAAGCCCGGCGAACTGCGGACGGGCGCCGGCAGACGATCGATTGAGCCGCAGAAGGCCGTGAGCCGTTCCTTCACCGTGCGTGACACCCGGCTGTGCGAGACAACCTCCACCAGTTCCACTTGAGATACCGGATTGAAGAAATGCAGCCCGGCGACACGCTCGGGAGAGGACACGACGCCAAGCAGTGTATCGAGCGAGAGGCTCGTCGTGCTGGAAACCAGAATCGCGTCTTTCTTCATGCCGGAAGAGACCGCTTTGAGAAGCTTGCGTTTGACGTCCAGTTTCTCTGCAGCCGCCTCGATGACCAGATCCGCGTGACGCAGGCCGTCGTCAGCGAAATCCGGGATCAGCCGGTCGAATGCCGCACGCTGCTCCGTGCCTGAGTGGAGCCATTCCCCAAACTGTCTGGCCGCGCGTTCAATGGCCGCTGTCAGCGCCTTCTCGTCAGTGTCCGACAGCGTGACACGCAGCCCCCGCGACGCGCACCACGCGGCAATGTTTGCCCCCATCGCTCCCGCGCCGATGACGTGAACATGCGCGATACCGCTTTCTCCCCCGCCACTCGCCTTCAAATGCTCGCGCAAAAAGGACACATGGATCAGATTTTGCGCCGTGGCTCCGGAAAGAAGCCTGGCGAAAGACCGTATCTCGCCGGCTTGCATGGCTGATTTGCGACCGCCATTTCGCAGCCATAGATCGATCAGGCGATAGGGCGCCGGATAGTCCTTCTCCCGCACCTGCCGCGCCACAGAAGACCGCATCTTGCGGACCGCCAGATGCCGGAAGGGCGAAACGGCGCTGAGGCGCGAGAGGCCGGACCCCGGCCTGGCCGGCTTCAGCCTGCGCGAGACAAGCGCCTCTATGGAACTGGCCACGTGGCGCTCTTCAACCACGGTATCGACAAGACCCAGTTCACGGGCCTTCCCTGCATCGACCGGCTTGCCATCCAGCATCATCTTCATGGCTTCGCCCGGCGCAATCAGCGCGGGAAGACGGAAGCTGCCGCCGAGCCCCGGATGAAGCCCCAGAGATATTTCGGGAAAGCCGAACGTCGCTCCCTCAATGGCGATGCGGTGTTTGCAGGCAAGCGCGAGCTCCAGCCCGCCGCCAAGACAGTGGCCATGAACCACGGCGATGGTCGGGATCCGCAAAGCGGCCAGACGGTCGATGATCGCATGCGCACGCTTCATGCGCGCTTCCGCTTCCACCGCCTCCGTCATCCCCTGCAACTCGCGGATGTCGGTCCCGGCAATGAAGCCGCCGGTCTTCGCCGACCGGATGACAAGCGCAGCGAGCGCAGTGGCTTCGATCTTCTCCAGAAGCGCGTCGAGCTCCACCAGCACATCTTCGCAGAGCATGTTGGTGTTTTCGTCCTCCCGATCAAGGACCAGCCACGCGATGTCGCCGGCATCCTTCGACAAGGACCAGTGTTTCTTCTTCTGGATTTTCTTCAGACCATGTCCGAGCGTCAACTGACGACGGATCATGTTTTCGCTCGCGGGCATGTT
Source organism: Nitratireductor sp. WH36-1 (assembly GCF_058725515.1). Lineage (NCBI taxonomy): Bacteria > Pseudomonadati > Pseudomonadota > Alphaproteobacteria > Hyphomicrobiales > Phyllobacteriaceae > Nitratireductor > Nitratireductor sp. WH36-1. Next base: position 1,707,523 of record NZ_CM178970.1, on the reverse strand, counting down.
CTTTTCAGCCATTATCCGACCTCCACAAGCATGGCCCCGGAAAGTCCGCCGCCGATGCACTCTGTCGCGATGCCCCGCTTCTGCCCCTTCTTCCGCATGGCGTTGACAAGATGGAGAACGATCCGGTTGCCGCTGGCGCCGACGGGGTGACCGAGGCTGATGGCCCCGCCATCCACATTCAGCCGGTTGCGGTCGATGCGTCCGAATGCCCGTTCAAGCCCCAGAACGTTGCGGCAGTAGTCCACATCCTCCCAGGCGGCCTGGCAGGCAAGCACCTGCGCGGCAAAGGCCTCGTTCAACTCCCACAAATGGATATCGCTGCGCGTCAGCTTCTGACGCTGCAGGAGTGCGGTTGTGCTCAGCGTCGGCCCAAGCCCCATGATGGAGGGATCGAGCCCCGACCATTCGCTGTCGACGATGCGCGCGAGCGGCGTCAGACCGTGCTTTTTGACGGCGGCCTCCGATGCGAGGATCAGCCAGGATGCGCCATCGGTAATCTGGGATGCGTTGCCGGCTGTGACCCGCCCATGGGGCTTTTCAAACGCCGGACCAAGCCGGGCCAGATCCTCGACGGAGGTTTCGGGCCGGACACCATCATCCGCGATAAACATCTCGCCATCGCCGGTAACCAGCGGCACGATCTCACGCGCCAGCGCCCCGCCTGTCTGCGCCTTGGCCAGCCGCTGATGGCTTTCAGCCGCATAGGCATCCGCTGCCTCTCGGGAGATGTTGAACAAATGCCCGACCTTCTCGGCTGTCTGCCCCGTGGTGAGCAGAGTGACGGGATCTGTCAGCCCACGCTCCAGCCCGATAACCGGCTTCAGCAGGCGCATTTCGAAAGCCTTCAGAGCCCTTAGCTTCCCCAGGAAAGAGGTCGCGCGGGAGTATCGGCTGAACCACGCAGCCCCTTCCCGTGACCAGACCAGAGGCGCGTGCGACATTGCTTCCGCCCCGCCAGCCAGAACAAGGTTCGCGCTGCCGGACTGTATGGTGCGGAAAGCGGTGTCGATAGACTGCATGCCCGACCCGCAATTGACCTGCACGGTAAAGGCGGGCATGGCGTCGCCCATGCCAAGCCGCAGCGCTGCGACACGCGCAGGATTCATTTCGTCGACCGGCACGTTGACACAACCCAGGATCACCCGTTCGAGACTGTCCGCAGCAAAGGGCTGGCGCGCAAGAAGCGCCCGTCCGCACTGAACCGCCAGGTCCACGGGGGAGAAGGGGCCGGGCTTGCCGCGCGCCTTCAAAAAAGGCGTGCGCGCGCCATCCACAATGTAGACCGCCTCCCTCGAAGCCGAACTGCTTCGCGAAGCCGAGCCTTTGCGTGATGCCGTCACCTTTTTGCGGGAACCCGAGCGTGATGCTGCAGCGGATTTCACGGGCCGGGCTCTCCTTGAAGCGGGCTCTGCGGAAGCAGAGGTCTCGGAAGCACTGTGAAAGGGGGCGGCTTTCGGCGGGGAGGATTTGGCGGGAATGGCGCGCCGGGGCTTTCTGTTTCGGGGGATGGCTCGCGTCAGATCAGGCTCGCTGATGTCTGGCTCCATCAGCGCAGCAGGGCTTCCGAGCGCTTCTGCTTCTTCCGGCGACAACGATTCGCCCTGGGTATTCCGGGGTTCCGGCCTGCGTGGTTTTTGTGCCATTCGACACGTGCCTCTCCTTGAAAACAAACGTATTGCGATTGCCTGAACCGCCCCCGGCAACCCTGAATTGGCCACGGACAGACAACCACCTTCTCATTTCGTAGGTCTCAATTCGGCTTCACTTCAAATAACGCCGGCTTTAAGCCACATTTTTTCAAGACAGCCGACTAGCTGCATTGGCCGTGATCGTTGTTTGTGATTTAACCTCGATATTCTGCACAGTGAGAGCGTGAGACGTTAACGTCACGGCAAGACCGATGGCCGACACTCGGCTCGAGAATGGGAGACGGGTTTGAGTAGGATCGACGTCAAGTCGTCGATGGGTCGGCGTTTGCAGGGGCCTCTTGCGCTCTCGCTCATGCTCGCCTTCACGACCGCTCCCGCCGACGCTTTCGAGCTGTTCGGCATCAAACTCTTTGGCAAGGACAAGGTCGCCGAGGAAAACGAGACCATTGGCGAACCGTGGAATTACACGGTCGACTTCGTCGTTCCCTATGGTTTCGAGGATGTCGAAAAGTCGCTCAAGGGTTCTTCAACTCTATGGACCGACCGCGAGAGACCGGCCTCCGGCGCTGCCGGCCTCATCGTCAGGGCGCGCGGCGATTACCGCCGCATCCTGAACACGCTCTATGGATCAGCGCTCTATGGCGGTTCGATCACGATCACGATCGACGGCAGGGAAGTCTCCGAACTCCCCATCGACGCAAACATTGCCAATCCGGCCAATGTGCGGGTCGAGGTGGACCCCGGCCCTGTCTTCCGCTTCGGACAGGCACAGATCATCAATCAGGCCCCGCCTGCCAAAAGGCGCAGGGACCGCGTCGAAGACCCGGCCAGGGAAGGCTTCCTCACCGGCGAAATTGCCCGTTCGGGAACGATCCTCCAAGCCGGACGCCTGGCGGTCGAAGCCTGGCGCTATCAGGGGCACCCAAAGGCGAAAATCGGCAACCAGCAGGTGACGGCAGAGCACAGGACCAGCACGGTGGATGCGGTTCTGACCATGGAGCCCGGCCGCAGCGCCGTCTATGGAGACGTATCGGTGAGCGGGACCGAGCGCATGGACCCGGAGTTCGTGGCGCGCCAGACAGGCATCGTTCCCGGACGCGAGTACAATCCAAACGATCTGGAACGCGCCAAAAAGCGCCTTGCAAGGCTTGATGTGTTCCGTTCCGCCCGCATCGAGGAAGCAGAAGAGATCAAGCAGGATGGTTCCCTGCCTCTTTCGGTCAGCGTTCAGGAACGTCTGCCGCGCCGCTTTGGCGTGGGCGGCACCTATTCCACGCTCGACGGTCTCGGCGTGGAAGCCTACTGGATGCACCGCAATCTGTTCGGCCGTGCCGAGCGCCTGCGCTTCGAAGGCAAGGTGCTGGGCATCGGCAACACGTTCAAGCCGGAAGACCTGACCTATCGGGTTGGCGCATCGTTCACCAAACCCGGCGTCTACACGCCCGACACGGACTTTCAGGCGTCCGTCTTCGGCGACCGCGAGGTTCTGGAGCGCTACACCCGCACCAGCGTGACCGCGCAGGCCGGTTTCCACCATGAATTCAACGAAGAGCTTTCGGGCAGCCTCTTTGCGAATGTGGACCGGGCGCGCTTCGACGACGATTTCGGCACACGCGATTTCCTGACGGTGGGGCTTTCGGGCACGGTCACCTATGACAGCCGCGACAATCCGGCCGACGCGACGGAAGGCTTCTTCGCTGAAGCCTCGCTCGACCCGTTCTACGAGATGGAATACGGCAATCTGGCGGCACGCATGATGCTGGAAGGCCGGGCCTATTACGATTTCGGCAGCGACGGGCGCTTTGTGGCGGCCGGCCGCGCCAAGCTCGGTTCACTCGTGGGCGCCCCCATCTCCGAAACCCCGCCCGACAAGCTTTTCTTCGCAGGCGGCGGCGGTTCGGTGCGCGGCTATGCCTATCGCAATATCGGTGTCGACACGCCCAATGGCGTGGCTGGCGGACGCTCTCTGATGGAGGCATCGGCCGAACTGCGCGCCCGCGTGACCGACAGTATCGGCCTTGTCGGCTTTGTCGATGCCGGTCTGGTCGGCGCTGAATCGTTCCCGGACTTCAATCAGGATGTCAGGATCGGCGTCGGCGCCGGCCTGCGTTACCTCACACCTCTTGGCCCCGTGCGCCTGGATGTCGCCGTGCCGCTTGACCGGCGCAACGACGATCCGAGCGTCGCCTTCTATGTCGGGATAGGACAAGCATTTTGATCCGCCTCCTCGCCGCCCTCAGCCTCCTTCTCCTCCTGCTGCCGGCCATGGCGCAGGACACGCCGAGCGAAAGCACGCCCGAAGAGGAGCGCTCTTTCCTGACGCGGCTGCTTGAAAACCAGCTCTCCACCCCGAACCGGCAGATCCGCATTTCGGGCATTCGCGGGGCGCTCTCCTCACAGGCGACCATTGGCGAGATCACCATCGCCGACCGCGAAGGCGTCTGGCTTCGCCTTCAGAATGCGTCGATCAACTGGAGCCGCTCGACCCTGATTCTGCGGCAGCGCCTTGAGGTGCAGAGGCTCGCCGCAGAGAGCATCGAGGTGACGCGCCGGCCACTGCCGGATGAAACGGCCCTGCCTTCCCCTGAATCGCGCTCGTTCCAGGTTCCCGAACTGCCGCTGGCGATCAATCTGGAACAGCTGGAAATCCCGAAGGCAACCTTCGGCCACGATGTGTTCGGCCTCGCCGCCGAACTGTCGCTCACCGGTGCGCTCAGAATTGCCAGTGGAACGCTGGACACGAATTTCGACGTCAAGCGCCTCGATGGCCCCGGCGGGCAGTTCGCCCTGAAGGCGGCTTTCTCCAACGAAACGGAAGTTCTCGACCTCGACCTCGTGCTCGACGAGCCCGCAGACGGCGTTGTCGCCAACCTGCTTAACGTGCAGGGACGCCCGCCGCTGAAACTGACCATTGCCGGCAACGGCCCGCTCAGCGATCTGGACATCAAGCTGGCGCTGGAAGCCGATGGCGTGCCCGCCTTTGGCGGCACGGCGCGTCTCCGCGAGCGTGACGAGGGCCTTGGCTTCTCTGCAAGGCTCGCCGGCGCCATCGGTCGGCTGGTTCCGGCCCAGTTCCGCGACTTCTTCGGCGCAGGCACACATATCAATGTGAGCGGCGTGTCCAAGACAGGCGGCGGCGTTCTGCTTGAGAACCTTCAGATCTCCAGCGCCTCCATGCGCATCGAGGCAGCAGCCGAAACCGGCAGCGACCACTTCCTGACCGCTCTTTCGCTGAGCGCCAGCGTGGCCGACCCCAATGGCAAGCGCGTCCTCCTGCCCGTTTCGGGCGGCGAAACCTCGTTGCAGACGGCAAACCTCAATGTGACCTTTGGCGAAGCCGGCTCCGAGCGCTGGCGCGGCAATCTGGCGATTGACGGTCTTCAGACCTCGGAATTCGCTGCCGGCCGCACGGAGCTCACCATGGGCGGGCTTGCCCAGAACCTGAACAATGCAGAAAACCGCCGCATCAGCTTTGACGTCGATGGCGGCCTTTCCGGCATCACCGCAAAGCAGGCCAAGATCGCCAAAGCGCTGGGTGATGCGCTGGATATCGCGGTCAAGGGGGACTGGCGGGCCGGCAATCCGGTCATGCTGGAGAATGCCAGCATTTCGGGCAACGGGCTGGAAACCGCCCTGCGCGGACAGATCGATGAGTTCGCCTTTACCGGCGACATCCTGCTCAGCGCCGACGACATCGCGCCCTTCTCCGGCCTTGCCGATCAGGAACTTGCAGGCGCGGTCGACCTCAAGGCAAGCGGCACGGTGCGCCCGATCAGCGGCGCATTCGATCTCGACCTTGATGGCACGGCGACCGATCTGCGCATCGAAAACGAGATGGCGGGCAATCTTCTGGCCGGCACGACCCGCATTGATGGCGGCGTGGCGCGCGGCGCCGACGGGCTGACGGCGCGCAAGCTGCGCCTGGCCAACGACCAGCTGACGCTGAACGCCGACGGCAATTTCGCCACCGGCAAGGCCAATTTCACCTTCGACGCCGCTCTGGAAGACATGGCGCTCCTCTCGAAGGAGGCGTCGGGACGCCTGACGGCCACCGGCCGCGCCCAGGGCGCGGAAGGACGCATCAACATGACCTTCAAGGCCGACGCCCCGAGCGGCAGCCTCGCGGGCCGCGCACTGACCGAAGCCGCGCTTGGCTTCACCGGGCAGCTGGAGAAGCAGGTGCTCACCGGTCAGGTGGACGGCACGGCCTTCCTCGCCGGCGAACGCGTTGAACTGGCGAGCCACATCGTCCTTGACGACACGCAGCGCCAGCTGACGGAACTGAGCTTCCGCGCCGGCGGCGCAAGCGCAACGGGCAATGTCATTCAGGATGTTCAGAAGAACCTGATCGACGGCCGGCTGAACATTGACGCCGCTGACATCTCCACCGCCGCAGCACTGCTGCTGCGCGAGGCGAGCGGCAGCGTGAACGCCGAAATTTCGCTCTCACCGGTGAATGACAGCCAGACGGCCGACATCAATGCGACGGTCCGCAATCTGGAGATCGATCAGACGCACGTCTCGAACGCGGAGATCGCCGCCACGATCGAAGATCTGTTCGGCGTGCCCGCAGCGGTGGGCGAGATCTCTGCCGACGACATCACCGCCGGTGGCATCGGCATCACGCGGCTGGACGCCAGTGCACGGCAGGAAGGCGACGCCACCCAGTTTGAAGGCTCCGCCCTTCTCGATCAGGGCACGAAGCTCGCCACAAAGGGAGCGCTAGCGCCCGAGGGCGAAGGTTTTCGGGTGAGCCTCGACCGTCTCACACTCGATCAGGGAGCTATTAGCGCGCGTCTCGTCAACGCCACCTCCCTGCTGGTTCAGGGCTCAAGCTACACGCTCGACCCGCTGGAAATAGACGTTGCGGGCGGCCGCATCAGGGCCAGCGGCAAGGTTGCCAATAGCCTCGACCTGGCTGTCGATCTCGCCAATGTGCCGCTCTCCATCGCGAACACGATCCAGCCGGATCTCGGTCTCGGCGGTACGCTGAACGGCAAAGCCGACATCAAGGGCACACGCGCGAAGCCGATGGTCACATTCGATGTTGCTGGCCGCAGCATCACCTCCTCCATGCTTCAGCAGGCCGGCCTGAGCATGCTGACCGTGGACGCCTCCGGCACGACGGACGGCAACCGCCTCAATGTGAACACCAGCATCACCAGTCCCGAAGGTCTCAACGCTTCCGCCAGGGGCGTCGTGCCCTTTGATGACAGCCAGCTTGCCATGGATGTGGCGTTGAACGCCTTCCCGCTGGCCGCGCTCAACCGCGTTGTGAAGGGACAGAACCTGGCCGGCCAGGTGACGGGCAATGCCCGCGTGACCGGCAGGCTCAATGCGCCTGCAGCGCGCTTCGATGTCCGCGCCTCCGGCCTGAATGCAGCGCCGCTGGCAAGCGCCGGCCTCGGCCCGCTGCAGCTTGCCGCCAATGGCAGCTTCGCCCGCAATACGGTGCAGCTTGCAAGCCTCACCGCCAATGATCCCAATGGCCTCGCCATTCAGGCCAGCGGCAGCGTGCCCCTTTCGGGCTCGGGCCTCGGCATCAATGTGTCGGGCACCGCACCGCTGTCCATCGCCAACCGCATGCTTGCGACGCGCGGGACGCAGCTTTCCGGCACGGCGACGGCAGATGTGCGGGTTTCGGGCGCTCTCTCCAATCCAGTGATCAACGGCACGATCTCCACCGCCAATGCCGCAGCCGTCGATCCGCTCACCAATCTGCGCGTCAATGATGTGCGGCTTGCCGCCACGCTGACAGGCGACCGCGTGTCGATCACCGAAGGCTCGGCAGCACTTGCCGCCGGCGGCCGGGTTTCCATCTCGGGATCGGTCTCGACCAATGCCCAGGCCGGCTTCCCCGCCGATTTGCGGATCAGCCTCGACAATGCCCGCCACACGGATGGCGAGATGGTGACCGCCACGGTGGATGGCGCACTGTCGCTGACAGGCGCCCTCACCCGTGATCCGCTTCTGGCCGGCGAGGTCAATATCGAGCGCGCCGAAATCATCGTCCCGGAAAATCTGGGCGGCGGCGCTGCGGCCATCAATGTGCGCCATGTCGATCCGCCCCGCGCGGTGGCACTCACGCTTGAACGCGCCCGCGCCGACGACGGCACGCCGATGCCGACCGCGCGACCGAGCGTGATGCGGCTGAACGTCAATGTCACGGCCCCTGCCCGCATCTTCGTGCGCGGCCGCGGCCTCGACGCCGAGCTTGGCGGTTCGGTCCGCCTCACCGGCCCGGTCACCAACATCCAGCCGGTCGGCGGCTTCAAGCTCATTCGCGGCCGTCTCTCCATCATCGGCCAGCGCATCACCTTCGATGAAGGCGAAGTCACGCTGGTTGGCGATCTCGACCCGCAGCTCAACTTCGTCGCCCGCTCGCGCGGCAATGACATCATCGTCTTCATCAATGTTCGTGGCCGTGTTTCCGATCTCAACATCTCGTTCTCCTCACAGCCGGAGCTGCCGGAAGACGAAGTGCTCGCCCGATTGATCTTCAATCGCGGCGTGAACGAGCTTTCGGCTGTGCAGATCGCACAGCTGGCCGCAGCGGCGGCGGAGCTTGCCGGCGGCGCCAACACGTCGCTTCTCGGCTCGCTGCGCAACGCCACCGGGCTTGATGATCTGGATGTGATCACCGACAGTGAAGGCAACGCGGCGGTGCGCGCCGGGCGCTACATCCAGGACAACATCTATCTGGGCGTGGAGGCCGGTGCGAAGGGCACGACGCGCGGTACGGTCAATCTGGACATCACCGAAGACCTGAAAGCGCGCGGTTCGCTCGGCTCCGATGGCGATTCAAGCGTCGGCATCTTCTTCGAGAAGGACTACTAGGGTCAGGACGCCAAGTCGTCGACAGAGCAAAAAGAAAGCCGGCCAGAAAACTGGCCGGCAATCGGCGCGCATGGTTCGGGTCGGGGGGATGGTGGGGTCGCGCGCCTGGAGCAAGAACACACACGCCCCGCAAAGGTTCCACACCGTTTCAATTTTATCGAACGCGCACGAACACCCGCGCGTGAGACCGCCTCAGCGCTGCCAGCCCTGTGCGCCGATGAGCGGCACGAAGGACACCGGCGCGAGATCCTCGGTGCGGAAGTTCTCCTCCCCGTCCCGCGTAACGCATGTCAGCTTCTGGGGACCGGAGGCGGAGCCGACGGGCATGATCAGCCGCCCGCCCCTGGCAAGCTGCGCGCGCAGCGCCTCCGGCACACGTGGCCCGGCCGCAGCGATGATGATCGCATCAAACGGCGCTTTCTCGGGAAGCCCGAGCGTTCCATCGCCCACGGAAAGCGTGACATTGTCGAGATAACCGCCCGTCTCCAGCCGCTCGTGGGCGGCTGTGGCAAGCGTGTCATGTCGCTCGACCGAAAAGACGTGGCCGGCGAGCAGAGAGAGGATTGCGGTGGAGTAGCCAGACCCCGTGCCCACTTCGAGAACCCGGCTTTCAGGCCCGAGCTCCGCCGCTTCCGTCATCAGGGCAACGATATAGGGTTGGGAAATGGTCTGCCCGTCGCCAATGGGCAGGGCCCCGTCTTCATAGGCGAGTTCAGCGAGATGATCGGGAACGAAGCGTTCGCGCGGCACCTGCGCCATGGCGTCCAGAACCGCTTCGGAGGCAATACCGCGCCGCCTGAGCACCGCCAGCATCTCTGCGCGGCGCACTGTCTGCATGTCTGTGTCGTCGTCTCTGCTCACGCCTGCCCGGCTCGATCAAGGATTGGTTCCACAATCCCTATAATGTCGCCAAAGGGGCTGCAACGTCCATAGTTGGATGTGATCGGAGCTTGGCCACAAACATGCGGCGAAGGCCTAAAAAGAAGTGCTTTTTTCAACTTTGAAGGAAGATTGGTGGGTGATACAGGGCTCGAACCTGTGACCCGCTGATTAAGAGTCAGCTGCTCTACCAACTGAGCTAATCACCCGACCGATCCGTGCGGCGAAGAAGTTGCCGTCAACCGAATGACCGGCTCCTTAAAGGGTTTTTCTCAAGCTGGCAAGACACTCTGACACGGGTTTGTCACTTTTCTCAAATGAACAGCCTTCCCTCCGCCACGCGAACCGCCTGGCCACCGATCCGGGCAGCCTCGATACGGCCCGCAAACGCTTCAATTTCAAGGCGTATGCTCGATGGACGGCCCATTTCCAGCCCCTGCTCGATCAGAAAGCCGTGCGCGCCGTCCACAAGCGCGTCATGGCGCATTATTGCGCCGGCAAAGGCTGCTGCGGCCGATCCCGTGGCCGGGTCTTCACTGATTCCCAGATCATTGCCGAACATGCGGGCATGAAAGGCGTGATCGTGATTCACCGTCTCGCGGCAATAGACATAGGGATTGGCCACGCGCCCGTTCAGCTCCGGCACCATAGAGGACCAGAGCGCCGGATCGAACCTGGCGCGCGCGGCCACATCGAGATTGGCGACCGGCACGCAGACATAGGGAACGCCAGCGCTCCACACGCCAACAACGTGGTTCTCAAAACCGATCTCGTGATGGCCAAGCCCAAGTGCGGCCGCCACCGCCTCCGGCTCAAAAGAACCTGCCACGGGTTCGGGAAGCTTCGGCAGGTCGAATTCGGCATAAGCGGCCTGCGCGCCGAGCGACACCGCACAGCGCACCGGCCCGACCGTCTCTTCCAGCATCAGGATCGAAGTCTGCGCGCTCTCCTGCCCTTCGCCCGCCCGTTCCGCCAGGGCAATGGCCGTGCCCACCGTGGGATGGCCGGCAAAGGGCAGTTCACACCCCGGCGTGAATATGCGCAGTCTGGCGGCGTGGTTCTTTTCGTCAGGCGGAAAGACGAACACGGTCTCGGACAGATTGAACTCGCCGGCGATCCGCTGCATGGCCGCATCGTCCAGTCCTTCGCTGTCAAGAACGATGGCCAGTGGGTTTCCCGTGAGGGCCTCGGCGGAAAAAACGTCATAAATATAATAGTTTCGCCCGTTCATCCTGCCTCCAGATAAAAATGCACTGCCCGGAGCGAAAGAGTGCTCTCGTCCAGTTTCCTGCCATCTTTTGTCCACTTTCCTGTTACCACGTTAACGTCATAGGCGCGCGCTCAATGCTGCGATGGGTCCATGAAAAAGACAGGCAGCGATCCACAGGGGATCGCATCGACGCATGTTCGAGGCACTAGCCAAAAAGCCAAGCCTTCCCAGAGAAAAAAACGCCGATGGCCGCTAGCGCTGCCAGTCGCCGGGCTTGTTGCGACCGGCGCATGGTTTTTCGCCGGCGCGCAATCCGGACAGACCATGGCAGGCTATATGAGCCAGCCGGTGGAACGCGGCGATCTGGTGGCGCGCGTGGCAACGACCGCCGTCTTGCGGCCGCGCACGCAGATCCAGATCTCCAGTGAGCTGAAAGGAACGGTGCAGTCCGTCCCCGTGATGCAGAACCAGCGCGTGAAACGCGGCGATATCCTCATCCAGCTTGATTCCACCATATTCGAGTATGAGCTGGAGCGCTCGGCCGCACTGGTCGAAGCCGCGGAGGCGGGCCTTTCCGATGCGCTGATCGCCCTTGAAGAAACCGACCAGAAGCTCACCCGCGCAAAGGCGCTGCGCCATCGCAATGCGCTCAGCGAGCAGAAGCTGGAAGACGTGCAGGCCGAGCGAAACCGCGCCGCCAACCGCGTCGAGACAGCCAAGGCCGATCTTGCGGTCAAGCAGGTGGATCTGAAACTCCGGCGCTTCGACCTGAGCCGCAGCAGAATCCGCTCGCCCATTGATGGCATCGTGCTGGCGAGAAAGGCCGAACCCGGCCGCACCGTCTATGCATCTTCGGAAGACAGCGTTCTGTTCATCCTCGCCGAGGATCTGGAAAGGATGGAACTCATCGCCAAGGTGAACGAAGCCGATATCGGATCGATTGCCGAGGGACAGGAAGCAACCTTCCTGGTGGACGCCTATCCCGACCGCACCTTCAGGGCGACGATCCGCGACGTGTCGTTCGCACACCGGCGCGAAAACAATCTCGTGACCTATGAAGCCAATCTGGATGTGCGCAATGACGATCTGAAGCTCAGGCCGGGGATGACCGCATCCGTTTCGATCACCACCGACGAAACGACAAATGCGCTTCTGATCCCCACTAGCGCGCTGCGCTATCGGCCGCAGACAGTTGAGCCCGAAAGCGCCGAGGAAACGAACGCCGAAGACGCACCGGGCAAGGCGCTCGTTCATGTGCTCGGAGAGGATGGAGAGCCGCAGCCCGTGCGCGTGGAGCTCGGGGTGCGCAACTGGGAGAAAGCGGAGGTTCTTTCCGGCCTGACTGAGGGGCAGCGCGTCATCACCGGCGATGCGCTGCACACGCAATAGCGATGGACGCCGAAAACGCTCGCACGCCGCTCATCGCCTTCGAGGCCGTCTGGCGCAGCTATGGGGCAGGCGACACGCAGGTTCATGCGCTGGCCGGCGCGAGCTTTGACATTGCCCGTGGCTCCTTCGTGGCGGTGACCGGTCCCTCAGGCTCGGGAAAATCGACCGCGATGAACATTCTGGGCGCGCTCGACGTGCCGACGGGTGGCGCGTACCACTTCATGGGCGAAGATGCCGGCACGTTCGACAAGCCCCGCCGCGCCGACCTGCGCAACCGGCATATCGGCTTCGTCTTCCAGGGCTACAATCTCCTGCCCCGCACCACTGCGCTGGAAAACATCGAGCTCCCCCTTATCTATCGGGGCCTGCCAGGGCGCACCCGGCAGGAACTCGCGGAAGAAGCGCTCCTGCAAGTGGGGCTTGAAGGCCGTGGCCACCACAAACCAAACGAGCTTTCCGGCGGACAACAGCAGCGCGTGGCGATTGCGCGCGCACTGGTTTCTGAACCCACACTCCTTCTGGCGGACGAGCCGACCGGCAATCTCGACACCGAACGCAGCCATGAGATCATGGAGCTTCTGACCGCGCTCAACCGCGAACACGGGCTCACAATCGTGATGGTGACGCATGAGCCGGACATCGCGGCATTCGCCGGTCGGCAGATCGGGTTTCGCGACGGGCGCATCGCCTTCGACAGCGCCACGGGGGATGCGGCGTCATGCTGATGCAGTCGTTTCTGCTTGCGCTGCGCTCCATCGCTCGCAACAAGCTGCGCTCGCTGCTCACGCTTCTTGGCGTGATCATCGGCGTTACCGCAGTGATCGCGCTTCTCACCATCGGCGGAGGCGCACGCGAACACATAAATGCGGGAATGGCGAATATGGGCAGCCGCCTCATCTTCGTGTTCGCAGGCGAACGGCCAGATCCCTCGGCTCCGGTGATAAACGAGGCCAAACCACTCACCAATGCGCATTTCAACGGCCTTGAAAAGGCCATTGGCAGTCAGGCCATTGTCGCGGCCGTCGCCACGACCAGTATGCGCGCCTCTTTTGGTGCGCGAAGCGTTTCTGCGCAGGTCACGGGCGCCAGCGAAAACCACTTCCTGCAACGCGAATGGAAGCTTGGACGTGGTCGCCTCTTTTCACCAGTGGAAGCCGAGAGCAGCGCCAGCGTCTGCGTTATCGGCAGCCAGGTTTCAAAAGCGCTGTTCGGCCAGGAGAGTGCGCTAAGCGCGCGCATCAGGATCGGCCCGGCGCATTGCAGGGTGGTCGGCGAGTTGAGCGCGAGAGGCTCTTCCTTTTCCGGCCAGCAGGACATGCAGGTCTATGTCCCGCTCGGCCTGTTCCAGACCCGGCTGAGCGGCAAGTCGCAAATCGATGAAATATTGATCAATGCGCCAAACCAGGCCGCAATCGAACCGCTGAAAGCCCAGATCACGCAGGAAATGCGCAATCTGCGCCGGATAGGCCCCGGCCGCAATGACGATTTTCAGGTCGAAGACATGGCGGAATACATCCAGCAGACGAATGAATTCATCGGCGGCATCACGGCCTTTCTGAGCGCTATCGCCGCCATCAGCCTTCTGGTGGGCGGCATCGGCATCATGAACATCATGCTGGTCTCGGTCACCGAGCGCACACGGGAGATTGGCATCCGCATGGCGATAGGCGCGCGTCAGCGGGACATTCTGGTGCAGTTTCTGACCGAGGCTTGCGTGCTGTCGCTGCTGGGCGGGCTGACCGGCATAGCGCTTGGGCTCGCCATCGCATGGGGCGTGACCACACTCATGGGGGTGCACTTCGCGCCCGGCCCTGCCGACATTGCCGCCATCACGGCCATCTCCATCGCCATCGGCATCGTTTTCGGCTTTTTCCCGGCGCTGCGCGGCGCGCGGCTCGACCCGATCGAGGCCCTGCGGCACGAATAGAGCAATTTTGGGAAAAGTGGACACCGGATTTCCGTCCGGAATTGCGCAAAAACGCTCTCGATCAGGCGATGTCGAGCTGAACCACGACCGGGCAATGATCGGATGCCTTGGGGCGGTCCCAGCCGACGCGCGGGAAACGCGGCACATCCTGCTCGGGCGGAAAGATGGTGCGCCAGGGCTGGCCGGCGCGGATGATCTCCGGCACGGCCCGCCTGTTGTGGCGGGCGAGCGCCCGCGACGCCAGAAGATAGTCGAGCTGGCACAGATGCCGCTCTTCCGGCCCGCGCGTGTGATAGAGCGTCCAGCGGTCCATTTCCGGGCGACGCTCCACGAGGTTTTCGCAGAAATCGCCCGCCGTCAGCGCATTGACGCTCGATTGTTCTTCCGTCGCCGGCTCGAACCGATAGCCCAGATGCGCCTCACCGGTGATGATGACGCGCTCGCGATAATCGTTGAGATCGCCGCAAATGACCCAGCGCTTTTCCGCCGCCCGTTCAGCACCGCCAAAACGCTGCTCAATGATGTGGCGCACCGCCGCCGCTTCAGCCATGCGCACCGGCATGGAAGCCGTGCGCCCGTCCATGCCATTGCGCGGCGGGCTCATCGCCTTGAAATGCACCACATAAAGCGTGAGCGGCCGGCCACCGACCTTGATGTCCAGCTCCAGACAATCGCGCCTGAAAATGCGCTCATGCGGCTCGATGCCAAGTTCGGCCAGTTCCTCATTGTGCAGATCGAGATCGGCGAAGGTCAGATGCGCATGGCTGGTCATGCGCACGAACTCGATGGGCTGGCCATGCGCGGTCTCCGGCCGCATCATCACCGCCACATCGATGCCGCGGGAATCATTGCCGGAAGCGGAATATTTCTCCCGGTAGCCATTGCCGATCATCTTGAACAGATAGCCATATTCGAACGCCTTGAGCGCTGCGAGATTGTCGACCTCCTGAAGGCACAGAATGTCCGCGCGCGTTGCGGCAATGGCCAGCGCCGTCAGCTGGCGCGCATCATCCGTCAGCGCAATGGCGCGGGCCTGTTCAAGCGCACGGTAATGCGCCTCGTCCTCGATCTCATAGAGCGCGAGGGCGCGATCCCTGCGCAGATCATTGCGGAAACCGGAGAAATCGAACCGGTTCATCAGGTTTTCGACGTTGAATGTGGCAAGGCGGAGGGACATGCAAGCACGTTTAACCGGCATGGCGATGAATACAAGCCCGCGTTTTGACGCCCCCCTCTCGCAACCGTCTCATTCATCACGCGTTCATGGTGGATATGATTGGTTATGATACCATCAGCACATGCAACAATTCTTGAAAAATGGGGTTGAAGGGCATCTTGGGGGCGCCTGAAAACAGGAGACCATCATGAAACGCAATCTCGTCAACATCGCCTGTTCAGGGCTGCTTGCGTTAGGCTTCGCCGTCATCGGCGCACCGGCCAACGCCAATGCACTGGGCATTGCCGGCAGCGCGACGACAAACGCGGTCGAGCGCTCTGCAACGCAGGCGCCCATCGTGCAGGTTGACCGCCGCGACCGCCGGAACTGGCGCAGGCACAATGACCGTCGCAAATGGCGGCACCGCCACAACCGCCGCGACTGGCACAGGCGGGGCCCAAGCGCCGGCTTCTATTTCGAGTTTGGCCGCCCTGCCCCGTATTACTACCGTCCGCGCTATGCGCGCCCGCCGCAGTATCGCCGGCCGGTAAGGCTTTCGCGCGCACATGTGAACTGGTGCTATGACCGCTACCGCTCCTATCGCGCGTCGGACAACACGTTCCAGCCCTATCACGGCCCGCGCAAGCGCTGCATCTCGCCCTATTACCGCTAGGGCACCGGTCTGACGGAACACGAAATGGCGCGGCGAAAGCTGCGCCATTTTTCGTTCACCCGGGCAATCTGAATTTTCAAAAAGTCTGAATACAATCAGACTTTTAAATCGAAACGGCACGCATAGGCTTCAGGACGTCACCCTGGAGTTGCGCCTCATGTTTCATCTGAGACTTATCCTGATTGCCCTGTTTTGCCTGCTCGGTGTTGAAACGACTTCTGCCGGCAGCCTCGTCGGCTGGGCGGATGGCTGGGCCGATGACTGGAACGAGCGCCGCGCCATGCGCCGGCTGTTTCCGGGCCGCATGCAGCTCACGCTTGGCGAAGCACACCGCCGGCACTGGCGCGAGCGCTGCACCCACGAACGCCGCTGGCGCGACCGCGCCGTGCCTTTTGGTCACGCTGGCACGATCCCCATGGCCGCTTCGCCGGCGAATTCTATGGCTTCAACGATGTCTACGGCCCCGGCCGGCCGATCCTGCGCCCGCGCCATGGCGCGCGCAGCTTTCACTGGCGCTATGAAGGGCGGCCAAAGCAGCGCCGCACCGCAAGGCGGGCCTATCCCGGCCACGATGCCCGCGCGGCGCATCTTGCCTGGTGTCACGACCGCTATCGCTCCTACCGCGCGCACGACAACACGTTCCAGCCTTATAAAGGGGGGCGCAGAGCGTGTGTTTCGCCTTATGGGCGTTAGGGCGCGATTGGCCCGGTCGGGTGCCACGACGTGGGATCTATGGGGATTTCAGGTGCACTCGATCCTGTTGCAGCAGCGTTGTGCGTGGTTCGACAAGCTCACCATGAGGACTGGGTTAATCACTGCAGTCACGGAGCCAGACGCACTGCAAAGCGCCCCCTCCCTCATGGTGAGCTTGTCGAAGGGCGAACCACGCACAACGTCAATGCAACGCGCCATCATGCACAGTGCAACACTAATGGCGTATCAGACCTTTCACGGTGCTCAACTTCCCCGAAACCCAACAGCCCCCCCAACCATCAACCGCGAAAGAGTGCGCGATAGGCGCGTGGCGTCATGCCGCGCAGCGCCTTGAACTGGCGGTTGAAATTGGCCAAAGCGCGATAGCCGACGGCCTCGGCCACATGGCCGATGGGCTGATCACCGGATGAAAGCCGGGCGCACGCCTCGCCGATGCGCAGCCGCATCACATAGTCTGAAATGCTGGTGCGCATGTGGCGGCGAAAGAGCCGGTGCAGGCCGGACGGGCTGAGAGCCGCGATCCCGGCCAGTTCCTCATTGGCAATGCCGGCGGCGTAATGCCTGTGAATGTGGAGCAGCACGCGGTCGATGCGCTCGCGGTCGGCGCTGTCGAGATCACGGGCGGCAACCGTGCCCGCCAGCGGCGCAGCACCGTCATCGCCGGCCAGAACCAGAAGCACCCGCACCAGCGCCAGAAAGCGCTCGGCCAGCTCCGCCTCGAACAGCGCCTCGATCATCGGCCGGGCGCGCGCAGCCGCCTGCGGCGAAAAGGCGAGCCCCGCCTCCGCCCGCGCCAAAAGCCCGGCGATGGGCCGCAACTCGGCAAACCCCTCGCCCAGCGCCTGCGCCCATTCATGGCGAAACCACATGACCAGCGCCACATGCGGGCGCGCGGGGTCCGGTCTGGCGCGCGAGGCCCAGGTGTGCGGCAGGTTCGCGCCCACCAGAACCAGATCGCCATCGCCATATTCACCCACATGATCGCCGACAAAACGCTGCCCCTGAGAATTAAGCGTCAGCGTCAGCTCATATTCGGGATGGTGGTGCCACTCGAAGGGAATGCCCTCCTCCAGCCGCCGGTTCAGAAGGCTCCACGACGCGCCGGGAATGGCGGGCAGTTTTTCCAGAAACGGTCTCATAGAGCGCACTCACAGGCCATGACGCCAGAATAGTATCAATATCAGCCATGTGAGTACAACACCGCCCGCGCAAGCGCGCTAGGCTTGCAAGGCAGGATATCTGGGAGGAAGCCATGCAGGAAACAGCCATCAAGCGCGATGCGCATCCCTCGTCGACCAAGGTCGGCTCACAGCTCAAGGACATCGAGAAGACCCTGCCGCTGCGCGTTCTCTCCAGGGACGACTGGCAGCACTGGATCACCAAGGGCTATGTGATCGTAAGGCAGGCCGTGCCGCGCGAGAATGTCGAGCGGCTGGCGGAGCTCCTGTGGGCGTTCGACGAGAAAGACCCGAACGATCCCTCCACCTGGTATGCCCCGCAGCGCCGCGCGCACAAGATGAAGGAGCTCAACAACACCGGCATGCTGGAGATCTACAATCACCAGTATCTGTGGGACAACCGCATGGAGCCGCGCATCTATGACGCCTTCGTGGACATATGGGACCGCGAAGATCTGTGGGTGACCATCGACCGCGCCAATCTGAACGTGCCGAAGAAGATCCCCGGCAATCCTGACGGCTTCATCCACTGGGACGCCGACACCTCGCTCCGCCCGCTGCCCATCGGCGTTCAGGGCGTGCTGAGCCTGAAGAAGCAGGACGGCGATGTGGGCGGGTTCCAGTGCATTCCCGAACTGTTCGAGCATTTTGACGAATGGGTGAAGACCCAGCCCGCCGACCGCGACCCGATGCACCCGGACATAACGGGCCTTTCGATCACCAATATCGACATGGAAGCGGGCGACCTCCTGATCTTCAACTCGCTTCTGGCGCATGGCGTGCGGCCCAACCATTCGAAGGACCGGGTGCGGATGGCGCAATATGTGTCGATGCATCCGGCCGAGTTCGAGAACGAGGCGGAACGGCGCGAGCGCATCCGCCTGTGGCGCGAACGCGACCACCCCAAACGCGACGCCTTCCCCGGCGACCCGCGCGAATGGGAGAAGAAGAACGCTAAGACGGCGAAGCTTACGGAGCTGGGGGAGAAGCTCCTGGGCTTGAAGGGGTGGGATTGAGGGGCGTTGGTGGCGCGGCAAGCACCGGTGATTATAGGCAATCCTGACAGGACCAGATGGCGGTCAGCCGCCACTTCTTACGAAAGTGAAACCCGAACGACTTCAACCTGAATTGCTTTGTTGGGTTTCATTCTGACACAGTAGAAAACTTCCATTCATGGAGCCTCAATCGGAAGTACGCCTTTTGATTAGAAACCAACGGGCCGAACTCTCCGGCCCGACAAAGACGAACCCGGTTAAGAGTAACGGAACTCAGCCTGCGGTTGGCGAATAAACCTTATTCAAAATAGGCCACACCCCATGAGCGCTGGCATGGCTGTTGAGCCAGGTGCGCTCCACTTTCTCCAATTCCACACACTCTAGCCAAGAAAACCAGATAGCACGCCCCTCAGCTGTGGTGGCGACTTTCTCCGGTGAATCTAGGTGTTGACCAAACCTCCGCCGAAGATTTTTGGTCAACCCAACGTAGAGGATATCTTCCTGAAACGTGGCGAGTACATAGCACCCAGACTTCTCGCTTACGAAGCGCATTTGAGCGCGCTGAAATGGCTCCTTTGCCACTGGACAGGGTGAAAGATCACCTATCTTCATACCTGGATCGTTTCCGTCATTGATGCACTGTTGAGCGCCCGCGTCATCTCGTGAGCCACAAGGCGCAGCGCACCCGAATTGAGCCGCCCCGCTTGACCACCGGTACGCCACCATTCGGGATGCCCCACTCCAGCATACTCTCCTTCCAAATTGTCAAAGCAGGCTTGCAATGCGCACTGCATGGCCTCCACTCGATAATCTCCAGCAGCCTGGAGTTTCAGAAAGAAGGGGATTGAAAACTGGCAAAACAGTTCGACACCGCCGTATTTATAGAGTGTGTCAGACTCGCGATCCTCATCCAGAATCGAGGCTATCGACTTCCAGTAATTGAGGAATATTCGCTTCTCGCGATCGAAATCCCTGATTGCTGTGATTGGATTATTAGCCGTCAACACATATTTGACGATCGATTTGGCAAAGCTGCTCTGATTAATGCGACCTGTTCCCGTATCGTCATTTGCCTTCCGAATTCGGTTATACCAGGGCGATTCTGGTTGGTCGTTTAGGTAGTCAACGTAGCGGACAGCTTTATCAATCTCGCCCTTTTCCACAGTGTTGAGTATCCACTTCGGGAGGCTTGGCATGTCCTCAATGTCGAGAGCATCGGTCAATCGAGCGATAATCCGCTGCTCCACTGACTTGTCGACGCTCTTTTGCGTCGTATTGACGATGAGGAAGTGGCACATCTGATGGAGGGTAGGCAGGTCAATTGCGATGTTCACGGGCACCTCGAAATCGAGGACCCGCGGATCTTTCTCGGCTGCGACCTTCAGTCCTTCCAGTCGATGCTGCCCGTCTACAACATTGAATGGACCGACTTCGAGTGTGTCAATCGAGATTGTGTTCGTGGATGGGTCGAACGGAACTGACTTGTCCGTAGCCAGAAAGACGGAAGTGGGAAGGAATGCATCGCGCGCATCCTGCCCCTTCATCACATAACCGGCGAGTTTCTTTGCGCGCCCTTTGTTGAGCAGCCGTTGATAGCCCTTATCATCATCATTTGCAGGATCAAGCGTCTCCACTGTATAGAAGCCAGGCTGGATCAGATCGCTCACCTTAAGCGCGGTCGTGTATAGTGTTAGGTCTCCTTGCCGAACACGAGCCGCCGGAATATTCAGTACAGCCATGTCTTTAAAGTTCCCTCTCATTTGGGTCGGTGCCACTGAACTGGGACAGGGCCGCCGCCGAGCAGGCTCATCAGAAACTTCCGGTAATATCAACCGCAGTGAAGCTTCGATGAAAGGCATGCTTTCATCGAGCGACTCTAGATTATCAATATAGAGCTCCTTGTCGTGTTGCCATCCATTATTGGCAGCGTGACCTATGTGACGCAGGAGCTGCTTGGGATCCGGAGTATCTACATCAAATACCCGAACAATTATACGCTTCTTCTGTACCTTTACCTCTGCAAATATCCGGTCGACAAGATAGACTATCCGCTGGGCTTTAGTCGCTCTTTCCGCTACCCGCTCATCAAGCTGGATAACCCTTGATCTTAGCTCTGACAATACACCTTGTATTCTCGGCTCTGCATACCCTATATGTTGATCAACTAGCATAACACCAAACCTCCGAATTATTTATTATATCAATTATATAAACAAAATATTTATAATCATAATTAGCCAAATAAATAAAAATCCGATTAGAGAGTAAAGTATATTACATTTGTAATATTTATTATTCACTTCCTCCTCATTCAAACGCCACGCCGATCTCCGTCAGGCTGCGCCAGCGGATGACCGCGGGGCGGATGCGGTCGCCGCCTTCTATCTCGATGTAGAAGGCATCCGGCACGGCGCAGATGTCGCCGAAGCGGATGCGCGCGCCGTGCGTGGTCTGGTCGAGAACAACGCCCAGAAGCATGCAGCCGCCATGGTTCCAGAAGAGCCTCGCGTGACGCGTCGCATCCTCGCGGCCGGCCGCGCGGCGGTCTGAGGGAAACGGGCTGCCTGCGTGCGCCGGTTTTCCGCCCGCCCGTCTTTCGTCCACCGGACTTTTCATGTCCGACATCATCTTCGCCTCCTGGCCTTGCCCACGCCCGCAGGCGCACGCCTCCATGCCCGTTCACCTCCATGCCCGTCAGGCGCGCCTGACCGGCGGCAGGAGGCCCATGCGGTTCTTGCGGTACTTACGGGTCATGCAGCGAAAACCGTGCCAGAAACCTGTTTCATCGCGGGACAGGCAGGCGGAAGACCGGCAAAGAAAAAGGCCGCGGGCGATGCCGCGGCCTTCTCTCTGAGACTTTGGAAAAGATCAGTTCTTTTCCTTGTCCACCAGCTTGTTCTTGGAGATCCACGGCATCATGCCGCGCAGCTTCTCGCCAACTTCCTCGATCGGATGCTCGTCGTTCAGGCGACGGGTCGCCTTGAAGCGGGCCGCACCTGCGTGCCACTCCTGCATCCACTCGGTGGTGAAACGGCCGGACTGGATGTCGTGCAGAACGCGCTTCATCTCTGCCTTGGTCTCTGCCGTGATGATGCGCGGGCCAGAGACATACTCGCCCCACTCAGCGGTGTTGGAGATCGAGTAGTTCATGTTGGCAATGCCGCCCTCATAGATGAGGTCGACGATCAGCTTCACTTCGTGCAGGCACTCGAAATAGGCCATTTCGGGAGCGTAACCGCCCTCGACCAGCGTCTCGAAGCCGGCGCGGATGAGCTCGACCAGACCGCCGCACAGAACGACCTGCTCACCGAACAGATCCGTCTCGCACTCTTCGCGGAACGTGGTCTCGATGATGCCCGAACGGCCGCCGCCAACGCCGCAGGCGTAGGACAGGCCGAGGTCCAGCGCATTGCCGGAAGCGTCCTGGTGAACGGCGACCAGGCACGGCACGCCGCCGCCCTTCTCATATTCGCCGCGCACGGTGTGACCCGGGCCCTTCGGCGCGACCATCAGCACGTCGACGGTCTTCTTCGGCTCGATCAGGCCGAAATGCACGTTGAGGCCGTGCGCGAAGGCGATGGCCGCACCGTCGCGGATGTTCGGCGCGATCTCGGAATTGTAGATGCCGGCCTGCAGCTCGTCGGGCGTGGCCATCATCATCAGGTCGGCCCATGCAGCAGCCTCGGCCACCGACATCACCTTCAGGCCATCTGCCTCGACCTTCTTGGCGGTTGCAGAACCCGGACGCAGCGCCACGGCGATTTCCTTGGCGCCGGAATCCTTCAGGTTCAGCGCGTGCGCGCGCCCCTGGCTGCCATAACCGATAATGGCGACCTTCTTGCTCTTGATGAGATTGAGATCGGCATCGCGATCATAATACACCCGCATACTCAATTCCTTTCCTGATCCAACTGACTGTAGTTCACCTTCGACCGCCTTAGACGCTGTCGCGGCCGGTCGTCTCGTTTTTCCGCACCCCGAAAAGCACGAAAAACTGGTCCACCGCCTCTTCTGCAAGGACGGCGTAATGTTCAGGCCGGCGAACACCGGCCTCGCCCAGAAGCATGCGCACATGAAGGTCGCGCACGATCAGGCCGTATAATGTGTGATAGGCAGTTTCGCGGTCGTGATAAGCAATAAGGCCGCGCTGCCTGCCGGCCTCCAAAAGCGCGCCGGCGCGTTTATCAATACCATGCCGACCCCGCTCAATAAGAAGCGCGCCAAGCCGGCTACCTTCCCGGCTCGCCTGTCCAATGGCCAACCGGTTAAGCGCCAGCGATACATCTCCACCGAGAACCTGCAAGAGGTCATTTGCGAAATCCACCAGATGCGTGCGGAACCGGCCGTGATCCAGTCGCTCGCCGCTGTCGATCTGCGCGCGCACCTTGCTCGCCTGATGGGAGATCATGGCTGCCAGAAGACCGTCGCGGTCTCCGAACCATTTGTAGAGGCTTTCCTTGGAGCAGTTGGCCGCGCGCGCCAGCCCGGCGGTCGTGAGCGCGCGCTCGCCGCCTTCCAGCAGGAGGCCCAGCGCCTTGTCCAGAACCGCGCGCTGGCGCGGTGTGAATGTATCCTGCATTTCCGACATGTGGCGCACGAAGGTCTCTGTTCCCGTTTACGGATCGTACCGTACGGTACGGTTCTGTCATAGGGAAAAACAAAATGCAAGCCGCTTTGCCACAGGGTCCGGGGAGATTGCGTCCCTCGCCTGCCCGGCCCTGCGAAACGGCATCGGCCCCGCATCCTGTGGATACGGGGCCAGCGATGAAGACAGGCGGTCAGGCCGGGCTCTGGCTATGAGCTTTTCAGAAAAAGCGGAAGCGCTCCACGTGGATGACAGCTTCTTTCTCCCCGCTTGCGGGGAGAAGGTCCCGGCAGGGGGATGAGGGGCTGACGCGGCGCGTGAAAATCTCGCCATTTGTGGGTTCGCGGAACCTGGCGCCCGCCCCTCATCCTCACCTTCTCCCCACATGCGGGGAGAAGGGGGCCTTGACGGTGGGGCCTGGTCGTTTGACGGCGTGCGGCTTTGGGTCGTTGGGCAGGACGGTCGGGCAGCCTCCTTCTCCTCGCGCGCGGGGAGAAGGCCCCGGCAGGGGGATGAGGGGCTGACGCGGCGCGTGAAAATCTCGCCATTTGTGGGTTCGCGGAACCTGGCGCCCGCCCCTCATCCTCACCTTCTCCCCGCTTGCGGGGAGAAGGGGGCCTTGACGGTGGGGCCTGGTCGTTTGACGGCGTGCGGCTTTGGGCCGTTGGGCGGGACGGTCGGGCAGCCTCCTTCTCCCCGCGCGCGGGGAGAAGGTCCCGGCAGGGGGATGAGGGGCTGACGCGGCGCATGAAAGTCTCGCCATCTGCGGGTTCGCGGAACCTGGCGCCCGCCCCTCATCCTCACCTTCTCCCCACATGCGGGGAGAAGGGGGCTTCGAAGTCGGCGCCCGCAATTGCCCAAGAAGAATGAATGAGAGCGTTTCGCGATGCAATGAAGAGTGGAGACCGCTGGAATCAGGTCGTTCAGCGCCCGCACTGGCGCATCTGGCGGCCGTAATTGCTGGACATGGTGGCCGCCTTGCGGGCGGATTTCTGCATCTGCGGATTGTTGCGCCATACGCCACGCCGATAGCCCGCATGGCCGGCATAATAGTTCAGGTAAAGGCTGTAGGCGTCGTTGAGCGCCACGCCATTGGTGCGGTTGCTGGTCTGGTGATACCAGCCGACGAAATCCACCGCATCGGCGAAGCTGCTGCGCCGCGCCATCATATTGCCGGTCTCGCGCTTGTAGCGCTGCCAGGTGCCATCAAGCGCCTGCGAATAGCCATAGGCGCTGGAGGCGCGCTTCCACGGAATGAAGCCAAGCAGCTTGCGGCGCGGCGGGCGCGCATCGGCGTCGAAGCCGGATTCGATGCGGATGGTCGCCATCAGCACCTCCGCCGGCACGCCATATTTGCGCTCGGCGCGCTTGGCCTGCGTATACCAGCCGCCGAAAAAGCTCTGCTTCTGGTCGAAGACGGTACAAACATTGTTGATGCTGCGCGGCGTCGAGGCACAGCCTGCCAACGCCAGCGCGAGCAGCACGGTCACTGCAACGATACGCATTAAAACACCTCAAAACCCACCCCATGCATAGGTCAGGGAATCCTAAGAAACCCTGTCCATGCGCGTTAACGGTCTGGGCAATGCCGTGACCATTTGCGGGCGATTTGGAGGTAGATCAGCCCTCGCAGGCGCGGATGAAGCGGCGCACGGTTTCGGCCATGCCGTATTCCAGCGCATCGGCGGTGAGCCCGTGGCCGATGGAAACCTCGCAAAGTTCCGGCATGCGGCGCGCAAGGGCCGGAAGGTTCGCCACCGTCAGGTCGTGACCGGCATTGACGCCGAGCCCGTGCGCGGCGGCGGCGTCCGCCGTTTTGCCAAGCTTTTCCAGCTCGATAGCAGCCTTTTCGGAATCATCATGGCAACCGCCGTAAGGACCGGTATAGAGCTCGATCCGGTCCGCCCCGAGCGCTGCCGCCGCCGGCACCTGATCGGGATCAGGGTCAGCAAAAAGCGAAACGCGAAAGCCCTGCTTCTTGAGCCGCGCGATGACGGGTTTTAGAAAACCGCCCTGCCCGGCAAAGTCCCAGCCATGGTCGGAGGTGGCCTGTGCCGGATCGTCGGGCACCAGCGTCACCTGTTCGGGCTGATGCTCTTCGACGAGCGCCAGGAATTCCTCGGTGGGAAAGCCCTCAATGTTGAACTCGCGGCCGGGAAACTCGTCATCGAGCAGCGCGCGGATCTCCGGCAGGTCGGAAAAGCGGATATGGCGCTGGTCGGGACGTGGATGCACGGTCAGCCCGCAGGCGCCCGCTTGAAGCGCGATGCGGCCAAGCCCGGTCACGCTCGGCCATGGCAGATCGCGCCGGTTGCGCAGCATGGCGACAGCGTTGAGATTGACGGAGAGTTTTGCCGGCATTGTTGCGTCCCGCTTTTCTGTTGCGCTCGATGCGTTACCATCGCTCCATACCGCGTTCGGGTCGGAACGGACAGGCCCAGATCGCGTTGTCGATACAGACAAGCCGGGTCGATAGAGGCAAGCCGGAAAGCGTCAGGAGCAGACCATGACCGTCAACGACAATCCCCCCAATGTGCGGCGCATCGAGACAGACCGCGACGACGCCTATGCCTTCGAGATCGTCGGACACATCACGGCAGCCGACATGGAAAACCTCTACGGTCTTCTCGAAGGCGCTTATGAAGTGCACGACAAGATCGACGTGCTGGTCATCATTCACGACTATGAAGGCTTCGACTGGCATGCCGCCTTCAAGGAACAGACGATGATCGGCAAGACCAACGCACTGAAGCATATCCGCAAATATGCAGTGGCCGGCGGACCGGCCTGGATGGGCACGACCATCGCCTTTTTCCGTCCGTTCTTCTCCATGGAGATGGAGTATTTTCCCTATGAGAAGGTGGAGGACGCCTGGAATTGGCTGGGCGCGGAACCAGCCCCGCCGCCGGGCTGACCGGCATTGGCCAGTGCCCTATCGCATTTGCGCTGCGCCGGATGCGCGCATCCGGCTGCAAAATGCTCTTTGATTTCCCGCATTTGTGCCACGCCGGATGGACGCATCCGGCTGCAAAATGCTTTAGCGCACGATGGTCAGGCGCTCGGAGGCACGGGTAATGGCGGTGTAGAGCCAGCGCTGGCGCGTGTCGCGGAAGGCATAGCTCTCATCAAAGAGCACCACCTCATCCCACTGCGAACCCTGCGCCTTGTGCACGGTCAGCGCGTAGCCATAGTCGAAATCGTCGTAACGCTTCTTGGTCTGCCACGGAATTTCCGCCGTGGGATCCTCGAACGCCGCCTTTAAAAGCTTGATCTTGGCCACGCCGCGATCGGGATCGTCCTCTTCGGGCGAGACCAGAAGGTTGATGCCCGGCTTCACGGTCTCGCGCGACGAGGTCATCACCTTCCACAGCGAGCCGTTCAACAGCCCCTTGGCGGGGTCGTTGCGCAGACACACCAGCTTGTCGCCGGCCTGCGGATAGTCGGCGTCGAACCCCTTCAGCTCGCGCAGGCGCTGATTGTAGCGGCGGCGCGTGCGGTTGGTGCCGACAAGCACCTGATCGGCCGAAAGCACCAGATCCTGATCGACCTCGGCCTTTGAAATGACCCTGGCCGCACCATAATCCCCATAGGAGATATCCCGCCCCTCGCGCACATCGAGCGCAAGCTGGATGATGGGATTGTCGCGCGCCTGCCGGTGGATTTCGGTCAGGAGATGGTCCGGCTCATGCTCGGTGAAGAACCCGCCACCGGAGATCGGCGGAAGCTGGCCGGGATCGCCCAGAACGAGGATCGGCGTGCCGAAGGACAGGAGGTCGCGGCCAAGCGCCTCATCCACCATGGAGCATTCATCGATGATCACCATCGCAGCCTTGGCGATGGGGCTCTGGCGGTTGAGCGAGAAGGTGGGCGACATGGAGGTCCGTCCAGTCACCTCGTCTTCCACCTCTTCCTCGCCGCGCGGGCGATAGATCAGCGAATGGATGGTGCGGGCATTCTTGGCGCCGCGCGAGCGCAGCACCTGCGCGGCCTTGCCGGTGAACGCGGCGAACTGCACCTCGCCATCGACATGCTCTGCGAAATAGCGCGCCAGCGTGGTCTTGCCCGTTCCGGCGTAGCCGAACAGACGGAAAACCTGGGTCTGACCGGCCTTGAGCCAGCTCGCCACAGCGTTAAGCGCTGCATCCTGTTGCGGGGAGAATTCCATGCCGTCCAGAAAGCAGATTCGGCCCGAAATGAACAGGCTGCAACCACACCGGAGGCAGCAGGATCGCTCACGCCATTCGTGCTCAAACCCATTGCAACAGTGTTGTGCGTGGTTCGACAGGCTCACCATGAGGGTGGGGTATGGGACGGCAAAACCCGTCTGAAGCATCATGGAACAAGCCTCTGGCGCAAAGCCGGCCTCCCTCATGGTGAGCCTGTCGAACCACGCACAGCAGCGCAATGCAGCGGGGCATTGAAACCGGTGTCCGCCCCCTAGCGCGTGTGCGGCGAGAGGTCCCGGCCGGGCCAGGTGGTCAGGGGCGGCTCGGGCATCACGTCTTCGCCCAGATGGCTGCTCACATAGATGATGTCGCTCCACAGCTCTTCCTCGCCCTGATCGTTCAGAACCCGCAGCATGACGAGATAGCGCTTGCGCGCCCGCACCCCGCAGACCGGCGGTGAACGCAGGCTGTAGCGCTTGCGCCAGCGCTGCACGCGCTCGCGCACCACATAATAGCCATTGCCCGCAGGGTCTTCGAAGTCGGCCTCGATGATCATGCCGTGGCGCAGATGGCGGATCTCCCGCACCGCCAGATCGTAGTGAATTTCCGAAGAGTTGTGATCGATCGTGAAACCACCGCCCAGGACGGCGAGCAGCGGCTTCTCCTCGGCGCGCTCACAGGTCACCCAGCCTATGGCCAACAGCACAAGGCATATGCCAGACGTCACCAGAAACAGTCGCCAGGTAAGGGCGGCCTCGTCGAATTCCGCCATTTGCTCGCTCCGCGTTTCACGCGGGGCGCATTCAATCATATAGCCGACTAACTATCTAGCCACAGAAATTGTGGCTGAGAGACCCGCTCACCCCGCATTTTGTGGAATGGATTGTTGTCAGCCTGCCCGCGAATGCTAGCGCATCATCGGCCATAAGGTGGCGGCGAGCGCCAGCCCCATGACGATGTTGAACCATTTGAGCCGCACGGGATCGGCCAGAAAGCCGCGCAGAACCACGCCGAACCCGGCCCATACGGAAACGCTCGGGAAATTCACGATGACGAAGGCGAGCGCGACAAGGAGAACCGTCGCGAAAGGTGCTGTGGGGTCGGTGTAGACCGCCATGGCGGTCAACGCCATGACCCAGGCCTTCGGATTGACCCACTGGAACGCGGCGGCCTGCAGGAACGTCATCGGCTGCGCATTGCCTTCACCGCCCTGCCCCAGCGCGCGCGACATGGCGATGCGCCAGGCGAGGTAGAGAAGATAGGCCCCGCCGGCGATTTTCAGGATCGTGTGGAGCGCGGGAAACGCCGTCAGAACAGCGCCAAGCCCGAAGCCAACCGCGAGCAGGAGCGACGCGAAGCCACCGGCAATGCCAAGCATGTGAGGGATGGTGCGGCGGAAACCGAAATTCACGCCCGAGGCCAGCAACATGAAATTGTTCGGCCCCGGCGTCACCGAAGCGACGAAGGAGAAAACCAAGAGGGCAAGGAAAACGTCCGGCGACATCCGCCAACTCCCAAACGGTCGCCCGGCACAGGGGCAATTAGGTCAGTATTATTGACCTTATTTCTCCTGCGGGCAAGATACAGATCGCCCTGCCCGCAGAAAATATCCGTTCACGCAGAGGCCGCGCCTACATGCCTTCCGGGCCGCGGTTCATGGCGGCAACGCCCGTGCGGCACACTTCGACCAGGCCGAGCGGCTTCATGATGGCGATGAACTGCTCGATCTTGGAGACGCGCCCCGTGATCTCGAAGATGAAGTGCTCGGTGTTGGCGTCGATCACCTGAGCGCGGAAAGCGTCTGCCAGGCGCAGCGCCTCGACGCGGTCCTCGCCCTGTCCGCGAACCTTGACCAGCGCCAGTTCACGCTCCATCGGGCGGTCATGGCCGCGCTCATCGGCGACGATGGAGAGGTCCACCACGCGGTGCACCGGAACGATGCGCTCGAGCTGATGCTTGATCTGCTGAAGCACATGGCCCGTGCCGCGCGTCACGATGGTGATGCGCGAAAGGTGGCGTTCGTGCTCGGTTTCGGAGACGGTGAGGCTGTCGATGTTGTAACCGCGACCGGAGAACAGGCCGATCACGCGGGCAAGGACGCCCGGTTCGTTGTCGACGAGGACGGCCAGGGTGCGCGTCTCGGCAACCTGGGTTTCCTTGGTGATGAAATAGGCAGAGCCGGTGGGTTGTAGCTGCGCGTTCATTGCATGAATCTCTTTTGCAAAACCATCGTGTAACTGACTGAAAACAAAGCGTCCTGCCGCTGAGACAGGACGCCTCATAACCGTCACACCAATTGCCGGCCCTCTTCGTCGATGGCGTTGGCCACCGCCTCGTCGCTGGCCTCGTCGGGAAGCAGCATCTCGTTATGCGCCTTGCCCGACGGGATCATCGGGAAGCAGTTGGCGAGTGCGGCAACACGGCAATCGAAGATCACCGGCTTGTCGACTTCAATCATCTCGCGGATGGCGTCATCCAGCTTGCCCGGCTTGTCGCACATGATGCCGTGGCAGCCATAGGCTTCGGCCAGTTTGACGAAGTCAGGCATCGCTTCCGTATAGGAGTGCGACAGGCGGTTGCCATGCAGGAGCTGCTGCCACTGGCGCACCATGCCCATATACTGGTTGTTCAGGATGAAGATCTTGATCGGCGCATTGTGCTGCACCGCTGCGCTCATCTCCTGAATGGTCATCTGCACCGACGCATCGCCTGCAATGTCGATGACCAGCGCATCGGGATGCGCGATCTGCACGCCAAGCGCCGCCGGCAGGCCGTAGCCCATCGTGCCCAGACCGCCGGAGGTCATCCAGTGGTTCGGCGCATCGAAACCGAAATGCTGCGCCGCCCACATCTGGTGCTGACCGACTTCGGTCGTCACATAGACATCGCGCTCCCTGGTCAGCTCATAGAGCCGCTGGATCGCGTATTGCGGCATGATGATGTCGTCATTCGGCTTGTAGGCGAGCGAGTCGCGTGCGCGCCAGATGTCGATCTGCGTCCACCAGGGTTTGAGCGCGGCCTTGTCGGCCTTCGCGGTCGCGCGCCACAGGCGCACCATGTCTTCAAGGATGCGGCCTGCATCGCCGATGATCGGCACGTCGACATGCACGTTCTTGTTGATCGAGGACGGATCGATGTCGATGTGGATCTTGCGCGAATGCGGCGCAAAGGCGTCGAGACGGCCGGTGATGCGGTCATCGAAGCGCGCACCGATGCACAGCATGACGTCGCAGTCATGCATCGCCATGTTGGCTTCATAGGTGCCGTGCATGCCCAGCATGCCGAGCCAGTTGTCGCCGGATGCCGGATAAGCGCCCAGTCCCATCAGCGTGGAGGTGATCGGGAAGCCCGTCAGATCCACCAGCTCGCGCAGCAGATGGCTCGCCTCCGGACCGGCATTGATGACGCCGCCACCCGAATAGATCACCGGCCGCTTGGCGTTGGCCATCAGCTCGATGGCCGCCTTGATCTGGTTGATGTCGCCCTGCTCCTGCGGGTGATAGCTGGTGCGCGGCGCGGTCTGCGGCGGGGTGTAGGTGCCCTTGGCAAACTGGATGTCCTTGGGAATGTCCACGACGACCGGTCCCGGGCGACCCGTGGTCGCCACGTGGAAAGCCTCGTGAATGATCGCGGCAAGCTGGTTCACGTCCTTCACCAGCCAGTTGTGCTTGGTGCAGGGACGGGTAATGCCGACCGTGTCGCACTCCTGGAAGGCGTCCGAGCCGATCAGCGCGGTGGGAACCTGACCACTGATGCAGACGAGCGGGATGGAATCCATCAGCGCGTCCTGCAGCGGCGTCACCGCATTGGTAGCGCCGGGGCCGGAGGTCACCAGCATGACACCGGCCTTGCCGGTGGCGCGCGCATAGCCCTCGGCTGCGTGGCCTGCTCCCTGCTCGTGGCGTACAAGAATGTGCCGGACATCTTCCTGCTGGAAGAGCTCGTCGTAGATGGGAAGTACGGCGCCGCCCGGATATCCGAAAATATCCTCGACACCATTGTCCTTGAGCGCCTGCACGACGATCTCTGCGCCCGTCATCTCGTTTTGGGCGGATGCGTCCGCTGCTGGCTCCGACACTGCCTTGTTCATCTTGGTCTTTCCGTTCTCTCTACCGGCGATTTGTTTAGCTGCCCAACGCCCCCAAGGAAACACCAGGCCAATAAAAAAGGCCCCCGAGGGAGCCTGTGTTTCGCGCATGGGGTGCTTTCGCCAGACAGCTACGCTGCCTTGCCCATGCGCCTTCCTACGATAAGAATGTTTCCTGTCATCATGGCTGCGCACAATAAGGTTGCTTGAACGTATCGTCAACCAGCTTGATAAGCCCAATTTTAAGAGCCCCGTTTACCCCTCCTCAACCATCCCGCGACACGCCGCCTTAACTTCGCGGCACTAGCCTTGAGCGTTAGGGATAATGGGGTGGCATGATGTTTGTGGAACGCGGAACGACGCAGGGCGAGACGACATCTCAGGAAAGGCGCGCAGCCGATCAGCCGCGCACGCGCCTGCTTGGCCATGTCGTGCATTGCGACGGCTCCCGCGCCACGATTGCCGCCGAGACCGACACCGATGACAGCGGCCAGTCCAATTACTGGACCGTCGGCAAGATGATCTCCATCAATCTCGGCGCAATCCGCACGGTCGGTCTCGTCTATGCGGTGGAGCGGCCCGAACACCGCTGGCGCGATGGCGAGGCGAACCCCATCGCGATCTCGGTCGAGCTGGTCGGCGAAGTGCGCGACCGTGGCGCCGAGCCCGTGTTCGACCGCGGCATCACGGAATATCCGCATATCGGCGCTCCCGCCCACCGCATCCGCTCGCGCGACCTGCAGGCGGTCTACGATCTGGCCGGCCGCCAGCAGGCCGTGATCGGCAAGCTGTCGCAGGACGAAAGCATCGATGCCTGTATTGCGGTGGATGACACGCTGAACCGCCATTTCGCAGTGGTCGGCACCACCGGTGTCGGCAAATCGTCGGCCGTATCGCTTCTCCTGCGCAAGACCATCGCCTCACGCCCGGATCTGCGCGTGCTCATTCTCGACCCGCACAATGAATTCGCCTCCGCCCTGCCGGAATACGCGGTGCGTATCGACACCAACACGCTGGACCTGCCGTTCTGGCTGTTTCGCCTTGAAGAACTGGTGGAAGTGCTTTTCCGGGGCCGCGAGCCGGTGACGGAAGAGGTGGAACTGCTGCGCGAGATCATTCCCGCTGCCAAGCATCTCTATCGCAATCCGGGAAGCGCTGCCTCGCTGCGACGGTCAAACGACACGGGCGGGCTGACGGCGGACACGCCGGTCCCCTACCGCATGGCCGATGTGCTGAAGGAGATCGAAGAGCGCACCGGCCAGCTTGCCAACAAGTCCGACCGGCCGATCTATCGCAGCCTGCGCACACGCATCGAGGCTGCCCAGAACGACCCGCGTTACCGTTTCATGTTCGCCTCTCGCCTCATTGAGGATTCGATCCACGAAACGATCGGCAGGCTCTTCCGCATCCCCAGCCACGGCAAGACGGTGACCTGTTTTGAAATGGCCGGCATGCCGCCGGAGGTGGTCAACTCCGTCTGCTCGGTCATGGCCCGCCTCGCCTTCGACCTGGCGCTGTGGAGCAACGGAAAGCTCAACCTTCTGGTCGTCTGCGAGGAAGCACACCGCTACATGCCCGCCGATCCGCGCCTGGGCTTTGCGCCGACGCGCCATGCGCTCGCACGCATCGCCAAGGAAGGCCGCAAATATGGCTGCTATCTCGGTGTGGTGACACAGCGCCCGGGCGAACTCGACCCGACGGTCCTGTCGCAGTGCTCCACCGTGTTCGCCATGCGGCTCGCCAACGATCAGGACAAGGCGATCATCCGTTCGGCAATCGCGGACTCCTCCGCGTCCATGCTGTCATTCCTCTCGGCCATGGGCCGGCGTGAGGCCATCGCCTTTGGCGAGGGTGTCGCGACGACCATGCGCATGAAGTTCGAGCAATTGCCGGCACATGCGCTTCCGGGCCAGCGGGACGATGCGAAGAAGAAGGCGTCGCGCCCCGAAGACATCGACAATGACGTGGATCTCGCCTCGATCGTGGCAAATCTGCGCGATGCCGGCCGCTCCATGCGCTCGCAGGTGCAGTCGCCACCGGATATCGGCTCGCCCGTCCCCGCAGACATGCAGGCCGGCGACCGCGACTACCGGCCCCGGCCGGCAAGGACGCCTGTTCAGCCCGAGACCTTCGAACAATGGTCCCGGCCGTCCGACGATTACGCGCGTCCGGCGAGCTACACAGTGCCGTCGCGCAGCCATTTCGGAAACCGCTAGCGCTCTTCATTTTTTCAGTGCACGGCTCATGAAGGTTCCGGCAAGCTGCCGGAGCCGGACGCCATGCATGCGGGAGCACGCCACGCGCCAGCGCAGCGTTCAGCTCTTTCAGTTGAGCGTAGGGAAAGTGTCGCCTCTCAGGCGCAGACGCGGTTACGGCCCAGGCGTTTGGCCTCATAGAGCATCTTGTCGGCGCGACGGTAGAATTCCTCAGCCGATTCCCGCCCGTCCCAGATGGACAGGCCGACGCTGATCGTCACCCGGATGTTCACATTGCTCGCTTCGATCAACAGCTGTGACACGGCGCGGCGAATGCGCTCGGCAAGCTTGACCAGAGATTCATTGTTCATGTTCGGCGCGACCACGGCAAA
Source organism: Nitratireductor sp. WH36-1 (assembly GCF_058725515.1). NCBI lineage: Bacteria > Pseudomonadati > Pseudomonadota > Alphaproteobacteria > Hyphomicrobiales > Phyllobacteriaceae > Nitratireductor > Nitratireductor sp. WH36-1. The sequence continues at coordinate 1,673,491 of NZ_CM178970.1, read as the reverse complement.
TTCCTCGCCGCCCATGCGCGCGACCACATCATGATAGCGGGTCAGGTCTTTAAGGCAGCGCGCCACTTCGCGCAGCACATCGTCGCCCACATCGTGACCATGCGTGTCGTTGACCTGCTTGAAATGATCGAGATCGAGAACCATCAGGCCGACCGGCTTTTCGATGCGGCGGAACTCCTGCAGATATTCGCGCAGCGCATCATCGAAGAAGCGCCGGTTCTGCATGCCTGTCAGGCTGTCGGTCAGGGCGGCGTGCTGAAGGGATTCCGAACGGGCGCTCAGCGTTTCCGTCATGGCCCGTAACTTCCCCTCCTCGCGCACCTGGGTGCGGATCAGCGGATAGATGAAGAAGATGCCGAAAATGATGGCGGTCGCCAGAAGGACGCCGGTGACGAACAGAATCTGGATAAAACTCTTCAGATCCTGCGGAGCCGGAAAAATGCTGATGTCGGAGCGTAAAAGCCAATAGGCGTAGGCAAGCAGGGCACCCGCGCCCAGCACCAGCAAAATGAAAACAAAGAACGCGGATTCCGCTTTGTGGAAACGCATGCCTGCCCCGAATGACACCCTTTATCGCCTTCTCGCACAGTCTCACTTACGCAAGGTTAATCTCCACAGGCGGAATGCTTCTATTCCGCCGGTTTGGCGCTCGCCTGAAGAACCCCGGCAAGACTTCGCGGAAGCGCGTTTTCCGAAGAAAGCGGCACACGGAGCCAGTCTTCGCCAAGCTGGTTGCGGAACCAGGTGCCCTGGCGTTTGGAATAGCGCCGCGTGGCGGTTTTCGCCCGCTCGATTGCGTCTTCCAGCGTGCACGCATTTGCCAGACAGGCCGCCAGTTCGGGCACGCCAATGGCTTTCATCGCCGGCAGTTCGGGTGGCAGATCAAGCGCCAGTAGCGCCTTCACCTCTTCCAGAGCGCCCTCTTCCACCATGCGGTCGAAGCGCTGGCCGATACGCTGTCTGACAAATTCGCGTTCCGGCTCCAGAACAATGCAGCGGCTGGATACCCGGTCGACCAGCGGCGGCGTGTTTTCCTGCTGCCAGGCGCTCAGCGGACGCCCCGAAGCCTCGAAAACCTCGAGCGCGCGCGTGATGCGCTGCGCATCGCTCGTGCCGATGGCGGAAGCGGCGTCAGGGTCGCGCTCGGCCAGAAGCCCGTGCAGCGCCTCCGGCCCGTCTTTCTCCATGCGCTGACGCCAGTGCCGGCGCACCGCATCGGGCACCGGCGGCACCGGCGCAATGCCTTCCAGAAGCGCGCGGAAATAAAGCCCCGTGCCGCCCACGAAGACAGGGCGCTTTCCTTCAAGCGCGCCGCTCTCCACAAGCTTCGCCACATCGTCGAGCCACGCGCCGGTTGAATAGGCGACCGATGGCGACACATGCCCATAGAGAAAGTGCGGCGCGCGTTTCAGATCTTCGGCAGAGGGCCGCGCGGTCAGGAGCGAAAGCACGTCATAGACCTGCATGGAATCGGCGTTGATCACCACCCCGCCCGTTTCCTGCGCAAGCGCCAGCGCCAGAGCGGACTTGCCGCTGGCAGTCGGCCCCGCTATCAGGATCGCATTATTCAACATGCCCGCCGCTCACTATTCCGGAAACGCCCATGTCCCTCGTCGCCACACTCATCTCTCATCCGGCAAAGCGCGCTCTCACGCCCGCGGTTGCGACTATGGCCATGGAGGCGCTCGATGCAAGCGCCATCGACTGGCTGGGTGAAAACCTGGCCTGCGACATCGCCCTGGCCCCCGGTTCCGATGCCGCAGAGGCCGAAGCACGCCTGCGCACGGCACTGGCCGGTGCGCCCATCGATGTGGCGGTGCAGAAGACCGACAACCGGCGCAAGAAGATGCTGATCGCCGACATGGATTCCACCATGATCGATCAGGAGTGCATTGATGAACTGGCAGCAGAGCTTGGTCTGAAGGACGCCGTTGCCGGCATCACGCGGCGCGCCATGAATGGCGAGATCGCTTTCGAACCGGCGCTGGAAGAGCGCGTCGGGCTCTTAAAGGGCCTGCCGCTCAACGTCATCGACAGCGTGATCGAAAAGCGCATCACGCTCGCTTCCGGCGGCCCGGCGCTCGTCGCCACGATGAAAGCCGCAGGCGCATTCACCGCCCTCGTCTCGGGCGGATTCGAACAGTTCACCGGGCCGGTCGGCGCAAAACTCGGCTTCCACACGCAGCAGGCCAATCATCTTTTGACCGATGGTGACCGGCTGAGCGGTGAGGTCCGGAAACCCATTCTGGGGCGGGAGGCAAAGGCCGTCGCGTTAAACCGCTTTGCCGCAGAACACGGCCTGACGCCGGACGATGTGCTGGCCGTGGGTGACGGCGCCAATGATCTCGACATGCTGGTTCTGGCCGGCCTCGGCGTTGCCCTCCATGCCAAGCCCGCCGTTGCGGAACAGGCGCGGGTGCGCATCGACCATGGCGACCTCACCGCCCTTCTCTTCCTGCAGGGCTATCGCGAAGCGGACTTCGTCACATGACGCTTCTTGAGACCGACCGGCTGATCCTGCGCAACTGGGGCGAGGAAGACCGCGCCTTCTTCCACCACATCAACTCCGATGAGACGATCATGGAGTTCTTCCCCTATCGTCGCAGCCGCGAGGACGCCGACGCAGCGATGGATTTCATCCGCGATGGCATCGAACAGAACGGTTTCGGCTTTGCAGCGGTGGAACTGAAGGAAACCGGCGACCTTATCGGCTTTGTTGGGCTGCATCGCCCGCGCGGGCTCTCCAACCTGCCCGAAGACGCCATCGAGATCGGCTGGAGGCTTGCGCCTGAATTCTGGGGCAAGGGCTATGTCACGGAGGCTGCGCGCGCATGGCTCGCCCATGGTTTCGAAACGCTCGGCCTCGATGAAATCGTTTCGTTTGCGGTTGCCGGCAATGAGCGCTCCACCGCCGTCATGCGCCGCATCGGCATGCGCCACGACGCAGCTGACGATTTCGACCATCCCGCCGTGCCCGACACGCACCCCGGGCTGAAGCGCCACGTGCTCTACCGCCTGTCCCGCGCGGACTGGAAAGCCCGGCAGGCATAGCCGGCACTTTTCTCCCCAAAGACAAAAGAACGGCCCGGAAACCATCGCTTCCGGGCCGTTTTGCATTGATCTGGCAAGATTGCCTGAAGATCAGTCCATCCGCAGCGTCACGAAGCGCAGCTCGCCATTCTTGGAAGCCAGCATCAGAAGCGCATTGCGGCGACCCTGCCCTTTCAGCTCCTCAAGACGGTCCAGCGCCTCCTTCGGCGTGGACACCGTCGCCTGGGCGATCTCGACGATGACATCGCCAACAGCAACGCCCTTGTCTGCGGCAACCGAATCCTCATCCACCTTGGTGATGACGACGCCGTTCACATCGGCCGAAATCTCATACTGCTCGCGCAGCGCGTCATTCAGCTCGGCCATGTGCATGCCCAGAACGGCAGCAGACGACACGGCTTCGCTCTCGCCGGCCTGCTCATCGCCCGGCGTTTCGGTGGAAGCCAGCTTCTCACTGTCTTCAAGGCGGCCGAGCGTGACCTTCACGGTCTCTTCTTCGCCCTTGCGGACAACGGTGACATCCACTTCCTTGCCCACCGGGCTTTCAGCGACGATGCGCGGCAGTTCGCGCACATTCTCGACCGTCTGACCGTCGAAGGTGATGATCACGTCACCAGGCTGGATCGATCCATCATCAACCGGGCCGCCTTCGATCACGCCGCTCACCATCGCACCCATGGCCTCGTCCATGCCGAGGCTCTCGGCAATGTCGTCGGTCACTTCCTGAATGCGAACGCCGAGCCAGCCGCGACGCGTCTCGCCGAACTCGCGCAGCTGATCGACAACCTTGATCGCCAGCGCCGAGGGAATGGAGAAGCCGATGCCGATGGAACCGCCGGTCGGGGAAATGATCGCCGTGTTGATGCCGATCACCTCACCATCCATGTTGAACAGCGGGCCACCGGAATTGCCCCGGTTGATGGCCGCATCCGTCTGGATGAAATCATCATAGGGGCCGGAACCGATTTCGCGGTTGCGGGCCGAAACGATGCCCACCGTCACCGTGCCGCCAAGGCCAAACGGGTTGCCGATGGCCATGACCCAGTCGCCGATGCGCATCCTGTCGGAATCGCCAAACGGCACTTCCTGCAATTCGCGCTTGCTCGCATCCACCTTCAGAACGGCAAGATCCGTCTTGGTGTCGACGCCCAGCAGCTCGGCGTCCAGCTTGCCGCCATCGGTGAAGTTGACGACGATCTCGTCGGCATCGGAGATCACGTGATTGTTGGTGACGACGATGCCTTCCTTGGCGTCGATCACGAAACCCGAGCCCAGGGACTGGGCCTGACGCGGACCACGATCGGCCTCCGGCTCATCCTGAAAGAAATCGTCGAAGAACTCCTGCAGGGGCGAGCCCTCGGGCAGCTTGGGCAGCGGCACCCGGCCGGAGCTTCCACCACCTGCGGAGCGCGAGGTGGAAATGTTGACCACCGCGCCGGCAAGCCGCTCGGCAAGGTCTGCAACCGAGGCGGGGCCTTCCGCCCGCGCTTCCTGCGCAACGATGACCGGCGTTGCGGCAAGACCTCCAAGCGCAAGGAGAGCGGCCACTGGCGCCACCCGCGTGGCGCGTAAAATCTTGGATGGGGTCATAAAGAGCATTTCTCCAGATGGCTTGCTTGGTGGAACGACGATTGGCCGGAATTCTACGCCCTATGCTGGGCCGATTCCATTAACAGGCGCTTCAATTTTCCATGATTCGCCGTGATTACGGCACGTTTGCGGCCCGCACGGGATTTCCGTACGGGCCGCAAAATGTTTCATCCTCTGACGAGCCAGACCAAGAACACCCCCAGCATCATGGCGGTGATGCCGGCAGTGCGAAGCGCACTGTCCGGCATTTCGAGGACCTGCTCGGCAAGCCTCTTGGCCAGCCCTGGCATGCCGCCGTAGACCAGACCCTCGATAACGAGGACAAGGCCCAGAGCGGCAAGGAAGTCGCTCATGTCGACCGCCGGCTACTGGCCGGCCGTCGCGCCCTGTGCGGCCGGAGCCGCCGGAGCGGATGAGCCCGAGGCACCGCCGGTCGAGTCGTTGAAGAAGCGGAAGAACTCCGAATCCGGCGAAAGCAGCATGGTCGTGCCTTCCGGGTTCAGCGCCTGCTGGTAAGCATTCATCGAACGATAGAACTCGAAGAAGTCCTCATCACGCGAGAAAGCATCGGCGAAGATGGCGTTGCGCTCTGCTTCGCCCTCACCACGCAGGATTTCCGATTCACGCTGTGCAGCAGCCAGGATCTCGACGACCTCACGGTCGGCGCGGGCGCGGATGCGGGCAGCGGCCTCACGACCACGGGCACGCAGGCGCTCGGCCTCGGCCAGACGCTCGGCCTTCATCCGGTCATAGGTCTGCTGAGAAACCTCTGCCGTCAGATCGGTCCGGCGAATGCGCACGTCTTCGATCTCCAGGCCCAGCGATGCAGCGGCGGGACGCAGTTCGTCGGCAACTTCACGCATCATCGATGCGCGCTCTTCCGAAAGTGCAGCCTCAAAGCCGCGACGGCCATAGACACCGCGCAGAGCGGAGTCGAGACGCGTGCGCAGACGCTGCTCGGCAAGAGCGACGCTACCCGAAACGGCCTGCCGGAAACGGCGGGGATCGCTGATCGAGTAAGCAATGAAGGCGTCCACTTCGTAGAACTTGCCGCCCGAGACCTGAACGCGGATGTCGTCAAGGTCGAAGCGCAGGATGCGGTCTTCGATGATCTGGACGTTGTCCGCTTCGAGGAAGCCGAACGGAAGTTTGAAGTAGAGACCCGGCTCGGTCTTCACATCGACGATTTCACCGAAGCGAAGAACGATGGCCTGCTGGCGTTCATTGACCACGAAGATCGACGAATAGACCAGGAACAGGATGACCGCGCCAATGACGACGAGAATGGGGAAACGGTTGGACATCAGTTGCTCCCTCCCGCAGTCGTGCGCGGCTGCGATTGCTGGCGAAGTTCAGGCAGCGGCAGATAGGGCACAACGCCCGAACCGCCATCCTGGCCGACAATCACCTTGTTCGAGCCCTGAAGCACGTTTTCCATGGTTTCGAGGAACAGCCTCTTGCGTGTCACGGCCGGGGCCTTTGCGTACTCGTCATAGACGGAGACGAAGCGCTGGGCCTCACCTTCGGCTTCCTGCACGACGCGGTTTTTATAGGCCGCGGCTTCTTCGCGAATCTGGGCCGCTTCACCACGGGCCTGACCGAGCTGCTGGTTGGAGTACTGGTTGGATTCCTCAACGAAGCGGTCTTCGTCCTGCTCGGCGCGCTGCACCTCGTCAAACGCATCGGCCACTTCGCGCGGCGGCGCAGCGTCCTCGATCGACAGAGCGTTGACCGTCAGACCCGTGCCATACTCATCAAGCGCGGTCTGGATGGTCGTGCGCACATCCTCGGCAATGCCCTGACGGTCATCGCGGAAAATGTCCTGAGCCGGCCTGCGACCGACAACCTCACGCATGGCGCTTTCGGCAACCTGGCGCAGGGTTTCGTCGGGATTGGCGACATTGAACAGATAGGCTGAAGGATCGGCAACCTGATAGGCGACGGAGAACTTTACGTCGACGATGTTCTGGTCACCGGACAGCATGAGACCGCTGGACGTGCCGCCCCGCGTCTCACCAATGTCCACCAGACGCTCGGCGACCGTGGCCTTCTCGACCGTTTCGATCGGCCACCAATGGAAGTGCAGGCCCGGCTCGGAGAGTTCCGGCTTCGGCTTACCGAAACGCAGTTCCACCGCCAGTTCGTCCGGCTGAACCGTGTAAACGGATTTGAACAGCCACAGACCGGCCAACGCAACGAGCACCAGAACGATCATGGCCGGGCTGACGCCACCGCCACCGGGCAGTGCGTTCTTCAACCGGTCCTGTCCGCGTTTGATGATCTCTTCCAGATCGGGCGGAGATCCCTGCGGTCCGCTCGGCCCACGTGGTCCCTGGTCCCAGGGCCCCCCGTTATTGCCGCCGCCCCAAGGGCCGCCTCCGCCACTTTGATTGTTCCAGGGCATTCGTGTTCCTTTTCTTGATCCGGGCTCCGGCCCAAAGGCCAGCTCTCCCATCCGGTCAGTTATAGGTAGCGGCAAATCCCCTTTCAACGCGGCAGCCCGCCGCGTTCCCTGATCTTTGCAGGGAAAAGAGTGCCTTGCCCAGCCTGTTCAGCGCCGTTGGTAGACCACATAGGTTGTGGCGTAAACGTCCTTTTCGCCTTCGGGCACGTCCTCACGCGAGACTTCTTCCCAGATTTCCGGGTCGATTTCGGGAAACACCGTATCACCGTCGATCTCGGCATGCACATGGGTGACATGCAGACGGTCGGCCATCTCCATCGCCTCGCGGTAGATCTGCCCGCCGCCGATGACGCAGATATCGGCCTTCGCATCGCCACCGCCAGCCAGCGCAAGCGCAACGGCAAGCGACGAGACGCATTCCGCGCCTTCAGCCTCGTATCCCGCCTGCCGCGTGATGACGATGTTGCGCCGTCCCGGCAGCGGTCTGCCGATGCTTTCCCAGGTCTTGCGCCCCATGACCACGGGCTTGCCCGTAGTGATCGCCTTGAAGCGCTTCAGATCGGTCGACAGCCGCCACGGCAGATCGCCCTCGCGGCCGATCACACCGTTTTCGGCCATTGCCACAACCAGTTCGATGCTCATCGCCCCCTCCCCGCTCAAACGGCAATAGGCGCGCGGATCGTCGGATCCGCGACATAGCCATCAAGACGGAAATCCTCAAAGCGGAACGCAAAGAGATCCGTCACATCCGGGTTCATCCACATGGTGGGCAAGGGCTTGGGCGAGCGCGTCAGCTGCTCGCGCGCCTGATCGAAATGGTTGGAATAAAGATGGGCGTCGCCCAGCGTGTGCACGAAATCGCCGGCGCGCAGCCCGGTCACCTGGGCGACCATCATCGTCAAAAGCGCATAGGAGGCGATGTTGAAGGGCACGCCCAGAAAAATGTCGGCGGAGCGCTGGTAGAGCTGGCAGGAAAGCCGCCCGTCGGCCACGTGGAACTGGAAAAGGCAATGGCATGGCGGCAGCGCCATGGAATCCACCTCGGCCGGGTTCCACGCCGACACCACGTGACGCCGCGAATGAGGATTGTCGCGCAAACCTTTCAGAAGATTCGCGATCTGGTCGATATGCCCGCCATCCGGCGCCGGCCAGGAGCGCCACTGCGCACCATAGACAGGCCCCAGATCACCATTCTCATCCGCCCACTCATCCCAGATGGAAACACCGTTTTCCTTCAGGTAGCGAATGTTGGTGTCGCCCTTCAGAAACCAGAGAAGCTCGTGAATGATCGAACGCAGATGCAGCTTCTTGGTGGTGAGAACGGGAAAGCCTTCTTCCAGATCAAAGCGCATCTGATGGCCGAACACGCCGCGCGTGCCGGTTCCCGTGCGGTCGTCGCGGTCGACACCGTTTTCGAGAACATGGGAAAGAAGATCGAGATACTGGCGCATGGCTGTCCGATTCGGGCTGGCGTTATCGCGCCATCATAAAGCAGCCACCTGCCACGAAAAGTGCGCGCCACAGGGTTTGGCGACGCCATCCACATACGCCGGCGCACATTCGGGCAACAGGGTTAAAGAGAAAGCCGCCCCTCCCCCCCCCAGCAGGAAGAGGCGGCGAAGTTCAGCGAAGCTGGAACCTCAAAGTTCGGAAAGCTGGCCCAGATGCTTCGCAACCAGATAGTAGAACGTCACGCGGCTCTTGGACCGGTCGCCAGACATGGTTTCGCACACGGTCTCGATCACGGCATCGCATTTTGCGGCGTCGGTCTGTCCGAGCTTCTTCATGCACCAGCTGGTGCGAACGCGGTCAAGCTCGCTGGAATCGCTGCAGGAGACCAGGGAGGAATCCCTGTTGCGCAACGCGATGCCAAGATGCTTCACGATCTTGTTGACGACTTCCTCACTCGCGGTGGCATCGTATTTGCGGACATCCGCAAGATAATCGGCCATGATCTTTTCCCTCACTTTTCAACGTGGGTACGCTTCCACAGAAACGGCCGGACCTCACGCAACCTGTGCGTTTGCCAAAGCCGCCTCACACCAAAAAAGACATTTATTAAAGGTTGACGCTAAGTCAATGCGAAAACCCCACGGGTTTCACGCGAAGACCCCTTTTCTTGCGAAGGCCGGGTCACTATATTCGTTGCGTCGGCTTGACCGACTATGGCGATAAACTGCCGGTGAAATAAGCCATTCGGACCCGGGGGCAGTGCCCGGCGCCTCCACCACAAACCGCCGCAGGGCTCCGGCCCGAGGGCGGCTTCTGATGGGGGCGAAACAGGATCGACGAGGGTGTAAAGATCGGACTTTCGCTCGGCATGATACCACCGTTATCGGGTCAAACTAGTAGTTGCAAACGACAACTATGCGGAGGCACGTCTCGCTGCTTAATGCAGTGCGACAGCTTCACTTGAACTCCTAAGGGTTCGCACCTTTAGGCGGGGTCCGGAGGCACCTGGCAACAGAAGCCTCCACTCTTGCCCCGCTCTCGACCTCTCCTTTCAATCTCCCCTTCCCTGCATCGACATTCGCGCGCAGTCAGCGAAGCTGTCAGGCAATGTCTCCGGCGCAGTGCAGCGTCCCGCAGCGATTGTCTGCAATACAGACAAGAGGGCCATGGTTGAAAAAACTGGTCTGTCAGGCGGGTGGGAGCGTGCGAACAGACATAAGCCGCCTTTTGCCGGTTTACGTGAGCACGGTCCTTGATTAGAGGTAAGTCAAAGATTCAACAACCGGTTCGCAGAATGGCCGAAGACCGCATTAGATACGATATTCTCGCTCAGGATGCGCTGCGTGGCGTCATGCGCAAAGTCCTGACTGAAGTTGCGCGCACGGGCCTTCCCGGCGAGCATCACTTCTTCATCACCTTTCTGACCAATGCACCCGGTGTCCGTGTATCGTCACGCCTGCGTGAACGTTATCCCGAACAGATGACAATCGTGTTGCAGTATCAGTACTGGGACCTGAAAGTCAGCGAGACGGGTTTCGAAGTGGGCCTCTCCTTCGCCGATGTGCCGGAAATGCTGAGCGTTCCCTTCTCTGCGGTGCGCGGGTTCTACGATCCGTCCGTGAATTTCGAGCTCGAATTCGATGTGAAGCCCGAGCAGGAAGACGCTCCCGGCGCCGAGATCACCGCGGTTCACACCGATGGCGACGAGGCGGATGAGGGATCGGCGAAAAAGGCCGGTGCAAAGAAAGCCGCCCGCAAGCCGAAGAAGAAGGAAAAGGCCGAAGCGGATGCCGAGACGGCAGCCGATGAGGCAGAAGACGACGCCGGGCCCGGGAACAAGGGTGCGGAAGTGGTTTCCCTGGACGCCTTCCGGAAGAAGTGACGATGGGCGAGCTGGTCAATCTTCGCCAGCGCCGCAAGCAGCGCGCGCGTGCGGAAAAAGAGCAGCGCGCCGCCGAAAACCGCATCCTGCATGGCCGCAGCAAGGCCGAGCGCATGCGCGATGAAAGCGACAGATCGCAGACCATCGCGCAGCTGGACGGGCACCGGCTCACCGGTCGCCCGGAACGCGATCCAAAATGAGCGGAATTGCCAAGCGTTCGGTCAGCATTCGCGGCCACCGCACGAGCATTTCCCTCGAAAAACCATTCCTTCAGGAACTTGAAGCCATAGCCCGGCGGCAGAACATGCCGCTGGCCACGCTGATTGCCGAGGTGGATGAGAACCGCAGCGCGGACAACAATCTGTCTTCCGAGCTTCGCCTCCATGTGCTGCGTGATCTCAAGGCGCGTCTTGAGGAAACGAACGACAAGGCATGAGAGCCTGCCGAGAGAATTGAGCGGCGACCGCTCTACTGGCCACCGTCCAGAAGCTCGCGCAGACGATCCGCTGAAAGATCCTTGGCCCGGAAGAACTCCGACACCGCATCAGGCGTATTGATGCCGCCTGACGGCGGCTCAAGCGGCGCACGCTCGATCTCTGATGCGGAGCCATTTCCAGAAGGAGCCGGCGCGACACGCTGCGTGCGCTTAAGGGCTTCGGCGGCGCGAGCGGCTTCCGCCTCGCGGCGGCGGGCCTCTTCAGCCTCCAGCCGGGCCGCTTCCTCGGCTTCACGGCGGCGGGCCTCTTCCGCCTCACGCGCCTTGCGCTCCGCCTCTTCAGCCGCGCGACGCTCGACCTCCTCGCGCTCCAGCCGGAGTTCGCGCTCAAGCCGCTGCCGCTCGGCTTCGGCCTGCTCGCGCTTGACCTCAAGCTCTGCGAAATAACGCGCTTCACGGCGTAGGCGCTGCTTCTCCAGAAGCACCGACTGCATGCGCTCCACACGCACCTGCTCGCGCTCAAGCGCGCGCTGGGTGAGATACTGCGCCAGAGGTTCGACCGAAAGCCGGGAACCAACAAAGCCGAATGGCCCGGAGGCAACCACCTCGACACGCGGCTCCGCTCCCACCACCGCATCCACACCGGGATCGAAGACCAGCGCGCCATCGGTGAAGACTTCCATCTTCTGCAAATCGGCCGTGGCCGTGGTGCTGAAGGTCGCGCCGTCTGTCGCCAGTTGCACGGGCGGCGTGCGCGCCATGCCGCCCGCAATGGTGAAGGCGAATTCCGTTTCGCCTGCGGAAAACTGTCCTTCGCGGATCAGCCGCGGCGCGAAAGCCTCGGTCTTTTCGAGATCGATCCCATTGCCCACCGCATCGGCTTCTTCAAGGATCTGCGGCAGCGCCTTCGGGTTCAGCCCGTTGATGACCAGATCCTTCAGCGTCGCGGAACCGGAGCCCGTCAGGGCCGCCGCCATCGCATTCACGCTCTTGCCGCTGGCGGTCACGCTGGCGCGCGCGCTCATGCGCCCTTCCAGGCTGCCCTGCGGCATCAGCGTATCAAGCGCCGTGTCGTTGAGACCGATCTGCGCCGAAAGAAGCCCGGTGCCTGCATTGTTTTTCAGCGTGGCAAAGCCTTCAACGGAACCATCGAACAGGGACGCCTTGAGATCGGAGACCGTCAGCCCCTCATCGTCCAGCCTGAGTTTCAGGCGCGCATCGCGGCCAGCCGAGAGAAATCCCGTCCAAAGCGCATCCGTGCGCAGGTCGAGATTGGCCGAGAACGGCAAAGACACGTCGTTGCCGAATGGCGCCTGCGGCCATGCCCCGTCTTCTTCGCCCGAAAGCACGTCCGGCCCCATGACGAGTTCGGCAGCCGGTGCGAGATCAAAGCGCGTCATGGTGAGCGCGCCATCGATATGCGGCTTGCCGCCATCGAGCGCGATGTTCAGATCCCCCGTCACACCGCTGCCGGCCACCTCGCCTTCAAGATCGGTCAGAACGGCAAGCTTCTCGCTCCATTCAAGATCAGCGGAAAGCGCAACGGGCATGCCAAGCCCGAAACCGGGCAGAACCACGCCGCCAACGGCAAGCCAGGTTTCGATGTCATCGCTGACAAGCTTCACCTCGCCGTCGAGCGATGGCGCGGAAAGCGCATTGAGGGCCTGCCCCTTGAAGGAGGCGACAAGCCCCTCGCCCATCACCCGCGCCTGCCCGTCAACCGTATCGGCCAGAGAGCCTTCGGCCGAAAGCTCAAGCCGCACCTCACCAACCAGACCAAGCGGCAGGGCCGGAATGCCGGCCAGTCCATAAAGAACGGCGGCTTCGTCGTTTCGCGCCGTCAGCGAGAGCTTGAAATCACCGCGCGCCAGATCGTCCTCTGCACCGCTGTCGGAAAGCGAAAGGCTCAGATCCGTGCCGCCTGCTACGCCTTCGGCGCTGACGGCGATGCCCATGGTTTCATCGCCATTCTCGGCGGCACTGGCGACGAGGTTCAGCTCGGCGTCCTGAAGCAGACCGGGAAACGCCTGAACGCGCTGCGCCAGCGCCCTGAAGACACGGTTCTCGGGAAAGCGTCCCGCCAGCGCCAGAACCAGCTCGCCAAGATCGGTCGACAGAACCGTCGCATCGACCTGCCCCGTGGGCATGCCTGCAAAATTGCGCAACTGACCGGTCGCGCTCAGCTGCGCGCCGGCGAACCCGCCGAGCGTCAGCCGGTCGATTTCCAGAACGCCCTCGCGCAGGCGAAGTGCCGTGTCGAGCGTGTTGGCCTGCATGCCCAGCGCCGCCACCGGGCCGGCCTTGATGTCGAGATCCACATCATGGCCCGAAAGCCGGTTCACGCCCGCGTCGCTGACAAACAGCGACATGAAGGCCTGAATGCCTTCCAGATCGAGCGCCTCGCCGTCGAGCGTCGCATCGAGCCAGGGCTTTGCGTTCTCCGGCTCCCGGCGCTCGACGCGTCCGTTGAAACGCGCGTCACCCAGGATGAGTTCAAGCCCCTCAAAGGTCTGCGCGCGGCGCGAAAGCGCCACATCGGCGCTGAAACCCGCAGCCGGAAGACGGCGGATCGCATCGTCCACATCGCGCGAAACCCAGGCGGCAAAGCCCGAGGGCTGGGCGATTGCCAGAAGCATGTGCCCGTTGAAGCCGAGTTCTTCATCCGTCGCCAGAAATCCGTTCGCCTCGAAGCGGGTGCGCCCGGGAAGCGTGGCCGCAACGGACCCCACCGCCCAGCCGCCCTCGGCGGGCTCGGCGCGCAGTTCGATGTTGCGGATCGTGGTGTCGCCGGCAACGATCGCCGGCAGGTTGATTGCAACCTCGCCCGGTATGGTTGGCGAAGGCACGGCGCGGATCAGTGCGGCAAACGCCTCAAAACGCCTGGCTATATCCAGACCGCCCGACGCGCTGTCGCCGTCATTCTCGCCGTCGAAACGCAATTGTGCGCCGTCGGCTGAAATGAAGAAGCGCGGTTCGCCGCCGAGCTCCAGACTGGCCCGCCCCTCGGCGGTGTAAGGCGCGTCGGCCGGCCCCGTCTCGAAACGGAACTGCTCGACCGCCAGACGGTCGTGGCGCAGGTCGAAGAGACCCGTCAGCCGGTTGGTGGCGGCGGCACTCGTCAGCGCCAGCGGCCGCTCGGCCTCCTTGCGCAGCCTGGCCATGGCCTCATCGGAATAGGTGTTGAGCGCAAAGGCGCCGTCATAAAAGGCGGCCCCTTCCTCAATCCGCGCCTGTCCATCGGTGGCGAGCCTGACCGGCAGGTCATCCGGCAGCGCCTCGAAACGCACCCGCATGCGGCCATCATCGCCCAGCGAGCCGGTGGAAACGGAAACGCGCATCGGCATGTCATCGAGCGAGAGCGTTCCGCCAATACGCCACGGCCCGGCCAGACTGCGGGCGGAAAGCTGCGCATCGATGTCGGTCAGTTCGTGCTGACGCCCGCTTGCCGCATGCGCCAGCGTCACCGAGCCATCGACGATGGAGACATTCTCCAGCGTCACCTGTCGCGCATCGAACGGCCCGGACGGACGCACCGCCCAGTCGATACCGCCATCGGCGGCAATCGCGATCTGCGCATGCGGCCGCGTGAGCTGCATGTCGAAGATCAGCACCTCGCCGCGCAGGAAGGGCGCAAGCTCCGCATGCATGGAGAACTCGTCCACCGTCATGCCCGGCGCCTGCGGCGTCTTCCCGGCCACGACGACATCGGTGAAGGTCAGAGACGGAAACGGCAGAAGCCGCGCGCGCGCAGAGCCTTCCACCCGGACTTCACGGCCAAGCACCCGCCCCGCCTCACGTTCGAAGGCGGAGCGATAATGGTTCCAGTCGATGAAATAGGGAGCCACCAGCGCCGAGGTCAGCGCCAGCACCACAAGTCCACCGAAGAATACGAACAGCCGGGCCAGTTCCGTCTCCTAAATATGCGTCCTCAGCCCCTACACTATGCGTATTTCAGTGGCGTTAAAGGGGCTAACACCATGCATGGTCGCACAAATCCGGCTTATGTGCGCCTTGCCCCGATGATCTTGCCCGGGTTCATGATGTTGTGCGGATCGATGGCTTCCTTGACCGCGCGCATCACGTCCACCGCGTCGCCCAGCTCCTCTTCGAGGAAGCGCATCTTGCCCTGGCCGATGCCGTGTTCGCCGGTGCAGGTGCCGTCCATGGAGAGGGCCCGCCGGTTGAGACGCGCAACGAAGGCTTCCGCCTGCTCGATCTCCTTCGGATCGTTCATGTCCATCAGAACCAGCACGTGGAAATTGCCATCGCCCACATGGCCGATGACCGTGGCGATCAGGCCGGATTCGGCGATGTCGGCCTCGGTCTCGACAATGCATTCGGCCAGCCGCGAGATCGGCACACAGACATCGGTGGAGAGCCCCTGCGCGCCGGGGCGCAGCGCCACGCAGGCCCAGTAGGCGTTGTGACGCGCCTTCCAGAGCTTGGTGCGCTCCTCGGCAACGCTCGTCCACTGGAACGGCCCGCCGCCGAACTCCTCGGCGATCTCGCCAAAGGTCTCGGCCTGTTCCTTCACGCCTGCATCGGTTCCATGGAATTCCAGGAACAGGCACGGGCCTTCCGGGTAATCCAGATCGGAATAGGCGTTGATCGCCTTCATGGCGAGGCCGTTGACGAATTCGATGCGCGCCACCGGCACGCCCATCTGGATCGTCATGATGACCGCCTGACAGGCCGATTCCACATCCGGGAACGAGCAGACGCCGCCGGATACCGCCTGCGGAATGCCGTAGAGCTTGAGCGTCATCGCCGTGATGATGCCGAGCGTGCCTTCGGAGCCGACCATGAGCCGGGTCAGATCGTAACCGGCAGAGGTCTTGCGGGCGCGCCGCGCGGTGGTGATGAGACGCCCGTCGGGCATCACCGCCTGCACATTCACCACATTGTCGCGCATCGTGCCGTAGCGCACGGCATTGGTGCCGGAAGCGCGCGTCGAGGCCATGCCGCCAAGGCTGGCGTTCGCGCCCGGATCGATCGGAAAGAACAGGCCCGTATCACGCAGATAGTGGTTCAGATCCTCACGCGTCACGCCGGGTTCGACCGTGCAGTCCAGATCCTCGGCGTTGACGGCGATGATGCGGTTCATGTTCATGAGATCGAGCGAAATGCCGCCGGCCGGCGCATTCACATGCCCTTCAAGCGAAGACCCCGTGCCGAAGGGAATGACCGGCACGCGGTGCTCGGCGCACAGGCGCACCACATCCTGCACCTCTTCCACATTGTTCGGCGCGAACACGCCATCGGGCAATTGCGCGGGAATATAGCTGGTCGAGTGGGCATGCTGCTCACGCACCGAATGTCCCGTCAGCAAACGCTCGCCATAGCGCTCCCCGAGGATCTCAAGAACGCGGGCAATGCCCTCTTCGTTGCGATCCAGCTTTTCCAGTTCCGCCAGCGCCATGCCTGTTCTCCAATTACCTGGTCCAACCCTTCGCGTGGTCCAACACTTGTCCAGCGGGGTGGTTTTCGTTTCTATCCGAATCTGCCGCAATAAAGCACCTTTACAGGCAGTTTGGATCAATTTGGGTGACACAAACGCCGCAGGTCCGAAACAGTCCACAGGCCAGAAATACGGAAGAACAATGCCAGACAACGCGCCCTACACTTCCCGCGTCTTCGAATTGCAGAAAGACTGGATCGATTTCAACGGCCATCTGAACATGGCCTACTACACCGTGCTCTTCGACCGCGCCTATGAGGAAGTGGGGGAGAGCCTGGGCATGGGCGCGCACTATGCGGCAACCCGCAGGCTCACCACCTACACGGCGGAAATCCATCTTAGCTATGTGCGCGAACTGCATCTCAGCGACCGGGTGCGCGGGACCTACCAGCTGCTCGACCATGACGAAAAGCGGCTTCACTCCTATCAGGAGCTGCGCCACGCCGACGAGGGCTGGCTGGCGGCCACCTGCGAAACCATGACGCTTCACATCGACATGTCGGGGCCGAAGGTCACCCCCTTCCCCCGTGATGTGCTTGAGCGGGTCGAAGCGATGCGCACGCTCCACGCGACGCTCGAAACACCCGCCCGCGCCGGCCGGTCAATCGCAATCCGCCGCCGAAAGAGCTAGATCGCCAGCGTCCCTTCGGACGCAAAAGGCCGATCTAAACTATTGATGGAGCACCGGAATAGCCGAATACCGGATTCCACTTTCCGGTCCGATGCTTTAGGCTCGGGAAAACGGGGCAGGCATGTCGATTCTCAGGCTGATACAGCGGCTTCCGCAAATTCTGCGGACGTGGATTGAACCAAACGTCAGCGCGTTCCTCAACGCGCGCCTGCCGCTTGTCTGGCTTCTGTCGCTGTTTCTGGGGCTCGGCGTCGCCATTGCCGCAATCATCTTCCGCGAGCTGATCGGCGTCTTCCAGCTTTTCTGGCTCGGCACGCGTTCGGAGCGCGTGTTCACCGCCGCCCTGTCGCTGCCCTGGTACTGGATCGTGGCCGGCCCCACCGTGGGCGGGCTTTTCGTCGGCCTGCTGCTCACGCGGCTTGAAGCGCGCCGCACCGGCGCGGTGGCCGACGTGATCGAGGCGCGCGCGCTTTCCGGCCGCAGCAAGCTTTCCTTCCGCGAAGGCATCCTGTCCGCATTCATCACCGCGCTTTCGCTCGGTTCGGGCGCAAGCGCGGGGCGCGAAGGGCCCGTGGTGCATCTGGGCGCAGTGCTTGCCAGCGCCATCGCCTGGCGCGCAAACCTGCCCGAATGGTGCCGGCGCACATTGCTTGGCGCAGGTGTTGCAAGCGCCATCTCCGCCTCGTTCAACGCACCCATCGCCGGCGTCCTGTTCGCCCATGAGGTCATCCTCGGGCATTACGCCATGCGCTCCTTCGTGCCCATCGTCATCGCCTCGGCGGCGGGTGCGGTGGCCTCGCGCCTCTGGTTCGGCAGTTCGGCGGCCTTTCTGGTGCCCACCCACCAGATCACGTCCTTCTGGGAGTTTCCGGCCTTCGCGCTGCTCGGCGTGACCGCCGCCGTGGTCGCGATCCTGTTCCAGTTCTCGCTCTTCGTCTCCGACTATGCGGCGCGCGGCGTGCGCATTCCCTTATGGACGCGCCCCGTGGTCGGCGGGCTCATCGTCGGCGGCATGGCCGTGGTCTTCCCGCAGATCCTCGGCGTCGGTTACGAGATCACCGACATGGCGCTGTGGAACCGCCTGCCGCTCATGACCATGCTGGCGCTCATCGTCGTCAAGACGGCCGCAACCTCCATCACGCTCGCCATGCGGTTTGGCGGCGGCATCTTTTCCCCAGCCCTCTTCCTCGGCGCGCTCACCGGCGGCGCATTCGGCATCATCGCCGCCGCAGCCTTCCCCAACATGGCATCGAGCGAAGGGCTCTACGCCATCCTCGGCATGGGTGCCGTTGCCGGAGCCGTTCTCGGCGCCCCCATCTCCACCACCGTCATCGTGTTCGAACTGACGGGCGGCTACGAACTGTCCATCGCGCTCCTGCTCACCGTTGCGGTGGCGCATGGCATCACCCAGGCCATTCATGGCCATTCCTGGTTCCAGTGGCAGCTGGAGATGCGCGGGCTGTTTCTCGTGGAGGGGCCGCACAAGACGCTCGGCCACATGACCCGTGTGATGGATTTCATGGAGCCACTGCCGGAGGATGAGGAACCTGTGGCCTTCGACCCGGAAACGGGCGCGCCGGCGCTCAAACCGACCGACACGCTGGAGGCGGCGCTGCGCGCCTTCGACAAGGGCGGCTATGACCGCCTGCCCGTGGTCGATCTGCAGGATTCGGGCCGCGTCATCGCCTTTGCCAGCCATGTGCGGGCGCTGCGTTTCTTCAACCGCGCGCTGGTGGACATCAGCGAGGAAGAACACCGATAGTTCTTTTGCGCCAAAGGCTTAAAGGGATAAGGACTGGTTAAAGGCTCCGTTAACCATAACGCCAGCGGCCAGATCTTTGCACAAGTTTAACCATGTCGCCCGCTTGAAGCGGCCCCTCCCCGCGCAGACCATCGCCTGAAACCAGTCGATTCGTAGGCGGCGAGAAGCCAGTTGTTGAACGAGGAAGCCAGAGCCCTGTCGGACAGTCTCGCGCATTCGCACGAGATCTCCGATTATGATTTCTGGCGCGCGCTCAAATCCATCGAGGACGAGCTCTACTGGCTGGAGCGCAACCGCAGGCCCATTCCCATCGATCTGATCTATGTGCGCGCCATCGTGCGCACCGCGCGCCAGAAACGCATTTTTCTGGACTTCGATCCCCTGCCCTTCGGCTCATACTGAAGTCAGGTCAGGTTCTCCTTCAGAAACGCAATCGTGCGCTCCCAGGCCAGTTCCGCCGCCGCACTGTCATAGCGGGCTTCGGACGTGTCGTTGTTGAACGCGTGGTTCACCCCTTCATAGACATGGATGGTGAAGGTCTTGCCCGCATCTTCAAGTGCGGCCCGATAAGCGTCGATGCCCGCATTCACGCGCTCATCCAGCCCGGCATAGTGCAGGAGCAGCGGTGCTTCGATCCGCGCCACATCTTCCGCCGCCGGCTGCGTGCCGTAATAGGCGACGCCCGCATCCAGTTCGGGATCGGCAACGGCCAGATTGTTCACCAGCGCCCCACCCCAGCAGAAGCCGATCACGCCCACCTTGCCGGTCGTGGCGTCATGGCCTGCCAGAAAAGCCTGCGTGGCCACCGCATTGCCCACCGTCTGATCGCGATCCAGTTCGCCAAACAGACCGCGCGCCTTGTCCTCATCTTCCGGCGTGCCGCCCAGCGGTGAGAGGAAGTCCGGGGCAAGCGCCACAAAGCCTTCCAGCGCCACACGCCGCGCCACATCGCGGATATGCGGGTTCAGGCCGCGGTTTTCGTGAACGACGATCACAGCGGGCAGTTTCTCGCCCGCATCCGCAGGCCGCACGAGATAGCCCTTCATCTCGCCGCCCTCCCCCGGATAGGTGATGTCTTCGGCTTCAAGGCGTTCGTCATCGTCTGCGACCATGGCCGCGCGGGCGGAATTTGCCGCCAGAAGGGGCGCGATGGCGGCCGCAGCTGCACCCGACCCGGCCAGTCGCGTCAGCCTGTTCATGAAGGCGCGGCGGTCGAGGGTCAGATGGGTGTATTCGTCATAGGCGTCGATCATCGCCTGGGTGATCTTCGGCTGATCCTGCATGAATTCACTCCCATTTCGTTGACTGGTTCCCGCCGAAGTCCAAGGTAGGGCCAGCCGGGAAAACGTCCATTCACGCCCGCGTGAACCAATTTTCTCTTCGCCCGCCCCCCGTCTGGCTTCCCCCTTGGCCTTTCGCAGAAGACCGGCAATACCTATATAGACTAGAGATTTTGAAGGAGCCGCACGGCATGTGGTCAATTGGCGAACTGTCGAAACGGGTGGGCGTAAAAGTACCGACCATCCGCTATTACGAGGAAACCGGGCTGATCGAACCGCCCGAGCGCTCCTCCGGCAACCAGCGCCGCTATGGAAAGCAGGCGATGGAACGCCTCGCCTTCATCCGCCACGCCCGCGACCTGGGGCTGG
This sequence comes from Nitratireductor sp. WH36-1, assembly GCF_058725515.1. Classification (NCBI taxonomy): domain Bacteria; kingdom Pseudomonadati; phylum Pseudomonadota; class Alphaproteobacteria; order Hyphomicrobiales; family Phyllobacteriaceae; genus Nitratireductor; species Nitratireductor sp. WH36-1. The sequence goes on along the minus strand of NZ_CM178970.1, from coordinate 1,653,176 downwards.
GCATCGACGCAATCCGTTCTCTGATCGAACTGAGCGGGCATCCCGAAAAACCCTGCGAAACGGCGGACAGCATTGCCCGCGAGCACCTTACCGAAGTGCGCGAGCGCATTGCCCGCCTGCAAAGGCTGGAGCATGAGCTCCAGCGCATCGTCGACAGTTGCGACAGCGGCTCGGTTTGCGATTGCTATGTGCTGCGGGCGCTATCCGACCATTCACTCTGCGAAAGCGAGCACTGACGACGCTGTTCCCCCGCATTTTGCCGGCTTGGCACCCCCTTGGTTCGTGAGGCGCAAACCGGTACAAATAGAAAACATCCATGGGCTATGCCCCCCGAATCACCATAAGCAGGTGCGATGTCCGGCTTTCCTGATGATATTCCGTTCTTTGACGAGGACGAACCCGCCCCGACGCCCCCGGCTGCGCAGAAGCCTTCAGGCATTGCAGCGCGCGCCATGGCTGCGCGCACGGGCGGACCCGACACACGCTATCTCGATGCGCTCAATCCCGAGCAGCGGCTCGCGGTGGAAACCACCGAAGGCCCGGTTCTGGTGCTTGCGGGCGCGGGCACCGGCAAGACACGCGTTCTGACCACGCGCATCGCGCATATTCTGGCCTCCGGCCGCGCCTATCCCTCGCAGATCCTGGCCGTTACCTTCACCAACAAGGCCGCGCGCGAGATGAAAGTGCGTATCGGCACGCTGGTCGGCGAGGCCATCGAGGGCATGCCATGGCTCGGCACCTTCCACTCCATCGGTGTGAAGATCCTGCGCAAGCATGCCGAGCTGGCGGGGCTCAAAAGCTCCTTCACCATTCTCGACACCGACGACCAGATCCGCCTCATCAAGCAGATCATTCAGGCCGAAGGGCTGGACGACAAGCGCTGGCCGCCGCGCCAGTTCGCGCAGATGATCGACGGCTGGAAGAACAAGGGGCTCGCGCCGAAGGAAATTCCCGAGGGCGACGCCCGCGCCTTCGCCAATGGCAAGGGCCGTGAACTCTACACCGCCTATCAGAACCGCCTGAAGACGCTCAACGCCGTCGATTTCGGCGATCTCCTTTGCCATCCGATCCGCATTCTGCGCGATCATCCCGATGTGCTTGCGGACTATCACCGCCGGTTCAAATACATTCTGGTGGACGAGTATCAGGACACCAACACCGCCCAGTACATGTGGCTGCGGCTGCTCGCCCAGCGCCCCAGGAGCACGGAACCGGTGAACATCTGCTGCGTCGGTGATGACGACCAGTCGATCTATGGCTGGCGCGGCGCGGAAGTGGACAACATCCTGCGCTTCGAGAAGGATTTCCCCGGCGCTGCCGTGATCCGGCTGGAGCGCAATTACCGTTCCACCAAGCACATTCTGGGCGCTGCCTCGCACCTCATCGCCAACAATGAAGGGCGGCTTGGCAAAACGCTCTTCACCGAGCATTCCGACCCCGACGATCCCAAGGTGAAGGTGCATGCTGCCTGGGATTCGGAGGAAGAGGCCCGGGCCGTGGGCGAAGAGATCGAGGCGTTGCAGTCCAAGGGCCACGCGCTCAACGACATCGCCATCCTCGTGCGCGCCTCCTTCCAGATGCGTGAGTTCGAAGACCGCTTCGTCACGCTGGGGCTCAATTACCGCGTCATCGGCGGACCGCGCTTCTATGAGCGCCTCGAGATCCGCGACGCCATGGCCTATTTCCGCATCGTCGCGCAGGCCGCCGACGATCTGGCATTCGAGCGCATCGTCAATGTGCCCAAGCGCGGGCTGGGTGAAGCCAGCGTGCGCCAGATCCACGATGTTTCGCGCATGCGTGAGGCAACGCTCCTGCAGGCCGCACGCGATCTGGTCGGCACCGAGGAGATGAAGCCAAAGCCGCGCGCCTCGCTGCGCACGCTGGTGGAGAACATCGAGCGCTGGCAGAGCATGCTCGACCGGACGCCCCACACGGAACTGGCCGAGATGATCCTCGAGGAATCCGGCTACACGGAAATGTGGAAGAACGACCGTTCGGCCGAAGCGCCGGGACGGCTTGAAAACCTCAAGGAGCTGATCCGCTCCATGGAGGAATATGAGAGCCTGCGCGGTTTTCTGGAGCATGTGGCGCTGGTGATGGACGCCGAGCGCCATGAAGAGCTCGACGCCGTAAGCCTGATGACGCTGCACTCGGCCAAGGGTCTTGAATTCCCGACCGTGTTCCTGCCCGGCTGGGAGGAAGGCCTCTTCCCGCATCAGCGCGCGCTTGACGAAGGCGGTCGCTCGGGCCTCGAGGAAGAGCGGCGGCTGGCCTATGTGGGCCTGACGCGCGCCAAGAAGAACCTGCACCTGTGGTTCGCCTCAAACCGGCGTATCCACGGTCTGTGGCAGTCGACCATTCCTTCCCGCTTTCTGGACGAGCTTCCCGAAGCGCATGTGGACGTGGCCGAAGAGAGCAACAGCTATGGCGGGTATTCCGTCGGCCAGCCCGGCCGGCCCAACCCCTATGGCAAATCGCGTTTCGACGACCAGAGCGTGTTCTCCAACAGCTACGCGACGCCCGGCTGGCAGCGCGCCCAGAAGAACCGCACCGACGCAACCGCGCGCAACTGGGGCAATCGCTCCGGCCATCAGGTCGAGCGCATCGGCTATGGCGAGGCGGATTCGGGCTATGGCGCCGGGCGCGGCTCGGTGAAGGGCCGTGTGATCGAGGGCGAGCTGGTCGCCAGATCCGTGTCCGAAAAGCCGTCCACCTTCAAGGTCGGCGACCGCGTGTTCCATATGAAGTTCGGCAATGGCAATGTCTCGGCAATCGAGGGCAACAAGCTCACCATCGATTTCGACAAGGCCGGCCAGAAACGCGTTCTCGAAGGCTTCGTGAAGCCGGCCTAGAGCCGGCCTAGACCCAGCGGCAAAATCGGGAAACGGTTTTCCGTCCAGAATTTCGTGAAAACAGGAACAAGGGGTCAGGTGGAATCACCTGACCCGCAAAATGCGCGGCCCCGACGGGAATCGAGCGTTTCGGTTTTCTGGAAGGAGCAAACCCGGGCGGCTGTAAGCGCACTCACCCGGCCCGCAACGTTTGCGCGCTGCTCTAGGCAGCCTTTTGCGGATCGACGTAGACGAACTTGCCGTCTTCATTTTTCTCGCGGGTCAGAATGCCGTTGCGGGCATGGCGCGAGAGCGGGCCTGAAAAGGCGTTCGACTTGTAGCGCGTGCCAAACTGGCTCTGGCAGTGGGCGACGACATCGCCAATCGTGCGCGGCTCGCTGAAGAAATCGCCTTCAAGCAGCTCATTCAGCGCCGCGACCGCGCCCCTGGCGCTGTCGGTGGTCGTCTTCTTGCGTCCGGGACGCGGCGTGTTGCGCACAATGTGCATCATGCCCGGTCCGGCAATGTATCCATCGATACCATTTTCGGACAGGCCGGCAACCTGACCGTCGCGCTGGCCCAGAACAAGCTCCACGACGCGCAATTGCACCGCTTCAGACTCGAACTTGTTCACCGCCTCGGAAAGCTCGGCAAGTTGCTGCTTTAACTTGTCAAAATCCTTGATCATAAAATCCGCCCCGATGCCGCAGCTGCCCAAAACAAGCGCGCTGCCTGAACACATATGTCTCTGTCTGTATGAATGAAGTCAAGAGAGAGCCCCTGCGTATACGCTAAAGGCAAACAGGTTTCATTACCGGCTCTACTCTTTTTTACAAGAAACAGTCATTTGCGAAAAAGTACAATGGCAGGTTGCCGTTTTCAGAATTCGTATACTTTTTCCCTCAGCCATCCGTGCTTTCTTGAAGAAGATTGCGGATCACAGCCGCCTGATTGCGCTCACGGTCCCGCGCCGAGAAAAGCAGCGTCACAGGTCCTTTCCGCGCTTTTTCACGCAAGTCTTCGAGAAGATCAGGCTGCGCCTTCAATTCAGCGCAATATCTGTTGCAGAACGTGTCCCAGCGCTCCGGCTGATGCGCAAACCACCGGCGTAGCTCGTGGCTCGGCCCGATCTGAGGCAGCCAGCTTTCAAGCGCAGCGCGCTCCTTGCTGACGCCGCGCGGCCACAGCCGGTCGACGAGGATGCGCGCCCCATCCTCCGGCTCGACAGGATCATAGATCCGCTTGAGACGAATGCCCGCAATCGACATTGCCCGGTCTCCTGCTCATTGGCGATACAATCATCCACACCCGATGATTGAAGATCAAGGACACCATTTCCTAGCCGTGAATGCCTATTGTGTTCCTGCGGGCCAGAAACCCGCGCAATGCCTCCAGGCAAAACACCTCAACCCCGCAGTCCTCCCGTCGCGCTCCCGGCGACGGGAGGTTCCCTCCCCTTCCGATTTTCTGCACAGGCTTGCGACAAGATGGGCTTTGCGTCCGGCAGCGCATTTCGCCTATCATGGGGCATGAAAACAAACGGCTCCAGGCCTTTGGCCAACTGGATCGTGATGGGCGCGGCAGCATTGGTTCTTGCCGCCCTGACCGGTCTTGTCTTTGCCATGTGGCTGGAGAACGGAGCCGACATCTTTCTCGCGCTGGCCCAGTCCGGGCTGGCCTGGTGCCTCTGACACCGCCTTTCAGCGCTTTCTTGTTTCCGGGTGAACTTCAATGATGCGATCCATTCTTATCGGCATTCTCGCGGTCATGGCCGTGGGCGTCGGACTTCTTACCTTCCAGTGGTACCAGCAGCAGAATTCCGGCAGGGCCTTCGGCGTGCCGTTCGAACTGGTCGATCAGGATGGCAACACCATCACCGAGGCCGCCTTCAGGGGCGGGCCGCGCGTCGTCTTCTTCGGCTTCACCCATTGCCCGGAAGTGTGCCCCACCACGCTGTTTGAACTGGATGGCTATCTGGAAGAGCTTGGCGAGGAAGGCGAGGAGATCGAGCCCTATTTCGTTTCCATCGATCCCGAGCGCGACACGCCCGAAGTGATGAAGACCTATCTCTCCAACTTCTCCGACCGCATCACCGGCATCACCGGCGATCCCGAGAAGGTGGCGGCCATGGCCAAGGGCTTCTCCATCTATGTGCGCAAGGTCGAGCTTGAAGGTGACGACTACACGATGGACCACACCGCATCGATCCTGCTGCTCGACAGCGATGGCGACTTTTTCGGAACGATCGCCTATGAAGAAAATCGTGACACCGCAATCGCCAAGCTGAAGCGTCTGGCGAACGAAACCTGACATCGGAAATCCATGGGCCAGACACGACTTTTCCTGACCGCTCAGCGCGAACAAGCCGAAGCGATCTTTTCTATCCTCGATACCCGTTTTGAAGAGGATGGGCTGCCGATCAGCATCTTCGAACCGGAAGAAGACAGCGGGATCTTCCAGATCTCCGTCTACACGGAAGACGATGTCGACCAGCTCGAAAAGCAGGTTCTCGAATGTCTGGCCGGCATATCGCCCACGCCCGCGCTGGAGCGCGAGACGGTGCCGGATATCGACTGGGTCAGCCATTCGCTGGAAGGGCTGCAGCCCGTCCGCGTCGGGCGCTTTCTGGTTCATGGCAGCCACGACCGGCATCTGCAGCGCATCGGCGACATCGCCATCGAGATCGATGCGGGCCTCGCCTTCGGAACCGGCCATCATGGCACCACTGCCGGCTGCCTTGAAGCGATTGCCGATGTCCTGAAATGCGAGCAGCCGCGCAATGCGCTGGATCTGGGCACCGGCAGCGCCGTTCTGGCGATTGCCGTGGCCAAGGCCGCGCGCATCCCGGTTCTGGCAACCGACATCGATGACATCGCCACGCAGGTCGCCCGCGCCAATGTCCAGCTCAACGGCGTCACCAGCCTGGTCGACACGCAGACGGCGCCGGGCTTTCACCACGCCATCTTTGCCCAGCAAAAACCCTTCGACCTGATCGTGGCAAACATTCTGGCCCGGCCGCTGATGGGCCTTGCACCGGCCATGGCCCGGCATCTCACGCCGGGCGGCTCGATCATCCTGTCAGGCATTCTCGAGCGTCAGCGCCGCGCCGTCATCGCGGCCTACAGCGTTCAGGGCTTCCGGCACATTCGCACGCAGGCGCGTGAGGGCTGGGTCACCATTCACATGAAGCGCTAGATCCCGGACGCCCATCAAGCGCCATAAAAGGCGATCCGGACGGTGGATGAAGCATCCCAACAACCCCAAAGCTGGATTCCACACTTCGATCCAATGGCTTAAGGTGTTTTTCAGTTGGGTGGCACTATCTGACGTCCGCAGAACGTGACACCAACCAAATGGGCGAAACAGCGTCTCCATGAGGCAACAGCCCGCTCCATGACAAACAAAAACCCCGAAAGCAAGGCTTCCGGGGTTTCGGTCAAACGCTGTTACCAGCGGATCAGAACATGTGCGACACGCTACGGCTGCGCTTCAGCTCTTCACGGTTGTAGCCGTGAGCACGCAGGGTCTCGTCGTCAAGCATCAGAAGCGCGCCGTTGACATAGCTCCGGACCTGCTTCTGACGAGCTTCGATCAGCGCGTCGAATGCGCCGCGGAAAAAGCCACGCTTATTGGCCATCTGAGTTCTCCTAAAAATCCTGCGAAGGATGTTCCCTCGCCCGTGGCCCTGTAGATAGGCCTGTCTTTCCGGCACAACCAGCGCAGTTTGCGCATGGCTACCATCTCATTTTGCATTGCACACTTGAAATTGTGCAGCGCAACATACCGCCTCGCGTGAAACCCGTTCCGCTTTCTTCGGCCATGCTGTAGGTTCGGGCCGATTTCGAAGAAGCGACAGGGTTCCATGTTTCAGTCTTTTGATGTCACCGCCGATCCCAGCCAGGGCATATCCCGCGTTGGACGGCTCCGCGAAGCGCTCCTGAAGGCCAATCTGGACGGCTACCTCATTCCCAGGGCGGACGAGCATCAGGGCGAGTATGTCGCCCCCTCCTCGGAGCGGCTTGCCTGGCTCACCGGCTTCACCGGCTCTGCCGGCGCTGCCCTTGTCATGAAGGACCGCGCCATTCTCTTTGTCGATGGCCGCTACACGCTTCAGGCAGCGGAACAGACCGATCCATCCACCTTCACCGTGGAAAGCCTGATCGAGAATCCGCCAAAGGACTGGATCGGCCAGAACGCGCCGAAGGGCGCGCGCATTGGCTTCGATCCCTGGCTTCACACGATTGCCGAACTGCGCGCGCTGCGAAAGGCGGCTGCGACGCGCGGCGTCGAGATAGTGCCGGTCGATGACAATCTGGTGGACAGTATCTGGGATGATCGCCCCGCCCCGCCGCTTGGACCGGCGCGCATCCAGCCGAAGGAATACGCAGGCGAACTGGCGAGCGCCAAGCTCGAACGGATGGCCGAGACCGTGCGCGAAGGCGGCGCGGACTGCACCGTTCTGACAGATCCGTCATCACTCGCCTGGGCGTTCAACATTCGCGGTCAGGACGTGCCGCACACCCCGCTCGCGCTCGGCTTCGCGCTGATCCCCGGCGAAGGGCGTCCGATCCTGTTCATCGACAAACGAAAGCTCGACCGGGAGACCGAAGCCTATCTGACGCAGCTTGCCGATCTGAAAGCGCCCTCCACGCTCGACGACGTGCTGGCCGAGCGCGCCGAGGGCGGCAACGCAATCGGCCTCGACCCGGTGCTGGTCGCCGAGCGGTTGCGGCAGGTTGCCGAACAGGTCGGCGGAAGCATTGTCGATCTGGGCGATCCCGCCCGCCTGCCCCGCGCCATCAAGAACGCGACGGAGCTTGAGGGCGCGCGCGCGGCGCACCGCCGCGATGGCGTCGCCATGGTGCGTTTCCTGAGCTGGCTGGACCGGCAGAACCCCGGCACGGTCGACGAGATCAGCGCCGTGCGCAAGCTGGAAGAAAGCCGGGCGGATACCGGGCAGGACCTGCAGATGCCGCTGCGCGACATCTCGTTCGACACGATTTCCGGCGCCGGCCCCAATGGCGCGATCATCCATTATCGTGTGACCACGAAAACCAATCGCACGCTTGGCCAGAACGAGCTCTATCTGGTCGATTCCGGCGCGCAATATGAAGACGGCACCACCGACATCACCCGCACGGTGATTTCCGGCACGCCAAATGATGAAATGCGCGAGCGCTACACGCGGGTTCTCAAGGGGCTGATCGCGCTCACCACCGTGCGCTTTCCCAAAGGCACGCGCGGCATGGATCTCGATCCCTTCGCACGTCATGCCCTCTGGCAGGCCGGGCTCGACTATGCCCATGGCACCGGCCACGGCGTCGGCTCCTATCTTGCCGTTCACGAAGGGCCGCAACGGGTCGCCAAAACCGGTACGCAGGCGCTGGAAGCCGGCATGATCCTCTCCAACGAGCCCGGCTATTACAAACCGGGCGGCTATGGCATTCGTCTGGAGAATTTGATCGTCGTCGAGCCTGCCACCGCAATCGAAGGCGGCGAGATCGACATGCACGGTTTCGAAACACTCACCCTGTGCCCGTTCGACCGCCGTTTGATCGACACCGCCCTGCTCTCAACGCAGGAGCGCGCCTGGCTCGATGCATATCATGCGCAGGTGCGTGACACGCTCTCGCCCCTGCTCGATGGAGAAGCGCTTGGCTGGCTGGAGAAAGTGACCGCCCCGCTCGATTGAGCGGGGACCGGATCGGGCATCTAACCAAGCAGGTGGCGGAGCAGAATCAGCACCGCCGCCGATGACAGAAACATCGGCATCATACCGCCCGTCACCAGCGAAACGGCGATGCCGGTCACAAGGGCCGCCGTTTCGGCCACGCCGCCATTCATCGCCGCCGGTGCGACCAGTGTGGTCAAAACCGCTGCGGGAACCGCATTGAGGCCCGCCTCCACACGCGGATGAATGCGCTCGAAGCGCGACAGCACCACATGGCCGCCAACGCGTGTCAGAAAGGTCAGGAGTGCGCCTGCCAGAATGATCCAGACTGTCGTGCTCATGACTTCTCCTTCCGTGCCCGCGTGCCCGGCGCCACGGCGGCGGCAAGCGCCACACCGGCAATGGCTCCGATCGAAACATGCCAGGGCGAGCCGACCGTGCGATACGCGATCACCGATACAACGGCGCTCATCAGCACCACCGGCAGCCAGAAAGACCGCTTTCGAAAACTCATGACGAGGCCGAGGAAATAGATCGGCAGAAGGAAGTCGATGCCCAGAGCCTGCGGATCAGGCACCAGATTTCCAAACAGCGCGCCAACCCAGCCTTCCGCCACCCAGCACAGATAGAGCGGCAGTGCGGAGCCCATATACCAGCCGAAGGTGATCTTGCCATGTGTTTCGCCACGGCGCTCGGCTTCCGCAAAGACCGGATCAGCCAGCAGGAAGAACCCCATCAGACGCTGCACCGGCCCCCAATGCGCAATGCGCCTTCCCGTGGTGGCCGAATAGAGCACATGCCGGAAATTGACGGCGAAGATGGACAGGACGATGAGCCATGGCGCAACCTTCTGGCCGAACAGGTCGATGCCGACCATCTGGCTCGCGCCCGCAAAGATCGTCGCGCTCATCAGCACGACTTCGAACGTGGTGAAACCGTTTTCGACGGCCAGCGCCCCGAACAGGAGGCCGAACGGCATCGCCGCGACGACCACGGGCACGCTGTCGCGCAACCCATCCATAAATTCGCGCGGAGGCGCATCTTCTCTGGCAATTTCGACTGACATCAAACCCTCAAAAGCGCGACCCTAGGTCAGCAGTGCTGACCAGTCACGTGAATTCCTTTGAACCACGGACCAGTGAATACCGAAGCTGACCTGACGCATCGAGCTTCCAAGGGTTTAGAGTGTTGCTGGAGCTGTCCGGATGCTCAGGCATGGATCCTCGGGTCAAGCCCGAGGATGACGAGTGTGTTTTAACGCTTGCACGCAATCGCATTCAAACTGGACTGGACACTATCCCCCTTCGTCATCCTCGGGCTTGACCCGGGGATCCATGCCAGAACGCCACGACCGCATAATCACCCAGCCAAAGGGGGCCAGCGGCACGGTGCTCTTCAAACAGTGCACCACCGACGGCGCGCTGTTTGAAGCGCATCGTGCTTTCAATGGGTTAGAGCGTCCGTTGTGCGTCCGAACGGACGCATGGCGCTCTAACCTCCGACGCGCTCGAACCACGTGTCTTCGTCGATCACCTCGATGTCGAACTCCGCCGCCTTCTTGAGCTTGGAGCCTGCGCCGGGGCCGGCCACCACCAGATCCGTCTTCTTGGAGACGGAGCCGGCAACCTTCGCGCCCAGCCGTTCGGCCATGGCCTTCGCCTCATCGCGCGACATGCGTTCGAGGCTGCCGGTAAAGACGATGGTTTTGCCGGCCACGGGCGAATCGGCGGCCGGGCGCTCGGCTTCCTTCACGGTCACTTCGCCTGCCAGACGCTCGACCAGTTCCCGGTTGTGCGCCTCGCCGAAATACTGCGCGATGGAAGCGATCACCGCATCGCCGATATCGTCAAGCGCGTCCATTTCCTCACGCGCCTGCGCGTCGCCATTGGCCACCGCCAGGGCGGCATCGTGGAACTCCTGCCAGCTGCCATAGGCGCGCGCCAGGGTCTTCGCCGTCTGCTCGCCCACATGGCGAATGCCAAGCGCATAGACCATGCGCTCCAGCGTGATCGTGCGGCGCTGCTCAATGGCCTCGAACAGCTTGGCGGCGGAGGTTGCACCCCAGCCTTCCTTGTCCTTCAGCTTCTTGAAGCTTTCGGCGTCGCGCGCAGCCAGCGTGAAGATGTCGCCCGGCGCTTTCACCGGCAGGTCGGGATCGTTGAAGAAGAATTCGATCTGCTTCTCGCCAAGCCCGTCAATGTCGAAGGCGCGGCGCGAAACGAAGTGCCGCAGATGCTCCACGCGCTGGAACGGGCAGGCAAACTCGCCCGAACAGCGGCGCACCACCCCCTCAACGCCAGAGCCGATGCCCTCGCGCACCACCGGCGTCTTGAGATCGCAGGGGCAGACCGTGGGAAACGCGAAGGGCACGGCGTCTTTGGGACGCTTCTCCTCGATGAAGCCGAGGATCTGCGGGATCACATCGCCGGCGCGCTGAACCGTCACCGTGTCGCCGACCATCACGCCCAGCCGCTCGATCTCCTCGGCATTGTGGAGCGTCGCATTGGTCACCACCACACCGCCGACCGTGACCGGCTCCAGCCGCGCAACCGGCGTCAGCGCGCCCGTGCGCCCCACCTGAATGTCGATGCCATGCAGGATCGTCGTCGCCTTCTCGGCCGGGAATTTGTGGGCAATCGCCCAGCGCGGGCTGCGCGAGACGAAGCCGAGCCGCCGTTGCAGTTCAAGATCGTCCACCTTGTAGACCACGCCATCGATGTCATAGGGCAGCATCGCGCGCTCTTCCTCGATCTTGCGATACTGCGCGATAAGCGCTTCGGCACTCTCGCAGCGCTTCATCAGATCGTTGACGCGGAACCCGTATTCCTCGAGCGCTTCCACCATGCCCGTCTGCGTGTCAGACGGCATTTCCGACACCTCGCCCCATGCATAGGCAAAGAATTTCAGCGGCCGGGCGGCGGTGACGGAGGAATCGAGCTGGCGCAGCGAACCGGCAGCCGTGTTGCGCGGGTTCACATAGGTCTGCTTGCCCGCCTCTTCCTGGCGCTTGTTCAGCGCGAAGAAGTCGGCATGGGTCATATAGACCTCGCCGCGCACCTCGATCACCTCGGGCGGATTGCCCGCAAGCACGCTCGGGATGTCAGCAACCGCACGCGCATTGGCCGTCACGTTCTCGCCCTCCTGCCCGTCGCCACGGGTGGCGGCGGAGATCAGGCGACCGTTTTCATAGCGCAGAGAAAGCGACAGGCCGTCGATCTTGGGTTCGGCGGTCATCACCACCGGCGCGTCGGCGGCAAGCTTCAGATAGCGGCGGATGCGCGCCACGAAGTCGATCACGTCCTCGTCGGAAAAGGCATTGTCGAGCGACAGCATCGGCACTTTGTGCCGGACCTTCTCGAACTTCCCGGAGACAGGCGCACCAACCCGCCGCGAAGGCGAATCGTCCCGCACCAGAACCGGAAAATGCTGCTCGATGGCCAGGTTGCGCCGCCGCAGCGCGTCATAGTCAGCATCCGAAATCGCCGGAGCGTCTTCAGCGTGATAGAGCCGGTCATGCTTGGCGATCTCAAGGGCGAGCGCCTCGAGTTCTTCACTGGCTTGGGCTTCCGTCAGCGTGTCAACGGCGGGCTTGGCTTTGGGCATGACAATGGATCCGACTGTGTGAAACGGCGCGCAGTGTAAAACATTCGCGCCCGATAGGGGCAGCGGTCTTTTTAAGCGCCTGAAGCCTGCTGACAAGGGTCGCCGGCAAACCCCGAACAGAAGAATGGATCAGGAGGCGACTGCGTTGCCCTGAAGCAGTTTGTGCGCGGCTGCACGCGCCTCGTCGGTCACCGTGGCGCCAGCCAGCATGCGGGCGATCTCTTCGCGCCGTGCGTCGGTGTTCATCACCGAAACGCCGGTCGCGACGCGGTCCGTATCGCCGCTCTTGGCGATCAGGTAATGCGTGCCCGCGCGCGCCGCCACCTGCGGCGCATGGGTCACTGAAAGCACCTGAATGCGGTCGGAAAGGCGCGCAAGGCGCTGACCGATGGCATCTGCCACCGCACCGCCCACGCCCGTGTCGATCTCATCGAAAACGAGCGTCGGCGCAGAACCGCGATCCGCCAGCACCACCTTGAGGGCCAGCAGGAAGCGCGAAAGCTCGCCGCCCGAAGCGACCTTCATCATCGGGCCTGCGCGGGTGCCCGGATTGGTCCGCACCCAGAACTCCACATGGTCGATGCCATCCTCGCCCCGGTCGTCGGCCTCGGTGGCAATCTCCACGATAAACTCGGCGCGCTCCAGCTTGAGGGCCGGCAGTTCTGCCATGACGGCCTTGCTCAGCGTCAGAGCCGTCTCACGGCGTCGCTGAGAGAGTTCTTCCGCCGCAGCGCTGTAGATACCGATCGCAGCCTTCGCCCGCTCCTCCAGCGCGCCAAGGCGCTCCTCACCGGCGTCGAGGTCATCCAGATCGCCCACCATGCGGGCGCACAGCTCGGCCAGATCATCCACCTGGACATTGTGCTTGCGCGCAACGGCGCGCAGCGCAAAGAGGCGCTCTTCCGTGTCTTCCAGACGCTTCGGATCGAACTCGGTTGCGCGCATCGCCTCATCCACACCGGACTGGGCGACATCAAGCGACAGAAGCGCTGAATCGAGCGGTTCGATGATGCCGTCAAGAAGGCCCGGCGCCTCTTCCGCCTTGCGCTGCAAGCGGCGCAGCAGGCTGGAGAGCTGTGACACGGGCGACGCATGGCCAGACAGCACTTCCTGCGCATCGGAGATGTCGGACGCGATCTTCTCCGCACGCATCATGTCCGCGCGTTCGCCGGCGAGCACCGCTTCCTCGTCCGGGCGCGGATCGATCTTGGTCAATTCCTCCACCGAGGCGCGCAGGAAATCGGCCTCACGGGCCGCAGCCTCAACACGCGCACGGTGCCGCGCAAGCTCCTGCTCACACTGGCGCAGATCGCGCCATGCGGTGCGCACACGCTCAACGTCAGGCCCATGCCCGCCAAATGCGTCAAGCAGGTCGCGGTGCATCGCGGCATCGACAAGCGCGCGCTCGTCATGCTGGCCGTGGATCTCGACAAGCTGTCGCCCCACCTGCCGCATCAGCGCAACGCTGGATGGCTGGTCGTTGATGAAAACACGGGTGCGACCATCCGCGCTCTGCACGCGGCGCAGAATGACGTCGCCCTCATCGTCTATGGCGTTCTCGGCCAGCACGGCGCGCACGGGGTGTGCCGCCGGCAGATCGAACACGGCGATCACCTGCCCCTGATTTGCGCCATGGCGCACAAGTGAGGCGTCGCCACGGCCACCAAGAGCCAGTGAGAGTGAATCGAGCAGGATGGACTTGCCCGCGCCGGTCTCACCGGTCAGAACCGAGAGCCCCGAGGAAAAATCCATGTCGAGGCGTTCAATCAGGACGATATCGCGGATCGACAGATGAGACAGCATGGTTAGGGTCAGGACCTGTTGATATGGCCGAAATGGTCGGCCTGATTTGTACGGATACGCGAAGCAAGGCTGCAGGAAGACTTAATGTCTTTCAAGGCCTTGCGACAAAGTAGTCCGTGCAAATAAGGCCGATCCGAAGGACGCTCGGTAGACCGGCGACCTGCCGTGTCAAATCCCTTGACCGGGGGGAAGCCCCCGCTCTGCGGGCTTTTCCTTACATTTCTTGGTCTATCGAACGCCATTGCGACCATATCAACAGGTCCTGACCCTAATGCGTCAGCCGCCCAGAATTGCCGCTCCAGCCTTGGAAATCCAGGAACCGCTGTTTTCACGCGGCTCCAGCCCGCCAGACTGCAGCAATGCGTAGGAATCCTTGTACCACTGGCTGTCCGGGTAGTTGTGCCCCAGAACGGCAGCAGCCGTCTGCGCTTCCGACACCAGGCCCATCGCGTAATAGGCTTCGGTCAGGCGCGCGAGCGCTTCCTCGACATGGCGTGTGTTGGGATAACTCTCCACCACACCACGGAAGCGGCGCACGGCGGCAACATATTCACGACGCTCGAGATAGTAGCGGCCGATCTGCATTTCCTTGCCGGCGAGCTGGTCGCGGGCAATGCGGATCTTGGCTTCGGCATCCGGCACATATTCCGAATCCGGCCAGCGCTGCACAACCTCTTCCATCGCTTCGACGGTGCGGCGCGCCTCGCGCTGGTCCTGCGTCACATCGCGGATCTGGCGGAAATAGCTCAGGCCAACGAGATACTGCGCATAGGCTGCATCTTCCGTGGTCGGATAGAGCGCCACATAGCGCTTGCCGCTGTTGATAGCCTCGTCATACTTGCCCTGCCGGTAGTTGGCGAAGGTGTTCATCACCATCGCCTTGCGGGCGTATTCCGAATAGGGGTGCTGACGGTCGATGGACTCGAACTTCGCGCTCGCCTCCTTCAGCCGTCCGGCATTCATGTTGGCCAGCGCCTGATTGTAGAGCACGTCAGCCGGATCAGTCTGTTCGACATAGGTCGACAGATCAAGGTCCTTCTCCGCATTACAGGCGGAAAGAAGAAGCGAAACGCCAAGCACGGAAGCTGTCGTGATGGCAGCTCTGCCTGTCCTGGTCATGCCGGCAACAAAAGTTGAACGCATTTCGCCTCTCGCAAACGGAAAATCGATATCGGAACGCAGTCATAGAGCAAATGACCGCCACGCGGCAACGCTATTGCCCGCCAATCGTACAATTTTGTGGCACGAGGAAGGAAGCGCAGGCCCTGAACTGGCGCATAAAGCGCAGAACTAAAGCGTCCAGGGCGCGTAAACGGGTGCGCTGACGGCAACCATTTCCGCACGACGTCCCTGCTCACGACGCGTCGTTTCGACGATCTCGTAGGCAGAATGGTCGGTCAGAAGGTGGCGCAGTGCAGCCGCATTGAGTCGGTGTCCGCCACGGTAGGAGCGGAAGCAGCCGATGAAACGCGCACCGGCCAGAGCCAGATCACCCACGGCGTCGAGCATCTTGTGACGCACGAACTCGTCAGGGTAGCGCAGGCCTTCCATGTTGATGACCTTGTGGTCCTCACCGATGACGACCGAGTTCTCCAGCGAAGAACCGAGCGCATAGCCGGCAGCCCACAGCCGCTCAACATCCTTGATGAAACCGAAGGTACGGGCGCGCGCAACCTCTTTGCGGAAGTTCCCGGCATTCAGGTCCAGCGCAAGCGCCTGCCGGCCGATGGCCGGAGTGTCGAAATCGATATCGACCTCGAAACGCGTGCCGTCATAGGGGCGGAACTCCGCCCAGGAACCACCATTGTCGACGCGAACCGGTTTGACGACGCGGATATAGCGGCGCTTGACGGCAAGCGTTGCAATGCCGGCCTGCTCGAACGCATCCATGAAACCGATGGCGCTGCCATCGAGAACCGGCACTTCGGTGCCGTCGATCTCGATCACGACATTGTCGATGCCGACAGCCAGAAGCGCTGCCATGAGATGCTCGACCGTGGCGACATATTCGCCGCGGGCATCGCCCAGCGCCGTGCAGAGATCCGTCTGGCAGACTTCAGAGGCGAGCGCGCGAATCACGCGACCGGTGCCGGCCTCGTCGATCCGCTGAAACACGATACCCGTGTCGGGCTCAGCCGGAGAAAAGTGAATGGAAACGGGCTTACCGCTGTGAACGCCGATACCCGAGAGAGAACAGCGCGATTTGAGTGTCGTCTGATATTCGAGCAAAATGGTCCCCGTAAGCTCTCAAAGGCCTGCGCTCAGTCAAGCGCCAGCACGTCCATGGTTTTCAGGACAACACCCCCAAAATGCGTCCCACGCCCCGCCTTTAGTTGCGACGGAAGATAATGTCGCCAAATACAGACTCCAAATCACGCTTTCTTACTTCTTGTTACGGCATCACAAAAATCAGATTCAGCCATAACGACATGATTTGTTTAGGAATTTTTAACAAAAAGGGGGATGCGCCGCATCCCCCTCCCTGACATTTCGTTACAGGCGTTACCGCCGGAGCATCGGACCGAAAAGCGGAATCCGGTTTTCGGTTGATTCCGATGCTCTTCAAAAACCTGGATCGTCCTTTGTGCATCCAATTGGATGCACGGCGATCTAGTTGGCCTGCCGGCGAAGGAAAGCGGGAATCTCCAGCTGATCCTCTTCCTGCACATTGCGCTGCTGCGTGGTCAGGCGGCCATGCTCGTCGAGACGGCCCTGACGCGGCGCATAGAGCTGACCGTCGCTTTCGGGTGCACGGCGCGCCTGCGGGGCTGCCTGACGCAGCTTCGGCTCGCGCGGCTGCTCCGAATAACCCTGCTCGGGGTCACGACGCGAAAGACCATGCGTGAGGCGCTTGATCAGGCCCATCGGACCACGATCCTCATGCTCCTGCGCCTGGGCTTCCATCTCGGCCTTCACGACCGGCGGGAAGTCCTCGACGCGCGGCATGCGCGGTGCGGCGGCCTGCGGCTGCGGCTGAACCTGCTCGGCGCGCGGCTGCATCGGAGCCGGCTGCGGCTGCTGCGGAGCCTGTGCGGCGACCGGAGCCGGTGCGGGCTGCTGCTGTACCGGCTTGGGAGCCGGCGCAGGCGCTGCGGCCTTCGGAGCCGGCTGAACCGGCTGTGCGCCACGGAAGAGCGAGCTCTGCGGCTGGAAACCACCATTGCTGACGGCAGGACGCGGCGTCGGCGCACGGGCGGCTACCGGAGCAGGTTCGGCGCGCTCGGCCTCACGGATTGCTTCGGCCACCGGATCGGCAACAACCTGCGGCTTGGCTTCAACGGCTGCCGGGCGCTGCATTTCCACCGTGCGCGGCTGAGCCGGACGCGAAGCGGATGCAGGTGCGGAAATCTCCGCTGCCGACTTGTCGATGCCGGTCGCGACGACCGAAACGCGGATGACGCCTTCCAGGTCTTCGTCGAAGGTCGCGCCGAGAATGATGTTCGCGTCCGGGTCCACTTCCTCGCGAATGCGGGTCGCAGCTTCGTCAACCTCGAACAGGGTCAGGTCGCGGCCGCCGGTGATCGAGATCAGAAGGCCGCGTGCGCCCTTCATGGAGCTCTCGTCCAGCAGCGGGTTGGCGATTGCAGCCTCGGCGGCGGCCATTGCACGGCCCTCGCCGGATGCTTCGCCGGTGCCCATCATGGCCTTGCCCATCTCGCGCATCACCGAGCGAACGTCGGCGAAGTCGAGGTTGATCAGGCCTTCCTTGACCATCAGGTCGGTGATGCAGGCGACACCCGAGTAGAGCACCTGGTCGGCCATCGCAAAGGCGTCGGCGAAGGTGGTCTTGTCGTTGGCGATGCGGAAGAGGTTCTGGTTCGGGATGACGATCAGCGTGTCAACGCACTTCTGCAGTTCCTCGATGCCGGCTTCCGCCGTCTTCATGCGGCGCTGGCCTTCGAAGTGGAACGGCTTGGTGACGACGCCAACGGTCAGGATGCCCTTCTCGCGGGCGGCGCGGGCCACAACGGGCGCAGCACCGGTGCCGGTGCCGCCGCCCATGCCGGCGGTCACGAAGCACATGTGGGTGGAGGACAGGTGATCGACCAGTTCGTCGATGCATTCTTCGGCGGCGGCCCTACCAACTTCCGGCTGCGAACCGGCACCAAGCCCCTCGGTCACGGCAGCGCCGAGCTGGATCAGGCGCTCGGCCTTGGACTGGGTCAGAGCCTGTGCATCGGTGTTTGCGACGACGAACTCGACGCCACGCAGACCGGCATTGATCATGTTGTTGACGGCGTTGCCGCCCCCGCCCCCAACACCGAAAACGGTGATGCGTGGCTTCAGCTCGGTAATGTCCGGCTTCTGCAGATTGATAGTCATTGTCCTCGTCCTTTCCGCCTTTGCCGCCGCCTGGTCGCCGCCGCGGTCGTCAATTTGGGGCCGCCCCCGCTAGAAGTTGCTTCTCAGCCACTGGCTGACGCGCTGGAACCGGCCGCCAGTGCCAGTCGCGCGCGTGAATATGCCGCTCTTTCCGCTGCGGCCACGGTTTTCGAACTCCGCAACCTGCGGATAGATCAAGAGGCCCACCGAGGCGGAGAAAGCCGCCCCCTTGGCCGCTTCCGGAAGCCCCGCCACGCCGAGCGGACGCCCGAGCCTGACATTGCGCCCGAAAAGCCGGCGGGTTGCCTCAGGCAGACCGACAAGCTGGCTAGCGCCACCCGTCAACACCACCCGACGCCCCACCAGGCCGCCATATCCGGAGCGGTTCAGCTTGTCGCGAGCCATCTCCAGCGTTTCTTCGATGCGCGCGCGGATGATCCGGGTCATCACGGCGCGCGGCACCTGGATCGGCTGTTCGCTCGGGTCCGCCCCCATCGGGTGGATCGAAACGATGTCCCGGTCGTCGCTCGAAGAGATGAGCGCCGAACCGTGCATGACCTTCAGCCGCTCCGCATCCTCAAGCCGCGCCGACAGGCCGCGCACCAGATCCATGGTCACGTGGTTGCCGCCAACCGGCAGCGCCTCGGCCCACACGAACTTGCCTTCGGCGAAGACGGAAATCGTCGTCGTGCCGCCGCCCATGTCGATGCAGGCCGCACCCATCTGCGCCTCGTCATCCACAAGTGCAGCCAGACCGCTTGCGTAGGGCGTTGCCACCATGCGCTCGACCGAAAGGTGCGAACGGTTGATGCAAAGCTCCAGATTGCGCAGCGGCGCTGCGTCCGCCGTCAGGATGTGCATGTCGACGCCGAGTTCCGCACCAACCATCCCGCGCGGATCGCGAATGCCGCGCTCGGCATCGAGGCTGAAGCCCGTCGCCAGCGAATGCACCACTTCACGCTCGGTCTCGAGCCCCTGGCGCGCACCGGCCGCGAGAACGCGGTTGATGTCGGACCGGGCGACCTCGTGACCGCCAAGATTGATCGACGCCGAGATCGTCTCGCTGCGCAGGCGTCCCGCCGACACGTTGACGATCAGCGAATCCACCGTCAGGCCCGCCATGCGCTCGGCCGCGTCCACCGCAAGCCGGATCGATTCCTCGGCCCGGTCGAGATCGATGATGACGCCGGACTTCACGCCCTGCGACTGCTGATGACCGATGCCGATGACCTTCACACGGTGCGTGCGATGGCGCAGCGCGCGGCCTTCCTCCGCCGGCATGAGCTTGGCGATGATGCAGCACACCTTGCTCGAACCAACATCGAGAACCGTGATGATGCCGGAGCGGCGCGCAGCGTTCTTCTTGGGATCTGATAACCAGCTCATATCTGCGCCCCACCTGCAATCCGCGCCTTGTAACGCTTGCGCATCGCTTCCTGGTGATCCTCGGCGGCATCCTCGGACAGGCCGATGGCGATGCGATCACCAAGACGCATATCCACCGAGGTGATGTCACGCGACAGAAGGCCCTTCTGGCGATCGAGCGAAGCCAGTGTCGCCAGCGTCAGCGCCTCGTCACGCTCGGGCAGTTTGATGGTCACGCCATTCTTCAGACGCAGATCCCAGCGCCGGTCGCCAATGCGGATATAGGCGCGCACTGCATCCGCAATCGCGGGATGACGCGCCACCTTGGCAATGAACTCCGGTCCGGCCTCACGCGCACCAACGCCGATCACCATCGGCAGCGCCGTGTAGCGCCCGCCATCGAACGGCGCGATCACCGAACCATCCTTCTCGATCAGGGAAAGCTCGTTGCCATGCTGCCAGATCGCGAAAGGCTTCTTCTCGGTGATGTCGACTTCAAGCGTCGCCGGGTAAATCTTGCGGACAGCCACACCTTCGACCCATGGCAGGGCGGAAAGCCGCTCGCGCGCGCCCTCGGCGCTGAAACCGACCAGCGCCGTCCAGCCGTCGAGACCCACTTCCTGGATCACGTCGATCTCGGACGTTTCATCATTGCCGACCACATGTACCTGCGCAATCGCCAGACCGGTGCGCGCGGTCACACTCTGCACCACCTGCGGCAGATGTCCACCGGCAAGCGTTCCGTAGATCGCGGTCGCGCCGAGAAGGGCAGCTGTTGCAATACTCGCGCCAAAGCGCGGCGGCTCCACTTCGCCCGCATTGACGCGCTGCATGAAGCGGGCCGGCCGGCGCAGCCAGCGCGGCAGCACCACATCGCCGCCACGACGCCTTGCCATGTACCGGTCCTTCCCAGCCTTTGATGACGTCAGCGAGAACACGAAGCGTCCTCCACAATCCAACTCAACAATTCACCAAACCCAATTCCCGCCGCTGCGGCGATCTCGGGCACCAGAGAGGTTGGCGTCATGCCGGGCTGCGTGTTCACCTCCAACCAGACAAGCTCTCCATCAGCGGATTTGCGATCGTCAAAACGGAAGTCGGACCGGGACACGCCCCGGCAGCCAATAGCCTTGTGTGCCGTGAGGGCCAGTGTCTCTATTTTTTGGTAAATATTTGGTGAAATTTTTGCCGGGCATTCGTGTTTTGACCCACCCGGAACGTATTTCGAGTCGTAATCGTAGAAGGTGTGACCGACCGGAATGATCTCGGCAATGCCGAGCGCACGATCACCCATCACCGCACAGGTGAACTCGCGTCCGGCCACATAGCGCTCGACCATCACGCGCTCGCCATACTGCCAGTCCGTCGAGCTGATGATCTGCGGGGGCGTGCTCTGCCCCTCCTGCACGATCACCACACCAAAGCTGGACCCCTCATTGACGGGCTTCACCACATAGGGCGGCTCCATCGGGTGCTCATTGCCGATCTGGAAACGGTTGACCACCAGCGCGTCGGCGACCGGAATGCCCTCCGCCTTCGCCACGGTCTTGGCAAGCTGCTTGTCCATGGCAAGCGCGGACGCCAGCACGCCGGAATGCGTGTAGGGAATGTCGAGATATTCGAGAATGCCCTGAATGGCCCCGTCCTCACCGAACGGACCATGCAAAGCATTGAAGGCGACATCGGGATTGAGATCAGACAGGACCCGCGCAACATCGCGCCCCACATCGACGCGCGTGACAGCATAGCCCTCGACTTCGAGAGCGTCGGCGCAGGCAGTACCGGAAGAAAGACTAACCGGCCTCTCGGAGGAGAATCCCCCCATCAGGACGGCAACGTGCTTCCTCTTCATTTTCCGGCTACCCCCTTGTCCAAGCGCCCGGAATTTCGGGCAATATTCCGCATTGGCCGAGCAAGACCTCCTCAAATGGGAAAGCCCCCGACCCGAACGCCGCGACTCAAATCAGTGATTACTTATGGGCCAAAGAATCAGAGGTTTGATTCCAAGGCAAGGGCTTGAGATTCCCGAAGATTCAATTTTCTGAAAATTTTACATTTTGTGAACGCAAACACCCCCGGGACGCAACTTGACACATCCGGGAGGGGCAAAACTGCTGCGGCGCAACATAGACCGCGCGGGAGCAAATATCCCCGGCCGCATCTTCGTGCGGCCGGTATTCATTCAGGAACGAGACTAGAGCATCTGCCCCAGAAACGGGTCGATCTCGCGACCGTCGCGGAATTCACCGATGCGCTTGATCTCCCATTCGAGACGAACGCCCGAATGCTCAAGAACCTTCGCGCGCACCGTCTCGCCCAGATATTCCAGGTCGTAGCCGCTCGCCGTTCCGGTGTTGATCATGAAGTTGCAGTGCATGGGCGACATCTGCGCGCCGCCGATGGTCAGCCCGCGGCATCCGGCCTTGTCGACCTCTTTCCAGGCCGAGCTTTCAGGCGGGTTCTTGAAGGTGGAGCCACCCGTTTTCTCACGCACCGGCTGCACGGTCTCGCGGTGATGCTGAACCGCATCCATCTCGCGACGGATGACATCGGGATCTTCCCGGTAACCTTCCATCAGCGCGGAGGTGAAGATCAGGTCACGGGGCGCGTCCGAATGCCGGTAGGCATAGCCCATATCGGCATTGGAGAAGACATGCAGCTCGCCCTTCCGGTCAAGCGCGCGCACTTCGATCACCCGCTCTTTCGTCTCGACGCCATTGGCGCCCGCATTCATGCGCAGCGCACCGCCCAGACCACCGGGAATGCCGTGGTAGAAATGAAACCCGCCAATGCCTGCCTCAAGCGCCGCTGCGGCAAGCCGCTTGTCGGGAATGGCCGCGCCCGCGCGAATGCGCGTATCGGAAACCACTTCCGCCTGGCCAAACCCCTTGGCCGAAAGCCGCACCACGAAACCGCGAATGCCGCCCTCGCGCACCAGAAGGTTCGAGCCGATGCCCACCATGGTCACCGGAATGTCTTCCGGCACCGCTTTCAGAAATGCGGAGAGGTCTTCCTCATCGGCCGGCTGAAACAGAACATCAGCCGGACCGCCGGCACGAAACCAGGTGATCTTGTCCATGCCGGCGTCGGGCGTCAGCCGTCCGCGCAGGCCCGACAGCCGGTCGCCGAGACGCTCCAGCAGTTCCGCTCCGCTCATCCCTTGGCCTCAAGCTCTTTGGGCAGCGCATAGGCCCACTGGGTGATGTTGCCGGCGCCCAGATAGACGATGAAGTCGCCTTCCTTCGCCCAGTTGCGCACGATCTGCTCGACCGCTTCCGGCCCTTCGATATACGCCACATCGCGGTGGCCCGAAGCGCGGATGCGCGAAACGAGCGTGTCGGACGACACACCTTCGATCGGGTCTTCGCCCGCCGAATAGACCGGCGCGACCAGCACCTTGTCCGCCTCGTTGAAGCAGGCGGCGAAATCGTCGAACAGGTCATGCAGGCGCGAATAGCGGTGCGGCTGCGCAATCGCCAGAATGCGCCCCTGACACGCCTCGCGCGCAGCCTTCAGCACGGCGCGGATCTCGACCGGGTGATGGCCGTAATCGTCAAACACGCTGACGCCGTTCCACACGCCCGTAAGCGTGAAGCGGCGCTTCACGCCGCCAAAGCCCGCCAGACCTGCGCGGATCGCCTCATGGTCGATGCCAAGCTCATGCGCCACGGCAATGGCCGCCGTCGCGTTCGACACATTGTGCCGGCCGGGCATCGGAAGGCGCAGGCCCTCAAGCGTCTGCGTCTCGCCCGTCTTGCGGTCGCGAAACGTCACATCAAACACGGAGACCGGACCGTCCATGTGATGATTGGAGAACCGCACATCGGCCTGCGGGTTCTCGCCATAGGTGATGACGCGGCGGTCCTCGATGCGGCCAACCAGCGCCTGCACCTCGGCATGGTCGATGCACATGGCGGCAAAGCCGTAGAACGGCACATTCTCGACGAACTGGCGGAAGGCCGCGCGCAGCTTGTCGAAATCGCCGTAATGATCGAGATGCTCGGGATCGATATTGGTGATGACGGCAATGTCGGCGGGCAGCTTGAGGAAGGTGCCATCGCTCTCATCGGCCTCGACGACCATCCAGTCGCCCTCGCCCATGCGCGCATTGGTGCCATAGGCGTTGATGATGCCGCCATTGATGACCGTCGGGTCGAACCCGCCCGCATCGAAGAGTGCTGCCACCATCGAGGTGGTGGTCGTCTTGCCATGGGTGCCGCCAATGGCGACCGCCTGACCGAAGCGCATCAGCTCGGCCAGCATTTCTGCACGGCGAACGATGGGCAGATGCTTCTCGCGCGCTGCAACGATCTCGGGATTGTCTTTCCTGATGGCCGTCGAAACGACGATGACTTCCGCCTCGCCCAGATTTTCTCCGGCGTGACCGATGAAAACCTCGATACCCTTCTCGCGCAGGCGCACCACATTGGGGTTCTCGGCCTGGTCGGATCCCTGCACCTTGTAGCCAAGCGTGTGCAGCGCCTCGGCGATGCCGCTCATGCCTATGCCGCCGATGCCGACGAAATGCACGGTTCCAATCGTCTGCGGCATTTTCATGCGCGGGTTCCTTCCTTCATTGTGTCTGCGGGTTGGCCGGAGGCAATAGCCTCCACGAGGTCGGCAAGCAACTCCGCTGCATTGGGTTTGCCCACGCTGCGCGCGGCAGCCGCCATCTCGGCCAGATGCCGGGGATCGTTCATGGCTCCGCCGATCAGCTCTGCAAGCCGCTCGGGCGAGAGCGTTGACTGGGCGTGAAGCTCCGCGCCGCCGGCCCGCTCAAGCGCTGCCGCATTGGCCGCCTGATCGTGATCGAGCGCATGCGGATAAGGCACAAGAAACGCCGGACGGCCAATGGCCGCGATTTCCGAAACGGTCGAAGCGCCGGAGCGTGAAATGACCAGATGGCTATCGGCGATGCGGCGCGCCATGTCCTTGAAAAAGGTGGAGACCTCCGCTGGCACGCCAAGCTTATCATAGGCCGCGCGCACCTCGCCCTCGTCTTCGGGACGCGCCTGCTGCGTCACGACGAGCCGCGCCCGCTGCTCAGGCTCAAGCAGCGCAATCGCTGCGGGGATCGCATCGGAAAAGAACTGCGCGCCCTGGCTGCCGCCAAAGACCAGAAGCCTGAAAGGCTCCTGCGCGCCTGCCGCACGATAAGGTTCTGCCGCAGCTTCGATGACCGCAGGGCGCACCGGGTTGCCCGTCGCCACGATCTTGTCGGCAAACGCACCCTCATCCGGCAGAAAGCCGCCGGCAATCGCCTGCACACGGCCAGCTAGCGCCTTGTTGGCGCGTCCCATCACCGCGTTCTGTTCATGAACCAGCGCCGGTATGCTGCGCCGTGTGGCGGCATAGAGCGGCGGAAGCGTCGGATAACCACCGAACCCCACCACGGCGGCAGGCTTGAACCGCTGCAGGATCACCGAAGCCTGCTTGACGCCGCGCCAGATGGTCCAGCCGGCCTTCAGAAGCGCAATCGGATTTTTGGAACCGAACGTGGCGCTCTCAACGATGTGCGTCTCGTCGGCGGGAAACGAACCCGCAAAACGCGCCGCACGCCGGTCGGTCGCCAGATGCACCGACCAGCCGCGCTCATGCAGCGTGTGCGCCAGAGCTTCGGCCGGAAAAAGGTGCCCGCCGGTCCCACCGGCGGCAAGAAGGATCGTACCCTTGGTCATGTTATCCTGCGACTGCCTCGCGTCCCGCCGGCTGCGCATAGGCGACCGGGCGGCGCTTTTCGGGCTTGCGGCGCGTGAGCGCCAGCACGAAGCCCATGGAAATGGCCATGGCGATCAGCGATGAACCGCCATAGGAGATGAAGGGCAGCGTCATGCCCTTGGCCGGCAGCATGCGGACATTCACGCCCATATTGATGATCGACTGGAAGCCGAACAGAATCACCAGCCCGCTCACCGCGTAGCGCGTAAAATCGTCTTCTTCGCGGCGCGCCTTTGAAAGACCGCGCAGCACAACGAAGGCGAAGATACTCAAAATGATAAGAAGGATGATGATCCCGAACTCTTCGCCCGCCACGGCGAACACGAAGTCGGTGTGGCTGTCGGGAAGAATGCGCTTCACCGTGCCTTCGCCCGGTCCACGTCCAAACCAGCCACCGCGGGTGATCGCCTCGATGCTCATGTCCACCTGATAGGTGTCGCCCTCGCCGGTCAGAAAGCGGTCAATACGGTCGGCCACATGCGGGAAGATCGTGTAGGCGAGAAACGCGCCGCCCGCGCCCAGCGCGCCGAGCACGGCGATCCAGAGCCACGGCATGCCGGCGATGAAGAACATCGCGCCCCATGTGCCAAGCACCAGCATGGTCTGACCCAGATCGGGCTGCGCGACCAGAAGCGCGATGACGAGACCGAGCAGCAGCATCGCAAACAGATTGCCTGGAATTTCGGGCTGGCGCGCATGCTCATGGAAGAGCCAGGCGCAGATCACCACAAAGGCGGGTTTCAGATACTCCGAAGGCTGAATGGAGACGCCGAATATGTGGAGCCAGCGCCGCGAGCCCTTCACTTCCATACCGGCAAAGAGCGTCAGCACCATCAGCGCCAGAGCGCCCACCAGCATCACGAGCGCCAACCGCCGCACCAGACGCGGGCTGAGGAACGAAACACCGATCATCACCACCACCGCAGGCAGCATGTAGACAATCTGGCGCGTCACGAAATGAAAGCTGGACAGGCCGATGCGATCGGCAACCGCCGGGCTTGCCGCAAACGACAGAACGACGCCAAGCCCCATAAGAAGCAGGAACGCGCCAAGGAACCAACGGTCAATGGTCCACCACCAATTGGCAACCGGGCTTCGGTCGGTGCGGCTCACCATGTCACTTGCTCCCCATCATCTCGGCGCCGGCGAGCGAACGAACCGCCTCGCGGAAGGCATCGCCACGCACCTCAAAATTCCTGAACTGATCGAAACTCGCACAGGCTGGCGATAACAGGACTACAGCCTCCGGCGCGGGATCGCCCGCCGCATCGCGCGCCGCATGGTCGACGGCTTTGTCTATGGTACCCGAAATCTCGAACGCCGTCGCCTCTCCGATCGTAGCAGCAAAGGCTGGTGCGGCCTCGCCCACCAGATAGGCCTTGGCAACGCGCGGAAAGAGGCTCTTCAGCGTTTCAATCCCGCCATCCTTGGGCAGGCCGCCGGCAATCCAGTAGATGCGTTCAAAGCTTGAAAGCGCCCGCTCCGCCGCATCGGCGTTGGTCGCCTTGGAATCGTTGACGAACAGCACCCGCCCCTTGCGCGCCACCTGCTCCATGCGGTGGGCAAGCCCCGGAAAGCTGTTGAACCCTGCCTGTATCTCTTCGAGGCTGAGCCCGCATTCCAGACAGGCCGCCAGTGCGGCAAGCGCGTTCTGCGCATTGTGCGCGCCGCGCAGCGAGCCGATGCCTTCAAGCGTGGCGAGCTGTTCGGCAACGCCGTTCACCGCCCGCATGAGGGCGAGCCCGTCGAGATAGAACCCGTCATCGAGCCGGGACGTTGATGAAATGCGCTCGACCCTGCGCCCTGCCTCAGCAAGCCGGTCGGCGATGCGGCGGCAATCGGGATCGTCGACACCGACAATCGCCAGCCCGCTTTTCGCCACCAGCCGTTCCTTGATCGCGGCATAATTCTCAAACGAGCCGTGCCGGTCGAGATGATCGGGCGACAGGTTCAGGAGAATGCCGACCGAAGGGTCGAGTGTGGGTGCGAGATCGATCTGGTAGGAGGAGCACTCCACCACGTAATGCCGTTCGGGCTGCGGCGCGTCGAGCGTCATGACCGCCCGGCCGATATTTCCGCCCATCTGCGTGTCGCGTCCCGCATCGGCGAGAATATGCGCGATAAGCGCCGTGGTGGTCGATTTGCCGTTGGTGCCGGTGATCGCCACCAGCGGAGCGTCGGGCGCATGGGCCTGCCGCTCGCGGGCGAACAGCTCCACATCGCCGATGATCTCCACACCCGCCGCCTGCGCCAGCTCCACGCTCCAGTGCGGGCGCGGATGGGTCAGCGGCACGCCGGGCGACAAGACGAACGCATCCTGCGCGCTCCAGTCGATGCCGCGCAGGTCGCCCGTGGGCACGCCCTCGCCGGCAGCCCGCGCCACGCTTTCGGGATTGTCGTCAAACGCGGTCACCACCGCGCCGCCGGCAACCAGCGCGCGCGCCGTCGCGATGCCCGAGCCGCCAAGCCCGAACAGAGCGACATTCCTGCCCTTGAAGACGGAGGCCGGGATCATCGCGCCCGCCCTAGCGCAGCTTGAGGGTGGACAGGCCCACCAGCGCCAGAAGCACCGCAATGATCCAGAAACGGATCACCACCTGGCTTTCGGTCCAGCCGAGCTTTTCGAAGTGATGGTGTATCGGGGCCATCAGGAACACCCGCTTGCCGGTCATCTTGAAGACCGCCACCTGAATGATCACCGAAAGGATTTCCACCACGAACAGGCCGCCGATGATGGCGAGCACGATCTCGTGCTTGGTGGCCACGGCAACCGAGCCGATCAGGCCGCCAAGCGCCAGCGATCCCGTGTCGCCCATGAAGATTGCCGCCGGCGGCGCGTTGAACCACAGGAAGCCGAGCCCCGCACCGATCACCGCGCCAAGGATCACCGCCAGCTCACCCGTGCCCGGCACGAAGTGGATCTGCAGATAGTTGGCGAAGATGGCGTTACCAGAGAGATAGGCGATCACGCCGAACGACGCCGCCGCCACCATGACCGGCACCGTGGCAAGCCCGTCGAGACCATCGGTCAGGTTCACGGCATTGCCCGCGCCCACGATCACGAAGGCCGCGAAAGGCACGAAGAAGATGCCCAGATTGAGCAGGAAATCCTTGAAGAAGGGGAAGGTCAGAGACGAGGAGAACGGCGCCTGCCCCGCATTCATGATGACCCAGGCGGCAATGCCCGCAATCACGAATTCGGCCGTCAGGCGCGCCTTGCCCGAAAAGCCCAGATGCGACTGCTTCATCACCTTGAGATAATCGTCATAGAAGCCGATGGCGCCGAAGCCCAGCGTGACCATCAGCACCACCCAGACATAAACGCTGGAGAGGTTCGCCCAGAGCGCACAGGAGCCAAGAATGCCCGACAGGATCATGAGCCCGCCCATGGTGGGCGTGCCGGCCTTCTTGAAATGGGTCTGCGGACCGTCGGCGCGGATCGGCTGCCCCTTGCCCTGACGCACACGCAGCGATGCGATGATCATCGGCCCGAACAGGAAGACGATCAGCGCCGAGGTGATCAGCGCGCCGCCGGTGCGGAAGGTGATGTAACGAAATACGTTGAGAACCGAAACTTCATCGGCCAGGTCAACGAGCATCATGAGCATGGATCAGTCCCCCGTCGCCGCGCCCGGATAGGTTTTTAGGATGGCGTCGACCAGTTTGTTGAAGCCGATGCTTTTTGAAGATTTGATCATGACGGCGTCGCCGGGCTTCACAGCCGCAAGCACAAGCGCGCGCAGATCGTCCGTTGCTTCGCGGTGTTCCACCGGCAGCCCTTCGGGCAGTGCCGCGGCCAGCGCTTTCATTTCCCTGCCGGCGAGGAAAACGAGCTCCGTGCCCGCATCCGTCACCATGCCGGCGAGCCCGGCATGCAGCTTTTCTGCATGTTCGCCAAGCTCCGCCATATCGCCCAGAACGGCGATGCGCCGTCCACCGGCTTCCGGCTCGGCGCGCTTCAACAGGTCGAAGGCAGCCGCCATGGAGGCCGGATTGGCGTTGAAGCTCTCATCGATCAGCGTAAACGCGCCGCCATCGAGCATCAGCCGGTGGCGTGCGCCGCGCCCGGCCTCGGCGTCGAAGGAGCCAAGCGCCATCGCAGCCTTCTGCATGTCGGCCTGCGCCAGATGCACCGCACCCAGCGTCGCCAGCGCATTCTGCACCATGTGCCGCCCCGGCGCGCCCAGCCGCACCTCGGTCGCCTCGCCATCGATCTCGATGGCAAAGGTTGAGGATTGCGGACCGCACTCCACATGGGTCAGCCGGATATCGGCCTTTTCGTGCGCGCCGAAGCCGGCAATGGTCTTCACGCCGGCCTCTTCGGCCAGACGCGCAAGCGTGTCCCAGTGCGCATCGTCGCGGTTGATCAGCGCCGCGCCGCCCTTCACCAGCCCCTCGAAGATCTCGCCCTTGGCGTGGGCGATTTCCTCAACGCTCTTGAAGAAGCCCAGATGCGCGGCAGCCACCAGCGTCACCACGGCGATGTGCGGACGCACCATCTTGACCAGCGGGCGGATTTCGTCGGGATGGTTCATGCCAATCTCGAAGATCGCGTAATCGCAATCGGCCGGCATGCGGGCGAGCGTCAGCGGCACGCCCCAGTGATTGTTGAACGAGCGGTCGGCCGCATGCACGCTGCCGCAGGCGGAAAACGCCTGGCGCATCATGTTCTTGGTGGAGGTCTTGCCGACCGAGCCGGTCACCGCCACGATTTTCGCGCGGCTGCGCAGTCGCGCCGCGCGCCCCAGATCTTCCAGCGCGCCCAGAACGTCCGGCACCACCACCATCGGCACGGCCAGCCGCCCGAGCGCCGGCAGCTTCGCCTCGGCGACGATCAGCACCGAAGCGCCCGCCGCCATGGCAGCGGTGGCGAAGCTGTGCCCGTCGAAACGCTCGCCCTCAATGGCGAAGAACGCGTCGCCCGGGTTGAGCGTCCGCGTATCGATGGAAATACCGGTGATCGGGCCTGATGCCTGGCCCAGCGGTCTTCCGCCCGTCGCCTGCACCAGCGCCTCGAAGGTCCACAACGTGCTCATCCGGCGCGCTCCGCGAGTGCCGTGCGCACTTCCTCATGATCGGAGAAATGGTGTTTGCGGCCTGCAATTTCCTGACCCGTTTCATGCCCCTTGCCAGCCACGATCAGCGTGTCGCCTTCCTCAAGCATGGCGACGGCGGCGCGGATCGCTTCACGGCGGTCGCCGATCTCACGCGCGCCCGACGCCGCTTCCATGACGGCGGCGCGGATCATCGCCGGATCTTCCGAGCGCGGATTGTCGTCGGTCACGATGGCCACATCGGCAAGCCGCGCGGCGATCTCACCCATGATCGGGCGCTTGCCCGTATCGCGGTCGCCGCCGCAGCCGAACACCACGATCACGCGACCGGTGGTGAAGGGCCGCACCGACTGGAGCACATTCTCAAGACCGTCCGGCTTGTGGGCGTAGTCCACATAGACCTGCGCGCCATTGCCGGCCGTTCCGACCAGCTCCAGCCGTCCCGAAGCGCCCTTCAGCGTCTCAAGCGCGGCAAAAGCCGTTTCCGCCGCAGTGCCGGTGCTGATGGCAAGGCCTGCCGCAACCAGCGCATTGGCCACCTGGAAGTCGCCCGCAAGCGGCAGGTCCACCTCGTAGATCACGCCATCGACATCCACTTCGGCGCGCTGGCGGTGCCGCTCATGCTCAACCCGCTTCAGGGTCAGAAAACCGCCCTGGCGGCCCACGGTGCGCACATCGAGACCCGCAGCCTTCGCCGCCTTCTCGGTCGGCTCCGACCACGGATCGTCAGCGAAGATCACCGCCGGCGCGCCCTTGGGCAGCAGCGCATCGAAGAGCCGCATCTTGGCGCGGTGATACTCCTCGATCGTCGGATGGTAATCCATGTGGTCGCGGCCAAGATTGGTGAAACCGCCGGCAGCGAGCCGCACGCCATCGAGACGGCGCTGGTCGAGCCCGTGGCTGGAAGCCTCCATGGAGGCATGCGTCACGCCCGCCCCCGCGAGCTCGTCCAAAAGACGGTGCAGCGCAATCGGGTCGGGCGTCGTCAGCTCGCCATATTCGTCGCGCCCCGGCGCAACCACGCCGGTGGTGCCGATGCTGGCGGCGGGCAGTCCCGCATGTTCCCAGATCTGCCGCGTGAAAGAGGCAACGGAGGTCTTGCCGCTGGTGCCGGTCACGGCGACCATGGTTTCGGGCTGGCGCGGAAACACACGCGCAGCGCAGAGCGCCAGCGCACGGCGCGGATCGTCGGTCTCGATGACGGGAATGCCCGGATCGGACGAAAGCGCGCCCGGTCGTGCAATGATGGCCGCAGCGCCCTTGCGCGCAGCCTCCTGCGCAAAGGACGCGCCGTCCGCCTTTACGCCGGCAAGCGCGAAAAACAGGTCACCGGCTTCAACCGTGCGAGAATCCGACGAAACGCCTGAAATCGGTCGATCCGCCGGCAAGAGCCCCTGACTGGAAAGAATGTCTGCAAATTCACTGAATTTCATGGGCCCCGGCGCTTTCAATTACCACGTTTCCCCTCGGCGCATGGCCGACTCACTGCTGTGAGACCAGCAAAGCATTACTTTCTTGACCGAATTCGGGCTTCACGCCAAGAAGCGGCGCAGAGCGGCGAATGATGTTACGCACCATCGGTGCGGCATTCATGCCCGCTGTTGCACTGATGCCATCCCGCTCCGGCTTCGGCTCATCGACGAAGACGAGAACCACATAGTCCGGATCATCAGCCGGGAAACCGGCGATGTAGGCGTTGAAGCGCACATTGTTTGAGTAGCGACCGTTGACGACCTTCTCGGCTGTTCCGGTCTTGCCACCCACATAATAGCCTTCCACCTCGGCGCGGCGGCCTGAGCCCTTTTCCGTGTTGAGACGGAAGAGGTAGCGCATTTCGGCGCTGGTCTTCGGCGAGATCACCTGTTCGGCGATTTCGTTGGCCTCGGCCTCGGTGCGCGGCAGGAAGGTCGGCGGGAAAAGCTTGCCGCCATTCAGCATCGCTGCCGCTGCCACCGCCGTCTGAAGCGGCGTGGTCGCCATGCCGTGACCGTAGGAGATCGTGATCGAGTTGATCTTCTTCCAGGTCTTCGGCTCGGTCGGAAGCGCAACCTCCGGCAGTTCCGTGGGCAGGCGTCCCAGAAGGCCGATCTTCTGCAGGAACGCGCGGTGTCCGTCGATGCCAACAACGTCGGCCATCTTGGCCGTGCCGATGTTGGACGAGTAGATGAAGATCTCCGGAACGCTCAGCACACGGCGCTTGCCGTGGAAGTCGGTGATGGTAAAGCCGCCGATACGGATCGGCCGTGTGGCGTCAAAACTGTCATTGATGCTGACCAGGCCGGAATCGAGCGCCATGGCGGCGGTGAAGAGCTTGAAGGTCGACCCCATCTCGAACACGCCTGCCGACATGCGGTTCAGCCGATCCTTGTCGAGCGCGTTGACCGGGTTGTTGGGATCGTAATCGGGCACCGAGCCCATGCCCACCACTTCGCCCGTGCGCGCATTGAGCACCACCGCACCGGCGGCAATCGCCTTGTAGCGGTCGAGCGCCTGCACCAGCTCGTCGCGAATGATGTGCTGGACGCGCAGATCAAGAGAAAGCCTGACCGGCTCCAGATGCCCCTCGACCGCGAGGCCCGTCGCCTGAAGGTCGGCAAGCCCCTGATCGTCGACGAATTTTTCGATGCCGGCGATACCCTTGTTGTCGATGTTCACGAGACCAACAATGTGCGAGGCCGTCGGGCCACCCGGATAGAAGCGGCGCTTCTCGGTGCGGAAACCAAGGCCCGGAATGCCGAGCGCCAGAATGTCGGCCTGCTGACGCGGCGAAAGCTGGCGACGCAGCCACACAAAACCGGCATCGCTGTCGAGCCGGCGATAGGTCTGCTGATAGTTCAGGTCGGGCAGAACCGTGGAGAGCTTCTCGATGGCCTCGTCGATGTCGACGATGCGACGCGGCTCTGCAAAGAGCGACGCCGTCTTGATGTCGGTCGCCAGAACTTCGCCATTGCGGTCCACGAGATCGGGCCGCGACGCGGTCACGCGGGCAGCGGGAAGGCTCGCTTCGGGCTCTTCCTGCATGGCCAGATGCACGAGACGGCCGCCAAGCGCAGCGTAAATGCCGAAGATCACGGCCATGGCCATGACGACGCGGTTCTGCGCCCGGCCGCCACGCGCCTTGCCTGCGCCATCCATGACAATGGTTGCAGCCCCGCGGCGCACCGCAGAGGTATCCGTGTCGTGGGTGTATTCGCTTGCCCCAGTCATGGCCGCACCGCCCCGGTTGTCGTCTGGTCAGGACCGCCATCGGCACCCGCCATGTCGGTGACGATCCCCTCAATGGTCAATGGCCGCTCCGGCAGATCGGAGAACTCGGCGATGCGCGGCGCTTCCACCGGCTCAAGCCCCAGCTCTTCCTTGTAGGTTTCCGTCAGCCGCTGCAGGCGCGCAGGCTGCGTCAGCAGGCTCCAGTCCGCCTTCAGAATGTCGATGGAATCCTTCTCCAGCTGGGCCTGCCGCTCAATCGTGCGCAGTTCCTTGTAGCTGGCCTCGGCGTCGTGCTTGGTCTTGTAGGTAAAGGCGGCGGCAGCCATCATCACCGTGATCAGAACAATATCGCTCGTGCGAAACATCTGAGCCTACCTTTCACCAGCACGTGTCGGCCGCGGGAACCGCGAAAGACCGACAATGTCGAAATCCACATCGCCCGCCGGCGCATCGGTGCGCACGGCCAGACGCAGACGCGCCGAGCGCGCCCTCGGGTTGACGTCCGTCTCTTCCTTCGACGGCGAAACGGATTTCGCCGGTTTCTGGAAAAGGGGCGCCGCTTCCTGAACCTGCGGCAGATGGCGCGAACCGCCGGAACCGCCGGCCCGTTCAGCCATGAAACGCTTCACGATCCGGTCTTCGAGCGAATGAAACGTGACCACGACCAGCCGCCCGCCGGGCTTCAGAGCACGCTCGGCTG
This sequence comes from Nitratireductor sp. WH36-1, assembly GCF_058725515.1. Classification (NCBI taxonomy): domain Bacteria; kingdom Pseudomonadati; phylum Pseudomonadota; class Alphaproteobacteria; order Hyphomicrobiales; family Phyllobacteriaceae; genus Nitratireductor; species Nitratireductor sp. WH36-1. The sequence goes on along the minus strand of NZ_CM178970.1, from coordinate 1,618,901 downwards.
CAAAGAGCGCGCGCGCCAGTTCGCCCAGCTCGTCATTGACGTAGATGCGCAGGCCCTGGAACACGCGGGTCGCCGGGTGGATCTTTTCCTGCGGACGCCGGCCCACGATTTTCTCGACCGCATTGGCAAGGTCGAGCGTCGTCTCGAAAAGCTTTTCGGCACGAAGTCGCTCAAGCCCGCGCGCGATGCGCCCGGCCTGCCGCTCTTCGCCCAGAATGCCGAAGATGCGGGCGAGATCCCCCGCCTTCATCGTGTTGACCACGTCGGCTGCGCTCAGCCCGGTGCGCTCCATGCGCATGTCGAGCGGGCCTTCCTTCTGGAAGGAAAAGCCGCGCACCGCCTCGTCGATCTGCATGGAGGAAACGCCGATGTCGAGAACGACGCCGTCAACCGGCGCGTCAACCACCTCGTCGAGGCGGGAGAAGCGGTTCTCCACCAGACGCAGGCGTCCATCCCATTTGTCGACCAGCGCCTGCCCTGCGGCAATCGCCGTCGGGTCGCGGTCAATGGCCGTGACCGAACCGCCGGCTTCCAGAAGCGCGGTGGTGTAGCCGCCGGCGCCGAATGTGCCGTCGATGAAGGAATGACCTTCGAGCGGATGCAGGGCTTCAAGAACTTCACGCAAAAGAACCGGAATGTGGCGGGCCGGTCCGCCACCGGCCGGGCTTTCGCCGCCGGGGCCCGCCATCATTCCGACTGTCCGGCAGTCCGGCCGGATGCGGCCGCTTGCCGAAGTTTGAGGAGCCGTTCGCGCACTGCCTGCCCATGGGCTTTCAGCCGCTCCGGCTCCCAGATCTGAAAGAACAGTCCACGCCCCACGAAGGCCACTTCCTTCGTGATGCCCGTGTGCTCGCGAATAAAATCGGTCACCGTGATGCGCCCATCTTGATCGAATTTGAGGAAGGCGCCGTCGCCATGCACGAAAAAGGACATGTCGTCCGCCGTCTGCAGGAACGGATCCTCCTGCGCAATGCGCTCCTCGTAGCGGTCGAGCAGGTCGAGACCGCCCACATCCATCGCCGGGATGTCGAGCGCACGCAGTGCATAGAGTTCCGTGAAACCACGCTTTTGAACAACGGAGCGAAAGTGCGCCGGCACCGAGACCCGACCCTTGGAGTCGATCTTGTTTACTGCATTCGACAGAAACCGGTCCATGACGCTTAACGGCCAATTGGCCTATGCCCCTTTGCATCTCTTCTGCCGCTGTCAAAAGCGGCTCTCCGAATGTGTGCCCGCCCCTCTGCAAGGGTGAATCCCATACGCCACGTCGCCCTGAAAAAGAGGCCGACATGGGTGGAACCCGTACTCCAACTGCAACGAAACGCTGATTTGATTTATGGGGTACCATGGGCCGATATGGGCGTCAACGGGATTAACCTTCACTTATGCCTCGATGACAGGCGATTTCGGCATGCATCGGGCCATGGTCATTTATCGTGCATTAAGGCTAACAAAAGGTTAGGAAAGGCTTCGGGCCGGCCGGTCCGCACCTGCCCCAAAGTCACCCATGACGCCTGCGAGGAGCCCCATGTCCGACAGCCAGAACGCCCGCGCTGCAAGCCTTTCGCACCTTCATTCGGCACGGCTCGCAAAGGGCGATCCGCTCTCTACGCCCATCGTCATGAGCTCGGTGTTTCATCTTCCCGGCGATCCCGCAGGCTTTAGGCAATATGGCCGTTTCGACAATCCCACCTGGGAAGCGGTCGAAGCCGCCCTCGCCCATCTGGAAGATGCCGAGACCGTGAGCTTCCCATCGGGCATGGCTGCAATTTCGTCCGTCTTTCTGGCGCTGCTTTCGACTCGCGACCGGGTGCTTCTGCCCGCGGACGGCTACTACACACCGCGCGTTCTTCTGGAGAAACACCTCTCCCGGCTTGGCATTCTTTACGACACGCGCCCCACGGCCTCCTTCCTTGAAGGCGGGTTTGAAAGCTACCGCATGGTTCTCATTGAAACGCCGTCCAATCCGGGGCTCGATGTGTGCGACATCGCGGCCGTCGCGAAGGCTGCCCATGAACATGGCGCCATCGTCGTTGCCGACAACACGACCATGACGCCTTTCGGCCAGCGCCCGCTGGATCTGGGCGCGGACATCGTTCTTGCCGCCGACACCAAGGCGGTCAACGGGCACTCGGATGTGCTGTTCGGCCATGTGGCAAGCCGCGACAGCACGCTGATCGGTGCGGTGCGCGACTGGCGCAAGCTTTCCGGCAACATTCCCGGCCCGTTCGAGGCCTGGCTGGTGCTGCGCGGGATCGAGACGCTTGAACTGCGTTTTGACCGGATGTGCTCGTCGGCCGAAACCATCGCCGCCCGCCTTGCCGAGCATCCGGCCATCACGGCGCTGCGCTATCCCGGCCTTGCAGGCGATCCATCCCATGCGCTCAGCCGCACGCAGATGCTGCGTTTCGGCTCGCTGATCGGGCTAACTCTGGAAACGGAAGAAAAGGCGGAAGCCTTCATCAACACCTGCCCGCTACTCGAAGCCACGACCTCGTTCGGCGGCGTTCACTCTTCAGCGGAGCGGCGTGCAAGATGGGGTGACGATGTGGCGGAAGGCTTTGTGCGCCTGTCGATTGGATGCGAGCCGACCGAGGCACTGTGGGCATCCATCGAAACGGCGCTGAACGGCCTGTAAATTTTCCAAAAGCATCCGGAATTTTCCCAAACGGGACAGAATTCCGGAAAATGAAAGACGAAAATGCCAGCCGGTCTATAAGCCGGGTTTTGTATGGCCGCACCGCCCGAAAGCGATGCAACGTGACGACCATTCCTCTGGGACCGATGTTGCCATCGGCCTCTAGCAACCTACCCGAACGGTCAAGCCGGAAAAAGCCCTGAGGGTTGCCCCCCCGCGCCGTTCCTATTCGGTCTTGCTCCCGGTGGGGTTTACCTTGCCGCCTCCGTTACCGTCGACGCGGTGGGCTCTTACCCCACCCTTTCACCCTTACCCTGCCCGAAGGCGGGGCGGTCTGCTTTCTGTGGCACTGTCCCTGGGGTCGCCCCCGCCGGATGTTATCCGGCACCGTTTTTCCGTGGAGCCCGGACTTTCCTCGCGAACAGCCTTTCGGCCCCGGTCCGCGCGGCCGTCCGACCGGCTGGCAATGCGTATAAAGGGTTTCATGCGGCAAAACGCAACTCAAAACAGCCGCGTTCGCGCAGGAAAGCGCCTTCGTCCCGAACTTAAATCGCCGCGCGCCCTTCCGGACGCGCGGCGATCCAAATTTCACCTGAAGCAGCGGAGGAACCGAAAGCAGGTTTCCGCTTCACAGCCCGAGAATTAATGCCCCAGGATCTGCTTCACCTTGGAGCAGTAGCGCGAGGAGATCGGGTTCATGCGCTTTGCGCCGTGACCGGCATTGTATTTGAGGATCGTGCCGCAGGTGGAACCGCCGCCGAGCTTGTGCGCCTTGGCGAGATATTTCATGCCGTATTTGATGTTGGTCTCGGGGTTGTAGAGGCCCTTGGAGGAACCGCTGTAACCCATCATGCGCGCGGTTGCCGGCTTGATCTGCATCAGGCCGATTTCACCTGCCGCACCGCGGGCATTGGCGCGGTAGTTGCTTTCAACGCGCACAACGGCGTTGGCGAGCGAGACCGGCACACCGTAGGCAGCCGCGTATTTGGAAATGATGGTGTGGTAGGAACCGCCCGAACCGCTCTTGCGGACCGACGTCTTGACGGTGGTCTTCTTCCGGGACTTGGAAGCCTTGGCCGTTTTCGTGGACTTGCGGGACTTCGCCTGCAGGGCCTTCTTGACGGTCTTCTTGTCGGCCTTGATGGAACCGGTGGTCGTCATGTCCACGTCAGTCGCACTGGAACCTTTTCCGCCGCGAATGATTGCCTGAAGGAGCGTGGTCGGCTCCTTGCCCGTATCAACCTTCTTCTCTGCAGCCTTCTTTGCAGAATGCGTGGCAATGACCTGGCTGTAGCGGGGCTCGTCAGCGTGAGACAAAGACGTTGCGGCGCAGACAGCAAGCGCTGCCGCGAATAAGGTAGTGATTTTCATTTCGACCCGTAATTCTGTGCCGCTGCATCAGGGCGCGGCAGGTTTTGTTTTCCACGAGGCCGGGACGTGGTCCCTCGGCCTCAACACGGGTCGCTGTTTTGCAGGGGAAGGAGAAACAAAAAAGGCGCTTCAATTCAAATAATATGAACTGATGAAATTTTGCGCCAGTCTTGGGAGTGAGTGATCGTCAGGGAGAAGAATCAATCACAGGTTAATCATACATTAGTTTTTGCAAAATTGCGCATGTCCAGACATCGGCAATCCCATTTATCTCTAACGGTCTGAAATGCCTTTGAAATTCCCTTACGGAAACCTCCGTGTCACGGTCGAAAATGCCTGTTTGGGCGATTCCATACCCATAACCGGAGAGTAATCTCTGGAGAGCCTGCACCGCCGGCCCCGCGTCTCCAGCGCCCAGGGAATGGCCGCCCGAAATGGGCGGAACTGCGACAAAAGTGCCAAGACCGCCCTTTGCGAGACGCTCCCAGGGGAAGTTTTCGCCGGGGTCAACCTTGCGGCCGGGCGCAATATCGGAGTGTCCGAGGACCCGTTTTGGCCCGATTTTGTGACGCCGGCAGATATCTTTGCCCAGTTTCAGGACGGCTTCGATCTGGATATCGGGGAAATCAGGCAGCCCCTGCGAGTGTCCCGCATTGGCGATTTCGATGCCGATGGAGCAGGAATTGATGTCTTCGCAGCCCTGCCATGAGCTGCGCCCGGCATGCCAGGCGCGGTCTGCCTCGCGCACCATCTGCACGATCCGGCCATCCTCGTGAACGAGATAATGGCTGGAGACCTCGCTTTCGGGCGCGCACAGCCAGTCCTGTGCGCCCTGGCCCGTTTCCATGCCGGTGTAATGCAGGATGAGCATGTCGGGCAGAAGCCAGCCACGCCGCTCTCCGAAATTCGGAGAGGGACACACTTCGGCGCCTGCGAAATCAGGCTCGAACATCATGAGGGCGCGGTCAACCGCGCTCACGCGCGAACCTGCGCTTTCTCGATGCTCTCATAGGCGGCATTGATGGAAGCGAGCCGCGTGTTGGCGATAGCGAGGAATTCTTCGGGAACGCCACGTGCGATCATGCGATCAGGATGGTTTTCGGCAACGAGCCTGCGGTAGCGGCGCTTGATCTCGTCAAACGGGGCATCCTGCTCGACGCCAAGAACCATGTAGGGATTGCCCTCGCCCTGAAGCGCATGGCGCGAGAGGATCTGCTCGAAATGGTCTTCGCGGATATCGAAGATCTCGGCGACCCGCTGAAGGAAGTCACGCTCGCGCTCATGGATCACACCATCGGCCTTGGCGATGTGGAACAGCGCATCAAGGATATCCTCAAGCATGGCGCAATTGGTGTCACCGGAGCCGCAGAGTCCGGACATCTGACGGGCATAGGCCTCGAAGCCGGCCACATCCTGCTGCGCCAGGCCATAAAGACGCGAAACATTGGCCTGCTCATTGCGCGGAACGGAGAAAATCTCGTGAAACGCCTGCACCTCGTCGGGCGTCACGACGCCATCGGCCTTGGCCATCTTTGCAGACAGGGCAATGATGGCGACGGAGAAGGCGACGCGCCGGCGCAGCTGCGGATCGCCTTCGAAAACGGTGCGAATGGCCTCGACCATCGCCGAAAGCGCGCTGCCGGGTGCGCGCGTAATAAAGTCTGTAATGCGATCCCAAAAAGTCATGCGGTTTTGTAACCGCAATTGCTGACGATTTCGAGACGCAGATTGGCGCATGAAGAAACCGGACAAGCCGCACGGCTCACCCGGTCTCATTCATGAGCGTCAACGCCCGCCGGCATCAGCTCGATGCCAGACGGTGCGTCACCTTACTGGACCTTACTGGCTGGTCGTGCCCTGATCCTGCATCGTGTCAGGCGCTTCCGGCGCAGCAGCGGGCGCATCCATCGGGGTCGTATCCTGCTGCTCGGGCTCGATGCTCTGGGTGGTCGTGTTGTCGCCCTCACTGCAGGCGGCAAGTCCGAGAAGAGCCAGCCCCGAAACGGTTGCAGCTAGAAACTTTTTCATATCCACTCTCCATACAAAGCACATCTTCCGGGCGCGTCGCCGCGCGCCCACAGCGAGGAAATGCGCCAGACCGCACGGAGTTTCGTAACGTTGAGTGACGGGCCGTAACGATGCGGGATCGCGGACGCGCCATGCGCCCTGCCCGCAGGCTTACGGGCCAGGGTCAGGCCCCTAAAGACTGGTGGCGCTGCGCGCGGCCTGATCATATTGCCCGGACAGGGCGTGCATTACCGCGGCGATGCCGGAAAGCGCTTCCTCATCGAGTTTGAGGCGCTTGGTGCTCGAAACGAGCAGCGCTTCACGAACCTCGTGATAGCGCTCGCAGGCGGCAGCCCCTTCCGCAGTCGCCTTCACCGTCTTCTCCTTGCCCCTGCGCCCGGTCTTGACCAGACCTAGCGCGGCCAGCTTCTTGATGGCGTAGGACGCGACGTGAACGTCTTCGATGTTGAACATCATGCACAGTTCCGAAAGCGTCTTCTCCCGGTTCCTGTGATTGACGGCGTGCAGGATCTGCACGGCGGTGGGCTGCAGACCAGGAACCCCCGCCGCCGCCATGCAGCGCACCATCCAGCGCTCGAAGGAATGGCTCATCACGGTCATCGCAAACTCGATCTCCGACAGCGCCGGCATGGCGCCAGCGGCCAGATGGGCTGCGGAGACGACCGGTCCGACTTTCCGTTCGGCGTTCGACATCATTACCTCGCGAGCATGGTTTGCGGCAGCCATAGCGCCAGTTGCGGGAACAGGACGACCAACGCAACGGCGACGATCATCATGAGGAAGAACGGCAGGGTCATGCCGGCGACCTTGAGAATGTTGTGACCGGTGAGCCCCTGAATGACGAACAGGTTGAAGCCGACCGGCGGCGTGATCTGACTCATCTCGACCACGAGCACGAGATAGATGCCGAACCAGATGATGTCGAGCCCCGCAGCCTCGACCATGGGCAGAATGACCGATGCGGTGAGCACGACGATGGAAATACCGTCGAGAAAACAGCCCAGCACGACGAAGAAAAGGGTCAGCACAGCCAGAAGCGCATAGGGCGAGTAGCCCTGCTCGGCGATGAACTGCGCCAGCGCACGGGGAATGCCCGTATAGCCCATGGCCACGGTCAGAACGGACGCACCGGCGAGGATGAGCACGATCATGCAGGAAGTGCGCGAGGCGTTGCGCAGCGCAGCGAAAAAGGTCGAGCGGCTTAACGTGCCGGTGAACCATGACAGGGCCAGTGAGAGGACCACACCGACAACGGCGGCCTCGGTGGGCGAAGCAAAGCCGCCATAGATCGAACCGATGACACCGATGATGAGCGCCAGGATCGGGAACAGGCGGCGCGTCTGCCAGATGCGCTGAAGATAGGGAATGCGCGGATCGGCCTCGGGCATGCGCTTGTGATTGATCATCGACCAAACGGCCGTGTAGCCCATGAAGAGCGCCGCCAGCATGATGCCGGGAATGACGCCGGCGATGAAAAGACGGGCGATGGACTGCTCGGTGGCCGCACCGTAGACGATCAGAATGATCGATGGCGGGATGAGCAGGCCGAGCGTGCCGGAACCGGCAAGCGAGCCGATGGCCATGCGCTCGTCATAGCCACGCTTTCTGAGTTCGGGCAGAGACATGCGGCCGATGGTGGCCGTGGTGGCGGCAGACGAGCCGGACACGGCGGCAAAGATGGCGCAGCCCAGAATGTTGACGTGCAGGAGCCGGCCCGGCAGACGCCGCATCCACGGCGCAAGACCGGCGAACATGTCTTCGGCCAGCCGCGTGCGGAACAGGATCTCCCCCATCCAGATGAACATGGGAAGAGCAGCCAGGTCCCACGAATTGATGGAACCCCATACGGTGGTGGCCATCACCGCGCCGGGCGGCACCGGAACCATGAGATAGATGGCGGTAAGGCCGGCCACCATGAGCGCCAGAGCGACCCAGAGGCCGGCGGCAAGCAGGACGAGCATCAGCCCGCCGAGCGTGAGGGAAATGGTCAGAAGGTCCATCACACTTCCTCCGCTGCGCCGTCTTCGGTGGCGAGATAGGATGGAGACCGGCCCGTGAGCGCGGCGAACAGGTCATCCAGCAGCGCAACGGCGAAGATGCCGATCCCGAGCGCCATGACCGCCTGCGGTATCCAGAGCGGGATGGCAATGATGCCGTAAGACAATTCGTTGAAGCGGTGACTGTCGAGGGCGAGCTTCGCTGCATAATAGAAGAAGAAGCTGGCCAGCGCCGCGCCGACCAGAAGCACGAACACCTCGGCCACCCGGCGCATGCCCTCGGGCATGGCGGCAAGACCCAGCGTCACACGGATCTGCGCACCGCCGCGCAGGGAGCCGGCAAGCGCCATGAAAGACGCGCCGACCAGCAGGAAGCCCGCGATCTCGGCCAGCGACGGCACGAGAAACCCGTAAGGAGGCAGGCCGAAAAGCCCAAGCAGGGTGTCCACCACGCGCCCCATGACCTGGGCGAACACCAGAACTGCAATCGCGCAGAGGGCAGCCATGGCCAGCCACTCGGCCGCGCCATAAAGCCCGTTCAGTATTTTTCTCATTGTCGTCGTCTCCGCTCGACGGTCTCATTCTGGTCGCACATGGCGACCGGTCTGCGGGCGGCCGGACATCCAGCCGCCCGCAGGGTCAGTCAAAGCGGTCAGTTCCTGTAAGCGTCGAGGACGGCCTTGCCTTCGTCGCCAGCCTTTTCGGCCCATTCGGCGGACATTTCCGCACCGATTGCGGCAAGCCCTTCCTTGAGCCCGGCGCTCGGCGCAGTGACGGTGATGCCATTGTCCTTGAGGATCTGGGTCTTGTCTTCCGTCTCCTTGACGGAGGCTTCCCAGCCGCGCGTCTCGGCGGTGGCCGCAGCCTCAAGCACCGCTGCCTGCTGATCTTCCGGCAGCGCATCGAACGCGGCCTTGTTGACGAAGACCATGTTGCGCGGGAGCCAGGCCTGCGCGTCGGAATAATGGGAGAGGAAGTCCCAGACCTTGGAGTTTGCGCCGGTGGAGGGCGACGTGACCATGGCCTCGACGCGGCCGGTGGCGAAGGCGGTCGGCAGGTCCGGCACCTCTACCTGGGTCGGCAGCGAGCCGGCGAGCTGCGCCAGACGCTCGGTGGCGGCATTGTAGGCGCGCATCTTGAGGCCCTTGAGGTCGTCGACCGAAGAGATTTCCTTCTGGGTGTAGATGCCCTGCGGCGGCCACGGCACGGAGAAGAGAAGCTGAAGCCCCTGCTCCTGAAGCTTTGCGGCAAGCTGGTCCTTCGACGCGCCATAGAGCTTCTTCGCGTCATCATAGCTGGTCGCCAGGAAGGGGATCGAATCCACTTCATAGATCGGGTCTTCATTGGAAAGACGCGATCCCAGAACCTCGCCGATCTGAGCAAGGCCCTGACGCACGGCGTTCTTGATGTCGGGATGCTTGAACAGCGAGCCGTTGGAATGAACGGTGATCTCCAGACCGCCATCGGTGGCGGTTTTCACATCCTCAGCGAACTGGGCGATGTTCTGCGTGTGGAAATTGGTGTCGCCATAGGGCACCGGCATGTCCCACTTGGTCTGCGCGGAAGCAGAGGTGGCAAAGCCGAGAGCGGCTGCGGCCACAGCGAATTTCACGGAATGATGCATCGTCAATCTCCCATTTGTATGAGGCAACGGAGGCGTTCCCTCACCTTCTTTCGTTGCAATGGAAGGAGCGTCGCACACTCAGATAATATGTCAATAAATTATTGACGTTTTATCCGAGACATGTTTCTCCTTTTGCCAAGGATAATGCGAAGGAACCGACGATGACAGCTGGCAAATGGGATTTTTGGATCGACCGCGGCGGCACGTTTACCGATGTGATCGGCCGCGATCCGGATGGCGGGCTTTTCGCCCGCAAGCTGCTTTCTGAAAATCCGGAAGCCTATGCCGATGCCGGTATTCAGGGCATTCGCGATCACCTCGGCGTCAAGGCCGGTGAAACCATGCCTTCGCATCTGATCGGCGACGTGAAGATGGGCACGACCGTGGCAACCAATGCGCTTCTGGAGCGCAAGGGCGACCGCGTGGCGCTGGTCATCACCAAGGGGTTCCGCGACGCGCTCAAGATCGCCTACCAGGCGCGGCCCGACATCTTCGCCAAGGAAATCATCCTGCCCGAACAGCTCTATGAGCGCGTGATCGAGGTGCCGGAGCGCCGCCGTGTCGACGGCACGGTGGAAACGGAACTCGACCTCGACGCCGTGAAGGGCGAGATCGAGGCGGCCAAGGCAGACGGCATCGATGCGGTCGCCATCGTCTTCATGCATGCGTGGAGATATCCCGAGCATGAGAAAGCGGCGGCAAGCCTTTGCCGCGATTCCGGTTTTTCGCAGGTTTCGGTCAGCCACGAGACCTCGCCGCTGATCAAGCTGGTGGGTCGTGGCGACACCACGGTGGTGGATGCCTATCTGTCGCCGATCCTGTCGCGCTATGTGAGCCGCGTGGCGGCGGAACTGGGCGTCAACGAGAACGGCGAAGGCCCGGGCCTCAAATTCATGATGTCGTCGGGCGGCCTGACGGCGGCCGACAAGTTCCAGGGCAAGGACGCGATCCTTTCCGGCCCTGCCGGCGGCGTGGTCGGCATGGTGGAGACGGCGCGGCTTGCCGGCTTCGACAAGGTGATCGGCTTCGACATGGGCGGCACCTCGACGGATGTAGCCCATTATGACGGCGAATATGAACGCGCCTTCGACACGGAAGTGGCGGGCGTGCGCATCCGCGCGCCGATGATGCGCATTCACACCGTGGCCGCCGGCGGCGGTTCGATCCTGCATTATGAAGACAACCGCCTTAAGGCGGGTCCGGATTCGGCCGGCGCAAACCCCGGCCCCGCATGCTATCGCCGTGGCGGGCCGCTGGCCGTGACCGATGCGAATGTGATGCTGGGCAAGCTGCAGCCGGATTTCTTCCCGGCCATTTTCGGCCCCGAGCAGAACGAGCCGCTCGATGTGGACGCCGTGCGCGCCCGCTTCACCGAACTGGCCGAGCAGATCGGCGACGGACGTCCCGCGGAAGCCGTGGCGGAAGGCTTCATCACCATTGCCGTGGAAAACATGGCCAATGCGGTGAAGAAGATCTCCGTGCAGCGCGGCTATGACGTGACCGGCTATCTCTTGAACTGTTTTGGCGGCGCGGGCGGCCAGCATGCCTGCCTCGTGGCCGACGCGCTGGGCATGGAAGCGGTGCTGATCCATCCGATGTCGGGCCTGCTGTCGGCCTATGGCATCGGGCTTGCGACCGTGTTCGCCTCGCGCCAGCAGGCGCTTTTGAAGCCCTTTGCGGAAAGCTCTCTGGACGCCATCGACGCGCTTTCGGCGTCGCTGCGCGAAGAAGTGCGCGCGGAGCTGGCAGATCAGGGCATCACCGGCGACAAGGTGATGTGGGCAACCAAGCTGGAAATCCGCTACGAGGGCACTGACACGACGCTGCCCATCGCCTTCGACGGCACGCTTGAGACCGCCAGGGCCGCCTTCGAGGCGGCGCACAGGGCGCAGTTCGGCTTCGTCTATGACGACAAGCCAATGGTGGTGGAAGCCGTCAGCGTCGAGGGACTGGACGCGGGCGACGGCCGTCCGGTTGAGCAGGAGCAGGCAACCAGCGACGCCACGCCCGCCCCCGGCGAAACGCGCGCAATCTTCTGCGACGGCGCATGGCACGACGCCGGCATCTACCGCCGCGAGACGCTGTCGCGCGGCGCCAGGGTCAACGGCCCTGCCCTCATCATCGAGGCCAACCAGACGGTTGTCGTGGAGCCCGGCTGGCAGGCCGAGATCACCGCGCTCGACCACATTCTGATGCGCCGCGTGGAAAAGAAGGCCCGCATGGCCGCACTCGGTACCAAAGCCGATCCGGTGATGCTGGAGGTCTTCAACAACCTGTTCATGTCGATCGCCGAACAGATGGGCGTGACGCTGCAGAACACCGCCTATTCGGTGAACATCAAGGAGCGGCTCGACTTCTCCTGCGCGGTGTTCGACCAGAATGGCGCGCTGGTGGCCAATGCCCCGCACATGCCGGTGCATCTGGGCTCCATGGACCGCTCGGTGGAAACCGTCATCCGGCTGAACAAGGGCAATATCCGCCCCGGCGACGTGTTCGCGCTGAACGCGCCTTACAATGGCGGCACGCATCTGCCCGACATCACGGTGGTCACGCCCGTGTTTGACGATCACGGCGAGAACATTCTGTTCTACACCGCCTCGCGCGGCCACCATGCCGATGTCGGCGGCACAGCACCCGGCTCCATGACGCCGCTGGCGACCACGGTGGATGAAGAAGGCGTTCTGTTCGACAATTTCCGCCTCGTCGAAGGCGGCAAGTTCCGCGAAAAGGAGCTGCACACGCTTCTCACCGACCACGCCTATCCGGCGCGCAACCCGCACCAGAACATCGCCGATCTGAAGGCGCAGATCGCCGCCAACGAAAAGGGCGTGGCGGAACTGCGCAAGATGATCGACCAGTTCGGTCTGGACGTGGTGCAGGCCTATATGGGCCATGTGCAGGACAATGCGGCGGAGGCCGTGCGCCGTGTGCTCGAACGCCTGCCGGACGCCTCGGAATATGAATATCCGACCGACACGGGCCAGGTGATCAAGGTGAAGATCACCGTCGACCGCGAGAAGCGCGAGGCGACCGTCGACTTCACCGGCACGTCGAATGTTCAGAAGAACAATTTCAACGCGCCCGAACCGGTGACCCGCGCAGCGGTGCTCTATGCCTTCCGCGTGATGGTGGAAGGGCAGATCCCGATGAATGCGGGCTGTCTGCGGCCGATCAACATCGTGATCCCGGAAGACTGCATGCTGCGCCCCTCCTATCCGGCAGCGGTCGTGGCCGGCAATGTGGAGACGTCCCAGCACGTCACCAATGCGCTGTTCGGCGCGATGAAGGCCATCGCCAACAGCCAGGGCACGATGAACAATCTGACCTTCGGTAATGAAGAGTATCAGTATTACGAGACCATCTGCTCCGGCTCGCCGGCCGGTCGCATGAATGACGGTCGCGGCTTCGATGGCGCGTCCGGCGTTCATGTCCACATGACCAATTCGCGCCTGACGGACCCGGAAATCCTCGAACTGCGCTTCCCGGTTCTGCTTGAGGACTTCCATATCCGCGAAGGCTCGGGCGGCAAGGGCAAGTGGAATGCGGGCGACGGCACGCGCCGCACCATCCGCTTCCTGAAGACCATGGAATGCGCCATTCTCTCCTCCCACCGCACCCAGCCGCCACGCGGCGTTGAGGGCGGTGGCGATGGCGAAATGGGCAAGACCGAGGTGCGCCGCAAGGACGGTCATGTCGAAACGCTCAAGGGCTGTGACCAGACAGTGATCCAGTCCGGCGAAGCGGTGATCGTGACCACGCCCACCGCCGGCGGTTTCGGCAAGGCTTAAAGCAATCAGGATTGCGGGCGGGGGAGCATGCTTCTCCGCCCGCATTGTCATTGAAGCCCCCGGTCCGGGGCCAGGCGCTGCCGAACGGGCGGCGCTCGGGGCTAAACCTGCACCCCGCCTTTAACAGCCCCGTCACACTCGGTCATTCAGGTTTCACGCGCGCGTCATGGAAGCGCAGTAGCCCCTCAAGACAAGATTGAGGGGAGAGACCCATGACAGATCTTTCAGCCGGCACCGGCCTTTCCACCCGCCGCCATCTCGGCAAGGCGGTCTATCAGAACAGGGCCACCACGCGCGCAGGCCTTTCCGAACGCCTCTTCGCCCTTCTTTTTTCGGGCCTCGTCTATCCGCAGATCTGGGAAGACCCGGACGTGGACATTGCGGCGATGGAACTCGATGAGAGCCACCGCATCGTCACCATCGCGTCGGGCGGCTGCAATGTGCTGGCCTATCTCACCCGCCAGCCAGCGAAGATCGACGCCGTGGACCTGAACGCCGCGCATGTGGCGCTCAACCGGCTGAAGCTCACCGCCTTCAAGGCGCTGCCCGCCCATGGCGACCTGCTGCGCTTCTTCGGCGCAACCAACCAGCGCAGCAACAGCGAAGCCTATCGCCGCTTCATCGCGCCAGCGCTCGACGCCCAGTCGCGCCGGCACTGGGAAAGCCGCGGGCCGCTCGGCCGCAAGCGCATCGACGCCTTCACGCGCAATTTCTACCGCAAGGGCCTGCTCGGCTTCTTCATCGCCACCGGCCACACGGTCGCAAAGTTCTATGGCGTGAACCCGGCGGACATCATGAAATCGCGCTCGCTTCGCGATCAGCGCATCTTCTTCGATGAGCAGTTACGCCCGCTGTTCGACCGCGGGCTCGTGCGCTGGGCGACCTCGCGCAAGGCATCGCTTTTTGGCCTCGGCATTCCGCCGGCGCAGTATGACTCGCTGATCACGGCGGGTGACGGCACCATGGCGGATGTTCTGTCGAGCCGGCTTGAGAAGCTCGCCTGCCATTTTCCGCTGAAGGAAAACTATTTCGCCTGGCAGGCCTTCGCCCGCCATTACCCCGCTCAGGGCGAAGCCACCCTGCCCGCCTATCTGGAGCGCAGGAACTTCGACACGATCCGCGCTGCGGCAGACAATGTGACGGTGCATCACGCGAACCTGATGGATGTGCTGGGCAACAAGCCCGCGCAGAGCGTGGACCGCTATGTGCTGCTCGACGCGCAGGACTGGATGAACGACGATCAGCTCAACGCACTGTGGAGCGAGATCACCCGCACGGCAGCGCCCGGCGCGCGCGTCATCTTCCGCACCGCGGCAGCGCCGAGCCTGCTGCCGGGCCGCGTGAACGACCACATTCTGAACCAGTGGCGCTATGAGAAGCTCCGCTCGCGCGAACTCTCGGCCAATGACCGCTCGGCGATCTATGGCGGGTTCCACCTCTATGTGAAAGCGGCCTGAGAATGGCCATACCGCAGACCGCCGGGCACGCCAGTCTGATGGACGGCGTCTATCGCCGCCAGCGCCATATCTACGACCTGACGCGCAAATATTATCTGCTTGGGCGTGACGGGCTGATCGGCGGGCTGAACGCGCCGGAAGGCGGCGCGGTGCTGGAGCTGGGCTGCGGAACGGGGCGCAATCTGGCGCTCGTTTCGGATCATTATCCGAAAGCGCGTCTTTTCGGCCTCGATATTTCGCAGGAGATGCTCGCCACCGCAAGAAGGCGCATGGAGCGTGAGGGGATCGACGCCCGACTGGCCAAAGCCGATGCATCGTCTTTCGATGCCGAGGCGCTGTTCGGGCAGGCCCGGTTCGACCGGGTCTTCATTTCCTATTCGCTGTCGATGATCCCGCCATGGCGCGAGACCATTGCAGCAGGCCTCGACTGCGTTGCGCCGGGCGGGTCGCTGCACATCGTGGATTTCGGCCGGCAGGAACGGCTGCCCGGCTGGTTTCGCGCAGGATTGCGCCGCTGGCTTGCGGCCTTCCACGTGACACCGCGTGATTCACTGCGTGAAGCGCTGGAATCGGAATGCGAGAAACGGGGCGCAAGCCTGCGTTTCGACTCGTCTTTTCGGGGTTATGCCGTGCAGGCGATTGTGGAACTGCCGCAGTAGACGAGATACTGTTGCATTGACGTTGTGCGTGGTTCGACAAGCTCACCATGAGGGAGGTGGAGCTTCGCGGTGCAGACCGGTTCCACGCCCTTGCTCAACAGTTGTGCAGCCAATCCCATCCCTCATGGTGAGCTTGTCGAACCACGCACCACTCCACCCTACTCCATCTCCCCCGGGATCTTCGCCAGAGCCTCGATCAGCGCCTGCGGCTTGTAGCCGAGGCGTGAGGGCGTGAGGCCCATGCGCACCACCACCATGCGCAGCGAGGGAATGACCGTGATGGTCTGGCCATCATGGCCGAGCATCCAGAAAGCGTCGGGCGGCAGGTTGAACCCCTCGTCTTCCGGCACGCCACGCGGCGTGTTGGCGCGGGGACCGTGCAGCCAGGTCTGCCGGCCATATTCGCCGCCCGAAGCTTCCGTGGGGGTGCGCATCCACCGCACCCAGCCTTCCGGCAGAATGCGTTCGCCCTTCCACACGCCATCCTGCAGGAGAAGCTGGCCGAACTTCGCCCAGTCGCGTGCTGACGCATAGAGGTTGGAAGAACCGGCATAGGTGCCGCGCGGGTCCGTCTCGAAGACGGCGCTGTCCATGCCCAGCGGACCGAACAGGGCCTCATAGGGCCACGCCAGCGCATCCTGTGGCGCATTGAACGTGTCCTGCCAGACACGCGACAGGAGAACGCTCGTGCCGCTCGAATAGTTGAAGACCCCGCCGACGGGACCTTCAAGCTTCTGGTCGGCCGCGAAGGCCGGCATGTCGGAGGCGAGATAGAGCATGCGCGTGACATCGCTCACATCGCCGTAATCCTCGTTGAAGTAGAGACCGCTCTCCATGGCGAGAAGATCGGCAACGGTGATCTTCGATCGTTCGTCACCCGCCCATTCGGGGAACAGATTGCTGTCCTCGACGGACAGGCGGCCAGCCTTGACGCGGGTGCCGATGAGCGCGGCGGTGACGGTCTTGGTCATGGACCAGCCGATCAGGGGCTGCGTGTAATGGGCGACATCCTCGCCAAAACGCTCGCCGATGATGCGGCCATCCTGCACGACGACCACGGCGCGCATGCCGGGGCCGGTGAGCGCCGGATCATCGAGGAGTTCGGCCACCAGTTCATGCCCCTTAACGTCGATGCGCGGGCCATCCGGCCACAGATCCGTTCCCCGAGACACAGGCTCCGGCCTGTCGAAACGGGCGCCCAGCGCCGCCTTCACATCGCCATCGGGCACGGCGGCGCAGCCGGTCGCACCACGATAGACGGCAAGCCCGTCGCCAAAGACCCCGAAGAGGCCGGTGTGAACCGTGGCGTCGGACGGCTCGACCCGCACGCTCATGAGCTTCAAAAGCGGATGGCCCGGGGCCTGAACGTCGCGCTCGAGCACGGTCTGCGGGTCGCGCCCGGCTATGAACACATTGGAGCAGATAATCTTGGCGGCGTAATTAGAGCCGACACGAATGAGCGCGGGCGGCGAGACGTAAAGCCAGAGAGCGGCACCAGCGATTGCAACGGCAAGGAGACCGAGGAGCCATTTGAAGAGCCTGAGAGCAGTTCGCATTCCGTCGTCTTCTCCGTCTTCCCTTGCGGCCAGCCCTTTCATCCTGTGGTGACGGGGCCGGCAACTTCGCCTATTTCTGTCGGCGACGCCCCTATTTGCTGATTCGCACCCTGAGGAGCCCCGCTCATCATGCGTCGATTGATGATCGCCAGTCTATCCGCTTTGCTCGTCGGCTGCTCGACCGTCGACTATGATTTTTCCGATGTTGCGCCCAAGGCGCAACCCTCGACAATGCGCAGCAGCGGCGGCCTGCGCTTCGCCGACACCGACCCGCATGAATGGGAGGGTGGCGCACCCTGGCACTATGCGGTGCACGGAACGGAT
Source organism: Nitratireductor sp. WH36-1 (assembly GCF_058725515.1). Taxonomy (NCBI): domain Bacteria; kingdom Pseudomonadati; phylum Pseudomonadota; class Alphaproteobacteria; order Hyphomicrobiales; family Phyllobacteriaceae; genus Nitratireductor; species Nitratireductor sp. WH36-1. The sequence continues at coordinate 1,601,459 of NZ_CM178970.1, read as the reverse complement.
GTCGCCAAATATCAGGCCGACATCGACTGGAAGAAGGTTGCCCGCAACGACATTTCCTTTGCCTTCATCAAGGCGACGGAGGGTGGCGACATTGTCGACGATTATTTTGCGCGCAACTGGCGCGCGGCAAAGGCGGCCGGCGTTCCGCGCGGGGCCTACCATTTCTACTACCATTGCCGCCCGGCCATCGAGCAGGCGCGGTGGTTCATCCGCAATGTGCCGCGCGACGCTTCGGCCCTGCCGCCCGTTCTGGACATGGAGTGGACGCCCTTCTCTCCCACCTGCACCATCCGCCCGCCGGCGGAGAAGGTGCGTTCGGAGATGCGCATCTTCCTGAACGCGGTGGAACGCCATTATGGCAAGCGGCCGATCATCTATACCTCGATCGACTTCTTCGATGACAATGATCTGAGCAGCTTCAAGGGCTATCCCTTCTGGTTACGCTCGGTGGCCGGTCATCCGGATGACAAATATTCCGATCATCCTTGGGTCTTCTGGCAATATACGGGCACCGGCGTGATCCCGGGCATTGAGGGGAAGGCCGATATCAACGTGTTCAACGGCAATTCCAGAGCCTGGAAGAACTGGCTCCGGGCCAATGCCAGCTGATCGCGCCAGACGCCTTCAGCCCGTGTTATCAAGGAGAGTTCATATGCGCAGAAAATCCATCGCGCTTGGGGCGCTGTTCGCCTTTGGCTTTGCCGGCAGCGCCGTGGCGCAGCAATGTGGCGGCGATTTCAACGCCTGGCGGGAAGGCGTGCGGCAGGAGGCTGCAGCCGACGGCATCGGCGAGCGCGGCCTTTCGGCGCTGAACGGCGCCGGCATCGAGCAGAAGGTTCTGCAACGCGACCGCGCGCAGGGCGTGTTCAACCAGACCTTTGCCGAATTCGCCGGCCGCATGATCAATGATTACCGGCTGAAGAACGGCGCGGCCAATCTGAAGAAATACGCCAACACCTTCGCGCGCGCCCAGAACGAGTTTGGCGTCCCCGGCCCGGTGATCGCCTCCTTCTGGGCGCTGGAGACGGATTTCGGCGCGGTGCAGGGCGACTTCTCGACGCTCAACGCGCTCGCCACGCTGGCGCATGACTGCCGCCGGCCGGAGATCTTCCGCCCGCAGCTGATCGCGCTTCTGCACCTGATCGATCAGGGCTGGGTGCCGGCCAATGTGACCGGCGCGTGGGCCGGCGAGATCGGCCAGATGCAGATGCTGCCGTCCGACTATTATACCAAGGGTGTCGATGGCGACGGCGACGGCAAGGTGGATTTGAAAGGCAGTTCGCCCGACGCCATTCTGACGGCGGCGAAGAACCTCCAGTCGCTTGGCTGGAAGCCAGGCCAGCCCTGGATGGAAGAAGTGCGCGTGCCCGATCAGATGGCCTGGGAGAAGACCGGCCGCGTGACCAAGCTGCCGCGCTCGGAATGGGCGGCGATGGGCGTGACCTATCGCGATGGCAGCCCGCTGCCGGCCGATGGCATGGCGACAGCTGTGGTTCTGCCGATGGGCCACAAGGGACCGGCCTTCCTCGTCTACGACAATTACGACATCTATCTGGAATGGAACCAGTCTCTCATCTACACGCTGACGGCGGCGCATCTGGCGGCGCGCCTTGCCGGCGCACCGCGCTTTGACGTGCGCTCGCCCGAGCAGGGCCTTGCGCCCGAGACGATGAAGCAGTTGCAGACCAAGCTTGCCGCGCGCGGCCATGACGTGGGCAAGATCGACGGCATTCTGGGCGCCGGAACCCGCGAAGCGGTGCGTCAGGAACAGCTGCGCCTTGGCCTGCCCGCCGATGGCTGGCCGACGCCGACGCTGTTCTCCAACCTCTAGGCGTTTTCTTTAGACGCCCCGGCAGCCGGTTCTTCATCGGGTTGCCGGGGTTTTTCTTCCGCCGCCTCAGATGCGACCGTCGCCTCGGCGGCTTCCTTTTCCGCCTTCTCTTCTTTCTTCCGGGCGGCTTTCGCGGCTTTTTCAAGCGCGCGGCGGGCGCGCCATTTGCGCAGGGTCAGACGGCCGGCGCGATAGCGGGCGCGCACCCACCAGAGCCCCTCACCCACATTCCCGATCTCATCGGCATAGGCTTCCGACAGCGCTTCGCGATAGGAAGAAAAGCCCTTGGCCGCCACATAGTCGATGCGGCGCATGACCGACATCCACGCCGGCGAGAAGAGAAGCGAGATGGCCGTGACGGCGATGGCAAGGCGATAGCTGTCCTGCCCCAGCGCGCCCGCCGACAGGCCGGCAGCCGCCAGCACGAAGGAGAACTCGCCTATCTGCGCCATGGAGAGGCCGCCGATCAGCGCCGTGTTGCGGTCGTGACCGGTGGCGCGCAGCAGGAAGACGTTGAGCAGCGTCTTGGCGGCGATGACCAGAAGGGCGGCCCCCAGCACCATCCAGAGATTGTTCCAGATATAGGTCAGGTCGAACAGAAGGCCGATGGACAGGAAGAAGATCACCACGAGGATGCTCTGGATCGGCTCGATGACCGGGATGATGCGGGCGCGCAGATTTGAGTTGCCCACCAGAATGCCGGCCACGAACGCGCCATAGGCGGGCGAAAGACCGAGAAAGCCCGAGAGAGCGGCCGCGCCGAAACAGACGCCCAGCGCGCCAAGCGCCAGGATCTCGACATTGTCGGCAATGGCGGCAGCGAAGGGCACGCGCAGCTTGCCGCGTCGCCCGAGCCACCACAGCAGCCAGCCGAGAAACCCGACCGCCAGCGCCACCTTGGCGGCGATGGCGAGAAGGCTCGTGTCGGCACCGCCAAGCGCCGAGACGATGATGAGCATCGGCACCACGGCAATGTCCTGCGCGATCAGCACGGCGATGGCGATGCGGCCCGCGTCGCGGCGCAGCTCGTCCATGTCGCTGAGCATCTTCATGGCGACGACCGTGCTCGACAGGCCGATGATGAAGCCGAAGATGATGCCCTCGGAAAGCCCCGTTCCGCCCATCCATGCGATGGACAGACCGATGGCCAGCGCCACGGCCAATTGCCCGACCGCAACGAGTACGGCGGGCTTGAGGCTCATGATGAAGGCTCTCAGCGAAAGCTCCATGCCGATGAAGAAGAGCAGCATGAGCACGCCCATCTCGGCAAGCGCGGTCACGCTGTCGGAATTGCCGATGAGGCCGAAACCGGTCGGCCCCATGACGACACCGGCCAGAATGAAACCGACAAGCGGAGGCTGTTTCAGGCGCATCAGGCCAAGCCCGAGCGCAATGGCCACCAGAAGGACGAAGGCGATCTCCGTCAGTGGAAAGGCGTGTGCTTCCGCTTCCAAGTTCCGGTTCCCTTTTCCGTGTGCGCCCGATCAGTCCGCCATGGTTTCGAGGCTGGCGAAACCTTCCGGTGCGGAACCCGCATCGAAAGGCGTTTTCACCTCGACGAACGTGTCGGGATAAAACCCGTTGAACCGGGTTCTTAGCGACATGGAATAGGCGCCAATATGGCCGATCTCGATCCAGTCGCCGGTATCCACCGTTTCCGGCAGCCAGAACGGACGGGACAGGATGTCGACGGAATCACAGGTCGCCCCGCAGACCTTGAACGGCACCACCTTTTCAGGATCGCCATTGCGGTTGCGGATCGCGGGGTCGGGAATGAAGCGGGCCGGCAGGGTGATTTTTCCGGTCCAGGAATCGGAGAGCGAGGCCCAGATGCCGTCATTGATGTAAAGCCGGCGGCCCTTGCGCAGGAGAACGCGCACGATGAGCGAAAAGGCGCGCGCAACGATGACGCGACCGGGCTCCGCAACGAGCGGCATTTCATCAAAGCCCCACTCCACAATATCGGCCCGCAACCGCGCCATGATTTCATCAAGGCTCGGCATTTCGGGCTTCTTGCGGTTTGGGTCGTGGCCATATTCCGCCGGGAAACCACCGCCCACATCGAGCGCGGCGAGTGGCACGCCCGCCCTGCCCCGCACCCAGTCTGCCGAGGCAAGCGCGCGCTCATAGGTATCCGGGTCCTGGATCTGTGAACCGACATGGAAGCACAGGCCAAGCCTGTAGCCATGGCGATGCAGACGCCGCAGAAGCTCAACCGCCTGAGCAGGACCGGCCCCGAATTTCTTCGACAGTTCGTAGGCCGCGTGGCCCTTGGTCTGGATGCGCACGAAGACGGTGAGCGTGCCCGGATCGATATCGAGGGCGCGGACCACGCGGATCAGCTTGGAGACCTCATCCTCGTGATCGACCGCGATGACGCGAATGCCGTATTCCTCCAGCGCAAGGCGAATATCGGACTGCGCCTTGACCGGGTGCATGTAGAGCATCTCGGCCCGCGGCGCGACGGAACGGACGGCGGCAAACTCGGCGGGTGAGGCCACATCGAACGCATCGACGCCGGCTTCCGCCAGCGTCTTCAAAACCAGTTTCTCGCCATTCGTCTTGACCGCATAGGCCGTCTTGCCGGGGAACTGCCCCATGAAATCACGTGCATCGGCTTTCAGAACATCGGGCCGGAAACAGTAGATCGGCTCATCCGGACGAAGCTTCATGGCGGCGTCTCGGGCGGTCTCAAAAAACTGCATTGGCGGCTCCGGGTTCGGTTGAACGCTTAGGGCGGACCGGAAGGGTAGAGGATTTGCCGTTCAAGTAAACGCTCCTCCAAAGGGTTTTTCCGGCACTGGAAACGGGAAGGCATGTTTCGGGTGGGCGGCGCGCGCCTCTCCGATTTAATGCACCAGACAGGCATTCGATCCCGAATGTTTCCAAGACGAAAGACAATGCGATGACCGCACAATCGCCAGCCGGAACCACCACGCCGCATATGTCGCTTGAAGACTGGGCGCTTCTCATCGTTCTCGGCGCGGTTTGGGGCGGCTCCTATTTCTTCGCGCGGATCGCGGTCGGCGAGACGCCGCCGCTCATGCTGGTCATGTTTCGCGTGTCGATCGCAGCCCTGATCCTGCAGGCCTATCTCGCCCTGCGCGGCCCTTCTTTCCGCACGGCGCTACCGCTTGCGGGCAGTTTCTGCGTGATGGCGCTCCTGAACAATGTGATCCCGTTTTCGCTGATCTTCATGGGCCAGACGGAGGTTGGCGCGGGGCTTGCCTCGGTGCTCAATGCAACGACGCCCTTCTGGACGGCCATCCTCGCAAACATGCTGACAGCGGATGAAAAACTGTCGGTCACGAAGATCACGGGCATAGCACTCGGCATCGCCGGCACGGCGGTGATGATCGGCCCCGGCCTTTTTGCCGGGCTGGGCGGGCCGATCTGGGCCAAGTTCGCGATGATCGGCGGTGCGGTCTCCTACGGCTTCGCCTTCATCTATGCGCGCCGCTTCCGCAACGTGCCTTCGCCCATCGTCGCCGCCGGGCAGCTAAGCGCTTCGAGCGTGATCATGATCCCGCTGGTTCTGGCGCTTTACGGCACGGGCAACCTGTTTGCGTTCTCGGGCAATGTCTGGGCCGCCGTGATCGGGCTGGCCGCCCTTTCGACGGCCTTCGCCTATCTGATCTATTTCCGTGTCCTGGCAAGCGCGGGCGCGACCAACGCTTCGCTTGTCACCTTCCTCAATCCGGTGAGCGCGATCCTGCTTGGAACCGTGTTTCTGGGGGAAAGGCTGGCGCGTTTCGAGATGGCCGGAATGGCGCTGATCGCGGCGGGCCTCATCGTGATCGACGGGCGGCTGATCGCGCGCATCCGTTAACACAAAGTGAATCAAACCGATTGCCCAATGATTTCAAAAGGGCGCGTGCGACAGTGGTCGGATTTTCCAGATTCCTACCGCAGCGCAGCATAAAATCCGCTTGCCGCAGACCCGCCCATCCCTAGAATCCGGGAAGCATAAGCAGAGGAGGCTTTGCCATGGGACTGACACGGCCTGTTAATGCACTGATGATTTGTGCGGCATTCGTCTTTATCGGCGCTCTCGTGATGGGCGTGTTGCCGTAAAGCCATAACCGGAACAGCCACCCAGCCCCTCCCCGCATCCATGCGGATGCAAAAGGGTTGATCCAGGGTTTCGATGCTCTGGAAGGCAGCCATCCGGATTTTGTTGATAGACATAAAAAAGGGCCGGTTCGCCGGCCCTTTCTCACAAGCGGTTTATGCTGCCGCCGGCTGCTCGGCGCCAAGGTCAGCCTTCGGGCGGATGCCGATCATGTGGCTGACGGCGTAGACGAGATCCGCACGGTTCATCGTGTAGAAATGGAAATCGTCAATGCCGCGCTCGATAAGGTCCAAAACCTGCTCGGCGGCCACCGCCGAAGCCACGAGAGCGTGGATCTGAGGCTCGTTTTCCAGCCCCGCGAAACGCTCGGCCAGCCAGCCGGGAACACTTGCGCCGCAGCGGCCCGCAAAGTTGGCCACCTGCGTGAAATTGTGCACCGGCAGAATGCCCGGAACGATGGGGATGTAGATGCCGGCGCGGCGCGCGCGCTCGACGTAACGCTCATAGAGATCGTTGTCGAAGAAGAACTGGGTGATGGCGCGTGTCGCCCCATTGTCGACCTTGCGCTTGAGCATGTCGATGTCGGTTGCGAAATCCGGGCTTTCGGGATGCTTTTCCGGATAGGCGGACACCGAGATATCGAGATCGCCCTGCAGCTTCATCGCGCCCGTGAGCTCTGCGCCATTGGCGTAGCCATTGGGATGGGGGCGATAGGCAGCGCCGACACCCGCACTCGGATCGCCGCGCAGCGCCACGAAGCGCTTTACGCCCATTTCGACGAACTCGGCCACCACCTGATCGACTTCCTCGCGTGAAGCGTCAACACAGGTCATGTGAGCGGCCGGCGTCAGCGTCGTCTCTTCAAGGATGCGGCGGACCGTGCGGGCCGTGCGCTCGCGCGTGGAGCCGCCCGCGCCATAGGTGACGGAGACGAAGGACGGCGCCAGAGGCTCAAGCCGCTTCACCGTTTCCCACAGGCGGTCCTCCATCGCATCCGTCTTCGGGGGGAAGAACTCGAACGACACACGGAGCTTGCCAGCCGTGTCCGGCTGACGGGAAAAACGCTGTTGCGGCATCAAGCCGTCTCCTTCTGAGCAATCGACGGCGCCATGCCGTCCGCAATCTGCATGCGCCGGTCGCGGGCCAGCCAAAGCTTGACCGTTAGGCCCTTTCCGGCCTCGCCACGCGGCGCAAATTCCAGTGTTTCGGCCAGATCGAGTTCGGCCTCTTCAAGCCATTCTGCAATCTGGCTGTCGGCCAGTCCGAGCCGCATATGGGCATGTTCCTCGCGCAGGAACTCGTGCTCATGCGGCGCGAAATCGACGATCACCAGCCGCCCGCCGGGCCTCAAAAGCCGGGCGGCCTCGCGAATGGCGTTTCCTGGCCTGTCGATATAGTGCAGCACCTGATGAATGGTCACCAGATCATGCGCGTCACGCTCAAGCTGCGGGGCGGAGATATCGCCAAGGCGCACCTGCGCATTGGCGATGCCGGCCCGGTCGAGATTGGCGCGGGCCACCGCAAGCATCTCGCGCGACAGATCAATGCCGACCCCGCGCTGGTAGAGCGGCGCGAACAGCTCCAGCATGCGGCCGGTGCCCGTGCCAAGATCCACCATGGACTGGAACGGCCGGTCGCCGATGAGCTTTCGGAGCTCTTCTTCCACGGCCTTGTCGGGCACGTGAAGCGAGCGGATCTCATCCCAGCTTGCCGCGTTCTGCGAAAAATACTCCGCCGCCCTCTCCTCGCGCCGGCGCTTGATTGCACCAAGCCGCTCCAGATCACGCTCAATGACCGGGTCGGCCTGATCGAGCCGCACCACGACGCCATCGACGAATTCACGCGCGGCGTCGGCATCCGACAGGCGGAAATAGGCCCAGGAACCTTCCTGGTAACGGACGATGAGATGGGCTTCGAGCAGGAGCTTGAGATGACGGGAAACGCGCGGCTGCGACTGGCCGAGAATCTCGGTCAGATCGGTCACGGTCAGATCGCCCTGCGACAGAAGCGCAAGGATACGCAGGCGACTGGTTTCAGCCGCCGCCTTCAACGTATCGACCATCTGGTCGAGATGAATTGCCGGACGCATCAGCATGCGCTTCTCCTGATACATATAAAGATATGTTTATATCGTTTCGGCTTGCTTGGCAAGGCGGCGCAGTTCACACTGCAAAGCGTGGGGCAAAGCGTGGGGCAAAGCGTGCGGCAAAGCGTGCGGCAAAGCGGGGCACAGCGCGCAGCAATGCGGGCCGCGCACAGGAAGAAGAGAGTTTTCAGGGACATGAAGCGGGCATCAACCGGGCGGCGCAAAGCGGTCGACAAGGCGCTGACGCTGCTGATTCCCTGGGCGCCGATGGCGGATGCCGAGGCGATCCGCGACAAGGCAGACGACCGCAAGCTGCGCACGCTGCCTCCGGCCATCGCCGTTTGGCTGGCAACGGTGACGCATGTGCGCCATGAGCACACGGATTACGACGCGATGCTGGAAGACGGTTATGACCGGGATGCGGCGCGGCACTTCGTGGTGGACGACATCAACACCGTTCTGACGCGCTGGCGCGCCACGCGCCTGCTCGATCCGGCGGAAGAAGACGGCATGGAAGCCCGGCAGGACTGAACCTGCCGGCGGGCAGCCATGCCCTGCATCACATCATGCGCAGGAGCGCGCCGCCAATGGAGTAGCCGGCGCCGAAGGCGCAGAGCAGCCCGTGCTCACCGGGTTTCATGTCCCGGTGCTTTTCTTCAAGCGCGATGATTGCGCCGGCGGCTGCCGTGTTGCCCAGACGGTCGAGCACGGTGGGCGCACGGTCCTGCCCCACCTCGCCGCCAAAGGCGAGCTTGAGGATCATGGCGTTCATGCGCGCATTGGCCTGATGCAGCCAGAAGCGACGCATCGTCTCCGGTGTGTGACCGTGCTCCGCCAGAAAGTCGACAATGAACTTGTGACCGGCAATGGTCACATCCTTGAAGACCTTGTTTCCGTTCTGCTTGATGAGATTGCCTTCCATGGCGAGATAGGACGGATCGTCCTGCGCCAGGCGGCTCATGAAGCCGAAATTGGTGCGGATGTTGTTTGAGAACTGGGTCCAGCTGCGCGTGTCGACGATTTCGAAACGGCCGGGACGCTCCTCGCTCGCGCCCAGCGCCTCGATGAGGACGGCCACGGAGGCGTCGCCGAAGATGAAGTGGGTCTGCCGGTCGCGAAAATTCAGATGCGCGGTGATGAGCTCCGGCGTGACGACGAGCACACGGCGGTGCGCGCCGGAGCGCACGAGATTGGTCGCCACATGCAGGCCGGCGAGCGCCGAGGAGCAGCCAAGCCCCATGTCGAAGCCAGCGCCGCTGGTGCCGAGCGCCTTCTGGATCTCGATGGCGATGGCCGGATAGGGCCGCTGATGATGGGCAGACGCACAGATGACAAGATCGACATCGCGCGCCTCGACGCCGGCATGGGCAAGCGCCTTTCGGGCTGCGGCCACACCGAACTCGGCCATGACGGAAAGTTCGTCATCGGCGCGGGCGGGAATGTTGGGCGCCATGCGGGCTGGATCGAGAATGCCGTCACGCTCGTAGACATGGCGGCGCTGGATGCCGGACGCATGCTCGATGAAGCCGGCATCGGATTTCGCCAGCGGCGGCAGGCCCGCGGCCTCGCGCTTCGGGTTTTCCGTGTCGACCCAGGCGTTGAAGCTCTCGACCAATTCTTCATTGGAGATGGACGCTTCAGGGATTTCGACGCCAATTCCGCCGACGCAGACGCGCGTCATGGCGTTGGAATGGTGCGGTGCGAAGTCTGAAGCCTCTTGCTCGCTGGTGCGCAGCATGATCCGTGCCTGTGTTTGCCTTCTGGAGGTTCGGACCGGAAACCGGTTTCGGTTGATCCGACGCCCCACAAATAGTTTCGATCGTCCCTTTTGCGTCCGAATGGATACATGGCGATCTATGGCCGATTTACGACGTGACGCCACGGTGTCAAGGAAACACTGCCCCGGGCGTTCACGATGCAATAATGAACGAAACACTCAAACAGAGTGTGAACGCAAAAAGAGAAGGGGCCGAAGCCCCTTCCCGAATGCTCATTCTACAGACACGTTTCGGTCTGTCTACCGCGTCAGGCGCTTGTAGGTCACCCGCCTGGGGTTGACGCTGTCGGGGCCGAGACGGCGGATCTTGTCCTGCTCGTAATCCTCGAAGTTGCCCTCGAACCACTCCACATGGCTATCGCCTTCAAAGGCGAGGATGTGCGTGGCCAGACGGTCGAGGAACATGCGGTCATGCGAGATGATAACGGCGCAGCCGGCGAAGTTTTCCAGCGCGTCTTCGAGTGCGGCCAGCGTCTCGGTGTCGAGGTCGTTGGTCGGTTCGTCGAGCAGCAGGACGTTGCCGCCTTCCTTGAGCAGCTTGGCCATGTGAACGCGGTTGCGCTGACCGCCGGACAGCGAGCCGACCTTCTGCTGCTGGTCGCCGCCCTTGAAGTTGAAGGACGAGCAATAGGCGCGGCTGTTCACTTCGTGAGCGCCAAGCTTGATGATGTCGTTGCCGCCGGAAATCTCTTCCCAGACCGTCTTGTCGGGGTCGAGCGAGTCGCGGCTCTGGTCGACATAGCCGAGCTTGACGGTCTCGCCGACACGGATCTCGCCACCATCGGGCTTTTCCTGGCCGGTGATCATGCGGAACAGCGTGGTCTTACCCGCGCCGTTGGCGCCGATCACGCCGACAATGCCGCCGGGCGGCAGCTTGAAGTCGAGACCGTCGATCAGGAGGCGGTCGCCATAGCCCTTGGAGAGGCCTTCGGCCTCGATGACCACATTGCCGAGACGTTCGCCGGCCGGAATGATGATCTGCGCATCGCCGGGACGCCGGTCGGCGGCCGACTGCACCAGCTCGTCATAGGCGCGGATACGGGCCTTCGACTTGGCCTGACGGGCCTTGGGGCTGGCCGCCATCCACTCGCGCTCGCGCGACAGCGCCTTCTCGCGGGCGGCCTCTTCGCGGCCTTCCTGCGCCATGCGCTTGGCCTTGGCTTCCAGATAGGCGGTGTAATTGCCTTCATAGGGAATGCCACGACCACGGTCGAGCTCGAGAATCCAGCCGGTGACATTGTCGAGGAAGTAGCGATCGTGGGTGATGATCATCACGGCGCCGGGATATTCGCGCAGGTGCTTTTCAAGCCACGCCGTGGTTTCTGCGTCCAGATGGTTGGTCGGTTCGTCGAGCAGCAGCAGATCGGGCTGGCGCAGGAGAAGCTGGCACAGCGCCACGCGGCGCTTTTCACCACCCGACAGATGGTCGATGGATGCATCGGCCGGCGGGCAGCGCAGCGCTTCCATGGCCATTTCGACCTGGCTTTCCAGATCCCAGAGGTTCTGGCTGTCGATCTGATCCTGAAGCTGGGAAGCCTCCTCCGCCGTCTCGTCGGAGTAGTCCATCATCAGCTCGTTGTAGCGGTCGAGGATCGCCTTCTTGGCGGCGACGCCCTCCATCACATTGCCCATCACGTCGAGGGCCGGATCAAGCTGCGGCTCCTGCGGCAGATATCCGCAGGTCGCGCCTTCGGCGAGCCATGCTTCGCCGGTGAACTCCTTGTCGAGACCGGCCATGATCCTGAGCACGGTCGACTTACCCGCGCCGTTGGGGCCGAGAATGCCGATCTTGGCGTCCGGGTAAAAGGACAGATGAACGTTCTCAAGAACCTTCTTGGAGCCGTAGGCCTTGTTGAGGCCGGACATGTGGTAGATGAATTGGCGTGCCATGTGGCTCGTCGCGCTCCGTCTCACTCGAATTGGGGGGAACCTGTTGAGCAGCGTATGTAGGCCAAACGAAGCGGCGGGGCAATCCGCAGCACGGAGGGAAGATGGGCTTCGATATCGAAACACGGCTTGCAACGCCGACCGGTGCTGATCTGCATCTGTTCAAACGCTCGGCGAGCGGCGAGGCGCGCGCTGCCGTGCAGATAAACCACGGCGTTGCGGAACATGCCGCGCGCTATGCGGCCTTCGCCGATTTCCTGTCGCAGCGAGGCTTTCATGTCTATGCGCACGACCATCGCGGCCATGGCGAAACAAAAGCGCCGGGCGCCCCGCTTGGCCATTTCGGACCAGGCGCCGGGATGGACACGCTGCTCACGGACGTCAACGCGGTGCATGATCATATCGCCGGGGAACATCCCGGTCTGCCGGTGGTCATCTTCGGGCATTCGATGGGCGGCATGATCGCCCTCAATTTCGCGCTTCGCCATGGCGACCGGCTGGCGGGTGCTGCGGTGTGGAACGCACCACTGACCACCGCGCTGGAAGCGTTTGCCGGCCGGTCCGTTCTGGCGTGGGAGCGCTTCCGCCTCGGATCGGATGTGCCTTCATGGCTTCTGCCTAAATTTACCTTTGCGCTCTGGGCGAGCGCCTTCCCGGAGCGGCGCACCGGGTCCGACTGGCTGTCGCGGGACGCTGCCGAGGTCGACGCCTATATCGCCGATCCGCTGTCCGGCTGGGATCCGTCGGTCGGCATCTGGACGGTGCTGTTCGAACTGGGTCGGGGCCCCGCCGACCCGGCGACGCTTGCGGCAGCGCGCAAGACCCTGCCCTATCAACTGGTCGGCGGTTCGGAAGATCCTTCGACACGCGGCGGCAAGATCACACGGAAGCTTGAAACGCATCTGCGCAAAAACGGCTTTTCGAATCTCGAAACAAGGATTTACGAGGGTTTCCGGCACGAATCCCTCAGGGAGATCGGGCGCGAGCAGGCCATGGAGGACTTTGCGGCCTGGGCCGAAAAAATCATCAATTAATGCCAAAATAATGCGGTGAGCGCATCTAGAAGGCGACCGGGCCGTTTGCTACCTCAAAAGCATATCAGTTTTGGAGGGCTGCGGGCGATCATGAACAACCCACCCCTGAAGGGCGTTCGCGTCATCGAATTGGCGCGCATTCTGGCCGGTCCCTGGGCGGGCCAGGTTCTGGCCGATCTGGGCGCCGATGTCATCAAGGTCGAAAACCCCAATGGCGGCGACGACACCCGCAAATGGGGACCGCCCTTCGTGGAAGGTGCGGACGGCGAGAACCTTTCGGCCGCCTATTACCATTCGTGCAACCGGGGCAAGCGCTCCATCGCGCTCGACTTCTCGAAGCCGGAAGAGGCGGAGAAGCTGAAAAAGCTGATCGCCACCGCTGACGTTCTGATCGAGAATTTCAAGCTGGGCGGGCTCAAAAAATACGGGCTCGATTATGAGAGCCTGAAGGCCATCAACCCGCGCCTCGTCTATTGTTCCATCACCGGCTTTGGCCAGACCGGCCCCTATGCGCCGCGCGCGGGCTACGACTTCATCATTCAGGGCATGTCGGGGCTGATGTCCATCACCGGCGCACCGGGCGGCGAGCCGCAGAAGGTGGGCGTGGCGGTGAGCGACATCTTCACCGGGCTCTACTCGGTGATCGCCATTCAGGCCGCACTTCGCCACGCGGAGGCGACCGGCCAGGGCCAGCACATCGACATGGCGCTGCTCGACAGCCAGGTGGCCGTGCTTGCCAATCAGAACATGAATTATCTGATCTCCGGCAACAGCCCGGTGCAGATGGGCAACGCCCACATGAACATCGCGCCCTATGAGGTGCTGCCGGTGAAGGACGGGCACATCATCCTCGCCGTGGGCAATGACGGCCAGTTCCAGCGCTTCTGCAAGATCGTCGGCCTTGACGATCTGCCGGCAGACGAACGCTTTGCAACCAACCCGGCGCGCGTGGCCAACCGCACGGCGCTGCGCGAACGCATCGTCGCCACGCTGGCGGGCTGGGAAAAGGCGGAACTCCTGGGCAAGTTCGACGCCAATGCGGTGCCGGCGAGCCCGATCAACACGATTGAGGAAATGTTCGATGATCCGCAGGTGAAGGCGCGCGGCATGCAGCTTTCGCTCGATGACGGACACGGGACGGCGCTGCCTTCGGTGCGTGCGCCCATCGCCCTTTCACAAACCCCGCTTTCCTATGAACGGCCAAGCCCCCGGCTTGGCGAACACACGGCAGAGATCCTGCGCGAAATCGGAGACGACAGCGAATGAAGACCGGTGGCCAGCTTATCGTCGACAGCCTTGAAGCCAATGGCGTCGACCGCATTTTCAGCGTGCCGGGCGAAAGCTACCTGGCGGTGCTCGACGCGCTTCACGATTCAAAGATCCGCAACATTGTCTGCCGTCAGGAAGGCGGCGCGGCGATGATGGCGGACTGCCACGGACGGCTGACCGGCCAGCCCGGCATCTGTTTCGTGACACGCGGCCCCGGCGCGACCAACGCATCGCCCGGCGTCCACATCGCCATGCAGGATTCCACGCCGATGATCCTGTTCATCGGACAGGTGGCGAGCCATGCCCGCGAACGCGAGGCGTTTCAGGAAGTGGATTACCGCGCCTTCTTCGGCCCCATCGCCAAATGGGCAACCGAGATTGACGATGCGGCGCGGATTCCCGAAATCCTGACGCGCGCCTTTTCGGTCGCGACCTCCGGCCGCCCCGGCCCGGTGGTGATTTCGCTTCCCGAGGACATGCTGACCAGCCTGGTGGATGCGCCCGCAGCACGGGCCGCCACGCCGGTCGAAACGCGCCCGGGCGCAGCCGAGATGGAAGAGCTTGCCGCTCTCCTGAAGGACGCCAAACGGCCCTTCGTCATTCTTGGCGGCTCGCGCTGGAACGAGAAGGCCGTGGCCGATTTCCAGAAGGCGGCGGAAGCGTGGTCCCTGCCCGTTGGCTGCTCGTTCCGCCGGCAGATGCTGTTCGATCACCTGCACCCCTCCTATGCCGGCGATGTGGGCATCGGTCCCAATCCGAAGCTCGCAGCCGCCGTCAAGGATGCCGATCTGGTGCTGCTCGTCGGCGGCCGGTTCAGCGAGATGCCGTCCTCAGACTACACGCTCATGAAGAGCCCCTATCCCGACCAGAAGCTGGTGCATGTGCACGCCGACGCCAATGAGCTTGGCCGCGTCTATCGCCCTACGCTTGCCATCAACGCATCATCGGCAGCCTTTGCCGAGGCGTTTGCCGGGCTCGCACCGGGTGACGCGCCCCGTGACATGCCATGGGCAGAAGAGACCGAACGCCTGCATCAGGCCTATCTCGACTGGTCGACCCCGCCAAAGACCGGCCCCGGCGCGGTGCAGATGGGTCCGATCATGGAGTATCTGGAAAGCGTTCTGCCGGACGATGCGATCTTCACCAATGGCGCAGGCAATTACGCCACCTGGGTGCATCGTTTCCACCGTTTCCGCCGTTTCGCCACGCAGGGCGCGCCGACCTCCGGCTCGATGGGCTATGGCACACCGGCAGCCGTGGCCGCCAAGGCGCTTTTCCCCGAGCGCCCCGTGCTGGCATTTGCCGGCGATGGCTGCTTCATGATGAACGGTCAGGAATTCGCCACTGCCGTGCAGGAGAACCTGCCGATCATCGTGGTGGTGGTGAACAACGGCATTTTCGGCACGATCCGCATGCATCAGGAGCGCGAATATCCCGGCCGCGTTTCCGGCACCTCGATCAACAACCCCGATTTCGCAGCGCTTGCCCGCGCCTATGGCGGACATGGCGAAACGGTGGAGAAAACGGAAGCGTTTGCCGAAGCATTCGAGCGCGCACAGGCCAGCGGCAAACCGGCGCTGATTGAAATCCGGCTCGACCCGGAAGCCATCACGCCCGCCAAAACGCTGACGGATATCCGCGAGAAGCGTTGAGGATCATTTGTGCTGCGGGCGTGAGCCTGCAGCACTGTCAGCGCGTGCCTTCTCCCCCGCCCTTCGACAAGCTCAGGATGAGGGAGAAGGCAGATTGACCGTGCTATCTTTGATCAGGCGAGATTACGTTTGAAAGCCCACTGATAGGGTGGGCTCCGACTTGCCAAGTCCTCCCCAACCCAGCCCTCATCCTGAGCTTGTCGAAGGGCGGGGGCGACATGGAGAGCACGACGGCAAACGAGAAGAGCAGGCGCTTGCCCCTCATCCCCCTGCCGGGACCTTCTCCCCGCTTGCGGGGAGAAGGAACGCGTCATTGACGGTTGTCAGAAATGAAGCGCGCTGATCAGGCGGCGTCGAAATCGAGGACCAGCTTCTTCGCCGTGGGGCGGGTCTGGCAGGCGAGTGTGAAGCCGGCTTCCACTTCCCAGGGTTCGAGCGAGAAGTTCACGGCCATCTCCGATTGTCCCTCCACAACGCGGCAGCGGCAGGTGCAGCACATGCCACCGGCGCAGGAGTAAGGCAGCTCGATGCCGGCCTTGTGGGCGGCGTCGAGCACGGTGCCATCGGCATCCTGCATGGAGAAGCTGCGGCGCACGCCATCGACAACGACCTCAATGGCAACACCATCCTGAACCGCTTCGCGTGCGGCCTTCGATGCCTTGCGGGGCGCGGGCGCTTCGCCGGAGGGCGTGAAGCGCTCGAAGCGGATGCGGTCACGCTCGACGCCCATGGTCTCAAGTGCGCCGGAAACCGCGTCGATCATCTCGCCGGGGCCGCACAGGAACACGCCATCCATGGCGGCGGGCTCGATGAGACCGCCGGAGGCGAGCTCGCCAACGCGCCCGGCATCAATGCGGCCATTCAGGAGCTCCACATCCTGCGTTTCGCGCGACAGGAGATGGATCAGCGTGAAGCGGCCCATATGGCGGTCCTTGAGATCGTTCAGCTCCTCAAGGAACATGATCGTCTCGGTGGAGCGGTTGCCATAGACCAGCGTGATGGTGCTCTCGGGCTCGTGGGAGAGAACCGTGCGGGCGATGGAGAGCATTGGCGTGATGCCGGAGCCGGCGGCGAACAACAGGTAATCGTGGCGTTCACCCTTCAGCGCGGTGAAGCGGCCCTGCGGCGGCATAACCCGGATCGTGTCGCCAACCGACAGGACATCGTTGACGAAGGTGGAGAAGCGGCCATCGGCCACCTTCTTCACGCCGACGCGGAGATACGGATCGCCGGGCGCGGAGCAGATGGAGTAGGACCGGCGCGCCTCCGTGCCGTCAATATCGGTGGCGAGCGTCAGATACTGGCCGGGCGTGAAGGCAAAGGCCTCGGCCTGATCGGCCGGGATCTCAAAGGCGATCGCCACGGCTTCGGGGGTCTGGCGCTCGATGGAGGCCACTTTCAGATCGTGAAAACGCGGGGCCATGGTCACCTCGGTCTGGGTTCAGTCAGATACATTTGAAATAGTCGAAAGGCTCGTGGCAGGTCTGGCAGCGGTAAAGCGCCTTGCAGGCCGTGGAACCGAACTCGGAAATGCGCGCGGTCTCGAGCGAGCCGCAGCGCGGGCACGCCACCTCCGTCTCGCCGAAAAGGGAGCGGATGGAATTGGACGCATTCGCCGGTGGCGCAATACCATAGGCGCGCAGCTTTTCACGCCCCTCCGCCGTGATCCAGTCCGTCGTCCATGCGGGCGAAATGACCCGCTCGATGCGCGGTTCGAAGCCAGCCTCGCGCAGCGCCGTCTCCACCGCGAGCTCGATGGCAAGCACCGCCGGGCAGCCCGTATAGGTGGGCGTGACGCGGGCAACGGCGACGTCACCCTCCATCTCGACACCGCGCAGGATGCCGAGATCGGCAATGGTGACGGCGGGGATTTCCGGATCGACCACGGAAGCGGCGGCGCGATAGGCGCGCTCGGCCTGAGAAAGGTGGCTCTGCCCCTCACCGGCCTGCCGGGCGCTCTGCCCCGCAGACTGAGGAAAAGAGGCATTCACCACCGTGTCGCCCATCACCAGGTCATCCCCGGATAGGTGCGCTGCATGTATTGCAGCTCCGCGAGCAGAAAGCCCAGCGCCTCGCCATGGCGACCCTGACGGCCGCCGGTCTGGCCATAGGGCGTTTCCACCCATTCAAGGCCAGCCTCAGCAAAGACCGGGCCAACAATGGCGTCGAAGGCAGGCCGCAGGGTGGACGGGTCGGGCGCGATGCCGGCCCCGGCCACGGTGCGGGTGACGTCGTCGCTCTCGAACAGCTCGTCCACATAGGGCGCGAGCGCCTCGACCGCCGCCTTCATGCGGCGGGTGCTTTCCTCGGTGCCATCGCCAAGGCGCACCACCCATTCGCCGGCATGGCGGATGTGATAGGCGACTTCCTTCTCGGCCTTGGCGGCGATGCCGGCCAGACGCTCGTCGGTCGACGTCATCATGGCCTGCCAGAGCGGCTGCATGAAGGCTGCGAAATAGAACTGGCGCAGCATGGTGTGTGCGAAATCGCCATTCTGGCGCTCGGCCATCAGGCAGTTCACATATTCACGCTCGCGGCGCACATAGGCGATCTGGTCCTCGTCGCGGCCCTTGCCCTCGACCTCGCCGGCATACTGGTAGAGCGCGCGCGCCTGGCCGATGAGATCTAGCGCCATGTTGGGCATGGCGAGATCTTCTTCCAGCATGGGCGCGTGGCCGCACCACTCCGAAAGCCGGTGGCCGAGAACCAGATGATCGTCGGCAAGCCGCAGCAGGAAGGCCGTCAGCGTTTCGCCGGAGATGGAAGGAGCGGTGGAAGAAGCGGCGGCCATCACATATGCCCCACTTCTTCCGGAATTTCGTAAAAGGTCGGGTGACGGTAGACCTTCGACATTGCCGGCTCGAAGTTCTCGTCCTTGTTTTCCGGGTCCGACGCGGTGATCGCAGACGACGGAACGACCCAGATGGAGGTGCCCTCGCCGCGGCGCGTGTAGACATCGCGCGCAGCCTGAAGCGCCATCACCTCATCGGCGGCGTGCACCGAGCCGCAATGCTTGTGGGCCAGCCCGTTGCGCGGGCGGATGAAGACTTCCCAAAGGGGGATCTGGTTCTTGCTCATAGCGTCTCTCCGCTCACTCTGCCGCCATTTTCGCCGCTTCGCGGCGGGCATTTCGTTTTTCCGCATGCGCAAGGGCCGCCTCGCGCACCCATGCGCCATCGTCCCAGGCCTTCTGACGGGCGGCGATGCGGTCGCGGTTCATGGGGCCATGCCCCTTCACCACGCGCCAGAACTCATCCCAGTCGATGGCGCCGAAATCGTAGCCGCCCTTCTCCTCGTTCCATTTCAGGTCCGGATCGGGGAAGGTCAGGCCGATGAACTCGCCCTGCGGCACCGTTGCATCGACGAATTTCTGCCTGAGCTCGTCATTGGTGAAGCGCTTGATCTTCCACTTCATGGACTGGTCACTGTGCTGGCTGTCGCCATCATGCGGACCGAACATCATGAGCGAGGGCCACCACCAGCGGTTCAGCGCATCCTGCGCCATTTCCTTCTGCTCGGGCGTGCCGCGCGCCAGCGTCATCATGATCTCGTAGCCCTGACGCTGGTGAAAGCTTTCTTCCTTGCACACGCGGATCATGGCGCGCGCATAGGGGCCGTAGGAACAGCGGCAGAGCGGGATCTGGTTCATGATGGCCGCGCCATCCACAAGCCAGCCAATCGCGCCGATGTCGGCCCAGGTCTGCGTCGGGTAGTTGAAGATGGAGGAATACTTTGCCTTGCCGGACAGAAGCTCCTCGGTCATCTCCTCCCGCGAAACGCCCAGCGTCTCGGCGGCGGAATAGAGATAAAGCCCGTGGCCGCCCTCATCCTGCACCTTGGCGAGCAGGGCCGCCTTGCGGCGCAGCGACGGGGCGCGCGTGATCCAGTTGCCCTCCGGCAGCATGCCGACAATCTCGGAATGCGCGTGCTGGCCGATCTGGCGGACGAGCGTCTTGCGGTAGCCCTCCGGCATCGGGTCGTTGGGCTCGATTTTCTCTTCGGCGTCGATGCGCGCCTGAAACGCGGCGAGGAAAGCCTCGTCTTCGTTCGTATCGGTCTTAGCGCCGATAAGCCCTTGGCTATACATCGCTTGTCCTCCATGCTTGCGGCGGCTCAGGGCGGGGGAACATGCCCTCACAGAAAACGTGTAACAAAAAAGCTTGAAACTTGCAATATTTTGTAACGCTTTTTGGCGACGGGAGAAATGATGAGCGAAACGGCGATCGAAAAGAACGCGCTGACGGCCGCGCGCGACACGCTTGCAACGGTTTTCGCACCGTGGATTGCAGCGCTTGAGATCGAGGCGCTCGCAGCGGACGAAACGGGCGTGGAATTCCGCCTGCCGGAAAACCGGGACCTTGCGCATGCGGGCGGCGTGATCTGCGGGCAGGCAACGGCTTCTGCGGCCGACACATGTGCGGTGGCAGCGCTTTCCGCCGCCAATGGCCGCTTCCGCACCTGCACGACGGTGGACATGACGACGCATTTCATTCGCCCGCTGAAACCCGGCCCCGTGGCGATCCGCGTCGAGGTGCTGTCGAATGGACGGCGCATGGCCTATGTGCGGGTGGAGATGCGCGCTGAAGGCGACGCACGCCTCGCCTTCACGGCAACCGGCGCCTACGCTTATCTTGACGGCTAAACTTCCAAGGATCTGCGTTTTATTTCGAGTGACAGATCAATCGGAATTAAAGTAGCCTGATCCGGCAATTCTCGCTGCAATTACGCTGTGGAGGAAAGTCATGATCAGGTCACTTGAAGATTTCGACGAGTTCTGCGGGGACGACCAGAAGCTCGACACATCGCACCTTTCGATCCTGAGCAATGAGGAAATCTCGTTTTTCAGGCATTGCCTGGACTTCGACGAGAACGGCTTCGTCTCGAAAATCTACTTTGGCGATCTGGCGAAAGCCGGCCTCAACGATTTCCAGATCGCAGACGTGGCGGCCCTTTTCGGCATTGACGAAAAGCGCTTCAAGCGCACCTATCACGCCTTCGGCGATGGACAGGGAAACTGCATTCACAGGGCTTACTGGTGGTGCCCTTACGACAGGCCACGCGCGGTCTGAGGATGAGAAAACGAGGCGAAAGCGGGCGAAACGCGTTGCGCCCGCTTCGCACCAGCAGAGAAGACTATTCCCCCTCTTTCCAGACCGCATCCTGCCCGTAGAGCGGCACGGTGGAGATCGCCATCTTGGCCGAACCGTCCTGCACCTGGCGGGCGTGGGACAGATAGATCAGCGTGTCGTTGGCCTCATCATAGATGCGCTTGACGACGACCGACTTCCAGATGAGCGACTGGCGCTGTTTGAACACCTCCTCACCACCGTCATCCATCTCGATATCGCCGATGACGATGGGACCGGTCTGGCGGCAGGAGATGGAGGAGTTGGACGGGTCCTCGAACCAGTTGCCCTTCTGCAAACGGTCGATCACGCCGCGATCGAAATAAGTGACGTGACAGGTCACGCCCTCCACTTTCGGGTCATTGACGGCTTCGATGATGATGTCGTTGCCGAGCCAGTCGACACCGATTTCGCCCACCTGCTCGGCGGATGCGGGAGCTGCGATGAAAACGGACGCGATGAATGACGCGGCAAGGGTCGGAAGGGAGAAACGCATGGCCTGTCTCGAACGGTTCAAACTCGGATGCCCCCAATATGGGGACTGACCGGCGCAAATGGAATGCACCGGCCAGACGAACCGCTTGAAAGACAGCTGGTTATTTGCCGGACCGGATCATGTCCCGGATCTTCATCGCCTTTTCGAAATGATCGAGCGCATGCGTCCTGATCCACCATTCCGCTGCTTCCATGAGAAGCTCCGGATCGTCATTCCTGTTGGCGAAGAAGGCATAGAAAGAGAGCCCGACGCCCTCACCCTTCTTCGCGATTTTCTCTTCGCAGATCGCGATGGCTTTCGCCCTGAGTGCAGGCCGCATGTGAGTGCTCCGGTTGAGTTGGGACCGGGCGTTTAACAGCTGTGCGGCGCAGAGGCAACGCGCCTGATCGCATCCGAACAAGGCTGGCTGAAACCATCGAGCCAGCCTCTTCGGGGAAGGCTCGGGTCAGCTGAGTTCGACACCGCTGTTGCGGGCGATCTGCGCCATCAGGGCTCCTGCGATTACCGCATGGGTTTCGTTTTCCGTACCGTAGTGGGACTTCTGCTTTCCCCATGCGGAGATATGCGGATGGTAGTCGTAATTGGACACACCAAGCGCACGGATTGAAGCTTCCGCCTCACGACCAAAGACCACCACATGGACCGGTTTGACCGCTTCCATCTCCTTCTTGAAGACCTTGTCTTCAAGCGCCCGGGTCTCGGCAGTTTTGAGGCTGTTCTTCGGATGGATGTAGATTTTCGAGGCATCGGTGAGATAGACGCCATGACCGGAACGACAGATCGCTTCGACTGACGGCCAGAGCTTGCCGTTGTGAGCGGCTTTTGGTGCCTCCGGGTTACTGAAACCCCAGGGGGTTGCCAGAGTGAATTGTCGCTTCCCCTTGCCTTCAACCGGACTCCTTAAGGGATCCTGCGCGATCAGCGCAAAAAAGCGCCCATTCCAATTATCCGGCGTAAAGGTAATCGGCATATCGTAGCCGGCGCAGATGTCGTCAGCCTTTCCCTGCTCAAATTTGGCAACATCAGCGGGAATGTACGGCCAGGAAACGGGTTTCGCCCCGCTATACTGCTTTCGAAAATCAGCTCCTGCCCCAAGAAGAAAATCAATGTCGAACAAATCGCCCTGAGAGAATTTAACAACATCCTCCCAAATACCCGCTTTGCAAAAATTCAAGTCCAAATCCCCCTTGGCAAAAAAACGACGCAAAATCTGCTATCGCAATCTTGCCGTTACTTACTCCAAAAACAACCCCTCCAGAAACCGCGCGGCATCCTCGAAACGGCCCTCGCCACCGCGCTTTTCGCCGAGGACAGCGCGTACCTGGACGTCGAAATCGGCGTAGTGCTGGGTGGTCGCCCAGATGGCGAAGATGAAGTGATAGGGATCGCTCTTCTTTAGCCGCCCCTCGCGCATCCATGCGGCGATGACGGTCGCCTTCTCGTCCACCAGCTCCCTGAGCTCGCCCTCAAGCAGCGGAAGGATGCGCGGCGCGCCCTGCAGGATCTCATTGGCGAAAAGCCGGCTCTCACGCGGAAAGTCGCGCGACATCTCCATCTTGCGGCGGATGTAGGAGCGGATTTCCGACTGTGGGTCGCCCGCCGCATCCATGGCGCGCAGGGGGGCGAGCCAGGTCTCCATGAGACGCTGAATCAGGGTCGTAAAAATCTCCTCCTTGTTCTTGAAATAATAGAGGAGATTGGGCTTCGACATACCCGCCTCATCGGCGATCTGATCGATGGTCGAACCACGGAAACCGTGCCTGGAAAAAACCTCAAGCGCCGCCTCTCCGATCAGCTCGCGTTTCTCGCGCTGGATGCGGGTGCGTTTGGGGCGGACAGCGGGCTCGTCCATCAGGCTGCCGTTCCATGGGCTGCGGGGTCGTTTGCGCGCGTGCGACAGCGGCCATCAAGGCCGTGTAAACGACGCTTCTGGTCCAGCCGATTAGTCCACTGTGGAATGCGCCGGCGCAAGGACATTTCCCCTACTATACTCTTGACCGCCCACATGGCGGTGTTAACGTTTGTCCAAACGGTCAAAAATTTCGTAGCATAACTATGTGCGAACTACCAAGCATTGACCGGGATAAGCCGAGCGCAACAAACAATCAGGGGAAGCTTGGTCATGCTCGACAGGCAAAACAAGAGGCCGAACGACCTATCCGCGTTCTGGATGCCGTTCACTGCGAACCGGCAGTTCAAGGAAACGCCACGGATGCTGGTCGCAGCCAAGGACATGCACTTCACGGCCGAGGACGGCCGCAAGATCATGGATGGCACGGCGGGGCTGTGGTGCGTGAACGCCGGGCACTGCCGGCCGAAGATCACCGAGGCCATCCAGAAACAGGCCGCAGAGCTGGACTATGCGCCCGCCTTCCAGATGGGCCATCCCATCGCGTTTGAATTCGCCAACCGGCTGGCCGCGATGGCCCCGGAGGGCATGGACCATGTGTTCTTCACCAATTCGGGCTCGGAGAGCGTCGACACGGCGCTGAAGATCGCGCTTGCCTATCACCGGGTGAAGGGGGACGGCTCGCGCTTCCGCCTGATCGGCCGCGAGCGCGGTTATCATGGCGTGAATTTCGGCGGCATCTCGGTGGGCGGCATCGTGTCCAACCGCAAGATGTTCGGCACGCTTCTGACGGGCGTCGACCACATGCCGCACACGCATCTGCCCGGCGAAAACGCGTTCACGCGCGGCGAGCCGGAGCATGGCGGCGACCTGGCCGACGAGCTGGAGCGCATCGTTGCACTGCATGACGCATCGACGGTGGCAGCGGTGATTGTCGAGCCGGTGGCCGGTTCCACGGGCGTGCTGATCCCGCCGAAGGGCTATCTGAAGCGCCTGCGCGACATCTGCGACAAGCACGGCATCCTCTTGATCTTCGATGAGGTCATCACCGGTTTCGGCCGCCTCGGCGCGCCGTTTGCTGCGGATTATTTCGGCGTGGTGCCGGACATCATGACCACCGCCAAGGGCGTGACCAACGGCGTCATCCCGATGGGCGCGGTGTTCGTGAAGAAGGAAATCCACGACGCCTTCATGAACGGGCCGGAGCACCTGATCGAGTTCTTCCACGGCTACACCTATTCGGGCAACCCGATTGCCTGTGCGGCGGGTCTGGCAACGCTCGACACCTATCAGGAAGAGGGGCTGCTCACGCGCGCCTCGGAGCTTGCCGACCACTGGGCCGACGCGCTGCATTCGCTCAAGGGCGAGCCGCATGTGATCGACATTCGCAATATCGGCCTTGTCGGCGCGGTGGAGCTGGAGAGCATTCCCGGCGAACCGACCAAGCGCGCCTTCTCGGCCTTCCTCAAGGCCTATGAGCGCGGGTTCCTGATCCGCACGACGGGCGACATCATCGCGCTTTCACCGCCGCTGATCATCTCCCGCGGCCAGATCGATGAGCTGATCGACAATCTGCGCGACGTTTTGAGGATGATTGACTGATATGGCGACGGAACGCGAAAAGGCCACCCATGAGGTGCTGATCGAGGACGAGCGCGTGCGCGTGACCCGCTGGGATTTCGCGCCGGGGGCGGAGACCGGCTGGCACCGCCATGGCATGGACTATGTCATCACCACGCTCACGCCCTGCGCTTTCCATCTGGAAATGCCGGGCGGCGAAACCGTGCACAACAACCTTGAAGCGGGCGTTTCCTACCGCCGCGACGAGGGCGTGGAGCACAATGTCATCAATGGCGGCGACAAACCGATGTCGTTCGTCGAAGTCGAATTGAAGTAAGGGAATACGCAACATGGCCGCACCGGGCGAGAACTTAAAGATCAACGCCGACCGCCTCTGGGATTCACTCATGGAGATGGCGAAGATCGGGCCCGGTGTGGCCGGCGGCAACAACCGCCAGACACTGACGGACGAAGACGGCGAAGGCCGCAGGCTCTTTCAGAAATGGTGCGAGGAAGCCGGGCTCGAAATGGGCGTGGACGAAATGGGCACCATGTTCGCGACACGCGCAGGCACCGACCCGGACGCCCTGCCCGTCTATGTGGGCTCGCATCTCGACACCCAGCCGACGGGCGGCAAGTATGACGGCGTGCTCGGCGTTCTGGGCGGGCTCGAAGTCATCCGCTCGATGAACGATCTGGGCATCAAGACCAAGCACCCCATCGTGGTGACCAACTGGACCAATGAGGAAGGCACGCGCTTCGCCCCGGCCATGCTGGCGTCGGGCGTGTTTGCCGGCGTGCATGAGCGCGACTGGGCCTATGACCGCACGGATGCTGACGGCAAGCGCTTCGGCGACGAGCTGGAGCGCATCGGCTGGAAAGGCGACGAACCCGTTGGCCAGCGCAAGATGAAGGCCTTCTTCGAACTGCACATCGAGCAGGGCCCGATCCTTGAAGACGAATTCGTGGATATCGGCGTTGTCACCCATGGGCAGGGCCTGTGGTGGCTGCAGGTGACGCTGACCGGCAAGGAGAGCCACACCGGCTCGACGCCGATGCCCAAGCGCCGCAATGCCGGGCTCGGCATGGCGCGGGTAACGGAACTGGTGCACGAAGTGGCGATGGACTACCAGCCGAACGCCGTGGGCGCCATCGGCCATGTGGAGGTCTACCCCAATTCCCGCAACGTCATTCCGGGCAAGACGGTGTTCACCGTCGACATCCGCTCGCCCGACGAGAAGACGCTGAACAGCATGCGCGCGAAGATCGAGGCGGGCATCGAAACCATCTGCGACGCGCTCGACATCAAGTTCGAGATCGAGCCGGTCGGCCATTTCGCACCGGTCACTTTTGACGAGGGCTGCGTGAAGGCGATCCGCGACGCCGCCGAACGGCTTGGCTATTCGCATCGCGACATCGTTTCGGGCGCTGGTCACGACGCCTGCTGGATCAACCGCGTGGCGCCGACCGCCATGGTGATGTGCCCCTGCGTCGACGGGCTTTCGCACAATGAGGCGGAAGAGATCACGAAGGAGTGGGCGCAGGGCGGCGCGGATGTCCTGTTCCATGCCGTGGTGGAAACGGCGGAGATCGTCGAATGATCTGACGATCCTGCATATCCGCCGAGGACAACACAATAAGAGGGGAAACTCATGTCCAAGGTCATCAGAAACGGAACCATCGTCACGGCCGACCGGACGTGGAAGGCCGACATTCTCGTGCAGCATGACAAGATCGTGGCGATCGGCCACGATCTACATGGCGATCACGAGATCGACGCCACCGGCTGCTATGTGATGCCGGGCGGGATCGACCCGCACACCCATCTCGAAATGCCCTTCATGGGCACCTATTCAAGCGACGATTTCGAAAGCGGAACACGCGCCGCCGTTTCCGGCGGCACCACCATGGTGGTGGATTTCTGCCTGCCCTCGCCCGGCCAGTCTCTGCTGGAAGCGATCCAGATGTGGGACAACAAGTCGACCCGGGCGACCTGCGACTATTCCTTCCACATGGCGATCACCTGGTGGGGCGAACAGGTTTTCAACGAGATGCCGCAGGTGGTGGAAAAGGGCATCACCTCCTTCAAGCACTTCATGGCCTACAAGGGCGCGCTGATGGTGGACGATGACGAGATGTATTCGTCGTTCCAGCGCTGCGCCGAGATTGGCGCACTGCCGCTCGTTCATGCCGAGAATGGCGATGTGGTCGCGCAGCTTCAGGCAAAGCTGATGGAGGAAGGCAATAACGGGCCGGAGGCGCACGCCTATTCGCGCCCGCCCGAAGTGGAGGGCGAGGCCACAAACCGCGCCATCATGATCGCCGACATGGCGGGCACGCCGCTTTATGTGGTGCACACGTCCTGTGAACAGAGCCATGAGGCGATCCGCCGGGCGCGGCAGAAGGGCATGCGCGTTTACGGCGAACCGCTGATCCAGCATCTGGTGCTGGATGAAAGCGAATATGCCAATGCCGACTGGGACCATGCGGCGCGGCGGGTGATGAGCCCGCCCTTCCGCAACAAGCAGCATCAGGATTCGCTGTGGGCGGGGCTGCAGGCAGGCTCGTTACAGGTGGTGGCAACCGACCATTGCGCCTTCTCCACCGAGCAGAAGCGCTATGGCGTTGGCGATTTCACAAAGATCCCGAACGGCACGGGTGGACTGGAAGACCGCATGCCGGTGCTCTGGACACGCGGGGTCAACACCGGGCGGCTGACCATGAACGAGTTCGTCGCCGTCACCTCCACCAACATTGCGAAAATCCTCAACATGTATCCACAGAAGGGTGCGATCGTTGAAGGCGCGGACGCGGACATCGTGATCTGGGACCCGGAAGCCACGAAGACGATTTCGGCAAAGAGCCAGCAATCGGCCATCGATTACAATGTGTTCGAGGGCATCGAGGTGAAGGGCCTGCCGAAGACCGTTCTGTCGCGCGGCGAGATCGTGGTCGAGGATGGCGTGGTCAAAGCGAAGCCGGGCCACGGAAAATTCGTGGCGCGCGAACCGCATATGGCGGTGAACAGGGCGCTGTCGCAATGGAAGGAAGTGACCGCGCCACGCAGGGTGGAGCGGACGGGCATTCCGGCAAGCGGCGTTTAAGGGGGTACGGATCCAGTGAACGCCAACCCAGCCATTCGCCAGGAAGCGTCCTCCCCTCAAACCAGCCAGCCCGTCGTGGAAGCCAAGGGGCTTGGCCTCACCTTCGAGACCAATGACGGGCCGGTGCGCGCGCTCGCCGATGTGGACCTGACCATCAACAAGGGCGAGTTCGTCTCCTTCATCGGCCCATCGGGCTGCGGCAAGACCACGTTTCTGCGCGTGATCGCCGATTTGGAGCAGCCGACCGCCGGCGAGATCCTCGTCAACGGGATGACGCCGGAAGAGGCCCGCCGCAAGCGGGCCTATGGCTACGTGTTTCAGGCGGCGGGGCTCTTTCCCTGGCGCACCATCGAGCAGAATGTCGCCCTGCCGCTGGAGATCATGGGCTATTCGCGGGCGGAGCAGAAAGAGCGCGTGCACCGCACGCTCGACCTGGTGAACCTTGCGGGCTTTGAGAAGAAGTTCCCATGGCAGCTCTCCGGCGGCATGCAGCAACGCGCCTCGATTGCGCGGGCGCTGGCGTTTGACGCCGACCTTCTTCTCATGGACGAGCCGTTCGGCGCGCTCGACGAGATCGTGCGCGACCATCTGAACGAGCAGCTTCTCGAACTGTGGGCGCGCACCGGCAAGACCATCGGCTTCGTGACACACTCGATACCGGAGGCGGTTTATCTGTCGACGCGCATCGTCGTCATGTCGCCACGGCCCGGCCGCGTGACGGACGTGATCGTTTCGCCCCTGCCAAGGGAGCGGCCGCTCGACATCCGCGAAACGCCGGAGTTTCTGGAGATCGCACACCGGGTGCGCGATGGGCTGAGAGCGGGGCATGGGGATGACTAGAAGATTGTCCACCGCCAGCGCTGCCCCTCATCCGCCTGCCGGCACCTTCTCCCCGCGCACGGGGAGAAGGACGAAGCGGCCCCGTCTATGCCCCCTTCTCCCCGCCTGCGGGGAGAAGGTGAGGATGAGGGGCGAGCGCCCCGCCCCAAAGGTGACGCCATGACGGCGGCGGCGGGAACGGCGCCGGCGGGCGCCACAACGCCCTTCTTTCGCCGTGCGGTGGAGGGCAAGACGCTGCCGATCCTGATCGTGCTCGGCGTCATCGTTCTGATCTGGTACGCCTTCACCGTCTATCTGAACGCGCCATGGCAGATCGACGCCTATGAGCGCGCGGGGACGGAATGGACAGCCGCCGATCTCGTGCGCGATACGATGGCGCAGGAGCGGCCCGTGCTGCCCTCGCCGCATCAGGTGGTGGCGGAAATCTGGAAAACCACGGTCGGCACGCGGCTCACCTCCAAGCGCAACCTGTTCTATCACGCCTGGATCACCCTCTCCTCCACCCTGCTCGGCTTCGTGATCGGCACCGCGCTCGGCGTGCTGCTGGCCGTGGGCATCGTGCACAACAGGGCGATGGACAAATCGGTCATGCCCTGGGTGATCGCCAGCCAGACGATCCCGATCCTGGCGGTCGCGCCAATGATCATCGTGGTGCTGAACGCCATCGGCCTCTCGGGCCTTCTGCCCAAGGCGCTGATTTCCACCTATCTGTCCTTCTTTCCCGTGGTGGTGGGCATGGTGAAGGGTTTCCGCAGCCCCGAAGCCTTCCAGCTCGACCTGATGCGGACCTACAATGCCAGCGGCGCACAGACCTTCTGGAAACTGCGCTGGCCAGCCGCCCTTCCCTATCTCTTCACCTCCATGAAGGTGGCGGTGGCGATCAGCCTTGTGGGGGCGATTGTCGGCGAACTGCCGACGGGTGCTGTTTCGGGCCTCGGCGCGCGGCTTCTGGCCGGCTCCTATTACGGGCAGACGGTGCAGATCTGGTCTGCCCTCTTCATGGCGGCCGCACTCGCCGCCATTCTGGTGGGCGTGGTGGGCATCGGCCAGCGCATGGTGATGGCGCGGATGGGAGAAAAGCCATGAACTGGGCGCTGACGGGAGCCTTTCTTTTCTGGGCAGGGGCCTGGGCGCTCAATGAGTGGCTTGCGCGGCTCAACCCGCGCTCGGCATCGGCCAAACGCGCGCTCGGCATTCTGATCCCGGCCATTTTCGGCATCACGCTTCTGGTTGTCTGGGAAGGGCTGGTGCGCGGCTTCAACATCTCGCCCGTGCTTCTCACACCGCCAAGCGCCATCTGGGCGCGGCTGGTCTCCTCCGTTCCAACCCTGTGGGCGGACTTTCAGCAGACCTTCCTGAAAGCGGTGCTGATCGGCTACGCCATCGGCTGCGGCGCGGGCTTCCTGACGGCCATCGCCATCGACCGCTCGCCCTTCCTGCAGCGCGGCCTGATGCCGCTGGGCAATTTCGTCTCCGCGCTGCCGATCATCGGCGTTGCGCCGATCATGGTCATGTGGTTCGGCTTCGACTGGCCCTCCAAGGCAGCCGTCGTGATCATCATGACCTTCTTTCCCATGCTGGTGAACACGGTGCAGGGGCTGACCGCCTCTACCGCCATCGACCGCGACCTGATGCGCACCTATGCATCATCCTACTGGCAGACGCTCTTCAAGCTGCGCCTGCCGGCAGCGGCCCCCTTCATCTTCAACGCGCTGAAAATCAATTCCACACTGGCGCTGATCGGGGCCATCGTCGCCGAATTCTTCGGCACGCCGATTGTGGGCATGGGGTTCCGCATCTCAACCGAGGTGGGGCGCATGAACATCGACATGGTGTGGGCCGAGATTGCCGTTGCCGCACTCGCCGGTTCGCTCTTCTATGGTGCGGTCGCGCTTCTGGAGCGCGCTGTCACCTTCTGGCATCCATCCATCAGGAGTGGATAATCACGGCCGTGAGGAGAACGGCCCAATCAAAGAGGGAAGCGAAATGAAACACGCAGTCACAGGCATATTTTCCGGCGCGCTGATGCTCGCCGCTTCGCAAGCTCTTGCAGCCGACGACGTGACCCTGCAGCTCAAATGGGTGACGCAGGCGCAGTTCGCCGGCTACTACGTCGCCAAGGATCAGGGTTTCTACGAGGAAGAAGATCTCAACGTCGAGATCAAGCCCGGCGGTCCGGACATTGCGCCCGTTCAGGTGCTGGCCGGCGGCGGCGCGGACGTGATGGTGGACTGGCTCCCGTCAGCACTGGCCGCACGCGAAAAAGGCGTGCCGGTGGTCAACATCGCCCAGCCTTTCGCCCGCTCTGGCCTCACCATGGTCTGCCGCAAGGAGACCGGCATCGAAAAGCCGGAAGACTTCAAGGGCAAGACGCTCGGCACCTGGTTCTTCGGCAATGAATATCCGCTCTATAGCTGGCTGTCGAAGCTCGACCTGCCGCGCGACGGTTCCGAAAACGGCGTGACCATCCAGAAAATCGGTTTCAATGTCGACCCGCTTTTGCAGAAGCAGGCCGACTGCATCACCGCCATGACCTACAATGAATACTGGCAGGTGATCGACGCCGGGCTGAGCGAAGACGACATCGTTGTGTTCAACTACACGGACGAGGGCGTGGCCACGCTCGAAGACGGGCTCTATGTGCTGGAAGACAAGCTTCAGGACCCTGAATTCGTGGACAAGATGGCGCGCTTCGTGAAAGCGTCCATGAAGGGCTGGATGTGGGCCAAGGACAACCCGGATGAGGCGGCGCTCATCGTGCTCGACAATGATGCGACCGGTGCGCAGACCGAAAAGCACCAGAAGCGCATGACGCGCGAGATTGCCAAGCTTCTGGGCGACAGCCCGACGCTGGATGAAGCTGCTTACCAGCAGACCGTCGACACGCTGCTGCAGGGCGGTTCCGATCCGGTGATCACCAAGGAGCCGGAAGGCGCATTCACGCACGACATTTCCAACAAGGCGATGTGATGGCTGGCCGGGCTCGACGCCCGGCTGACAACACAACCCATGCTTTTCCAGGGAAGAGGCGAAAAGGAAGGGGCCAAGCGGCCCCTTTTCTTTGTTCTGAACCGGAGCCTTTCAGGCGGCCATGCGCCGACGTTCCGCCTCGCGATACGCGCCGGGCGTAGCGCCTGTCTGCCGCCGGAAGAAGCGATTGAAATAGGCAGGGTCCTGAAAACCCAGCGAATAGGCGATGGCCTGCACCGGGGTTGGCGTGAACACCAGATCACGACGCGCCACATCGAGCAGGCGGCGGGCGATGAGCTGCGAAACGCTGACGCCGGCCTCCTGTCTTGCGATGCGGTTCAACTGTGCAACGGAAACGCCGACCCGCCCGGCGTAGAAACCAACCGGACGATGCTCGCGAAAATGCGCGGCGATCAGCGTATCGAGCGCCTCCATGCGTGCATTGTCCCGCGTCGACATGGCTTTCTTCGGCAAGCCGGCCCTTGCGCCAAGACGCGCCAGCCAGACCAGAACCTCCGTCAAAAGCGCATCGAGAATGAGATCGCGGCCAATGTCCCTTCGCCCGTTTTCGGCGTGAATGCGCCGCAGGAGACGCCCCACCTGCGCACCGCCCTCCCCGGTGGAAGCATCAGGCTCGCCCAGCGGAACGATACGGGTGGAGGCGAAGAAATCGGCAAGGGTCCGGTCGGCGGCGATGGGCAGGGAAAGCCGGTCTGCCAGAACCGTGGTCACCAGCCCTTCGGACTGGCCGAGAAAGCGGAAGCCATGTGCAGCGCCGGGCGGAATGAAAAGCGCGCAAGGGGCGGTAAAATGACAATCGGCCTGTCCTTCGACCATCATGATGCCCTCGCCCTCCGTCACCCAGAATATCTGGAAAAGCGCGGAATGGCGGTGCACCGAAATTTCCCAATTGTGCAGTGAACTGCGAACGGAGAGCGTTTCGCAATGCAGCCAGAAATCAGGAGATTCGCCTGTTTTTTCTTGGTAAAGTCTGTAATTCGGTATCGATCTCTGCACCGCCCCCCTCCCGCACGATGCGCGAATAGTGCAATCGTTTGCCGGAAATGTCCATTGCCGCGCCCGGCGGAAACAACCACTCTTCGCGATGCAATTGGGAGGATTGCCATCGTGCGGACTCAGGTCGCCATCATCGGCTCCGGCCCGGCCGGGTTATTATTGGGGCAGCTCTTATCGCGCGCCGGGATCGACAATGTGATTCTGGAGCGCGCATCCAGAGCGCATGTGCTTTCGCGCATCCGCGCCGGCGTTCTGGAGGAAGGCACCGCCGCCATGCTGGACGAAGCCGGCGTTGGCGCACGCATGCGGACCGAGGGCCTGCCGCATGACGGTTTCGATCTGGCCTTCGACAATCGCCGCCACCGGGTCGACCTTCACACGCTGACCGGCGGCAAACGGGTTCTCGTCTACGGGCAGACCGAAGTCACTCATGATCTGATGGACGGGCGCGACGCCATCGGCGCGCAGACGGTCTACGAAGCGCGGGACGTGCAGCCGCACGGTTTCGATACCGACACCCCTTCCGTGACTTATGAGAAAGACGGCCAGACGCACCGCATCGCCTGTGATTTCATCGCCGGCTGCGACGGGTTTCACGGCATTGCGCGGCAGTCCATCCCGCATGAGGCGCTGGAGACGTTCGAGCGCATCTACCCGTTTGGCTGGCTTGGCATCATCGCCGACGTGCCGCCGGTGGGCGACGAACTGATCTACGCCAATCATCCGCGTGGCTTTGCCTTATGCTCCATGCGCTCCACCACACGCAGCCGCTACTATGTGCAAGTGGCCGCCGATGAGCGCGTCGAGGAATGGACGGATGCGCGCTTCTGGGACGAGATCCGCCGCCGCCTGCCGGAAGCCACAGCCGAGGCCATGACCACCGGCTCCTCCATCGAGAAATCCATCGCGCCATTACGCTCCTTCGTCGCCGAGCCCATGCGTTTTGGCCGATTATTCCTCGCCGGCGACGCGGCGCATATCGTGCCGCCAACCGGCGCAAAGGGCCTGAATCTCGCTGCGAGCGACGTGCGCTATCTCTTTGATGCGCTTCGAGAATATTACATCGAAAACTCCACGGCCGGCCTCGACGCCTATTCGCAGAAGGCGCTGGCCCGCGTGTGGAAAGCGGAGCGGTTTTCGTGGTGGATGACCAGCACGCTTCACCGCTTCCCCGATCAGGGCACATTCGGCCAGCGCATCCAGCATGCGGAGCTCGACTATCTGTTCCAGTCGCGCGCAGCACTTACCATGCTCGCCGAAAACTATGTCGGCCTGCCCTTCTGATCCCCTGCCATTAGAACACCCGACCCTGTGGTCGGGCCCCAGACTACCAAGGAGAATAGCATGTCCAGCAAGGAAGAAAGCGCCCGACACAAGGAGGGCATGAAGACGCGTCGCGCGGTGCTGGGCGATGTCTGGGTGGACAATGCGCAAGCCCGCAAGACCGCCTTCGACGAGCCTTTTCAGGAACTCATCACGGAAGCCGCCTGGGGACATGTCTGGTCGCGGACCGAATGGACAAAGCGTGAGCGCTCGATGGTGACCATCGCTCTTCTGGCAGCGCTCGGACAGGACGAGGAACTGGCCATGCATGTGCGCGCCACCGCCAATACGGGTGCGAGCGCGGAGGATCTGCGCGAGGCCATGCTGCACGTGGCCATCTATGCCGGCGTGCCTGCGGCAAACCATGCAATCAAGATCGTCAAGCAGACGCTTGCGGCGATGGAGGAAGACAAGGCATGAAGAACCAGAGACCGGAAACCGGCGGCTTCTTCCAGCGTGACCGGGCCTGGCAACCGCCAGCGCTGACCCCGCTTTACAAGACATCCGTCGTGCGCTCGCCGCAGAAAGCGCCGATCGCCTTTCCGCACACGCCGTCTGAGATCACCGGACCGACATTCGGGCACGGCATTCTGGGCGCGCTCGACAACGACCTGACGCTGAACCATGCACGCTCCGGCGAAAGCGCGATTGGACCGCGCATCATCGTCTATGGCCGGGTTGTGGACGAGAATGCGCGCCCCGTTCCCAATGTTCTGGTCGAGTTCTGGCAGGCCAATGCAGGCGGCCGCTACCGGCACAAGAAGGACGGCTACCTCGCTCCGCTGGACCCCAATTTCGGCGGCTGCGGGCGCACCATCACCGACGAGGACGGCAATTATTCCTTCCGCACGATCATGCCGGGAGCCTATCCCTGGCCGAACGGCATCAATGACTGGCGGCCGGCGCATATCCACTTCTCCGTGTTCGGACACGGTTTCGTGCAGCGCCTGATCACCCAGATGTATTTCGAGGGCGATCCGATGATCTGGAAATGCCCGATTGTCGGCACCATTCCCGACCGCAGGGCCATTGAGGGGCTGATCGCTGCGCTCGACATGGAGGCGACCGTGCCGATGGATGCGCGCGCCTACAAGTTCGACATCGTTCTGCGTGGCCGCCGCTCGACCCTTTTTGAAAACCGCATGGAGGGCAATTGATGGCCCAGGATCTCAATCGCCTGAAGGAAAGCGCGTCGCAGACCGCCGGCCCTTACGTCCATATCGGCCTGACGCCGAATTTCTGCGGCATTGAAGGCATCTTCCCTGAAGATCTCGGCGCATCGCTCGTCAGCGACCAGACGAAGGGCGAGCGCATCAGCGTGGTGATCCGCGTGTTTGACGGAACAGGCTCGGTTCTGAAGGACGCGCTGGTGGAAACCTGGCAGGCCGACGCCGAGGGGCTTTACAACTCCCCTTCGGAGACGCGCGGCGCGGCGGACCCTGCCTTCAGCGGCTGGGGGCGGTTTCCCTCCGACATGGAAAGCGGCGAAATCCGCTTCGAGACGATCAAGCCCGGACCGGTTCCCTTCCCCGGTGGACGCATGATGGCGCCGCACATCAATCTCTGGATCGTGGCGCGCGGCATCAATCTGGGGCTGGCGACGCGCCTGTATTTCGGTGACGAAGAGGCAGCAAACGCCGAGGACCCGGTGCTCGCGCGGATCGAACATCGAAACCGCGTGCCGACGCTGATCGCCAGCCGCGACGGCGACGTCTACACGTTCGACATCCATCTCCAGGGGGAGAAGGAAACGGTGTTCTTCGACATCTGAACGACACCCCGCTTTCTTTTTTGCCGCATCAACCTGCCGCCGGGCCAATCGCCCGGCGGCAGATGTGTTATTGAGCTACTCAGAACGCCAACCGGGACATTTGCCGCATGACCATCTCCGTGTTCGATCATCCCATCCTTTCAGGCCTGCTTGGCGATGAGGAGCTCGCGCATCTCTTTTCCGCGCGGGCGGAACTCGACGCGATGCTGAAATTCGAGGCCGCGCTTGCCGAAGCCGAAGCCGATGAGGGCGTCATTCCGCGCCCGGCGGCGGAGGCGATCACCGCGACGCTAGCGCGTTTCAGCCCGGATGTGGCCGGTCTGAAGGCCGGCGTGGCGCAGGACGGGGTGGTCGTGCCGGCGCTGGTCAGGGAATTACGCGCAGCCCTTCCCGAAGACGTCAGGGCGCATCTCCATTTTGGCGCGACCAGCCAGGACGTGATCGATACGGGATTTGCGCTGCGGGCGCGCGATGCGATGGCGATCCTTGCGCGGCGGCTTGCCGGGCTGATCGACGCGCTGGCGGCGCTGGAGACGCGGGACGGACAGACCAAAGTGATGGCGCATACGCGCATGCAGGCCGCCATTCCCGTTTCCGCCAGCCGGAAAATCCGGTCATGGCGCGAACCGCTCATCCGCGATGTGCGACGGCTGGAGACGGTTCAGGGCGACATCGCGGTGCTGCATTTCGGTGGCGCAGCCGGCACGCTCGACAAGCTCGGCCACAAGGGCGAGGCCGTTGCCGGGCGGCTGGCGGCACGGCTTGGCCTTGCGCAGCCTGACCATGCCCGCCACAGCGAGCGCGACGGGATCGCCGCTTTTGCCTCCGTTCTCTCGCTGATCAGCGGAAGCCTCGGCAAGATGGGGCAGGACATCGTGCTTGCGGCACAAAGCGAAATTGGCGAGATCGAACTGGCGGCGGGCGGCGGATCTTCCGCCATGCCGCACAAGAAGAACCCGGTCGCCGCCGAAGCGCTGGTGACGCTCGCGCGCTTCAACGCCACGCTGGTGGGTGGCGTGCATCAGGCGCTGGTGCATGAAAACGAACGCTCCGGCGCGGCATGGACGCTGGAATGGATGCTTCTGCCGCAGATGGTTGTCGCAACGGGTGCGGCGCTGCTCAAGGCTTCGGAACTGGTGGACGGGCTGGCGTTCCAGGCCAGGAGCGTTTAGCGGGGCGCGATGTTCCCGGGCGTCCGTCGGCGCTCGCCCCTCACCCTTACCCTCTCCCCGCCAGCGGGGAGAGGGAGACCTTGACGTGGCGGGGAAATGTTCAGCCGATGGTGCTCCTGAGAAACGCAGCGGCGCAACGCTGCCTTCTCCCCGCAGGCGGGAGAAGGTCCCGGCAGGGGGATGAGGGGCGCTGCGCTGGTTCTCCAGAATGCCGGGGCGCTTTTTAACGTGCGGGTTGATTGGGAGAGATCTTCCGGTTTCGGTCGGCGCTCGCCCCTCACCCTTACCCTCTCCCCGCAGGCGGGGAGAGGTAGACCTCGACGTGGCGGGGAAATGTTCAGCCGGTGGTGCTCCTGAGAAACGCAGCGGCGCAACGCTGCCTTCTCCCCGCAGGCGGGGAGAAGGTCCCGGCAGGGGGATGAGGGGCGCTGCGCCAGTTCTCCAGAAAGCGGGAGGACATGGCAAAGGACGCCCCAAATCGCCCCACACTACATGGCGTTCATGGTCAGGAGTTCGTAGGCCGCAACCTGCTCGCCTTCCTGATTGTAGACGCCGACATCCCAGCGCACTTCGCCATATTCATCCTTGCGGCGGGTCTTCTGCTTGACCGTGAGGCGCACTTTCAGCGTGTCGCCGGGGGAGACCGGCTTCATGAAGCGCAGATTGTCGAGGCCGTAATTGGCGAGCACCGGGCCGGGTGCAGCCTCAACGAACATGCCTGCCGCGAAGGACAGAATGAGATAGCCATGGGCGACGCGGCCGGGGAAGAACGGATTGGCGGCAGCCGCCTCCTCGTCCATATGCGCGTAGAACGTATCACCGGTGAACTCGGCGAAATGCTCGATGTCCGCCAGCGTCACCTCGCGCGGACCGGCCCAGAGTGTGCGGCCGGGCTCCAGTTCGCCAAAGGTCAGGCGGAAGGGATGCGGCTCTTTCTCTTCAGTCGAAGCGCCAGCCACATAGCGGTTGGTGATGCCGGCGATCAGATCGGGGCTCGCCTGGATCGCGGTGCGCTGCATGTAGTGCATCACGCCACGGACGCCGCCCAGCTCCTCGCCGCCGCCGGCGCGGCCCGGACCGCCATGCACCATGTGCGGCAGCGGCGAACCGTGGCCGGTTGCCTCCTTGCCGGTGTCGCGGTTGGCGAAATAGAGCCGGCCATGGAAAGCGCCCGCGTCAAGAACCGCCTGCCGGGCAACCGCCGGATCATGCGTGAAGACCGAGGCGACAAGCGAGCCCTCGCCGCGATTAGCAAGCTTCAGCGCATGACCGAGATCGCGGTACGGCATGATGGTGGAGACGGGGCCGAACGCCTCGATGGAATGCAGCTTCTGAGCGCCATCAGGATCGTCGCAGGAGAACAGCATGGGCGGCACGAAAGCGCCCGCGCCGGCATCGGCATCGGTGACCGAAAAGGCATCCGGGTCGCCAAAGACACGGCGGGCCTCGGTGGCCAGAATGCCGGCCTTTTCAAGAACGTCGTCGCGCTGGGCGAGGCTTGCGAGCGCGCCCATCCGCACGCCTTCGCTGCGCGGATTGCCGACCACGGTCTTCTCAAGCCGGGCGATGAGCGCGTCGGTGACCGCATCGCGGTGCGCGTCGGGCACGAAAATACGGCGCACAGCGGTGCATTTCTGGCCGGCCTTGGCCGTCATCTCGCGGTGCACTTCCTTGATGAAAGCGTCGAATTCAGGCGTTCCGGGGGCTGCATCCGGCCCAAGCACCGAGGCGTTGAGCGAATCCTGCTCGGCCACGAAGCGGACCGAATTGCCGATGATCTTCGGGTTGGCGCGCAGCATGGATGCGGTGGAGGCGGAGCCCGTGAAGGACACCACGTCCTGACCGGTCAGGCGGTCAAGCAGGTCTCCGGTGGAACCCGCGATGAACTGAACCGCGCCTTCCGGGAACAGGCCGGATTCCACGATCATGCGGAAGCAGGCTTCAGCGAGCCACGCGGTGGCGGAGGCCGGTTTGACGATGGCCGGAACGCCAGCGATCAGCGTCGGCGCAAGCTTTTCCAGCATGCCCCAGACGGGGAAGTTGAAGGCGTTGATGTGGACGGCCACGCCCTGAAGCGGGGTCGCCACGTGCTGGCCAACGAAGTTTCCGGAGCGGGAAAGCTGCTCCAGCGCGCCATCCACATAGACCTTGTCATCGGGCAGCTCACGCCGGGCCTTGGACGAATAGACGAACAGCGTGCCGATGCCGCCATCAATGTCGATCATCGAGTCAGGCTTGGTCGCACCGGTCTCGTAGGAAAGCTCGTAGAGCGCTTCGCGGCGGTCGTTCAGATACTGCGCCAGCGCCTTGATGGCGAAGGCGCGGTCGTGGAACGTCATCGCGCGCAGCGCCGGCCCGCCCACTTGGCGGGCATGATCGGCCATGCCGGCGAAATCCAGCTTCTGCGAACCGAGTTCGGCAACCACATCGCCGGTGACCGCACTCCGCAGGGGTTTGAGATCGCCCGAGGGCGCAACCCACGCCCCTGCCGCATAGCTTTCAAGCCGCATCACGCTCATGGAAAACTCCTTTATTGATCAGCGCACCCGCGCCGGCAGCCGGGAGAAGCCGCGAAAGCGCACACGTCCGGTGCGTTCCGGCTCGCCCGTCATCCGGTAGTCGGGGAAACGTTTGAGAAAATGCGAAATGCCGATGCGCCCTTCCATGCGCGCAAGCGAGAAGCCCGCGCACAGATGAGGCCCACCGGCAAAGGCCAGATGCTTGTTGGGCCTGCGCCCCACATCAAGCCGGTCCGGATCGGCAAACTGGCGCGGATCGCGGTTGGCAGCACCAATGCACAGATGGATCGGCGTGCCCGGCTCCACGGTTTCGCCATGGAACTCCACCGGCTCCACCGCCATGCGGTTGCCGAGCTGGTTGGGGCTCTGGAAACGCAAGAACTCATCGACGGCCGTCGCGATCAGGTCCGGGTCGGCTTCAAGCCGCGCCTTCTCTTCAGGCCAGTGCAACAGCTCATAAAGGGCGTTGCCAATGAGGTTCGTGGTGGTCTCGTGACCGGCATTGAGGATGAAGATGCAATTCTGCAGAAGCTCCACCTCGGAGAGTTCTTCGCCCTCATTGCCATTGATGAGACGGGTCAGGACGTCGGTCGCCGGATCACCGGGATTGCGCCGGCGATCATCGGCAATCTCCTTCAGGAACGCCTTGAAATCGGTGACGGAGGTGTTGCCCCATTTGAGCTGCTCGTCGGTGAGAACCGGTTCGAGCGCACCAAGAATGGCAAGCGACCAGTCGCGCAGCGGCTTGCGCGCCTCGTGGGGAATATCGAACAGATTGCCGATCACCTCGATGGGGATCGCGGCGGCGAAATCCTCGATGAGATCGACCTCGCCCTTCTCTTCCATACGGTCGAGCAGGCCATCGACCAGCGTGATCAGACCCGGCTCAAGCGCTGCCAGCGCACGCGGCGTGAGCGCGCCCATCATGATCTTGCGCACCCGTGTGTGGAGCGGCGGATCGTTGAAGACGAGGCTCGTCGTGTGATGCTCGTAAAGCGGCGTGTCGCCGAACTTCGGCAGGAACTCGGCCTTCTTGTCGGAGGAAAAGGTTTTCGTGTCGCGATAGACGCGGTCGAGATCCTCATAGCGCGACAGCATGACCGAGCCGTCGGCGAAACGCTTCAGGGGCGCGTGCTCCAGAAGTGCGTGATAGACCGGAAACGGATCGTCCACGAAGCCCGCGGGCAGCGCCGTCAATTCAAAGTCCTCCGCCAGTTTCTCGCCATTGGTTGCAGCGTTGTCTGCCGTTTTTGTCATGCTCTCCTCCCGGAAGCGGCCCCACCGCCTCCTCTCAACAGCATTATTGACCGACCGGTCGGTTTATGCAAGTCTGCTTTCACCGACGCCGTTGGGAGGAGCCTAGATGTCACAAATGCAACTGTCTCCACAGGAGATCGCAGAGCGCAGCGCAGCAGCCATGTGGGCGCGCGACAACGCCTCGCAATGGCTGGGATGCAGCCTTGATGCGGTGGCGCCGGGCAGCGCCACCCTGTCGATGACGGTGGAAACGCACCACACGAACGGGCACGACATCTGCCACGGCGGCTACATCTTCACACTGGCGGATTCCGCCTTCGCCTTTGCGTGCAACTCCTACAACCAGATCGTTGTCGCGCAGCACAATTCCATCACCTTCGTTGCGCCCGGCGCGCTCGGCGACCGGCTTACAGCGGTGGCGCGCGAGGTGGCGCGGTTCGGGCGCTCGGGCATCTATGATGTTCGCGTGGAGAACCAGAACGGCAAAGTCATCGCGGAGTTTCGCGGCAATTCCCGCGTCATTGGCGGCAAGCATTTCGAGGAAGACGCCTGACGGCATCCTCATCTTCGGGAGATAATGATGAAAGACCTGACCCCCAAAAAGGAAGACCTGGACCCGATCGAAATCGCCTCGCGCGATGAAATCCAGGCCCTGCAGCTTGTGCGCCTCAAATGGTCGCTCAGGCACGCCTATGAAAACGTACCGCATTACAAGAAGAGCTTCGACGCCGCCGGTGTTCATCCCGACGATCTGAAGCAGCTTTCCGACCTGTCGAAATTCCCCTTCACGGTGAAGACGGACCTGCGCGACAATTATCCGTTCGGCATGTTCGCCGTGCCGCGCGAGAAGGTGGCGCGCATTCACGCCTCATCCGGCACGACCGGCAAGCCGACCGTTGTGGGCTACACCGCAAAGGACATCGACACCTGGGCCGAGGTGATGGCGCGCTCGATCCGCGCATCCGGCACGCGGGCGGGCGACATCGTTCACGTGGCCTATGGCTATGGGCTCTTCACCGGCGGTCTGGGTGCGCATTACGGCGCGGAGCGGCTGGGCGCGACGGTGGTGCCGGCATCGGGCGGCATGACCACGCGGCAGGTGACGCTGATCGAGGATTTTCGGGCCGACACGATCATGGTCACGCCCTCCTACATGCTGTCGATCCTCGATGAATACCGCGCGCGCGGCCTCGACCCGCGCAAGAGCCCGCTCAAGGTGGGCATTTTCGGCGCCGAGCCATGGACCAACGCCATGCGCGCCGAGATCGAAGACGCATTCGACATGCATGCGGTCGACATTTACGGCCTGTCGGAGGTGATGGGACCGGGTGTTGCCAATGAGTGCGTGGAGACCAAGGACGGGCTGCACATCTGGGAAGACCATTTCTATCCCGAGATCATCGACCCGGAGACCGGCGAAGTGCTGCCGGACGGCGAAAAGGGCGAGCTGGTTTTCACCTCGCTCACCAAGGAAGCATTCCCCATCGTGCGCTACCGCACGCGCGACCTGACGCGGCTTCTGCCGGGCACGGCGCGCTCCATGCGCCGCATGGAAAAGATCACCGGCCGCTCGGACGACATGATGATCCTGCGCGGGGTCAATGTGTTTCCCACCCAGATCGAGGAGCAGATTCTTACCGTCAACGGGCTCGCGCCGCATTTCCAGATCGAGCTGACGCAGGAAGGCCGCATGGATGCGATGACCATCCATGTGGAGATGGAAGCACTGGAAGCGGGCGAAGAAGTGCGACTTGCGGCCTGCCGCCAGCTCGGCGAACGCATCAAGGATGTGGTCGGCGTGACGGTGCGCGTCAACGCGACCGACCCCGGCGGCGTGGCCCGCAGCCAGGGCAAGGCCGTGCGCATCATCGACAAGCGCGACAAACAGTGAGAGTACCGACGCTCATTTCAACAGTGACTCGCCCCTTCCCGCCCATGAACGGCGCGAGGGGCGACACGGACGCACAAACGCACAAACGCCCCCGGGATATGCATTGATGGCCCGCACCCGAGCCAAGGATTATGACGACAAGCGCGACGCCATGCTGCATGGCGCAGCGCGCATCTTCGCGCGTGACGGCTATGACCGCGCCTCGATGAACCAGCTTGCAACGGAACTCGGCGTTTCGAAGGCGCTGCTCTATCACTACTACACCTCCAAGGAAGCGCTGCTTTTCGACATCATCGAAACGCATTTGCAGGAACTGGTGGAAGCCGTGGAAGAGGCTGACCAGCCCCATGAAGCTCCGCAGGAGCGGCTGGAAGGGCTGGTGACGGCGCTGCTCGACGCCTATCGCGATGCGGAC
The DNA here is from genome assembly GCF_058725515.1 of Nitratireductor sp. WH36-1. Taxonomy (NCBI): domain Bacteria; kingdom Pseudomonadati; phylum Pseudomonadota; class Alphaproteobacteria; order Hyphomicrobiales; family Phyllobacteriaceae; genus Nitratireductor; species Nitratireductor sp. WH36-1. The sequence continues at coordinate 1,558,541 of NZ_CM178970.1, read as the reverse complement.
AATGAACACCGTGTGCAGCTTTCCGGCCTTCAGCTTCTGCCCGACGCGCAGCAGGAAGAGCTGAAAGCACTGGAGCGCCGGCTGGTTGCGCTGTTTGCCGAAGCCGTGCGGCAGGTGAACCCGGAAGTCTTCGACAACCGGCCGCTTCTGAAACCGGTGACGATGAGCCTGTTCGGCATGCTCAACTGGTTTTACATGTGGTTCCGCGAGGATCGCGGCATCTCCCGGCAGGACTATGCGAAGCTTGCCACGCATCTTCTGGTGAGTGGCGTGAAGGGGCTCGACTGACAATCTTGCCCGCCTCCCCGTCCCGTGGCATGTGGATGGCATGGATGCGCCGACCGAAACTGCAGAAACCGCCCTTTCCGATCTGATCGACCGCCTGCACGGGCGTGGCCGCCTCAGGGTCTGGTCACTGGTGATCACCCTGTTCGGCGACGCCATCGTGCCGCGTGGCGGCGAAGCGCCGCTGGCCGCACTTCAAACCGTGATGGCGCGGCTGGGCATCGAGGCCGGCGCGCTGCGCACCGCCATGTCGCGGCTTGCCGGCGATGGCTGGGTGGTGCGCGAACGGCGCGGCCGCAACTCCTTCTTCTCGCTGGACCGGCATGGCCAGCACGCCTTCGACCTGGCGACACGGCGCATCTATGCAGCCGGCGCGCCCGACTGGGATGGCTCGTGGACGGTGGCGATCGCGCCGCCCAACGGCAATGGCGAACATGACGAGGCGCTAAAGGAGCGCGGCTTCCTGAAGATCGCGGAAGGGGTTCACCTGCTGCCGCGCACCAGAATGCCGAACGGTGACGCCGTGCTCGCGGACATGCTGGTGATCCACGGTTCAAGCGCCGAACATCCCGAAATGCTGCGCAGCCTCTGGCCTTCAGACGAGATCGCCGCCGCCTATGCGGAGCTGATCGCCGATTACACGCCGCTGGCCGATCAGCTTGCCGGCACGCATATGCCCGCGCCCATCGACGCGATGGCGGCGCGAACCCTGCTCATTCATGACTGGCGACGCATCGTGCTGCGCGATCCCGGCCTGCCGACCGCGCTCCTGCCGCAGGACTGGCCGGGCGAGACGGCACGCAGGCTGGTGCGCGACATCTATCGCAGACTGAGCGCACCGAGCGAAGCGTGGCTCGATGAAACCGGCCTGCCGGCGCTGGTTGATCCAAAAGGGTTCGGACGGCGCTTCGGCGGCTGAACTCAGCCTTCGGGCGACAGCGCCAGAATGACCAGACCGAGAATGGTCACCACTGCGCCAACCATCACCGAAAGGCTCGCCCAGCCATGGCCGAGCAGACCTTCGAACACGATGATCAGCGTCGGTGTGAGGTAGTTATAGGCGAGCACCTTGGAGGCGGGCAGCCGCAGGGCGGCAAACTGGAGCAGGAAGAACGTGCCGGCCGTGGTGAAGATCGCCAGATAGAAGATCGCCAGCCAGGTGATCGGCGGCAGGGCGAACCAGTCGGTCGCGGCGATCTCGCCCACGCCGTAAAGCGCAATCAGCACGCCTGTGGCCAGCAGCGTCCAGAAGGTGAAGGCGAAGACCGGCTCGCCGCGATTGTAGAGCCGGACGAGCGAGGCATAGGCCGCATGCCCGATGACCCCGACAAAGAAAATCAGCTCCCCCTCGCCCATATCGAAGCGGCGCATGGCTTCGAAATTGCCGTCGAAAATGACCCAGACCGAGCCGAGACCGGCCAGAACGAGACTCGGGATAACGAGCCCGCGCGGCACCTGCCGCAGGAAGAGATAACCGAAAAAGGCGCTGAGCAGCGGCATCAGCGTGAAGACCGCGCCGGTCGAGACCGGGCTGGTCATGCCGAGCGCCACGAACATGGTGACGAAATAGAACGCCATCAGGCTGCCCAGAACCAGAAAGCGCCACGGGGCTTTCGGGAAGGGAAGCGGCTGGCGCAGCACAAAGCGCACCACCAGCCCCATGAAGACAATGCCGATCAGGAAACGGGCGGCATTGAGCGCGACCGGGCCGATATGCTGCGCGGCCATCGACCCCAGCGAGAAGGAGCCGGCGACCAGTGTTGCAAAGGCCAGCATGGCCAAATGGCCAAGCCGCTTTTGCACCCCCGTCGCGCTGGTGCGATACGCCTCGCGCCGCGCGGCCTTTGTCTCTACCGTGTCAGTCAATGCCCCCCCGAAGAACGCCATTCAGCCTAAAGGAACAGCCCGGAAATCCAAACCGGATTTCGGGCTGCTCGGCAGAAAGGCGTGTTCTGGCTTAAAAGGGATCAGGCGGCAGCCGACGCATCATCGGCGATCACGGGATGGACCGAGCGGAACGGGATCGCGATGCGGTTCCACACATTGATGAGACCGACGAGCACGGTAAGCTGCACCAGCTCCTGCTCGGAGAAATGCTCCAGCATCTCATTGTAGAGCGCATCCTCGACCGGGCCGTCGGAGATGTGCGTCAGACGCTCGGTCCAGGCAAGGGCTGCGCGCTCACGCCCGGTATAGAGCGGGGATTCACGCCATGCCGAGACGAGATGCACACGCTGCTCGCTCTCGCCATCGCGCCGCGCCTCGCGGGTGTGCATGTCGACACAATAGGAGCAGCCATTGATCTGCGAGGCGCGCAGGTTCACCAGATGGATCAGCCCTTGATCGAGGCCGCTTTCGTTCACCGCCTTCTTGAGATTGAAGATCGCGCCAAGCAGTTTCGGCTCGGTCTTCACGTAGTTCAGGCGTTCTTGCATGATCAGTCCTTTCCATTTCAGAAGATGGCGTCAGCCCTGCGGACGCTGGTTTCGCGCAACGAAGGCGCAGCTGAAGGCGAGCGCGCGCGGATCGGCCTCCCCCAGATAGTCGGAGATCACATCGCTAAGCCGCGTCTTGCGCAGCTCGGCGCGATAGGCCTGCTCGGCGCGCAGCATGGCGGCGTTGATGTTGCAGGGCGCGGCATAGACCTCGGGTTCCAGCGCACCCGGCCCGCGCTGGCGGATCTCCGCACAGCGAAAGGCCGGCTGCGGCCCCTCGATGGCAAGCACCACGTCCAGCAGGGTGATCGCATCCGCCGACCGCGCCAGACGATAGCCGCCATGGGGCCCGGAAACCGATTCCAGAATGCGGGCGGCCGTCAGCGTTTTCAAATGTTTGAGCAGATAACTTGGCGAGAGGCCGTGATATTCGGCAAGCGCGCTGGCCGGCATGGTGCGCCCCTCTTCCAGCTGCGCAAGAAGCGTGGCGCAATGGATCGCCGCCTCAACGCCTTCACTCAGTTTCATGTCGATCTCCCTATTGCGGATAAAATATATCCTGGATAATAATTATCCGCAATAGGAATAGACGTTGCTTCTGCCACTTCCTGACAGACGCTCAAAGAAAAACGGCGGCGGATAACCGCCGCCGCCAGAGCTATTCCGCAGCCACTTTGGAAGGGTTGTTCGGATGCGTCGTCCAGTTGGCGTAGACCGGCTCGACCTTCTCGCCCGTGCGCTTGTCGAGCGCCCCGGCGGCCAGCGGCACCATGTCGATGCAGCCCTCCACCGGACAGACATTGACGCACAGATTGCAGCCGACGCACTCCTCTTCGATCACCTCGAAATGACGCTTGCCGTCGACCATGGCCGTGATTGCCTGATGAGACGTGTCCTCGCAGGCGATGTGGCAGCGACCGCACTTGATGCACTGGTCCTGATCAATGCGCGCCTTGGTGACATAGTTGAGGTTCAGATACTGCCAGTCGGTGACATTGGGCGCCGCGCGGCCGATCACGTCATCGAGCGTGGCGTGCCCCTTGGCGTCCATCCAGTTTTCAAGCCCCTCGATCATCTCCTCGACGATCTTGAAACCGTAGGTCATGGCGGCGGTGCAGACCTGAACCGTACCGGACCCCAGCGCCAGAAACTCGGCGGCATCGCGCCATGTGGTGATGCCGCCAATGCCGGAGATGGGCAGGCCAGCGGTCTGCGGATCGCGGGCGATCTCAGCCACCATGTTGAGCGCGATGGGCTTCACCGCCGGGCCGCAATAGCCGCCATGGGAGCCCTTGCCGTCGATGGTGGGTTCGGGCGCGAAATTGTCGAGATTGACCGAGGTGATGGAGTTTATCGTGTTGATGAGCGACACCGCATCCGTGCCGCCGGCATGGGCCGCACGGGCGGGCTGGCGCACATCGGTGATGTTGGGCGTGAGCTTGGTGATGACGGGCATGCGCGTGTTCTGCTTGCACCAGCGCACCACCATCTCGACATATTCGGGCACCTGGCCAACGGCTGCGCCCATCCCGCGCTCGCTCATGCCGTGCGGACAGCCGAAATTGAGCTCGATGCCATCAGCTTCCGTCTCTTCCACCAGCGGAAGGATGGCTTTCCACGCCTGCTCCTCACACGGCACCATGAGCGAAACGATGAGCGCCCGGTCCGGCCAGTTCTTCTTCACCTGCTTGATTTCGCGCAGGTTCAGATAAAGGTCGCGGTCGGTGATGAGCTCGATGTTGTTGAGGCCGAGAAGCCGGCGGTCCGCGCCCCAGATCGCGCCGTAGCGGGGTCCGTTGACATTGACGACCGGAGGCCCCTCCTCGCCCAGTGTCTTCCAGACGACGCCGCCCCAGCCCGCCTTGAAGGCGCGCTCGACATTGTAGGCCTTGTCTGTGGGTGGTGCGGAAGCAAGCCAGAAGGGATTGGGAGACTTGATGCCGACGAAATTGCTGCGAATGTCTGCCATGGGTTTTCCGCTCCTCAGCCGGCCAATGCGCGATGAATGCTCTCGGCTGCGTCGCGCCCCTGCGCGACCGCCGATACGGTGAGATCGTCGCCGCCGGCGATGCAATCGCCACCGGCCCAGACGTTCGGCATGGAAGTGCGCCCTTCCGCATCGGTCTTGATGCGACGCCCTTCAAGCTCAACCGACGCGGTGCTGCCGTTGAGAACACCTGCCTCGAAGGACTGGCCAATGGCCTTGAAGACCTGATCGGCGCGCAGCGTCAGCGTTTCGCCGGTGCCTGAAAGCCTGCCATGCTTCAGCGCCGTGTATTCAAGCTCAATGCCGCTCACCCGGCCATTGTCGGCGATGATGCGCGTTGGCTGAAGCCAGTGCCTTATGGTGACGCCTTTGGACGCCGCCAGATCCTGCTCGAACGCCGAAGCGTTCATGTGTTCCTGACCGCGCCGGTAGCAGATCGTGACCTCCTCCGCGCCCAGAAGCCGCGCCTGAACGGCTGCGTCGATGGCCGTCATGCCGCCGCCGATGACGACGACACGCCGACCGACCGGCAGGCCGGCGAGATCCTTCGCCTGACGCAGATGGGCAATGTAGTCGACCGCGCTCTCGACGCCGTCAGCCGCTTCGCCTTCCGCACCGAGCGCATTGACGCCGGCAAGCCCCATGCCAAGAAAGACGGCGTCGTGATCACGCGTTAAATCGCCAAGCGAAAAATCACGCCCCAGCGCCTTTCCTTCCTCAAGACGGATGCCGCCAATGGCCATCAGGTAATCGACCTCGGCCTGGGCGAAGCCATTGGGCGTCTTGTAGGCGGCGATGCCGAACTCGTTGAGCCCGCCGGGCTTGGGCCGCGCCTCAAGGATCGTCACGTCATGACCATGCATGGCCAGACGGTGCGCACAGGCGAGGCCTGCGGGCCCTGCCCCGACAATGGCAACGCTCTTGCCGGTTGGAGCAGCGCGTTCATAGAACTGCGCGTCAGCCTCCATGGCCGCGTCCGTGGCATAGCGCTGGAGCCTGCCGATCTGGACCGGCTTGCCCTCTGCCTCCTCACGCACGCAGGCCTCCTCGCAAAGGGTCTCCGTGGGACAGACGCGGGCGCACATGCCGCCCAGAATGTTCTGGTCGAAGATCGTTCTGGCCGAACCCAACGGATTGTCCGTCGCTATCTGCCGGATGAACATGGGTATGTCGATCGATGTCGGACACGCCGTGGTGCACGGCGCATCGAAGCAGAAGTAGCACCTGTCCGCCTCGACGGCCGCCTCATGGCGGTCGAGCGGTGGATGCAGGTCGGCGAAGTTCTTTTCGTATTCCTCACCGGAAAGGCGGCCGGCGGCGATGCCGTCCGCGTAGAGACCATCAGCCATTCCGTATTCCCCTTTTATTATTGGGGAAAGGCTAGCGCAGTTTCTTTTTTTTATCAATCGGTCAAATTTTTGAGCCCATCGCATCCCTTTGAATTAAAACATGAATTTACAATTCATGTTTACAAGCCGCGGATATCAAACAAAAAACGCCGCCCGGCAAGGGCGGCGTTTGCGATGCGGACGGCCCTGCAATGGGCGATCAGAAGACCTCGATGGAACTGATGTCGTCGTTGTAAATGTCGCGCAGTCGGCGGGTGTCGCGACGGATGGTTTCACACCAGCCGCCGAAATTGCGCCGCTCGCAGACACGCGCCTCGGCCCCGCCCTCAAGCGTCACCGAGGAAATGCGGTTGTTCCATTCACGCGGCAAACGCGCCGTGCCGTCACCGGCATCGAAACAGATGCTCGCGCCCCGGAAATCGACACGCTCGTAGAAACAGGCGCGACGGACCCGGTCATAGCTGCCCTCGTCGCCCGGCCGGCGGCGATAGACCCGGAAGGACGAAACCGTGTCGCCCCGGCGCAGAGAAGGCACATCACGGGTGAGGAGATCGCAGCGACCGGCATAGTCGATCCTTGAGCAGATCTCGACGGAGGTGCGCTCGCCAACGCGGATCGAGGCCACGCGGCCATCCCAGTTGCGATCCATCACGCGCGCATCGTCGCCAATGCCGGCGCAGAGACGGCGGCCCTGAAAGTTCGGACGGTCGTAAAAGCACACATTGCGCGGGGTCGGACGGCGGTCGCCGTCGAAACGGTCGTCATTGTCGAAAGCGGTGTCGTCACGGCGGCGATCATCCAGCTCGCGCATGACGAAATCAAACAGTTTGAGCCCGAGCGTCGATCCGATATCGGAGATCGGGCGATCCCTGTAAGCCGGCCTTGTGTCGCGCAGATAGCGCGCGGAAACCCAGCCCGTGCGCCCCGCATAACCCACTTCGCACCATTCGTAACGATCAGTACAGCGCAGCGTCACCACGCGCGCGCCGGAACCGACAGCACGGCCGCCAGGCCAAGAGCGGCGAACGCCATGAGAAGGAAGCGGAAGAACCCCGAGGGCATGCGAATCTCCTGTTGCAATCCGGTTAGTCGGCGCAAAGTGATGGAAAATCAGCCGCATATCCAGAAGTCATTGAACAAAACGATGATGTTCACGACAGGCGCAGAGAGGGCGCGGGGCGCAAACGCCACGGCCTGCCCTCCGGCCGTTCGGGCCGATCAATCCGATGGCGCGTCGAAGCTGATGACCGGCTCCATGCCCGCAAGCGTTGCATCATCCAGCCAGCACAGGCTGAAATGGCCATTGCCCAGATCCTTCAGCGGCGGCACCTCGCGCTCACACTTTCCGCCCGGAACCTGATCCTTGTAGCGGCAGCGCGTTTGGAACGGGCAGCCCGAGGGCGGGTTCATGGCTGAGGGTATGTCCCCTTCCAGAACGATGTGCTTCTTGCGCACCGAGGTATCGGCGATGGGGATCGCGGAAAGAAGCGCCTCCGTATAGGGGTGGTAGGGCGGCGCGAAGATCTGGTCGGTCGTGCCCTGCTCGACAATGTGGCCGAGATACATGACCACCACCCGGTCGGCGAGATAGCGCACGACCGAGAGATCGTGGCTGATGAACAGCATGGTCGTCTTGTTCTTGCGCTGGATATCCATCAGCAGCTCGGTCACCGCCGCCTGCACCGAAACATCGAGCGCGGAGACCGGCTCGTCTGCCACCACCACCTTTGCGTTTCCGGCAAAGGCCCGGGCCACACCGATGCGCTGCTTCTGACCGCCCGAAAGCTGGCGTGGCATGCGCTCGGCGAAGGCGCGCGGCAGCTTGACCAGGTCGAGCAGCTCCAGCATGCGCTGCTTTCGGTCGGCCAGCGTCTTCCCGATGTTGAATTTCTCCAGCGTGCGGATGATCTGCGAGCCGACGGAATGGCTTGGATTGAGCGTGTCGAACGGGTTCTGGAACACCATCTGGATGCTGGCGACCGTGCCGGTGGAGCGGTCTTCGACCGGCGTCGCCTGGATCGGTTCATTGCCGAGCATCACCGTGCCATCAGTCGCCGTTTCAAGCCCCAGAAGCACCTTGGCGAGCGTCGACTTTCCGCAGCCGGATTCGCCAACGATGGCCACCGTCTCGGACTCGCGCGCCTCGAAGCTGATCTGCTCGTTGGCCTTCACCGTCTTGGTGTCGCCACCACCGAAAATGCTGTTTGCGGCAACGTGATAATACTTTTTGAGATTCTCGATCCGCAGCATGGGAGCGCCGGGCTCGACAGGCTCCTGCTCCACAAGCGCCCCCTCCGGCAGCGCCTTCCAGTCGATATCGTCGAAACGCACGCAGCGCGAACGGTGCTGCTCATGCCCCTCGATCGCGCGCATGGGAATGTCGCCGGCATCGCACAGGCCCGCCTTGAAGTGCTGGCAGCGCGGGCCGAAATTACAGCCATCGGGACGCTCATGCGGCAGCGGCAACTGGCCGGGGATGGCGATCAGCGGCCGGGCGTTCTTGTCTGCTCCGGGCAGCGGGATCGAGCGGAACAGGCCCTGCGTGTAGGGGTGCCTCATGCGTTCGAAGACATCCTCGACACGGCCCGTCTCCACCGCCTCGCCGGAATACATGACCGTGACGCGGTCGCAGGTTTCCAGGATCAGGCCCAGATTGTGCGACACGAAGATCATCGACGTGCCGTATTTCTTGCCGAGCCCCTTAACCAGTTCCACGATACCGGCCTCGACCGTGACATCGAGCGCGGTGGTCGGCTCGTCCAGAAGGAGCAGTGCCGGCTTTGACAGAAGCGCCATGGCGATGACGATGCGCTGTTGCTGGCCACCAGAAAGCTGGTGCGGGAAAGAGCGCATGATGCGCTCCGGGTCCGGCAGGCGAACCGCCTCCACCATCTCCAGCGCCCGGTTCCAGGCTTCCTCCTTCGACACCCGGTCATGGATGATCGGCACTTCCATGAGCTGTTTGCCGATCTTCATGGCCGGGTTCAGGCTGGCCATCGGCTCCTGATAGATCATGGCGATCTCGTTGCCGCGTATCTGGCGCAACTCCTCCTCGCTCATCTCGGCCATGTCCCGCCCCTTGAAGCGGATGCGGCCGCCGACGATCTGCCCCACATTGGAGAGATCGCGCATGATGCCGAGCGCCACGGTGGACTTGCCGCAGCCGGATTCGCCGACAATGCCCATGGCCTCGCCCGGCATGACCCTGCAGGAGAAATCCATCACCGCCGGTATCTCGCCGGCCCGCGTGAAGAAAGAGATGGACAGGTTCTCGATCTCGAGGATCGGTTCGCCTGCGTTCTCACCGTGCGAGGTGCTGATGGCTTCGTTCATGGCGTCGCTTTCAGTGTTCATCCACTCAATCCTTCAGCGATTGCTCACGCAGCGCGTCGGCGAGCAGGTTCAGCCCCAGAACGAAGGACATGAGGGCGAAGACGGGCGGAAGCGCGGGATGCACATAGGCGCGCAGAAGGCGGCTCGATTCCTTGATGCCGGTGCCCCAGTCGGGACTTTCGGGCGCAAGACCGAGGCCGAAATAGCCAAGCGTGCCGAGCAGAATGGTTGTGTAGCCGATGCGCAGGCACACATCGACGATGAGCGGCCCGCGCGCATTGGGCAGCACTTCCCAGAGCATGATGTACCAGGGCGTTTCACCCCGCGTCTGGGCGGCGGCCACATAGTCCCGGGTCTTGATGTCCATGACGAGGCCCCGCACGATGCGGAAAACGCCGGGCGATGAAGCAAACACCACCGCAACGAAAATGTTGAGCTGGTTCGAGCTGATCGAAATGATGCCGAGCGGATCGGCGTCGAAGACGAGGCCGACATAAATCCAGCCGCCGATCAGAAGCGTCAGTGCAAGCTGGATGGCCAGCAATTGCGGGCGGCTGCGATAGCGCGTCCAGAACAACGTCACGAAAAAGATGATCGGGAATATGAAGAAGGTGCCCGCCATCCATTGCGGGATCGGTGTTTCGCGGATGCCCGGCGTGACCAGCAGATAGAAAAGCAGGATGACCGGGAAGGCCAGCACCAGATTGGCGAGGAACGACAGGAGACTGTCGATGCGCCCGCCATAATAGCCGGCGGGCAGACCAAGCGTGGTGCCGACCATCAGCGCAAAAAGCGTGGCCGCCGGGGCGATGATAAGCACGATCTGGCTGCCATAGACCATGCGCGAAAAGACGTCACGCGCGAGCCTGTCGCCACCGAAGAGGAAAGCCTGTCCCGTCTCCGGCTCGATGGCGCCGGGCAGCACGTTCTTCATGATCGGGAACTGCGCCAGCGGGTCGAAGGGGGCGACCGTGCCGGCGAAGATTGCGGTGAACAGCCAGAAGCAGCAGATCATGACGCCGGTAATGCCAACGCCCGTGTCGAAAAGCTGGCCGTAGAGGCCGAGCCGGCTGCGAAAGCGCAGGCTTAAAACCAGAATGATCGCCAGCGCCACCCAGACCGGCCAGAAGCGCGCCAGAACGCCAAGAATGATGCCGAAAGTTCCAAGATAATCCACTTGCATCGCGCGTCCTCCCTACTGCACGCGGATGCGCGGATTGAGATAGGCATAGCCGACATCGGAAATGAGCTGCGTCGACAAAACCACGAAAACCGAGACCAGAGAGCAGCCGAGCAACAGGTCGATGTCGTTGTTGCTCGCCGCCTCCACCAGCGTGAAGCCAAACCCCTGGTACCGGAACATCACCTCGACGATGACCACGCCGGTCAAGAGCCAGGGGAACTGGAGCATGATGACCGTGAACGGTGCGATCAGCGCATTGCGCAGCGCGTGTTTGAGCACGACGGTGCGGAAGCCGAGCCCCTTGAGGCGCGCCGTACGGATGTATTGCTGCGTCATCACCTCGACCATCGAGGCCCGTGTCATGCGCGCGATATAGCCGATGCCGTAGATCGCCATGGTCATGACCGGCAGCGTGAAATTGTAGAACGAAATGCCCTGTCGCGTGGCGGTGGCGGCGGAGCCGTTGAGCCAGCCGAGCCAGGAAGCGAAGATGACGGCGAAGATCACGCCCGACACATATTCGGGCGTCGCCGTGGTGGCGATGGAGGCGACCGAAAGGGTGCGGTCAGTGCGGCTGCCCTCCCGCATTCCGGCCAGAACGCCGATCAGAAGCGCCACGGGCACCATCACCACCATCACCCAGAACATGAGGATGCCGGTGGCGCCCAGGGCCGGAAAGAGCTTTTCGGCCACCGGCACCTTGAACTTGGTGGAGCAGCCGAAATCACCCTGCAGAATGCCGCCGTAATAGGGTTCGGCGGGTTCGTCGCAATAGGAAAACCGTGGCGTGGCGACGCCCGTTTCGGGGTCGATGTTGGGCTGTTTCTGGACGACGCCGAGCCATTGGCCATAGCGCACAAAAAAATTCTGCCGGTAGCCGTTCTTCTCAAGCCAGCTTTCGAGCTCTTCAGCCGAGGAGCGCATGTCGAGCTGGCTGATCGCGAGCTTCTTGAGATTGGGCTCCAGATTGACCAGAAAGAACACGACAAGGGTCAGGCACAGCATCGTCAATGCCATGACGCCCAAACGTCTCAGTATAAATCCAAGCACGGTTTCCCCTTCCCCCGTTTACGGAGGTTGTTGTTGGTTGCCTGCGCAATGGGGGCCCGTGCGGCCCCCTTGTTCCGGGTCTCAGCCCTCGTCGAGCCAGACCTTTTCCAGGTCGATCTCGAAGGTCTGGTGCATGCCGTGGTTCATCACGGTCTCCACGGAGTGATTGTAGAGCTTGCGCCAATAGGGCTGGATGATGATGCCGGAGCCCTGAAGGATCTCTTCGATCTGCTTCATCACCTCGCGGCGGCTGTCGGGGTCCGGAATGGCCAGCGCCTGTTCGATCAGCTTGTCGAGTTCGGGATTGGAATAGGCGGACTCGTTCCACGCCTCGCCGGTGCGATAAGCGAGCGCGACCACCTGAATGCCGAGCGGACGCATGTTCCAGTTGGTCATGGACAGCGGGTATTTCGTCCAGTCGTTCCAGAAGGTCGAACCCGGCAGAACGGTGCGCTTGACCTTGAAAACCGCCTCGCGAAGCTGTGCGGCAATGGCGTCGCCGGTGTTCTTGTGCCAGTCCTCGTCGACCGAGATCAGCTCGTGCTCGTGCTCCATCTGGCCGGCCTCTTCCATCAGCGCCTTGGCCGCGTCCACATTGCGCTCGATCTTGGGCAGCTCCGCATACTCGGGATGGATCGGGCAGACATGGTGGTTCTCGGCCACCTCGCCGGCATTGTCGTAGCCAAGCGCCAGAACTGTGGCGTTGTCCACGGCCATCTGCAGCGCGCGGCGCACCCGCTCATCGTCATACGGCTTGTTGTTGACATTGGTGCGGGCCACAATCGTGGTTGCCGTGGTGACCTCGGACTTGACCAGGCCAATGGCGTCGAGAATGTCCACGAAATCGGCGGTGGTCTCGTAATTGGTGTGGATCTCGCCGGATTCAAAGGCGCTTACCATGGCCGATGGATCGGTGCCGTAATCGATGAATTCGATGCCATCGAGATAGGCCTCGCCGCCCCACCACTTGCCGTCTTCGCGCTTCTTCAGTTCGACGCGGTTGCCCACTTCGTATGAAACGAGTTCGAAGGGACCGGTGCCGATGGGATTGGCGATGAAATCACGGCCCGTCTCATCGAAGCTCGGATGCACGATCAGGCCCGGATAGTCGGCCATGCCGGGAATGATGGAAATGTCAGGGGCAGACAGGTTGAGCTTCACCGTCATGTCGTCGACCTTCTCGATCGCGCCTTCGCGCGCCTTCTTGGTCTCCGGATCGATGAGTGCAGCCATGCGGGCGGGCATGGAGTTGCCCTCCACCGTCTGATCGCACCAGCGGTTGAAGTTGTAGATCACATCGTCTGCGGTAAAGGCGTCGCCATTGTTCCAGGTCACGCCCGGACGCACGTGGAGAATGTACTCGGTGGCGTCTTCGTTGACCTCCCAGCTCTCCAGAAGCCGGCCCTCAAAGGTGAAGTCGCGCGTGTATTTCACCAGCGGCTCAAGCGTCTGACGCATGGCGTTCGCGATCTCGGACCAGTCGGCCGTGCGCGGGTCTTTCGGATCCTTGATGAACATGGCCACACGCAGCGTGCCACCCATTTTGGGCTCCTGAGCGAGCGCATGGGTGGGCACGGCAAGGCCGAGCATGCCATAGGCGGCGGCTGTCGATGCGCCGAGTGCGCTTGCGAGCGCCAGGAACTCACGTCTGTCCATTTTTCCGACGCGCGCTTCGTTCGCCATTTCGGCGACGCGGGCTGGCACTTTCTCGCCATTGCTCTTGAAAAACGTCATCGACGCACTCCCATTTCTTGCCGTTATCAGTTTGTGTTCAGCATTTCCCATCGCGCCAGCGATGTCAAAAAACGACCGGGGCCAATGGTAAGTTTTGCAGGTTTTTCGACCGTTGAAATGACGAGTTTGCGACAAATGAGCCGCAAAACTGACAAATAAAGCCGATTTCGCAACAATTTTCGAAACCTGTACTGACAATCCCCGCCACTTGCGCCGTTATGGGCGCAACAGCCGCCCCACAGGCCGCGATTGACGCTGCCGGAGCCAGTTGGTAAGCGATTTTTTGTTCGCTTGAGGTGCTCCGGCAGGCACTCGCATGCCGGGGAAAAGGGAACACGGAACGGCCCTGCATGATCAGGCCGCAGCCGTGGCTGCTCCCGCAACTGTGAGCGCCGAGGCTCCTCCTATGCCACTGGGTGCAATGCCCCGGGAAGGCGAGGAAGCCGATGAAGCGCGAGCCAGGAAACCTGCCTTGAGCCGTCACCGACCGGATGCGGGACGCTTCCGGGGCTGTGGATCTCGCAGTGGTGACGAAATGTCATCGCTGGCGGGGGACAGATTCAGACAGCCATCGCTCTCCAGCAAAAGAAGCAGCATTCTCATGGAGAGCACGCATGCCATCCAGACGTTATCGCACCCGGCTCCTGCTCAGCGCTTCGGCGCTGCTGACGGGCCTTTCAGCCACCATGGCGGGCGCAGAAGACTATGTGCTTGAAAAACTGGTCATCACGCCCAACCGCACACCGGCAGAGGCCTCCACCGTGGGGTCGACGGTGAACGTGGTGGGCCGTGAAGAGATCGAGGAACAGTCCCTGCCGCTGGCCGTCGAGTATCTCGACCTGCTGCCGGGTGTGAGCCTCTCATCGCCGGGTGGCGTTGGCGCGGAGGGCAGCCTTTCGATCCGCGGCGCGCCGCGCCGCTATGTGAAGACGCTCTATAACGGCATCGACATTTCCGATCCGACCAGCCCACAGGTGCAGACGTCCTACCAGTATCTTCTGTCGGGCGGCCTGCAGAGCATCGAAGTGCTGAAGGGATCGCAGAGCACGCTTTACGGCTCCGATGCGATTGCCGGCGTGATCAGCCTGTCGACGCTGGGCGACATCGAACCGGGCATCGCCCATATCATTCAGGGCGAAGGCGGCTCGCACGGCACGGTCGGCGGCTCCTACGGCTTCAGGGCGGCGAACGAACAGTCGAAACTCTCCATCAACGCAACCGGCTACCGCACCGACGGCATTTCGGCTGCGGCTACGGGCACGGAGCGCGATGGCTATGAGAACGTCACCTTCGACGTGAATGCCGAGCATGCATTTTCCGACGTGTTCTCCGTATTCGGCTCGGCGCTCTACATCGACGCGGAAGCCGAGTTCGACAATCAGGGCTTCGGCACCATTCTGCCGAGCGACAATCTGACGGCGACCAACCACAGCAAACAGCTGGCCGGCCGCGCCGGCTTCAATCTCGACCTGATGGACGGCCGCTTCCGCAACACGGTTTCCGTGCAGGCCTTCGACCTGGAACGCTCCATCACCGGCACCGCGTTCGACGGCTCTTATGACGGTCGCCGCTACAAGGCCGATTATCTGGGCGCATTCGACGTCAATGAATGGCTGACGGTTCAGGGTGGCGCGGATTACGAACGCCAGAGCGCAGTCTTTCCCGCCGGCATGTTCAACCCCCAGATCGATTCCGATTTCTGGATCGCAGGCGTCTGGGGCGAGGCCATTGCCACGCCGGTAGAAAACCTGACGCTGACAGCCGGCCTCAGGCAGGACGAGCACAGCGAATTCGGCGGGCACACCACATACCGGGCAACCGCCTCCTATCTCATCGATGCGACCGGAACGCGTCTGCACGGCTCGGTGGGAACCGGCTTCCGTGCACCCAGCCTCAACGAGCTTTTCGGTCCGTTCGGGGCAAACCCCAATCTGCGGCCTGAAACCAGCTTCGGTTTCGACATTGGCGTGGAGCAGCGTTTCTGGAACGACAGGGCAATCGCCGACATCACCTATTTCCAGCTCGAGATCGACGATCTGATCGGTTACACGACCCAGTATAACCAGATCCCCGGCACGTCGCGCATGCGCGGTGTCGAGGCCTCGCTCAGCTATGCCGCGACCGACTGGCTGGACCTCACCGGAGCCTACACCTACACGCATTCGGTGGATCAGAACGATGCACGGCTGCCGCGCGTGCCGCGCCACGAGATCGGGCTGGTCGCCAGCGTTCGGCCTGCCGAGAAATGGACCATTTCGGCCTCGGCCAAGGCGGCCATCGACACGGTGGACACGGGCAATTTCAAGCTGGACGATTACCTGCTGGTCAACGCCAAGGTGGCCTACAAGCCGACCGAGGACACCGAGCTCTATGTGCGCGCGGAGAACCTGCTCGATCAGGATTATCAGACGGTGCGCGGCTACAACACGCCCGGCTTCTCGGTGTTCGCCGGGTTCCAGGCAAAGTTCGCGCCCTGATGCGTGAGCGCCGGAAACGCCTCTCCCGCCTTTCCGGCCTGACATTTCTGGCCGGCGCGCTTCTCAGTGCGCCGGTTTCAGCTGCGCCCGAGCGGGTCATGTCGCTCAATCTGTGCACCGATCAGCTGGCCATGACGCTTGCCGAACCGGAACAGCTGATCTCGGTTTCCTTCCTTGCCCGCGAGCCGGACCTTTCCATGCTGCATGAGAAGGCGCAGGGTTTTCCTGTCAATCGGGGTCTTGCCGAAGAAGTGTTTCTGGAAAAGCCGGACCTCGTGGTGACCGGCACCTACTCGCTGCACAACACGACCGCGCTTCTGAAACACCTCGGCTTCAGGATCGAGGAGTTTTCCTTCGTGCAGACGCTCGACACCATTCCGGGCGAAATCCGCCGCATGGGCGCGCTTCTCGGTCAGGAAGCGCGGGCCGAGAAGCTGGCCGATGATTTTTCGCGGGAGCTTGATGCCATCGCAAAAAGCCAGTGCGACATGCGCCCCACCATGATCGCCTATGATCAGAACGGGGTGGCGCTTGGCAGCGGAACGCTGGCCGATTCCGTTATGCAGGCGGCGGGCTTTGCCAATCTCGCGGCTGATCTCGGACTGGTGGGCGTTGCGCCCTTCCCGCTCGAACAGGTCATCGCCGCCCGGCCCGACGTCATCGTCACCAGCGCGTCAGAGGGCGCGCCCACCCTTGGCGAACATGTGCCGCGCCATCCGGCAATTGCCGCGCTGCCCGACACGCGCATCGGCGCATTCGTGCCTGCCGGCGCATGGTCCTGCGGGTCGCCCGCCGTGATTGAAGCCGTGCGCGCGCTGGCAAGCCTGCGCGCCGAAATCGCGCCCTGCCCGCAGGACGCCACGCAATGAAGCTCTCCATCTCGCTCGCAATGCTCGCCCTTGCGCTCTTCATCCTGTCGCTCCTGGTCGGGCCGGCTGCGCTTGGGATCGGAGACAGCATTGCAGGGCTTTTCGCCGGCGGCGGTGAAGCAGCCGCCATCATCATGCGCGAAATCCGCCTTCCGCGCGCTCTGCTCGGCCTTGCCATCGGCTTTTCACTCGGCCTTTCCGGCGCGGTGCTGCAAGGGTTTCTGCGCAACCCGCTCGCCGAACCCGGCGTGATCGGCGTTTCGTCCATGGCCGCACTCGGCGCGGTCGCCGTGTTCTATTCGGGGCTTGCGGGAAGCTCGCTCTACGCGCTGCCTGCCGGGGCGCTGATCGGTGCGCTTGCCGCCGTGCTCATCCTGCTTGCCATTGCAGCGCGTCAGGGCTCCACGCTCACACTCATTCTGGCCGGCGTCGCGCTATCGAGCCTTGCCGGCGCGCTGACCTCTCTGGTGCTCAACCTCTCGCCCAATCCGTTCGCCGCCTATGAAATCATCTTCTGGCTGCTGGGCTCGCTCAAGGACCGCTCCATGGAGCATGTGCTGCTTGCCCTGCCGCTGATGGCCGCCGGCTGGCTGCTGATTGCGCTTTCGGCGCGCGCCATCGATGCGCTGTCGCTCGGCGAAGAGGCTGCCGGCAATCTCGGCATTCATATGGGCCGCGCGCGTTTCCTGATCGTTGCCGGCGTGGCGCTTTCGGTGGGGGCGGCGACGGCGGTGGCCGGCACCATCGGCTTCATCGGCCTCGTGGTGCCGCATCTGATCCGCCCGCTCACGAACTGCATGCCAAGCAGTCTCTTGCTGCCGGCCGGCCTCGGCGGCGCGGCGCTGCTTCTGGCTGCCGACATTGCCGCCCGGCTCGTTTTGCCGGCGGGCGAACTGAATGTCGGCGTTCTGACGGCGCTGATCGGCGCGCCCTTCTTCCTGTGGCTCGTGATCCGCGCCCGCCGGGAGATGCTGTGATGAGGCTGCAGGCGGACAATATCAGCGTGAAGCTTGGTGGCAGGCGGGTGCTTGAGGGCGTCGGTTTCGACATCGAACCGGGTCAGGTAATCGGGCTGCTCGGTCCCAATGGCGCAGGCAAGTCCACATTGATGCGTGCGCTGACCGGGCAATTGCCGACTGAAGGCGCGATGCGGCTCGGCGCGCACGATCTCACCGCGATCAGCCCGGCCGAACGCGCGCGCCTTATCGCCTATCTGCCGCAACAGCGCATTATTGGCTGGCGTCTCACCGTGCGCGATCTGGTGGCGCTGGGCCGCCTGCCCTGGCGCGCCTTCGGACGCCGCCCGGATGCCGGTGATGAAGCGGCCATCGCCCGCGCGATGGAGATGGCCGATGTGACCCCGCTCGCCGACCGGATCGCCACCGAGCTTTCAGGCGGCGAGCAGGCGCGTGTACTGATGGCGCGCGCCATTGCGCAGCAGACCCCGCTGCTGATCGCTGACGAACCGGCCTCCGGCCTCGACCCGGCACATCAGATCACCCTCATGCAGTCGCTGAAGCGGCTTGCAGAGAATGAAGGGCGCACGGTTCTGGTATCGCTCCATGATCTGACGCTGGCAGCGCGCTGGTGCGGCCGGGTTATGCTCCTGAACAAGGGCAGGCTGACAGCCTTCGGCTCACCGGAAACCGTTCTTTCGGAAGCGCATCTGGCGGAGATCTATGGCGTGAAGGCCCATCGCGCACGCGACGAAGATGGCCTCATCATCGCCCCCGTCGGCCTCACAAAAAGTCAGAACAGAGACTAATTGCCGGTACGCTCCGCCATGGCCGCTTTGGCATTCAGAAGACCATCGCCGAACTCTTCATCCCGGCCCGGCGCTCCCAGATCCACCGCAGTGGTGCGCAGAAGTTCGGCCAGCGCTTCGGGCGCGGCGTCCTCGCCGGCATGCATGAGATTGGCAATCGCACCGGAAACGATCGCGGCGGCGAAAGACGTGCCCGTCACCACATCCATACCACCGGGGATGGGCGCGACAACGTTCACGCCCGGTGCGGAAAGGTCGATGTAGCGGCCGCGATTGGCCTGCCCCATCAGCCGGTCGTGAACGTCGGTGGCGGTCACGGCGATCACATCCTCATAGGCTGCCGGATAACCGAAAGGCGCGCCCGGTCCGTTGTTGCCGGCCGCAGCCACCAGAACGACGCCACGCGCCATCGCATTGTTGCAGGCAGCGGAAAAGAGCGGGTTTTCCGGCCCGACAAAGCTCATATTCACGATCTGCGCGCCCTCTTCCACCGCCCAGTCGAGTGCGGCGAGCAGCACATTCGTGCTGGACACGCCGCTCTCGAAAGCGCGCGCATGAAGCAGGCGTACGCCCGGCGCGATGCCGCGAAAGGTTTCGCCGCCGGCTATCAGGCCGGAGATGGATGTGCCGTGATCCCGGTCAGCCACCTCCATGTCGGGCAGCGCATCGAACGTGCCCGCGACACGCCCCTTCAAGGCCGGGTGATCCCCGTCAAGCGCGGTGTCGATGACCGCCACGCTCACATTCTCGCCGCTTGCAGCACCGGCATCGAGCGCGATGCGTTCAAAGGCGTAGTTCACCACGCCCGCCGCCTGCTGAAGCTGGAAAACATGGTTGGGCACACGATCCGCCAGCCGGCCATCGCCGGCAAGCTGGGCAAGAACGAAGCCCACCGGGCGGCCATCGGGAATGCCAAACCGCGCAACGGTGCGGCCCAGAAGCGTGGAGGCACGGGCGGAACGCAGTTCAAGCCCGAACTGCGCGGCAACGGCGGCCGCCACGCCTTCATCGCCGTCCAGCGTGACAAGCACTTCGTCGGGCACGAAAGCCCCGGATATGGCGCGCTGCGGCGCGACCGGCAGGGAAAAGGCTCCTGCCCCGGCGGGTGTGGGAAGGGTCGGCGTGGGTCCGCCACCGGGTGTGGCGGGCTGTGCAGGCGCATCGCGGCCCGCTCCAGGCCCGAAAAGCTCGGCCAGCATCTGCGGCAGATAGATTACGTGACGCCCGGAGGGCTGTGTCTCGACGCGCATCCCGTCCGGTGCAGCCTGCGGGTCGGGCGTGGTCTGGGCGAATGCGGGACCACCCGCGAAGGCGGTGAGCAGGATGCCGGTCAGAATGCGCGTGAGAGGCCTATTCATCGGCAGGTCTGCGCCCCGTCACAACGGTTTCCACCACGCTTGCCTCCGCCAGCGCGGCAGCGATCCCGTCATATTGGGCAGCCGTTTCTGCGGGCACAAGCACACGGTAGAGCCCGCCCGGCAACGGCCCGGCAGCGATCTCGACACCGCTTTCATCGAGCAGCGCCGACACGTCAGCCATCGACGCATCGGCCCTGAAGGTCACGAAAACGAAGGGGGCCGCTTCACGATCTGCACCAGCGACGGAGAATTGCTCGTTCTGGGACAGGTTGAGCCAGACGGTCTGGCCGACGAGAATGGCGAGCGCCAGCCCGGCTGCCACCCAGGCGGCCTGCACGGGAAGCGAGGGGAGGAAGCGGGCAAACCGCTCGCGCAGCGTAAGCCCTGCCGCCCGGTCGGGTCCGGCCTCTTCGGCCAGCGCCGCCGAGAAGCGCGCCAGCGCATCGGCCGGCGGGTGGATCGCCTCATTGTCGGCAAGGGTTGCCGAATACTCGCCTTCGGCTTCCGCAAGAGAGGCGAGCGCCTCGGGATCGGAGGCGAGCCATTCTTCCACCTCACGCAGTTCAGCGCCCGAGAGCGTGCCATTCAGGAAGAACGGCAGCAGCGCTTCCAGCCGGTCGCGCCGGTTCGATTGTGCGTTCTCGCTCATGGCCAGCCTCGATCATATCCTGACGCCTGCAGCGCTTCTCCAAGCTTCTTACGGGCGTAAAACATTCTGGTTTTTACCGTTGCGACGGGCACCGAGAGGATCTCGCCGATCTCGGTCACCGACTTGCCGTGATAATAGGCAAGATCGACCACAGTGCGGTGCTCTTCGGACAATTCATTGACGAAGCCGCGCAGCGCCGTCGCCTTGTCGTCCTTCATTGTTGCGACCTCCGGCGTGTCCGCGCCGTCCGGCACGGCCTCGGCCTGCCCTTCTTCCAGAGCGCTTTCCCGGCGCTTGCGCAACATGGAAAGCGCCTTGAAGCGGGCAATGCCCAGAAGCCAGGTGGTGACCTGCGAGCGCGCCTCGAAGCGGGGCGCCTGACGCCACACCTCCAGGAACACTTCATTCGCGATTTCGTCCGCCATGGTTTCCGATCCCGTCTGGCGCATCACGAAGCGGTAGACCCGCGTGTGATGACGCATGAACAAGAGCCTCAGCGCCGCCTTGTCGCCGCACGCCGTTCTGGCCACGAGTTCGGCGTCGGACGTCTGGCCCATTGCACCGCTCATGACCGGCTCTTCGAGAGTGTGTGTCGCGACGGGACGTTCCGGTTCATCGCTTTTCCCCCAACTCCCGAAAAAACTAGTCCATTTGCCGGGCTGTGGGAACAGGCCCATCGTTCAACCCCGGCGCAGCACAGGCCAATTCCCCACCTGTTCCCCACCAGTTCCCCCACCACTTCCCCGGGGCGTGAACCTTTTCACTGCCGCGACCGACACAGGCTTCAGGGTACGCATGGTGCGCGCCCGGAAAGGAGTGTTGTGATGACACGGCATATCAACTGCAAACGGTTGTTGAAGCCGCCGCGGCGCATGGCCGGGGCGGCTTTGTTGACCTTGGGTAAGCCGAGGCGTAGTCTTGATCCAGACGGGGTAGAAAAGAACCTCGCTTCGGGGGAACACACCGGAATCAAGGGGATCGGGCGCACCAGTGACGCCCGGCCGGGCACCTCCCGAAACGGTATCGGGAGGCACGTTATGCGGCAGGACCACCGGTTCCCGGCACGAGGTGACGGGCGCGCAATTCTGCGACCCGCTTTTTTCACCAGACATCTTCGCGCAGGCACGGCAGCCATCACGCTCGCCATGATGGCGGGATTTGCGCTGCACGCACCTGCACACGCACAGGACGGCGCGATCATCCAGCCGGGCTTCATGGCCATGACGGGATTTCCCGGCACGGTCATTCCCGGTTTCGAAGAGGGGCTTCTGCCGGGTGTGGACCCGGTGGACGAAACCTTCATCGACACCGCTCGCGCCTCGCTGCGCATCTTCGACATGACCTGGCTCGGCGGCCCGCCGACCGGACAGGTGGTCTTTACGCCACCGCCCTTCGAGACACCGGCCTCCGAGATCGGTCAGGTGTTCGGCCTTGCCTATGATGATGGCAGGCGCGAAGAGACCACGGCCATCGTGCCCAATCTCTATGCCGCAGCCACATCCATGCACGGCCTCCAGATCGTTACGGAGGACGAGGATGAGGACGGGCGGCCCGAGCGGCAGCGCCGCGGCAAGGCCGGCGCCCGTTTCATGGACGGCCAGTTCGGTGAGAAGAATGGCGGCGGTCCCGGTTCGATCTGGAAGATCGACGGGATAACCGGCGCGGTCACACTGTTTGCCGATATCGACACCAATAGTGGTCCGGGCATCGGCAACATCGCCTTTGACCGCTCGCACCGCCAGTTCTTCGCCTCCGATCTCGACAGCGGCCTCATTCACCGCATCGATATCGACGGCAATCTGATCGACACATTCGATCACGGCGTTGACGGGCGACCGGCGCGCGGGCTCGATCCCGTGGCCGACGATGGCGCGGTGATGGACATTCAGGGCGCAGCCTTCGACACGGAAGAGCCGAAGAGCTGGGGCTACACGCAGGAAGAGCGCCGCATTTATGGCCTCGCCATGCATGGCGGACGCCTCTACTACGCGGTCGGCGAAGAGGCGGAAATCTGGTCGGTGGGCATTGCCCGCGACGGCGCATTTGCCGGCGATCCACGCTGGGAGCTGACGGTGGAAGCCGAGGAAGAACTCCCGGTCACCGACATCGCCTTCGACACGCGCGGCTTCATGTATCTCGCCCAACGCGGCGAGGTTGAAAACCGCTACGACTATTCCAGCTTTGCCGACAGCGGCGAGGCATCGGTGCTGCGCTACTGGCGCGAAAGCCCCGATGACCCGGAAACCGATAGCATCTGGGTACCGACGCCCCAGGAATATGCGGTCGGGTTTCCCGAACCCTATCGTCAGACGGCCGGCGGCATCGACCTGCAATACGGGTACGATGCCGAAGGTTTCTTCAACCGCAATGCATGCGCAAGCACGCTGGTGAAGACCGGCGACAGGCTGCGCGACAACCCTGCCCTTGAAGAACAGCTCATCGAAGGCGGGCCTCTTGCCGTTCACGGGGCGCAGCTCACGCGAAGCACCCTTGTGCGGCCGAAGAACGAGCCGCCCTTCGGCTCCTGGTTTGCCGATTACGACGGTTTTTTCGAAGACCCCGAGGTGAAGGGCCATGTGGGCGACGTGGAGGTCTGGCGTCCCTGTGAGGGCCGCGCCGGCTACTACGAACCACTCCCCTATCCGGGTGAAATTCCGGTTCCCGGCTGGCCACCCGGATTCCCTCCCCCGAACGATCTCCCGCCCTGTATCGAGCTGGAGACGGCGGCGTATTTCTGCACGCCGGCAGGGCTCGAAGCCGATCTGTACATCCGTGACCGCGCCGGCATCGGCGGCGATACGCTTTCTGCGAAATCGCTGACGCCCGGCATCGACGTTTCCCCGTCCAGGCAGACGGTTCCCGGCCTGGCCACGCCGTTCACGCTCGGCATCAACGGCCATATCCCTGGTGAAACCGTCGATCTCGGCCTTTGCTTCTTCAGAAAGTCCGATGCCGATGCGGGTGGCTACTTCCCCTGTTGCAAGGTGACGTTGCCGCTTGAAACGCCGCTTGAATCCTGTGCGCCGTGAGGGAGGGAGAGATGACCATGTTCACCCATCCCGCCGAACGGTTCACGTTCAACACCGTCATGGAGACGATCATGAACCCCCTTGCAGACAAAGCGCGCACGCCGCGCTGGCTGCTGGTGGCCGGCATGGCGCTCTCCACAGCGCTCATGCCGTTTGCCGGCATCGGTCAGGCCCACGCTCAAGGGCGTGTGCTTGAAGAAATCGAAGTGCTTGAAACACCGGGCGACGCAGACGGCCCGCGCATCGAGCTCGAACCGAAAATGCCGGAAGTCGAGCCCGTGCTGACGCCGTTCCTCGAAAAGCGCGGAAGACAGCTTGATTGCGATTATGTGGAATACCGCCTGCGCCTTGGCGTGCGCGGAGAACCCGACATGATTTCCCATCCGGGTCTCGGTGCATTCCTGTCCAATGTGAAATTCGAGTTCACGGACCAACTTCCCGCCAGTCTGGCGATCGTGGGCGTGACATTCAGCGGCGATATAATCGGCGTTGGCGGCGTGCCGGTTTCACCTCATGTGGTGAGCACGACCGCGACCATGGACGACACGCTCACCCAGTCGGATTTCCATCTGACAGCCGCCGATCTCGACGGCGATGGCAGCCTGACGGAACGCGCCATCGACATCACCATCAAGGCGAAGATCGATCAGGCAGCCTTCCCCGCCATCGTCAATGTGGACAATCAGGCCAATGTGGCCGTGATCCGCACGGCGACAGGCAGCCTCGTGGCCAACATCCCGTCGCATGACCCGGCTCTGCCGGATGATGGCGACTGGAAAACCGGCGATCCGACAACCATCACCATCGACGTGACGGATTGCGAGCCGCCACCACCGCCTCCCCCGCCCCCGGGCGACGGGCCGGACGAGGCCTGTTTCTCGGTCGAAACAGGCGAGGTGGACTGTCTGCCCGGCGGCGGCGCCTATATCTATCGCATGGACGTGGGACCGGAGATGGCGGGCAATGTCGTCACCGTGACCTCGACCACGCCGGGCATCACCATTGATCCGCCAGATCAGGTGGTTCCTGCCGGCGGCGGCACGCTTGAATGGGAGATCACCGGTGCGGTACCCGGCGATACGGTGCATCTGATCGTCACCGGCATCGAGACCTATGCGGGCCCGGCCGAGGGCGTTGGCCTGTGCTGTTCGCAGATGGTCGACATCGATATCCCGGAAGACCTCGAATGTCCGCCCGATGATGAAGGCGAACCCGACATCAAGGTCGAAAAACGGGCCGACGAAGGCGAATGCGAAATCGACGGTTCGTGCGATTTCACCATTCGCGTCACCAATGCGGGCGATGCCCCCTACACCGGCAAGATCGTGCTGGACGAGGTGACGACACCCGGCAATGCAACGGTGGTCTCCGGCCCCAACGCACCGTGGGTCTGCGCCCCGATGATGAGCCCGATGTCATGCGAGCATCCCGAAACCACGCTCGATCCGGGCGCTTTCGTGGAGCTCAAACTCGGCTTCCAGCCGGGGCCGGCATGGGTCTGGGGTGCAATCCGCAACTGCGCCGAATATGACTACACGGCCAGTGGCAAGGACCCGTTCGGTGATCCGACCAACGACAAGGCCTGCGCCTCCATCGCGATCTGCCTGCCGGGCACACCCGGCTGCACGCCACCGGATGACGACACGCCCGACATTGCCGTGCGCAAGCGCGCCGATCCTTCGATCTGCACGCCTGACGGGCTCTGCACCTATGTCGTCACCCTCCTCAATGCAGGCGCAACGCCGATCAACGGCCCCGTCAGCTTCGTGGACACGTTCCCGGCTGGCGACGTCGCCTCGGCAGGCTTCAGCCCTTCGCCGCCCTGGATCTGTGCGCCGCTCGCCGGCAACATGTTCCAGTGCGATCATCCGGGACTGAATCTCGTGCCCGGCGCATCGACGGACATTCTGGTGACCACGGTGGTCGGCGACCATCCGACCAATGTGGTGGAGAACTGCGCGAAGGTGACGCCGCTTGAAGGCGAAACGAACCTCGCCAACAACGAGGCCTGCGCCACGGCGACCATTCCGGGTGTCCCGGAAGGCAAGGCGGAAATGCGCATCGAAAAGACGTGCGAACCCGTCCTGTCCATGACCGCAGGCGTCGCCTGCCGCATCCGCATCACCAATGCGGGCACGGCCGCACCCGTCGGCCCGGTTCGGGTCAACGATGCAGCGGAAATCATCGGCAGTGGCGCGCCCGTCGACATTCAGACGGTTACGCCGGATGGTCCCGAATGGTCGTGCGGAGCGGTTCCGGCAGCGAACCTCACCTGCCAGATCCCCGGTGCGGTCATGCCCCCCGGCGTCTCGCGTTACTTCGATGTGACGGTCAATGTCTCGACCAATGAGCGGTTCGAGAACTGCGCACGCGGTTCCTACGGCCCGGCTCCGGGAGACGACATCGTCTATCCCATCGGCGAGGCCTGTGCGCAGGGCGGAACGCAGATTTCGGTCGAGAAGACCGGCGATGCCGAGTGCCTTATCGGCCAGCCGTGCCGGTTCCAGATCACCATCCGTAACGAGGGGCCCGCCTCCATCTCCGGTCCGGTTCGCATCGGTGATGCGCTTCGGGTCGAGGGTTTCGGCGGTGTTTCTGCACGGATCGTCTCGGTGAACCCGCCCTTTGGCTGCTCGCCGGAGCCGACAGAACTGCCATTTGCCTGCGAAACCGACCTTGCCCTTGCGGCCGGCGAAAGCCGCACGCATGAGGTGATCGTCGAACTGCCGGTGGATGGCGGTCTGGCCGACGAAGTGGCCAATGGCGCAAACGGGCTGAACTGCGCCGCCGTGATCGACCGTGAAGCGGATGTGCGCACCGCGCCTTCGCTCTCGGGCGCACCAGGCGGAGCAGAAGACGACCGCGCCTATGACTGCCATGACTTTAGGGTTCTGGCAGATGAGGAAGAGGACCAGCAATGTTCGCCGGGTCTCGTTCTCAACAATGCGGGGCGCTGTGTCTGTCCGGAAGGCACCACCTTCCGCAATGGCCAGTGCATTGGCGTGCAGACCGCGCCGGTGCCGCTGCCCACGCCGCGCCCCACACCCCCGCGTGAGCCGGATCCGAAGCCGCAGGCCGATCCCCGGCCGCAATGCCGGCTTCTGCCGGGGCAGATCCGCACACGGGACGGACGCTGTGTCTGCCCGCGCGGAACACGCCTGACCAACGGGCGCTGCGTAACACCGCAGGTGGAGCGGGATTGCCCGCGCGGCACGACGGGCACACCGCCCAACTGCCGGCCGATCCGCCAGCAGTGCCGCCTGCTTCCGGGCCAGATCCGCACCCAGGACGGACGTTGTGTCTGCCCGCGCGGAACGCGGCTGGTGGCCGGTGCCTGCCGCACGCCGGAAGTGCAGCGTCAATGCCCGCCCGGAACGACGGGGCGCTATCCCAATTGCGCGCCCATCGTGCGGCCGCGCTGCCCGCGCGGCACGACAGGCACGTTCCCGAACTGCCGTCCGGTCGTGCAGCGTCGCTGCCCGCAGGGCACAACGGGCAATTATCCGAACTGCCGTCCCATCGTCGCGCCCCGCTGCCCGCGTGGCACTGTCGGCACACCGCCGAACTGCCGCAAGATCCAGCAGCCGCAGACGAATGTGCCGCTTCGGGTGGTCCCGCAGCTCCTGCAGCCACGCAATGATGGCAGCCGGTTGCAATAAGCCGGTACGCTGAAAACGCCCCGCCGGTCCGCCGGCGGGGTTCTTCGAAAGATCGGCCTCTTCCAGCACTTTGAGACAAACGGCACAGGCCTGAGACACACGGCATGATGCGTGTTCGATAGGATCAACTTTGTGGAACCCTCAGTCATGCGAAAAGGCTGCGGGTCTTTGGTGTTTCAAATTCAGGGGGGAAGCAATGCGGCGCTCATCAACACTCGGCCTTCTGGCAGTTGTCGCTCTCGCCGGCTGTGTGTCCGAAAGCACAAGCCCCGGACCATCAACCGCGCCTGTCGCCACACTTTCCGAAAGCCGCGACCCGATCATCGGCAAATGGCGTGTGGAACCGGCCGTGAGCACCGGCACCGACAGCTGCACCGTTACCTTCAGCGCCGGCAGTGGCGGAAACAGCGGGCGCGTGTCCCCATTTGCCTGCCATCAGGTGAGCGGTCTTGGCGGCCTTCACGGGTTCGCCGATGTCAACAAATGGGCGCGCGATGGCGACACCATCACCCTGTCGGGCATAGCGCAGCCCGGCATCGGCACGGTCTATCTGTCCCGCAATGGCAGTGCGCGCCGGGCCGGCGGCGTGGTGGACGATGGCATCCGCTTCACACTGGTCCGCCAGTGAATGCCTGACGGAGGCAGGATCGGGCGCAGCGCCTGCTTCCAGAGTATAACGATTACCCCGAGCAACATTTCGTCATTCGCATTTTGGTTGAGAATCCGGCCATCTGCGCATGCGGCGGACCTGACCCGGACCGCCTGGCCGACGCCTCATCCGCCCTGCCGTAGGCGTCGGCCTGCCCGACAGCAGGCGATGGGCAACTACGTTATCGCACCAGTAGAATACGCATTCCAGTTGGGTAGCTTGGCGGCGCTGGCGGGCGAAGTATCCGTCCTCCTGCCCCAAGCTCGAGGTCGCGGAACGAACCCTTTCGCCCGTCGGCACCCGGTTTCCCACGATGCGCCAACGCATCTGAAACTCAAGAAAAATTCAGAAGAGACCGGGAAAAGACCAACAAAATCAACGACTGAAAAGTCATTGGTGGGCCCGGAGGGACTCGAACCCCCAACCAAGCGGTTATGAGCCGCCGGCTCTAACCAATTGAGCTACAGGCCCGGTGGGCGATGGATTAGTTGCTTTTTCATCGCTGCACAAGTCATCTTGCCGCAATCGATACACAATCGCTGTCTACTTGCCGTATGCGGACATCGCAAAAGGAGATTTCCATGACCAAATCCATCTTCCCCGCCGCCTTCGCAGCCCCGATGCTGGCCGCTTCGCTGCTGGCAGCCGGCCCGGCAGTCGCCAGCGACAAGGACGGACGAATCATCGTGACCGGCGAGGGAGAAGCCGCCGTAAGCCCCGACATGGCGATCCTCAACATCGCCGTCGTGCGAGAGGCCGAGACGGCGCGCGAGGCGCTCGACGCCAACAATGAGGCAATGACCGCCGTCATCGACGCGATGAAGGAAGACGGCGTCGAAGCCCGCGATCTGCAGACCGGCGGCCTGTCGATCAACCCGCGCTATGTCTACCCCAACGACAAGAATGACGAGAAAGCCCCGCGCATCATCGGTTACGAGGTGGGCAACACGCTCACCGTGCGCATCCGCGATCTGGACAGGGTCGGCGCAATTCTCGACCGCTCCGTGTCGCTCGGCGTCAACCAGGGTGGTGGCCTGAACTTCACCAACGACGATCCGTCGGAAACCGTTACCGAAGCGCGCAAGCGCGCGGTGGCAAACGCGATGGACAAGGCGAAGACGCTTGCAGAGGCCGCCGGCCTGAAGCTCGGCGACATTGTCGAGATCTCCGAGCAGATGCAGCAGCGCCCGCCCATGCCCTATGCCGGCAAGGCCGTGCGGATGCAGGCGTCGGCCGAATCCGTTCCGGTGGAAGCAGGCGAAAACACCTATCAGGTGCAGGTCAACGTCACGTTCGAACTGGACAACTAGGCCTACTTGGCTTTCCCGTCAGGCCCCTGCCTGTCGGGAGAGCGCTCAAGACAGAGCATGTGACGCACAAAAAAGCCGCTGGCGCCCTGCCAGCGGCTTTTCTCTTTTTGAATGGGTGTTTCTTGCCGGTCGACAGACTGGTTAGAGAAACTCCGCTTTTCGTTGAACAGAGGAACTCCCTAACCAATTGTTTTTACGCAATTCCGGACGGAAAACCGGTTCCCACTTTTCCTGGAATTGCTTTAACGGATCACCGGGCAACGCGGGGCGCGTGCAAACACGATGTGCTGGCGGCCCCAATGGGTGCGTCCGACAACGCGGATGATGTTGCGGTTGGCCTTCACCACGCGCGCCCGGCGCATGCCGAAACGCTCAGCCTTGCGAACTGCCTGACGCGGCGTGCAGGCGCGGTTGCGGCGGGGGCGTTCTGCGCGATGGCCGCGTCCGTTATGGCCGTAGACATAGCCACCCGAGGGGCCGCCGATGCCGAAACCGAAATAGAGATTGTCCGCCTGCGCCGTGGTCGGGGCCGCTGCCAGCGTGCCGAGACCGATCATTGCCGAAAGGGTTGCGATCTTGAGCTTGTGTAACATGGTGCTTTCCTCGGTTGGTCAGGACTTCTTCCGCGCCCCGTGATGAAAAGCACTTTGTCAGGGTGTGCCTGAACGGCCCGGGAATGAGCCGTTCACATGGCATTCAGCGACTGGGCGACAATGCGGCGCGCCACTGCACCGGGTTGCGCTGCTCGCTGATGCGGGTGATTTCGCCGCCATCGATCTCGAAGAACATGCCACCCGGCAGCGTGTAATTCTGGCCGGTCGCTTCCGGCAGGCCTTCGGCCGTTGCGCGATAGGTCCCGCGCACGGTGAACTCGGCCGCAGCCCGCACGCCGCCCGGTGCGCTCATCAGCGCAATGTCGGCGAAACGTTCATCGAAATGCCGCGCCTCGAGCCCCAGACGCCAGCGCAGCCTGTCGCGCCCGATCTCGCGTTCACCGTCGAAAGGATCATGCGCAACGTCTTCGCTCACCAGCGCCAGTGCGGCATCGTGATCATTGGCGTTCAGCGCATCCAGAAAGGACTGCACGAGGCTCAGCGTTTCATCGTCCGACATGGTCATTGCTCCGTGTTTGCTCTTTCGCCTGAAGGAAAGCCGCGTTCGCGGCCTATGGTTCCTCATCCAGAATGAAAGAGAAATAATCCTCCGGCTGCGCCAGATCGTCTTCGCTGGCCTTCACGCGCCCGCGCATGGAGATGCCGGCTTCATGCACCGTTTCGGGATCACCGGAAATAAGCGGGTGCCACCAGAGGAGATCCTTGCCCTCCGCCACGAGACGATAGCCACAGGTTGCCGGCAGCCAGGGGATGGTTCCGACATTCTCGGGCGTCAGCTGCACGCAGTCGGGCACGCGCGCGAGGCGGTTTTCATAATCATGGCACCGGCAGCTTGCCCCGTCGAACAGGCGGCAGCCAACGCTGGTCCAGTAGATATCGCCGGTATCCTCATCCTCAAGCTTGGCGAGACAGCACTTGCCGCAGCCATCACACAGGGCCTCCCATTCCCTGTTGCTGAGCGCGGAAAGCGGTTTGGTTTTCCAGAATTCATTCGTTGTCATGGCAGAGCTTTGGACCGCCTTTTCGCGCGCGTCAAGCGAGCTGTTGGGCGCATTTTCGCCATGCCTGCGCCATCGCCCGGCCATGCTTTCACACGCAGCGGTGTCAAATGCACCGAAATGGGAACCGATTGCCCGTGAAGCGGTTTAGGCGGCGATGGGACGCCCACACAGGAGAGATTTTATGACGACGCGAAAGCGGATCATGACGACCACGGCCCTTGGCCTGCTCATCGCGGCCACACCGCTTGCCGTCCAGCCGGTGCTCGCGCAGGAGCGCAGCGCCGGCATGGTGCTGGCGCAGGCGGAAAAGCCCGAGGGCATGTCGGAAGAAGCATGGCGCGCCCTTTTGAAGAAGCGCGGCGGCGGCAAGCAGGAAGAAAGCGCTGACGAAGAGGCTGGCGAGGCAGAAGAGCCCGCCCCGGAAGCGCCTGCGGCTGCCCCAGCACCAGCCCCTGTCGATGAGGCGCCTGAAGCGGCGCCCGAGGCTGACGAGGCACCGCCCGCGCCCATTGCCGAACCGGAAGCCGAGGCCCCGGCCGAGCCGGAGGCTGCGCCGGCCGCTGAAGAAACACCCGTGCCAGAGGCGCGGCCAGAGAACCCCGCACCGGAGGAGGCAGCCCCCGAAGCCGAAGAACCAGCGGTAGAGACAGAGGAAGAGCCTGCGGCGGAGACAACCGAACCTGCGCCGGTTGAGGCTGAGGAAGAAGAGCCTGCTGCATCGACGCAGGAGCAGCCGGCAGAACCCGCAGCTCAGAAAAGCGAAGAAGAACAGCCGGCGGCCGAGACGAGTCCCGCTGAAGACGCGCCTGCTGTCGAGACGGCGGAGCCCGAACCGGCTGTCCCCGAAACGGCCACCGAAGAACCGGCTGTCGAAGAGCCGGTTGAAACGGAGACTGAGCAGCCGGAGGCCGCCTCTGCCCCGGATGAGCCTGCTGCCGATGAAAGCCAGGCAAACGAGGAACCCAAAGCAGACAGCGCAGAGGTAGAGGCGGAAGCCGGGACCGATGCCGAGGCGGCTGAAGAAGAGGTGCTGCCGGAAAACGCCGCACCCGTTCTCGACAGCCAGAAAGAGCCTGAAGTGCAGGACGAGGTGCAGCCGGAAGGCAATGCGGACACTCCGGCTGAAACCCGAACGGCAGCTCCTGAAGCCGAAGCTGCCGCGCCGCCGCCTGAAAGCGATGCGGAGGCGCAGGCCGAGGCACTGAATCCGGAAGCGCTGCGCACCGAAATCCGCAACATTCTTGAAGAACAGGGCGAGCGGATCGAGATGGGCACGACGCGCGAAGAGCGCCGCGAACGCCGCCGGGAGCTGCGTCAGCAGCGCGAAGATGCGGAAATCGTTCAGGAGTTCAACGACAACCGCACCATCGTGGAGATCAACAACCAGATCTTCGTCGAAAGCCCGGACAGCGACCGCCTGGTCCTTGATGAGGACGAGGTCTATTACGAGGAGCTACAGCGCGGCCGCGTGCGCGAGGTGGTGACACGCCCCAATGGCGTTCGCCTGATCACCGTGCGCAACCGCTATGGCGACGTGATCCGACGCGTGCGTGTTGCACCGGACGGGCGCGAGCAGGTGCTGGTCTTCGTGCCGGATGAGCGTCTGGACACGGTCGATCGCTGGCGCGATCCGGCACGTGACCTGCCGCCACTGCGACTCACGATCCCGGTGAGCGATTACATTCTTGAGGCAGAGCGGGTGGAAAACCCCGACCGCTATTACACCTTCCTTGAGAAGCCGCCGGTGGAGCCGGTGCGCCGCATGTATTCGCTCGAGGAAGTGAAGCGCTCGGCCCGGGTGCGCGACATGGTGCGCCGCATCGACCTCGACACGGTCGAATTCGGGTTCGGCTCGGCTGAAATTCAGGAAAGCGAGATCGACGAGCTCGAGGCAATCGCCACGGCCATCGACCGCATGCTGGAGAGGAACCCGGCCGAAACCTTCCTTATCGAGGGACATACGGATGCGGTGGGCTCCGATCTCGCCAATCTGGCGCTTTCTGACCGTCGCGCCGAATCCGTCGCCCGCGCGCTGACCGATGTGTTCGGGATTCCGCCGGAAAACCTGGTCACGCAGGGCTATGGCGAGCGCTACCTGAAGATCGACACGCAGGCGCGCGAACGTGAGAACCGGCGTGTGGCGCTCAGGCGCATCACCCCGCTTGTCGCACCGGTCGCGAGCGCTAACTAAACAGGCACAGCTTTCCGCCGCGAGCCCGGGACAACCGGGCGGGCGAAAAGAGCCCGGCCGGACGTTCCCTCCTCCGGCCGGGTTTTCATTTGCCAGCGGCCGGGCGGCCCGGCGCAATGGCCCAATGGTCGGTTGTTTCCTGCCCGGTGCAAAATGCTCTACACATCGAAGCGCATATCCAAAGGAGTTCTTCCGTGACCTCTAAACGCTTAAGCGGTGTCATTGCCGCCGTTCCCACCCCCGTGACCGAAACCGGCGATCCCGACATCAAACGTTTCCTGCGCCACGCAGAATGGGCGCTCGACAATGGCTGTGATGCGCTGAACGTGCTTGGCACCACCGGTGAAGCGAATTCATTCTCGCAAGATCAGCGCATTGCGCTCATGGAAGCCGCCGCCGGTTCTCTCGACAAGGCCCGGCTGATGGTGGGCACCGGCACACCCGATCTCAAAACGACCATCGCACTGACGCGGCGCGCGCAGGCGCTCGGGTTTGCCGCAGCGCTCGTTCTGCCGCCCTATTACTACAAGGGTGTCAGCGATGACGGCCTGTTTGCCTGGTTCGAGCGCCTCGTCACGGCCACGGCGGACGCGCCCATCGACATCTATCTCTACAATTTCCCGCAGATGACGGGGCTGACCTTCTCGCCCGAACTCGCTGCCCGGCTGAAAGCGGCCTTCCCGCAGCGCATCATCGGCGCGAAAGACAGTTCCGGCGATCTCGATTACGCCTCGAAACTGGCGAAGATCGAAGGGTTCGACGTTTTCCCAAGCAACGAGGCCGCTCTGTCAAAGGCCGAGGCGGAAGGCTATGTCGGCTGTATATCGGCCACCGCCAGCGTGACGGCTCCGCTCGTTGCGAAGCTCTGGTCGGAACCGACCAATGACGATGCGCTGGAAGCGGCCTCGGCGGCGCGCACAGCCATTTCGGCGCAGCCGCTCATTCCGGCTGTGAAATATCTGACGGGCAAGCTGCACGGGGATAGCGGTTTCGAAGCGCCGTTGCCGCCGCATATGCCGCTCACCAACGCGCAGAAAGCGGCGCTCGACGAAATCCCGCTCTGAATATCGTCTCCCACCGCCGGTGCTGCGTCACCAAAATGCACCGGGCGGTGGAAGCTTCAGAAAAATGAAAGCGGCAGTTCCGACCAGCCGAACTGCCGCTTTCTATTTTTTACAGGCCCGGAGGCCGGAAGGCTCTCGATCAGCCGGCCTTTTCACCGAGCTCGGCGATGCCACCATTGGCAGCGGACCATTCGAGCGGCTTGTTGAGGAACTTCTCCACCTCGTCGAGCGTCTTCTCGTCGAACAGCTTCTCCGCACGCGCAACTTTCAGCACATCCCACCAGGTGGTGAGGTAGTGCAGGCGCATGCCGGCGTCTTCCAGACGCTTCGGCGTTTCGGGGAAGATGCCGTAGTAGAAAACGGCGAAGGTGTCGGTTACCTCGGCGCCGGCCTTGCGGACGGCTTCGGCGAATTTCAGCTTGCTGCCGCCGTCGGTGGTCAGGTCTTCGACCAGAAGAAGGCGTGCGCCCTCATTCAGATCGCCTTCAATCTGCGCATCGCGGCCAAAGCCCTTGGGCTTCTTGCGCACGTAGAGCATGGGCAGGCCGAGCTTGTCGGAAAGCCAGGCTGCGAAGGGAATGCCTGCCGTCTCGCCGCCGGCAACGGCATCGAACTTCTCGAAGCCCGCGTCGCGAAGCACGACGGAGGCCGCAAAGTCCATGATGGCCGAACGGATACGCGGGTAGGAAATCAGTTTCCGGCAGTCAATATAGACGGGGCTCTTCAGCCCGGAAGTGAAGGTATAGGGTTCATCGGCGCGAAAATGCACCGCCTTGATCTCGATCAGCATCTTGGCCACGGTCTCGGCGATCAAGGCGCGATCAGGGAATGTGTTGGCGAACATGGCTGGCTCTCGGTTGGTGACGCGGCTTTCAGCTATCAGGATTGAACGCCGGTAGGAAGTTTTCTTGACAATATTCCGGTGGATGGCTTTGCGCCATCCGCAGAAGTTTTTTCTCGACGCCTCGTGTCGGACTGCGGCAAGCTTCGCCGTCTTCCAATCGAGAAAGGAACCGGAATGCTCTATGCAATTCTCTGCTACCACAACGAAGACGTGGTCATGTCCTGGTCCAAGGAAGAGGATGACGCGGTGCTGGCCAAGCGCCGCCGGGTCCAGAAAGAGCTGGTCGACAAGGGGCGCATGGGTCCTGCGATCCGCCTCATGCCCACATCTGCTGCGACCACGATCCGCGCATCCGGCAGCGAACAGCTCGTGCTCGACGGCCCCTTTGCCGAGACCAAGGAACAGCTTCTCGGTTTCTACGTGGTCGATTGCGACAATCTTGATGAAGTTGTCGATTTCGCCAAGCGAATGAAGGAAGGCGAGAGCGTCACCTTCGAAATCCGCCCGATGCAGATCTTTGAAAAGGGCAATCTCACTGGAAAGGAAACCCTGACCTTATGACCGAACTGGCCTGGATCGAGAACGCGCTGACAAGCGCTCGCCCACAGGCGATGGGCGCGCTGCTGCGTTACTTCCGCGATCTGGACCGGGCCGAAGAAGCCTTTCAGGAAGCGTGCCTGCGCGCCCTGAAGACCTGGCCGCTCAAGGGACCGCCGCGCGATCCTGCCGCCTGGCTCATCTTTGTCGGACGCAATGCCGCGCTCGACAGCGTACGGCGCGACCGGCGCAACACCGCCCTGCCACCCGAGGACCGAATTTCCGATCTTGAGGATGCGGAAACGGACATCGCCGAACGGCTGGACGACGCGCATTATCGCGACGACATCCTGCGCCTCATGTTCGTGTGCTGCCACCCGGACCTGCCTGCCACGCAGCAGGTGGCGCTGGCGCTGCGCATCGTTTCCGGCCTCAGCGTGCGGGAGGTGGCGAGCGCCTTTCTCGTCAATGAACGCGCCATGGAACAGCGCATTACGCGCGCCAAGCGTCGGGTGGCGGAAGCGAACATTCCTTTTGCCGCACCCGATGCGGTGGAGCGTTCGGCACGCCTGGGCGCAGTGGCGGCCATGATCTATCTCGTCTTCAACGAGGGCTATTCAGCCTCGGGCGGCGATGAGACCGTGCGCGCTTCACTCTGTGATGAGGCGATCCGGCTCTGCCGCCTGCTGTTGCGCCTGTTTCCGGCAGAACCCGAGATCATGGGGCTTCTGGCCCTGATGTTGCTTCAACATGCCCGAAGCCCCGCCCGCACGGACCCCGAAGGCAAGGCCGTGCTTCTGGAAGATCAGGACCGCACACTCTGGAAGAGGGCGAACATCGATGAAGGGCTGGCGCTGGTCGACAAGGCGCTGCGCCACCGTCAGCCGGGGGCCTATCAGGTTCAGGCGGCCATTGCCGCACTGCACTCTCGCGCCAGGACGGCTGCGGACACGGACTGGCAAGAGATCGACCTGCTCTATCAGATGCTCGAACACCTGACGCCCTCCCCGGTCATCACGCTGAACCGGTCGGTTGCCGTGTCGAAGACGAAGGGGCCGGAAGCCGCACTGAAGCTCATTGCCCCGCTTGCCGATCGACTTTCGGGCTATTTCTATTTCCATGGCGTTCGGGGCGCATATCTCAGTGAGATCGGACGCATGGCGGAGGCCCGCGAGGCCTTCAACCGCGCAATCGCCCTTGCGCGCACGCCCGCCGAGGCAAGCCATATCCGCGAACATCTCGACAGGCTGTCCCAACGGGTTTCGGCAGACTGAAGCCTCTCTCCCACTTTTTTTTTCAAGAAAACGCACGCGCACTGTCGGAAGGGCGAAGCGCTTTTCGTCCTTCCGACATGGGCCGACTTTCCGGTCCCCAATGAGGAGAGAGCCATCATGTCCGAAACCAGCGTAACCGTTGATGAAAATCAGGAACTGCCCAAGGTTCAGGGCGGTGTCGCCCCCTATCTGATGGTGGACGGCGCATCAAAGGCGGCCACGTTTTATGAGCAGGCATTCGCCGCGACCGAAATCCATCGCCATCCCGAGGATGAGAGCGGCCGCACCATGCACATCCACCTCCTTATCCATGGTGGCTCGATCATGCTGAGCGATGCCTACCCGGAATACGGCCAGCCACTGCGTGAGCACTCCGGATACACGCTCACACTGGCCGTGGAGGATGTGGACGGGTGGTGGTCGCGCGCCGTTGGCGCGGGCGTGGAAGTCGTGATGCCGCTTGAGCGCATGTTCTGGGGAGACCGCTACGGGCAGATCCGCGATCCGTTTGGCGTGAACTGGGCCATCACCGGAAAGTAGACCGTCAGAGATCGCGGCGGTTGGTCCGCATCAACCAGCTCCCCAAGCGCCGGGCCAGAAAGAACTGCCGCAAAGGCCGGGGACGCCGCGCTGTCCCCGGCCGTTTTGCCACAATCGCTTTACAGGGCCGTATCTGACGCACTAGGCTGTGTCGGCAAGGGGTGAAGGGCGCTGCCGCACCCCCTGTTCACCGACGCTGAGCGCTATGCCGCGTCACCATCTTCTCACACAAAAGCGATTGAGAGACAGACATGAGCCAGGTCAAAAGCGGCGATGTCGTGAGGATTCATTACACTGGCAAGCTGGCTGACGGCACGCAGTTCGATTCATCAGCCGGACGCGAGCCGCTTGAGTTCAAGGTCGGCAGCGGCCAGATCATTCCCGGCCTCGACCGGCAGATTCAGGGCATGAAGCAGGGTGAGAGCGGAACGCTGACCATTCCTGCCGCAGAAGCCTATGGCGCACGGGACGAAAACCAGGTTCAGGTGGTGCCGCGCACGGCGCTTCCGCCGGAGATGGAAGTGCAGGTCGGCTCCAACCTTCAGGCCACCACCCCGGACGGCAACCAGATTTCGCTGACGGTTGTCGGCGTTTCCGAAGCCGAGATCACCGTCGACGCCAACCACCCGCTGGCTGGGCACGACCTGGTCTTCGAGATCGAGATCGTCGAAGTCGTCGCCGGCTGATTGAGCCGGCCGGGAGCCGCCGCCGTAAAAGCGCCGCGGCTCCCCATATGCCCCCCGCTACTGCGGCAATGCATCCTGTGCATACTGCTCCGCAAATTCCGCCGATGGCGGGATCGGCTTGATCACATCGATCAAAACGCCATTGGGATCGGCCGTGATGAAGTGGCGCTGACCGAATGCCTCGTCGCGCAGTTCGAGCAGGATCGGCAGGCCTGCCCCCTTTAACCTCGCATATTCGGCATCGGGATCTTCGACCTCGAAATTGAGGATCAGGCCCGTCACGTTACCCTGCGCCGCCTCCGGCACCGTCGGGTGCGAGCCATCCAGTATGGCGAGATTGACGCCCGGATCTTCCTTTGACTGAAGATGGACATACCAGTCGGCCTCAAATGCCGGCTGGAAACCGAAATGATCGCAATAGAATGCAGCCGTTTCGGCCACGTTTCCCGTCATAATGACCGGGTAGTAGCTGGTGACTTTCATCGGTCTTCTCCCTCACCGCGTTTCTCATGCAGCCGCTTTGCCTGCGGGTCGTCGCCACCGCCCCTTTGCCCCCCCTCGCCGCTGCCCGGCCTCCTGCCGCCCGGCAGACAGGCCGGAGGCCTTGGCAAGACGCGGGCGATGCGCCTATAAACATACAGACTGCATGTATTATCGATTAACATACAGGCTGCATGTATGCAACAGACCACACCCCGCCGTTCAAACCGCGAACGCAGTGAAGACACGCGCGACAGGCTGATCAGGGCGGCCCGCCGCCTCTTCGTCGAGAAGTCCTACGCGGAAACGGGCACGCCGGAGATCGTCCGCGAAGCCGGCGTGACACGCGGCGCGCTCTATCATCACTTTGCAGACAAGCAGGCGCTGTTCGCCGCCGTAGCGGAACGGGAAGCCGAAAGTGTTGCGCGTGAAATCGAGACAGGCGCTCTGGACACGACCTCCGCAACAGCCGCGCTGATCGACGGCGGCGCAGCCTATCTCAACGCCATGACCCACCCTGGAAGAACACGCCTCCTCCTGCTTGACGGCCCGGCCGTTCTGGGACGCAGGCGGATGGATGAAATCGAAGATCGCCACGGCAACAGAACCCTGCGTGAAGGGCTCCACGCAGCCATGGAGGCAGGCGCGCTGCGCAGCCTGCCACTGGATGCACTGACGGGCCTGCTGGCAGCCGCCTTTGATCGGGCAGCCCTTGCCATCGACGCGGGCAGCGATGCGGACGCGCAGATCAAGGCTCTGAACGGGCTTATCGAAGGCCTCGCCACAGCCCCGGCTCCGGTCTCCCCTCCGGCCCCCACTCGGCAAGCCTGACATAACCTGATTTTCATATCGGGGCGCCAGCCCCTCCCCTCTGAAGGCTCTCTGCAAAGCGCGGTGCATCGCGCCTTGCAGCGCTTCTGGCCGCCATAGCTTCGCCCCCGCAACACGCGGTCGGGGCGCCAGGCGCACCACATCATTGCTCGCCTGCCAGAAATTTCAAGTCCACCGAAGAATTACTTCGAAATACACCAAACATAACAATGCAATCATTAAAAATAACTCCCAAAAAGCAAAACAATTATAACAAATATAGTATATCACTTACATTGTTTTTTATTTATAGATGTTGAAATCAAACGAAAACAATATTTAAATAAATACGCGCCTCAGACGAGACGCGTGAAAATTAGTGGAGACGAAAATGACCTACGAAAATATCCGCGAAGTTATCCTGAAGCGCCACTTCCTGAAGCTTCTGTCCTACGGACACTCATGCTGCGCCGTTAATCAGGAAGAAGAATACCAATTTGTATGAGTGCAAAGACAGGGCGCTTTCAAGCGCCCTGTCTCCGACAACGCAGGAGAGTCATATGCTTGCCGAAAAATATGTAACTGCGAAAATGTGGGATGTCCTGAAAGAAAACCTTCCCGAACGCAGTGACGCCGTGCTCGTTCTACAGGTTGAAGAGTTCTTGAAGTTCATGACGATTGCCTCGGATGAAGACACATCCTTCATCCCGCTGAACGCCGAAGTTGATGACATCTGGCATGAGTTCATCATGCAGACCGCGTCCTACGACAACCTCTGCAAGAAACTCCCCGGAAAGCGCTTCATACACCACGAAACCATCAGCATGGAGGAATACAGCAAGAAGGTAGGAAAAGAACAAATGGTAGATCAGATGCTCGAATGGCTACCAAAATACATAAATAGATTTGGACCGTTTACCGATAAAATATCCGACTACTGGACCATATGTCGTTTTCTCAAAAACGAACTCGGCCTTTCACTGGCTCAAATCAATGATATCGGCTCAAAGCAGGGGCAGGAAATCCCACCGCCTCAATCTGGCGAAAAATGAACACACGATTCCTGCAGCGCACGACGCGCGATTTTCTCAAGAGAGGCGGCCAACTTTCATTCGCGATATTTGCAGCCGGCATCAGCGGACTTATATTCTCGGTCGCGCTGGCGACAACCAGCACCCAGGCCGCAGCCGCGCATGGTATGGGGTGGTTTCTCTGCGCCGCCTTCTCCGTCCCACTCTCCGGCTTTCGGATCGTTGTGATTTCTCAACGCAGAAAGCAGTCCCGCCCTTTCAGAATCAGGGGAATGGCGGAAGCCTTTTGTCTCCTCTGCGGAAGCCTTTTGCTTCTTTTCGGCGTGACATCAACGACCATTCTCCTCATCTCGGACGATCTTTTTTCGCTGCTCCCAGCCTACCTTGTCTTCTGCGCGATTGGTTTTCCCGTCACCGGCCTGAACGCACTCATGGGAGGCTATCTGGTACGCGCACAGATGGAAAACACTCAGCTCGCGGTCACCTTTCAGGCAATTCTCCTGCAGTTGACGGCAGCAAGCGCCCTTCAGTTTCTTCCAGCAAATCCCGCACTTCTGCTCAGCTTTGTGGGGATGATCAGCCTCACGACGCAGCTTTACATCAGCCTGCGCTATTGCATAGCGCTGCGCATCACCAATCACCTCAGAACCCTGTTCCAGCCGACAGGCTCATGGCGCGCAGGCTACGCGATCTCCGGCCAGGCGCTCGCTTCCGGCAGCGATATCATCGTTCTCTCCTCGACATTCTGGCTTGTACTGACAGCCCTGCGTGCAACCGACCCCGCCGCCGCCACCTACACGTCGATCGGCTTTACGATTGTTCGCACCTTCATCGTGCCGCTCAAGTCTTTCGGCGTGGTCGCAGGGCGAATGCTGCGCTCCCTCGACAGAACAGAGAACCTTGAAGCCACCGAGCGCTCCATGTTCATGGCGATTGTTTCGATCTGCGCGCTTCTCTCACTGACACTTCTGGGAATAGCAGCCTGGAATGCGGGCCTGTCTCCGTTCAGCACGAGCTGCTTCTGGACGACAAGCGGACCACTCATCCTGTGCGCCATCGCCATACAGTTCCTGATCGAACCCTGCGCAGCATTCAGGGCCGCAGTGATGAAGGTCACGATGTCGCCGTTTCAGGTTCTGCTGGCGCTTGCCGGCTCGCTCTGGGGCTTTGTGCTGCCCATTGTCGGAGGGCTGTGGTTCACAGGTCGCCTGACACTTGAAGCCACCTGGCTCACCCTCCTCTTCGGACGCCTTCTGTTTGCCTGCCTGCTTCAACTTCAAGCCAGCAATGGCTTACTGGCGCCGCGCACCCTGCCCGACCGTTGAGGAGGAGACGAGACATGACAACCAAGATCTATGAAGCACCACCCAGGGGCATCGACATGACCCTGTCAGACTGGTCCTTCCCCGATGCATTCAAGGAGGCGGTCGCGTCACGCCTGCGCAACCTGGACTGGCGGCGCTATCCCGCGAATTCCGCCATGGCCGCGCGGCAATGCATCGGCGCAAGGTTCGGCATGGCTCCAGAAAATGTGCTTCCAACCAATGGCTGCACGGAGGCACTGGATTTGCTGGCACGCTTTGCAGCGACCGAAGCTGCAAGCGTGGCGCTGCCCTCCCCCGGCTATTTTGCATACGGGACGATCATGCAGGCGAGCGGATTGGCCGTCGAGCATTACGACCCGGCGTCCCTCATGAACTTTGTTCCCGACGCCAACAGCCACCTTCTGGTCTGCAACCCGAACAATCCGACAGGCGACTGGCTGTGCGCAGAGGATCTGCATGCCATCCCCGTATCGACCAGACGCCACATCGCCATCGACAGCACGTATGCGTTTTTCCGGCCCGACTTTGGCCCGGCGCTCTTCAGATCCTATCTGGCATACGGCTTCATCAATCTCCTGTCGTTTTCAAAAGCGTTTGGGGTGGCCGGCATGCGACTTGGAGCAATAATTGCTCCGGCAGTGCTTTTGCAGAGGATTTCAAGAAACCAGCCACGCTACATGCTGGATTTTGCGCAGATCACGGCGCTCGGGACCCTGTTTGAGGAGAACTGGTACGCACTCGCTATCCAGGAGGGCCGGCTTGTCCATCAGGCGGCAGTCAGACTCAAAAATCTGCTTGAAACGATACGGGGGCTGAAAGTCTATCCGGCCAACGCCAATTTCGTGAGCTTTCAAAACCGCACGCCGGATGGCAAGGAAATCCTGCCGCGCAGACTTCTTGAAGACCTGCCCTGCAAGATCTGGAACAATGGACTGGTGCGCATGACCATCGACCGAACGCGCGAGGCCGATACGTTCGCAGTACTCAGCCAATGGGCTGATGCTGCCAGACAGAAAACCGGACAGGCATAGCCAGCTTTGAACAGAAGCCGGTCAGGGCTTCCGCGCACCCGTCTTCTCGCCCACCGTCTTCGCGCCCACTTGGCCCTTTTTCCCAGCCGGTTCGATGACTTCGACCTTGAGACCCGCCACGAGCTCGCGTGCGGCGGAGAAGAATTCCCGGTAGAGAATGGAGGCGAAGATGACGAGACTGACCGCAATCGCCGCCCAGGCGGAGACAAACCACGCAATCATGCCGATCGAGAAGTAGTAGGCGCGAATGCCCTGATTGAAGTTGCGCGCCGCAATCGTGTTGAGCGCGGCCATGATGTAGATTTCTTCCGGGTCGCTTTCCTCGGAATCGTCGGCAGCGCCAAGCATGATGCAGAAATGGTTGAACTGGCGCAGCGAAAGCGTGAACGACAGAAACGCCATCACGAACATCAGCAGAAAGATCACCAGATGCCGCTCGACCGCCGCCTTGTCGACATCGAGCGCCGGCTGCATCACCGTCACCGCGTCCAGCACCGCATTGACCTGCCCGAAGACGGCAATCATCGCCAGAATGATCAGCACCGTCGTGGAGGCGAAGAAAGACACCGCCCCCATGAGATTGCCCGACAGGATTGCATCCATGGGCGTTTCGCGACGGACGGCATTGCGCACCCAGCGATGGCGCTGCGCGCCCATGATGATGGACAGAGACGGCCGGCGCTTCTCCAGCCAGCTGGCGAAGACGGTGTAGAAGATCCAGCACAGGATCGGAAACAGCGATGCCGCAAGCGTCAACGTGCAATCC
Organism: Nitratireductor sp. WH36-1; assembly: GCF_058725515.1. NCBI lineage: Bacteria > Pseudomonadati > Pseudomonadota > Alphaproteobacteria > Hyphomicrobiales > Phyllobacteriaceae > Nitratireductor > Nitratireductor sp. WH36-1. Next base: position 1,515,226 of record NZ_CM178970.1, on the reverse strand, counting down.
CTTTCAGCGCAAAGAACCAGCGAACCAGACCCGCTCGATGAAGATCAGGTGAAGATCTTCTCGCCCTGCTCATCGATCATCTGCCGCGCCTTGCGGATCGACTGATCGGCGGCGAATTCAGCGCTGGGGAAACGGTCCGCGCGCACCAGCCGGTGTTCCCTGCGTTCGCCATCCACGTCCTTGGTGATAAGCGCGCAGGTCTGGAACTGGCCGCCTTCGGAGAAGGGCGTCGGCTGGATCGTGAAGCCCTTGTGCTCCACCGCGTCTCCGACAGGCTTTGCCTCACCCGTTTCCGGCGCGCTGCCCCCGCCCCCGAAAAGCCGCTTCAAGAATGACATACGCTTACTCCCGTCAAATTCGATATTTGATATCGTTTTACCCGCAGACGCATTGCTGCGAAACCATTGCGAACACTCTCTCCTCAGGAGAGGTGCAATACCACCTCGCGCTGGTGCGGATGTGTGCGGTGCTCGAAGAGGTAGATTCCCTGCCAGGTCCCGAGCGCCAGACGCCACTGCACCACCGGAATACCGATGGAAACCTGTGTCAGCGCCGCCTTGATGTGGGCCGGCATGTCGTCGGGACCTTCCAGACGGTGAACTACCCAGCTCATTGAAGCGTCATCCGCGGGCGGCACGAGACGGCGAAAGAACACCTCCAGATCCCGCTTCACATCCGGGTCCGCGTTCTCCTGAATGGTCAGGGAGCAGGATGTATGACGCACGAAGACCGTCAGGAGACCGGCCTCAACACCTGCCTCCCTGACGAAATCCTCAACCCGATCGGTAAATTCGTAAAGCCCCGCGCCCATGGTCGACACGGAGAGAATTGCCTGTCGCATCCGGAGGTGGTGCCCCGGCGAGCCGAACCTGTCAAGCGCACCGGAGCGAGCTTATCCCTAACCGAGCGAGCCGATGATGTCGCGATAGGCGGCTTCGGGGAAGGCCTTCACCACCTTCGTGCGCACATTGCCGCCCATGCCGAGCGTCAGCGCAAAGCGCGCCGCAACCTCATCGTCAGGGGCCTCGGACACGGCGACCATGTCGTATTCACCCATGGTCAGATAGAACGCCCGCAGGGTGCCACCCATTTTGGAAAGCGCAGCCTTCGCGCTTTCCAGCCGGTTTGGCGAATCCTTCACATTCTTGATGCCCTGGTCGGTCCAGTTGATGAGAATGATGTAGGTGGTCATGTCACACCTCCCTGCGACGCACACCGGCCACCGACCGGATGCGCCCTTCATCGCCCATACCGCCTGCAACAAATCCTGCCGCCTGCCACACTGGCGTTGCAAGCTGGGCTTTGGAGGTAAAACAGGACCTTACGGAGAATGAAGGAGGCCGGACACGAAGCCCGGCCCTCATCATTCCGAATATGCCCGCGCATGCCGGCGAAAGAACCTGATGCCAATCACTGCGAAGCGAGGATGAAGCGCCGGTTTGACTGGCGCACGGGCCTTGCATTGCCCGAATAGAGCGTCGTGTACCGGCGAATGTCTTCAGCCGCGACCCGCTTTGGTGCGCGCAAAACCATCCAGTCGACGATTTCGGCGCAAGGCGGCGTCGTGAGCGAGCCCTCATAGAACCAATAGGCAAGGTCGTCCGGCAGGAGCCCGCCCGGGTCGACCTCCGCAACCGACGCACTGCCCTGCACCTTGCCAGGAAAGACAGCCGCGAGGCTTTCAAAGCTCTCATCACGCTCTCCCGGCTCAATGAAAACGCCGAGCACGCCAAGGGCCCCGCTTAAATAAACAGAACAAATCAAATTATAGATCAGAAAGGAAAGACGATCACGGACGAATATAGAATTATTGTTTTACAAATTTAGATTACAAAAAACCCGGCTTTGCAGCCGGGTTTTTATCGCAGGTCGTGAGTGACATCTGATTAGCTGTCCAGGAAGCTCCGCAGCTTTCTGGAGCGGCTCGGGTGCTTGAGCTTGCGCAGCGCCTTCGCCTCGATCTGGCGGATACGCTCACGCGTCACCGAGAACTGCTGGCCGACTTCTTCCAGCGTGTGGTCGGTGTTCATGCCGATGCCGAAACGCATGCGCAGCACGCGTTCCTCGCGCGGGGTCAGCGAAGCGAGAACACGGGTGGTGGTCTCACGCAGGTTCGCCTGAATGGCCGCGTCGATCGGCAGGACAGCGCCCTTATCCTCAATGAAGTCGCCGAGATGCGAATCTTCCTCGTCACCCACCGGGGTTTCGAGCGAGATCGGCTCCTTGGCGATCTTGAGCACCTTGCGCACCTTCTCCAGCGGCATGGCCAGCTTTTCGGCCAGCTCTTCCGGGGTCGGCTCGCGGCCGATCTCGTGCAGCATCTGGCGCGAGGTGCGGACGATCTTGTTGATCGTCTCGATCATGTGGACCGGGATGCGGATCGTGCGGGCCTGGTCGGCAATCGAACGGGTGATTGCCTGCCTGATCCACCAGGTCGCGTAGGTGGAGAACTTGTAGCCGCGGCGGTACTCGAACTTGTCCACCGCCTTCATCAGGCCGATATTGCCCTCCTGGATCAGATCCAGGAACTGAAGGCCGCGGTTCGTGTACTTCTTGGCGATGGAGATCACGAGACGCAGATTGGCCTCGACCATCTCCTTCTTGGCGATTGCAGCTTCGCGCTCGCCCTTCTGCACCTGGTTCACGATGCGACGGAACTCGCCGATGGAGATCGCGGTTTCCTGCGCGAGATTCTGGATCTCGGTGCGCAGATCTTCGATCGCCCTGGCTTCGTTCTTCGAGAACTCCTTCCAGCCCTTGCCGGAAAGCGTTGCAACGCGCTCGGTCCAGTTCGTGTCGAGCTCGGACCCCTGATACTCCTTGAGGAAGGATTCGCGCTTCACGCCATAGCTTTCGGCGAGCCGCAGCAGACGGCCCTCGTTCTGCACAAGGCGCTTGTTGATGTCGTAAAGCTGCTCGACCAGCGTCTCGATACGCGCATTGTTGAGCGAAAGCGACTTCACCGAAGTGATCAGCTCGCCCTTCAACTGCTTGTAGCGGCGCTCCTGGCTGCTCGACAGGCTGTCGGCGTCGGCCAGGCTCGATTCCACCTTCTGGTCCTGCAGCTTGCGCAGTTTCTTGTAGGTGTCGGCGATGAAGTCCAGCGTCTCCATGACGCCGGGCTTGAGTTCGGCCTCCATCGCGGCAAGCGACAGGTTGGCCTCATCCTCTTCGTCGTCCTCTTCCTCGCTCTGGCCCTCGCCGCCTACATTGGTGACGTCGTCGCTGCGCGAACGCGCGGACTTGTCATCAGCAGGCTTGTTCTCTTCATCAGGGCGCTGAACGACCGGCGCCTGCTTGGCTTCCGGGCCGGCATAGGTCGCTTCGAGATCGATGATCTCGCGCAGCAGGATCTTGCCTTCGTTGAGTTCGTCACGCCAGATGATGAGCGCCTGAAAGGTCAGCGGGCTTTCGCAAAGCCCCGCGATCATCGTCTCGCGGCCAGCCTCGATGCGCTTCGCGATGGCGATTTCGCCTTCGCGCGACAGAAGCTCGACCGAGCCCATTTCGCGCAGATACATGCGCACCGGATCGTCGGTACGGTCCGTCGGCTCTTTCTTGGTCGTCGTGGCGACAGCCGTTCCCGACTGCGTGGTCAGCTCGCTGCTTTCCTCACTGTCATTGGAATCGTTGTCTTCCGCAGCTTCCTCATCCTCGACCACATTGATGCCCATATCCGAGAGCATCGCCATGGTGTCTTCGATTTGTTCGGAACTGACCTGGCCAGAAGGAAGAACGGCATTAAGCTCGTCCATTGTCACATAGCCGCGCTTCTTCGCGGCCTTGATCATCTTCTTGACTGCGTCATCGGAAAGGTCGAGCAAAGGGCCGTCGGTGCCCTCGCGTTCGGTTTCGACCTCTTCCTTCTCTTTTGTCGCCATGCTTTGCCTTCTCCAACCGAGCGGGGTTCCATGCCACCCCGTCGCCGCCGCTGCAACGGCTGTCCGTCACGACATCCCGCAACCTGATTCGTGGTCTAGCGCCGGCCGCGTTAATGTCGGATTAACCCTGATACTTAGGTGGACTCCCTATCGTGTCCAATTTCAGTATCTTTTCTCTTGCGTGCCGCGCTTTTCGCGGCGTCGGCACAGCCCATTCTCGAATCGAACCTGATTCCTGCATTCCGGCGCAACGTCAAGCCGAAGCACCCTGATTCGGAGTAAAAAAGCGAATCAGAGGGTGATTCTCGTGCTTTTTCCCGTTTCGGCCGGTTTTTAGCCAACCAGATAGGTTTGTCACGCTCAAGATCGATTCGCACGCCCTGATAGAAGACCGAAGCCTTCAATGAGCGCTTCAGTTGCCTGCAGATTGCTCAGCTCCGCCTGGATCTCAGTCAGATGCCGCGCATCCTCTTCATTCCAATCGTTTGCGAGCGCCAGTTCGGCCGCTTTCAGCTCCTTATGTAGAGAGCCTGCGCGCCGGTGCAAGTAGAGGGTCTGCGCAAAAGCCTCCCGCGCATCGTCCAGAGCAGCATTCTCAAGGGCCGGCCACATGTAAGCGCCCTTCACGCGCGCCTCCGCCTGCTTCCAGATCCCGACCAGTCCGTCATCCTCGATCTTTTTGAGGATCATGTCCCGGTCATGCGCGGGGTTGTGCGCCACTGCATCCAGAAGAGACATGCGCAGCCGCCCGAGATCGGCACTGGCCAGAAGCATCTGATCGAGCGCATCGAAATACTCATCCAGGAGGCCCGGATGGTTCACCAGCGTCACGAGGAGGGTTGCCTCGCGCAGCGGCATTGCGGGTTTGGAACTGCGCACCAGAGCCGAGCGGGCCAGGCTTTCGGAAACCGCAAGCCGTCCTGACGCCCCACCGGGCCTGCCGCTGAAACCGCGATTGCGCCCACCACCACCGCCGCCATCGCGGTAGCCACGCTGGCCGCCACGCTTCGACTGCTCGCCCCCAAAGAAGGTGCGCGCACGCTCACGCATGTCCTGGCTGTAGTGGCGCTTGAGGTTTTCGTCGCGGATCTGCGCCGTCAGCGCCTGCAGATTGCGCTCCAGCTCAGCGCGGCGTTCGGGTGTATCGAACACCTTGCCGGAGGTTTCGCGCATCCAGAGCATGTCGGCCAGCGGGCGCGCGCCGGACAGAACCGCCGCAAATGCGTCCGGCCCCTCCTCGCGCACCAGATCGTCGGGGTCCTTGCCCTCGGGCAAAAGCGCAAAGCGCAGGCTGCGCCCCGGCTGCACCACCGGCAGGGCGAGATCGGCAGCGCGCCAGGCAGCGCGCAGCCCGGCCTCGTCGCCGTCGAAACACAGGACCGGCTCACCGGTCATGCGCCAGAGCAGTTCGAGCTGGTTTTCCGTGAGCGCCGTTCCGAGCGGCGCAACGGCGTTTTCAAAGCCCGCCTGCGCAAGCCCGATCACGTCCATATAGCCTTCCACCGCGATAACGGTGTCGCCCTTCGCGGACACACGGCGCGCGCGCGCCAGATTGTAGAGCACCGTTCCCTTGTGGAAGAGCTCGGTATCGGGCGAGTTCAGATATTTGGCAGGCACATCCTTGGACATGGCGCGACCGCCAAAAGCGATCACCCGTCCCCGTGCATCCTCGATGGGAAACATGATGCGATCACGGAAACGGTCATAGGAAACCGGGATATCGGGGCCGAACACGACAAGACCGCAGGCCTCGATCTGATCCTTCCCAACGCCCTTGCCGGCAAGAAACTCCTTGAGCGCATTGCGGCTCGACGGCGCGTAACCGATGCGGAAGCTCTGCTGCGTGGCGCTGGAGAGCCCGCGCGAACGCAGATAGGCCCGCGCCTCGGCGCCCTGCTGCTCCTGCAGCATGCTCTGGAAATAGCCTGCCGCCATTTCCATGACCTCGGAGAGTGAGGCGCGCTTCTGCTCGCGACGCTCCGCCTGCGGATCGCGCTGCGGCATCGGCACACCGGCCATGTCGGCAATACGCTCGACCGCTTCGGGGAAGCTTATTCCATCGAGCTCGGAGAGAAAGCGGAAATGATCGCCCGACACGCCGCAGCCGAAACAGTGGTAACGCCCCTTGCGGTCCTCGCAGTGAAAACTCGGGGACTTCTCGCCATGGAAGGGACAGCAGGCCCAATAGTCGCCGCGCGAGGCGTTTGTCTTGCGCCTGTCAAACGTCACACGTGTGCCGATCACCTGCGAAATCGGAACGCGGTCGCGTATCTCATCAAGAAAGGAATTCGGAAAGCGCATTGTTCAGTTCAGAGCCTCTAGCCGCTCCATATAAGCACGTTCGTCGGCGACGGCGAATCGAGATCCGGCTTCTTCACGGTATTCACAGCCCTGCCCCGTCAGGCTGGTACTTCATAACCGCCATACAACTTAACCGATTATTCAAAACAGTGATGCTAAACGCTGGTTCAAAGAACAGCGCGCTGCGCCCGAATGCACGGCCAGCGACTGACAAAACGATCAGGTGGCGGGACACAAAGTGCTTACGGTTTACAATTGCATCGTCAATGAACACGACCCGGGAATGGTGCTTCTGGCCGGGGTCATCGGAGCCATCGCATCCTTTGCAGCGATAATCCTGCTCCAGCATTTATGTAAATCCACCGGCCGCACGCGCTGGTTATGGACCGCCGTTGCCGCAATCTGCTTCGGCTTTGGCGTGTGGGCGACGCATTTCATTGCCATGCTCGCCTTCGCTCCGGGCCTTCCTACGGCATATGACGTGCCGCTCACAGCCGTCTCCCTTCTGCTCGCCATCGTCTTCAGCGGACTTGGCATGTCGGTCGCAGCCCGCCAGAAACTCGATCATCATCTGGTCGGCGGCGCGATTGTCGGCTCCGGCATCGCCGTCATGCACTTTACGGGCATGGCAGCGCTCGAGGTTGAAGGCCGTCTCATATGGGACATGGGGCTGGTCGCCGCTTCACTCATTGCCGGCGTGGTGCTTGGCGCACTGGCGATGCGCATTGCGCTCTCCCGCAGCAATGAAGCCAAGACCATCGCCGCGAGCCTGACGCTCACGCTGGCCATCTGCACCATGCACTTCACCGCGATGGGCGCCGTTTCGATCATTCCCGACCCGACGATCACCATCTCGCCCTTCTCCATACCGTCCATGTGGCTGGCCATGGCGGTCGCGTTCGCAGCCTTCATGATCTTCCTGATGACGGCCGTAGCGCTGTGGGTCGACATCCGTGACCGCAGCCGTGCAATCACCGAAGAACGCCGCATGCGCGGCCTCGCCAACGCCGCCATGGAAGGGCTTCTGGTCTGCGATGACACCACCATCATCACCGCAAACCAAAGCCTTTGCACACTGAGCGGCCGCCCGCTCGATGAGCTCATCGGCATGGACTTCACCAGGCTCTTCACCTCCATCGAGAAGAATGGCGTCCTTGCCGATGAACCGGTCTGGGAGACCACGCTGAAACATGCGGACGGCACCACGCAGCCTGTTGAACTTCTTTCGCGCGTCATCGACTACAGCGGCAAGCCGCACACCGTCGTCGCTGTGCGCGACCTGCGCGAGCGCAAGAAGGCGGAGGCCGATATCCGCCGGCTCGCCATGCATGACACGCTGACCAACCTGCCCAACCGGCGCAACTTCACCGCCCGGCTGGAAGAAGAGATGGAAGCGCTCCCGGAAGGCAAATCCATCGCGCTTCTCTGTCTCGACCTTGACCGTTTCAAGGAGGTCAACGACCTGTTTGGCCATGCAGCCGGAGACACGATGCTGCGCAAGGTCGCCGACAATGCTGGCCGTGCGCTTCGCCATGGGCAGATGCTTGCGCGCCTTGGTGGCGATGAGTTCGCGATCATTGCACCGGGGCTTTCTGATCCGCGCGAGGCTGCGGCACTCGCAGAGGAAATCCTTCACGCTTTCCGCAAGGAAAACGAGCAGGCGAGCAATGATGGCCTGATGTCCACCAGCATCGGCATTGCGCTTTATCCGCAGGACGCCAGAGATCAGGAGGCCCTGATCAACCACGCAGACACCGCGCTCTACCGCGCAAAGTCCGAGGGCCGCGATACCTATCGCTTCTATGAACACGAAATGGGGCAAGAAGCGCGCGCGCGGCGCATCATGGAGCATGAGCTGCGCCATGCGGTGGGCCGCAGAGAGTTTCACCTCGTCTACCAGCCACAGAAGAAGCTCGATACGGGCGAGCTGATCGGATACGAGGCGCTTCTGCGCTGGAAACACCCCGAGCGCGGCAACATTTCTCCGGGCGTCTTCATTCCGGTTGCCGAGGAAAGCGGCGCCATCGTGCCGATCGGCGAATGGGTTCTGCAGACTGCCTGTAGCGCAGCGGCCAGCTGGAAAGACGATCTCATGATCGCGGTCAACGTCTCCGCCGTGCAGCTGCACAGTGTGAACTTTCCGCAGACCGTACATCGCGTGCTTCTGGAAACCGGCCTCTCTCCGCATCGCCTGGAGATCGAGATCACCGAAACGGCCCTGGTGCGCGACATGCACCGTGCGCTCACCACGCTGCGCCAGCTCAAGGCGCTCGGCATCAAGGTGGCGATGGACGATTTCGGCACCGGCTATTCCTCACTCTCCAACCTGCGCGCCTTCCCGTTCGACAAGATCAAGATCGACGGCAGCTTCATTCGTCAGGTGGACACCAACGAACAGGCCGCAACCATTGTGAAAGCGGTTCTGGGCATCGGGCGCGGCCTCGGCCTGCCGGTGCTGGCGGAAGGTGTGGAGACCTCCGGCGAGCTCAGCTTTCTCGCCAGCGAGTTCTGTCAGATCGGACAGGGCTATTATCTGGGTCGACCCAGCCCGATCGAGGATGTGCTCCGGGAGTTCGAAACGGGGGAGCAAAAGCGCTCCGACGCGAACGCAGCCTGAGAGATCTCAACAAAAAGCCCCGCTCAGGACGGGGCTTTTTTCATTTCAGCCTTCGCGAAGAACCAGATCTATCCGAGCTTCACGGTGCGAAGGCGCAGGGCGTTCGCGATCACGGAAACCGAAGACAGGCTCATCGCCGCTGCTGCGATCATCGGTGACAGAAGCGTGCCAAAGACCGGGTAGAGAATGCCAGCGGCCACCGGCACGCCGAGCGCATTGTAGACAAAGGCAAAGAACAGGTTCTCCTTGATGTTGCGGATCGTTGCCCGCGCCAGAGCGCGCGCCCGCACAATCCCGTTCAGATCGCCCTTCACCAGCGTGATGCCGGCGCTTTCCATAGCCACGTCTGCACCGGTCCCCATGGCGATGCCCACATCGGCAGCGGCGAGTGCAGGCGCATCATTCACGCCATCGCCCGCCATCGCCACGCTGGCTCCCTTGGCGCGCAGCTCCTCGATCAGCGCCTGCTTGCTCTCCGGCAGCATGTCGGCGCGCACTTCATCAATGCCGAGGCGTTCTGCGACCGCCTTCGCCGTGCGGGCATTGTCGCCGGTCGCCATGATGATGGTGAGGCCGAGATCATGAAGCGCGCGGATCGCATCGGCCGTCGTCTCCTTGACCGGATCGGCGACGGCAATGAGGCCGGCTGCCTTTCCGTCGACAGAAACGAACATGGCTGTCTTGCCATCGCTGCGCAGTGCGTCGGCCTGTTCAACCAGAGCGTCAACCGTGACGCCGGCCTCTTCCATCATCGCCCTGTTGCCCAGTGCGACATGGTTGCCCGAGACCGTGCCGGAAACACCCTTGCCGGTGATTGCCTCGAAATCGGAAGCCGTTTCGAGTGTGACGCCACGCTCTTCCGCGCCAGCGACGATTGCCTCGGCCAGCGGATGTTCGGAACCTCGCTCCAGACTTGCCGCCAGTTTGAGGAAGCGTTTTTCGTCGATCCCCTCGGCAACCACCACATCGGTCAGTTTCGGACGCCCCTCGGTCAGGGTTCCGGTCTTGTCCACGATCAGCGTGTCCACCCTGGCAAAGCGCTCCAGCGCCTCTGCGTCCTTGATGAGGACACCCGCCTGCGCGCCCCTGCCCGTGGCCGTCATGATCGACATGGGCGTGGCAAGCCCAAGCGCACAGGGGCAGGCGATGATGAGCACCGAGACCGCCGAGACGATGGCGAAGACCATTGAAGGCGCAGGACCGAACATCGCCCAGACGACAAAGGCAATGATGGCGACCAGCACCACCGTTGGCACGAAATAGAACGAAACCCGGTCTGCCAGCCCCTGAATGGGGGCGCGCGAGCGCTGGGCCTTGGCCACCATGTCGACGATCTGCGACAGGACCGTTTCCGAACCGACCCGGTCGGCGCGCACGATCAGCGTGCCATTCTTGTTGATCGTGCCGCCCGTTACCGGGTCCCCTTCGGCCTTTTCGACGGGAACGGGCTCGCCGGTAATCATGGATTCATCGACGGAGGAACGCCCCTTCTCGACCGTGGCGTCGACGGGAATGCTGTCGCCGGGGCGCACCCTCAACCGGTCGCCTTCACGCACGTCATCCAGCGGCACATCGGCCTCAGAACCATCCTCGGCAATGCGCCGCGCCGTTTTTGGCGCAAGATCGAGCAGGGCCCGGATGGCCGAGCCGGTACGCTCACGCGCTCTCAGCTCCAGCACCTGACCGAGAAAGACCAGCGCCACGATGACGGCCGCTGCCTCGAAATAGACCGGCACCACACCGCCTTCGCCGCGAAACTGGGCCGGGAAGATATCCGGCATCAGGGTGGCGACGACGCTGTAGGCATAGGCCGCGCCCACACCGATGGAGATGAGCGTCCACATATTGGGGCTGCGATTGACGATGGAATCGTAGCCGCGACGGAAAAACGGCAGCGCCGCCCACAGAACCACGGGCGTTGCCAGCGCGAATTCCAGCCAGACCGCAAGCGGCTCACCGATCCAGTGGCGGAAAGGCAAGCCAACCATCGGCCCCATCGCGATCAGCAGCAGCGGAACCGCCAGAACTGCGCTTACCTTGAAACGGCGGGTGAAATCCACGAGTTCGGGATTGGGCCCCTCCTCGCCGGTGGGCACGCCCATGGGCTCCAGCGCCATGCCGCAGATGGGGCATGAACCCGGCTCGTCGCGAATGATCTCGGGATGCATGGGACAGGTGTATTGGGTACCCCTGGGCATGGGCTCCTGTTGCCGCGCGCCATCCAGATACCGCTTCGGATCAGCATCGAACCGGTCCTGACAGCGCTGCGAGCAGAAATAGTGACGCTCACCGCCGTACTCCAGCGTGTGCCCGGCTCCCTCTATCGTCACGTCCATACCGCAAACCGGGTCACGCGCCGAGGCTTCGGCGTGAGCCTCCTTATGTCCGCCGCAGCAGGCTTTTACAGCGTGATCATGTTTATGCGCATCGGCCATTGCACACCTCCAGAGATATGTGTTCGCTCCTGCGTTACCCCTTCCAGCCGCTGGAAGGTCAAACCCCTCTTCGCCTGAATGCAAAAAGGGCGACCCGATCGAGCCGCCCTGACATCCTGTTTCCCGCAATATGTGAAAGGCGCTAGCGCAGCATGCCCTTCACGATGCCGCTGGCTTTGCCGAAATCCATACGGCCGGGGAATTTTTCCTTCAGAACGTTCATGCAGCGCCCCATGTCGCGCAAACCGTCTGCGCCGACTTCCTGCACCACCTGGGCGCAGGCCTGCTTCAGATCGTCTTCGCCAAGGGGTTTTGGCAGAAACTCGGTGATCACCACGATCTCCTCGCGTTCCTGCTCTGCGAGCTCGAGGCGGTTTCCTTCTTCGAAAGCCTTTGCCGATTCCTGACGCTGCTTGGCCATTTTCGAGAGAATCTGGAGGATATCCTCATCACTCACAGGATCCTTGCCGGCTCCGCGATTGGCTATATCGCGGTCCTTGATAGCGGTCTGAACCAGACGCAGCGTCGAAACGCGGCGTTTGTCCTTCTGTTTGACGGCATCGTTCAACACCCTGGCGAGTTTCTCGCGCATCATAACACCTGTCTCCAGTCACTAGGATGAACATAGCCCCGGCCGAATCTCGAAGCAAGCCGCAACGCCCCCATAAGTCATTGGAAACATTGGCATAAATATTTATTTGCTACAGATTGACCGTTTTTGAGCCTTTGCCTATTGTCCGCGACCTGCATGGACAATTTCCGTTTCGGCCTGAATCCACCGGCGATTTCGCCCGGGGCTGGACCCATGTCGATGGGGCATATGGCCTATAAGGCACCTTCTTTCAAGGCCCCTCGGGCGCAAGCCTCTTGCGCTCGGCGGCAAAAAGTGAGAACCGGTCTGCTCGCAGATCATGCTAAAGGAACCTGAACGGAGCGCCCGGTCATATGACCGTGATCGCGCCCGGGCACACGAAGGATGGAGACTTCCCAATGGCGACCAAGACCGCCCCATGGAGCACGACCCGGCCAACGGCTCTCATCGTGCTTGCCGATGGCACTGTCATAGAGGGCAAAGGCATTGGCGCTGGCGGAGAGGCCATTGGCGAGCTCTGCTTCAACACCGCGCTCACCGGCTATCAGGAGGTTCTGACCGATCCGTCCTATGCCGGCCAGATCGTCACCTTCACATTCCCGCATATCGGCAATGTCGGCGCCAATGACGAAGACATCGAAGACCTGCACCCGGCGGCGCGCGCTGGCGCGGTCGGCGCTGTTTTCCGCGCTGACATCACCAACCCCTCGAACTACCGCTCCGGCGGCCATCTCGATGGCTGGCTGAAGCGCCGCGGCATCGTGGCCATCAGCGGCGTGGACACGCGCGCGCTGACCGCGCTTCTGCGCGAAAAGGGTGCGGCCAACGCGGTGATCGCACACAATCCCGATGGCGCGTTCGACATCGAAGCCCTGAAGAGCAAGGCGCGCGAATGGTCGGGTCTGGTCGGCCTCGACCTCGCCAAGGAGGTTACCTCCGGCCAGTCGATGGGCTGGACGGAAACGCCGTGGGTCTGGGATGAAGGGTTTGGCGCGCAGGACGAGCCGACCCACCACATCGTCGCTGTCGACTATGGCGCGAAGCGCAACATTCTGCGCCTTCTGGCCGGTCTCGGCGCGAAGGTGACGGTGGTGCCCGCCAAGACCAGCGCCGCAGACATCCTCGCCATGAAGCCCGACGGCATCTTCCTCTCCAACGGCCCCGGCGATCCGGCGGCAACCGCCGATTATGCCGTACCGATGATCCGTGAACTGCTTGAAACCGACATTCCGGTCTTCGGCATCTGCCTCGGCCACCAAATGCTTGCCCTGGCGCTTGGCGGCAAGACGGTGAAGATGCATCAGGGTCATCATGGCGCAAACCACCCGGTCAAGGACTTCACCACCGGAAAGGTGGAGATCGTGTCCATGAACCACGGCTTTGCGGTGGATGGCGACACGCTGCCGGAAGGTGTGGAAGAGACCCATGTCTCGCTGTTCGACGGCAGCAATTGCGGCCTGACCATCGCCGGACGCCCGGTCTTTTCGGTGCAGCACCACCCGGAGGCCTCGCCCGGCCCGCAGGACTCGCACTATCTCTTCCGCCGCTTCGCCAATCTGATCCGCGAACGGCGCGGCGAGCCCGCACTGGCGGAATAACAACACAGCAAAAAGGGCGGCCCTCGAGCCGCCCTTTCCTTTTCAGCGCTCCGTCTTCCGTCAGGTCGACAGACGAAGCCGAACGATCTTCTCGCCAATGTTCTCGAACACCTTCTTGAGCTGACTGCTGGAGGGGGTGTCGTAATACTGGTCTGGCCGGCTCGCGCAGGCGCTCATCAGCGTACCTGTATCGGAGTCGTCCTCTTCAAGCCGGATCGTGTAGATGTCGATCCCGTCCGCCTTGGCATAGGTGCAGGCCTCAAGCGTCTTGTTGTTCATCAGCTTGGTCGACTTGCTGGAACTGGCGTTCACTTCACCATCAAGGCGGCCGTCGACCATGAAACCAAAGCTCGAGTAGCGCGACCGCAGCCTGTCATCACGAACACCGAAAATGTTTTTGCCGTCGGTCAGGACAACCATCACCTTGATGATGCCGTCATTCGGATCGCCACCGGCAAAGGGCTCGTGCGGCGAGAGAACACGCGTGCCCCACGCCACACCTTCCATGATGTTGGTGTTGCCGCTTGCCTTGAGCTTTTTAACCTTCTTTTTCAGATCGGCGTAATCGTTCGTCAAAGGCGTCAGAGGCTCGGAAACGCACATATAGTTCGGACCGCGATTGCTGTCCAAGTCGTCCAGCTTGAGGCGCTTGAAGATTTTCTTCAGGCCATTGAAACCATATTTCTTGAGCTTCTTCTCCCGGTCATTGCCACGTGGATCGACCTCGGACTCGATGTAATCGTTGCGATAGTCCTCCGGCTCATCGATCGCAAACGTGGGTATGAACAGTGACGCCTGGTGCGCAGGAATAGCCGGTGTATCGGCCACATCATGGCGATTGTTGCCCTCGGGCATGCGTGTCTCAACGCAGCCTTTCCATTCAAGCCCCATATTGTGATAGGCCTCGAAGCGGCTGATGCCGGCTTCCAGCTCAAGCTGAGGGATTTCACTGACGCCTTCGAGATCAAGCCATGGAGCGCCAGTATCCTTGACGATTTTGCCGTTCTTGTCGAAATCCGGTGCAAATTGCGGACCGACATTGACGAAAGTCGAGAATGGCACAAGCGAAAACCGCAGCCGCTCGGGATCCTTGACCTGTGCAGAGATGTTATCGATCAGCCCTTCAACCGCTTTCTTCATGTCACGGAGCTTGCGACCGCTCATGGAGCCTGTCGTGTCCAGAACCAGAGCGATTTCATAGGAAATCAGCGCCACATCTGCCTTCGACAGGGCGGAAACCGGCATGCTTTCCTTCCCCAGAATACCGCCGAAGAACAGCTTGACGTCCACGTCCGCCGTTACGGTGACGGATTCACCGACACGGTCAACGTCCAGATTCTTGAAAACAACGGGAAGATTGCCCGCAAGATAGGATTCGGCGATCCCGCGCGCCTCGGTATCCGTGATCGTCTTGCCCTTTTGCGCGACAGCAAGTGCTGCGCTGTCCAGACTGTTCTGAAGACTGGCGCGCACACGGCTCATATTCGCATAATCCAGGGCAAAGCCTGAGCCCCCGATGAGGGCCATCGCCGACAGAGCCGTGATCATTGCAAAATTGCCGGATCGGTCCGCTCCGAAACGCGCACACAAGCGCGTCCCGGAACGCAAAAAGCGTTCTAAAAGAGAAATCATATGCCCACCCAAGCTTTTATTGTTTGGGGCAATCTATTTCTCTGCTTTTAAAAACACGTTAAACGCGAGTTGTAAATTTTACACGCGTAAATTGTGAGCCGGGTAATGCTTTTTTCTACGGAACAGTAGTCCCAGGAGCCAGACTACAGAAAAGCCAAATAGAACACCGACGCCTGTCCAGATAAATCCGTGCAGCGTCAATGGAACGGCTGGCTCATAATCATCCAGCGCGCCCTGTAGAAGCGGTCCATCGGGAGAACGCGCGACGATAAGCGGCCGCAGAACGGGCGAAGCCTCGTCAAATGCAGCCGACTGCCGCTCCAGATCGCCAAGCCGCCCGATCGCGACACGAACGGACGTGGCGCGGTCACGCAGAAAGTCGCTGCCAGCCTCTTCGTAGACGACAATCGCTCTCTCACGGGTGAGGTTGTTCCGGGTGGCGTCGGCATCGAAAGCCGAGACCACCAGCCTCAGTTCATGCAGGGCGCCATTGAGGCGCTGGCGGTATTGCTGTGCGAACTCCGGCGCCTGCGAGGTTGCGGCTCCACATGCCAAAGCCACGGCAAGGCCGAGAATTCGTCCTGGTCCAAACATGTTCAGATCTACCTCTTGGGTGGCAGCAGAACAGCCGGTTTGCGCCTAGATCGGATCGTTGAACGTATCGCAATCGGCCAGCCGTCCGCTTTTGAGCCCCCGCGCAAACCATGTCCGCCGTTGCTGCGACGTGCCATGATTGAAACTCTCCGGCACCACATACCCCTGGGTGCGGCGCTGCAAGGTGTCGTCGCCAATCTGGTTGGCAGCGTTCAGCGCTTCCTCGATATCGCCATCTTCCAGAAGCCCTTTCTGGGCCGTGTAATGCGCCCAGATGCCGGCGAAGCAATCCGCCTGCAATTCGACACGGATGGACATGGCGTTGGCCTCGGCCTGGCTCATGCGCTGGCGCATCTGGTTGAAGCGCGGCAGGATGCCGGTCACGTTCTGCACGTGATGCCCAACCTCATGCGCCACGACATAGGCCTGGGCAAAATCACCGGTCGCGCCGAAACGCCGGGCAAGCTGATCGAAGAAGCTCAGATCGATATAGACCTTCTCGTCGCCGGGGCAATAAAATGGCCCGGTCGCCGCCGAAGCAAAACCGCAGGCCGAACGCACGGAATCGCTGAACAGAACCATCGAAGGTTCTTTGTAATCGAGGCCCTGGGATTCGAAGATGCCGTTCCAGGTGTCTTCCGTCTCGGCGAGAACGACGCTGACGAACTGCTTCATCTCGTCGCTTGCTCCGCCAGTCTCCTGACGCTGTGTCGTGGTCGTCTGGCTCCCTCCGCCCGGCTCACCGGTGAGCATGCCCAGCGGATCAATCCCGCAGGCCCGCAGAACGAAGAACAGGACGACAAGAACAATGATCCCGGACAAGCCGCCGCCGGCGCGCCTGCTACCACCGGAAGGCAACCTTATGCGCCCGCCGGATCGACCAAACCCACCCGGTAAAGAACCACCGCCGCTCGAGCGGCCCCGGCGGTCTTCGACATTGCTGCTTTGACGGCGGCCTTTCCAGCGCATGCGTGCAATTCCCAGTTGTCTTCAGTGAACTCTAGTTATCGGCTTATACACCACAACGCCAGAGATTGTTTCCCGTCAGAATCATATCCGAAGCGGCTCAGGACATGATGACAAAGTCCTTGCCCGAACGTGTTTCCGGATGAAGCGGGGCGTCAGTTAAAATCATCACCATGCCCGGATGCATGCGGTCATGCATGGCTGCGGAAAAGGCATTGTCCGTGGTCAGCCGCGACAGAAGTCGCTGCTCGGGCTGGAAATTGCCATCCGCGCCACTGTCATGGCTGATGACATACCAGCTCATGCCCTGCGCCTCTCCATCAGCGCCGTGAAGCACAAAGGCGTGGCTGCCAAGCTTCCCGCGCCCGGAGATGTTCAGATCTCCCTCGGCCAGAACGCGGCCATTCTCGACAAGCATGATGCGCCGGTCGGCGGATGAGGCAATCACCGAGGTAACGGGATATTGCTCGGCCGCGCTCCAGTCCTTCGGGTGCTTCTTGCCGTCCAGCGAGGCTTCGATCTTCTCGAACTCATGCTCGGCATAACCGGACAGGACCATGCCCGGATGCGTCAATTCCCAGGGGTCTCCATGCGCGCCGGAAATGATGACCGGCGTGCCCAGATGGGTAACCTCAAAGAGCTTTTCGGAAAAGGCCATCGGCAGGCGCACACAGCCATGCGAGGCGGGATATCCCGGCAGATTGCCTGCGTGAAGCGCGATGCCCGACCAGGTCAGCCGGTTCATGTTCGGCATGGGCGCATTGTTGTAGGTGCTGGAGCGATGGTCCCTGTCTTTCTGAAGAACCACGAAAACACCGGTCGGCGTCTCATGCCCCTGCTTGCCCGTCGAGCAGGTGGAGGCAGCGATGCGGATGCCGTTGCGGTAGACATGCACGCGCTGCTCCGGCAGCGACACGACCACCGCAACCGGCCCTGAAGGCTGACGGTCCGGGTGCCAGGTGAACTCACCGGGCTTCAGCGCATTGATGTCCTTGAGCACCTGCTCTGCGGCCACTTCCAGCCCGATCAGGCCTGCTGCTCCCAAGGCCCCTGCCCCGACCATAAAGCGCCTGCGGTTCATGCCTGACATTCCCAAGTCGCGCATTCCCATCAAGCTGGCTCCTCTCCCCGATGCCCTCCAGAAGCGCGGGAAGCGCGGAAGGCTTCAAAGACAGCATTACAGCCAAGCTTTCCACCCAAGTAAAGCAACCATAGGCGGTGAGGCGCTAATCCGTCCGGTCAACGCAGAAGCCAACTGAAAGCCCGCTTCAGCGCTTCCGCACCATCACGTTCGAACCAGCGGCCATGTGCAATGATGACACGCTCCGGTCCCCAGCCGATCATCGTTTCCACGGCCCGTTTCAACGCGGGGCGCTGGCTGGCGAAGGTGAGGCGCATGTCGCGCGGCATCGCGCCTTGCGGCGCAAGAACGCCGCCAAGCCGCGCCATGATGCGCCGCCACCAGTTGAGTTTCTGCGGCTCGAAATTCTCGATGAAATCCGTCAGGATCAGCGTTCGGCTTTCGATGTGGAAGAACTCCACCTCCGTCATGAAGCTGCCCGCAACCGGCAGGGTGCGGATTTCATCATCCCACGGATAGCCGTTCTCGTCCGTGAGTTCGCGTGTCGGGAAGTCGATGTGGCCCCCGGCCTGTTCGCGAATGCGCGGGGCCATCCAGATTTCAGCATCGGGAAAGGCAGCGCGCCACACCGGCACCCACCAGTAATGGATGCGGTTCGGCGCGACGATGAAGCGAACCGGCCCCAGCGTCTCCACGGCCGCACGCAGATCCTCCGTCATATGCGTCGGCGAATGCACGAAAAGACCGCCACCGCGCAGCCGGATGATCGTCATGCGCGTGGGGAACGGCATTTTGAGACCCGGCGGACCAAAGGGAATTGTCGGGCCGTCAACAATCCAAAGATTTTCCGTCACCGGCTTCAGCGTGTTGAGCGGCGGATAGGTGGCAGTTTCTTCATGTGCGCCCATGGCCTGCTCCCAACGGTTTGATGCCGGCTTGAGATGCCGCGCCTGCGAGAATCGGGGCAGCAGAAATGAGCGTCCCCCGCTCCGATACGGTGCCACCCGCCCCTCACAAGCGCAACTTGCCGTGTACAATATGCCTTCGTAACCTTTGGTCGCGTTGAAATCGTCATTTTCGGGGTTCCGTCAGGGCCGCCCATTGCCTATAAGGCGCGCCTAGCCCGACAATTTTTTGCCCGGCCTGCGCGCGGCATCCGCCCGTGCGGCGACGGCTTCTACGCGCGAGTGTACTTCCATGCCCAAACGCACCGACATCAAGTCGATCCTGATCATCGGGGCCGGCCCCATCGTCATCGGCCAGGCCTGCGAGTTCGACTATTCCGGCACCCAGGCCGTCAAAGCGCTGCGAGAAGAGGGCTACCGAGTCATTCTGGTGAACTCCAACCCGGCCACCATCATGACCGACCCGGAGCTTGCCGACGCCACTTATATCGAGCCGATCACGCCGGAAGTGGTCGCCAAGATCATCGCCAAGGAGCGCCCCGACGCGCTGCTCCCCACCATGGGCGGCCAGACCGCGCTCAACACCGCACTCAGCCTGCGCCGCATGGGCGTGCTCGAGCGCTACAATGTCGAGATGATCGGCGCGCAGCCCGACGCCATCGACAAGGCCGAGGACCGCTCGCTGTTCCGCGAGGCCATGGCCAAGATCGGCCTCGAGACGCCGCGCTCGATGCTGGCCAATGCATCCGACGTCAAGAACGCCGACCGCCAGAAGCACGAAGTCAAGCGCCAGGAGCTGAAAGACACGCTCTCCGACGAAGCGCTCGACGCAGCCCTGGACGATCTGGAAAACGAGTGGAACCTCGGCGAGAGCGACCGCAAGCAGCGCTACATGAACCACGCCATGGGCGTGGCCGCGCAGGCGCTCGACTTCGTCGGCCTGCCGGCAATCATCCGTCCCTCCTTCACGCTGGGCGGCACCGGCGGCGGCATCGCCTACAACCGCGAAGAGTTCTTCGAGATCGTTTCTTCCGGTCTCGACGCCTCGCCGACCACGGAAGTGCTGATCGAGGAATCCGTACTCGGCTGGAAGGAGTATGAGATGGAAGTGGTTCGCGACCGCGCGGACAACTGCATCATCATCTGCTCCATCGAGAACGTCGATCCGATGGGCGTGCACACGGGCGATTCGATCACCGTGGCCCCTGCCCTGACGCTGACGGACAAGGAATACCAGATCATGCGCAACGCATCGATTGCGGTGCTGCGTGAGATCGGTGTGGAAACCGGCGGCTCGAACGTTCAGTTCGCCGTCAATCCGGAGAATGGCCGTCTCGTCGTCATCGAGATGAACCCGCGCGTGTCGCGCTCCTCCGCACTTGCCTCCAAGGCGACGGGCTTCCCGATCGCGAAGATCGCGGCCAAGCTCGCCGTCGGCTACACGCTGGACGAGCTGGAGAACGACATCACGGGCGGCGCGACGCCGGCATCCTTCGAACCATCCATCGACTATGTGGTCACCAAGATCCCGCGCTTCGCATTCGAGAAATTCCCGGGCTCCAAGCCGGTTCTCTCCACGGCGATGAAGTCGGTCGGCGAAGTGATGGCCATTGGCCGCACCTTTGCTGAATCCTTCCAGAAGGCGCTGCGCGGCCTTGAGACGGGCCTGACCGGTCTCGATGAGATCGAGATCCCGGGCTATGTCGTCGATGGCGATCCGTCGGAAAACAAGAACGCCATTCGCGCGGCCCTTGGCACGCCCACGCCGGACCGCCTGCGCATGGTCGCCGAAGCGATCCGTCTCGGCACCAGCCTTGAAGACGTGCACACGATGTGCCGCATCGACCCGTGGTTCCTGGAGCAGATCGCCGCGATCCTCGCCATGGAAGAACGCGTGCGCGAACATGGCCTGCCGGAAGACGCGGAAAACCTGCGCCTGCTGAAGTCCATGGGCTTCTCGGATGCACGCCTCGCGTCGCTCACGAAGAAAGAGGCGGAAGAGATTCAAAAGCAACGCCATTCGCTTGGCGTGCACCCCGTCTACAAGCGCATCGACACCTGCGCGGCCGAGTTCGCGGCGCCCACCGCCTATATGTACTCGACCTACGAGCTTCCCTTTGCGGGCGAAGTGGCCGATGAAGCCCGCGTTTCGGACCGCAAGAAGGTGGTGATCCTTGGCGGTGGCCCCAACCGTATCGGCCAGGGCATCGAGTTCGACTATTGCTGCTGTCACGCCGCCTTCGCGCTGGCCGACGCCGGTTACGAGTCGATCATGGTGAACTGCAACCCGGAGACGGTTTCCACCGACTACGACACGTCCGACCGCCTCTATTTCGAGCCGCTGACGCCTGAAGACGTTCTGGAGATCCTGCGCGCCGAACAGGCGGCGGGCACGCTGCATGGCGTGATCGTGCAGTTTGGCGGCCAGACGCCGCTCAAGCTTGCCGACGCGCTGGAAAAGGCCGGCATCCCGATCCTCGGCACCGAGCCCGACATGATCGATCTGGCCGAAGACCGCGACCGCTTCCAGAAGCTGCTTATCAAGCTTGGCCTCAAGCAGCCGAAAAACGGCATCGCCTACTCGGTCGAGCAGGCCCGTGTCGTGGCCTCCGAACTCGGCTTCCCGCTGGTCGTGCGCCCGTCCTATGTTCTGGGTGGCCGCGCCATGCAGATCATCCACAATGACACGATGCTGCAGACCTATCTGCTCGACACCGTGCCCGGCCTGGTGCCCGAGGAGATCCGCCAGAAATATCCGGCCGACAAGACGGGCCAGATCAACACGCTGCTCTCCAAGAACCCGCTTCTGTTCGACACCTATCTGACCGAAGCGATCGAGATCGACGTGGACTGCCTGTCCGATGGCAGCCAGACCTATGTGTCGGGCATCATGGAGCACATCGAGGAAGCCGGCATTCACTCCGGCGACTCCGCCTGCTCGCTGCCGGTTCACGGGCTCGACGCGGAGCTGGTCAGCGAACTGGAGCGCCAGACGGCAGCCCTAGCCCGCGCGCTCAAGGTCGGCGGCCTGATGAACGTGCAGTACGCCGTGAAAAACGGCGAGGTCTACGTTCTTGAAGTCAACCCGCGTGCTTCGCGTACGGTGCCCTTCGTCGCCAAGACCATCGGTCGCCCGATTGCCAAGATCGCAGCCCGCATCATGGCCGGCGAGACGCTGGGAGACGCCTTCTCGCATTACGGCTCCATGCCGGATGCACGCGAGCTGGGCCACATCGCCGTCAAGGAAGCCGTGTTCCCGTTTGCCCGTTTCCCGGGCGTCGACACGCTGCTTGGACCGGAAATGAAGTCCACCGGCGAGGTGATGGGCCTCGACACCGATTACGCGCTCGCCTTTGCCAAGGCGCAGCTCGGCGCCGGCGTCGACCTGCCGCGCGAAGGCACGCTGTTCGTGTCGGTGCGTGACGACGACAAGGCTCGCGTCCTGCCGGCAGTGAAGCGTCTGGCCGATGCCGGCTGGCATGTTCTGGCCACCGGCGGCACCGCCCGCTTCCTGCGTGAAAACGGCATCGAAGCCGAGAAGATCAACAAGGTTCTGGAAGGCCGCCCGCACATCGAGGACGCCATCCGCAACCGTCAGGTCCAGCTCGTCTTCAACTCGACGGACGGCCAGAAGGCCATGTCGGACTCCAAGTCGCTGCGTCGCGCAACGCTGATGCAGAAGGTGCCCTACTACACCACGATGGCGGGCGCTGAAGCCGTGGCCGAGGCCATTCTGGCGCTCAAGGCCGGCAGCCTAGAAGTCCGCCCGCTGCAGAGCTATTTCGGCTAACCGCAAGCAACACTACGCAGCCGCCCGCAAATGACAGGCGGCTGCGCCTTGCTCTCCTTATGGAAGCGCGCGCTCATCCGCCCCGGCAGTGCGAAACTGCCGTCGATAGGCCATGGGTGAAATGCGGAACGCATCAACAAAGCGCTGCCGCATGGTGACGGCCGACCCGAAACCCGCCGCCTCGGCAATGGTTTCCATCCGCCTGTCCGTGGTTTCGAGAAGGCGCTGAACAAGCGCCAGCCGCTGCGCAAGAATCCACTGCGACACCGTTGTGCCGGTTTCCTTGCGAAAGCGGCGCGAGAAGTTGCGCCGGCTCATTGCCGCCTTCGCGGCCAGACGGTCAAGGCAGAGCGGCTCGCTGAGATTACCGGCGGCCCACTCCAGCGTTTCCTTCAGAAGATCGCCCTGAAGCGTCTTGTGCAGCGGCTGTTCGATATACTGCGCCTGTCCGCCGCTGCGATGCGGCGCCACCACCATGCGCCGCGCAACGCGATTGGCCGTCTCTGCCCCGTGGTCACGCCGCAGGAGATGCAGGCAGCAATCGATGGCCGCAGCCGTTCCCGCCGAGGTCAAAACATCGCCTTCATCCACATAGAGCACGCTGCGATCCAGAAACACATGCGGATAGCGCTCGGCGAAATCCTCCGCAAACACCCAGTGGGTGGAAGCCCGTCGCCCATCGAGAAGGCCCGCCTCGGCCAGAACAAAGGCCCCGACGCACAGCCCCACCAGCCGCGCGCCGCGTGCATGGGCGCGTTGAAGAGCCTCGAGAAGCGCCTCAGGCGGTCTGATCTCTGGCCCTGGCCAGGCCGGTACGATCACTGTATCCGCAGTCTCAAGCGCCGAAAGATCGTGTTCCACGAACAATGAAATCCCCGAGGTGGTCCCGATCCGCCCCGGTGTCTCGGCGCAGACGATCAACGCGTAACGCGGCGCTGTCAGGCGCGCCAGGTCGTCGGCAAACACCATGCAGGGCACCGAAAGGTGGAACGGGCTGATCCCCTCAAAAGCCACGACCGCAATCCTGTGCACCCCTTCACTCCCCTTCATGGCCCAAATCCATCGCTCTTTGTCGTCCGGGACACTTGTGACTGAAAGGCAGTTAAACGATTTTCCGGATCGTTACAAATCGACTGGTAATCACGCAGCGAATTATCGTAACTGACCCTATAAACGAGAGGCAGATTGATGACCGAAGCATTGCATCCGACCATTAGAACCATGACAGGAAGCACGCCGAAAGAGGTGATAAATCCGGGAAAAACCGCACTTATTGTTATTGATTTTCAAGAAGAATATTTTTCCGGTAGAATGCCTGTCCCCAATGGCGAAGCAGCGCTGTCCAAAGCGCTTGAGCTGATCGCATGGGCCGACGCGAACAAGATTGCTGTTTATCATATACAGCATGTAACGCCGAAAGGTGCGCCAATCTTCGCGCAAGATGGAGAAACGGTCGCATTTCACCCGGAAATCGAGCCGGCAAAGCATCATCATGTCCTTTGCAAGACGTCCGTCAGCGTGTTCCCAAGCACCGATCTCGATGCCCGTCTCAAGGTGGATGGGATCGACACGCTCGTCATTGCCGGACTGATGACCCATGCCTGTGTTTCGGGAGCGGCGCGTGATGCGGTTCCGCTCGGATATGACGTGATCGTTGCCTCCGACGCCTGCGCTACACGCGACATCACCGGACCGGATGGCAAGGTGATTTCCCACGACGTTCTACACGAGGCATCGCTGGTGACGCTTTCCGACACCTTTGCCGAAATCCTCGACACGAAGGCCATTCTCGCTCTGAAAACCCGTTAGAGCGCGAATCCGGGGCTCCGTATTTCAAGGCCCCGCGCACACATTTAAAGCACCAAGGACTTTTCTGAAATGAAGCGCTTTGCAAGACATGCCCTGCCTCTTGTGGCAATGCTGGCTGTGATAGCAGCCTGTACGGACCAGGCATTGATCAAGAAAAGGATGATTTCCTTTCCCGTATCCGAACTCGAATGGATCGAGCTCCCGGATTCGGGTGGCATAAAATACGCGAATGTTCGGGGCGACCTTGCAGGCGAGAGCCCTTACGAGGCTTTCGTCCTGTTTCCGGCCGGCAAGAGCAATCCGTATCATTATCACAGTCGGGACATTCCAACTGTGGTGATGCAGGGCACATTTTACGCCGTGGTCGATGGCGAGCGTACAGACTATCCCGCTGGATCATTCTACTTCCTGCCGGGACGACTGCACCACTACAGCGGTTGCGCTGAAGGCCCCGACTGTCTCCTCTTCCAATACCAGGACAAAGGTTTCGACCTTGTTCCACAGAGGATGGAGACCAAGGCGCGTTTCGACAACCAGGAGCGCGCCCTAAATAGGGCGCGCTCTATTCCTACCAACCAAAACACACCGCCTAATCGCGACGGTAGAGCCAAAGAACCACGGGCGCCAGAACAATCGTCAGAAACGCCGGCGCAGAAAGCGCCAAGAGCACTTCACCACCTGTGGCCGTTCCCGCCATCAGCCCCCTCAAAGCCGTCGTCATATGCGAAACCGGGTTCCGGACCACAAAGGCCTCCAGCCAGCCAGGCATTGTTTCGGGACGCACCATGATGTTGGAGGCGAAAACCAGCGGGAAGATGAAGGTGAAGCCGATTGTCATCACCGTCATCGGCGTGCGGATCAGAAGCCCGAGCACGATGAAGATCCAGCCCGTGCCAAACCCGATTGCGATAAGCAGCAGGAAAGAGGCGACGA
Organism: Nitratireductor sp. WH36-1; assembly: GCF_058725515.1. Lineage (NCBI taxonomy): Bacteria > Pseudomonadati > Pseudomonadota > Alphaproteobacteria > Hyphomicrobiales > Phyllobacteriaceae > Nitratireductor > Nitratireductor sp. WH36-1. The sequence goes on along the minus strand of NZ_CM178970.1, from coordinate 1,490,092 downwards.
TGCCCGTCAGCCCGGCTTCGGGCCGATATCCCAAAACCAGCCCGACAGTCAGGATGATGAGGCCCGCAATCGTGTGGCGCAGGACATCTCCGACCATCAATCCGGCAAAGGGTGAAAGGGACCAGATGGGCAGTGAGCGAAAACGTTCGAAAAGCCCCTTCGACAGATCCGTCGAAAGCCCCATGCCCGAATAGACGGAATTGAACACCACCGTCTGCACGAGAATGCCCGGCAGGAAAAACTGGAGGTAATCGCTGGTCGAGCCCGCAAGCGCGCCACCAAAAACGAATGTGAAAAGCAGCGTGAACATGAGCGGCGTCATGATCAGATCGAAAAGCTGCTCGGGCACATGTTTGAATTTCAGCACCGCACGCCAGCCAAAGGTCAGCGCATTTGCAGAAGCCGAAGGCCGCGGCGGCCGCGCCACATTGGAAAGCATGGCAGGGCCAGTCTCTGCGGAACTCATGGCACGTCTCCCTCTGCATCCTCTTCGATAGGCTGGCCTGTCAGCGCGAAGAACACTTCATCAAGGCTGGGCGAGCCCATGGAGAAATCGGAAAGTTCAATGCCGGCCGCAAGCAGCATGGCGATAGCCTCATTGGCGGCTTTCGGAGACCCGGCGACGATAGAGAGCGTCGCCCCCTCGGCGCTGCGCTGCGCCGTGCCTTCCAGCGCATGCTCCAGAATGGCCTCGGCCTCGTCGAGACGCTCCGTATCGGCAACGGCCACATGCAGAAAGCCCGAGCCGATTGCGGACTTCAACTCGCGGCTCGTGCCCTCGGCGATCTTACGACCGTGATCGATCACGGCAATGCGGGCGGCGAGCTGGTCCGCCTCCTCCAGATACTGCGTGGTCAGGAGAATGGTGACACCCGATTTCGCCAGCGCGCGGATCATCTTCCAGACACCCTGACGCGCCTTGGGGTCGAGACCGGTGGTCGGCTCATCGAGAAAGAGAACGCCCGGCGTGACGATCAGGGAAGCGGCGATGTCGAGACGCCGGCGCATGCCGCCCGAATAGGACTTCACCTGCTTCTTCGCCGCATCGGAAAGCTCGAAGGCGGAAAGCAGCTCATCCGCCCTCGCCTTTGCAGCGCGCCCGGCAAAGCCCCAGAGCCGCGCCAGCATGACCAGGTTTTCGCGCCCCGTGAGATCCTCATCCAGCGAGGCAAACTGCCCGGTCAGTGCGATTGCGCCGCGCACGGCATGCGGCTCGGTCGCCAGATCGTGCCCCATGACGCGCGCGGTTCCACCATCAGGCTGCGCAAGCGTCGCCAGCAATCGTATGAGCGTTGTCTTCCCCGCGCCATTGGGGCCGAGAATGGCGAAAATCATGCCGCGCGGCACGTCGAGATCGATCCCGTCCAGCGCCTTGACGTCACCGAAACGCTTGACGAGCCCGCGCACTGAAATGGCGAGCTGCGCGGCGTCCTGCGCCGCTGAACCGGTCTGAACCGGTAAAGTATCGTTCATGCCTCTTCCTCCGGCAGCCTGTTGTCAGCTGCAAGACGGATCCGGGGGGCGGAATCCGACAGCGCGGAGAAATACACCAATGAGCAATTGCCCTGAACCGCATTTCGCGGGAAGCGGGCAGGTTTGCTGACATCTCTTGCCGTCAGCTGACGTCAGTTGCGCAGGCCGGTTTCCTTAAGGATACCCTTGCGCTTTGCGTCGTAATAATAGCCGCTTGCATAGAAACGAACGGCTTTGTCCTCATTGCCGTCAGCCGTCATATAAGCGCCGCGCAGATATTTGACTGCGTATTTGAGGTTCGTTTCCGCATCCAGAAGACCGGAAGCAGGCCCACGGTAGCCCATGGTCTGCGCGGTATCATGACGGATCTGCATGAGACCCCAGTAGATACGGTTGCGGGCAGCCGGGTTGAAATTGCTCTCGCGCTTGACGACACGCCGCACCAGCCGCTCCGGCACCTCGTAAATGCCCGCATATTGCGCGATCAGTGCATCAAGCTCCGCGCTGCGCGGGGCAACCGGCGACACCTTTCCGCCAGCCTCCAGCGCCGTCAGGGCAGCACTGGGCGGACGCTGGCCCGCAAAGGCGTCCGGCGTCACATCTCCATCGCTGATCTGGGCGTCCTGCTCTGCCACCAGGCTGTTTGCCACAAGCTGCGCATCAGCGCGGCTTTCAGCGGCATCAGCCTTCACCTGAACGTCGCTCCCCGCGGTCGTGCATGCAGCCAGCGACGGCAGCGCGATCACAAGTCCGGCAACGAGATAACGGGAGAAAAGAGGCAAGGCGCATTCCTTCGATCAACGAGTCCCCACCCGCGCGCCTTCTATCGCGCAACCTTGGGTAAGGCAATCATTTGTCAGGTGCCCCTTCGTTCACTCTTCGTGCCAGAATGTATCCATGTTAGAGCTGGGCCGCGAAACGATCGGAATGGAAGCGCCTTGTCCGTGCCCGGCCATCATGTGTTTGAAACCGCCTTCGGCTTTTGCGGCGCAGGCTGGAGCGATGCCGGCCTCGTGCGCTTTGTCCTGCCAACGCCAGAGCCTGACGCGGTTGAGCAGCAGCTGAAAGCCCGGCTGCCGGATGCCGCGACTTCCACCCCATCCGGCGCGGTGGCAGAACTCGTGACGGCGGCGCAACGCTACTTCGCGGGAAGCGAAGAGGACTTTTCCGGGTTTCCCCTCGATATCTCGGGCATCAGCCCGTTTCACAGCACGCTCTACACGGCCATGCGCAGACTCGCCTATGGCGAGACCACGACCTATGGCGCGCTTTGCGAGAGCGTCGGCTTTCCCAGGGCCACCCGAGAAACGGGCGCAGCCATGGGGCGCAATCCCATGCCGCTCATAATACCCTGCCATCGTGTTCTGGCAGCCGGCGGCAAGATCGGCGGATTTTCGGCTCATGGCGGCATCGCCACCAAGCAGAAGATGCTGGCCATGGAGAACGCCCGCTCTCCGAATGCGGAGCCAGCCCAGGCGTCATTCTCGTTCTAGCCGGGCTCCAGGGTCAGGGCCCTAGCCTCTGGTTGAATCTTGCTCTTGCGCACAAACACAGGTCGCGCATAATTACAGCGATTCTGGCGGCCCCGGTGGTTAGTGGGGACAGTCACAATCTTGCCGCCAATCGGTCGATTTCTTGGCGGTATTCTTGTTCAGCGTTGGGTCTCTTTTGCGTCAGTGTCATTCAAACCGACGAGAATTCCATGCGCCATTCAACCGATAACGGTATCAAGGACCGCCTGACCGAACCTTCCGAGATGGTTGCGGAGGTCAAACGCCTCCTGTCCAGCGGCATAAAGCTCGATCAGGTCCCCGCCGAGCTCTCCCAGCTGTATTACATCGACGTTGACCTCTTGAATGCCGTCCTGCGTGTCGTGCGCAAACATGCCAGCACGAATGCAGCAAAAGCCGGAAGCGCTTCGAGCCAGCGTCCAGATATTGACTCTCAGGCAGCGGCCTGAACAACAGGAAAGCCCTGAAAGAAGGGCTTTTTCATCAAATTGTAGAGAAGGCAGACACGGTTTCAAAATCCTCCTCTGGTAGCAAGAGAACAACGGGCGCAACCAACCGCCCAAACGCATCGACCAGAAAAGAGGATAGACCCTGTTGCTCGGCAATATCTTGAATCTGCCGCTGATTGGCGGACACACCTCCAGGCCACCGGCCCCGGCCCCGGCCCCCGCGCCCTCCACTTCCGAACCGTCTTCCGCCACGCCAGCACAGGGTGGAACCAGCCAGTCGCCGGCGGCGGCGGACACGTCCGGCACACCGGCATCAGGCGCAAGACCGGGCGCGCAGCCAGCGGCAGCGTCAGATGCGCGCGGCGGCCCCTCCACATATCAGGCGAGTTCCGGAAGCTTCGCACCGGCAAAGGCCGATGACGACATAGCTGTTGAAGCATGGGCAAGACGCGCCGCAGTCGAGGTGCAGAGAAACGAACAGTTTGCCTCCATGCTCTCGCGCATTGCAAAACCGGAGGCATCAGAAAGCATCGTGCTTATGCAGAACCATCGGGAAGGCACGACGGATCTGGCATCGGCCACCGCCGCTTATGGCGAGAACGAAGCCTATGATGCACCGCCGGCAAGGGACAAGGCAGGCGCGTAGCTGCTCTCAGTTACAGGCCCGGTACAAGCCGGGTCTGGATCGCCGGTCGCTTCTCTGGAGGCCAAGGAACGATACAGGCCCGTGATGGAACATCGGGGTGCCCGAAAACCGGATTCCACTTTTTCGGCCCGACGCTCTAACGCAATGAAACGACAACCTTTTCAGGATCCCGGAAAAAGCGGTCGATTTCGAGTGGGCCAAGCTCCTGCACCGACCCGGCCATTGCCCGCCTTGCAAGCAGATCGCCCTGCACCAGATCTGCCCCGGCATCCAGCGCCGCTTCGAGCTGCGGGGGTGTCTCCACACCCTTCACAAGAACGCTGGCTCCCTGCCGCTTCAGCCCTTCCACGAGCTTTGCAAGGAGGCGTCTGGCAGGCGCAACGGGCGCGATCCGGCGGAACCAGCCCCCATCAATCTTGACGATTTCAGGCCGCAGCTTCTCGACGCGCTCAAGCGCGCTCTGCCCCGGTCCGAAACCATCGACCGAAAGGCGCACACCGCTGCTGCGCATCGTCTCCAGAAGGCGCTCCGACACTTCTGCCAGCGGATCCGGAGCAGCCCGGAAACCGCAGACAAGCGCCTGAGGCGCAACGCCGGTCTGCGCAAGCCGCGCGAGCATGAAGGCAAGATGGCTCATCGCATCCGCGTCGCTCTGCCGCTCTGTGTCGAACCCCAGATGCAGCGACAGACCGTCCTCACGCATCTGGTGGCAGTTTCCAATGTGCAGGAGACTGCAAAGTGTTCGCACCTGCCGCTCGCGCTCCGGGGCGACCGACAGCAGGAACATTTCTGTCTCGACGGGCTGTCCATCGAGCATTGGCTTTGCGCAGGCATCCAGCGCCTCCGGCTCAAGGCTCTCGCCGGAGACACGGAAGACCGGCTGATAAAAGGATTTCAGCCGGTAGGCTCCATGGAATCCTGTCTCCAGACCGATTTCATCGGCGATGATGGATCCGGCAGGCGCGCCGGGGACAGTCACGGCTCCCATGACATCACGCTCCGCGCCGGCCAAATGTGCGCCTTGCACGCGCAGCAGGCGCAGACGAAGTGTCATCCGCTGGCTTGCTCCGCTCCAGACGGGCCGCTGCATTGGAAAGGATTTCCTTGCGCGCAGTCTCGCGCGCGACTTCGAATTCATCGAACGCACCCGGCGCAAGCTGCGGTTTTGCCAGCGCAAAACCCTGCACCATCGAAACACCACAGCGCTCGGCCAGCTGAAGCTGCTCGCCGTTTTCGATGCCTTCGAAAACCGTGCGAATGCCTTTTTCGGAAAACGCGCTGACCATGTCGGTGAGCAGGCTGACGCCGGAGGCGGAAGCGAGCAGGCGCGCCGTCCACGCCCCGTCGAACTTCACGATGTCCGGTCCCAGAGCCTCAATCCGCTTCATGTCGGAATTGTCGGCGCCGTAATCGTCCACCGCCACGCGGTAACCAAAGCCTTTCAGGGCGCGCACAAACTCAAGCAGGGACGCATCGGAACCGGTTTCCTGCTCGGTGATCTCACAGACCACGCGGTGCGGCTCGACGCCTGCCTCGGCCAGCACTGTCTGAATGTCCCGCAGGGCGATTGTCGCAGAAGCAGCATCCACGAAATGCGACGGGTCGAAATTGACGAACAGGGAAGCCCCCCGGTTCAGGCATACACCGGCATTCAGAAGATGCACGGTTCGCGCCAGCGTCTCCACGTGAAAACGGTCGACTTCGGGTATGCTGGAGAAGAAAATGCCCGGCCCCACGGGCTGGCCATCGCGAAAAGGGCGCAACAGCCCCTCATAGGCGCTCACCAGAAGTCGTCCACCGCGAAAGGAGAAGATCGGCTGGAAGGCGGTTCTTAATGTGTAGCCCCCCCAGACACCCACTGCACTTGCGTCCGCCTGTCGGACGATGTGGGCCAGGCCGATGCTGCGCGACATTCTGCGCTTCCTTGCAAGTCGTCATTCAATCCCGGCAGAATGGCACCCCAGCCTTTATTCGCGGTTAACGACTGGTTTAACGCTGCAAATTCGCTGGCGGCTTGCGATTTTGCTCGTGATCGGACAAGAAGGGAAACGCTGATCCTCAGCGTAAAATCTCACAGGAACCGGAGTCTTCCATTATGGCTTTCCTTGCCGATGCCCTTTCACGCGTAAAACCCTCCGCTACCATCGCGGTTTCCCAGAAAGCGCGCGAACTGAAAACGCAGGGCCGCGACGTTATCGGTCTTGGCGCAGGCGAGCCGGATTTCGACACGCCGGACAATGTGAAGAATGCAGCCATCGACGCGATCAATCGCGGCGAAACGAAATACACGCCGGTCTCCGGCATCCAGCCGCTGCGCGAGGCAATTGCCGCCAAGTTCAAGCGCGAGAACAATCTCGACTATGACTGGAAGCAGACCATCGTCGCCACCGGTGGCAAGCAGATCCTATTCAACGCCATGATGGCGACGCTCAATCCCGGCGATGAAGTTGTCATCCCGAGCCCTTATTGGGTCAGCTATCCCGAGATGGTTTCCATCTGCGGCGGCACGCCCGTCTTCGCCGAGACCAGCATCGACAACGGCTTCAAACTGACCCCGGATGCGCTTGAAAAAGCCATCACGCCGAAGACCAAATGGCTGATCATGAACTCGCCGTCCAACCCGTCGGGCGCAGCCTACACCGAAGCCGAGCTCAAGGCGCTCGCCGACGTGCTCATGGCGCATCCGCATGTGTGGGTGCTGACGGACGACATGTATGAGCACCTCACCTATGGCGACTTCAAATTCTTCACCATCGCCGAGGTGGAGCCGAAGCTCTATGACCGCACGCTGACCATGAACGGCGTCTCCAAGGCCTATGCCATGACCGGCTGGCGCATCGGCTATGCGGCCGGGCCCATCGAGCTCATCAAGGCGATGGACATGATCCAGGGTCAGCAGACCTCGGGCGCATGCAGCATCGCACAGTGGGCCGCCGTCGAGGCGCTCAACGGTCCGCAGGAGTTCATCACCAAAAACAAGGCGATCTTCCAGGGCCGCCGCGATCTGGTGGTTTCCATGCTCAACCAGGCGAAGGGCATCAACTGCCCGGTGCCGGAAGGCGCATTCTACGTCTATCCGTCCTGCGCCGAGCTGATCGGCAAGACCGCGCCTTCGGGCAAGGTCATCGAGACCGACGAAGACTTCGTGTCCGAGCTTCTGGAAGCCGAAGGCGTTGCAGTGGTGCATGGTTCGGCCTTCGGTCTTGGCCCGAACTTCCGCATTTCCTACGCCACGTCGGAAGAGCTTCTTGAAGAAGCCTGCAACCGGATTCAGCGCTTCACCGCATCGCTGAAGTAATTGCCCTAGGGGGCGTTTTGATTGCGCGGCAAAATATCTTTTTTGCCGCGCAACATTCTTAACGCCCCCTTAGAGTTTCGTATTGTTCTCTCCGTCTCCAGGGGCCTTGGGGAGAAAGCGGGGGCATGAGCATCCTCTCCACCGTGCAGCGTAATGGCGAACGGTTTTACAGCGGCGTTCAAGCGCTTTTGATTTCAGCGACGGCGATGGTGGCCATCGCCTATTTTGCGCCGCCTGAGGAAAGCGCTTTCACGACCTGGCTGCTGCTGACCTGCATGGTGCTCAGTGTCGCAGGCCTGGCCCTGCTCACCTATCTGCGACGCACCGTTTCACAGCAGCTTCAGGATGCCGTGCGCATCGAAGCCGAGCGCCACAGGGTCACCGAAACCGACCTCATGACAACCGCGCTCACACGCGGCCGTTTTCTTGACGAACTGAGCGCAAGCATCGGCACGCTGTCCAAGCCGCGACGCATCATGCTCCTGCTCGTCGATCTCGACCATTTCAAGCAGCTCAATGACGGTTTCGGCCACCAGTTCGGCGATGAGGCGCTTGCGCATCTGGTCGCCTGCGCGCGGCATTGCTTTCCCGACTGCGCCATTGGCCGGCTGGGCGGCGATGAGTTCGCCATCCTGATGTACGGCAATGACCTCAACCGCTGCCGCACGCGCGCCCAGAAGCTGCTTGCCATGCTGCAGGACGGGCGCGCCTGCGAAGGACATCAGGTGCCGCTCAGCGCTTCCATCGGCATTGCCGTCGCGCCACAGCACGCGAGCAGCCACAAGGAACTGCCGCTTCTGGCGGATCTGGCTCTTTACGAAAGCAAGGGCGCAGGACGCGGCAGGGTGACGTTTTTCGATCCGGACATGCTGTCGGAGAAACGTCAGCGCCGTCTTCTCGAGCGTGAACTCAGGGCGGCCGTCTACCTCAACGAACTCGAACTGCACTATCAGGTGATCACCGACACGGAGCGAAACCGCGCGGCCGTGGAGGGGCTTGTGCGGTGGCGACACCCGGTGCGCGGAATGATATCGCCGGGCGAGTTCATCCCCATTGCCGAACGGTCAAGCCTGATCGACATGATCGGCGAATGGGTTTTCCGCCGGGCCTGCCTCGATCTGCACCGCTTCCCCGACAACCGCATCAGCATCAATGTCTCGGGCGAGCAGCTGAAGCGTGATGGTCTGGTGCACATGCTGGACCGCGTTCTGCAGGAGACGGATGCGCAGGCCAACCGCTTCATTCTCGAGATTACCGAAACCGTGGCCACCGCCGCCACGCCGGAGATCATCGCCCGCATCGTTCGGCTGCGCGAGATGGGCTTCCACATTGCGCTCGACGATTTCGGCACGGGTCACTGCGGCTTCAACTACATCAAGACGCTGCCCATCGATGCGATCAAGATCGACCGCAGCTACATTCACAATCTGGACGATGACCGCATCGCCCAGGTGTTCGTCTCCGCCCTCACCCAGATCGCGCGCATTCAGGATCTCGTCATCGTGGCGGAGGGGATCGAAACAGAGGAAGAGTTCCGGCTGGCCCGCTCGGCCGGCTGCAATCGCTTTCAGGGCTATTATCTGGGAAAACCGCAGCCTCTGCCCCCTTTTCGAGAAGCGCCCGGCCTCACTGAACGTCGGGCGCTAGCTCTCTCAGCCTGACGCCCCTTGCCCAAAACACGCAGCCGTGTGACGATATTTTCACGGAGAACGTCGGCGCTCCGGCATGCAGATGCCACGCACGGGTTTCTCAAGGGCGCAGAATGCTCCTGATCATCCGTCAACGCGCCACGACCGCGCGACGGCCGCCGAGGCCGGCCGCCGCTCATGAAACGTGTGGGTGAAACGCGTGACAGGAGACCGCCAGCCATGGGAACACGCTCGGGAGAAAGAAGCCGCGGACCGAAATGCATCGCCATTGTCGGTCCGTTTGCAAGCGGTAAGACCACCCTTCTTGAAGCCATTCTGGAACGTACCGGCGCCATAATGAAACAGGCCGCGACCGGCTCCGGCGCAACAGTCGGCGATCATTCGGCAGAGGCCAGAGAGCACCAGATGAGCGTCGAGGCGAGCATCGCCACGACGGAGTTTCTGGGCGAGAGCATGACCTTCGTCGACTGCCCGGGCTCGATTGAATTCGCCCACGAGGCCGATCCCGTTCTGGCGGCTGCCGACATGGCCATCGTCGTGACGGAACCCGACGAAAAGAAGATCGCCGCCCTTCAGCTCACCCTCCACCGGCTGGACGAGCTGGGCATTCCGCGCATGATCTTTCTCAACAAGATCGAGCATGCCACGCTCGGCGTGCGCGACATGCTGAAGATGCTGCAGCCGACCAGCGACACACCGCTGATGCTGCGCCAGATCCCGCTGCGCAAGGACGGCATTGTCATCGGCTCCATCGATCTGGCGCTTGAGCGCGCCTATATCTACCGCGAACACGCCAGCAGCGAGATCGCGCCCATCGACGACGACGACAGGGCGCGCGAGGTGGAGGCCCGCTTCTCCATGCTGGAAACGCTGGCCGACCACGACGACAAGCTGATGGAGCAATTGCTCGAAGAGATCGAGCCGCCGCGCGATGCGATCTTCGACGATCTGGCGGCCGATTTGCGCGACGGCAGTGTTACGCCGGTTCTCATCGGCTCGGCGGAAAAGGGCAATGGCATCCTGCGGCTGCTGAAGTCGATCCGGCACGATTCACCCGACATCGAAGCCACCCGCGAGCGTCTTGGCCTGCAGGAGACGGACGACACGGTTCTTCAGGTCATGAAGACCATCCACACGCCCCATGGCGGCAAGCTCTCGGTCTCGCGCGTGCTGTGCGGCACGCTCACCGACGGAACGGAAGTGCGCAACGAGAAGGCATCCGACAAGGTCTCGGGCATCTACACGCTGCTTGGCCGCGAGCAGAACAAGGTCGCCAGCGCACAGGCCGGCGAAACGGTTGCTCTCGGCAAGCTGGACGACGTGCGGACAGGCGATACGCTCACCACCGGCAAGACGCCGATTGCGCCGCTGATCGCGCTTGAGCCGCCTCAGCCCGTCTACTCCATGGCTGTGCGGCCCGGCGACAGAAAGGACGAGGCAAAGCTCTCGCTCGGCCTGCAGAAGCTGGCGGAGGAAGATTCAGCACTTGGCCTCGAACAGCGGCAGGAAACCGGAGAGACGGTGCTGTGCGGCCAGGGCGAGATGCACCTGCGCGTCACCCGCGAGCGGCTGGAAGGCAAATACCAGGTGCCGATCACCACTGCCCCGCCCAGCGTCGCCTACCGTGAGACGATCCGCAAAAACACCACCCAGCGTGGCCGCCACAAGAAGCAGTCGGGCGGGCACGGGCAGTTCGGCGATGTGGTTCTGGATATCCGCCCCCTGCCCCGCGGCTCGGGCTTCGAGTTCACCGACACGATCACCGGTGGCGTGGTGCCCAAGCAGTACATCCCGTCCGTGGAAGCCGGCGTCGTCGATTATCTGAAATGCGGGCCGCTTGGCTTTCCCGTCATCGATGTGGCGGTGAACCTTGCAGACGGCTCCTATCACAGCGTCGATTCCTCCGACATGGCCTTCCAGCTTGCCGGCAGGCTGGCCATGAAAGAAGGGCTTGGCGACTGTTCGCCTGTTTTGCTGGAGCCGATCCTCAAGGTGGAGGTACACACGCCGTCCGATGCGACGGCGCGGGTGACCGCCATCCTCTCCCAGCGACGCGGGCAGATACTCGGTTTTGACGCGCGCCCCGGCTGGAACGGCTGGGACGTGGTGGAAGCGATGATCCCGGCATCGGAGACCGGCGACCTGATCATCGAACTGCGCTCGGCCACGGCAGGCGTGGCGGGCTATCGCGCAAGCTTCGATCATATGGCCGAGCTTACGGGGCGGCTGGCAGACGCCGCAATGAACGCGCAGGGGAAGGCGGCGTAAGCGGCAACAGCCGCAGGGCTTCAGCCCCTGCGGCACACAATCGTGAAGTCGTGTGATTTTGACAGGCGGGCATCTGGCCCTACCACTTGGACAAACTGGAAAAGCAAGCTGGAGAAAGCCATGCCCGCCATCCACCGCCGCCCGCGCTGGGCGGTAGCCGAACATGCGGCCACGCCGGAAGACGTTTTCGCCAACCGCCGGACCATTCTGAAAGGGCTGGGGCTTGGCATGGGCGCGATTGCCGGCGCCGGGTTGCTGCCCGGGATGGCACGGGCGCAAGGCGGGGATGACGCCGCAGGCCGCACCGCCGCGCTTTATCCGGCAGAGCGCAACACGGCCTACACGATCGAACGTGACGTGACGCCGGAAGACGTCAGCAGCGCCTACAACAATTTCTACGAATTCGGTTCCCACAAGCAGATCGCGCGCGCCGCACAGGCGCTGCCCACCCATCCGTGGGACATCGAGATCGACGGTCTGGTGGAAAAGCCCATGACCATCGCCTTCGAGGATCTGGTCAAACGCATGCCGCTGGAAGAACGTCTCTACCGGCATCGCTGCGTTGAGGCATGGTCGATGACCGTGCCGTGGACGGGTTTTCCGCTTTCCGCCCTTGTGGCGCTCGCCAGTCCGCTCTCAGCCGCCCGCTATGTGCGTTTCGAGACGTTCAACGACCCGAGCGTTGCCGGCGGACAGAAACAGGTCTGGTATCCCTGGCCTTATGTGGAAGGCGTCACGATGGAGGAAGCGGCCAACGACCTCGCCTTCATGGTGACGGGCGTCTATGGCAAGCCGCTTGCAAAACAGTTCGGCGCGCCCCTGCGCCTCGCCCTGCCCTGGAAATACGGCTTCAAGTCCATCAAATCGATCCGGCGGATCAGCTTCACGGAAGAGCGGCCCGTCAGCTTCTGGGAAGAGATCGCGGCCAGCGAATACGGCTTCTGGGCCAATGTGAACCCGCAGGTTCCGCATCCGCGCTGGAGCCAGGCGGAAGAGCGTGTCCTCCACACGGGCGAGACCGTGCCCACGCAGCTCTTCAACGGCTATGGCGAAGAGGTTGCCGCGCTTTATGCGGGGCTCGAAAACGAACAGCTCTATCGCTGACAATCGCGATTTTGGGATGCAGATAAAAAAAGAGCCGGATCAAAAGAGATCCGGCTTAGTCATTGGAAGTGCCATATAGGCGAAACCTCCAGAGGGGAACACTCGCGGGGGCAAATGGGAGGAGAACGCCCCCGGGAGTGCTTCTCATATGGGCAATCGCCGCCTAAATAACAACCACATGATTTTGCAATTCACCCATGCAATTTTGCATGACACGCCGTATTTCTTTGGAAATACTGCGTCAAAATGCCCAATGACGCGATTTTGAAATCAAGAAATCGCGGAAGGCATGCAGCTTTGCCTGATTTTTCATCACGTTCGGATAGCAGAAATAGGTGTCGAAGGATGGCACCGCCGTTTCGGGCATAAGCTGCACGAGATCGTTGCTCTTGCCGACCACATAATCAGGCAGCATCGCGATGCCGGCACCACGCTGAACGGCCAGCTTGATCGACAGGATGTTGTTGATCTGAAGCGCGGTCTGGCGCTTTTGGCCCTCCGGGCGGCCAGCGGTCTCCAGCCAGTTCATGTCGCTCAGATGCGGCGGCACTGCCTCGCCAAACGTCACGATCCGGTGCTTGTCCAGATCCGCGATCGACGATGGTTTGCCATGCTTGTTCACATAGGATGGTGATGCGAACAGGTGGAAATGCACGGTGAACAGCTTGCGCTGAATGAGATCCGGCTGCTGCGGCTGACGCATGCGAATGGCGCAGTCGGCCTGCCGCATGGTCAGATCCAGCTCCTCATTGTCGAGGATCAGCTGCAACTCGATGTCCGGATAGAGTTCGATGAACTCCGGCAGACGCTCCGTCAGCCAGCCCGTGCCGAGCCCCACCGTGGTGGAGACCTTCAACAGGCCGGATGGGCGATCCTTCGCCTCGGTCAGCCGCACGCGCACGCTTTCGAGCTGCATCAGCACCTCATGCGCGGTGCGGTAGAGCATCTCGCCCTGCTCGGTCAGAACGAGGCCGCGCGCGTGCCGATGGAAAAGCGGCACGCCCACTTCCTGCTCCAGCGCACTCACCTGGCGCGAAATCGCCGACTGCGAAAGATGCAGTATCTCAGCGGCGTGCGTAAACGAGCCAGCCTCTGCGGCAGCGTGAAAAACTCTGAGCTTGTCCCAGTCCAACGCCTCGTTCTCCTCTGTCAGGCGCTCGTACCGTTATGGGCGTTGCCGCCCGGCTGTCGTTGCGTGTTGTTCCCGCTCTATTCGGCAGCCGCCTTTTCTGTTTCCAGCGCCGCCAGGTATTTTTCCGCTTCAAGCGCCGCCATGCAACCAAGGCCCGCCGCCGTGACCGCCTGGCGGTAGACATCGTCGGCAACGTCGCCCGCTGCAAACACACCCGGCACATCGGTCTGTGTCGTGCCCGGCTGCGTCCAGAGATAGCCATTCGGCTTCTGCTTCAGCTTGCCTTCAAACAGCTCGACCGCCGGCGCATGGCCAATGGCCACGAACACGCCGTGCGTTGCCAGCTCGGAAACCTCGCCCGAATGCACATTCTTGAGGCGCACGCCCGTTACCGATGCCGGCATTGGCGGCTTGGCCGGGGTGCCGGTGATTTCATCGATCACCGTGTCCCACATGACCTTCACATTCTCTTTCGCCAGCAGGCGCTCCTGCAGAATGCGCTCGGAGCGCAGTTCGTCGCGGCGATGAACCAGCGTTACGGTCTTGGCGAGATTGGAAAGATAAAGCGCTTCCTCGACCGCGGTATTGCCGCCGCCGACCACCACGACGTCGCGCCCGCGATAGAAGAAGCCATCGCAGGTGGCGCATGCCGAGACACCGAAGCCCATGAAGGTTTCTTCGGAGGGCAGGCCAAGCCACTTCGCCTTTGCGCCTGTGGCGATGATGAGGGCGTCACAGGTGTATTCCGTGCCGGAATCGCCCTTGAGCCGGAAGGGGCGCGAGGAAAGATCCGCTTCCACGATCAGGTCGTTGGCGATTTCCGCGCCGACATTCTCCGCCTGGCCGCGCATCTGCTCCATCAGCCAGGGGCCCTGGATCGGATCGGGAAAGCCCGGATAATTCTCCACCTCGGTGGTGATCATCAACTGACCGCCCTGCTCCATGCCCGCAACGAGAAGAGGCTTCAGCATGGCGCGCGCCGCATAGATGGCGGCCGTGTATCCGGCCGGCCCCGAACCAATGATGAGAACGGGTGCATGACGACGTGACATGGAGTGAATCCTTTCTTCCTCGATGGCCTGCAGAAGCTGACATCAGGTCGCTTGCCGGCTACAATTCTGGCTCAGCGCGCATCAAAGCAGCCACCCGCCAACGATACGCATTTTCTGGACGGCCGACCTATTAGGCCACCATCCGGACAATTCGGTGACATGATCTAAGTATTCACCACCCGATTGTGCAAGGCGAGGAATGCGTTTCCAACAGCTACCGAACGCCGCTACCGCTGTTTATCGCAGTCTGCATACCCTCAAACACGGTGGATAGAGCCCATCGCAAACAAATGCATTGCTTGGCTTGCCATGACGCATGCCCTAATTTCGGTCTGCGTGCAGGAGAGATTCTCGCGCGCTGGGGCGTTTCCGCATTTCGGGCTGTTCCGATGCTCCAGTAAAATGTAGATCGTCCTTTGTGCGCCGAGATGGACGCACGGCGATATGGCAACAGAATTGGGAAACACAATGCCGCTACAGGCCGATCTTGACGCAATCGACTGGAAAATTCTGCGCGAGCTTCAGGCCGACGGCAAAATGACCAATGTGGAACTGTCGCGGCGCGTCGGCATTTCCGCCCCGCCCTGTCTTCGCCGTGTCAAACGGCTCGAAGAGAGCGGCATCATCAAGGGGTACCGCGCCCTCCTGAATTCACCGGCCCTTGGTCTCGACGTGGTGGCGTTCTGCCTCATCGGGCTGCATTACCAGTCCGAGACGGAGCTCAAGACGTTTGCCGAGCGCACGCTCAAATGGCCAATCGTGCGCCGCGCATGGATGGTGTCAGGCGATTCCGACTTCATGCTGCATTGCGTGGCCCCGGACCTCACCACCTTCCAGACCTTCGTGATCGAGCAGTTAACCTCCGCGCCCAATGTCGACACGGTGCGCACCGCGCTCACCATCCGCCAGGTCAAGGACGAAGGCCTCGTCGCCATAGACTAGGCACGCGGAAGCTGCATATCGCGACTTCCTGCACTTACCCGGCATTGCTATTCGTAGTTTTCGAAATCGGGCGCGGGCACCAGTTGCAGAATGCGCCGGTGATATTCGAGCGTGAGCGGCGCAAGCACATCCCCAAGCAGAAAGCTCCACGGCACCGGGTAGCGTGAAGGCCCGTCGCCATAATCAACGCCCGGCACTTCCTTCGGGTATCGCGCGGGATTGGCCTTGAGATGCGGCAGAAGAATATCCAGCCGCTTTTCGACAATCGAAAGCCAGCGACCGGTCAGTTCCGTGTCAGGCCGGAAGATGAAAGCGCCGTTGCCGATCACATGCCCACGCAGCCGCTTTGTCCTGCGATAGCGCCAGGCCATCTCCAGCGCACCGGCCGGCCTATCCAGAAAATACCGCTGGCCCGCGATTTTCGACTTATGGAAACGCGCCGTGCCACCCGGCACTTCACCATATCCCGCGCCAAGCGCTTCTTCCCGCTCGATTGCCTCAAATGCGGGTTTCCATGAAGCGTGGCAGCGCTTGATGTCCGTGTAGCCGCCGCCGAAATGATGCATGAAATAGGCGCGCAGATAATCGGACTGGTGGATCGGCGAAAGAAACGCGAACGCCGCATGGAAGGGTCGTCCGGGCAGAACAAAGCTCGCAAGCGTCTGCTCGGTCACGAGGTGGACCCTGCATTCGCTTGTTGTCAGTGTTCGCAGCCCCTCAAGCCGCGTTTCGGAAAGCTCCGCTGGCCCCAGCCAGAACACGAAAATGCGGTCTCGCCAATCAGGTGCGATCTGATCACGGCTGGAAAGCCAGGAAGACGGATCCTGCATCTTAACGGAACTCCACGACCTGCCGCCGGCGTTTACCGGCAAGTCCCATGAGTTTGTTTGTCAGCGTCCGGCTTTCCTTACCCCAGACCTCGCGCAGCCTCTCGCCTGGCGGCAGCCTGCGCTTCACCTTGTCGTCGCGCCCTTCAATGCTGGTGTGCGGGTCATGCGTTCTGCCGTCGCCCGTCGTTTCCCATTGCTGAACGCAGATCGCCGGTGAAAGCTGATAGATCCTCGATGACTTGAAGACCGGCGAGAGACCACTGAAGAGAAAATCGTCCAGCGCCTCGCAGAATGCTTCGCTCTGCGACAGAAGCCTCTGCGCGCAATCGCGCGAGACGATGTAACCCGCCGCGCAATAGTGCGATGAACGCAGACGATGGAGCGCTCGACCATCGACAGCGCCACGGGCTTCTGCGTCCAAAAAGACACGGGATGCGGTCGTCTCGATCTTCACGATATCCGCGTCCTTGGGGATCCAGGCAGTGTCGCCCAGAACCGCGCCGGCATTCTCGCCAAGCAGAACATCATCCTCAAAGACAGCGCCAAAGCGCCCGCCATCCTCAAGCAGGGCGCGCCAGCAGGCCCGATGGCTCAGAAAACAGCCGACCTCGCCCGGCGTCAGCCGTCCCCAGCGCCCTTCCCCGGAAATGTGCCGATCCAGCTCGGACTGGTCCAGCAATCTGCCGTCGACGCCTTCGACGCGCGTAACCTCAAGCCCCGCCGCCCCGAAACGCTCGCGGAGCAGCGCCAGGCGATCTTCTGCCCTGCGAAGGTTTATCAGGTATAGCTTCATTTACTCGACACTGCCAATTTATTGCAGAAATCAGATTAAACCGACTCCTGAGTCGCAATAAACGACCTTATAAAATATCAATTGCCGCATAAATCGGGCGAGATCTAATTTAACCAACAAGAGCCCATCATTGTGGTGAGATCCGTCCCTTCCTTTCAGCGGAAAGGGACACGCACCCAGCGACGGTCGGAGAAAAGTCCGGTTACCACGCCGCTGATCACCCCACCCAATTGCTCGAAGGGGCGCGCCGCTTCACGGCGCAGCTTGTCAAAGCCCGTACGCCGCTTGGTGCGCCGCTCACCCTGCAGAGCGCTGCCAAGCGCCTGACCGGATGCCGGTTTCAGAAAAACTTCCTGGATCGCCACTGCGGGCATCAGCTGATAGATCGGCCTGCCATGCCACCCCGGCACCGTACGGTTGAACAGAAACTGATCCGCAGGATCGCAAAACGTCTCCGTCAGCGCCAGCAGTTCGCGCGCGCAGTCGCGGGAGATGATGTAGGCGCCCGCACCGGCATAATCGCGATGAAGCGCGAAGACGCCATGGCCCGCAATTTCCGCCACGGGAACCTTGCCCACAAGGGTCTTGAAGCGTGACGCTTCCACCTTCACGATCCCGCCGTCGGCAGGCATCCAGTCTCCACTGGCCAGCACTTCCCCGGCATTCTCGCCCAGAAAGAGGTCGTCCTCGCACACAAGCGTGTGGTTTTCCGCACTTTCCGCCGCGATTTCCCAGCATTTTCGATGGGAAAGAAAACAGGCCACCTCACCGACGCCGAGTTCGTAGAAATTCGGCTTGCCCTTTCGATACGCCGCAATGGTCTCGTCGGAAAGCCGGGCGGCATCAACCGCCACAACACGCTGAAACGCGAGCCCATGCGCGGAGAACTCCTTGCGCATGTGTTGAAGACGCTTTTTCTCCCGGTCGAGATTGATGACCAGAATCAGCATCGGTCTGCAGCCGACAGGCGTCGCACGGCCTGCCTGTACATGAAGCGGTGATACTCACGCGAGACCCGCTGCCAGGGCGTCTTGCCACCCTGAATCGTGCTGCCGCCCGTCTCCTGCGTGCGATCGGAAACGCCAGACGGAACAACGCAGACCGGCGTGATGCCCGTCAGCCAGCGCATCTGGAGAAAGGTGTCCACCGGACGGTCGAAACGTTCGCTGAGATCGAGCAGTTTTTCCGCCGTTTCGCGCGAAACCAGCTGGGCAGACGTGCGCAATTGCGTGATTTCGGGCGAAACCACGTCAATCCCATCACCGCGTGCAACAGTGCGAAAAGCGCCTTTCACAGGCCGCGTCTGAAACTGCACATAGGCAGCCCCCTTGCAGGCGGCCTTCCCCATCTCGAAGCAGCGCCCGAAAAGCGCGACGTCGAGCGCCACATCGTCTTCGATGATCAGCCCCGCATCGAGCCCGCGCTCCACGATCATGCGCCACACCTTGCGGTGCGACAGGAAGCAGGCCACTTCGGATTTGCGCAGGGCGAACGGATAAGCCGGCCGGTGAAGCTCCTTCACATAATGGCCTGCGATCTCTTCATCGCTCATTGCCTGACCGTCCACCGCGTTCACCACGCTGGCCTTGACCGGCAGTTCTTTCAGAAGATGATCCACCTGCTGTCGCCGGGCGGTCGCGCGCTGAAGGTGAATGATGAAGCCTTCGATCTTCACTTTGAAGCCTTTCGCCACAGATCCTCATAGATCCCGTTCAGCGTTTTTGCCTCACCTTCAAGGGGAAAATGCGACCGTGCATGCAAAAGCGCTGCATCGGCTGCCCTGCCCCGCAAGGCGTCGTCGTCCATGTAACGCGCTACCGCAGAGACCATCGCACCGAGATCATCAACGGCAACAAGCGTGCCCGCACCGCTATTTTCCAATAACTCGGAGAATGCGCCCACATCCGTGGCGACAACAGGCACCGCCGTCGCCATCGCTTCAAGCGGCGTCAGGCCAAACCCTTCCCAGCGCTGCGGCGCGATGAAAAGCGAAAGCGCACGGTACCAGGCGGGAATGTCTTCGCGGGTGCCAACGAAATGAACACGGTCGGCAAGTCCGGCAGCGCGCACCTTTTCCTTCAGCCCTGCCTCGAAAGCGGCGTGCGGCTGCGTCGCCTGACCGGCGATGATCGCAGACCAGCCCGGCCGCTCCGGCAGCAAGGCAATCATTGCATCGACGAAGAGATCAGTGCCCTTTTGATGCCGTACCCGGCCAAAGCAACCGACATAGCGCTGCCCTTCAGGCATGCCAACAGCCGCCGCCCCCTCGGCGGGGCCTGGCGGCGGCGAGAAGCGCGTGGTGTCGATGCCATGCATCACAACCTGATTGGGGACCTCGAGATAGCTCGCAGTCTTGCGGCTCGTCGCCACCACGCGGTCCATGCGCTTGATCAGAAAGCGCGTCCAGCGCGTGTGATGGCGCTGGGAGGCGGAGGTGAAGACCAGTTTCAGGGGCGCGCGGAAAACATCGCGCAGCACCACACCGGCCAGCATCTCTGGATTGCGCCGGGCATGCCAGACACGGAACGGACGGTTATGGGGTTTCAGCAAAAGACCCGGCACCTGCCACCAGCGCAGCTTCGGCAGTGTGTCGGGAAGGCCCGGCCCCACGGTTGTGATGGCCAGGCTCTCGGCCTGTTTGGGCACCAGTTGCACGATTGTGCTGGTGACGCCCGAAAGCCGCTTCTTGAAGTTCGGGGCCACCACTTCCACGTCTCTGACGGGAAGTGGCTGGCCGCTCGCGCTTGCGGGCACTTTGCCGGACATGGTCAGCCGTAGCGGACTTCTATCACTTCGTAGCCCCGCGCACCGCCCGGAGCATTCACTTCGATGGAATCACCAACAGCCTTGCCGATCAGCGCACGCGCGATGGGCGAGGAAATGGAAATACGACCGGCCTTCACATCGGCTTCCTGATCGCCAACGATCTGGTAGGTCTTTTCCTCTTCCGTGTCTTCATCGACCAGCATCACGGTTGCACCAAACTTGATGGTGTCGCCGGACAGCTTCGACACGTCGATCACTTCAGCGCGGGCGATGTAATCCTCGAGTTCGCCGATGCGGCCTTCATTGAGGCTCTGCGCCTCCTTGGCTGCATGATATTCAGCATTCTCCGAAAGGTCGCCATGCGCGCGCGCCTCGGCAATTGCCTCGATGATGCGCGGGCGCTCTTCCTGCTGACGCCAACGCAGCTCTTCCTTCAACGCCGCAGCTCCGGCGAGCGTCATCGGAACCTTGATCATTTCATTCACCTTCCAGACATGAAAACAGGAACAGCTTCCGCACGCGATGCGCGAAACGCCGCCCTGCCACAGGCGCAGACATAAAAAGAAACGGTCCGAAAGCTTCTGCCTGCGGAACCGCTTCTCATGGCCCCTGTCAATATAACAAGGTCATGACGTTTTTCACGCAAATTTTTGCGTTCCGAACGTACAACTGCTCCAATCGCGAACAAATCTGTCTTGCCTGAATGTGGCTACATCCTGTCTGTTGACGGAATCGCGTAATGGGAGAAAGTTTCATGCACAACCTGGTCCTGCGAACAGCTCTGGCTTCCGCCCTTCTGGCCCTGCCCTCATTTGCGGCTGCCAAATCGTTTGCCACGGACAAGGTGACCGTCTCCTCCGAAACGCTCGCCCGCGGTCTTTCCAATCCCTGGGGGCTCGATTTCCTGCCCGACGGCAGCGCTCTCGTCACGGAGCGGTCGGGCCAGTTGCGCCTTTACGCCGATGGCGCCCTCTCGGCTCCCATTCCGGGTGTGCCCGCCGTCGCCGAAACCGGACAGGGCGGGCTTCTGGATGTTGCAGTCGCGCCGGACTTTGCCGAGACGGGAACGATCTTCCTCTCCTATTCAGAACCTGGTGAGGGCGGAGCCGGCACGGCCATCGCACGCGCCACACTGCTTCTGGACGGCGAGACCCCACGACTTGAAGACGTGACCACCATTTTTTCGATGAACCGGAAAACCGGGGCCGGTCAGCATTTCGGCTCGCGCATCGTGCTGCATCCCGACGGAACGCTGTTCTTCACCATCGGCGACCGCGGCGAAGGCGGCCGCGCGCAGGATCCCACGGATCATGCCGGCTCCGTCCTGCGCATCAATCGCGACGGCAGCATCCCGCAGGACAACCCATTTGCAAACACGCCCGACGCCGCGCACGAGATCTGGTCCATGGGGCACAGAAACCCGCAGGGCATGGTCTTCGATCCCGTCACCCAGTCGATCTGGACGGTGGAACATGGCGCGCGCGGCGGGGATGAAGTCAATCGCCCCGAGGCCTGCAAGAACTATGGCTGGCCGGTCATCTCCTACGGGGTCAATTACAGCGGAACGCAGATCGGTCAGGGAACCGAAGCCCCCGGCTACGAACAGCCGGAATATTACTGGGACCCCTCCATCGCCCCGTCGGGAGCGGCTGTCTATGAAGGCGAAATGTTCCCCGAATGGGAAGGTGATCTTCTGGTTGCGGCCCTTAAATACCACCTCGTTGCCCGTCTCGAACGCGATGAGGACGGGGAAATCACCGGTGAGGAACGCCTGTTCCGGGGCGCGTTCGGCCGTATCCGCGATGTGAATGTCGCGCCTGACGGTTCGATCTGGCTTCTGACCGACAAGCGCAAGGGTGAGATCATCCGCATATTCCGACCGGAATAGCCCGAAACTTTCCTGCCGTTCTGGACCATAGGCCGCCGGGCCTGCGGCCCTTGCGCCGCAGGGTTGCGCTGCGTAAGGAATACGCTCTTTCTACGATCCGGATACGCGCATGACACGGGTTCAGGCCAATCTTCTTCTGCTTCTTGCCGGCGCCATGTGGGGCATGGGCTTTGTTGCCCAGTCCACGGCCATGGATGCGATTGGCCCGTTCCTTTTCATCGGTCTGCGCTTTGCAATCGCCTGCCTCTCGGTGCTGCCCTTCGCCCTGTGGGAAAGCCGCCGCAGCACAGCGAGCCTGACGGTTCTGGACAAGCGCAATTTCGTGGTCATCGGCGTGCTCCTCTTTGCCGGCATGGCTGCGCAGCAGGTGGGGCTTCTTACAACGACCGTCACCAATTCCGGTTTTCTGACCGGGCTTTATGTGGTGATGGTCCCCTTTCTCGCCGTCCTCCTGTTTCGGCAATGGCCGCACCGGATTGTCTGGCCGGCAGCACTTTCCGCCCTTGCCGGCATCTGGCTCCTTTCCGGCGCAGGCAAGGTTTCGCTCCAGATCGGCGACTGGCTCACGATCCTCTGCGCCCTGTTCTGGGCTCTTCAGGTGATCATGATCGGGCGCAGCGCCAGCCACACGGGGCGTCCCGTCACCCTGTCCGTGACACAGTTCGGGGTAACTGCCGTCATCGCGCTCGCCATCGCTTCATTTATAGAGCCCATCGATCTTGCCGCCATCCGCATCGCGCTGCCGGAAATCCTCTATGCGGGCGTCTTTTCCGGCGGCATCGCCTTCACGCTGCAGGTCATCGGCCAGCGCTACACGACAGCGCCGCAGGCAGCCATTTTCCTCTCCACCGAGGCCGTGTTTGCCGCCCTGTTTGGCGCGATTTTCCTCGGAGAACGGCTTCCGCCGCTTGGCCTTGCCGGCTGCGGACTGATCTTTGCGGCGATCCTTGCCGTCGAGATCGTTCCCGCCATCCGCAGCCGCCGGCGAAGCGTGGCCTGAGCGTTTTCTCACGGAGCGATCGACAGGCATCGCGCTTTCAACATTTTCTGCGCTATCATGACAGCGTTTGCTGGAGGATATGGACGTGCAGAAGCCTGTCGAACGAGAATGGGAACTGTCGATCGATCCCGACACAGTGCGCCTGCTCGCAGGCAAGGCGCGCGCCATCAGCGCCGGCCTCAACAGCGACTATGACGACGGCCATGAGCATGAAGTGGAGATCGATGGCGAAGCGCGCGACACCCACCAGCATGACGGCCTCATTGAAGAGGAAGAAGAGGATCTGACGGAAGAGGAGTTCCGCGAACTCGTGGCCGACCTCAACGTGGATGAAGCGGCCGAACTGATGGCGCTCGCCTGGATCGGTCGGGGCGACTACGACATCAGCGAATGGTCCCATGCCGTCAATGACGCCAAACAGCACGGCGCAAAACGGGTGGCGACCTATCTTCTCGGCATGCCGATGCTCGGCGACTGGCTGGATGAAGCCCTCGACGCCATTGGCGCGCGATAAAATGCCGATCAGAAAAAGCGCTTATTTCCCGATTATCGGGTTTTGATGCAATCAACCCGCATGATCCACAGACCTGCCGTCCGGCGCGCCTTTCGGCCCATTCTGCTCAGTCTTTTCGCGCTGACACTGTCTCCGGCGCAGAGTGTCCTTGCCGAAAAGGGCGGGCGCATCACGCTTCCCTCTTCGGGACCCATTCCGCATATGCGGGGTGAGGTAAAGCGTCAGGAGATGTCGGTCGTTGTGCCGATCCCCTCTCCGCGCCCGACCGACAAAGGCAAAGAAATGGACAAAGAAAAAGAAAAGGCCGGGACCAAAAAGGATCAGCCAGCACCGCAGCGCAAGGATCAGCCCAGACTACAAAGCACACCGAAGGAAGAAACAGCCTGCCGCAAGGCGCTGTCCGAGCTTGGCGTCACCTTCGAGGATCGGGAGCCGATTGGGGACAAGGACATCGGCTGCAGCATCCCGCATCCCCTTGTCATCAAAGACCTGTCGCGGAAGATTTCGCTGGAGCCTGAAGCCACGCTCAACTGCACGACTGCGCTGGCGCTGGCCCGCTTCTTCGCCGGGCAGGTGCCAGCCCTTGCTCGCAAGCACCTGAAGCAACCCATTCGTTCAGTGCGTCACGCCTCCGCCTATGTCTGCCGCGCGCGCAACGGCACGAACACGCTCTCCGAACACGCCTTCGGCAATGCGCTCGACATTGCAGCCTTCACGCTGGCAGACGGCACCACACTGACCGTCTCCAAGAAGGACGACCTCAAGAGCGACGGTGCGCGCTTTCTCGACGCGTTCCGCAAGGCGGCCTGCGGCCCGTTCCTCACCGTGCTCGGTCCCGGCAGCGACGCGGACCACGCCGATCACTTTCATCTGGACATGAAATCGCGCCGCAACGACCGCCCCTATTGCCGATAGGTCCTCCCCCTCGCCACAAAGACGTCACAGGTCTGAACGGCGTCACTGATACTTCCTTTACCTTGACGCGCTAACCTTCAGCTTCTCTCAGCAAATTCGAGAGGTGACGGGGGCGTGTTCATGGCGGGTATTCGAGTTGACAGGCTGGTTGCACCGGTGCGGCGTCCGCGCGTGCGGCTCATGCTCGCCGGCCTGACGCTTGCAACCCTCTCCGCCTGTTCCGTCAGCGATGTGATGTCGCCGCGACCGTCCGTGGATCTCGGTGTGCGCACCGCTGCCGTTCCCGCGGCCACGGTGAGCCAGATCGCACCGCCAGCGCCAGTCATGCAACAGGTTGCGCCGCCGGCACCGGTTCAGGCTCAGCTGGTGCAACCCGCAGCACCGGCTGCATCACCGGCGCCGGCCAGGGCGCAGGGCCTTCAGGCGCTCGTCCCGTCCAATCCGATGATGGTGTCCTATCCGCGTTTTACCGTACCGCGTGACGAAAGCTCCGCGCGCGTCATGCCGCCGGAAGAGGTCGCATGCCGCAAACGCCTGAAACGCCTGGGCGTCCAGTATCAGGATCTTGAGCCGATCAATGATGGCGGCGCATGCCGCATCGACTGGCCGATCAAGGTCAGCGGACTGTCCGGCGGCATCGAGATGGCGCCCGCAGCGACGCTTAACTGCCAGATGGCCGAAACCTTCGCCCGCTGGACAAAGAACGAGCTCGCACCAGCCGCACGCACCCGCTATTTCACCGGCATCGGCAAGATCCGCCAGGGCTCGAGCTATTCGTGCCGACGGATCGCCGGAACCAGCGTCGCCTCGGAGCATTCCAAGGGCAACGCGCTCGACGTGATGAGTGTGGAACTGAAGAACGGACGCGAAGTCGATGTGCGCAAGCCCGGCTTCTTCGCCTTCCGCCAGCGCGGCCTGCTCAACTCGGTTCGCGCCGAAGGCTGCGACTATTTCACCACCGTTCTCGGCCCCGGCTACAATTACGATCACCGCGATCATTTCCACTTCGACCTGAAGGGCCGCCGCAACGGCTATCGCGCCTGCAAGTAAAGCTGTGCGCTGAAACAGTCATACACACACGCCAAGGCTCGCGCCGTTCTTTCCGGGGTGCTAAAGAGCAACCATGCTCATCGTTGAAATCGTCATTCTGTTCGTCCTCATTCTCTTCAACGGCTTCATGGCCATGTCGGAGCTTGCCGTGGTGTCGGCAAGGCCCGCGCGCCTCAAGTCGCGCGCCGATCAGGGGCAGCGGGGTGCGGCCCGCGCACTGGCGCTTTCCGCCGATCCCGGCCGTTTTCTCTCCACGGTGCAGATCGGCATCACGCTGGTCGGCGTCCTTTCCGGCGCCTTCTCCGGCGCAACGCTGGGCACCCGGCTTTCGGAATGGCTGATTACGCAGGGCTTTTCGACCAACGTGGCAAACCCGCTTGGCGTCGGCATCGTCGTGGCGCTCATCACCTATGTGTCGCTGATCGTCGGCGAGCTGGTGCCCAAGCAGATCGCGCTCAAGAATGCCGAGGGCATTGCGGTCAAGGTCGCGCCGATCATGGGGCTCCTGTCACGCATCACCCTGCCCCTCGTCTGGCTGCTCGACGTGTCGGGCCGTCTGGTTCTGGCGCTGCTCGGGCAGAGCGCGGAATCGAGCCAGCGCGTAACGGATGAGGAAATCAGGACCCTGATCGCCGAAGCCGAGAGCAGCGGCACCATCGAATCCGACGAGCGCCGCATGATTGCCGGCGTGATGCGTCTTGCCGACCGCAAGGCCCGCGCCATCATGACGCCGCGTGGCGAAATCGACTGGCTGGACCTCTCCGCAGGCGAAGAGGCGCTGGCGGCCAACCTGAAGACCTCGGGACACTCACTCCTGCCGGCCGGCGAAGGCTCGATTGACGAGATTGTGGGTGTCGTCAAACTGCGCGACCTTCTGGCATCCGATCTCGCGGGCGACCCCCTCGACATTCGCGCCCATGTGCGCCCTGCCCCCGTGGTGCATGACATGGCGGATGCGCTGGATGTGCTTTCCATCCTGCGCGACGCCGACATGCCCATGGCGCTTGTGCATGACGAGCACGGTCATTTCGAGGGCATCGTCACGCCGTCGGATATTCTGGAATCGATTGCCGGCCTGTTCCGCGCCGATGCCGAAGAAGGCGAGATGGACATTGTCGAGCGCGCTGACGGCTCTTGGCTGCTGCCGGGCTCCATGCCCGCCGACGAAATGGCGGACCATCTGGGCTTCACCCTGCCGCTTGACCGCAGCTACACGACGCTCGCCGGCTTCCTTCTGTCCGAGTTCACGCATCTGCCGAAGACCGGCGAAAGCACCGATGCGATGGGCTGGCGGTTTGAGATCATGGATCTCGACAATCGTCGCATCGACCGTGTACTGGCGACCCGCCTCGACGAGACGCCGGAGGCCTGAGCGCCGTGCGTCCATTCGGACGCACAAAGGACGCTCTAACCTGTTGAATCTGCGCACCGTGCTTTTTGAAAATCAATTCCGATTTTCGGGCCGATGCGCCAAGCCTCACTCCTCCGGCGGGACAGGCGTCGGCTTGCCATTGACGTCGAGCGCCACCATCACGAAATCCGCATGCGTCACCATCTCGATGGTCGGCGAGAGATAACGCTGCGCCCAGGCTTCCACCTTGAGCCGGATCGATGTGCGCCCCACGCTTTCGATGTGCGTGTAGATGCACAGCGTGTCGCCCACCTTCATGGGCTTGGCGAAGGCCATTTCCTTCACGGCTGCCGTGACCACGCGGCCATGCGCGCGCTCGGCAGCGCGAATGCCGCTGGCAAGGTCCATCTGCGCCATGACCCAGCCACCGAAAATGTCGCCGGCGGCATTGGCGTCGCCGGGCATTGCCTGCGTGCGCAGCGTCAGATCGCCGGTGGGTTTTTCCGGTGCATTCATGGTTCCTGGTCCCTTCATCCTGTCTGAACCGGGCGTAGCTGCGCGCCAATGACAGGTCAAGAAACCTGCCGCATGGCTCCGCCCCGATATCCGGCACGCCGCCCCTTTACGCAAAGAATGCAGCGCGATTTTTCGATTCTGCGCCAAGGCCTTGGCGCAACAACGTGAATCATTGCGCGAAAAACATGAATCAATACATCAATATCTTGAATCGATGGATGAGGTTTTACCGTAAACGTGCGGCAACGACTCGCATAACCGCAGGCAGCGCCCGCCGGTTTCGCCACTTTTCACCAGAAATGCTTCACGGGGAAAATTTCGGTGGTGGTCTGCCGCCGCTCATGCCGAACGGCGACGCAACACCATCTCACCACAACACGGTTAATAGCCGTTTAACAACTTACTGACGGTGCGCTCCAGAAGCGCTTCGCCGCCGGGGTTCCACCCCAGTGCGCGCAGCCGTTCGGTGTGCATCGCATTGACGGCACTGCGGTCGGCAGCCTCCGGCAGCGCATTGCCGCATCCCGTTTCACGCGCCACCAGCGCCAGAAGATCGCGACGGTCGAGCACCAGATCGGACACGTTGAAGAGGCCCTGCGCAAGCGCCGTCACCGGTGCTTCCAGCATCAGCCGCACCGCGGATCCGACATCCTCGCCATGCACCTCGGTCGCCGCGCGCGGCGTGATCTCACGGCCGGCCAGATAGTCTTCGAAGAGCCCCGCCCATTTGTGCCGCCGCCCGATGCCAGCCGGCCCGTAAACGCCGGTCACCCGAAGGCTGACGCCTTGAAAGCGGTCATCACAGAGCGCTAAAAGCGCCTCTTCGGCAGCAAGCTTCACCTCGCCATAAAGCGTATCGGGAAGGCACGTCTCCGTCTCGTCCAGCATCACGCCGGGCGCGCGCGGCCCATAGACAGCGCGCGTGGAGAGGAACACCGTACGGGAAACCCCAGCGGCCCTTGCCGCGCGAAAAAGGGCAAGGCTGGCATCGAGATTGCGCCGCCGAAACCCTTCCGCGTCATCGCCCTCGCCGCCCCGGTATTTTCCGGGTGCATGGTCGAAGGCTGCATGAACGAAGAAATCCGCCCCTTCGAAAAGGGCAGTCGATATCGACGCCGGTTCGAGGCGAAGCGGGGCAAAGGCAACGGACTCAGAAAAGAAACCATCGGGCGGGGCGTTGCGCCCCATGATTGTGACCCGGTGCCCGGCCGTCAGTAGCGCCTCGACAATGAAGCGGCCGACAAGCCCGGTTCCGCCGGAGACGATGCTGTGCGGCATGCTCATGACGCAGGGTTCGCCAGCGTATCGATGTCGGGAATGTTCTCGCCCGAATGATAGGCGTGCCAGAGATCGATGAGCGGCTTGAGTTCGCCCGCCCTGGGATGATCGCGCTCCCAGGGCTTTTCGTACTGGTAGTGAACCACGGAAACGGACTTCCAGTCCCACAACTCCGGCAGGTTGAACCAGACATATTGCAGCATATTGAAGAAGACCGGCAGGCCATGCCAGTCGGGAAAGAAATCCTGCAGAAAGGTCTGGTCGGTGCGCCGCCAGAAGGCGTCGGGCCGGTCGAGCCGCTCAAGCATCGCAGCGAAGGTCGCCTCCGATGGCTGCGCGACAAACACGCCGGAGTTCAGCCGGTGAAAATCCGCCAGCCCCTCATAGACATTGGGGGCGGCGGAGAATTCGGGATAGCCGAACAGCCGGTCGATGTTGCGCACGACAACGGCGTCGGCGTCGATGAACACCACCCGCTCATATTCGGTGAGCTGCCACAGGCGCAGCTTGGCGAAATTGTCGAGCGGTGTGTGGAAGGCCGGCTTGTTGCCCTTGGTGAAGGGTGCATTGGCGTGAAGCCGCGCCCGCTGATGCCGCTCATTGAAGGCATCGGAGGTCGGCAGAAGCTCCGCCGGCACCAGAAGCGCGCCAAGAGTCGCAAGCGGCTCCAGCGCCTCGACCGGCGTGCCGCCGGTGTGCATCACCACAAGATCGGCATCGGTGCCCGTCAGCCGCAGGGAGCGCACCAGAGCCAGCGCGCCCATTGCATAATCGGCATTGGTGACGAGCGTCACATAGGCCTGTTTCGGCATTGGGAGCGCCGCTTAACCGACGCTCTTGAGGCGCTTGCCCTCGGGATCGCGCTCGATTGTCGGCGCGATGTCCTTGGTCCATGCGGAAACGGCAGGGATGCGCGAACGGTCGACGCGGTAGTCGAACTTCTTCGCCACATCCACCACTTCAGCCAGAAGCCCTTCCTCGAGCGTGATCGGGTTGAGGCCCAGCGCAAGGAACTTGTCGTTCTTGACCACGAGTTCGTTTTCAGCGGCTTCCTTGCGCGGGTTGGGCAGATAGGCCACCTCGGCGCCGGTCATGCGGGCGATCATTTCGGCCAGATCGCGAACGCGATGCGTCTCGGTCATCTGGTTGAAGATCTCGACGCGGTCGCCGCGCTTGGGCGGATTGGCGAGCGCAATCTCCACGCAGCGCACGGAATCCTGAATGTGGATGAAGGCGCGCGTCTGACCGCCCGTACCGTGAACGGTCAGCGGGTAGCCAATGGCCGCCTGGATCAGGAAGCGGTTGAGCACCGTGCCATAGTCGCCGTCGTAATCGAAGCGGTTGATCAGCTGCGGATGCTGCTTCGTCTCTTCCGTGTGCGTGCCCCAGACGATGCCCTGGTGCAGGTCGGTGATGCGCACGCCGTCATTCTTGGCGTAGAACTGGAACAGAAGCTGATCCAGCGACTTGGTCATGTGGTAGATGGAGCCCGGATTGGTCGGGTAGAGGATATCGAGCGAAGCCGTGTCGCCCGAAAGCGTCTCGACGCCAACCGGCAGATAGCCTTCGGGAATGGCTGCGCCGACCGAGGAATAGCCGTAAACGCCCATCGTGCCCAGATGCACCAGATGCGCGTCGAGGCCGATCTCCGTCATCGCGTTGAGCAGATTGTGCGTCGCGTTGACGTTGTTGTTGACCGTGTAATTCTTGTGCCGGTCACTCTTCATCGAATAGGGCGCGGCGCGCTGCTCGGCAAAGTGCACGATGGCGTCAGGGCGATGCTCATCGAGCCACGCCTTCAGCACATCGTAATCGCGCGCAAGATCGATCAGGTGGAAATGGATGCGCCGTCCGGTCTCCTGATGCCAGATGCGCGTGCGCTCCTGGATCGAATCCATCGGGGTCAGCGACTGGACACCGAGCTCGGTGTCGATCCAGCGCCGGGACAGATTGTCAACGATATGAACATCATGTCCGCGTGCCGACAGGTGAAGCGAGGTCGGCCAGCCGACGAATCCATCGCCGCCAAGAACTGCAATCTTCATGGAATTCTGCCTCCGGTAATCAAAGCATCGGGCTATGGGAACCATTCGATTCCCTTTCAGAGAGCCCCCTTAGCAAAGTTTTATGACAGTTTGTTCCGAAACAACAAACAAAAGAAAACCGGCCTCGCGTGGAGACCGGCTTTCCGTTCAGGTGAGAGTGGGCAGGATTACATTTGCGCGTCTACGGACGTCACCTCATTGGTCGTGTCATCGATGGTCAGCGTAACCGCCGCTCCGGACGCTATGCTGGCAAGATCGACGCCCTCACCAGCGGTGTAGACCGTGCCGTCGTCAAGCGCGATCGTCCGGGTCTCCGCATCCACGGATTGCACCGTGCCCTGCACTTCGGCGGCATAGGCCGAGAGCGTGAGAAAACCGGTGGCGGCCAGGGTTGCGAGGATCTTCTTCATCAACAGAACTCCCTTTGTTGCTCAACTGTCGGCCCAGTCCCCGGTGACAGTTCTTGGGGGAAGCGGGAACCAGGCCGACGGACAGAAAGATGGGGCGGAACACCGCCAATCTCAAATCAATCAGAGTGACCATCCAAAACACGGCCTGCGCCAAAGCTTTGCCGCAATCGCCCCTGCGGCGGGCACTCACCGCCGAACAACGCGCAACAGCGCCAATGGTTCAATCATGCCGTGCTGCAAAGCGGACAAAATCCATGAAATGCGCGATCACATCCGCGCGTGTTTTTCCGCGTTCGGGCAAAGCCCGATAAACAACGGTTACCGAACGCACCCGACACGTGAATCGGGCCGGCGCCTGAGGGAAGCGCCGGCCCGCGAATGACCGCGATGAATGGGAGAGAGGGATAAAACGGTCATCCGGCGTCCGCTCGCACCTCCTTTCCTTTGTTGCACTTCAGAAATGAGGGTTACAGGCGACAGCGATGACGGTAGCCGTCGTAACCAAGGAACGTATCACTGTAGGCGTCATAAGAGCGGTACCGCGCATGACAGCGCGCCACATGGCGATCCCAGGCGGAAGGAACGCCGTAAACAGGCGCGGGGCCGTAATACCGGGCGCGGGAGTCCGCGATCAGACCACCGGCGATGAAGCCGCCAAGCCCGGCAATCGCAGCCGCCTCACCCGGAGACAGGCTGCCAGCGCGACTCTCAGACGGCGCAAACGAAAGCGCGGAAGCGGTGAGCGCGAGAGCCAGCAGGCCACGGGCGAAAATGCGTTTCAGGGTCAGGGTCATTTCATCATCCTCCTTTTGCAATGAAGGGCCGGCCATCCCGGCCGTCCGATATGCGTCTGTCGCGGAGGTAAGCGAAAAGGTTCACGCGCCCGGGCATTTTTTTGCCTTCGGAGCTGTCGCATGGGCGCAACATAGATTCGCCATAATGGAAAGAGGAAATAAACGTGTTACCGTATAGCGTGGGGCGAAGGTGGACGGCGGCAGAGGAGGTAACGCACGCCGACCGCAGCTCAACGACAGAGGAGGGCCGGACGATGGCCAAGTCTGGAGTACCGCATATCAGCGCCGGCATCTATGACGAAGCAGAGATGGCTGAAATGGAAAGCGCCATCGAAGCTGTCTGCAGCGAACTTGGCATAAAGCGTAGCGACAACAAGACCCGCGAACGTGTGGCAGGACATGTCATGCGATCATGGGCCGATGGACGCCGCACACCGCTCAACCTGGTTCAGGCCGGACTGGACGGCGGAACGCGGCTGGAAGCTTAGAGCATCAGCCGAACAGAGACTGCCCGACGCGCCGTGGCGCGAAGGGGTTTTGCTGCGCCCAGCTCCTCCCCCGAAAACTCTCGGAGAACCAGCGGACGCTGTCCATGACTGCGTATCTCGCTTTGCCCGCCTTCAGGCCAGAATCACAAGCAGTGCGGCCAGCAACCATGGCAGCGCTGCAATCGAAACGCACTCCAGATTCAGAAACTCCGATGGCGTAACGGCGCAGTCCGGCCGCCAGCCATTGCGACCGCACATCAGGCTCTTCGCCATGCGCCAACAGGCAACCTATGCGAAGAAGGCGATCATCGCCTGCCCGGAACAAGAGAACTCCCGCCTCTTCCCCCCGGGACCCCGGGCCGGCTGAGGAGCCCCTGCATTGCCTCCTATGGCATATCGACAACAGGGTCGGGCGAAAACGGAGTATTTCACACAGAAACACACCGTGATCATTCCGCTCGCGCTCCGATCATTCTATCTTCGTGGGTGTGTTCGTCCCAAACAATGACCGGGGCCTTTCAGGAATGTTCTTCGCCCGCAAACGCTCCACCCCCGTGGTGGCGGCGCTCGCCATGATTGTCGCATTATCATCCGCGCCTCCGGAAGGAGCACGTGCGGCGGAACTGTCGTTCGACATGACGGCGATCCATGCGCGGCAGCGGGCGCGCGCAGCCGACAGCGAAGCGCGGCAGCTCTCCATCGTTCGTGAGCGGATGGCCAATACGCGCCAGCTCAGGGCGCGTGGCGGCAATGCCGAGGCAAGCCTCGTGCGGCTGCATGTGAAGCGCAGGCACGGTCATGATGCTGAAAGCCGGCTGCTCGACACACGCCGGATCGTCGCGGCGGAGAAGCTGCGACGCACACCAAGGCTCGCCCGCTGGATGGGCGGCAAGGCCGTGCTGAGCGAGGCGCGCGCCAATAACCGCCGCGCTTCGGCGTTTTCCACCAAGGGGCTGGCGTTTGGCGCAGATTACCGGGTGAGCCCTCGGCTCCTGATCGGGCATGCAACGGGCCTTGCCTATGACCGCTCGCCACTTGCCACCGACATGACCTATTCAACACGCATCCTGAGCCAGACCCTCTATGGCACGCTGTTTACCGGCGACCGGACCTATCTGGATGTGGCGCTGGGCGCATCGCGCAGCAGCTTTTCTGGATGGTCTTCGCTTGGCGTCCGGGCTCCGGGCGGCGATGGCGACCGTCTGTTCGCCATGCTGCGCGCCAGCCGCGCCTTCACATTGGATCGGCTAAAGCTGCGCAGCTATGGTGAAGCCACGTTTTCGCACATGCGCTTCAGCGGCGCGGCCAGCGGCCACCGCAATGAAGCGGCGAAGATGAAACTCGGCCTGACCGGCGAAACCCGGATTGAAACCCGGCGCGGACGGGTCACGCCGCGCGCAGGTCTGGAATGGAGCGCCGCCCGCAGCGAACGCACCGCGCCCGTCGCAACGCAGAAGGTGCGCCGCCTGGAAGACAGCGCAAAGATCACGGCCCGGGCGGGCTTCGACTGGGCGCTCAATCCGCGCGCGACACTGACCACGGATTACGGCCTGAGTGCCGACACGCGCGGCAGCGGCAGAAAGCAGACGCTGAAAACCCGCTTCACTCTCCGCTTCTGACGCCGCTCCAGCGCATTTTTGTCACAGCCCTGCCGACGCTTTCCGGCCCTGCCTCCTCCATTCAGAGCGCGTAACGCACCCGTAAAATTGCCTCCAGAGTACTTCCTCTACCGGGCGGCACCTCAATCATGGGGTGCAACCTCACGCTTACCCGGAAACGGAAAACCGGGCGAACATCCAATGGGAGGGGAATTTGAGCGGAATCAAGGATGCCATCAGGCGTCAGATCGACACGAGTGGAACACTGCTATTACGTGTATCCAAGACACTTTCGGACGACGGCTTTTTCGATGAGCCCGCCAATGGCGGCTCCATGGCCTGGACATTGACACATCTCTTTACGCTGCAGGACTGGGCGCGGAACCGCGTCTTTGGCGGTGTTGAACCAAGGGTCGACCGCGCGTCCCGCGAAGCCTTCAAGGGTGGGCGCGCCGTTTACGATGAAGACCGCGACCGCTTCGGCACAAGGCGAGAGATCGAGAACGCCTTCGCCAATGAGCAGTACCGAACGATTGCTGCACTGAACGCCTTCGATGTGGCCAAGTGGGACCAGCCAACCCCATCCGGTTGCCGCTTTCCGGCCTATGGAGCCCTGTGGGAACACCTCGCCGCGCACAATTACTGGCATCTGGGCGCACTCTCGGTGAGCCATCCCCACATCCTGCACCTCACACTGGTGGCGCCCCGCTTCTACAGCGTGGATCCGGAAGAAATGGCTGCTGAGGGAGTATGAAAATGCCCGGACAAGACACACATCACGCAGCAGCTGCCGAAGAACTGGCGCGCTTCTTCCAACTCCATGTCGCGCTCGACCGCCCGATCGAAATGTGGTCGGAGCGCATCGACAGGCACTGGCACGACATGTTGCCCGGCAGCGAGACCGCCGAGCCGGGCACATCCTCTTCGAAAGCCCATGAAGCCTATGACCGGTTCTGCATCGAGGCATGCGGCCGGCGCATCATCCACGCCGAAGGCAAGGGCCACGGGCTGATTTCATGGACTGCTGAATATGAAGAGCGGTTTGGGAAACTGCCCGAGATCTGGTTCATGAACGAGGGCGGTGTGGTGGATCGCCCTGCCCGCGACCACTATCTGCAAACCGGCATGGTCATCGCCTCGTGGGATTGCAGCCCGCTTCAGCCCGATCCGATGGAACGCAGGCCAAAGGATGACGGCAAGGACAGCGGGAAGACAGCACCTCCCAAGCCGATACGCGACAGCGACAAGGACAAGAAAACCTCCTCGCGCGGCGGGTAGGCCCGGCAATGCGCAAAGTCCGGGCACGGATGCGACTTGCGGAGACGGGAGAAGCCGAGATTGACGGCTTTCTCACCGCCTCCGCCCGCTATTGCCCCTTCATCCAGCAGGCACGGGCTGCGGGCACGATCAGAACGTTCAAGCTGGCGCAGCGCGACGCCGCATGCGCCCCCACATACGACCCCACATGCGCCGCCGGCACGGCGCATGTGGAGCTCTTTCGTGATGCTCTCCACGGTCTGACCCACGCTTTCCTTGCCGAGCGCAGAAGGCTTGACCGCGTTCCGGGACGCCTGCTCTGCTACAATGTTCTGCTTGCCGGCCTGCCGGAAAACACCGATCACGCATCCTTTCTCGGCGCGCTGCACTGGCCATTGAAGCGGGACTACACGAAAGCCGGCCTCATGTTCGGCAAGTTCTGGCCCGGCGAAGACAGTCATTCCCCAAAACACCGGCAGGTAATGCCAAATGCCCCTTTCCCGCTGATCTCGATACGCAGCGCGCAAAGGCGCGGTGACGGGCGGTTTTTCAGCCGTTCAGCCGATCTGCTTCAGGATTACATAAGCTGGCGGGCAAGCGCTGAGACAGACCAGCCCCTCTCCCCCCCTGCCTCACAGCCCCCGTGAACGCTTGCAGCCTTTCTGATCAGGCGTCAGAGTTCGCGCAACGTATCGACAACGAAGGAAAGGCGGCATGGATCATTTTGCAGGAGGGTGCCTGTGTGGCGCCGTGCGCGTCGAAGCGAAGGGCCAGCCCGACAGGGTCGGGATCTGCCACTGCCTTGACTGCCGCAAGCACCATGGCGCGCTGTTCTATGCTGCAGCGGTCTTCCCGCAGGACAGGGTGACCATCACCGGCGAGACACGCGATTATGAGGGGCGGCATTTTTGCCCGCGCTGCGGTTCATCCGTTTTCGCCAAGACCGGTGATGAAACCGAGGTGCATCTCGGCACGCTGGACGAACCCAGCCAGTTGAGCCCCTCCTATGAGTTGTGGAGCAGCAGGCGCGAGGCCTGGCTCCCGCCCTTTCCGGTTGAAGAACGATACGAGCGG
Organism: Nitratireductor sp. WH36-1; assembly: GCF_058725515.1. Lineage (NCBI taxonomy): Bacteria > Pseudomonadati > Pseudomonadota > Alphaproteobacteria > Hyphomicrobiales > Phyllobacteriaceae > Nitratireductor > Nitratireductor sp. WH36-1. The sequence continues at coordinate 1,454,001 of NZ_CM178970.1, read as the reverse complement.
AACCGGGAAGACGACCAGCCACACTGAACCGGCCCCGCATCCGGCGCCCGTCCGTCATCGGACAGGCAGACCAGCTTCCCTGCGCCTCTTGCGGATAAGATCGCGGTTTCCGTCCACCTGCACGATCAAGTCGCGCAGTCCCGAGCGGATCGCGGCGAGATCCGAGGCATGGGTCGTTTTCGAGGTCAGGGCATTGCCATGGGCGGCGTCCCAGTCCAGCGCCCACTTCATCGCCTCGATCCACTCATCAGGATCGGCGGCGATATATTCGTTCACCGGACGCCCGACGGATTCCGTCAGTGCGGAAAGCAGGATGTTTTCATCCTGCCCGGCATCGCCGAGCGCCGTTACAAGAAACCGGTAGCGCAACTGGCCGGCATACATCCACTTTGCCGCCTCCAGTCCGCGCCCCTGCGCCATGAGGCGCGAAGCAAGAACGTAGAGTGCAGCCGGATGTGCCTCCGGCGCGACGTCAATCAGCTCCGGCGTGGACAGTGAATCAAAATCATCAATCGGCTGCGCCACCACCGCGCCCGACAGAAGAAGCGCGAAGGCGCAGGCAAGAATACGTTTCATGATGCACTCGATTTCAGCCGCTTTAGGATGCCCGTCCGTACTGGATAGAGCCAGGCACCCTCGCCCTTCGACAGGCTCAGGATGAGGGTTACTTCTACGCTGGCGGAGGCCCCGAAGAGGGACGCTTCACATCTCAAGACCCCTCATCCTGAGCCTCATCTCAACAGCCCTCATCCTGAGCCTGTCGAAGGGCGGGGGCGCTTGGCACCGACCACAGATGAAACGTCCGTCCCCTGACGCACCACCGTGAAAACCCAGCTCCCTACCGTCCCGGCCGCCCAGTCTTGCCTGGCCGGCGCTTGCGGGCGCGGTCGTCGGCTGGATCTTCATAAGAGCCAAGGCCGATCTTGTGGCGTCGAACGGGCTTGGCGTCATCCTCCGGCTTCTGCGGAACCGGCTTGCGGACCGGCTTTTCCGTGCGCCCGACCGTCATTTCATCCAGATCGTTCTTGCGGAAGAGCCCCTTGCCAGCCGGCACGGCATGCGCGCCGGACGTGCCCATTTCATCGAGATCCGGCTTGTGGAAGAGAGAGGAAGCGGAGGCCGCTCCCCCCTCACCCTGCGCCTGCTTCTGCGGTGCCTTCCTGCTGCGCGCCTTGTCGCGGCGGGACTTCTGGGTGTTCTCCACACCGGCGTCGCGGGCCAGCGGGTCGTCCATGATGGCGAGCTCAGTCTCCTTGAGGCGCTTGATCTCGTCGCGAAGGCGCGCGGCCTCCTCGAAGTCGAGATCGGCAGCCGCATCGCGCATCGCCTTCTCCAGATGCTCCAGATGTGCGGCAAGATTGTTGCCCACGAGGTTGTTGAGGTCCTCGCCCTTGCCGCGACCGCCGATATCGGCGCGGACATGGTCGCGCTCATAGACGGAGTCGAGAATGTCGGCGATGTTCTTCTTGACGGAAGCCGGCGTGATGCCGTGCTCCTCATTATAGGCGAGCTGCTTGTCGCGGCGGCGGTTGGTCTCCTCCATCGCGCGCTCCATGGAACCGGTGATGCGGTCGGCATAGAGCATGACCCGGCCATCAACATTACGCGCCGCGCGGCCGATGGTCTGGATGAGCGATGTTTCGGAGCGGAGAAAGCCCTCCTTGTCGGCATCGAGGATGGCGACAAGTCCGCATTCGGGAATGTCGAGGCCCTCGCGCAGAAGGTTGATGCCGACCAGAACGTCGAACGCGCCAAGACGCAGATCGCGAATGATCTCGATGCGCTCCAGCGTGTCGATGTCGGAGTGCATGTAGCGCACGCGCACGCCCTGCTCGTGAAGATATTCCGTGAGATCCTCCGCCATGCGCTTGGTCAGCACGGTCACCAGCGTGCGATAGCCCTTGGCTGCGGTCTCGCGGATTTCGCCCAGAACATCGTCCACCTGGGTCTTGGCGGGACGCACCTCGACGGGCGGGTCGATGAGGCCCGTGGGGCGAATGACCTGCTCGGCGAACACGCCGCCAGACTGCTCCATCTCCCAGTTTCCAGGCGTGGCCGAAACGGCGACGCTGGCGGGGCGCATCGCGTCCCATTCCTCGAAGCGCAGCGGACGGTTGTCCATGCAGGAGGGCAGACGAAAACCGTATTCGGCAAGCGTCGCCTTGCGGCGGAAGTCGCCGCGATACATGCCACCGATCTGCGGAATGGTAACGTGGCTCTCGTCGATGAAGACCAACGCATTGTCGGGAATGTACTCGAACAGGGTCGGCGGCGGCTCGCCCGGCGCACGGCCGGTCAGATAGCGCGAATAGTTCTCGATGCCGGCACAGGAGCCAGTCGCCTCCAGCATTTCCAGATCAAAGCGGGTGCGCTGTTCGAGGCGCTGCGCCTCCAGCAGACGGCCGGCGCGCTCAAGCTCCGCCAGACGCTGTTTCAGCTCGGCATTGATGCCCTTCACCGCCTGATTCAGCGTGGGGCGCGGCGTGACATAGTGCGAGTTGGCGTAGATCTTGACCGACTCCAGGTCGCCGGTCTTCTTGCCGGTAAGCGGATCGAACTCGGTGATGGTCTCGATTTCATCGCCAAAGAGGGAAATGCGCCAGGCGCGATCCTCAAGGTGGGCAGGAAAGATTTCAATCGTGTCGCCGCGCACCCGGAAGGAGCCGCGCACGAAGTTGATGTCCTGACGCTTGTATTGCTGGGCAACGAGATCGGCCAGAAGCTGGCGCTGGTCCAGCCGGTCGCCAATCTGCATCTGGAAGGTCATGGCCGTGTAGGTTTCGACAGAGCCGATACCGTAGATACAGGACACGGAAGCGACGATGATCACGTCATCGCGCTCGAGCAGCGCGCGCGTGGCCGAGTGGCGCATGCGGTCGATCTGCTCGTTGATCGAGGATTCCTTCTCAATGAATGTGTCGGAGCGCGGAACGTAGGCCTCCGGCTGATAGTAATCGTAGTAGGAAACGAAATACTCGACCGCATTGTCGGGGAAGAAGGATCTGAACTCGCCATAGAGCTGGGCGGCCAGCGTTTTGTTCGGCGCGAGGATGATGGCCGGACGCTGCGTCTCCTCGATCACCTTGGCCATGGTGAAGGTCTTGCCCGAGCCGGTAACACCGAGCAGCACCTGGGTGCGCTCGTTCTCGTTCGCGCCCGCGACCAGATCGGCAATGGCCGTCGGCTGGTCGCCGGAGGGCGTAAACTCCGTGACCATCTTGATCGGCACGCCGCCTTCCGACTTTGCGGGCCGGGAGGGGCGGTGCGGGGTCCAGTTGGACTGAAGGTTGGGATCGCCACCCTCGATCAGCCGCGAAAGAGCGGCGACCGTAGCGGTAACGCCCGAGGAAGAAAGCCCCTCGGCCTCCTCCAGCGTGACGTCGAGACCGGCGACGGGCATCATGCCGGCAGCCGCGCGCTCTCGCGCAGAGGCCGCGCCGCCCATGGAGGTGCCGCGCGCGGTCTTCGAGCCGCCGGCGGAACGCTCAGCCGTTTTCTTCGGTTTCTTCGCCTTGTCCCTGGCCTTCGCTGGCGCGGGCTTCTCTGCTTCCTGCGCAATCTCGCTTGCCCAGTCCGCGATGGAACCGGTCAGCGGCGTGCCCGAAAGCTCGGGCTGCGGGGCTTCGGCGAAGCCGCCATTCTTCTTCTCGGATGATTTGGCCATGCCCTGAATATGGAATCGCTGCCCCCAAATGGAAAGGGGTGACGCATGGGGAAAGCATCACCCCGCACAGCTCCTGACACAAGGGTGTCAGGAGCCCCCGCCTGTCCGGATATCAGGCCGGGTAGCGCAGATGCAGAACCGGCTCGCCCGTGGGTTCGTCGATGCGCTGCTCCACTTCGGCAAAGCCGTAGCGTTCATAGAAGCGCCTGCCGATGTCATTCTTCACGAAGACATCGAGTTCCAGCGCGCCCATGCGCGCAACCGCATCGTCCACCATCGCCCGGCCCAGCCCCCGACCGTGACAATCCGGGTCGAGAAAGAGGCCACCCACCTGGTTGCCCAGAAGCGAGATGAAGCCGACAAGCCGGTCATCCGCCCAAACGGTGCGGGTGTCAGCCATGGGCAGATAGACATTGCGGATGTTTTCGGCTTCGCGCGTCAGGAAATCATCATCCAGAAACGCGTGGGCGAGCCGGCTCGCCTTGAGCCAGATGTCGACAATGGCGTCGTCATCGACGCCGGGTTGATAGGTCTTGATCATTTTCGTTTATGTCCAGCTATGCAGCATCAAGCGTGTCGACAACGACACGCGCACTGCAGAATAATTTGGTTTGAAAGCGAAACGGATGCGCGGGACGGAACTGCGCCATCCATCATCCATTTCCGGGGCGAGACCCGCCCCCGCTTCACCGGGACATAAAACCTCCAGACATTTTGGCGCGATCTAGCGCGATCATGTAGGAAAGGCAAGCTTGCAAAAGCCACGCGCGGACATGTGAGGGTGATATGCTGTGCGCCACAAGAACAGTCGAGCGCCACTTCTCATGCAACTGATCCTCGCGAAAAAGACCGACAGGCCGCTGATCGACCGGATGCTGCGGGAATACCTTGAAGAACTCTCGCCCCATGGCGGCGTCGATGACGATTATCCCTATCTGGACCTCTACTGGCAGGAGATCGACAGGCGCTGGCCCTATCTCTTCCGCGACGGAAAGACCGTTACCGGTTTCGCATTCGTGCGGGCGCTGGAGGAAGATGGCGTCACCTTCTCCATGGCGGAGTTCGCGGTTCTGTCGAACGCACGCCGCAGAGGACTTGGCCGGTCGATGGCCGTGAGCACCATGCACCGGCACCCCGGCGCGTGGGAGGTCAGCATGATGGCCGGCAATCAGGCAGCACAGATCTTCTGGCCAAAAGCGATCATTGCCGCGGGTGCGGAGAACATCGAGAAAAGCAGCGACACGAACGAAACGATCTATCGTTTTTCGATTGCGCAGGCTGTCAGCTAGAGCGCCGTGCGTCCATTCGAACGCACAAAGGACGCTCTAACCGTTGAACCTGCGCATGGTGCTTTCCGAAAACCTGTTCCGATTTTCAGGCCGATGCGCCGAAGTCTTTCGGCTTCATGAAATGGAGCAGTCGCGCACCGCCAAAGGCCAGAGCGTCCCACCGTCCATCAAAGGCGAACCGGGCAAGCGCAGCGGTGGAGAATTTCTCGCGCATGCGCTCCAGCGCGTCTTCCCCGGAACCGTTTCCGGCCAAAAGGCTGGCGAAATCCTCCATGCCCGGATTGTGCCCGACAACGAGCACGCGCCCCGCCTCTTCCGGCACTTTGTGGAGAGCGGCCAGCAATTGCCCGGGCGTTGCCATGTAAAGCCTGCTTCCATCGCCAATCGCCGGAGCAGGCCCCTTCAGCGCTGACGAGACCAGTCGCCATGTCTGCTGCGCCCTGCGCGCCGGCGACACCAGCACCAGATCCGGCAACCAGCCACGCTGCGCGAGTTCTCGCCCCATGCGTGGCGCAGCGCGTCGTCCACGCGGCGCAAGCGGACGCTCGGCATCGCTCAGGCCGGGCTCATCCCAGCTCGATTTCGCATGCCGTAAAAGCAGAAGCTCTTTCATTCGCCCTCCAAGAAACGCGTTGAATCAGCCTTCAAGCGCGCCAGAACGCTAGGCACAGAGGCTCAGCCAGCGTCAAGGCTGCATTTTATCCGGGTATATTGACAGAAATATTATACCCGGGTAAAAGCCATTCGACATTCAACGGAGCCCCACCCCGATGTCCAGTTTCACAGGTTTTCATGGCGAGAAGTTTCTCGCCAGCGGCACCGCAACCGAGGTTGCCCTGGCAGCCAAAGCATTGCTCAGCGACTATCCCGGCGCGGATGTGCTTATCTTCAATGATGCGACTGGCCGGCAGACCGACTTCAACCTGACCGGCAGCGAGGCCGAGGTTCTGGAGCGGCTGGCCCCGAAACCGCAGGAGGCAGCGCCCGAGAAGCGCGCGCCGGGGCGCCCGAGGCTCGGCGTGGTGGCCCGTGAGATCACCTTGCTGCCGCGCCAGTGGGAATGGCTCAGTGAACAGTCCGGCGGCGCGTCGGCAACCCTGCGCAAACTGGTGGACGCGGCCCGCACGGCCGATATGCCGCGCGAGCAGATCCGCAGAGCGAAGACCGCGGCCGACAGGTTCATGATGGCGATGCTCGGCGACAAACCCGGCTACGAGGAAGCGGCGCGCGCGCTCTATGCAGGCGATGCAAAAACCTTCAAGAGCCGGATCAGCAACTGGCCGAAAGATCTCAGAACACATCTGGAGCGCCTGGCGGCGCCAGCCTTTGACACGAACTGAAACTCAGTTCAGTCGTTCAACAGGCAGGCCAGCCGCTTTCCAGTCCGGGAAACCATCGGAAAGACGGCTGGCCGCCAGACCTTCACGCTGGAGCAGAAGGGCGGCGTCCAGCGACAGCATGCAATAGGGGCCGCGACAATAGGCGATGACCTCGCGGTCTCGCGGCAATTCGGCAAGGCGCTTCTCCAGCGCATCGAGCGGCACATTCACCGCACCGGGCAGATGCCCCTGCGCAAACTCCTCCTCCGGGCGGACGTCGAGCAAAAGAACCGTCTCGTCGCGCAGGCGCGAAAGAAGCTCGTCACGCGAGACGGTTTCCACTGCCCCCTTACCGTTTTCGCCCCCGGCGACCAGCGCCATAACCTCGGCATGAGTATGCGCCACCTGCGCACGCAGGGCTGCCAGAAGCGGCACCACCGGCCCCTCCCCCAGACGATAAAGCACATTCTTGCCCTCGCGCCGGGCCAGAACGAGGCCCGCACGCCGAAGATGCTGCAAATGCTGCGAGGCATTGGCCATGGAAAGCCCTGTCAGCGCGGCAAGCCGCTCCACCGGGCGCTCACCCTGAGCAACATGCTCCAAGAGCGCAATGCGGTGCGGGCTTGCGAGCGCGCGGGCAAGCTCCGCCGCCTGGGCATAAAGCTGCTGCCCGGTTCGATCCGCCATTGACAAGTCCTCCTTCATTACGCAATCAATCAATAAAACAATTGAATGTTTATGTGAAGTGCTTTCACCAAGTGAAATGCGCCGCTGCGCGCGCCCTCCCAAACGCGGGACACGGCCATGTGCGGCAAAAAAAGCAACGCCCGGTCAGGGCAACGAGAAAACGGAACAAGCATGACGGCCGAAGCAATCGAGTTCAGCATACGCGCATTTCTGATCGGCGTGGGCGCTACCGCCTTCATGGATCTATGGGCGCTGTTTCAGAAACGGGCCTTCGGCATTCCCGCCCTCAACTACGCAATGGTGGGACGCTGGATCGGACATCTCGGCTCAGGAACCTTTTGCCATCAGGCTATCGGCGCTGCCCGGCCCATCCCCGGCGAGCGCGCCATCGGCTGGGCCGCACACTATGCCATCGGCGTGCTCTTCGCCGGTATTCTGATCGCAATGGCAGGGTTGGGCTGGGCGCGCCAGCCGAGCTTTCTGCCCGCACTCGCCATGGGCATCATAACCGTGCTTGCGCCCTTTCTCATCCTGCAGCCCGGCATGGGCGCGGGCATCGCCGCAGCGAAGACACCAGCGCCCAACACGGCAAGACTGCGCAGCCTCATCGCCCACACCTCCTTCGGCGTCGGGCTTTATCTGGCCGCACTTGGCGCCAACTGGCTCACCGGAGGATGAGCCGGATCAGGCCCCGCTTCTGACATCATCCCGGTTCGGGAAATACTGATAGAGCCATGTCTCGGTCAGCGCGCGGTCATCCCCGCCCTTCATATACATGCGCATATCGACGGGGTCCGTACCCTCAATCCGCGCATCGAAGAAAGCGCGGTAGAGGCCCGGCTGACCGACAACGGGATGGGCGTCCGCCAGCGTCACCTCGCCGCGTGAGAGATCGACCACCGGCCCGGCATCGCCGCGCTCCAGCGCGCCCACCTCTCCACCGCGATAGTCAACCACGAAGCGGGTCGTGTTTTCCGGACGCGGCTGGCCGGGAATGCCGCCAGTGCCGGTATAGGTCGCCATGACGCGCCCGAGCTCTGCCGGGAAAGGCTCGTCGGCCGTCCAGTAAAGACGATAATCGAACTGGAGCGGCTTGCCCGGCTCGACCGGGGCATCCGGCACCCAATACATGACAATGTTGTCGTGGATCTCGTCATCGGTGGGAATTTCGACAAGCTGAACCTGACCGGAAGCCCACTCATTGACCGGCTCGATCCAGGCGGAGGGACGTCGCTCGTAGAAGACGCCGTCATCCTGATAGTGGTCGAAATCACGGTCGCGCTGCAGCAGGCCGAAACCGCGCGGGCGCTCATCCATGAAGGCATTGGTGACGGTTTCGGGCGGATTGTTGAGCGGCCGCCAAAGGCGCTCGCCATTGCCCATCCAGATGGCAAGCCCGTCGGAATCGTGAATTTCCGGCCGCCAGTCGACAGCCTGTTTTCGGTTCGTTTCGGAATACCAGTACATGGAGGTGAGCGGCGCAACGCCCAGCCGTTCGATGGTTTTGCGCGGATAGAGCCAGGACGAGACATCCATCACCGGGCCGTCGCCCCGCGCACAGTCAAAACGATATGCGCCGGTGATGCCCGGACTGTCGAGCAGCGCATAGACCAGAACACGGTCCGGCTCTCCCTCCACGCGCTCAAGCCAGATGCGGCTGAACCGGGGAAATTCCTCCGGCTTCGGCAGGGCCGTGTCGATGGCAAGACCACGCGCGGAGAGACCATACTGGTTCAGTTCGCCGGAAGACCGGAAATAGGATGCGCCGAGGAATGCCAGCCAGTCGGTCTTCTGCGACGGCTCATGCAGGCGGAAGCCGGAGAAACCGATATTGTCGGGCAGTCCGCGGGCGGGATGATCTTCGGGCAGATCGAAATAATCCGGCCGGTAAAGCACTTCCCGCGCCTCGCCATTCTCCACGACATGCATGAGAACCGGTTCCTGAAAGTAGCGCCCGAGATGGAAGAACTGCACCGGCGCGCCGCCTTTCCCATCCGCCCAGAGCGCATGATCCTTGCGAAAACGAATCTTCTGAAAGGCGTCGTAATCGATCTGCTCAAGGATCTCGCCATGGGGCGAGCGGCCATCCTGCCACGGGGCCGCGGCCAGCGCCCCGGCCTCTTCTTTCAGTGCATCGAAGCTGAAGGCCTTTGCGGGACCGAAGGTCAGCCCCGGCGCTTCGGCTGCGGCAAACGCGCTGCCCGACAGTCCTGCGACCACAGAAGACGACAGCGCGAACGAAAGAAAATCCCGTCGGTTAAGATCGGTCATGGATGTACAGTCCCTTGCTCATTCATGAAATGCTGGAGTGAAATTGCGCGAACCGCCGGACGGCGGATCACTTGGCGGGTGCGGCCCGGGCTTTCATGTCATCAGACGAGGCCCGGTCACGCAGAAAAGGAACCCTGCTGAAATAGGTTGCGCGCTCGCGATAAAGCGCCGGCACGGCAAGCGAGGTAATGGCCGAGAGCGCAATCGCCGTCTTGGTCCACTCCGAGAACGGACCATAGTGATGCTCGAACCCTTTCAGGAGGTAGATCACGATCACGTGCCAGGCATAGACCTGCAGTGAATGGCGACCGATCAGCCGCAGGAAGGAAAGGCTGAATATCCAGCGCAGGCCATTGCCGAGCGCCCGCACGATCCGGTTGTCGGCGAGTGACCCCGCCATGACCATCCAGGCCACGAGGTAACCGGTGGCCATGAAGTTCACCAGATAGACGAAGCTGAACTCGGTTCGATTGTCGAGGCTCCTGAAGCGCTCCATCATCGGCTCGGGCAGAAGCTTGAAGGTGAAACCGAAGCGGAAACCCATGAAGACCAGCACCAGAGCGAAGGCCAGCCAGACGAGCGCCGTGCGTTTCGGGTTCATCACCTTTTCCCAGTCGACCCTGCCAGTGGCGGTGAGCGCACCGAGAACGAGGCCGGACATGAAGACCGCCTGCCAGGCAAGCACATTAAAGGCCGTGCGAAACATCTCGCCCTCATGCACCTCATCAAGCAGCGCGCGAATGCCGCCGGCAACCAGGAAATGAAGGCCCAGCTGAACGGCCGCCCAGAGAAACGCGGACAGTGCCGCAACCCACATCCAGCGCCCTGTGACGCAAAGCCAGATCAGCGGCGGCGACACCAGCATGTAGACGATGTATTGCGGCAGGATATCCATATAGGTGGGCTGGTAGAGCAGAAGCAGCGAGGCCAGCGCATAGAACGGATTGTGGTCGGCGAGATCCCAGAGCCACGGCTCCCAATAGGTGGAAGAGGCGCTGAGCACCAAGCCGAGCAGAAAGACGATCACGAGGCAGGCCACCGCATAGCGATAGATTTCGAAAGCGCGCTTTCTTACCTTCGCCGCACCCGCAGCATAACCATCGCGGAGCATGCGGCGCGCATAGACCATGCCGACAAGCACGCCGGACAGGAACACGAAGCCCTGCGCATCCTGCACATATCCCAGTTCGCCGTGATTGAATTTGACCAGCAGATATCCGCCGGCAAAGGTCAGGTGGTTCAACACCATGAAGACGAGGAAATATCCTCGCATGCCGTCCAGTATTTCCAGGCGTCGCATATTCTCTTCCGCAGACTTGGAACCACCCCCGTGGACAAGCGCGGGTACCATGTGCGGGTTCCATCAACGCCATCACGATCTGTTCGCAACGGTGTCAGGCGCGTGAGGTGGAGCACCGTCCGCCTACCGAAAACAGGGCCCTGACCCTAGACCTCCAACCGCTTGTACATCACCGTCGTTGGGTCGAGACGATCATCAAAGGGATCGCGACAAAAATCGGGAATGACGCCCGAAACCGCGTAACCAAGTGCTGCGTAAAGCGGCTCGGCGCTGTCGCCCGTGCGGGTGTCGAGCGTGATGAGGCTGCGGCCACGCATGCGGGCTTCGGCCTCGAGCGCGAGCATCAAAGACCGGGCGAGCCCGCGACGACGAAACGCCGGACTGACCAGAAGCTTGGAGACTTCTGCCCGGTGCGGCTGATTGGGCGGCATGTCCACCACAAGCTGAACCGTTCCCGCGAGCACCGCCCCCTGTCGCGCCACGAACAGCACGCGATCACCGGATCTGACCGCAGGCAGGGTCTTTTCACGCCAGAAGCCCTCCGCCTCGTGCACAGCAAAGGGCAGGACAAATCCAACGCTCGCCCCGTCATGCACACATGCATGAAGAAGGGACGCCAGCTCAGGCAGCATTCCTTCAGCCTGTGGAGCGTCGAGACGGTCTATCGAAAAGGCGGCGGCCTCCTGCATGGTCACACCGTAAAGAGAAGATAGCGCGCGCCGCCCTCTTTCCCGGCCTCGAAACGGCTGGGACCGCGCAGCTGATAGCGAAGGCAATCGCCCGGATGAACCATATGAACAGCACCATCGACCGTGATGCGGAGCGCACCTTCAAGCATGACGAGATGATGCTCCAGGCCCGGGCGCGGCGGACCATCATATGAGACGGAAGCGCCCGGACGCAGGCACCCCTCCATCACCTCTCCGGCAAGCGCACGGGCCGGTGGCGAGACGACGCGGCGAACGAACCCGGACTGCGCATCCTCCCAGAGCGCCTGCGCCGCGCGTGGCGCCAGTGGTTGGAAATCATCTTCCACGAGATGCATCAGCCGCGAGAGCGTCATGCCATAGGCGGCGCAGAGCCTGCCCAGCACATTGGCCGTGGCGCTCACCTCCGCATTCTCAAGCCGCGAAAGCGTGGCGCGACTGACGCCACTGCGACCGGCAAGATCGTCAAGCGACCAGCCACGCTCCTGACGCAGCGCCCGCAGGCGCTCTGCAATGCGCTGATCAATCGTGGGGTCGGGTATCGAGATAGAATCCATATTTGAGAAATTATCCCGGATATGAAATCCGTCAAGCGTCGGGCGAGCTGCCTATCCATCCGAAGCCGAACGGGGAAGCGAGAAAGATGGCTCGACAAATCAGCGCGAAGCAAATTATCTATAATCATGAGTGATCGCAAAGAGACCAAAGCCGCACAGATCGCGCGCACGCTTGCCGACCGCATCGTCTCCGGCGCGCTGGAGCCGGGTGCACGCCTGCGGCAGGACCACATCGCCGAAGAATTTGGCGCAAGCCATGTGCCCGTGCGCGAGGCCTTTCGGCTGCTCGAAGCGCAGGGGCTCGCCAAGAGCGAACCGCGCCGCGGCGTGAGGGTGGCGGCGTTCGATCTGAACCAGGTGCGCGAAGTGGCCGAGATGCGCGCCGCGCTCGAAGTTCTCGCCCTGCGCAACGCAGCGCAGCACCTGACACCGGCGATCCTCAAGGCTGCAGAAGAGGCAATCCTTGAAGGCGATCAGGCGCGCGACGTGATCGCGTGGGAGACCGCAAACCGGCGGTTTCACAGGCTTCTGCTCACGCCGTGCAGCATGCCCCGCCTGCTGGCGGCGATCGACGATCTGCATGCGGCAAGCGCGCGCTTTCTTTTTTCGGCCTGGCGCTCGAACTGGGAAACCCGCACGGACCGCGACCATCGCGCGATCCTTGAGCACCTGCGGCGCGGCGAAGTGGATGCGGCCTCGGCCGTGCTCGCGCGGCATGTGCAATGGATCGGACGCAGGCCAGTTGAAACCGCATCCGGCAAGCGACGCGAAGCCTTCGTGATCGAAGGCTAATTAAGGCTCATTCCGGCCCGACGGCCACACCAAATCGCGTCCAACCTGCTCCCCGAGCGTCACACTGCCCTGCCGCGGCGCAATTGCGTCTGGGCGCAGCGCAGAAGACGCAATGCGTGAGATTTTACACCCCCCCCTTGCCAAGCCGGCGCGAATATGGACTCAATAATAGATGAAGATTCATAATTATCTATAATTTGAGAGAGACCATGCCTCACAGCTTAACTTCACAGCAGACCACCGGCCTCATCGGGCATGCCGGCGCACTCCGGCTCAACGAGAAGTCGCTCGCCTTCAAGGCCGGGGCAGTCGTGCTTGGCACGCTCTTCCTGGCAGTGGCGTCACGCATCGAAGTTCCAATGGTGCCCGTCCCCGTGACCATGCAGACATTCGCCGTCGCCATGATCGGCGCACTTTACGGCGCAAGGCTCGGCACCCTGACGGCGCTCGCATGGCTCGGCGAAGCCATGATCGGCATGCCGGTTCTGGCCGGCGGCGCAGGCGGCCTTGCGCATTTCGCAGGCCCGACGGGCGGCTATCTCGCCTCATTCCCGCTCATGGCGCTGCTTGTCGGCGCACTCACGGAACGCGGCTGGAATGCGCAGCGCGCGCTCCTTGCCTTCACCTCCATGCTGGCCGCGAACGCCCTCTGCCTCGCCATGGGCGGTCTGTGGCTTGCCGGCATGATCGGCCTCGAAAAGGCAATCATGCTTGGCGTCACCCCCTTTATTGTCGGCGCAATCCTGAAATCGGCACTGGGCGCTGCGTCGCTGGTGGCGCTCTCGCGCACCGCAAAACGGGGCGATGCGTAATGACGATGCGGCTGCGTGCACACCATCTCCTGTGCATGCTGACCTATGTCGGGCGGGGCTACAGCCCCGCCTTCACCGCCAATTACGACCGGATCATCGAACGCCTCAACGCAGGTGAGCAGATTCTGATCGTCGACGGTCCGGACGACATCTGCCAGCCCCTCATCGCGGAAGAGGCAACGCCGCATTGCCTGAATGGCAGCGTCCGCGAACGCGACCGGCGCGCCGCAGGGGCGCTGACACGCTGGCTGGGACAACCAGTCGAAATCGGCCATTTGCTGACGCCCGACCGAAAGCTCCTCGACCGGATGCGGACCAGCTTCGCCAGAGGCGCGACACGCCAGGCATGCCTTGGCTGCGAATGGACTTCGCTCTGCTCATCGGTTGCCGGCAACAGTTATGCCGAAAGCCTGCTGACACTCCCTGCCAGCGACTGAAACAACATCAGCCACGACCGGCAGCGCATCCTTCTGTCGGAAAACCGCCCTCTCCTTCGTCCTTGGGGCTCACACCCCCAAGGCAAACCAGAAGGAAAGGACGCGACCATGAACATCACACAACATCTCTGGTTCGAGAAGGACATGGAGGCCGCAATCGGCCTCTACACGTCACTGATACCCAATTCCCGGATCGACAGCGTCACCACACTGCCGGCAGAGACGCCGGCCGGACCTCCAGGCAGCGTGAAAATCGCAGAACTCACACTTGCAGGCCAGCGCTATCGGGCGCTGGAAGCCGGGCCGCTCGACAGTTTTAACCACAGTTTCTCCATCGTCGCCGAGTGCGAAACGCAAGCCGAGATCGACAGGCTCTGGGAGGCGCTGAGCGAAGGCGGCGCGACAGAGCAATGCGGCTGGCTGAGGGATCGCTGGGGACTGAGCTGGCAGATCGTTCCCGCAATGCTCAACGCCCTCATCAGCGATCCCGACCGCCCCAAAGCGAGACGGGTGACGGAGGCAATGCTGGAAATGGTGAAGCTCGACATCGCGCTACTGGAGGCCGCAGCCCGCGATTGAAGCCGGCTCAGCATGCGTAAATCATAGACAATTAGCTAGTACACGCAGTCTTGTAGCCATTTCCCTTTCGTGTCATAGATTCCCCGCGCTCGGGTGATTGCAGACCCGGAGACTGGAAGCTTTATGATTTGGACGGCCCCTTTCCCCGATTTTCTTCAAACTCTCGAACCACCGCTAATCTGTGCACGTTGCGCAGGCGCGAACTCTCAAAGGGAAAAGGAGTTTCCCAATGGCCCAGACAGGCACCGTTAAATTCTTCAATGCGAGCAAAGGCTTCGGCTTCATCACCCCGGACGATGGCGCGAAAGACGTTTTCGTACACATCTCCGCAGTTGAGCGCTCCGGCATGACCACGCTCACCGACGGCCAGAAGGTTTCCTTCGAGGTCGAGCCCGATCGCATGGGCAAAGGCCCGAAGGCAGTCAACCTTTCGGCTGCCTAATACCGGGTTATCTCGGTTGTAGAGTTTGAGCGCGGCGTGCAAACGCCGCGCTTTTTCTTTGCTCGCTGGAATTGCAGACGCAGACACCTTCGCAATTCGTATTATTCATAAAACTTTCTCTTGATACCCTTGAAAAAATCGGGGAAGCTCCCTGCCATTCGGGCATTTGCGGGCCCGGAGACTGGAATGGCATGCCCCAATAGCGGGTCCATTTAGGCCCGTCTGGGAAGTCGCACCGATAGTAAGAGGACAATATGCTTGTGCGGGCGAAGAGCCCACAATCACGGGTCCCCACTGCGAGGCGCGAAGCTGACTGTTTCTTCTCCCCCAGTAAACGACCGATGACGCCATGGGCCTAAAACCCCTCAAGAGGTTGGCCCGCCGAAACCAGCATAAAGGGAGAAAGGACTCCTTCCTATGTCGCAGAGTGGTACAGTAAAGTTCTTCAACCAAGCCAAGGGATACGGGTTCATTACCCCGGATGATGGCGAGAAGGACGTTTTCGTTCATATTTCAGCAGTTCAGGCTTCCGGTCTGGCGGGACTGGAAGACGGGCAGAAGGTCACGTTCGAGACCGAGCCCGACAAGCGTGGCAAAGGTCCCAAGGCCGTCAACCTGATGGTTGCCTCCTGACCAGGGCCTGCGGCGCCTGAGGCGCCGTATCGCCTGCCCTCCGTGGCAGGCCCACCTGCACCCGGAGAGGGTGAAGACGCACGACCACTAGATGGTCGCGCGATATGTCTATTCGGCCTGAATTAAGCTTCTTCTCCAAAACACCGACCCCGCGCGAAACCGGATTGCTCATCCCTGCAATGAACACTCCCTTCTGCCTGTACAATTTTGCGCGCCCTCCAGGCAAAGGCAGACAGCCAGACCGCCCCCGTACAGCCATCCTCGCGGCAACACGGAATATGTGGCCCCTTCATAACGGTTGAACACAAGATGGCAGCCTTATTCAGGCAGCATTCAGGTGCCAATGAATAAACCCTCTGTGACAGCTGCCCCCCCTCCCCCTGAACACGGCAGCGACACTTGAAGAGGTAAGGTCATGAAACGCATCCTGAAGACGGGCATTCTTTCGCTTGCCGTGGCTGCAACAACGCTTGGGGCGATCTCGACGGCCGACGCCGGCCACCGCAATCGCCACCGGCACAACAACAACAATGACGCCATCGCTGCTGGCGTGCTCGGCCTGGCTGCGGGCGCCATTGTCGGCGGTCTGCTCTCGGAATCGAGCCGCGGAAATGAGCGCGTCTATATCGATCCGCCGCGTCGTCCGCGCTACCCGGATTACCAGCCGGTCTACCGTGATTACTATCCGAGCGCACCCGCCTACCGCGAACGCCCGGCCTATCGTGAACGTCCCGTTCAGTATCGTGCGAGCATGGAACCTTGGTCGCGTGAATGGTTCCGCTATTGCTCAAACCGCTACCGCAGCTTCGATGGCCGGACCGGCACCTTCATGGGATATGATGGAAACCGGCATTTCTGCCAGCCGCGCTAGACACCCGGAGTTTCCCTGCTCCAGAAAAAGAGGCCGGGCTTTGCCCGGCCTTTCTTCATGAAAAAGCTGATCAGGGCGTCAAGACACAGCCCGGATAACACGCATGCGTAAAACGAGATCAGAACACGAGAGACTGACGCGGGACAGATTACGCGTCGCCACTCCGGAAATCGCCAACACGGACAAATGCGATTTTCGGAACAAATTCTGCATTCTCAGGATGCAGAATTTACCTATAGATGATTCTTAATAAGAAATTCAACCCTGAGACGCATTGGCGCATAGCATCCTGAAAGCAGCCAAAGCGCCAGCCACCCTGTCCGCAACAAAGTCCGCACCGGGTTCTGGCAACACCCCGATGACCCGCCTGATCTGCAGATCACCGATGAGAAGCCCGAGAAACCACTCGGCCGCCGTCGCAGCGGAAGGGGCCCGGATCGCACCGCTTTCCATAGATTGGCGAAGCAGCGCCTCGATCAGCGGCGCAACCGCATTGCGCCCTCCCTCTGCCAGCGCTGCTCCAAGCTCGCCGGTTTCATCGGCAGCGGCCGCGCGGTTGAGCAAAACCGCCTTCTCTCCAAGAAGCATGGTGAGGAGAACCGGCGCGACTTTCTCAAGACTGGCCAGAGGATCAGCCCCGCTGTCGATTGCATCGCGGAGCGCGGCGCGGATATCACGCGCATTGGTCTCGACCATCGATTTGAAGAGCCCGCGCTTGTCGCCATACCAGCGATAGAGCGTTTCATTCGAGGCCCGCGCCACTCTGGCGACACTGAGCATCGATGTTGCGCCATACCCCTTCTCGCCAAGCAGCGCGTAGGCAGCCTCTTCTATCTGGAGCTGTCTCTGCGCCCTCGTTTCGTCCCGCATCCGAATCTCCGGTCTCGTTGACTCAAATCGTACATAAATGTACGGAATTACAAAACCGTACATATGTGTACGAAAATCAAGGAGATGATGATGCGCGCATTGACCACTGCCGTTTCGGTAACCGCGATCCTGTTTGCGGGGGCGATTTTCGGCTTCTTCTATGCCTGGGTCTGCTCGACCATGTGGGGGCTCGATCAGGCAGATCCCCGCGTGGCAATCCAGGCCATGCAGGCGATGAACGCTTCCGTGCGCAACGCGGTTTTCTTCCCGGCATTCTTTCTGACGCCGGTGGTGATGGGGCTTGCCGCGTTCCTGATCCTGCGCAGCGGGCAGAAGACGTCCGCAGCCTTTTTCGGCGTCGGAGCGCTTGTCTATCTCGCACTGGGGCTGTTGCTGACAGCGGCAATCAACGTGCCGATGAACGAAGCGCTGGCTCTTGTCGTCGTGCCCAAGGAGCTGGATGCGGCGCAGGAAACCTGGACCGACTACTCTTCGCGCTGGCAGTTCTGGAACCAGACGAGAACGATTGCATCAGGCATCGCCCTCGCCCTGGCGGGATATGGCCTCGCACGACTGAACCCGAACCGGGCCTGACGTACGAAGCAACCCGCAAGTCAGCCAGATAACCAGCCCTCGCGGGAATGCGCGAGCAGTAAGGAGAGATGGCATGAGCAGCGTTTCCATGAAACGCTGCCTGGAACTAGACGAGGAAGGGATTGCTGCGGCGCTCGTCCCCAAACCTTCCGCCGGGACCATGCCCGCACAGAAAGCCGATATCATCGCCCAGCGGCAGGAGCTTGTCCTTGATCGACCGGATCAGAGCGTCGTGATCGCCGCCCGGAAGGTCGGTGCGGCCGATGGAGCCATTGAAGAGCACATCGCCGACATGGGCAAAACGCGCATCGCGATTGAAGAACACCACATGGCCCGGCGCATGCCCCGGGCAGTGAAACACTTCGAAGACATTATCGCCGAAGGAAACCGTCTCGCCTTCGGTCAGGTAGCGATCCGGCGTGACGTTGCGCACACTTTGATCCAGCCCGAACATGCGCGCCTGATTTTCCAGATTGGAGAGAAGGTCGCGGTCATCCTCATGCGGCCCGATCAGCGGCACGCCAAGCGCCTCTTTCAGGTCCATCGCGCCGCCCGCATGATCGATATGACCATGGGTAAGCCAGATGGCCTCGACGGCAATGCCGTTTTCCTCAATCGCGGCACGGATGCGATCCACCTCGCCACCGGGATCGACAACGACACCAACCTTCGTCTCTTCATCGAAGAGGATCGTGCAGTTTTGCTGAAATGGCGTCACGGGAATGACACCGGCGCGAAGATTTCCCATGAAGCCCTCCAGGTTACAGATGCCGCAATGCGGCAAAAATGCAAAACGGGCAACCGCAAGGCTGCCCGCTTCGAGAATTCGACAGAACTCAGCTCTTGTTCATGGCGCCCATAACGACACCGACAAGGCCCGTCAACACACCGCCACCGACAGCGCCGCCAACAGCATCGCCGAGCAGACCGCTCAGCGCGCCGGCGTCACCGCCCATACCCGACAGCAGAGCACCGCCGCCAACACCGCCAATGATGCCGCTCAAAATCTTGGCGCCATGGCCCATCGCGGCTTTCTTCACAACTGTTCCGATGGCTTCGCCACCGAGCACACCCGTTACCGCCTGAATGATAATCGGAAGTAGAGCTTCCATATTCGGTCCCTCATGTAGAGCCGACCGTTCGTGGCCGGCGCGCCCATGAAAACGCGAATCCGGCCCATGTCAAATAAAGGGTGTATAGAATCAGAGGATAAACCTCTGATTGCATCCCTTTTACTCCGCAGCGACGCGCAGGCTCGGACGAACCTCGCTGGCGTAGTCGTTCATCAGAAGACGCGTGATTTCACCGACTTCGAAACGGTACGGCCCGATCTCTGCAACCGGCGTAACTTCGGCGGCCGTGCCACATAAGAAGCACTGCTCGAAGCCTTCCAGCTCTTCGGGCATGATCGCACGCTCGACAACCTCGATGCCGCGACGGCGCGCGAGCTCGATCACCGTGCGCCGGGTGATGCCATCCAGGAAACAGTCCGGGGTCGGCGTGTGGAGAACGCCGTCCTTGACGAAGAAGATGTTCGCACCGGTCGCCTCGGCAACCTGACCGCGCCAGTCAAGCATCATCGCGTCGGCATAACCCTTGGCCTCTGCGGCGTGCTTGGACAGGGTGCAGATCATGTAGAGACCGGCAGCCTTGGACCGGGACGGCGCAGTGCGCGGGTCCGGACGGCAATATTCTGCGATATCGAGACGGATGCCCTTCAGGCGCTGCTCCGGATCGAAATAGCTCGGCCACTGCCAGATGGCGATGGCGAGGTTGATGCGGTTCTGCTGGGCCGAAACGCCCATCAGCTCACTGCCGCGCCAGGCAATCGGGCGCACATAGGCATCGGAGAAGCCCTGACGCGCCAGAAGCTCGCGGCACGCATCGTCGATTTCTTCCACCGACCAGGGAATGGTGAAGCCGAGAATCCGCGCCGATTCATGCAGACGCTCTGTGTGCTCGGTGAGCTTGAAGATCTCGCCATCATAGGCGCGCTCGCCCTCGAACACCGCGCTTGCATAATGCAAGCCATGGGTCAGTACGTGAATCTTGGCGTCTGCCCATTTGACGAATTCACCATTGAGCCAGATAAAGCCCTCGAGCTGATCAAAAGGAACCGCTGCCATGTAACCTCTCCTGCCGGTCCGTATTCCAACGACCGGACAAACCGAAATGCCGCCCCTCGGGCGGCGCCTTCAATCGTCTTAGCCTACCTGTGGCGGACAGGAATTTGAAGGAAGTTCCGTAAAAGCTTCTTCCAGATACCAATTTGTGCGCTACAGACCTAAAACGTTGTCAAAAATTATCAACGCGCCGAAATTATGTCAATAAGGCTGACATAATTTCTTCGCCAACAAATGAAATCGACTGCAAGCAGCCCATGAGCACAATCGACGATGAGCCGATCAAAACCCCGCTGACGCTGGACGATGGCGTGGATTTTGCCGTTATCGAGCATCTCTTCTTCGCCTATCGCGACTTCACCGCCGATCCGGACGCCATCCTTGCCGAGTATGGTTTCGGGCGGGCGCACCACCGGGTGCTGCACTTTGTGAACCGGTTGCCCGGCCTGACCGTGGCCGAATTGCTGGATGTTCTGAGGATCACCAAGCAGAGCCTGGCGCGCGTTCTGAAACAGCTGATCGATGATGGCTACATCGTGCAGGTTCCCGGCCCGCGCGACCGCCGCCAGCGCGAGCTCTATCCCACGCAGAAGGGGCGTGACCTGGCGATGGAACTCGCCCTGCCACAGTCCCGCCGCATCCGTGCGGCACTTGAAGAGGCGGAGCCGGGCGACGTCGCCGCAGTGGAGCGCTTCCTGCGCGCCATGGTGAACCCGGAACTGCGCCCCCAGATGGACAAACTGCCAAACGGGCGTTCTAAGTAAGGCACCGATTCAGGCGCCACAAGTTCAGGAGGTCATCACGATGAGCGAAACCGGCAATCTCGAAAAGGACAAGACGGTCCTGAGCGATGATGCGCCGCATTTGCTGGTCGTGGACGATGACACACGCATTCGCAGCCTTCTCAACCGCTTCCTGCGCGAAAACGGTTTCCGCGTCACCATCGCCAGCAATGCCGCCGAAGCGCGACGCAAGCTCGTCGGGCTCGACTTCGATCTGGTGGTTCTCGATGTGATGATGCCGGGCGAAGACGGCGTCTCGCTGACCAAATCTCTGCGTGAGGAAAAGGAAACCCCCATCCTGATGCTGACGGCGCTCTCGGAGACCGACAGCCGCGTATCGGGGCTGGAAGCCGGCGCGGACGACTATCTGCCAAAGCCTTTCGACCCGCGCGAACTGGTTCTGCGCATCAACAACATCCTGCGCCGCAGCAGCCCGCAAACCACGCCAAAGGTGGAACAGGTCGTTTTCGGCCCCTACTCGTTCCAGATTGCCAAGCGCGAACTGAAGCACACGGGCAAGCTCGTGAAGCTGACAGATCGCGAACGCGACATCATGGTCATTTTTGCCGAACGCGCCGGGGAGACCGTGCCCCGGCACGAGCTTGTGGGCGAGGATTCGGAAGTGGGCGAGCGCACCATCGACGTGCAGATCAATCGCCTGCGCCGCAAGATCGAGCGCGACCCGTCCAACCCCGTCTATCTCCAGACCGTGCGCGGCATCGGCTACCGGCTGAGCGTGGAATAATCTTAGACCGGCAACGCCCGATAATTGGCGATGTCCGCCCGGATACCCAGACGCTCCATCATTTCATGACGGTCGAACCCGGTTTCCCGGTGCATGCTGGCGACAGCCTGTGAGGCTCCGGCAAAGGCTGCTTCATCGCGCCATTCCACCAGCGTGACAAAGTTGAAGCCGCCCGGCCCCGAGGCCTGCTCCAGCACGACATCGCGCACAAAACCATCCTGCCTGCGCAGGGCGTCGTGGGTCGCTGATACGCGCTCCAGAAATTCCTGACGTCCGGCCGCCGGCACGGCGAACTTGTCGACCCGGTAGACCGGTGCGAACGCGGCATCTGACGAAATCGTCGACATGCATCTTTCCTTCTGAAATGCCGGCGGCCCATCCACCGACAGGCAGAGTGTCGAAGTTCAAGTCGACTTGAAGTCAAGCGCAGAAATTACCCTCTGCCAGAGAGACAGTGTTTCGGGTACCTGATGTGGCAAGACCGGATTCCACTTTTCGGTCTGATGCTCTACGATCAAACCGAAATCGCATCTCGGGAATGGGCGCCCACAGGGCGGAAGGCGAACTTGCAGGTTAACTCGAACGAAAAGATCACGCCGCTGGCGCGCCTGAAGCAGGCACTGGGGGCGATGCGCAGACCATGGCGGCGATTCTGGCGCGTCATCTCGCGCTATATGCCAAAACAGCTTTATGCGCGCTCGCTGATCATCGTGATTGCGCCGATGCTGCTTTTGCAGTCGGTCATCGCCTTCGTGTTCATGGAACGTCACTGGCAGACCGTCACGCAGCGCCTCAGCCAGGCTGTGACGCGCGACATTTCCGCGATCATCGACATGATCGAGACCTATCCCGACGATGACGGCTATGCCCAGGTGATCCGCATTGCGCAGGAGCGGCTGGCGCTGAAGATCGACCTCCTGCCGCCCGACCCCCTGCCCGCCCCCGGGCCCAAGCCCTTTTTCTCCATCCTGGATCAGACGCTGGGCGAAGAGATCACACGGCAGATCAACCGCCCCTTCTGGTTGGACACGGTGGGCAATTCGAACATTGTCGAGATCCGCATCCAGCTCGACAACAGGGTTCTGCGCGTCTTTGCGCGGCGCAGCCAGGCCTATGCCTCGAACACGCACATCTTCCTGTTGTGGATGGTGGGCACATCGCTTGTCCTGATCGCCATCGCCGTCGCCTTTCTGCGCAACCAGATCCGTCCGATCCTGCAACTGGCAGAGGCTGCCGACAGTTTCGGCAAGGGAAGGCCGACGCCAAGCGGCTTCCACCCGCGCGGCGCGGAGGAAGTGCGCCGCGCCGGCAGCGCCTTCCTGCTGATGCGCGAGCGCATTGAAAGACAGATCGAACAGCGCACGGCCATGCTGACCGGCGTGAGCCACGATCTGCGCACCATCCTGACCCGCTTCAAGCTGCAACTGGCCGTGGCCAGCAGCAAGGAAGACATTGAGGCGATGAATCAGGACATCGAGGACATGCGCTCAATGCTGGAGGGCTATCTTGCCTTCGCCCGTGGCGAGGCGGCGGAAGATCCGGGCGAATTCAATCTCGCCGCCTTCTTCGAGCGCGCGCAGGAAGAAGCAGGCCTGCGCGACTGCGAGCTGAAGATCGTGACAACGGGCGACACGCTTCTGCATGTGCGGCCCAATGCCTTCAGCCGCCTGCTCAACAATGTGATCGGCAATGCGTTCCGCTATGCCGACAAGGTGGAGATCACGGCGCGCAATGCAAACGGCATTCTGACCATCACTGTGGACGATGACGGGCCGGGCATTCCGCAGGACATGCGTGAAAGCGTGTTCAAGCCATTCGTGCGGCTGGACGAGGCGCGCAATCAGGATGAGAGCGGCACCGGGCTTGGCCTGTCCATCGCGCGCGACATTGCGCGCAGCCATGGCGGCGACGTGTCGCTGGATGACAGTCCGCTTGGCGGTCTGCGGGCAGTGATCCGGGTTCCGGCCTGAGGCCGGGCCGCAGGACCCGCCCCGTCCGGTTCAGCGCGTGACCGGTCGCGCCGGATGATCCAGTTTGAAGACAAGCGTCTGACGGCCATCAGCCTCAATGCGGATGCGGCGCGCGTGGATGATGAAGACCAGAACCCCGCCATCGCCTGCGAGTTCCACGAAGTCTCCCGTCTGCGCCCATTCGCCAAGCACCAGCCCGGCGACACGGTCACCGAGGCCTTCAGCGTCCACCTTCCGGCGCGCGGTTTGGGTCAGTTCAATAGCCGTTTTCAAGAATTCCGCTCCAGACTGTCGAAACTTTTGTCGAAAAATACGCGCGCGCTTGACGTTTTGCTTACAAAAGATTGCACCTACGCCTTTCGTCTAACACACTGAGTCGCGCCCGGGCCACAGACGAATGGTTTTGCCCGGTCGCTTATCGGAGGGAAGGGGCAAATGACCTCACGTTACGCAAAAATCGCCATGACGCTGGCCCTCGCGGCTTTCGCGTTCATGGTTACGTTCAACAACATCACCGACTACGGCTCGAACTTCGCGTTCGTGCAGCACGTGTTCAGCATGGACACGACGTTCGAAGGCAATTCGGCCATGTACCGCGCGATCACGACGCCCGCGTTCTGGCATGCCGGCTACTGGCTCATCATCGCAGGTGAAGGCCTGACCTTCGTCCTGTTCCTGCTCGGCGGCCTGAAGATGCTCGGCGCCCGCAACGGCTCGGCCGCAGAATTCAACGCTTCGAAGAAGCTGATGATCGCGGGTGCAACCATCGGCTTCCTCGTATGGTTCTTCGGCTTCATGGTTGTTGGCGGCGAGTGGTTCCTGATGTGGCAGTCCAAGATCTGGAACGGCCAGGACGCTGCCTTCAAGTTCTACGTCGCGATCCTCGGCGTTCTGATTTTCGTCAACCAGCGCGACGAAGAACTCGCCTGACGCAAATCACTGCATTCGGCCCATAAGGTCGTCTGGGGCCGTGCGGAATGGGACCTCCGCACGGCCTTTTTCATGCGCGAAGAACGGTCGGTTCAGCAAGGAGTTGGCGGATCAGAAAACCGGCTTCGCCAGCATCAGCCAGACACCGGTGATCGGCTGAGCGCTCAGGGCGCCGCAATGAAGAGAAAATCGGCGACTGCGACCGTTGACGCCAGATGCGCGGGCAGCAGTCTGGATCGTCCTTCATGCACCCAAACGGACGCAGGGCGATCTAGTGCAGGCGGCTGCCGTTCGGCACCTTCTTGTCGGAGCCTGCCAGAACGATCGCGCCGTCTTCATCCGAAAAACCCATGACAAGGATTTCGGACATGAACTTGCCGATCTGGCGCGGAGGGAAGTTGACCACGGCCACAACCTGGCGACCGACAAGCGCCTCCGGCGTGTAATGAGCAGTGATCTGCGCCGACGATTTCTTGATGCCGATCTCGGGACCGAAATCGACCTTCAGCTTGATCGCCGGCTTGCGGGCTTCGGGATAGGGCTCTGCCTCGACGACCGTGCCGATGCGAATATCGACCTTCAGGAAATCGTCAAAGGTGATTTCCGGTGTCTTGTCGGAGGACATGCCCGCTCCCCTGCCCTGCAGCTTATGCGTTACCGTGCGTTTCGAACAGGACGCTGTTGAGCGCTTCCTGTGCGGTGCTGCCGGACCAGATGACATACTGGAATGCCTGATAATAGCACTCGCATGCCTCAAGGGCGCTGTTCAGCATGGTCTCCACCTGCTGGCCCGTGGGCTCGACGCCACCGGACAGAACGAGCGCCTGGCGGAACATGACGACGTTCTCACGCTCCCAGAGATCGAAATGACCGAACAGCATCTGTTCGTTGATGAGCGAAAGGAGCCGCATGACCTCGAGCGTGCGCTTCGCGGGCACCTTCAGATCGAATGCGCATGCCACATGCAGCGCCTCGAACTCCTCCATCCAGGAGAAGGACACGTTGTAGTCGGTCCAGGTGCCGGCCACGGCGATGGCGATCTCGTCGTCGCCATTGCGCTCGAAGCTCCAGTCATTGGTGTTCGCGACATGTTCGATGACATCCACGGGATGCGCATCACGGGTCATGTCGAGTTCAAGAAGGCTCATTAATCTGCTTTCCCGTATCTGGAGGCGCCGAAGCACCCCGCAAGAATCCACGGCGGGAGGGTTCCCCCGCAAGACGTTTCAAACCTGAAACACATTGTGGAGCGACAACGACAACGCATGGAACTACTACGGGCCCGCCCCTGCCCAACTGCATGACCAGTTACGAATCACGCTGTAAATTCAGTCTATTGATGCAGAGTCGCGTGACCAGACCTTTTTTGCCGAAAGGACCGGGGGCGTGTGGATAGAAACGCCGCGCTGCCAAGGGCAACGCGGCGTAAGCGACTCTCGAACAAGGATTTTTCGACGCCATACACAGGCGACGGTAATAAAAAATTATTTTTTCGTCCGGGTGGATGACGCCGGCTTAGAATCAGTTTTCGCAGCCTTGGACACTCCGGCGTCAGCAAGCTGAGCCTCAAGTGCTTCGATACGCGCTGTCAGGGCAGCGTTTTCTTCGCGCGCCTTGAGCGCCATTTCGCGCACCATCTCGAATTCTTCACGCTGAACGACGTCCATCGCGTTCAGGGCCCGCTCGGCCTGCGCTTGAAACGCGGTCTCCACCTCGCGGCGCACGCCCTGGGCCGCGCCTGCGGCATCGGTCATCAGCTTGGCGAATTCGTCGAGGATCCGGTTGCTTCCGTTGGTCATGGCGCGCCTTTCAGGTTGATCCATTTGAGGTAGTGGGCCCGCGCGCCGAATGCAAGGTCATTTGCTGTCGCAGCGGCATCAAGAACGCAGCCTAAAGCGTGCCGCCGGCAAGCACCCAGATGCCGAGCGCAATCAGAACGCCACCGGCCATGCGTGACACCGGCCAGCGCGGCAGCAACAGTTTTTCGGCGAGCACAAAGATCGCAATGGCGGCAATCCAGAGAACGTTCATCACGCCGCCGACAAACAGAAGCGCCATCAGCGCCCAGCAACAGCCGATGCAGTAAAGCCCGTGGTGGGAGCCAAGCGCCAGCGCACCCAGAGGCTCGCGCCGGAAGCCGCCATGGGCATGAACAAAGGTAAGCGGCGCCTGACAATGGCTCAGACAGGCATCCTTCTGCGGGGTCCACTGGAACAGACCGGCGGCAATCAACACAAGCCCACTGAAGAGCGCGCTCGCGCTCGCCATCATGGGTGTCAAAAGAAGCGCCTGCTCCAGCGCCCATTGGCCGAGAGTCGCGATAAGGGAGAATGCGGTCCAGGCAAGAAGATAGCCGCTGGCAAAGAAACCGGTCGCCGCAAGCGGCCTGCCCTTTTCTTCAGCGGCGCGACCGACGCGGGCATAGATGAGGATCATGGGCGCGGCGGATGGCGTCATCATCCCGACCATCATCACCGCCCACATGACGAACATGAAGACGAAATAGGTGAAGCTCCACGGATGCAGGCCCGCCATCACCGTCTCGCCCATCGCCATGTCGCTCATCGGCGCAGCATCCTGCATGGGCGAGGTCATGTCGCCTGCAGGCATGGTCATGCCCATATCCATGGTCTTGACCAGCCACAGTATGTAGAGCCAGGAAACGACCGTCAGCGCGGCAAGGGCCGCGCCAACAATCAGGCGATCACGCCGCAGAGTGATTTCCAGTGCGGTGGAAGCCATGCCTTTGTCCTCCTCGAAGGATCAGGTCAGTGAACAACGCCCTCGCCGGTCATGTGGACCCTGGAAAAGTGGGCGTGCGAGTCGGGTATCGACATTGCAATCGGACCCTGCGTGTCCGCCCAGCCGCGTCCGACCTCGCAGACATCATATTCAAAGCCGTTCGGCAGGTTGATGCGTGCGTTGTGCGGCTGGCCGCTAACCGGATTGATGATCGGCTCACCGCGCGCCTCGATCAAGCCGGGCACGTTCAGCGTCGCCGAGCGGCCAGTGACGTCCACATCGGAATCGATCTTTGCGAAAACAGGATCATGCACTTTCTCATAGGTGGTTGAGAAAACCTGGAAGAAGGTTGCGCCGGGCTCCGTGTCCTCACCGCTCATGATCCGCAGCATTGCCTCGCGCTGCTTTTCATCGGCGCGCTCATCTATGATGGGCACGACACTCCCATGGCCTTCGTGAATGGCGCCTGGCCATGACACGATCATGGCCATGCTCAGACCGTCGAGTTTGACGTCGCCATGCCGGCCTTCATCGATATGCACCACCCCGACAGCGTGACAGCCTCCATGTGTGGGCCGGGCATTGAACTGGCATGGACATCCATAAGCGCAGTTGCAGTGAATAAATTCACGTCCCCTGATCATCCACTTGGTATCGGTCATCATTACCTCCCGGGGTTGATACTGCTCCTTATCGAGAAATCTGTTGCCGAGACTGAGGAGCCGGAATTCTACGCCTCGGGACTTGAGGTAGCGACTACGCTGAAAGCCTTAGCGCCTTCTCCAGATTGAAGATGAGAAGCCGCGGCACTGCGCGCCTTGACCTCGCCCCGATGCTCCGCAATACCTGCCGCGTCTGAATTCACGCGCCGGGAGGCCCGATTGACCGACTATCTGATGACGCCGCTGGCCGCCCTGCCCTTCCCCAACATAGACCCGGTGGCGCTGCAGGTGGGACCGCTTGCCATTCACTGGTACGGGCTTGGCTATGTGGTCGGCATTTTGCTCGGCTGGTGGTATGCGCGACGGCTGGTTTCGAACGAACGTCTTTGGGCCGGCGGCAAGCCGGCAATGACGGTCACGGATCTCGACGATTTCGTTCTGTGGGCCGCCATCGGCATCGTGGCCGGCGGACGCATTGGCTACATTCTCTTCTACGATCTCCCCCGCTACATCGCGAACCCGCTCGACATTCTCGCCGTGTGGGAAGGCGGCATGTCGTTTCACGGCGGGCTGCTCGGCGTCACGCTCGCCATGCTTCTCTTTGCGAAAAAGCGCGGCATCAATGCATGGAGCCTGTTCGACACGATTTCCGCCGTTGTGCCCATCGGGCTCGGCCTCGTGCGGGTTGCCAACTTCATCAATTCGGAACTGTGGGGCCGGGTGACGGACGCGCCCTGGGCCTTCGTCTTCCCCAATGGCGGGCCGGAGCCGCGCCACCCGAGCCAGCTTTACGAGGCCGCACTCGAAGGGCTGGTGCTGTTCGTGGTTCTGCGCCTTCTCACCCATAAGGGGCTGAAGCTCAAGATGCCGGGCTTCGTCGCCGGCGCGTTTGTGTGCGGCTACGGCCTGTCGCGCATCATTGTCGAATTCTTCCGCGAGCCGGACGCGCATATCGGTTATCTGGCGGGCGACTGGCTCACCATGGGCATGGTGCTCTCGACACCGATGGTGCTGGTGGGCGTCTGGGCAATGCTGCGGGCACGGGCCAAGGCCGCTCCGGCGACAGCCCTATGAAAACACTGGAAGAGCGGATCAGGGCGCAGATCGCGACGACGGGGCCGATGAGCGTCGCGGATTACATGGCGCTTTGCCTGTTCGACCCCGAACAGGGCTACTACACGACGCGCGAGCCTTTTGGTGCGGCAGGCGACTTCACCACCGCGCCCGAAATCAGCCAGATGTTCGGCGAACTGTGCGCCGTCTGGCTCTACACCGCGTGGAAGGCCAGCGGCGCGCCGGGCAATCCCATCCTTGCAGAAATCGGCCCCGGCCGGGGCACGCTCATGAAGGACATGCTGCGAACCTGGGCAAAGATCGACCCGGCGTTCAGCCGGCAGATGCGCCTCTTCATGATCGAAGCGAGCCCAAGGCTGAGCGAGGTGCAGCGCAAGACGCTCGCGGCATCCGGCGCTTCTCCCCGGTGGATCACCGATATCGACGCGCTGCCGGACGGCCCGCTCTTCATCATCGGCAATGAGCTTTTCGACGCCATTCCGGTGCGCCAGTACGTAAAGACCGATTCGGGCTGGCGCGAGCGCACGGTCGGCCTCGACGCCAATGACCGGCTTTCATTCATGGCCGGCGCAGGCGCAGCCGATGAGACGCTTCTGCCGCCCGGCGCAAAAGAAGCGCCCTCTGGAGCCATTGTCGAGCTCGCACCGGCACGCAACGCGCTGATGACACGCATGGCGGAACGCATTCGCACTGAGGGCGGCGCGGCCCTCTTCATCGATTACGGCTATGCCAACCCCGCACCGGGCGACACGCTTCAGGCCATGCGCAGCCATGCCTACACGAATATCCTGAAGGACCAGGGCAAGGCTGACCTGACCGCGCATGTGGATTTTTCCGCCCTTGCACGCGCTGCACGGGACGAAGGGCTTGCCGCAGCGCTGATGGATCAGGGCGACTTCCTCATCGGGCTTGGCATTCTGGAGCGCGCCGGGCGACTGGGCGCCGACAAGAACGGCACGGAACAGCAGGCAATCCGCAACGCCGTGGAGCGACTGGCCGGGCCTGAGCAAATGGGCACGCTGTTCAAGGTTCTGGCCGTAACGTCATCCACAGTGACGGTTCCACCATTCGTTTCGCCGCATTGACTTGGTTTCGCCCCTGCCTCACGATCCGCCCGCTTGAGACTATCTGAGAAGGCGGCGCATGCACGAGAATACGAGACCGGAGCCCCTGCGGTCGCCGCTTTTGGACCGCGCCGGGAAAAATGGCGTGGCGCACGGGTTCTTCACCCGTGCAGGCGGCGTCTCGACCGGACTTTATGACGGGCTGAATGTCGGCTACGGGTCCAGCGACGAGCGCGAAACGGTGACGGAAAACCGCCGCCGCGTGGCCGAATGGCTGGGCGTTGCGCCCGACAACCTCCTGACAGTCCATCAGGTTCACTCGCCGCATGCGATCATCGTCGACGGGGCATTCGGTTCCGAACGCCCGCAGGCCGATGCGTTGGTGACAAACCGGCCGGGGCTGGCGCTTGGCGCGCTGGCCGCCGATTGCGGGCCGATCCTGTTTGCCGACGACACGGCGCGGGTCATCGCCGCCGCTCATGCCGGCTGGAAAGGCGCGCTGACCGGCATTCTGGAAAACACGATTGCGGCGATGGAGCTGCTTGGCGCGGAGCGGGAGAACATCACCGCCGTGCTCGGCCCCTCCATCAGCCAGGCAAATTATGAAGTGGGGCCGGAGTTCGTCGAGCGGTTCGTAAACCACAATCCGGCCAATCAGATCTGGTTTCGCGCGTCGGACAAGCCGGGCCACGCGCTGTTCGACCTCAACGGCTACACGGTGGCGCGGCTGACGGCGGCGGGCGTGAACGCCGCACAGCTTGGCCGCTGCACCTATGAAGAAGAAGAGCATTTCTATTCCTATCGCCGCGCCACGCATCGCGGTGAAGCCGATTACGGACGCCAGATTTCAGCGATCGTCTTGGAGGACATTTGATGGCGCTTCATTTTGAACAGGCAGAATTCGATTCCCGACGCGATCGCCTCGTTATCGAAATGGCCGAGCGCAAGCTCGATGCGATGCTGCTTTTCGCTCAGGAGAGCATGTATTGGCTGACCGGATACGACACGTTCGGCTTCTGCTTCTTCCAGTGCCTTGTGGTGAAGGCCGATGGCTCGATGGTGCTTCTCACGCGTTCAGCCGATCTGCGGCAGGCGCGGCACACCTCCACCATCGAGAACATCGTTCTGTGGACCGACCGGCACGACGCCAACCCGGCCGCCGACCTGCGCAATCTCCTCAATGATCTCGATCTTCTAGGCGCGCGCATCGGCGTGGAATATGACACACATGGCCTGACCGGTCGCAACACGCGCCTGCTGGACGAACAACTCCAGACCTTCGGCAAGATCGAAGATGCCTCCGACCTCGTGAGCCGCCTCAGGCTCTTCAAGAGCGAGGCCGAGATCAAAAAGGTGAAGCGGGCCGCCAAACTCGGTGACGAGGCGCTGGACGCCGCCCTCCCCCTGATCAAGCAGGGAGGCGACGAGGCCGCCATTCTCGCCGCCATGCAGGGTGCGGTTCTGGCCGGTGGCGGCGATTACCCCGCCAATGAGTTCATCATCGGTTCGGGCGAAGATGCGCTTCTGTGCCGCTACAAGGCTGGCCGCCGCAAGCTCAACAAGAACGACCAGCTCACACTCGAATGGGCCGGCGTCTATCACCATTACCACGCGGCGATGATGCAGACCGTGCTGACCGGCAAGGTCTCCAAGCGCCATCAGGAACTGTTCGACGCCGCGCGCGATGCGCTGAGCGCCGTGCAGAAGGCGATGATGCCCGGAAACACATTCGGTGACGTGTTTGACGCGCACGCCCGCGTGATGGAGGCCCATGGCCTGACCAAGCATAGGCTGAATGCCTGCGGCTATTCCCTTGGTGCCCGCTTTGCGCCCTCGTGGATGGATCCGCAGATGTTCTATGCCGGCAACAGCGAACCGATTGCGCCCGGCATGACGCTGTTCGCGCACATGATCATCATGGATTCGGAATCCGGCAACGCCATGTGCCTTGGCCGCACCTACCTGACAACGGATGAAGCCCCCGAGCCGCTTTCGCGCTACGGGCTGGACCTGATCACCCGGTAGAGGCAATATGACGATGTACAACCAAGAGTATCCGGGGGACCGTCGCATTCACGCAAAGCGCATCATAACGGGCCTTGCCCTTTTGGGTGCTGCAAGCCTTGCCGGCTGCAACACGGGCTCCGTGCTCGACATGAATTCGGGGCCGACGCCGGACGCATCCGTTCCCGGCGCAGCCTCGCAGCAGGTGGCGGCACCACAGGAAGCACCATTGGCGACTGCGCTCGCAGCCACGGCCGATCCCGCCACACAGGCTGCCGCAGCGCCCATTCAGGCCGTCACGGGCAACCAGCGGATCCAGTTCGCCCCGGTTGTCGGCGCGACCGCGCAGGCCGTACCGGCGCTCTCACGCCGTCTGGAAGCGCGGGCCCGCCAGAGCGGCATAGCAATCGTGCCGCAGGGCACGAGCGCACCGATGGTGATGAAAGGCTATTTCTCGGCGATCGCCGATGGCGGCAAGACCACGGTGATCTATGTCTGGGATGTGCTCGATCCGTC
Source organism: Nitratireductor sp. WH36-1 (assembly GCF_058725515.1). Classification (NCBI taxonomy): domain Bacteria; kingdom Pseudomonadati; phylum Pseudomonadota; class Alphaproteobacteria; order Hyphomicrobiales; family Phyllobacteriaceae; genus Nitratireductor; species Nitratireductor sp. WH36-1. Next base: position 1,421,565 of record NZ_CM178970.1, on the reverse strand, counting down.
CGGCAACCGGCTCCACCGCATTCAGGGCCAGCAGGCAGCTCCCGGCGGCAGCGGCGATGGCTGGTCTTCCGTTACCAGCACGACGATGGAAGCCGTGGCAGACTCCACGATGAGCCAGCTCACCGCCTGGCTCGCGCAACGGCAGGGCTAGCCCCAAGCCCTCCGAGGGGCCTAAACTGCCTTTGCAACTCGATAGCCGACAAAAACTGGTTCGGGAAGAAAACCGGATAACAGACGCGAAGAACAGCAGGTGGGACATTTCCACACAGTTCTGCCTTAAAATGCGTTTTTTTCCGTCATTCCCTTTGCAATACAGTCTCACCCCGTTAAAAGCGCGGGCAAGCGTCAAGGCGTTCTCCGAGGACATTCCATGAAGCTCTTTGCGGGCAATTCCAACCGGGTTTTGGCAGAGGCCGTCTCCCGCTATCTCAACATTTCTCTTGGCAAAGCGACGGTCAAACGTTTCGCGGACCAGGAAATTTTCGTCGAAATCCAGGAAAATGTGCGCGGCGAGGACGTCTTCGTCCTGCAGTCGACCGCATATCCGGCCAACGATCACCTGATGGAACTTCTCATCATGATCGATGCCTTCCGCCGTTCTTCGGCCCGCCGCATTACTGCGGTGCTGCCCTATTTCGGCTATGCAAGGCAGGACCGGCGCACATCGGGCCGTACACCGATCTCGGCAAAGCTGGTCTCGAACCTGATCACCCAGGCAGGCGCTGACCGCGTTCTGACGCTGGACCTGCATGCAGGCCAGATCCAGGGCTTCTTCGACATCCCCACCGACAACCTTTTCGCCGTGCCCGTGATGGCGCGCGACGTGAAGGCCAACTACACGCTCTCCAACGTCATGGTGGTTTCGCCGGACGTGGGCGGCGTGGTGCGGGCACGCTCGCTGGCAAAGCGCATCGATGCGCCGCTTGCCATCGTGGACAAGCGTCGCGACCGGCCGGGTGAGTCTGAAGTCATGAACGTGATCGGCGATGTGAGCGGCAAGGACTGCCTGCTGATCGACGATATCGTCGACTCGGGCGGCACGCTGTGCAACGCGGCCGACGCACTGCTCAACAATGGCGCAACCAGCGTCACCGCCTACATCACCCATGGTGTGCTTTCGGGCGGCGCAGCAGCGCGCATCAGTGGCTCGCGGCTCAAGGAGCTGGTCATCACGGACTCCATTCAGCCGAGCTCTGCGGTGGAAGCAGCACCAAACATTCGCACGATCACCATTGCCGACCTGATCGGCGAGGCGATCTCGCGCACGGCATCGGAAGAATCGGTTTCGAGCCTGTTCGACTGAACCAATGCTATCGACACAAAAAAGCCGGCCCCTGTGGCCGGCTTTTTTTATGGCTCTTGCCTGATGAAGTCAGGCGGCGGCGCGCTCCGCATCAGCGCCGACCCACGCAGAGAACCTGTCGACGAACCCGGCCAAGAAGGCCCTGGTGTCCTCATTGGTGATGTCGTTGTTCCCGTCGATGAGGTCGGGCTTCATCTGCAGATAGACCTCGGGGCTGGTCATCAGCGTTGCGCCAAGGCTTACCAGAATGGAGCGCAGGTGGATCTGCGCGGCGATGGCGCCCATTGCGCCCGGGCTGGCGCCTACAACGGCAGTCGGCCGACCGGTCCAGCTGTTCATGCCCCAGGGACGCGAACCCCAGTCGATGGCATTCTTCAGAATGGCGGGAATGGAACGGTTGTGCTCCGGCGTGACGATCAGAAGACCATCATTTGCGCCGATTCGATCCTTGAGGTGCTGAGCAGCCGCGGGATAATCCGCAGCGTCGTCATCATTGTACATCGGCAGCGTGGACAGGTCGAAATACTCGAATTCGAGCCGACCCTCCGCAAGCTTCTCAAGCGCCTGCGCGAATTTGAGATTGATCGACTCCCTGCGATTGGAGCCGACGAGAACCAAAACTTTCTTCATTTTCATTCCTCTGTCCGGCCGGGGTCAAAATCCCGGTGGTATCCTTTGGTAACCAGGCCTATATCTGACAGCAGGAAACCCGTTGCAAGAAGGCACCTTTATGAAACCGCGTCATGGGCACATATCCGAGAGCTGCCGCCCGATCAGCGAAATCCTGTCCCTCATCGGCGACAAGTGGACATCGCTCATCATCGGACGCCTGCGCGGGGAACCGCTACGCTTCAACGAGCTGAAACGGCGCGTGGACGGCATCTCCCAGAAGGTGCTGACCGCATCGCTGCGCGCGCTGGTGCGTGACGGTTTCGTGGAGCGCATCGAATATCCGACGGTGCCGCCCAGCGTGGAATACCGACTCACCCCGTTCGGTCACGAACTCGCCGAACCGCTTTCCGTGCTGCAACAGTTCGCACTCGACAATGCGGGCCGGATGGAGGCCGCACGCGCTGCGTATGATGCGCGTACGGGCGGTGAGAAGCCGGGCCGGCAGAAAACACAGCCGATACAGCCCGCTGCCGTGCCGTAAAAGGCGTTGCGCCCTTGCGCACGCCCCCTCCATCGGCTATAGACCCGCCGTCCGCGTAGACACCCTTGGAGGCACCGCGGATGGAAGTTCGCCCGATACAATTCGGTCTTCAGGCAGCGCTTGTAGCGCCGTCCGGTTCCGTTTCGGACAGCTTTCACGTTTTCAGGTTCGCCTGAAAGCGCTCCACAACATGAAAGGACAGGCCATGAGCCAGAGCTATGAGCTGAAGGCCGAGGCGCGCGAACGGGTCGGTAAGGGGTCCGCCCGGGCTATTCGGCGCAACGGAAAGATTCCCGCCGTGATCTACGGCGACAAGGATGCCCCCATCTCCATCACGCTTCCCTACAAGGAAGTGTTCATGAAGATCCACGCCGGTGGCTTCCTCACCACGATCGCGACGATCGACGTCGACGGCAAGAAGATCAAGGTCCTCCCGAAGGATTACCAGCTTGATCCCGTCCGCGACTTCCTGATGCATGTGGACTTCCTGCGCATCGGCAAGGGCACCGTCGTGACCGTCAACGTGCCGGTTCACTTCATCAATGAAGAAACCGCACCCGGCATCAAGCGCGGCGGCGTTCTCAACGTCGTTCGTCACGAAGTCGAGTTCACCTGCCCGGCTACGGCGATCCCCGAGTACATCGAGGTTGATCTGGCTGGCATGGATATCGGCGATTCCGCACATATCTCCGCAGTCAAGCTGCCGGAAGGCGTGGAACCCACCATCACCGACCGCGACTTCACCATCGCAACCGTCGCAGCACCGGCCGGCCTCAAGTCGGAAGAAGCTGCCGAGGGCGAAGAAGCCGGTTCGGAAGAGAAGGAGGGCGAGGGCGAGGAGTAATCCTCCCCTTTCCTGCAAGATCTCATGCTGCTTATTGCAGGGCTCGGCAATCCCGGCCAGCAATACGAACGGCACCGGCACAATGTCGGTTTTATGGCGGCGGACGCGATTGCGCGCCGCCATAATTTTTCGTCATGGTCAAAGAAATTCAACGCGCTGGTGGCCGAAGGGCGCATCGGCGGCGAGAAGGTGCTGCTGATCAAACCGCAGACCTTCATGAACCTTTCTGGCCAGGCGATCGGCGAAGCCATGCGGTTCTACAAGGTCGGTCTTGAAGACCTGATCGTCTTTTATGACGAGCTGGACCTTGCCCCCGGCAAGCTGCGCCTGAAGACCGGCGGCGGCTCGGGCGGACACAACGGCATCAAGTCCATCGACGCCCATTGCGGCAAGGACTATCGCCGCGTGCGCATCGGCATTGGCCATCCCGGCGACAAGGCGCGTGTGAATGCGCATGTTCTGGGTGATTTCGCCAAGGCGGACCAGGCCTGGCTCGAACCGCTTCTCGACACGGTGGCAGACAACATCGCCATGCTGGCCGAGGGTGACGAGTCGGGTTTCATGAACCGCGTCAGCCTCGCGGTGAAAGGGTCCGGCGCTGAGCCGGCCGCCAAACAGGAAAAGAAGCCCGCCCGGAAGCAGAGCCACATTCGCCAGGCGCGGCAACAGGGGCCATCGGCCTCAATACCGGAAAATGGCCCCATGGCGGCCATGCTGAAGAAACTCCTCGGCCAGAAGGAATAGGAAATGGGTTTCAAATGCGGCATCGTCGGTCTGCCCAATGTCGGCAAATCGACGCTCTTCAACGCGCTCACCAAGACGGCAGCCGCACAGGCCGCCAACTACCCCTTCTGCACCATCGAGCCCAATACGGGCGAGGTGGCGGTGCCCGACCCGCGCCTGAAGAAGATCTCCGCCGTGACCGGCTCCAAGGAGGTCATCCCGACCCGCATTTCCTTTGTCGACATCGCCGGCCTGGTGCGTGGCGCGTCCAAGGGTGAAGGGCTCGGCAACCAGTTCCTCGCCAACATTCGCGAAGTGGACGCCATCGTTCATGTGCTGCGCTGCTTCGAGGATGACGACATCACCCATGTGGAAGGCCGGATCGACCCGGTCGCCGATGCGGAGACGGTCGAGACCGAGCTGATGCTTGCCGACCTGGAGAGCCTTGAGCGCCGCACGCAGCAGATGCAGAAGCGCGCCACCGGCAAGGACAAGGAAGCCCAGACGCTTCTGCCGATGATGGAGCAGTCGCTTGCACTGCTGCAGGACGGCAAGCCGGTGCGCGTGCTGCTCGACGGTATTGCAGCCGAAGATCTGAAGATCCTGCGCAGCCTGAACCTTCTCACCTCCAAGCCCGTTCTCTATGTGTGCAACGTGGCGGAAGGCGACGCAGCCGAGGGCAATGCCCAGACAAAGCGCGTGGAAGAGATGGCTGCTGCGCAGGGTGCCGGCACCGTCGTCATCTCCGCCGCCATCGAGGCCGAAGTCGCCCAGCTTTCCGATGAAGAAGCCGTCGAGTATCTGGACGCCATGGGACTGGAAGAGCCGGGCCTCGACCGCCTCATCCGGGCCGGCTACGAACTTCTCGACCTGATCACCTTCTTCACGTCCGGCCCGAAGGAAACCCGCGCCTGGACCGTGCACAAGGGTGCCAAGGCCCCGCAGGCTGCCGGTGTGATCCACACCGATTTCGAGCGCGGCTTCATCCGCGCCCAGACCATCGGCTATGATGATTTCGTGACCCTTGGCGGTGAAGTCGCCGCCCGTGACGCCGGCAAGGCGCGCGACGAGGGCAAGGAATATGTCGTGGTTGATGGCGACGTGATGCTGTTCAAGTTCAACACCTGAGGCACCACGGACCACAATGAAAAACGGGGGTGTCGCCGACAGGCTGCACCCCCTGTCTTCTGCACATCCCGGCATCATGTCTTGACGGCGTCACAATAGCCGGAAATGGTCGCCCCGGGATTTTGCAGGAGAGTAGATGTGATTAAGACTTTTATTTTTGAGAACCAACGCCTTAAGCCTGTCGATTTTGCAGACGCCGAGCGTGAAAAAATCGTCTGGTTAGACCTGCTCGCCCCGACCGACGAAGAAGAAAAAACCGTCGAGGACTGGCTCGGCATCGACGTGCCAAACCGCAAGGACATGGAGGAGATCGAGGTCTCCAGCCGCCTCTACAGCGAAGACGGCGCGCACTTCATGACCACCACCCTGCCCGCACAGAGCGAGAAGGATCAGCCCGAGATGGGGCCGGTGACGTTCATCCTGTCGCCGGGCAAGCCGCTGGTCACCGTACGCTTTCACGAGCCCCGCGCATTCCAGACATTTCCGCAGCGGGCGGAGAAGAGCGCCCTTGGCTGCGCCACCGGCGAGGCGGTTCTGATCAACCTGCTCGACGCCGTGGTGGAACGGCTCGCGGACATTCTCGAACGCGCCGGCCGCGAAGTTCAGGAACTCTCCAAGGGCATTTTCCATCCGTCGGAAAAGAAAGCGTCCAGCCGCGACCGCAGTTTTCAGATCATTCTGCGCAGGATCGGCGGCAAGGAAGACCTGCTCGCCAACCTGCAGGAAAGCCTGCTCACGATGCAGCGTCTTGCCACCTTCTTCAGCGCCGTATCGGCAAAGAACAGCAAGGAGCTGCGCGCCCATATCAAGACGCTGTCGCGCGATGTTGAAGCGCTTTCCGTTCATGCTTCCAGCCTCTCCCACAAGATCAACTTCCTGCTCGACGCCACGCTTGGCATGATCAGCATCGAACAGAGCGCCATCATCAAGATCTTCTCGGTGGTGGCGGTGGTGTTCCTGCCGCCCACCCTCGTCGCATCGATCTACGGCATGAACTTCGAGTTCATGCCGGAGCTGCAATGGACCTATGGCTACCCTCTGGCCCTTGTCGTGATGGTCCTCTCGGCAGTGCTCCCCTTCTGGTATTTCAAGGGGCGCGGCTGGCTCTAGGGCCAGGCCCCATTAATACGCAATGGCGTTCGATAGACCAAGAGATGCCAGGAGAAGCCCGCAGAGCGGGGTCTTCCCCCGGTCAAGGGATTTGACGCCGCAGGTCGCCGGTCTAACGAGCGTCCTTCGGATCGGCCTGATTAATGGGTCCTGACCCTAAATGCCTCAGCCCCAGGTCCTTGAAGAAGGCCGCGCTTGCGGCCATAAGGTTCAAGCCTGAACAGGAAGCAATCATGACAGACAAGAAGTGGGCGTTCGAGGATCTTGAGCCGGGACTGACAATCCCGTTCGGCGAGAAGACCGTGAGCGCAGAAGAGATCATCGCGTTTGCAAGACAGTTCGACGCGCAACCCATGCATCTGGACGAAGAAGCCGGCAAGGCCAGCATACTGGGCGGTCTGGCGGCCTCCGGCTGGCACAGCTGCGCCATGTTCATGCGGATGCTCTATGACGCGTTTCTGGTCGATTCCACGTCTCAGGGCTCGCCCGGCATCACCGACGCGCGCTGGAAGCGCCCCGTCATCGCCGGCGATACGCTCAGCGGCCAGACAACGGTGCTGGAGCGCCGTCCGCTCAAATCGCGCCCGGGCATCGGCCTGGTGACGTTTCGCCATCTGGTGACCAACCAGCGCGGGGAGACGGTGATGGAGATGGAGAACCCGATCATGTTCAGGATGCGTGCGACGGGAGCGGCAGCATGAGTATCGACCGTTTCCTGCGGCTTGGCGAAACCGTGACGCTGGGCACGCACACATTCAGCGCCGAGGAGATCATCGCCTTCGCCCGCGCCTATGATCCGCAGCCTTTCCACACGGACCCGGAAGCCGCACGCGACAGCGTGTTCGGGCGGCTGTGCGCCTCTGGCTGGCACACCTGCTCCATGTGGATGCGCTACAATCTCGAAGGCATTGAACGCGACGCCCATGGCGCATGGGACGGCCCCGGCGAAAAACCCGAATTCGGCCCCTCCCCTGGCTTCTCCAACCTGAAATGGCTAAAGCCCGTCTTTGAAGGCGACACGATCACCTTCACCCGCACGGCAACGGCGCATCGTCCGCTCGCCTCACGCCCCGGCTGGCATCTGGTGACGCTGATGGCCGCCGCCTGCAATGGCGACGGCGAAACGGTGATGCAGTTCGACAACGGCGTTCTGATGAAGGCCGCAGTCAATAGCTGACCGACAGGCCGAGCGAAACCTGGTGCTGATTGCCGGCCCCGTAAAACGCGCCGGCATAGCCAATTCTGGCGGACGCACCGGTTTCCGGCAAATGCAGATCCAGCTTCGCCGCGATATCAAGCCTGTCACGCCCCACCCCTTCGGCCCGCGCTTCCAGCACACGGCCGAGAAGCGTGGTATCGACCGCGAAAGCGCCCGGCTTGAGAACACGCGCGTAAGCGAGCTCCAGTCCCGGCTCGACCTCCCAGTCCGCCAGACCGAACCTGCCGGACAGGCGGATGCCCGGGCCGGTTTCAACCGTGGTGATGCGGCCGGCGCTCACAGTCTGACCGAGCAGTTCCAGCCCCGTTTCATGTGCCGGCCCGAAGCGCTGGGTGATCCCCGACAAATGCGCAAAGAGCGTTGCGTCCCCCCAACCGAAAGCCCGCCGATAACCGGTCTCCATCGTTCCGAAACCACCATGGGCGACATTGTGCGACTGCGCCACCGGTTGGCCCAGCGCGGTCACCGTGCCGGCAAGCCCCGGGATGGTGCGCCGCGTGTGGGTCTGGCGGAAACGGCTGACGCCCGCGCTGGCCCGCAGGCGCCAGTCGCCAATATCCCAGGTCCCATAGGCGAAACCATGCACGCCTTTCGCATGCGCGGTGTTGGCAGTGGCACGCTCACTGGTACCCACCTCAGCGTAGCCAACGCCAAAGCCGGCGGTAACATTGACCTGATCGATCAGATCGACACCCGTGTAGAGCGTCCTGATGCTCGCTCGCGCCTCTGGAAAACCGGGTGAGACGGAAGTTCTGGAATGCAGGAAACTGCCACTCATCCAGAGCCGGTCGTTTAGCGGCGCGCGTCGCCGCATAGTCTCAAAAGGCGCGCGTGCCGCCTGCGCCATCGCCATGTGCCTGCTGCGGGAAGCAGCGGCAAAGATACTGCGCCCGGCCGGGGAAATGGTTTCCGTCAGATTGCCCAGGTCAAGCAGGCCCCAGCCGAAAACCGGATCGACGCCCGGATCACCGATATCGATCGCGGTGCGAAGGATCAGCTTGCGTATGTCGCGCGTATCAGCCTGCGGAAACATCTGACGCGCGATTGCGAGCCCGCCGGTGACATGCGGTGCAGCCAGCGAAGTGCCCATGCCGGAGAGATAACCTCCCCCTGTCCGGGCCGCGTAGATGCCATTTGATGCACCGGCCTCTCCGCCAGGCGCGGCCAGACACCAACGGGCGGCGAAGCCGCATTTGTTGGCGTAATAGGCGAGCCGCCCATCCGTATTGACTGCGGTGACGGCAAGCGTGGTGCTTTCCAGTTCAGGAAAGACAAGCGGGAGGCTCGGAAGAAGCGCAACAGATTCACGGCCATGATTGCCCGCCGCCCAAACTGTCAGGATCCCCGCACCGGCGGCTTCATGCACCGCAAACAGAGTGTAACGCAAAGGCCTGAGAACCCCGGGATCATCGTCGGGGTACAGAGGCACGTAGGTCTGCAGCCCAAACGAAGCATTGATGAGGTCGACCCCCATCTCCAGCGCATACATGAAGGAGAAAGCGAATGTGAGGTCGAGAGGGTCGGAGTGCGACAACTGAACGGACATGAGCGTGGCGTCATAGGCCACTCCATGCATACCGTTTCCGTCCCTGTTCCCGACCAGAACACTCCCCACCATCGTGCCGTGTCCAACAGGGTCACTGCTGCCATACATGAGGCCGCGAAGATCAAACGACTTCGATGAAACCCGCCCAAAAAGCTCTGGATGAGAAGCGTCGGCTCCGCTGTCGAGCAAGCCGACCAGGATGCCCCCGCCCGTGAACCCGGCCCTGTGAGCCAGGTGGGCATTGATCCGGGCAAGCCCCCACTGAGCATCGGTTTCCGCGTCTCCCGTCGAGCCGACAGGAAAATGAATGACGGCCCCCTCCTGCGCCAAACACGCAGTGGAGAGCTCTCCGCCAATAGCGAAGAGCACCAACAAAAAAGACAATCTCATCTATATATATCTAAATTATAATATAATTAAATAAAAACAACTCCTTATGAGGGTATACTGAAAAACTTCAAGAAACAACAGTATTCAATCGCCTTCGAAGGCGATCAGGGTGTGGACGTCGACCCCAAGCGCTTCGAGCTTGGCGCGGCCGCCCAGGTCCGGCAGATCGATCACGAAGCAGGCTGCGACGATTTCCGCACCCATCTGGGTCAGAAGCTTCACCGCGCCTTCGGCGGTGCCACCGGTGGCGATCAGGTCATCGACCAGAAGAACCTTCTCGCCCGGCTTCACCGCGTCCTTGTGCATCTCCATCTCGTCGATGCCGTATTCAAGGCTGTAGGCCACGCGCACGGTGTCGTGCGGCAGCTTTCCCTTCTTGCGGATCGGAACAAAGCCCGACGACAGCTGGTGCGCCATGGCGCCGCCCAGAATGAAGCCACGCGCCTCAATGCCGGCGATCTTGTCGATCTTGGTGCCGGCATAGGGGTGCACCAGCTCATCCACCGCACGGCGGAAGGCGCGTGCATTGCCCAGAAGCGTGGTGATGTCGCGGAACATCACGCCGGGTTTTGGATAGTCCGGGATCGTGCGGATTGCGGAAAGAAGGGTTTCCTGAAGTGTCTGCGAAGCTGCCATGTGCCCTGCCCTGTTTCGCCTGATTGTCCGCTTCACCTTTCACACAGAACGATGAAACGGCAGATGGTCTGCTGTTGCCCTGTCTGCGCGAGATCAGGCGTTATCACCTGACTGTAAACTGCATCATCGCGCAAAAGAAAAGGGCGCCGGCGGCGCCCTTTCAAATCTCTTTATGTGGACGGCGCGTCAGTGTGCGTCAGACCAGATCTTGCGCTTGGTCAGATAGACCAGACCGCCGAAGAGCAGAAGGAAGATCATGACCACGAAGCCCGTGGACTTGCGTGCTTCCATGTGCGGCTCGGCTGCCCACATCAGGAACGCGGAGATATCGCGCGCATACTGATCGACCGTCTCGGGCGCACCGTCATCATAGGTCACCATGCCCTCGGAGAGCGGCGGCGCCATGGCCAGCGAAGCCGAGGAGAGGAAATACGGGTTGTAGTAGGTGCCAGCCGGAACTTCGTGTCCCTCGGTATCGTCACTGTAACCGGTCAGCAGGGCGTGGATGTAATCCGGGCCTGCCTCGGCATACTGGGTGAAGATGTCGAAGACGAAGGTCGGGAAACCACGCTCGACAGCGCGCGCCTTGGCAATCAGCGAGAAGTCCGGGGGGACTGCACCGCTGTTGGAGGCGGCAGCCTGCTGCGGGTTGGCGAACGGAGCCGGGAAGCGGTCCGACGGCTTTGCCGGGCGCATGTACATGTCACCGGCATCATCCGGACCGTCCTCGACCTCATACTCGGCTGCAATCGCACGCACCTGGGCGTCGGAGTAGCCGAGATCGGTGAGGTTGCGGAACGCCACAAGATTCATCGAGTGACACGCCGCGCAGACCTCGCGGTAGACCTTGAAGCCGCGCTGCAGCTGGCCCTTGTCGTAGGTGCCGAACGGGCCGGCAAACGACCAGTCCTGCTCGACCGGCTTCTTGATCGGGAACTCGGCGGCGTCGGCTGCCGTAGCGACAGCCAGACCGAGACCGAGCGCGGCCAATCCGTTGAGGACGTTCTTCATTTCGAAAATCCCTTTGCGCATTCTCTCGCTCAGCCCTTTGCCTGTTCGGTGGCCGGCGCGCCGGCGGAGGACTTCTTCTCAAGCACCGCTTCCGTGATGGAATTGGGCAGACGGCGGGGCGTCTCGACCAGACCGAGAACCGGCATGATCACGATGAAGAAGGCGAAGTAGTACAGCGTCGCACCCTGTGCCATCGCCACGTAGATGCCTTCTGCCGGACGCGAGCCGAGCCAGCCGAGGAAGACGGCGTTCACGACGAAGAGCCAGAAGAAGAGCTTGAACCACGGACGGTAGACAGCCGAACGAACCTTCGAGGTGTCGAGCCAGGGCACGACAAACAGAACCGCGATGGCGCCGAACATGGCCAGAACGCCGCCCAGCTTGGAGTCGATCGGTCCGATGTTGAAGGTGATCGCACGCAGGATCGCGTAGAACGGCAGGAAGTACCATTCGGGAACGATGTGCGCCGGGGTTTTCAGAGCGTCAGCCTCGATATAGTTGTCGGGGTGACCCATGTAGTTCGGAATGTAGAAGACGAAGTAGGCGAACAGCAGCATGAACACGACCATGGCGAACGCGTCCTTGACGGTCGCATAGGGCGTGAAGGCCACGGTGTCGGTCTTCTGCTTCACTTCGATGCCGGTCGGGTTGGTCTGACCGGTCACATGCAGTGCCCAGACGTGCAGGACGACAACGCCGGCGATCATGAAGGGCAGCAGGTAGTGCAGCGAGAAGAAGCGGTTCAGCGTCGGGTTGTCGACGGCGAAGCCACCCAGAAGCAGCTGCTGGATCCACTCACCCACCAATGGAATGGCGGTGAAGAAGCCGGTGATAACCGTTGCGCCCCAGAAGCTCATCTGGCCCCACGGAAGCACGTAGCCCATGAAGGCCGTCGCCATCATCAGCAGGTAGATGATGCAGCCGAGGATCCACAGCATCTCACGCGGCGCCTTGTAGGAACCGTAGTAGAGGCCGCGGAAGATGTGCACATAGACGGCGATGAAGAACATCGACGCGCCGTTAGAGTGCAGGTAGCGCAGCAGCCAACCGGAGTTGACGTCGCGCATGATCTTCTCGACGGAAACAAAGGCAACTTCGGTGTTGGCCGCATAATGCATGGCCAGCACGATGCCGGTCACGATCTGCGCCACCAGCATCAGCGAAAGGATGCCGCCGAAGGTGTATGCATAGTTGAGGTTGCGTGGCACCGGATAGGCCACGAAAGAATCATAGACCAGACGCGGAAGCGGCAAACGCGCATCCATCCAGCGGCCGAGGCCGGTCTTGGGCGTATAGGTCGAATGTCCAGCGCTCATTGAAAATCCCCTCTCGCCAAGCCTTAGCCGACCTGGATGACGGTGTCGGACACGAATTCAAAAGTCGGAACCGCCAGGTTTTCTGGAGCCGGACCTTTGCGGATGCGGCCAGCGGTGTCGTAGTGCGAACCATGGCACGGGCAGAACCAGCCGCCGAAATCACCGGCCTGGCCGAGCGGCACGCAGCCCAGATGGGTGCAGACGCCAACCATGACGAGCCAGTTTTCCTTGCCCTCGCCCGCCGAGCGGTCGATGTCCGTCGCCGGTGCATCGGCAGCAATGTTGGCATTGCGTGCGATCGGGTCCTTGAGGTCGGCCAGAGCAACAGCCTTGGCTTCCTCAATTTCCTTCTCAGTCCGGTTGCGGATGAACACAGGCCGGCCGCGCCATTTCACGGTCAGGGACATGCCGGGCTCAACGCCGGACACGTCTACCTGAATAGACGCCAGCGCCCGGGTGGACGCATCTGGCCGCATCTGGTCGATGAACGGCCATGCGACGCCGGCGATGCCAACGGCACCGGCAACGCCTGTGGCGACATAAAGAAAGTCACGCCTTGTATGTTCGGTCGAATCGGTAGCGCTCACGGGACTGCGATCCTTTCACCTCAGTTCGGCCGGTCGGGAAGCCTCATTGCACCTCAAACACGGGCATTTTACCACGCATGGCAAAGCTGCCCGGTTCTACCCCCGGCATTTTTCGATGGTTTCTATGCGCCACGCAGGAACTTGTCCAGACGGGGGCGGCTTTAGATGGCAGATTGTCGCGGGTAAAACACAGCGAATAAAGATGAGTGAAAAACTCTTATTTTTCAACGAACGCGCCTCCCACCATCCTGACACCTGCCGTCCAGATCACGCGCCGGCGACCGCCTCGAAGGTGAAGCTGACTGCCTCAGGCCCCGGCTTCTCATCGGCGCAATAGTCGCCATGGACGCGAATTTCCTTGAAACCCGCGGCTTTCAGGGCGAGTTCCATCTCCAGAACGCCCCATAGACGCAGATGGAAGAGCTGCAACTCACTCGCCACAAGAACATCATCGCGCCACTGCTCGTAACGCAGGTGGGAAAGCATGGTCTGGCGCTGGAAGCAGGTTTCCACACGCTGCTCCGACAGCGTCAGAAGACTGTCCCCGTCGCGCCAGTGACGCGCGGTGCTGGACGTATCGGCGAGTGAGGCCAGCGGATCGAGATCAAGCAGCAGGCGTCCGCCCGGACAAAGAGCGTCATGGAATCGCCGAAGGACGCCAAGTGCTGCCTCCGGCTCCGTGACAAGCTGGAAAGAGCCGGCGGGAATGATGATGGCCTCAAATCGCTCAGGGTAGGAGAACGTCTCGAAGCGCTGGATATCGACCGGCGCCGACAGCCCCCTCTTCGCGCACTCCGCCCGGCAATGGGCGACCATCTCGTCCGACGCGTCGAAACCACGAATATCGAAGCCAGCCTCAAGAAGCGGAATCAACACCCGGCCATTGCCGGCCGCAGGCTCAAGGACGGGACCGCTGCAGCCTGCCAGACGATCACGATAAAACCCGATATCGCCGAAGGAGCGGCCTATGGGCTTGTCGAGGTGATAGACCCAGGAGGCCAGCGTGCCGTACCGGTTTTCCATTGCGTAATCTCTTCTGCCTGCATCTGTTTGCAAACCGGGACTGCCATCGCAACGCGGCAACGGCAAGCGGGCCAGAATGCGGGATTCGCCAGACCAGAGAGCGGATGCGGCCTGGCTGTCAGGTCGCGCCCAATCGGGCCAGAACCCTGCCCGGGATGGCCATGTCCTTGATGACATCGTCATGCCTGCGCATTCCGCACAGCTCGCGCTGAATGAAATAGCCATGGACCGCATCAGCAGCGGCGTGAAGCAGGCGGTCGCGCGCTTCCACATCGCTTTCATCCGCTTCGGCAAGCCGCGCCAGCGCCTTCTCGACCCGCCGGCCTGCATGCCCCAGAGACGACGCCTGCTCTGCGGCAATCTCGTGCTGCAAAACCGTATCGCCACTCAAGGGGTGAGACACGAGGCCGGTGATGGAACTGGGCATCTTCAGCATGGGGCAGCGCGGCTCCACCGTTGATGGACAAAACGAAAGACTGCCTTCTATATAGCATCACACCCAGTCCCGCATGAACCGACAAGGTGACCTTGATGACACTGCTTGAGCTTGGAACCTTCACTCTCGTCGCAGCGCTTCTCGTCGTGTCACCCGGCCCCAACGGGGTGCTGATCGCCAAAACCGTGCCGACTTCCGGCAAGGCGGCGGGCTTTGCCAATGTCGCGGGCTTCTTCGCCGCGTTCTATGTGCACGGCCTTCTTTCCATTCTGGGCATCTCGATCATTCTGGTGCAGTCAGCCCAGCTCTTCTTCATCGTAAAAATGCTGGGCGCTGCCTATCTCTGCTATATCGGGGTCAAGGCCCTGTGGCAGGCATGGCGCGGTCTTGCAGCGCCGCACTCCATCACACCGGCCAAGAGGCGGCGCACGCTCGCCAAGGCGGGGCTCGAAGGGTTCCTGACCAACGCGCTGAACCCCAAGGTTTCAATGTTCTATCTCGCTGCGTTTCCGCAGTTCATTCCGGCAAGCGCGGATGCAACGTCCTGGGCGTTTGCGCTGGTGGCGATCCATTCGCTGCTGAACGTGCTCTGGTTCTCAGCGCTCGTGCTCCTGTTCTCGAGCATGAAGTCGCTTGGCGGCAGCGCCAGCATGCAGCGCTGGCTGAAAGCCGTGACCGGAACGGTGTTCGTCGGGTTCGGGCTGAAACTCGCCACCATGCGCCCCTGAAGAAAACGGGCGGGCCGGCTCCCGTCAAGGAACCCCACCCGCCCGCATATTCTTAGCGAAAGATCACGCCAGCCCGCATCGCATGACTGAGCGGCCAGCTGCGGCTAGGGCCACTTCACCTCTGGCGGCATGCTGGACAGGATGGAGTTCACATTGCCGCCGGTCTTCAGTCCGAAGATCGTGCCGCGGTCATATAGCAGGTTGAACTCGACATAACGGCCCCGGCGCACGAGCTGCTCTTCGCGGTCGGCCTCGGTCCAGTTGGTGTTGAAGTTCTTGCGCACCAGATGCGGATAGGCGACGGCAAAGGCGCGTCCCACATCGCGGGTGAAATCAAAGTCGGCCTGCCAGCCGCCCTTCTCGTCCGGCGTTTTGAGCCAGTCATAGAAGATGCCGCCCACGCCGCGCGGTTCCTTGCGATGCGGCAGGTAGAAATACTCGTCGCACCAGGCCTTGTACTTCTCGTAGTCGACAATCCCGGCATGACGTTCACACACGAACCGCATGGCCTTGTGAAAGGCCACGGTGTCGGGGTCTTCCTGCGAACGACGACGGTCAAGCACCGGGGTCAGATCTGCGCCGCCGCCAAACCACTGGCTGGTGGTCACCACCATGCGGGTGTTCATGTGAACGGCCGGCACATGGGGGTTCTGGGGGTGGGCGATCAGCGAAATGCCGGAGGCCCAGAAACGGGGATCCTGCTCCGCGCCCGGTATCTGCTTGCGGAACTCGGGAGAGAACTCGCCATGAACCGTCGAGACATGGATACCGACCTTCTCGAAAACGCGGCCATGCATCATCGACATGACGCCCCCGCCGCCTTCACCGCCGTCGCGCTCCCAGGGCGTACGCTCGAAGCGGCCCGGCGTGCGCGTGGACAAAGGCCCGGTCAGCTCATCTTCAAGATTTTCGAAGGCTGAACACAGCTTGTCGCGCAGTTCCTCGAACCAGGCGCGCGCGGCTGCTTTTTTTTCTTCGATATCGTCCGGCAATCCGGTAGGGAGTTCTGGTCTTTCCATCATCATTCCTTTCGCCCGATCCTACGCAACGCCGCAGGAAACGGACAGCCCCACAAATGACTCGCATTTTTCAACAGCGTTGCCTAAGCTTCTTATCAATCGGGTCAAGGAGTTCTTTCGTGCGTGTGCCCGCAAAACCACCCCTGGAAGGGCTGAAACGCAGCCTCGACAAACATCGCGCAAGGACGGGTCGTCTGCCACGCGACGGATTTCTACGGGAGAGTTTTGCACTGCCGCGCGCGCAGGCCCGCGACAAAGCGCGCGATTGGCTGGAGCGCTGGCCCAAGCAGGCTTACTGGACAGAGATCGAAAGCTGGTGTGAACGCCCCGGCGACATGATCGAGTTCACGATGCGCCGATTACCAAGCGCCGACTGACCTCCCGCCTCTTCCATCCGAGATTTCGGATATACGTGACGACCTGTTTCAGACTGCGTTTCTGAACAGCATATGCGCGCCTCGCGGCTGTTGACTTAAAGTCGGCTTGAACCCGTAGGCAGCTCTTTCCGAAGCCAAGGAAAGAGCCCGATGCAGCGTGAAACGCCCCAGGATGATGACCTATCGCAACTGCCTGAGCGCCTCGCCGGCGGCCATCGCGGCCGTCATCGCAAGGTTGAGACTGCGCGCGCCCTCTTTCATGGGAATGGTCAGCCGCGCATCGGCGGCGGCGTGGACGGCTTCCGGCGCACCGGAAGATTCCCGACCGAACAGAAGAATGTCGCCATCGGCATAGGAAAAGTCCGTGTAACCCGCCTCGGCCCGGGTGGTGAACAGGATAAGACGCCGGCCCTCGCGCTTGCGCCAGAGCTCGAACGTTTCCCAGGACGGATGGCGGGCGAGCGCGGCGCGCTCAAGATAATCCATCCCCGCGCGCTTCAGATTCCGGTCGGAGAGATCAAAGCCGGCAGGCTCGATCAGATCGACCGTGAAGCCGAGGCAGGCGGCGAGACGGAGAATGGCGCCGGTGTTTCCGGGAATGTCTGGCTGGTAAAGCGCGATACGCATGCGGCTGTGTCTCTCGACATGGCTGAGTGTTGCCTTCCGGACACAGCTGAGGACGTGTCGACCGAAAGGCGTAATTACGGGTGGCGGGTCGCTGCAACTGTGGGTATAAGCCCGCCATTGTCAACGCGAACCGAAGGAGAAAGGCATGACAATGCGACGACATCACATGATCTGGCTCCTCGCCGGTGGCCACAAGGCCTGACGGCGGACTCGGTCCGGCACGCTCCTGCACCATTCCAAGGCAGCTACCCATCGCAGTCCGTCGGGATTTCCTCCCGCTCCCCAAGGACGTTCGCGATGCACAACCGCTTCCCCCGGCGGCCAAACGGCCGCAATGACGATTTTTTCGTTCCACAACTAGACCCCACACGCCCTACCCTGCAGGACCGCAGGCTTGAAGCGTGGGCGCTGACCCTTGGTGTGAAAACGCCCCTCATCCATGAGGACCGGACGCAACGGCCGCATCGCGGCCAATTGCCGGATATCGACCTCGGACAGGTCGCGCCGGCAGCGCGTATCGACCTGATGGCGAAACTGAAACGGCTGTTGCGATGAAGAGCGCCTGCCCCTCTTCGCACCCCTCATTTCCCGCTTCGCACGCCTGCGGAGCGGGCACGATCACGCATGCGCCGACACAACCGCAGATGGCAGCAGAGAAAACGCATCCTCTGGTCAAGCCCGAACAACACGGTTATAAGGTGCATCCCATCAACGAAAACCGCTGGAGGCGGCAATGGACAACAAGATGCTTACCTCCTTCGCTGGTCTGCGCCCGTACATCGCGGCGCCATACCAGGCCTGACGGCGGCTTTCGTTCTTCAGCTTTTCTAAGATTACCAAAGCAGTTCACGAGCGAATCCGCCGACCGTTTCTTCCGGTTGACACATGGGATTTGCATCATGACTGCACGCTTTCCAAACGGACGCACCGCGTCTCAAGATAACAAGATTTCAGGCACCGATCCGGCCGCCACCGCGCTTTTGCGCGGACATGACAGCGCTCCTGCCACGTCTCTTTCAGGAGCCTTCAAGGCCGCTCTCGGAACCCAGGCGCAGCCACCGCGCACAAAACCGCACGACCAAAGCGGCGGCACGCCTCCGACCATCCTGAATACCGGCTCCATGAAGGAGCCAGGCAATAAACGCGCAAACCGGCCTGCGGCATCCGTGCCGCGCAAGGGCCACATCTAGCCGAACGCACTTGCTTTTCCGCCAGCCGCCGCCCGCGGAAAAGAGCACGAAAACAGACGATTACACCGCAAACGCGACTCGACGCGTCGCGTTTGCGGGCACGAGAATGAAAGACGCCAAAGACAATGTATCAATGGTTCGAACGACGACTTGAGCCCTTCCCCGCCGAAGAACCGCAGGAGCCGCCGCGCACCTTCTTCGCCTTCTGCCTGCACTTCACCAAAGGGGCATGGCCCTATATCGCCATTTCGGCGGTCCTGATGATGATCATCGCCATTGCAGAGGTCTGGATGTTCTCCTTCCTCGGCAACATCGTCGACTGGCTGGCCGAAAAGGACCGCGCGACCTTTCTGGATGAGGAAGGCGCAAAGCTGATCGGCATGGCTGCAATCGTCGGCATCGCCCTGCCGGCGGTGGTGTTCCTTTATGGCCTGGTCACGCATCAGGTGCTGATGGGCAACTATCCCATGCGCATCCGCTGGCAGGTGCATCGCTATCTGCTCAAACAGTCTATGAGCTTCTATCAGGACGAGTTTGCCGGCCGCATCGCCACCAAGCTGATGCAGACGGCGCTTGCCGTGCGCGAATGCGTGATCAAGATGACCGACGTGATGAACTATGTGACGGTGTACTTCACCGGCATGCTGGTTCTCGCGGCCTCGGCCGACTGGAAGCTGGCAGCACCGCTGGTGGGCTGGCTGGTGGGGTACATCCTGCTCATGCGCCATTACGTACCCAGGCTCGGCAAGATCGCGCAGCGGCAGGCTGACGCGCGCTCGGTGATGACCGGCCGCGTGGTCGACAGCTACACCAACATTCAGACGGTAAAACTCTTCTCGCATGGCCGACGCGAAGCGTCTTACGCCCGCGAGGGCATGGGCGGCTTCCTCGACACGGTGCATGAGCAGTTCCGCAACATCACCGGTCTCTACGGCCTGCTCTACCTGCTCAACGCCCTGTGCCTCGTCGTGGTCGGGTATCTCTCCGTCACCCTGTGGGTGGCCGGTGCGGTAAGCGTCGGCGCCGTGGCCGTGGTGCTCGGCCTCGTGCTTCGCCTGTGGGGCATGTCGCAGTGGATCATGTGGGAGCTGACGGCGCTGTTCGAGAATGTCGGCACCGTGCAGGACGGCATCAGCTCGATCTCCATGCCCCGGCTGGTCGATGACAAGCCGGACGCAAAGGCCCTTGCAGTGCCGGAAGGTAAGATCGATTTCGACGGGATCGGCTTCCACTACGGCAAGAAGGGTGGCGTCATCGAAGAGCTGTCGCTAACCGTGAAGCCCGGCGAGAAGGTCGGCCTCGTGGGCCGTTCGGGCGCGGGCAAGTCGACGCTCGTGAACCTGCTCTTACGCTTCTACGATCTGGAGCGCGGGCGCATCGTCATCGATGGCCAGGACATCGCCGACGTGTCGCAGGACACGCTGCGCGCCGCGATCGGCATGGTCACGCAGGACACGTCCCTGCTGCATCGTTCGGTACGCGACAACATCCTCTATGGCCGCCCCGAAGCGACCGAGGAGATGATGCTTGAAGCGGCCCGGCGCGCCGAGGCGATGAGCTTCATCGGCGGACTGACGGACCCGAAGGGCCGCGTGGGCTTTGACGCCCATGTGGGCGAACGGGGCGTCAAACTGTCAGGCGGCCAGCGCCAGCGCATTGCCATTGCCCGCGTCATGCTCAAGGATGCGCCGATCCTCATCCTCGACGAGGCGACCTCCGCGCTCGATTCCGAGGTCGAAGCGGCGATCCAGGAAAACCTCTACCGCCTGATGCAGGGCAAGACGGTGATCGCCATCGCCCACCGGCTCTCCACCATTGCCGCCATGGACCGCCTGGTGGTGATGGACAAGGGCCGGATCGTCGAGGAAGGCACGCATGACGATCTGGTTGCCGCCGGTGGGCTCTATGCAAGCCTCTGGCAGCGCCAGTCCGGCGGGTTTCTCGATCTCGAAGCAAACGAGGCTGCGGAATGAAGGAAGACAGCGAAAAGACGGAGCCCCACCAACCCGACAGCCTGTGGCGCAGTCTCGAAGAGGTCATAGACCCCTTCGGCGACACGCCACGGGCGGTCCTGCCGGTCAAGGCGCATGAGTTCATTCTCTTCTTCGCCCGGCAGGCCAAATGGCCATTCATCCTGCTGCTGATCGCCGGCGGCATGATGGGGGCCGTCGATGCGGGGCTTTACTGGGCGCTTGGCTGGCTGATCGACCTGCTGGATTCCTCCTCGCCGGCAACGCTCATCGCCGACCACTGGACGAAGCTGGCCGGTTTTCTGGCCCTGCTTCTGGTAATTCGCGCCGTGGTCATCATCGTCAACACGGTGCTGGAAGAGCAGGTCATCGCGCCTGCCTTCTACCAGCGTGTGCGCTGGCAGTCGTTCCGGCGGGTGATCGAACAGCCCTATGAGTTCTACCAGAACGACTTCGCCGGCCGGATCGCCACAAAGATCCTTCAGGGCGGTGAAGCCACGGGCGACTTCATCATCAACGTGCTGCAGACCATGTGGAGCTTCCTCACCTTCGTGGTGCTGGCGCTCTCCATTCTGACGGTGCTCGACCCGTGGATGGGCGTGGTCATCGTGCTCTGGCTCGCGACTTACATGGCCATAGCGCGCTTCCTGCTGCCGCCCCTGCGGCGGGCAGGCCGGCGCACGGCGGACCAGCGCTCGATCCTCAACGGACGCATGGTCGACGCCTTCACCAACATTCTGGCGGTGAAGCTGTTCGACAGCGGCCAGCGCGAGCATTCCTATGTGCGCGAGGGCATGGCGCATTTCCTGAGCGCAGTGCAGAAGCTGACGCGCGCCATCACCCGTGTGCGGGTGACGGTGGCCATCGTCAACGGCTTCATGATGGCGGCAATCTTCGTGCTGGCGGTGTCGCGCTGGCTCGACAGCGCCATCACCACAGGCGAGATCGCGGCGGCCATGGGCCTCGTCTTCCGGCTGAACCAGATGTCGGGCTGGATGATGTTCAACATCAACGGGCTGATCCGCAACTACGCGACCGTGCAGGACTCAACCACCGTCGTTTCGGTGGAACCGTCCATCCGCGACGCCGAAGGCGCAAAGGTCATGCCGCGCGCCGACGGCGACATCCGCTTCGACGACGTGACGTTCAATTACGGCAAGGAAAGCGGCATCATCGAGGGGCTCAACCTGCACATCAAGCCGGGCGAGCGCGTGGCGCTGGTCGGGCCTTCGGGCGCCGGCAAGACCACCATTGTCAGCCTGATGCTGCGGCTTTTCGAGGCCGAGCACGGGCGCATCCTGCTCGATGATCAGGACATCACGCAGGTGACGCAGGCCTCGCTGCGCGCGCAGTTCGGCGTGGTGAGCCAGGAGCCGATGCTGATGCACCGCTCGATCCGCGACAACATCGCCTATGGGCGGGGCGACGTCACCGAAGAGGAAATCATCGCGGCGGCCAAGCGCGCCTCGGCGCATGAGTTCATCCTCGATGTGACCGACCCGAAAGGCCGGACCGGCTATGACGCGGTGGTGGGCGAGCGGGGCGTAAAGCTCTCCGGCGGCCAGCGCCAGCGCATCGCCATCGCCCGGATGATGCTGAAGAATGCGCCGATCCTCATCCTTGATGAGGCAACATCGGCGCTGGATTCGGAAATCGAAGCGGTGATTCAGGAAAATCTTGAGCGGCTGATGGAGAACAAGACGGTTATCGCCGTGGCGCACCGGCTCTCCACCATCGCCGCTCTCGACAGGATCATCGTGCTGGACCGGGGCCGCGTTGTCGAAGAGGGCTCGCACGACGCGCTGGTGGAACAGGACGGGCTTTACGCCCAGCTGTGGAAACGCCAGTCGGGTGGCTTTCTGGGCGAACGGATGGCTGCTGAGTAAGCCTGGACACGAATGCCGGTGGCTGCACTGATGGTGCGGCCATCGGCTCTTCTTCCTCATGGTCTTCAAAACTGGAGCGACGCAGCGGCAAATCCGCCAGCTCGCGCTCCGACATGCCGCGAAGAGCCGGATGCGCCAGCGGATCACGCCACCAATTGTCATCCCAGGCATCCTGCACCGCTCGCCGGTGATTGTCCCTGAAGGTTTGAACCATTATCCAGAAAAACTGAAACATGGCGCCTTCTCCATCTGTGAGATTTCTCTACGAGAGCCAAAATCCCGGCGTTTGGCATTATTTTCAATGGAGATTGCCTGCGCTTTGTTTTAGAAAAACTATATGAAACACCTGCCACGCGTTCACCTGAACGGATTGCGCGCCGTCGAAGCGGCGGGCCGGTGCGGCTCGCTCA
Source organism: Nitratireductor sp. WH36-1 (assembly GCF_058725515.1). Taxonomy (NCBI): domain Bacteria; kingdom Pseudomonadati; phylum Pseudomonadota; class Alphaproteobacteria; order Hyphomicrobiales; family Phyllobacteriaceae; genus Nitratireductor; species Nitratireductor sp. WH36-1. The sequence goes on along the minus strand of NZ_CM178970.1, from coordinate 1,398,933 downwards.
GTGCGGCTGCCGATGAACTCGGCGTTTCGGTGGGAGCCGTCAGCCAGCAGATCATCAAGACCGAAGCGCAGCTCGGCGCGGCAATCTTCGAGCGGACGGGACGCGGCATCCGGCCAACCGGGCTCGGCCAGCAGTTCATCGACCGGCTGAGCCTCGGCTTCCAGACACTCGATGCGGCGGTGGCGATGACGCGTCACGATACGGATTCGGTCCTGACCATCTCGGTCGCGCCCGTCTTCGCATCCAAATGGCTCGTGCCGCGGCTGGCGCGCTATACGAGAGCGCATCCGGAAACCAAGCTGCGGCTGGAGGCCTCGACCGACCTCATCAATCCCGACAGCAGCGACATCGATCTGGCGATCCGTGTGGGCGAAGGCGACTGGCCGGGCGTGAAGAGCGAATATCTCCTGCCGCAGGAAGTGTTTCCGGTCTGCGCCCCGGCGCTGGCAGATGCGCTCGAAACGCCTGAAGACATACTCACAGCGCCAATCATCCGCGACGCCAACTCGAACATTGCATGGGATGTGTGGCTGAAACCGCTTGGTCTTGACCAGCGCGACCTCGTTGAGGGCGACAGTTTCACCGATGCCGCGCTCTGCCTTGATGCAGCCATCGCCGGACAGGGCGTCATGCTTGCCTGGCACACACTCGCTTATGATGCGCTTCAATGCGGGCGTCTGGTCGCGCCGTTTCAACAGCGCGCCAGAACACGCTACAGCTATTGGCTGATCACCTCGGAGAACCGGCAGGAACCGGCAAAGGTGCGCGAATTCAAGGCATGGCTGCGCGGCGAGATCGCGGAAATGCTGGAGATCTGACGGCACGGCGGCCACCGCCCGGCTTCAATCACGTTTGTTTCCGTCAGCAACCTCTCGCCGCATTCCGTGTTATAGTTTAAGGCACGCATCAACCGAGAACAGGAGGACAGTCTCATGAAGGAATTTCATTGCGGCTCGCTCGTTCCAGGCTGCGACTGGCACACACGCCATGAGGAAGAAGCGGAGGTGATCCGCCGTGCAGCCGAACATATGCGCGATGCCCACGGCGAAACGGTGATCCGCGAGAGCATGGTGGAAGCCATCCGCTCACGCATCGGACAGGCCAAGAACGCGGCCTGAGCCGCGCCCTGCCCCAAAAGACCGCAGCCCCGATAGAGTCAGCCTGCGGTCGAAATCATCCGGTCGAAATCATCTCTGCGGCGCGCTCAAGCAGCGCGTCGCGCTTCAACGAGAAATCAGACTCGATCCACTCGTCCTGAAGCCGCGACAGGACTTCACCGACCGCGCGCCCCTTTTCCAGCCCGAGCTTTGCCAGATCGCCGCCATCAACCGGAAGCACCGGCTTCTGCCATGCGGCGGCGAGCTTCATCAGACGGGTGAAGCCGGCAGCCTCCATCAGCGCCTTGTCATCCTCGGCGGCACGCGCCCGCGCGCTCACAAGCGCAAGCTTCAGCCGCCACAAAAGACCTTTTTCATCAGACCTGTAGGCAAGTTTTCTGAATCCGGCCTCATCGAGATCAGGCGGCGGAACGGGTGCCCTCGCCCAGCCCATCAGCGTCGCCTTTTCCGCGTTGGAAAGGCGCAGCCGCTTGCCAAGTTCCGATATGCGCGGCTCATGGGGCGGAATGATCGCCGCAAGACGCAGAAGCGGCTCCGGCTCCCAGCCAAGCGTGCGCTCCGCCTCCATCAGTGGGCCGATCGTGTCGATGCCCCATTTCTCCGATTCCGGCAGGATTTTCGTCAGCACACCGGTCTGGCGCATCCACAGAAGCGCACGCGAGGGATCGGGCGCGGACAGAAGCTTCTTGAGCTCCGCCCAGACACGCTCGGCGGAAAGACGCTCCAGCCCGTCGCGGTGACGCGTGCAGGCCTTCAGCCCGGCGGCATCCGGACGGCCAGCGCCATACCAGGCGAAAAAGCGGAAGAAACGCAGAATGCGCAGATAGTCCTCGGTGATGCGGGTGTCCGCATCGCCGATGAAGCGCAGGGTGCGGCTGTCGAGATCCGCAAGCCCGCCGACCAGATCGATGATGTCGCCATCGGCGCGGGCATAGAGCGCGTTGATCGTGAAGTCGCGGCGCTCGGCATCGTTCTGCCAGTCGCGCCCGAAAGTGACGCTGGCGCGGCGGCCATCGGTTTCCACGTCGGCGCGCAGCGTCGTCACCTCATAGGCGTGACCATCTGCGATCACCGTCACGGTGCCGTGATCGATGCCCGTCGGCGCGGTGCGGAAACCTGCCTTGCGCGCGCGGCGCACGGTCTCATCCGGCGTCGTGGTGGTGGCGATATCGATGTCGGTGACAGGCTGGCCAAGCAGCGTGTTGCGCACCGCGCCGCCAACGACGCGCGCCTCATCGCCCCCGGTGGAAAGGGCTGCGAGCAGTTTCTGAAGCTTTTCGTCGGCCAGCCATTGCGATTCTGAAATCAGTCGCTTGTCCATCAAGCATAAAGTCTTTCGTAAAGGGTGCGGATAATGCCGGCGGTCACGCCCCAAATGAAGCGCTCGCCGAATGGCATGGTGTAATAGAACCGTTCCTTCTCCTGCCACAAACGGCTCTCGCGCCGATGGTTGGCGGGATCCATGAGAAAGGCAAGCGGCACCTCAAAGGCGGCATCCACTTCGTCGGGATTGAGGTGCAACCGGAAGCCCGGACGGACGATACCAAGCACCGGCGCGATGCGATAACCGCTGCCGGTCGAATAATCAGGCATCCGCCCGACCACATCCACGATGCGGGGCCGAAGGCCGATTTCCTCATCCGCCTCGCGGAGCGCCGCCGCCTCGGGCGACACGTCCTCCGGGTCGATACGGCCGCCGGGAAAGGCAATCTGGCCGGAATGGCTGCGCAGCGCCAGCGTGCGCTGGGTCAGGATGACCGACGCGCCATCGGCGTGATCGACAACCGGAATGAGCACCGCCGCATCGCGCAGGCCGGGCCGGACGATCATTTCGCGCAGGTCCGGGTTCAGGCTGTGATCGCCATAGTCTTCCGCCCCTGCCGGTCCCTGCTGTCTTGCAGCGCGGCGGCGGAATTCCTTTGCCGAGAACAGGCTTTTGGGCGCGGTCGTCATGGTCATTCCGAAAGTCTATGCAGTTCGGCGACGGGCATCACGGGAAAAACCGAACCGCGCGAGCGGATGGCAAACATGAGCTGCCCGTCGATCTCGATCTCCTCGCCCGCCTCCACCAGATCATACATGACAGAACGGGCCACCAGCGCCTCGAGACGCCCGCGCACATGGAGATAGGGTTTTAGCCCGCCGGTCTCCGGCTGGTCCACGAAGCGCAGTTCATGCTCTGGCCCGGCCTCGACCACATCGCCGACATTGGTGCGGAAAGTGAGCGCCTGGTCTTCGCCCGCGCCGGTCACGACCATCTCCACGGCGAGGAAAGGCGCATCCTCGACGCGGATGCCGACTTTTTCCACCGGAGTTACGAGATAGGTTTTGCCGTCCTCATCCTTGCGCAGAACGGAGGAGAAAAGCTGTACCAGCGCCGGGCGCCCAATCGGCGTTCCCATGTAGAACCAGGCGCCATCGGCTTTGATCTCCATGTCGAGATCGCCACAAAAGGCGGGGTTCCAGCGTTCGACGGGCGGCGCGCCTTTTCCGGAGCGGGCCGCGCGCGCTATCATTGCCTCAAGACTGACGGCGTCGCCGGCTTCAGCGAGACTTGATGTGCTCTTAGTCGTTTCATCGTCCATGGTCACGAAATAGTCACTGTTGTTTCGCTTGTCAGCCTTGTTCAGTGTTTTAAATTTCCCAAAGGGACGTGACGGTACGAATCGCTTCAGACACGTGCCGGCCTGGTCCGTTCCTCCCGCCCCGCACTATACCCGCGGGCCTCAACAAGGATCGAGACGGCATGAGCATTGTTTCCAAGAACGAAGTCCCCGGCGAAAAGCCCATGAGCGACAAGGAGATGATCGCCGAGGCCGAACGCGCGCTTGCGGACATCGCCCGGGTGCGCGATGGCGTCGGACAGGTGATCTTCGGCCAGGAAGCGGTGGTGGAGCGCACGCTGGTGGCGCTGCTGGCCGGCGGCCATGCGCTTCTCGTCGGCGTTCCGGGGCTGGCCAAGACCAAGCTGGTGGAAACGCTGGGCGTCGTGCTCGGCCTCGACGCCCGACGCATCCAGTTCACGCCGGACCTCATGCCCTCCGACATTCTGGGCTCGGAAGTGATGGAGCAGGATGAGAAGGGCAAGCGCTCCTTCCGATTTCTCCCCGGTCCGATCTTCTCGCAGCTTTTGATGGCCGACGAGATCAACCGCGCAAGCCCGCGCACCCAGTCGGCCCTTCTCCAGTCGATGCAGGAATATCACGTGACCGTGGCCGGCCACCGGCACGACCTGCCCGCGCCCTTCCACGTGCTCGCGACGCAGAACCCGCTGGAGCAGGAAGGCACCTATCCGCTGCCGGAAGCGCAGCTCGACCGCTTTCTGATGCAGGTGGACATTCTCTATCCCGAACTCGAAGCCGAGCGCCGCATCCTTCTGGAAACCACCGGTGTGGGCGAAGCGGAAGCCGCCAATGTGCTCACCGCCGAGCGGCTCAAGGAGATCCAGATGCTGATCCGCCGCATGCCGGTGCCCGAAAGCGTGGTCGACGCCATTCTGCAGCTCGTGCGCACGGCAAGGCCGGGTGTTGGCAATCCCGACACCGACCGCCATGTGGCTTGGGGCCCCGGCCCGCGCGCCAGCCAGGCGCTGACCCTGTGCGCCCGCGCCCGCGCTCTTTATGACGGACGGCTCGCGCCCTCGGTGGACGATGTGCGCGCACTCGCCGAACCCGTTCTCCAGCACCGCATGGCGCTCACTTTCGCGGCCCGTGCAGAAGGCATGACCGTGCGCGACGTGATCCGGCGTCTCGTGAAAACGCTCGACTAATGGGCGGCCTGCCCCAGATAGGATCTTGATGGCAAAGATCGGCGAAGTTTCCACACCGGTTGCATCGAACGATGCGCTGGTTCGCGCTCGCGCGCGGGCCGCGCTGATGCCTGACCTGCTGGTGGACGCCCGGCGCGTGGCCAACAATGTGATCGCCGGCTGGCATGGCCGCCGCAAGCGCGGCATCGGCGAGAATTTCTGGCAGTTCCGGCCCTATGTGGATGGCGAGGCCATCTCGCGCATCGACTGGCGGCGTTCGGCGCGCGACGATCATCTTTATGTCCGCGACCGCGAGTGGGAGGCTGCCCACACGGTGTGGCTCTGGGCCGACCCGTCGCCGTCCATGCTCTTCAAATCCTCGCTTGCGCCAACCGCCAAGGAATCGCGCGCGCTGGTCCTCACGCTTGCGCTGGCCGAGCTTCTGTCGCGCAGTGGCGAACGCATTGCCTGGCCGGGTGTCACCGACCCGTTTTCCGCCCGCAGCGGCGCTGAGCGGCTGGCGACGCAGCTCATGCACACGCCGAGCCTTCCCGCACGGCCCGACCTCTTGCAGGTGCGCCGCTTCTCAGATGTGGTGCTGGCGAGCGATTTCCTCGACCCGGTGGAAGAAACCGTCGCCTGGCTCGACCAGCTGGCGGGCCGTGGCGCACGCGCCCATCTGATCGAGATTGCCGACCCCGCAGAAGAGAGTTTTCCCTATTCCGGCCGCACCGAGTTTGCCGATCCGGAAACAGGCGACAAGCTGACGGCAGGCCGCGCCGAAACACTGGCCGACGATTATCGCCGGCTTTATCTCGCGCGGCGCGAAGAACTTGCCGGCTGGTGCAAGCGGCTTGGCTGGAGCTACACCGTGCATCACACGGACCGGCCCGCCGCACAGGCGCTTGTCACGGTCCACAACGCCATGAGCGTTGACGCAGGCTTCGGCATGGAGGGCGGGCTTTGAACTGGTTTTCCCTCTCTTTCGCACAACCGTTTCTGCTCTGGGGTCTGATCGCCCTGCCGGTGATCTGGTGGCTCTTACGTCTCACCCCGCCACGCCCGCAGACCGAAACATTTCCGCCCCTGAAAATTCTGGCCCGCGTGGCAAAGCGGGAGGAGACGCCCCACAAAAGTCCGTGGTGGCTGACGCTGCTCAGGCTGCTGCTTGCCGCGCTGGTGATCCTGGCGCTTGCCGATCCCGTGCTGAACCCGCGCGAGAAGGCGGCCGGCGACGGCGCTGCGCTCGCCATCGTGCTCGACAATGGCTGGGCTTCCGCGCCCGACTGGGATGAACGCGTGGCCACCGCCGCACGCCTGATCGAAGATGCCCGCGCCAATGAACAGCCGGTCGTTCTGGCGCTCACGGCTGAAGAACAGAACCAGGAGATCGGCCCCTTCGACGCCGACACCGCGCTTGAACGGCTGAACGCCGCGCAGCCCCGCCCGGTGCCGGGCAACCGGCCTGCAATCTATGGCCGGGTGGCAGGCGCGCTGGAAGACTTTCCGGGTGCGGCCATTGCGGTGCTCTCCGACGGGCTCGCGGCAACGGGCGATGAGGTGGCGTTCGGCGAACTGTTCGCCAGCGCACCGGGCGAAGTTCTCTGGGCATCGCCCGAGCGGCTCGGCCTTCTCGCAGCAACGGATGCGCAGAACACGGCGGAAGCCTTCGAAGTGACGGCGACACGCGCTGCAGGCGACACCGGGCCACGTCAGGCGGTTGCCTTTGCGAGCGACGACAGGGGCCGGCGCATCGCCGAAACCACGATCACGTTCGGCGTCGGCGAAACCCGCGCCGTGGGCGCGATGCGCCTGCCGTTTGAGCTGCGCAACGATTTCGTTTCCGTGGGGCTTGAGGGTGAAAACCAGGCCGCCGCCCTTCGGGTTCTCGACGAAAACAGCAAGCGCCGGCGGATCGGCCTGATCTCCCAGAGTGAGGCGGATCAGGCGCAGCCGCTTCTTTCGCCGCTCTACTATATCGAGCGCGCACTCTCGCCCTTTGCCGACCTGTTGCAACCCTCAAGCGCGGAACTGACGGAAGCGCTGCCGGAGCTTCTGGAGCAAAACCCCGCCGTGATCGTCATGGCCGATGTGGGCACGCTTCCCGCATCACCCCGTCAGGCGCTGATCGACTGGGTCAACGCCGGTGGCACGCTGGTGCGTTTTGCCGGCCCAAGGCTCGCCGCAGCCGAAAATGACGAAGACCTGCTGCCGGTGCGGCTGAGGCTGGGGGAGCGCTCGCTGGGCGGCGCGCTCTCCTGGACCGAGCCGCAGCCCGTGGCGGAGTTCCCGCCCAATGGCCCCTTCTCCGATCTCGCCCCGCCCCGCGACGTGACGGTGAACCGGCAGGTTCTCGCCGAACCTTCGCCCGACATCGTGGAACGCAGCTGGGCCAATCTGGCCGACGGCACACCGCTGGTAACCGGCATTGCGCGCGGCGAAGGGCAGATCGTGCTCTTTCACGTCACGCCGGAGGCCACATGGTCGAACCTGCCGATTTCCGGCAGTTTCGTGGAAATGTTGCGCCGGATCGTCCAGTTCTCGCGCAATCAGGGCACCCTCAATGAGCCGGGTGCCGAAGGCGGACGGGCACTTGCCCCCTACCGCATGATTTCCGCCGACGGACGCCTCGTCCCGCCATCGGGCGATGCCGAACCGCTTGCCGCAGGCGCAACCGCCGTCACGCTCAAGAACCCGCCCGGTCTCTATGGCAGCGAAGAAGGCGTCGTGGCGCACAATCTGCTCGCACCCGATGCGGAACTCACCCCGATCACCCGCCCGGAGGCCCCTGCCCCGATGACCGCGATCAGCTATGGCTTCGATGAGCAGCAGCCGCTGAAGGGGCCGCTCTTTGCCGCCGCCCTCGCACTGCTTGCGCTCGATACGCTGGCCGTTCTGTGGCTTGGCGGACGACTGCGCCGCAAACCGCAACTGGCCAGGGGCGCGGCCGCCATGCTCGCCATGGGACTGGCGCTTGCAATCATGTCGCCGGATACAGCCCGCGCGCAGGACGAGCGTACCGGCGAGGCCGACGCCATCGCCGCCATCTCGCAGACACGCATTGCCTATGTGCTGACCGGGCTTTCCTCGCTCGACGCCACGAGCCGCGCAGGCCTTCAGGGGCTTTCCACCTTCCTCGCCGCCAAGACCGCGCTCGAACCCGGGGAGCCGGCAGGCGTCGACATCGCAACCGACGAGCTCTCCTTCTACCCGCTCATCTACTGGCCCATCGATCCCGACGCACCGATGCCCGGCGAAGAAGCGATCGCCCGCATCGACGCCTACATGCAGTCGGGCGGCACGGTGCTGTTCGACACGCGAGACCAGTATTCCACCGGCTTTGGCTCGGATGCGGTGACGCCAGCAACGCAGCGCCTGCGCGACATCCTTTCCGGTCTCAACGTTCCGCCGCTGGAACCGGTGCCGGAAGATCACGTGCTGACCAAGGCCTTCTTCATCCTGCCGGAGTTTCCCGGCCGCTATCGCGGAAGCCCGCTCTGGGTGGAAGCCTCGTTCAACGCCCCCTCACGCACCGACCGCCCGGTGCGGGTGGGCGACGGGGTGACGCCGATCATGATCACCGGCAACGATCTGGCCGGAGCCTGGGCGCTCGACGCCAATGGCGAGCCACTTCTGCCGACCGTGCCCAACGATCCGCTGCAGCGCCTTTATGCCTACCGCGCGGGCGTGAACATCATGATGTACATGCTCACCGGCAACTACAAATCGGACCAGGTGCATGTGCCGGTCCTGCTTGAACGACTGGGGCAGTAGCATGAACTGGTCGCTCAGTTTCGAACCCTTCTTCTCCTGGCCAGTACTGGCCGCCCTTCTCGCGCCCGTCGCGCTTCTGGCGCTTGCCGGTCTGTGGACCCGGCAGCGCGGGGCGTGGCTGCGGCTTGCAGCCCTTGCCGCACTGGGTGCAGCACTTGCAAATCCCGTCCTGCTCGATGAGGAACGCGAACCGCTCAAGAGCATCGTGGCCGTGGTGGTGGACGAAAGCCAGAGCCAGACCACCATCGACGGTCGCAGCGAGATGACCGACCAGGCCGCTGCCGAACTGGAAGCGCGGCTGACGCGTTTCAAGGAATTCGAAACCCGCGTGGTGCGCACGGGCCGCGCGTCTTCGGCAACGGAAAACGCACAGACACATCTCTTCGAGGCGCTGGACGGCGCGCTGCGCGACGTGCCGCCCTCCCGCGTCGGCGGGGCGGTGCTGATCACCGACGGGCAGGTGCACGACATTCCCGAAAATGCGGCAGCCCTTGGCGCGCCGGTTCATGGGCTGATCACCGGCGAAGCGGACGAAATGGACCGCCGCATCCGTTTCGAACGCGCGCCGCGCTTCGGCATTGTCGGCAAGCCACTGGAGATGACCTACCGGGTGATCGCCACGGACGAGCAGCGCGGACCGGTGGAAGTGCGCGTCATCATCAATGGCGAGGAACTGTTCATCGAAGACGCCCTGATCGGCCGCGAAACGCGGCTCGAGATCGACGTGCCGAGCGCCGGGCGCAACATCATCGAACTCGCCATCGACCCCGTCGAGGGCGAGCTGACCGACGTGAACAACCGTGCGGTCGCGCTGGTCGATGGCATTCGCGAGAACCTGCGGGTTCTGCTGGTTTCGGGCGAGCCGCATTCGGGCGAACGCACCTGGCGCAACCTTCTGAAATCCGACGCCTCGGTGGATCTGGTTCACTTCACCATTCTGCGTCCGCCGGAAAAGCAGGACGGAACGCCCATCAACGAATTGTCGCTGATCGCTTTTCCCACCCGCGAGCTCTTCGTGGAGAAGATCGACGATTTCGATCTCATCATCTTCGACCGCTACCAGCACCGCGACGTGCTGCCGATCCTCTATTACGACTACATCGCCGAATATGTGGAGAATGGCGGCGCGCTTCTGATTGCAGCCGGACCGGAATTCGCCGGCAACCAGTCCATCGCGCGCACCCCGCTCATCTCCGCTCTGCCGGGTCTGCCAACCGGCGACGTGCTCGAACAGGGGTTTTACCCGCGCCTGACCGAAACCGGCGAACGCCATCCGGTCACGCGCGGCCTTGAGGGCTCGGCATCCGAACCGCCGGAATGGAGCCGCTGGTTCCGTCTGATCGGCATCGACCGGCCTGACGGTCAGGTGGTGATGCAGGGCGCGAACGACCAGCCGCTTCTCATCCTCAACCGCAAGGGCGAAGGCCGCGTCGGCATGTTTCTGTCCGATCAGGGCTGGCTGTGGGCACGCGGGTTCGAAGGCGGCGGTCCGCATGTGGCGCTTTATCGGCGCATCGCCCATTGGCTGATGAAGGAACCGGAGCTGGAAGAGGAGCGCCTTTCAGCGGCAGGTCGCGGCATGCGGCTCGAGATCACCCGCCAGACGATGGAGGAAGGCGCGCCGCCCGCCGAAATCACCACGCCGTCCGGCAATCTGCTTTCCGCAGAGCTTGGCCCGGCCGGCCCCGGCCGCTTCTCCACCAGTCTGGAAACCAACGAGATCGGCATCTACAGCATCGCCAATGGCGAACTGACGACACTCGCCCATGTCGGCCCGGTCAACGCACCGGAATTCGGCGACATGGTTTCGACGCTGGAGAAGCTCACGCCGGCAACAGATGCAACGGGTGGCTCGGTGCGCCGGATTGCCGATGGCAATCTGCCCAACATCGTTCCCGTGCGCCGCACCGGCACCGCATCAGGCAATGACTGGGTCGGTTTCAGAACCACGGATGACAGCGTGCTGAAGGCCGTTCGCCGGGTGCCCGTCTTCACCGGCCTTCTGGCGCTCGCCCTCCTGCTCTTTGCCTTCGGGGCGATGTGGTATCGCGAGGGACGCTGAGGGAATCGGCTTCCCGCCCTCGTGGTTCGACAGGCTCACCATGAGGGCTGTGGTTGTGCAGCGGGGGCATCAGCCTGGAACACAGGCGCCACCCGAGCCCTCATGGTGAGCCTGTCGAACCACGGGGGCGGAGCGATTTTCCGCAGTTTTTCTGGACTGCCCTATCGCGCAAGCGCCGCGTGGGTGACATCACCCTGAAGGCGGGCGACCGCGCCTTCCTGTAATTCCACCGCCAGAAGCCGGTTTGGATCAACCGGGCGCGGCATCTCGATCTGGCCATAGGGGATTTTCTCAAACCCCAGCGGCCCGTAGTAAGGCGCATCTCCCACGAGCACGACAGCGCCCGCTCCGGCCTCACGCGCGGCCTCAATGGCGATGTGCACCAGCTTGCGGCCGATGCCGATGCTCTTGAAGGCAGGCCGCACGGCCAGCGGCCCGAGCAGAAGCGCCCTGCCCTCGCCGGCGGCGATCCACGTCATCCGCACCGAGGCGATCACCACATCCTGATGAATGGCGACAAAAGAGAGCGCACGATCATGCAGGCCGCCTTCGCGGATCTTGTAGGCCGCGCGGGTGAAGCGGCCGGGGCCGAAGGCTTCTTCGTTGATGAGTTCGATTTCAGCGTCGTGGGCCGGCTGTTCCGGCAGGTAATGAATTTCGGCAGAAGCCATGATCGTCTAGTCCGGTGGTCTCGAAAGGTGGAAGCGGCCATAGGCCCGCCCGCCCCATGCCAGGGGCCTTTAGTCCTTTCGTCGTCGCTCCACCAGAAACAGGATCATGTCGTGCGTTTTCCTCGCTGAATGGTTTTCCCGCTACCAGCAATTCCCTGCCCCGTCCACTGGAACTTTACCGCGGAACCAAAATTGTTGACGCAGTGTTTACAACCAGAACGGTTGGGTTCACCCCGGCAATAACCTACATGCGGCTGGAACAAAGGAGTTTCGAGAATGGGTTTGCTCGTTGACGGTGTCTGGCGCGATCAGTGGTACGACACTTCCAAGACCGGCGGCCGCTTCGAGCGGTCCAAATCGCAGTTCAGGGATTTCGTCACAAAGGACGGCGCACCGGCTGAAGGCCGCGAGCGCGGCTTCAGGGCTGAACCCGGGCGCTACCACCTCTACGTATCGCTCGCCTGCCCGTGGGCGCACCGCACGCTCATCTTCCGCAAGCTGAAGAAGCTGGAAGACGTGATCTCCGTTTCGGTCGTCCATCACTTCATGGGCGAAAATGGCTGGACCTTCCTCAGGGAAGACGGTGCGACGGGCGACGACCTCTACGGTTTCGACTTCATGCACCAGATCTACACCAAGGCCGACCCGGATTATTCCGGCCGCGTCACCGTGCCGGTGCTGTGGGACAAGAAGACGGAAACCATCGTCTCCAACGAGTCGGCGGAGATCATCCGCATGCTGAACGAAGCGTTCGATGAGTGGGGCGACGCCTCGCTGGATTTCTATCCGCAAGACCTGCGCGCCGAGATCGACGCCACCAATGATCTTGTCTACGACAACATCAACAATGGTGTTTACAAGGCCGGTTTCGCCACCACGCAGGCCGCCTATGAAGAGGCGTTCAAAGCGCTCTTCGATACGCTGGATCAGGTGGAGGACCGCCTCTCACGCCAGCGCTACCTCACCGGCTCACAGCTGACGGAAGCCGACTGGCGGCTGTTCACCACGCTGGTGCGGTTCGACCCGGTCTATGTCGGTCACTTCAAATGCAACCTGCGCCGGATCGACGACTATCCGAACCTGTCGAACTATCTGCGCGAACTCTATCAGGCGCCGGGCGTGGCCGAGACCGTCGACATGCTGCACATCAAGGCCCACTACTACGGCAGCCACAAGACCATCAATCCGACCGGCGTGGTGCCGCTCGGACCGGAACTCAATCTGGACGCACCGCACAATCGCGGTGAATGGGCAAAGGCCGCCTGAGTTTTTCATCCTCTAAGGAACGTGCGCCAACGCCAAAGCCCCCTTCTCCCCGCATGCGGGGAGAAGGACGAAAATCAGCACCGCCGCGCTACCACTCGTCGGAAACGGGTGCGTTGTCGAAAATCTCCGCGATGCGGCGGCGGGTGCCGTCGCTGGTGCCATCCGGCAGCGCGTCCAGCGGGAAGAAACGCGCCTCGGCAATCTCACGGTCAGGCACATGCGGATGCGTCTGGCGAAAGCCGGTGATGAGATAGACCGCCACATGGTCACGATTGCTGGCCATGCGGTTGAAATGAAACGACCGCAGAACCGGCCGTTCGAGGATCTCGATATTGCCTTCCTCGACAAGCTCGCGCGAAAGCGCCGCCTCGGTGCTCTCGCCCGGCTCCACACCGCCACCGGGAAAGTGCCAGCCCTTCACATAGGTGTGCCGCACGAGGAAGACCGCATGGTTTTCCGCGTCATAGACCACACCGCGCATGCCCAGCGTCATGGGCCTGCTCAACCGCAGCCAGAAATGAAAAAGACGGGCGCTGAGCGCCGCCTTTCGGGGCGGTGAAGCGGGTGCGTTCATCGGTTGCCCCCGGATCGGCCTTCGACAGAGAAGCGGCCAGACCGAAAACCGGATGACACTTTTCGCTCCGATGCTCTGGCGGGCTGGTCAGCGCGGTTTGCGTGTTCTACACACGAAACATGTTTCGCCTTGCGCATTTTTCCGACATCCATCTGGGGCCTCTCCCCGCTGTTACCTATCGTGAGCTCGCTTCCAAGCGCATCACCGGCTACATCAACTGGCGGCGCAACCGAAGGCTCAATCTCGACCACGGCCTGATCGACCGCATCACCGACGACATGCTCGAAGCCGCGCCCGACCACATTGCGCTTACGGGCGATCTGGTCAACCTCGCGCTCGACAAGGAAATCGAGATGGCGCGGCTCTGGCTGGAGAGCCTCGGACCTGCGGACAGGGTCTCGGTGGTGCCGGGCAACCACGACGCCTATGTGCCGGGCGCGCTTGCGCGCTGCTGCCGCGCCTGGGCCGCCTACATGACCGGCGACGACGGGACACCCCCAAAAGGCAAAGACGCGTTCCCCTATCTGCGGGTACGCGACCAGGTCGCCATCATCGGCGTTTCCTCGGCCCGCGCAACCGCGCCCTTCATGGCGTCGGGCCATTTCTCGAAAGCGCAGGCCAAGCGGTTGGCGAAGATGCTCGACGCCACCCGGGAGGCCGGGCTGTTCCGGGTCGTGATGATCCATCATCCCCCCGTGCGTGGCGCGACCAATGCGAGCAAGCGCCTTTACGGCATCGGCCGGTTCCAGAAACTGATCCGCAAGCATGGCGCGGAACTCATTCTGCACGGCCACACACACAAGCCGACCGTCCACCGCATCGACGGGCCAAGCGGAGCTTCCGTGCCGGTCGTCGGCGTCGCTGCAGCCGGCCAGTCCCATGGCAGCGCCAAACCGCCCGGTCACTACAATCTCTTCGAAATCGACGGAAAGCCGGGCGCGTGGGAGATCCGCTTTTCCCGCCGCGGCGTGACCGATGGCAATGGCACGATAGGCGAGGTTTCGGGCGCGCTCCTTACCGGAGACGTGCAGGCCGGCTGAGGATCAGGAGGCGCGCACACACCGCCATGCAGCAATGCCAAGGCCGAATGTGCCGCTCGCCGCGCCAAGGGCCACGGACAGGGAACCGAGCGCAATCAGCGCAAACGGCTCATGCAGAAAACCTTCGGCATCAACACTGCTGCCAATCCAATTGGCTGCAAACAGACAAGCGCCACCGGCCACAACCAGAAAAACGGCGCAAAAGAACAGAAACTTCATCAAAATCGCTCGCAAACAGGTCCCTTCATCACGCAGGAAACCACATAAAGCGGGCGAGACTTTGATTTTTCCTCAGAAGCGGGAGAGGAGCGCATCCAGTTCGGGGAAGCGGTCCCACATGGCGACGACAACCGTGGCGACACCGACAATGCCGCCCAGGATGACGAAGGCAACCCCGCTGAAGAAGCTGCTCCAGGCGCTCCTGTAGGGCGTGGGAGCAACAGTTTCCTGCTCCTGTGTATCGCCGCGCGGCAGCGGCTCCACATCACCTTCCACGGCCCGCTGACGCTCCACAAGGCGCTCGGCAATGTAGCGCGTTACCTGATTGGCGACGGGAGCGATCTCCGCGCTTTCGGCAAGCACCACGCGGCCAAGACGTGTATCGCGGACAAACCGATAGGTGCGGCGGTCACGGCCCATCGCCACATGGGCAACGGCATCGATCCACAGCCGGGGCTGCTCACCGGAAGAGATGGCGAAATCGAAGGTCGGATCGTCCGCCGGAACATCGTCGAAAACGGGCTGGAGTTCCTGCGCCAGAAGCTCAAGCCGCGTGCGGCTCGCCTCACGCATCTCCACGACCACATCCGCCCTGTCGGCAGCCGCATTCTTCATCTCGCGCATTGCATCGGAAAGCCGGCGCACATTGGTAACCGAAACTGCGGACTGACCAGCCTCACTCATGGGCGGTACTCCTGACGACAAGGAAGCGTTAACCCATCGTTAACATGGCTAAAACAGAAAATCATCACGTTTTGTTCCGCTCCTGAAAGCGGCGTAAACAAGACGAGTTTAAGAAAAACACGAGGGGAAAGCCGAATATCCTGATCAGACTGCGCCAGTGCTTTCAGCGATGATGCGCGCAATCTCGGCCGGAGCCTCCTCGGGCAGCATGTGGCCAAGCCCCGGCAACCGATGCACGATGAAGCTCCCCGGCAACCCGTCGGCCTGATGCGGCGGCAGCACCGCATCGCGCGAACCCCACGCCACGTGAACGGGCATGGCAAGCGCCTCCAGCATGGCGCGCGGGAAGGCTCCCTGCTCCCCATTGCGCACGATGAGAGAACTGATCTCGATGAGCTTCTCGCGTTGCCCCGGAACAGAATTGAGTTCAACCGCAGCGTCCACGACGCCGCTCTCAACCTGCGCCTGCGCTCCGAACATTGCCTGAACGGCAGCGGTGATTTCATCGTCAGTGCGTGCATGGGCGCGCGCCGTCATCAGGTCTCCGGCAATCTCCGGGCCAAACCCACCCGGCGCAATCAGCGCCAGTGAGGCGACGGACCGGGGCGCAAGATGGGCGGCAAGAACGGCGACCGCTCCGCCGAAGGAGTGGCCGGCCAGGTGATATCGGGCAATGCCCCGCGCAGCGAGATCGTCGACAACCATCTGCGCCACGGACTTGGCCCTGCCGGCGCCCGGCAGGCCAAGCGAACGGGCATGGCCCGGCAGATCATAAGCGATAATGCGAAGGCCCTTGGGAAGCGCCTTGGGCAGCGCCTTGCGCACACCCTCCCAGACCCGGTGGCTGCCGGCAAAGCCATGCAGCAGAACGAGGGCGCATTCGCCCTCGCCCGTATCGTCAGCGTAAAGCGCGCCCGTCAACCGATGATCCGGTTGGCCGCCGAAACCACCGCTTCGAGCGATGCCGCGACGATGTTGGTGTTCACGCCCACGCCAAACAGTTTGCCGCCCGGATGCTGGACTTCCATGTAGCAGATGGCCGCCGCATTGGAGCCCTGCTGCATGGAATGCTCGGAATAGTCGATGACCGACATGTCCACGCCCAGATGCTTGGAGAGCGCGTCGATGAAACCATCGACCGGGCCGGTGCCCACGCCCTTGATCACGGTTTCCTTGCCGCCATCGGTGATCGTCGCCTCGACAATGCGCTGTCCCTTGACCGAAGTGTCGGGGAAGGTCTGGTGATCGACAAACTTGATGCGCGCGTCCGGCTGGTCGACATAGAGCTCCATGAAGCGCTCATAGATCTGCTTGACCGGCAGTTCCTTGCCTTCACGGTCGGTAATGTCCTGAATGTCGCCACGGAACTCGACCTGCAGATTGCGCGGCAGGTTCAGGCCGTAATCGGCCTGCAGAACATAGGCGATGCCGCCCTTGCCCGACTGCGAGTTGATGCGGATGATCGCCTCGTAGGAGCGGCCAACATCCTGCGGATCGATGGGCAGGTAAGGCACTTCCCACAGCGGCTTGTTGGCCGTCTTGATGGCCTTCATGCCCTTGTTGATCGCGTCCTGATGCGAGCCGGAGAAGGCGGTGTAGACCAACTCACCGACATAGGGGTGACGTTCGGGAATGACCAGCTGGTTGCAGTATTCGTAGACATCCTTCATGCGGTTGATGTCCGTGCAGTCCAGCTCGGGATCGACGCCCTGCGTGTACATGTTCAGCGCCAGCGTCACGACATCCACATTGCCGGTGCGCTCGCCATTGCCGAACAGCGTGCCCTCGACGCGATCAGCGCCGGCCATCAGGCCCAGCTCCGTGGCTGCAATGCCCGTGCCACGGTCATTGTGCGGGTGCAGCGAAATCAGCAGGCTGTCGCGCCGGTCGAGATTGCGGCACATCCATTCGATCTGGTCGGCATAGATGTTCGGCGTCGACATTTCGACGGTCGACGGCAGATTGACGATCAGCTTGTTGTCGGGCGTCGGATCAATGATCTCGATGACAGCGTTACAGATCTCCAGAGCCACACCCAGCTCGGTGCCGGTAAAGCTCTCCGGCGAATACTGGAAGCGGTATCCACCGCCGGCCTTGGCAGCCATGTCCATGACCATCTTGGCTGCGTCCGTGGCGATCTGCTTGATACCGGCAACATCCTTGCCGAACACGACACGGCGCTGCAACTCACTGGTGGAGTTGTAGAAATGGACGATCGGGTGCTTCGCGCCCTGCAACGCCTCGAAGGTGCGCGTGATCAGTTCGGGACGGCACTGCACCAGCACCTGCAGCGAAACATCGTCCGGCACGCCGGCTTCCTCGATGCACCAGCGGGCGAAGTCGAAATCGGTCTGCGAGGCAGATGGAAAGCCCACCTCGATTTCCTTGAAGCCCATGTCCACCAGCAGCTTGAACATGCGCGCCTTGCGGTCATGCCCCATCGGGTCGACCAGGGCCTGATTGCCGTCACGCAGATCGACGGAGCACCAGATCGGAGCCTTTTCAATGCGCCTGGAGGGCCAGGTACGGTCTGCGAGGTCGATCTGCGGATAGGGCTGATATTTGATCGAAGCATCCGCCATGCCCTTGCGGCCCTGTGCGGTTGCTTCACCCTGTACTCGGTTTTCTGCCATGTCAGTCATTGTATGCGCGTCCATTCCATTTTCTCCCGGCACCGGTTGCGTGCGCTCGGCACGGCGGGCCTGTCAACAACAAATCGCGGTTTTGGAGAAAGAGCTGATGCCAGGCGGCGACATCGATCGCCGGGCGCTCCTTCAACGGACCCGGCGATCGCCGATAAGGCCAAGAAGAAGGAGGCTGGAAAATAGCGCGCGAACGGTCTCGCCGACGAAAGCGGCGCGACTGGACAAGATATCTGTCTGACGCGTGATCATGGGAGCTTCATTAAACGACGCCGGCGCGGCTTGCAAGTGCGGTGGGCGCCTTGCGCGCCAGCACCTCTTCATAAGCCGCCTGCAAACGCATGCGCACCCCCGGTTCGCCGGCATTTTGCGCGGAAGCCAAGCCCAGATGCATTTCGCGCAATTCCTCCATGAACGCATCCCAAAGCGATGGCCCGCCTTCCGCCAAAAGCTTCGCGCGGATCGACAGCTCCTCGCTCACCGGCAGCCATTTGCTGCCCCATGCGCCAATCATGGCGAAGACCGGAACCAGTTCGATGCCCTTCTCGGTCAGGCTGTAAATCGACTTCTGCTTGTGGCTCGGATCATCCGCCTTCGAGACAAGGCCCTCCGCCAGAAGCCTGCGCAGCCTGTCGGCGAGAATGTTGGAGGCAATCCCCTCCTCCGAACCGGTCAGCAGTTCGCGGAAATGGCGGCGGTCGCCGAACATCATGTCGCGCACCACGATCAGGCTCCATTTGTCACCCAGCACCTCAAGCGTGAGGTTGATGGGGCAGCCCGAGCGATGCGGTGCGGCGGTCTTCCGGGTCTCGTTCAATCTGCCCTCCAGAATCTGATTGCAAGATGCCACCGGGTTGACTCATTCGCAACCAGTTGCAAAACTTAATCAGTCTTTGAACATCGACAGGGAATGGCAGCCCGGAGGAAAATCGCCCCGGATTTTCTGCCACCGCATGTCGGATCGGAGGAACCCGTCTGCGTCTTATCCCTGACCGCGAGCGCGATACCGCGCTCGAACATGCAAGGAAGCGAGGAGGAAACCACAATGACCGCCCCAGAAATCGCATCGCGGGAAGACTGGCAGAAAGCGCGCGCAGCGCTGCTTGAAAAGGAAAAGGCGCTCACCCGCGCCCATGATGCCCTGGCTGCCGAGCGGCGTCGCCTGCCATGGGTCCGTGTCGATAAGGACTATGCCTTCAAAAGCCCGGAAGGCGCGCTGACGCTCAACGATCTGTTCGAGGGACGCCGCCAACTGATCGTCTATCACCACATGCTCAGGCCAGCTGATCCTTCGCCATGCGCCGGCTGCTGCATGTTCGTCGACAATCTCGGCCACGCCGCCCATCTGAACGCCCGTGACACGACACTGGCGCTGGTCTCCGGTGCGCCCGTCAGCGAGATCGAAGCCTTTCGCAGGCGCATGGGCTGGCCACAGCGCTGGTATTCCGTGGAAGACAGCACCTTCAACGAGGATTTCGGTGTTACAGGCGGCTTCGGCCTCAACGTCTTCATCCACGAAGGCGACACGGTGTTTCACACCTATTTCACCAGCGGGCGCGGTGTCGAGGCGCTGGGCAGCAACTGGACATTTCTCGACCTCACGCCCCTCGGACGTCAGGAAAGCTGGGAAGACGCGCCCGAAGGCATCTCCCAGACGGCACCCTATCAATGGTGGCGGCTGCACGATGAATATGATGCGGAGACGACGGGATGACCGAAGCCCCCTCGCTTTCCCGCCGCCGGCTGATGACCGGCGGTGCGGCACTGGCCTTTTCTTCCGCCATCAGCAACAGGGCGACCGCCATGAACACGCTTTCCCCAAAGGCACTGGAAACGCTGAAAGACACCATGGAAGCGCATGTCGCCGAAGGCCGCATGGCCGGCGCGACATGGCTGATCCATCACGATGGTGTGGATCATGTCGGCACTGCCGGCACGTTTGCGCTGAACGGCGAAGGCGCACCCATGGCCCGCGACACGATCTTCCGCGTTGCCTCGATCACGAAGCCGGTCACGGCGGCGCTGGCCATGATGCTGGTGGAGGATGGCGTGCTGACGCTTGATGGTCCCGTCGATGACCTCTTGCCGGAGCTTGCCGACCGCCGGGTTCTGAAACGCCTTGATGGACCACTGGATGACACGGTTCCCGCAAACGGCCCCGTGACGCTGCGCCAGCTCCTGACCATGACCTTCGGGCTTGGCGCGATCATGGTGTTTCCGGACGCATACCCGATCCAGAAAGCCATGCGCGAAGCCGGCATCGCGCCGAGCTGGGTGCTGCCGAAAATGTCGTCCGACGACTACATGGAGAAGCTGGGAGCCCTGCCGCTGGCAGCGCACCCCGGCGAGGATTTCTTCTACAACAACGGGCTCGATGTGGCCGGCATCCTGATCGAGCGCGCAACGGGGCAGCGGCTCGGCGCTGTCATGCGCGAGCGCCTGCTCGATCCGCTTGGCATGAAGGACACGGGCTTTCATGTCCCCGCAGAGAAGCAGGACCGGCTGCCGAACCAGTATGGCCCGGATTTTGCCAATGGCGGAGCGGAGCTTATCGTCTTCGGGCCGGAACAGGGCGTGGACTTCACCAATCCGCCGCCCATGGATTCCGGCGCAGGCGGTCTGGTGACGACGGTGGATGATTACGCCGCCTTCTGCCGCATGATGCTTCATGGCGGGACGCTGGACGGCAGACGCTATCTGAAGGCCGAGACGGTGGCCGAAATGACGCGCGATCAACTGACGCCCGGGCAAAAGACGGCCCCGCACGCGACGATGTTCATGGATGAAGGCGGCGCAGGATGGGGGCTTGGCATGTCCGTCGGCCTAGGGACAACGCGTCCCTGGCTCACACCGGGCAGTTTCGGCTGGAATGGCGGGTTCGGCACCACCGCCTATACCGATCCGCAGAACGGGCTGGTGGGCGTGTTCTTGAGCCAGAACATGATGACATCGCCCGAGCCACCCCGGACCTATATGGATTTCTGGACACAGGCCCATCTGGCCATTGCTGCCTGACGGTGCGGTGCCCTAACCACCGGCCCAGCGCGCCACCATGCGGCTGATGGGCGGACCGGCCAGAAGCACAAAGAGAAAACGCGCCATCTGCACAGCCATGATGAAGGACAGATTGACGTTCTGGGAGGCGGCAGCCGCGATGATGGCGACCGAATCCATGCCACCGGGGCTCGTCGCCAGATAGGCGGTCAGCGGGTCGATGCCCCATTCCACATGCAGGAACCAGGCAAGCGCGCCGCAGAAGGCCATCAGCGCCACGATCGATATCACCACCTGCGGCAGCGCCTTGAAGGCGGTGCGCAGAAGCGCCCGGTCGAATTTCAGGCCGATGGTCCAGCCGACCATCATGTAAGCGCCGCCCATCAGCCATGGCGGAAGCTCCAGCGTCAGCCCGCCGCCCAGATGCACCACCGCACCGGCCAGCATGCCTCCGAGAAAGAACGGTGCAGGCAGGCGCACCAATCGCCCGAACGCCCCGCCCACCATGGCGGTTGCCAGCGTGATGGCAAAGGCATTGAACTCGATGGACGGGAACCAGACGGTCGCGGGAACCTCAACGCCTGACGTGTCCACCCACAGTCTGGCGATGACGGCGGCGGCCACAGTGACGAAGATCACCCGGAGATACTGCATGAAGGCCACAAGCCGCGCATCCGCGCCAAACGCGCCGGCCATCAGCACCATCGCCGTGGCCGCACCGGGCGCGGAGCCCCAGACCGCCGTGGTGCCGGGCAGGATCTTCCAGCGGCTGACGATAAAACCCAGAAAGCTGCTCGCCCCTACCGTCGCCACGACGGCAATCAGAAGGATCGGCCAGATATCAACGAAGGAAGCGAGAATGGCCGGCTCCAGCGAACCACCGATCAGAAGCCCGACCAGCGTCTGCGCGGCGGCGAAAACCAGCCCCGGAACGCGAATGCCCGCGCCAAGCGCCCCCGTTGTCACCGCCGCCAGCATCGGCCCGATGAGCAGCGCCGCCGGCATGGTTCCATAGAGCATCACGCCGGCAAACACCGCCGTGAGGCACACCAGAAAGAGCCACTGCAGAGCAGGCGTCAGCCGGGTAAGAGGGCCCTGGAAAGTTGCCTGCGGTGCGGTGTCCATCAAACCATGCGTCCTGAATTCTTGCCATCACGGCATACAGGATTGCCGGGCTGAGGGAAATGAGCCAGACGCGGACACGCGGATGGCCGCCCCATTTACCCTTTTGGGATCAGGCGAATTTCGCCTTGTGCGCGGGCTCCACATGGATGGTGACTTCAGCGCCCGGCTGCGATTTTTCAAGCGCGCCCTCGATGCGGTCACAAATGTGGTGCGCGACTTCAACCGTCATGTCGGACGGCACGACGAGATGGAACTCGATGAAGCGGGCGCGGCCTGCCTCGCGGGTTTTCAGGTCATGAAATTCGAGCGCACCGACACTGTTTTCTTCAACGACCCGGTGAATTTCAGCCAGTTCCTCAGGCTCCACAGACACGTCCATGAGCCCCTGCACGGAATCCCCCACCAGATGCCAGCCGTGCCACAGAATGTTGACTGCAACGATCAGCGCCATCACCGGATCGAGCCACAGCCACCCGGTCACCACCGCCAGAACCAGACCGAAGATGACACCCGCAGAGGTGACGACGTCCGTCCACAGATGCTTGCCATCGGCAACCATGGCCGGCGAACGGGCCTTGCGCCCGGTCGAAATGAGGAGCCACGCCCAGAGACCGTTGCCCACCGCTGCCAGCGCATTCACCAGAAGGCCGGCCACCGGCGCTTCCAGCGCACGCGGCGCAAACAGTGCGGTCCATGCCTCGTGGATGATCAGAAGCGCTGCAACAACGATCAGAACGCCTTCGAGAACGGCGGAGAAATACT
This sequence comes from Nitratireductor sp. WH36-1, assembly GCF_058725515.1. Lineage (NCBI taxonomy): Bacteria > Pseudomonadati > Pseudomonadota > Alphaproteobacteria > Hyphomicrobiales > Phyllobacteriaceae > Nitratireductor > Nitratireductor sp. WH36-1. The sequence goes on along the minus strand of NZ_CM178970.1, from coordinate 1,376,254 downwards.
CCGCCTTGTGATGACCGAAGGGGTGATTGTCGTCTGCGGGGCGGTGCGCGATGCGCAGCGCATACCAGGCGACGAAGGAGGCCACCACATTGACCACCGATTCCATCGCGTCGGAAAACAGCGCCACGGAATCGGTCAGCCACCACGCCGACAGTTTCAGCCCGAAAATGCCGAACGCCACCACGATGGACCACAGGGCAATACGCTGAAGATCACCGTTGGACGGCATGGTGGTTCCTTTCAATCGATGTCCTGCCCGACCGGGCAGGACCTTCACAGGGCATTACATGCCGAATGTGTCAGGCTGCTTTCACCCGCGCCTTTCGCGGCAGATGCGCCACCACATTCTCGATCATGCGCATGCCGGCATTCTGTCCGAGCGTCATGATCGATTCGGGATGGAATTGCACGGCTGCAACCGGCTCATCCTCATGTTCGATGCCCATCACGACACCGTCATCCGTTTCGGCCGTGATGGTGAAGCTGGCGGGCAGACGCGCCGGATCGGCAAAGATCGAGTGATAACGCCCGACTGTCACTTCCGCAGGCAGACCCGAGAAGACCAGGCTGTTGCTGCTGACGCGGATGCGCGAAGGCTTGCCATGCATCGGCTCGGCAAGCTGTCGCAGCTCACCGCCATAGGCTTCCACCAGTGCCTGCAGGCCAAGACAGACGCCAAAGACCGGCAGCCCGCGCGCACGGCATTTGGCAATGGTGGCGCTGCAGTTGAAATCTTCCGGACGTCCCGGCCCCGGCGAGAGCACGACCAGATCCGGCTCCACCCGGTCGAACACATCATCGGCAACGGGCGAGCGCACCGTCACCACATCCGCGCCCGTCTGGCGGAAATAGTTGGCAAGCGTATGCACGAAGGAGTCCTCGTGATCGACAAGCAGGATCTTCACGCCCTCACCGACACGGGCAGTCGTGCGCATCTCGTTTTCCATATTGGTCTTCCCGGCATCGCGGATCGCCGACAGCATGGCCGACGCCTTGAGTTCCGTTTCGGCCTCTTCCTCCTGCGGATCGGAATCGAAGAGAAGCGTGGCCCCTGCCCGCACCTCCGCCACACCATCCTTGATGCGGATCGTGCGCAGCGTCAGGCCGGTGTTCATGTCGCCATTGAAATGCACCATGCCGATGGCCCCGCCATACCAGGCGCGCGGGCTCTTCTCGTTTTCCTCGATGAAGCGCATCGCCCACAGTTTCGGCGCGCCGGTCACGGTCACGGCCCAGGCATGGCTCAGAAACGCATCGAATGCATCCATGCCCTCGCGCAGCCTGCCCTCAATGTGATCGACCGTGTGGATGAGGCGCGAATACATCTCGATCTGACGGCGACCGATGACACGCACCGAACCCGGCTCGCAGACGCGGCTCTTGTCGTTGCGGTCGACATCCGAACACATGGTCAGTTCGGACTCGTCCTTCTTGGAGTTCAGAAGCTTGATGATCTGTTCGGCATCGGCAATGGCGTCATCGCCGCGCTTGATGGTGCCGGAGATCGGGCAGGTCTCGACCCGCCGGCCATTGACCCGAACGAACATCTCCGGCGATGCGCCGATCAGAAATTCCTGCTCGCCCAGATTGATGAAGAAGGAATAGGGCGACGGGTTGATCTGCTTCAGCCGGCGCGAAATCTCTGAAGGACGGCGCTCGACGCGCTCCATGAACATCTGGCCGGGCACCACCTCAAAGAGGTCGCCGCGATGGAAGCTGTGCTTGGCCTTCTCGACAAGACGCGCATATTCGCCGGGCGTGTGATCGCCACGCGGCGGCGCTTCCGCTGCTGGTTTGAATGTCTCGCGCGCGCCCTCACGCGGCAGGCCCTCGGTTGAAAACCCTTCGCCCGCATAGTCGTAACGATCATGCCAGGCCTTCGCCGCATGGTGGTCGACCACGAGGATTTCGTCCGGCAGGTAAAGCACCAGATCGCGCTGGCTCTCCGGCCGGTTCAGGGTCTGCTTGATCGGGTCGAACTGAAAGGCGAGGTCATAGCCGAACGCGCCATAAAGGCCGAGATTGGAATCCTGATCGGAATGGAAGAGTGCGGTGATCGCCCGCAGAACGGTGAAAACCGTCGGCGCGCGCGAACGCTCTTCCTCGGAAAACACGCGGTCAGGCTCGGCCACCGTCAGGGCAAGGCGCATTTCGTCACGCTCGCGCACCGTCACCGGATCCAGTGCGGCAACCACATCGGCGATGATCGGCAGCAGCACCTTGCCGCGCGCGTTCAGCGCCTCGATCTTCATCTCGCGCCCACGCGCCGAGATCACCAGCGGCGGGTCGATGATGGCCGTGTCCCAGCGCGTGTAGCGGCCCGGATATTCGTAATTCGAGGAAAAGACCGCGCCACGGCGCTCGTCCAGCGCATCGATATAGGCATCGATGGCGCCCGCATAGGCGGTCTCCACACGGCTTCGCGTGATGGTGACGCCGCCCGCCGTCGCAAAACGCTCGGCGCCATTTTCCAGAACTTCCAGGCTCATCATATGCTCCCTTTTTCAGGCATCGCCGGGAAGCGCAGACAAAAATGGCCGCCCGGTTTTCACCTGCGGCCATGGTCTTTCTTTACGCGCACACTGCACGGTTGGCCGCTGTTAGCGAACCCACCACCAGAGATTTGCGCAAGAAATCGTTGTCATGGCTTTTCCATAGCGTCCGCCGGGCTCTCGCGCAACTGGTTTCCCGCGCCATTCGCAAGCCTTTTGCCGCGATAAACCGCCAGCAAGCTGAGGCAGAGCCAGGTGAAGCTCGCCCAGGCAGCACCAAGCGCCCAGCCCGCGGCAACGTCGCTTGGCCAGTGAACGCCAAGATAGACGCGGCTGACGCCGACGATGAACGAAACGAACACCGCAACCGCCAGCACATAGAGCCTGACGCGCCAGTCGGGGAAGAAGCGGATAACGAGGGCCGCAAGCGTCAGATAGGCCACCGTGGTGACGGTGGCGTGACCGCTTGGAAAACTTGCCGTGTGGATCACATCCAGATGCTCCACGATGTCAGGTCGCGGCCGCTCGTAATAGTGCTTGAGCAGGTAAGAGACGAGCGCACCGGAGCCCACGGAAAAGAGGGCGTAGAATGCCGCGCCATAGCGCCGCGTCACCACCAGAAGCCCCGTCACCACGAGAAGCGAAATGATGATGACCGGATAGCCGCCGATGGCGGTGATCTCCAGCGCGGTCTCCTCGAGCCATGGCGGCCCGATTGGATCGCCCGGATCTGCGGCAGTGCGCATCGAAAGCAGCACCCGCTCATCGAACGCCTTTATCTCGCCCTCGGCCACTTCATCGGCGATGGCGAGAAACACAAAGGAACCGACCGTCAGAACCAGAAGGAGCAGCGCCGGAGCCAGTGCCCTGCGCCTGCGCGAAACCCGCTGAAGGAAGCCTTCCGTCTCAACCGTCATACCCACTCAACTCTCTCAAACAGATGATCCTGCAATGGCTCGATGCCAACACGATGATTGTCACCTAAATAAGGTATATACGGTTGTTGCCAACTGGAGCGACGTTCATGGGCTGGTCTTTCAACATCGGAAAAATCGGTGGCACAGTGCTCAGGGTGCATGTCACCTTCTTCCTGCTGCTGGTCTGGATCTGGTTCATGCACTACCAGATCGGTGGAACGGCAGCCGCATGGGAAGGCGTCGCCTTCATCGTCGCGGTGTTCGCCTGCGTGGTGCTTCATGAATTCGGCCATGCGCTCGCCGCGCGCCATTACGGCATCAAGACACCGGACATAACGCTTCTGCCCATCGGTGGGCTGGCGCGGCTGGAGCGCATGCCGGAAGAACCCCGGCAGGAGCTCGTGATCGCCATCGCCGGCCCGATGGTGAATGTGGTCATTGCCGCGCTCATCATCTTTGCACTTGGCGGCACAGCCGGCATCGAGCAGATGCTTCAGGTGGAAGATCCGCGCGCCGATTTTCTCGTACGGCTGGCCGGCGTGAACATCTTTCTCGTCCTGTTCAACCTCATTCCCGCCTTCCCCATGGATGGCGGTCGCGTGCTGCGCGCGCTTCTGGCAACCCGGCTGAGCTGGGCCAAAGCGACACAGATCGCCGCCAATATCGGACAGGGCCTTGCCTTCCTGTTCGGTTTTCTGGGGCTGCTCTACAACCCGCTCCTCATCTTTATCGCCATCTTCGTCTATCTGGCGGCCTCGGCAGAGGCCCAGAACGCCCAGATCAAGAGCGTGGCCAACAGCGTTCTGGCGGGCGACGTGATGGTCACGAAATTCGCCACGCTGAGCCGCTCGGCCAGCATCGGCGAAGCCATCGACCTTCTGCTCGCCACCACACAGAACGAGTTCCCCGTGGTGGATGCACAGGGCCATCTGGAAGGGCTGATAACCCGTAACGACATGATCCGCGTGCTGCGGGATGCGGGGCCGGACGCCCCAGCCGCAAGCGCCATGCGGGCCGGCCTTCCCACCATCCACAAACAGCAGAGCCTGACCGAGGGCGTGCGCCTGATGCAGGAAACACAGGCTCCCGCCGTGGCCGTTCTGGACAGTCATGAAAGGCTTGCAGGCCTCATCACCCATGAAACCATCGGCGAAATGATCATGGTGCGCGCGGCAATGCCCGAGGGCTTTCGCTTTGCCGCCCTGCGGAAGCGAAACAGGCGCAACATGCAAGACCGGGCATAACATGTCACCGCATGATGCATTTACCGAAACTGCCTTGACATCGCCCCGTCTGCGCACCACGTTTAACGTATGAGCACGAACCGAAAGCACATCTCCGTTCTTTTCCGGGTATGTCCCATTGCGGGATATTGACCCCCGGTTCGGTGCTGTGCGCCTCCGAACCGAGGGGCGCGTTTCCGTCTTCCGATCGATAGATCGAGTTTGAACGGCGGAACGAAACTCAGGGCGCATCACTTAAAAATTCGAACTACAGTCGAAGCCTGACCGGCACGCACAGGAGTTGCGTGACCGCACTATTCGCATGGACAAGCCAATGCAGCAGAAGACAGGGCGCAAGCCGAGCATCACGATTTCCCAGACCGACTATGATCGCCTCACCGGCCTCGCCGAAGCGCTGGAAGATCGGAATCCCGAGGTGTCGGAAACCATGATGGCCGAACTCGACCGGGCGCGCGTCGTGCGCGACGGATCGCTCGCCGCCACCGTCGTGCGCATGGGTTCCACCGTCGTCTACACAGCCGACGAAGGCCCCGAAAAGACCGTGACGCTGGTCTATCCCGGCGATGCCGACATCGAGAAGGGCCGCATTTCCATCACCACGCCGGTGGGCACTGCGCTTATCGGCCTCAAGGAAGGCCAGTCGATCAACTGGTCCGCACGCACCGGCCAGACCCACAAGCTGACGGTGGTGCGCGTGACGCAGGAAGAAAAAACCGCCTGAGCCACCAGCCCCGAGTTGGCGACCCCTGGTTGGAAAAATGACTGGTCCACATCACCGTTTCTTCACGGGACATCTCCTGACGGGAGCCTAGCCCCTGCGCCACAGCCTTTCGGCGCAGGGGGGCCGCTCGACCGATATTCAGTCTGCGCAGCCGCAGTGAGGCCGCGCGGGTTTGTTTGTTCGCGGTCTCCCGTCACGAAGCGCGGGAACCGCGTTGGAGATCGCCATGTGGACCAGACAGGGTTGCATCCTCACCACCAAGGATTTCACCATCCTCGAATTCCTGCAGGAGCGCAGGCACAGGTTCAGCGAAGCCTACGCCACGCTTCTGCGCGCCAAGCTTGACGGAGCAACGGTCATCTTTCGCGAAGACGTGCCGGCGAATGTGACCACGCTCAACAGCCGCGTGCGCTACCGCATCAACGACGAAGCACCACAGTCCCGCATCATCAGCCACGAGGAGCTGCAGGGCTTCGTCGGCCTGACGCTGCCCCTCACCACCCTGCGCGGTCTGGCGCTGCTCGGCCTTTCAGCGGGCGATACGCTCGTCCTGCCCCACGAAGGCGCGGACACGCCCGACCGCATCACGCTGGAAGAGGTGGTCTATCAGCCCGAGTCCGCACGGCGAAAGATGGGCGCTTCATCGCAGCCACGGCCTGCCCTGCGGCTCGTTCACAGCGCAGAAGCGCCGGCGATGGCGCAACCCACATTCATCGCACCGGGCGGTGATGACGATCCCGGTCCGAGCGCCGCTTGACCCTCACGCAGCGTGAGGGATTATCTCTCCCGTCCTGCGGAGGCGCGTGTGATGAAAGAATGGACGGTCAGTGAACTGTCGAGGCTTGCCGGCATCTCGGTGCGGGCGCTTCACCATTATGACGAGATCGGCTTTCTTGTCCCCGCACGCGTCGGCGAAAACCGCTATCGCCATTACGGTGAGGAGGAGCTGCTGCGCACGCAGCACATCCTCCTCTACCGCGTTTGAACTGCCGCTCGATAAGATCGGCGCCATTCTCGACGATCCCCAATTCGATGGCCTGACGGCGCTGCAAGGAATTCGTCGGGAAACAGGTTCGATGACCGGCAGATAGCAACACGTATGCGGGATCTGGCCGGGATCGAAGCCAGCCTCGTCAAGGCAATGCAGGACAGCACGGTTCCCGAGCCACGCGCTCTCGACACCGCGCTCAAGGGGCAGCGGGCGTGGGTTTCAGACATGTGGAACAGGCCCTCCACGCCGACCGCCTATGCAGGTCTTGCCGATATCTACGAGAGCCACCCCGACTTCGCCCAGCGCTATCAGACGCTGGGCAAGGGCTTTTCCAGATGGCTCCCCGCGGCCATGCGCGCCAGCGCAAGGCGCAAGGCGCATGCCGGAAGCCTGGGGCAATCACGGGAAAAGCGGAGATGCTCCAAACGCAGGATCTACCCCCTGCTTCCCACCCAGTATCGCGGCCCCGGCCCGGCCCGGCTTGCCCGGTCGGCCGGGTTCGTCAGCGCGCATGTCTCCAGCGAGAGGCAGCCGCAGGAGATGCATTCGGTGAGCCCGCGCTTCAGACGCTCCATCTCTGCAATGCGCTCGTCAATGCGTTCAGTCCAGCTTTCTGAAAGACGCGCCCAGTCATCGCCCTTGGGCACGTGGTCGGTGGGCAGCTTGTCGAGCTCGGCGCGGATCTCATCGAGCGAGAGCCCCACCCGCTGCGCAAAGACGATGAACGCCACACGGCGCAGCACAGCGCGCTGATAGCGCCGGTGCCCGGAGCCTGCGCGTTCGGAGACGATCAGCCCCCGCTCTTCGTAATAGCGCAGCGCGGAAGCCGCGACGCCACTGCGCCGCGATACCTGATTAATGGTGAGCATCGATGCCATGACGGTTTCCTCCAACTCCAGCACCAGCTCCAGCTCCAGCTCCAGCTCCAGCTCCAGCTCCAGCTCCAGCTCCAGCTCCAGCTCCAGCTCCAGCTCCAGCCAAGAAGCTCTCACAGGTCGGTTTCCAAACTCAAGCTCAATTGAACTTAATTTTTATACGGCACAAAGCTTTTTAGGAAACGCGTTATTGCCGGTCCGGCATGACAAATCCGGGGGCGCAAATCCGGGGTCGCAGGTCCGGGGGCGCAGGTCCAGGGTCGCAGGCCCGGCATCAGATGCAGCGGACAATCCGGCATCTCCCTGCGATGAGCCGGGCCAGCGCGCACCAGCCTGCGCCCCCCGAGAACCACCAACACAGCCCGCCGCTCGCGCCCGACCGGCGAAAAGCACCACGCCAGTACCGGCCAACAAAAAGGCGGGCTTGCGGCCCGCCTCCTGCTTTCCGACTCAACTTATCAGGAAAGTCCTTCGATCTGCCCGTCATCGTTGAGGAAAATATGCTCGGATGACGGCACTTTGGGCAGGCCCGGCATGGTCATGATCTCACCGCAGATCGCCACCACGAAACCGGCGCCGGCGGAAAGCCGCACCTCGCGGATCGGCACCACATGCCCCGTGGGCGCGCCACGCAGATTTGGATCGGTGGAAAAGGAATACTGCGTTTTCGCCATGCATACGGGAAGATGGCCATAGCCCTGCTCCTCCCACTGCTTGAGCTGGTTGCGCACGGATTTGTCGGCAACCGCCTCGGACCCGCGATAGATGCGCTTCACCACCGTTTCGATCTTCTCGAACAGCGACATCTCGTCGGCATAAAGCGGGGCAAACTGCGAGACGCCGCTCTCGGCCAGCGCCACCACCTTGTGCGCCAGCTCCTCGATGCCGGCGGAGCCTTCCGCCCAGTGCCGGCACAGAATGGCCTCTTCGCCCTGCTCGGCCACATAGGCCTTCACCGCCTCGATCTCGGCATCCGTATCGGTGTGGAAATGGTTGATGGCGACAATGGCCGGCACGCCGAACTGCTTCACATTCTCGATATGGCGTCCGAGATTGGCGCAACCGGCCTTCACCGCCTCGACATTCTCCGCGCCCAGATCTTCCTTCTTCACACCGCCATTCATCTTGAGCGCCCGCACGGTCGCAACGATGACGGCAGCAGCCGGCTTAAGGCCCGCCTTGCGGCACTTGATATCGAAGAACTTCTCCGCACCCAGATCCGCGCCAAACCCGGCCTCGGTGACCACATAGTCGGCGATCTTGAGCGCCGTCGTGGTCGCCATTACCGAGTTGCAGCCATGGGCAATGTTGGCGAAGGGGCCGCCATGAACGAAGGCGGGATTATTCTCCAGCGTCTGCACCAGATTGGGCTGCAGCGCGTCCTTTAACAGCACCGTCATCGCGCCATCGGCCTTGATGTCGCGCGCAAAGACCGGGCTCTTGTCGCGGCGGTAGCCGACGATGATGTCACCCAGACGCTTTTCCAGATCTTTCAGATCGGTCGCAAGGCACAGAATGGCCATGACCTCGGAGGCCACGGTGATGTCGAAGCCCGCCTCGCGCGGAAAGCCGTTTGCCACGCCGCCCAGCGAGCAGACGATCTCACGCAGCGCCCGGTCGTTCATGTCCATCACACGCCGCCAGGTCACACGGCGCGTGTCGATCTCTTCGGCATTGCCCCAGTAGATGTGGTTGTCGATCAGCGCCGAGAGCAGGTTGTGAGCCGAGGTGATGGCGTGAAAATCACCGGTGAAATGAAGGTTCATGTCCTCCATCGGCACCACCTGGGCATAGCCGCCGCCGGCGGCCCCGCCCTTCACGCCGAAGCAGGGGCCGAGCGAGGCTTCGCGAATGCAGATGGCCGCTTTCTTGCCGATGCGGTTCAGTCCATCGCCAAGTCCCACCGTCGTCGTGGTCTTGCCTTCGCCAGCCGGCGTCGGATTGATCGCCGTGACAAGGATCAGCTTGCCATCCGTGTTGTTGCGGGTCTCTGCAATGAACTCGGCCGAAACCTTCGCCTTGTCATGGCCGTAGGGCAGAAGATGCTCGGAGGGAATGTCCAGCCGCGCACCGATCTCCTGGATCGGCTTTTTCTTCGCCGCCCGGGCGATTTCGATGTCGGATTTCACTTCGGCGCCGGATTTCATTTCGGCCCCGGATTTGATTTCGGCCATGACGATGATTCCCTCTCCCGATGGTCCGCAACGTTTGCCGATTGGCATAAAGCCGCGAATTGAAAACGTCCACCGTCGCAAAAGAGGCGCACAATGCGTGAAATGCGACAGGCTGCATTCGATGGTGGTGGTGAAACGACAGGCGCGCGAAAAGCCGCGCCTGCCACACAGTGGCGAACCGGATTAGCGGTCGAGAACGAGGCGCAGTTCAACCAGGTTGGAGCGCACCCGCAGGATGTAGAAGCCCATCGTGGCCAGATGCGTGGGCATGATCCACCCATCCTCACGCCCATTGGAAATGATGAAGGGCTGCACGTTGAGCGCCGCGCGGAACTGCTCTTCCGTCGTATCCCACAGCGAGCCGAGCGAACGCTGCTTGATAACGTCCTCGAAGTCCGCGCCCGCTGCCGTCAGGAGGCCGTAATAGGCATAGAGCTGGCCATAGGCGAACCAGAAGCGGTCATCCGCACGCGTGTCGAACCAGCCCGAATTGTAGTTCTCCGAACGCTGGCGCAGCAGGTCCGAGGTCGACCCCAGATCGCTGGCGATGCGGTCGAGAAACTGGATCAGATTGTCGGCGCGGGCGTCAAAAACCGCCTCGCAGCTTTCAAGCCGGTCGTTGAACTTGCGCAGGTCGCGGATGGCGGACCGATAGAAGCTGGGCGTCGGCGTCTTGGGACCAAACGGGCTCAGGCCGAAATACCAGGTTTCCTCATCGAAGGTCAGCGCACCGCGCGCATTCTGCAGATCACGGTCGATCTGCGACGTGCCGCGCACACGCCCAAGCGCATCCACCAGTTCGATGGCGCTGCGGCGGGCCGCCTGGTTGATACCGCGCTGGAACGACGCCTTGTTGTCGAAGAAGGGCGTGTCATCCCAGTCGAGCGCGAAGAAAAAGCCGAGCTTGTAGAGCAGCATGGAGGAAATCCATGCATTCTCATTGACGTTGAAATCGGTCAGATCCGCCGTCACGTCGACAATGGCCGAGCGTCCGCAGGTACGCGTCTCGCCGCCCTGTGTGGCCGCGGTCTGCTCGCCGGCGGAAACGCTGCGCTCTTCCAGCTTGTACTCTTCCACATAGTCCGGATTGAAGCCGGTCCAGACCTGCGTCTGCCAGAAGAAGTATCCGTAGAAGCCCACGATCACGAGAACAACGAGGCCGACCGAGCCGCGCACGATCCAGCCGCGGCGCGTGTACCAGCGCCCGACCGCCATGAACGGCCACAGGATCCAGGCGATCACGAGCCCGATGCCCCGACCGATCCAGTGAAACACACGGGTGAAAAATTCAACGATCGGATCGAGCACGAAGCGCCTCCCTCAGGCGTTTTTAATCCAGGCCATAGAGGCGCTTTCTCAGCGCCGGTTTATCCCTGAGATAAGCGGTTTTGAGCTGCGCCACAACATATTCGCGCCAGGCGTCGGAATAGCGCTCGTAATCCTTGTAGAAACCCTGCTTGTTGAACACATAGCGGGCGATGAAATCGGACGGCACGAAGTCGGAAATCAACCTGTTGGTGAGCCATGCATCCGGATGTTCAGGATCGGCCCGCGTAACGAGAAAGCGCAGGCGCGGCGGGATTTCCTCGATCTTGAGCCTGCCCGTCTGGCTGATCTCACGCACGGCGGCATTGAGGAAGGGAATGCTCCCCTCGCCCGCCACCAGCCCGGCATTGCGGTGTGTCCAGGTCTGCAGCCAGACCGGGTCGACGCGCGCAAAATCCGTATCCGGGTCTTCTCGGCGCACCAGATCAAGCAGCACCATCTCGCCGCGATGGGCAAGATAGTTCGACCGTTCGATCCACGAGGCGCGCGGCAGCTGAATGCGGCCCGTCTCCGCCAGAAAGCGGAAGATGCGCGCCGGGTCGTCCTTCGACAGATAGCTCACCTGCCATGGCCGCGAGCGGCGAAAGCCCGGCGTTGCCGGATCGGCGATCACCGTTGTCGTGTCGCGGTCAATGAAGATGTAGACGCCGCCGAAATGGCTGGTCCAGTATGCGTCATGGCGAAACACCACCTGTTCCGGCACGAGGCTGTTTTCGCGAATGTCACCGGTCTCGCGTGCAAGCGCCACCATGCGGTTGAGCAGCGCATCGTCACGCCAGGCATCCGGCTCGTGCTTCACCCGGTCGGCCAGCCGCCCCAGTTCCGCCGCCTTGCCGAGCAGGTCCTCCGCCGAGAGAACCTTGAACTCCACCTGCACGATGGAGAGCAGATCCTCTATGTCGCGCACCTGGTTCACCTGCTCCTCGATCTCGCCATAGACCACATCCTTGATCGTGATGGCGTTGATGGCGCGCGCATTGGCCATCATGAACTCGTAGACGAGCTGCGAGGTGTTGGAGAAGGCCGTGTGAACCACCGGCAATTCGATCTGCGCCGGTGTCAGAATGATGAAGCGCCGATTGACGCCATTGGGATCGAGATACTGGATATCCTCCAGTTCCTCGGCGATCTGCGGCGAGAAGCCGGTGCGATCGATCTCGAAGGAAGCAAGCTTCGTCTGCGGCACACCAAAGGCGTCCAGCGCCTTGTTGTAACGCGCAATCAGATGCGGCTCTTCGATCCTGAGCAGGCGGCCAAAGATTAGGTCGTTGTCGCGCAGGAGGTTCACCACACACCCCTCGCCTTCATTTCCTCGATCTCGCGCAGCGCGCGTTCGCGCAGGCGCTGGTCGCGGACGATGCTCGAAACGGCGGCATCGTCGGAGCGGTCCGAGTAGCGGAATTCCGAATCCGCGTAGCGATTGATCTCCTGCATCACCATGTCCATCGTGAATGGCCGGCGCAGCTCGGCGATCATCGCTTTCTTCTCGTCATAGCCCCGGCGCATGAACGCGTCCGGCGTCTCGAACCATTCGTCGGGAAGCTCGATATCCATGGCGCGCATCTTGATGGCGTCGGTGATGTTCTTGATGGCGCGGCCGGTGAAGCGCGGCTCCGCCAGCTTGATCTCATGCAGGTAAGCGCCAATATCCGTCAGCGTCTTCGGCTCGCCGCGATCGTTCAGGAAGCGCTCATAGACCTTCGCAAGCCCGTCTTCCTGCGGTCTGGAATGTGCCTCATAGGCAGTCTCGACCGCGCGCTTGATCTCCTGCGTGGCGTAAAGCGCGTGCTCGCCAAGCGGGATCGAATGGTTCTTGCCGGCCAGAAGCACGAAGATGTCGACATAATCCTCAAAAGTCTGCGGCCCGTCGACAAGCCAGCGCGCGCCGGCGCGCTGCCGCAACGCGTCGTCCACATTCTCCGGATAGTTGGAGAACATGCCAAAGGAGCAGTTGCCGCGCACCACGGTGCCCGCGCCCGCAAAACTCTCCATCAGAACGCCCGTCACCTCCTGTTGACCGGCAGACGCCCGGTCGTCGGAGCGCTTGGCCGCCACCTGGTCGATGTCGTCAATGGTGCCGAAGCCGATGGCGCGCGGGCTCAGCACATTTTCCACGAACTGCTTGCAGTTCTGGCCCGACTTGCCCTGATAGGAGGAAATCTGGTCGACGCCGAAATTCTCGTAGTGGAACGGCACACCCGCCACCTGGCAGTAATCGTTCAACAGCCCGGCGGTCATCTGGATGAGGATGGTCTTGCCGGTGCCCGGTGCGCCATCGCCGATGAAGGTGAAAAGAAAGCCCCCCAGTTCCACGAAGGGGTTGAGCTGGCGGTCGAAATCATAGGCCATCAGCATCTTGGCGAGCTTCATGGCCTGATATTTGGCGATGTGGTTGCCGATGATCTCGTTGGGCTTCTTGAACGTCATGACAAGCGGCTTGCGCCGGCTTCCCGGCGCAATGTCGAACCCGTCCAGCGTGAAATCGTCGGCCTCGAGCCGCATATGCGTGTCTTCAAACGCACCGAGACCGGTGAAACGGCTGCGCCGCTGCAACAGCCCCTCGATTGCGACGCGGGCAAGCGCGCGGGCGCGCGCCGTCATCGCCGTGTCGTCGGCAGCACCCGTGATCGCCCCATCAAGCGCGGCAAGAACGCTCTTCAGCGCATCCTGCGGCGTGTCGAACTGAAAGTCCGGCTCATCCGTGTCATTTACCGGCTCGCTGTCGGCGTCGAGCATCTGCAGGAGATAGGAGGAGAGCGTGAAGGCCGCGACATAGGCCGAAGCCTGCAAAAGCGCGTGATAGGTCTGCGCCGCATCGCCCTCAAGCGGGCTGCGGGCGTTGCGCTCCTGAAGGCTTTCAAGCTCGGTTGACCGCGCAAAGACGTCGGCCACCGCAAGCGCCACTGCCGCCCCGCGCCGGGCGCGGAAAAGGAGCGTGTGCTGCGCAATGGAGAGCATCGGATCGCCCTGACGGATGGCGGCGATGGTTTTCGCCAGCTCCACCTCACGCGTCCTGCGCAGCGCGCCGGTGGAAACGGTCGACACGAAACGCCGCCCGGTGCCGGCAAGCCCGGTGCCGGAGCCGCCACCATCGGCCTGAAGCACCACGAAGCGCGTCACAAGGCTCTGCGCCGTCGCCCGGTGCTTCTCAATGTCTTTCTCGTCGATGGTCGTCAGGCCGGTGTCCATGGAATGTCCTATACGTCGGTGATGACCCGCCCGCCTGAAATGACGTGCACGTCGTAGCCATCGAAAATCTTCTGTGCTTCGCCTGCGGCATAGAGCGCCTGATAGGCCTCGTGCGGCACTAGCGCGTGCTGCTCATAGGCGCTCACGCCCATGCGGGCAGCGTCCAGATCGTCGGTATCGATGAAGAACTCCTCACGCGCCGGCTGGCTGGACCACAGCCCCTTGCGGGCCGGGCGCTCGGTCTTGGAATAGACCTCCTGCACCGTCCAGGTGAGAAGCCAAGCATTTTCACGCCGGCGCACCTTGCCCAGCACGTCAGACACGGTGGAATTGTTCTCCGTGATGCCGGCCGTGTAGAACGGTCCCAGCACCACCCGGCGCAACTGCTTGGGGTGGAGATGGTCGAAATCCTTGTCGAGATTTCCGGCAATGGTGGCCGGCGACAGGGAATAGGCGGAGTTCTTTTCCGCAAAATCGTCGAACTGGTGCGCAAGCTCCGGGTTGAGAAGGCCGCCGACCGGAAACCCGATATCGACGTCCTCCCTGAGCTTTCCCTCGTCGGAAACCAGCGCCTTGAGCATGCCGGGCGAGGAATCCTCGACCGCCGCCATGTAGACCATGGGCAGGCTTGAATTTCCGTCAAAAGCGCCCCAATGCACCAGATAATAGGGCCGTTTTGTCTTCGGATTCACCGAAACGCGCACGGTTTCCGGCAAAATGAAGGGCGAGAATATCTTTCCCTCCTTCACCTCCTCCAGATAGAGGCGCTCGGCCATGGACTGCTGGAGATCCGCCGGGAACGCGCGGTGACGCAGGATGAAATCGACCATCTCGGCGCGCAACTCATCCGGCCCGGAAATGCCGGCCAGCCGCTTCTCCGCCTGCCGCCGGTCGTTCTCCAGTTCCAGAACGCTCTGAAACACCGGATATCCGCTTTCGGCCCGCTGGATGCGGAACTTTTCCATGAAACCGAGCCGGTTGCGCCAGCAGTCGAAGGAGCGCTCCAGCCGGCCGATATAGGGCGCGACCACTTCCGCCACGAGGCCGTGCGACTGGAACGGCGAAGCCGTGCGGTCGCCGAAATAGACGCCAAGCCCTTCGAGCGCCGCGGCAATCGCCCCGAAATAGCGCTCCGCTGCTTCATTGGCCGCGTTCATGCTGTGAAACTCCAGAACCGGTAACGCACGCGCCGCGCCGGCGCATCAGGCACTGCCGGCATCATCAGGGGCGGACGTAATTGGCAGCGTCGTGCTTCTTCATGACGTCTTCGAAGCGGCGGGCGAAGGCATCGTCGGCGAGCTTCTTGCGGCGCTGAATGTCGGCGGTGGTGACCATGTTCTTCTCGTGCAGTTCGAGCAGATCGCCAATGTGGCGCTGCGCGGCTGCGCCGATGCCGGCCATCGTCTCCTCGGCCGTGTTGTCGACCTGCGACCCAAGCGTGTTGATGCGGTGAGCCACATCCTGCTGGGCGGCGGTCTTCAGCGAATCTTCCAGCGCCTTGTAGAGAACGATGCGCTGCTCGGTGTCGATGGTCAGCTTGTTGATCAGCGTCGACTGGGCGGCGATCTGATTGTTGAGCGAATCCACGAAGGTCTGGAACATGGAGGTGTAGCGCTCGAGCGTCTGGCTCTCGGCGAGCAGTTCCTGCTCTTTCGCCTGCGCCTCATTGTACTCGGTGGCAAGCTTCGAGCGCTCGCCCTCAAGCTCCGTACGATCCTTCTGGTTCGTGGAAGCGGCAATGCGGTTCTCGATGTCGAGCAGCATCGGGTTCAGCTCCTCGATGCGCTTCTGCGTCGTTTCCAGATTGGTCATCGTGGATTTGCGGCGCTCGATCACCTGCCCAAGACTTGTCTCGGACGTCTTGTAGCGGTCCTGAAGCACCTGCTTCTGATCCTGCAGAATGCCGGTGATCGTGTCGGACTTGGCAAGCAGTTCCTGCAGATTGCCCGACAGCGACATGTTGCGGACGCGCTCGGTGCGCATGCGCTGCTTCTTCTGCTTGGAGAAGATGCCGATGAAGTTTTCCCACCCCGTATAGCTCTTCATGCTCTCGAACTCGGAGCCGAAGACATTGGTGGCGTCCTCGAGCCCGATGATCAGGTCGGCAATGTTGGCTTCCATCACCTTCTGCTGCGAAAGCACATCCTGAATGCGGGCGTTCTCGATGTCGAAATCGGCCTGACCGATTTTTTCGTCGGTGCGCGCAAGCTTGTCGAGAACGGTTCCCGACTGCTCGATCCTTGAGCGCATGTCATCCACCACCTCGCGGGTCTTGGCGATCTCGGTGTCGAAATTCTGCAAGGTGGCCATGCTGGTGCGCTCCGCAAATGTCAGGGTTGCGGAAATATATGTGTGTCGATTGACGATTGAAAGACGTTGCCGGCCTCAACACACAATTCCTCCAGCGCCGTGGCAGCCCCGCTCTGGCGTCTTTCCCTGTGGCGCAACAGGCTGAAATCACGCGCGCCAAGGTCGATATTGGCCAGTTTCAGCAGGCCGCGCTCCACCAGCGGCCCGGCAGCGGCCATGGAAACGGCAGCCGCGCACCCGCCTTCGCGCACGGCCGAGAGAACCGCCTCATTGGAAGGAAAATCCATCACCAGATCGAGCGCGGCCGGGTCGATGCCCATCTCCACGAGCGTGCTTTCAAACGCCGTGCGCGTGCCAGATCCCTCCTCGCGCATGATCCACGCCGCCCCCGTCACGAGATCGGCAGGTTGCAGGGCGGCGCCCGACGCCCAGACATGGTCTGGCGCAACGACAATCGCCATCACGTCGCGGTCCACCCGCCGGACGGAAAGGGCCGGTTCGTCCACCCTGCCCTCCACCAGCCCGACCTCGGCCACCCCCTCCAGCATCGCATCGGCCACCATTCGCGTGTTGCCGACGGTCAGCTTCAGGGAAATGCCCGGATAGAGCTTGTGAAAGCGCATCAGCACCGGCGGCAGCCAATAGCTCGCAACGGTCTGGCTGGCATGAACGTTGAGCGTGCCGCGGCGAAGCCCGCCAAGCTCGGACAGCATGGTTTCCGCCGAACGCACACGCGCAAGCGTCGTCTGCGCCTCGCCCAGAAACACCCTGCCGACGCGGGTCAGCTCGATGCGGCGGCCAACCCGGTGAAAAAGCTCCACGCCGTAATAGCTTTCCAGCGCCTTGATGGAGGCGCTGACGGCGGAGGGCGTGCGCCCCACGGCGGCGGCTGCCTGGGTCAGGTGCTCCCGCTCGGCGACGGCAACGAAGATCAGCAATTGTTCAAAGGTCATGGCATCATTCGATTTTCCCGAACGATATATGGCAAACTATTCGATAGAAGTCGATAAAGCGCCATGCGACCAAGAATGCGTCATTGCATCAGGTCGCATTCATGTCCGCACTTCGCCACCCACTCCGGCTTTTGCCGGGCCTTCTTCTCTCCGTGCTCGTCGCGGGGCTGGCGCTGGCGGCCGCACGGGCGGAACAGGCGTGGTTCGGCGAGGCGTGGCTTGAAGGGCTTGTGCTCGCCATCCTGTTCGGCGCGGCCATCAGTTCCCTTGCCCGATTAAGCCCCGCCTTCCGGCCCGGCATAGACTTCTGCGCCAAGGCAGTTCTGGAAGTGGCGATCGTTCTTCTCGGCGCATCGATCAGCATAAGCGCGCTGGGGGAAGCCGGTCTCGGACTGGTGGGCGGCATCATCGGCGTGGTCGCGCTGTCGCTCCTTGCGGGCTATGCGATCAGCCGCGCGCTGGGCCTCTCACCCGGCCTTTCGACGCTGGTTGCCTGCGGCAATTCCATCTGCGGCAACTCGGCCATCGCCGCAGCAGCACCCGTGATCCGCGCCGAAGCCTCGGAAGTCGCGGCGTCCCTTTCCTTCACGGCATTCCTGAGCATTCTTGTCGTGCTGCTCCTGCCGGTCCTCTATGTCGCCATCGGCATGAGCCCGGTGCAGTCCGGCGTGTTTGCGGGTCTCACCGTCTATGCGGTGCCGCAGGTTCTGGCGGCAGCTGCGCCAGCCGGGGCCATCGGCATTCAGGTGGGAACACTGGTCAAGCTGGTGCGCGTGCTCATGCTCGGGCCGGTCATCTTTCTTCTCGGCCTTGCCCATGGCCGCAAGACCGGCGCGAAACTCACCTTCCTGCAAATGGTGCCGTGGTTCATCATCGGCTTTCTGGCCATGATGGCGCTGCGCTCGGCTGAGCTCATCCCCGCCGCCGCACTTGCTCCCATGCACGAGGCATCCGGGCTTCTGACCGTGGTAGCCATGGCAGCGCTCGGCCTGACGGTGGATATTCGCAGCGTGATGAAAAGCGGCGGCCGGGTGATCGTCGCAGCGCTTCTGTCGCTCACCGTTCTGGGCATTGTCAGCTATGCGCTGATCCGGTTTCTGGGCGTCGCCTGACGGGGCGCTCTACTCGGCGGCGCTGCCGGCAAAGCCCACGAGATCTTCCGCCTTCCAGCGGCCCATCTCTTCTTCCCAGTGCTTTCTGCAAAGCGAGACATAGACATCCTTGCCGATGGCGACCTGTGCGCCCTTCCTGGCAACCTTGCCGTCCGGCCCCAGCCGCACCACCATGGTGGCCTTGCGGCCACAGCGGCAGATCGTGCGCACCTCGCGCAATTCATCCGCCAGCGCCAGAAGCGCCTGCGATCCGGTGAAGAGATTGCCCTGGAAATCGGTCCTCAGCCCGTAGCACATGACCGGGATGCCCAGCCTGTCGGCGACGCGGGCAAGCTGCCAGACCTGCTCTTCCTCGAGGAACTGCGCTTCATCGACAAAGACGCAGTGAACATTCGTGTGGCCGTGATGCTCTGCAACGCGGGCGTAGAGATCGTCTCCGTCGCGGAACATCTCGGCATCGCTTTCAAGCCCGATGCGTGAAGAGATATAGCCGCCGTCTTCCTTGCGATAATGACCGGCCACAAACAACATCGCGCTCATGCCGCGCTCACGATAATTGTAGGACGCCTGCAAGAGCATGGTCGACTTGCCGGCGTTCATCGTCGCATAGTGAAAATAGAGCTTTGCCATCGCGCTGCCTGTATCTTTCGCGCTCTTAAACACCACCAGCGCTCTTTAGAAAACGCCGCATTGTTTTTCTTCCACCGGAATACCGTCGCCAACGGCACGTTGCATGGCGCAAACAGACACTCGTTTGCACTTGCAGCGCCCCCGAATTGGTGGTTGCCTTTGAATAAATTGGCAAAGCCGTTTAAGACCCGCCCTTTGCCGGACAACAATCATAAATGGAGAGCTGTCATGTTACCCAGCCGAAAGAAAACACTGGTACTCGGGCTCGCCGCAAGCCTGATCTCGGGCGCAGCGTTCGCCGCAGAAGCCGATTCCTGCAAGGCCATCACATTCTCCGACGTCGGCTGGACCGACATCACCGCAACCACCGCAACCGCGTCCGTGGTGCTGGAAGGCCTCGGCTATGAGCCTGAAACCCAGGTGCTTTCGGTGCCGGTGACCTATGCTTCGCTCAAGAACAACGACGTCGATGTGTTCCTCGGCAACTGGATGCCGACCATGGAAGCCGACATCGCGCCCTATCGCGAAGACGGCACGGTGGAAACGCTGGTCACCAATCTGGAAGGGGCGAAATACACGCTGGCCGTTCCGAAATACACCTATGATGCGGGCCTCAAGAGCTTCGCCGACATCGCCAAATTCGCAGACGAGCTGGATGGCGAGATCTACGGCATCGAGCCCGGCAATGACGGCAACCGCCTGATCCTCGACATGATCGAGAACGACACGTTTGGCCTCAAGGATTTCGAGCTTGTGGAAAGCTCCGAAGCCGGCATGCTCTCGCAGGTCCGCCGCGCCGTCGGCTCCAAGAAGCCCATTGTCTTCCTCGGCTGGGAACCGCACCCGATGAACGCCAATGTGGAAATGGCGTATCTTGAAGGCGGCGACGACGTGTTCGGCCCCAATTACGGTGGCGCGACCGTGCACACCAACACCCGCGCCGGCCTTTCCGAAGAGTGCCCGAACCTCGGCAAGCTTCTGAAGAACATGGTCTTCTCGCTCCAGATGGAGAACGAGATCATGGGCAAGATCCTCGATGACAATCAGGAGCCGCAGAAGGCCGCCGCAGAATGGCTGAAAGCCAATCCGGACGCGCTCGGCCCGTGGCTTGAGGGTGTGACCACTTTTGGCGGCGAGGCCGGTCTCGACGCCGTGAAGGCGCATCTGGACATGTAGTCCGACAGCCGGCGCGCAAGCCCCCACAGGTGGCAGCTGCGCGCCGGCTTCTCCTCCTTCCCGACCGGGAACGGAGACTGCCGGTTCTTCATCCGGCACCTGCTCACGCAAGAAGAAGAAATCCGCAGAAAGGAACTCCCCGGGCTCATGGACCCTCTTTCAGAATGGATCGCAGACTGGAAAATTCCCATCGGCCGGTGGGGCCGTGACTTTTTCGATTTCCTGACCACCAATTTTGCCTGGCTGTTCGACACGCTGGCAGAGGTGCTGGCCGACATCCTCGACGGCATGGTCGACCTGCTGCTCGCCATCCCGCCCATCGGGCTGGTGCTGGCCATTGCCGCCCTTGCCTATGGTCTTCAGCGCTCATGGAAGCTCGCGCTCGCCGTGGCGCTCGGTCTTGCCTTCATCATCAATCAGGGGCTCTGGGAAGAAACGGTCGAAACGCTGGTGCTCGTCGTGGCCGCTGCCGCCGTGTCCATGGCCATCGGCGTTCCGGTCGGCATCTGGGCCGCACACAATGCGCGCGTCTACCAGTTCCTGCGCCCGGTTCTCGACCTGATGCAGACCCTGCCGACCTTCGTTTACCTGATCCCGGTGCTCATCCTGTTTGGCCTCGGCGCGGCCCCCGGCCTGATCGTGACGGTCATTTTCGCATCACCCGCACCGATCCGTCTCACCTATCTGGGCATCACCTCCGTTCCACAGCCCATGCTCGAAGCGGGCCAGGCCTTTGGCGCAACCAAGCGCCAGCTTCTGTGGAAGGTGGAGCTGCCGGCTGCCCTGCCCTCCATCATGGCGGGGCTGACGCAGTGCATCATGCTGTCGCTTTCCATGGTGGTGATTGCCGCCCTGATCGGCGCTGACGGCCTCGGCAAGCCGGTGGTGCGCGCGCTCAACTCGGTCAACATTCCACTCGGCCTTGAAGCCGGTCTCGCCATCGTCGTGCTGGCGATCATTCTCGACCGCATCGCGCGGATCGAACGCAGGAGCGACAAATGAGCGTGGCCGTCGAATTCCAGAATGTCGACATCCTGTTCGGCACCGACAAACAGAAGGCCGACGCCCTGCCGCTGGTGGATGCGGGCAGGAACCGTGAGGAAATCCTTGCCGAAACGGGCGCGGTGCTTGGCTGCGCGGGCTGTGACCTCACCGTGGAGCGCGGCGAGATCTCCGTTCTCATGGGGCTTTCGGGCTCCGGCAAATCCACGCTTCTGCGTGCGGTCAACCGGCTGAACACGGTGGCGCGCGGCAATGTCATCGTGCATGACGGCGAGTGGCAGGCCGATGTGGTCAACTGCTCGCAGGCCGAACTGCGCAAGATCCGCCGCGAATGCGTGGCGATGGTCTTTCAGCAATTCGCACTCCTGCCGTGGCGCACGGTGGCGGAGAATGTCGGCTTCGGGCTGGAGCTTGCCGGCGTGCCCGCCGCCGAGCGCAAGGAGCGCGTCATGGCGCAGCTCGAACTGGTTCACCTGACCGAATGGGCCGACAAATATGCCCATGAGCTTTCGGGCGGCATGCAGCAGCGTGTGGGCCTTGCCCGCGCCTTCGCGACGGAAGCGCCCATCCTGCTGATGGATGAGCCGTTCTCCGCACTCGATCCGCTGATCCGCACCAAGCTTCAGGATGAGCTGATCGAACTGCAGGAACGGCTCAAGAAGACCATTCTGTTCGTGAGCCACGACCTTGAGGAAGCGCTGAAGATCGGCAACCGCATCTCCATCATGGAAGGCGGCAGGATCGTTCAGACCGGCGCGCCGGAAGACATCATTCTGGCCCCGGAGAACGATTATGTGCGCGAGTTCATCTCCAATGTGAACCCGCTCTCGGTGCTGACCGCTTGGAACGTGATGCGCGATGTGCGCGATCTGGAGCCTGCCGGCGAAGGCTGGCTCTGGCTCGACCGCCGCCGCACCACCCGCTTCAAGTTCGATGAAAACATGCTGGTCATCGATGCCGAGCGCAACAAGAAGCCGGCCATCTGGGTTTCCTGCGACAATATCGAGGATCTGCCGGAAGACAGGCCAAAGGTCTTCTGGGCGACGGCCGGCACATCACTGAAAACAGTGATGCGCGCCATGCAGCAGTCGCAGACTGCGCCCGTAGCGCTGTTCGACGATGCCTCCCGCTTCGTCGGCGCCATCGGCATCCGCGACGTTCTGGGCTCCATCATCCGGCGCTGATGCAGCTTGAAACGCCTCGCCCGAATGAAGGGCGGGGCGTATCATCCCACGCGAAAGCGCCGGAGCCAGTTCGGCGTTTCCAAGCATCGGTAAACCGGTCTAGTCTGCCTCCCAAAATCAAAGGGAGGTCTTTTCATGAATCCATCCGGCGTTGTTGCACTCGTTTCGGGCGGCGGCTCGGGACTTGGCGGAGCCACCGCACGCGCACTTGCCGCCAAGGGGGCCAGGGTGGCCATCGCCGATATCGGCATGGAGCGGGCGGAAGACGTTGCCGCCGACCTTCAGGGCATCGCCGTCAAATGTGACGTGAGGAGCGAGGAGGACGTTCAGGAAGCGCTCCGCATCACGACCGAAAAGCTCGGGGCCCCACGCATCCTCGTCAATTGCGCCGGCATCGCCATTGCGATGAAGACCGTCGGCAAGGATGGTCCGCACCCGCTCGATCTCTATCGCAGGGTGATCGAAATCAACCTTCTCGGCACGTTCAACATGATCCGGCTGTTTGCCGCACAGGCGCAGGAGCTGGAACCGCTCGACGGTGGCGAGCGCGGCGTGATCGTCAACACGGCCTCGGTCGCCGCCTTTGACGGGCAGGTCGGCCAGGTTGCCTATTCCGCCTCCAAGGGCGGCGTGGTGGGCATGACATTGCCGATCGCGCGTGATCTGTCGCGCTCGGGCATTCGCGTCTGCACCATTGCGCCGGGCATCTTCAAGACGCCGATGATGGCCGGGCTGCCGGAAGACGCACAGGCCTCGCTTGGCCAGCAGGTGCCCTTCCCGCCGCGTCTTGGCGAACCGTCGGAATATGCGGCGCTCGCCTGCCACATCGTGGAAAACCAGATGCTGAATGGCGAGACGATCCGGCTCGATGGCGCAATCCGCATGGCGCCGCGATAGGCAGGTCCGGATATCCCCGCCGGGGACTTGAAGCCGCCTATTTCTTGAGCGAAAGAAGCATATTAAAACAGACGAGGCGGCAATGAGCGACGAAAAGATAAAAGACGTTATCCTTGAAACCGATGCAGACGCGATCCGCCTCGGGCGCACGCTGTTAAGGGTGTCGCGTTTTGGCGCTCTCGCCACGGTCGATCCGGACGACGGCGCTCCGTTTGCAACGCGCGTCGCCACCGCCACCGATCTTGATGGCGCACCGCTCATTCTGGTCTCCGGCCTCTCCGCCCATACAAGGGGGCTTGAAGCCGATCCGCGCTGCTCGCTGCTCATCGGCGAGCCCGGCAAGGGCGATCCCCTTGCCCATCCGCGCCTCACCGTAAAGGCCACGGCGCACAGGCTGGAGCGCGACAGCGATGCCCAAGCGCTTGCCAAGCGCCGCTATCTGGCGCGCCATCCCAAGGCGAAGCTCTATGTGGATTTCCCCGACTTCGCGATCTATCGGCTGGAGCCTGAAACCGCGCTCCTCAATGGCGGCTTTGCCCGCGCCTACAGGCTCACCCGAAGCGACCTTCTGAGCGACAGCCCGGCCCTTGCGGGACTGGCCGCGGCAGAGGCTGGCGCGATCGCGCATATGAACAGCGACCATGCCGATGCGGTGGAGAACTATGCCCGGCATTTCGGCCGCGCGCAGGCCGGAAAATGGCAGCTCACCGGCATCGACCCCGACGGCGTGGACCTGGCGCTTGGCGACGACACGCGCCGCGTCTTTTTCGCAGAACCGTTGAGCGACGCCGCACAGATGCGCCCCGCCCTCGTTGAGATGGCCAGGGAAGCGCGCGCCGCGCTGGCCGCATGAAACGCACGCTGATCCGCATCGAAGAGGCTGACGATCCGCGCATTGCGGCCTATCGGGATATTCGCGAGCGCGATCTGGTGGGCCGGCAGGGCCGTTTCGTGGCCGAAGGCCGCGTGGTGCTGAACGTACTCTTCTCCACCAGCCGCTTTTCGGCAGAAAGCGTCTTTTTGCGGGAAAACCGGGTCGACGGCCTCGCCGATCTGATCGAACACATCCCGGAAGACGTGCCCGTCTATGTGGCCAGCGGCGCGGTGATGGACCAGATCGCCGGATTTGAAATCCATCGCGGCATTCTGGCCATTGGCAGGAAACCGGAGACGACCGGCAACGAACTGCTCGACACGCTGCCGGCGCAGGCGCTGGTCGTGGCGCTCTCCGGCATCTCCAATCATGACAATATGGGCTCGATCTTCCGCAACGCGGCGTCATTTGGCGCAGCGGCGATCCTGCTGACCGACGATTGCTGCGATCCGTTCTATCGCAAGGCCATCCGGGTTTCGGTCGGTGCAACGCTCAAAGTGCCGTTCGCGCGGATCAGCGATCCCGACGCCCTTGCCGGAGCACTGGAGAGCCGTGGCTTCTCCATTCTTGCGCTCAGCCCGCGTGGCGGGATCGACATTGCCGATGTGGAGCGCACGCCGCGTCACGCGCTGCTTCTGGGCAGCGAGGGGCACGGGCTTTCACAGGATGTGATGGACCGGCTGCCGACCGCACGGATTTCCATGGCGGATGATTTCGACAGCCTCAATGTGGCTGCGGCGTCGGCCATCGCGCTGCACCGGCTCTGGCGCGGCTGAACGCGGCGTTTGGCGATTTAGCCCTTCGTCTGCGCGCGCAGCGCACGCACCCGCTCGGCAAGGCTGAGCGGGCGACCCTCGGCGCCTTCGGGCTCCGCCTTTTCAAGCAGCCTGGTAATCGGCGTGTCCGTGCCTTCCAGCGCCGCCGTGAGGCTCACAACCTCGGCTGCGAGGCTGTGGATCTGCTCGCGCAGCGCATCGTCTGCGCGCGCGGTATCGACTGGAGCCTTCTGCTTCGCGCCGCCAGCGGTCTTCGCCTTTTGGGCTGAAAGGTCTGCGCGAAGTTTCTTGTTTTCCTGCATGAGGCGCGAAATGCGTGTCTGCAATGTCTCTCGCTCGTCATTAAAGTCTTGCGCTGGGAAGCCTTGCGCCCGGAAGTCTTGCGCCGGCGCGCTTCTGCGCACGCCGCCTTCGCTCAGAACCGTTCCAAGCTGCAGCGATTTGTCGGCCAGTTCACGCGCGAGCCGGTCGCGCTCTTCTTCTGCTTCGCGAAGCCGCCGGGCGGCCTGCGTGGAGAGGTTTTCCGTGCTGGCGTTCGTAATGTCCTGACGCAGCCGCGCGATTTCACCCTCGCGGCGCTCCAGCTTTTCCTCAAGCTCGTAGAGAACCCGCATCTGGCCCTCGAGCTTCTTCTGCAGATCGGCGTTGCGCTTCTCGGCCACCTTGAGCCCGGCTTCGGCCTGATCACGCGCCGTCTCTGCGTCGCGCGCTTCGCGGATCGCTTCCTTGCGTTCCCGGCGAAGCAAGGCCAGATCGCCCTCGACCTTGCGCAGCTCGGTTTCGCGTGCAACGAGTTCGATCTGCCGGCTGCTGGCAAGCAGCCGCTCTTCCTCATAGGTGTCGTTGAGCTGAAGCAGCCCCGCACTGCGCGTCTCGAGCTCGGCAAGCGTCTCATCGAGCCTTGCTTCCAGCGAGGCAATCGCTTCGGCCTTCTCATCAAGCGCCTTGGCCTGCCGCTCAACCTCCCCCTTCAGCCGGGCGATCAGCCGCTCCTGGGCAGCCCGCTCTTCGGAAAGGCGGCGCGCCTCTTCACTCATGCGGGAGAGTTCGACCAGTTGCGCGGACGTCTTGTGGTTGAGATTTTCGATGTTCATCTCGAGCCGGCGCGCAGCCATGGCGTGGCTTGCGCGCAGCCTGTCCTTCTCCGCCTCCAGCTCATTGGCCGAAAGCGGCATGCTGGCTTCAATGCGCTTGGTCGTGAGACGCACAGCACGACGCCAGAGGATCGGCGCCAGCAGAAGAGCCACAAACCCCGCTATGAAGAAGCCCAGAAGAAGGAGCAATATGGTCTTGATCACCGCATGAAACCCATGTCGTCGTGAAAGCCACAGCGATTTGCCGCTTGCAGCCGGTTCCTTGGGTCACGCAAAAAGGCGTCCACGTCAAGCTGATAGGCGCGCCTGCACGGCCCAAAGACGGAAAGAGCGGCGCATCGCATCTGCGCGGCGCCGCTCCCGAATGGTCTGACGTCTGGTCTGGATCAGAAGGGATTCCAGGTCGGACGCGGGGTCAGCTTCAGATAGCCGAGATTGACGCCCAGACGCGCGCCGACACCGGTACGGATCGGAACCAGAACCATATTGTCGTTGGTCAGCGCGTTGAAACCGAGACCCGCAACCAGATAGGCCGAGCCCGCAACGCCGCCGAAACGACGGTAAAGATCGTTCACCGAGTTCAGATTGTAGACCAGGATCATCACGCGCGATCCCTGGCCGCCATAGTCCCAGCCGATGGAAGGCCCCTGCCAGAAGACCTTATGGTCACCGGCATTCTTGGTGTAGAGCATGCCCTCGCCATAGGTGAGGCCGCCGATGAAAGCGCCAGACCCTTCTTCGCCGAGAACATAGCCGTTCGGCAGGCCGTAATTGGAAAAGATCCGCTCGACCACGGCGGCAAGACCGCCGGTCGTCGCGCCGAAGAAGCCGTGACCGGCCTCAACGATCTCTCCTGCCGAGTAGGTATTGTTGGCGCGCGCCGCGTTCGTCGTCAAAGACAAGGCGCCAAGGCCGACCGCACAAACAATCAACGCGGCCTGGATGAGCCGCGTCCAGTCAAAAAGCCTTGCAGGCATTGTTCATTCTCCATCAATGAGTGGCTGTCAGAGACCGCCCCGTCATCGCCCCGCACAGAGCCACAACTGCTTAAAACTAGGCTCCGAATCTTTTCTAATTGTTAACCTCACATCAAAGATGCTTGGCAAAGGTTCTTCAGACCCCGAAAAACCAGCCACGGAAGCCGGATCTGTTTGCGATCAGAGCCAAACTGTTGCCGGTTTTAACGGGCCTGTGTAACCAGAAATCGTGCGTTTCATGATCTGATTCGGTCAGGGACTGGAGCCTGCGCAAAGTCAGAACCAATGGATTGCCGTGCGGCCGTTCGGGCGCACAAAGGACAGTCCGAACCATTAACGAAGCATCGGAATAGCCCGAAAGCCGGTTTCCACTTTTCGGACCGATGCTCTGGAGCAGAGACCGGCCAGCCCCGTGGCGAAAGCAGACGGAAAAGGCCCGATTGGCAACAACGTCTGGAGGACAGATGCCCGTGTCCGAACTTTTCTCGCTGAGCGCCCCCGATCTGGCAGCTCTTCTGTGCAGCCGCGTTTGCCACGACATCATTTCTCCGGTGGGCGCCATCAACAATGGCCTCGAATTACTGGATGAAGGCGGCGCTGACGAAGACGCGATGAACCTGATCCGCGCAAGCGCGGTCAACGCATCGGCGCGTCTCCAGTTCGCCCGCATCGCTTTCGGCGCAGCCGGTTCGGCCGGCATGCAAATCGACACGGGCGACGCCCAGACGGTCGCGGCTGCCTTCATCAACAATGAAAAGCCCGAACTCGAATGGCACGGCGTGCGCGCCCTTCTGCCCAAGAACCAGGTCAAGCTGCTGCTCAACCTGCTTCTGGTCGCCAATGCGGCGATCCCGCGCGGCGGCAGGCTGCGGGTCTATCTGGAAGACACCGACACCAATGCACATTTCGTGATCAAGGCCGAAGGCCCGATGCTGCGCGTCCCGCCGAAGTTCCTCGAACTGCACTCGGGATCGAAGCCGGACGAGCCCGTCGACGCCCACAGCGTGCAGTTCTATTACACGCTGCTTCTGGCCAAAGAGACCGGCATGAACGTGAACATTCGCGCCACGGCGGATGAGATCATTCTCTCTGCGGCGAAATAGAGAAGATTAACCATACCTCTTTGCCGCAGCTTTACCTGCAGCGGGCCATAGTTCTTTCTGTCGTCTAATCAGCGGCACCGGCTTTGCATGAAAGGACATGAAAATGGCTCGCTGCCTGATCGTTGACGATTCCAGTGTGATCCGGAAAGTCGCCAAGCGCATTCTGACGAGTGCGGACATGATGGTGACCGAAGCCGCAACCGGGCAGGAAGCGATCAATCTTTCTGCACACGACATGGCCGACATCATCATCGTCGACAGCTCGCTGCCGGACATGGCTTCCAGCGAACTGGTCAGACAGCTGATGGCGCTGCCAGCCGAATTCAAGCCCTACATCCTTCTGTGCCTTGCCGAGCTCGATCTGGGCGCGATCATGCGCGCCAAGCGCGCCGGCGCAAAGGGCTACATGCTCAAGCCCTTCACCCGCACCCAGCTTCTGGAGCAGTTCCGCGAATTCCAGTCGGTCGCCTGAGAGCGCTCTCCGGCAGATGAGGCATGTTCTGGCGCCCTGCGGGCGACGCCCCTGCCCGGAACTTCCGAAACGAGTATGCAACAAGAAAAACCCGGCCTCGCGGCCGGGTTTTGCGCGTTCCAAGGGGATTTGAAGCGGATCAGGCGCTTTCGCGGACTTCCTCGGGTTCACGCAGCACATAGCCACGGCCCCAGACCGTCTCGATGAAGTTCTGCCCGCCGGACGCTGCATCCAGCTTCTTGCGAAGCTTGCAGATGAACACGTCGATGATCTTCAGTTCCGGCTCATCCATGCCACCATAGAGGTGGTTCAGGAACATTTCCTTGGTGAGCGTCGTTCCCTTGCGGAGCGAAAGCAGCTCCAGCATCTGGTATTCCTTGCCG
The DNA here is from genome assembly GCF_058725515.1 of Nitratireductor sp. WH36-1. Taxonomy (NCBI): domain Bacteria; kingdom Pseudomonadati; phylum Pseudomonadota; class Alphaproteobacteria; order Hyphomicrobiales; family Phyllobacteriaceae; genus Nitratireductor; species Nitratireductor sp. WH36-1. The sequence goes on along the minus strand of NZ_CM178970.1, from coordinate 1,347,382 downwards.
GTCAGGTGAACGCGCTGACCACCAACCTCGACCGTCTTGGCGTCGAGATTGACGATGAGATCGCCCGTGGTGATGACCGACTGCGCATGCCCCTTGGAGCGACGCACAATTGCGTGAATACGCGCAACCAGCTCGTCCTTGTGGAACGGCTTGGTCATGTAATCGTCCGCGCCGAAGCCCAGGCCGCGCACCTTGTCCTCAATGCCGGCCATGCCGGACAGAATGAGAATAGGCGTCTTGACCTTGGAAAGGCGCAACGTCCGCAGGACCTCATAACCGGACATGTCCGGCAGATTAAGGTCGAGCAGAATAATATCGTAGTCATAGAGCTTGCCGAGATCGACGCCCTCTTCACCGAGGTCCGTCGTATAGACATTGAAGCTCTCAGACTTGAGCATCAACTCAATGCTCTGTGCCGTGGCACTGTCGTCTTCAATCAGCAGAACGCGCATCTTTATCCCCTTCTCGCCGCCGACCCGGCCTGGCAGGCACCCGGCACCGAAGCAATGATTGCCTGAATCGGAGGCTGCCAGTTAATGGTTAACAAAATCTAATTCGTTCTGGCAAGCGCCAGAATCCCCTTTTAGCTTTTGAAGGCACCGGTTTGATTCCAATGGTGAAATTTCCGCTCCTGGACAACGCAAATTGCATTAGAAATTTACGCTAACCGACTCTCCACGCAATCAAATTACGGCTCCTCACGCACAATCTTTACCGCGCCTTAAGCCATCACCCATATGATTAACAATGCCCGTAAACGAATGGTTACCGGGAAAGCTAAATCTTAGGATTTTGTTTCCTAAGTGCGTTTAGCATTTGTATTCCGACCCGGCGTAAAAGGGACGGACAGCCGCCGCGAGGCGCTGGTGTGTGCGTATTGTGGGAGTAACGAGCATGAAGCCGCGTGAAAATCTCGTCCGTCTGAAGCAGTTTCAGGTTAATGAGAAGCGGCGCCGGATGGCGCAGCTGGATACGATGATCGCAGAATTCGACCGCATGGCGGCGGAACTGGATGCACAGATCGTCTCCGAGGAAACGAAGGCGGGCATTACCGACCTCAATCACTTCGCCTACCCGACCTTCGCAAAGGCCGCTCGCCTGCGCCGCGACAATCTGCGCACCTCCCAGGCTGAACTGGTCGAGCAGCGCAAGAGCGCCGAAGCAGAGCTGAACGAGGCTGAAGCCGAGCTCGCCAAGGCCGAAGCGCTTGAAAACCGCACCCGCCCGGATGCCGCGCCCTCGCGTGCGATGACCGGCTAGACCTTTACGCTCACGCCACACCGCATTCTGCACGAGGCGGCAGGGTTATCCCCTGCCGTTTTTTTTTGCGTTCAGCGTTCAGGAATCCACAGACTGAAACCCGGAACGCAAAAAGGCCGGCGACGAGCGCCGGCCCTTTTTACGGTTTTGACTGGAAGTCGGCCCACCCCTTCTAGCGAAGAGAAGCGCTCCGAAAGCCGATCAATGCCTGTATTGCTGGATCCGCGTCGTGCGCAGACCTGCAAGGCCATGATCCTCGATAGAAGCCTGCCATGAGAGGAACTCCTCCACCGTCAGACGATAGCGCTGACAAGCTTCCTCAAGGCTCAAAAGCCCGCCGCGTACTGCGGCAACCACTTCCGCCTTGCGACGGATAACCCACCTGCGCGTATTGCTCGGAGGCAAGTCCGCAACAGTCAGCGGGCTGCCATCCGGGCCGATGACATATTTTACGCGTGGTCGAACCATTTCGGTCATAGTACTCTCTACCTGAACTCAAGACCCGTTTCACAAGCTAGTGCGCCGGCTTTAAAATTTGCCTAAGCACATGGTAAGCATACGGTAACGGACATGAATCCCGCGTTAGGGATTTGCCTGAGATTTGTTTCAAATTGCGCCGGAAACGCTCCAGACCCCTTGGAAAAGCTGGGGTTTGCAGGCAAAAGGGGCGTTAACCTATCAGGGTGGCGGTGGCCCGATCCTTGACCTATATTCGCCGCATTGGCATGTAATCGGCCACGATAAAGACAAAGAAGACCTAGCGAATGAACAGCCTCGACCTGCCCGGACGCCCGCAGGACTGCCGAATCGTGGTGGCGATGTCGGGCGGCGTAGACTCCTCCGTTGTTGCCGGCATTCTTGCGAAACAAGGCTACGACGTGGTTGGCGTCACCCTTCAGCTTTACGATCATGGCGAGGCGGCTCACCGCCCCGGATCATGCTGCGCGGGTCAGGATATCGACGATGCGCGCCGCGTTTCCGAGACGCTTGGCATTCCGCATTACGTGCTGAATTACGAGCAGCGCTTCCGCGAGGCCGTGATCGACCCGTTTGCGCAGAGCTATGTGGCCGGTGAAACACCGATCCCCTGCGTCTCGTGCAACCAGACCGTCAAGTTCGCCGATCTGCTGGAAACCGCCCGCGAACTCGGCGCGGATGCGCTGGCCACCGGCCACTATATCCGCAGCCGCGCCAATGGCGCTCACCGCGCGCTCACGCGCCCCGTGGATGCCGAGCGCGACCAGAGCTATTTCCTGTTCGCCACCACGCAGGAGCAGATCGACTATCTGCGCTTCCCGCTGGGCGGGCTCTCCAAGCCCGAGGTTCGCGCCATCGCCGAAGAGATGGGCCTGAGCGTCGCCACCAAGCAGGACAGCCAGGACATCTGCTTTGTTCCGCGCGGCAAATATTCCGACATCATCAGCAAGCTGAAGCCGGAAGCCGCCACACCGGGCGAGATCGTGCATCTGGACGGGCGCAGGCTCGGCCGCCATGACGGCGTGATGCATTACACGATCGGCCAGCGCCGCGGCATCGGCGTCGCGACCGGCGAGCCGCTCTATGTGGTGCATCTGGACGCGGAGAATGCGCGCGTCATCGTCGGCCCGCGCGAGGCGCTCGAGACGCACAAGGTTTTCCTGCGCCAGGTGAACTGGCTGGGCGACGGACCGCTTGGCGAGCTCCCCAGGGGCGGCATGGAAGTGTTTGCGAAGGTTCGCTCCACGCGGCCGCCCCGCCCTGCGGTGCTTCACCATGAAGACGGCGTCACCTGGGTCGAACTGACGGAAGGCGAAGCCGGTGTCGCACCGGGCCAGGCCTGCGTGCTCTACTCCGACGACGGCAATGAGGCCCGCGTCTATGGTGGCGGCTTCATCGAGCGCTCCGAGCGCGGCACCGAAGCCGAAGCGCAGCTCACGCGCCTTTCAACCATGGCTGGTCAGGGCGCGTAGAGCGCCCTGCGCCGCACTTCACGCCAAACCAGCCTGCATTTTTCTGAAATCAGCAGCGCACACGCGCCCGCACGGGCGCGTGATTGATCACGATCGCGCCTGAAAGGCAGCGCCCGTCAGCCGTGGGTGACGGAGCCTGCCGTGAGAATGCGCAGAACCTCGATTGCCTCTTCACCGGTGGTGCGAGGCTCCTTGCGGGTCTCAATACAGTCGATGAAATGCTGCAGCTCACGCGTGAGCGGCATTCCCTCTTCCACGTCCACATAGGTCGGTTCATTGGTCGTGAACGCCCAGTGACCGCTGTCATGCCAGACCGCATGCCGATAGACGGCAAGCTTGCGCCCCCATGGCTCGACATCGTCGAACACGGCCATCGCCTTGTCGCCGACCACCGTCAGGCGGCGTTCGCGATAGGGGTTGAGGCGCGAGGTGAACAAATGGCTGCGCAGACCGCCGGGAAAGCGCATGTGCAGATGCGCGAAGTCGCTCAGGTGGTCGAGCAGCGCCGCGCCCTCGCCGCGCACCTCTTCCGGCGCAACGCCGGTCAGTGCGAGAATCATCGAGAGATCATGCGGCGCCAGATCCCACAGGGCATCATTCTCGGTGTGGAACTTGCCAAGGCCGAGACGATGCGAATGAATATAGCGGATTTCGCCGAGATCGCCCTTGTCGATCAGCTCCTTGAGCTTCTCGAAAGCCGGGTGGAAGCGCAGCACATGACCCACCATGATGATGCGCCCGGTCTCGCGCGCAACGGCGACCGCACGCTTGGCGTCATCGACGGTCAGCGCGATCGGCTTTTCCACAAGAACGTCCTTGCCGGCCTGCATGGCGCGGATGGCATATTCGGCGTGGTACTGCGGCGGCAGGGCCAGAACGATTGCATCGATATCGTCGTGCTCGAAGAGCGCCTCCGGGGAGATTGCGACGCAATCATGCTCACTGGCGAAGCCCTCGGCCCGCGCCTCATTGGCGTCGGACACGGCTGCCAGCACTCCAAGAGACTTAAGCGTGCGAATGTGGTTTGAGCCCCAATAGCCACATCCGAGTACTGCAATACGCGGTTTCATCAAATCCTTCGCCCGAGATTTTGGCGCTGAAAACACATACAGACGCCGCACCCGCGACTCAACCCTGCCAGGGAAAACCCGGCCCTTTCTTAAGGGAATTCGACAGCCACGACAAATTCCCCCAAGAAACGAAGAACCCCGCTTGACAGGGCAGACACAGCCACCTTATATCCGCGCGTCTTCTTGAGGCAACGGACTCGCAGCCGAAGCAGCTGTTTTTGTCCTCGGTTGGCGGAGTAGCTCAGTCGGTTAGAGCAGAGGAATCATAATCCTTGTGTCGGGGGTTCGAATCCCTCCTCCGCTACCATTTTGATTACGCAAGCAATATCAACCAGTTAGAAGGAACGGAGGTTCCAGAAACTGTGAGACATCTCGCACAAATGTACGCGGAGATGCCATGGCTTGCGCTTCCTACCTTTCTCGCCGTGAAGGACGCTATTACCTTCAGGTTCGGTTGAATCCCGTCACATCCCTCCTCCTGGGCAAGCAGCTCTATAGAGTCTCGTTAAGAACCAGCGACTATCGTCAGGCGCGTATTCGACTTTCAGAGCACCTGGGCTGGATTCACAGAATGAACGACAGCGCGAACTACGTATCGCTCTTTCAGAAGAACGTGGGCGAACTGCGAAAATACCTGCTGGATCCATGGCCTCTTTCTGAAGAACGGCTTCAGGCACGGCGCAACTACGAGGAGATGCTAAAGAACCTGAAGCGTCGGGCGCTGGCCGCCCAGTGCGATCCCGACATGATCGAGCCTGACTTCACCACCCTGCTGAACCGTTTCGTGAACCAGAATCTGGACGCCGAGACGTTCCTGCGTCAGCGCGACAAGGTTCAAGCCTATGAACGCGGTAGAGCTGATATGCAGGCAGCCATCCAAATGGGCGCAGTACTCGCCAGCTTTCAGGCATCTGCACATCATTCTCCCGCCATTCCCTCTCAGCCTGATACAATCGCCGCATGGCATGATCCAATGGCCCGTGAAGCCCGCATCACTCCGTCAGCGAGCGAGCCGGAAGTCCCCATCGACGTTCTCGAGGAGCCTTTTGCACATCCCCCTGCGCCAGAGGCCGATCCGCTCACCTTCTCTCAGGCGCTGCGGGAATACGTTGAAGAGGATGTGACGAGTGGCGGCAACGCGGATGCCCGCTCAGCTATCCAACTGGTCGTACAGTTCCTGATCAACATCATGGATGATCCGGTCGTCGCCAAGTTTGACAAGCGCAAGGTGCTCGAGCTCGATCAGATGCTCCCCGACATTCCAAACAGGCGCAACGTTCCCAGAGAGCATGCACAAACACTGGCAGAGAGGTACCTCTATGCAAAGAAGCATGGATGGTCGCGTCTTGATCGGTTGACCGAAACACGGCTGCGCAACGGCTATCATAACGCCCTGTCGAAATTCTTTGACTGGCTGATTGAACGGGGACACTACCCTCACCCCAAGCCCGTGTTCAGCCATGTCAGTGAAAACAATCTCACCTCCCTGCCCCGGGACTCGTTCGACGACAGCGAAATCGCGAAAATCTTCTCGCAACCGCTCTTCACAGGATGCCAGAGCGACAAACGGATCTGGCAACCAGGAAAATACTTCATCCAGTCGCACCTTTACTGGGCCTACCTTCTGTTGCTTTTGACAGGCCTGCGACCAGGCGAGCTGGGACAGCTGGAACTGAACGACATCGCGGAGCGAGACGGAATTCACTACCTCTACCTCAGAGGTTTTGACCCTTCGAAAGGACGCGTGGCCAAGAAAGATGTGAAGCGTTTCAAGACCCCGTCGTCGCAGCGCGTCGTCCCCCTTCACCCACTGATCCTTGATCTGGGTCTCCTTGAGCGGGTGGACGAGTTGAAGCAGCTTGGCTGCCCCTATCTCTTCCCGGAATGGGAGCCCTATCCCAAGCCAAATGGCGAAATGCGCTGGGGCCAGCCGATCACAAAGAGCTGGCAGTATCTGAAGAAGAAAACAGGCATCGCCCGCAAGGAAGTAACACTCTATTCCACGCGGCACTGGTTCGCTGATCTCATCGACAACACCAAAATCAAGGACGTCACGCGAAAGCGCTTGATGGGACACTCACCGAAGTCGGACATCCCTGCCCGCTATGGCATGAAGCATCGCCTAACGACCCGAGACTTACAGCATTTCGAGCAGGCAGCGTCCCCCGCACTTGATGCGATAACGCCCATTCTTCTGGCAGCCAAGGAACGTGTGAATTGCGGTGATCTGGTGGTGCTGAAACCTTGGTTACAGCAGCAGAACTGGTCGGCATATTATCAAGAACGGTTGAGCGAATTGAAGTAATCCGCGCGCAAAGCGGCGGGTGCGGCTTGGAGTAAGCGACCCGATTTCTGAAATATGTTGGGAAGCTGCCTGTTCACTTCTGGTTGGCGGAACTGGAAAAGCAGCCATCAGATAACCGCTCCACTCCGACGGAACGCGCCTTCACCCTGGTCGTTCGCATGTCCATTCCCGCGCCTTGAAAGCTGTCGGTCATTCCCACACGACAAAAGTCTGGAACGGGCGGGTAGCGGACGTTTGCCGCAGCCGCGAAGTTAGATGGCATGATTGGCCATACCGATCATTCGTGACAAAGCCACCCTCCAGCAGCATCCAATGACTGCCATGCGGACAAAGCGGCCATTCACCAAAATGAATCGTCCTGTCCGGTACTAGAGATCCAAGAAATGTGGTGTCGCGGCTGATAACCACTATCGCGCCGTCATAAGCCGCCAACGAGGCTTCTAACGCAGCAATCCCATCCAGATCGAGGTGATTGGTCGGCTCGTCCAGCAACAGAAAATCCGGTTCGGCAAGGATCAGGGCGGCAAGGGCGGCGCGGCTGCGCTGGCCGCCGGATAGCGACACCAGCGGCGTCTGCGGCCCGGCGGGCAGGCCACAGCGCAGAAGCGCGGCCTCGATCCGCGAGGGCAAAGTCCAATCTGCTTCGGCCAGTTCGTTGGCTTCCGCAAGCCCTGCCTCGGCCCGGTTCAGTAGATCGAGCGCGGCGCGCACGCCGAATAGATCGGCGATGGTGTCTTCAGGACACTCCACCGCGTCCTGCTGCATTATTGCAATGGTGCCGAACACATGCGCATGCCCCGAAGCGGGATGCAGATCCCCCGAAACCAGGCGAAGGAGGGTGCTCTTGCCGGTGCCGTTGCGCCCGACGATGCCAGTGCGCTCTAGGCCGAAGGTCAGGTTGAGGTCAGTAAGAAGCGGCGCGCCGTCAGGCGTGGACCAAGACAGGCCGGAGAGGGAAATGGATGCAGGCATGGGGCAGAACTTCTCGCAGCGAAACCAGAGGGGTGAAAGCGGCGAGGTTCAGATCCATGCTGATGGCATCTCCGGTTGCAGGATGGCTTGCACGTAGTGGTCGCCAGGCAGTTTTGCAAGCCAGAGCCAGCGGCGACTTGGACGCAGAGCTGACGTTGCCCGCTTCATCGGGAATTGAGGTATCATTGTTTGCTCGAATGTCGCGAGTGTTGCGGTGGGTAGGAGTGGTCGGAGGAACCGCTTGTGCACTCTCAACTTGCCGGTGGTGGTGCCCGCAAAGAAGGCATGGAATCACGGTCACGTTATTGGTCAGAAGAAGCCGCTGCTCCCAAAGCATGTCTGGGCCATCCGTGCTCCCCTGGAAATGGCCGACACCGTACGTGATCTGGCGCTTTTCAATATGGCTGTCGATAGCAAATTGCGAGGCTGCGATCTGGTCCGGCTGAAAGTCGCAGACGTCTTCTCGGCCAGTGCTGTGAAAAAACAAACCTCGATCTTGCAAAGCAAGACAAAACTGTCGGTGCGGTTTGAAGTCACCAGCGGTACTCGAAAGGCCCTTATGGAGTGGTTCAGCAATCCGGTCATGCATCAAAACCGAAACCGGACCACCTCATAGGGGCAGGCCATCCGCACACCATCAAGGGGATGCTCACCGGCGATGAAGTTCACGCACAGGAGAAACGCGCAAAATTCATTGGTGGGCTGGACGCCTGCGAAACGGCAGGGGGGAACCGTCCGCTGTGACCTTTTCTATGAGAAAAAGGGCGGATAAAGCACTTGTTGCAATGTGGGAAGCAAAGAGAGGAAGCTTCCTTTTCAATCCTGGGACGCCCACGAGACGCGAAGTTGCTCGCCCATCTCTCTCGCATGAACGCCGAGCATCACAAGAGCGGGCCACAGGAGATAGGCTTCGATCTCGATGTTTTCGCCGAAGGACAGCAGGATCAGAACGAGCACGATGGACAAGGGCAGACGTCCGCGTGGGCCGCGTATGGCGTCGACGGTGGCGACCAGCGTCTGAAGCGTCAGCGGCGCGAGAAGCGCCACGAAACCGGTGAGACCCTTCACGAAAAGCAGCCCGTACCAGGTGTGATGGCTGCCGATAGGCATGTGCTCGACGAGATGTGGACCAGGCTCCACATTCCCATGACCGATCCAGAACGCCTCCGACCAGCGATCATAGGCGATGCGCTGCAGGGTTTCGCGGACCCGGGTGCTGTCGGCGCGTGCAGACTTGAACGTTTCCACGCTGCTCTGCACGAAGGAGAGCGCCGTGCCGCCAAACGCTGCCATCAGGCCGGTGAAAAGGGCCGCCAGCTTCCAGGCGAAGGCATGGGCGAGCAGCGGCAGAAGACGCGGCGGCACGGTGCACAGCACAAGGCCGACCAGGCTCATGCGGGACTTGGACAGAAAGATCATGGCGAGCCCCGCCGCCACGCCGCAGAACTTCCAGAACAGTGCCCGCTCTTCCAGCGCAAACGCGACCATGACAATGCCGAGCAGGCCGGCGAAGGGCGACCATGGGGCGTAGAACTGCCAGCGTGGCGTCCAGCTCGCGGGGTCGAGCGTGTAGAGATAAACGGTAAAATATTCCGGGCCCGGCCCGCCAGCCGCCTTGAGCGGCGATACGAAAATCTTGCCCGGCAGGCCGATGAAGGGTGCGACCAGCATGAGTGGCAGCAGGAGCAGCGTCACCAGCCCCAGAATGCACTGGCCGCGAATGAGCACCTCGCGGCGGATCTGTAGAACCGCACCGGCCAGCGGGAAGAGTGCGAGAAGCGCCCAGCCCTTGGCCCAGCCGATGGTGGATTTAACGGTCGCGCCAGTGCCCATGCTCCAGTAGCCGTGCGCTGCCCACAGCGGCACGAGCATGGCTGCCATCCCCAGCATCCAGACCATGACGACCAGTGGAACAGGTCCGGCTGGGCGCAGGTCCGGGCGCAGAGCAGGCCCCAGATATAGAGACAGGGCGACCAGCATGGCGAGTGACCAGGCCAGAACCGGGCCAACGATGTAGAGGCTGCCGAAAGCGTATAGAAGCCAGGTCAGCACCAGCGTCCAGAAGCAGATCGCTTCGGGGAGTGTGCGTGTGTTGCGAAGGTCCGCCACTTTATGCCCCCGCAGCAAAGGTTTTCAGAAGCCTGTTGATCACCGGCCGGCGGACCCATGCCAGGACGAGCCCGACAAGCGCGAAAAGCGTGGCTGCGACGCCTGCAGCAACCGCAATAAGCACATTGGGCGAGGACGGCGTGAGCGCGAGCGAGGGAGGACCGGCAATCTGGACCATGGGATAAGAAGCGAAAAGATCTGCCTTGGACGTGTTGATGCGCGCCAGTGCAGAGGCAAAAACAGCTTCGGCGACCTTGTAGTCGCGCTCCAGCCCGTCAAGGTCGCGGGCGGCGCCGGCCAGCGCGCGCACCCGCGCTTCGCCCGCCGCCAGCGTCTGGCGGAAGGTGGCAAGTTCGGCGCGCAGACCGTCGGTTTCGGCCAGAAGCGTTACCAGCCGTGCAAGAAGCCCCGCCCGCTCGCCATCCGACGACATGTCGATTTCGCGTTCCAGCTGATCAACCGAGAGGCCGGTGAGCGCCATGCCGCGCTCGGTCATCTTCTGCCGCAGGCCGGCAATGCGGTTGTTTGCGCCCACGATCTTTGGATGGTTGGGGCCGTACTGGTCGCCCGCCTCGGCGCGCGAAGCCGTTTCTTTCGCCAGCGCTCCGGCGAGCGTCGCATATTCCGGGTCGGCGCGCAGTTTGAGCGCCATTGCCGCTGCCCGGGATGAAATGCCAAGCGTTGCCGAAAGCGTGGCGGAAAGCCGGTCGCGCTCGTTGAGTGTCGCTTCCGCTTCGGCGATGCGCGCTTTGAGGGCTTCGTTGCCGGCGATGATTGAAGCGTATTGCTCCTGCGAATTCAGACCGGAAGCCGCCTGAAGAGCGGCAATCTGCGCGCGTGCCTCATCGACTTTTTGCTTGTAGGCGTCCACCACATCGGTGGTGGAGCGTTCGCGCCGTGTGATCTCGTCGGAGCGCAGTTTGTCGAGCTCTACCAGAAATGCGTCGAGAACGGCCTCGGCGCGCGCCTGAGCGGCGTCTGGCGAGGCGCCGTTCATCTGCACATGGATGAGGCTGGTCTGGTCGAGCAATTTGATGCGCGGTTTGCCGAGCGCCGAAACGGGCTCGCCAAGGGCTGCCGCCGCCCGCTCCAGAACACGTGCGGATTCCAGAAGGTTGCGATAGGTCACGGTGGGGCTCAGCGTGGAGCTGGAATAGGCCGAGTTTGCCGATGAGGATGCCTGCCCGATATCCGAGAGATTGATCGAGCTTGATGCGCCGGCGCCCGGCAGAATGAGTGAGACCTCGGATGAAAAACGAAGCGGAGCAAGCTTCAGATAAGCGCCGATCGGCGCCCATATGCCGATGAGCACGAGCAGCACGCTCAGCCCGTAGCGCGGCAGCCGTCCGGCATCGCCAAGCCGCCCGCCAAGCGCCAGCCTTTCCGCCGTCAGTGCGCGAAAAGGGCTGCGCTTGAGGCGCAACATCCGCCACGGTGTGAACATCCCGCCACGCCGCCGGCGCGAAGGAACGAGAGAAACGTCAGCTGTTGCTTCGATTGTCATGAAACCACCCTTCCTGGCTGCCCCTTCCTACGGGATTGGCAGCGCTTTGGGCGGTGGCAGAAGAAGACCTGGCGTCTCTTTCGACAGAGCGGCCTAGCCTTTCGGATAGGCCGGTTCTGGCTTAAGCGTCAGAAGAGGCCCGCATCCTTGGCTATCATCGCGGCCATGGTGCGGTTCCGTGCGGACAGCTTTCGGCAAAGCGTCTTTACGTGCAATTTGATGGTGACCTCCTGAAGGTCGAGATCGCGTGCGATCTCCTTGTTCGACTGCCCTTCGGCCAAACCCTTCAGAACCTCGAATTCCCGGTTGGTGAGTTTCTCGGCAAGTGGATGCTTCTGCTCTTCCTCGCGCTCGGTCATGAGCTGGACTGGCGCATATTGCTCCCCGGCTGCCATGAAACGCACGGCGTGGATAAGGGTTTTGGCCGGCAGGGTCTTGGGCAGGAAGCCTGCCGCCCCGGAGGCCAGCGCCTCCTCGGCGACAGCGCGGGAAGCGGTGCCGGAAAGAAGCGCCACGGGGCTTCCGAAGTTCAGCTCCTTCGCCTTTGTCAGTCCTTCAAGCCCGTTCATGCCGGGCATCGAATAGTCGAGAAGAACGACATCAAACGGGCCTTCTCTGGTGATCTTCGTCGCCGCCTCGTCGAAATCGCCGGCAACGGATACTGAAACACCCGTTTCCTGAGACAGGAAAGCGCAGATCGTATCCCTGACCAGTTCATGGTCATCCGCGATGAGTATCTTCAATGCTGCAGCTCCAGATACGAACCCGTTTGCCCCGATGCCGCCGACAAATGCGCCGGCGCGTCACTCCATGGCTAATTGCCGGAAATACGCATCAAAGCGCAATTCGGGTGAAACAGAGTTCCAGTTCCATGATTGTACTGCTTTGCGATCATCGGTCCGAGCATATCAGAAATCCCTGAATTTCAGTAACCAAAACCAGAACACTTGAAGTCAACTTCGTATTTCATGGCTTCATGGTGCGCGATAAAGACAAGCAAAGCCACTATACGAAGGTATATTCAGCTCCTGCGAACGTGCAGCGTCGGCAACTCACACGGAGCCGGGCTATGCGGCAGAGACGGTGCGCTCTCCCTCCGTGCGATGGTTTCATCTGATGGGAACTGCAATCTGTGGGCACCCAAACCCGAGGAGACGCAGATGAAAACCGTCGACACGATTTCGCTCTTTGATTTCGACCTTTTGAGCGCAACGCAGGAAGATGCCGTAAACCGCCTTCTGGACAGTCAGAGGGGCAAGCGCACGGCTGCATTCCTCAATGCCCATTGCATCAACACCGCCCAGGACGATCCCTCTTATGTGTGGGCTCTGAAAAAGGCCGATCTGCTGCTGCCCGATGGGTCTGGCATGAGTCTGGCTGCAAAACTGCGCGGCGAACGGTTCGCTGCCAATCTGAATGGCACGGATCTCTTCGTGCCGCTTTGCAAGCAGGCGGCTGAACGTGGCCTGTCGGTGTTCTTTTTCGGCAGCCGGGCGGGGGTGGCGGACGCTGCGGCCGAAGCTGCGCAAAAGCTTGCGCCCGGGCTCACCATCGCCGGCACCCAGAGCGGGTATTTCAATCCCGAGGATGAAGATTCGATCATCGACATGATCAACGCATCGGGCGCGGGCATCGTTCTTGTCGCACTCGGTGTGCCAATGCAGGATGTCTGGATCGCCCGCAATCGCCACCGCCTGGATGCGAAGCTTGTCATGGGCGTTGGCGCGCAGTTCGACTTCTGGTCCGGGCGCGTGCCGCGGGCGCCGCTCTTTCTGCGTCGCATCGGTTGCGAGTGGTGCTGGCGGCTGCTGATCGAACCGCGCCGCATGGCGAAGCGTTATCTGGTGGGCAATGTGCGCTTCCTGCTCAACGCCTTTCGTCAGCGCAAACGCCCAGAGCGGGCAGTGCCCGGCGAGATGGACAACAAGCGTGTTCTCGACCTTGTCGTCTCTAGCTGCGCCATCATGGCCCTTGCGCCGGTGATGCTGGTCATTGCTGCCGCGATCCGTTTTAATTCACCCGGTCCCGCTCTCTTTCGCCAGACACGGATCGGCCAGGACGGCGCGCCGTTCACCGTGCTGAAATTCCGTTCAATGTATCGGGACGCAGAGGCGCGCCGCGCCGCGCTTCTGACGCATAGCGACCGGGACGGCATCTGCTTCAAGTCGAAGAATGACCCGCGCATAACGCCGGTGGGCCGCTGGTTGCGCCGTTTTTCGCTCGATGAATTGCCGCAGCTGTTCAACATCTGGGCGGGTGACATGTCGGTGGTCGGGCCGCGCCCGGCGCTTCCCCAGGAGGTTGAGGCCTATCCGGCCCCGGCGCGTGAGCGGCTTTCCCGCAAGCCAGGCCTGACCGGTCTGTGGCAGGTGGCAGGGCGTGCGGAAATTGGCTTCGACAAGATGGTCGAGATGGATTCTGCCTATGTGCGCTCACGCACGATCCTGCTTGATCTCGCCATTCTGGCGCTTACGGTTCGGGCAGTGCTGGGGGGGCGCGGCGCGTTCTGAGACAGAGACCCGGGTGGTCTGCCCCAAGGGCCGCCCCGTGTTCCCTCGCTACGGGAAAGAATTGCGGGCAAAGAACCTATACGTCCGTATAGGTGCACCATCCCGACGAGCGCTTTTACCCTGTGTTTTTTTGGATAATACTTCGCTTTACGTAAAGCGGAGCGCTGCCATGACTGGAAAACTCATGATCATCTCGCGCCGGATCCCGGCACTTCTCATTCTGCTTTTTTGCGCAACCGCGCCATCGCAGGCGCAGGAGCTTGCCGCGCCTGACGGCCCCATCATCCTGACCGTCTCTGGCAGTATCCAAAAAGCAAACACAGGCGATGGCGCAGCCGCGTTCGATCTCGCGATGCTCGACGCCCTGCCGCAGACCGCGTTCCGCACTGACACTATCTGGACCGAGGGCGAGATCGCTTTCAGTGGAGTTGAGCTGAAGACGTTCCTTGATGCCCTTGGCGCAACCGGCGAGACGCTGCGCATGACAGCTCTGAACGATTACGCGATAGACATGCCGTTCTCGGATGCAGTCATGGGTGGACCGATCCTTGCGACACGAATGGACGGCAAGACCATATCCGTGCGGGACAAGGGGCCAGTCTGGGTGATTTATCCCTTCGACAGCAAGCCCGAATACCGCACCGAAGTCACTTATTCGCACAGCATCTGGCAGCTCAAATCCATTGATGTAAGAGATTGAGGCTTTCAGGAGGACATCTCATGAGAGGCAGGTCGCAGGCAGGGACGCGGAACTGGACCTTCCATTACCTCGCCGGCGCTGCATTGTTTCTCGCAGTCTGCGCCCTTCTGTTTTCGCTCGCCCTGCAGATATCGCAGGAGCTTTCGCGCCTGCGTGCGGCCCCCACGGACAATGTTCAGTGGTCTGTTGCGCAGGTGCAGGTGGAACTCCTCACGCTGAATGATGCCATCGATCGCGCACTATCGGATGATGGCGCATCGCTCGACAATCTTCGCCAGCGCTTCGACATTTTCTACAGCCGCATCGACACGCTGGAGCGCGGTTCGGTCTTCGCCGCCGTTATGGAAGAACCCCGGGCGCGCCAGGCGCTTTTAGAAATCCGCGCGGCGCTTCTGGCTTCGATCCCTCTGATAGACGGTTCTGATGCGGCGCTGCGTGAAGGTCTGGGGGAGCTGCAACAAAGGTTCGATGCGCTTCAGTCCACCGCTCGCGTTCTTTCGCTCGAAGGGGTGCGTGTTCTCGCCAGACAGTCGGATCTCGACCGGCAGGCCTTCTCAGACCTCCTGCTCCACACCGAACTGATCGCGCTGTTTGTCTTTGCAGTCATGGTTCTGGCGCTTGGGCTGTTGTGGTGGCAGTCAAGGGTTGCGCGCCGGCGCTCGCAGGAACTGCAGATCAGCAATCTGCGATTTGCCAGCGCAATCAGCGCATCGCTCGATCCGATCATTGTTTCGGATGCGCGGGGCCATGTGCTGGATTTCAATCCGGCTGCAGAGCGCGTCTTCGGCTGCACCCGTGAAAATGCCCAGGGCGCGCTGGTTGAAAAGCTGATCATTCCGCCGGAAGCGAGGAAAGCTCATCGCGAGCGCATGGCGCGATATCTCGATGGTGATGACAGCCAGGCAATGCGTTCCGCCCGCATTGAGCTTGAAATGATGCGCGCGGACGGAAAGCGTTTCCCCGCCGAACTCTCTGTCGGCATCACCCGTGGCGGCCATGGCCCCATCTTCACAACGTATATCCGCGATATCTCTGATCGCCTGCGCACACAGGCCGCGCTGACGGCCGCACGGGACGAGGCGCTCGCCACCGCCAAGGCGAAGTCGGATTTTCTGGCCGTGATGAGTCACGAAATGCGCACACCGCTCAACGGGGTGATGGGGCTTCTCGACGTCTTGCGCGACACACGGTTGAGCCGCCGGCAGAAGGATTATGTGACGACGGCCATCACGTCGGGCGAGATATTGCAGCGTCACATTGATGAAGTGCTCGACATTACCCGTATCGAGGCTGGCGCTGTTCGGCTGAGGCCGGCCAGTTTCGATGTGACCACGCTCCTGCGCGAAGTGCAGAACGTCAATGCGCCAGCGGCTGCGCCGCGCGGCAATCGCATCGCTCTTCAGGTTCATCCCCAGATCGAGAATTTCACCCAGGACCGGCACAGTTTGCGGCAGGTTCTGATGAATTTGGTCGGAAACGCCATCAAGTTCACTTTGAATGGCACAATTACCATTGAGGCCGCGCCTTATGCTGCGGATGATGGGAAGGACTGGATCGAATTTGCCGTCAGCGACACTGGCATCGGGATCAGCCCCGAGGACACGAGACGCATTTTCGAGGATTTCGTCATGCTCGACCCGTCATACCGGCGCACATCGCCGGGCTCGGGTCTCGGTCTGGGCATTTCCCAGCGCATCACCGCCATCATGGGTGGGGAGATCGGCGTTGAAAGCGAACCGGAGAAGGGAAGCCGCTTCTGGCTTCGTGTTCCGGCGCTGCTCGCCGCATCCACGGAAAGCGCTGAAGCCTGGCCGGAAAAGACAGGCGTTCCAGCAGCTGGCGGCGCTTTCGGCCTCACAGTTCTTGTCGTTGAGGACAATGAGATCAATCGTTTCGTTGCGCGCGAAATGCTCGAGAAATTCGGTTGCTCGGTGACGGAAGCCGAGGATGGCGAAGGTGGTGTGGCGCTGGCGCGCGAGACGCGCTTCGATCTCATCCTGATGGATATCAGCATGCCCAAGCTCGACGGATTGCGCGCAACGCAGCTGATCCGCGCCGATGGCGGCCGGTCGCAGGATGCGCCGATTGTCGGGCTCACCGCTCACGCCCTGCCGGAAGAGCAGCGAAAGCTGCGCAGTGCCGGCATGCAGGACTGCATCATCAAGCCGCTGCGCTCAGAAAAGATCGCGGCACTTCTGGAAAGGACCGCCGGCAAGGGAGTAGGCGCGCCCGAGTTTCGCGGTGCGCCTGCCGGTTCATGCAAAAACGGTCAGGAACCCTGTGAGCCGGTTCTCGATCTGGACGCGCTTGGCGAACTCGTGGATGCGTTGCCGCAGGACCTTCTGGAAAAGCAGATGGCCCGGTTCCGGGATGAGCTGCAGACAGCGCCGACACAGTTCGGCGATGCCTGTGTTGAAGGGCTGGAGCTTGGGGAATTGCAGAAGCTCGCACACAGATATGCCGGTTCCGCTGCGGTGTTTGGCGCATTGCGGCTGCGCACGGCACTCCTTGCCGTAGAGAACGCCAGCAGGAATGACAGTCGCTCTGAGGCGATTGCCGGTTGCAGGGCGGTGCGTTTGGCCGCGCTCGAAACGGGCGATGCAATGGAGCAGGCCGGTTACTGACCTTCTGCCCCTCAAAGAGCCGAGGCTGCCACCGCCGCACCAATGCCGATGCCAAGCCCCCGCGCCACATCGGTGATGTTGGTGAAGGAGGAATCGTAGCAGGCCAGCGCGTCGCCCGGCATGAGATAGGGATCGTATTCGTCACGGTCCCTGCGCCGAAGCAGGTCCTCCAGACGTCTTTCAATGACCACGGATTCTCCCGTGATGGGATTGCGCGAGAACAGAACCGCCGTGCGGTCTGAGTTGGTGAGTTTCGCGCCGCCGATACAATTCATGGCGAACACGGCTTGCAGGAACCGCGTTCCATAGCGCAGTTCCGCGGTGTCCTTGCCGATTGCCGCATCTGAATTGGAATCGGCTGGAACGGAAAGGTTCGACATGAAGACTTTCACACCGGGAGGCGAGATCGGCGAGGGCGTCATCAGCTCTTCCTGAAAGCAACCGCGGCTTGGCACTTCAATCTGGTCGCCCTCCAGAAGAATGAGATCCGAATAGGCCCGACCGGTGATGGCGGGTCGAATGTCCAGCATCATGGTGCGGCTGCCGCGTTTTACCTGAACACGCGAAAGATCAGCGTCCGGGCGCACGCCGCCGCCCATCTGCAGGGCGCGCGACAGGCGCCGGCTTCCCGCCCGGCCACCACTGGTCTGCTGGCGCAGCCGATCTGCATCACTGGCGTCAACGGAACCGACCGTGACGGCGCCCGGTTCGAAGACTGCGCCTGCGACGAATACACGGGCTGGCGCGAAGTCCATGACGCGAATTGAGACGCGCGGCACGCTCGCATAAAGCCCCTCGGCCATCAGCTTGCGGCGAACGGCGTCTTCTACAGCATCGACGGTGCGCCCCTTGGCCGAAACGGCAGGCACGTGAAGCAGTCTCAGGCGTCCATCCTGCGAGACTTCATACTGGCCGGAAATCAGGTCATCATCGGAAATTGAAACCTGCAGAAGATCACCCGGCGAAAGGATCTCGATGTCCGGCAGGATTTTCGGCGAAACTTGCGCAGAAGCGCCTTTCTCGGAAACGCAGCGTCGCGCGTTCATGCTCGATGAGCTGGCCTTCCATGTCCTTGCTTCAGCGGAACGGTCGGAGCGATATTGCGCCTGATAGCTCTGACCGCCCGCGACGTCTTCCGGGTTTTCTATGTCCTGCAACGCCGCGCAGGCTGGAAGAAAGACCAACGAAAGCACGCTACAGGCCAGCATTGCACATCTGTGCAGTCGCTCCCCCACACGCGCATCTGCCGGACTGACACTGGCCAGCTTCGCCTCCAAGCAATGCCCTCCTGAACTGCCTCCCGGGCCATCTGCATCCCATCTGCGCCGACACCTAACCGAAAGGATAGTGCGCCGAGCCGAAAGGGCTTTCACGTGTCCGTAGGGACCGAACCGTCCCTTCGCCAAGTTGTCTAGGACTACATCACACAATCAATCTTCGTTCCACCATGGCGGATCAATTTAATGGCAATGACCAACAACTTCGCGAAAAGGATTGCAGGGCTGGCAGACAGGCCATTGCTTGGCAATCTTTCCGCCTATGCCGCTTCAGAGGCCGCAGCCAAGGTTTCGCGGCTTGTGGTGGTGGTGGTTCTCGCCCGCTTTCTCTCCCCTGCGGAGATCGGTATTGCTGCCGCCGCCATCGCCACGTCGGACATTCTCAAATCCTTGACGGAAAACGGTGTCGGTCAGCGCATCATCATCGCCGGAGACCACGAACTCGAAGCCGTGTGCAAGACCGCGCACCGCATCTTCTGGGGCTGGTGCACCGGACTGGCCGCGTTTCAGCTTCTGGTCGGTGCGATGCTCTGGCAGATCGGCGGCAGTGTGGAGAGCTTCGTGCTCATCGGCGTTCTCGGCCTCGAATATCTCCTGATGCCTGCGGGGCTGGTGCAGTGTGCGCTGGCGATGCGGCAGGGCCGTCTTCGCGCCACCGCTGCAATATCTGGCGCGCAGAACGTGGCCGCCAATCTGATTACCTGTGCTCTTGTCGCCGCTTTCCCGAGCCCGTTCGCAATCGTATTGCCCAAGCTCATTGCCGCGCCGGTCTGGCTGATCGGTATGCGCAGGCTTGTGCACTGGAAGCCGAACCCGGAGATTGCCGCTGCGCCACTTGCTCCCTTCGTGCAGTTTGGCCGTTCGGTGCTTGGCATCGAATTCGTCAAGGCGCTGCGGATGCAGGCCGACAAGCTGATCATTGGCGCGGTGCTGGGTACCGATGCGCTGGGCGTCTATTTCTTCGCTTTCAACGCCAGCGCCGGCATCTCGACCTCGCTCGGCACAGCCTTTTCGACGGTTTTGTTCCCCTATCTCTCGACCAGCAAGGACCGCCCCGGCGCGCTGCGTCAGGCCATGCTTCTGGCGCTGGCGGTCATTCTGCCCGTGGTGCTGGTGCAGATGCTCGCCGCCGAGCCCTATGTGGCGCTGGTCTTCGGCCAGAAGTGGGCGCCGGTTGCGCCCCTGGTCGCCATCCTCTGCCTGGCAGCCGTGCCGAACATGATCTGGTCGGTCAGCGCGCAGTGGCTGCGCTCCGGCGGGCGGGCGGGCACGGAATTCGTCTACTCCCTCGCCATCGGCGGCGCGATGACGCTCACCACCGCGATCGCCGCCCCGTTCGGCCTGACCACCATTGCCTGGGCCACGTTGGCCGCTGCCATCACAAGCCAGACGATTGCATCCACGCCCGCGATCAAGACCGCCATTCGCGCAGGCCGCCGCGCCTCGTCACCCTATCAGCTGCAAGGAGCCTGACCATGCCACTTTTCTCTATTGTCATCCCCTGCTTCAACGCTGCACGAACGCTTTCTGAGACGCTTGCGAGCGTGGACGCGCAGAGCTTCGACGACTACGAAGTGATTATCGTTGATGACGGTTCGAGTGATCAGTCAGCTGCAATCGCCGAAGCGTTTGCAAAGAAGGACAGCCGGTTCCAGCTTGTTCGTCTGGAGAATGGCGGCCCGAGCCGCGCGCGCAACAGGGCCGTTTTCGAACACGCCCGTGGCGACTACCTCGCCTTTCTCGATGCGGATGATCTGTGGTCGCCTGAAAAGCTGGCCCGCTGCGCCGCGCGGCTTGCCGGACACGATGCGCCGGATGGTCTCTATGCCCGGATCGCCTTTTTCAGGAACGATCCGTCCAGGCCGGAAACGGTGTCGACGGTGCTGCCGCACGGCCTGCGCGTCAAAGACCTCCTGCGCGAAAACGCTGTCTGCACCATGTCCAATATCGTGCTGAGGCGCGACTGGTTCCTGAAGAGCGGCGGTTTCGACGAAGCCATCACCTATGGCGAGGACCTGGATTGGCTGGTGCGTCTGGCTGCTGTTGGGGCCCGCATTGAGGCCATTGATGAAACACTCGTTCATTACCGGGCAAGCGATGGCGGACTTTCCGCCGATCTGACCGCCATGCGCCAGGGCTGGGAGACTGCTGTCGCCTCCGCAACCCGTCTTGGAATGCGCCCCTCCCAGGCCGAACTATCTGCCGCCGAGGCCATTCATCTGCGCTATCTGGCGCGCCGTGCGCTGCGTGTTCGTTCGCCGCGCGGCACGGCCCTGAGGATCGCCATCAGGGCGATCAGGCGCTGCCCTGCAGCCTATTTCAGCAATCCGCGCCGTGGCGTCTTCACGCTGGCTGCTGCCGCGCTGGAACTCACCCTGCCCACCACACTGAAACGCCTCGCCCTGTCGTGACCGGCAGGGCCAACGGAGACAACGCCATGAACACGAACACACCCATCGCATCCCTCGTGGTCCCTGCCTACAATGTGGCTGGCACCATCCGTGAAACTCTGGTCTCGCTGCTTGGTCAGACTTTTGCCGATTTTGAGCTGATCGTCGTTGATGATGGTTCAAGCGACCAGACGATCGCCGTCGTCCAGAGCTTCGACGATGAGCGCATTCGCCTGATCCGCCAGAAAAATCGTGGCCTTGCCGGCGCGCACAATACAGGCATTGCGGCAGCGCGCGGTCGCTATGTCGGTTTCTGCGATGCCGACGATCTCTGGCTGCCGGAAAAGCTGGAGTTGCACATTGCGCATCTCGACGCCAGTCCCGATGTCGGGATCAGCTTTTCGGGAAGCCAGATGATCGACCGCGCCGGCAGGCCGCTTGGCGTCAACCAGTCGCCGAAACTGCGCAACATCACCGCCGCCGATGTCTTCCGCCGCAATCCCATCGGCAATGGCTCCGCCGCCGTCATGCGCCGCGAGGCGCTGGATGGTTTTGCCTATCGCCCGCTGGGTGAGGAGGAGCGCGACTGGTGGTTTGACGAGACTTTTCGGCAATCCGACGACATTGAGGGCTGGCTGCGCTTCATTCTGACCCAGGACTGGCGCATTGAAGGCATCCCCGGGCATTTGACGCTCTACCGCATCCACATGGGCGGTCTCTCGGCCGATGTCGACAAACAGTTCGAAACCTGGGCGCGCATGCGTGACAAGATCGCCCAGATCTCGCCTGAGCTGGTGCAGCGCTATGGCAGAACCGCCACGGCCTATCAGCTGCGCTATCTGGCCCGTCGCTGCGTTTCCATGCGCGATGGAAAGCGCGCCTGGGCGCTTGTCCGCCAGTCGCTGCGCGCCTCCCTTCGCCCGTTTGTCGAGGAGCCGGTGAAAACCGCCATCACGCTGGGAGCTGCCCTGTTCCTCGCACTGTTTGGCGAGGAAACCTACGCCCGGCTTGAAAGCCGCCTCCTGCAAAACCAGAACGCCTGATTCCATTCGAGGAGAACCCGACCATGACACTCACTGTCTGCCATCTCATCGATGATGCCGGTTTCGGCGGCATCAACCGCATGCTCGACCACATGGTGCAGGATCCCATGCTCGCCGAGCTGGCGCAGCACAGGATCGTGCGCGTGAAGCGCGGGCAGCTCACGCCCCCGGCGCTTAATGCTGACGTCATCGTCTCGCATCTGTCCATCTGCTGGAAGAACATACCTTTTCTGACGGCGCTGCGCGCCCTCAATCCCCGCACACCGCTTCTGCATGTGGAGCACAGCTACAGCGAGCGCTTCGTCGCGGCCAATGTCGTCAACCGGGATCGTTTCGACACACTGATGAAAGTGGCCTACGCGATGTTCGATGAGATCATTGCGGTGAGTGAAGCGCAGGGCAGGTGGCTGCGTCGCCGTTTCGTCGGCGCGGGGCGTCTTGCAGTCATTCCCTCCTGCGTGTCGCTGGAGCGCTTCTTCAAGGTGGAGCCGGCAAGCCCCCGCTCCACACGCACCATCGGCGCCATCGGACGCTTCGATGTGCAGAAGGGTTTTGACATTCTGATCGAAGGGTTCAAGGCGTCCGGCCGCGAGGATCTGGAGCTGCATCTCTATGGTGATGGCCCACAGCGGCGGCAGCTTGAGGCGATGGCTGAGGGGCGCCCCGAGATCGTGATCTGCAGCTATGTGCAATATCCCTCGATCGCCATGGCGGGATGCGACGTGATCGCCATGCCATCCCGCTGGGAGCCCTATGGGCTGGTGGCGCTTGAGGCGATGGCGGCCAGCCGGCCGGTGGTGTGTTCGGATGCCGATGGGCTTTCCGACCACATTCATGCCGGCGCGGTCTGTGTGGGTGAGAACTCGGTCGATGGCTGGGCGCGCTGGTTTGCGTCGGCCGACATCGCCGGGCTTGAAATCGGCAATGAAAAGAGGCGCGCGCGCGCCGGGGATGCCGTGGTCCGTTTTGCTGGGGCTTGGACGGACCTGCTTCTGCGCGCCACGGGGCTGTCCCCCCTTCCCAAGCTAGCAGCCTGAAGCGTCCTCATTGCCGAGAGGGCCCGCCGGCAAGCCCGGCGGGCCCTTTCTACATATCTAAATTGTTCGTGTGTCGGGCTTTCTTACCTTCAGCGTCGAGCACCGCACTAGGCTCAGGACTCGTTGCTCATAGCTAGAAGATGACGGTTGCGGCGAGAGCGATGGCGGACAGGAAGGCCATTGAGCACCTGTCATAGCGCGTAGCGACACGCCGCCAGTTTTTGAGCCGCCCGAACATGATCTCGATCCGGTTGCACCGTCTATAGCGGCGTTTGTCGTATTTGATGGTCTTGTTGCGGGATTTCCGACCCGGAATGCAGGGAGTGATCCCCTTCGCCTGTGAAGCGTCACGATACCAGTCGGCATCATAGCCACGATCGGCCAGCAGCCATTTGGCCTTGGGAAGCTCATCAAGCAAGGCGGCAGCCCCGGTGAAATCCCTGCCCTGACCGGCCGTTATGAAGCAACTGATCGGGCGACCACTCGCATCCGTTATGGTATGAAGCTTGGTGTTCATGCCACCTTTCGTGCGTCCAATCAGGCGGCCCACGCCCCCTTCTTACCCGCAGGCTGGAAGCCGTGCGGTGGGCCTTGAAGTATGTCGCATCGATCACAATGGTCTTGTGCTCTGCGGCTTCAGGCACAGCCGGGCCTTCCATCATCTGGATAAAACTGCCCTTGTCGCCCCAGCGTTTCCACCGGTTATAAAGCGTCTTCGCCGGGCCATATTCCTTCGGTGCATCGCACCACCTGAGCCCGTTACGGTTGACGAAGATGATGCCGCTCAGAACGCGTCGGTCATCAACGCGCTTGCGACCATAGCTCTTGGGAAAAAGGCTGAAAACGGGCCATTTGCTCGTCCGTCAGCCAAAACAAATTACTCATCAGTCAGGCTACTATACGCCCGCCTGAATCACAGCCGTCAGTTCAAATCAATGGGTCCTGACCCTAGGGCATAGCGGGTGTCGACTTTGGCTTCGAATTGCGGGCCTGCTGGTGCCGCCGAGCTCGGGCTTGAATCAGAAATATTGCTGCCCTCCTGGAACTCGCCACAGCCTTCGCTTCACAAGACTATGCCCGAGTGATCTCGCGCGTGCAGCGAATGTCTGTTCACCGCCCTGTCCTCCAGGACCCCGCGCAGCCGCAGCGGAAACCAATCAGGTGCAGCGAACGGCAGCAAGGTCCGCATTGCCGCCGTCTGGTGGTCAGCCGTCTTCGCAGATGCGACGAATGGCTGCTTCGGTGGGCTGCACCGCAGACCCATCTCAGCAGGTGAATAACCGGTATGGGCCGTAAATTGTCATTCAGCTACGGCAGGGAGACCGCCCGTTATGGACACTTGTCGAGGTCAAAGCATTTGATCTGCTTCCAGCTCCATTTCTGACGAGCCACCGCCACGGCCCGTCAAGAAATTTCGCAGCCTCCCTCGCCGGCAATCACAGGCAGCAATGATACCAGCGCCTGAAAGTCCACAGCACCAACGCCCTTTCGTTTTGTTCAACGACTGTCAGCCCGCGTCTAATTCAACGATCTCAACGTCTTCTCCATTCGCCGCTGTGTCCCAAGTCGATACCATCGCGACGTCGTGCGCGCCCAGGTCTGGTCTGAAGAAACCAGCTGCAGATCGGATGTGATGATCGATCGGTCTTTGCCCACAAGTCGTGGATGCCCCGTCGACAGGCCTGTCAGGCACGGTGCAGGCCGGCATGTCGGCGCCCATTGTTCCAGGATGGGCGCTTCTTCGGGAAGCGCCTTCTGCATTCTCCGTTGCTGTACCGCCTCCATTTCAGCGACGAGCATTTTGAGCCGCTGGAGCTGAAGCTCGAACCGCTCATCCCTGCCTGGCTCATTCCAGTCAAAAACCAACATCGGTTTTCCTATCATTCATATTTTGCTTATCCACTCGGCGCGGCGTGTTAGCTCCCCAAGGACCCAGCCAAACCGCATCGCGGTCAAAGGCTGGATGCACGCACCGCTTCCATGCGATACTATCTGGGCCGAGATTGATTGGGCTCGCGGAGAGTGCTCCCATTTCCCGTCAACGGGTTCTTCGAGAAGCAATACCAACAGCAAAAGCGGGCGAAGGAGACGATGTGGCTGCATGAGCACCCGCAGGCTCATCCGAGTTTCCGCCTATGTATTCGAATATCCCCTCCTGATCTCCGACCTGATCGACTGATTGCGGGTTGAGCTCTTCACCTTGCTCTTCATTTCCAGGCGTCGGTCCCATTTCTTTCTCAAACCTAGCCTGCGGTTTCTCGCCCGACCGCCCTTTGTGTCGCTGTCCCATGATCGTTTCACAGTGTTTCTGCAGGATGGCGCGTATCTTCGCGCCATACAGCTCACGAAGGTGCGTGATCGCACGACCCGCACCATCGATACGCAGGAGCCAATCAAGATCGTTGAGGCCAAGTATGCCTTCGGCCTCACTACGGGTGTCCCCCGCCGCATCGATGATGGCAATGCTTGCGCGTGACACGGATGGAACATCATATTTGCGCGCCAGTACTTCACGGATGGCCAGTGCGCTTGCCATCATCCTGCTGCGCAGGGTGACGATCGCGCTTGGGCTATAGGAGGAGACAGTTCGCTTGATATCGAGGAGCAGTGCATGCTGCTTCGCACGGTCGACCACCAGCAGATCAGGACGGTAATATTCACGTGTGATGACCTCCGCATCGCGCCTGATCATCGATGCCCCTGCCCAGTCGCTGCGAAGGAACAGCGCCTTCGCGGCTTGATGCACTGGCAGGGGGCGCTCAAGATGAATCAGGCTGAGTTTGGGGTTCTTTCCGACAACGAGAGCTATAGCTCTTTTGAGGAGCGCTCCTTCGAGACTCGTTGCCGAGCGGACTGCGGCAAGCAGTTCCTGATAGCCCTCGAAAGTCGGGTCGTGCTTTGCTGGACATGCCTCGACCTGCGCAATCGTATCCGCGACGATGCGCTCGAAGTCGGAAATCAGCTCTTCCAGAAGGCTCGTTGCGGCCGATGGGGTATCCACTTCGTCCATCATCGGTGCGTCGGAATCTGGTCGAGAAAGCGTTCCCCCCGGTTGGCGTCTGGTTGTAATCATGAAGCTTCCTTGAACAACGGCAGCAAGCAGCGGTCATCGAGACCGCTATTACGGTCTCAATGCTGGCTGTGCTGGGATTTTTGGGTGCGCAGATCAGCGGTGAACGTCCCCCCCCCCTCCGTTCAGGGACGAGGTCCGTTCAGCGGCAGCTCAAAGCCAATGAAAGAGCGATACTGCTATGCCGCGAGGCAGTAGGTGCTGAACCGCTTCACCTCATCGTCATCATCGATATCATCAAGTGCGATGGCTTCGTGGAGCAGCGTCTCACGGCAGAAAGCAAGCTTCTCTTCTGCATGGCGCAGGCGACCTTCAGCAGCTTCAAGCTCAGCCGCGAGGGCAGCAATCAGGGCCGCTGCACTAGGCGCATAAGATGCACGACCGAAAAGCTCGATGGCATCGTCGCTACAGACCGTTCGATCCTCGTCGACCCAGAGCGACATCATGCTGTCAACATGAATCTGGGGGTTGCGCTGCGCTGCGGCTTCAATCGTCAGTTCAAAGGAAATAGTATCTGTCATAGCCCAAGGCCTCCTCGTTAGGTTGCGGGTCAGGCCTTCGTCGGTGTTGGAGCACCTTCGGAGGCCGTTTTCGAGGTTGTGTTCCCCGAAAGCAAGGGCATCCTGGCATATCCCGGATCGCCGCGGAGCCCCTAAAATGTTCGTCGATCGATTTTCTTGCGACCGGATGGTTAACCGCAGCTCTTCTGGACAAAGACTACGGCTTCATCTTGCATCGCATTCTGCTTGCGTGGGCAGAATTTTCACGGGCCATCAGGGAGCAGCAATCTGGGGTTCCTGCTGCCTGTCGCCTCACGTCAAACGCCGTTTGGGTGTGTAACGCTTTTCGAGCATTCAGAATCGATTGCTCACGCGTTTGAATCGAATAACCAGAACCTGGAATCGGAATACCGCAAATTATTTCAAATCATTCTGATTTGGATTGACGTCTCGGCGCGTTCTTTTGATTTGTTATGGCGTTGAAAGCCCGATGAACAGACGCTCACGGCAGATGCCTGAGACTTGTCCTTGGCTCAGCTGCAGCGGGGTGCCGACACATATGGGCACGATCGTGACTACGCTTTCAGCTACCGCAATCCCGTATTTTTAAACCAGACCATGGTCGAGTTTCGGGCCAAGCTAGCAGAAAAAGCTACAGATTTGCGATTCACCAGCAAACGCCGTTTCAGGGAGTAACGGGGGGAGAACCGAACATTTGAGATTTGCAAATCAATTGAGGATGCCATCAATCCGGTATCGAAACCGAGCGCCTGCGGGGAAAGCAGACTGCCCGATCAGCCATTGGCATCAGCTTCGTAAGCATCGAGATCATCATCCTTTGAAAGATGTCGTTTCTGTTGGAAGGCCCACCCCGACCGGTATTTGTCGACCAGGGCATCCCATACGATCTCCGCCTCCCTCTCATCGAAACCCTGGAGAACAAGCGCTGCAACAATGTGATGTTGAAGCTCTTCAAGCCGCTCCCTCCGCTCCTCGGACAGGTTCTTCGTGATGGCAAAGTGGAGCAGGGTCCTGGCTATGTCGTCTCGAGACGGTTTCCGTCGGCTCTTGCTGGCAGCCCGCAGCGCCCGTTGCCGATCACGCTGTTTCGCCAAGCGGTCTTTTCTGGACTGTACCATCTTCCCTTCCTCCACCTGCCTTCCTCACCTCTCTAGCAAACGGCGTTTGAAAAGGTAACGTCTTTCCGCAAATCAGAATCGTCAGTGTCGAGTTTTGAATCGCCTTGCGGGAAATTTGAATCGGACGACCGCAAATCATCTCGATTTAAGTCAGGTTGATCTGAGACGCTGAGTGCGCAAATCGGCTGCCCTTGCCACAGTGTCCCCCCCCCCTGACGACAGGCCCATCACCGCCACTGCTCGTCATCCGGTCGGAGTTGCCCCCGTTCAGATCCCCACGATCATGGAAGGATTGAACGCTGCGTTCTCGTTGTCGTAGCCACGTGGATTGCATAGCACGCGCGTTGCTCCGACCCTGTAGTCACAGCTGTCATGGGTGTGCCCATGAACCCAGAGCGCTGGTCGCCCCTGATCGATAACGGCACCCAGATCTGATGCGAAGGCACCATTCAGCAAGTCGCCCTTGAACCTGGGGTGGACCGACGCGGGATACGGCAGATGATGCGTAACAACAACCGTCTGTGCCTGGTCGGCTTTCATCGAACTCTCGATGAACAGACGCGACTCCACGTGCATCCGATACGCGCTCTCCGGAAGAAACCGCTGCCAGGGGTTTTTCTGCAGGGCGATCTTTCGGTGGTCATTCATCCGCTCTCGCGCATGCCTCATCGCAAGAAATTGATGGCCCGCAATCCGGTAATCGGTCCATAGGGTTGCGCCAATGAACCGGACACCATTGATCACGACAATATCGTTCTCAAGAAAGTGGACATTCTCAACACGTCGGCACGCCGCTCTTCCGTCCTCGAGATTCTCCCTGATCCCGCCATTGTAGAACTCATGGTTTCCCGCGACATAGATGCAGGGCATGGCAGGCGCGACATGGTCCGCCAGCCATTGTACGCCATTGGCGACACCACAGCACAGATCGCCCGCAACAATGCAGACATCTGCGTCGGGGATCTTCAGCGGCTCCGACAAATCTGCGTATTCCAGATGCAGGTCGGAAAGAAACCAGAGCTTCAATGTGTAGCCTCCCGGATTTTCAGGGACGAGTAGCCTGAGCCACGCTTTGATCGCGTTTCGAAGCGGTGGATTGCTCGCGCGCAGACGTCGCAAAGTCAAGCGGAGAATTCAAAAAGCCATTTAATATCAATTAATTGCGGAAGCTCGGAACGTCCGAACCACCTCACTCCCTAGGTAAATGTTCAAATTACTTATTTTCCTCGGAGATAAATAGGTTCCGCTTTTGGGCTGCTGTTTTCAGCCGCGGCGAGATCGACGAGCTGGCGGTGAGACTGACGTTATCTGCACTACCCGATCCGCCCCTGCTCGCTGCACGCCTGCACGACGTCCATGTAGAGGCGCAGACTTTCATTGGAGACATTGACGGCATTCGACAGACAACGAAAAGACTGCTCTTCTTGGTCCCAACGAACGCACTGGCCCGATCGAGAGGAGACGAACGAAGGAGGCACAATGGCAACGTCGAGTTCATGCGGGGCAAGCAGCACGACAAGGGAATGCAAACAGGTGACAAAGAGCCGATCATGACTGAACCAATTGCGGATGCATCCATCTACCTTTGGGGGCGAGAAGTCGCGACCGTTTCCTGGTCGGCAGACGATGGGTTTGCCGTCTTTCGGTACACTCCTGAATTCGCCGCCACCGGCGTTGAGTTGTCGCCGCTGGTCATGCCTTTGAGCGGAGACCCGTATTCATTTCCCGCACTGCCCCGAACAACCTTTAAAGGGCTGCCAGGAATGCTGGCAGACGCCCTACCAGACCGTTTTGGCAACCAGCTGATCAATGCCTGGCTTGCAGAACAGGCGCGCACACCCGAAAGCTACAACCCGGTTGAGCGGCTTTGCTATCTCGGGGCGCAGGGCATGGGAGCTCTCGAATTCAGGCCAGCACTGGCAGTTTGCGACCGAAAGGCCCGCAGCGTCGAGGTGGTTGCGCTCGTTCGTATGGTCAATCAGCTACTAAACGAAAAAGCGGGGTCTGAGAGCGTCAATTCAAAGGTGCGCGCAGCCAGGCATGACCCTGACGCATTTGATGACATTCTTCGGGTTGGCATCTCGGCGGGCGGAGCCCGCGCGAAGGCAATCCTCGCCTGGAATTCGAAGACCGGAGAGTTTCGTCACGGCCAGACTGATGCCGGGCACGGCTTTGAACACTGGTTGATGAAATTCGACGGCATCGACAACAACAGGGACAAGGAAGAACCGGACCCGCAGGGCTTTGGTCAGATCGAGTACGGCTACCATCTGATGGCGACGGCTGCCGGCATCGACATGATGCCATGCCGTTTGCACCATGAGGGTGGGCGCAGTCATTTCATGACGAGGCGGTTTGACCGAGCCATCGACGAGAGCGGGTCGACACACAAGCTCCACATGCAATCGCTTTGCGGCCTGCAGCATTTGGATTTCAACGACCCGGTCAGCCATTCATACGAACAGGCAATCATGACCATTCGCAATCTTGGTCTTGGCACTCGGGCACTGGAGCAACAGTTTCTTCGGGCAGCCTTCAACATCATCGCCAGAAATCAGGACGATCACGTCAAGAACATCGCTTTTCTGATGGACCAATCCGGTGCGTGGGCACTGTCGCCAGCATTTGACGTGACCTATTCCTACAATCCGCGCGGTGAATGGACCGGCCAGCATCAGATGAGCCTGAATGGCAAACGGGATGGCTTCGAGCTTGCCGACCTCTTCTCCTTCGCTGAAAACGCATCAATCAAGCCTGCCAGAGCGAGAGCGTTGGTTTCCAGCGTCAGAGACGTCGTTGCGAACTGGCTCCACCATGCGGATGAGGCAGGGATTGACGGGGAGACGGCACTCAGGATTGGCAGCGCTCACCGGTTGGTTCCGTGAACGCCACCGTGCATCAGAACCGGAGAACCGCCTGACAGGCTTATGCCGCTGATGGATCCCCAAGTGCCGTGGGACAGGTGATGACACCTGTCGCGCGGTGGCAACTAGATATGTTGCTCCGATAACTCAATTCAAATTGAAACAGGTCGAGACGATTTGTGGTCATTCGATTCCAGTTACTTGTGAAGCGATTCAGACTTCGACATTTGCGATTCTGATTTGTGGAAAGGCGCCACCACGTCAAACGCCGTTTGCCATTTGGATGAAACTCACTGACGGCGATAGAAAAGAGATGACCAGACCAGAGAAGAACAACTCACCAGACAGCGTGATAGACGACGGGTCCTGCAGGCTGCGTTCGAAACAGACGGAAGTTGCGAGATAATGACAGAACCAAGGTAGCTTACCCCTGCTTCCCTCCACCTTCGGTGCCTAAAAACACGGAAGCAGCGGTCGAAAATTCAGCGAGGGGTTCCTCCTATCCTGCCTAAACCTGCGGTCGGACGATCAGTGTACCGATAGCCTTCAGAGATCAAAATCGCTGCTGCCTTCATCACTCATAGCTGCCTCCTTCCGCTCTTCCTCAACGACCGCCATGCGCGTGGGGACAGAAACCGCCTGCCGGAAATGAACGACCTTTCCATCGTCGCCGATCTTGATCGCAAGCACCATCACCTCAAAATCCGGACAGTCCTGACGTCTACCAAATAGCTGTGGCAGAGAATAAGTTGACGCAAAGGCGGGAATCGTTGGCTGTCCATTTTCATCAACCCATGTCGCTCTGGCGTCAGCTGGTCGCATATTGCCCGCCTCCCGCGCCTTTATACTCGACAGAAATTGCGTCGAGGAACTCCTCGCGATCGCATTTAGGCTGCGCTTGCACGCCGCCGCAGCGCTATCAACGGGCCTCACACGCGCCCCCGGCACCACAGCAGGCTCGGCCCAGATAGAGACAGCACCGCTCCTTTCCAGTTCCTGCAACATCTCCGCATTAATCTGACTGTATGTCTGCAAGAGCTGTTCACGCAGTTGCCCCCACGCCGGACCTTTGCCGGGCCCAAAAAGTCTCGTACGCACGATGGCCGTGACGGTATCAGAAAGAGCAGGCGGCTCGTGGTAGAGGGCGACCATCTCCTGTTGTTCGGCAGATTCCAGCAAGATCCCGTTATGGTAGGAATCCCAGTCATTAATCGGCTGCTCATTCTGCAGAGCATCCTGCCTGGCAGCAGTCCGCGCGAAGAGCCGCCGCTCTGCACCAATCTGCTCTGCGATCTCGTCTACCGACGCCTCAAAGCCGGCACCAAGAGACACACCAAGAACCGCAAACTCCCCCATCAGCTCAGCCACGATGGCGCTATCGGCCATCGCATCAGGGGTTTCATCGACAACTGATGGCACTTCAAATGTATGCCGCAAGCGGACCGATCGCGGATTGATGATCGTCTGCGCCTCCCCGGCATCGAAAAGCAACATTTCGACCGGCTGATAGCGCAGCGTCATGCCCATTGAGAATGTGCGGGCAGAAGAATGATCCACATCCGTTATCCGAAGGGCCAGCAACCCGTCGAACACCGGAAAACTCTTGCTACTTTGCTGAAAAGCCTGCGCCTCTTCAGGGGGCATGGCTATGAACATACCCTGATCAGAGATGACGCCTTGCGCAGTGTCACCAGACATCAACGAAACGTTCAGCGCACTGTCCGCCTCATGGGCCCTGGCACTGAATTCAATTCCGGGACGAACCAGCCAGCCTTTGCGCTCGAAATCGTAGGGTTCAAAGCGAATATACGCCTTTAGCCAGTGCACGTTTTCCTCGCCGCTCCGCGCCAAAGCGGCGGCGGCCAGCTGTGATGCGGCCTCTCGTTTGGCAAACGTGTCGTTGCGCGCATAAGGGCTGCTTTCCAGCTGCTCTCGAAAAAGTTCTTCCGTGTCCCAGTCAGCAAGTTTCGCACCGACCGAGAGCAGGTCCGACTTCCAGGCAAGACTGACCTCTTCAAATTCGCGAGGCGCGGCCCTTGGGAACGTCGCAGCGCCAATTTCAGGGGCATCCTGCCATCTTGTGTTGCGTGACGTACGGCGCACTACCAGTCGTTCCGGATGCCCGGCGAGCAAGAGCCTTTGTTGTCCACCGTGCAGGGTGAGGAGTTTTTCTGCGGTGACGGCCATTTCCACTGCAGCAAACGGCCACCCGCCATCCTGCTCTTCATGGGCGGGCAGTTCCTCAGAGACGACATAACCAGCGCTATCTTGCGGAAACACAAGAATGGCCGCCCCGAACTCGTTATTGTGGCCAACCACCGGCAATGGTGTCACCAGCAGATTTTCCAAAGGAAGCTGCAGGGCTTGAGCGACCTCCTCCAGAGCCCGGTCGCTCTGTGGCTTCGCAAAGGCAGCAAGATTGCGGTTCCCATCTGCCAGCGCTCCACCATATTTGACGCGGAAGGAAAATGTCAGCCCGGTTTCCGCGCCAAACAGACTGCCAGCATCAAGCGCTTCAATGCGCACCGTATCCGCCCTGCCCGTTATTAGCGCGACTTCTTCCTGCGTATCCAGCCACCACGGTCTGTTAAAATCTGACAGCCTGCGCGCCTCGGGCGTATCGGTAATGTCACGCAGCGCGGCATCGGGATAGCGGTAAATGACTTCTGCGAGATTCTGCCCTGAACGCAGCTCAAGCGGACCGGCAGGCCGCGCATCAAATACAAATTCCGGTCGTCCATTGCGGTCAGAAGAGATCCGGCTTTC
This sequence comes from Nitratireductor sp. WH36-1, assembly GCF_058725515.1. Taxonomy (NCBI): domain Bacteria; kingdom Pseudomonadati; phylum Pseudomonadota; class Alphaproteobacteria; order Hyphomicrobiales; family Phyllobacteriaceae; genus Nitratireductor; species Nitratireductor sp. WH36-1. The sequence continues at coordinate 1,314,293 of NZ_CM178970.1, read as the reverse complement.
GACAACCGCGGGTATGGCGAGCGCAAATCGGGCCCGTCCAAGCCGGTTGATCAATGCTTCGGCGGCCGCAGGATCGACTGAAAATCCTTCAGGGCGCAGGGTTGTATGCACCGGAATGCGCGCCCGGTAGCCACTAAACTCACGCGCAGGGCTCTGCTCTCCCGCAAAACAGGTATCCAGTTCTTTTTCACCGAACGGAAAATGCTGCTTTTCAAAATCATACTCGCCAGCACGCAAGCCACAAACCAGCATCAAACGCTGTGGTGAAGAGCGGCGATCGCGCGCAATGGCGGCCAGTGCTTTTTCCCGCAGCGCAGATTTGAAGCGCGCAACTTCAAACTGGTTGTAGTCAACGGTCAGATAGCCGTTTTCGACATCCTGTACCTTGCTGATCATCCCCTTGGAGATATAGGCTTCGAGCTTGCTGGTATCTGCAAGGCTGGCTTCTGCCGCTGCCGCGCGCACTTCTGCTGGCGAAAGCGACTGGTGATTCACGAAAATCTGCTCATGCTCGGTTCCAATGGTTGCCGCGGCCACCATGGACACCAGATAGTCTCGCTGCCGCTGAACACTCTCCTTGCCAAGCAGTTCTCGCGCAAGACTTCCTCCAGAGCCGGCGGAAAGAATGATGATCTGCTCATCAATGGCTCCGCCAGAATTAGCAGGCGCGTCCAGTGCACCTTGCTGCACAATCGCTTTTTGCGCGGCAGCATCGCCGCTCTGGTTCTGACCAATCATCACCAGCGCCTGTGACCGCTTGCCGAGCGCGTACACCAGACACATGACATCACCGCCGCAACGATCGCGCTGCGCTATCCATGCGCGCTGCTCGGCCTGAAGCTGCGCTCTGCCGCCTGCATCAAGCCCGTCCAGCGCGGCTGCGTAATGTCTGGCAACGGCGCGGTCGAGTTCTGCCAGGTCCGCGTTGCCGCAAATGGTATGTTCAACTCTGGTTGAGGCTTTTGCGCAGTCAAAGCTGGGCCGGTGTTCGTTTGCCACAGTCCTGCTTCCAGTATGACCGGAAGCAACATTGCGCAGAAGATCCAGCAGATTGCTGCTTACCTCCCCCCTCACCGCAAGACCGGAATCGCGCTCAAACGCAATGATTGCATTGCGGGTACGCCGTCCCATCAGACCATCGGCAGGTCCGGGATCATAACCAAGCCGGGCGAGTAAAGACTGCACCTCGCGCACATCCTGCCTGACAGAAGGACGCTGCACTATGCGCGCAGATGGCGGCACCTGCCGCGAGCGTTCCGGGGGCGTCTCTTGATGCCTTCGAAGCGCCCTCTCGAGATCGGAGACTGCATTCAGCCCCCTGGAAATGTCATTCAGATCAAGAGCGGTTGCCGGCATCGGCACTGCGACGACAAGCGCAAATATCGGTGCAAGAAATATCCTAAGCATGACGGCCCCGCTGCGGAAATACAGATCACATAATGCTGCCCCACAATCGAACAGAGCATCTGACAGTAAGGCGGTTCGCCGCCGACACTACCGTCAAGACAAGTCTTGCGATGCCGGCCATCGATTACCAGTCGTCTATTTGGCTGAAGCAAAAAGTGGCAGGGCCGACGCGATGCAACAGCACGCACCTGTCAGCCGCAAGCGGCGTTCCCGTAGGAATATGAGGCACTGACGCATCATCAGCCCAACTCAAAAGGCCGACGGATGAATCAAAAGAACCATCAAAATCACGCCGTTGTGCTGGTCGCCCACATATGGCCCTCAAAGAGGCTCCCAACACCAAACACCCTATGGTGCCGAACCGCGAAACTGACGCGGGCGAACCGGCTATCGTGCTGTACAAAGCGCTCGTCCGAGCCCGAAGCTCTAGCGGAGAAACCCGCCACTTCCGCAGCCGCTTGTGGCAACATTCCTGCCAACCGCGTTCGATCCGGCATGCCGACAGGTGAAACTCGCGTAGGGCAGCGAGACGGAAAGCCCCCGTCGGCCGGGCTTTCAAACGATGCCCTGCCACCCTGTTTCCATCAACCTTCAGTGCGCAGTCGCACGAACCGGCCTGCCCGGACGCGCCGTCTGATCCAGCTCACCATCGCGAACAACAAAGCCTCCACCGACGATCAGATGACGGACACCAGCCGAATGCTGCCGTGGATCCTCGAACGTTGCCCTGTCGATGATGGTTTCGGGATCAAAGACGACGATGTCCGCGTCTGCGCCCTCGCGGATGCGGCCCTTGTTCTTCATGTCGGGCACGGAATCCTCCAGCAGCCTTGCAGGAAGGAGGCTTGAACGACGGATGGCCTCGCTCAGGCTCATGAGCTGGCGTTCACGGACGTAACGACCCAGAACGCGCGCGAACGTGCCAACCGAGCGGGGATGGGATATGGCCTCTTCTGGCAGCGGCCAGACGGGATCAAGAACCTCTTCGCCGTCCACGGTGAACGGCATGGCGTCGCTGGCTATGATGCCGTCGGGGAAGATGACGGCCTTGTCGATCAGCGTCGCATCTTCCTCTATGCCTTCGTCAAGGTAATGGATGATGGACAGTCCCATCGGGTCTGTTTCCTGGATCTCGGTCAGGCGTTCGTCGCTCTCCGGCCGCTCGCCTGTCTTTAGGTAGACGATGCTGTCGTGTTCCAGCCCTACACGCTGAAGTTCGCGTGCGCGCAGGAAGGGTGCGGAAATCACCGTGGACCCGGCACCATAAGGATAGGTTTCCGTCGTCACACGCAGGCCCTGTTCCTGCGCCTTCAGAATCATTCGGGAAACCTCCGGAATGAAACGGGTCGCTGAACTGCTGAGATGGCAGATATGCATTTGAGCGCCCGTCGCTGCCGCTGCTGCAAGCACCTCGCCATAGCCCTCGATTGCGTGGCCGGGCTCGTCATGGAACTTGCCACGCACGTGGGTAAAGGTGGGAACATTGTAGCGCGCGGCGAGCTTCGCCGCTTCATAATACTCGACCCGGTTTGTGTTCGGGACATAGCCTGGAAGAAGGCCGATGCCGATGCCCCCCTGTTTGAGCCCATCTTCAATGCGCTCAATCACCTGTTCTGAAACGTCTGAAGTCACCCTCTGGTCGAACTTCTCCCCGAGTATCTCCATTCGCACATCGATCCAGCTGACGGCAAAGCCGTAATTCAGCGGCAGACCATTCTCTGCAACATTGTCGTAGGCCTGCTCCAGCGGCCATGCGCCGCGCTCCAGTTCCAGCGTGGTTGTCACACCGTCGAAGGCCTGCATCCATGCGGACGGGATATTGAGGGCATGTGAATGAAGGTCGATAAAGCCGGGCGCAACGACCAGTCCCGTTGCGTCGACTTCTTCTGCGCCGTCAAGCGGCTCTTCGGAGACGACCATCACCTTGCCGTCGACAATCCCGACATGCCGCGTTGCGTCCAGTGCCGATTCCGGGTCGATCACGCGGCCGTTGGCAATCACCAGATCATATTCCGGCACGGCTTCCGCCCCCGCAATGTTCAGAGTGATGAGGGAGCAGCTTACGGCTGCCGCAGTGAGAAGAATGCTGTGTCTGGTTTTCATGACGTTTCCCTGTCTTTTGCCCGTCACAGGCTGCGCGTCACTGTGCCTGGCCTGCGGATAACAGGCAGGCCGGAAACGCTGGGACGAATTTTAGAAGCTGATGGAGAGTGTCGCGTCGAAAGTGTGTCGCGCAGCGCCACGGGCAACCTGCCCCCCATAGGCTGCTCCGAGCTTGGCGGCATCGCTCAATGCAAACGAGAAGCCTGCCTCCAGAAGCAATGTGTCTGCCGCAATGGGCGCACCGGCAACGCTGAAGGCATCGCCTCCCGCCAGTGCATGGCGCGCCAGGGCCACTTCATTGTCAAATGCATGCTGCCAGCCGATCGCCCCGTGTAATGCGCCGCTGAAGACGTCGAGACTGACATCGCGCTCCATGCGCATTCCCAGCGTTGTGAATGTGACATTGCTGGTCTGCGCGAGCGCCTCCAGAGCTGCAGCGCCGCCCTCTTCCGCATAACCGCCAGACGAATGGGAGATGTGAGCAATCCCGGCAAAAGGTGTGACCCTCGCCACAGGCGTCTCTACCCGATAGCCCAGCTCTCCAAAGCCCTGCGCCGTTCCGGCGTCATACCCTGCAGACAGGGCATCGCTGAACCCCGCAAACGCGACCGAGCGGCGCACATCCACTTCATGTCGGGTATAGGCGAACCCGCCGCTGAACGTGAGCGCCTCCCACTGGCGTCCACCATAGATGCCGAGATGGTAGTTATCGCCGCTGCCAGCCGAAGCTCGATCTGCCGAGCGAAGGGATGAACGGCTGTACCCCGCCATGAGCCCCAAATTCCAGCCAGCGACCTCGGCGTCAGCCCCCAGCAACAGACCACGCGTATCATGCGTGTATTGCGCCGCGTTCCCATCGCTGGAAAAGTTCTGCCAGGAGCCGAAACCCATGCTCCAGAACTCCGGCGCAGATGCGGGCACCCCGATCCCGAATGCCCTCCGGACGCGCTCCGAAGCCGCGTCCCGCAAAAAGCTGCTGTCGGCGATGAAGCCGCTTCTGATCGATCCGTATATTTCTCCGGAGATCGCGTCGAATGCACCTGGCGCCTGAGCGTCACTCAGGCCAAGAATGGCGTCAAAAAGCTGATTGCCGCTCCCCAGTCCTTGCGCTCCAATGGCTGCAACACGCTGATTGTGTGTTTTTGCCAGTTCGGAAAAGTCCGTGTCATTGCGCGAAAGAGTGAGCAACACAGCGTCGGGATCGTAGGCAAGCGCGGCATCGAGGAAGGCGAAATTCTCCGTCACTCCACTGAACGCACCGCTCACACCACCCGTTGCGGTCAGGATCGTGTAGGTTGTCGCGGGATCATAGGTGGAACCGTCGTCCGTCCCGTTTTCGGCGCGCACATTCACTGTTCCACCATTGATAAAGGCATGGCCCGAGACCGCCAGCCGATCGCCGCTTCCGGCATTGTCCACTTCGACTTCAAAGAGTGAGCCGTTTTCGAAGGTCGCGTTTCCGGAAACGCTTTGTGTCCCGATGGAGTTGCCGGGTTTTAGAACACCACCTGAAGCCACGGTCAGCGCTCCCAGGTCGCCGGAGCCGCCAAGCACCCCGCGATTGAGGACTTCAACCGCGCCACCCAAAGCGCCATTGCCGCCCACTCCGACGATCAGCGCACCATCGACAACCCTGGTTGTTCCGTCAAAGCCGGAACCATCGCCCGTGTAAACAAGCGTTCCCGCCCCCTGTTTCTCAAACCCGCCGGTTCCTGAAATGCTGCTGGCGAGAACGGAGCTGTAGTCGCTTCCGCCGGTGATCAGCGTGTTGGCCTGCAGACTGATATGCGCACCAGCAACACCGGCAAGTGACCCTATCGTTTCATCGTCATCAAGCCGAAGCACGCCGCCCTGAAGCTCGACCGCGCCCGTATCGGCAAGCGCGTCACCGCCCTTGAGAACAAGCGTTCCCGCCTCAACAATCGTGCCACCGGTATGAGTGTTCGCGCCGTGAAGCGTCAGAGACCCGTTGCCCTGCTTGATCAGGCCACCCGAACCGCCAAGAGCGTAAGCGCTGTGAACCGAGAAGCCCTGCGTGTCGATGTAAGCGCCACCCGCGGAGATTGTGACGTCACCCGCCTCAAACCCGGCAAAAAGGTTGTACTGATTGGCAGTAAGCCGCAGAACTCCGCCATCGAAAGTGAGGCTTCCGTCCCCGGACGTTTCGCTGACCTGCCCGGTTTCCAGAACGCCTCTCGCCCCCGCCGCGCCAGAAAGCCTCAGCGTACCGGACGCGTTGCTGAACATGCCCAGCTCGACCCGGTCGGCAGAGACAAGCGCGCCCTCGGAAATTTCGAGCATCCCCTCACCGGCGCGGCCAACGACAAGGTTCCCGTCAACCTCCCAGTGAGTCCCGGAGCCTGAAACCAAAGCCGTCCCACGACCGGTTGCGTTTGTCCCGAGAAATACAGAGCCGGACTGTACGACGCCGCCATCCTCAATGGTCAGCGCGCCTTTGCCAGTTCGACCGACCTCCAGTCCGTCATCCAGACGCCAATTCGACCCAGCTCCGGAAACCAGCACCTCGCCAACTGCGCTCTGGGCGTATCCGATGCGCGCATCGCGGCTTTCGACAAGTCCACCATTTTCAATGGTGAGCCCACCCTTTCCGAAACGGCCAATCTCCAGCGTTCCGGCGCTGAGCCACGACGACCCGGCACCAGTGACGAGAGCCTTTCCGGTCGTCCCGGAACCCCACCCGATCTGACTGTTGTAGCCGCTGACTACGCCTCCATTGCTGATAATCAGGGACGCATCATCCCCGCCGGACGCAGCCACCACAACGTGCCCGGCCGTATGGGTAATGCTTCCGCCATCGACCGCAAGTACACCTTCATAAACGGTCGTTCCGGATTGATAGCGATTGTGTCCGGTGAGCGTCAGCGTGCCCGAGCCACGCTTGAGCAGACCGCCAACACCTTCGAGACCAACAGACGTCGCAACCGAGTGTTCCTGCGTGTCGATATAGGCATTCGAATAGCCGATTCTGATGTCACCATCGTCAAAGCCCGCAAAGAGGTCCGCCTCATCGCGCGTCAGGCGAAGAATGCCGCCGTCAAAACTGATCGTTCCGCCGCCCGCACCAACACTGACCTGACCGGTTTCAAGCACGCCGCGATCAGCTACTGATCCATGAAGCCAGAGCTGCCCCTCGCCCGAAGCCCTGGCGCCAAGCTGCACGTCGGTCGCAGACGCAAGGCCTCCGTTTTGCAGGATCAGCATTCCAGCACTCTGATCACCAAGGATAAGGCTACCAGGAAGCAGCCACGGGCTCGGTTTGGTTCCCGTGCCATCGCCATCGACGGTTTCCATGGAGCCATCGATAATTTCCTGCGCCCGACCGTGTCCCACCACCGCAACGACACTGAAGGCGACCAGGGCCGTGCTTGCCCACAGCCGCCTCTTTCTGATTGCCTCCGCGCCGCTGGAAACACGACCGCTCGATAGCGTTTTTAATTTCATGGGACGCCCTGACTTTCCGGTATTCGCAAATTACAAATTCGACCGGAAGCTACTGGCAGGCGTTTTATTTAGCTACATGAATTGATTATCACTTTCATGATGACTTATCATTTTCATTTCTGGTTTCAGACATTCAGCCAGCGCGCAGTTTTCCACGTTTTCAGGGGCAGGACGATCAATGCGGCAAAATGGAGATGCACCGGAATGGCGCATGGTCGGAGGCAATGCGATTGCCATTCCCGGTGCACATGGAAGGGTGGAGCGCCTGACATTCGACAATGGTGTCGCCATCTATCGGTCGGAGATCGAAGCCGAAGCAGACTGCCGTTTTACCGTGACAAACCGGTTGCCCCAGCCGTGGATCGGCTTCTCTGTCCAACTCGCCGGCGGCGCAGATTTCAGCACCCCCATCGGGACCACGGGCCCCATGGCCGAGAACACGCTGAGCCTCATGAGGGTTGGGCCCTCCGGCTTCATCCTGGATGTTCGCGCTGGAACGTTGATACGGCATACCGGCGTGGCCATCTCGCTACGCCTTCTCAAACGCCAGCTAAACGGAAATCAGCCGATGAGGCTTGCCCCCTTCATGGCGCGTGGCAAATCACTGGAGCGCCTTGAGAGCATTCCGCTTCCAGCCGGCGTCAAGACGCTGGCCACAAGCCTCTTCGGCCCCAGCATAGATGGCCCGTTGCGGGCCATGACCATTGAAGGCCTGGGCAAGCAGCTTTTCAGCCAGGCGATGACCGCTTTCTGCGAATATGATCCGGACGGCGAGATGTTTACCGAATGGGAGCTTATGCGCTTCGATGAACTTGTCGCCCATGTGAAAGACAATCTGAACGACGGTGCGGCTGCACGAAACTTTGCAACGCGCGCAGGTCTCAAGATCGCGCGGGTGGAGCAGATGTTCAAGGTGTTGCGCGGCGTGAGCCTTGCCGCCTTTCTGCGCACCGAAAGACTGCGCACGGCCCGCCGCCTGCTGCTCGATGAAAAGTGCCAGGTCAGCGAAGTAGCCTACCAGTTGGGATACCGGCATGTCGCCAATTTCTCACGCGCCTACCGGGCTCAATTCGGAGAATCACCGGCAACGACGCTGCACAGACCGAGACGAAAAACACCGCGCGGATAGTCTGGGAAAACCGTCCGTTTCAAGCGGAGTTGGTATGGCGACAGGAAGCTCAGGCCCCGCCCTGCCGCTCCATCTCGAACGGAGCAATCACCGGCGCCCCGTTCAGTTCGCCAAACTCTGCGTCCACGCCGTAGGTCGCGCGGATGGTTTCCTGAGTCAACGCGTGCTGCCAGGGCCCCTCGGCAATAAGCTGCCCCCTGTGCAGCAGGGCGATCCGGTTGGAGAAGCGCGCCGCCAGCGCCAGATCGTGTATGGCGACCAGAATGCCGACACCCCGCTCGCGCACCTGATCGGCCAGAAACCGCAGGGTGAAAAGCTGGTTGCCAATATCAAGGGCGCTCGTCGGCTCATCGAGCACGATAAGCGGCGTCTGTTGCGAAAGGGCGCGCGCAAGCATGACGCGCTGGCGTTCTCCGCCGCTGAGCGCATCAAGGGAGCGGAACGCAAGGCTGGAAAGATTGAGCTTTTCCAGAACTTCCTCCACCAGCGCAATGTCGCGCGCGCCCGGGCTCATACCCATATAGGGCGTTCGCCCCAGAAGACAGGCATCGAAAACGCTGACCGGAAAACCGTCCGGCGTGCGCTGGGGAACATAAGCCACGAGCCGCGCCCGCTCCCTTGCCGAAATGCCAGCGATGTCGCGCCCGTCGAGCAGGACCCGGCCGCTTTCGAGACGCGTCTGACCGAGCATCGCGCGGACCAGCGTGGATTTGCCGGCGCCATTTGGCCCTACCAGACCGACGATTTCGCCAGGTCCTACCCGTAACGATATGCCGTCGAGAACGGCGTTGTCGTTCAGCACCCGCCGCAGATTGTGCGCTTCAAGAAGGGTCATGCGAAAGCCTCCCGCCGCCGCGACACGATCAGGTGCAGAAAGACCGGAACACCAACGAAGGCAACGACAATGCCCACCGGAAGGACCGTCGGGCTGAAAGCCAGCCGCCCGATCGTGTCGGCGGCCAGAAGAAGCACTGCGCCGCAGATTGCTGCGAAGGGCAGCAGAAGCCGGTGATCACCGCCGATCATCATGCGTGCCAGATGCGGCCCGATCAGTCCAACGAACCCGATGACGCCCACAAAGCTGATGACCGAGGCTGCGGAGACGACGGAAAAGAGAATGGCGAAGGTGCGCAGACGGCGCACATCGACGCCCAGCGAACGCGCGACATCATCGCCGGCGACGGTGAGTGCGTTGAGCTGCCAGGCTCTTGCCTGGATCGGAATGAGCACCGCGAAGAGAACAGCGGCGCACAGACCGACCGCATCCCACTGCACCCCGTTGAGGCTGCCAAACGTCCAGTGCACGACACGGGCCAGCTGCTCTTCGGTGGCGACAAACTGGACCGCAGCGGTCAATGCGCTGAACAGATACATCAGCGCAATGCCGGTGAGGATCATCGCCTGTGCCCCCATGCCCCGCCACCAGCTCAACGAAAAAACGGCCAGCGCGCACAGAAGCGCGCAGACAAAGGCCGACAGGGGGACGAAATAGACGCCTGCCGCCTGAAGACCGATACCGAACATGATGGCGACGGAAGCCCCGAAACCGGCAGCCGAGGACACGCCGATCGTATAGGGGCTGACGAGCGGATTGCGGGTAATGGCCTGCATGAGAACGCCGGACACGGATAGGGCAGCGCCGGCCACCAGCGCCATCACCACACGCGGCAGGCGCAGGTAAAGCAGAACCCGCGCCGCCTGTTCGTCCGATGATCCTGGCAAATAGCCGAGGCTTGCCCGCTCCATGAGAACGAGCGCAAGCGTTCCGACACTTGTATCGTTGATGCCACGTACGGAAACCGCTGCGGCGGCAATCATCAAAAGCGCGAATGACAGGGCGATCAGCAGAATGCGTCGCCGTCCGCCCTCCCGATACCGGGCGGCAAGGCCCCTGCCTTTTTCGACCGAGGCGGCACCTGTACCCCCGGCTTCGGTTTCAAGCGTATCGGTCATCGGCCCCGCCCCGTCATGTCAGCTTGCTCAGAAGTCGCCCTGATAGGTCATGCCCGGCTGATAGGGCAGTCCCTGGAAGTCCTCGATCCAGCGACGCATGGCCTCTTCCGGATCGACATCCTTGAACAGCTCTGGATGCGCCCATTTGGCGATCTGCAGCGCGCCGGTGATCTTCGAGGAGCCGCCGGCGAGGTAGTAGTTGATGACGTGGACGTTCTTCGCCTCTGCCGCCGGGGTGGCGCGGATGTCCTCACGCGCCATAAGCCCGTCCCATGTCGCCTTGTACTGCTCTTGGGGGATGGTCGTGTAAGCGCCCGGTTCCAGCTTCACGATCAGCGACGGCACGCGCGCGACCAGTTCCTCCGGATCGATGGTGAAGGCGTTGGGATTGCCACGCGCGGCCGGCTCGTCCTCAATGACGATTTCGCCAAAAACGTTCCTGCCACCACCGGCTTCGATCATGTCGTGCCAGCCAGAGCCCGGCGTGACCGTCACCAGCGGGCGCTTCTCCTCCAGATAAACCGGCACCGGCTCGACGCCCTCAAGCCGCTCGGCCAGAAGCGCTTTGTAATCCTCATAATAGGCGGCGAGATCGGCCGCCCGCTCTTCGCGACCGAAGAGCTTGCCCATCAGCTTGACGTTCTCGACATGCTTGAGCGTATCCCAGGAGGTTACGACCAGAACCGGAATTCCGAACGGCTCAAGCTGGCGCGCCGCCTCCTCGTAAACGCCGTTGCGCGGCAGAATGACGAGATCCGGCTTCTTGGCGATGATGGCCTCGTAATTGGGCTCGCTCTGCCCCTGGCCCACCACGTCGTCGGGGCCGAATTCCGGCCAGTAGGCAGGATCGCGATAGGTGCTGGCGCCGGTGCCAACCACCTGCTCGATGGCGCCGATGGCGCGTGCGAATTCAACCGAATAGCGGTTGAAGATCACAGCGCGCTTGACGGGCAGGTCGACATCGACCTGACGCCCGACATCATCGGTAATGGTTTCTGCGAAAGCGGATTGGGAGAGTGACAGCGCGACAATGGCAGCGCCGAGAACGGACTTGAACAACATGATCACCTCGATCGACACGGGGCGCCGGGAGGTGCGTGAAAGAGCGCCCGCATCGACCGAATGCGCCGCAGGGCGTCCTTGCACCCCGCGAGACCGGTCTACGCTACCCTCTTGCCGGACACCTCGCCGACAATTGCGTTTGCGCCAAGGCCGGTCTCCTGGCTCGCGGCTCAAGCGTTCGAATATCCCTTCCCGGCCGACTGACCAGTGGATCGATACCGAACTCGCCGCCTACAGTTGCGAGGGCAGCCGCAGACTGGGACGAACCCGTCCTGCGTTCCCGTTTCATCCGACGTTGCGGAACCGTGGCGCGCAATCGTTAACCTGATCTGACCTGCAAGGCCAACCGTTTTCCTCCCCGCCGCTACCATTACCTGTTTAAAGTCCCGCGAAGCCGCTGTTTGCGACCGGTCGGCTCATAGGCGAAATCGGCGACAACGCGTCCCCCAAGCAGGTGCTCTTCAATGATGCGGTCTATCGCATCCTCATTCACGCCACCGTAATAGGTGCCTTCGGGAAATACCTGAAGAACCGGCGCGAGATTGCAGGGGCCGAGACAGGTTGCTTTCGCGGTCATGGTGCCATCCCCCGTGTTGCGCAGGTTCAGTTCCTTCTGCCGGTTGCGCAAATGACACCACAGAACGTCCGCCCCGGCAGCGTTGCACGCCCCGCCCTCACACACCAGAACCCGCCTTTTCTGCGCCGGCACCAGAGAGCCTTCCCGCACCGGAGTTTCAGCGGGAGGAACGGCCGGCTCCTGGACAATGTCGCCGATGAGACCGCCAAGAAGCCGTTCAAAATGTGCACTGCGGGCAATGTCGGATGCTATGCGGATGGGTGGCCAGCCGCCGGATGTTTCGGCTTGCCAGCGCCGGAGCGATTTCGACAGCCAGTTCCGGAAGCTCGGCTCCATCGGAAGCAGGAGCGGGACAATCACGATCTCAGAATGATGTTCTGCCCGCAGCTCCAGAAGTGCGGACCGCAAGGACGGCGTCCCCTGTTCGGAGAAACAGTACTGAACCGCCGTCACACCTTCAAAACCTGCGGCCATTTCAGCGAGGCGCGCCATCTCGCCATGAGGTGCAGCAGCAAAAGCCGACTTTGCAAGAAGCAGGATCGCGCGGCTTCCCTGCCCTTCATTCAATAATGCATTCGTATCCACTGCCATTCCTCGAGCTGATGCGATCGGGAACGGCAGGGAGATCGCGCGTCGGAACCGGATATTCCGAAGCACGAGCTCCTGTGGCATATCCCGACCACGGAACTTCACACGATCAGGCAGGTCTCCTGGCTTGCGGCTCATCACAGCTTCACCCGTCTTCCCGGCATAACGCCAGTGACATGATCGGCAAAGCGGCTCGTCGCTCACAGTTGCGGGTCAGCTCCGGATTTGAACCGGATTCCCTCTTAGCCGCCGACCGAGACAGGTCTGCCGACGGAACCTTGACCGCTTCGAAAAGTATACTCAGACCCGCGCCTGTCAACCGTCTGCCGGCCGACCCGCGCGCGCACATGGACCAACTCCGGAACAGGATTTCCCGACAGCTAAAATAGAGAGGCACATCACCCTTCAGGCAAGACGTAAAGATATAAACATTTCTTTATATCATTCTTGACTTTCCGCCGCATTGCGAGGAATCTGGGCGCGTCGTGGTTCTCGAACCTGCCTTCAGGCGGATTCGGGCTAAGAGGGAAGCCGGTTCAAATCCGGCGCTGCCCCCGCAACTGTCAGCGGCGAGCCGAAATCCATTCAAGTCACTGGACAGACGTCCGGGAAGACGGATCAAGGCCGAGACCCGTGAGCCAGGAGACCTGCCATGACGAAACAACGTCAACGGGCGGGGTGTCCGGTGTTCGTCATGCGGCGGCCGTTCAGGCCGCGGTCTGCGTACGCCCCCCCCCCCGCCCCAAACAGCATCGGGTGTGCCATGTCTGAACGTTCAATTCCTGTCTCCACGCTCGGCGTGCCGCGTATCGGCCGCCGCCGAGAACTGAAACTCGCCCTTGAAAGCCATTGGTCCGGCAAAAGCAGCGCAGAAACCCTTCTCCAGACTGCAAGGGAACTCAGGGCCGAGAACTGGAAGGAGCAGCGCGATCGTGGCGTTGCAATCATCCCTTCCAATGATTTCTCACTCTACGATCAGGTACTGGACACCAGTGTGATGGTCGGCGCGGTTCCGGCAGACTATGGCTGGCAGGGTGGCCCGGTGCCGCTTGACGTCTATTTCGCAATGGCGCGCGGCAGCCAGGGCTCCAGGGATGCGGGATGCGGGCACCCCGGCGGCCACAAAGCGCAGGAAATGACCAAATGGTTCGACACCAATTACCACTACATGGTGCCGGAATTCTCCGACGACCAGGTCTTCGCCCTCTCCTCCACCAAGCCGCTGGATGAGTTTCTTGAAGCAAAAGCGCTCGGCATCCATACCCGGCCCGTACTCCTTGGTCCGATCACCTTCCTCAAACTCGGCAAGTCCAGCGATGCAGGCTACGATCCGCTTGCGCTTCTGCCGCGCCTGCTGCCTGTTTATGAAGAACTGCTTCGCAAGCTGAAGGAGGCCGGAGCGGACTGGGTACAGATTGATGAGCCGGCCCTCGTCACCGACCTCATTCCCAACGAACAGGATGCCTATCGGCTTGCCTACCGGAAGCTTGCAGCCGCTACCCCAGATCTCCGGATCATGCTTGCAACCTATTTCGGCGGGCTCGGCGGCAATCTGGAAACCGCGCTTTCCCTGCCTGTGGCCGGCCTTCACCTGGACCTCGTTCGCGCGCCGGAGCAACTCGACGCGGTGCTCGCCGCTGCGCGGCCGGATCTGGTTCTGTCGCTTGGCGTGATCAACGGCCGCAACATCTGGCGCGCTGATCTGGCTTCCCTCGCAGACAGGCTCGGGCCCGTCGTCAAGGCGCGCGGCGCAGCGATGGTCCAGCTCGCTCCGTCCTGCTCGCTGCTCCATGTACCCATCGATCTGGAACTGGAAACCACGCTCGACGCCGACCTGCGCTCCTGGCTTGCATTCGCCCTGCAGAAAATGGACGAGCTTCATGTGCTCTCCGATGTTCTGTCCGGGAACGGAGCAGACGTTGCCGGTGCCCTGAAAGCAGCAGCCGATGCCGTCGCCGCGCGGCACGCCTCCCCCAAGGTCAGCGACCCTCTGGTTCAGGGCCGCATGGCGCGGATCAACGACGAGATGAAGACGCGCGGCGCCACGTTTGTCGAGCGCCAGAAGCTACAGGCTACCCGGCTCGGCCTGCCCGCCTTTCCGACCACCACGATCGGCTCCTTCCCGCAGACGCCAGAGGTTCGCAAGGCAAGAGCCGCACATGCACGCGGCGAGCTTAGCTTTGTCGACTACGACACATTCCTGAAGAAGGAAACCGAAGCGACGATCCGCTGGCAGGAGGACGTCGGCCTCGATGTGCTGGTCCATGGCGAGTTCGAGCGCAACGACATGGTTCAGTATTTCGGCGAGCAGCTTTCCGGCTTCGCCTTCACCCAGCACGCCTGGGTGCAAAGCTATGGATCGCGCTATGTCAGACCGCCGGTTATCTACGGCGACGTATCCAGGCCCACTCCGATGACCGTTTCGTGGTGGCAGTATGCCCAGTCGCTGACGGACAGGCCGGTCAAGGGCATGCTGACTGGCCCTGTGACCATTCTCAACTGGTCTTTCGTGCGCGACGACATTCCGCGTAGCGAGACCTGCCGGCAGATCGCGCTTGCCATTCGCGACGAGGTCCGTGACCTTGAGGCAGCGTGTGCGCGCATTATCCAGATCGACGAAGCGGCCCTGCGCGAAGGCCTGCCGCTACGCCATGCGGACTGGAAGCACTATCTCGACTGGGCAGTGGAGAGCTTCCGCATTTCGGCCAGCGGGGTTTCGGATGAAACCCAGATTCACACCCATATGTGCTATTCGGAGTTCAACGACATCATCGACGCCATCGCCGCCATGGACGCGGATGTGATCTCCATCGAGACATCGCGCTCGAGGATGGAATTGCTCGATGCCTTCAAAACCTTCAAATATCCCAATGAGATCGGACCAGGCGTCTACGACATCCACTCGCCGCGCGTCCCCGAAATTGGTGAGATGACGGCGCTGCTTTCGCTGGCGCGCCAGCGCCTTGCCGGGGAGCAGATCTGGGTCAATCCGGACTGCGGCCTGAAGACCCGCAAATGGGACGAAGTGCGTCCCGCCCTGGTCAACATGGTTGCCGCCGCCCGCACGATGCGCACCGAAAACGCAAGCGCCTGACACCTGTAAACGCCGCCGGCTCTCAAGGCCGGCGGCGCACCGGACTTAGGGGAAGGCCATATCAACAGGTCCTGACCCTAAGCCCCGATGGCACTCTCATAGCGCTCGGCCACCATCTCCCAGTTGACGAGACCTTCCAGAAAAGCATCGACATATCTGGGACGCAGATTGCGATAATCGATGTAGTAGGAGTGTTCCCAGACATCGCAGGTCAACAATGCCGACTTGCCTTCTGTCAGCGGCGTGTCGGCATTGCCCGTCTTGGCAATGGCGAGCTTCTCGCCATCAAAAACGAGCCATGCCCATCCGCTTCCGAACTGCGCAATGCAGGCCGCCTTGAACTCTTCCTTGAAACGGTCAACCGACCCAAAATCGGCGATCAGGTGCTTTTCGAGATTCCCCGGAACCGCGCCGCCGCCACCGGCCTTCATGCCAAGCCAGAAATGGCTGTGGTTCCAGTGCTGGCCAGCCTGATTGAACAGGCCGCTTTCGGCCGGCTTGTTGGCGCTCGTCAAAATGACCTCTTCAAGGCTCATGTCCCGATAGGGGCTGTCTGCCGTTAACGCGTTGAGCTTGTCGACATAGGCCTTGTGGTGCCTGCCGTGATGGAATTCGAGGGTCTCTGCGGACATGTAAGGCGCAAGCGCGTCCATTGCGTATGGAAGTTCTGGAAGCTGAAACAAAAGTTCGATCCTTTGTGCGGAGATCTGATCGTGGGATCACGAAAGCGGGCAGTGCGGGCAGTTGTCCCGCGCAAGTTCGGCATGTCGGGCAATGCGAAAAACGCTGAATGCGGCGTTGCGAACCGGCTCGACGATGCGATCAAGTTCCCTTGGCGGCGCATGGCGTTCGTTGAGGCGCACCGTCAATTCAGCCAGCGCGTTACGCAGATTCCGGACGCATGAAATGCGCAGTTCGAGCGGCGAGGCCGGGTTCTGCGCCACCGCGAGAAGGCGCTCATAGGCGCGCCGGCAATAGGCCTCCGCTTCAGCGTTCTCACCAAGAGCCCGCGCCAGTTCGGCGAGATTGTGGCAGGAAACATTGTAGATAATCGGCGCCGGCCGCGCATCGTGCTCCGCCGCGACCGCATCAAGCAAGCGTTCAGCCTCTGAGAGCGCCGCCTCATAGCATTTGCGCGCAGATGCGGTATCGCCTCCCCTGTAAAGAGCATTGGCTTCTTCGGTGAGGGTGCGCCAGCGCAGGTCGAAAGTCGGCCCGAGAGACGCTGGCGGCACCGCCCCGGAAGCCGGACCATTGATGTGTGGCTTCATGTCATGCGCCCTCACGCAATCTGCCGAACAGCAAGGCAATGAGCGAACGGGAAAACACCCCATCCGGAGCGAGCGGAACTGAAGAAAAATCAAGGACGGGCGGCCTGCCCCAGATGGTGTGCATGGGTTGTGTTCCTTTGACTATTGCTGAGAGTTCGAACCTGATTGCGGCGAGAAACTCCGTCCGGCCCGAAAAGAACGGCTCGCAATTGGGTCATCGGGGCATGTCACCGCCAGAACCCGCGCGCCGGGCGCACCCGCCGCTGCAGGCGTCGCGTGCTTTTTCAGGCTTTGACCTGCGAAGACGGATCACGACATCAACCCCGGCGATCTCGTAGCCAGCCGGAGCAGCCGGAAGCGCGCTGAAACAGACCGCGCCGGGTTCCACGTCCAGCACCCGGCCCTCAGCCTCCACGTAGAAATGGTGGTGATCGCCCGGATCCGTGTCGAAATGCATACGCTCGCCATTCATGCCGATCTTGCGGATCAGCCCGGCATCGGCAAACTGGTTGAGCGTGTTGTAAACAGTGGCGAGCGATAAAGCGGTACCGTCGGCACGCGCATCCCGATGCAGGTCATCGGCGGTAACATGGCGATGTCGGCCGGTGGAAAACAGCAGGGCGGCAAGCGCGATACGCTGCCGCGTGGGACGTAACCCGCCCGCTTTCAGCATGTCCTGGACCTCGTGACGCGCACTGCCCGTCCGCTCACGGGCCGCGCGCATCCTCTCCAGGGTTTCTTCCGGGATCTGAAGCATCAGGACGCCCCTTCCCCGGATCGAAATGACGGCCGGACCGGTTTTGCCGAATGCTCGCGTCGGACCCGCACGACGACATCCACACTGACAAGCTCATAGCCAAGCGGCGGAGGCGGAAGGTCATCAAGGGCGATAGCATTCATGGGAACATCCATCAGATGATCCTCGTCTTCCGCATAGAAGTGGTGGTGATGGTCGAGCTTCGTGTCGAAGTAACTCGTCGCTCCATAGACCGGCACCCGCCTCACGAGGCCCACTTCGCTAAAGCGGCGCAGGCTGTTGTAAACGCAGCTGATGGAGCCGGGCGCCCCCACGCCCAACAGTTCCCGATGAAGCCCTTCGACCGACACGTGCCTGCCACCGCACCCAAACAGGAGATCGACAAGCGCCATCCGCTGCCGTGTCGCGCGAAGACCCGCCTGCCTGAGAAGTGCGCGGGCAGCGGCATCGTCCGGTGCTTCCGCATTGCCTTCCCCCTTCCATGCCATGCCGACTGAACCAGCCACCACAATCTTCTCCTGAATATTTCAGTTGCAATTCATTCGCATTTGCATAGTGTCTGCGATCGTCCCGGACGTCAATTGCATTTGCGAATGATTTGCAATTAGGGAGCAGATTTTCAGTGCGGTGCATCGCCATCGCAAACCAAACTCGACAGGAGAGTTGCATGTTCAACAAAATGAGGCGGTCTTTACTGGCCGCATTGGCCGCAACCGCGCTGGGGGCCATGAACCTCGCCACAACGGCAAGCGCTGAAGAAAAGATCGACGTGGTCGCAACCACGGGCATGATCGCCGACGCTGCCCGCCAGGTGGGCGGCGACCTGGTGAACGTGAAGGCACTGATGGGACCGGGTGTGGACCCGCACGCCTATCGCCAGACCCGCACGGACATCTCCGCCATGACCAATGCAGACCTGGTGCTCTGGCACGGTCTCTTCCTGGAAGCGCAGATGCAGGACTTCATGCATGACCTTTCAGAGAAGCGAAATGTGGTCGCCGTTGCCGAAGGCCTGCCCAGGAACATGCTCCTCTCGCATGACGATTATGACGACAAGTTCGACCCGCATGTGTGGATGAACCCAAATCTCTGGTCCAAGGTCGTCATCTCCGTTCGTGATGCGCTGGCCGAGACCAATCCCGAACAGGCTGACGCCTTCAAGGCGAATGCCGCAAAGCACCTGGATGACGTGGCGCAGCTCGCCAACTATTCGACCAAGGTTCTCTCCTCCGTCCCCGCAGAAAGCCGCGTCCTCCTGACCGCGCATGACGCGTTCAACTATTTCGGTTCCGCTTACGGTTTCGAAGTGATGGGCATTCAGGGCATTTCGACAGAGAGTGAGGCCGGTCTCAACCGCATCGCCGAACTGGTCGATCTGCTCGTTGATCGCGATATCGGCGCGGTGTTCGTCGAATCATCCGTATCCGACCGCAACATCCGCGCACTCATCGAAGGCGCGGCCGCCAAGGGTCACGACGTCGTCATCGGCGGCGAACTGTTTTCCGATGCGATGGGGCCGGATGGCACCTATGAGGGCACTTACATCGGCATGATCGACCACAACACGACGATCATCACCCGCGCCCTCGGCGGCGAGGCCCCAGAGCGCGGAATGGCTGACAGGCTTGCAGTGGGCAGCTGACCGCAGCCCCCCGGAAGAGCGCCCTCGCTGGCGCTCTTCCGTATTTTCCGGATTCCATAAGCGGGGCCAGCCCCGCAGTTTAAAAGGCAACAAGACATGAGTGAAGCAGCGGTGGAACTGGTCTCCCCAGGCGGCCAGACAACCAATCCCCACGGTTCAGTGGAGACCCCATTGGCCGTGCAGGGCGTCACCGTATCCTATGGCGAGAAGCCCGCAGTATTCTCGGTCGACGCTTCGATTCCGGCCGAGAGCATGACCGCGATCATCGGGCCGAACGGTGCAGGAAAGTCCACACTTCTGAAAGCCGTTCTTGGCATCGTTCCGCGCCTTTCAGGCAGCGTAACGGTGTTTGGCGAGCCCTTCACCAGAGCCCGGCACCGTGTCGCCTATGTACCGCAGCGCGCTTCCGTCGACTGGGATTTCCCCACCCGGGTGATCGATGTGGTCATGATGGGGCTGTTTCGCGAACTGGGTCTGCTCAAACTCGTCCGCCGGGAACATCACAAGACCGCGCTGGCCTGCCTGGAACGGGTCGGCATGGTGGATTTCGCACACCGGCAGATCGGCCAGCTCTCCGGCGGACAGCAGCAGCGCGTCTTTCTTGCCCGCGCCCTGGCCCAGAACGCCGATCTCTACCTTCTGGACGAGCCCTTCGCCGGCGTGGATGCGGCTACCGAAAGAGCGATCATCGATGTCTTGAAATCGCTCAAGGCCGACAAGCGCACCGTCGTCTGCGTACACCATGATCTGGCGACCGTTGCGGACTATTTCGATCATGTTCTGCTGATCAATGTCCGCAAGATGGCTGAAGGACCGGTCGCCACAACCTTCACCGGCGAGAACCTCCAGAAAACCTATGGTGGACGCCTGGCAACCGCGCATATCGATCAACTGAATCTTTCGGCAGCCTAGTCCCATGTCGAGCAATTTCATCAACGCCCTGCTATTGCAGTCCGGTTATAACGCCGCACTCGTCGCCATCGGAGCGACGCTGCTCGGGATCGCTGCCGGGAGCGGCGGGACCTTTCTTTTCCTGCGCAAGCGCGCGCTGGTCAGTGACGCCGTCGCGCATGCCACCCTGCCTGGCGTCGGCATCGCCTTCATGCTGATGGTCGCGTTTGGCGGCGACGGCCGGAGTCTCATCGGCCTGCTTCTCGGCTCTGCCATCAGCGCCGGCATCGGCCTCCTTATCGTCGAATGGATTTCCCGACGCACGCGCCTTGCCGAAGACGCCGCAATCGGTGCGGTTCTGTCGGTCTTCTTCGGTCTCGGCATCGTTCTTCTGACGATCATCCAGACCATGTCGCGTGGCAAGCAGGCAGGTCTGGAAGGGTTTCTGCTCGGCTCCACCGCCGGCATGCTGTTCCAGGATGCGGTGGTCATCGCCATCGGTGGCGCACTGTCCATTCTTGCGGTGATCATGCTGCGCCGCCCCATGACGCTGGTTGCGTTCGATCCGGAGTTTGCAGCCGCCTCTGGCGTCAATGTTCGCAGGATTGATCTGGCGATGATGGGTCTTGTGATGGCTGTCACGGTGATCGGCCTGAAGCTCGTCGGCCTGATCCTTGTCGTGGCAATGCTCATCATCCCACCCGTCACCGCCCGCTTCTGGACCGACCGAACAGATCACGTGATATGGATTGCAGGCGCTGTGGGTGGCCTCTCCGGTTACATCGGCACGGCGCTTTCGGCCTCCGCTCCCAAAATGCCAACCGGGCCAATCATCGTCATTGTGTGCTTTGCGCTCTTCGCACTGTCACTTCTGCTCGCACCCAATCGCGGTGTTCTGGCAGCCGTTTTCCGTCATCTGCGTTTTCAGCGCAGGGTGCACATGCGTCAGGGGCTGCTCGCTCTCGCGCATCAGGAGCAGATCTTCGACCCACTCACCATTCGGGTTCTGCGCCGCGCAGGTCTCATACGGGCCGACAGTGTGGCGACGGCCAAGGGAAAGGCGCTCGCATCGAAAACGCTGCGCGACGAGAAGCGCTGGGAAGTTGCACGCCAGATCCACCAGGACGATGTCATTTCCGGTCGCTATGACGGCCTCACCCCCATCGAAGCCATCCTCACCCGAGACGAAATCTCGGAGATCGACCGGCATCTCGGCCCACCCGTTCCGGCAACCGCCTGAAACGTCTGCATTCAAAGGACTTCCTACTCATGGGTTCCGAATTTGTTCAGTTGAGCCTGACACCGCTTCTGATCGGCATCTTCGCAGCAATTGCCTGCGCACTGCCAGGCAATTTTCTCATCCTTCGCCGGCAGGCTCTCATCGGCGACGCCATCAGCCATGTCGTTCTTCCCGGCATCGTCGTCGCCTTCCTTATAACCGGTTCCATCACCACATGGCCGATGATGCTCGGTGCCGCCGGCGCTGCGGTAGCCGCCGTCATTCTCATTGAGCTCATCAAGCGGCTGGGGCGCATCGAACCTGGCGCAGCAATGGGGGTTGCATTCACCTCGCTGTTTGCTGGCGGTGTTCTCCTGCTCGAACAGAGCGACACGAGCACCGTTCATCTCGACGTTCAGCACGCGCTTTATGGCAATCTGGAAAGCCTGATCTGGCTTTCCGCCGATGGCTGGCAGTCGCTTACGGATGCTGCGGCGCTGGCCGATCTGCCTCCGGAATTGCCGCGCATGGCGGTCGTGACACTCGTCATCACTCTGCTAACGGTTCTGTTCTGGCGTCCCCTGAAGCTCTCTACCTTCGATGAGGGCTTCGCCGGCACGATCGGCGTTCCAACCACAGCCTTCAGTTTCGGGCTTGTGGTGACGGCCGCAGTCGCTGCCGTTGCGGCGTTCGACGCCGTCGGGTCGATCATCGTCATCGCGATGTTCATCTGCCCGCCCGGTGCGGCCCGGCTGATGACCAACCGGTTGGAAATCCAGGTTTTGTGGAGCGTCGTCTTCGCGACCCTTTCAGCAACAATCGGCTATGTCCTGGCCGGTTACGGACCGTTGTGGCTTGGCAGTGAGCATGCAGTCAGTGCCGCTGGCATGATCGCCACGGTATCAGGCATCATCCTGGGTCTGACCTGCCTCTTCGCACCGCACCGCGCCCGCCTCGGCGCGCCCCGGGACGCCTGATACTCTTGTTGACGCCGCAAGGGACATCACGTCAGCGAGAAAACCTCGGTGACGTGATGTTCTCTGCGCGGGTCATTCGGTCATACTTGTCAATTTGAGAACGCGCTAGCTTCAACTCGCGGACTTTTCAGGGGAAAAGCTCACGCCTGCAGTTCGCGGGCCGCATGAAACGTCCGCAACGCATCTGCGCTTCATGTCCGTCCCGATCCCGACCTGCGGGCCAGTCAGAGCAGTCTCATCAATCGTTCCCGCGTTCACTCAAATCCTCGAACGAACCATTCCAGAGAAGCAGAATATAACTTGACATTCTAAATCATATTTATATGCATCCAAAAACCTTCCTCTTTTTATCCAGTTTTTGGAGTCCTCAATGTCCTGCTTGAAATTTCCGCTCGGTGGCGTGGTGGCGCTCGCATCCGTTTGCTTATCTGGAAGTGTCCTCGCGGAACCGATCAGCATCATCGATCACGAAAACCGCACCATCACGCTAGACAAGCCTGCGGAACGGATCGCCTCCATCCCCATCCCGATGGCCTCGACAATCATCGCGATGGATGGCGGTACGTCGAAGCTGGCCGGTATGAACCCGACCGCAAAAAGCGCGATCATGCAGGGCATTCTTGGAAAGATCTTTCCTGAAGCTCAGAACATTCCCTCCGACATCACGGCGCCGAACTTCATTCCCAATGTGGAGGAACTCGCGGCGACCAACCCCAATCTGGTGGTTCAGTGGGCCGGTCGCGGGGCCGACTACGTAGACCCCATTACCAATGCCGGTCTGAACGCGCTTCTGATCTCCTATGGAACGGAAGAGAAGGCCCGCCAGTATCAGTCTATGGTCGCAACAGCGATGGGCAAGCCCGAACGCGCCGAGGCCAACACCCGCTGGCGCGAAGAAGTGGCGACCGAGATGGCCGACAGGGCCGAAGCAATCACCGAAACTGACAAGCCCAGAGTGCTTTATCTTCTGCGTGCGCTCGAGAGCATGAAAGCCTCAGGCGCCAAGGGCAATTACAACACGTTCTATATCGAACTGGCAGGTGGGCTCTCTGCATCGGCCGACCTCGCAGGCAATGGCGTGACCATCAGCCCGGAACAGATTGCCGAATGGAATCCCGACGTGATCCTGCTGAACAGCTTCGAAGCCGATCTCGATCTGGAGCGCATCCACGACGATCCCATCCTGTCGTTGACCAATGCAGCGCAGGACGGACGCGTCTACAAGATGCCGCTTGGCGGCTACCGCTGGGACCCGCCGAACCAGGAAAGCCCGCTCACCTGGATGTGGCTTGCCAACCTGCTCCACCCGCAGGTGTTCCAGTACGATCTGCGCGCGGAGATGAAGGATGCGTATCAGAAACTGTACGGCTATGATCTGACCGAACAGGACATCGACGATATCCTTCGGCTGAACACACAGGGTGAGACGGCGAACTACGCCCAGTTCAGGGCGCAGTAACAATGAGCCTCATTACCCGGGAGGCCGGACGACGCAATGTCGCCGGCCTTCAGGCAGGCGTGTTTGGCGTGATGATCGCCGTGCTCATCGCATCGCTCCTGTTTGCAATCGGCGCTGGCCGTTTCTCCGTCGACACACCGCGCATCGCGCAAATCCTGTTTGCTGCGGCGACCAATCCAACCGCGTCCATCGAGCAGATGGATGAGCGCATCGTGCTGCTCGTGCGCCTGCCACGCGTGCTTCTGGCGGCTCTTTCGGGGGCAGCACTGGCGGTTGGCGGCGCAGCGCTGCAGGGTGTCTTTCGCAATCCGCTTGTATCGCAGCAGGTGCTCGGGATCAGCCAGGGTGCGGCCTTCGGCGGCGCACTGGCCATCCTCTTTGGCTATGCCGGCGTCATCCTGCTCGGCATGTCCTTCGCTCTGGGTCTGGTGGCGCTTGTTCTGGTTGGACTGCTCGCCCGCATCAATGGCCGTACGGAAATCATCACCGTCATTCTATCGGGCATGATCGTTGGCTCGCTTTTCGCTGCGCTCGTGTCCATCGTCCAGTTCGTCGCCGATCCCAACACATCATTGCCGGCGATCGTCTACTGGTTGATGGGCTCTTTCTCGACCGCGACATGGCCGCGCCTGTGGCTTGCCGTTCCCGGCATGATGCTTGGGCTGCTTCTCATCTGGCTTATGCGTTACCGGCTGAACCTTCTTGCGCTGGAGGAACAGGAAGCGCGCGCTCTTGGCGTCAATCCAGACCGCGAGCGCTGGTATGTCTTCATCGCGATAGCGCTGATGACGGGCACATCCGTTGCTGTTGCCGGCATAATCGGCTGGATCGGCCTGGTGGTCCCGCATGCAGCCCGCATTATGGTCGGTGAGGATCACCGGGTCATGATCCCTGCCTCTGCCCTTCTCGGGGCGGCCTATCTGACCTTTATCGATACGCTCGCACGCACGCTGACAGCGGCTGAAATTCCGCTTGGCGTCCTTACGGCCCTCATCGGAGCGCCCGTATTTGCATTCCTGCTGCGGCGTCATTTCAAGGAGGTGAACCGGGCATGATCGGTTTGCAGAATGCTACGGTCTCATTTGGCGACCGGGCTCTTTTCACACACATCAGCTTCGAAGTGCCCGTGGGGCGCTCCATGGCGGTGCTTGGCCCCAATGGACGGGGAAAGACCACGCTTTTGCGCGCACTTCTGGGGTTTCAGCCTCTCTCGGGGGGCACGAGGAATGCGCCACGGGTGACCGGCTATGTGCCGCAGCACGGCGCATCGCAGGCGAGGATGACGGGTGCCGAAGTGGTTATAATGGGCCGCGCTGATCGCCTGGGCCTGTTCGGCCAGCCCCAGGCGCAGGACCGTGCGGCTGCGCTTGAAGCCTTGTCCGAAATCGGCGCGAACCATCTGGCGGATCTGCGTTATGATCGAATGTCGGGCGGGCAGCGCCAGATGGTGCTCATCGCCCGTGCACTGGCGACGGGCTCACCGGCGCTGGTCTTCGACGAACCAACATCAGCGCTGGACCTCGGCAATCAGGCCCGAACGCTGGAACTGCTCGATGGGCTGCGTGAGCGGCGGGACAGGGCGATCCTGTTCACCACGCACGACCCCAATCATGCGCTGGCAGCGGCCGACGACGTTCTTATGATGATGCCCGGCGGCCAGGAAGTACACGGCCCTGTCCGAGAGATGATCGAACCCGCACGGCTTTCTGAACTCTACGGTGTGCCCATGTGCTGGGTCGACGTCGACGCCCCGTCCGGTGCGCAACGCCAGGCCATCGTTCCCACATTCGCAGGCATCGAGGCCGCCGCATGAGTGTTCTCTACCTGCACTCCACCTACGAGGAACCGGCACAGGCGGTTCTTGATGCAGCTACCCGGGGTGAAGTCTCAATTGTTCGTCAGAATGAGCTTACGCCCGGCGCACTCCTGGCGCACAAGGGGCTGATCACCGGCAACCAGCTCGACCAGAATGCCATGATGACGATGAGGTATGCCCTCACGGCATTCCTTGATGCCGGTGGCCGCTGGTTTTTCAATGGTCATATGGTGCGACCGCTGATCGACGGCCTTTCCCGGTATCGACCGATTTGCCAACCAAAGCGTGCCGACTTCGATCTGATCTCGGTCAACCGGCACCCGCTGTTCGATGGCATCGATCTGGAAAAACTGGAAACCAACAAGGGCGTTGCCGGTTTTTATGGCCGAGGCTGCAACCCGCCACCGCCGGGCGCGGTGGTCATCAACGGGCTTGGCTCCACGCATGTGCCGGTCGACTGGGTCTGGAGCCGGCCGGAAGGTGGCCGCGTCTTTTCCCATTCCGGCAATGACCTGGGCTCGATGGGGCGCGAATGGGGGCTCTCTCCGCAGCTTGCCCGGCGCATAATCGACTGGGCAGGCGGCGGTGCGTGCCTTTCAACACCGGTTTCTGCTGCCAAAGCATGGCAGGCGGAGACGAAACTTGCGCCGCCTGAGTCCTATAACGGGATGAAGTCGTCGCAGAGCAGGAAGCGTCGCCTCATTGCGCCGTCATCGGGGACCTATTACCACATCCACAGCCTTGAGAGCCCACGCTATGCAGACACATTTGACGTTGTCTGCGCCCCGGAGACGCTGGCAGATGAGCTGCGGCCGAGTGATGCCCTGTGGGTGCCATGTCGTACGCCGGCGCACAGGATGATCGAACAGCGCGATGTGGTGCTACGACACCTTGAGGCAGGCGGAACGGTTGTTGCACTTGGCGAAAGCCGCTCCGAACTCTGGATGCCCGGCATTGAATTCACGTCGGTGCCAACCAATTGGTGGTGGTGGCTTGAGACGGGAGCAGATCTCGGCGTGTCCATCACTGCCCCGGACCACGCCCTGCTGGCCAGCATGGGCAGGAAGGATCTGACCTGGCACCTGCATGGCTGGTTCAGACCGCCTGAAGGCGCGCATGTGCTGGCGACCGACCGTGAGGATCGCGCGATCCTCTACGAGGATACGGTTACCACACCCGGCCGGATGATTGTTTCGTCGCTGGACCCGTTTTTCCACCATGGCTCACACTTCATGCCTGCCACCACGCGCTTTCTTGATCGCTTTATTCCCAACCTGAAAGACTATCTGAATGCATGACAAGATTACCGTTCTTGAGAACGGAACCGAACTTACCTTCACTTTCGACCAGCTTTTGACCTTTCATGGCGGCGGATTCCCCGGTGGGGTGGTGCATGGCCTGAAAGCCATGCAGGCTGCCTTTCCGCTCCTGTCGGATGGACCTGTCGAACGGAGAGAGATTTCCATCCTCACAGCCTTTTCTGGCCCAGGTGGTCGGGATGCGCTGGAAGCCGTGACACGCGCGCTGACCGATGATCGTCTGACGGTCGACCGTTCCATCGGCGGCAAGGACGTCATTTCAGACCTGCCGGGGCCGTATCTGTTCCGGTTCAGCTATCGGGGACGCACTGCCGAAGCCACGATCAAAGCAGGCCATGTTCGTGAAGAATTCGTGGTGCTGGGCGCGAAGAAAGACAAGTCGCCCGAAGAGATCACGCGCCATGAAGCGCTGAAATCAGAAATGGCGCAACGCCTCCTGCCCCTGCCGGCTGACGAGATCTACAACGTTCGCGTTCTGGCTGATACGCAGGCATAAATCGCCGAGCATCCATTCGGACGCGCGATGGACGATCTGAACTCTTGAAAAGCATCGGACCGAAACGCAGAAAGCGTTTTCGGTCCGATGCGCTGACTTCGCCGCGCACTTGGCCTTGCAACACGCTGCAAACCGATGTCCTCAACGGCCTTCTGCGCCGGCTCCTTTTATGTCACGGATTTTCGCAAGCCGAGTTCGGTAGCAACCCGCATTCGAGATGTCGCATAACGCGTTCACACGCGAACCTGGCCGGGGGTCACCCCATAGGCCCTTCGGAACGCGGTTGTGAAACTCGAAATGCTGTTGTAGCCGGCCATGTGAGCGGCATGGGATATAGGGATGCCGCCACTTGTCAGCGCCACACGCGCTGCGTCCAGCCTTTCCTGCCTGATGAAATCGAAGACCGTTATCCCGAACTGCGCCTTGAAATGCCGCTGCAGGGTGGAGGCGCTGGACCCCACTTCCCGCGCAATCAGGTCGGTCGTGAGATCCTTGTCCAGATTGGCAACGATGAATTCGCGCACGCGCTCGCACTGGCGCAGGCTCATCAGCGCCGGCGCGGGCAGTGCCTTTTCCTTCCTTTCCGCAAGCATCGCCAAAAGCGTCTGCCACATCATGTCGTGCGCCTGCGCCCGGAGATAGAGCGAACGCAACTCGCCCTTCAGCGCCGGTGGCGGGCTCATGATCTTCTTCGCCAGTTGAAGGATGTGCTTGCCAGGTTCGAAAGAAAAATGCGCGAGATGCGCGCTGAAGAAGTCCTGAAGAACGGATCTCTGCTCGACGTCCCGCGTGTCAAACAACCGCTTCAACCACGGCAGAGGAGCCGAGATCATCACCTTGTTCAGCGGCATCTCGCTTTCATTGAAGAAGCGGAGCCTGCTGTCCCTGGCCACGTTCAACATGAAGACGACCGGCGGCTCCGTCTCCCCCGAACCGGCACCGATGTGGAAATGAGTACCGTCGATCGCAAAGTGCTGCGCGCCCTGCAACAACACCATGAGCATGAATTTCGGCCAGATTTCCAGCTCTTGCGTCTCGGTTGTGCAGTTCGGCACTCCCTCGATTGCACCGACAAAGAGCTCATGTGAGGTGTATTGCATTCGATGCCCCTGATGCCGCAATCTGCTTCCAGCCAATGCATCGCGCCGTTTGCGCCTAAGACATTGCGGTTGCCGCGAAACGCTTCCGGCTCGACTTCGTAGCCTGGCCAAATCTATACATGACAAATCTTCTCAAGATTATGCTGCATCCCGGTGAGAAGCAAGTCCACGCCCGGTGACTGCCTGCGGTCAACAAGCGGTGCGGACTCTGCCGGAGACAGTGTTCAGGGGCCGGTTACATGAAGTTCGAAGATGCCGAATGCACGACATATGCGCGCTCGGACAACGAATTCTGCCCGCCCCGTCCATATCTGACCTGCGGCCGCAGAGCGGGGGCTACGCGCTTCACGGCCGGCACTTAACGAGGAAAGCAAATGACGTTACCGCGGGTACTGCCGCTCACCGGTGTCTCCCTGCTCGCTCTCGCATCCGCGCTACAGGCGCAGGACGCAGGCCAGGGCACGACCCTTCTCGACACGATCACGGTCATCAGCCAGGGCGAGGAGAACATCGAGGCGACGGGTGGAACCGTCATCACCCAGGAAGATCTCGAAATCCTGCAACCGTCTAACGTCTCGGAACTGTTCTCGCGCGAATCCTCGGTCAGCGTCTCAGGCGGCGGCGGTCCCTCCAGGCGCATTCACGTTCTCGGCATGGAGCAGTCAAACCTCGCCGTCACCGTGGACGGTGTCCCGCAGACTGCAACGAGCTGGCATCACACGGGCTCCAATGTCGTCGACCCCGTCTTCCTCAAACAGGTTGAGGTTGAGGCCGGCGCTGCAGCCGCGGATTCAGGATTCGGCGCGGCAGCCGGCGCCATCCGCTACGAAACCGTTGGCGCGCTCGACCTGCTGGAGGACGGCAGAAATCTCGGCGCGCGCCTTGGCCTTTCCTACGGCACCAACGGGCGCGGTCTTTCCGGCAGCGCCGCCGGTTATGGCCGCTACGAAGGATTCGACTGGTTCGTGATGACCCATGGCGCGACCGGGAAGAACTACGAGAACGGCGATGGCGTGGAAATTCTGGGCACCGAACCTGCTGCCCGTAATGTGCTCGCCAAGCTGGGTTACGAAGCCGAAGGTCACCGCCTCGAATTCGGTTATGAGCGCAGCCGCGACAAGGCCGACCGCCTGATCAAGATGAACATGGGTCTCGCCGGAGACACGGTTCATCCGCTCGAAGTGGCACGGGACGCCGTGAACCTGAAATACACGACCACCGCCCCCACCGACATGTGGGACCCGGAAGTGATGGTCTATTACAGCGAAAACGACTACTGGCGGCCAAACTATCAAAACCGCACCAACGGCAACATGGCGCTCGACGAGGATCTGTTCGGCGGCAAGTTTCAGAACCGTTTCACGCTCGACAATGGCAACATCACCGCCGGCGTAGACTTCGGACGGCACGGTTACTTCACCGACAATTACGGCAATAACAATCGCCGCTATCGCGAGTTTTCAACGCTGCAGCTTGGCGTCTTCGCGCAGGGCCGCTTCGAGTTCGACAACGGCTTCAACCTGTCGACCGGCGCGCGCTATGACGGACACCGCTTCACCGACTGGGATGACAACAGGTTCTCCGACAGCGGCGCCAGCGTGAACGCAACCCTGTCCTACAAGTTCAACGACCATTTCGAGGTGTTTGCAGGCGCGTCCCGCACCTGGCTCGGCTATGTCATCGGTGATTACGGATATGTCCACGCCCGTGACGACAGCTTCTCCACCGATCCCGGCTTCAGCCCCGGAACGGCGCAGAACCTGAAGGTCGGCGCGAACTTCGGTGGCGAGAACTGGAATGCCGGCGTGACCCTGTTCGACACCCGTATCGACGGCCTGCCTGAATATGGCTGGGGTTCGGGTGCAACCCTGCACAACAATCCAAACGAGTTCCGCTCGCGCGGCGTGACACTGAACGCCGGCTATCGCTGGGAAAACACACGGATCGGCGCGACCTTTACCAAAGCGAAAGTTACTGCGTCCGGCGCGTCAGTGCTCCCCAACAGCGGAACCTTCATGCCGCTCGGCGACATGGCAACGCTCTACATCGATCACGAAATGCCGGATTACAATCTGAAGCTCGGCGCATCACTGGCCTGGGCTGGCAAGATTTCGGACGATGCGGCCACCGCCGCCGGTTTCTACGACCAGCCTGCCTATACAGTGGTCAACACCTATGCCGAATGGACCCCGCCATCCTATGAAAACATGTCCATTCGTGTCGGTGTCGAGAACCTGTTCAACGAAACCTACTATGAGCGCACAGGCTTCGCCGCCAGTTCGAACCGTGGTGGCATCGATCCGGTGTATGCCCCAGGTCGCACCTTTACGTTCCACACGGCCGTGAAGTTCTGATTGAATGGAGCGGGTGCCCGCCCGCTCAGGTATTGTCCACGCCTTGGGCGGCGGCACCTCGCCGCCCAAGACACCCCGACCAATAGAAAGCTGGTCATCTGCCAATAGCCAGAACTGGTGCTTTCGTCAGAGGACTGGTTCAGGCTTCAGTACAGTCTGAGAGCATTGGTGATGCGCCGACATGAAGCCGTGGCTCCATGAATGCCACCGCCATCGCTCACTGAAAAAGCGGATTGCGCATTGCTTCGATGATGCGGACGATTTCGGGCTGTCGACGCACGTCCATCTTGCTCATTGCACTGTGGATCTGGTTTCGCACCGTGTAGACGCTCGTGCCACGGACCTCAGCGATTTCCCTTGCTGAAAGGCCAGAAGCGACATGAAGAACCACCTGCGTCTCATGCGGCGTTAAACCAAACCTGCCACGCATTTGCGCTGCTGCGTCGAACACGAGGTGGTCACGCGCGATGGTCAGCAGGTATCGGGGTTCTTCCCGACCGAACAGTATGCCGGACGGCCTGTGGCCGATATCACCCGGCCCGATGGGAGCAATCCGACAAACAATATCCGCCCCACCTGCAGCATCATGGATACGCAAGGTCTGCGGCTCCATGGTCGCTCCTCCAGAAAGGGCATGCGCGAAGTTCCCCTCACATCCAGCGTCGCGAAACACCAGCCGTTGACGAAAATCGCTGCGGATGACCTCTCCCGAGGAGAGCATCGCTTCAGCATTTGCATTGGCGAACACAATCCGGCGATCACGCGTCAGCACGATACAGCCTGCTCCTGCTGGGTCCTGCACATTGACCAGCGCCCGTTTTTCCAGGTCCGCGCTCGCCAGAACCCGCGCCACCTCAAACGCCTGCCGCAGATGAGGTGTCAGATGCCTGACGATCTGCTGCCACGGCGTCTCCAGCCACTCGGAATCCTGCGAACGTATGCTGCCACTGAAAGCGAACAGGCGCTTGTCCTGCTTGAACAGCAAGACGGAACACCCACCGGTGATATCCTCCTGCGGTCGCACCCAGTCGTGATAGAACTCTGTGCCGCGCAAGCCAGCCTCGCTCCAGACATCCTCATATGCGACAAGCTCGCCCGCCCCATGCTTCATCAGTCGTGCAGCAAAAAAATCTTTCTCGGAATAGTAATCCACGTAGGACTGCTCGAATGCAGGATCATATCCGAACTGGCGCGCACCCAACTCTATTCGCGCTTCCATGTCGTAGCCAAACAGGCAGGTTCGCACACCACCACCAACCAGGTCCGAGCACGCCTGAAGAAATGCACCCCACTTCCTGTCGTCCAGTGCAGCCCCATAGGCCAGCATGGTCAGCGTCTCGAGCCGGTCTTTCAAATCCCTCTCCCCCAGGGCGAATGATCAAGTGCGTCTCGTGGTGCAAGCGCATCATGAGGCAAGTGTTCCTCACATGTAAACAGTGCGGAAAAGCACCCGCTGAGCAGGCGCGCCTGGCACCGGCCTTCCTCAGCAGCCACGCGCCTGTGGGGGTTAAAGACAACTACGGCAAACGGCCTTTTCGCAACCGACCTCTACTCCTCCCCGTACAGCGCGCCTTCCACCAACCAGAAAGGCGCTGCCGTTCGATTCCACCAGGTTTCTTGGGAGAAGGACTTGGCTCTGGCCCTACGATCAGAACTGGACGCTCAGGGTGGCCTTGGCCGACTGATCCCGCAGGCCCGACCCGAACAGCCCGCCGTAGGAAAGACCAAGAGTGGCCCTCTCGGTAACGCTCACATCCACCCCGGCGTCGAGCACCAGAGTATCCTGCACCAAAGGCAGACCAGCAATGGTGAAAGCATTGCCGCCCGAAGCGAACCGCATTTGCGAGGTCGGCGCATCACCGAATGCGTGACGCCAACCGACCATGCCACGCAACGTGGCATCCATATCCCCAAGCATCATATCGGCTTCAGCGCGCAGGCCGAGCGTCGTGAAGGTCGCATCGACAGTGCCAGACGCCGCGGTCAAAGCCGCTGCCCCACCAGTCTCGGTGAATTCGTCGGTGGAGAGGTTCACATACGCCAGATTTGCAAAAGGCTCCAATCGGGCGGAGCCCATTTCGAGACTGTAAGCCGCCTCCCCCCAGGCCTGCAGGGTTCGGGCGCTGTAGGAAGAAGAAAGACTGTCTGAGAAACCCGAGAACGTCACCGTCCGTGATGTATCGAGGCTATGCCAGCTATGGGCCACACCGCCCATCAGGGTGAAACTGTCCCACTCCCCACCCCCGTAGGCACCAAGTGTGTATGTATCGACCGTGCCGGAGGACCTGCGATCATCGACACTGAAGCTCGAGCGAGAATAGCCTCCTAACACGCCAAAGCGCAGATCTTCCCAAACCGACGCATCACCACCCATCAGGATACCGCCTATGGAGCGGTCGAGACCGGCGGCATTTCCGTCGCCATTCCATTGGCTCCACGAACCAACAGCCTGCCCCCACACCCCTGGGGTCAGAGAGTCTCTGTCTTGGGCATCATTTTCGATAGCAACGCCACCCAGTGCCATGCGCATCCGACCCATCGCCGCTTCGCGGGGAAATCGGCTGTCATCAAGAAGTGTGGTATTCGCCGAAGCGTGGACCTCGCCTGAAAGCCGGTCGAGAGCGATGGGTGCTTCCGCGTTGGATAACGGCAGAACCGCATCATACACACTGTTTCCCGCGCCCAGCGAAAAGGTGCCATCACCCGTCGCGCATTGATTGGCGGACATGCCTGACACGCAAAAGCCCGTCACAGGCGTCACGGATAGCGTCGAAGTCAGGTAGACATTGTTGGCGTCGTAGGTGTCCGTAAAGTCGAGGAAGGCGAAACCGTCCGTCACATTGTCGAAGCCAGTTCCCACCAACGGATTCGCAGATGTGACGATGGTGTAAGTGCCCGGCGTATAGGTCGAACCGTCATCGGTTCCGTTCTCAGGTGTTACGTGCACCGTGCCGCCGTGGATCGTGACATTTGTGCTGTCCAGCAGGTCGTTGTGTGTTCCAGCAGAAAAGCCGCCATTTTTGAGTTCGACCTCATAGAACGAACCGCCTTCGAAGGTCGCCGAGAACATGTTGAGCGTGCCGATGGAATTGCCCGGCGCCAGTGTGCCACCGGACCGAATGGTCGCAGAGACGACATTGCCGGTGCCGCCCAGAGTGCCATTGCTGTAGACGGTTACGTCACCACCAAACCCGTTACCAAGTGCTCCGTTGACATAGAACTGGCCGCCGATCACATGCGCCTGCCCACTAAACCCGCCCCCATCGCCAGTAAGAACGGTTTCCCCGGCGATATGGGTGATGGTTCCAACCCCGGAGATATCGGGCGAAAAAACGTAGCCCGTGTCGGTGTGGTTGAACAGCAGGTTGCCCGTGCCGTCTCCGAACTCGATTTTGCTGGCGGACAGTGTGCCTGCTGCCTCGGCAGGGTCATTTGCATACCCCCCGATGGCCAAGCCGCCGAACGAACCAGTATACTCCGCGAGAAGCAAGGTACCCGCCCCCGATTTGACCCCCATTTTGCCGCCATTGGCGATCTTCATGATCCCTTCGCCAGAGCCTCC
Source organism: Nitratireductor sp. WH36-1 (assembly GCF_058725515.1). Taxonomy (NCBI): domain Bacteria; kingdom Pseudomonadati; phylum Pseudomonadota; class Alphaproteobacteria; order Hyphomicrobiales; family Phyllobacteriaceae; genus Nitratireductor; species Nitratireductor sp. WH36-1. The sequence continues at coordinate 1,280,055 of NZ_CM178970.1, read as the reverse complement.
GAGTTTTAGGTCGCCATTCGTGATCGACCATTGTGATCCCGGTCCGGTGATGATGACTTCACCTTTTCCGCCAGTCGACAGCCCGGCTCCGCTAACGATGTCGCTGGTGACCTTACCGCCATTCGTGATCTGCAAAAGGCCGTGGTTCAAATTACCAACCACCAGCTGCAAATTGTTCCACTGCGCGCCGGAGACGAACACACCGTTATTGTTTCCCGCACTGGCGTTGTGATCGATGTATCCCTCGTCAGAATTGAGGATGCTACCGTTCTGCATGATCAGCCTTCCATCCCCAATCGAAGCTGATGCATCGGAACCGACATAGATATCGCCAGCGAGAGCTGTGCCCCCGTTGATAATCGGCATATTGGAGCCCGCCGGCATTTTGATGAACGCATTCAAGCCAGTTCCCGGTCTTCCGGAATCCCAGTTTGCATTGTCGTACCAGTTGATCTGATTGACGCCGGACCCCGCTGTCCAACTTGTCTGTTGCGCCAACGCCGGTGTCACGCCAATCGATACAAGACACAACGCGGCGATATTGATCGAAAGCAGAGCCGGCCCCTGGCATCGGCTGCGTCGCTCCTCATTTTCAATCGCGAATTGCCCGATTTTTCTGGCGACATTGTTCGTCGTCAAATCACTGTCCTCTTCACCTGAACGGCTTTCAACCGAATTCCCACCCTGAAAGCCCGCGCAGATCCAGCGAAACGGACCGTAGCGACAGGGCCAGAAACCGGTCTAGCGGAGCCACGCACAGGACTCATGATGCAAATTGACTATGAACCGGCGAGTTCTGGACGGATACAGAACGATCTCACTGTGTGTGCCGCTATGCGTTCACAACACGATCGGAGGCCTACCCCACATAACTGGCCCAAGTTTCATGCGGCTTGCCGGAGGGACGTTGAAACGGGAGCCGCGAATGTGCCTTTCATAGACGTTACCGGCGGCTGCTTGCCGCTAGCGCCTTGCGGTCGATCACTTGACAGTTTTTTCGGGTCCCGGTACGAGCGTACAAGATGACTGAACGCGAATGTCAGATATTTGATTGCGAAAATCAACGACTTAGAAGGATTGGAGGTTCGAATCCCTCCTCCGCTACCATTCTCCTTCAGGCCAAAAAATCCCATCAGTTGGATAGAACGGTTTCCCGTCGTTTGTGCCGTTCTGCGCGCGTCATCTTGTCCTGCGCGACGTCCAGATTCTCCTGCCCGCATCCGGGCGGAAAGCGCCATAGCGGACACTCTGCGCGCATATAGAAACGCCCGCAACGATGTCGCGGGCGTCTGAGGGCTGGCCTATCGTGCGCCCCAGGTGTCGGAGAGGCGGTAGCCGCCGGGCCAGGGATCGTCGGGGTCCAGCATGTGCTGGTGAATGCCCGTGACCCAGCCACGCCCGGAAATTTCCGGCAGGATGGCTGGCACGTCGCCCACGCGGGTCTCGCCGAGAATGCGGCCGGTAAAGGTCGAGCCGATCAGCGAAACCGCCGTCAGCCGGTCCTGTGGCCCCATCTGCCCACGCGCCGCCAGAACCGCCATGCGGGCGCTGAGCGCAGTGCCGGTGGGCGAGCGGTCGATCTTGCCGGGACGGATCGCCACCGCAGCGCCTGCGCGCAGACCGTCCGCATCGCGCTCGACAGGGCCGGCGAAAAGGCAGAACGAGATATGCCGCCAGTCCGGGTTTTCCGGATGATGGAACCCCAGCGCCTCATTGGCGGCGGCGGTGATCTTCACACCAAGCCGCGCCAAATCATGCGCCTCATCCGGTTCCAGCGAGAAGCCAAGCGCCTGCGCATCCACGAAAACGAAACTGTCGCCGCCATAGGCCGTGTCCACGCTGAGCGTGCCAAGGCCTTCCACTTCCAGCGGCGCATCAAGCCGTGCGGCAAAGCTCGGCAGGTTCTGCACGAAAATGCGCTGCGCCTTGCCATTGGCGCACTCGGCCCGCACCCGCACCAGACCACCCGGCGCTTCAAGCACCAGCTCGGTGACCGGCTCGGTCATCGGCAGAATGCCGCCATCGAGCAGCACCGTGGAGACGCAGATTGAGTTCGAGCCGGACATGGGCGGCGTGTCTTCCGGCTCCATGATGATGAAGGCAGCGTCGGCGCGCGGGTCTTTCGGCGGCACAAGCAGGTTCACATGGCGAAAGACGCCTCCCCGCGGCTCGTTCAGAACGAAATTGCGCAGCGTCTCGTCCCGCGCGATCCACCGGCTCTGTTCCCACAGCGTGTCGCCCGGCGGTGGCGTGACGCCGCCCACGATCACGTCACCCACCTCGCCCTCGGCATGGGCGGAAATGACGTGAACCGTCTTGCTGCTGCGCATCTCATCGTCTCCTTTGCATAAAGTGTCAGGCGAGCCAGTCGGGAAGCGCCGTGCGCGCCCGACCACTCACCGCAGCTTCTGCGCAGTCGCGCAGAGAGCCGAACCGGACGCTGCGCCCGGAAAGGCCAGGCGCGTAATGGGCGTATTTGCCGGAATTGGTCATCAGCGTGCGGGTCTTCGGCGGGAAAACCGGCTCGGAGATCGAACACCAGCACAGATCCGCCACCACCTGCACGCCCGAGGCTTCAAGCCGGGCGATGACACCCGCCTCTCTGGCCTGCGCCAGCGCATCACGCCCCAGCGTGACAATCGCCGCCGTGTCGGCGTGGCAGACACGGTCGTCGAGAAGCTGCGCCAGCGCCGCGCACTCGGCGAACGAAAAATGCGGACTGCCAAAGGCCACCAGATCGACCTGCTCGCCGCCGGCATTGAAGGTCTGCCACGCACCGGCCAGATCGGCGGAGCCGATACGCGCGCTGTCGGCATCCGCCGCCACAGGTCCGTCCGCCTCAGGCGTGACGCCAGCCACATGCAGCATGGGTGCGGCCGAGGTCGTGCCGAACGCGGCGCACAGCGCCTTCAAATCGTCTTCGGACGGGTTGGTGCTCTCCAGCCCCGTGAGGAGTGGAATGCGGTCCGGCGAAAGCCGCCCGGCCAGCCAGCCAAGCAAGGGCCAGAGCGCATCGTCATATCCATGGGGCAGATCCACATGGATCACGCGGCGCGGGGCGCGGTTATCGTCGAGATAAACGCCGGAAAGCGGGGCGCGACCGGTCAGCGCAATGCACAGATCGAGAAAATCGGGGTGTTTGACCGTGCGTGCGCCCAGAACACTGTTGGCGTAGATCACCGCGTTGGATTCGGCCCATGCGATGGCCTCGCCCTTTCCCGGCGCTTCCGGCAGAAGATAGGGCGCACAGGTGAAGCTGGGGCGTGCGCCCATGTCGACATAGGCCTGCGCCAGACGCGCCGCCGGCTGTCCGAAATCGGGCGAAACGCCCTGCGCGCGCCAGTTTGCGAAATCGACGGAAATCGCGTTCATCGTGGTGGGAATGCGCAACCGCGCGCCAAGCTTCACCATCGCCTCGGCAAATCGCAGATTTGCGGGGCTGGCATAGATGCAGCCATCGATATGGCCGCGCGTGACATCCACCAGCCCTTCCGCGCCCTGGCTCGCCGCCATGGTGCAGATCATCTCCATGGCCAGCTGTGCTGCAGCGCCCTGCCCGCCGGAGAGCATCTCCCGGTCGTCGTCGCCCAACACAAGATCGGCGCTGTCGAGAGGTTTCAACGGCACCGACAGCGCGCCGGCCTCAATGCGATCTGCATCAATCCGCGCAAATGGTGCGTCCGCAAGGGCGTCGTAGTCCGCCGGCCCCAGCCGCACAACGGAGAGCGGCCTGTCGAACATGCGCGCGGCAATCAGCGCGCCAAGCGTCAGAATGTCCTCCGCCTCGCGGAAGACCAGCGCTGCCGGCGCGTGGCCATTGAGCGCGAGTTCCAGCAGCACGCCGCTGCCGGTGCACGAGCCACGGCTCGTCGGCATGAGCACCACTTTTCCCGCGATGGTCTCGCCACACAGCGGATGATGCGCGTCGATCACACGGCCAGTGGCCGGATCGACCCCGCCCCAGAAGCTCAGGCCCTCGGAGAAGGCGAGCACCGGCCCCTCGGCCACGGCAGACAGAATGAGCTTTCCCATTGGTTCGCGCCGATCAGGTAACAACAAAGCCGTGCGCGAACGGGTCGCGATCATCGATGAAGAGCGTATTGAAGCCGGTCACCCGCGCCCAGCCGGCAATCGACGGCACGATTGCCGCGCGGTCGGCCACCTGCGTCGCCCGCTCGACACGACCGCGAAACAGCGAACCGATGATGCTTTCATGCACGAAATCATCGCCGGGCCTGAGCTTGCCCTTCGCGGCGAGCTGCGCCATGCGGGCCGACGTGCCGGTGCCACAGGGCGAACGGTCGATGGCCTTGTCGCCATAAAAGACCGCATTGCGCGCATGGGCCTCGGGATCGCGCGGCGCGCCAGTCCACAGAATGTGGCTCAGACCGTTGATCGCCGGATGCTCGGGGTGAACGAACTCATATTTCGCGTTCAGCGCCGCACGCAGTTTCGGGCTCAGGCCGATCAGCTCGGAGGCGGTGAAATCGGCCATGTCGCGAAAATTCTTCTGCGGCTCGACGATGGCGTAGAAATTGCCGCCATAGGCAACGTCCACGACGATCTCGCCAAGCCCCTCCACCTCGGCGGAAAGCCCTTCGGCATAAAGGAAGGCGGGCACATTGGTCAGCCGCACTTCCTCGATGAAGCGGCCTTCCTGACGATAGGTGACATCAACGCGGCCGGCCGGCGTTTCCAGCCGCAGTTCGCCCGGCGTCTGCGGGCGGATCAGGCCATTCTCCAGCGCGATAGTGACCGTGCCGATGGTGCCGTGACCGCACATGGGCAGGCAGCCCGACGTCTCGATGAAGAGAACCGCCACGTCGCAATCCTCGCGTGTCGGCGGATAGAGGATCGCGCCGGACATCTGGTCATGCCCGCGCGGCTCGAACATCAGGCCGGTGCGGATCCAGTCATATTCGGCCAGGAAATGCGCACGTCTTTCCAGCATGGTCGCGCCACGCAGCATCGGCGCGCCCCCTGTCACCAGACGAACCGGATTGCCGCAGGTGTGGCCGTCGATGCAGGGAAAAGTGTACTGGGTCATGTCTACCTCGTAAAACGCGCCGGCGAGAATGGCGCAATGTCGATGCCGGGTTCCTGCCCCGTCAAAAGATCGGCCACGATATCGGCCGTGCCGGTCGACTGGGTCAGCCCCAGATGACCGTGACCGAAGGCGCAGATCACATCCGGACGGCCCGGCAGCGGGCCGATGGCCGGCAGCGTGTCGGGCAGCGAAGGCCGGAAGCCCATCCACTGCCTGCCGCCGGAAATGTCCAGCCCCGGCAGGAACGCGGACGCCTTTTTCAGCATCGCTTCGGCGCGGGCATAGTTGGGCGGCAGGTCCAGCCCGCCAAGCTCCACCGCGCCACCGACGCGCAGTCCTGAGCGCAGGCGCGAAATCACGAAGCCATGTCCGCCGAAGGTGATGTGCATGCGCAGGTCGAACCCGCCGCCGGGAAAGGTGGTGTTGTAGCCGCGTTCCGTCTCCAGCGGGATACGCACCCCGGCGGTGCGCGCCAGACGGTGCGAGAATGCGCCGGCTGCCAGAACGACAAGGCCCATCCGGTCACCGGCGGTGGTGCGCACGCCGCCCGGTATCAATGCCTGCGCTTGGGCAATCTCGATCTCGCCGCCATCGGCGCGAAACCGCTCGGCCAGCGCCAGCGTGTAATCCTTCGGATCGTCGATGGTCGCCCAGCCCGGCGTGAAGGTGGCGTGGGTGAAGCGCGGCGAGAGCCCCGGCTGATATTCGGCGATCTCGTCGCCCTCAAGATGACGGAAAGCAATGCCCGCGGCCTCGCGCGCCTGCCAGCCGGGCAGAGAAGAGCGAAACTCGCGCGCACCTTCATAGACCTGCAACTGCCCCTCGCGACGCAGCATGCCGGTCAGGCCAGCCCGCTCAAGGAAAGGATCGAGCGTTTCCTGCGCGCGGCGCATCATCGCCGTCTGCGCGACGATGGAGGCGCGCACCTGTGCCGGCCAGCTTGCCCGCCAGAAACGCAGCATCCAGGGCGCGATGCGCAGCGCATATCCCGGCCGGATGCTCAGCGGCCCGAGCGGATCGAGCAGCCATTTCGGGGCCTGGCGAATGATCCTCGGTGAGGCCAGAGGCAGGATGTCGGGAAAGGCGAATGCCCCGGCATTGCCGGCGGACGCACCCGCCGCCGGCCCTTCACGGTCGATCACCTGAACCTTCAGGCCGCGCGCCTGCGCCGCCAGTGCAACCGAAAGGCCGATGACCCCGGCCCCGACAACAACAACCTCAGGCCGGCTCATTCAACGTACACTCGAAAGGAAATTGCGTGTCTCTTCATGCTGCGCATCACCGAAAATCTGCTCGGGCGGGCCGATCTCGGCCATGACGCCCTTGTGGAAGAACGCGACCCGGTTCGACACGTCGCGAGCAAAGCTCATCTCGTGGGTCACACAGATCATGGTCATGCCATCGTCTGCCAACATTTTCAGCGTGTCCAGCACTTCACCCACAAGCTGGGGGTCGAGTGCGGAGGTCACTTCGTCAAACAGCATGTAGTCGGGCGACATGGCCAGCGCACGGGCGATTGCCATGCGCTGCTGCTGCCCGCCCGAGAGCCGGTTGGGATAGACCTTCAGCTTGTCGGCGAGGCCGACATGGCTCAGCTGCTGAACGGCGATCTCCTCGGCGTCGCGGCGCGACATGCCCTTCACCTTGCGCGGCGCGAGCGTGACGTTTTCCAGAACCGTGAGATGCGGGAACGCGTTGAACTGCTGGAACACGATGCCGATCTTGCGGCGTAAGAGGTTCAGGTCCGTTGTCTTGGCGTGCACCTCCGTGCCGTCAACGAGGATGCGCCCGCTGTCGATGGGCTCCAGCCCGTTGATGCAGGTCAGAAGCGTCGACTTGCCGGAACCGGAACCGCCAATCACCGACACCACCTCGCCCTTGTCGACGGTCAGGTTGATGCCTTTCAGAACCTCCAGCGCGCCGAAGGATTTGTGAACGTTTTCAATCTCAATCATTCTCTTGCCACCTTTTCTCCAGCCGGCCTCCCAGGCGGGCGATGGGAAAACTCAGGGCGAAATAGATCGCGCCGGTAATGAGCAGGATGAACATGGGCTCCTGCAGGCGCGTTACGAGGATCTGGCTGGCGCGCAGCAATTCGATGATGCCGAGCCACAGAACTAGGGCGCTGTCCTTCATCACCCCCAGGGTGAGACCGATCCAGCTTGGCAGGGCCACGCGCAGCGCCATCGGAAAGACGATCTGCGTCATGTCCTGTCCCCAGCTCAGCCCCAGCGAACGCGCCGCCCGGCGTGTCACCAGCGGCACTGCATCGATCGCGCCACGCACGATCTCGGTGCAATAGGCCGAGGTGTAGAGCGCCAGCACCACGCAGGAGGTGACGAAGGGCGAGAGTTGCAGGCCCGCAATGGCCTGAAAGGCGTTTGCGAGGATCAGCTGGATAAGCAGCGGGACCGAGCGGAAAATGTCGAGCACGAAGACCAGCGGCAGTGTGAGCCACGGGCTCACATGACTTCGAAGGACACCGAACAGAAGGCCCAGAAGCGTGCCCCCGACCACCGCCAGAATGGTGATAGACAGCGTGACGCCTGCACCTTTGATCAGGAACAGAATGTCGTTGAAGCTCAGAGAGGTTTCAAACATCGCCTATCCTCCTCAATACCGGAACAGGCGCCAGGCGACGAGCCGCGCTGCGAACATCACGGCCTTGGCGATGCAGTAGTAAAGCACGGCCGCCAGAGCGAAGAGCTCGAAGGTGCGGAAGGTGCGTGCGTTGAGATCCTGCGTCACACCGGTCAGATCGGTGCTCATGCCGACGGTCACACCGAGCGAGGTCATGAGGATCGCCCAGACCATCTGGTTGGTGGTCGGCAGAAACGCGATGCGAAACATCTGCGGCATCACGATCAGGCGAAACGCCTTGGCCTGCCCCATGCCGAGCGAGCGGCCCGCGCGCACCTGCGTGCCGGGGATCGCCCGCAGCGCGCCGCGAAAGGTCTCGCACAGATATCCGGCATTGTTGAAGGTGATGCCGGCCAGAAGCGCGACGAAGGGGCTGAGATAGATACCGAAGGAACCGAGGCCGAAATGCGCCATGTAGATCTGAAACAGGGCGGGCGTGTTGCGCGCCACCTCGACCCAGGCCATGGCCGGCCATTGCAGCCATTTTGAACCGGAGTTGCGCGCCACCGCCAGAAGCACCGCGATGGTTATGCCGATCACCATCGACAGAACCGCGATCTGCATCGTTACAAGCGCACCGTCCAGCATCTGCGGCAGGGCACGAAAGGCCTGCCGCCATTGAAAGGTGTAGTCGAACATCCTGCGCTCCGCTTTGTGTCCGTATTGGGCGGGGGGCGCAAAGCCCCCCTTCCCGGATCAGCGGTAGACCTTGTTGACCGTCAGGTCCGGTGCTTCGCTGCCGACCCACTTGTCGTAGAGTTCAGCGTAACGGCCCGTGCGCACCTGCTGGTTGATGAACAGGTCGAGATAGTTCAGCAGACCGTATTCGCTGCGCAGCGTGATCAGCGACACGTAGTCGGGCAGGTAAGGCGCGTCGCCGCCAATGGTCAGGCCCTCATAGCGGCCGCTCTCCACGATGGAGGAGGCAACCGTGGAGGTCACGACAGTGGCGTCGATCTGGCCCTGCGACAGCGCGAGGAACACGTCGGCCTGCGACTGGTAGGGACGGAAGCTGCCGCCCTCGCCCCACTTCTTGATGTCCTCTTCCAGAGCGATGGCCTCATAGGTGCCGGCAACCGATCCGACGGTGCGGCCCTTGAGCGATTCATAACCGTCGATCTCGGTGCCATCGCGGGTCAGGACAACATTGGTAAAGGCGAAGTAGGGAATGGTGAAGCCCGCCGTCTTGGCGCGCTCAAGCGTGTCGGACGTCGAGGCGACACCCACATCCGCACGGCCCGAAACGAGTGCGGGAATGCGGTCGGGGAACGGGGTTTCGACGATCTCGGCCTCAACGCCCAGCGCCTTGGCAAGGTCGTTGCAATAGTCGACGTCGAAGCCAATCGGCTCGTTGTTCTCATCGCGCGAGCCCATGGGCGGGAAGTCCAGCACCACCGCACAGCGCAGCGTGCCGGAGGCGATGATGTCGTCCAGCTTGTCGGCCTTTGCCGGGCCGGCAACCATGGCGGCAGCCATCAGGCCGCCAGCGATAATCTTGAAGTTCATGTCTCTCTCCCAGGTTTTTGAGTTTCAGCCGGCCGGCACGCAGCGCGGCTGAAACCAGTACAGGCAATCACAAAACCCACCAAAATACAATTTGCATATTTATTGCCGACAGAAAAAATTTTCCATTGTTTGTCAGAATCCCACGATCCTGTCGGGAAGCCATGTGGCGAGCGCGGGGAAGGAAGCGACCAGCAGCAGGGTCAGAACCTGCAGGGCGATAAAGGGCAGAACGCCACGGCACATCTGGCCATAGGTCATGCCCGGCGGCGCGATCGATTTCAGGTAGAAGATCGACGATGCCATGGGTGGCGTCAGATACCCTGTCTGGATGACGATCAGCACCAGCGTCGCAAACCACACCGGATCAATACCGGCCGCACGGATGAAGGGCGTGAAAAGCGGCACGCAGATCAGCACATTCGCGGTCCAGTCCAGAACGAAGCCAAGGACGAAGACCACCAGCAGGAAGAAGATGATCATTCCTGTCGGGCCAAGCCCGGCGCTGTCGATGAACTCGCGGATCAGCCGAGCGCCGCCATTGGCCGCGAACGCTCCCATGAACATCGTGCCGGCTGCAACGATCAGCAGGATCATCGCCGAAATCCGCACCGTGATCGCAAGCGCGTCGCGCAGCATCGGCACGGAGAAACGCCCATTGAGAACACAAAGGGCCAATGCGCCGGCCGCACCCACTGCGGCTGCCTCGGTCGGCGACGCGATGCCGGCCAGGATCGATCCCAGAACGGCAAGGATCAAAAGCACCACCGGCAGCATGACCGTGACCGTCAGCCACAGCTTTTCTCCGAGCGCGACCGTTTCCTCTTTCGGATCACCGGGCTCTGGCTGCGGCGGATTGATGAGGCCATGGATGAAGATGTAGCCCAGGAACAGGACCACCATCAAAAGTCCGGGCACCATCATGCCGGCGAGCAGCTTGCCCACCGACATCTGCGCGAGCGAAGCATACATCACGGCAATGACGGAGGGCGGGATCATGGTCCCCAGCGAGCCGCCGGCGCAGATCGTGCCTGCGATCAGCGAGTTGCCGTAGCGCGCCCGTTGCATTGCCGGGATCGCCATCATGCCGATCATCACCTCGACCGCGCCGACAACGCCGGCGGCGGCGGCAAAGATCGCGCCCATGGCGATGGTCGCCAGCGCCAGTCCACCCGGCAGGCGGGCAAGCCACAGGTTCATGACACGGAACAGGCGTTCGGCGATGCCCGAACGCTCCAGCAGCGCGCCCATGAGAATGAACATCGGGATCGCCGACAGGATGAAATTCGTCGAGGCGGAATAGAACGAGCCGTAAAGCTGGTTGAAAGCCACCTCGCCGAAGGCCGCAAGCCCTGCCCCGACTGCCACGACGATCAGGGAAAAGGCGATGGGCAAGCCCAACAGGATCAGCGCGAACAGCGCCGGAAACATAAGTCCTGCAATCAGCATGTCAGGTCTCGATCTTGAAACTGTCGTCGCTACGCGGTGCGGTCAACGCCCGCAGCCCCTCGGCGACAAGTTGCAGCGCCAGCGCGGCAAGGCCGATCGCCAGAGCGCTGTAGAATGGCCACATCAGCGGGGCCCACGGGCTGACATGCTCCACCTCTCCGGTCTGCCAGGCGCGCAGGGCACGCTGGCCGGCGATCAGCGCCAGCCATGTGAAGACCGGGCAGAGAACCGCAAGAAAGGCAAAACCGTCGATAGCGCCACGCACCCGCACCGGCATGCGCGACGACAGGAAGTCGATGCGCACATGGGCGTCTTCGCGCAGCGCCTGCGCCGCCCCGAGGACGAAGAGCACGCCCGTGCTCATGTAAGCGATATCGAAGGCCCAGAGCGTCGGCGCGCCAAAGACATAGCGCGCCACCACCTCATAAAGCATGGAGGCGATCAGGATCAGCACCATCGCCTGCGCGATGTAGTTCAACCCGAGGGAAATCCGGTCTGCGACGGAGAGCAGGAAGCTCTTCATGATCGCCTCCCCGCGTCTAGTTGCCGTTGCGGATCAGATAGCCGCTCTGCTCCGCCCAGCGATTCTCATAAGCGAAGTACTCGTCGAGGATCTCGGCCATGAGCGGCTTGCCGTCGGCCTTCTGCGCTTCGGCGGTCTTGCGGATCCAGTCGCGCCCGGCATCGGAGAGTTCCTGCTGGAAGGCAGCATCCAGCTCGATCACCTCGGCCTTGCTGGAGCGAAGCGTCTCCATCGCCTTCATGTCCTGATCATAGAAATGGATCAGCGACTGCATCGTGGTCAGCTCGGATGCAGCTTCGATCTTTGCCTTGAGGGCATCGTCGAGTGCGTCCCAGGTCTCCTGCTTGACGACCACTTCCCACAGGAAGGTCGGCTGATGCACGCCCGGCACGACGATATACGGCGCGGCCTCATGGAACCCTTCCGGCAGATTGCCCGAGGGCGGGCCCCACTCAATGGCGTCGACGCCCTTGCGCTCCAGAAGTGTGTAGATTTCACCCGGCGGCACGACGGTCGGAACCGCACCGAAATAGTCGCGCATCACCTCGGCCCAGGGACCGGATGTGCGGTATTTCAGGCCCTTGAGGTCGGCAGCGCCTTTGATCGGCTTGTTGGCGTGCGCCATGATCTCGGAAGAACCAATACCGACGACAAGCGACTTCAGGCCTTCTTCGGCGCGCAGTTCGGAAAGCTTCTCACGGCCACCGCCTTCGAAGATCCAGGTGGAATAGGCTTCGGGGCCCATGCCGCCCGGAAAACCTGCGAAGATCGCATTTACCGGGTTCTGGTTGACGAGATAGCTCGGCGTGGAGTGGCCGGCCTCCACAATGCCGTCCTTCACACCGTCATAGACCTGAAGCGCCGGAACGAGAATGCCCGCGCCGAATGGCTGGATCTCGACAGCACCATCCGTCAGGCGGTCGACATTGTCGGCAAAGCGCTCAAGGAAATTCACATAGAAGGGAGAACCTTCGGGCACCGAGGTCGGCACGCGCCAGGTCACTTCCTGCGCCTGTGCGGCCGTGGCGGCCAGCGCCACTGCTCCGGCAAAGGCCAAACCTTTGAGATCAAGAAACATATCAACTCCTCCTTTGACGTTCTTGGTGGCATCCAACCAAAGCCGGCTATGGATGCACTCAAAATTTATACAAACTCAATTCTCCATGTCGACAAAAAAAATAATTAAATTTTTGAAGGCGCGCGCGCCCTGTTCCGAAAGCCGGCGGAACCGGTTGAACCCAAAAAAGAAAAGGCGCGGCGCGCATCCATGATGCACACCGCGCCCCTTCAAGGACGATTGGCGCCAAGCTCCCTGAACCGCAGTGCGGTCAGCCGCGCGCGTCTTCCGGCAGCAGCGCCTCAGGCATGTTCTGGTAGCAGACCGGCCGCAGGAAACGCCGGATCGACAGCGTGCCGACACTGGTCGCTCCGAAATTGGTGCTGGCCGGATAAGGCCCGCCATGCACCATCGTGTCGGAAACTTCCACACCGGTCGGGAAGCCATTGACCAGCAGGCGACCGGCCTTGCGTTCAAGGATCGGACGCAGCGCCTGCGCAGCCTCGATGTCGGCTTCGTCGATATGCAGCGTCGCCGTGAGCTGTCCCTCCAGACCGCGCGCGATGGCCTCGAACTCCTCAGCCGAAGCCGCACGTACGACGAGGCCGAGCGGGCCGAACACTTCGTGATGCAGCATCGGGTTCTCGAGGAACTCCGCCGCCGTGGTCTCGTAGAGAGCCGGCGAGGCGCTGCGCCCCTCGGCCTCGGTCACCATGACCGGGCGCGCGGCGCTGCTTTGCGCAATCTGATCACGGCCAGAGCAGAAGGCCTGCGCGATGCCGTCCGTCAGCATCACCTGCGCGTCGATCTGCTTCAGCCCATCGGCGGCGGCCGCGATGAAACGGTCGGCAGCTTCACCATCAATGACAAGGGCGATGCCGGGATTGGTGCAGAACTGCCCTGCCCCCATGGTCAGCGACCCGGCCCAGCCGCGTCCGATTTCCTCGCCGCGCGCCTGAAGCGCCTCCGGCATCACGAACATCGGATTGACCGAACCAAGCTCGCCAAAGAAGGGGATCGGCTCGGGCCGCGCGGCGCACAGATCGAACAGGGCGCGTCCGCCGGCAAGGCTGCCGGTGAAGCCAACCGCCTTGATCAGCGGGTGCTGCACGAGCGCGGCGCCAACCTTGCGGTCGCCGCCCTGGATGAGCGAAAAGACGCCGGCGGGCATGCCGCATTTTTCAACTGCCGCAAGGATCGCCTCGGCGACGATCTCGCCGGTGCCGGGATGCGCCGAATGGCCCTTCACCACGACCGGGCAGCCTGCGGCCAGCGCGGCGGCCGTGTCGCCACCGGCGGTCGAGAAGGCGAGCGGGAAATTCGATGCGCCGAACACCGCGACCGGTCCGATCGGGCGCTGCACCATCACCAGTTCCGGGCGCGGAGCGGGCTGGCGATCGGGAAGAGCCGCATCATGCCGGCGGTCCAGATAGTCACCCTTGCGGATGTGATCGGCGAACAGGCGAAGCTGGCCGACCGTGCGTCCACGCTCTCCTTCGAGCCGACCGGCGGGCAGGCCCGTCTCCTGCGTTCCGATTTCGGTGATGTCTGCGCCACGCGCATCGATCTCGTCAGCGATGGTTTCGAGGAAGACGGCGCGCTGTTCGCGCGAGGTCGCCGAATAGGTCTCGAACGCCTGCTCGGCAGCCTGAACCGCGCGATCCACGAGATCGACGGTGCCCACCGAATAGTGATGGCCGGGACCGTGCGCGGGCGATGATTCGAACGTGTCGCTGCCAGCGATCCATTCACCTGCAATCAGGTGTTTGCCGTGAGGTTTGAAGGGCATGAGTCCCCTCCTTCTTGCTGTGGGTTTCAGTCCATCGCGAGGGTGTCGGAAAGCCGCAGGTCTTTGCTGCTGCATGGCTTGCATCCGCCTCTTTCTGCATACAATATGTATACAGGATTGCAACCCAGCAACCGGAGGAAAGGACATTTTATGACGGAAACAACGCTGGCCATCGGCGAACTGGAACAGCTCGTCGAGGAGATCCTGCGCAAGGGAGGACTGTCACCGCTTCATGCGGGAGCGGTTACGCGCGTGATCGTGGCGGGTGAGCGCGACGCCTGCAAATCGCATGGCGTCTATCGCATCGAGGGCTGCCTGCGCACCATCAAGGCCGGCAAGGTCGTGCCGGATGCCGAGCCGGCGCTGACCAGCGACGGGACCGCGATTGTTCGCGTTGATGCGCGCGGCGGCTTCGCCAATGCCGCGTTCGAGCTTGGCGCGCCGGTGCTGGCGGAGAAAGCCCGCACGATGGGGCTGGCCGCGCTCGTCATCAACGACTGCACGCATTTTGCGGCCCTCTGGCCGGAGGTCGAGGCACTGGCCGAACTGGGCCTTGCCGCCATGGCCATGTGCCCGAGCTATGCCAGCGTCGCACCCGCCGGCGGCAGCGCCCCGCTTCTGGGAACCAACCCGTTTGCCTTCGGCTGGCCGCGCCGCGACAGCGATCCCTATGTGTTCGATTTCGCCACCAGCGTCGCCGCACGCGGTGAGATCGAACTGCATCGCCGCGCCGGCAAAACCCTGCCCGAGGGCTGGGCCATCGATCCGGACGGCAACCCGACCACCGACCCGGAAGCAGCACTTGCCGGTGCAATGCTGCCCTTCGGCGGACACAAGGGCTCGGCCATCTCAACCATGGTCGAGCTGCTGGCCGGTGTGATGATCGGCGACCTGACCAGCCCCGAGGCGCTGGAAGCGCTGGGCACCACCACACTCGCGCCCGCCCATGGCGAACTGATCCTCGCCTTCGATCCCGCCCGCTTCGCACAGGGACGCGCAGGCGACCCGATGGCGCGCGCCGAGGTGCTGTTCGAAGCGTTTGCCGGACAGGGCGCACGCCTGCCATCGCAGCGCCGTTTCGCGGCCAGGGCAAAGGCCCGCGCGGAAGGCATTCGCCTCAGTGCAGACGAGATGGCGCTGCTGGAGCGGCTGCGCGAACAGGGGCTGGACGCGGTCTAACCCCTTAGGGGCAGCCTTCATTCCATCGAAAATGAAAAAGCCCTCCCGGAACCAGCCGGGAGGGCTTTGTTTGTCGTCACAGGCCTCAGGCGGCGTATTTGGTCACCGCGCCGGGCAGCTTGCTCCACTCCGCATACCATTCGCGGAACAGGCGATACTGCGCCTCGGCATAGCCGCGCTGGCTGTCGGAGAGCTCGTCCGTCTCGTTGAAATGCAGGGTGTATTCCTTGTCGCCGTTCAGCACCATCATGTGCTTGTAGTAGAGGACAAGATCCGGCCCCTCGTCGAAGGAAGAGAGAACGGCCAGCGCCGCATCCAGCTCGGCGGCCCGCTGGCGCGCATCGGCGTCGCCGGCAGCGGCAGCCTGGCTGAGCGCAACCAGATGCAGCACTTCCTTCGGCAGCACATTGCCGATGCCGGTGATCGCGCCGCTGGCGCCGCAATTGACGAAACCATGAACGACAGTCGTGTCGACACCGATCATGAGCTTGATCGTCTCGTCACCGCTGGTGATGTTCTCGGCCGCGTAACGCAGATCGGCAGCGCCGCCGAATTCCTTGAAGCCAACCAGATTGGGATGCTCGGCGCGCAGCGCGAAGAACAGGTCGGCACGGGTAGCGAAACCATAATACGGGCTGTTGTAGATGACCGCCGGCAGGTCGGGCGCAGCCGCGAGAATGGCCTTGAAGTGGTTGCGCTGTGCTGCGGGCGAATTGCCGCGCGACAGGACACGCGGGATGACCATCAGACCATGAGCACCCACCTTGGCCGCATGCGCCGCATGCTCCACTGCCTTGGCGGTGTTGACCGCACCGGTGCCGACAATCACGGGAACGCCAGCTTCGACCAGACGCGCCACGCCCTCCATGCGCTCCTCATCCGTCAGAAGCGGCCAGTCACCCATGGACCCGCAATAGACAACGCCGCGCATGCCTGCCGCGATCAGCTCTTTGCCCTTGCGCACCAGTGCGTCGAAATCCGGCGTCCGGTCGTCCTTGCACGGGGTCATCAGCGCGGGAATGCAGCCCGTGAAAATATCGTTGCTCATGCTCGTCTCCTTCGAATGCATGGTTTCGCGCGGCGCACGACATCCGTCCGCACCTGATTCCAGATTGGATCAAGAGGAAAATATCACTTGTATTTTTTTTGTCGACACAAATTTTAGGCAATGTGCTTTCCCTGCCCCAGACATTGAGGCGCAGGGAAAACAGACATGCATTTGACAGGCCAGCGTCCCGGACAAAGGACGCCGACATTGGCCTAAAGCGCGATTTGCTGACGATGATCCCGGGCGATCATGTTGCGGATCTGCGCAACGATCTGATCGGCATGCTCGCTTGCCAGCTTGTCGGCCGTTTCCACGTCGCGGGCTTCGATTGCGGCGATCATGTCCTCGTGTTCGATGACATAGCGCTGCGGCAGCCGGTCGTTGAAAGACGAGTAATAGAGCCGCAGAAGTCGCCGTCCCTCGTCAAGCAGGCGCAGGAACAGGCTCTCATAATAAGGGTTGCGCGCGGCTGCAGCGATGGCTGCGTGAAATTCACGATTGGTGGCGATCATCGCCAGCGCATCCTGATCTTCCACCGCCTTGGCGAACTCCGCCTGGCGGGCGCGGATCGTGACCAGGTCTTCGGGCTGGTAGTGCAGCGCCGCCAGCCGCGTGGTCACGCGATACATCAGCGTGATGGCGTCAAAGAATGTGTGCAGGTTGAGAAAGTCGATATTGGCGACGACAGTTGAGCGGTTCGGAAGCGTGGTCACCAGCCCGTCACCGGCCAGACGCACGAGGGCCTCGCGGATCGGCGTGCGCGACATCGACAGGCGCTTGGCCAGCTGGATCTCGTCGATGGGGCTTCCAGGAGCCAGCGCCAGATCCAGAATTTCGTCCCGCAATACGTCGTAGACAAACTGTACGCCGGAACCGCGCTTGCGTTCAGTAGTTTTGCGCGTGGCGCTATCAGACATTTTCGCTCCTCGTGTGCACAAGAAAAATACTGTTAGATGGCAGATGGATTAATCGTCAAGTTCAGTTGAGGCCATAAAGTCAGTTTGTGGCTGGCAAGACATGCCGCCTGCGATCCATGACAGTAAATCCGCAGATCCGGGAAAGATCGGCTGGCGGGCGCGTTTCAAAGCGGCAGTTCCTCAAACACGGAAACGATGGCGTCACGCACCACGAGCACCGCCGGATCGCGCAGCACGTCTGGCCGCCATCCCAGTTCAATGCCATAGACCGGAAGCTCCAGCGGGCAGGACAGGACTTCCAGACCAGCCAGCTCCGCAACGGCCCGCGCCGCGTGGGTCGGCATCGTCGCGATTGCGTTTTCTCCGCTGAGAAGAAACGGCACGGCGGCAAAATGCGTCGTCGAGACCTCCACGCGTCGCCGCAGCCCAAGGGCGAACAATGCATCATCGACGATCCCGACATAGCCGCCCGACGAAATCAGCAGGTGATCGCGGCGCAAAAACGCCTCCAGATCCAGTTCTCCCGCCCCGCCGCCGGGGCGTTTTTGGGCAACACAGGAATATCCACCGGTCATGACCGTCTGGCGTCCAATGGAACGCGATGTAAACCCGCCCGCCGCCAGCACAAGATCCACCGTCCGGCCGGCGAGCATATCCGTCGCCTGATAGCTGTTCGTCTGCCGCAGCAGCAGGCGAAGCCCCGGCGCATCGACCCGCAGCCTGTCTGCCAGCGCTCGGCCAATGGCGATCTCCAGATCATCCGAGAGGCCAATGGATATGGTGCGGTCGCTGAAGGACCGGCTGCCTTCGTCCGTGGCGAGCAGGGTCTTTCGACACAGGTTCAGCGCCTCGCGGACCGTTGCGCTCAGTTCATGCGCCCGCGCGGTGGGCACCATGCCCCCGCCCCCGCGCTCAAACAGCCGGTCCTGATAGACCGTTCGCAAACGGGAAACCGCGGCACTCACGGCAGACTGGGTGAGCCCGAGCCGTAGAGCCGCCCTGCTCGCGCTGCCTTCCTCGTAGATCGCCTCGAAAACCTTCAGCAGGTTCAGGTCCACATCCAGAATATGAATTTCATTCATGATGGTTAGTTCCGACTCGATCTTGATTTATATTGCATCAGGAACCTAGGGTCAGGCCCCATTAATATGGAGGCTCGCCGCTCATGACCAAATCCATCATTTCCGCGTTGCAGATCGGCTCATCACCAGCCGGAAAGGCTGAGACGCTGTCAGCGATCCTGAGCCATGAACAGGAGATCCGAAGCACCGGCGCAAACCTTGTCGTCATGCCGGAAGCCGTGCTTGGCGGATATCCAAAGGGAGAGACATTCGGCACCCGGCTTGGCTACCGGCTTCCGCAGGGGCGCGAGGCCTTTGCCGCCTATTACGAAAATGCCATCGAGCTGCCCGGCCCGGAGACGGAAGAACTGGCCGGCCTCTCAGCCCGCACCGGGGCAAATCTGGTTGTCGGCGTCATCGAGCGTGGCGGCAACACGCTTTACTGCACGGCCCTGTTCTTCACCCCCGAAGAAGGGCTGGTCGCAAAGCACCGCAAGCTGATGCCGACCGGAACCGAAAGACTGATCTGGGGTCAGGGTGACGGGTCCACCATGCCGGTCATCGACACTGGCGCCGGACGCATCGGCGCGGCGATCTGCTGGGAAAACCACATGCCGCTTCTGCGGACAGCCCTTTACGCCAAAGGGATCGAGATCTGGTGCGCGCCGACCGTGGACGAACGCGATGTCTGGCAGGCTTCAATGCGCCACATCGCCCATGAAGGGCGCTGCTTCCTCGTCAGCGCCTGCCAGTATCAGCCATCCCCGAAAGAGCTGGGCGTAACCGTCGAAGACTGGGACGATGCGCGCCCGTTGATCAATGGCGGAAGCATGATCGTCGGTCCTCTGGGCGATGTTCTGGCTGGTCCGCTCACGGGGCGCGAGGGGCTGGTAACGGCCGAAATCGACCGCTCCGAGCTTGTCCGCGCACGCTACGATTTCGACGTCGTCGGCCATTACGCAAGACCGGATGTCTTCAGCCTCAACGTGGATGAACGGCCAAAGGCGACGGTGCGGTTTACCGGTTGACCTGATGGGCCGAAAGAGCCGACACCCGCAACCGCAGCCGGCTCATACACCAGCGCCGGGATGAGAGGAGCAGATGGCCAGTTTCGAATTCTACGGCGTGATCGTGGCTGCCGCTCTCCTCACAACGCTGGTGGGGATCGGGTTTCATTCGATCATTGCGGAGCCATGCGAAGACCGAAGCTCCAGAACACTCGCTGCCGCGATAGCCGTCGGCGTGGTGGTTCTGGGATCGATTGCGCTCGTATTCGTTTAGAAGAGGCGTCGCCGGCCACGCGCGGCGAACGCCTGCCTCATCAAAATGCCTTGCCCATACGGAAGAACAGCCGCGCGCCCGGATCGTCCTGCGCCTCCGGCCTGGTCCAGGGCAGTGCTGCGCCCACTTCAAACAACAGGCTCTCATTCAGCACGCCGCCCATGGTGAGACCATAAGAGCCCAGCCCCTGCTGCACGAGCACATCACCCGTCTCGTGGTTCCACGCCGACGCGTAATCGGCAAAAGCCGTGAAGGACAGAAATGGCAGCGCCGAGAGCCCCGTATCCACCCGGTGGCCAAGCTCCACCGCCGCCGCAGCTGCACTGTCGCCCATCAGGGCGCCTGCATCGAAGGCGCGCCCATAGGACTGCCCGCCCAGCGCGAACTGGACGGAGGCCGGCAATGCCGTTGGTGAATACTGGCCGGCAGCGCGAACACGAAAGCTGAAATGCTCACCCAGCGGGCGGGAATAATCCATCGAGCCGCGCAGATAGTGATAACTCCCCGGCACATCGCCAAGATCGAGATCGGAAACCACACCGAAATTGATCCCAGCCTCGGCGGAGAGCGAACCTTCACCCAGAACGCGGTCATAGGTCAGGGAAAACCCTGCCCGGCGCACACGGCTGCGCGAGACCGGCATCCCCATCACATCCACATGGTCGTTGTGAATGACGACCTCGGCCCGCCCGACAAGGCTCTGCTGCAGGCTTCGCAGGAATGGGAAAGAAAGATAGCCCGTGCCGATCACCGATGCGATGCGGATATCCTGCGCACTGAGGTCACCACCCGGTTTCTGACCGATATAGGCAAGGCTGTAGCCTGCCTTCAGGCCATCATGGCCTATCGGCATGTCCTGTGCGAGCTGAAGAAAGACCATTTCCTGCGGATTGTCGGGAATGGTGACCCCCAGAAGACTCGTCGTTTCAAAACGACCGAACAGATCGTTGAACTCCGCACTGGCGAGCAGTTCCAGCGGCCCGACGCTGCTCGACCCATAATTATCAAGAGAAATGACACCGGAGCGTGGCGAAAAGCCGACCTTGAGCTTCAGGAGACCACCGGCGCTCGGTGTTTCAGGGCGTACGAACGTGCCCTCGATCTCCAGCCCGCCCAGATCACTCATCAGAAGGAGAACCCGCTCCGCCTCTTTCACGCGGATCGGCTGCATGGCGAGAATACGATCGATGTAAGGCGCCAGACGCTGCTCGATCCCGGGCAAATCGCTCGTGATCTCCACGCGCTGCACATAACCTTCATAGACCTGCAGGCGTACGCGCCCGGAGGCGAAATCCTGCACCGGTACGACGGTCATGGAGTAATAGCCGGCGGCGAGATAGGCCGCATCCACCGCATCGGCAATCCGGTAAAGCTCGGCCATGGTGATGGTCTTGCCAAGCTGGTCCTGCCAGATTGGAGCCAGTGCTTCCAGCGGCAGACTGCGCGCGCCATCAACACTGACCGAGCGAAGTTGAATGCGCACGCCTTCCGCATCGGCATCGGAAACGCGTTTGCGCTGATCTTGAACCCTGATGTCCACCGTGCCCAGCGCCTGAGGCGGGGTGAAACGCTGCAGAATGACCGTTTGGCCGGCAACCGTGCGTTCAACCGGCGTTGACTGGGCGAAAGCCGTCTGCGGCATCAGCGCCGCAGACAGGAACAAAGCCGCAAGAAATGCGTGACGGCTCCTGCCACGCACTGAAGACATCGCCTGCATTTCGTTCAACGCTTCCAATTATTCGGCGGGGGTCATGGAGAAGGGATGTCCCAGCGCCACCGAGACCGCATCAAAAATGCGGGAGGCAGGCGACGAGCAGCTCACATCGGTCGGGTTGTCCGGCAGCACATCTTCATCCACGCAATCGCCCGAGCGGATGTCGCTGTTGCCCTGAACGACTACCGTGATGTCATGCGCCGTATTATAGAAGAGCGTCGTGTTGTAGCCCGGAAGCTCACCGGTATGACCAACCCAGCCTCCCGTGCAGCCCATGCCGATGCCGTAGCCCATGGGTTCGGGGAACGAGCGCAGACGAACCTCCTGCGCCTCTTCTCCCAAAAGCCCCTGCCCCGTGCCCAGGGCACGCCCATAAGTGAGGAGATCGTCGAGGTTCGAGATCATTTCACCAGCGGTCCAGCCCCAGGACGGGTTCCAGTGCGTCGCGTTGGAAGGGTTCTTCGGCGTCGCCGCATTGCCCTGCAGTGTAAAGCCCTGCGGGAAGGGTTCAGGGATCTCCGTGCTGTCGCCCGGCCAGACCGTATTCTTCAGGCCCAGCTTGTCGAACACCATCGTCTTCAGGGCTTCGGCGATGGGCATCCCGGTCACCTGTTCGATGACCATGCCCAGAAGAACCGTGTTGGTGTTGGAGTAGTCGAAGGCCTCGCCCGGCTCGAACACCGGCGAATCGGGAATGGCGAAAGCCAGAAGCTGCTCGGGCTTGTAGACCACCTGCGGATGCTCAAGGAAAACCTCCAGAAAAGGCTCGGCCCGCGTGTAGCTGGAAACGCCACTGGTCATGTTGGCCAGATGACGAAGCGTGATCTTGTCGCCATTCGGAACGCCCGGCACATAGGTCTCGATCTTATCGTCGAGGGAGAGCTTTCCCGCTTCCACGAGCTGCATCAACAGCGTGCCGGTGAAGGTCTTGGTGATCGAACCGATGCGGGTGTGCATGCCCACTTCCATCGGAGCACCGGTTGCGGGATCGGCCACGCCCCAGGCCCCGCTCCAGTGCCCCTCAGGCGTGCGCACGCCAACGATGAAGCCCGGCGCTGCGGCTTTGCCCAGCGCATCGCGAACCGCCGCATCAAGCTTTTGCGCAACTGCGTCCGGCAGCGGCGTCTGCGTCATTGCGGCGGTAGGCGCTGCAGCGATGACGGCAGCCGGATCGGCGACACAGGCCTGCGCCGCCGCTGCCCCTGCGGACACGCACAGCGCTGCACCTGCCGTTGCCGCGAGCAGCGTTGCACGCCCCGTGATCTTTTTGGAGATGCCGGATTTCGTCATGTTGCTCTGCCCCTTGATGTGCGAAACGGCCCCGTCCGTCTTGCCAGAGGGGCTCGGCTCCACCAGTCTGAATCGGGTTTCGGTATGACGCGGGCTCGCCGGCAAACAAAGTGATGAAACGGTTCAATTTTGGTATAAAACCATCCCCGGACACGTGAAATCGGCGATGCGCGGATTCGCTTCTGAAGGGCGAGCATGACCAGCGCCAGAAGACAGGCAACTTATTGACACAGGTCGAACTCGACATCGCTGGCGGCGCGCTGCGGCGGGAGGGCGAAACCCTGCCATTGCGCCCGAAGACCCTGGCCGTTCTTCTTGCGCTCATCGAGCGGCAGGGCGAGACGGTTAGTCAGGACGAGTTGCGCCGTCTGATATGGGGAAACCGGCACGGCAGCGATGCCGGCCCGAAACAGTGCATCCGGGAGTTGCGCCGCCTTCTGGGCGAGAGCGCCACCGCCCCCCGCTTCATTGAGACGGTTGGTCGCTACGGCTACAGGCTCTCCGGGCAAATCGACATTCCCGGCGCGAACACACCTTCCCCCTCCAGTGAACGCCCCCTGTGCGTGGGGCGCGAACGAGAACTGGAAGCACTCACCAAAAGCCTGACCGCCGCCCGCCGCGGCAATCGCGCCATCGCGCTTATCGCCGGAGAGAGCGGTGCCGGCAAGACGCGCCTCGTCGACAGTTTTCTGGCCACCCTGACCGGCGCAGCCCCGGCCATGTGGATCGCGCATGGCCAGTGCCTGCCGCATCCGGGCGCCCGCGAGCCCTACGGCCCATTGCTCGAAATCCTCTCGCAGATCGTCAATGCCCGCCC
This sequence comes from Nitratireductor sp. WH36-1, assembly GCF_058725515.1. Taxonomy (NCBI): domain Bacteria; kingdom Pseudomonadati; phylum Pseudomonadota; class Alphaproteobacteria; order Hyphomicrobiales; family Phyllobacteriaceae; genus Nitratireductor; species Nitratireductor sp. WH36-1. Next base: position 1,256,740 of record NZ_CM178970.1, on the reverse strand, counting down.
CGTCGCAAACCTGCCGCGCCTCCTGCGTGAAACGGCCCCCACCTGGCTGGGGCATCTGCCCGGAGCCGATCACGGCCACGACCCGGCAACGTTCGACCCCGGCCAGAAATTCGGCCCCGACCGTCCAGACCCGATGCCGCGCGAATTCACGCTTCTCATGGAGCGGATCACCCGCGAACAGCCGGGCATACTGGTTCTGGAGGATCTGCACTGGTCCGACCAGAGCACACTCGCCTGGCTCTGCGCCTGGGGGTTGCAGCGCACACCCGCGCGCCTGATGGTGCTCGTCACCTATCGCTTCGATGAGGTGGATACTGCGGACGAACTCGCCACGACACTCAGCCACCTGAACCGGCAACCGGGCATCCAGACGCTGGCTCTGGAGGGGCTTGGCGCAGAAGCCGTGCATGACTATCTGGCGCAGCGCTTTCCCGGCAACGCGTTTCCGCCCTCGCTGGCTGCCGCTCTGGCCCACCGCACGGAAGGTCACGCCATCCTCGTCGAAGCGGTCACGGAGCAATGGCTGCGGAATGGCGATATCGGTCAGGCGGCCGGACGCTGGCAGTTGAACCGCCCCGAGAAAGAACTGGTTCTGGCAATCGCCCCCGGCGTGCGTGACGTGATTTCAGCAGAGATTGGCCGCCTCACACCGGCCGAGCGCCAGCTTCTGGAAGCTGCGAGCGTCGCCGGACCACGTTTCTCTGCCGCTGCCATGGCCGACACGCGGGAAGCACGGGAAGACGTCGAACACAGGCTGGAGACGCTCGCCCGCAATCGCCGCTTCATTGAACAGGCCGGCGTGAGCCAACAGCCCGATGGCACGCTCGCCACGCGCTATGCCTTCCGGCATGCGCTTTATCATGAAGCGATCTATGACGGCATCCCCGCCGCCATCCGGCAGGGCCTGCACCAGCGCATCGGCGACCGGCTCGAGACCGTCTTTGCATCCGACACTGCCGAAGTGGCGACAACGCTTGCAGACCATTTCGAGCGCGCGGCAGACTGGCTGAAGGCAGCCCGGTATCGGGGGCTCTCCGGCATACGCGCGCTTGATCGCGGCGCAGCCCATGACGCCGCCACGCAGCTTCGTCAGGCGCTTGCGCTTCACGAACGCTGTCCGGATGCCGACAGAAGCCAGAGCGCAGCCGAACTCAGGACACTTCTCGGCCTCGGCGCGGCGCTGATCGTCTCCGAGGGTTTTACGCGCGAAGAACTCAGGGCCGTCTACAAACGGGCCAGCACGCTCGCCCTTGAGGTGGGCGACCCTGCCGAAATCGCCCCGGTTCTGGCCGGCATGTGGAACTACCATCTCTCGCGCGCAGAATTCGGCAAGGCCGAAGAGATCGCCCTCGGTCTTCGCAACCTTTCAGCAAACGTCCCCGTGCAGATAGCCATGGCAACGCACAACGCCATTGGTCAGACCGCGTTCTTCACCGGATCCCTTGCGGCCAGCCTGCCTGAGATCAATGCCGCATTGTCCCTGCATGAGGGTGCCGAAGAGGAAGCCGGCGACACGCTGCTCGGCGAAAATGCAGGCATTGTCTGCCGACAATACGCCGCCTGCGTTCAGCAAATTCTCGGAAATGATGCAGAGGCCGACGCGCATTTGACGGCGGGCATGCGCGAAGCCGAAGCGCTCGATCAACCGTTCGGACAGGCCCAGATGTTCTGGGCAGGCGCGATCATCGCCCGCGAGCGTGGCGATGCGGCGCTCACGCTGGAGCGCGCGCAGCGCATGATCGAGACCTGCCGGCGCGCCGACATTCCCTACTGGATTCCTCCGGGAAACATGCTGGCTGGATGGGCGCGCGCAATGCTCGGAGACCCCGCAGGCGAGGAGCAGCTGCGCAATGGCCTCACCGCCTATGAGGCGATGAATGCGCGCCTGACCCTGCCCTATGGTCTGGGGCTATTCGCCGAAGTTCTACTCCACGACGGCAGGACCTCCGACGCGCTCAACACGCTCCGCCGCGCCCTGCGCCTCGTTCGCTCCACCGGCGAGTGCTGGTATGAAGCCGAGCTTCACCGCCTCTGGGCGAAGCTGGCGCAGCAGACAGGACGGCCCAAGAACGCGCAACGCGCCCTCGAAAGAGCGCTCAACATTGCCCGCCGGCAGGGGGCAATTGCCTTTGAAAAGCAGACATTGGCGCAACTGGCGGAAATCAGCCTGAAAGCCTAGCCAGCGTTGATGCGGGATTATGCGCAGGCAGCGCGCAGACCGTCGCCCGGACCAACAAAATCGGGCACGCAGATCCGATTGCGCCCGTTGCGCTTTGCCCGGTAGAGCTGGCTGTCCGCAATCGTCATGAGCACCGAGAAGTCAGCCCTGCTTTCCGCAAATGCCACACCGATGCTCACGCTTAGCGGCACGACCATGTCAGACGGCGTGCGCAGCCCCAACCGCTCGACATCGGCGCGCACCTTCTCAGCAAGCTGCACCCCGTCATCAAACGAAGCGGCTTCAACAAACACACCGAATTCCTCACCACCGATGCGCGCCGCAAGCCCGGTCTCGCCAACCACGTTTCGGATAACGCTGGCAATGGCGCAAAGCGCCTGATCGCCGACCAGATGACCGTGCGTGTCATTGATGTTCTTGAAGTCATCCGCATCAATGACCAGCAGAACCCCGCCGGCCCCGCGCTGACCGATCTCATCCAGATCGGTGACAAACGAGCTGCGGTTCAGCAATCTCGTCATCCCGTCCGTGCGCGCGGCAATGGCCAGTTCGTCATATACATCGGCAAGCTCTGTGTGCGCCGCTTCCAGCTGCGCATGCGCAAGCGCGATCCGGTGGTTCTGGTAGAATGTGTAGGTGCACGTGGGAAATGCGATCAAAAGCGGACACAGAATGCTCATGATCACCGGAAACCAGTTGATCCCGCCGCCAGCCAGGCTGAGCACAGCCCAGCAGATCACCAGCGAGGCGATGATGGACATAAAGGTGGCGACTGCCGCTTTGAACAATACGAGCTTCATGCCCGCGGCGATTATCAGCGCATGTGTTGCGAGCCGGTTAAGAACGCAAACTGCCCACAGGACAAGCGATGGGCCATGCTTCCAGCACGCTTCCCTGCATCAGAACCTGTAGGACGCGCCCAGACGCAGACCGTGCGTTTTCAGCCCGATGCGCGAGGGGTTTGCGCCATCGTTGAAAACACGGCGACCAAAATCGCTGTAGCGATACTCACTTTTCAGAATGAGCCTGTTTCCCACGGCAAAGTCGACGCCGCCACCCAGCGTCCAGCCAACATGGATTTTCCGTCCACCCGGATCGAACACACCGTTGCCATGCATTCCCACAAAGCGCACGTCAGCGATTGCCGGACCAGCCGCAAGATAGGGCATGCGCCGATCCACCACATAACCGAGCCGTCCGCGCAGCGCCGCTGTCCAGTCGAGCCGGGAACGCGCGACGTAACCCGGCGAAATCTGAAATCCGCCCCGCGTGTAGAAATGGCTCCTGCCTTCGGCACGCAGCCATGCCCCATCCAGCTCAACGCCGGCAACGATATTGCGGGTGACCTGTCGCTGATAACCCGCATGGAGACCCGCAAAGAATGCGCTGACATCCGCCCGGGAATGGTCACCGACCGCATAGGCCTGATGCAGAGCGCCGCGCAAATTTCCCACCTGCACCCCGGCATAAAAGCCATTCCAGTCAGACGCCGTTGAAAAAAACGCCGCGTCGGGTTCGGCGGACAGCGTCCTTGAAAGCGACAGAAAAAGAACCGCCGAAACGAGACATACCGTGCGCATTGTCGTGCCTCTCTGCGCGTGCATTCAAGACAGGCAAGTGCATGCTCAAAAAATGAAAATTTAGTTGCACGGCAAATTAAATAGCCTCGCCTCTCCCTCTCTGCTCCGGCCCGGTGCGCGATTTCACGCACACGTGGTGCGGCAAAAGGGAGCGCTGCGCAGGAACCGCTCGTCAGGCTTCGCGCCTGTGGATATGATCGATAATTATTGACTCATACCCAAACGATCATTATCGATCATACCAGGGAGGATAAATTGACAAGTACGCGCCACCGTTTTCCGCAGGAACGCCAGCAGCAGATGATCGACGTAATCGTCGAGCGTAAGCGCGTGGGCACGGCCGAGCTTGCCAAACTCCTCAAGATTTCACTGCCGACGGTTCGCCGTGACCTGACGGTCCTGGAGCAGGCCGGCATCGTTGCCAGAACCCATGGCGGCGTGGTCGCGCGCGGCATTGGCGAGGGCGACACCGAACCGCTCTTCCTGGAGAAGGTGCGCCACCATCAGACACTCAAGCAGCGTATCGGCCAGAAGGCCGCCGCCAGCATTGAAGACGGTCAGGTGGCGCTGCTCGATTCCGGCACCACGGCGCTGGCCACCGCTCACGCATTGGCGGGAAGGCGCATCACCGTGGTGACGATGGACATAAAAGTCGCCGAGGCAGCCGCCGTCGGGCCAACCGAGGTCCACATCGTCGGTGGCCGTGTGAGAAACGGCTATTTCAGCCTGGTCGGCAACTGGGCGAAGACCGCGCTCGCCACCATTCAGGCCGACATCTGCTTCATCGCCGCCGACGCCATCGATGAAGGCGGCGTGACGACGGCAACCTTCGACGAGGCCGAGACCAAGCGGCTCGCCATGTCACGCGCCAAGCGCACCGTGGTCATCACCGATCACAGCAAATTCGGCAAACGCGTGTTCGCAGAAGTCTGCGGGCTCGACGCCATCGACGAACTCATCACCGACAGGGACGCGGAGGATCTGATTGCGCCCTATCGGAAGCTGATACCGGCCATAACGCTCGCCTGAGGGGGGCGGCCGACAACAAGAAAGAAAGGCACGGAATGTCAAAGTTCAAGCAGCTCTTCGGCGACAGGAAACCCATCATCTCGATGGTGCATCTTCTGCCGATGCCCGGCTCACCGCTCTATGATGCGGATGCCGGCATTGACGGCATTGTCGCCGCAGCGCGCAAGGATCTCACCGCCCTGCAGGAAGCCGATGTCGATGCGGTGATGTTCGGCAATGAGAACGACCGCCCCTATGAGCTCAAGGTCGACATCGCCTCCACCGCCGCCATGGCCTATGTGATCGGCCAGCTGCGCAGCGAGATCAAGAAGCCTTTCGGCGTCAACGTTCTGTGGGATCCGATGAGCACCGTGGCGCTCGCAACGGCAACCGGCGCTTCCTTCGTCCGCGAAATCTTCACCGGCACCTATGCCTCTGACATGGGCCCATGGACGCCCAATGCCGGCGAGGCGCTGCGCTACCGCAACCGCCTTGGCCGTGACGATCTGGTGATGCTCTACAACGTGTCGGCCGAATTCGCCGATTCCATGGACAAGCGCCCGCTGGCCGACCGCGCCCGCTCTGCCGTTTTCTCCTCCATTCCCGACGCCGTCCTCGTTTCGGGCGCCATCACCGGCGAGGCCGCCGAGATGACCGATCTCAAATCGGTCAAGGAAAAGGTCACCGACACACCGGTTCTGGCCAATACGGGCGTTCGCCACAACACCGTGGCCGACATTCTCAAGATCGCCGATGGCTGCATCGTGGGCTCGTCGCTCAAGGTCGACGGCAATACCTGGAACCCGGTCGATCCGGAGCGGGCCAGGGAGTTCATGCAGATCGTAAAAGCCGCCCGCGGCGGCTAACCATCGGGACCTGGGGAGGAAGACCATGGACGCAAGACAGGACACCACAGGCTCACACTTAAAGAGCCTGGGAATATTGACGGCGCTGATATTCGTTGCGCTTGCAATCGCCAGTCCGACATTCCTGTCATCGTCAAACCTCAAATCCATGGGCTTCCAGTTCCCCGAATTCGGGCTTTTGTCCCTTGCGGTCCTGCCGACGATGATTTCCGGTGGCATCGACCTTTCGGTCGTCGCCATCGCCAATCTGGCCTCCATCGTGGCCGCGGTGACCATGAAAGCCGGACCGGAAGTGGCATGGCTCGCCATCCCCGCCGGTCTCGCCGTGGGGCTCGTCTGCGGCGCGTTCAACGGCTTTCTCATCGCCTATCTGCGGCTGCCGCCCATCCTCGCGACGCTCGGCAGCATGCAGCTCTTCGCCGGCATCGGCATCATCATCACGCGCGGCCCGGCCATCACCGGTCTTCCCGACTGGTACACGGCGTTCGGCAACTGGACGATCGGCGGCGTGCTCCCGCTTCCGCTTGTGCTGTTTGCACTGGTCGCCTCGGGCCTTGCCTTCCTTCTGCGCCGCACGCCGGTGGGCATGCGGCTGCGCCTGTTTGGCGCAAACCCGGTCGCCGCCGATTTCGCCGGTGTGCCCGGCAAGAAGCTGATCATCCAGATCTACGCAATCGCCGGCTTTATCGCCGCACTTGCCGGTCTGGTGGTTCTGGCGCGCGTCAACTCGGCCAATGCCGACTATGGCAGCTCCTATCTGCTGCTCGTCATCCTCATCAACATCCTTGCCGGCGTCAGCCCTGCCGGCGGTTTCGGCACCGTCACCGGCGTGGCTCTGGCCGTGATCTGCCTGCAGTTCATCTCCAGCGGGCTCAACATTCTCTCCTTCAGCGCCTTCTCCCGCGACCTCTTCTTCGGCGGCCTGCTCATTGCGGTCATGTCCTATCGCGCGGCTTTCGGTTCCTTCGATGTGAAGGCGTTCTTCAAACGAAAGGCTCACCAATCATGAAAGAGCGTCTCCGCTCCCTGCTCAAAACCCTGATGCTGACACCGGGCCTGTCCGGGCATGAAGACCGCGTGCGCCGCCGCATCGAGAAAGAGCTCGCCGATCTGCCGCTTTCCATGCGCACGGATCGCCTCGGCAATCTGATCGCCACACTGGAAGGTGACGAAGGTGCGCCCTCCGTCATGCTGTTCGCCCACACCGACCAGCTCGGCTTCATGGTGCGCAAGATCGAGGATAACGGTCTGGTGCGCATCGAGCGGCTGGGCGGCATCCCGGAAAAGGCCCTGCCCGCGCAGGCCGTTCTGTTCTGCGTCGGCGAGGGCCGCGATGTGCAGGGCGTCATTGCCAACAAGAGCCATCACGCCACGCCGCCGGAAGAGAAATACAAGGTCACGCCCTATCAGGAAGTGTTCATCGATGTGGGCGCGGAAGACGCCGGGGGCGTCAAGGCGCTGGGCATCGAGATCGGCACGCCGGTGGTCTATGACCCGCGCGTCATTGAACTCAATGAAAACCGCCTGATCGGCACTTCGGTCGATGACCGCGCGGGCTGTGCCGTCATCGTCGAGGTCGCCCGCGCACTCGCCGCTGAAGGCCCGCGCCCAACGGTGCATTTCGTCTTCGCCGTGCTGGAGGAGTTCAATCTTCAGGGCGCAATGGTCGCGGCCCGCGCGATCAACCCCGACATTGCCATCCAGCTCGATCTGGCGCTCAACGCCGACACACCCGACATGACCCAGCGCGGTGAAGTCGCGCTCGGCAACGGCCCGGCGATGAGCCTCTACTCGTTCCACGGGCGCGGCACGCTGAACGGCACGATCCCGCACCCTGCCCTGCCAAAACTCTTCTCCGACACGGCTTCATCCGAGGGGATCAATCTCCAGCGCACGGCCCACACGGGTGCACTGACCGATTCCTCCTATGTGCAGCTCGTCAATGAGGGCGTGGCCTGTATCGATATGTGCTTCCCCTGCCGCTACACGCACACCTCGCTCGAAATGTGCGACCTGCGCGATCTGGAAGCCCTCACCAAACTGCTGATCGCCGCGATCCGCCGGGTCGACGCCGGTTTCAGCCTCAACCGGGATGACTACACCTGATGGATTGCTACCTCGGCATCGACATCGGAACCTTCGAAACAAAGGGCGTTCTGGCCGACGGTCAGGGACGCATTCTGGCCACGGCAAAGCGACGGCACGACATGATCGTGCCGCAGCCCGGCTGGGCCGAACATGACGCCGAGAAAGACTGGTGGGGCGAGTTCTGCGCCATAAGCAAAGAACTGATCGCCACCACCGGCATCGCCCCCGGCGATATCAAGGCGGTGGCGGCAAGCGGCATCGGCCCCTGCATGCTGCCGGTCGATGAAGACGGCAAGCCGCTGATGAACGCCGTGCTCTATGGCGTCGACACCCGCGCTTCCGAGGAGATCGAGGAACTGACCGCGGAGATCGGCGAGGAGACGCTGCTTGCCGAATGCGGCAACACCCTCACCTCCCAGTCGGTCGGCCCCAAGATCCTGTGGCTGAAGAAGAACCGGCCCGAGCTTTATGCCCGCACCCACAAGGTGATGAACTCCTCATCCTTCCTGGTGCACCGGCTGACGGGACGCTTCGTCATCGATCATTATTCCGCGTCTTCCTCAAGCCCGCTCTACGACATCCACGCCAACCGGTGGAGCGACCGTTACGCCGACCGCATCATCGCGCCCGGGCGTCTCCCGGAGCTTCTTTGGAGCACCGAGATTGCGGGCCATGTCACGGAACAGGCGGCGAAGGAAACCGGACTTGCACCCGGCACGCCGGTTACGGCAGGCACCATCGATGCGGCAGCCGAGGCCGTCAGCGTCGGTGTTCTGGGAACCGGCGAAATGATGATGATGTATGGCTCGACCATGTTCATCATCCTCGTTACGGATCACCGCGTGGAGGATGGGCGGCTGTGGTATGCGCCATGGCTTTTCGAGGGACAGCACGCCTGCATGTCCGGCACCTCCACCAGCGGCACGCTCACCCGCTGGTTTCAGGAGCAGTTCGCCCGCGAGCTGGACGCCGAAGAGGCGCTGCGGCTGCTCGCCGAAGAGGCGCAGGGCGCGCCGGTCGGCGCAAATGGCATCGTGGTCCTGCCCTATTTCTCCGGCGAACGCACGCCGATCCACGATCCCCATGCGCGCGGCGTCATTTTCGGCCTCGACCTCACCCACACGCGGGCAGACATCTATCGCGGTTTCCTCGAGGGCATCGCCTATGGCGTGACGTCGGTGATCGAGACCTATGAGGGTGCCGGCGCAGCGATCGAGCGCATCGCCGCCGTCGGCGGCGGCACCAAGAACGCCGTCTGGTCGCAGGCCATCTCGGATGCGAGCGGCAAGACACAGGACGTCGCCGCCAACACGGTCGGCGCAGCCTTCGGCAACGCATTTCTCGCAGCCGTGGCCGTGGGAGCGGCCGGACGCGAAGACATCCGGCGCTGGAACCCGATGGAGCGGCGCATCGCGCCGCAGGAGGAGAACCGCGCCGTCTATGACGCGCGCTATCGCACATTCAAGGAATTGTACGCCCGCAACAGCGATCTGATGAGGGGAGCGGAACAGCGGACGTCCGATGAAGCCTGACTGACGGCCATCCCGGCCGACGGGGCGCACTGGAAGTGTATCAAGAGGAGGAAAACATGGCTTTGAATTTGAGGAAACTGACCGCCGGCGTGGCGCTCGGCGCCGCGCTGATCGTCGGGGCCGGCGCCGTTACGCACGCGCAGGATGCCAAGCACTCCATCGTGACGGTGGTGAAGCTTTCGGGCATCGCCTGGTTCAACCGCATGGAAGACGGCGTCAATGAATACGCTGCGGAAACCGGCCACGATGCAACGCAGGTTGGACCGGCTTCCGCCGACGCGGCGCTACAGGTGCAGATGATCGAAGACCTGATCGCCAAGAAGGTCGACGCCATCACCGTCGTGCCGAATTCGCCAGAGGCTCTGGAACCGGTTCTCGGCAAGGCGCTCGACGCCGGCATCAAGGTCATCGGCCACGAGGCGTCCAGCCTCCAGAACATCACCTATGACGTGGAAGCCTTCGACAATGCGGCCTATGGCCGTCACCTGATGGAAGCGCTCGCACAGGCCATGGGCGGCGAAGGCGAATATGCCGTGTTCGTCGGCCACCTGACCGCCAAGACCCACAATGAATGGGTCGACGCCGCCATCGAGTACCAGAAAGAAAAATACCCGAACATGACGCTTGTCACCGACAAGCTGGAGAGCAACGAGCAGCAGCAGACCGCCTACCAGAAGACCAAGGAGCTTCTGCGCACCTATCCGAACCTGAGGGGCATTCAGGGCTCGGCAGGCGAAGATGTCGTGGGTGCGGCTCTGGCCGTTGAAGAAGCCGGTCTCGACGGCAAGGTCAAGATCGTCGGCACCAGCCTCGTTTCGGTTGCCGGCCCTTATCTGGAGACCGGCGCCATCGAGATGATCTCCTTCTGGGATCCCGCGAAGGCAGGCATCGCCATGAACAAAGTCGCTTCCATGGCCATCGCAGGTGAAGAGATCACCGACGGCATGGACCTCGGCGTCGAGGGCTACAACGCCATCAAGCTCGACGGCAAGGTGCTCTACGGCCAGGCCTGGGTCGATGTCACCACGGACAACATGAGCGAATACGATTTCTGATCGTAGCGTGTTGACGTGACCGGAAACGAGAGACGCATGGAGCCCGCCTGCGGTCCTGGCATCAGGACCGGCAGCCGTCTGCGCGCCTCTCGATCCAACCGCCGCCGGGCCTTGTGCGCCCGGCGGCCTTGCCTGAACAACAGAGATTTCCCATGAACGACGAAGCGAGCGGAAGCACGCCCATCCTGCAGATGCGGGACATCCGCAAGGCCTACGGGCCGGTGCGCGTGCTCGAAGACGTCAATCTCGAACTGAGCACCGGTGAGGTGCGCTGTCTGGCCGGCGAGAACGGCTCGGGCAAATCGACACTGATCAAGATCCTGTCAGGCGTGGTGAGCGCAGACGCAGGCCAGGTTTCGCTGAACGGCCGCCAGTTGGGCAACGACCCGATGGGCGCCATCACCGCCGGCCTTTCGGTCATCTATCAGGACTTTTCACTGTTTCCCAATCTGAGCGTCTGGGAAAATATCGGCTTCCTGACCTCGGTTACCTCCGCAGACGTGCTGCACAAACGCAGCGCGCGCCGCAGACTGGCCATCGACACGCTGAAGCGCATGCAGGTGGAGATCGACCCCGACACGCCGGTCGAACTCCTCCCCGTCGCGTCCAAACAGCTCGTCGCCATCGCCCGCGCGCTCGCCAACAGGGCGCGCATCATCGTCATGGATGAGCCGACCACCGCGCTGACCCGCAGCGAGGTCGCCCATCTTCTCGAGATCGTCGGCGCACTGAAGAAGGAAGGCGTTTCCTTCCTGTTCGTCAGCCACAAGATCGAAGAGGTTTTCGCCGTCTGTGACACGATCACCGTGCTGCGCGATGGCTCCGTGGTGGTGGAAGGCCCCATCGGCGAATTCGATACCGAGCGTCTCGTCGAGGCCATGACCGGCCGTTCCGTGGACAGTCAGCGGCTGCCGCGCGAAGAAGGCGCAGTCCAGCGCCCGTTCCTCGCCGCCAGCGGCCTCGGCCGTCGCGGCAATTTCGTCGATGTGGATCTGGAGCTGCGACCGGGCGAGATCGTCTCCGTGGTCGGCCTTCTCGGCTCCGGCCGCACCGAACTCGCCCAGACCCTGTTCGGCTACATGAAGCCGGATGCCGGGCGCATCGAGATCGATGGCGAGGCCGTCACCTTCAAGAGCCAGCACGACGCCATCGAGCGGGGCATCGCCTATGTGCCGGAAGACCGGCTGACGGAAGGTCTATTCCTCAACCAGTCGATCCGCGACAACATCACCGTCTCCAGCCTGGAAAAGTCGACCCATTTCGGCATCGTCAGCGCCGCAAGCCTTTTGCAACGCGCACGCGACGCGGTGAAGAGCCTGCGTATCAAGACGCCTGACGTGACGCCCGCCGTCGCGACGCTTTCGGGCGGCAACCAGCAGCGCGTCGTGCTGGCGCGCTGGATGGAGATCGATCCCCGGCTTCTCATCCTCAACGGGCCTACGGTCGGCGTCGATGTGGGGTCCAAACGCGAGATCCACGAACTGCTCGTTTCGCTCAGCCGCAGCGGCACGGCGGTCATGGTCGTCACCGACGACATCGCGGAGGCCATCGCTTTGTCCGACCGCATTCTGGTGATGGTGCGCGGGCGCATCACCGCAGGCTTCGACGCCGCGACGGTGGACGAAGACACACTCTACAACGAAGTCATCAGGGAGGACCGGACATGAACGCGCTTGCCCGCATCTTTGCAACCCCGCAGGGCATCGTGTTCCTCGTCGCGGTGCTTTTCGCAGTCGTTCTCGGCCTGCTGAACCCGGCCTTCTTCACGCCCTCGACACTGATCGACCTTGCCCGCAACGGGCTGGTGACCGGCATTTTTGCGCTGGGCGTGATGATGGTCCTGGCCTCCGGCGGCATAGATGTCTCGCACACCGCCATCGGCGCATTCGCCATGTATGCGACCATGAAGATCGTGCTGGGCATCGATCTCGACCTGCCGATCATCGCCTATTTCGTGATCGCCGCCGCCATCGGCGCAGGGCTCGGGCTCGTCAACGGCCTGCTCATCGGCGGTCTGGGCCTCAACACGCTGATCGTCACGCTCGGCACGCTTTCCTTCTTTCGCGGCGCGCTGCTCACCTTCCTTGGCACCACCTACATCACCTCGGTGCCGCGTGAAGTGATCAATTTCTCCCGCACCATCCTCATCCGCATCGAGAATGCGGTTGGCCAAATGGTGTCGCTTCCCGCCTCCTTCCTCGTGCTCGTGGCGGTCACCATTGCGCTCGCCATCATCATGAACTTCACCCTGTTCGGGCGGAAGGTCTACGCAATCGGCGGTTCGGAAGAAGCAGCCCAGCGCATCGGCATCCGCATCAAGCGGGTCAAGGTGCTGATCTATGTGATTGCCGGCGCGATTGCCGGTCTTGCCGGCATGACGCATGTGACGCTCTCGCGCATGGCCAACCCGTTCGATCTCGTCGGCATGGAGCTGAACGTCATCGCCGCCGTGGTTCTGGGCGGCGCGCGCATCACCGGCGGACACGGCACCGTGCTCGGCACGCTTCTCGGGGTGTTCGTGATCACCATGATCAACACCACGCTGCTGATGGCCGGGGTTCCGTCCTACTGGCAGAAATTCGTCATCGGCTGTCTGATCATTGTGGGCACCGGCCTGCCCATCGTCTTCGACCGTCTGGCAAAACACCGCCAGCGCATGGCGCGCCCGCTGGAAGCCTGAACGCCGGCTTGAACACACCCCCTGGGAGGACAAGGCATGAAAAAGATCCTGAACAACCCCGCAGACTATGTCGATGAAATGCTCGAAGGCATGATCGCGGCCCATCCCGAAACCTATGCGCAGCCGGTGCGCCGCGTGATTGCGCGGGCAGCGGGCGCGAAGAAGGGCAAGGTCGGCATCGTGACGGGCGGCGGCTCCGGCCATCTCCCGATCTTCACCGGCTATGTGGGCACCGGCCTGCTCGATGCCTGCGCCATTGGCGACGTGTTCGCCAGCCCCTCCGCCGAGCAGATGGCCGAAGCGATCCGGCTGGCCGATGGCGGCGCGGGCGTGCTGCGCCTTTATGGCAATTACGGCGGCGATGTCATGAATTTCGACATGGCCGGCGAAATGGCCGAGATGGAACACGACATCCGCACCACCACCGTGCTTCTGACCGACGATGTGGTTTCAGCCCCGAAGGAAGAGGCCGAGAAGCGGCGCGGCGTGGCCGGCATGGTCTATGCCTTCAAGATCGCAGGCGCTGCCGCCGAGCGCGGCGACGACCTGGATGAAGTCACCCGCATCGCCCGGAAAACCGCTGATGCCTGCCGCTCCATCGGCATGGCGCTGACGCCCTGCACCATCCCGCAGGCAGGCAAGCCGACCTTCGAGATCGGCGAAACGGAAATGGAAATGGGCATGGGCATCCATGGCGAACCCGGCATCTGGCGCGACGCGATCAAGCCCGCCGACGAGATTGCAGAAGAAATGCTGGAGCGCCTCATGGCCGACCAGCCGCTCGCAAAGAGCGACCGCATTTCCATTCTCGTGAACTCGCTCGGCGCAACGCCCGCCGAAGAACTCTACATTCTCTATCGCCACGCAAAGCAAAAGCTTGATGCGCTCGGTGTCGAGATCGTGATGCCGCTGGTTGGCCGCTACGCGACCTCCATGGAGATGACGGGCGCGACCATCACGGTCATCAAGCTGGACGAAGAGCTTGAAACCCTGCTCAAGGCTCCGGCAGAATGCGCCTTCTGGCGCGTATAGGGAGAGGACGCGATGATCGACAGTTCAGCCATCGCGAAAGCGTTGAGCGGCATTGCCGCTCACACCGCGACTGCCAGCGAGGAGCTGTGCAGCGCCGACGGCGCACTCGGTGACGGCGATCTCGGCATTACCGTATCCAAGGGGTTTGCCGAAGCCGCAGAAACCGAGCTTCCCGACGATGTGGGCATGGCGCTTTTTGCAGTCGCCAAGGCCTTCCAGCGCGTCTCGTCATCCTCCTATGGAACGCTGCTGGCCACCGGTTTCATGGCTGCCGCGAAGCTGGAGAAGGGAAAGACGGAAATTGCGCCGGACGACATTCCGGGCCTCGTCGCCGCCGCCCGCGACGCCATGATGGCGCGCGGCAAAGGCAATCTCGGCGACAAGACGGTGCTCGACAGCCTCGACGCCATCGCAGAGGCGCTCGAAGGCGCAGCGCCGGAAACCATGGTCGACACGGCCATCACCGCCGCCGGCGACGCCGTTGAACAGTTCCGCAACCAGCCCAACAGGCTCGGTCGCGCCCGCATGTTCGGCGAGAAGAGCATCGGACTGGCCGACCCCGGCCAACTGGCCTTTCTGCGCATCGTCGAAGGGCTAAAACACGGCTAAATGCAATTCCAGGAAAAGCGGGAACGCTCTAGCCACATGCCGGCGGTGCGCATCACCGCCGGTTTCCCGGCGACAGGCAAAACTGCCTGCCTCCGCAACACCCTATCCGATAGTGGTGCTGGCTCGGGTTTCGCCATTCAGGCATACTGCCCCTCCTGACTGGTTCATTCCACAGACCAGATCATTGAGGGGCGCATGTGCTTTGTTAAGCGGACATGGCGATTTACCATCAAGGCGATGGTGCTTTTGTTCGCCCATAACCGCCCCTTCCCCATGAGCAATAACCGGCACTTCGGGCAGGTTCGCCAGATCTGCATGCCCGCGAACAAGGTGTGGACGCACAACACGCATTCAGCCGCAATGCATAACGCGCCAGCAGAAATGGGAGGCTAGCATGTCGACGTCGTACGACCAGATTATCGCCCTGATCATCGCGCTCTCCAGCGGAGAAGCAGATGACATGCATTTCCGAACTCTCATGGAAGGTGGCGCACAGAAGGCCTATCCGGTCGCGCTTGCGCCATGCCCGCGCCCCCTTGGAAGAACGGAGATCGAAGGCAAAACCATCGTCTGTGGCACGGTGACGGTTCCCGAGGATCACGCGCAGCCCGAAGCGGGAACGCTTGATCTGGTCTTTACGGTTCTGCGCTCCAATTCCTCCTATCCCGCCCCCGATCCCGTCGTGCATCTGCATGGCGGCCCCGGAGCGGGGGTGCTTGGCGGACTACGGAAATTCGCGGAGATATTCGATCCCTGGCGTGACACGCGGGACATCGTGATCTTCGATCAACGCGCCGCCGGTCTCTCGGCGCGTTCCACCACCTGCTATGACGCACTCACCATCAATGTGATCGACATTGCCAAGGAGACAATCACCTCCACCGAAACCGAGGAGGATACGGTGCGGCCATCGAAACTGGTGGCGGACTGTGTGCGGGAACTGCAGGAAGCAGGCGTCGGACTTGAGAATTTCAACACCTATCAGAATGCGCTCGACGTGCGTGCGGTGGTGAAAACGCTCGGATATGAAACCTACAATCTCTACGGCATATCATACGGCACGAAACTCTCACTGGAAGTCATGCGCAGCGCACCGGAAGGACTGCGCTCGGTCATCATCGATGGCGTCGCACCGCCCGCAATCCATCTCTATGACACGCTTGCGGTGCCGGAGCATGAGGCTATTCTCGCCTTCCTGGCGGAATGCAAGGCAGACGAAGCCTGCAACCGGGCTTATCCGGACCTCGGGCAGAAGCTCAACGAAGCCTATGACAACGCTCTTGCCGGCAAGGTCCGGATTCAGGGCGCGACCATGCCGCCGCAGATCGTTTCCGTCCTGCTCAGCAAGCGCAACGGGCAGTACGGACAGGGCAGCTACACGGCCTATATACCCGCAGCGATCTATGAGATGGCGCGCGGCGAAGAGATGCCGACGGTGGCCATGCTTGTCGAAAAAGAGCTGAGCTTTCCCCTGCCCGGCGCCACAGACGCCCGCAATGCAGCAAAGAAACTGACAGATGCAGAAGAGCGTCTCGTAAACATCGTGCTGGCCGAAGCGGAAGCGCTGAAAGCAAGCGACAGCGCGCTCGACCTGACCATACAGGAACTCAAGGACGCATTGTTGCGCGACCGCACCTTCGGTCCTCTGGCAGCCCTTTTCGATGAAGAGATGTCAAAGGCGATCGGCCCGCTTACCACCAACCCGGAACGCCTGCGGGCCGCGGTGATCGACTATGCCGCCATGCAGAACGCAACGCCCTCGAAGGATCTTCTGCGCAATTTTGTCAGCCAGTATTTCGATGGCGCGGCGCAGCAACGACTTCAGGCGCTGGTCACGGCAATGTCGGATAGCGAGGTGCAGAAGGCCTTCGACGCCATCAGGGCCGCGACAGCACGTCTGGAGAAGGACATTCTCGGCAGCTCGCACCTTTGGATCTACGCCTGCCAGGAAGACCGGCCCTACAACAGCCTCGAGCGCTACAGGGAGGTAACGGACGGGCTTGAGTACGGGCGCATCATCCGATCAGGCTGGGACAGGATGGCCCAGGATTTCTACACGGTGTGCGAACTCTTCGAACCGCAGCCGCGTGAGGGGTTTCACGACCCGGTCGTCAGCGACATTCCAACCCTCTCAATCGGCTCGACGTGGGATGTGCAGACCGCGGCAAGCTGGGCGCAGCTGGCCACCGAGACGCTGAGCAACAGCCAGTCCTTCATCATTCCCGAAGCCGGGCATGGCGCGGTGGTCTATCAGCCCTGCGTCGTGGATATGGGGGTGGCTTTCATCAACGACCCGAGCCGCAAGCTGGACAATAGCTGTGCGGAAAGCGCCAGACCGACATTCTACATTGCTCCCTGGGTAGAAGAAGCTTCGCAAGCGCAGGACCCGTGAGGCGCCAGCATCTCATTCACCGGCGCTTCACAGGGCGTTTATGCGCAGAACAAGGGAATGAACCGCGCTAAGGCCCGGCCGCTTCAACCAGATAGCGTCCATTGACCCAGCCAGTCATGCTCTGGTCGCCGCCAAGTCCGATGCGGCACCAGCGGGACTTGGCCACCATGCGACAGCCGAGGTTGCGCACCCGGTCGCCATTGGCCAACTGGCCGATCACTGCGGACTTCGTGCCGGGCGCGGTCCGCACATTCAGGAGATCGTTGCGCGCAACACCGGACACCGCCCAGTAATCGGGACCACCGCTCAGACCGTCTGCAAAATCGGGATTGGCGCTGCGTCCCGCGCCATCGGCTTCGATGTCGACGGAAAGCCGGTAATTGGCCACTTCATCGCGGCGGGCCGCACTGCGCATCATGTAGACGCGGATGCGATAATCGCCATCGGCCGGCAGGACGCCGGTATATTCGTTCCCGGCGACCGATCCCGTGTGAATGGCCGTCTCGCTGCCAGCCGGCAGCAGGTTGAAGTAATTCGCCAGATTGTCGGTGCCGAGATCAATGGCAATGCGCTGGCCGCGTCTTGCGCCCAGAACGTAATCGACAATCTCATATCCCTTGATCCGGCCATTGATCGTTGTGCCGGAGCGACCCGCCTCGAACTGCACCCGGACCTCACGGAGGTCCTGCGCGGACGCCGGCGACCAGGCAAGCGCCGCAACCAGAAGAACAAAACCCAGAATACGCATTGCAGATCTCCTTTATCGGCGCACAGAAACCGTTTCACCCGATCCTCAGGGTACCGGGCAGATCCCCGCTGCTCAACCGAACCCTGTCGCTTCAGGCCCTGCAATCGGCGGCGCTGGCCGCCGCCACCGTCTGATAGCGGCCATCGGCCGTGACAACCCGGGCGCATGTGCCCGTGGACGCCTTCCACCAATAGGCCGTCAGTCCCTGGGTTCTGGCCAGCGTGTAGCCACGCGCCATGAGCTGGGTCTCACCGCCAGCGCCCCGCGCGCCGACCAGATCTGCAATGTCAGCCGGCGGCCCGCCAGCCGGTGCAGACGCAGCCATCGAAGCCTGCCCGCATTCGGCCGGACCAACCGGATCGACGCTCTGATAGCGTCCATCGCTGGTCACCACCCGTACACAGTTTCCGCTGGCCGCGTTCCACCAATAGGCGGTCAGTCCCTGCGTTCTGGAAAGCGTGTAACCGCGCACCATGAGCTGCGTTTCACCGCCAGCGCCCCGTGCGCCAACGAGATCGGAAACACCGGCCCCGCCGCCCGCAGGCGGCATGGTCGTCATGGGTTGTGATGTCTGGGTGTCGGACTGGCACCCCGCGAGCCCGACAACGAACAGGCATGCAAAAAGTCGCTTCATCATGGAAATACCCTCGCAAATTTCCCTCGCCTGCCGAGAGTATAAAATGCCGGCAAAACGTCTGCGACCGCGTAATTAGTGGTACGGAACACCGCTTCTTGCTGCGGGAATACGTGGGTTCACACGCTTTCGCGGAGGCGTTCCTTTTCCTGCGAGCCCGGCATGAACCTGTTTTCAGCGGCCCGCTTCCTGCCCTTCTTTGCTTCTTTCTGCTGCGACAGGAACCACGCCACGCCATACTGGATGGCGATGCCAATGCCCAGCAGGGCAGCGTCCGACGCAAAATCGGGCTCATAGCGCAGCTTCAGCACCTGAAGCACGATTGCCAGAACCGAACCGGTGGCGAAAACGGCAAGCCCGTTCTTGCCCATCAGCTCAACGGGGCGGAAGACCGGCCACTGGAAGATGCGCAAAACCCAGGCGACATTGGTCAGCACATAGGCCAGCGCCAGCGCATGCAGAAGACGCGGGAGCGACAGGAAGGTCTTGTCGAAACCGGCAATGAAGAAAGGCAGCATCTTGCGGCCCGGCAGCGCCCCTGCCCTGAGCGACACCCAGATGCAGGAGAACACGAGGAAGGCCGTGCAGAGCCAGAACAGCCATGCGCGGTAAGGCACCAGCTTGCGCCCGTCCATCATGGAGAGCCCACCGGCAATGCCCACGGCATAGATCAGCTGCCAGGCGACAGGGTTGAAGAACCAGCCGCCGGGATTGGGGTAATTGGGCAGGTTGAGCCGGAAGGTTCCCGCCAACAGCCACACGCCCACCGCAACACCGATCAGCGCCAGCGGACTGCGCAGGCCGATCATGATGTAGAGCGGCGAGATCACAAGTAGAACGGCATAGAGCGGCAGAATGTTGAAATAGCCAAGCTGGTGCCCGAGAAGCGGCAGCCCAACCATGGTCTCCAGCGGCTTTGCGAGCAGCGGGCCGAAATTGATACGGGTCAGCATCTCATACACGCCGAGATAAAGCGCGCCGGCCGCCACAATGCCGATGGCGATGACCGAGGTCACGATGTGCGTGACGTAGAGCACACCGGCCCGCCGCCACACTTTCATGCAGGCCTCAAAGAACGGACCGCTGCGGAAACCGCGCGAATAGGCAAGACCAACCGCAATCCCGGACATGAGAACGAACGCCTCGGCCGCATCGGAAAAGCCGAAATTGCGCGACGTCAGGTTCTCATAAAGATTGCCCGGCACATGGTTGATGAAGATCGTGATCAGCGCGAGACCGCGAAACACGTCAAGGCGCTGGTCTCGGCCAACGCTTGCGGGAACGAAGGGTGCGTTCATGGCTGGGCCTTACCGCTCCGCGTCGGCGGCTTCAAATGCCGGCTCAGGAACCGGCCGGAATGCCGGCGCAGACGCCTCGGCGCCGCGCCAATGCGCGAGAATGGCCTCCTGCCGCAGCACGACGGGAGACGGGTTGCGGTCATCGGCGGTTTCAAACAGCCCCGCCTCGGCCGTGCCCAGCGCGCTTCGCGAACTCACATGAATGAGGATCGGCGCAAACACCTGTGGCCCTGCCACCAGAAGCAGCCAGCCGACATATTCAGGCGCAAACTGGAAAGCGAGGCCCAGCGTCACCAGACCCGTCGCGCTGATCCACCAGCTCGCGGACCAGGCTTCCGAAAGGCTGACGGACCCCGCCTCGCGGTCCGTCGCCGGCCAGCCGCCATCCATGCCGAAGAAAACCTCAAGCACGGCGCGGCACTGATACATGAGCATGATCGGTGCGAGCAGGCTCGTCGAAAGGATCTCGGTCAGCGTGTTCAGAAGCGCGCGGCCTGTGCCGCCAAAAGTCTCATTCACACCGCTGATCGCCCCGCGCGCCACGATCAGAAGCTTGGGCCCGATCAGAAGGCCGAACACACCGACCAGAAGCGTCAGCGCCAGCCCCTGCTCCACGCGCGGAAAGACAGCGGAGAGGCCAGGCTCCGGGAAATAGTCCGGCACGCCCTTCAGCGTGGGTGCTGCAATGGAGGCGATGATGAACAGCGCCCAGAGCGGCGACGCCACATAGGCCATGATGTTCTGTACAAAAACAAACCGGCTCCACGGCTTCAGGCCCGGGGCCACCATCACGCGGCCATGCTGAAGATTGCCCTGACACCAGCGGCGGTCGCGCTTGGCGAAGTCCACCACATTGTCCGGCCCTTCCTCGTAGGAGCCCGTCAGATCGGGATCGACACGCACGGTCCAGCCATTGCGGGTCAAAAGCGCGGCCTCGACATAATCGTGGCTCAGAATATGCCCGCCAAAGGGCGGACGGCCCGAAAGCTCCGGCAGACCGCAGCTCTGGGCAAAGGCGCGGGTGCGCACAATCGCATTGTGGCCCCAGAAAGGACCGGCCGTGCCCTGCAGCGCGGCCAGGCCGCGCGTGTAGATCGGGGAATAATAGCCGGTCGAAAACTGCATGGCGCGACCGAAGAAGGAGCGTGCGTGCACGATCTTCGGCAGGGTCTGCAGCAGGCCAAGCCGTGGATCGTCATCCATGCGCCGCACCATCTCGGCCATGGTCACGCCTTCCATCAGGCTGTCGGCATCGAGCACGATCATGTACTCGTAGAGCGCGCCGGATGTGCGGATGAAATCGGCGACATTGCCGGCCTTCTTGCCGGTGTTCTGCTCACGCCGGCGATAGAAGATGTCGGTATGCGCGCCGCATTCGAGTTGCAGCCGCTGGAACCAGCGCTCTTCCTTTTCCGCGACTTCGGGGTCGCGCGTGTCCGACAGGATGGCAAAGTCGAAACGGCCCGCCACGCCAAGGGCGTGCAGGCTGCCGATCATCGCCGCCACATGCGAGAAGGTCTTGACCGGATCTTCATTGTAGACCGGCACAAGAACCGCCGTGCGGGCGCTGGTCGGCACAAGTTCAAAGGTCTTGTCCTCACGCTTCAGCGGCAGGCTCAGAAGACCGTTGAACGCATAGGCAGCGCCCCATGCGAGCCAGCCAGTGCTGGCCGCCAGAAGCACGATCCTGACCGCGTCGATCCACTGAATGCCGTCAGCGGAAAAATAGCCGACGGCAAGCGAGGAGACGAGGCCAGCCATAAGCAGGCAGAACAGGATCGATAAAACGCGTCTTACGCTGACCATCACTCACTCATAATTGCCGGCATCATTGCAGGGCCGGACCGATGCCACGCGGATGCGCGGCATGTCGGGTCACTTCCAGGCGAAGCGTTTCAGAAGCATCGAGAAAAGCGCCGGACGGGCGCGGCGGCGCTCCAGCACCTGATCGGGCATGGCCATGGGGGCTGCCGGCAGTGCATGGCGTGCGAGCGTCACGTGCCTGCTATCCGTCTCAAGAACGTGCGTCATCTGTCTCTCTCCACTGATAGCTCCAAATTTCCGAAAGCCGTTTGTCATCCAGCTTGAGATGACCATTCATCTCCACTGGCCCGGAGCCGTTTGGCTTCAGGTCGATCACCAGCCGCCACATCCCGTTGCTCCCGATGCGGGAGACGGTGGAATGGGCGATCTCGCCACGGCTGACATTCACAACGGCTTCAATGTTCGAGTCACCCGGAAGGTTCCGCAAAACCTCACCGTCAAAGTCGACAACGAACTTGCGCAGCCCTTCCTCGTTCTTCACGCCGGAGACACCGCCCTCGCCGCCGCGCAGCGCCATGACGCGCGCAAAACGGTTGGTTGGCTCTTCAATCGCGCCCCAGGTCAGGCGGTAGTTGAATTCCAGCTCATCGCCGGCCTTCACCGCCTTTTCGGGAACCCAGAAAGCGACAATGTTGTCGTTAACCTCGAGATCCGTCGGGATCTCGACCAGTGTGACATTGCCGCGTCCCCACGATTCCAGAGGCTCGACCAGAAGCGAAGGCCGCTCCTCATAGTGCGCACCGGCGTCCTGGAAGTTCGCGAAATCGCGGTCGCGCTGGAACAGGCCGAATGCCTGCGGGCTGTCCTCTGTGAAAAAGGATGTCGCCAGCTCGGACGGGTTGTTCAGATTGCGCCAGAGCTCATCGCCATCCTGACGCACGATCTTCAAACCGTCGCTGTCATGCACCTGACCGCGATAATCGTCGAACGCGCTGTCATTGTTCTCGGCGAACAGGAACATGGAGGTCATCGGCGCAACGCCCAGACGACCGATATCCCTGCGTGCAAAAAGACGCGCCGTCACATTCATCACCGTGTTGCGGCCGGGCGAAATGACGAAGCGGTATGCGCCGGTCACGCTCTCGCTGTCCATCGCCGCGTAGACGGTCACTTCCTTGCTGCGGCGATTCGGCTTCTCGATGTAGAAATCGGTGAAACGCGGGAACTCTTCGCCATTGGCGGTCGCCGTATCGATGGCGAGGCCACGCGCCGACAGGCCATAAAGCGTGTCGCGGCCAAGCGCACGGAAATAGCTTGCGCCAAGGAAGGAGACGAGTTCGTCCATCACGTCCGGCGCATTGAGCGGGTAGTGCAGACGGAAACCCGCCTCGCCTTCCATCACCAGATCTTCAAAAGCGGTCGGGTCGAGCGGTTTGCGATACTCGAAATCGCGACCGGTGAAGAGGATCGGTTCAGCCGTCTCACCCTCGACGGCATAAAGGCGCACCGGCTCCTTGAAGAGCCAGCCCATGTGGAAGGCCTGAAGCTCAAATGGGGCCTCGCCCTGCCACAATGCGTGATCGGGGCGGAACCGGATCGCACGGTGCTGATCGTAGGTCAGTTCGGCGATCTGCTGCGGCAGTTCAAAATCGGCCTTTGCAAAAGGTTGGGAAGCCTTGTTCTTCATGGCCTCCGTCAGCGCATCGAAGGAGAAGGGCTGCGCCCCACTCTTCACCCCGCCGCCTTGCGCGGCAACGTCTTCGGCGCGCGCAGAGGTTGCGATTGTCATCAAGCTGGAGGCGCCCAACAGCGAGGCTGACAGGCAGGAAACAAGAAAGGATCGTCGGTCCATATATGGAACTCGTATGCAGAAAGTCTCAGGGTGAAGCCGCGGCACAAACCACGCGCTTTCAACGCATCAATTGCGGTTTAGTTTCGGCAGGGCACATAACATTCCAAGACTGCGCGTTACCAAAATTTGAAGGGACAGCGCCAAGCGGCGGATCGCTTTACAGCGTCCCATACCGACTTGCAATCCTCATCTGAATCGTGCCCAATCCCCCACCTCACCCAGGGTGAGAGAACCCACCAAAAGCCGCTGCACCCCAGGCATGTCAGGGCGAACCGCGGCGCAGAAATCCGGGGAATTTGTCAATGGATCTAGGACTTAACAACAAGCGCGCGCTGGTGCTCGGCGCAAGTCGCGGCCTCGGCGCGGCCATCGCGGAAGGGCTGGCGCGTGAAGGCGCAACCGTGATCGCCGCCGCGCGCAGCAAGGACAAGATCGAGGCCTGGGCCGGCAAACTGCCCGATGGCGCAGGCACGGTGGAAGCCTGCGCGCTCGACATTTCAGACCTTGCCGCCATCGATGAGCTCGCCGACAGGCTTCTGGCCGAAGGCGGCGTCGATATTCTTGTGAACAACACCGGTGGCCCGCCCCCGTCATCGGCTGTCGATGCCGGTCGCAGCGACTGGATCTCCAATTTCGAGACCATGGCGGCCAATGTCTTCCACCTGACCGGGCGTCTTCTGCCACCAATGCGCGAGCGCAAATGGGGCCGCATTCTCACCGTCACCTCTTCGGGTGTGGAACAGCCGATTCCGATGCTGGCGCTTTCCAACGGCATCCGCTCGGCCATTGTCGGCTGGTCCAAAACGCTCGCCACCGAAATTGCGCGCGACGGCGTGACCGTGAACATTCTCATGCCCGGCCGCATCCACACGCAGCGCGTGGTCGAACTGGACACCGCCGCCGCAAACCGCTCCGGCAAGCCGGTGGAAGAGGTTTCGGCTGCTGCCGCCGACACGATTCCCATGGGGCGTTACGGTGATCCCGAAGAATTCGCCAACATGGCCGTTTTCCTCGCTTCCGAACGCGCGTCCTATGTCACGGGCACCAAGGTCCGCATCGACGGCGGCGCGACCCGTTCAGTCTGATCGCCTTGGGTCAGGACCTAGCGCTTCAGCGCACGCCCAAGAGCATACCATGATGCCTTGGGCGTGCGCTCCAGCGTTTCAAAGTCCACATGGACAAGCCCGAAACGCTTCTCATAGCCGAGCGCCCATTCGTAATTATCCAGAAGCGACCAGACGATATAGCCTTTCACCGGCGCGCCCTCATCCAAGGCGCGCCGCACCGCCCCCAGATGCCGGTTCAGAAAATCGATGCGCGCGGGATCATCGACCCGCCCGGCCGACAGCCGGTCCGGCGCGGCCATGCCGTTTTCCGTCACATAAATCGGCAGGCCCTTCGTGTAGTTCTCATGCGCCCATGTGATGAAATGGTGCAGGCCGTCGGGATAGATCTCCCAGTCCATGAACGTTTTGGGCAGCGGCCCCTCGACCTCTTTCAGCGCCGGAAACCGGCCTGAACCGTCCGGGGCGATCAGCTTGCGCGTGTAATAATTGATGCCCAGCCAGTCGACCGGCGTGCCGATCACGCCAAAGTCCTTCTCAAAGCCCTGCGGCATGTGAGGCCCGAGCCCTTCCAAAACATCCTCGGGATAGGCTCCGTCGAACACGCCGCCAAGGAACCAGCGATTGTAAATGCCGTCGTAAAGACGGGCGGCCTTCCGCGCCGCCTCGCTGTCATCGGCGGGAGCGGCGTATTCGAAATTGGTGACCAGCCCAAGATTGTCCATGCCGAGCGCGCGCATCGCCTGCGTCGCCCGCCCATGCGCCAGAAGCACGTGGTGCATGGCGCGGGCGGCGGCGCGAATGTCGCGCAATCCCGGCGCATGTGCGCCCATGAAATGGCTGAGCCAGGCCACGCACCAGGGCTCGTTGATGGTCGCCGCCGTCGCCACCCGGTCTCCAATGCGCTTCATCACCAGTTCCGTATAATCGGCGAACCAGTCTGCAATATCGCGGTTGCGCCAGCCGCCCAGATCGGCAAGCGGCGCCGGCAGATCCCAGTGATAGAGCGTGGCGAAGGGTTTCAGCCCGCGCTCCAGCATGCCATCGACGAGGCGGTCGTAGAAATCGAGCCCCTCTGGATTGGCGTCTCCCCTTCCATCCGGCAGCACACGCGACCAGGAGATCGAGAAGCGATAGCAGTCGAACCCGGCGTCACGCACCAGATCGAGATCGCTTTCCCAGCGGTGATAGTGGTCGCAGGCCGTGGCCCCATCCTCGCCGCGCACCGTGTTGCCGGGCGTTGCCGCAAACGTGTCCCAGTGCGAGGTTCCGCAACCGCCAAACCGGCTGCCCTCGATCTGATAGCTCGAAGTGGCCGTGCCAAAGACGAAATCCCCGGGGAAATCGTCGCGTGAGAATTCAAGCTCCATGGCTTCCATTCCGTTGGCGGGCATCAGCCTCTCCCCGTTCTTTCTGGACCCGTTCTTTCTGAAAATGCCGTTTCCGCCCTTTAGCGGCGGCGTGGCGGCGCGGTCGTCTGGCCGATCACGAAGTCGGCCTCCCAGAGCTCGCTCAGAGGCGGCCCGTCCGGGGTCTCGATGCGCTCAAGAAGTAATTGCGCCACCCGTTTTCCCGCCTCCCGGATGGAGGAACGAACCGCCGTGAAATAGGGAATGTCCGGCGCGCTGCCCTTGTAGCCCGACTGAAGAAAGGACAGGCAGTCATCAAAGGCGATCACGGAAACGTCTTCGCCAGCCCGCAGGCCAAGATCGACCAGCGCGCGCGTTACGCCCATGGCCGGCAGAACACTCGCCACCAAAATGGCCGTCGGCGGCTCATCCAGTTCCATCAGCGCCCGCGTCGCCTGATAGCCATAGGGCTCGACCATATCGGCGCTGTGAAGCAGGCGTTCGTCGAGCGCGACACCGGCCTCTGCCAGCGCCGCCTCATAGCCCTGCCTGCGCCGCTCGGCAAAGTTCATCGTCTCAAGACCGTTGATCAGCGCGATGCGCTCATGTCCCAGATCCAGCAGAAACTTCGTCGCACGATGGAAAGCCCGCCGGTTGTTGACGTCCATCCAGCAATAATCCGCCCCCTCCTCATCGCAGCGCCCATGAACCACGAAAGGCATTCCCAGTGCATTCAGAATGCCGATGCGGCTGTCGCCGGTCAGCGGTCCATGAACCACCACGCCATCCACACGCTGGTCTTCGGCAAGGTTCAGATAGATGCGCTCCTGCTCTTCCAGCGGCGCGAGCCGAAGGAGAATGTCGTAGCCGCTCTGCGCATAGATTTCGCCCGCCCCGGCGATGAAATCGGCGAAATGCGGATTGATCATGATGTGTTCGGAAAGGCTCACCACATGCCCGATCATGCGTGACTTGCCGGTCGCCAGACTTGCCGCGCTGGGGCTCGGGCGATAGTTCAGCCGCTCCGCCGCCTCGACCACGCGGGCGCGCGTTTTCTCCGCCACTTCCGGAAAGCCGTTGAGCGCGCGCGAAACGGTGGTCTGCGACAGGCCAAGCGCCTCGGACAGCATCTTCAGGTTCATGGCTTTGCGGGTAGCCAAGGCGGTTCCTTTCCTTCAAAGCGCTTTAAAAAAATTGGTGTCACAGCGTTTTGGGGAGATCAAGCCCTTCAGGCGGACAATTGGTCGTTTTCATATCAATACGGCGGTGAAACCAATTTTCTTCATGAATCTTCGCGCTGGCAGCAAGGCGCTCTTGACTCAAAGGCTTCCCGGATTGATGCTGCCAAAATCCAAAGCGCTTTGAATTTCGTTTAAAACGTTAGCAATGCGCCGGACCCGCAAAGACCTGAGGAGGAGCGGCTCCGGCCGCAATTGGAGGAACCATGAAGACGTCCATGCTTATTGGCGCGTTTGCCCTGGCACTGTCCGGCAGCGTCGCCCATGCCGCCGATCTCAAATTCGCCCCGGGCGAGGATGCCCGTTTCAACTGGCAGAGTTTCGAAGACTTCAAGGCCGCGCACGATCTCTCCGGCCAGGAGATGAGCCTGTTCGGCCCCTGGCTCAGCTCCGACAAGGATCTGATCGAATCCGTCACCGCCTATTTCGAGGAAGCGACCGGCGCAAAGGTCAATTACTCAGGCTCCGACTCCTTCGAGCAGCAGATCGTCATCGACACGCAGGCCGGCAGCGCACCGAATGTCGCAGTCTTCCCGCAGCCGGGCCTCGCAGGCGACCTCGCCTCCAAGGGCCTGCTCGTGCCGCTCGGCAACGAAACTGCCGGCTGGATGAAGGAAAACTATGCTGCCGGCCAGTCCTGGGTGGATCTCGGCACCTATGCCGGCAAGGACGGGGCGAAGGCCTTCTTCGCCTTCCCCTACAAGGCAGATGTCAAATCGCTGGTCTGGTACGTGCCGGAAAACTTTGAGGATGCGGGCTATGAAGTGCCGCAGACCATGGAAGAACTGAAGGCGCTTTCCGACCAGATCGTCGCCGATGGCGAAACGCCCTGGTGCATCGGTCTCGGTTCGGGCGGCGCAACCGGCTGGCCGGCCACTGACTGGGTGGAAGACCTGATGCTGCGCACCCAGTCGCCCGAGGTCTACGACCAGTGGGTGACCAATGAAATCCCGTTCAACGATGAACGCGTCGTTGCGGCCATCGAGGAATTCGGCGCGTTCGCGCGCAATGACGACTATGTGGATGGCGGCGCGGGCGCCGTGGCCTCCACCGACTTCCGCGACAGCCCCAAAGGCCTCTTCGCCGTCCCGCCGAAATGCTACATGCACCGGCAGGCGTCCTTCATCCCCTCCTTCTTCCCCGAGGGCACGCAGCTTGGCCGCGACGCAGACTTCTTCTACCTGCCGGCCTATGCGGAAAAGGATCTCGGCACCCCGGTTCTGGGTGCTGGCACCGTGTTCGCCATCACGAAGGATTCGGATGTGGCGCGCGCCTTCATCGAATTCCTGAAGACGCCCATCGCGCATGAAATCTGGATGGCGCAGGCCGGCTTCCTCACCCCGCACAAGGGCGTGAACCCGGAGGCCTACGCCAATGATGCGCTGCGCAAGCAGGGCGAAATCCTGACCAATGCGACCACATTCCGCTTTGACGGCTCCGACCTGATGCCTGGCAAGATCGGCGCAGGCGCTTTCTGGACCGGCATGATCGATTATGTCGGCGGCCAGTCCGCCGAAGAGGTCGCCGGCGAGATCCAGAAGGAATGGGACGCCATCAAGTAGGACTGCGCATGCAACACCGCCCCACCCCGCCGCCATTGAGCATGCGGGGTGGGAGCACCGGCACAGCCGGCATGCGCCCAGGAGGCTGACATGGCCATCTCCTCGACCGAAGCCGCCCCGCGGTCCCGTCCATCGGGCCTCGGCCGCTTCCTTTTCAATATGGCGATTGCGCTTGGCATCATGATTGCCGGCATCGTCTTTGCGGTGCTCTGCGCCGTCGCCGTCTTCACCGCGCTCAACACGGTCCTGCCCGACATCAAGCTCGTCCAGGCAGTGCTTGTCATGGTGCTCGGCGTGGCCGCCTGCTTCGGCTATTTCTGGGGTTCCAACCGGCTCCTCGACCTGATCTATCCGCCACGCGGCAGCCGCGTCGCGGACAACATCAACGCCGCCAACGGCATCCGCCCCTGGCTCTTTCTGGGGCCGGCCATCGTCATTCTCGGCATTTATCTGGTCTATCCGGTCATCAACTCGATCTTCCTGTCGTTCCACGGGCCGAGCGGCGAAACCTGGGTCGGCGGAGCCAATTACGCCTGGCTTGCCAAGGACGCAGCCTTCCGCGAGAGCATGCGCAACAACATTCTCTGGCTCATCGTCGTGCCCGCCGCCGCCACCTTCTTCGGCCTCATCGCCGCCGCCCTCACCGACCGCATCGGCTGGGGCAATGTCGCCAAGAGCCTCATCTTTATGCCCATGGCGATCTCCTTCGTCGGCGCAAGCGTGATCTGGAAATTCATCTATGATTACCGCGCCGAAGGCTCCGAACAGATCGGCATCCTCAACGCCGTCGTCACCTTCTTCGGTGGCGAGCCGCAGGCGTGGATCACCATCCCCTTCTGGAACAATTTCTTCCTGATGGTCATCCTGATCTGGATCCAGACCGGCTTTGCCATGGTCATCCTCTCGGCCGCGCTGCGCGGCATTCCCGAAGAGACCATCGAGGCGGCCATCATCGACGGCGCCTCGCCCTTCCAGATTTTCTACAAGATCAAGGTGCCGCAGATCTGGGGCACCATCGCCGTGGTCTGGACCACCATCACCATTCTGGTTCTCAAAGTGTTCGACATCGTGCTGGCCATGACCAACGGCCAGTGGGGCAGCCAGGTGCTCGCCAACTACATGTTCGACTGGATGTTCCGCGGGCTCGATTTCGGCCGCGCCTCGACCATCGCGCTGGTCATCATGGCCATGGTCACGCCGATCATGATCTGGAACATCCGCGAAGCACGGAAGGACATGAAATGAGCACGCCCGTCGGCTCGCGCCCTGCCCTCTCATGGGTTGTCAACATATCCGTCCTCCTGCTCGTGGCGCTGTGGACCCTGCCGACCTTCGGCATTCTCGTCTCATCGCTTCGCGACAAGGACCAGCTCGCCGTGAGCGGCTGGTGGACCGCCCTCACCGCGTCCGAACGCAACGTGGTCGCACGCGCAGCCCCGCCGGAAAACGCCACGCTGGAAGACGGCCGCTACGTGCTCACCGGCAATGTGTTCGAGGATGGCAGCGGCAAGGCCGTTGGCTTCGGCATATCATCGCGCGCCCCTTCGGCCTTCGCCGTCGGCGAGAGCGCTGAATTGCGCGACGGTGGCATGCTCACCGTCGAGGCCAGTGGCGACTACACCATCACCTATGCCGAACAGCCCGAACCCGGCCGCGGCCAGCGCATCTTCGTGAGCTCGGTCGAGCCGCCGCGCTTCACCACGGAAAATTACAAAAACGTCCTGTTCTCCGAAGGACTCGGCAAGAGCTTCATCAACACGATGACCGTGACCATTCCGGCCACCGTCATCCCGATCCTGATTGCGGCCTATGCGGCCTACGCACTGGCATGGATGGAGTTTCCGGGCCGCGCGCTTCTGCTTGCCGCCATTGTCGGCCTGCTCGTGGTCCCGCTACAAATGTCGCTGATCCCGCTTCTGCGTTTCTACAACACGATCGGCATCGGCAAATCGTTCATCGGCATCTGGCTCGCACATACGGGTTTCGGCCTGCCGCTCGCCATCTACCTCCTGCGCAACTACATGGCCGGCCTGCCGCGTGAGATCATCGAAAGCGCGCGCGTCGATGGCGCGTCGGATTTCGAGATCTTCCGCAAGATCATTCTGCCGCTGTCGTTTCCCGCACTCGCCTCTTTCGCCATCTTCCAGTTCCTCTGGGTCTGGAACGACCTGCTGGTCGCCACCGTCTTCCTTGGAAACAATGAAGAACAGCTGGTTCTGACCGGCCGGCTGCGCGAACTGCTCGGCTCGCGCGGCGGCAATTGGGAAATCCTCACCGCCTCGGCCTTCGTGGCCATCGTGGTGCCCATTCTCGTTTTCTTCGCATTGCAACGTTACCTGGTCCGCGGCCTTCTGGCTGGGTCCGTCAAAGGAGGCTGACCGCTCCCATGAATGTCCTTCACGATGCTCCCTTCGAACATGCTCCCGGAGCCGTAAGCCGCCACGCGGAAGACGCCGACTGGTGGCGCGGCGCGGTCATCTACCAGATCTATCCGCGCTCCTTTCAGGATTCCAACGGCGACGGGATCGGCGACCTCAAAGGCATCACCCAGCGCCTGCCCTACATCGCTTCGCTTGGTGTCGATGCGATCTGGCTGTCACCCTTCTTCAAGTCGCCCATGCTCGACTTCGGTTACGATGTCTCCGACTACACCCAGGTCGATCCGATGTTCGGCTCGCTGGCCGATTTCGACGCCATGATCACCGAGGCCCACCGGCTCGGTCTCAAGGTGATGATCGATCAGGTGATCTCGCATTCTTCCGCGCAGCATCCCTGGTTCGTGGAAAGCCGGCAGAACCGCACCAATCCACGCGCCGACTGGTATGTCTGGGCCGATCCGAAGCCCGATGGCAGCCCGCCGAACAACTGGCTGTCGATCTTCGGCGGCTCCGCATGGGAATGGGACACAAGCCGCTGCCAGTATTATCTGCACAATTTCCTGGCCAGCCAGCCGGACCTGAACTTCCACAATCCCGATGTTCAGGACGCGCTGCTTGAAACGGTGCGCTTCTGGCTGGAACGCGGCGTCGACGGTTTCCGCCTCGATACGATCAATTTCTATGTTCACTCGGCCGGTCTGGAAGACAATCCGCCGCTTGAGCAGGACCAGCGCAACGCCTCCATCGCGCCTGCGGTCAATCCCTACAACTTCCAGAACCACCTTTACGACAAGAACCAGCCCGAGAACCTGGAATTCCTGAAACGCTTCCGTGCGCTGCTCGATGAATATCCCGGCACCACGGCTGTCGGCGAAGTGGGTGATGCACAGCGCGGCCTCGACATTGTCGCCGAATATACGAGCGGCGGCGACAAGGTTCACATGTGCTATTCCTTCGACTTCCTGTCGCAGGAACCGCTCACGCCGGGCCGTGTCCGGCGCGTCATCGAGGCATTCGGCGACAAGGCGCCCGATGGCTGGTCGTGCTGGAGCTTCTCCAATCATGACGTGGTGCGCCATGCCTCGCGCTGGGCCGATCAGGTCCACGACCGCGACGCCTTCCTGAAGATGACCACGACGCTGCTTCTGTCGCTGCGCGGTTCCGTCTGCCTCTATCAGGGCGAGGAGCTGGGCCTCACCGAAGCCGTACTCGACCTGAAAGACCTGCAGGACCCCTATGGCATCCAGTTCTGGCCGACCTTCAAGGGCCGCGATGGATGCCGCACCCCGATGGTCTGGTCTGAAACGCAGGTCAATGGCGGCTTCTCCGGCGCAAAGCCCTGGCTGCCCGTGCCGCCGGAGCACCTGCATCTGGCCGTGTCGGCGCAGGACGGGCCGGACACGCTCCTGTCGCACTATCGCAATGCACTTGCCTTCCGCGCCCGCCATCCCGTTTTCGCCAAGGGCGGAATCACCTTCCGGGAAGGCACTGAGGAGGTCCTTGTCTTCGAGCGCTCCATGGCCGGCCACGCCATTCTGGTGGCGGTGAACATGAGCGACGGGCCGGTCACGCTGAAGCTCGATGTCCGGGATTATGCGACCATGGCCGATTCCGGCGCAGCCGGAACGGTGGAGGACGGCATCGTCACGCTGCCGGCCTATGCAAGCTGGTTCGGCAGCAAGGGGATGGAGACATGACGGATCTCTCGCTCAAGAACATCCAGAAGAGCTACGGCAATACCAGGGTCATCCACGGTATCGACCTGGACATAGAGGAAGGCGAGTTCATCGTCTTCGTCGGCCCTTCGGGCTGCGGCAAGTCCACGCTCCTGCGCATGATCGCCGGGCTTGAAAGCATCACCGGTGGCGAGATGTTCATCGGCGGCGCGCGCGTGAACGACATCCCACCGTCGCAGCGCGGCATCGCCATGGTGTTCCAGTCCTATGCGCTCTATCCGCACATGACGGTCTACGACAACATGGCGTTCGGCATGAAGATCGCCAAGGCCCCGAAGGAAGAGATCGACAAGCGCGTACAGGAAGCGGCCGAGATCCTGCAGCTGACACCATATCTTGATCGCCTGCCCAAGGCGCTTTCAGGCGGTCAGCGACAGCGCGTCGCCATCGGCCGCGCCATCGTGCGCAATCCGAAAGTGTTCCTGTTCGACGAACCGCTCTCCAATCTGGATGCAGCGCTTCGTGTCGCCACCCGCATCGAGATCGCCAAGCTCAAAAGCTCAATGCCCGACACCACCATGGTCTACGTCACCCACGATCAGGTGGAGGCCATGACGCTCGCAGACCGCATCGTCGTCCTGTCGGCGGGACATATCGAGCAGGTCGGCGCGCCCATCGAGCTTTACGAGAAGCCCGCCAATCTTTTCGTCGCCCGGTTCATCGGCTCGCCCGCCATGAACATCCAGCCGGCCCGCATCGAAAAGACCGGCGGGCAGACCGTGATTTCCCTTTCCGGCAGGCAGGTCGCCGTTCCCATCCCTTCTCCCGAAAGTCTGGCAGGCGCGCCGGCCCATTTCGGCGTAAGGCCGGAAGATCTGCGGGTTGCAGATGGAGATGACTTTCTCTTCGAAGGCGAAGTGCACTTTGTCGAACGGCTCGGCGAGGTCACGAATGTTTACGTAAATGTGAAAGATGTGGATGAACCGGTCGTCGCGAAGATCGCCGGCGTCCAGAAACATGCCAGGGGCGAGCGCCTTCGCCTCACCGCATCCGCAGAAAAGATGCATCTTTTCACTGAAGAGGGGCGTTCTCTGTTCTACATTTGAAGCATTTCAACCGGTTTGAGCTTTTCTTGACCCGAATCGAAACCTTACCTAACGATTAACGAGGTGACTGGGGGGCCACTGAATGACAAAGCTGTTCTGGCCCGAGAGCGCTGCCCGTTTCAAAGCGTATTTATACGGTCATGCCGGTTGTACGGACACCGATTTCGACGCTGGGCGGGGGACGTTGCGGGCCTCGTATTGCGTATCCGCAAAACCAACAATACCGGCTTCCCGCCGGTGGGGATTTGCGATGAGAGCGAATGGCAACTGATACACGCGAAAAGCAATCCGTCCGGCCCTTGAGGGCCATATCGCGGCGCGACCTCGCCAGCCTTGCCCGCAGCTATTGCCCCAACAGTGGCAACACCTCCTACCTGATCGCTGAAGCAGCACCCGACAGTTCCACCGGCATGGCCCGGATTCTCGTTTCCAACTGGAGCTTCGACACAATCGAAGATGTCGGGATGACGGCCATATCCCGGCTCATCGAAAGCTCTGCTTCCACCTTTCCCGGCCTCACCTCACGCCCCTGGCACCCGGCTGCACTTGCCGCCCTTCTCTCCTGTGAAGACATTGCCAATCTGAGCCTTCATGATCATCAGGAAATCTTCCTCCTCAAACTGCCAGCGGGAAAGAAGCGCTACATCGCGCTGATTTCCGGGGACCGGCCAGGCGCTCTCGATCCGGCAGACCTGCGGCGCATGCACATCAATCTGTGCCACCACCTTTCAGGCTTCAGAACAAAGACCAATGCGCTCGGCGAACCCTTATCGGAACGCGAGCGCGAGTGCCTCTACTGGGTCTCCGAAGGCAAGACCGCCGATGAGGTCTCTCTCATCCTCAACGTGTCTTCCAACACGGTAAACAGCTATGTCGCCCATGCGATTCACAAGCTGGCAGCAAAAAACCGAGCCATGGCCATCGCAACGGCCATTCGCAACGGGCTAATCTAGAACGGCAGATCAATGACGCTTTCGGACATCGCACAGGAGCTGCAAAAGCTCACCGAAAGCACCGGT
The DNA here is from genome assembly GCF_058725515.1 of Nitratireductor sp. WH36-1. Classification (NCBI taxonomy): domain Bacteria; kingdom Pseudomonadati; phylum Pseudomonadota; class Alphaproteobacteria; order Hyphomicrobiales; family Phyllobacteriaceae; genus Nitratireductor; species Nitratireductor sp. WH36-1. Next base: position 1,222,031 of record NZ_CM178970.1, on the reverse strand, counting down.
GCCGACCGGTTCCATCTCTATACGGTCAAGGGCCTCACAAGACAGCGACTGTCACCCGCCCTCACCGGTAGAAGCCCGCAGACAGATGATGAAGCGCAGGAACTCGCCGGTCGATTACCAAAGCGTTTCTGCAAGAAAATCGCCGAGGCCTTTCACCCCTTTCACTGGGGCATCGCCATGCCCGGTGACGACGCCGGCATGCACAGCGAGGAAATCCCGCCTGCGCATGAGGCCGGCGGGCTCGTCCTGCCGCTCACCACAGAGCAGAGACACCTTGGCGCGGTCATCATGATCGGTCAGAACATCCAGATCGAGCGCGACGCGCTGCTCGACCTGCACAGCCGGTGCAATGCGCTTTTTGCACAGATCACGGAGCAGGACCCGCTCCCCGAGGACAGCGAAGGCGCAGCGATCTCCAAACGCGAGCTGCAATGCCTGAAACTCACCGCCAACGGGCTGACCAGCGAAGAAATCGCCAAACGCCTCGGCCTGTCGGTGCACACTGCAAACCAATATCTCGCAAACACCACGCAGAAGCTGGATGCGGTCAACCGCGTTCACGCGGTCGCCAAGGCGCTTCGCAACGGCCTGATCGACTGAAGAAGTCTACCCGTTGATCAGCGGTCGCTCGCTGCGCACGATCCGCGAAGCCTGCAGCGCATCGGCCAGGTAGCGCGAATTCACTTCCGGGTCTTCGGCCGGATCATCAAAGGCCACGTAATTGACCTCGACAGCCGCATTGTCGTCGCTCAGTTCGAGCGTGAAATAGACGGTCACGCCACCCGGGCGCAGTTCCAGATCGAGCGAAATTTGCGGGCTTCCGCTCCACGAAACGCGCGCATCGCAGCCATGGCCCAACCGTAATGTGCCCGGCATGAAATAGAGTTCGGCAGCGGACTCCACGATATCCGCAACACTCGCCAGGCTCTCAAGCCTGATGAACGCGATGTAGTCGGCAACATCGACAAGACGCAATTCGTTCGCCACCGCGCGAATGGCATTGGCGACTATGATTTCGCGAGCAGGCGAATGCGGCTGCTTATCCATAATATAATCCTGCTGACTACGGTTTATCGCCAGTTCTGTAGATGCGGCGGATCAGCTCCGCGACAGCCTTGTAGAACTGTGATGGAATCAAACTATCAACCGAAACTTGTTTGTACATGGATCGGGCGAGCAGTGGCTCTTCGAAGACGGGGATGTTATGATTCGTCGCTATCTCCCTGATTTTCAGCGCAATGAGGTCCTGCCCCTTCGCAACCACGACGGGCGCTGCGTCCTCGTCACGGCGATATCGAAGGGCAATTGCAAAGTGCGTCGGGTTGGCGATCACAAGCGTGGCCTGCGGCACGGCCGACATCATGCGCTGGCGTGCGCGGTCGCGGGCGAGTGAGCGCAGGCGTGCCTTGACGATCGGATCGCCCTCCACCTGCTTGTGCTCATCCTTCACTTCCTGCTTGGTCATGCGCAGGTCGACACGCCACTGATGGCGGGACCAGAACAGATCGGCCACCGCGATCACCGCCACCACGAGCGTGACAACCACGAGGCTTTCCACAGCAATGTCGCGGATGACCGTGCTGAACTCGACCGGATTGGTGATCATCCCGGCAAGCAGGCGGGTCTCCGCCTCACGCATCGCAAATATCAGGAACCCGCCCGCCACAAGGATCTTGCCAAGGGATTTGGCGAATTCGACCATGCCCTTGACGCCGAAGATGCGGCTCCAGCCTTCCTTGAGCGAGATGCGCGAGACCTTCGGCTTGATGCGGTCGAGCACGAAACGGGGCGTGTTTTGCAACACCGAAGCTGAAATGCCGGCGGCCACCAGAAGCAGCATCACGACGCCGACCACCTTGGCGATCTCGAAGAACACCAGCTGATAGATCGCCATCGCATCCGAGCGGGTTTCGAGCGCCCAGCCATCGGCCCGTTCAAGGAAGGTCGACAGGAAGCTGCTCAGCCGCACCGCGCTGTCCTGAGCGAAGAAGATCGTGAAAGTGAGTATCGCCAGAAAAGATGCAAAAACAGGCACCTCCTTCGAGAAAGGCAATTGTCCCTTCTCGACGGAGTCACGGATTTTCTTCTCCGTGGCCTCTTCTGTTTTGCTTTCCTTGTCAGCGCCTTCCGCCATCAGACCCTTCGCTCAAACGCATTCAGACCAGACCGGCCGCCCGGAACGCCTTGTCAGGCGCGACCCGGACAGGCCTTGCGAAAAGCGTCAGGCGGCGGCCTGCTGCTGCATTCCGGGCAGTTCGAAACTGCCCTGCTGCGAAAGCTGAACCGCCATCGCGGAAATGCGCTTGCGGGCCTGATGGATCTCCGTCTCCGGCACATCCTCGGAACCGACACTGAGTTCCGCCTCGATCATGCGCCGCGTGCGCTGGCCAAGAGCGGAAAGAACCGCCTCCACCGCATCGGGCGAAGCATTGCGCAGCGCGGTCGTGACAAGATCGCTCGAAAGACCGTCGAACAGGGCGACGCGCGCCTTCTGGTCGAGAAGAACGATCTCCTCGAAGCTGAAGAGCTGCGAACGGATGGCTTTCACATCGCTCGTGCCGCTGCGCTCCAGCTCGTGGATGACCTCGTCGGCCTGTTCCTTGTCGAGTTCGTTGAGCAGCGAAGCCACGCGCGCCAGACCCACGGTGGAATCCTTGCCGGCGCGCATGTCGCGCAGCAGATCGGCCATGCGGTTCTCGATCAGCTTCTTGGCCGCCGCCGGCATGTCGCCGGTGGCCGCCATGCGCGCCACAACGGCGGTGCGCAGCGCCTTTTCCAGGCTCACCAGAACCTTGGCCGCAATCGCCGGCGAAATACCGCTCAGAATGGCGGCGATCACCTGCGGATGCTCGCTCGAAACCAGCTCGATCAGCTCTTCGGATTTCAGCTTTTCCAGCTCGGCCCAGATTTCCTCGGCCTCGCCGGCCTTCGGGTCGTTGCGTCCCATGAGGAGGTTCATCTCCTCCTCGGAAAGCGTCTCGGTCAGAATGGTGTCAATGCTGTCAGCAGAATCCAGCAGGCCGGCGCCTTCGGTAAACTCGGCCTCGAATTCGCCGACCACCTTTTCCAGCTCCGCCTGCGGAATGGTCCGCAACAGGCGTGCGCCTTCCATCAGCGCCTTGAGCTCATCCTGCTTGAAGAATTTGAGCAGGCGGCCCGCTGCGGGCTTGCCCATCGCCACCAGAATGGTGGCCGCTTTCTGCGCCTGTGTCAGAGCCAGAGCTTCCGTCATGACCAATCCGACCTTTCTCTTCGCAATCCAGTTTACTGGGCAGAAGCCCTGCCGGCAATTTCCGTAAGCTTCACGCCAAAGCGAGAAGGATCATCCTCGACCAGCGTGATCTCGCCGCGCGCGATGCGCCGGCCGTTCACCACGATCTCCACCGGCTCGCCGACACGACGGTTCAGCGAAACCGTCGATCCCTTCTTGAGCGCCATCAGCTGGGAAACAGGCATTTCCGCACTGCCCAGAACGATCTGCACCTCGACCGGAATGCTCATCACCAGTTCGGGATTGCTCGCAAAAGACCCGGCTTCGCCGCTGGTGCCCGACGTTTCCTCGTGGAGAACGTCCTTCAGCTCCTCAATGGCCTTGTTGAGCTCTTCCTCGCCGTTTTCCTGCGGCTCAGGCTCGGCATTGGTCATAGTCATTCTCCTTCACCGCGTTCCCGGCGCATCATTGCGCCAGAAGACCTTCGACGACGTCCTTGCGGGCATCGAAGGGTTGTTTGATCCGCACCGTGTAGTGATGTCCGGCCTTGCCGAAATCACAGGTGAACACCGTCTTGTCGCGCACCGCCAGCCGCGCCTCGGGCTGCGCGCCGTCACCGAACTCAATGACCTGGCCTTCGTGCAGCGAGGCAAGCTCGCCGAGCGCCATGCGCATCAGCGGGATGGTCGCGCGAATGCGCACATTGGAGCGCATCACTTCATCGCTGAAACGATTGTGCCAGTCGGCCGCCTTCGCATTCTGCTGGCGCTGGTCGCTGCCTTCCAGCTCCCGCGCTTCCAGAAGCAGGCGCTGCGGCATCCAGGCCGTAAGAACGCCGCCGCTTTCCTCACCGCCGATAGCGAAGCGCATCCGCACGCCCGGCCCGTCGCGAACGACGAAACGGCGGAAATCCGCTCCCGATTGAACGGTCGGCAGCAAAAGGCGCAGGCCAAGCGAGCGAGCGCCCTTGCCATTGAGAGCCTTGGCGAAAATATCAAATGTCAGCGCCGCCACATCGCGCTCAATCGCCGATGGCGGGCGCTGCAGCGGAACAGCCGGCAGTTCCGGATTGCCGCCAAACATCGTCCCCACGAGAATGGAGATGGCCGTCGGGTCAAGACGCATGGTCAGCGCATCGCCCGAAACTTCGCCGGCGATGACCGCGAGCGCGTCGCAGCAATCTTCCTTCGGCTTCAATTCCGCCAGTCGAACGATCTCCACATCGATCAGCTCAACCTTCACCGCTGCGGGGAGTTTTTCTTCCAGAGCGTCCATCACGCGCGTCAGGGCGCGGGTCGCACAGGAGCGCGCTGCTTCCGACACGCGGCGCGGATCGCCGGTGGCTCCCACCAGACGCTCCACGACGAGCGCACGCATCAGTTCTGGATCTTCGGTCAGCGCCATGGTCGGTTGTTGCTCCGTTGACGATCGCGCATCACGCGGCCTGCTTGTCACCGGCCCCGCCGGTGTTCATCGTGCTCTGCTCCACCGCATCGATGGTCGGCCGGTCATGGGCCGAAATGGTCTTGCGGCCGAACTCCAGCGCCACCTGCGGCAGCGAGCCGTTCATGTAGGCAAGCAAGGTCTGCTTCACGATCACGTAAAGCCGGTTCTTCTTCTCACGCACGATCTTGATCTTGGTGGCGATCGGACCGACCACCGCATAGGACATGAAAATGCCGAGGAAGGTGCCGACGAGCGCCGCGCCAACCAGGCCACCCAGAATTTCAGGCGACTCGTTGATGGCGCCCATGGCCTTGATGACGCCCAGCACCGCCGCAACGATGCCCAGCGCCGGCAGACCTTCGGCCACCGCAACGAGCGCATTGTAGGATTTCAGCTTGTCGCGGCGGATGGTCTGGATTTCCTCATCCATCAGCGCCTCGATCTCGAACGGACGGGCATTGCCGATGATGATGATGCGGCAGTAATCGCAGATGAAGCTGGTCAGATCCTTGTTCGCCAGCACCGTCGGGTAGGACTGGAAGATCGCCGATTCCTCGGGATTGTCGATATGCGCTTCCACTTCGCTGCGCGACTTGGTGCGCAGTTCCCGCATCAGGCTGTGAAGAACGCCCAGCGTCTCCAGATAGTCCTTTTCCTTGGGAACCGAGCCCTTCAGGGCTTCGACACAGGCTTTGCCGGCGTCCTTGACCGTCGACATCGGATTGGCGACCAGAAACGTTCCGAAAGCCGCGCCGCAGATGATCACGACCTCCCAGGGCTGGAGAAGCACGTCCACATGGCCGCCCATCGCCATGTAGCCGCCAATCACGCAGCCGAGCGTTACCACGAGTCCGACAAGAATACCCATCTATACCGCCATCTTTTATAGGCCTTTTCTCCTGTGTACCCGCCGTGGCTTGCGTGAGGCTTGAATCCCGGAACGGCGCGCGGAAAGCCTCGCGCAAGATACGCGGACTAATTTGGCGCAACCGAAGATGGCGGAGGGTGCGCCTTGATCAACACGTTCACGAGCTACAACCTGATCAACCGCGACTTGTCGCGCTCGCTGGAGCGCGTCCAGTCCCAGCCAATGGTGCAGCGCGAGACGGAATATTATCAGCAGAACATCGGCCGGGTGACCTCCATCAAGGAATTCGTCAATGATGACCGCCTGTTCCGCTACGCCATGAAGGCGCACGGTCTGGAAGACATGGCCTATGCCAAGGCTTTCATGGTGAAGGTGCTTGAAGAAGGCATCAGCGACCCGGAAAGCTTTGCCAACAAGCTGACCGACAAGCGCTATATCGAGTTCGCCCGCACCTATAATTTTGCCGCCGGCGGCCCCGACACCACGAATTACAACCCGGCCCAGAAGGGCACCGTCGACAAATATCTCACGCGCGCCATCAAGAATGGCGTGCCGCCAAACGACCCGACGCTGATCGCCAGCCTCAACAACTATCTGGCGAAGATCCCCGACATCAAATCGGTCGACGATCTGATGGGCGATCAGGAGATGCTGACCTTCGCGCTCATGGCGCACGGTTTCGATGTCGAGGAAGTGATCGACCTCCGCTTCCTGCGCTCGGTGCTCGAAGGCGGGATCGACGATCCGCAAAGCCCGGCCAACCAGACCGAAGACAAACGCTACAGGGCGCTGGCCGAAGCGTTCAACTTCGCCCGCTATGGCGAGGACGCGACGACCTACAACATCGCCAACAATCTGGCCGTCGAGCGCTATATGCGCCAGACGCTCGAAGAGGATGCCGGCAAGGAAAACGAGGGCGTGCGGCTTGCGCTCTATTTCCAGCGCAAGGCCCCCGAATTCCGTTCCTACTACGAATTGCTGGCCGACAAGGCCATCGCGCAGGTGGTGCGCACCGCGCTCGGCTTCCCCCCTGCGCTGGCGCAGGCCGACATCGACAAGCAGGTCGAGATGATCAAGGAGCGCGTCGAGATCGCGGACTTCAAGGATCCCGAGAAGCTTGAGGATTTCCTGAAGCGCTTCACCACCATGTGGGAGCTGGAAAACCCCTCCGGCTCGCAGCAGACCTCCATCGCCGCGCTGTTCAGCCAGCCGGCGGAGTTCGGCATTTCCACCGACATGCTTTTCACCATTGCGCAGTTAAAGAGGTAGCAGACCAGATGCAGACCGGACTTTACGTCGCTCTTTCTTCTCAGGTCGCACTGGAAAAGCGCCTTGGAACACTGGCCGACAATGTGGCCAATGCCGGCACGGTGGGCTTTCGCGGCACATCGGTGAACTTCCGGGACCTGGTGAGCGGCGACGGGCCGGATTCCGTCTCTTTCGCCGCACCCGGCTCCCCCAACATCGACACCCATCAAGGGGGCCTGCGCGAAACCAAGAACCCGTTCGATTTCGCGGTACAGGGGGAAGCGTGGTTTGGGCTCGAAACACCGGCGGGAACCGTGGTCACGCGCGATGGCCGCTTCACCATGCGCGAGACGGGCGAACTGGTCAGCCTCGACGGGCACCCGGTGCTTGATGCCGGCGGCGCGCCGCTGCTGCTCGATCCGATGGCCGGCCCGCCGGAAGCCAGCGCCGATGGCACACTGCGCCAGAATGGCCAGCTTGTCGGCGCCATCGGCCTCTATGAGTTCGCCCCCTCGCAAAACTACGCCCGCTTCGGCAATTCCGGCTTCGTTGCCGATGACGCACAGCCCGTTGTCGATCAGCCCGGCGTCGGCGTGGCGCAGGGCTTTGTGGAAGAAGCCAACGTCAATCCCGTGCAGCAGATGATGAACCTCATCGAAGTGCAGCGCACCTTCGAGCACGTGTCGGCGCTCATGAGCGATAGCGACACCGCGCTCAAGGACGCCATCAAGCTTCTGGGTGGGTGAGCATCACCGTGACAGAACTGCCCTCCTCCGCAACGCCGCCACGGGAAACCGTGCTGACCGCCCTGGAAGAAGCCTATCGGCGGATTGCAGGCGATGTGCGTTTTCTCGTCAGCCATGGCGGCCGGGTGAGCGAGGTCTCGCCCAGCCATTACAGCGTGCGCGGCCTTTCGGAAACGGCAAGGCTTGGCGATCTCGTGTCGCGTCGCGGCCGCAATGGCGGCGCTGCGGGTGCGGGCGAAGTCGTGCGGATTGCCCGCGACGGCGTGGTGGTTGCGCCTTATGAACGGGCCGGTGAAGTCGGGCTCGGCGAAGCGGTCTTCAATCGCGGCCCCCTCAGCCTCGCCCCCGGCCCCTCATGGCGTGGGCGCGTCGTTGATGCGCTCGGACGCCCCGCAGATGGCGGCCCTGCGCCCGCCGGCGGACCGCTCACCACGGGCCAGGCCCCCGTCACACCGCCCGCCATGCAGCGCCAGCGGGTTTCGGAGGGTTTCCGCACGGGCGTGCGCGTGATCGACATTTTCACACCGCTCTGCCACGGGCAGCGGCTTGGTGTCTTCGCCGGTTCCGGCGTCGGCAAATCGACGCTCCTTTCCATGCTGGCGAATGCCGACGCATTCGACACAGTGGTGATCGCGCTCGTTGGCGAGCGTGGCCGCGAAGTGCGCGAGTTCCTCGAAGACACGATTGGCCCGCAGGGCATGGCGAAATCCGTGGCGGTGGTCGCCACCAGCGACGAAAGCGCCATGATGCGCCGCCGTGCGCCGGACACGGCCATGAGCATCGCTGAATATTTCCGCGACCGTGGCGACCGGGTTCTGCTCATCGTGGATTCCATCACGCGCTTTGCCCACGCCCTGCGCGAGGTCTCCATCGGAGCCGGCGAACCGCCGGTCGCGCGCGGCTACCCGGCCTCGGTCTTCACCGAACTCCCCCGCCTTCTGGAACGCGCCGGCCCCGGCGAGACGGGAAGCGGCTCCATCACGGCCATCCTGTCGGTGCTGGTCGATGGCGACGATCACAATGACCCGGTGGCCGATGCGGTGCGCGGCATTCTCGACGGTCACGTGGTGCTCGACCGCGCGATTGCCGAACAGGGGCGCTTTCCACCCGTCAATCCGCTGGCCTCGATCTCGCGTCTTGCGGACCGGGCCTGGACCCCGGACGAAAAGCGCCTCGTCACGCGGCTGCGCGCCATGATCGCCCGCTTCGAGGACACACGAGACATCCGCCTGCTCGGCGCTTATCAGCCGGGCCATGACCCCGAGCTCGATCAGGCCGTGCGGCAGATCCCGCTCATCTACGACGCCCTCACGCAGTCGCCGAACGATCAACGCTCCGCCGATCCCTTCACGGATCTGGCGATGAAACTGAAAGCCGGGGAGCCGGTACAATGACAATCAGACTGGCAAGTCTCGAACTTCCGGACGGGCGGCGAACGGAGCCCAACCCGACCGCAGCAGACCCCATGCCCGAGCCCCCGCAGGCGGCAAAGGCAGCGCCACGGCGCAGGTCCGGTTTCCTGCCCCGGCGCATACCAAAGCCCGGCATGCTGCACACGCCGAGCAGCAGCCGCAGCGACTGGATGATCATGCTGGGCGGGATCGGCCTCGCCGCCGTCTGCGCCATGTTCCCCTGGTACATCTTCTTCAATCAGGAACAGTTCGGCGTGCGCCCGATGACCTTTGCCGGACGTCCCACGCCGGAAGGCCCATCGCGCGACGCCCTGCCCGCGCTCATTGGCGCGCGTCTGCCCACCAACATGATCCCGTTGCCGCAGGTGGACTACACCGCCACCGGCACCGTGGACCGTGGACCGGCGGCGGTGCTCGAGGATCAGCCCTTCCCCGGAGACGAGCCGGGCTTTCGCCTGGTTCACGTGGTCGGCGGTCGCGCCATGATCGAAGACGAAGATGGCTACTGGATGCTCCAGCGCGGTTCGCGCCTGCCCGATGGCAGCCGCATCTCCCGTATCCAGTGGAAGAATGGCCACTGGGAAGTGATCACCTCACGCGAACTCGTCATCACGCTTTCCGCCGACGCCGGCAACGGCACGTAAGGCCCGCACAAGACTGGCTGCCTAAAGTGCCGGAAGACATGTTCGCATAGACCGAGAGACTTGCCAGATGCAGCCCGTCAATCTGTTCGACCTCGCCACACAGCAGGCCAAATGGCTGTCCGTGCGTCAGACGACGGTGGCCAGCAACGTCGCCAACATCAACACGGCCGGCTACAAGGCGCTGGAAGTGGAGCCGTTCGAAAACGTTCTGAACGGCACGCGGGTGGCGCTCCGGAACACCAATCCGAACCATCTGCAGTTTGGCGCAACGAATGCCTCCTTCTCAGTGACCAGCAAGGATGACCCGGCAGTCCTGCCATCGGAAAACACGGTGAACATGGAAGACGAGCTGTCCAATGCCGGCGAGGTGCGCCGCTCGTTCGAGCTCAACACCGCCATCGTCAAGGCGTTTCACCGCATGCTCATGACCACGTCGAGGGGGTAAATCTTGGATCCGCTTTCCGCTTCCCTGAAAGTCGCCGCATCCGGCCTGCAAGCGCAGTCCGAACGCATGCAGGTGGTTTCGGAAAACCTGGCGAACGCCAAGTCCACCAGCGACGTCCCCGGGGGCGATCCCTATCGCCGCAAGACGATCAGCTTCGTCGCGGAACTCGACCGCAATATCGGCGGCAGCGTCGTCGAGGTCGGCTCGGTCGCCCGCGACCCGTCCGATTTCACGTTGCAGTTCGACCCCGGCCATGAGGCGGCGGACGAGCGCGGCTACGTGAAGATGCCGAATGTGAACGTGCTGATCGAAATGGCCGACATGCGCGAGGCCAATCGCGGTTACGAAGCGAACCTGCAGGTGATCAAGCAGGCGCGCGAACTCATTTCCATGACCATTGATTTGATGCGGAGCCAGTCATGATCCCTCCAGTCGGCAGCATTGCCCCTTCGACCCTGACCGAGACCACGGGCCTTCAGCCCACCCGCCAGATGCCCGCATCCGAAACCGGCGAGGCTTTCTCCGCCATGCTCGGCGAGGCGGCGGCCAGCACGGTTGCCAAGCTCAACCATGCCGAAGGCGTTTCGCTCAAGGCCCTGCAGGGCGAGGCCGACACCCGCGAAGTGGTGGATGCCGTGATGAGCGCCGAACAGGCGCTGCAGGCCTCCATCGCCGTGCGTGACAAGCTCGTCACCGCCTATCTCGACATCAGCCGCATGGCCATCTGAGGAGCCTGATCCATGAAAGCCCTTTCGATCGCCGCAACCGGCATGAGCGCCCAGCAGCTCAACCTCGAAGTCATCGCGAACAACATCGCCAACATCAACACGACGGGCTTCAAGCGCGCCCGCGCCGAGTTCTCGGATCTGCTTTACCAGACCGAGCGCATGCAGGGCGTGCCGAGCCGCGCCAATCAGGCCATCGTGCCGGAAGGCGCGAATGTCGGTCTTGGCGTGAAGGCCGCAGCCGTGCGCAACCTCCACATTCAGGGCCCGATGAACAACACGGGCAACAAGCTCGACGTGGCGCTGGTCGGCAAGGGCTGGTTCGAGATCGAAGGCACCGATGGCGAGCCACTCTACACACGCGCCGGCTCCTTCAACACCAATGCCACCGGCCAGCTCGTGACCACGCAGGGCTACAACGTCAATCCGGCCATCATCGTGCCGGAGGACGCCATTGAGATCGTGATCAACAAGACCGGCCAGGTCTTCGCCCGTCTCGACGGACAGGCCGACCTTCAGGATCTCGGTCAGCTCACGCTCGCCAATTTCGCAAATGAAGCGGGTCTCGATCCGATCGGCGACAATCTCTTCCGTGAGACGCCGGCTTCCGGCGAGGCCATTCAGGGCGTGCCGGGCGATCCGGGCTTCGCCGTCATCGAACAGGGCTATCTCGAAGGCTCCAACGTGGACCCGGTGAAGGAAATCACCGAGCTGATCTCCGCGCAGCGCGCCTATGAGATGAACTCCAAGGTCATCCGCGCGGCCGATGAAATGGCCGCAACCGTCACCCAGTCGATCCGGTAGGTTCGCATGATACGGCACAACCCCATCCCCGCGCTTTTCCTCGCACTGGCAAGCCTCTTCGCCACGGGCCTTTCGGCTGTGGCGCAGGAGCAGGCGGTTGTGTCCACCCGCGTCATCTATCCCGGCGAGACGATCTCCGTCGATGCCCTCAACGAGGTGATGCTGCGCCGCCCGCCGCGCGGCAACACCGCCGTTGCCCGCATGCTGGAAGACATTGACGGCAAGGTCGCCCGGCGCACCCTGCTTCCGGGCCGGCTCATTCCCATCAGCTATGTCCGTGAGGCCTATCTGGTGGAAACGGGCAGCCCCGTCACCGTCACCTTCAATGAAGGCGCGCTCTCCATCTCGCTGCGCGCCGTGCCGCTTGAGCACGGGGCAGCCGGTGACATGATCCGCCTGCGCAATATCGAAAGCGGCCGCACCTTCACCGGTGTGGTCCTCGCTGACGGAACCGTCGAGGTCGGCGCCATATGATTTCCCGTCTCCTTTTCGCAGTGATGATGAGCGTCACGCTGGCCCTCCCGGCCGGCGCGGCTTCGCGCATCAAGGACATCGCCGTCTTGCAGGCCGCGCGCGACAACCAGCTTGTCGGCTACGGTCTGGTTATCGGCCTTCAGGGCAGCGGCGACAGCCTGCGCAACTCGCCCTTCACCGAACAGTCCATGCGCGCCATGCTCGAAAATCTCGGTATCGCGTCCGAAGGCGTGCGCTCGCGCGCCAAGAACGTCGCCGCCGTCATCATCACGGCAAACCTGCCGCCCTTCGTTCAGTCGGGCGCACGCATCGACGTCAACGTCTCTTCGCTGGGCGACGCCACATCACTTGCCGGCGGCACGCTGGTCATGACGCCGCTGCGCGCTGCCGATGGCGAGATCTACGCCGTGGCGCAGGGCTCCGTCATCGTTTCCGGCTTCAATGCGCAGGGCCAGGCTGAAACGCTGACCCAGGGCGTGCCCACATCCGGACGCGTGCCCAGCGGCGCAATCATCGAGCGCAAGGTCGAGGCCTCCATGTCCGACAGCGCAACGCTGGTGCTTCAGCTGCGCAATGCTGATTTCTCGACCGCCGTGCGTGTTGCCGACGCCATCAACTCCTACACCGGCCCGCGTTTCGGCGCGCAACTCGCCAAGGAAGAAGACGCGCGCACCATCCGCATTCGCCGGCCCAAGGGCGTTTCCTACGCCCGTTTCTACGCCGAGATCGAAAACCTGATGGTCGAATCCGACGGACCGGCCCGCGTCGTGGTGGATGAGCGCAGCGGCACCGTGGTCATCGGCAATGATGTGCGCATCTCCCGCGTCGCCATCAGCCATGGCGCGCTCACCGTGCGCATCACAGAAACGCCGCGCGTGGTTCAGCCCGAACCCTTCTCGCGCGGGCAGACGGCTGTCGAGCCGTTCACCGAAATCGAAGCCACCCAGCCCGACGCCAGAGTGGCGGTGCTGGACGGCCCCAACCTGCAAACCCTCGTTTCCGGCCTCAACCGGCTGGGCGTGAAGCCCGATGGCATCATCGCCATTCTTCAGGGCATCAAGTCCGCCGGCGCGTTGCAGGCCGAACTCGTGCTGCAATAGGTGCGCCGCATGTCTCGCAGGAACCCATTGAAGAAAATCGCAACGGGCGCTTTCGCCGGCGTTCTCCTTGCCGCGCAGCTTGCGCCGCTGCACGCGCTGGCAGCAGAAAATCCCGCCACCATGAAGCCCGCCGAAGTGGAACGCTTCTGCGCCAACATCGCCGATGCGGCGCGCGACCGCCGTTACGCCCTTCAGGCCATGGAGCTGGAAAAGCTCAAGGGCGAAGTGGACGAACGCATCGCGGCTCTTGAGCAGAAGCGGGCCGACTACGAAGGCTGGCTCCAGCGCCGCAACATCTTTCTGGCGCAGGCCGAGGCAGGCATTGTCGAGATCTATTCGTCCATGCGGCCCGACGCCGCCGCAGAACGACTGGCGGAAGTGCGCGTCGAACTCGCCGCCGCCATCCTGATGAAGCTCGAGCCACGCACGGCCGGCATCATCCTCAATGAAATGAACAGCAAGTCCGCAGCGACGCTGACGACCATCATCGCCAGCGCCGCGCGGCCGGAGGACCCGTCATGACGTTCCGGCCCCTACTGATTCTGCCGCTGGCGCTGGTCGCCGGCTGCTCGCAGTCGATGAAGGAAATCGGCAAGGAACCGGCCATGACCCAGGTCGGCGCGACCATCGACCCGGAAGTCATGGCCGCCTACAATTATCCAAAACGCCCGGCCCCGGCCCTCACCCGCTATTCGTTGTGGGACGACAAGCAGAGCCGGCTCTTCACCGATGCCCGCGCGCTCAATGTGGGCGACATCCTGACGGTCGAAATCTCGATCAACGACAAGGCGCGTTTCAAGAACGAGTCGGAGCGCTCCCGCGACGCCTCGCGCAGCCTTGGCCTGTCCGGCTCCTATTCGGTGGGCGGTGCCGGTTCTTCAGCAGCAGCCGAAGGGCAGATTGGTTCGGGCACCTCCACCACCGGCGGCGGCCAGACGGAGCGCTCGGAAAACATCCGCCTGCTCGTTGCAGCCGTCGTCACGCAGGTTCTGTCCAACGGCAATCTGCGCATCCGCGGCACGCAGGAAGTGCGCGTCAACGCGGAACTGCGCATCCTCACCATTGAGGGCATCGTGCGGCCGAGCGACATCAACCCGCAGAACATGATCTCTTACGAACGCATCGCCGAAGCGCGCATCTCCTATGGCGGGCGCGGACGGATCAGCGAGGTTCAGCAGCCGCCCTACGGCCAGCAGTTCCTCGATCAGGTGCTTCCCTTCTAACCCGCCGCTGGAGCCTCAACACGCATGGCGCTGCTCGAACAACAACCACCGGAAAGCAAGGGACCATCCCTCGTCGTCCAGCTGGCCATCCTGCTGGTCATGTCGGCGCTTGCCGGTGGCGCTGCCTGGTTCGCCGGCAGCTATCTGGAAAGCAGGACCACCGTCGAGGAAAGCGGCACGGCGGAAAGTGAAGACGCAGCGCACGGCAATGCCGGCAGCGAACAGGCTGCCGTTCCCGGTCCCGTTGGCGTCTACACGATCGAGCCAATCACCACCAATCTCGCCGAGCCCAGCGAAATCTGGGTGCGCGCGGAAATGGCGCTGGTCTTCGAGGGCGAACCCGACCCGGTTATTGCCGAGGCCGTCCATCAGGATCTCTTTGCCTATCTGCGCACGATCAAGCTGCGCCAGGTGGAAACGGCCAGCGGCTTCCAGCATCTGCGCTCCGATCTGGAAGAACGCGCCAGAGTTCGCAGCGACGGCGCCGTCAAGCAGATCCTCTTCAGGGCGCTGTTGTTCGAATGAAACGTTTATTCCTGACCCTTGCCGCCGTGCTTGCGCCCTCCGCAGCGGCGGCGCAGTCCATCGATCTTGGCGCGCTGACCGGCGCGGACGGATCGACCATCGGCACGATCATCCAGCTTTTCGGCCTGTTGACGGTTCTCTCCGTCGCGCCCGGCATCCTGATCATGGTCACGAGCTTCACCCGCTTCGTGATCGCCTTCTCGATCCTGCGCGCCGGCATGGGCCTGCCGACCACACCGGCCAACCTGATCCTGATCAGCCTTTCGCTGTTCATGACCTTCTACGTGATGGCCCCCACATTCGACCGGGCCTGGGCGGACGGCATCCGCCCCCTGATGAACAACGAGATCAGCGAACAGGACGCGGTGCAGCGCATCACGGAGCCGTTCCGTGGCTTCATGGTCAACAATGTGCGCGAGAAGGATTTCGCCCTCTTTGCCGACCTCGCCGCAGAACGCGGCAATGTCGACATCGACGTCACGGTCGAAAGCGCCGATCTGCGTGTGCTGGTGCCTGCCTTCATGATCTCTGAAATCCGGCGCGGTTTCGAGATCGGCTTCCTGATCGTGCTGCCATTCCTGGTCATCGATCTGATCGTCGCAACCATCACCATGTCGATGGGCATGATGATGCTGCCACCGACCGTCGTATCGCTACCGTTCAAGATACTTTTCTTCGTCCTGATAGACGGGTGGAACCTGCTCGTGGGCAGCCTCGTCCGGTCATTTGTTTAGGGCTTTGATCCGGCAATGCGGGGCGGCGTGATCCGCCCTGCCTGAAAAGCCGACAAAAATTTTCCAGACTCTTCCAAATTAACTTTCCCGGTTATCCTTTTGGTAGGAAATCGCCGCCATAAATGCTCGTGCATGGCGGACAGATCCTGCAACGGGATCAAGGGCATGATGCCACTCCGTCAAACCGGTCAGCCCGGTATGTCCCTCGTTTATTTTGTATTTCAGGGGCGTTTATCCCATGTCTAGTCTTATGACCAATGCGTCGGCAATGACCGCGCTGCAGACCCTCAACACCATCTCCAAGAACATGGCCACCACCCAGTCCCGCATTTCGACGGGCCTGCGCGTTGGTGAAGCTGCCGACAACGCAGCTTACTGGTCGATCGCGACTTCGATGAAGTCCGACAACAAGGCCCTGTCCAGCGTTCAGGATGCTCTGGGTCTCGGAGCCGGTAAAGTCGACACAGCTTACACGGGCATCAACGAAGTCATCGACACCGTCGACAAGATCAAGCAGAAGCTTGTCACGGCACGCGGCGCTTCGCAGGAAGACCAGCAGAAGATCCAGGGCGAAATCAATTCGCTCCAGGAGCACATCACGTCGGTCGTCGGCAACTCCAACTATGCCGGCTCCAACATCATCCAGGACAACGCCGATGTTAACATCGTCGCTTCCTACAACCGCACCGGCACGACCGTCGCCATCGACGAAGTCACGCTGACGGGCGCCGACGTTCTGGTGCTCGATGCAGCCGGCACCGCCGGTACTGCAGCAAACGTTGTTGCAGCAGCTCTGTTCGACGCTTCCGGCGGCCAGGTTGCCGACGCAGCAGTCGACACGGCTCTTGGCACCGTCGAGACGGCTCTTGCCGCCCTCGCCGACCAGGCTGCCGAGCTCGGTGCCGCCAAGTCGCGCGTCGATCTGCAGAAAGACTTTGTTGGCAAGCTCTCCGACGCCATTGAGCGCGGTGTTGGCCAGCTGGTCGATGCAGACATGAACGAAGAGTCGGCCCGTCTGTCGGCCCTGCAGGTTCAGCAGCAGCTGGGCATTCAGGCGCTGTCGATCGCCAACTCCAACTCGCAGAACATCCTTTCGCTGTTCCGCTAATGGATTGATCCCGGTGCTCACGCACCGGCATCTTTCACAAGACCCGCGGGCCGTTCGCAAGAACGGCCCGTTTTTTATTGGCCTGTTCCATAACAGTTAACCTGCGTTAACAGCCTGTTAACCATGTGTGCCTACCTATTGTTAACCATACCCGGCGTCATCGCATGGCGCTGATCGGGGGCGGCTGAACAAAGGGGTGATCACGTGGCCAGCATCATGACCAACACATCTGCAATGGTTGCATTGCAGAGCCTGAAAATGACCAACAAGTCCATGGACGTGGTTCAGGGCCGCATCTCCACCGGTTATCGCGTCGCCGAGGCAAGCGACAACGCCGCCTACTGGTCGATTGCAACGACCATGCGCTCCGACAACAAGGCGTTATCCGCCGTGCAGGACGCACTCGGTCTGGGCGCGGGCAAGGTCGACACCTCTTACACCGCCATGAACAACGTGCTGGAAGCCGTCGACGCCATCAAGTCGAAGCTGGTCACCGCACGCGGCGCAAGCGCCGAGAACCAGGGCAAGATCCAGGCTGAAATCAGCATCCTGCTTGACCACATCAAGAGCGCCGCCACGGGCGCAAGCTATGCCGGCACCAACATTCTGGCGACCGACGACACCGGCGACATGGAAGTGGTTTCCGCCTACAACCGCTCCTCCGCAGGCGCTGTCACCGTTGGCACCATCAAGATCGACATCGGCAGCGTCAAGCTGTTCGCTGCCGGCGGTCTGCCCGGCGGTCTGGCTGACGACATCATGGTGATCGATATCGTCGCCAACGGCACGGACGCCGACATTGACGGTTACCTGACCGATATCGAAACCGCCCTGTCGGGAATGTCCAATGCCGCAGCCGATCTCGGCGCGGCGAAGACCCGTCTCGACCTGCAGAAAGACTTCGTCTCCAACCTGATGGATTCCATCGAGCGCGGTGTCGGACAGCTTGTCGATGCCGACATGAACGAGGAATCCACGCGCCTGCAGGCCCTTCAGGTTCAGCAGCAACTCGGCATTCAGGCCCTGTCGATCGCCAACCAGAACGCCCAGAGCATTCTCGCGCTGTTCAAGTAAGACACCGCACCGCACATCCCGGTATTCTTTCCAATGGGGCCGCGAAACGGCCCCATTTCATTTTCGCACAAGCTTCGGCGTCTACTCTCCCATCAGAATTCGTATGGGAGCATTGGGCGTTGCCTGAGCAGATTCAGACCGTTGTCGCTAACCTGAAAAGCCTCGGCCCCCGCCGGCTCGCCCTTCTGGGCGGCATGCTGGCGCTGGTCATGGCCGTCGTTGTCGCGGGCGCGGCCTATCTCAACAAACCCGCCTACGAAACGCTCTATGTCGGGCTCGACCGGTCCGACGTGAACCAGATCGGTCTGGTGCTTGGCGAAGCCGGTATCGGCTTCGACGTGGTCTCGGACGGAACCGCTGTTCTGGTTCCCGCCGGCAAGACCGCGCAGGCGCGCATGCTCCTCGCCGAAAAAGGCCTGCCGAGCAGCACCAATGCCGGTTACGAACTTTTTGACAATGTCGGCTCGCTTGGCCTGACCACCTTCATGCAGCAGGTCACGCGGGTGCGGGCCCTTGAAGGCGAAATCGCCCGCACCATCCAGTCCCTGACCGGCATCAAGGCCGCCCGCGTCCACATCGTCATGCAGGAGCGCGGCACGTTCCGCACCGAAGAACGCCAGCCCTCCGCATCCGTCGTCATCCGCGCCTCCAGCCTCGACGCCACCAACGCCGCCTCCTCGATCCGCTATCTGGTGGCCGCTGCCGTGCCGGGGCTCGACGCGGAAAAGGTAACCATTCTCGATTCCACCGGCACGCTGCTCGCTTCCGGCGACGATCTGTCAAACAGCACCGCACAGCGCTCTATCGGCGTTGAACGCACCGTGGAAAACCAGATCGAACAGAACATCCGCCGCGCACTCTCTCCGTATCTCGGACCGGACAATTTCCGCGCCAGCGTGAAGGCCGACGTCAACACGGACGCGCGCCAGATCGAAGAAGTCATCTTCGATCCCGATTCCCGCGTCGAGCGCTCGGTTCAGGTGGTGCGCTCCAGCGACAGCGCCAACCGCGAAACAGCAATCCAGCCCACCTCCGTCGCCCAGAACCTGCCCGAAGACGAGGCCGCCGCAAGTGCCGGACCGAAATCGTCCGAGGAGAGCGAGCGCCGCGAGGAAACCACCAATTACGAGCTGAACACCAAGCGCATCGCCACCACCAGCAACGGCTACAGCGTCGACAAGATGTCCATCGCCGTCGTGGTCAATCAGGCGCGCATCATGGACATTCTCGGGCCGAACGCGACCCCTGACCAGATCAATGCGCGCATCGCCGACATCCAGAAAGTCGTCGCTTCGGCCACCGGCTTCAACGAAACGCGCGGCGACGTGATCAACGTTTCCTCCGTCGAGTTCATCGATGGTCTGGATG
The DNA here is from genome assembly GCF_058725515.1 of Nitratireductor sp. WH36-1. Taxonomy (NCBI): domain Bacteria; kingdom Pseudomonadati; phylum Pseudomonadota; class Alphaproteobacteria; order Hyphomicrobiales; family Phyllobacteriaceae; genus Nitratireductor; species Nitratireductor sp. WH36-1. Next base: position 1,202,876 of record NZ_CM178970.1, on the reverse strand, counting down.
GCGTACCGGTCGCCGAACCCGGCATCATCGACGCCGTCGGCCAGCACACCGGCACGCTCATCAATGCAGCCGCCTTCATTCTGGTCGCCTTCCTCGTCACCTGGTTCGGCCTGAAGCCGCTCGGCGCAAACCTGATGCGCCCGGCAATCGCGCAGGGGCCTGCCGATGAAGAGATGCAGCGTTCGCTGCCCAACCCGGAAGAAGAGCAGGCCCGCCTCACCGATGGCGGCTACTCCGAGACCGAGTTCGAGGAAGACGACACATATGGCACCCATCGCCTGAAAATCCGTCCCGCACCGCAGGAGCGTCTGGCCCGCATGGTCGACCTCAATGAGGAGCGCACCGCGCACATCCTGCGCAAGTGGGCGCGCGTTGAGGCGGAGGCGAGCTGATGCCCCCCGCCCTCTCGCTGTTCGACGTTCTGCCGGATTTCGGCGCGCCAACGCCGCCGCCCTCTCCCGGCAACCATGCGGCGGATCACGGTTTCAACCCGCTCTCCCAGCCGGACGAGCAGCCGGTGGCAGCGGCAGAGCCCGTCCGCCCGCTCCAGACCCAGACGGACGAACTCATCGCGGCCGCACAGATTGCACTGGCGGAGCGTCTTTCGCGTGAACATGCCGAGGCCATGGAGCAGGAGCGCCAGCGCCATGCCGACGAGATGGACGCACTGCGCGCCCAGCTTGGCGAGGCCGCCGGCCAGACCATCACCCAGCACTTCACCGTTCTGGAGAATCAGGTGGTCGAGCTCGCCACGCAGGCAACCGCGCGCATGCTTGGTTCGGTTCTCACCGAGGATCTGCAAAAACGCTCGATCGCCGAGCTGGAGCGCGTCGTGCGCAGCGCCATCGATGATCGTGAGGCCCTGCGCATTCGCGTCAGCGGCTCGCCAGCCCTCTGGGAGGCGCTGAAAGCCGGGCTCGGCGAAAAGGCCAGCCACGTGGATTTCGCCGAAGCGCCGGGCTTCGACATAAGCGTCACAATCGATGAAGAGCTGTTTGAAACGCGGCTCACCGAGTGGTCGGAAACACTGGCAGGATTGATCTCATGAGTTTGGCCGAGAACGAGGATCGGGCATCCGAGATCATTATCGTTCGCCGTGGCGGCGGCGGCGAGGACGAGGGCCATCATGGCGGTGCATGGAAGATCGCTTTTGCGGATTTCATGACCGCCATGATGTGCTTCTTCCTGGTCATGTGGCTCATCAACGCTACGGATGACGATACCAAGACCGCGCTTGCCAGCTATTTCAATCCCGTCAAGCTGATCGACCAGAGCACCAACAGCAAGGGTCTGGAAAGTCTGGACGGCGATCCGGCTGATCCCGCACCGGAGGATGTCGAGGTCGATGCGCCCGGCGCCCCCTCGCAGGATCACGACCAGACCTCCGGCCCGATGAGCTTTGAAAGCGCCGTCGGCACCTCCGACACGCGCGAACTCTCCGACGAAAACCTTTTCTCCGATCCCTATGCCGTTCTGGCCGAGATCGCGTCGAACACCGACACCATGCAGAACGTGTCGACCAAGGGCGAAGGCGGCGCGCAGAATGCTGGCCCGTCATCGGGCGCGTCGGGTGGTGAATCCTACCGCGACCCGTTTGCGCCCGATTTCTGGTCGCAGCAGGTTGCCCGCCCCGGCATCGGCGTTCAGGGCGATCCCGACGATGTGCGCGAAAACGCAGCCGGCAGCGATGTCGATCTTCCCACCAACGGCAAGAATGCGCCTCCAACCGTCGCCCGCGAAGCGCCGAAGGAGGGCGACGGCAACGCCATCGCCCTGACGGCCGTTCCAGACGTCCAGCCCCTCAAGCCGGAAGAAAAGGCAGAGGCCGAACCGGTCGAGGCCGTGCCGCCCGTCGCGCAACAGGCAGACGCGACCGCAGAGGCTGAAACCGCTGCCCCTGAGGAAACGCCAGGCGAGCGCAGCCAGAAGCTCGCCGACCAGATCCGCGAGCAGCTTGCACAGCAGTTTGCCGGCAGCCCTCTGGAAGGCTCCATCTCGGTCGTCGCCACCGATGAAGGTGTGCTCGTCTCCATCACCGACGATCTGGAAAACGGCATGTTCCCGGTCGGCTCCGCCGTGCCGCAACGCGATCTCGTGCTCGCCATGGACAAGATCGGCCAGACCCTCTCCGATCAGTCGGGCAATGTCAGCGTGCGCGGCCACACGGATGGGCGTCCCTTCCGCAGCGAGACCTACGACAACTGGCGTCTTTCCAGCGCCCGCGCGCAGGCAGCCTATTACATGCTGGTTCGCGGCGGTCTCGACGAGCAGCGCATCGAACAGGTCGCCGGCTTTGCCGACCGCAAGCTGAAAGTGCCCGAAGACCCCTATGCGGCCGCCAATCGCCGCATCGAAATCCTGCTGGAAGTGCCGCAATGAGAGTGATTGCGAAACTGGCCGCTGTCCTGGTGGCGGGCATGTTTCTCGACAACAGCGCCCAGGCAGCGGCCATGCAGCCCTATCAGATGGTGCGTTCGCTCCAGCGCGTGCAGGACCGCATCGCCGATGGCGATCACGCAGCACTCCCCATGCAGCAGAAGCTTCTGGGCATCATCGACGGCCGCATGAGAAACGCCACGCCTGAAGATTTCGAAGACGAGCGAAACCTCCAGGCGCTGCTTATCTACGGTCTGAGCGGCGGCAATCCGAAGACGCTCGAACTGCTTTTCTCCAGGCTCACGCTTGAGGGCAAGAAGGCCGAACTCGGTCAGGCCATCGTGCACTACGCGCTTGGCGATTATGCCTCGGCCCGCGCCACATTGCAGACGCTCGATCCAAAAACGCTGCCGCCGGAAGTCGGTCCGTCGGTCGCGCTTGTCAGCGCAACGGTCACGGCGCGGGACAATCCCCTGTTCGCCGTGAAGATGCTGGATCAGGCGAGGCTGTTAAGCCCCGGCACGCTCATCGAGGAAGCTGCCCTGCGCCGCAGCATCCCGCTTGCCGCAGCGCTCAACGATACCGAACGCCTCTCGCGCGCATCCGAACAATATGTCCGGCGCTATCTGCGTTCGCCCTACGCGACCCAGTTCGTCGACACTTTCGTGGCCGCCGTTGTGGAGCTGCACGACACGGTGGACCCGACCATGGTCGATGAAGTCACCGCACAGATGTCCGACGAGCAGGCGCGCATCGTCTATCTGCGTCTTGCCCGCAAGAGCGCCATCGAGGGCTACGACCGGCTTCTCTCCTTCGCCGCCATGAAGGCCATGTCCTATAGCCAGACGACTGAGGGTGAGAGCGATCCGCGCGCCGTTCTCTATGCCAACATGGCGTCGGTCACCTCCGACAATGTGGACGAGGTGCTCGCCGCTCTGAACGGTCTGGACGCAGAACGCCTCTCGGCCCCCGACCGTGAATTGCTGGACGCAGCCAAAACCATCGCCAAGGCGGTTCTCGATGAGCCCCGCCACACCTCGGCCGTGTCCGAAGAGCCGACACCCACGCCAGCACCTGCCGCCGTGCCCGTCGTCACACCTGCCGCGGCGCCCGTCGCCGTACAACCGGGGCCGCAGAACGACCCGCTTCTGCCGGATATCATTCCCGATGCAGATCTGATCCCGGACCTCGTGGAGACGGAAACGGAGAGCGCGCCGCAGGAGCCTGTGGAGGCCGCATTCCCGGGCGACCCGATCAACGAAGCCGCCGACGCTTACATGCTGGAAATGCGCAGCAAGCTCGATGACATCGACGCGCTGCTTGAGAAGGAAACCGGTCAATGAACGCTGCCATCAGTCGCGGACTGCCCGCTGCCGCACAGGCACTCGATTCAGCACCGAACAAGCGCGCCAATGGCGCTGCTGACGAAGCCGGGTTTGAAGAAGCCCTGCAGGAAAGCGCGGCCAAGAAAACCAAATCAGCGCCCGGTGAGGAAACGCAGGGCGAAGACAGCGCATGGCGTCCCATCCGCTGGACCCTGCCCCACCAGATGGACACGCAGGAAACCGAGACTGCAGAGGGCGACGCCAGTGCGGCCGACCCTGCCCTTACTGACCCTGCCCTTCCGGCCAATCCGGCTCAGGCGACCGAAACGCCTGCCGCGCCGCCGGCAGCCGCCACACCAGCCAAAGCAGACCATGCCGCCATCCCGGCGAATGCCGATACAGAAACCACCGGGGAGCAGGCGAACGCCGCCGGCAAAAGCGGAACGACCCCGGCGCAGCCCGAACTGCCCGCAAATGCCGCAGCAGCAGCACAGACTGCAGGCGCTTCGCAGGCAGGCGCTTCGCAGCCCGCGCCACAGGCAGGCGACCGTGCGCGCGAGCGCTACGCTCCTGCATCCGCGTTAAACCAGCCCGCCCGCGCCCTGCCGGAAGCGGCCAGCGCAACCGCAAAGGCCCATGCAGCACTTGGCGAAAAGGCCGTTTCCCGGACGCCGGAAGAACAGCCGGTCCAGACCGGCAGAGGCGAAAACCAGACGCGCGGCGGCGGCGAGACGCTGTTGCGTGATGGCCCGCAGCAACAGCAACAGCAGCAGCCCCAGCCCGAAATCCGCGTTGTCTCGATCCAGCGCGCGCCTGCACCGGCAGCGAGCAGCGAACAGGCCGCAGCCACCCAGCGCGCCGCAGCCGGCGAAGCCGCACATCTGCAAACCACGCAGCAGGGTGAAGCCGGCCGCATGGTCCAGACCCTGAAGATCCAGCTTCAGCCGGCAGAGCTTGGCCTTGTCACGGCGCGCCTGCGCATTGTCGCCGATCAGCTGACCGTCGACCTGCAGGTGGAGAACGCGGAAGCCCGCCATCGCCTCAGCACCGATAGCGAGAGCATCGTCAAGGCGCTGCGCTCGCTCGGCTATGACATCGACCGCGTGACCGTCCAGCAATCCGCACCCGGAGGCCAGAGCAACACTGCCACCGGCGGCAACACGCGCGATGGCAGTTTCCAGTCGATGAACGGTCAAAACGATGGCGACCTTTCGCGCGGAGGCAATGGCGAACGCTCCTCACGCGAACAATCGGGCCGTGAGGGACGGCAGACGCAGGATGGCGGCGATGCGGCGAATAACGGCCTTTATATTTAGCCTCGCAGCTCTCACCGCAGGCGCTCAGGCCGCGACCAATGCCTGCGAAAGCGAAATCCTGCGCGCCGCCGAACGCTACCATGTTCCGCCTGGCATTCTTTACGCCGTCGGCCTCACCGAGACCGGCGTGAAGGGCAGCCTCCAGCCCCACGCACTCAACATTGAAGGCAAGGCCGTGTTCGCCCGCAGCACCAGTGAGGCGATCCGCACCTTCGAGAAGGCGCGCAGGGAAGGCAGAAAGCTGATCGATCTGGGCTGCATGCAGATCAACCACCACTACCATGGCGATCAATTCAGGAATCTGAACGCCATGCTCGACCCCCGCCAGAATGTCGATTACGCCGCCCGTTTTCTGGTTCAGCTGAAGAAGCGTCACGGTTCCTGGTCAATGGCGGTGGCCCGCTATCATGCCGGGCCGAATAACGATCCGGCACAGAAACGCTATGTCTGCCGCGTCATCACAAACATGGTCGCGACCGGCTTCGGAGCGTGGACGCCAGAGGCACGCAGTTTCTGCAACCCATAATTGAATCTACTGAACAGCGATACCGGAAGCCGGACCGCTCGCAGGACTCCCCATTATTGACTCCTGAGAATTCATAGTTGTGCGCGATTCGCCCGACCAGTTACCACTTGACACATTAGTTGATTCGGAGGGCGGGCCGGTGATTGTGGTGATAGACGAGCGTGAGCTGGTGACGGAAGGTTACCACTCACTTTTCAATCGAGAAGGGGTGGCGAGCGCGGGTTTCGCGCCGCAGGAATTCGGCGAATGGGTCGAAACCGTTGCAGATGATGAGTTGAAGGCCGTCAGCGCTTTTCTTCTCGGTCAGTGCGACGAAGGCGACATCCGCGCCCAGCGCATCCGCGAACGTTCGGCAGCACCGCTGATCGCGCTCAGCGAGCGCAATTCGCTTGATGACACGCTGCGCATGTTCGAATGGGGCGTCGATGATGTCGTGCGCAAGCCCGTTCACATCCGCGAAATCCTGGCGCGCATCACGGCCATTCGCCGCCGCGCCCAGCAGGATACGGCAACCTTCACCGAAATCGGCGCCATGCGGATCTATTTCGACGGGCGCGACCCGGAAGTGTCCGGCGAGCCTCTTCCCCTGCCGCGCCGTGAGCGTCGCATTCTGGAATATCTGGCCGGCAACCCGACGCGCCGCGTGACCAAGACCCAGATATTCAACGCCATCTACGGCATTTTCGACGAAGACGTCGAAGAGAACGTCGTGGAAAGCCACATCAGCAAGCTGCGCAAGAAACTGCGCCAGAAGCTCGGCTTCGATCCCATCGATTCCAAGCGCTATCTCGGCTACAGGCTGGCGGACGGTTAATCCGCCAGTTTTCTTCCTCAAAACGCGCCACCACCAGTTTCACGCAAGTCACATCCCCTACCGTGATTGCAATCGGCGTAGACTACGAGGAGACTTCCGATGGGCCTTTACGGCATGATGCGTACCGGCGTTTCCGGCATGGCGGCACAATCCAACCGGTTGTCCACCGTTGCCGACAACATCGCCAATTCCAGCACCAATGGGTACAAGCGCGCGAAGGCTGAATTCTCCTCGCTCGTCCTGCCATCGTCCGGCGGGTCCTACAATTCGGGCGGCGTCACCACGTCGATCCGCTACGAGATTTCCAAGTCCGGTCCACTTCAGTACACGACGTCGGGCACCGACCTCGCCATTGAGGGCGGCGGCTTCTTCGTCGTTCAGGGCACCAACGGACAGCCCTTCCTGACCCGCGCCGGCTCCTTCGTTCCAAATGCCCAGGGCGAACTGGTCAACGCCGCCGGTTACAAGCTGATGGGCTACAGCTACGCCAACGGCACGCCCGCAGTCACCGCAAACGGCTATGCCGGCCTTGAAGCAGTCACCATCGCCCAGTCGGAACTCGTCGCAACGCCCTCGCGCAACGGCAAGCTCGCAGCCAACCTGCCGGCAAGCTCGACTGCGGTTGCTGCAGCCGACCTCCCCTCCGCCAACGCCGCGACGGCGCAGTACACCCACAAGAGCTCGCTGGTCGCCTATGACAATCTCGGCGGCAAGCAGCTGCTCGACGTCTACATGACCAAGACCGGCCCCGACACCTGGGAGATGACGGTCTACGACCGGGCGGATGCAGCGCCCAACACGTCGTTCCCCTACGCCAATCCGCCGCTTGCAACGACAACGCTCACCTTCGATCCGACAAACGGCAAGCTGGCCGGCGGCAGCCCGACAGACATTTCGCTGACGGTGCCCGGCGGCGATGCGTTGACCATCGACCTGTCCGACATGACCCAGCTCGACACCGGTTTCTCGGTGACCGGCGAAGTCGACGGCAGCGCGCCTTACGCCATCGACAGCGTGGAGATCGCCGAGGACGGCACCATCTTCGCGCAGTATGCCGACGGCTCCATGCGCGCTCTCTACCGCATCCCGCTCGCCAATGTGCAGAGCCCCGACCAGCTCAACGTGATCACCGGCAACGTGTTCTCCGAAAGCGCGGATTCGGGCGGCGTACAGCTCGGCTTCTCCGGTTCGGGCAATCTCGGCAAGGTCGTCGCCGGCGCGGTCGAAAGCTCCAATGTCGACATCGCCCAGGAGCTTACCGACATGATCGAGGCGCAGCGCAACTACACCGCCAACTCCAAGTCGTTCCAGACCGGCTCGGAGCTGATGGAACTGCTGGTCAACCTGAAGCGATAAGCGTCGATTTCTGGAACGGGGAAGTGGAAGAATATAAATGTCACTGACATCCGCACTTAGCATCGCACAGACCGCGCTCTTCAACACCTCGCGCCGGACTTCCGTCGTCTCACGCAACGTTTCAGAAGCCAGCAACCCCGATTACGCACATCGCAGCGCGCTGTTGACCAGCATGGTCCCCGGCGCGCGCATCGCCCAGATCCGGCGGGCAGCCGACGAGGTCCTGTTCCGGCAGAACCTCTTTGCCATCTCCGCATGGCAGGGGCAGAAAGCCATGTCCGGCGGGCTCGACACGATGCGCCTGACGGTCAATGGCGTCGACGACGCCAATGCGCCGGCCACCGCCATCAGCAAATTGCAGGAGGCGATGCAGCTCTACGCGGCAACGCCTTCCAACGCCACGCTCGCCGAAAGCGCGGTACAGGCCGCGCATCAGGTCGTGCGCTCGCTCAATGACGGCGCCAATGGCGTCCAGACATTCCGCGCCGACGCCGACCGCGACATCGTCACCGCGGTCGACGACCTCAATTACCTTCTGGGCGAGTTCGAAACGGTCAACACCGAGATCGTCAACGGCACCCGCGCGGGCCGCGACATCTCCGACGCGCTGGACCGCCGCGACGCGCTCCTGAAGAAAATCTCCGAATATGTGGCGATTTCCACCACCACGCGTTCGGCCAACGACATGGTCATCGTCACCGCAGACGGCGCGACGATGTTCGAGACGGTCCCGCGTCCCGTCACCTTCACACCGAACACGGCCTATGGCCCCGGCACGACCGGCAATGCGGTCTATGTGGACGGTGTTCCGCTGGTGCCGGGCAGCGGCGGCAACACCGACGCCAAGGGCTCAATCGCGGCAGCCCTGCAGCTGCGCGACCAGACCGCCCTTCAGATGCAGCGCCAGCTCGACGAAGTCGCGCGCGGCCTCATCACCGCCTTCGCCGAAACCGATCCGAGCGGCATACAGCCGGACATGGCCGGTCTCTTCAACTGGGCAGGCGGCCCCGGCATTCCGCCGGCTGGCACACTGATCGACGGCCTGGCGGGCGCAATCCGCGTCAATGCCGCCTTCGACAAGAATGCCGGCGGCGACCCGTCGCTCCTGCGCGACGGCGGCGCGAATGGCGCGGTCTATCTGCACAACACCACGGGTGCTGCATCCTATTCGGATCTGCTCCTCAGCTATTCCCAGCGGCTTGACGAGCCGATGACCTTCGACCCGCTGGCCGGGCTCGATACGACCCGCAGCGTCACGGCCTTCTCGTTCGATTCCGTGAGCTGGCTGGAAGCCACCCGCAAGCAGGCGGCGAGCGGAGCTGAAGGCAAACAGGCGCTCGCCGTGCGCTCGGCGACGGCCTTATCCAATGCAACCGGCGTCAATGTCGACAACGAGATGGCGCTGCTGCTGGACCTGGAAAACGCCTATGAAGCGTCCGCGCGTCTCATCTCGGTGATCGACGAAATGCTCAAAACCCTGATGCAGGCCACCCGGTAGAGAGAGAGCACATGAAAACCTCCTTCATCTCATCGCTCGCCATGTCGCAGACGCTGCGCTATCAGACGATGCGCATGCAGTCGGAGCTGGCCGAGAGCCTGAAGGAGTCGCAGACCGGCCGTCACTCCGATGTGGGCATAGCCCTTGGCGCGCATGCCGGCCGCAATCTCTCCATGGACCGCAACATCGACCGGCTGAAAGGCCTGATCGACGCAAACGCGCTCGCCGCCAACCGGCTTTCGGCAACGCAGAACGCCATGTCGCAGATCGGCGACATGGGCCAGAGCCTGCTCGCCTCGCTGACCGCAGCAAAATCCGACATCGATCAGGTCGCCGTTTCGCAGGCCGAGGCGGAGCGTGTTCTCAAAACGCTGACCGGCGTGCTCAACACCAATCTGAACGGCGAATATCTGTTCGCGGGCATCAACACCGATGTGAAGCCGCTGACCGATTTCCACGATGCAGGCTCGCCGGCAAAGACCACCTTCGACGCCGCCTTCATGGCCAAGTTCGGCTTCACCCGCGACGATCCGGCAGCCGCCACCATCAGCGCGGCCGACATGGACGACTTCATCACCAATTATGTGGAGCCGCAGTTCACCGGCGCGGGCTGGGAAACCAACTGGTCCAGCGCATCGAACCAGAAGATCACGAGCCGCATCGCCATGAACGAGATGGCCGAGACCTCGCTGACAGCCAATGAGAACGGCATCCGCAAGCTCGCCATGGCAGCCGCCACCATCTCCGACCTCCTCAACGGACCGCTTGGCGAAGAAGCCCGCAACGTTCTCTACGAAAGATCGCTCACCATGGTCGGCGAGGCCATTGCCGACATCGCCAATGCGCAGGCGCATGCCGGCGTCGTGGAGAACCGCGTGTCAGACGCCAGCGCGCGGGTTTCCGCGCAGGTGGATCTCTTCAAGACACTCATCAAGGACAGCGAGGGCATCGACCCTTATGAAGCCGCGACACGGGTCAACGACCTGCGCGCGCAGCTTGACGCATCCTATGCACTGACCGCCCGCCTGCAGCAGCTCAGCCTGCTCAACTATCTGCGTTAACCGACAGCCGGAACCAAACGAACGGGAAGCACATGTACCAGTTTTCCTACAGCGAAGTTCAGACAGACTCGCTTGCCGACGCCCGGGACAGGGAGGAGCAGGTTCTGAGCCGATCGATCGAGCTTCTTCAGAGGGCGCGCGAGAAGGGCCTGAACTCGCAGGAGGCTGTCGAGGCCATTCACTTCATGATGCGCGTCTGGACCGCCTTCATCGACGATCTCGGCAGCCCGGACAACGAACTGCCCAATGAGTTGAGAGCCAATCTCATCTCCATCGGCTTATGGCTTCTGCGCGAAGGTGAAGAAGTCCGTCAGGGGCGTTCCCAGAACCTGGACGGCCTCATAGAGGTGTCGCAGATCATTCGCGACGGCATCCAGCAATGAGCACACTGAAAATATCCCTGAAGGCGAATGAGAAGATCTACGTCAACGGCGCGGTCATCAAGACCGACCGCAAGGTGACGCTCGAATTCCTGAACAATGTCCAGTTCCTGCTCGAGAACCACGTTCTGCAGGCAGAGGATGCGCGCACGCCGCTGCGCCAGGTCTATTTCACGGTGCAGATCATGCTGATCACGCCGGAAAACGCCGATGATGCGCGCCGGCTCTTCAATCAGCTTCTGCCGCGCCTGCTCGACAGCTTCACCAATGAACGCATTCGCGCCGGCCTCAAGCATGTCGAGGAACTCGTTTCCAACGGGCAGGTCTATGACGCCCTGAAGGAAATCCGCGCGCTCTATCCAATCGAAGACGAGATCATCGCACAGCCTGCCGCGCCCACCGGGGACAACAGGCTGGCTGCAATGGCAGGGGAGTAAGTCATGAACGTCGAAGCGACTTCGGGCGCACAGCAGGCCCAGAAGGCCGGCGCCGCCCGGCAGGCCAACGCGCCGCAGACCGTCGACTACCAGTCGTTTCTGCGCCTTCTCGTGGCCGAGATGAAAAACCAGGATCCCACGAGCCCGATGGAATCCACCGACTACGTGGCCCAGCTCGCCAGTTTCTCGCAGGTGGAGCAGTCGGTACAGGCCAATGCCAAGCTTGACCAGATCCTTCAGGCCTCGGCGCTGGCGCAGGCCGGCAGCTTGGTCGGCCGCGAAGTCACCTCCGCCGATGGCGAGATCACCGGAACGGTTGCCGAAGTGCGCCTCTACAGCGATGGCGTGATGGCCGTGCTGGAAAGCGGCGACAAGATCCCCGTCGGCCCCGGCGTTGTGATACGCTAGGCCATGAACGAAGCCGACGCCCTCGATATCGTCCAGTATGCGATCTGGACCGTTCTGGTGGCATCCAGCCCCGCGGTCATCGTCGCCATGGTGGTCGGCGTCGGCATTGCGCTTGTGCAGGCCCTGACACAGGTGCAGGAAATCACCCTCACCTTCGTGCCCAAGATCGTTGCGATCCTCGTTGCGGTGGCGTTTTCGGCACCTTTCGTCGCCTCGCAGATCTCCGGCTTCAGCAACGTCATCTTCCAGCGCATCGAGGGCGGGTTCTAGACCCAGCCTTAATTACAGCCGGCAATCCTCCCACGCTCCTCTTTCGCGCAAGCTTGAGACGCTAGCTTCGACGCAAAGGCGTGCAAACGCCTTCCATCGAGTGGGAAGACCGGCATGGCGTTAAGCGAAGCAATCACAGGCGCAGAGACCCGAAAGCACGGCCGCGACATCGGCTTCGCAATCGGCGTCGTCATCATTCTGGCAGTGCTCTTCCTGCCCATCCCGCCATTCCTGATCGACGTCGGCCTGGCGTTTTCCATCGCTCTTTCGGTTCTCATCCTCATGGTGGCGCTGTGGATCCAGCGGCCGCTGGACTTCTCGTCCTTCCCCACGATCCTGCTCATCGCAACCATGCTGCGCCTGTCGCTCAACATCGCGACAACCCGCGTTATCCTGTCGGAAGGCCACGAGGGAGCAAACGCCGCCGGCTATGTCATCGGCGGCTTCTCGCGCATGGTGATGAGCGGCGATTTCGTGATCGGCCTCATCGTCTTCATGATCCTTGTCGTGGTGAACTTCGTCGTCATCACCAAAGGCTCGACCCGTATCGCAGAGGTGGGCGCACGCTTCACGCTGGACGCCATTCCCGGCAAGCAGATGTCCATCGACGCCGACCTCTCCGCCGGCACCATCGACGACAAGGAAGCCCAGCGCCGGCGCGCCGAACTCGAAGAGGAAAGCTCCTTCTTCGGCGCCATGGACGGTGCATCCAAATTCGTGCGCGGCGACGCCATTGCCGGCCTCATCATTACCGCCATCAACATCGTCGGCGGCATCGCCATCGGCTATGCGCGCCACGACATGAGCATCGGCGAGGCAGCCGATGTCTTCACCAAGCTTTCGGTGGGTGACGGTCTCGTCTCGCAGATCCCGGCGCTGATCGTTTCGCTCGCCGCCGGCCTGCTCGTTTCCAAGGGCGGCACGCGCGGCTCTGCCGATCAGGCCGTGTTCGGCCAGCTCAGCGCCTATCCCCGCGCGCTGTTCGTCGCCGCCATGCTGCTCACCGTTCTCGGTCTGGTGCCCGGCCTGCCGTTCCTTCCCTTCATCACGCTTGCCGTCATCATGGCCGCCATCGGCTACACGCTGCCGCGCCGCGCGCGTCAGCGTCAGGAAAGCGCCGACGAGGCCCAGCGTCAGGAGCAGCTCTCGCAGGAAGAAGAAGAGCGCAACTCCGTCAAATCCTCGCTCAAGACCGCGGAGATCGAACTTCTCATCGGCAAGCAGCTCTCCACGCGGCTTCTCGCCTCGCATCAGGAGCTCGCCTACCGCATGGGCAAGATGCGCAAGAAATTCGCTGCGCAATACGGCTTCGTGGTCCCCGAAGTGCGCCTGACGGATGATTATACGATCCCGCCAAAGAGCTACCGCATCAAGATCCACGGCACCGTGGTGACCGAATATCAGATGCGTGTGGGCGAGTTGCTCGTGCTGGTCGGCAACAACCGGATGCCGGACATGCCCGGCGAAGAGGTCAAGGAACCCGCCTTCGGCATGCGCGCCTTCTCCGTGCCGGAGATGTTCGCCGACGATCTGAAGCGCGAGCGCTATGCGTTCGCCGACAACATGTCGGTGTTACTCACCCATCTGAGCGAAGTGATCCGCAACAACCTGCCGCAGCTTCTTTCCTACAAGGACATGAAGGCGCTGATCGAGCGGCTTGATCCGGAATACCGGAAGCTTGCCGACGAGATCTGCTCCTCGCACATCACCTATCCGGGTCTGCAGGCAGTGCTGAAACTGCTCCTTGCCGAGCGCGTCTCGATCCGCAACCTGCACCTCATCATCGAGGCCATTGCCGAAATCGCCCCCCATATCCGCCGCACCGAGCAGATCGTCGAGCATGTGCGCATCCGCATGGCGCAGCAGATCTGTGGCGATCTGACGGAAGGCAACACGCTCAAGGTGCTGCGGCTCGGCGGCCGCTGGGATCTGGCCTTCCACCAGGCGCTCAAGCGCGACGCCAAGGGCGAGATCCGCGAATTCGACATCGACCCGCGCCAGCTCGAAGAGTTCGGCCAGGATGCGAGCAAGGCAATCCGCAAGCATCTGGACGCCGGCGAGCGCTTCGTTCTCGTCACCGCGCCGGAAGCCCGTCCCTATGTGCGCATGATCACCGAGCGCCTGTTCCCCACCCTGCCGGTGCTCAGCCATGTGGAAATGGCCAAGGGCGTCGAGCTCAGCGTTCTGGGCTCCATCTCCTGATGCGACGTCCGCCCCTTCCTTCATGCAGACCCGGCGTCCACCGCCGGGTCATTCCTGCCACGGGCTGACGCGATGCTTGAAACGCCGCTCCTTGCAGCCTTTCTGGCGTTCTGCCGCATCGGCGGCTGTTTCCTGTTCATGCCGGGCCTTTCCAGCGTGCGCGTTCCCATGCAGGTGCGGCTGTTCGTGGCCGTTGCCGCCACGCTTGCCATGCTCGCGCATCTGTGGGACCTCATCACGCCGCATGTGTCGAGTGAGCCCGGACCACTTTTCCTGCTCATCGCTTCGGAACTCGCCATTGGCGCGCTGATCGGGCTCATCGCCCGGCTTTATGTCCTGTCGCTGCAATTCATCGGCACATCCATGGCGATGTTCGCCGGTTTCGGCATGGCTGCCGGCGGCACCGCAATCGAAGAAGCCGAACCGCAGCCGCCGCTTACCGCGCTCATCTCGCTGTCGGCGCTGATGCTGCTTTTCGTTCTGGACTTCCACCACGAGATCATCCGCGCGCTCGTCGTGTCCTATCAGCTCGCGCCGATCGAAAGCCTGTTCGATCCGCAGTCGGCCCTGACCGACATCACCGACACGCTCTCCGACGCCTTCTACGTGATGATCCGGCTTGGCAGCCCGTTTCTCGCCTACGCCATTCTGGTCAATCTGGGCATCGGCTTCATCAACAAGCTCACGCCGCAGATCCCGATCTACTTCATCTCCCTGCCCTTCGTGATCGCGGGCGGCCTGATCCTGCTTTATTTCGCCATTCCCTCGCTGCTCGGCCTGTTTGCCGAGGGCTTCTTCCCGATTTTCGAGGGGCGCTAGCCATGGCGACGCCACGACAAAAACGCCTCCAGAAACTGGTTCTCGTGATGCAGCGCCTGAAGGACTACCATCAGGCCCAGCACGCGACCCATCTGGCGCAAGCGATTGCCGCCGAGGAAGAGGCAAAGGCCATCACCGACACGCTCGACACCGGCACGGACATGACCAACCTCTTCCCGGAACTCTATCACCGCCGGGTGGCCAGTGCGATGGAGCGCAGGCAGGCCAGCGCCGCACGCGCCCGACAAGAGGTCGGCAACATCATGCAGGCGGATGCCCGCGGAAACGCGCTGGCGCGCGCCTATCGCGAAGCCACCGACCTCGAAGAGCGCAGCGCCGCCGACAAGGAATGTCTCGAATTCATCGAGCGCCGCAGGTCAAACGAGGCTTAAGCCTCCCACAAGCTTGATCTGGGAATATGCCGGTTACAGACACGAGCGATGGAGGACGCCTTGGCGATATCGCCTCCCGGCGACATTGTTTTGAATGTGGCGCGCGCCGCAGATCCGGCCAAAGCCGCCGCCGCGAAGGAGCGGTTGCAGGCAAAGTCGGGCGCGACGGCCAGCTTCCAGGCAGTGTTCGACGCAAGACCCGTCGGCGCAACCAGAACCGACGCCAGCGCACCTTCCGATGTGGAGAAGAAGTTCGAGGCCATGGTGCTTCAGAACTTCATGCAGTCGCTCCTGCCGGAAGAGACCTCCTCCGTTTACGGCGAGGGGCTGGCCGGCGAAATGTGGCGCTCCATGCTCGCGCAACAGCTTAGCGAGTCCCTCGCCGAGCAGGGCGGGCTGGGCATCGCGCGCAATGTGCTGCGCGACTACACGGTCGAAAACGAAGAACGGGTTCCAGTGGGCGCTGTCTCGCAGACACCCGAGCAGGAAGAGGCAGGCAGGCGGGCTCTCATGTCCACCGCCATGGTCGAGGAAATCGAACGGCATGCAGCCAGGACACTCGGGGTAAACCCAGCCGCTGCCGCACGTGACGAAAAAGAGAGCTGAAGCTCAGAAACGGAACGAACCCATGTATGATATGACCTCCGCAGCCAATTCCGAGAAAGCCGCCCTGGCCATGAACCAGCATGGAGGCGCGAGCGCTCTGGCAATCATGCGCCGCATCGAGGAAACCATCGACGCCGAGACGGACGCGATCCGCAACAATCCCGGCTTCGACATCAAGGCGTCCAATGCGCGCAAGAGCCGCCATCTCTACGAACTAACCCGCGCCCTGAAAGGCGCAAATGAAGCAGGCCTCGCCAACGCACACCGCGATGCGCTGGAGCGCCTGCGCGACAAGCTCGCCGTCAATGAAGAGACCATTCGCGCCCATATGAGCGCCGTCAACGATGTGGCCGACCTCCTGCAGGAAGCCATCGAACGCGCCCAGACCGACGGCACCTATTCCGAACGCGAATTCGGGCAGGCCTCACCCGCATGATCAAGTTCGTCCTTGCAGCCCTGTGGATCTGCGCCGTCACGGTGGGAACGATGCTTTATTCGTTCCAGTTCTCACAGGCCAAGAACAGCGCCGAGCCACCGCCCGCCTTCTTCGGCGGCCTCGACTATGTGAGCACCGACGTGATCTCGGTGCCGGTCGTGAAGAACGGCGCGGTGGATGGCTATTTCCTCGCGCGCCTGTCCTATTCGGTGGATTCCAAGAAGATCAAGGCGCTCAGCATTCCCATGGACGCCATGCTGGTGGACGAGATCTACTCCCATCTCTACGCCAACCCCACCATCGATTACGCAAGCGAAGACGGTTTTAACGTAAACGCCTTTCGCGACGGGCTGATCGAGAGCATCAATGCCCGGGTCGGCGACGAACTCGTCCATGAAGTGTTTATCGAGCAGGCCGACTATCTGTCGAAAGCGGAAATCCGCAATCAGGGAGCACGGAGCCGGCTCGGTCCGGATTCCGAGAGCAGCGCACCCGCATCAAAAACCGATCACTAGGGACACGACTGACACTGTCGTCCTGCTCCTGAAACACCTTCTGCTAGCCAAAGATCCCAGGCCCTGAAAATCGCCATGGTTTTCAGGGCTTTTGCTTGTCTGAGATCAGGCAAAGCCGATGGACCGCCTCCAAAAGCTTCATACCTCAGCGCGCCGAAAATAGAGATTATAATTTTAAAACTTGAAATATTATAAAGAATAAAAGCTATCTTCAGACAGCCATAATTTGCGAAATTAGCCCAATTCGTGAACTTTTGTTTCCGAACGCCTCATTCCTGTCCAAAATCGATTTGTTTAATGCAGATATAAGGCGTTGCCTTATACAGCGAACCTATGCAAACAGTCTTTTGCTACTGCGATTATCCCGGTCATTTTTCGTCCGGGGTGCAGAGCGCTGTTTCGTTGCCGCCCTTCGCGCGGGCCGAAAGAGTATATTTTGGAGATTTATAGTGACGATGACGCACACCACGGTCGATATTTCGCCGCCGACCACGGATAAGGAATATATCGAAGCTTTTGACACCGACACCAACGGTACGTGTTTACCGCCCCTGGCAACGGCCATCGGATACAAGCTGCGGCGTGCGCAGCTTGCAGTCTTCCAGGATTTTCAGAAGTCGTTCGCTTCGGTGAAGTTGCGTCCAACCGAGTTTGCGGTGCTTTCCCTGATCGCCGCAAACCCCGGCCAGAAGCAGACCGAAGTTGCAGAACAGCTCGGCATCAAGCGCGCCAATTTCGTCGCATTGATGGACTGTCTGGAAAACCGTGGCCTTGCCGAACGCCGGAAGGGCGACATAGACCGCCGCTCCCACTCTCTGCACCTCACCGAGAAGGGCGCGGATTTCATCACCGAAATCTCGAAGCTCTGGGCACAGCATGAGAAGCGGATCATCGACAAACTGGGCGGAGAGGACAACCGCAACGCCCTCATAGCACTGCTCGACCGCCTGCTGGCTCCCAAGAAAAGAACCCCGCTACCGCGCCGATGAACGCCAGAAAAACGTTGACGTAAACGTCAACAAATGACTAGTGTCGCCATGTCAGGCCGCACGCTCTCAGAGCGGGTGAAGCCATCGAAACAAGAAAGCGCATCCGGGTTACAGGGAGAATACGCATGGGGATGGACGCAATTGCCGAGAAGGTGAAAGCACGTGTCGCAGATTCGGGCTTTGGCAGCTCGGTGAAATTCGATTGCGGCGATGACGGTGTCATCGTCATCGACGGAAACAGCGTCTCCACCGAGAACGGTGATGCCGATTGTGTCATCAGCCTCGCCAAGGAAGACCTCGAGGCCATGATCGCGGGCGATCTCGACCCGACAGCCGCTTTCATGCAGGGAAAACTCAAGGTGGCCGGAGACATGTCCGTCGCCATGCAGCTCAGCCAGGTGCTCTAAACGACAGCTGAACAGCAGGTCTCCTGCACCATTGCAGGAACCATAACGCATCAGGGCGGATCGCTTTTGTCAGGAAAGCGCTCCGCCCTTTTTCATTTCGGAATGGCACGCAGGTCTTATCCCCAGGATCAGAACCCTAGACAACCCGCCCATGCGCCCCGGCGCGCGCGGCGATCAGGCGGCCACTCGCCTCAAGCGTCCCGAAAGCACCGGCAAGCACGCCGGGCCTGAACTCGAGCGCCTGAAAGCGTTCAGCCTCATAGGGTCCGGGCATGGCAAGCGCACCCGTCAAACTGGCCGAAAACCCGAAGCGCTCATAATAGGCGGCGTCTCCCACCAGCAGAACGGCTGCGTGCTCCAGCCGCCTGGCCTCGGCCAGCGCATGGCGCATCAGGGCCGCGCCCACCCCGCGCCCGGCAAGCGCCGTTTCGACAGCAAGCGGCCCGAGCAACAGCGCGGCAGGGCCGCCCTCGCCGGCACGCACGTCCCACAGACGCACCGACCCGATCATGAAACCATCCGCATCGCGCGCAACAAACGCCAGCCCCTCGGCCGGCACCCGGTCACGGCGCAGCGCCTCGGACGATTTCAGCCTGCGTTTCGGTCCCATGACGCGGTCGAGCAGCGCCTCGCGCTCGATCTCGTCATGCGCTGTTTCGCAAATAATGGAGAAGGCAGGCGCAAGCGCTCCACCGACAACAGCCTGGGTCATGGCCATGTCCTCGATGTTCTATCAATCGCACAGATCGCCCTGCGCGTCCGAATGGGCGCAGGGCGATCTGGAGGCAGTGTGGAATGAGAAGCCCGCGCGTTCCTGCGCGGGCCGGATGTCCGATGCGTCAGATGACGTAGGATCGGAGCGGCTCAAACCCGTTGAAGGCCACCGAAGCATAGGTCGTGGTGTAGGCGCCCGTGCCTTCGATCAGCACTTCATCGCCAATGGTCAGCGACAGCGGCAGCGGATAGGGCGTCTTCTCATACATCACGTCTGCGGAATCGCAGGTCGGGCCGGCCAGAACGCAGGGTGCGGTCTCACCGCCGTCATGCGGCGTCACCAGCGGGTAGCGGATGGCCTCGTCCATCGTCTCGGCCAGACCGCCGAACTTGCCGATGTCCAGATAGACCCAGCGCACATTGTCGTTGTCCGCCTTCTTGGAGATCAGCACGACTTCCGACTTGATGACGCCGGCATTGCCGACCATGCCGCGGCCCGGCTCGATGATGGTCTCGGGAATGCGGTTGCCGAAATGCTTGCGCAGCGCCGAGAAGATCGCCTGGCCATAGGCCTGTGCGGCCGGAACGTCGCGCAGGTAGCGGGTCGGGAAGCCACCGCCCATATTGACCATGCGCAGCACGATGCCTTCGTCAGCCAGCGCGCCGAACACGCCACGGGCGTCTTCCAGCGCGCGGTCCCATGCATCGAGATCGGTCTGCTGCGAGCCGACATGGAAGGAAACGCCATAGGGGTCGAGGCCAAGCGTGCGGGCATGGCGCAGAACGTCCACGGCCATGGCCGGCACGCAGCCGAACTTGCGCGACAGCGGCCATTCAGCGCCAGCGCCGTCCGTCAGCACGCGGCAGAACACGCGCGAGCCCGGTGCGACGCGCGCAATCTTGTCCACCTCTTCCTCGCAGTCCACCGCGAACAGGCGAATGCCAAGCTCATAGGCGCGCGCAATGTCGCGCTCCTTCTTGATCGTGTTGCCGTAGGAGATGCGGTCGGGCGTCGCGCCGGCGTTCAGCGCCATCTCGATTTCGGCCACCGAAGCGGTGTCGAAGCTCGAGCCCAGCTGGGCGAGCAGGCGCAGGATCTCCGGGGCCGGATTGGCCTTCACGGCGTAATAGATCCTGGAATCGGGCAGCGCCTTTTCAAAGGCGCAGTAATTGTCATGCACGACGTCGAGGTCGACGACCAGGCAGGGACCATCGGGACGGCGGGTGGCGAGGAAGTCAAGAATGCGCTGAGTGGCCATCAGTCTCTCCAATTGCGGCCCTGCTGGCCGCATTACCGAAGCTTCGAAACTGCAAATGCCGTCAGGCATCCGCGGTGGACAAAGGACGCGGCGTGCACACACTGGGGCCGGCAGGTGGAGAGCACCGGAACCAGGTCATGCGTAACGCGTATCGATGCATTCCCGCCTTGCGGCGAATATGCGCTTTGTCTGCCTCAGCTTTGGATGGGAGACCCCAACCGCACTGCCGGCAATGAAGGTGTGCCTCTTCAGTAACCCCGGCTTTTGGACAGCCGGCAGACACCAGAAAGGCCCGCACCGTCGTTGCTTCAAGATGTCCTCGATCTATCGGTTGGCCGTAAGATCGACTGGAGCGGTTAGGTCCAGGTACCGTACCGGTTTCCTCGCCATTTTCGAGGTCCGGCGGACACCCACAGGCACGTGCGACTTTGGGCAGCGCGGATATAGGGGCAACGCCTGTCACAATCAACGAAATTTTTTGTGTGCTTGAAAAAAAGTTCCTGAATGCCAACCTGTTGCCGCAGGACCCAGCGAGGAAAAACAATGACAACGACCCGCGACACGCTGAATGCTTTCCTCGACTACCCGAACCTCCCCCTTCCAGTCTCAGGCGAAGGCCCGCTCAACGGGCTGACACTCGGCGTCAAGGACATCTTCGACGTGGAAGGCTACCCGACCGGCGGCGGCAATCCGGATCGCGCCAAAGCCTTTCCCGAAGCGACGGGCACCGCGCCCGCCATCCAGCGCCTGCTCGACGCCGGCGCGCAGTTCATCGGCAAGACCCAGACCGACGAGCTCACCTTCTCCATGATCGGGCTCAACGCCCACTTCCCGGCTCCGGTCAATCGCGCCGCCACGCAGCGCTTTACCGGCGGCTCCTCTTCCGGCTCGGCTGCGGCCGTGGCCGGCGGGCTTGCCGACATCGCCGCCGGTTCGGACACCAATGGCTCCATCCGCGCGCCCGCTTCCTACTGCGGCCTGATCGGCCTGCGCACCACCCATGGGCGCATTTCGCTTGAGGGTTCGATGCCGCTTGCCCCCTCCTTCGATACGTTCGGCTGGTTTGTGCGCGACGCCTCGCTCTATGCCCGCGTGGGCGATGTCCTCCTCGGTGAGGACACGCACCGGACACGCCTGACAAAGCCGGTTCGGATCGCGGAACTCGAAGCGCTTCTGTTCGGCGAGCAGGAGCGCGACGCCTACACAAGCATGCTCCACGCAACAGGTCGTCATTTCGAGCGCGAAGCGGCGTTTCTCGCCCTTCCCGGAACGGTCGATGCGCTCTTCTCCTGCTTCCGCACCATTCAGGCTTACGAGGCCTGGCAGTCCCATGGGGATTTCATCCGCAGGGAAAAACCGCAGCTTGGGCCCGGCGTGAAGGACCGGTTCGAATTCGGCAGCCGGATCAGCGCCGAAACCGTTGCCGGGGCCCGTGCCGAACGCCACCGCTTCCAGCAGGATTTCGCAGCGCTCTTCGAAGACGACATGGTGCTGGTCATGCCCACCCAGCCAACGGTCGCCCCGCTCAAAGGTGCGACCGAGGAGGAGCTGGACCGTTTCCGCGGCCTCGCGCTCAGCCTCACCTCCATTGCCGGCCTGCTTGGCTGGCCCCAGATCACCCTCCCCCTCGGTCACGTGCATGATGCCCCCTTCGGCATCTCGCTTCTCGGGCCAGCCGGCAGCGACCGGCAGCTCATTCGCATGGCCGCAGACATTCTCTCCGGAACCTGAAGGATACGCCCTTGGACACCCTCAGCCGCATGCGCGCCTTTGTCGACGTGGTCGAAGCGGAAGGCTTCTCCGCAGCCGCCCGCAAGGTCGGCAAGTCGAAGGCCCTGCTCTCGAAATATGTGCGTGAGCTCGAAGACGAACTGGGCGCGCTGCTTCTGAACCGGACCACAAGGCAATTGTCGCTGACGGAAGCCGGCCACACCTATTACGCGCGCGCCGTGGAGCTGCTGCGCGATGTGGAAGACCTGGCTGAATCCGTGCGCGATTCCTCCGGTGACGTGCGCGGCCGCGTCCGCCTTTCCGCCCCGCGCACCTTCGCCGACGCGCCTGTCGGCCAGTCGCTGATCGATTTTGCCAAGGCGCATCCCGACATCACGCTGGAGATCAATCTGGATGACCGGTTCGTCGATCTCGTGGAAGAAGGTTTCGACCTTGCGATCCGGATCACGAAGCTCTCCGATTCCTCGCTCATCGCAAAGCGCCTCGCCCCCTTCCGCGTCGTGCTCTGCGCTTCCCCGGAGCTGATCGCCACCCATGGCGAGCCCAAGAGCCCGCAGGATCTGACCCACCTGCCCTGCATCGTCGACACCAACAGCCGCTATCGCCAGAACTGGCCCTTCCGCGACGAAGATGGCGAAATCGTCAATATCCCCGTCACCGGGCGCATCGAGGTCAACAGCCCGATGACCGCGCGCGCTGCCGCGATCTCCGGGCTGGGTTTCGCCGTCCTGCCGGACTTCATCGCCGATCCCGAGGTCGAGGCCGGCCGCCTCGTGCCCCTGCTTCAGGACAATGCCGCCAATGGCGCGGGCATCTACGCCATCTACCCGCATCGCCGATACCTTCCGGCAAAGGTGCGCGCTTTCGTCGACTATCTGGCGCGCTGGCTGAAGGAAAATTATCCCACGCGCTAACAATTGGTCTAATTTCCGCCGGGTTCGTGTAAAACACAGCACAAACGAGACGGGAGCAGACATTTCAAATGCCGACTTGCAAAAAAACCATGCTGAGAACCGGCATCGCGCTTTTGGCCATCGCCTGCGCGGCTCCCGTATTCGCGCATCCGCACGTCTTTGCCGAAGCGCGTCTCGACGTGAATGTCAACGATCAGGGCAACATCGCATCGCTGCACCATGTGTGGCGTTTCGATGATCTGTTTTCCAGCACCGTGCTGGTCGAGTTCGACAAGAACCAGGACCTCGCGCTCAGCCAGGAAGAGCTGGACGAGGTGGCAGGCGTCGTTCACGCCTCGCTTGGCGACTTCAACTATTTCCAGCTCGTCACCAGGGACGGCAAGGATGTCGCGATGGAAGCGCCGGACCGGCTCATTGCCGATTTCGTCGACAACCAGCTCATCATCCTGTTTGAATCGAAGCCCGAAGCGCCGCTCGCCCTCGACGGCAAGATTTCGCTCGGTGTCTACGACCCCACCTTCTACACAGCCATCGACTTCATCGAAGACAGCTACATGACCGTCAACAATCTGCCGGCCGGTTGCACGCAGAGCGTCGTCCGTCCCGATCCCGATGAAGCGCTCGCCCAGAACCAGCAGACGCTGACCGAGGCCTTCTTCGAAGATCCGACGGGCAACGACATGAGCAAGATTTTTGCGACCCGGCTGGAGATCGCCTGCAACAAGGACAGCTGACCAATGCTTCCATCCCGCCGTGTTGTCATCGCAGCCGCCGCGCTGACCATTCTGGCCACGGGCGCGGCCCTCGCGCAAAGTTCGCTCGGCATCGGCGCGGCAGAGCCGGCAATTACGCCGACAGGCCCCTTCGCCGGCACGCTGCAATGGATCAACACCCAGCAGCAGGCGTTCTACCGCACGCTCACCGGCGCGCTGAAAGCGATGCGGGACGATGGCAGCAATCTCTGGATCCTGATCGGCCTGTCATTTGCCTATGGCGTCTTTCACGCCGCCGGCCCCGGCCACGGCAAAGCCGTCATCTCGTCCTACATGCTGGCCAATGAAGTGGCGCTTCGGCGCGGCGTGGTTCTCTCCTTCGCCTCCGCGCTCCTGCAGGGGCTCACCGCCATTGTCCTCATGAGCATCGTCTTCCTCGCGCTGCGCGGCACCTCCATCTCCATGACAGACGCCGCCCGCTTTCTGGAAACCGTCAGTTTCGGCCTCATCGCCGTGTTCGGCGCATGGCTCCTGTGGCGCAAGCTCTCGGGCATGATGCGCAGAAGCCCGGCGCCAGAGCCCGCGCCGCAGGCCATGCACAGCCTGTCTGCCGCCCATGCCGGCAACCACGCGCATGAGCACCACGATCATTCCACCTGCGGCCACGCGCATCATCACGATCACGCACATGATCATGACCACGGACATGACGGACACAGCCATGACTGTGGCCACGACCACGGGCACGCTCATAACCATGGGCATGATCATGAACATGACCACGGGCACGCTCATGGTCCGGGCGAAGTCTGCCCCTCCTGCGGCCATTCGCACGCACCCGATCCCGCCCTGCTTTCAGGCGAGCGGTTCGACTGGAAGACCGCGAGCACGGCCATTGCCGCAGTCGGCATTCGCCCCTGCTCGGGCGCGCTCATCGTGCTCACCTTCGCATTCCTGAACAGCCTGTGGCTCGGCGGCATGCTCTCGGTCATCGCCATGTCCATCGGCACGGCCATCACCGTTTCTATTCTCGCGACACTCGCGGTCACGGCCAAGAACTGGGCAATCGCGCTATCGGGCAGCGACCGCGCAAGCAATCGCGTTCACAATGTGATCGAGATCGGCGGCGCAGCCATGGTCATGCTCCTGGGGCTCACGCTTCTGGCAGCGAGCCTCACCGCCTGAGATTTCCTGTCTGTCGAAAAGGGAGCGGGGTCAGTCCCGCTTCTTCTTCTGGGCGCGCGCGCGAAGCCAGAACACGCCGAAAAACGCGAGTACGAACAGCGCCGCGAAAGTGCCCGCCGCCCAGGGCGAATACTCGCCAATGGCCAGCATGATGCGTGGCATCAGATACGCCACGACGCCAAAACCGATGAGGATGAGCGCGGCCGCGATCGCCGCCTTGCGATTTTCCGACAAGTGATCCCGTCCGTCTTCCAGATCGTCCCGCGTCCATTCCGACGCACAAAGGACCATCGCAATCATTGATGCAGCCCCGGGCATTCCCGCCCGCCTGCACGTTGCCACAGCAAAAGCGCCTGCAATCAATCCGCCCCGGATCAGTCCCGGAACGCTTCCAGCCGCTTCCTCTGTCGGCCTTCCTTATCGAAATTGGCCGGATCAAGCCATCCGTCAAATGCACTTTTTAGGGCCGGCCACTCGCTGTCGAGCATGGAAAACCACGCCGTGTCGCGGTTCTCACCCTTGACAACCATATGCTGCCGAAACAGCCCCTCATGGGTGAAGCCAAAGCGCTCAGCCGCCCGCCGCGAGGGTTCGTTGGCATTGTTGCACTTCCACTCGAAACGCCGGTAGCCCAGATCCTCAAACACATGGCGCGCCACCAGATAGAGCGCTTCGGTCGCCCGCACCGTTCGCGAAATCCCCGGCCCCCAATAGATGTTGCCCACCTCGATCACGCCATTGGCCGGATCGATGCGCATCAGCGCCTGCCGCCCGCCAACCGCGCCCGTCTCCTGATCGATCACCACATGGAAAAATGGATCGGCGCTGGCAGCCGCCTGTTCCAGCCATTCCTGAAACGCCTCACGGCTCAGCGGCGGATAATCGCCCAGCCAGCGAAACCGCTCACCGGCGTCGGGAACGGTCGAAACCGCGTAGAGCCCGTCGCCATGGCGCGCCGGATCAAGCGCCTCCAGCCGCACGGTGCGCCCCTCCAGAGCGGCGCGCCCGGGACGCGGCCTTGCTGTCCAGCCGGAGAGATCGGTCTGCATGTCGGTTTCCTCCAAATGCGCCTTTTCTCCTGAAAAGCACGCCCGCCCTGCACAAAACAGACCCAGCTCCAGACGCAGGCTGCGCCAGAGAAAAAGAAGCGGCGTCAGAAGCATCACGGGAAGGGAAATATCAGGGTGGAAAACGGGCGGAGCGGCCACTGGTCGGCCGCCCCGCTTCGAACCGTGCTTGGGAGGAGGAAAGCCGATCCGACATCCAGAATCCTAAGCGCGAAGTCGTTAACGTTTACTTAACGCAATCCCTCAAATCCCGATTATCGCGTCACAATCTCAGGCCCCATAAGGCTATAGGGCAACCATGTTGACATAAACGGTACATAGGTGACGAGGATCAGGAAGACGAACAGCACCAGCACGAAGGGCGCTGCCGCCCGCACCACCTGGATCAGACTCATGCCGGTGATGCCACTCGTCACGAACAGATTGAGCCCGATCGGCGGCGTGATCATGCCGATCTCCATGTTCACCACCATGATGATGCCGAGATGCACCGGATCGACCCCAAGCTCCATGGCGATGGGAAACACCACCGGCGCAACGATCAGGAGAAGACCCGACGGCTCCATGAACTGGCCACCCAGAAGCAGGAGCAGGTTCACGGCAATCAGGAAGGTGAACCAGGTGAAGCCCGCATCGACCATGAGGGCGGTGATCGCCTGCGGAATGCGCTCGGCGGTCAGCACATGGGCAAACAGCAGCGCGTTGACGATGATGAACATCAGCATCACCGTCGTGCGCGCGGCGTCCACCGTCACCTTGCGCGTTTCCTCGTTGAAGAAGGCGCGCAGGAAATTGCGCCCCATCAGCCCCAGATTGCGCCGCCAGATCGGCAGACTGGCCACCAGAAGCCCCGCAAGGCCCCGGGAACCGGCCTGCTTGCCGCGCCACAGCGCATAGGCGACCATTGCCACCAGCGACAGCACGATGCCCGTCAGCGTGCGCCCCTGAAGCGTGACGCCCTCCCAGTCCGCCGTGAGGAAGAAGGTCAGGATCATCCAGACGAAGAAGAAGGCCAGCGCATAGACGGTCGCGGAGAACCCGATGCGCGCATTGACGCCATCCTCATCGCGCACCCATTGCTCGCCCTTCATCGGCCCCATGTCACGGTAGACAAAGACCGCCACAAGGAAGGAATAGACAGCGGCAACGGCCGCCGCCTCGGTCGGCGTGAAAACGCCGCCATAAATGCCGCCCAGAATGATGATGATCAGGAACAGGCCCCAGCCGGCTTCCTTGCCGCCCGCGATGATCTCGCCAAAGCCCTTCCAGTCTTCCGCCGGCAAATTGCGCACCCGCGCCATCACATAGATGGCGATCATCAGCATCAGGCCCGCCACCAGCCCCGGCACCACACCGGCCAGGAACATGCGACCAACCGAAACATCCGTCGCCGCCGAATAGACGACCATCACGATGGAAGGCGGAATGAGAATGCCGAGCGTGCCCGCATTAGCGATGATGCCGGCTGCAAATTCCTTGGTGTATCCGACCTGCCGCATGCCGGCGATGGCGATGGTGCCGATGGCCACCACCGTTGCCGGCGACGAGCCGGAAAGGGCCGCGAACATCATGCAGGCAAGAACCGACGCCATGGCCAGGCCGCCACGGAAATGCCCGACCGAGGCGATGGCGAAACGGATGATGCGCCGCGCCACGCCGCCCGTCGACATGAAGGCGGACGCCAGAATGAAGAACGGAATGGCAAGCAGCGTGTAGTTCTGCGACGCGGTGAACAGCTGCAGCGCCACCGACGATATGGAATCGCTGGAAAAGAACGCGATGATGATCAGCGACGAAAGGCCGAGCGCCACCGCCACGGGAACGCCCATGAACAGAAGGAACAGGACGAGGATGAACAGAATGGCTGGTTCCATCGCCGCTACTCCTTCAACGCGTCTTTGTTTTCGGCGACCAGATCCTCGGCCTCATGACCGGCAATGATCAGATCGCGCTCGCCACGGGCGATGCTCACCACGCCCTGCAGCGCACGAAAAGCGAGCAGCGCAAGCCCGACCGGCAGCATCAGATAGGCCACCCAGCGCTGCACACGGTCCTGCAGGCCAAAGGCCTCCTGCATCCACAGGGGATAGCGCAGATCATCGAGGCCGGTGCCCCGGTCGAACATGAATTTCCAGTAGCCGATGGCCCCGGTCTGCCGCCAGTTGGTGGAGACATCCGCGCCGACCAGCGTCATCCAGCCCGCATAGAGCAGGATGAAGGCATAGAGGGAGACACACACCGCCCCGAAGATCGCCGCCAGCTTGAAGAGCCGCGACGGCATCATGCGGATAAAGGCGTCGACCCCCAGATGGATGCCGTTCTTCACGCCATAGCTCATGCCGAAAAGGATCATCCAGGCAAACAGGATGCGCGTGAATTCCAGCGCACCGCCCCAGCCACTGTTGAAGCCGTAACGCGCGATCACCTGCGTGAACGAAACGAATGTGATGGCTGCCAGAAGAATGGCGAGAATGTTTTCCTCAAACCGCCCCACCGCATCGGGATAACGCCGTTCCAGTACGAACAGCACAATCACGAGGGCGACGAGTCCGAGCGCCGGCCACAAGAGCGCCATGTTTTCCTCCCGAAAACACCTGCCACAAGACCGCCCGCTGAAAGCGGACGGCCCTGCAAGGCGCGGCGAGGGGAAACGCCGCGCCGGGATTGGTTATGGGATCAGGAGCCGCTGGAAGCAGCAGACTCGATCAGCTCCGCGCCGATGTCGCCTTCGAACTGCGTCCATACCGGCTTCATGGTCTCAACCCATACGGCGCGCTGCTCGGGCGTGAGCTCGCGGATCGTGCCGCCTGCATCCAGAATGTTCTGGCGGCAGGTCGCTTCCTGCTCGGCAACATTGTTGTTCGCCGTCGTGGTCACCTCTTCCACGATGGCCACGAACTGATCGCGCACCGCCGGATCGAGACTCTCAAGCCATTCGGTCGAGGTCACGAGAAGATAGGCAAGGAGCTGGTGGTTGGTCTGGGAGATGCCGTCCTGCACCTCGAAGAATTTTTGGGTGTAGATGTTGCACCAGCTGTTTTCCTGGCCGTCCACAACGCCCGTCTGCAACGCGCCATAGACTTCCTTGAAGGCAAGCTTCTGCGCCGATGCGCCCATCGCCTCGATCATCGCGACCGCCACATCCGAGGTCTGCACGCGGAATTTCAGCCCCGCCGCATCCTTCGGTTCCAGCAACGGCTTGCCAGCCGAAAACTGCTTGAGGCCCGAAGACCAGAAACCGAGGCCCTCATAGCCCTCGTCTTCCATGACCTTCAAAAGCCCGTGCCCTTCCTCGGAGCCGATGAAGCTGTTCACCGCATCCAGTGTGGGGAACAGGAACGGAAGGTCAAACAGGCGGTATTTCAGCGTGTAGGCCTCGAATTTCGCAAGCGAGGGGGCAGCGAGCTGCACATCGCCCAGAAGCAGGGCTTCCATCACCTTGTCATCGTCGTAAAGCGTCGAGTTCGGGAACACTTCCATACAGGCGGTTCCGTTCATCTCCTCATTCACGCGCTCGGCAAGAAGCGTCGCTGCATCGCCCTTGGGGTGGCCCTTGTCGGCAACCACATGGCTGAACTTGATGACCATTTCGCCATCGTCACACTGGGCCTGGGCCTGCGTGGCTAAAGCGGTCAGGGCAAGCGCCGACACGGCGCCAATCAGAAATCGCATGAGTGTCTCCTCCACTGTGCACGCCCCGTCATGCGCGTCATACGCGACGGGTCATCCAATGCGGCCTTTGTGAGCCGCTTCATTCTTGTTCTGGGGCGCTACCTTATTCTTGGGCGCTACCTTGTTCTTGGGCATTGCACGAAAGGCACACGCCATCCGAGCACCGCTATAATTGTATCCTGTGATACGGGTGCCCCGAAATCAAGCGAGAGGAGGAGCCCTCAATGGGTTTCGCTCTTATGCTTTAGTCTGAGTAGTCGCGTTCGTCGGCGATCACCTTGCCGTCGCGCGGCAGGCTTCCGGGCTCCGCCAGATGCACCTGTCCGCCAACCTTGGTCACCTCGCGCAGCGTCGCCTCAATGGCGGCTGCGTCCGGCTCAGCGCCCGCATGCGCCTCCACATGCAGGGCCATCGCATCGCTTGCGCCATCGCGCGTCACCACCAGCCGCGCCCGTTCAACCGCGCCATGCCGGCGGATGAGCTCCGCGATCTGCTTCGGGTCGATGAACATGCCCTTGACCTTGGTGCGCTGGTCGGCGCGCCCCATCCAGCCCCTGATGCGCATGTTTGTGCGCCCGCAGGGGCTTTCCCCCGGCATGATCGCGGAGAGATCGCCAGTGCCCAGCCGCACAAGCGGATAGGCAGGATTGAGCGATGTGACCACCACCTCCCCGACCTCGCCTTCCGGCACCGGATCGTCAGTGCCCGGCCGCACGATCTCCACGATCAGATTCTCGTTCAAGACCATGCCCGGCAGCGGCGCACCGTCCTGCCCGGAGGTTTCATATGCGATCACGCCGAACTCCGCCGTCGCATAGCATTGCAGCACCGAAATGCCGCGCGCGCGATAGGCTTCCCGCATGGAGGGAAACAGCGCACCACCGGAAACAAGGCCGATGCGGATGGATGAGAGGTCCCTGCCATCCCTGTCCGCGCGCTCCAGCATGATCTGCAGAAAGTCGGGTGTTCCCGCATAGACGTCGGGCCGAAACGCCTCTGCCGCCTCCACCTGCATGTCGGTGTTGCCGGTACCGGCGGGAAACACCGCACAGCCCAGCGCCCGCGCGCCCGTGTCGAGCACGAAGCCGCCCGGCGTCATGTGATAGGCAAAGGCGTTGTGCACGCGCGCGCCCGGCCGCACACCGGCTGCAAAGAAAGCGCGGGCCGCCTGCCAGGGATCGGCCCCGGCCCCCTGAATTTCCCAGATTGGCCCCGGCGACATGAACACCCGCGCGCCCTCCAGCGCATCGGGGTCGACAAACCCGCCAAAGGGCGGGTTCTTCTTCTGTCGTTCCAGAAGCTCCGGCTTGCGCAGCACCGGCAGGCCGGCAAGAGCCTGTCGGTCCACGATTTTTGAGAGATCATGGCCGGAGAGCCATTCCGCAAGGCCATCAGCTTTGCCAACAGCGTCGCTCAGAAAGCGCGGCAGGCGTGAAAACAGATCATGCTCGCGCTCCGCCGGATCGCGGATTTCCAGCGCATCGAAATGCGGTGACATGGCTCCTCCCCCATGGGTTTTGGCCATGTTATCGCAACAATCGCACCCAGCGGGCAAGATCGACCAAGGTAATGAGTGCCGCCGCCAGATAGGTCAGCGCCGCTGCCTTCAGCACCGAGCGCACGGCCGGCATATCCGTCTCGGAGACATAGGCCCCCTTCTCCAGAACCGGCAGCGCCTTACCGAAACTGGCGTCCAGCTCGACCGGCAGCGTGGCGAGCGTCACCAGAACGCGCACCGACAGAAGCCCCACCCCAACTGCGAGAAGTGCCACCAGCGCCATGGGCGTGCGGGCCAGAATGGCGAGAAAAGGCGCAGCGATGAAGAAGATGCCCGCCGCCCTGTCCGTCACCATGGCAAAGCGCGCCAGCCCCTGCCACGCCCTGAAGGAACGCTCGCCATTTGCGTGCTGAACGGCGTGCGAAACCTCATGCGCGGCAACGGCCACCGCCGTCAGCGAACGCCCGGAATAGACATTTTCGGAAAGACGGACCGCCCGCGCCTGCGGGTCGTAATGGTCGCCCCGGTCACTGGTTTCGACGGGGACATCCGGCAGCGAGAAACGGTCGAGCAGATGGCGGGCAAGCTCCCCGCCGGTTCCGGGAATGTCCGGTCGGTCATGCCCGTGCTTTGCCAGCGTGTGCCGCACCCAGAATTGCGGCAACACGATCACGGCAAGCAGAAGAAGGGCGAGGACGGCAAACAGCATGTGTCGCGGCTCGTCCCCGCCCCTTCAAGGTTCAGGAAACGCCGGAAGCGCGGTTGAGAACGAAGTTCGTTCCGTTGGCCAGCGTGCAGTTCATCCGGTCGCTTGAGGCCAGAAGGCATGTGGCTGCCGTCTGCTGCTGGCTCTTCAGCGAATAGAAGGAAAGCTCGATGGTCTGCCCGCCACGGTGCGAGTAAGACCCCTCGGTCAGCACTTCACCGGTCTGGATCGAGCGGGAGCTGAAGCGTCCGCCCTGCAGGGTCGAAACGGCCACGCCGTCGGTGCCCATCCACTGCCCTTCGACGCCGGTCTGCCGCGCCATGCGCGGGCCGCCGCCGCTGCCCATGTCGGTCTGACAACCAGCCACCGCCAGTGCAGCCGCCACCGCTCCAAGCGTCAGAATATTACGTGTTCTCATAGCCTTGGCCTCCTGTCGCCAACCGGTCCCTGCCGGTCGCGCACCGTCTTTTCATCAGGCCCGGCCCCCGGCGGGGACCGAACTATACCCGTTTCAATTGCCCGATTTTGCCGGCATTGCAAGCGCAGCGCGCCGCCTGGCGTTCAGCGCACGAGAATGTTGCGGAACTGCCACGGGTCGGATTCGTCCAGATCCTCCGGGAAGAGGCCCGGCCTCCCCTCAAGCGGCGTCCAGTCGGTGTAGTAGCCCTTCACCGGCCCGAGATAAGGCAGCTGAACTTCGAGACAGCGGCGGTAATCCACCTCGTCGGCCTCGACGATGCCGGCTTCCGGGTTCTCCAGCGCCCACACCATGCCTGCGAGCACGGCGGAGGTCACCTGCAGTCCCGTCGCGTTCTGGTAGGGCGCGAGCCTGCGGGCCTCTTCCAGCGTCAGCTGCGAGCCGAACCAGTAGGCGTTCTTGTCATGGCCGTAGAGCAGCACGCCCAGCTCGTCCATGCCGTCGACCAGCTCGTTCTCATCCAGCACATGCTGCTCGGGCTGCGCCTTGCCTTCCGCACCGAACATCTCGTGTAATGAAAGCACGGCGTCGTTGCAGGGGTGATAGGCGTAATTGCAGGTCGGGCGGTAGACCAGCTTGCCCTTCTTGTCGCGCACAGTGAAGAAATCCGCGATGGAGATCGATTCATTGTGCGTGACGAGGAAACCGTATTGCGGGCCGGGCGTCGGGCACCAGCTGCGCACGCGCGTGTTCGCGCCCGGCTGCTCCAGGAAGATGGCTGCCTTGTTGCCCTTCTTCTGCTTGCGTGCGTTTTTCGGCTTCCATTTCTCATGCGTGCCCCAGCCCAGCTCTGCCGGCTGCAGACCTTCAGCCACGAAACCTTCCACCGACCAGGTGTTCCAGAACACATTCATGGGCTTCGGGTTCTTCGCGCGCTGGGTGTCGCGCTCGGCGATGTGAATGCCCTTCACACCGCATTTCTTCATCAGCTTCGCCCAGCCCTCGCGGTCATCGAAAGCGGGCTCTTCGAACTTCAGTCCAAGATCGCCGGCAAGGTTCACAAGCCCCTGCTTCACGAACCACGAGACCATGCCCGGATTGGCCCCGCAGGTGGAAACCGCCGTGGTTCCGCCCGGGTTTTTGGTCTTTTCCCGCCGCACCGTCTCGCGCAGCGCATAATTGGTGCGCGAGGCGTTGTCGGCCTTGTCGTCGAAATAGAAGCCAAGCCACGGCTCGACCACCGTGTCGACATAGAGCACGCCGAGCTTGCGGCAGAGCTTCATCAGGTCGAGCGAGGACGTGTCCACCGAGAGGTTGACGCAAAAGCCCTGCCCTTCGCCCTCGGTCAGAAGCGGCTTGAGCAGCTCCCTGTAATTGTCTGCCGTGACATGCGCCTGCACGTAGCGGATGCCGCGGTCGTCCAGCAGCTTGCGGTCGGTATCGACCGGGTCGATCACCACCATGCGCGTCTTGTCGAATTTGAAATGGCGCTCGATCAGCGGCAGCGTGCCGCGCCCGATAGAACCGAACCCGATCATCACGATCGGTCCGGTGATTTCACCATGGATGGGCCAGTCGTTAGCAGCCATTGCGCGCCTCTCCGAAACAGAATGTCTGAATTTCCAAAACATATAAGCCTGTCATAATAAAGAGCAAAAACGGTTCTGGTTCAGACAGGCTTTGTTATTCCTTAAGAGCATCCAGCCTGTCGACCGTGCGCGAGATGGCGCATTCGATGATCTCGAATTCGGCAACCCCGTGCACCGCGAAGGGATCTTCCGCAAGACACGCTTCCAGCGCCGCGCGCTCGCCCCGCGCCAGGATCACCCCGCCGGTGCGCGGCACCTTGCGCCCGGAGGCAATGAAAATGCCGTCTGCATAGCAGCGGTCCAGCCACGCCATATGACCGGCCATATGCGGCTCGACCTCTTCGACCGGAACCACATAGCGCAGCGAAACAATGAACATGCCCTGATCTCCAATAACAATTCCAGGAAAAGCGGGAACCGCTCTAATTCTCGATTTTCGCGAAGCGCGCCTTCACGAGCGCTTCCTCATATTCACCCCGGGCAGTGGAATCGAACACGACCCCGCCGCCCACATTGTAGATCGCAGACCCGTCTTCAAAGAGCGAAACCGTTCGGATCGCCACGTTGAACCGCATCGTGCCATCGGGCGCGACCCAGCCGACCGAGCCGCAATAGGCCCCGCGCGGCCCCGCCTCCAGCGCATGCAGGATTTCCATGGCGCGTATCTTGGGTGCGCCCGTCACCGAGCCGCAGGGAAAAAGCGCCGCAAAGATCTCGCGCAGCCCCGTTCCCGGCGTCAGCCGCGCCCGAACCCGGCTCACCATCTGGTGCACCGTCTGATAGGTCTCCACATGGAACAGCTCCGGCACGTCCAGCGTGCCCACCTCGCTGATGCGCGAAATGTCGTTGCGCAGCAGGTCGACGATCATCCGGTTTTCGGCCTGGTTCTTCGGATCGTTGCGCAGAAAATCCTTCAGCGCCGCATCCTCGTCCGGCGTCTCGCCACGCGGCGCGGTTCCCTTCATCGGCATGGTCTCGATCCAGCCATCGCGCGAAACCTGAAAAAACAGTTCCGGCGAGCGCGAAACGATGACCGGCCAGCCAAGATCCAAAAGCGCCGCATAACGCACGGGCTGGCGCGCGCCGAGCGCATCGAACAGCGCCGCCGGTTCCCCCTCCCAGCGCGCATGGACCGGAAAGGTCAGGTTCGCCTGATAGCAGTCGCCTGCGCGCAGATGCGCATGCAGTCGCTCAAAACGCGGAGCGTAATCCCCGAAGGTCCAGAGCGGCTGCGCATCGCCAAGCGCGGCATCGCGCACATCGAGCACCGGCCGCACCGCGCGTTCTTCCGGCGCATCAAACACGCCGAAACACAAAAGCGGCCCCCGCCGCCCCGCTTGCTGCAGCCCTTCCGGCAGGAGGGGTTTCAGCTTCGGCTCCAGCAGATACCCGGCCTCGTAGGCCATGTATCCGGCAAGCCAGAACCCGTCGCGCCGCGCCTTCTCGGCGCGGGCGAGCATGTCGTCAAATGACGGGCCGTCCCATGCGATCAGAACATCGCGCGGGCGGGAGAAGAAAAGCTCCCGCCCGGCCATGTCGTCTCGAAAAAGAGCCTGCCCCCGAAGGTCCGTCAGCATCGGGTCGAACGCGCCCGGTTCAGCCGTCGAGCGTCTCGAGCTCGTCGATCAGCCCCTCGATGACCGAAAGCCCCTTACTCCAGAAGTCCGGATCGCTCGCATCAAGACCGAACGGCGCAAGAAGCTCGGAATGATGCTTCGTGCCGCCTGCCTCGAGCATGGCGAAATACTTCTCCTGAAAGCCCTCCGGCGCCTGTTGGTAGACCGCAAAGAGCGAGTTCACCAGGCAATCGCCGAACGCATAGGCATAGACGTAGAAAGGCGAATGGATGAAGTGCGGGACATAGGCCCAGAAGGTCTCGTATCCCTCGCGCAGCTTCACCGAAGAGCCAAGGCACTCGTTCTGTGCCTCAAGCCACAGCTCGCCGATCTGCTCGGAGGTCAGCTCGCCATCGCTGCGCCGCCTGGAGTGCACCTTGCGCTCGAACTCGTAGAAGGCGATCTGGCGGACAACCGTGTTCAGCATGTCCTCCACCTTCTGCGCCAGCATCGCCTTGCGCTCGCGCTTTTCGGTGGTCCGGTCAAGCAGCGAACGGAAGGTCAGCATCTCGCCGAACACGGAGGCCGTCTCGGCCAGCGTCAGCGTCGTCGGCGCCATCAGCGCGCCCTGCTTTGCCGCCAGCACCTGATGGATGCCATGGCCCATCTCATGCGCCAGCGTCATCACATCGCGCGGCTTGCCCAGATAGTTCAGGAGCAGATAGGGATGCGCGGAAGGCACGGTCGGATGGGCAAACGCCCCCGGCGACTTGCCCGGACGCACCGGCGCATCGATCCAGTTGCGGTCGAAGAAGCGCCCGGCGATCTCCGCCATGCGCGGATCGAACGCCGCATAGGCGTCGAGCACGGTCTTCTGCGCTTCCTCCCAGCCGATCACCGCCTGCGGGGTTTCCGGCAGCGGCGCATTGCGGTCCCAGTGGTTCAGAACCTCCATGCCCAGCCATTTCGCCTTCATGGCGTAATAGCGGTGCGACAGTTTCGGATAGGCCGTGCGCACGGCTTCGGCCAGCGCGTCGACAACCGGGCGTTCAACGCGGTTTGCCAGGTGGCGGGAGTCGGCAATGTCCTCGAAACCGCGCCAGCGGTCGGAGATTTCCTTGTCCTTGGCGAGCGTGTTGGTGATCAGCGTGAAGGTGCGCAGGTTTTTGCCAAACGTCTCCGCCAGCGCTTCGGCTGCCCTGCGGCGTTTCTCGCCATCGGCGTCCTGCAACAGGTTGAGCGTCTGCTCCAGCGCCAGTTCCTCGCCATCGACCGTGAAGCGAAGCCCCGTCAGCGTCTCGTCAAAGAGACGGTTCCAGGCACCGCGCCCGGTGACCGACTTTTCATGGAAAAGCTGCTCGATCCGGTCTTCCAGCTCATAGGGCTTGTCGCGGCGAATATCGAGCACCCAGGGCCGGTAATGAGCCAGCCGGGCATCCGCCTCAAGCGCTGCCTCAATGGCCGCATCGTCAATCTTGTTGAGCTCCAGCGTGAAGAAGATCAGATGCGCGCTCGCATCGGTCAGCTTCTCCTGCACGTCGCCATAAAGCTTTGCGCGCTTCGGGTCGGAGGTGTCGCCTGCATAGAGAAGCCCCGCATAGGACACGATGCGCCCCATGAGTTCCTCAAGCCCCTCATAGGCCTCCACGGCCTCGCCCAGCCGGCTCTCCGCGCCCTTGGCCACCTCGTCGGCGAGCTTGCCCTTCCAGGCCCTCTCAAAACCGGCAGCCTCTGCCGCTGCGCGGTCCAGATCGCGCTTCAGCTCAGGCGACTCGATTGCGGGATAAAGATCCGTCAGATCCCATTCTGGCAGCTTGCCGAATTCCGAAGCGGCCCTGTCAGCCACAATTGCCGCATCCGTTGCCGCAGGGCGCGCGACCCTGCCAGTGTACTTGGCCATGTAATCCTCGTTCTGCCGAATTCGGTCATTTCTCCGCGACGACGAAAGGTTTCGTTCACCGGGATTCTTGAACCCTTGTTTAGAAGCCTATGCCATTTTGATCCAGCCCGTGCGCGGAAAGCGCGCTCGATACTCTAACGCCATTGCATAAATGCGACATGTCGGAAGCCGTTCTCATAGTCGATGATGACCCGGTCCAGCGCCGCCTCCTTCAGGCTGCGGTGGAGAAACTCGGGCACACGGCGCTGCTTGCCGAGAACGGACGCGAAGCGCTTGGCGTTCTGGAGCGCACCGAACAGACCCCGCGCACCATCGTTCTCGATCTCATGATGCCAGAGATGGGCGGGCTTGAAATGCTCGAACACCTCAATGGCGACGGAACAGACATTCCCGTCATCGTCCAGACATCGCGCGGCAGCATCGACACGGCTGTCGAAGCCATGCGCGCCGGCGCGTTCGACTTCATCGTCAAGCCCGTTGCCCCTGCGCGCCTTGGCGCCGCCATCGGCAATGCGCTCAAGGTCCGCGCGATGGAGACGCGCCAGCGCAGGAGCCAGAAGCCCGCCGAAACCGCCTCTTTCGAAGCCCTCGTCACCAACAGCCCCTCCATGGCGCGCGTCATGAAGCTGGGAGAGAAGGCCGCCGCGAGCGACATCCCGGTTCTCATCGAAGGTGAATCCGGCGTAGGCAAGGAGCTGATCGCCCGCGCCATTCAGGCAGCAAGCGCCCGCCGCCGCAAACCTTTCGTCACCGTCAATTGTGGCGCGATCCCCGACACGCTGGTGGAGAGCATCCTGTTCGGTCACGACAAGGGCGCGTTCACCGGCGCAACCGAAAAGCGCGCCGGCAAATTTGCCGAGGCCGACACCGGCACCCTGTTTCTCGATGAGATCGGCGATCTGCCGCTCGACGTTCAAGTCAAGCTTCTGCGCGCGGTGCAGGAAGGCGAGATCGATCCGGTCGGCGGACGCGGCACGCGCAAGGTGGACATCCGCCTCGTCTCGGCCACCAATCAGAACCTTATCGAGCGCGTGAAGGAGGGCCGCTTCCGCGAAGACCTCTTCTACCGCCTCAACGTCTTCCCGATCATGGTTCCGCCGCTGCGCGACCGCAAGGAAGACATACCGCTTCTCGTGCAGGCCTTCATCGCCCGCTTTGCAGACAGTGCGGCAAGCCGCGTCACCGGCATTGCGCGCCCGGCCCTTGCGCTTCTGGAACGCTATGACTGGCCCGGCAATATCCGCCAGCTCGAAAACGCGGTCTTCCGCGCCGTGGTGCTTTGCGAGACCGGCGTCCTCGATGTCGCCGACTTCCCACAGATCCGTGCGCAGGTGGAAGGGATCGACCCCTATGAGGCGCAGTTCGAGGCTGTCACCGCCTCACCCGCACAGGAAGCGCTGGCCCCCGAGCACCGCCAAGGGACAACGGGCGGGACAGCAGCAACGCCGGCAGAGCGGGTTCAGAAGGGTTTCATCAAGGCGCTGGACGGTCACAATGAGATCCGTCCGCTGGAAGAGATCGAGAACAACATGATCCGGCTCGCCATCGAACATTATGGCGGCCAGATGAGCGAAGTAGCGCGCCGTCTCGGCATTGGTCGCTCGACATTATACCGCAAGCTCAAGGATCTCGGGATCGATCCGACCGGGCGCACACGCCCGAATGAAGACTGAGGCCAATAGAGCACAGTCCACGCATTAACCTGGCGTTTACCCTGCGGCGCGTCGTCACGCTTCGCCACGATATCGCCATCGTCTTTGCGCATTCCTACTTTAATAAGATGGAATTAACCATTAAATCGAATACTCGTAAGGTGGGAAGATAGAGTTCCGGGCCAAAGGCTCGGGGGACAAACACCAGCCTGTAAGGCCACGGACCTTGAGACAGAACGACGTTCACGCACCTGTATGGCGCTTGGCTTCACTCGCACGCGTGAGGTTCCTCGCCGGATTGATGCTCGCAGCCAGCGCGCTTTTGGCAGCAGCGCCTGCCGCGCACGCTGAAACGCGCACGCTGAAGCTCTACTTCATCCATACCAAGGAGCGCGCGGAAATCACCTACAAGCGCAACGGACGCTACATCCAGAGCGGCCTGAAGCAGGTGAACCGTTTCCTGCGCGACTGGCGTCGCAACGAACCAACCAACATGGATCCGCAGGTTCTCGACCTGCTCTGGGAGACCTACCGCGCCGCCGGTGCCCGCGATTACATCCATGTCGTGTCCGCCTATCGTTCGCCGCAGACCAACGCCATGCTCCGCAGCCGCTCCAGCGGCGTCGCGAAAAAGAGCCAGCACATGCTCGGCAAGGCGATCGACTTCTACATTCCCGGCGTGAAGCTCTCCACCTTGCGCAATTCCGCCCTGAAGTTTCAGGCCGGCGGCGTCGGCTATTACCCGCGTTCCGGCTCGCCCTTCATCCATATCGATGTCGGCGGCGTGCGCCACTGGCCGCGCATGAGCCGCAAGGAGCTTCTCGCCGTGTTCCCGAGCGGCAACACGATCCACGTGCCGACCGACGGCAAACCGCTCCCCGGCTACAAGCAGGCGCTCGCCTCCTATGAAGCGCGCAAGCGCAAGGGCAGCACCATTCAGGTCGCCCGCGACACCGGCAGCAAGAGCAATAGCGGCGGTGGACGCGGTCTTCTCGCCACGCTGTTCGGCGGCGGCGCCGACGAGGAAGAGGATAACGCAGAAACCACAACGGTTGCTGCGCGTCAGCCGGCAGCCCGCCGCGCGCCTGCCCCGGCAGCCGCACCTGAGCCGCAGCCCGAAACGCCGGGCACGATCCTTGCCGCCCTGCCCCAGCGCAGCGTTCCCACGCCGCGCGCCGCACCGCGCCCTGCCGCCGAAGTTGGCCAGCAACCCCTGCCCTTCGAGGTAAAGCCGGTTGAGGAAGCGCCGACCATTGAGGAGGCAACGCCGCAGGATGCAGGCACTGCCGTTCTGGTCGCAGCTAACATTCCGACGCCCACGCAGCGTCCGGAATACGCGCCTGAAACCTCGACGCAGGAAGCGCTTGCACAGATCGCCGCTGCAGAACCCCAGGCCTCCGACGCCATTGCCGGCGTGCTGGCCGATGCCGCGCAGGAAGAAGAACCGATCACCACGGCCGCCTACATGCCGCTGCCGTCCAGCCGTCCGGCTCAGGCTCTTGCGCCGTCCGACGAGTTCACCCTCGCCGCACAGCCCCAGCCGCGCCCGCAGCCCGCAGCAGTCACCGCGCCTGAGAGCGACTTTGCGCTCAAGGTAGATGAGCAGGCTGCCGTCACGGTTGCCGCGGCTCCGGCACAGCCTGAACGTGGCCAGCCGGTCTCCGCATCGCCGCGTCAGGCGCTTCTGGCCCGTGCGGACCAGCAGGCTGCCCCGCGCCCGGAAATCCGTTCGCGCAGCACGCGCAAATCGGCCAAGCCCGGCCCCAACGACATCGCACCGGGCGCACAGCCCGTCGTCGTTGCGGCAACCGGCGAAGCGCCGATCCGCGCACTCAGCCGCAACTCCATGCTGAACGAAGCCGTAAAGCCGACACAGCCGCCGGCATTCGACAGCGAGTTCGTCCGGTCGCCTGAAACCGTCTACACGACCGGGTTCCAGCAGGACGTGACCGTCGCCGACGCCACGCGCTTCACCGGCAAGGCCGTGAACTTCATCTCCATGGCCCGGTTCCGCACCAACTGACGAACCGAAAACAGACATAAAAAAAAGCGGGGCCAGGCCCCGCTTTTTTTGTGCGTTGGTTTTCGCGAAAAGGCATTCAGTTCTTGAGGCCACTTGCCTCACGCGCCAGCGCTTCGATGGCGTCCCAGTCACCTGCGTCAATCGCCTTGTCAGGCGCAACCCAGGAGCCGCCCACGCAGATCACGTTGGGCAGCGAAAGATAGTCACCCACATTCTTCGGCGACACACCGCCCGTCGGGCAGAAGCGGATGGAAGCCAGCGGGGACGAAAGCGCCTTCAGGAAGGGCGCACCGCCTGCCTGTTCGGCCGGGAAGAACTTCAACAGGCTGTAGCCTTCCTCACGCGCAGCCATCACCTCGCTCGGCGTCGCCGCGCCCGGCAGGAAAGGCACCTCGGACATGGAGGCCGCATCAAGCAGCTCCTGCGTGATGCCGGGGCTCACAATGAACCGAGCGCCCGCCGCCACTGCATAGGAGAAGTCCTTCGAGGTCAGGATCGTGCCCGCACCGACAATCGCCTCCGGCACTTCCTCGCAGACGAGACGGATCGCATCGATGGCGTCCGGCGTGCGCAGCGTGATCTCGATGGCGGGAAGCCCGCCCTTCACCAGCGCGCGGGCCAGCGGCACGGCATCTGCCAGACGGTCGATCTTCAGAACCGGAATGACCGGCTGCCCTTCAAGGATCGCCAGCAATACGTCGTTCTTCTTCTGCATGGCAGCGTTCATGTGCACACCTCTCCTCAAGGCCTGTCCGTTTTGTGCGAAACCGCACTTTTAAAACGGTTCAATACATCGATTTCGCCGCCCATGAACACTTTTCTTCCGAAACTGGCAAGCCGCAACGCTCAAAACGCCCGTGGCAAATCGCGCCAGAGGCGCAAAACAAACGCTTTTGCGCGCGTGAAAAGCCCGGTGAGCGGCAGGCTCCGACGAAGCGCCGCACGCGTCACCGGCCCCGCGATGCCATCCACCCTGATACCCGCCTCCGCCTGAAACCGCTTCAGCGCCTCTTCGGTGCGCCGCCCGAAAACGCCATCCGCCTCCACCGGATAGCCGTGCGCCGAAAGCATGGTCTGCACGCTTTCCACCGCCTCTCCCCGCGCACCCATTTTCAGCAGACCGTCGGCAGCCGGCCTTCCTTCGACACGCTCCCCGGCATGGAGGCGATAGGCCTGCGCCAGCTTCCGGTCATAGCGGTTTCGCCGGTAGCCCGGCCCGTTATAGCCATGCGCGAACCGCGCCCAGTCATGCGCGGCAAGCGGCTCCTTCAGCCCGGCCTTTTCGATGTAACGCAGCATCAGACGCATCTGCCCGGCAAGGCCGTCACGCGCCTCGGCCACCAACGCCTCCACATCGGCAAAGCCGAGCCAACTCCAGTGCGCGCCCATCACCTGCCCCACGCCCCACGACACCGACTCATACGCCGCCTTGCGGTCGATGCGCGCCGCCTCCTTCAAAAGCGCCCAGCGCGCCGCCTGGCTGCGTGGATTGGCAATCGCACCCGCCTCGGGCGAAGCCAGTCCCGCCGCCCGCGCCGCCGCCTGCTTCGCACCGGAAAGCCGACGGTCGAAATAATGCCCCTCAAACCGGATCGGCGGCTCCGCCCTGCCGCGCACCATCGCCGACACCTGCCCGCCGCTTTCCACCTGCGCCACCGCCAGAAGCAGCGCTGGCTCCAGCCCCGCCGCC
The DNA here is from genome assembly GCF_058725515.1 of Nitratireductor sp. WH36-1. Lineage (NCBI taxonomy): Bacteria > Pseudomonadati > Pseudomonadota > Alphaproteobacteria > Hyphomicrobiales > Phyllobacteriaceae > Nitratireductor > Nitratireductor sp. WH36-1. Next base: position 1,160,456 of record NZ_CM178970.1, on the reverse strand, counting down.
AGCGCCGCAATCCTGATTTCACCGATCTCCGCGTCCGAAAACATCGCGCTCATCCCTCTCCGTTTTCGGGAATTATCGACCCGCCCCCGCAACCGGGGAGAAAACGCGCTTCAGGAAAACCCGCGCAAACCCGCATCCGCCCCGTCAAACCGAGGAAAACGCGGCTTTTTCTTGCAAGCTGAAAAGGAGAAGCGTAGGAGACCGCGCATGATTTCATCCTCGCCAGACCAGACGTTCCGCGTCGCCGCTCTTTATCGTTTCGCCGCCCTGCCGGATTATGAGGCGCTGCGTCCGCAGCTTGCCGCCTTCTGCGAGAAGAACGGCATTCGCGGCACGCTTCTGCTGGCCGCCGAGGGCATCAACGGCACCGTTGCCGGCAAGCCCGAAGCCATCGACGCGCTGATCACTCATCTGGAAACGATCCCCGCCCTCAAGGGCATCGAGGTCAAATACAGCACGGCCTCCGAAATGCCCTTCCACCGCATGAAGGTGCGGCTGAAGAAGGAGATCGTCACCATGGGCGTGCCCGAGGTCGATCCCGTCAATCAGGTCGGCGCCTATGTGGAGCCTGCCGACTGGAACGCGCTGATCGCCGATCCCGACACGCTGGTCGTCGACACCCGCAACGCCTACGAAACAGCCATCGGCACGTTCTCGCGCGCCGAGGATCCGGAAACGGAAACCTTCCGCGACTTCCCCGCCTGGGCCGAGCGCAACCTCAATCGCCTCAAGGGCCGCAAGGTCGCGATGTTCTGCACCGGCGGCATACGCTGCGAAAAGGCCACCGCCTATATGAAGCTGATCGGCGTCGATGATGTCTATCACCTCAAGGGCGGCATCCTGAAATATCTGGAAGAGGTTCCGGCCGAAGAAAGCCTGTGGGAAGGCGAGTGCTTCGTGTTCGACGAACGCGTCTCGGTGCGCCACGGTCTCGAAGAGGGCGACGCCACGCTCTGCCGCGCCTGCCGGCATCCGCTGACGCCTGAGGAGCGCGCCTCCCCGCTGTTTCAGGAAGGCGTTTCCTGCCCGCATTGCGCCGAAACCCGCAGCGAAGCAGACCGCGCCCGCTATGCCGAGCGCCAGCGCCAGGTGGAACTGGCCGAAAAACGCGGCGAGAGCTTCCCCATCGGCGCACCGTCAGAGAAGCACAAAGCCTAAAGCAATTCCAGGAAAAGCGGGACCGGTTTTCCTGGAATTGCGCAAAACCAATGATTTAGAGCGTTTTCGCGATTCCTGGAAAAGCGGATTGCTCTAGACCGCTGCGGCCAGATCCTCGAGTATCGCGTCCGCATGGCTCCACAGAATGGCGCTGCCCTCGCCTTCAAGCCGGTGCAGCGTGCTGTTGACGAAACGGCCATCCAGCGTCGCGCCGAAGTCCGGCGAATGCACCGGGCTCGTATCGGCAAGGCCGAACCACAGCGCCACCCGATGCGCGAAATGTCAAAGCTCGATCACAGGGCCTGACGCAATGCCGCAGCCACGCCGGCGCGCGCAAAGCGCTTCAGCGCCGTCTCGTCAACACCCGCACGGGCCTGAACGGCAATGCCGATCAGAACCGACACCATCAGCTGCGCAAGCCCCGCCACTTCACCGTCAGCCGCTTCCCGCGCAATCCGCGCCGTAAGCTGCGCCTCGATCCCGCGGATCGTGTCCGCCAGCACGGCTGCGATCTCCTCATCGGCCGGCGCTTCCGCCGTCGCCGTGCACAGAACCAGACAGCCCGGCGCAGCACCCTCGCCATAAAAGCCGACCGCCGCGTCGAAGAACCCCGTCAGCGCATCGCCCAGAGGCCCCTCGCGCTCCAGCGCCGGCGAGACCGCCCGTTCCATCCGCCGCCGGTAATCTTCAAGGGCGGCCAGATACATGGCCTTCTTGTTGCCGAACGCGGCGAAAAGGCTGGGCCGGTTCATCCCCGCCGCCCGCGCGATCTCGTCCAGCGAGGCAGCGGCATAGCCGCGCAGGCGAAACGCTTCTGCAATGGCCATCAGCGCCGCTTCGCGGTCATAGGCAGGCGGACGTCCTCGGCGTGCAATCATTTTGTACCATCTTGCATAAAATTCATCTCCGTGCATTTTTATGCGAAACAGTACAAATATCAAGGCACATCACAATGACCCAATCCAAACATCCCGGAAATGCAGCCATGGGCACACTCGCCTGGGGCCACGGAACGGATGGAACACTGAGCGGCGGCGAAAAAATCCGCCTCATCGGCAATCTCGCCTTTGTGCAGGTGCAGCAGGCACTCGACACGGTGCGCCACCGCCTCGGCCTCCTCACCCCGGCTCCGGTCTCGCTCGACGCGCTGATGCCGCCGCAGACCGCGCTGGTCGAAGATGCGCTTCAGCTCGCCACGGAGACCCATCGCGATGCGCTGCTTTTCCATAGCTGGCGCACCTATCTGTTCGGCGCGTTGATCGCGGCCCATGAGCGCCTCGACCACGATCCCGCCCTGTTCTTCGCCGCCGCCATCCTGCACGATATCGGCCTGACCGAGCGCCACGAGCCGTCACTCTGCACGCGCTGTTTTGCGCTCAGCGGCGGCGAGCGGGCGCGCGATCATCTCTGCACGAAGGGACATGGCGGCGAGATCGGCCGGAAGGTCGGTGACGCCATCGCGCTCCATCTCAACGGATGGGTGTCCGCCCGCGCCCATGGCGCGGAGGCGCATCTGGTGTCGCGCGGCGCGGTCTGCGATCTTTTCGGCGCTGGCCGCCACCGCATCGCACCTGCCTCGCTCGCAAAGGTCCTGGAGCGTTTCCCGCGCGACGGCGTGATCGAAGCCCTCCGGTTCGAAACCGCCGAACACAGAAAGGGCACCCGCCCCGCCATCATGACCGGGCTGTCAGGCGGCAAGGCTCCTGCCGAACCCTTCGGATGACATTGGACTTTCGTCGTCCCATGCCGGTTGCAGCGCCCTGCAACATTGCAATGCCGCAAATGCCTTCCTACCTTTTCGCCAACGCTACGGCGCGACAGGCGCGAAACGAGGAGATGCGGATGTTTGATCCAAAGAAGCTGCTGAACGACCTTCTGGGCTCACAGGTGCCCGGAACGCAGGGAACCGTGCGCGACAAGGCGGGCCAGGCGGTTCAGCTCGCCAAGGACAATCCGCTTGCAACCGGCGCCATCGCGGCTGTCCTTCTGGGCACCAGCACGGGGCGTTCCGTCACCGGCAGCGCGCTCAAGCTCGGCGGCATCGCCGCCGTGGCCGGCATCGCCTACAAGGCCTATCAGAACTATCAGTCCGGCAAGGAGCCTACCGAGGCTGCGAAAGAAGGCGAGCTTCTGCCGCCGCCGGAAGACACCAGCTTCAACCCCGCCCAGGCCCCGCAGGGCGAGGGCGAATTCGCGCTGGCGCTGGTGCGCGCCATGATCGCCGCCGCCCGCGCCGACGGTCATATCGATGAAAGCGAGCGCGCCAAGATCGCCGACAAGCTCAAGCTTTCCGGCATCGACAGCGAAGAGGAAGCCTTCCTCATGCGTGAGCTGGAGCGCCCGGTCGATCTCGATGCGCTGGTCGAGGCCGCACAGACCGACGCCCAGAAGATCGAACTCTACACGGCTTCGCGCCTCACCATCGAACCGAAGACCCGCGCCGAGCGCGGCTATCTCGACATGCTCGCCGGCCGCCTGCGCCTGCCCGACCCGCTTGTCGACCACATCGAGGCAACCGTCTCCGAAGCAACGGCCTGACCGTTTCTCGACTGTCCGGTCATGATCTTCCAGTCATGGCCACCCCGACGAAAAGCCGACCTCAACGTCAATGCCCCCTTCTCCCCGCCTGCGGGGAGAAGGTGAGGATGAGGGGCAAGCACCGGCATCGCCGCAGCCCCCGCGTTCCAGTCAGCACAAAGCCACAAACATTCCCGCACGCCCCTCATCCCCCTGCCGGGACCTTCTCCCCGCAAACGGGGAGAAGGAAGCTGCGCAACGGCCCCGCCTAAAGCCCAAAGGCCGCACACCGCCAAACGACCCGGCCCCGGCGTCGAGGCCCCCTTCTCCCCGCATGCGGGGAGAAGGTGAGGATGAGGGGCGGGCACCGGCATTCGCGAAACACACACCCCGTCACCAGGCGCGCCACCACACCACCCCCATCCCCAGAGCTTTGCCCATCCTCCCTTGACCCCGCCGTCACCGCCCTCCTAATATCCAAACCGGGCAGCGCGTGATGGCTGCCTCTGTCCCAAGGTTCGGGCGGCATTCGGGGCGCGAATGTCCAGACCTGACCACCATGCATTCCCGTTGACCGGAGCGCGGCACCCGTCCGCGCCAATGACCTATGGTGGTTCCATGTTCAAACGTGCTCTTGTGAGCCTCGCCCTCCTCGCTTCTCTTTCCACGGCGGCCACCGCCGAAAAACTCACCGTCTTCGCCGCTGCCAGCATGAAGGACGCCATTGAGCGCGCCGCAGGCGAATATCAGGCAGCCGGTGGCGACGAAGTGGTCGTCTCCTTTGCCTCCAGCTCCGTTCTCGCCCGCCAGATCGAGGCCGGTGCGCCGGCGGATGTCTACATCTCCGCAAACACCGACTGGATGGCGTATCTGGTCGAGCGCGATCTGGTCCGCGCCGACAGCGAGACCATCATCGCCGGCAACAATCTCGTCATCGCAGCCGCTGAGGGCACGGAGCCAGTCGAGAGCCCCGACGCCCTGCTTGACGAGCGCTTCGCCATGGGCGATCCGAGCCATGTGCCCGCCGGCAAATATGCCCGCACGGCGCTCGAAAACCTCGATCTCTGGAAAGACGTCGAGAAGAACGCCGTGTTCGGTGAAAACGTCCGCGTGGCGCTGGAGCTCGCCAGCCGTGGCGAGGTCAAAGCGGCCATCGTCTACGGATCGGACCAGAAAGCCGCCGGCGATCTGGTGCGGGCCTATGTCTTCCCGGCAGACAGCCATGCGCCGATCCTCTACCCCGCCGCCGCCACGAAGGATGGAGCCGAAAGCGCCGAAGCCTTCCTCGCCTTCCTGAAAAGCGAGGCCGGTCGCGCGATCTTCACCGATCTCGGTTTTTCCGAAGCTACGGAATAGACTGCCGACATGGGCGAGACCGAACTTTCGATCATACTCCTGTCCGCGAGGGTGGCGTTTACCGCCATCCTCTGCGCGCTCGTTCCGGCCTTTGCGGTCGCCTGGCTTCTGGCCCGCAAGCAGTTCCCCGGAAAGGGCGTCGTTCAGGCGCTGGTCACCCTGCCGCTCGTGCTGCCGCCGGTCGTCACCGGCTACGGCCTGTTGATCCTGTTCGGCTCCAAAGGGCCGCTTGGCCAGCTCTTTGAAAACCTGTTCGGCATCAGCTTCGCCTTCCGCTGGACGGGCGCGGCGCTCGCCGCCGGCGTCATGGCGTTTCCGCTCCTCGTGCGGCCCATCCGCCTGTCGCTCGAAGCCATGGATCAGGGCTTTGGCGAGGCCGCGCGCACGCTCGGCGCATCGCGTCTCACCGTATTCTTCACCGTCACCCTGCCGCTCGCCCTTCCGGGCGTCATAGCAGGCGCCGTTCTCGGCTTCGCCAAGGCGCTTGGCGAGTTCGGGGCGACGATCACCTTCGTCTCAAACATTCCCGGTGAAACACAGACCCTGTCGCTCGCCATCTATGCGCTGCTGCAATCGCCATCGGGCGATGCCGCCGCCCTTCGCCTGATCGCAATCGCCGTCGCCCTGGCGCTCGCCGCCATCGTCGCGTCCGAATATCTGGCCCGCAGGCTCACCGCCGGAGGACGCGCATGAGCACTCTACACGTAGACATCAGGGGCCGCGCCGGCAGCTTCGAGATCGAAACCGCCTTTCAGGCCGGCGCAGGCGTCACCGCGCTGTTCGGGCCATCCGGCGCGGGCAAATCGACCCTGCTCAAGATGATCGCCGGCACGGCACGGCCGCAGTCGGGACGCATCGTGGCTGGCGGGCGCACGCTGTTCGATTCGGCCACCGGCACGAACCTCCCGCCGGAAAAGCGCGGCATCGGCTTCGTCTTTCAGGACGCCCGCCTCTTCCCGCATCTCTCGGTGCGCAGAAACCTCACCTATGCCCGCTGGGCCGGTCGCCGTCCGGCATCCCGCGCCTTCGATGAAGTGGTGGCCCTGCTTGGCCTTGAAGACCGGCTCGACGCTGCACCCGCCACGCTTTCAGGCGGCGAGCGCCAGCGCGTCGCCATTGGCCGGGCGCTGCTTGCCGACCCCGCGCTGCTTCTCATGGACGAGCCGCTCTCCTCGCTCGACAAGGCGCGGCGCAACGAGATCCTGCCCTATCTGGAAGCGATCCGCACCGAGGCCGGCATTCCCATCCTCTATGTGAGCCACGAAACTTCGGAGGTCGCGCGTCTGGCCGACACGGTGGTGCTGATCGAAAACGGACGCGTTTCCGACAGCGGCCCCGCCGCCGCCATCCTCGCCCGCCTCGGCCTTGCCGCCGGCGGCGATCCCGACGAGGCCGGCGTCATCCTTGAAGGCCGCATCACGGATGTTGACCCCGCTTACCACACCGCCGTCATCGCGCTTGATGACGACCGCATCGAGCTGACCGGAAACGGGTTTGCACCCGGCATGACGGTGCGATTGCGCGTGCGGGCGGGCGATGTCGCCATCGCCAATGCGCCCCATGACGGGCTGTCGATCCGCAACCAGCTTCCCGCAATTGTCGAGGAGATTCGCCGTGACGGCGCGTTCGCCACCGTTGCGCTCGGCTTTGGCGGGCAGCAGCTTCTGGCCCGCATCACGGCGAAGTCGGCGGATGCACTCGGCCTTCAGCCGGGCAGCCGGGTCCACGCCCTGCTCAAGGCCGTTTCCGTCGAGATGGCGCGCATCGAAAGCCCACGCGGCGGGCTCACATCCGCGTCATCGCCACGCTGAGCGAAGGGCCTTTCGCAATCGTCTGGTAGACCACGCAGTAGCGCTCGGTGAGCTTCAACAGCTGATCGAGCTGCTCCTGCGATGCATCCGTGTCGAGATCGAAGGACAGCCGGATTTCCGCAAAACCCACCGGCGTATCCTTCACCACGCCCAGCGTGCCGCGAAAGTCGAGATCGCCCTCGGCTGAAACCACGCCCGCCCGGAGCGGTATCTCCAGCGCCGTGGCCACGGCCTTCAGCGTCACGCCCGCGCAGGCGACCAGCGCCTCCAGAAGCATGTCGCCGGAGCACAGCTCCAGCCCCGTTCCGCCCGTCGCCGGATGCAGTCCGGCAATGGCGATCGCACGGCCGGTCTCCACCTTGCAGGCAATGTTCTGATCGTCGAGCGCGCCCCTGGCGTGAAGCGTGATGAGGGCTGCGCCCGGCTCACCGCGATAGCGGTCCTTGATCGGCGCCTGAATGGCGCGCAGTTCTGCAGCGTCCATGGCATACACCTCCTTCGAGCCCACCGGGCTCGCCATCAAACCCCAGAATAGCACCATAAGCACGCGCCCGCGAACTTACGGTTTGCCACCCAAGTTTCACTTGCATCACCTTCAAGCCGGTGGAAACATGCCGCCGGGTCCGTCTTCAACGGGACGTCACAATGCGGCGCTAGAGACCGCGAATTGCCATTCGGGAGAAGTCACTATGCGAACTACCATATCCAAGCGTCTTGCCATTGCCTCGCTGACCGCATCGGCACTGGCCCTGAGCGCAGGCGCGGCGTTTGCCGATTACACGCTCAACATTCTCCATATGAACGACTGGCACAGCCGCATCGAGCCAATCAACAAATACGATTCCACCTGCTCGGCTGAAGACGATGCCGAGGGCAAGTGCTTCGGTGGCGCTGCCCGGCTCGTCACCGCCGTGGCCGAAGCGCGTCAGGCGCTGGACGGTGAAAACGTCCTGCTGCTCAACGCCGGCGACAATTTCCAGGGATCGCTCTTCTACACCACCTACAAGGGCGCGGCCGAAGCCGAGTTCCTGAACCTCATGAAGACCGACGCCATGGTCGTCGGCAACCATGAGTTCGACGACGGCGAAGACGGTCTGGCGACCTTCCTCGACAAGGTCGAGTTCCCCGTGCTCGGCTCCAACGTCAAGGCCAAGGAAGCTTCCGCACTGGGCGACCGGGTGAAAGAATATCTCCTGCTCGATGTGGGCGGCGATAAGATCGCCATCGTCGGCGCGGTCGCCAATGACACGGCCGAGCTTTCCTCGCCCGGCGAGAACGTCTCCATCATCGAGGATGTGGCCGGCATCACCGCAGCCGTTGAAGCCGCCACCGCCGAGGGCGCAAACAAGGTCATCGCGCTCACCCATGTGGGCTACCCGCGCGACCTCGAAGCCATCGCGAAGATCCCCGGCGTCGACGTGGTTGTCGGCGGCCATTCCAACACGCTGCTTTCCAACGCCATCGAGGGCGCCGAAGGCCCCTACCCGACCATGGTCGACAATCCCGACGGCCATCAGGTGCCCGTCGTGCAGGCCGGCTCCTATTCCAAATATCTCGGCGAACTCAAGCTCACCTTCAACGATGACGGCGTGGTCACCGCCGCCACCGGCGACGTCAAGCTGATCGATGCTTCCGTCGACAAGGACGAGGCGGTCGTCGCCCGCGTGCTGGAGCTGGGCGGCCCCATTGAGGAGCTGAAGAACAAGATCGTCGCCGAAACGGCAGCCCCGGTGGATGGCAGCCGCGAGACCTGCCGCGCCGGTGAGTGCGAGATGGGCAATCTCGTGACCGACGCCATGGTCGCGCGCACCGCCGATCAGGGTGTCCAGTTCGCCATCACCAATGGCGGCGGGCTGCGCGCCTCCATCGATGGCGGCGAAGTCACCATGGGCGAGGTGCTGGGCGTGCTGCCGTTCCAGAACACGCTCGCCACCTTCCAGATCAAGGGCGAAGATGTCGTTGCCTCGCTTGAAAGCGGCGTGAGCCAGATCGAGGACGGCGCCGGGCGTTTCCCGCAAGTCTCCGGCCTGCGCTTCAGCTTCGACCCGTCCGTCGCCCCCGGCGAAGGCCGCATCCAGTCCGTCGAAGTGAAGGATGGCGACGGCTGGACCGCAATCGACCCGGACGCCACCTACACGGTCGCCTCCAACAACTTCACGCGCAATGGCGGTGACGGCTACAAGCTCTTCGCCTTGAACGCCCAGAACGCCTATGACTACGGTCCGGGCCTCGAGCAGGTTCTCGCCGATTATCTGGCCGCCAACAGCCCCTACAAACCGTCTCTGGATGGCCGCATCACCAGGGTTGCCGCATCGACGATGGACAAGGCCGGCGAGACGATGGAAAAGGCCGCCGACGACGCCAAGACCATGGCTGAGGGCGTTGCCGAGAAGGCAAAGGAAGCCGTCGAAGGCGCTGTCGCAGGCGCAAAGGAGATGGCGGAGAAGGCCGCCGGTGAAGCCGACGCTGCCATGAAGAAGATGACCGAGGGCGCAGAAAAGGCCACGGAAGACGCAGGCAACGCCGTCGAGAAAGCGGCCGATGATGCAGCCTCCATGGCCAAAACGGCAGCCGACAAGGCCGCAGAAGCCGCCGAGAGCGCAACCGAAGGCGCGAAGAAGATGGCGGACGAAGCCGGCGAAGCCATGGAGAAGACCGCCGATGATGCGGCTTCTGCAACCGAAGGCGCAGCCGACAAGGTCGAAGAGGTTGCCGAAAGCGCAGCCGAAGCCACCGGGGAGATGGCGAGCGAGACTGCGGAAGACGCGGAAAAGATGATGGATGGTGACAAGAACACCTACACCATCGCCCGCGGCGACACGCTGTGGGAGATCGCCCGCGCGCAGTATGGCGACGCCACCAAATGGCGCGACATTGCCGATGCAAACCCGCAGATGGATCCCGGCCGGCTCAAAGTGGGCATGGTCATCACCCTGCCTGCGGCCAACTAACCGCATGAAACCCTTGAAAGCCCCGCCAATTGGCGGGGCTTTTTCATTTTTTCGCCCCTGCGGCCACGCGCTGCATTGAAAACCCGCCCGGCTTCGCTAGCTTCCCCTGCATGATCGGAGCCAAAGCATGAATCTCCCCACCACTATCGACCGTTCCGCCGCAAAGGCGGTCGGCCCCCTGCCCGCAGACCACCCGCCGGTGCGCATCGGCAAGGTTGGCGTTCTGCTCGTCAATCTCGGCACGCCTGACGGCACGGATTACGCCCCCATGCGGCGCTATCTGAAGGAATTCCTGTCGGATCGCCGCGTCATCGAATGGCCAAGAGCCATCTGGTATCCGATCCTTCACGGCATCGTGCTCAACACGCGGCCCAAGAAGTCCGGCGCGGCCTACGCGGAAATCTGGAACCACGAGCGTAACGAATCGCCCCTGCGCACCTTCACCCGCGCCCAGGGCGAAAAGCTCGCCGGGGCCCTGTCGGAGCATGAGCATGTCGTCGTCGACTGGGCCATGCGCTACGGCCAGCCCTCCATCGAGACGGTCACGAAGAGCATGATGGAACGCGGCTGCGACCGCATCGTCATGTTCCCGCTCTACCCGCAATACTCCGCCACCACCACGGCGACGGTGAACGACAAGTTCTTCGAAGCGCTCATGAAGATGCGCTTTCAGCCGGCCATCCGCACCGTGCCCTCCTATCAGGACGAGCCGGTCTATATCGAAGCGCTGGCCCACTCCATCGAAACGCATCTGGCGAGCCTCGACTTCGAGCCGGAAGTCGTCATCGCCTCCTATCACGGCATCCCGCAGAGCTATTTCCAGCGCGGCGATCCCTATCACTGCCATTGCCAGAAAACCTCGCGCCTTCTGCGCGAGCGCCTCGGCTGGGACGAGAAGAAGCTGATGACCTGCTTTCAGTCCCGCTTCGGCCCCGAAGAATGGCTCCAGCCCTACACCGACAAGACGGTCGAGAAGCTCGCGAAGGAAGGCGTAAAATCCATCGCCGTCTTCAATCCCGGCTTCGTGTCCGACTGTCTGGAGACGCTGGAAGAAATCGCCGGCGAGGCCGGAGAAATCTTCCATGAGGCCGGCGGCACGAACTTCACGCACATCCCCTGCCTCAACGACACCGAAGAAGGCATGGCTGTCATTGAAACGCTGGTGCGGCGCGAGCTGGCAGGCTGGGTATAAACCCGGCCTCGCCATCCACGCGTCACATTTGGCGCAACATATGCGCGGCGTATTCCGCCCGCAGAGCATGCATGCCCGACAATTTGAGCCGTTGGGTTATGGTTTTGCCTGCGGTTAAGGTCTTCACAAAGCGGGTTACAACCTTACAGTGCGCCACGCGATTCAATACAAGCCCCTCCGGGGCGGTTTCAGGAGCCGATAATGCCCTTCTCCGGTTTTGACATACTCATCCCCGTCCTGGTGGTCCTCGTTGTCCTGCTGCTTTTTGCAGGCATCAAGACGGTACCGCAGGGCTTCAACTTCACGGTGGAGCGGTTCGGGCGCTACACGAAAACCCTCACCCCCGGCCTCAACATCATTGTCCCGTTCATCGACCGCGTTGGCGCGAAGATGAACATGATGGAGCAGGTGCTCGACGTCCCCACACAGGAAGTCATCACCCGCGACAACGCCATCGTCGCCGTCGATGGCGTCGCCTTCTATCAGGTGCTCACCGCCGCCGAGGCCGCCTATCAGGTGTCCGGACTGGAAAACGCCATCCTCAACCTGACCATGACGAACATCCGCTCCGTCATGGGCTCGATGGATCTCGATGAGCTCCTGTCCAACCGCGACGCGATCAACGAAAAACTTCTGCGCATTGTCGATGACGCCGCAAGCCCGTGGGGCATCAAGATGACCCGCGTCGAGATCAAGGACATCAACCCGCCGGCCAACCTGGTGGAATCGATGGCCCGCCAGATGATGGCCGAGCGCAACAAGCGCGCGCAGATCCTTGAGGCAGAAGGTCTGAAGCAGGCCGAAATCCTCGAAGCCGAAGGCCGCAAGGAAGCAGCCTTCCGCGATGCCGAGGCCCGCGAGCGCGCCGCCGAGGCAGAAGCCCGGGCAACGCAGGTCGTGTCCGATGCCATCGCCGCCGGCGACGTGCATGCGGTGAACTACTTCGTGGCCCAGAAATACACCGACGCGCTGGCGACCATCGGTTCGTCCAACAACAACAAGGTCGTTCTGATGCCGCTCGAAGCCTCCTCGCTGATCGGCTCTCTCGGCGGCATCGGCGCCATCGCCCGCGAAGTCTTCAGCGACGGAAACACGGCCCCCGCCCCGAAGAACCGGGCTTCCTCAGCCCGCCCGCCGCGTACGGGTCCCGCACAGGAATAGCCTCATGATCGAGCATGTCGTCGCTGAACTCGGCCCCTGGAACTGGATGCTGCTTGGCTTTGTGCTGCTGGCGGCGGAAATCCTGGCGCCCGGCGTTTTCCTTCTGTGGATCGGCATCGCCGCAATCCTGACCGGAACGCTGTCGCTCCAGTTATGGGATGCGGCGATGTGGACCTGGCACGTGCAGGTTCTCGTCTTCCTGGCGCTGTCCCTGCTCTCGGCCTATGGCGGCAAGCGTTTCATGGATTCGCGCAGAAACGAGGAGACGGATCAGCCGCTCCTCAACCGCCGCACCGAGCAGCTTGTCGGCCGCACGGCAACGCTCGAACAGGCCATCGAAAACGGCTTTGGCCGCGTCCGGCTCGATGACACGGTATGGCGTGTCGCCGGCCCGGACCTCCCGGCTGGCACACGCGTGAAGATCGCAGCGGTGGACGGCTCCACATTGCGCGTCGAGGCAGTCTGAATCACAAAAAGCCCCGGAGCCTATGGCGTCCGGGACTTTTTTTATCTGCCATCAAGAACGCCTCTGCCACCGCCTGTTTCACAACAGGCAGCGCTCCGGCCATCATGATCGGGAGAGGAGCAGCCTGAGACCGGCATAGCCAAAAACCAGAGCCAACACGCCTTCGATCCACTTGCTGAACTTCTGGTAGGCCCGCCCCAGAACGCCGGTAGAGAAAAGCAGGGCGTAGCCAACATTCACCGTCAGGCCCAGAATGGCGCATCCCACGATGATCGTGAGCAGGGTGTATGACGGTGCATCCGGCCTCAGCCCAAGCGCCATGATCGCAACCCAGCCAAGAACGGCTTTGGGGTTGGACAGGTGCAAAAGCACCCCTCTGCGATAGAACATCACTTTCCTTGCCGGCGCCATTGGTTTCAACTGTCCGGCCTTGGCCGTCAGTGCCGACCTGGCGGACTTCCAGGCCAGAAAAAGAAGATAGAGACCACCGGCGACCTTGATGAAAAAGACCGCTTCAGCATAGGCGGTCAGCACCGTCGCAACACCGGTCGCGGCCAAAACGGCCCAGAACATGCTTCCCGTCACCACCCCGAGCGCCAGAAGGACTGCACTTTCGCGGCCCTGCTTCATGGCAACGCCCATTATCGCCATGGTGCTGGGGCCAGGGCTGGCAATCACAACGAGATAAGCGGCGAAGACGACCAGAAGATGCTGAACGTGTTCTGCAAGCATCGGAACTCCTTCACATTGTGAGGCCTACTGGGGCCGACCAGTGGGCGCTTGAGCGAAGCCGGTCTCATTCGGCCAATATGACACGCGATGGGTTCGCCCCCAATTGCAGAATTGTACCCCTTGGCATCATCCCCGCTGGCGGCACACAGCCACTAAGCGAGCGAACCGATACGTCCTGCAAACCCTGCAGCCAAACGAAAAACGCCCCGTTTGAAACGGGGCGCCTGTCAACTTCACATGGTCCTGAATTACAGCCTGTCAGCTTCAGGCAGCGCCAATCCGCAGCAGGTCGTGCAGATGCACCACGCCGCAGGGCTTGCCGCCCTCCACCACCATCAGCGTGGTAATCGACGAGGAATTGACGATCTGCAGCGCGCTTTCGGCCAGCGTTTCCGGCCCAATCGTCTTCGGATCGCGGGTCATCACCTGATCCACCGTCATCGCCAGAAGCTCGCTGTCGATGTGGCGGCGCAGATCGCCGTCGGTGATGATGCCGATCAGTGCGCCATCGCCGTCGGTGATGCCGACACAGCCAAAGCCCTTCTGGGTCATTTCCAGAATGGCCTCGCGCATCAGCGCACCGCTTTTCGCCAGCGGAAGCTCCGCGCCCGAATGCATGATCTGGCGCACCTGCGTCAGCTTTGCGCCCAGCTGCCCGCCGGGATGGAAAGTGCGGAAATGGTCAGCCGTAAAGCCGCGCGCCTCCAGAAGCGCCACGGCCAGCGCATCACCGATCACCAGCTGCAGCACGGTCGAGGTGGTGGGAGCGAGCCCATGCGGGCAGGCTTCGGGAGCCCGGGGCAGACCGAGCACCACCGTTGCTTCCTTCGCCAGCGCCGAAGCCTTGCCGGCGGTGATCGCGATGATCGGAATGGCAAAGCGACGCGCATAGGCGATGATGCCATGCAGCTCGGTCGTCTCGCCCGACCACGACATGGCAAGGATGACATCGTCGCTGCCGATCATGCCGAGATCGCCATGATTGGCTTCGGCGGGATGCACGAAGAATGCCGGCGTTCCCGTGGAAGCCATGGTTGCGGCAATCTTGGAACCGATATGCCCGCTCTTGCCCACGCCGGTAACGATCAAGCGGCCCCTGATCCCGGCAACGGTGCGCACCGCTTCGGCAAAGGGTTCGGCAAGCCCGTTGTCGAGGGCTTCCGCCAGTTCTTTAAGTCCGGCGCGTTCGGTTTCAAGCGTGCGAACAGCAGAAGCGATAACGCTTTGCTGGTCCAGGTTCATGGAAGAGTTTTTCAGCATGGCATTGCCATTACCGCCTTGATGCCGCGCTGTCCATTCAGTTTGTCCATTGTGCCCGCCCCAGTCGTAGACGTCCGCACACAAGGTTTTGTTAACCACGATGATTTACTGCTGGGTAAGTACAATTGTGGCGCGTCTTTATAGTCTGGATCTGAATGTCTTCTCCCGGTTTCAGAGTGGGTTGGAATACGCGCATATGGCGCAGATCCACTGCGCTGGGTCTCAGTCTTTCAGCATGTGTCTACGGCGTCGCTACGGCGCAGGAAGTCAGTGGTCTGCGCGGGCTCGTTTCCGAAACAGACATCACCTCTTCCATACAGAGTGGCGCTGGTGCGGAAACGGGCCTGCCCACCCCGCGCTATGAACCCGTAACGCCGAGCCCGTCGGGCGATCCGGCTTCTGCGGAAGCGCCAGCCGAAACCAGCAACAGCCGTTCCAGCCGCACACCATCGACCGCCATCGCGCGCGAGCGCGCCCGCGAGGCGCGCAACGTTCCCGCGCAGGCCAGCCAGACGCCGCTTGACGGTGTCGTCACCAATGGCATTCCCGAAGGCGATCTGGACGAGACTGACGGCGTCGACCGGGCTGACAGCACGGATGCCCTCAACCCGCGCGTCGGCGCCATCGAGAGCAATTTTCAGGCTTCGGAAGAAAATCCCTATGCACCGCTCGGCCTGCGCGTCGGCACGTTCACCGTCACCCCCACGCTCGAACAGGGCGTGACCTGGACCACGAATGCCGATTCCAGCCCCGGCAGCGGCGAGGCGGCGATCTCGGAGACCACGCTCAGGCTCAACGCCGTGTCCGACTGGTCGCGCCACGCAGCCACCATCGACGCTTACGGCATCTACCGCAAATCCGTTTCGGGCGAAGCGGTCTCGGACATCGAAGGCGGCATCGATGGCGCGCTGCGTTTCGATCTGGCGGGCGACTATACGGCGCTTGCAAGCCTTGGTTACACGGTCAGCCCGGAATCCGCCTCCTCCCCCGTCGTCATCGTCGGGGTCGAAGACCGGCCAATCCGGCACATCATCGACGGCAGCCTCGGGCTCTCCAAGGATCTCGGCAAGCTGCGGCTGAGCGCCACCGGCTCCCTGACGCGCGAGCATTATGGCGACGCCACGCTCATCGATGGCAGCACGCTTTCGCAGAAAGAGCGCAACTCGACGCTGGCCACGCTGCGCCTGCGCACCGGCTATGCCATCTCGCCAGCCCTTGCCCCCTTCATCGAAGGCGAGATCGGTCGTCGCTTCTACGATGAAGAGAAAGACAGCGCCGGCTATGAGCGTTCGGCCACACGCTTTGCCGCCCGCGCCGGCGTCATGGTCGACATTGAGGAAAAACTGTCGGGCGAAGCCTCCATCGGCTGGGTCGCAGAAGACATCGACGACGACCGCCTCAACACGGTTTCAGGGCTTGCGCTTGCCGCCGCGCTCAACTGGTCGCCGCAGCGCGGCACCGATGTGCGCCTCGACGCCTCGACCACGATTGAAGGCACCACCGATCCCGGTGACAGCGGCTCGATTCTTCACTCGGGAACCCTTCGGGTGGAACGCCAGATCCGCGCCAATCTGACGGCCGAAGCCGCCGCCGGACTTTCCTGGCGCGACTATGAAAATGGCGGGCACGACCTGACCATGAACGGCGAAGCCGGCATGACCTGGTGGCTCAACCGCACACTCGGTCTCACCGGTCGGGCGCGTTACGAGAAACGCACCAGCAGCGTTCCCAGCCGGGAGTATGACGCAAGCAGCGTGTTCCTGGGCGTGCGCATGCAGCGCTAGACCGCTGCGCGGCCTGGAAAATCAGTTTTTTAGGAATTCGGTGCGGAATTTCCGCAAAAAAGACAAAACGCCGCCATTTCGGAGAAAATGGCGGCGTTTTTCAAAATTGCGTCAGACGCGGCCGGAGGCCTCCACGACGCGCAGCACATGCTCGCGCAGATCGGGGCGTTCCAGCGCGAAAGCGAGGTTCGCTTCCACGAAACCTTCCGGCGAACCGCAGTCAAATGTGCGGCCCGTGAAGGGGAAACCGTGGAAGGGCTGCTTCTTCAGAAGTTTCAGCATGGCGTCGGTCAACTGGATCTCGCCACCCGCGCCGCGTTCCTGCTCGGCGAGAAGGTCAAAGATCTCCGGCCGCAGGATGTAACGGCCATTGATGTAGAAGTTCGACGGCGCATCCTCGGGCTTCGGCTTCTCCACCATGGCGTTGATTTCGAACCCGCCGGCAACCGTATCGCCGCGACCGACGATGCCGTATTTGTGGGTCTGCGAGGGCTCGCACTCTTCGACGGAGACAACGTTTCCGTCCGTCTTTTCAAAGAGTTCGACCATCTGCGACAGGCAGCCCCTGGGCGACTGCATGATCATGTCGGGCAGAAGAAGCGCGAAGGGCTCATTGCCTACCAGTTCACGCGCACACCAGACGGCGTGGCCAAGGCCCAGCGGCTCCTGCTGACGGGTGAAGCTGGTCTGGCCGGGCAGCGGCTGCATGCTGTGCAGGCGGTCGAGAACCTCGTTCTTGCCGCGCCGCTCCAGTGTGTCGTACAATTCGACCTGAATGTCGAAGTGATCTTCAATGACCGCCTTGTTGCGCCCGGTCACGAAAATGAAGTGCTCAATGCCGGCTTCGCGGGCCTCATCGACGACATACTGGATCACGGGCTTATCGACGACAGTCAGCATTTCCTTGGGGATTGCCTTGGTGGCCGGAAGAAAACGCGTTCCCAGACCAGCGACAGGAAATACCGCTTTGCGAAGTTTCGTCATCAGAAATCTATCCCCGAAAGGTTGAAATGAAGGCGTTTGGCGCTGCCTTAGCAACGTCGGATTGATGTTTCCTGAATGAATGCGCGTATATCGTGACAAGTTCCGGAGAACCCGATCACGGACATTAACAGCATGGTAAACGTTTTTCTAACCGGGACCTGCCATGGAAAGGCTGGACTACCTGTAACGGAGATCGTGATGTTGTTCCGCTTGCCCCCACGAAACCTCGTCGCGACGTTGATCGCTTCTTTCGTGCTCGCATTTACCGTAACCCTCCAGCCGGCCAGCGCCGATGCCGGCTTCCAGCGCTGGGTCCAGCAGTTTCGTGCTGTTGCGATCAAGAACGGCGTTTCCGGCGCCACCTATGACCGCGCCTTTCGCGGCATCACCGCCCCCGATCCGGAGGTGCTGGAGAAAGCCCGCTACCAGCCCGAATTCCGCGCCGAGGCGTGGGAATATTTCGACAACCGCGTTCAGGCCGACGCCATCCAGCGCGGTCAGCAGCTCGCCCGCCAGTGGAAACCCTGGCTCGACCGCATCGAAAGCCAGTACGGCGTCAGCCGCTATGTGCTGCTCGCCATCTGGTCGATCGAATCGAACTATGGTGAAGTGCTGAAGAACGAACGCGTCATGCGCAGCGTGCCACGCTCGCTGGCCACGCTCGCCTATGCCGACAAGCGCCGCGCCAAATTTGCCCGTCAGCAGCTCATCGCCGCGCTCAAGATCCTGCAGAGCGGCGACATTGATGTTGGCCACCTGACCGGCTCCTGGGCCGGCGCGATGGGCCACACGCAGTTCATCCCCACCAGCTATCAGGCCTATGCTGTCGACATGGACGGCAATGGCCGCCGCGACATCTGGACCTCAATCCCGGACGCCCTTGCCACCGCAGCAAACCTGCTGCGCCGCAATGGCTGGCGCACCGGCGAAACCTGGGGCTATGAAACGGCTGCGCTGCCAGGCGGACGCAAGTTCCCGGGCGGCAACATGTCGCTTGCCCGCTGGGCTTCCATCGGCGTCGTGCGCGCCAATGGCAAGCCTTTCCCGCGTCCGAACGACAGCGCCGAGCTGAAGGTCCCGGACGGTCGCGCAGGCCCCGCCTTCCTCGTGACCAAGAATTTCCAAGTCATCAAGCGCTACAACAATTCGGACAAATACGCGCTTGCCGTGGGCCTTCTTGCCGACGAAATCGCCGGCTATGGCGGCCTCGTGCGTGACTGGAATCGTCCCTTCGAACGTCTCAGCTACAACGAGACGGAAGAGCTGCAGCGCCGCCTTGGTGCGCTTGGCTATTATGACGGCCCCATCGATGGCAAGATCGGCTCCGGCTCGCGCGCCGCGATCCGCGCCTTCCAGTCCCGCAACGGAATGCAGGAAGACGGCCATCCGGGCAAGGAAGTGCTCCGCCGCCTGCGCGGGAACTGACCGGATACAATTGACCGGAGACAGGGGAAACAGGACATGAAAACGGACAGGGCAGAGGCAGGACGAGAAGGCGGCAAACGCTTCGTCATTGCCATCATCTCGTTAAGCCTCGCCCTGCCCGTTATCCTCTCCACGCCCTCGCCTGCCGGGGCCCAGGAGAGAAGTCGCGGCCTTCTGGATTTCCTGTTCGGCGGGCGGGCGCGCCAACGCGAGCCCGAGCGCCCTGCGGTGCGGCTACCCAGCCAGCGCCGCAACCAGCCGGCCACGCGAAGCCCCAGCCGCTCGACCACACGCGCCGCACCCCGCCAGCCAACGACGCCTCCACCGCCGCCGGAAGTGGAGAAGCTTGAGAATGCACGCACGGTGCTGGTCGTTGGCGACTTCATGGCCGGAGGGCTCGCCGAGGGCCTGAGCGACGCATATGCAGAGTCTCCCGGTGTGCGCGTGATCAATCGCAGCAACGGTTCGTCCGGCTTTGTGCGCGACGACTATTATGACTGGAATGCCGAGATTTCGGGCATTCTGGAAGAGGTTTCCCCGACCGTCGTGATCGTGATGATCGGCTCCAACGACCGGCAGCAACTGCGCATCGACGGTCAGCGCGAGGCCCCGCGCTCGGAGCCCTGGCTCGCCGAATACACCGACCGCGTCAAGACCTTCGCGGCGGCCATCGAAGAAAAGCAGATCCCACTCGTGTGGAGCGGCTTACCGGCCTTCAAATCATCGACCATGTCGTCCGACATGCTGGCCTTCAACGACATCTACAAGACCACAGTGGAGAGCATAGGCGGCACATTCGTCGACATCTGGGACGGTTTCGTGGATGAAAACGGGGCCTTCATCTTTACCGGGCCGGACATGAACGGGCAGCCGGTGCGGCTGCGCGGCAGCGACGGCATCAACCTGACGCGTTCCGGCAAGCGCAAGGTGGCCTTCTACGTGGAGAAACCGCTGAACAAGCTTCTCGGCGAAGCCATTTCGCCCGATATCGGCGAGGTCGGGATCGAGAACCTTCCAAACCTGGTGCTATTCCCCGAAGAGCCCACGCCTGTCGACCGGACGGTGCCGATCTCGCTGTCTGACCCGGCGCTCGATGGCGGGCTGGAGCTGATGGGCGCCGTGGTGGAGCCAATCGGGCGACAGGAGCGCAGTGACGACGCGGAAGCCGACAGCGCCACATCAAGTCAGCCCGGCCGCGCCGACAATTTCTCGTTACGTCCGGTCGCACCAGTGGCAGAAAAGAAAACGCCGCAGCAGCCAGAAGCCACGGCGACGCCCTGATTTCATCCAGACCTCTTCGGGCTCGCAGATCACTGCAGGCAGGCGGGATCACCTGACGCCCGCATGATGCGTGGAATGACGCGATGGGGCACCGACTTCGAGGCCCCCTTCTCCCCGTGCGCGGGGAGAAGGTGAGGATGAGGGGCGAGCGCCAGGTTCTGCCAACCCCACAATATGGCGAGATTTTCTTGCGCCGCGTCAGCCCCTCATCCCCCTGCCGGGACCTTCTCCCCGCGCGCGGGGAGAAGGGGGCCGTCATCCACCGGAAGCGTTCTTTGTGCGTCCGAATGGACGCACGGCGCCCTAGCGCGGCAGGACCGAACTGCCCATGAGGAACGTGTCAATCGCGTGGGCGGCCTGACGCCCTTCGCGGATCGCCCAAACCACCAGAGACTGACCGCGCCGCGCATCGCCCGCTGCAAACAGACGGTCGATGGTGGTGCGATACTCACGGTCGTCAGCATTGACGTTCACAGAGTTGCGGCGGTCGATATCGGTTTTCAGCCGGTCGCCAAACTCGGACAGAACGCCTGTTTCCAGCGGGCCGGAAAAGCCGATGGCGATGAAGGCGAGATCTGCGTGAATGACGAATTCCGTGCCCGGAACGGGCTTGCGCTTCTCATCCACCTGACAGCATTTCACACCGGTCAGAACGCCATCCTCACCAACGAATTCAAGCGTCGCCACCTGGAATTCGCGATCGGCGCCTTCGGCCTGTGAAGAGGAGGTGCGCATCTTCGTCGCCCAATAGGGCCAGACGGCAAGCTTGTCTTCCTTCTCCGGCGGACGCGGGCGGATGTCGAGCTGGGTGACGCGCACCGCGCCCTGACGGAAGGCCGTGCCGACGCAATCCGATGCGGTGTCACCACCACCAACGACAACCACATGCTTGCCGCCGGCAAGGATGGGCTCCGCCGCCCATGCGACGGACTGAATGTCCTCACCGCCCACACGCCGGTTCTGCTGAACCAGATAGGGCATGGCGTCATGAACGCCGTGGAATTCGCCGCCGGGGATACCGGCCGGGCGCGGGCGCTCCGAGCCACCGCAGTAGAGAACGGCGTCGTGCTCGGCCAGAAGCTCTTGCACCGGCTTGTCCACGCCGACATTGACACCGCAATGGAAGGTCACGCCTTCGCCCTGCATCTGCTCGATGCGGCGGTCGATATAGTGTTTTTCGATCTTGAAATCGGGAATGCCGTAGCGCATCAGGCCGCCGGGCCGGCTTTCGCGCTCATAGACATGGACCTGATGACCGGCACGCCCTAGCTGCTGGGCAGCAGCCATGCCGGCCGGGCCGGAGCCGATGATGGCGACCTTCTTGCCGGTCGTGTGGTCGGCCGGATAGGGCCGCACAAAACCGGCCTCATAGGCCTTGTCGGCAATGGCCTGCTCGACCGTCTTGATGGCGACGGGAATATCTTCGAGATTGAGCGTGCAGGCTTCCTCGCAGGGTGCAGGGCAAATGCGGCCAGTCCACTCCGGGAAGTTGTTGGTGGAGTGCAGATTGCGGATCGCCTCCTCCCAGTCACCATTATAGACGAGGTCGTTCCAGTCAGGGATCTGGTTGTGGACCGGGCAGCCTGTCGGGCCGTGGCAATAGGGAATGCCGCAATCCATGCAGCGCGCGGCCTGTTTCTCGACTTCCCTGTCCGACATGGGCAGCGTGAATTCGCGGAAATGGCGAATACGGTCGGACGCCGGCTGGTACTTGTGCACCTGACGGTCGATTTCGAGAAAACCTGTAACCTTACCCATCGAGTAAACCCCGTTATTTTAGAGCTTCGAACCGAAAAGCGGATACCGTTTTCCGGTTGTTCCGATGCCCCATCAATAATTCAGATCGTCCATTGTGCGCCCCGGTGGACGCATGGCGATCTAGTGAAGTGCCGGAAGTCCGAGGACATCCTCGCACCGTGCAATCCAGCGGGTGAGCGCCCTGCGCCCGTCGAGTTCAAAGCCCCCCTGAGGGGCAAGCCGCGTGTAGCCGAGGAGCGCGATATCGGCGATGGTGAGCCCGTCACCGACAAAGAAGTCGCGCGTCTTCAGCGTCTCGTCCATCAAATCGAGCGCGGCCTCGCCCCGCTCGACCTTTAACGGATCGCGCGCTTCAACCGGCTCCTTGCGGTAGAACACCTGAAAGCGCGCACCGGCCACATTGGGCTCATGGAAGTTCTGCTCCCAGAACATCCACTGATCGATTTCCGCCTGGGCAAACGCGTCTTCGGGCAAAAGCGCCGAACCGCGCGCCAGATAGCGGATGATTGCGCCCGACTGGCCAAGCGTGCGCCCGTCATCGAACCGCACGACCGGCACCTGCCCAAAGGGCGACATGGCGAGAAACGCGTCCGTGCGGCTCTCGCCAGCCATGAGGTCGAGCTCATGCCAGCGATAGGGCAGACCGAGATGGTCCGCCGTGTATTTGACCTTCAGGCAATTGCCCGAATTCCGGTCACCAAAAACATCCATGGGCAACAGATCTCCAGAACCCACGGCTATTCCGCCGCCAGACCGAGCTTCATGCGCTCCATTTCTTCCAGT
Source organism: Nitratireductor sp. WH36-1 (assembly GCF_058725515.1). Classification (NCBI taxonomy): domain Bacteria; kingdom Pseudomonadati; phylum Pseudomonadota; class Alphaproteobacteria; order Hyphomicrobiales; family Phyllobacteriaceae; genus Nitratireductor; species Nitratireductor sp. WH36-1. Next base: position 1,137,837 of record NZ_CM178970.1, on the reverse strand, counting down.
GCACGGCGGTACTCGACCGGCATCACCTTGCGGAATTTGGGACGGTATTCCGCCCAATGATCCAGAATGGCGCGCGCCCGCTCGGAGCCCGTGTAGTGGAGATGGTTGGAGATAAGCTGCGCCAGACGCTCTTCATCATGCCGGGTCATGTCGCCGGTAACGTCGACACGGCCCTTGTGCATGAGGTCGCCGCCATGGTGGTGCAGCTTTTCGAGGATGTCGTCCTCCTCCGGCACCGGCTCCAGCTCGACCATGGCCATGTTGCAGCGCTCGGCGAAGTCGCCCGCCTCATCCAGCACATAGGCAACGCCGCCGGACATGCCGGCCGCGAAGTTGCGGCCCGTCTGACCGAGCACGACCACCACGCCGCCCGTCATGTATTCGCAGCCATGATCGCCGACGCCCTCGACAACGGCGACCGCGCCCGAATTGCGCACGGCAAAACGCTCGCCCGCAACGCCGCGAAAATAGCATTCACCCTCGGTTGCGCCGTAAAGCACCGTGTTGCCGACAATGATGGAGTCTTCCGCGACAATGCGGGAATCGTCCGTCGGGCGGATGACGATGCGGCCGCCGGAAAGGCCCTTGCCGACATAATCATTGGCGTCGCCCTCAAGCCTGAACGAGACGCCGCGCGCCAGAAACGCGCCGAAGGACTGACCGGCCGTGCCCGTGAGGCGCACGTCGATGGTGTTTTCCTTCAGGCCCTTGTGGCCGTAGCGCTTGGCGACCGCGCCCGACAGCATCGCGCCGGCCGACCGGTCGGTGTTGCAGATCGGGAAGTCGAGCGACACGGGCTCACGGTTTTCAAGGGCCGGCCTTGCCGCCTCGATGAGCTTGCGGTCGAGCACATCATCGATGGGATGCTCCTGACGCTCGGTCCAGTGAATGGCCTCGCGCGGGGCATCGGGCTTGTAGAAGATCTTCGTGAAATCGAGGCCACGCGCCTTCCAGTGCGCGATCATGCCATCCTTTTCGAGAAGGTCGGACTGGCCGACGATATCGTCGAGCTTGGTGTAACCCATCTCGGCGAGATACTGGCGCACCTCTTCCGCGACGTAGAAGAAGTAGTTGATCACATGCTCGGGCGTGCCCTTGAAGCGCTTGCGCAGCACCGGGTCCTGCGTGGCGACGCCAACGGGGCAGGTGTTCAGGTGGCACTTGCGCATCATGATGCAGCCGGCGGCGATCAGCGGTGCGGTGGAGAAGCCATATTCGTCGGCGCCCAGCAGCGCGCCGATGATGACATCGCGACCGGTCTTCAGCCCGCCATCGACCTGCAGCGCTACGCGCGAGCGCAGACCGTTCAGCACCAGGGTCTGGTGCGTTTCGGCAAGGCCCATCTCCCACGGGCTGCCCGCATGCTTGATGGAGGTGAGCGGCGAAGCGCCGGTGCCGCCATCATAGCCGGAAATGGTGATGTGGTCGGCGCGCGCCTTGGCGACGCCGGCGGCGACCGTGCCCACGCCAACCTCGGAGACGAGCTTGACGGACACATCCGCATCCGGATTGACGTTCTTCAGGTCGAAGATGAGCTGCGCCAGATCCTCAATGGAATAGATGTCGTGGTGTGGCGGCGGCGAAATGAGGCCGACGCCCGGCGTGGAGTGGCGCACCTTGGCGATGGTGGCGTCGACCTTGTGGCCGGGAAGCTGACCGCCCTCGCCCGGCTTTGCGCCCTGCGCCACCTTGATCTGCATCATGTCGGAATTGACGAGATATTCGGTGGTGACGCCGAAACGGCCGCTGGCGATCTGCTTGATGGAGGAGCGCTCCGGGTTCATCGAACCGTCGGGCATCGGCAGATAGCGATCAGGCTCCTCGCCGCCCTCGCCCGTGTTCGACTTGCCGCCCAGCGCGTTCATGGCGCGCGCCAGCGTGGTGTGCGCCTCACGGCTGATGGAGCCGAAGGACATGGCGCCGGTGGAGAACCGCTTGACGATTTCGGCTGCGGGCTCGACCTCATCCAGCGAGACCGGCTTGCGGCCTGTATCCTTCGCCTTCCTGACAGCGAACAGGCCGCGAATGGACTTGGCGTCGGCTGCCTGCCCGTCGACCATTTTCGCAAATTCGCGATAGGTCTCCCAGGACTTGCCGCGCACGGCATGCTGGAGGGAGGCGACGGCGTCGGGCGACCAGATGTGGGATTCGCCGCGCATGCGGAAATTGTATTCACCGCCCACTTCCAGCGCGCTCTTCAGCACCGGGTCCGCGCCGAAGGCGGCGGCATGGCGGCCAACCGTCTCGGCGGAAATCTCGTCCAGACCGACACCTTCGATGGTGGTGGCGGTGTTGGTGAAGAAGTGCTCGATGAAGTCGCTTTCCAGACCCACGGCGTCAAAGATCTGCGCACCGCAATAGGACTGGTAGGTGGAGATGCCCATCTTGGACATCACCTTGAGGATGCCCTTGCCGATGGCCTTGATGTAGCGCTGAACCACCTCCTGCGTGTCGACCTCCGGCGGGAAATCGCCGGCCTTGTGCATGGACAGAAGCGTGTCGAAGGCGAGGTAGGGGTTGATCGCCTCCGCGCCGTAGCCCGCCAGGCAGCAGAAGTGGTGCACTTCGCGCGGCTCGCCGGATTCGACCACGAGGCCAACCGCCGTGCGCAGACCCTTGCGGATCAGGTGGTGGTGAACGGCGGCCGTTGCCAGAAGCATCGGGATGGCGATGCGGTCCGGGCCGATCTGGCGGTCGGACAGGATGATGATGTTGTAGCCGCCGGCAACCGCAGCCTCGGCGCGGTCGCACACGCGCTCCAGCGCACCGCGCATACCGGCAGCACCCTCGCCCGCCGCATAGGTGACGTCTATGGTCTTGGTGTCGAACCGGTCCTCGGTGTGGCCGATGGAGCGGATCTTCTCCAGATCGCCATTGGTGAGGATGGGCTGGCGCACCTCAAGCCGCTTGCGGCGTGAAGAGCCGACCAGATCGAAAATGTTGGGGCGCGGGCCGATGAAGGAGACGAGGCTCATCACCAGTTCTTCGCGGATCGGATCGATCGGCGGATTGGTGACCTGCGCAAAGTTCTGCTTGAAATAGGTGTAGAGCAGCTTGGGCTTGTCGGACATGGCCGAGATCGGCGTGTCGGTGCCCATGGAGCCGATGCCTTCCTGGCCGGTCGTGGCCATGGGCGCCATCAGCATCTTCGTGTCTTCCTGCGTGTAGCCGAAAGCCTGCTGAAGATCGAGCTGGGCCACATCCTTGCGCAGCGCGCGCGGTTCGACCGGCTTCAGGTCTTCGAGGATGAGCTGGGTGTTGTCGAGCCACTTCTTGAAAGGATGCCTGGTGGCGATGGCCGCCTTCACATCCTCGTCGGAAATGATGCGGCCTTCTTTCATGTCGATCAGAAGCATGCGGCCTGGCTGGAGGCGCCACTTGCTGACGATCTTGTCTTCGGGAACCACGAGCGCGCCGGCTTCCGAAGCCATGATGACGCGGTCGTCATCCGTGACCACATAGCGGGCCGGGCGAAGGCCGTTGCGGTCAAGCGTTGCGCCGATCTGAATGCCGTCGGTAAAGGCCACGGCAGCCGGGCCATCCCACGGCTCCATTAACGCGGCGTGGTATTCGTAGAACGCCTTGCGCTCGTCGCTCATCAGACGGTTGCCGGCCCAGGCTTCCGGGATCAGCATCATCATCGAATGAACGAGCGAATAACCGCCCTGGAACAGGAATTCGAGTGCATTGTCGAAGCAGGCCGTGTCGGACTGGCCCTCATAGGAAATGGGCCAGAGCTTGGAAATGTCGTTGCCGAACAGCTCCGAATCCACCGAGGCCTGACGCGCGGCCATCCAGTTAACGTTGCCACGCACCGTGTTGATCTCGCCGTTGTGGGCGACCATGCGATAGGGGTGCGCGAGTTCCCAGGAGGGGAACGTGTTGGTCGAAAAGCGCTGGTGAACGAGCGCCAGCGCCGTTTCAAAACGCGGGTCTTTCAGGTCGCTGTAATAAGCGCCGAGCTGATAGGCGAGGAACATGCCCTTGTAGACAATGGTGCGCGCCGACAGCGACACGGTGTAGAAACCTTTGATGCCGCCCTCAAGCTCCTCGCGCACGCGGCCCGAAATCACCTTGCGCAGAATATAGAGACGACGCTCGAAATCCTCCTCGTCGTGAATGCCCGCGCCGCGGCTGACAAAGATCTGGCGGTGGACGGGCTCGGAAGCGGCAATGTCGGGCGCCTTGGACAGGCAGGCATTGTCGACCGGCACATCACGGAAGCCGATCAGCTCCTGGCCTTCCGAGCGCACCACATCGGCGATGATGTCGTAGATCTGTTTGCGCAGCTCCGCATCGCGCGGCATGAAGAAGTGACCGACGCCATAATGGCCGGGCTCCGGCAGTTCGACGCCGCGCTCCGCCCATTCCTCCCGATAGAGGCGGTCGGGGATCTGCATCAGCATGCCCGCGCCATCGCCGACCAGCGGATCAGCACCCACCGCGCCGCGATGGGTCAGGTTTTCGAGCATGGCCAGGCCATCGCGCACGATATCATGCGAGCGACTGCCCTTCATATGCGCGACGAAGCCGACGCCGCAGGCATCGCGCTCATTGCGGGGATCGTAAAGCCCCTGCGCAGCGGGCACGCCCGGCGCGGACATCTTCACGGTGCGTTTGACGGCGGCCGTTTCGGCCTCGTTGGCCGGCCCGAACCCGGTCGAAAAAGAGGGCGTCATTTCCGTCATCGCAAATCCTCACATTCTAGAGCCCGGGGCAAGCCTCCCTGGGCGGTCGTTCAGTCGCCAGAAAGCCCTTGCGGCCTTCCGGGGTGTATGCACGGCATTTCCATTTAGAAGCCGGAGCAACGCTACCGATATGCTCCGGCGCGTGTTCTTGTTCTTGGGCGGGCATCCCTGCCTGTGCTCCGGTCATTGCCGGACCGCCTTTGTTGCACCGGTCGTTCGCAACACTATCACGAGCGCAAAAGCCACGCTGAGACGCTGGCAACCGAACTGCACAACAATAGGACAGCACTGCTGTCTTATTCGCTGAAATGCCAGAAATACCAACACCAGACAAGACGGAAATGCAAATTTTTTGCGCAAAACACGAAATAAAATACCTAAACTGCAAGTATTGATGACATTTTGATAAACCGCCGCAGAATATCCTGTCAGGCGCAAAAATCACCGCAACATCTCATCCGAAGGGCTTGAACCGGAGCATCGAAGCGCGCAATCTCCCGCCGCCACTGCTTATTTTGGGGTCAAAAGAGAGATCTGCCGCATGAATTTCGCCTCCGACAACTGGGCCGGCGCCCACCCGCAAATCGCCGAAGCGCTCGTCGCCAATGCAGGCGGCTTTGCGCCGGCCTATGGAACCAGCGAGCTGGACAAACGGGTGGAGAAGATGTTCAGCGACATCTTCGAACGCGAGGTGGCGGTGTTTTTCGTCGGAACGGGAACGGCGGCAAACAGCCTGTCGCTCACCTGGGCCTCGAAACCCGGCGGGGTCGCCTTCTGCCATTCGGAAGCGCACGCCATTGATGATGAGGGTGGCGCACCGGAATATCTGACCGGCGGTGCGCGCCTGAAGGGCGTGGCGGGTCAGCTTGGCCGCATGGACCCGAACGCGCTCGACGCGGCGATCCGCGAACACCCGGCCCAGTTCGTGCACGCCGGGCAGCCCATGGCCGCCTCGATCACCCAGGCGACCGAGATCGGCACACTCTATTCACTCGAACAGATCGAAGAGATCGCCGGCATCTGCCGCGAAGCGGGCATTCCGCTGCATCTGGACGGCGCGCGCTTTGCCAATGCGCTCGTGTCTCTGGACACGACGCCGGCCGAGATGACCTGGAAGCGCGGCGTGGAGATTGCCTCTTTCGGCGGCACGAAGAATGGCTGCTGGTGCGCGGAAGCGATCATCGTGTTTGACCCGGCGAAGATTGGCCAGATGCATTTCCTGCGCAAGCGCGCCGCACAGCTCTTCTCCAAGTCGCGTTTCATCGCGGCGCAGTTCGAGGCCTATTTCCGTGACGATCTCTGGCTGAAGAATGCGCGCCACGCCAACGCGATGGCAGCAGAGCTCGCAACCGCGATCTCCAATGCCGATGGGGCACGCCTTGCCTGGCAGCCGCAGGCCAATGAAGTGTTTGCGCTCATGAAGGATGAGAAGGCCCAGGCGCTTCAGGCCGCTGGCGCGCAGTTCTATCCGTGGAAGCCGCCGCTCTCTTTCGCAGGCGAAATGACGGCGGGCGACACGCTCTATCGTTTCGTCACAAGCTTCGCCACCGAGGCCGCCGACATCCAGAAGTGCGCGGAAGCATTGAAGGCCTGAGCAACACGGCGCGCGCGGCACGACAACAACCTTCGCGATAAACAAAGCCTCACACGCAAGTGATGCCGGCTCGCGCGCGCTTGATTTCCAAGTGAACGATCCCTCTGAAAAAACGGGTCCTGCCGGGACGGAACCCCGGTTTCGACAGGACCCGAGAGGAGATCATTCATGTCCACCAAAACCGCACTCACCGCCGCCTATATCGCCGGAACGGTCGCAGCCGCTCTTTCGGTCGGCACGCTGGCCACCACCACGGCCGCCCAGGCCCAGGAAAAAGAAAAGTGCTATGGCGTGTCCATGGCCGGCAAGAACGATTGCGCGGCCGGGCCCGGCACCACCTGCGCCGGCACCTCCAAGGTCGATTACCAGGGCAATGCCTGGAAATATGTCGATGCAGGCACCTGCGCCACGATGGAACTGCCCGGCGAGCGCATGGGTTCGCTTGAGCCGCTTGAGCGCGACATGCCCTCCTGATCCAGCCAGCATGATCTGACCTGACACCAAATGCCGGGAGGCGACCTCATGGCACGCGAAGCAAAACCCCTTTCCGCCATCCAGAGCCGCTTTCCGGCATTTCACCCCGCTGATGCCCCCACTGGTGCCCCCGCTGGCCGGGCCGGTGCGAGTTTCAAGCCGCAGCATTTCGACGCAATCGCTGAAAACCCTGCGTCAGTGGGTTTCGTGGAAGTACACGCAGAAAACTATATGGGCGCGGGCGGCCCGCCGCACGCCGCGCTGACCCAAATCCGCAACATGCTGCCCGTCTCGTTACACGGCGTGTGCATGTCGATTGGCGGCCTCGACCCGCTCGACCCCGAACATCTTCAACGCTTTGCCGGGCTGGTGGAGCGCTACGAACCCTTCAAAGTGTCGGAGCATCTGGCATGGTCGACCCATGACGATGTGTTTTTCAACGACCTCCTGCCCCTGCCCTACACCGATGAGACGCTTGCACGGGTGTGCGAGCACATCGATCAGGTGCAGGAAGCCATCGGCAGGCCGATGTTTTTGGAAAACCCGTCCACCTACGTCCTTTTCTCCGAATCCGAATGGCGGGAAACGGATTTCCTGCGTGAAATCGTGAAGCGCACGGGCTGCGGCCTGCTGCTCGACATCAACAATGTGTTCGTTTCTGCGACCAATCACGGCTTCAGCGCCACGGAGTATCTCGCCGATTTCCCGCTGGCGCATGTGGGAGAAATCCACCTTGCCGGCCATGACGAACAGGAAGACGACGAGGGTGCGCCGCTGCTGATCGACAGCCATGACCGACCGGTCGCCGACCCGGTGTGGAGCCTTTATGAAACGGTGATCGCCGCATGCGGCCCCATCGACACGCTGATCGAATGGGATGCGGACATTCCCGACTGGCCGATCCTGCAATCCGAGGCGGCGGCGGCTGAACGCATTCTCGACCGTCATCGCACCCTCAAGCCGGAAGTGAAACGCCATGCGCTCCACTCCTGAAACCACGAGACAGGACCCTGCACAGCCCTATGACGACGCCTTTGGCGCCGTGCTGTTCAACCCGGATCGCGCCACGCCGCAGGGCGTGAGCGGCCCGCACGGCAAGGCGGCGATCAAGCGCTTCAACGTCTATCGCAACAATGTCACCCATAGTCTCGTGACCGCGCTTTCAGAAATCTTTCCGGCGGTCGCCATGATCCTGGGGGATGAGAATTTCCGCATGATCGCGCGGGAGTTTCTGCGCGTGCATCCACCGCGCTCACGCCTCGTCTTCGAATACGGGCACGGGTTCGGCGATTTTCTGGCCGGGTTCGAGCCGATACGGCATCTGAAATATCTGCCCGACGTGGCCCGGCTGGAACGCGCCTGGCTCGACGCTTTTCACGCAGCCGACCGCACACCGCTCGCGCCCGCCGATCTCGCTGCCCTGCCGCCGGAAGCGCTGGCAACAGCCCGTTTCACGCCGCACCCGGCCATGCATCTCATAGGCTCGGACTATGCGGTGCATACGATCTTCACGGCGCACCGCACGGGGCCAATGCCTGATCGCATCGACGCGGGCATTGCCGAAGCAGCGCTGGTGACCCGGCCCGCACTTGATGTGCAGGTGCGCGAGCTCGACCGGGGCCAATTCGCCTTTCTGAAGGCGCTCGCCAATGGCGCAGCGCTGCAACAGGCGGCCGGGGCGGCGCTTGAAGCCGATCCCGGCTTCGATCTTTCCGCCGCCATCGCCCTGATGCTCGAAAGCGGCGCATTCGAGACATGCCAGGCAGGCACTGACAGTCAGAACAAGGATGAAAGCCCGTGATCCACGCAATCCAGATGCTTCATGCGCGCGTTTTCTCCACCCTTGAGCGGATGCTCGATGGCTGGTTTCCGGGCCTTGCCGCGCGCTTTGCCTTCTTCGCCGTTCTCTATTTCTACTTCCTGAATTCGGCCCGCACGAAGGTGGGCGAAGGCCTGCTCGGCTTCTTCAGCGTCGCAGACGGGGCCTATTACCAGATCGCGCTGCCGGCGGTGGAGGCTGCGGGCGGCGATGTTTCAGCCGTGCCCTTCATCCCATGGGGCGCAATCGTGTGGGCCGGCACCTATGCAGAGTTTGTCCTGCCGCTCCTGATCGTGATCGGGCTTTTCACCCGGATTGCCGCACTCGGCATGATCGGTTTCGTGCTGGTGCAGTCCTATGTGGACATTGCCGTACACAAGGTGGGCGCGGAGACCGCAGGCGCGTGGTTCGACCGCTTCTCCGACGGGCTGATCTGGGACCAGCGCACGCTCTGGGTGTTTCTGCTACTTTATCTTGTGGTGAAGGGTGCGGGACGCATCTCGCTGGATGCCGTTCTTGGCCGCAAATTCGCGAGCACTGCCTGAAAACACAAAAGCGGCGCCACACGGGCGCCGCCATCATTCAAACTCTTATCCGTCTGCTTCTAGCAAATCGGGGATTCCCTCAGGCCGAAGCCTTAGTGGGTCCTGGCCTCGATCTCCTTCGTTTCCTTCGCCGAAGCGATGGGAATACGGCGCGGCTTCATCTCCTCGGGGATGTTGCGCGTGAGATCGATGTGAAGGAGCCCGTTTTCAAGGTTGGCGCCCGTCACTTCGACGTGGTCGGCGAGCTGGAAGCGGCGCTCGAAGCTGCGTGCGGCGATGCCGCGATAAAGCAGTTCGCCTTCGCTTTTCTGCTCGGCGTTCTTCTCACCCTTGACGGTGAGCACATTGCGATGGGCCTCGATGGAGATGTCCTCATCGCCAAAGCCGGCGACAGCCATCGAGATGCGGTAGGAATCATCGCCCGTGCGCTCGATATTGTAGGGCGGATAGGTCTGGCTGCCTTCGGGCTGGGCCAGCGTATCAAGCATGCCAAAGAGCCGGTCGAAACCGACGGTGGAACGATAGAGAGGCGAAAAATCAACGTGACGCATGGTCTGTTCTCCAGTTGAGCAACATTGCGTTATGGCCATTTTCGGAAACCCGCTTCGGGCGTTTCCCGCTGGCCAGCGACCCCGTTCTGGCGGCCGCAGAAGATATATGGGAACCCCAAAAATCGGGTTCAAGAGCCCGTCGATTTCAGATGAACGGCGGATGAACGGACCGCTCGGATACCGTTCAGCTTCACGCTGCTACCGTTAGCGCAATGGATCGGCGGCGGACTTATGACGCTGCCCTGCGGAACGTACCGGATGTAACGTCCCTTCCAGCCGGTGCGGAATGCCGGAAGTGGTTCAGGCCACTTCCGGCTTTCAGTTTCAGTCGCAACCGTTCTGTTTCTTGCCATTCACGCATCCCGGCTCTATTCCTTCTTAGGAATATCATCTTCCACCCCCCTCAAAGCCGCTCTTGAGGTCCACGATCCTGCATGAATGACCTGCTTATCGTCGTTCCGGAAAATCCCCCGCCCGAGGGGATGAAGGCGGACCTGTTCCAGACGAAGGACGGGGTTTCGATCCGCTTTGCGCGCGCATCGGGACGCGGAGCCGAGAAACACGGCACGGTGGTGATCCTGCCCGGCCGCAACGAGTATATCGAGAAATATTTCGAGACCGCGAACGACCTGACCGAACGCGGCTATGGCGCGGCGATACTGGACTGGCGCGGACAGGGGCGCTCGCAGAGACTGCTGCCGGACGCCAATCGGGGCTATGTTGAGAGCTTCGACGATTATGTGCGCGACCTGGATGCGTTCTTCGAACAGGTGGTGCTGCCCGACTGCCGTGGCCCCTACTACATTCTCGCCCATTCCACCGGCGTTCTGATTGCGCTTCTGGCCGCACCCATGATGGCCAACCGGGTGCGCCGCATGGTGCTTTGCACGCCGCTTCTGGGACTTCCGGTCTCGCCCAGAACAACACGCTGGGTGTCGCACTTCGCGCAGCTTCTCTACGCTTTGGGACTTGGCCGAATGTATATGCCGGGCCGCCGCAACCGGATGAAAATGCCTGAATTTTCGCCGGCGGCGCTGAGTTCCGACCCGCAGCGCTTTGCCCGCAACCGGGCGACGGTCAGCGCATGGCCGGGCCTTGCCATCAACGGGCCGACGGTCGCCTGGACGCGCGCCATGTTTCTGGCCATCGAACGGGTGACCGACCCGGCCTTTGCCGCGCGGATCCACATTCCCTCGCTCATCCTTTCGGCCGGAGCGGACCGCGTGGTCTCCAACCCGGCAATCGAGCGCTTTTCCCGGCAGTTACGCAGCACATCGCTCCTGACCATTGATGGCGCGCGGCACGAATTGCTGCAGGAGGCAGACCTTTACCGGGAACAGGTGATGGCCGCCTTCTTCGCCTTCGTGGAAGGCACCGGCGACATCAATTTCTAAACGCCAGAGCGGGCTCTCTGCCGCAATGTTCTAGCGCAGAAGCGCCATCGCCTTCTTGTGCAGTTCGGGCGTGGCGGCGGCGATGATGTCGCCTCCGCCCTCGGGACGGCCGCCGGCCCAGCTGGTGATCACGCCGCCCGCCTGCTCGATGATCGGGACAAGCGCAGCGATGTCGTAAGTCTGAAGACCGGTCTCGATGACCAGATCGATCTGGCCGGCTGCCAGCATGGCGTAGGCATAGCAATCGGTGCCGTAGCGGGCGAGGCAGACCGAATTTTCCACCCGGTCATAGGCGGCGCGGTGCAGCGGATCGAACAGCGCCGGCGTGGTGGTGCACAGCGTGGCGTCGGACAGCTCGGTCGTGTCGCGCGTCTTGAGACGGCGGGCGCCGCCCGGCCCCTCGTAATGCGCGCCATCGCCAACCGTATAGAAGAGCTCGCCGGTGAAGGGCTGAGACATCATGCCGGCAACGGCGCGGCCCGATACGGTGAGCCCCACCAGCGTGCCCCAGAGCGGCAGGCCGGAAATGAAGGCGCGCGTGCCGTCGATGGGATCGATGATCCAGCGGTGATCGCTCGCCTCGCCTTCAAGGCCGAACTCCTCACCCAGAATGCCGTGATCGGGAAACGCCTCGCTGATCAGCCCGCGAATGGCGCGCTCGGCCTCGCGGTCAGCCTCCGTGACCGGATCGAAACCGCTTTCGAGCTTGTTGTCGATCAACACCGGCTGACGGAAGCGCGGCAGGGTCTGGGCTGCGGCGGCCTCGGCAATGCGGCGCATCAAAGCCGGCGACACGGTCATGGAACTCTCCTGAATTTACGGATTCGCTGCCTGAAAGGGCTGTTAAGAGCGGCGATCTTTGCCGCGTTTGGCGCGGTTTGCAATGGGCGCGTTACGGTTAACGCTTGACAATTGTGCATCGCAACATAGACTTTGTTCAGGCAGTTGATCTGCCGGATGCCCTTATTGGGCGTTTCCTCCCTAGACTTTTGGCCGTATCGCCAGGGCGATGCGGTCTTTTTTTGTCGCCGTCCAGAGCAAATTTGCTGCACCGCAGCAAAACGCGACTTCACTCAGCGGCGAGCGGATAGTCGGTAAAATACTGCCCGGCGATCGCCATCAGCTCACGCACGAAGCCGGTGAGATCGTCCATCAGCGCGTTGAAGCCCGGCCTCTTCTCCAGTGTGCGCTCATCCATATAGAGGCTGCGGTTGATTTCGATCTGCAGCGCGTGAAGCCCCTGTGCGGGGCGGCCGTAATGCTCGGTGATGAAACCACCGGCATAGGGCTTGTTGTGCACCACGCAATAGCCGCGCGCCGCCAGGAGACCGATCACGCATTCGGTGAGCGCCGAAGCGGCGGAAACGCCGAAGCGGTCACCGATGATGAAATCGGGCCGCAGCGCGCCATCGCCGGAACGCACACCCGCCGGCATGGAGTGGCAATCGATCAGAATGCCGTGGCCGAAGATGCAGTGCGTGTCGATCAAAAGGCGCTTCAGGCGCTCGTGATAGGGCACGTAGATGGTCTCGATGCGCGACACGGCCTCGGCCAGCGGCAGGCGACCCTGATAGATGTCCATCCCCTCGCCCACCAGCTTGGGCACGGTGCCGAGCCCACCGGCCACACGCGGCGAGCGGATATTGGCGTAAGGCGGCACCGGCTCGGAGAACATGCGCGGGTCGAGTTCCCACGGCTCGCGGTTCACATCCAGATAGGCGCGCGGAAAATTGGCGGTGAGAAGCGGCGCGCCACAGGCGACCACGCCGGAGAAGAGCTCATCCACATAGCAGTCTTCGGAGCGCCTGATCATGGTCGCATCCAGACGACTCATGTCGAGGAAGCGCTGGGGATAATGTCGCCCGCTATGCGGCGAGTTGAAAACGAAGGGAGCAGTCTGGAACGCAGGAGAACGCACCTCGAAAGCGGGGATTTTCGCAAAATCCGCTGCGGCAGTCATACGATTTTCACGCCTCCGGCATACTATTTCGGTATAAAATCTGCCATTCGTGCGCACGCCTGTCCAGCCAGTCCACAAGCTGGATCAGCAGGTTTCACTTGATATTTACCACGCTGGAATCATATAGCTGGTCTCATTCAAGTGAATTGTGGGCAAGCGATTTTTGGGCAAGCGTTTGCGGGTCAATCGCTCTCGCACTATCTGGACGGCAAAATGGCACGGATTCTCCTGGCGGAAGACGACAATGATATGCGGCGCTTTCTGGTGAAGGCGCTGGAGCGGGCTGGTTACGAGGTCGTCGACTTCGACAATGGCGCCGGCGCTTATGACAGGCTGCGCGAAGAACCCTTCTCCCTTCTGTTGACCGACATCGTGATGCCCGAGATGGACGGCATCGAGCTGGCTCGCCGCGCCACCGAGATCGATCCGGATCTGAAGGTGATGTTCATCACGGGATTCGCGGCTGTCGCGCTCAATCCCGATTCGAACGCACCGCAGGACGCGAAAGTTCTCTCCAAGCCCTTCCATCTGCGTGACCTCGTGAACGAGGTGGAGAAACTTTTACAGGCCGCCTGACCGCGGTTTTCAAGGCGTTCGGCGAGAGCCGGCAGAGTGATCGTCACATTGCGGTAAAAACACTCAAACTACCTATTGACGCCGGCCTGATTTGTGTGATCTATGCGCGGCGTCGGATGGGCGTGTAGCTCAGCGGGAGAGCACTACGTTGACATCGTAGGGGTCACTGGTTCAATCCCAGTCACGCCCACCATCCTTCCCAAACATCTTGAATAAAGATGATGATCTCGAACCGCTCCCGGGTCATCGAGATATCTCGAACAACTTCCATTCTACCCACTGCGCAGACGCCGCAACGGCGACAGCTCAGTCGCTCACTCCCCCTCCCCGCCGGAAGCCGCGCGGTGCACGGCCAGCGTGAACTGCACATGGGCGCGCAGCAGCGTGGCGGCATGATCCACATCGCGGGCAAGTGCTGCATCCATCAGGCGGGTGTGACCCTCAAGAGCAAGCGCCTCCTCAAGAAGCGCCCGCGTTGCCGGGTCATGGGTGATGACCTCCCCGCCCGCATCGGCGGGGGAAAAGAGAAGCGCGTGGTGGTGGCGGCGCAATTGCTCGGAAAGCTGCCGCTGAAACGATTTCAGCCAGACAGAGCGTGCAGCTGCAAGAAGCGCGGCGTGAAAGGCGTCATGCGCCTCCATCCACTCCGAATAGGCCTGCGCGCCGTCATCCAGCGCGGCCGAGGCGCGCGCAAGACGATGATGCGCGGCAACGATGGCAGCCTCCCACGCAAGGTCGCCATGGGCGATGGCGTCTTCCAGAAGCGCCACCTCGATCAAAGCACGCGACTGCTCAAGATCCTCCAGCTCCGCAAACGAAACGGGAGCCACCCGGTAACCCCTGTTGGGGCTCAGCACCACAAGCCCCGCCTCCTCGAACCGCGACAGCGCCTCGCGCAGCGGCGTGTAGCCAACGCCATAGCGCTTCGAGAGCGCCATCAGGCGCAGCGGCTCCCCCGGTGCGAGAACGCCGCTCACGATGTCGCGCTTCAGCGCTGCAACGCCGCCCTCGCCTTCCGGAGTTTTGGTCTGAAGCATTGTCTTGACCTGAAATCCCATATAATCAATCATATTATATATAATAATTCGATCCAGTGGGATAGCGACCAATGAATGCACGGGCGGACAATCAGGACACACAGACGATGGCGCGGGCCGATGAGGCCGACCGGCTGGACCCGCTGAAGGCGTTTCGCGAGCGCTTTGCCCTGCCCGAAGGCGTGATCTATCTGGACGGCAACAGCCTGGGCGTTCTCCCGGCCGGCCTCAGCGCACACATGAAGGACGTGGTGGAACAGCAATGGGGCGAGCGGCTCGTGCGCGGCTGGAACGATGCCGGCTGGATCGACCTGCCGGCGCGCGTCGCGGGCAAGATCGCCCGGCTGGTGGGCGCAAAGAAAGACAGTGTCGCGGTTGGCGATTCCACGACGATCAACGTGTTCAAGGTTCTTTCGGCAGCCCTTTCGCTGCGGCCTGACCGCCGCGTGATCCTTTCCGACCGCAACAATTTCCCGACCGATCTCTATGTTGCGGACGGGCTCGCGCGTCTTCTGGGCCAGGGTTACGAGCTGAAACTGGCGACCGCCGACGATATGGAAGAAGCCGTCGACGAAAACGTGGCGGCGGTGCTTTTGACCGAGGTGGATTACCGCACGGGCCGGCGCTACGACATGGCGGCCATGACGAAGCACATCCACGACAAGGGCGCGCTTGCGATCTGGGATCTTTGCCACAGCGCCGGTGCTTTTCCGGTTCATCTGGACGCAGCGGGCGCAGATTTTGCCATTGGCTGCGGCTACAAATATCTGAATGGCGGCCCCGGCGCGCCCGCTTTCCTCTACATTGCAGAGCGCCACGTGGCGCATGTGGCCCCGGCGCTTTCGGGCTGGATGGGGCATCAGACGCCCTTCGCCTTCACCGAGAACTACACGCCGGCAGACGGCATTGCGCGCATGATGGTCGGCACGCCGCCAATCCTTTCCATGTCATCGCTCGACAGGGCGCTGGACGCCTTCGACGGCGTCGACATGGCGCTGGTGCGCGAGAAGTCGCAGCAGCTTTGTGACCGGTTCATCGCCGAGGTTGAGCAGCGCTGCCCGGAGCTGGAACTGGCGACCCCGCGCGACCATGACCAGCGCGGCAGCCAGGTTTCCTTCCGCCATCCGGAAGGCTATGCGGTGATGCAGGCGCTGATCGCCAATGGCGTGATCGGCGACTTCCGCGCGCCCGACATTCTGCGTTTCGGCATGACGCCGCTCTATCTCAGCCATGCGAATATCGTCACGGCGGCGGAGATCCTGGAACGGGTCATGCGGGAGCGGCTGTGGGATCAGGAAATCTATCGCAAACGCGCCAAGGTGACCTGAACCGCGGCCATTTCGGCCCGCGTGCCCTGCCCTAGCCTTACGAGAATTTAATACTAGAACAGATGAAAAGCCGCCCGGAAGCTGGCATAAGACAAGTGGCCTGAAGCGACCGGTATACCGGCTGATGAATGCCACCTCCACCGCCACAAGATAACAGCCGGAGCGTGCATGTCTTTCTGGAAACAGGCAGTTCTCTGCCTCCTCATTCTCGTTGCCGCCGCGCTGGCGTGGTTCTGGTATTATCCCGGCGCGCAGAACATTCTGGCCCGTGCGGGACTGATGGAAGAGGCGCCTGCGGCCGCGAGTGGAGCCGCTTCAGGCAATGGGCAGCGCGGCCCGGGTGGCGGCGCGCCCGGTCCCGTGGTCACCGCACCGGTGGCCTATGCCACGATCAATGACAGGCTGAACGCCATCGGCACCGGCCGCGCGCTGCGGTCGGTTTCGGTGAACCCGCTCACCTCCGGCACGCTGACCGAGCTTGCCGTCGCATCGGGCGCGGAGGTTCAGGCCGGCGATTTGATCGCAAAGCTGGATTCGGATTCCGAAGAGATTGCGCTCGACCGCGCCGTCATCGCGCTCGACGACGCCACGACGAAGCTTGAGCGCATCATGGCGCTGCGCGCCTCGAACACGGTGAGCGTGGTGCAACAGAACGAAGCAGAGCTTGCGTTACGCAATGCCGAGCTTGCCAAGCGGGAAGCGCAGCTGGCGCTCGACCGCCGCTCCATCACCGCCCCCATCGACGGCACGGTCGGCATTCTGCCGATTTCCGCCGGCAGCTACGTGACCAACAGCACCGAGATCGCGACCATTGACGACCGCTCGCAGATCCTCGTCGATTTCTGGATTCCCGAGCGCTATGCCGACCTGATCGAGATCGGCGCGCCGCTGACCGCAGCTTCGGTCGCGCGCAGCTCTTCCGTTCATGAGGGCGAAATCAGCGCGCTCGACAACCGCATCGACCCCGACAGCCGTACGCTGCGCGTGGAAGGCCGCATCGAGAACCCGGACGACCGGCTGCGCGCGGGCATGGCCTTCACCATCACCATGCGCTTCCCCGGCGAAACCTATCCGGCAATCGATCCGCTGGCCGTGCAGTGGAGCGCGGACGGGCCGTTTGTGTGGATCGTGGAGAGCGGGAAGGCGCGCCAGAAGCCGGTGCGGATTATCCAGCGCAACGCAGACAGCGTGCTGGTCGACGCCGAGTTCGCCGAGGGCGATCTGGTGGTGACGCAGGGCATTCACAACATGCGTGAAGGCGCGCCGGTGAACACGGCCGGCAACCCGGCCAGCGCCGGATCGCGCCTTGCCACCGCGGAAGGGTCAGCGACGTGAGGGAAGCGCTCCACAACGCCCAGACGGGCATTACCGCCCTTTTCGTAAGACGACCCGTTCTGGCCTTCGTCTTCAACACGCTGATCGCCGTTGCGGGTCTGGCGGCGCTGTTCGGCATCGAGGTGCGCGAACTGCCGGACGTGGACCGCCCGGTGATCACCGTTTCGACCAATTTTTCCGGCGCAGCCGCCGAGACCATGGATCGCGAAGTGACCGCGATCATCGAAGGCGCTGTCGCCCGCGTGCCGGGCGTGCAGGCCATCTCGTCGGATTCCTATTACGGACGCAGCCGCGTGACGGTGGAATTCAGCGACAGCGTCAACCTCGACACCGCCGCCTCCGACCTTCGCGACGCGGTGAGCCGCATCCAGAACAGCCTGCCCGACGACGCCGATGCGCCACGCATCATCAAGGCCGACAATGACGCGCAGGCGGTGATGCGCATTGCACTCACCTCCACCACCATGCCTATCCAGGACATGACGACGCTGGTGGAAGACGAGGTGGTGGACGTCTTGTCCGCCGTGCCCGGCGTCGCCGATGTGCAGGTCTATGGCGACCGCACCGAGATTTTCCGCATCGACATCAACCAGACGAGGCTTTCGAGCCTTGGGCTAACGGTGGCCGATGTCTCCAGAGCGCTTGGCACGGTCGCGTTCGACACGCCGGCGGGCTCTCTGAGCAACACGACGCAGAACCTGACAGTGCGGGCGACGGCGGCCATTTCGACGCCCGGGCAGTTCGAAGCGATCTATCTGAAAGACCATGTGCGGCTCGGCGACGTGGCCACCGTGACGCTGGGCGGCGACATCGGCGAAAGCCAGTTACGCGCCAATGGCCGCACGGGCATCGGCATCGGCATCGTGCGTCAGGCCCAGTCGAACACGCTGGAAATCTCGTCCGGCGTGCGTGCCGCAGTGGAGCAGCTGAGCACCACTCTGCCCGACGGGGTGGACATTGAGGTGACCAGCGATGATGCGACCTTCATCAATGGCGCAATCCATGAGGTGGAAATCGCGCTGGTGATCGCCGTGACGGTCGTGCTTCTGGTGATCTTCCTGTTCCTGCGCGACTTCCGCGCGACGCTCATTCCGGGGCTTGCCATTCCGGTGGCCCTGATCGGCACGCTGGCGACGATCTATCTGGCGGGCTTCTCCATCAACATTCTCACCCTTCTGGCGCTGGTGCTCGCCACCGGCCTTGTGGTGGACGACGCAATCGTGGTTCTGGAGAACATCGTGCGCCGCCGCAATGAGGGCATGGGCGCGCGGGCAGCCGCCGTTCTGGGCACGCAGGAGGTGTTTTTCGCCGTGCTTGCGACCACGGCAACGCTGATTGCGGTGTTCGTGCCGATCTCCTTCCTGCCGGGACAGGCCGGCGGCCTGTTCAAGGAATTCGGCTTCGTGCTGGCGATGGCGGTGTTCCTGTCTTCGCTGGTCGCGCTGTCGCTTTGCCCGATGCTCGCCTCACGCATGCTGATCGCGCATCCCGAGGGCGAAGCGCGCGAAGACACCGGCGTCATCGCCAGGGTGGGCGGCGCGATGACGACGCTCTATCGGAAACTTCTTCGCTTCTGCCTCGATGCACCGGCGCTCATCCTGCTCATTTCGGTGCTGTTTGCGGGCGCATCCTATGGCGCGTTCGGCTTCATCAAATCCGAAATCACGCCGAGCGAAGACCGCTCCATGGCGTTCATGCGGGTCTCGGCACCGCAGGGTGTGAGCCTCGATTATTTCGCAGAGCGCCTGCGCCGCATCGAAGCGCTGATCGAGCCGCTGCGCGACAGTGGCGAGATCGTCAGCACCTTCTCCATTGCCGGACAGGGTGCTGGCAATAGCGGTTTTCTGGTACTGCGGCTTGCCCCGTGGGACGAGCGCGACCGCAGCCAGCAGGAAATCGTCGCCGACATCTCCGAACGGGTCCGCAATGAGCCGGGTGTGCGCGCCTTTGTCTTCCAGCCCAACAGCCTTGGTATTCGTGGCGCGGGCAACGGGCTGAGCTTCGCGGTTGCGGGCAACAATTTCACAAAGTTATCGGCCACCGCCGCCAGCATCGTGGAGGCCATGGGCGAAGATCCGAGTTTCCGGCAGGCGCGGCTTTCCAGCGATTCCACGCAGCCGCAGCTCTCCATCGCCATCGACCGCGACCGCGCCTTCGATCTGGGGATCGACATTGACGGCCTCGGCAACACGATCCAGGCCATGCTCGACGGCCGCAGGATCGGCTCGGTGTTCATCAACGACCGCAGCGTCGACGTGAAACTCGTCTCGACCACCAATCCGGTCGATGACCCGACCGACCTCGAAAACACCTATGTGAAGGCCGGTGACGGGCGTTTCGTGCCGCTTTCGGTGATCGCGCGGCTCGAAGAACAGGCCGTGCCGCCATCGCTCTCACGCGAAAACCAGCTGCGCGCCGTGGGCGTCAGCGCGTCGCTTGCGCCGGGTGTTGCGCTGGGCGAAGCCTATCAGCGGGCGCAGGAGATCGCGGAGCCCCTGCTCGAACCCGGCATGCGGCTTGTCCCGCTTGGCGAGGCTGCGGCCCTTGGCGAAACCGCCAATTCGATGCAGATCATCTTCGGCTTTGCGCTGGTGATCATCCTTCTGGTGCTGGCGGCGCAGTTTGAGAGCTTCATCAGCGCGCTGATCATCATGGCGACGGTGCCGCTGGGACTGGCCTGCGCGGTGTTCGCCATGCTGCTGACGGGCACGAGCCTCAACGTCTACAGCCAGATCGGCCTTGTGCTTCTGGTCGGCATAATGGCCAAGAACGGCATCCTCATCGTGGAGTTCGCCAATCAGCTTCGTGACCGCGGGCTCGGGGTGCGCGAAGCCATCGAACAGGCGTCCCTCATCCGCCTGCGGCCCGTGGCGATGACCATGATCTGCACGATCGTGGGCGGGGTGCCGCTGGTGATGGCGAGCGGTGCAGGCGCAGAAGCGCGCATCGCGCTCGGCTGGGTGATGGTGGGTGGTCTCGGCCTTGCCACCGTCTCCACCCTCTTCCTCACGCCGGTCGCCTATCTGCTACTCGGCCGGTTCATCACGCCCAAGGCGGAAGAGGAGGCGCGGCTGGTGCGCGAGCTCGATCATGCGACCCGACTTGGGGACAAAACCACCTGAATGGGCGCGCCGCGCAATCGCGCGGCGCCAGGCGGGTGACAATCGCAAAACAAAACTGTATCTGTTCGCGGCGCGCAGGCGGGATCCATCCCGCCCGCCTGACCAGCTCAACAGCCACGGAGTGCCCCGTTGACCACCGGGACAATCAGCATTGAAGAAGCGCAGAAACTGGTGGGACAGGAAGTCGGCCTGTCCGACTGGCGTGTTGTCACCCAGGAGATGATCGACCAGTTCGCTGCGGCGACGGACGATCACCAGTTCATTCACACCGATCCAGAGCGCGCCGCACGCGAGACGCCCTATGGCGGAACCATCGCACATGGTTTCCTGTCGCTCTCGCTGCTCTCGACCATGGTTTTCGAGGCCGTGCCCCGTCTCGACGGTTCGGCGATGGGCGTGAATTTCGGCTTTGAGCGCATCCGCTTTCTGGCTCCTATCCGCAGCGGCGCACGCATTCGCGCACGCTTCGTGCTCGCCAACATCAAGCTGCGCCCCTCGGGCATTGCAGAGGTCAATTACGATGTGACGGTGGAGATCGAGAACTCGATCAAACCCGCCCTCACCGCGCACTGGCTGACGCTTGCCATGCCGGACCGCTCGCGCGAGGACTAGTTTCGCAAAGCAGGAAGCAGGCGAACACTGGCTGATGCGACTTGCAACAGTCGGTGGCTTTCGCACACGACATAAGCGCGCTGCATCATCAACTGTTCAGCGACCTGTTTTTTTGCAGAAAGAGACAGAATAAGAGAATTATTCTTTATCTTTCGCAAATATCAAATCATAAGGCCTGAAACGCAGAGCGACGGGCGCGAAAAGAATATTTTCATGACTACAGATTTTAAAGTTCTGACTGATGAGCCAGCAAAGAAAACTCCATACGACAATCCCAAAAGCCTCGAGTTCAATTTTCGCGCAAAACGCTTTCAGAATGTACGGACGCTGATCGAGAACGCTTTTTCAGAGAAAAATCAGATTCGCATTCTCGACCTCGGTGGAACCGAGGAATACTGGAAAATCGGATCCGATTTTCTTGAAAAACACCATCAAAATCTGAAAATTACGCTCGTCAACCTCGAAGCCGAGCGCGTCAAGAACACCGAACTGTTTGATTCACTCGCCGGTGACGCTGCCGATCCGCAGCTCCTGGCGGGAGAGAGCTTCGACCTGGTGCATTCCAATTCCGTGGTCGAGCATGTCGGAAGCTGGGAACGGATGATCCAGTTTGCCGAGAACACCAAGCGGCTTTCGAAGCGCTATTTCGTGCAGACGCCGAATTACTGGTTTCCCTTCGAGCCGCACTTCCGGACACCGGGATTTCAGTATCTGCCAAACAGTGTGAAGGTTGGCCTTGTCAGGCGCTTTCAACTGGGCTTTTTCCCGCGCACACCGGACCTTGAGGAAGCGCGCGATCTGGTCGAGCACAACAAGCTCATTTCGGCCCGCCAGATGCGGCGTCTGTTCGACGATGGCGAGATCCTGTTCGAGAAACTCGCATTCCTCAACAAATCGATCATGGCGATCCGGGCGGGCTAACCGCCAATCACTGATAAAGAGCCTCCCCTGACGCAATGAAGCGGCGGGAGATCAGGCGACAGCGCCACCTGCAATAAAGACCGGCGATGAACCGCGCAGTCATGAGGCGGGCCGGCAGCGCATGCGCCACCGGCCCGGTCCCCTATTCTTCCGTCAGAGCCTGAACATCATGCTCCGGCGCAGCCGAAACCAGCTCCGAGGCCGGCGACTGCACGAGCAAGAGATAGCGCTCATACTGGATCAGAACATCGTGGATGATCTGATCGCGCGTCATGCCCATGATGTCATAACCCTTGCTGCCGCTGGAGAACTGCGTCCGCGCCTCATAGCGCAGGCCCGAGCGCGCAGCCTCGAACGCCGAGAATGCAGGCAGTTTCTGAGAAACGGGCGCAACGCCATAGACGAAGTCGCGCATGTCTTCGGCCGGTGAGGTCAGAGCGATGGCGCCCGCCTCTCCATCCTCGACAAAGGCCTCGCGACCGCGATCCGTCAGTTCCTTGGCAACCTGCTCCAGCGCGGGCTTCACATTGCTCTGAATGAAGGTGTGAATTTCCTTCTCGCTGGGCGCATGCATCATCAGGCTCAGCCGGCGCTGCCAGGTGATGCCCGAAGCCGGATGCGCTGGCGCAACCTGCGGTATTCCGGCATGCGCCTCACGCTGGGCAAGGTCTGCCCGCATGCCCACGAAGAGCGCCCAGACAAGCGCCAGCATGACAAAGGTGAACGGCAGCGCACTGGCGACGGTTGCAGACTGCAACGCGCCGAGACCGCCGGCCAGAAGCAGGCTTGCCGCAACCAGCCCTTCCATGCCGCACCAGAACACGCGCTGCAGGGTGGTGGTTTCGGTTTCGCCACCGGCGGCGATTGTGTCGATGACCAGCGAACCGGAGTCCGAGGAGGTGATGAAGAAGATCGCCACCAGAAGGACGGCCAGCGTCGAAGTGATCGCCGTCAGCGGCAGGTAGGTGAAAAACTGGAACAGGCCGACCGAAACATCGGCCGCGACCGCAGCGCCAAGCTCGCCGGCGGCAACACCGGTGTCGATGAAGATCGCGGTGTTGCCGAACACGGTCATCCAGAAGAAGGTGAAGCCGGCGGGGATGAACAGAACCGCCGTCACGAACTGGCGCACCGTACGGCCGCGCGAGATGCGCGCGATGAACATGCCCACGAAAGGCGACCAGGAAATCCACCAGGCCCAGTAGAACAGCGTCCAGCCGTCGATCCACGGGGTCGGCTCATAGGCGTAGATGTTGAAGGTGCGTAACACCAGCGTGTCGAGATAGAGACCGATGTTCTGCACGAAATCGCGGAACAGCGCCGATGTCGGACCGACAACCAGCACAAAAACCATCAACAGAACGGCGACGATCAGGTTGGTCTCGGAGAGGATGCGCACGCCCTTGTCGAGGCCGGTGACGACCGAAATGGTGGCAAGCGCGGTGATGACCGCAATGAGCGGCACCTGCACCCAGGGGGCGATGGGAACGCCGACCAGATAGTTGAGGCCGGCATTGATCTGCGTCACGCCAAGACCGAGCGACGTGGCGATGCCGAACATGGTGCCGACGATGGCGAAGATGTCCACCGCGTGGCCAATGGGACCATTGATGCGGTCTTTCAGAAGCGGATAAAGGCCCGAACGAATGGTGAGCGGCAGGTTGTAGCGATAGCCGAAATAGGCGAGCGACAGACCGACCACCGCATAGATGGCCCAGGCGTGAATGCCCCAGTGGAAGAAGGTGACCGACATGGATTCGCGCATGGCGGCGATGCTGCCCGGCTCCGCAGTGGGCGGTGCGAGGAAATGCGTCATGGGCTCGCCCACGGCATAGAACATCAGGCCGATGCCCATGCCGGCGGCAAAGAGCATGGCAACCCAGGAATGGTATTTGAAGTCAGGCTCGGAATCGTCCGGTCCCAGCTTCAGCCTGCCGAAACGGCCGATGGAAAACAGAAGAACGGAAGCAAGGAAAATACCGACGGAAAGCAGGTACAGCCAGCCGAATGCGGACAGGATATTGCTTTGCAGGGCGGAAAAAACATCGCCGGCCCGGCCGGGGAAGATAACGCCGATCAGGAGAAACACGGCGATAATAATCACCGAGCCGAAAAAGACCGGCGGGTTGATGACAAAACGACTAAACATGGGGAATTACTTTGCGCTCCCGTTTGTGAAACTGGCAGATGGCGCTCGCGATAAAAGCTCCCGACAGAAGCTGACAGCCTGTACAAGGCAAAAAAAGCTGAAATCGAGCACCGGCGGCAGGCCTCCCGTTTCTGCTTGCCGCCGGCTAACTTGTCAATGATAGACACGTCAGGCTCACGACAAGACACGAAATGACTTTGCTGAACGGCAATTATCCTGTGTTTTTCTCTAAAAACCCAGAGAACAGAACCATTCAGGATCGCACGTGGCCTTGCGGGATCAAACGACCCCGCACGCCCGAACAAGCTTGAGCAGACGCGGCAGGGATGGCGGCGTGTTTAGCGCACACCAGGTTTCACGCGCCTCGCCGCCATAGCTTTCCTTGTGCCGGGCAAGCGACTGGGTCGGGTAAACCAGTTTCTGGGCGATCGGGTTTGTGTAGATGAACCGGAAGGCGCGGCGCGTGAGCCAGTCCTTCTGGAACTCCTGATCCTCGATCTTGTGAAACGGCATGAGGCCCAGATAGAGCTTCGGCACGCCTTCGGCCTGAAAGGTTTCCACCGCACGGCGAACGAGGAAATAGGCCGCCAGCGGATCGGTATCGGGCAGCCAGCGGCGGGTGGCCGATAAATAGCCGATCAGCCTGCCATCTTCATAAAGCGGGTCGAAGAAAGCGAAGGCGACCGGCTGGTCGTTCTCGTCGAGAATGAAGAACTTTCGCACATCCGGTTCGTCGCGAAGCTGGATCGGTCGCACGAGAAAAGAGAGTTCGCGCCGCTTGGTGGTGCGGGTGCGCCGCCAGCCGAGCGAAATGGCCTCAACGCGTTTCGGGTCCAGTGAGGCCACGGGCACTTCGGCAACGCGATGCCCCATGCGCTCGAAGCGGTTGGTCGCGGTGCGAAAACTGCGTCGGCTGGGACCGGTGAAACTGTATGTATCGAGGTCGATCAGGCTTTCGATGCCGAGCGCGTTGACGAAAAAGCCCTTGGTGGAAAGCAGCTCCGCCATGGGGCGCGATATCTGCCAGAAGGTGACGTCCGGCCGGACGGCGACAAACGCATCAATCAGATCGGACCAGAGTGCGCGCGGGGCGAGCGGATCTGCCAGCACATAGGCCGTACGGCCCACCATGCGATAGGCGATGGCGCCATGCTCACTGCCGAAATAACGCATGTCGGGCTGATGCGCGACGGAATAGGCCAGCACGAAATTTCCGTGCCGCTGAAGAAGCGCATGGCGCTGTTCATCGGAAAGGTGAGCGTCGTCGCTCGGGAGACTGGTTCTGGACAAGCGCGTAATCTGGTTCACGGCGAAGAATCAAGTTCTGCGCCCCCACGTGGCGATGGATGCCACGCATCGCGGAAAGTGACAAGGTGGAATTGACAATAAAGAAACCATTAGGTTATTCAATTGTCGACTGGAGACTCGCCATGACTGCCTCGATCCTGCCCGCCCAGCCTGAAGCCGCCCCGGAAACGGCGGATGAACGCGTTCTTTTTGCCCTGAAGACCAAAGGGGCCATGACCGCGCAGCGTCTTGCACATCATCTCGCAATCTCGCCGGTTGCCGCGCGCAAACAGCTCGCCCGGCTGGAGGATGCAGCGCTGGTGCAGTTTCAGGAGGAAGCGCGCGGACCGGGCCGCCCGGAGCGCGTGTGGCGGCTGACGGCAAAGGGCCATGGCCGCTTTCCCGACAGCCATTCCGACCTGACGCTGGAGTTGATCGGCTCGATCCGTCGCCTGTTTGGCGAGGAAGGTCTCGACCGCCTGATCGGCCAGCGCGAGCAGACCATGCAGCATTCCTATGAGAGCGCGCTGGGGACACAGGACGACCTGAAGGACCGGGTGGCCGCACTGGCCCGCATTCGCGCCCGCGAAGGCTATATGGCGGAGGTGGAGGCGCTCGAAGACGGGGCCTTTCTCCTGATCGAGAACCACTGCCCGATCTGCGCTGCGGCGACGGCCTGCCAGGGTTTCTGCCGCTCCGAACTCAGCGTTTTCAGAACCGTGCTCGGCCCGCAGACGCGGGTGGAGCGCACGGACCACATTCTGGCGGGCGCGCGGCGCTGCGCCTACCGCATAGAAGCCCGTTCAGACGACTGAACATTTGAAAGCCGGATGCCGCTTTTCGGCCCGGCGCACCAGACGAGGCACATCATGAGCACGACAGACACCGGGCAACAGCCCGGCAATTCCGGCTGGGCTGCCATCTCGCAAACCGGCCAACTGGGGCAGTTCGCCCTCTTATGTCTCGGCATCTGGCTACACGCCGCCGACACGCTTCTGGTGGCGACGGCGATGCCAGCTGCGGTGGCGGAAATCGGTGGCGACCGGCTGGTGAGCTGGACACTGTCTCTCTACCTGCTGGGCTCCATCATCTCGGCGGCGGCTGCCGCACTCATCGCCTCGGCGGCGGGCCTGCGCCGCGCTTTCGTGATCGCAGCGCTCATCTACACGGTGGGCTGCGTGATCAGCGCGCTCGCCCCGAACATGCCAGCCATGCTGCTTGGCCGTTTTGGCCAGGGCGTGGGCGGCGGTCTTCTGGTGGCGCTCACCTATGTGGCGACCCAGCGCCTTTTCCCGGAAGAGATGTGGCCGCGGCTGATCGCCCTGATGTCGGCCATATGGGGCGCATCCGCCTTTTGCGGGCCGATGATCGGTGGTTTCTTCGCCGATATGGGCCTGTGGCGCTGGGGCTTCTGGACCTTCGCGATACAGGCGGTTCTGCTGGCGGTTCTGGTGCCGTTGTTCATGCGCCCGACCAAAGGGGCCTCGGAAGCGGCGCAGCGCTTTCCGGTGGTGCGGCTCGCGCTCCTGTCACTCGCCGTACTGGCGGTCGCGACCGCCGGCATTTATGTGACGCCCGGCATCTCGCTGCCGCTGGTGACGGCGGGCGCGCTGCTCTTCTATCTGTTCCTGAAGCGTGACGGCAGCCGCGCGACCGACAAAATGTTCCCCACCCGCGCCTTCGACCCGCGCACGGTGGTTGGCTGCGGCTTCATCGCCAATCTGGCGCTCGGAACGGCCATCATGTCCTTCACCGTCTACGGGCCATTCTTCCTGCAGCGCATTCACGGCATGTCGGCACTGGGCGCGGGCTATGTGATGGCAGCCGAAGCGGTGGCCTGGAGCACGATGGCGATGGTGTTTGCCGGCGTGGGCGCAAAGGGCGAAGTGCGGGTCATCAAGGGTGGCGCATTGCTGATCGTGCTGGCGATTGCCCTGCTCGGTCCGCTGATGGCGGAGGGACCGCTCTCAGCCATCGTGCTTCTGTCGATCGCGCAGGGCGCGGGCTTCGGCATGATGTGGGGCTTTCTGATCCGCCGTGTGGTCGCGGCAGCGCCCGGAGACGAGCGCGACAGCGCATCGGCCGCCATGCCGACCACGCAGCAGATCGCCTTCGCGCTGGGGGCAGCCCTTTCGGGCATCATCGCCAACTTGGCGGGCTTCGCAGAGGCGCAAACGCCGGCAGCCATGCAGCCGGTGGCCATCTGGGTGTTCATTAGCTTCCTGCCGCTGGCCGTGCTTGGCGCTGCTGCTGCCTGGCGGCTCGCCCGCGAGGTTGGGGCAGGAGATTAGTCATCCCGCCTCGGACGGCCCGTATGGGTGGTCGAGGTGACGGAAACGGGATCACTGGCCGGGAAGGTGTCTTCGAGACCTTCCTCCAGCTCCTCTTCCAGTTCCTCGTCATCCAGCTTTCTGCGCGCCGGCTTTGTGGCGAATTCGGCAGGTGCGCCGGTGCGGGTCGTGCGTGTGACGGAGACCGGGTCGCTTGCCGGGAAACTATCCTCAAGCCCTTCTTCCAGGGCTTCTTCCCTGGCCGCGCGTTCGCTTTCGGTTTCAGGTTTTGGCTTCTTGGGGTCAGGCTGCA
The DNA here is from genome assembly GCF_058725515.1 of Nitratireductor sp. WH36-1. Classification (NCBI taxonomy): domain Bacteria; kingdom Pseudomonadati; phylum Pseudomonadota; class Alphaproteobacteria; order Hyphomicrobiales; family Phyllobacteriaceae; genus Nitratireductor; species Nitratireductor sp. WH36-1. The sequence continues at coordinate 1,109,862 of NZ_CM178970.1, read as the reverse complement.
TCGAGATCATCCCTTTTCAGGGTCAATGACGAGACAGCCCGTCCGGTTCCAATCCTTCAGCGATTACCGGTCGCGCGAGGCTGCCTCCAGAAGCATGAAGACATAGTCGGAAAAGGAGCGCCAGCATTCCACACGGAAAGCGTCCCTCTCCGTGCGCCACAGAATGACCTCCGCCTTGCCGAACACCGTGCGTGAACATGCGCCAACGGGAAAGACGTCAAGCGAGAGATCCTGCGGGCAACCGGCATTGAGCACGGCCTCGACACGCGGGCCGGAGACAAGCACCGCCGTGTTGCGGTGCGAGACATCGACGGCGGAGTGAAACGCGCTGACAGAGGCGCAGTCCTCCATCAGGTCGCCGCCATTCTCATCGATCACCAGCCATTCGTCGGGACCGAGCCAAAGCGCTGCGCGTTTGCCGCCTGAAACCGACGCTTTGGGGCGCTGCGGCAGGTCGAGCCCGAGCGCCTTCGATAGCGGCTTTAGCGCCGTTTCGGGTGCGCGAAGCAAAAGCCGCGTGGCCGGCTCCGCACGCACCAGCGTGATGCCTTCATCATTGAGAAAGCGCCCTTCGAGCGCGCCTGTGCGGGCGATTGTGTCAGCCATTGGTGCGCGCTCCCTGCTCGTCAAAGAAAACCGTGGAGGTGACTTCCACCGCGATCGCGCCATCGGGCATCGGCACATAGAGGGTTTCGCCCATGCGTTCATGTCCGCCTGCCACCAGCGCCAGCGCGATGGAATGGCCGCAATTCTCCGACCAGTAGGAGGAGGTGACATGGCCGAGCATGGGCACGGGAACCGGGGCGTCCGGATCGGCGACGATCTGCGCGCCCTCTTCCAGAACGGTTTTCGGGTCGCGCGTCCTGAGGCCCACGAGCTGCTTGCGGCCGGGAGCCACAAGATCCGGCCGGGCAAGGCCGCGCATGCCGACGAAATCCGTCTTCTTCTTGCCAATGGCCCATGAAAGCCCCGCATCGTGGGGCGTTACGGTGCCATCGGTCTCCTGCCCGACAATGATGAAGCCTTTTTCGGCGCGCAGCACATGCATGGTTTCAGTGCCGTAGGCGCAGGCCCCGTGCTTTTCGCCTTCCGCCCAGACGGCCTCCCACACGGCGCGGCCATAGTCGGCCGGGACGTTGATCTCGAAACCGCGCTCGCCGGTGAACGACATGCGGAAAAGCCTCGTGGGAACGCCGCAGATCATCCCCTCCCGCACCGACATATGCGGCATCGCATCGTCGGAGAGGTCGATGCCTTCCACCAGCGGGGCGATGATGTCGCGGCTTTTCGGCCCCTGAACGGCGATCACCGCCCATTGCTCCGAGGTGGAGGTCAGATAGACCTTCAGATCCGGGAACTCGGTCTGGAGATAGTCTTCCATGTGGTTGAGCACGCGCGGCGCGCCGCCGGTCGTGGTGGTCACGTGGAAGCGGTCTTCGGCGAGCCGCCCCACCACGCCGTCATCATAGATGAACCCGTCCTCGCGCAGCATGACGCCATAGCGGCAGCGCCCGACGCCGAGCTTCTGCCACGGGTTGGTGTACATCAGCTCCATGAAGCGCGCGGCATCCGGCCCGACGACCTCGATCTTGCCAAGCGTGGTGGCGTCGAAAATGCCCGCACTCTGGCGCACCGTGCGGCACTCGCGGGCAACCGCTGCATGCATGTCTTCACCGGCTTGCGGAAAATACCATGCGCGCTTCCACTGGCCGACATCCTCGAACACGGCCCCGTGCGCCTCCGCCCAGTCATGCATGGGCGTGCGCCGCACCGGCTCGAACAGACGGCCCTTGCCGTGCCCCACAAGCGCACCGAAAGTGACGGGCGTGTAGGGCGCGCGGAACGTGGTGAGCCCCACTTCGGGGATGGGCCGGTCCAGCATCTCGGCGGCGATGGCGAGCCCGTGCATGTTGGACGTCTTGCCCTGATCGGTCGCCATGCCGGTGGTGGTGAAACGCTTGACGTGCTCGATGGAGCGCATGCCCTCGCGCACCGCCTGGCGGATGTCCTTCGCGGTCACATCGTTCTGGAAATCGACAAAAGCCTTGGCCGTGCTTTCGGCTCCGGCCCCCTCGCCCGCACCCAGCATGCCGCCGGACCAGCGCTCGGTGCTGTCGGCGGCAAGTTTTGGCAGCTTGCGGGCCACGCCACCGGCGGCCTCATGCCCGGCCTTCAGGGCCTCGGCGACGGTTTCGCCAAGATCGATGCTGCCCGCACACGCGCCGACCGAGACCAGTTCCTGCACGGCATTGCCCGGCAGGAAACGCTGTGTTTCCGCATCGAAGGCCAGCTTGCCGCGCGACTGCGAGAAGAGGTGGACGGCCGGCGTCCAGCCAGACGAGGTCAGAAGCGCATCGCAGGTGATCGTGCGCTCCGCGCCGCCGGAAACCGGTCGTACCTTTATGGATGAAACCCTGAGCCGCCCGCCCGTGCCGGTGACGGCGTGCCCCGTCAGGCACTCGATGCCAAGCCGGCGGGCCTCTTCCACATGCGGCCCCTGCGGATCGGGCCGGCAGTCGACGATGGCGGCAATGCTCACGCCGGAACGCTTCAGGTCCAGAGCAGCCTGCCAGGCACTGTCCCCGGCCGTGTAGATCGCCACATTGCGCCCCACCGTGACGCCGAAATGGTTCAGATAGGTGCGGGCGGCGGACGCCAGCATGATGCCCGGCCTGTCATTGTCGGGAAACACCATGTGCCGCTCGATGGCACCGGTGGCGAGCACGACCCGCTTCGCCCGCACCTGCCAGAGCCGTTCGCGCGGCTGATCGGTGGCCGGACTGACCAGATGATCGGTCAGCCGCTCGACGAGCCCCACCATGTTCTGCGCGTAATAGCCGAAACCCGTGGTGCGGGTGAGAAGCCGGACATTGTCGCGCGCGGCGAGATCCGCCGTCACGGCCTGCGCCCAGTTCCAGCCGGGCATGCCGTCGATCATCGCGCCGGTCTCATAGCGCAGAGCACCGCCCGTTTCCGCCTGTTCGTCGGCCAGAATGACGCGCGCACCGGCATTGGCGGCAGCAAGCGCTGCCGAAAGCCCGGCAGCCCCACCGCCGATGACAAGAACGTCGCAATGGGCGAAACGGTTTGCATAACAATCCGGATCGGGCCGGCCGGGCGCTTCGCCAAGACCGGCGGCGCGCCGGATGAAGGGTTCATACACCCGCTCCCAGGCAGCCTTCGGCCACATGAAGGTCTTGTAGTAGAACCCGGCGGAGAAGAAGGGCGACGCCAGATCGTTGAGCGCACCGACATCGAAGGAGAGCGAGGGCCAGCGGTTCTGTGACACCGCGTTGAGCCCCTCATGGATTTCCTGAACCGTGGCCCGCACATTGGGCGCCCTGCGCGCGGCATCACGGTGAACGCCGACCAGCGCATTGGGTTCTTCCGCACCGGCGGAGACCATGCCGCGCGGGCGATGATATTTGAAGGAGCGGCCGACAAGATGCACGCCATTGGCAAGCAGGGCCGATGCAAGCGTGTCTCCATGCAGCCCCTCGAAGGACTTGCCATCGAAGGTGAAACGAACGGGATCGGCCTTGCCGAGCCGGCCAGCGGTGGCGATGCGGAAAGGCTGGGTCATCACTTGCCCTCCCCGCCGATACCGGGCTTAGGCTCGCCTGCCTTATAAGTCGTCAGGAACCGGTCCGATACGGTGTCGCGCGCGGCGTTGAAGAACCGGGCGCAGCCATGGATGTGCCGCCAGCGTTCATAGACGATGCCCTTGGGGTTTGAGCGAATGAAGAAGAACCGCTCGAAATCTTCGTCAGACATTTCGGCCATGTTTTCTGGACGGGCGATATGCGCCTCGCCGGCATGACGGAACTCCAGTTCCGGCCGGTCTTCCTGGCAATAGGGGCAGTGAATGAGAAGCATGTGATCCCCTTGTTTAGAGCGCCGGACGTCCATTCGGACGCACAAAGGACGCTCTGTCCTGTTGAACCTGCGCATCGTGCTTTCCGAAGATCGTTTCCGATTTTCGGGCCGATGCGCTAGTGCGCCACGGCGGCAGCAGCCGCCTCATCGATGAGCCGGCCATTGCGGAACCGTTCCAGCGTGAAGGGCGCGTTGACGGGATGCGGCTCGTCGCGCGCGACGGTGTGGGCAAAGACATGCGCCGAGCCCGGCGTCGCCTTGAAGCCACCCGTGCCCCAGCCGCAATTCACATAGAGCCCGCTGACCGGCGTTTTTGCGAGAATGGGCGAGCGGTCGGGCGTGACATCGACAATGCCGCCCCAGGACCGCAGCATCTTCATGCGGGTGAAGATCGGGAACATCTCGCAGATGGCGTCGAGCGTGTGCTGGATGATGTGCAGCCCGCCGGTCTGTGAGTAGGAGGTGTATTGATCGGTGCCCGCCCCGATGACCAGTTCGCCCTTGTCGGACTGGGAGATATAGGCGTGGACCGTGTTGGACATGACCACGCAGGGGAAGACCGGCTTGATCGGCTCCGACACAAGCGCCTGAAGCGGGTAGGATTCCAGCGGCACCTGAACGCCCGCCATCTGCATCAGCACCGAGGAATGACCGGCGGCAACGACGCCCACCTTCTTCGCGCCGATGGCTCCACGCGTGGTCTCCACGCCGGTGACGGCCCCGTCTGGCCCGCGATTGATGCCGGTGACCTCGCAGTTCTGGATGATGTCGACGCCGCGCGCGGCGGCAGCGCGCGCATAGCCCCAGGCAACCGCATCATGGCGGGCCGTGCCGCCGCGCCGCTGCAGCGCAGCCCCCATGACCGGATAGCGCGCCTCGCGCGAAATATTGAGCGGCGGGCAATAGGCCTTCGCCTCTTCAGGCGTCAGCCACTCATTGTCCACGCCGTTCAGCCGGTTGGCGTGGATATGGCGTTTGAACACCTGCACATCGTGCACATTGTGCGCCAGCATCATCACGCCGCGCGGCGAATACATGACGTTGTAGTTCAGATCCTGCGAAAGCCCGTCCCAGAGCTTCACGGAATGATCGTAGATGCCCGCGCTTTCGTCATAGAGATAATTGGAGCGGATGATGGTGGTGTTGCGGCCCGTGTTGCCGCCGCCGAGCCAGCCCTTTTCCAGCACGGCGACATTGGTGATGCCGTGCTCCTTTGCGAGATAATAGGCCGTTCCGAGCCCATGGCCGCCGGCGCCAACGATGATGACGTCGTAACTCTTCTTCGGCTCGGGAGAGGACCACTGTTCCGGCCAGCCCTTGTGGCCACGCATGGCCTCGCGGGCGATGGCGAAGACGGAATATTTGCGCATGGGCCTCTCCGCAATGCAGGCAGCGCGCCGCAGCCGGGCGCGTTCAGACACAGCCTAGCAGTAACGAAATCCCGCGCAATGGCTTGCGCTGATTGCGACGGCGCTTGCCGTTTTGCGTCAAATTTTGCGCCGAAGAAGACCCGTTCTCATGCGGTCAGGTAATGGCCCTCTGCCTGCCGGCGAAAACGCTTCGCCAGCAGACAGCCATAGGCCAGGAAAAGAAGCGAGATATAGAGCTCGCGCACCTCGGAGAGCTCATATCCATCCACCATGTCGACGCCGCGAATGATGAACACCAGCTTGGAGAACACATAGATGGCGGCAAGGGCGATGGCGGCAAGGCGCAGCTCGGAGGATTTGAGCTGGCGCACGATATCGAGACAGATCAGCAGCCCGAGGAAGAACCAGACCTGATAGGGCACGATGTTCCAGGATTCGAACATCAGTGACGCCACGGGCAGCCCGAAAAGCGCGGAGATGCGCGGCGGGATATAGGGCTCCACCTGACCGAAGAAACCGCCCGCACCACGCGGCCAGCACCAGGGCAGGACCACGAAGCAGAAGATCGCGCTCGTGTAATAGATGGCCTCGAACTGGTAGGTGTAGAAATTGTGGATGTTGGTTTCGTTCTGGATGTTCTTGCTGAAGAGATCGGGCGTACCCCAGCCCAGCCAATGCTGCCCCCAGGACATCTCCTCCATCAGAATGAGAAACACCACGCCTGCCATGCCGGCCAGCACGAGACATGGCGGGAAGACACCGAGAAGGCGCGCGCCGCGCACGCTGCGCGACCGCCAGGCCGCAACGAGGAAGCTGATGACTGCCGCAATGAGCAGAACCTCGGTCGCCATGCCCAGCGGCTGCATCTCGCGCACAAAATCATTCAACGAGGTGGGAACGAAATGAACGGCGGCGGCGACCGCCAGAAGGAACCCACCAGCGACACCAATGCCCCAGAACGCCTGCGCCCGCTCGCCCCGAACGACCTCCAGGGTGCGCATGACAGGCTTCAACGCGATGAAAAGAAAAAGTGCAGCCAGAAAGGAAATGCCAATCCGGGCGCGACCGAAGGGCGTGAAGTCCGGATCCCCCTTGCGCAGCAGGCCATATCCATGGATGAGTTCGCCATAGACGGCCGAGCCAACAACCAATGCGAAAGCGGCCATGCCGAAACCGAGCCTCATCACGCTGGTTTTTAAGCCAGTGCCGGCCCGCCCATACTTCTCCGACATGTCGATATACTCCAATATACAAGACACGCCTGTGTAGTGCTCTTTCCTTTTCTCTACGTTAACGGGAACTGCCAGTTGAGCGCTTCCGGAAAAAATGCGAAAGAAAGCGCTCGACAGAAATATACCGTTCTGGTATGAGCCAGCGCTATTCGTGGCAGAATATGGCTGCGGAAACCTCTGCCCATGGGCGGAGGAAACCAGAATTCACTTTTGAAAATTAGAAGACCAACGTTCTGACAGGAAACCCACGTGCAGGTACTCGTCCGCGACAACAATGTTGATCAGGCGCTTCGCGCGCTGAAGAAGAAAATGCAGCGCGAAGGCATCTTCCGCGAGATGAAGATGCGTGGGCATTACGAAAAGCCGTCGGAAAAGCGCGCCCGCGAAAAGGCTGAAGCCGTTCGCCGCGCCCGCAAGCTGGCCCGCAAGCGCGCCCAGCGCGAAGGTCTGGTCGGCGGTCGTCCGGGCGCACGCTAACAGCGCCCATCTTTCGACGATTTCTGTCTGTATCGAACGCGGTTCGACCCTGTGGTCGCGCCGCGTTTTTGCTTACATATATCTCTGCACGAGGATGGGAGTTCTGCATGAGGACGGCAATGGCTTGGTTTGACACTTCGGTTATGGCATTAAAAGCCATGACTTTTTTCCCAGCGCCTTCGCCCAGCCCCCAGAGCCCTCGTGACATGAGCCCCCCTGACATGAGGCCCAGCCGCATGCGTTCCCGCCCCCTCAGCCATGGACTTGCCGGCCTCGCACTGGCGGCCCTGTTACCGCTGGCCGCCTGCCAGTCCGGCTCCAATCCGGCGACGGACATCAGCCGTGTGGATACGGCTCAGGGTTCTGCGCAGAACATCGGGTCGCTCAGCTCGGTCATCGACCGCACACCCAACGAGCCCGAAGCCTACAATATGCGTGGCGCGGCTTACGGACGTGCAGGGCGCTATCAGGAGGCGCTGAAGGATTTCGACAAGGCGATCTCGCTTAATCCGCGCTCGCCAAACGCCTATGCCAATCGCGCGCTGATCCACCGCTATATGGGCAACGACCAGCAGGCGCTGGCGGACTATAATCAGGCGATCTCGCTCGATCCCAATTACGACACCGCCTATATCGGCCGCGCGGAAATCTATCGCCTGGCCGGCCGCAGCACGGATGCGCTGGCGGATCTGGAGCGTGCGATCCAGCTCGATACGACGGACCCGCGCGCCTATTACCGTCGCGGCCTTCTCTATCAGGCTACGGGCCAGCATCCGTTCGCCATCGAGGATTTCGCCAAGGCGATCTCGCTCGCGCCAGATCAGCCCTATGGTTACAATGGCCGCGGCCTCTCCTACCTCGCCCAAGGCGACGACGAGAACGCATTCTCCGACTTCAACACGGCCATTCGCCTCGACAAGGACGTGGCGGAGAGCTGGGCAAACCAGGCGCTCGTCTATGAGAAACGCGGCGACAGGGCGAAGGCTGCCAAGTCCTATTCGCGCGCCCTTCAGCTCGATCCGGACTACATTCCCGCACGCGATGGTCTGGCGCGCACCCGCGCCTGATTCTCACCCACTCGCAGACTGCTGATCTTCTTTCAACGGCCCGCCATCGCGCGGGCCGTTGACGTATGGTCACCAAATTTAATCTGGAACCTTCTCTTTCGTGACGGGTTGTGAGGCCGGACGAAAAAGGAGTTCCAGTGATGAAAAAAGCAATCATTCTCGCTTCCGCCCTGACCGCCGCAGCCGCAGCGCCTGCCTTTGCGCAGGAGCGCGTCGAGGTCGGCGTTCTGGACTGCGTGATCGAAGGCGGCGCGGGGGTTGTGATCGCCTCTTCCCAGGAACTGGCCTGCACCTTCGAGCCCGCTGGCGACGAGCGCCCGCCGGAGACCTATGTGGGCGTGGTGAACAAGTTCGGCATCGATGTGGGCGTGAAGGACGCCACGCAGATGCAGTGGCTGGTTCTGGCCCCGACGGCGGACGCCTATGCGCCGGGCGCGCTTGAGGGCGACTATGCCGGCGTGAGCGCGGAGATCGCAGCAGGCCTGGGTGCGGGTGCAAACATCCTTGTCACCAAGGAAAGCGAGAGCCTGATGCTGCAGCCGGTGAGCCTTGAGGGCAAGACCGGGCTCAACGTCGCCCTTGGCGTCAGCGAGTTCCAGCTGCGTTCGACCTCTGCTGCCGAGTGAGACCTCCCGGCCCCACCCGGCACCAATAAAAAAAGCCCGGCTTCAAGCCGGGCTTTCTTTTGTCCAGAGCGCTTCCACTTTTCCTGGAACTGCACTCATTCATTGTCTTTGCGCATTTCCGGGCGGGAAACCGGTTCCCACTTTTCCTGGAATTGCTCTAGTGATCCATCGCCTTGACGATGTCTTCGGTCATCTTCTTGGCGTCGCCCAGCAGCATCATCGTGCCGTCCTTGTAGAACAGCGTGTTGTCGATGCCGGCATAGCCGGAGCCGAGCGAGCGCTTGACGAAGAGACAGGTGCGCGCCTTGTCCACATCGAGGATCGGCATGCCGTAGATCGGCGAGGTCTTGTCGTCACGCGCGGCCGGGTTGGTCACGTCGTTCGCGCCGATGACATAGGCAACGTCTGCCTGAGCGAACTCGGAGTTGATGTCTTCGAGCTCGAACACCTCGTCATAAGGCACCTGGGCCTCTGCGAGCAGAACGTTCATGTGACCGGGCATGCGGCCTGCAACCGGGTGAATGGCGTATTTCACCTCGACACCGGCTTCCTTCAGCTTGTCGGCCAGCTCACGCAGCGCATGCTGCGCCTGGGCGACGGCCATGCCGTAACCGGGCACGATGATGACCTTCTGCGCATTGGCCATCAGGTAGGCGGCATCGTCTGCCGAACCCTGCTTGACCGTGCGCTCGATGCCATCGTCTGCAGCCGCTGCCGTCTCGCCGCCGAAGCCGCCGAGAATGACCGAGATGAAGGAGCGGTTCATGCCCTTGCACATGATGTAGGACAGGATCGCGCCGGAAGAGCCAACCAGCGCGCCGGTGATGATGAGCGCGAGGTTGCCGAGCGTGAAGCCGATGCCGGCTGCGGCCCAACCCGAATAGGAGTTGAGCATGGACACGACGACCGGCATGTCTGCGCCGCCGATCGGGATGATGATGAGCACACCGAGCACGAGCGAGGCGATCACGATCAGCCAGAAGATCGAGGTGCTCTGCGTGGTGACGAGCAGCACGATCAGAACGACCAGCGCGATTGCCAGACCTGCATTCACCACATGGCGCATGGGCAGGAGGATCGGCTTGCCGGACATGCGGCCATCGAGCTTCAGGAAGGCGATGATGGAGCCGGTGAAGGTGATCGCGCCAATGGCAACGCCCAGCGACATCTCGACCAGCGCCTGCGCGTGGATCGCGCCCAGCGTGCCGATGCCGAAGCTTTCCGGCGCATAGAGCGCCGCGGCGGCAACCATCACGGCGGCCAGACCGACCAGCGAGTGGAAGGCGGCCACGAGCTGCGGCATCGCGGTCATGGCGATGCGCTTTGCAATCACCGCGCCGATGCCGCCGCCGATGGCGAGGCCGAGCACGATGAGCACGAACCCGCCGAAGGAGGGCGTTGCGTAGAGCAGCGTGGTGCCGATGGCGATGGCCATGCCGACCATGCCGTAGACATTGCCCTGACGGCTGGTGGTGGGATGCGACAGGCCCCTCAGCGCGAGGATGAAGAGAATGCCGGAAACGAGGTAGAGGAAGGAGGCAAGATTGGCGCTCACGTCACTTGTCCTTCTTCTTGTACATGGCCAGCATGCGGCTGGTCACGAGGAAGCCACCGAAGATGTTCACCGACGCCAGGATGAGCGCGATGAAACCAAAGCCCGTGGCAAGCCCGGAAGCGGAGATGCCCACGGCGAGCAGCGCGCCGACCACGATCACCGAGGAGATCGCGTTGGTGACCGACATCAGCGGCGTGTGCAGCGCCGGCGTCACCGACCAGACAACGTAATAGCCGACGAAAATCGCCAGCACGAAGATCGCGAAGCGGAAGACGAACGGGTCGATCGCCCCGCCGGATGCGGCATGCGCGAGTGCGCTGGCTGCATCGGCGACTTCGGCCGACTGCATGCTTTCAACGGCGGCGCGAACGCTCGCCCCGGCGCTGTCGAGCTGGTCGAGCGCCTTTTCTAGTGCGGTTGGTTCCATCAGGATTCTCCCCCCGATTTGGCTGCGGCAGGCTTGTCGGCAGCGCTGGACGCGCCAGCAGGCTTTGCTGCCGTTTTCTGGGCCGCTGTTTTCTTCGTCGCCGCGCCTGCTGCAGCCTTGGCTGCGGGCTTGCGGGCCGGCGCCTTCCTGGGCGCGGCCGCCTTGGCCACCGGCTTTACGGTGTCGACGAAATTGGGATGAACCACCTTGCCGTCATGGGTGAGCATGGTGGCCTTCACCAGCTCGTCTTCCATGTCGACGGCGAGCTCCTTCTTCTCCTTGTCGACCATGGTCTCAAGGAAGGTGTAGAGGTTCTTCGCGTAGAGCAGCGAGGCGGAAGCGGCCACACGGCCCGGCACGTTGAGGTGGCCGACGATCTTCACGCCATTGGCGGTGGTGACGACCTCACCCGCCTTCGCGCCTTCCACATTGCCGCCACGCTCGACCGCCAGATCGACGATGATGGAGCCCGGCTTCATGGACTTGACCATGTCGGTGCTGACGAGGCGCGGCGCGGGCCGGCCCGGAATGAGCGCCGTGGTGATGACGATGTCCTGCTTGGCGATGTGTTCGGCGACGAGTTCGGCCTGGGCCTTCTTCTCTTCATCCGTCAGCTCGCGGGCATAACCGCCATCGCCGGAAGCATCCTTCAGCGCCTCGGTCATGATGAACTTCGCGCCGAGCGACTGGACCTGCTCGCCCGCAGCCGCACGAACGTCGGTGGCGGTGACGACAGCGCCCAGACGGCGCGCGGTTGCGATGGCCTGAAGGCCGGCAACACCAGCACCCATGACGAACACCTTGGCAGCCGGAACGGTGCCGGCGGCGGTCATCATCATCGGCAGCGCACGATCATACTCGGCGGCTGCGTCGATCACCGCGCGGTAACCGGCAAGGTTGGCCTGCGAGGACAGGACGTCCATGGACTGGGCGCGCGTGATGCGTGGCATGAACTCCATGGCAAAGGCGGTGACGCCCGCAGCAGCCATGGCCGCAACGTCGCCCTCATTGCCGTAAGGGTCCATGCTGGCGAGAACCAGCGCGCCTTTTTTGTAGGTTTTGACTTCGGCCGGCGTCGGACGCCGCAGCTTCAGAACGACATCGGCTTTCGAGGCATCGGATGCCTTGCCGATTTTCGCTCCGGCTTTTTCAAATTCACTATCGACAATACGCGACTGCTCGCCTGCGTTCTTCTCGACGACAATGTCGAAACCCAGTCCAGCAAGCCGTTTGACCGTTTCGGGAGAGACCGCAACGCGACCTTCCGTAACGTCAACTTCTTTAGGCACAAATATGCTTTGTCCCACCGTCATATCCTTTCGGTTGGACCGTCCTCCCGGTCACGGAGCTGCGGCGGCAGCCCCGTTTGTTGTAGCGGATGACTGCTTCAGGGCAGCAGCCAGACACCCAGCGCAGTGATGAGGATGAAGAGAACGGTGCTGGAGAAAAAGCCAGCAGGGGTGAAGAAACCAAAAGCCATGGCCACCAGAATGGCGACGATCACCAGGCTTGAATATTTGATGACGGCCAGGAAGAGATTGTAGGTCTTCTCGTGCTCGGCGTAGTCCATTTCTGCGCCCGTTTCGGCCGGTCCGGCCGGCATATTCTCTGCCATCACAAAAACCCCATCGGAATAGAATTGGTCTTGGGAGATAGCGAAAAGATGGCGCAAGGGCAATGGGAGGTTTGCCCGATAAACAGCCAGATGCGCTTTCAAACGGTTTGGGAGAACCGTTTTGGCCCAATCGGTACGCTTTTTGGAACAAATCGTCGGCACACCGCCGCAATGGAGGCGCGCAATCTCACTGCCAGATGAGAAAAGCCAGCCCGGGCGTCAGGAAAGCCAGCGCTTGCGCCGCTTGTAGTGCTTCACATTGCGGAAGGAGCGCCGTCCCTCGCCGCCGACGCCAAGGTAGAATTCCTTCACGTCTTCGTTTTCGCGCAGGGCCTTGGCCTCGCCATCCAGCACCACGCGTCCCGATTCCAGAATGTAACCGTATTTTGCATAGCGCAGCGCCACATTGGTGTTCTGCTCGGCCAGCAGGAACGACACGCCCTGCTCTTCATTGAGCTGTTTGACGATCTCGAAAATCTCTTCGACCAGCTGCGGCGCGAGCCCCATGGAGGGTTCGTCAAGCAGGATCATCTTCGGGCGCGACATCAGCGCCCGGCCAATCGCCGTCATCTGTTGCTCGCCGCCCGATGTGTAACCGGCCTGCGAGTTGCGCCGCTCCCTGAGGCGCGGGAAATAAGTGTAGACGAGTTCGAGGTCCTCGCGGATCGCGGCCTGCCCGTCGCGACGGGTGAAAGCGCCGGTCAGGAGATTGTCCTCGACCGAGAGATGGCCGAAACAGTGCCGCCCTTCCATGACCTGAATGCAGCCCCGGCGCACCAGATCATTGGGCGAGAGGTTCTGCACCTCATCGCCACCGAACAGGATGGACCCCTTGGTCACCTCGCCACGCTCTGCGTGGAGCAGGTTGGAGATCGCCTTCAGCGTCGTGGTCTTGCCGGCGCCATTGGCCCCCAGAAGGGCCGTGATGCCGCCGCGCGGCACCGAGAGCGAAACGCCCTTCAAAACCAGAATGACGTGATCGTAGATCACCTCGATATTGTTGACTTCAAGGATCTGCTCTGCGGCTTCTGCCGGTGATGCTGGCGCTGTGGTCGTCATGCTTGCATGTCCTGTTTGAGCGGATCGCCGCTCCCCGTCGGGGCATTGAAGGGGAGCGGCGGCAGAAGGTGCTACATCTTGCACTCTTCATTGACCGGCCAGGGCGCATTCGCCTCGGCATACTCCTTGGCCCTTTCAAGCTCGAGCGGCTCGATCTCGGCGCGGTCGGGCGTCAGGAGGTCGGACGCCTTGACGAACTTTGCGCCGTCCCACTGCAGCATCCAGCCGCCGCCATGGCCCGTGTGGTTGGAGCAGGAGGTGCTGAAGGGCACGAGCATGCCATCCGCGCCCAGCTCTTTCAGGCGGGCTTCATCCAGATTGATGTTCTCCAGCCCCCAGCGCAGCTGCTCCGGGCTCGGCGTGCGCACGTCGAACTCTTCCTGAGCGGCCTTGATGCCTTCGACCAGGATCACGGAGATCATCAGACCGCGCTGATAGAACACGGAGTCGAACTCACCCTCGGACTGGTTGATCTGCGACTTGCCGGCATCGACGACATGTTTCTTGATGTCGGCCATCAGCGGCGCTTCGGAATTCGGCACACTCCACGAGATGGAGCGATAACCCTTGCCCTGTTCGCCAACCAGTTTCAGGTCGCCATCATGGCCGGACCACCAGACGCCGACGAACTGATCCATCGGATATTTCGTCTTCACGGCTTCGGTGATGGCGCCGGCGTTCATCGCGCCCCAGCCCCACATGACCACGAAATCCGGACGCTCACGGCGGATCTGCAGCCACTGCGCCGACTGGTTCTGCATCTCGGTCAGACCGACCGGGATCGGCACCAGTTCGAAGCCATGCTTCTCGGCCAGCACTTCAAGCAGCGGAATGGGCTCCTTGCCGAAGGGGTGATCGAGGTGCAGGAAGGCAATCTTCTTGTCCTTGAGACTGTCGAGATTGCCGTCGGAAATGTTCTTCAGGATCATCGACGCGCCATCCCAGTAGGACGATGGCGGATTGTAGGCCCACTGGAACACCTTGCCGTCGGCCATCGGCGAGAAGCCATAGCCGGGAGCCAGAATCGGGATCTTGTCGACATTCGATTTCGGCAGAACCTGAAGCGTAATGCCCGTGGACCAGGGCTGCGTGACCACGGCCCGCGCCTTGGTCTTCTCGTAGCATTCGACGCCCTTTTCGGTGTTGTAGCCGGTCTCGCACTCGTCATATTCGAGTTTGACGCCGTTCAGCCCGCCATCACGTTCGTTGAGCAGGGTGATGTAATCGCGCTGACCGTTCATCAGCGGCGTGCCGGTGGCCGCAAACGGGCCTGTGCGGTAGGCCAGGTTCGGAATGTAGATGCTATCGTCCTGCGCCATGGCAGGCCCGGCAATGTCAACGCCCATCATGAGCGCCGACGACAGGATCGCAGTTTTGAGCATTCTCTTCATACTGTCTCCTCCACTTGTTCCGTTCTTCAAAAGGAAGGGGCGAACAATCCCCGTTTGATGCCCCCTGCCCGCCTAATGCGGGAAGGGCCAAAGAATGAACTTTTCGCGGATCATGGCCCAGAAACGCGCCAGACCGTGCGGTTCGATGATCAGGAAGGCGATGATGAGCGCGCCGATGATCATGATGTTCAGGTGCTCGACCATGGCGGAATCGACCGGGATGCCGAAGGCCCCCGGCACGCTGCTGATGATGACCGGCAGCGCCACGATCAGGATCGCGCCGAGGAAATTGCCGAGGATCGAGCCAAGCCCGCCAATGATGGCGATGAACAGCACACGGAACGAGAGCGGAATGTCGAACAGGTTCGCTTCCGCCGCGCCGCGCCACAGGAACACGAACAGCGCCCCGGCAATGCCCACCACATAGGACGACACGAAGAAGGCCATCAGTTTGGTGCGCATCAGGTTGATGCCCACGAGCTCGGCGGCGATGTCCATGTCGCGCACCGCCTTCCACATGCGCCCGATACGGCCGCGCGTGATGTTGATGGCGAAGAAGGTGATCGCACAGACCACACACAGAACGAAATAATACTGCGCCATGGCCGTGGCGCGCGGCCCCGCGACCGTGATGCCGAACAGATCGATATTGGGCACCTGGATCGCGCCGGAGGCATTGTAATTGTAGAGCCAGGCCCATTTCTGAAACAGCCAGACAAGGAAGAACTGCGCCGCCAGCGTGGCGATGGCCAGATAGAAGCCCTTGATGCGCAGCGATGGCAGGCCGAACAGCACGCCAATGGCCGCCGAGAAGAAGCCCGACAGCGCGATCGCCACGACGATGTTCATCTCCGGAAAGATTGAGACGAGCTTGTAGCAGGCATAGGCGCCCACGCCCATGAATGCGCCGGTGCCGAGCGACAGCTGCCCCGCATAGCCGGTGAGGATGTTGAGGCCGAGGGCTGCCAGTGAGTAGATGAGCACCGGGATCAGGAGCGCACGAAACGCGAACTCGCTTGCGGTGAACGGAAAGATGACGAAGGCGAAGATCAGGATGACGCCGAGCAGGATCGCATCCTGACGCACCGGAAACAGCGCGTGATCGGCTTCGTAGCTGGTCTTGAACTGGCCTGCTGTGCGGTAAAACATGGATTACACCCGCTCGATGATTTTTTCGCCAAACAGCCCCTGCGGGCGGAAGAGAAGCACGAGCAGCGCCAGCATGTAGGCGAACCACGCTTCGGTGTTGCCGCCAAGCAGCGGCTGGCCCCAGTAGATCTCGAAGACCTTTTCCAGAATGCCGATGGCCAGCCCGCCGATGATCGCGCCCATCACGCTTTCCAGACCGCCGAGCATGAGCACCGGCAGCGCCTTGAAGGCGATGACCTCCAGCGCGAAGGACACACCGGCCCGCGCGCCCCAGACAATGCCCGTGGCGAGCGCGATGACACCGGCGATGAACCAGACGATCACCCAGATGGTGGACAGCGAAATGCCGACGGACAGCGCGGCCTGATGGTCATCGCCAAGCGCGCGGATGGCCCGGCCGATCTTGGATTTGTTGAGGAAGACCAGAAGAGCCGCCACGAGAACCATGGCTCCGATGACCGCCGTCAAATCCTTTTCCTCGATAGAGACGAAACCGCCAAACGGCTCGAACACAATGCTGCCGGTCGGGATGAAGAGCTGCTCGGTGATCATCACCTTGTTCTCGCCGCCGAAGATCAGTTCGCCGAAGCCGATCAAAAACAGGGTGATGCCGATGGTCGCCATGAACAGGATGATGTCGGGCTGGTTGACCAGCGGCCGAAGCACCACGCGCTCGATGGTCATCGCAAGGATCAGCATGACGACGAGCGTGAGCGGCAGCGCCAACAGGGCGGGAACGCCCTTTTCATAGAGGCCCACCAGCGTCAGCGCGGCAAACACCACCATGATGCCTTGGGCAAAATTGAAAATGCGCGAGGATTTGTAGATCAGCACGAAGCCGAGCGCGATCAGCGCGTAAAGCACCCCGCCGACGAGCCCTTCCCAGAGCACCTGAAGCAGGAAATCGGGAGCCGCAGCCATATCGGCGAAGGGCTGCACCAGAACATCGTTCAAGAATTCCATACGTTCCTCCCCTCGCCGCCTAGTGCGGGACGCCCAGATAGGCGTCGATCACGTTCTGATTGTTTTTCACCTCGTCAGGCGGGCCGTCGGCGATCTTCTTGCCGTAATCGAGCACCACCACGCGGTCGGACAGGTCCATGACCACGCCCATATCGTGCTCGATCAGCGCAATCGTGGTGCCGCGCTGCTGGTTCACGTCGATGATGAACCGGCTCATGTCTTCCTTTTCCTCGAGGTTCATGCCCGCCATGGGCTCGTCGAGGAGAAGAAGGGTCGGCTCCATGGCGAGTGCGCGGCCAAGCTCGACGCGCTTTTGCAGGCCATAGGGCAATTTGCCCACCGGTGTGCGGCGAATGTGCTGGATCTCCAGAAAGTCGATGATTTCCTCGACCTTCTCGCGATGCTCGATCTCTTCGCGCAGCGCAGGCCCATGCCAGAGCATCTGCCAGCCAATGTTGCGCTTCATCCTGACCGAACGCCCGGCCATGATGTTGTCGAGCGTCGACATGCCCTTGAAGAGAGCCACGTTCTGGAAGGTGCGGGCGATGCCCTGCCCCACCGCCTGATGCGGCTTCATGGAGCGGCGCTCCTTGCCGCGAAAGATGATGGTGCCTTCCTGCGGCGTGTAGAAACCGTTGATGACGTTGAGCATCGAGGTCTTGCCGGCGCCATTGGGACCGATGATGGCGCGGATCTCGCCCTTCAGAACGTTCAGCGAAATGTCGGTGATCGCCTTCACGCCGCCGAAGGAAAGCGAGACATTCTTCACGTCGAGAAGCACACCGCCCCTGGCAATGCCGTCATCGGGCGCGGTGAGCTCATTGGGATCGGGGCGCGGGTTCATTCGGCAGCCTCCCGGACATTTTCGACCGGACCCTCATGGATCTCGGCATCGACGATCTTGACCGTCGCGCGGATGACGCCCTTGCGGCCATCCTCATAAGTGACCTGGGTTTCCACGAACTTCTCCGTCGAGCCATCGTAGAGCGCCTCGATCAGCTCGCCGTAACGCTCGGCGATGAACTTGCGGCGCACTTTCTGGGTGCGGGTCAGCTCGCCGTCATCGGCATCCAGCTCCTTGTGCAGGACGAGGAAGCGCTTGACTTGCGAGGCCGCCATCAGGGGCTCGCGGGCGAGCCTGCGATTGGCCTCGTTCACATGCGCGGCGATGGTCTCATAGACGCGCGGATGCCCGGCCAGTTCCTGATAGGACGCGTAGGCGATGTTGTTGCGTTCGGCCCAGTTGCCGACCGCCTGCAGGTCAATGTTGATGAAGGCTGCGCAGAATTCGCGCCCATGGCCGAACGCCACCGCTTCCTGAATGTCGGGGAAGAATTTTAGCGTGTTCTCGATGTATTTCGGCGCAAACAGCGCGCCCGAGGCGAGCTTGCCCACATCCTTGGCCCGGTCGATGATCTTGAGCTGGCCGTCGGTGTCGAAGAAACCGGCATCGCCGGTGTGCACCCAGCCATCCTCGGTCTTGGTTTCGCGGGTTGCCTCGTCGTTTTTGTAGTAGCCGACGAAAACGCCCGGCGAGCGATACATCACCTCGCCGCTCTCGGCGATGCGGATTTCCACCTCGGGCGATGGCAACCCCACCGTGTCGGGCCGGATCTTTCCGTCTTCCTGCGCGGTGATGTAGACGGTGGCTTCGGTCTGGCCATAGAGCTGTTTCAGGTTCAGCCCGAGCGAGCGGTAGAAGGAGAAAAGCTCCGGTCCTATGGCCTCACCGGCCGTATAGCCGACCCGCATGTTCGAAAAGCCCATGCGGTTTTTCAGCGGGCCATAGACCATGAATTCGCCGAGCCGGTATTTCAGCCGGTCCACGAACCCGACCTGCTCGCCATTCAGAATGCGCTCACCGACCTTTGCGGCATGGGCGAGGAAATAGTCGAACATGCCCTTCTTGAGCTTTCCGGCATCTTCCATCCGCACCATGATCGAGGTCAGCATGGCCTCGAAGACACGCGGCGGCGCGAAGAAATAGGTCGGCGCGATCTCGCGTCGGTCCTCGTTCACCGTTTCCGGACTTTCGGGACAGGCAACGCAGAAGCCCGCCGTATAAGACTGGGCGTAGGAGAACAGGTGATCGCCCACCCATGCCAGCGGCAGATAGGCGATGATCGTCTCGTTCTCGGTCAGATTGTCGAAGGCGTTGCCGTTGATGGCCGAGCGCACGAAATTATCGTTCGACAGCATCACGCCCTTGGGACGGCCGGTGGTGCCGGAGGTGTAGAGAATGACCGACAGGTCATCCCCGCGCCCCTTCCCGATCTCGGCCAGCCAGCCGGCATTCGCCTCGGGCTCCCCGGCAAAGCGGCGCATGCCCGTTTCGCGCACGCTGTCATAGGCATGAAGATGGGTGTGGTCGTAATCCCTGAGGCCGCGCTCCTCGTCATAGACGATCTCGGTCAGGAGCGGCACCTCGTCCGAGATGGAGAGAACCTTGTCGACCTGCTCCTGATCCTCGACCACGGCGAAGGTGACCTCGGCATGGTTGAGCACATAGGCCATTTCTTCCGCCACGGAATCGGCATAGACCGGCACGGGAACCGCGCCCAGAGACTGGGCGGCGGCAAAGGTCCAGTAGAGCCTTGGCCGGTTGGAGCCGATGACGGCGATCTTGTCGCCGCGCTTCAGGCCGATTTTCTGCAGGCCGAGCGCGAAAGCCCGGACCTCCTCAAGCTGTTCTGCCCAGGTCCAGCTCTGCCAGATGCCATAGTCCTTGAAACGCATGGACGGCCGGTCGCGGAACCGCTCGGCGTTCAAGAGCAGATATTTGGCGAACGTATCCTTAGACGCGTCTGTATGCGCCAAGTCGCTTACCTCCCACTGTCAGCGGTAGATCCGCTGTTGTTCCGGTTCCTCCCCGAACCGGACTATTGATTGGGTTGAGGGTTCCACGAAACCCGCAGCCATTCAACACGCCCCTTGACAGACACCGCACCAGTTTGTCTTTATACTGGAGGAAGTCTATGCGCAGGCGGCAGTATTTCCGAAGCGCGAAAAGCATCTTTCAGACCAAAGTCTAAAGCTGATCTTGGAGCCGGACGGCGCGCGCCTTTGCGCCTGCCGAACAGGCCCGGACGATGCTGCACATCGGCCGATCAGCGTCTTCCCGTCCGGCACTTTCCCGTCAGGAATCGTAGCGGCTCAGCGCCTCGGCATCGACAACCGTGATGCGCCCGTGCTCGGCCTTGAGAAGCCCCTCGTCTTCCAGCTCGTGCAGGGCGCGATTGACCACCTGGCGCGAAACGCCGGCCAGAAGGCCAAGTTCCTCCTGGCTGATCTCAATGGCGTTGCCGGCGCGCGGATAGAGCGTTCGATTGAAGAACCACGAAAGATTGCGCGCCACACGGGCGTTCGGCCCGAGAATACGGTCATATTCGATGGTGGCGATGAACTGGCCCATACGCTCGTTGAGCTGGCGCACGAGGAAGCGATTGAAGCCGGTGCTGTTTTCAAACAGCCACATGAAGGTCGGGCGCGACAGCATGGTGAGCCGCGTGTCGCGGATGGCGACCACGTCATACTGGCGCGGTTCGCCCTTGAGCACCGACCCTTCGCCGAACCAGCCGCCATCGGTCACGCCGGCAAAGGTCATTGCCTTGCCGGCAGCCGAAATCGCGCTGATCTTGATGAGCCCCTCGGCGACGCCGGTCCAGTGGTCCAGCCGGTCACCGCGGTGACAGATATAGCTTCCCTTGGAAAACAGGCGTTCCGTCAGGCCGCGCCGCGCACGCTCCAGCTCGTCGTCGCTCAGTTCGACAGACCAGATGGCATCCGCTGCAATGTCCTTTTTGATGCTCATGTCTTTTCGATAACCCGCCTGCCGACGAGCGACAAGAAGCGATCCCGGCGAATGGCAAATAGATCAGGCAGCGTCGAGCAGATATTTCGCGGTCGGGAGAACGGTCAGCGGCGCCACTTGGCCGGGCGCCGGGCGCTCAAAAAGGAGCCGCTGTTCGGATTTCGTCGACAGGAAGAAGGGAAAACGCTCGACAATCGGGCCGAATTCCTTGGAACAGATGCCGCCAAAGAGCATCAGGGGGATGCTGATCGGCGGGTATGCGCGCTCCGGGCTCATCTGACGCGCGCCAAAGATGCGGCGGTAGAAAGCCGTGTGTTCCTGCCGGATCAGACAGGCGCAATAGGTTGAATGAAAATACTCATAGGCAGCAATGACCAGACGCAGCGACACATAGGGTAACGCCCGGTATTCGCGCGCGATGTCCGGATCGGCCGCAAGCATGCTCGGATTGATGCAGGTTTCGCCGTCATCGATATGCGGCAACATGATATCGCCAAACCCCTTGGTGACGGGGCCAAGCGGATTGTCATGGTCGATCTGGTGCAGACGCACAGTGCTGACCAGACGCTTGTCTATGTAAACAGCGAAATTGTAGCAGTTGGGAAGATCGTCCAGATCATCCTTCACGATCTGCCGCTCCGACTCCGGCACGAAACCATGCGCATGATAGGAGCGATAGCGAAGGTGAAAAATCTCTTCCCGATCTTCGCTCGTATCGCAACGGCGATACTCCGTGCGCTCCAGAAGCGCCATCACACCATCGATGAAGCTTGAGGATTTTCTTTCCGGTTCACGGACGAAACGCTCCGCCCCCGGTTTTAGGCCGACCAGGCCGGTACTCGTGACCATTGCCGCATGCCCCACGTCGACTTTTACAACCTCTCGTACATTTCAAGCGTAAACCCCTCACGGTTTATGTAAAGCTGAAATTCGTACGAATTATATTTAGGTTTTATTAACCTTAACAAAAGGTTTTCGGTCAAACGTCATTGCAAAGCAAAGAATCACGCCTTGTCAGACAGATGCGCGGTTGGTGCCGGAAGGGGAATGGGCGGGGAAGGACTGCTTCACTTCCGCCATGGTCTCGATGCCGGAAGCCGTGAGCGCTGCGCCGAAGAGGAACCCCTGTAAAAGATCGGGTTTCACATGGCTTTCGAGCAGGCGGAGCTGGTCGAAACGCTCGACACCTTCGACGGTCACATCAAGGCCGAGCTTGCGCGACAGGTCCACAACGCCCTGAAGCAGGTGAAGCGAACGCTCGCCCTCCTTCAGATTGGCAACGAAGCTGCCGTCGATCTTGACCTTGTCGAGCGGTAAGGTGTGCAAATAGCTGAGTGAAGAATAGCCGGTGCCGAAATCATCGAGCGCAATCCGCACGCCGAGCTTCTTGAGCGTGTTGATGTAGCGCACCGTGGCTTCGGTGTCGTTCAGAAGCGCGGTCTCTGTCACCTCGATTTCGAGGCGCGCCGGATGCAGCCCTGCCCTCTCGAGCGCGCGCTCCACCTTGCCGATCACGTCACTGGAACGAAAATCCTTGGCCGACAGGTTGACCGAAACGCCCACATGTTCGGGCCATGTCACGCATTCCTTGCAGGCCGCTTCCAGCACGATGGTGCTGATTTCGGAGATCAGCCCCATTTCCTCGGCAAGCGGAATAAAGATGGCCGGCGACACGAGACCAAGATCCGGGTGGTCCCAGCGGCACAGCGCCTCGCAGCTTGCGATCCGCATCGTGTGGGCGTCCACGATCGGCTGGTAGACAACCCGCAGGCTGCGGGCCTCAATGGCGCTTCTGAGGTCGGCCTTCATCACCTGGCGGTTGCGGAAGGCAACATCCATTTCCGTCTCGAACAGGCTCCAGCCGTTCTTGCCGAGCTCCTTGGCCTTGTAGAGCGCAAGGTCGGCCTTGACGATCATGGAATCCACATCGCTGGAGCGAACAGGAACAACCACGGCGCCACCGCTCGACTGGATGCGCATCGCGTGGCCCGCCACGTCGACTTCACCACTGAGCGACGAGAAGATCTGCTCGAACTGACGGGCGAACTCCGCCTCGTCTTCCACCTGATTGAAATAGAGCATGAACTCATCGCCGCCAAAGCGGCTGATGCGCACATTGGCGCTCTCAAAAGCGGAAAGCCGCTCCGCCATGGCGTAGATCAGCCCGTCGCCAACCGGATGACCCAGCGTGTCGTTCACCGTCTTGAAATCGTCGAGGTCGAGAACGGCCAGACCACACAGGCGGTCCTGATCGCCCGCAGCCATGGCCTCGGAAACCTTTTCATGGAAATAGGCCCGGTTGGGCAGGCTGGTGAGGCTGTCATAGCGCGCCATGAAGCGGATCTTCTCTTCCGCCTCCACACGGCTCGTCACCTCTTCGAAGGTGAGCACACCGACCTCGTCATGGCCTTCGCGCGCGGCGAACTCGAAGTGACGGCCATTGGTCATCCGCAGCAGAACCTTCCGATTACGGCCCTCGCGCAGGGCCTTCGAAAGGTGCTCTTCTGCATAGTCGTAATCACGCTGGGACAGGAGACCGCTCGCCACGCCGCGCATCAGCAGCGATTTGAGCGTGCGGCCAAGCATCTGCTCCGGTGATTTGAAGCCCAGCATTTCGGCGGCCTGGGTGTTGCTGACCACCACCCGCTCCTCATTGTTCAGCATGAGAAGGCCGTGGTGCATGGTGTTCAGCGCCCGGTCGAAACGCTGCGCCAGACGCGTTGAGCGCTTTTCCTCGCTGATCGCCGTGAACAGCACGGTGCGCACCAGATCCGCCATCTTGGTGACCACCAGCATGAAGGGCGCGATGAAAAGGCCAAGCGCGAAATGATAGAAATCGCCCTTCAGCATCAGGCCGAGCGCCATCGGGAAGACGATGGTGAGCGTCAGGATCGACACCATTTTGTGGGAGCCGTAATTGCGCCCGGCAATGGTGATTGTGCCGCTCAGAATGGCGGAAACGGCGGCGAGTTCACTGAAATTGTCGCTCGACCAGACGATTGCAAAGAAGCCGAACGCACCAACCACAAGGCCGTGCAGGCTGCCCCACCACAGATAGCGGTTTTCCCAGGCAAGCGCCGAGGGGTAATCAGAGATCAGATCGTGATCGACGCGCGTGATCTTGAAATAACGCCACAGGCCGGCGGCAAACATGGCCGGTCCGAAGAACAGATGCGCGGCCTGGCCGGTCTTATAGTAGAGAAGAAGCGCAATCAGGCCATAGCAAGCCGCGCCTACGGGCAGTACTCCGACGTCCTGAAACAACGAACGGATGTACCCAACGTAGACGTCTTCCGGTATGCTGTTCTTAGAGTTTTTCACTGCATGAGCCCGATTGACGGGCCCATTTGTGACACAACAGCATTAAGAAAAGTTTATCCGGCTTTTCACCATG
Organism: Nitratireductor sp. WH36-1; assembly: GCF_058725515.1. NCBI lineage: Bacteria > Pseudomonadati > Pseudomonadota > Alphaproteobacteria > Hyphomicrobiales > Phyllobacteriaceae > Nitratireductor > Nitratireductor sp. WH36-1. The sequence continues at coordinate 1,085,850 of NZ_CM178970.1, read as the reverse complement.
CCAGCCGGCAAAATCCAGCTATTCCGCAGCCTTCAGAAGCGTCCCCGGCTCATCGCCATCCTCAAGACGCTGCCTGAGCCGCGCCCGCTCGCCGGCAGCCTTTTCGGCGTTGCCTTCCTTGATGTAGCCGAAGCCGCGAATGAGAGAAGGCACCGAAGCCAGAGCAACAGCGGCCTCAGCACGCTCGGGCGACAGAAGCGCCTCGATGCGATCCAGATCGCCTTCATACTCGGCAAGCAGCCTGCGCTCCATGCGGCGCTCTTCGGTGCGACCGAAGAAATCCAGAGCGGTTCCGCGCAGGCCCTTCAGGCCCGCAAGCAGGCGGAAAGCGGTCATCATCCACGGACCGAAAGCCGACTTCCTTGGATGCCCCTGCGCATCGTGACGACCGAGGATCGGTGGCGCCAGATGGAATTCCAGATGGTCGTAGCTCTCGAACTCGGCAGCGAGCTGACGCTTGAAAGCGCCATCCGTGTAGAGCCGGGCAACCTCGTACTCATCCTTGATGGCCATGAGCTTGAAGAGGTTGCGGGCGGCAGCTTCCGTCACTGCCGTTGAGCCTGGTAACGCCTTTTCCTCGGCCGCGCGCAGGCGGGCGATGCGGGCGCGATAGCGTTCCGCATAGGCCGCGTTCTGATAGCCGGTGAGGAAGGTCGCCCGCCGCTCGATGACCTCGTCCAGCGTCTGCGACAGCGGCTGGCGCACATTGCCATTGGACGATTTGGCGACAAGCCGGCGCACATGCTCGGGATCATGCGCGGCGCGGCGGCCCCAGCGGAAGGCCGAGACATTCATGGAGACGGCCTGCCCGTTGAGTTCGATGGCCTTCTCGATGGCTTCCGCCGATACGGGTAACCCGCCATACTGATAGGCCATGCCGAGCATGAACATGTTTGCGCCGACGGAATTGCCAAACAGCACGCTGGCCGTGCGCGTGGCGTCGAAGAAATGCGCCTTCTCCTCGCCTGCCGCAGCGCGAATGGCCTGTTTCAGCCGTTCGATGGGCAGCGAGAAATCAGCGGAGCGGGCGAAATCGCCCGGCATGACTTCCGCCGTGTTGGCCATGAACAGCGTGTGCCCGTGGCGTGCGGACGCCAGAACCTTCTTCGCGCCGGAAACGACGAGATCGCAGCCCAGAACCAGATCGGCCTCACCTGCGGAAACGCGGATGGCGTAAATGTCTTCAGGCGTCGGCGCGATACGCAGATGCGTGAACACCGCCCCGCCCTTCTGCGCAAGGCCGGCCATATCGATGATGCCAGCGCCCTTGCCTTCCAGATGCGCGGCCATGCCGAGGATTGCGCCGATGGTGACGACGCCGGTGCCGCCGATGCCATCCACCACGGCCGACCAGCCGCGCTCCATCTGGTAAAGCGCAGGCTCCGGCACGCCTTCCAGCGGATCGTTCGCACCGGTGACGCCCTTCGCCTTCTTCAGCTTCGCCCCGTGAACGGTGACGAAGGAGGGGCAGAAGCCGTTGACGCAGGAGAAATCCTTGTTGCAGCTGGACTGGTCGATGCGGCGCTTGCGGCCGAATTCGGTTTCCTGCGGCTGTACCGAAACGCAGTTCGACTTGACGCCGCAATCGCCACAGCCCTCGCAGACGAGTTCATTGATGAACACGCGCTTGTCGGGATCGGGAAACGTGCCGCGCTTGCGACGGCGGCGTTTTTCGGCGGCGCAGGTCTGATCGTAAAGCAGGACCGAAACGCCCTTCACCTCGCGCAGATCGCGCTGCACCTGATCGAGATCGTCGCGGTGGTTGATGGTCGTGCCCTGCGGGAACGCCACCACGCCGGCATATTTTTCCGGCTCGTCGCTGACCACGGCGATGCGTTCCACACCCTCGGCGCGCACCTGATCGGCAATCATGTCGACGGTGAGACCGCCCTCATGCGGCTGGCCGCCGGTCATGGCCACGGCGTCATTGTAAAGAATCTTGTAGGTGATGTTCGCACCGGACGCGATGGCGAAGCGGATCGCCATGGAGCCGGAATGATTGTAGGTGCCGTCACCCAGATTCTGGAAGAAGTGCTCGCGTTTCGAGAAGGGAGCCTGCCCGATGAACTGCGCGCCCTCCCCGCCCATGGCCGTGAAACCGATATTGGAGCGGTCCATCCAGGTGGCCATGAAGTGGCAGCCAATGCCGCCGCCGGCGATGGAGCCCTCGGGCACATTGGTGGAAGTGTTGTGCGGGCAGCCGGAGCAAAAATAGGGTGCGCGACCGGAGACATCCTTGGTGTCGGCAAGCATCGCCTGAAACTGGCGCAGGCGCGACACATGGGCCGCGATCTCTTCGGACGGGCCGATTACCCGCAAGATGCGCTCGCCGATGGCGATGGCGATCTCGTTGGGATCGAGTGCCGCAGTGGGCGCAAACAGGCGCTCGCCCCTCTCGTTCACCTTGCCGATGATCTCCGGCTGGTTGGCCGTGCCGTACAGGTTTTCGCGCAGCTGCACCTCGATGAGCGAGCGTTTCTCCTCAACGACGATGACCATGTCGAGACCGCGCGCGAAGTCGCGCATATGCTCCACGTCGAACGGCCAGGGACAGGCCACCTTGAAGAGGCGGATGCCAAGCTGGTTGGCGCGCGCCTCGTCAATGCCCAGATCGTCGAGCGCCTGACGCGTGTCGAGATAGCTCTTGCCAAGCGTGACGATGCCGATCTTCGCCTTCGAACCGCCGGAATAGATGATGCGGTTGAGGTTGTTGGCCTGCACGAAGGCGGCGGCGGCAGCGCGCTTGTAATCGTAAAGCCGCGCCTCCTGGCCGAGCATGTTGATCTCGTTGCGGATGTTCAGCCCGCCGGGCGGCATGTCGAATTCCGGGCGAACGATGTTCAGCCGTTCAAGCGAGACATCCACGGCTGCGGTCGACTCGATGTTGTCCTTCACGCATTTGATCGCCGTCCAGGTGCCGGCGAAACGGGAGAGCGCGTAACCGTAAAGCCCGTAATCGATGAGCTCCTGAACCCCGGCCGGGTTCAGGATGGGGATCATCGCATCCACGAAGGCGAATTCGCTGGCGTTGGCGACGGTGGAGGACTCGGCCGTGTGGTCGTCGCCCATCAGCGCCAGAACGCCGCCATGCCTGGAGGAACCGGCCTGATTGGCGTGGCGGAACACGTCGCCGGACCGGTCGACGCCCGGCCCCTTGCCGTACCAGACGCCGAAAACGCCGTCATATTTGCCTTCGCCCAGAAGCTCGGTCTGCTGCGAACCCCAGCAGGCGGTGGCGGCCAGTTCCTCATTGAGGCCCGGCTGAAAAATCACATTGGACGCTTCAAGCTGCTTCTTGGCCTTCCACAGCTGGAGGTCGAGACCGCCGATGGGCGATCCGCGATAGCCGGAAACGAAGCCTGCCGTGTTGAGCCCTGCGCGTCGATCACGCTCGCGCTGCATCAGGAGCATGCGGACAACCGCCTGCGCGCCGGAAACGAAGATGCGTTCCTTGGTCAGATCATACTTGTCGTCGAGCGCAACATCATGAAGCGTCATGAATTATTTCCTCCTCCGCGGACCACGTGTTGGAAACGTTTCCGCAAGGGTAGTTTTGTATTCGGCCGGCATCCCGTCAAACGAATTTGCCGCTCGGGCCACAATGCGCAACACCGCAGCAAAGCAGCGATTTGAAAGGACATTTTATTAGCCCTGCAACGCGTGCGGCGAACGAATCTAACGGCACCGCACTTACACTTCTCCCGTTCCGTGCGGCGAGTGCAACAGCCACATCCATTAATTTAGGTGGGCAGCGCAAAAAGGCGACTTTTCTTGCGCCATTACTTTTGCAGCCGCAACAAAGCTGCTAATCACTCGATACCCGTTTTACGGGCAGGAAGGGCAGGACAGGGAACAACTGCCGCCCAACCAAAGGGGAAATGCAAGAGGGCCCATATGGCAGATCACACCGCGCAACTCGCCGTGCGCGCAAACGGCGGAGGTTTGTGACCCCGTGCGCGCAATCGCTTCTCTCGTCCGCGCCATAAGCGGATTGAACGCCTTTATCGGAAACGTCTTTTCCTGGCTTTCGCTGGCCATCGTTCTGGTCTGCTTCACCGTCGTGGTGCAGCGTTATGTCTTCTCCGTCAGTTTCGTGTGGATGCAGGATCTCTACATCTGGCTGAACGGCGCAATGTTCACGGCGGTGGCCGGCTTTGCGCTGTTGAGAAACGACCATGTCCGCGTCGACATCTTCTACCGGCCCGCCAGCACAAGGCGGAAAGCCGTGGTCGACCTGATCGGCGTGTTCCTGTTCCTGCTGCCTTTCTGCTGGATCGTCGTCTATTACGGCTGGAGCTTTGTCAGCCGGTCATGGCGGCTGGGCGAAGCGTCCGCCAATGTGGGCGGCATGCCGGGGCTTTTCATACTCAAGGGGTTCATCCTTGCTTTCGCGGTGCTTTTGGCGTTGCAGGGCATCGCCATGGCGCTGCGGTCCATTCTCGTCCTCAATGACGCAGAAGACCTCCTGCCCCCGAAACTCCGTTACACCAACGATGAAGAAGAGCAGCCGGAGGCAAGCGTCTGATGGATCCGGTTCTTATTGGCGAGCTCCTTTCGGGGCTCATGTTCTTCGGCATTATCGGCTTTCTGCTCCTGGGCTTCCCGGTGGCTTTCACGCTGGCCGGCGTATCGCTCATGTTCGGCCTTGTTGGCATGTGGTTCGGCGTGTTCGACCCGTCCAATTTCGGCAGTCTGGCCAACCGCTATATCGGCTACATGACCAATGAAGTGCTGGTGGCCGTGCCGCTCTTCATCTTCATGGGCGTGATGCTCGAACGCTCCAAGATCGCCGAGCAATTGCTGCTTACGATGGGCAAGCTGTTCGGCAATCTGCGCGGCGGCCTTGGCATGTCGGTCATCATTGTCGGCGCGCTTCTTGCCGCTTCCACCGGCGTGGTGGGCGCAACGGTCGTCACGATGGGCCTGATTTCGCTGCCGGCCATGCTGCGCGCGAATTACGATCCGAAGCTGGCAACCGGCGTCATCTGCGCGTCGGGCACGCTCGGCCAGATCATCCCGCCATCCACCGTTCTCATCTTCATGGGCGACATGCTTTCGGGCATCAACGCGCAGGTGCAGATGGCCAAGGGCAATTTCGCCCCGGTGCCCGTCTCCGTCGGCGATCTGTTCGCCGGCGCGCTTCTGCCCGGCGTCATGCTGGTGGCGCTCTATCTCGGCTGGACGATCTTCAAGGCCATCTTCGATCCCGCCTCCTGCCCGGCAACGCCGGTGCCGCCTGAAGAGAAGAAAGAGCTGCTTGGCGAAGTCGCGGTGGCGCTGGTGCCGCCGCTGCTTCTGATCATGGCCGTTCTGGGCTCCATTCTGGGCGGCATCGCAACGCCGACAGAGGCCGCTTCCGTGGGCGCGGTGGGCGCAATGGTGCTGGCGGGGCTCCGCTGGCGGCTTTCCTTCGCGGTTCTGCGCGAGACGGCCATCGCCACGGCCTCCATCACCTGCATGGTGTTCATCATCCTGTTCGGCGCGTCCGTGTTCTCCATCGTCTTCCGCCTGATGGGCGGCGACAATTTGGTGCACGAGTTCCTCGCCAACCTGCCGGGCGGCACGCTGGCGGCCGTGGCCGTGGTGATGCTGATCATGTTCCTTCTGGGCTTCATCCTGGATACGTTCGAGATCATCTTCATCGTGATCCCGATCACCGCACCGATCCTGCTGGCTCTCGACGTGGACCCGGTGTGGCTCGGCGTTCTGGTGGGCGTGAACCTGCAGACGAGCTTCCTGACACCGCCCTTCGGCTTTGCGCTGTTCTATCTGCGCGGCGTCGCACCGCCCAATGTGAAGACATCAATGATCTACAAGGGCGTGCTGCCCTTCGTGGGACTGCAGGTGCTCGCAATCGCGATTATGTTCATGTTCCCGGAGATCGCGACATGGCTGCCAAGGGCGATCTACAATTAAGGCGTCCGGCAGCCGGGTGATCTCCTCCGGCTGCCGCATGCAAGGACTGCCGCTCGAGAGGCGACAGTCTGACGGCAACAAAAAAAGCCCGGGCCAATGCCCGGGCTTTTTTCATTTCAGCCGAAACCGGTCAGATCGAGAAGTACTTCTTGCGCGCCTCGATGAAGGGACCATCCGTGCCTTCGGTGCGGGTGCGCAGGATGTTGAGCGACTCGATGAAGCTCTCGGTCGTCTTCTTGGTGAGCGCATCACCGGAATCGCGCAGCTCGCCCATGATCTCGGCAGCAGCCACCGCACCGGCCTCGACGATATCGTCGGGGAACTGACGCACATTCACGCCATGCTCTTCGACAAGCGTCTTCAGCGCGCGCGGATCATTGGCATAGAAGTCCGAAGCCACCTGGTCGTACTCGGCCTGGCAGACGTCACGGACGATTGCCTGCAGATCAGCCGGCAGCTCCTGATACTTCGCCTTGTTGACCACCAGCTCGGTTGCCAGACCCGGCTCCACGAAGCTCGGGAAGTAGTAGTTCTTGGCAACCTGATAGAAGCCCAGCGCCAGATCGTTGTAGGGACCGACGAACTCGGCGGCGTCCAGCGTGCCGGACTGCAGCGCCTGGAAGATTTCGCCGGCGGCCATGTTGGTGACCGTTGCGCCAAGCTTCTCCCACACGCGGCCACCGAGGCCGGGGGTGCGGAAGCGCAGACCCTTTACGGAATCAAGACCCGTAAGCTCATCGCGGAACCAGCCACCGGCCTGCGTGCCGGTGTCGCCCGACAGGAAGCCCTGAACGCCGAACTGATCGTAAATCTCATCCCAGATTTCCTGACCGCCCATGTAACGCACCCAGGCAGCCATCTCGCGCGAGGTCATGCCATAGGGAACGCCGGTGAAGAAGGAGAGCGCGGGGCTCTTGTTCTGCCAGTAATAGGCCGCGCCGTGGCTCATCTCGGCCGAACCGTCAATGACGGCGTCGAGCGACTGAAGCGGCGGCACGAGTTCACCGGCGGAGTAAACCTGTACGGTCAGGCGACCGTCGGATGCGGCGGTAATGCGGTCGGCGAGACGCTGCGCGCCAACACCCAGTCCCGGAAAATTCTTCGGCCAGGTCGTAACCATGCGCCAGGTCTGGTTGCCCTGCGCAATCGCCGGCGTGGCCAGTGCTGCAGCGCCTGCGCCGGCGCCGGCAAGGCTGGCCTTCCGGAGAAATGAACGACGATCCATGAAATACCTCCCAAGTATTCAAAAAGCGAAAAAAATGGCCGTTAAACGGCCTCTTCTACTGAACAGTGACGCGTGCAAACACAATCATCCCGTTCCGAACTGTTATCAATACACGCAGCCGCGTGGGTGTCTAGCGCGAACGGAATCTGGCCCGATGAAATTTTGTGAGTGCCTCTAGCCAGCGAAAAACCGCAGAGAAAGCCGGCTTTCAAAGAAAATACCCCTTTTCGAACCCGGGTGAATCTTCCCCAAACGCCTCAAAACGCCCCCTTACCCCTCATTTTCAACAGGAAAACGTCCACGCACACCCAGGGCGGCCCGCGCAATGTCGACTTTTGGCTCACTTGAAGCCACGCTGCATATGCAACACAAAGCAAACACCCGAGGATCATAAAAAAACGATCCGGGGGGAACACATTGCTGGGAGGAAAGCATGGCGGGGCTCCTTGGCCTTTCGCGCCTCATAGACGCTATTAATCGTTTCATCGGGAAACAGGTTTCCTGGCTCATCCTGTTCGCGGTGCTGGTCTCCGCCTACAACGCCATCGTGCGCTTTCTCGGCGACGGGCTGCCCGCCTATCTGCCGATCCCCCGCGCCTCCAACAGTCTTCTGGAACTTCAGTGGTATCTCTACGGAACCGTGTTCCTGCTGGCGTCCGCCTACACGCTGCAGCGCAATGAACACATCCGCATCGATATCATTTCGAGCCTGTTTTCCAAGCGCACGCGCGACTGGATAGACCTGTTCTGCCACATCTTCTTTCTGCTGCCCTTCGTCACGCTGATCGTCTGGCTGAGCTGGCCATGGTTTCAGCGCTCCTTCGTGTCGGGCGAGATTTCGGCCAATGCGAGCGGACTGATCATCTGGCCGGCGAAATTCATGGTGCTCGCCGGCTTCGTGCTTCTGACCGCGCAGGCGGTTTCCGAAATCATCAAGCGCTGTGCGGTTCTGAGCGGCATGATCGACGAGCCAAATCCGCAGCATGAACTCCACCCGGCAGCGGAAGCCGCCATCGAGATGGAGGAAAAGCGCGATGATTGATTTTATCGCCCACAACCTCGCGCCCATCATGTTCGTGACCGTCATGGCGATGCTGCTGATCGGCTACCCGGTCGCGTTCACGCTGGCCGCGGGCGGTCTGCTGTTCTTCGTCATCGGTGTCGAACTCTCGCACATTTCGAGCGAGATCCGCCTCTTCTGGCCGCTCCTGCAATCGCATCCCGAGCGCATTTACGGGATCATGTACAATGACACGCTGCTGGCGATCCCGTTCTTCACCTTCATGGGACTGATCCTCGAACGTTCGCGCATGGCCGAAGACCTGCTCGACACGATCGGCCAGCTCTTCGGGCCGGTGCGCGGCGGGCTTGCCTATGCGGCGGTTCTGGTCGGCGCGCTTCTGGCGGCGACGACCGGCGTGGTCGCCGCATCGGTGATCGCGATGGGGCTGATCTCGCTGCCGATCATGATGCGCTACAATTACAATCGCGGCTTTGCGACCGGCACCATTGCGGCCTCCGGAACGCTGGCGCAGATCGTGCCGCCGTCGCTGGTGCTGATCGTCATGGCCGATCAGCTCGGCCGTTCGGTCGGCGACATGTATGTGGGCGCGTTACTGCCGGCACTGGTCATCATCGCGGCCTATTGCCTGCTGGTTTTCGCGGTCACCATCTTCAAGCCGGAATGGGCGCCCGCACTGCCGCCGGAGACCCGCAAGCTCGGCGGCGGCGTCATGTCTCTCATCCTTCTGATCGCCGCATCCGTGGCGATTTATTTCGCCACCTATCACACCGTCTTCGCCGAAATGCGCGGCGAGGTGCGGCTTGTCTGGGCGGCCACCACGGCGACGATCTTCGCGCTGCTGTTCAGCCTCGCCAATCGCTATCTCAAACTGAACATCCTCTCGCGGCTGGCCGAACAGGTGGTGATCGTGCTGATCCCGCCGCTGGCGCTGATCTTCCTCGTGCTCGGCACCATCTTCCTGGGCATCGCCACGCCGACCGAGGGCGGCGCGATGGGGGCCGCCGGAGCGCTGCTCCTCGCCATCGTCAAAAGAAGGCTCACCTTCACCGTTCTCAAACAGGCTCTCGACGCAACGACGAAGCTCTCGGCATTCGTCATGTTCATCCTGATCGGCGCGCGCGTCTTCGGCCTGACCTTCTACGGCATCAACGGCAATGTCTGGATCGAGGAGCTTCTACTGGCGCTGCCTGGCGGCGAGATCGGCTTCCTGCTCACCGTCACGGTGATCGTGTTCATTCTCGGCTGCTTCCTCGACTTCTTCGAGATCGCCTTCATCATGGTGCCGCTTCTGGTGCCGGCAGCGGAAACGCTGGGCATCGACCTGATCTGGTTCGGCGTCATCCTCGGCATCAATCTGCAGACATCGTTCCTGACACCGCCCTTCGGCTTCTCGCTCTTCTATCTGCGCTCCATTGCGCCGATGAAGGAGTGGAAGGACGAGGTGTCCGGGCGGATATTGCCGGCGGTGAAGACGACGGAGATCTACAAGGGGGCGATCCCGTTCATCATCATCCAGTTCCTGATGATCATCCTTGTGATCAGCTTCCCCGGCCTCGTGACCCACTACAAGAAGGAAAGCACGGTCAATCCCAGCGAGGTGGAGATCAACATTCCCTCCTTCGGCAGCGGCAATGATGGCGGACCCGGATTTGGGCTGCCCGGCGGGCTCGGCAGTTCGCCCTTCGGCGCGCCACCCGGCCAGTCCGGCGGCAGCGATGGCGGCGCGCAGAACAACGGGCTGCAATTGCCGGGCCTTGGCGGCCTGCCCCCGATCGGCGCACCCGCCGGTGCGCCGGAAGCCGCGCCGCAGGAGCAGGAGCAGAAGCCGGCGACCCCGGATCTCAGCCAGCCGCCAAGCTTCGACTGACCGAACCGACAGCCAAAAGAAAACCCCGGAGCGACCGCTCCGGGGTTTTCACTATCTGCATCCAATCAGAAGGCTAGAGCTTGCCGGCCCGCTGCTGGATCATCATGAAGGTATCGAACGTGTACTCGGAAAGCTGCGCCCACAGATAGGCGTCCTTCTTGAAGGCCTGCTGATTGTCGTAGATCTTCTTGAAGGTCGCGTTCGAGCCGTTGATCTCGCCATAGGTGTCCATCGCGGCGTTGTAGCAGGCTTCCAGGATTTCCTGGCTGAACGGCCGCAGCTGCGCGCCATCCGCCACCAGCTGACGCAGGGCTGCCGGGTTCTTGTAATCGTAGCGCGCCATCATGTCGGCATTGGCGGCGCGACAGGCCGCATCGACAACGGTCTTGTAGGCGTCCGGCAGTTCGTCCCACTTCTGCTTGTTGAACATGGCGTGGAGAACCGGACCGCCTTCCCACCAGCCGGGATAGTAATAATACTGGGCGACCTTGTTGAAGCCGAGCTTCTGATCGTCATAGGGGCCGACCCACTCCGTCGCGTCGATCGTGCCCTTTTCCAGCGCCGGATAGATGTCGCCGCCGGCGATCTGCTGGGGAACGACACCGAGTTTCTCGATGATCTTGCCGCCCATGCCGCCAATGCGCATCTTGAGGCCCTTGAGGTCCTCGACCGTGTTGATCTCCTTGCGGAACCAGCCGCCCATCTGTGCGCCGGTGTTGCCGCATGGCAGGGCATGGAGACCCTGCTCATTGTAGAACTCGTTCATCAGCGTGTTGCCGTCGCCATAATAGAACCAGGCATTCTGCTGACGGTAATTGAGGCCGAAAGGGATGGCGGTGCCGAGCGCGTATGTCGGGTCCTTGCCCCAGTAATAATAGGAGGCCGTGTGCGCCATCTCGACCGTTCCGGTGGCGGCTGCATCGGCTGCCTGCAGACCGGGCACGATCTCGCCGGCGGCAAAGACCTGAATTTCGAAATTCCCGTCCGTCGCGCCTTTCACGAAATCGGCCATGGTCTCGGCTGCGCCGTAAATCGTGTCGAGCGCCTTGGGAAAAGACGAGGTGCAGCGCCAGGTGATCTTTGGCATTGACTGGGCGATTGCCGGCGTTGCCAGGGCTGAAGCGGCAGCGACACCCGTGCCGGCCATGCCCGCCTTCTTGATGAAGGTTCTGCGGTCCATATGTTTTCCTCCCATTCTGGAACCGTCTGCCGAAGCACGCATGCACTTCGACCCGTTTATGGTTTCGTCGCACCATATGTTTGCTTTTCTTGAGCGCCGAAAGCCTTGCGCATCAATGCACGCAGGGGTTTTTAAGTCCAGCGCCGAGCCCCCCGTTTACGACCAATGTCGAAGACCCAAGAAAAGGCTCAAACGCCCCTTTGGAAACGCTTCGGCAATCTCTACATTCGGCTTCAACACACACAGCCGCCAACCTACGGAAATTCAAATGCCCACGCCCCTCATCGCCGTCACGACGGACGCAAAGGATCTTGAGAAATACACCTGGCACGCAACGCCGCAGCCCTATCTTGACGCGGCGATCTCGACCGCCGGCGTGCTGCCGGTTCTCGTGCCCTCGCTCGGCGACAAATACGACCTCGACAGCCTGCTCGAGACGGTCAACGGCGTTCTGGTGACGGGATCGGCATCCAACGTCTATCCGGCGCTCTATGGCGGAGACGCCACGGACGAGAACGGCCCCTACGACCATGCGCGCGATGCGACGACACTGCCGCTCATTCGCCGGGCCATCGAAAAGGGTGTGCCGCTTCTGGCGATCTGCCGCGGCATTCAGGAGCTCAACGTGGCGCTTGGCGGAACGCTGGCCATGGAGGTCCACGAGCGCGACGGCGCGTTCGACCATCGCGGCGACGAGGAAGCCGCCTTCGATGCGCGTTTCGCCATCCGCCAGTCGGTGAAGATCACGCCGGGCGGGTGCCTGGCGGGACTGTTCGATACGTCAGAGATCGCGGTGAACTCGGTGCACCGGCAGGCGGCATCGACTGTCGCGCCGCGCCTTCAGGTGGAAGCCATGGCCGATGACGGAACCGTTGAAGCCGTTTCGGTGAAGGATGCGCCGGGATTTGCGCTCGGCGTGCAATGGCACCCCGAATACTGGGCGCACAATGACAATGCGTCGGCACGAATCTTCAAGGCTTTCGGCGAGGCCGTTCACCGGCACGCGACCGCCCGCATCAGCGCGCGGATTGCGGCGGAATAGGCTCAGTCTTCGCGGTAGAGGCTGAGAAGGGGCGAGCTGGGTCGCAGGGACTCGTATGTCACCCCGTCGCCGGGGAAGAACTCGACCAGCGTTTCCCCGGAAGCAGAGAGGAACGCGACCGTGCCATCGGCGCGTTCCTGCCAGACCCGCGCACCGGCAAGGGCGGGCACAAGCTGCGCGCAGGCGCTGTCGAGGGTCAGTTGCGCCTCGCCGGATGTGTCCGCGCGGCGCACCTTGCACACATCTTCAAAACCGATGCGCATCAGGGTGAATTCGGAGGCGTTCGTTCCTGCAAGCGCTTCCTGCGTCAGCGGGGTTTCGGAGCCATCCCTGGCCGAAACCGCATCTGAGAAATAGCCGCCCGAGGCCAAAAGCGTGGCCAGCAATGCACCCGACACAAACAGTTTCATATAGGCGGAACCCCCAACTCAAAGTAGAATCGGAAGTTCCGCTTTCCTGGTTAACAAATCGCTAACGAAGCGCCTTTCAGCGCGTGACGGAAGCCGTTTCCGGCACCGGCGTAATCGGCTGCCCTTTGACGAACCAGGAGACGAGATTATCCGCCACCAGATCGGCCATTCCCTGCCGCGTGGCCACCGAGGCAGAGCCGACATGCGGCAGCAGGGATGCGTTCTCCACGGCAAGCAGCGCCTCGGGCACGTTTGGCTCATCCTCAAACACATCAAGCCCGGCAGCGAAGATCGTGCCATCCTCAAGCGCCCTGATGAGAGCTGCCTCATCAACCGTGCTGCCGCGACCGATATTCACGAAAACACCATTGGAGCCCAGCGCCTTCAACACCGCTTCATTGATGGCCTTGCTGGTTTCCTCGCCGCCGGGCGCGACGCAGATCAGCGTATCGACGGCAGAAGCGAGCCCCAGAAGCGTGTCGTGATAGGCATAGGGCACATCATCGACCGCTCGGCGGTTGTGATAGGCAATCGGCAGGCCAAAGGCTGCAAGACGCTGTGCAATGGCGCGGCCGATGCGGCCCATGCCGAAAATGCCGACCGTGCGCCCGCGAAGCGACCCGCGCGAGAATGGGTAAGCGCCCTCGCGCACCCAGCGGCCCTCGCGCAGCCATGCTTCGGCGCGCGGCAGCTCGCGCACCGTGTTGAGAAGGAGCCCGACGGCCGTGTCGGCAACTTCGTCAGTCAGCACGTCGGGCGTGTTGGTCACCATCACACCCTTGCGGGCGGCATGCGCGGCATCGACCGCATCATAACCCACGCCGAAATTCGCGATGATCTCAAGATTGGGCAGCGCATCGATAAAGGCGGCGTCCACCACCGTCATTGAAGCAATGCCACGCACTTTCGCGGCCATCTCTTCCGTGACCAGAGTGGCGTCGGCCTGCTCCAGCGTCAGGAGTTCAAATTCTGCATCAATGCGTTCCAGCGCGTGCGGGTGCAATCGCCCCGGCACCAGAATGGCGGTCCCCTGCGTTTCCGACAAATCCACTCTCCCAATAAGATCAACAGTAAAGGCCAGGACGAAACCGGTCAGCGCTCGACCGGTTTCCCCGTCGACTGGCGTATGTGCAGCTCCGGCTTGATCAGCTCCTGAGCAAGGTTCACATCGGCGCCGTTCAGCCGATCCAGAAGAACCCGCGCAGCGCGGCGGCCAACTTCACGCTGACCGTTCCAGACCGTCGTCAGCGCCGGCGTGGCGATGGCCGCCTCCTCCAGATCGTCATAGCCGGTGACGGAGACATCCACGCCCGGCACGAGACCGGCGCGCGCAATGCCGTTCATCAGGCCAATGGCAACGAGGTCGTTCCAGCAGACGGCGGCCGTCGGCTTGTCCTTGAGGGCAAGGAACGCCCCGGCGATCTCGAAGCCCGCCTGCTTGGTGCGCGGCCCCGGGAAACGCCATTGCGGCTTGATCTCCAGCCCCGCCTTCTGCATGGCGTCGACATAGCCCTGATAACGGTCGCGACCCGTAGAGGTCTGATCCGTGCCACCGATCATGGCGATGCGCGTGTGACCGAGCGAGATCAGATGATTGGTGGCCAGCCCCGTGCCATAGGCGTCGTCGCCCCGGAACACGGGCACCCGCGCGCCCTCTACCGAACGTGCAATGAGCACCGTCGGCAGGCCGTTCTCCTCCACAAGACGAATGTCCTGCGGCGGCGTGCCAATGGCCGGCGACATGATCACCCCGTCTGCGCCAAGCTGCAGAAGCGTGTCGATGAAGGTGCGCTGTTTCTCAAGCTGGTCGTAATGGTTCGACAGCAGAAAGGTCTGGCGCGACCGGTCCAGCTCGCTTTCGATGGAGCGGAGAATCTCGGCAAAGAACGGGTTCATGATGTCGTGCACCACAACCCCGATAATGCCGGATCGCGAGGTGCGCAGGCTGGCTGCGCGCCTGTTGTAGATGTAACCGATCTCCCGCGCATGCTCCTTGATGCGCTGGCGCGTGGCATCTGCCACCAGCGGGCTGTCGCGAAGCGCGAGAGACACGGTCGCCGTTGAAACACCAAGCGCTTCGGCGATTGTTGAAAGCTTGATCTTCTGCGCCAGTCGACCTCTCCCCTACCCGCAATACCAACCCGCATCTGGTGTCGGACAACGACAGATGCGTCGTATCCAACCCAAAATCAGGTCGTGACAGATTAAGCCACCTTAAACTGTTTAAGGTTGCTTATGCCATGGCTGGGGAAAAGGTCAATCTAGTTACGCATTCTGCGTAGAAAGCTTGATCAAGCCGATCCTCGGGCGTCGCTGGAAACGCCGAAGATCCTAACTACGCATCGACCTCCGCATCTTCGTCCTCGTCAATCATGTCGTGGCTTTCGCCATTCAGATTGGCTTCGATTTTCAAGAGGAGCGTGGCGAGGGCCTTTTGATCTTTTTTATCGAACCCCTTCAGTGCGAGCTTCTCGGTTTTGCGAACCGATTTTTCGATTGCCTTGATGGCCTGCTCGCCCTGTTCGGTCAGAAAAATATGGGCACGTCGTCCGTCTTCGTCCGATAATCGCTTTTCCAAAAACCCCTGATTTGCAAGTCGATTGATTGTTTTCGTAATGGTTGGCGGCCTGACGCCTAACAGTCCGGCAAGCTGACTTGGCGCTTGCCCGTTTTCAATGGATAAGGCTAACATGATCTTGTCCTGGCCGGCATAGAAGCCGTGTGCCAGAAGCCGCTCGGCCAGAGCGGTACGTGAAAGCCTGGCGGCCGACTGCAACAACCCTATCGTCGCGCCCCTTACAGCTTTGGCCATATATTTAGTCCCCTTTAGACATCCTCGAGAATGAGTTAGAACGCCCCTGCGGTCAAAATAGCCGTAACGAAGCTCAATGCAACCTAAGATTGACCAGTTTCATACCAATGGGGATGGTCTACTTTTGGCTAAGCATACAACGTTATCTCGTCTTGAGGCAGTCGGTATTAAGCAATGACCACACAAGAAGTTCCCTCTGCTCAAGGCAAAAAGATTTCCATTTTGCCTCTGGGCGCAACAGAGCAGCATGGCCCGCACCTGCCGCCCGAAACCGACTGGATCATCGCCCAAGCCATTGCTTCAAAAGCAAAAAGCGCCTGCCCCGCAAATCTCGACATCACGTGTCTTCCGGTTGAGAAGATAGGCTATTCTATCGAACACTCGGACTCGCCGAAAACGCGCAGCCTTTCTTTCGATGAAGCCGTTGAGCGCTGGGTCGGCATCGGTGAGGCGCAGAACAAAGCCGGCGCAAAAAAACTGGTCCTTTTGAACGCTCACGGCGGAAACTCACCGCTTTTGACCATCGTGGCGACGGAATTGCGCCTTCGATTCGGCATGCTGGCGGTCGCCACGAGCTGGACCCGCTTCGGCTATCCGCAGGATCTGGTCTCCGACGAGGAGCGCGCGCTGGGCATCCATGGCGGCTTCATCGAAACTTCGGTCATGCTGGCGCTGCGGCCCGATCTCGTCGACATGGAGAAGGCCGCCGACTTCCAGTCCGCGCAGGCCGGTTTCCGGCGTGACTTCAGGCATCTGCGCGCCTACGGGCCACACGCTTTCGGCTGGATGATGCGCGACCTCTCGCCGGAGGGCGTGACAGGCAACGCGGCGGCTTCCAGCGCAGAAGCGGGCGAACGCATCATCGACAACGCAGTCGCAGGCTTCGTCGAGCTGCTTGTCGATGTCGACCGGTTCGATCTGTCCCATTTCGAAGACTGACCGTGCAATCGGCAAAACGCCGTCTTATATAGTCGAGAAACCTTTCAAGTTATGCGAGAAACCATGTCCGACGCGCAGACCGAGACGCCCAGCGAAACGACCCCGAACCAGATCCCGGTCACGGTGCTGACCGGCTATCTCGGATCCGGCAAGACGACGCTTCTGAACCGCATTCTCACCGAAGACCACGGCAAGCGTTATGCGGTGATCGTCAACGAATTCGGCGAGATCGGCATCGACAACGACCTGATCGTGGAATCCGACGAGGAAATCTACGAGATGAACAATGGCTGCGTGTGCTGCACGGTGCGCGGCGACCTGGTGCGCGTGGTCGAAGGGCTGACCCGGCGTCCGGGCCGGTTCGACGCCATCGTGGTGGAGACCACGGGCCTGGCCGATCCCGCCCCCGTGGCGCAGACCTTCTTCATGGATGACGATGTGCGCGCCAAGACCCGCCTCGATGCGGTGGTCGCACTGGTCGACGCCAAGCACCTGCCGCTGCGCCTGAAGGATTCCAACGAGGCCGAAGACCAGATCGCGTTCGCCGATGTCGTGATCGTCAACAAGACCGATCTCGTGACGCCGGAAGAACTGGCGGCGGTCGAGGCAACGATCCGCGCGATCAACCCGATGGCCCGCATTCACCGCGCCGAACGCGCCGGCGTTTCGCTGACCGAGGTTCTGGACCGTGGCGCATTCGATCTGAAGCGCGTGCTCGACAATGATCCGCACTTCCTCGATCACGACGATCCGGACCATGTGTGCGGCCCCGACTGCGACCACGATCATCATCATCATGACCACGGGCATGATCACGACCATGGGCATGGGCACCACGATCATGCGCATGACCATGGCGCTGCCTCGCCGATCCACGATGCGGGCGTGAAATCACTGTCGCTGCGCGGTGGCGAGATGGACCCGAAAAAGTTCTTCCCGTGGATCGAGAAGACCACCCAGATGGACGGGCCGAGCATTCTGCGCCTCAAGGGCATCATCGCGTTCCCGGACGATCCGGACCGGTTCGTGGTGCAGGGCGTACACATGATCATCGAGGGCGATCACCAGCGCCCCTGGCGCGACGACGAAAAGCGTGAGACGCGGCTCGTCTTCATTGGTCGCGACCTCGACACCGAGCGTCTGCAGCGCACGTTCGAGGCCTGTCAGGCATAAGGCCTGACAGAGCCACACGCGCCGCGCCACACGAAAATCCATAGACCGGCATCGCCCAGGACCTGCCCACATGCCCACAGTCGCCCCGCTCGACCTCGAAAGCCATTGCATTGCCACTGCCTGGCTGAACGACATTCCGCATTTCGCGCTGGCCGATGGCGTGGTGCATCGTCTCGACAATGGCCACAAATGGGCAGAGGTTCATGACGGGCTGCTGGCCGCCTGCCCCGACGTCGATCATGCACGCCTTATCACCGGCGGCGAAGATGGACGGGTCGCAGCACTCGCGACTGACGGCACGGTGGAAACGCTGGCCGAGATCGGCCGCAAATGGGTGACCAGCGTTGCAGCCGGTCCGCAGGGCACGGTCGGCTTTGCGGTCGGGCGCAACGCCTATGTGCGCTTTGCCGATGGAAAACAGCGCGAATTCCAGCACCCGCGCTCGGTGGAAGGCATCGCCTTCGCGCCGAAAGGAATGCGGCTTGCGGTTGCCCGCTACAATGGCGCGACGCTGCATTTTCCGGCCACCGACGGCAAGCCGACAGAGCTGGAATGGGCGGGCGCGCACACCGGCATTACCTTCTCCCCGGACGGCAAGTTCCTTGTCACCACCATGCAGGAAAACGCCCTGCACGGCTGGAAACTCGCGGATGGCAAGCATATGCGCATGGCCGGCTATCCGGGCAAGGTGAAGAGCTTTTCCTGGAGCGCGAAGGGCAAATGGCTCGCCACGTCCGGCGCGCCGGCCGCCATTGTCTGGCCCTTCCAGGCCAAGGACGGCCCGATGGGCAAGGCGCCACTTGAGCTGGGAACACGCGGCGACACGATGGTGACGCAGGTTTGCTGCCATCCGACCGAGGAAATCGTCGCCATCGGCTATGCCGACGGCATGATCCTCGCCGGGCGCTTTGCCGACCAGAAGGAGGTGCTTCTGCGCCGGCAGGGCAAGGGTGCGATCACCGCCATGGCCTGGGACGATGATGGCCGCCGCCTTGCCTTTGGCTCCGAGACCGGTGAAAGCGGCGTGGTGGATATCGCGGGTTGAATTTCACGCCCTGTGCCTCAGTCTTTGCTTGCAGCGCGCACTGCATCCTGTAGCTTCCTCACCTGACTGGAAGCATGGGGGAGCGAGCGGTGGATAGCAGGCGCACAGTGCAGGAGATGCCTGCCCGGCTTGAACTCACCCCCGCGACCTATCGCCATCTTCTGAAAACGGCGCATCGCCACGCATCGCACCAGATTGAAGCGGAAGACCTGCTGCATGAAACGCTGATTGCAGCGCTGAATGCCGGCAACCGGCCATGCGTGGAGAGCCGCGCCTGGCTTCAGGGCGTCATGCGGAACGTGGCGGCGACGAAACGGCGCTCCGCCGCCCGTCGGTCAACCCGTGAGAGCGCCGCAAGCCTTCTTGAACCTTCGGAAGACGGGGATGTTCCGACCGCGTTTCTCGCCGGCCTGCCAAGGGGCCAGAGAATTGTTGCGCTCCTCGCGCTCGGCGGTCATACGCGCAGTGAAATCCGGCACCTTCTGCGCATTTCCGATGCGAGCCTGCGTCAGCGCATTGCCGGCCTTCGCAAGCGTTGGCGCGATGCCCCGCCCGATGCAGCTCCCCTTCCCGGAAAGTTGCTGGCGGGCACGCTCGCCTTCGGCACGATCCGGCAGAACCTTCTTCCGCTGACCGGTCGCAATTCTGCATTCCTTGCAAGCCACGATCCGGACGGACACCTCTTTGCGGTAAGTTTTTCTCACCCCAAAGCTCACAAACCTGGCTCCTGCGGCAATCAAGAAGCAGAACCAACATTGTAACATCAGGAGACACACATGCTTTCCAACGTCCGCATCGGCACCATCTGCTACTACGTCAACGACATCGACCGCACGGAAGCGTTCTACCGCGACGTGGCCGGGCTGAATGTCCAGAGGATGGAAGGGGACGAGGAGACGGGCGACTGGCTGCTGGCCAGCACCGAGAACAATATCGAGCTTATCTTCTTCAAGATGGAATCCCGCCCCGGAAACACGCCCATTGTGGTGTTCGACCTCTCAGAAGGTGGCATCGACAATGTCGTGGAAGGCCTTGCCGAGAAAGGCGCGACCATTGTGACGCCCGTCAGCCATGCTCCCGGCGGATGGTCTGCCGAATTCGCAGATCCGGACGGGCATGTCCTGTCCGTTTATCAGTCGGAAGAGCGCCCGCGCAGAAGCGCCTAAGGATCAGCGCAGCAGAACCGCTCGCAGATCGTTGACATTCGTGCCGGTTGGCCCCGGCGCGAACAGATCGCCCAGAGCATCAAACGCGCCCCAGGCGTCATGCGCGGCAAGCAGCGCCTTCGGGTCGTGGCCGGCAGAGCGCAGCCGCGCGACGGTGCCGTGATCGGCAAAGGCGCCGGCATTCTCCTCAGACCCGTCGATACCATCCGTATCGGCGGCGAAAGCCGAGATGCCGGAAATACCCTCGATGCCAAGCGCAAGCGCCAGAAGGAATTCGGTGTTGCGCCCGCCGCGCCCGCCGCTTCTGCGCAGCGTCACCGTGGTTTCGCCGCCCGAAAGCAGCACGACCGGCTTTCTGAAAAGCCGGTCGCGCAACGCCACCTCACGGGCAATCGCCGCATGAACGCGGCCCACCTCACGCGCCTCACCCTCAATCGCATCCGACAGGATGACGGCAGGCACGCCCTGCGCTTCGGCGGCGGCGGAAGCCGCTTCCAGCGAACGCGCGGCCGAGGCGATGACATGGACCTCATGACCTGCAAAACGCGGATCATCCGGCTTTGGTGCGTCTGCCGCCGGTGATGCGAGATGCTGCATCACCGCATCGGGCAGCTGCATGCCATAGGTCTCGATCACGGCAAGCGCGTCCGCGCGGCTGGCCATGTCGGGCACGGTCGGACCGGATGAAACAAGCGCCGGGTCATCGCCGGGAATATCCGAAACAATCAGCGAGACGACGCGCGCGGGATGGGCCGCGGCGGCCAGCCTGCCGCCCTTGATTGCGGAGATGTGCTTGCGCACCGTGTTCATGGCCGAGATCGGCGCGCCGGACGCCAGAAGCGCCTCGTTGACGGCAATCTCATCGACGAGCGTCAGGGAACCTGCGGGGGCGGGCAGCAGCGCCGATCCGCCGCCGCAGACGAGCGCGATCACCAGATCATGCGGGCCGAGCCCGCTCACGCTCTCCATGAGACGCTTTGCGCCGGAAAGGCCGGCCTCATCCGGCACCGGGTGCGCCGCCTCCAGAACCTCTATCATGCGGGTCGGCGCGCCATAGCCGTAGCGGGTGACGACCACGCCTTCCAGAGGTCCGTCCCAGGCATCTTCCAGCGCCGCCGCCATCTGGGCCGCTCCCTTGCCGGCCCCGACCACGATTGTGCGGCCCCGGGGCTTTTCCGGCAGGAATGCGCGAATGGTTTTGGCCGGGTCGGCGGCGGCGACGGCAGCGTCGAACAGTCTTGTGAAAAACGCCTTCGGATCGATGCTGCCGGTCACATGCGCCCCCCTGGATTTACCCCCGGAATTTACAAGGCGCTTTTGGCAGCCTCTCCTGCGACATAGGTTTCCACGATGGCGCGGTCGTCGGCAAGCGTCTGGAGCAGGAAAAGCTCCTCGGCCAGCGTTTCGATGCGCTCCATGCGCAGCGCCATCACCGGCGTTGCGCGCGCGTTCAGAACCACGATATCGGCGTCGGTGCCCGGTTCCAGCGTGCCCACGCGCTCCGACAGGGAAAGCGCCTCGGCATTGCCGCGTGTGATCTGCCAGAAGGAGGCAAGCGGGTTCAGCTTTTCGCCATTGAGCGCGATGACCTTGTAGCCCTCATCCATGGTGCGCAGCATGGAGTAATTGGTGCCGCCGCCCACATCCGTCGCCGAGGCCAGACGCAGCGGCTTCTCACGCTTGCGATAACGCAGATAGTCGAACAGGCCGGAGCCGAGGAAGAGGTTGGAGGTGGGGCAGAACACGGCAACCGAGCCCGTGTCCGAAAGCACATCCGCCTCGCGCTCGGAAAGATGAATGCAATGGCCGAGCAGCGCCCTGGGGCCAAGCAGACCGTACTGCTCGTAGATGCCGGTATAGTCCGGCGCGTCGGGATAAAGCTCCGACGTCAGCGCGATCTCGTCGTGATTTTCGGAGAGATGCGTCTGCATGTGGAGGTCGGGGAATTCGCGCATCAGCGCTGCGGCCATCTCCAGCTGCCCGGGGCTGGAGGTGATGGCGAAACGCGGCGTGACGGCATAATTGAGCCGGCCCCTGCCGTGCCATTCGCCGATCAGCGCCTTCGTGTCGTCGTAAGAGGATTGCGGCGTATCGGTGAGTGCGGCCGGCGCGTTGCGGTCCATCATCACCTTGCCGCCCACAACGCACATGTTGCGCGCCAGCGCCTCGCTGAAAAACGCCTCCGCGCTTTCCTTGTGAACGGAGCAATAGGCGGCAACCGTGGTCGTGCCGTTGCGCAGCAGCTCATCGAAGAACAGACGGGCGATGTGCCGGCCGTGCTGAATGTCGGAGAACCTGGTTTCTTCGGGGAAAGTGTAGTTGTTCAGCCAGTCCAGAAGCTCGGCGCCATAGCTCGCGATCACCTGCATCTGCGGGAAATGCGCATGGGCGTCGATGAAGCCCGGCAGGATGAGGTGCGGGCGATGATCCACCACCGCGTGCCCCGCTTCTGCGCCTGCTGCGACCTCGGCAAAGCTGCCGGATGCAAGGATAACGCCATCTTCGACCAGAACCGCGCCATCCTCTTCAAAAAGATAGGCGTCGTGGTCGTCGATGCTCCGCGGTTCGGCTTTGAACGACAGGAGCCGCCCGCGGATGAGTTTCTGTGCCATGCGCTAGCGCGCCTCCTCGAACCAGGTAACGATCAGTTGCCGCTCCTCGTCCGTGATGCCCGAAACATTGCCGGGCGGCATGGCGTGGCTGCGGCCTGCCTGCAGATAGATTTCACGCGCGTGCTCGGCAATAGCCGCATCCGTGTCGAGCACAACATTCTTCGGTGGGTAGGGAATGCCCTCATAGCCCGGCACCACCGCGTGGCACATGGCGCAACGTCCCATCACCGTGTCGCGCACCGCCGGAAAATGGGTCGAGGCGACGAAGGTCTGCCCCGTCGCCGAAAGCTTCGTCTCACCCGTCAGCACCTGCGGCACGGTGGAGAGCCACATGATGATGATGAAGAGAACGCCGGCCAGCCCCCAGGTCCAGTGCGGGGTGCCCTTGCGGGCGTGCACGGTGTTGAAATAGTGCCGGATCAGCACGCCGATGATGAAGATGAGCGATGCGATGATCCAGTTGAACTGGGTGCCGAAGGCCAGCGGATAATGGTTCGACAGCATCAGGAAGACGACGGGCAGCGTCAGGTAATTGTTGTGCAGTGAACGCTGCTTCGCCTGCAGGCCAAGTTTCGGGTCGGGCGTGCGCCCCGCCTTCAGATCGGCCACCACGATCTTCTGATTGGGGATGATGATCAGGAAGACATTCGCCGTCATGATCGTCGCGGTGAACGCGCCCAGATGCAGGAAGGCCGCGCGACCGGTGAAGAGCTGCGTATAGCCCCACGCCATCACCACAAGGATCACATAGAGCACCAGCATCAGCGCCGTGTCGTTCTTGCCGAGCGGCGATTTGCACAGAAGGTCGTAGAGCAGCCAGCCAAGCCCGATGGAAGCAAGCGAGATCAGGATGCCGCCCCAGGCCGGCACATCGAGCACATTGCGGTCGACCAGATAAAGATCCGCGCCCGCATAATAGACGATGGCGAGCAGCGCGAAGCCGGACAGCCAGGTGGAGTAGGATTCCCATTTGAACCAGGTCAGGTGCTCGGGCATGGAGGCCGGCGCGACCATGTATTTCTGGATATGGTAGAAGCCGCCGCCATGGACCTGCCATTCCTCGCCATGCACGCCCTCGGGCAGACCCGGCCGCTTCACCAGCCCCAGATCCAGCGCGATGAAATAGAAGGATGAGCCAATCCAGGCGATGGCCGTGACCACATGCAGCCAGCGCACGCCAAAGGACAGCCAGTCCCACAAAACCGCGTAATCGTTCATGCCCGTTCCCTCAACTCCCGTCAGCCCTGCCCCAATAGCCAGCCTTGTTCCTGCGCGCTTCCTTTTGCCCAACTTCGGGCGGAAAACCGGTGACCACTTTTCCTGGAATTGCTCATTCATTGTTCCTGCGCAATTCCAGACGGAAAACCGGTAACCACTTTTCCTGGAATTGCTCTGGCGGCCCAAGGTGACGGAACCCGGTATAAACGGAAAGCGGGGAAGATCACGATGACTTTCAAAAAAATATGGAAAATAATGCGCGCGAATCTTGGGGGAACCGCATGGCCTATCTCGACAATATCGCCGTTTTTGTCCGCGTCGTGGAACTCGGCAATCTGTCTTCAGCAGGCCGCGACATGCGGCTTTCTCCGGCCGTTGCCTCGAACCGGGTGAAGGAGCTCGAAAAGCATCTTGGCGTGCGGCTCTTCAACCGCACCACGCGCCAGCTCACCCCCACCGAGCAGGGCCGCGTCTTCTATGAGGGCGCGCGCAAGGTTCTCGAAGCGGTGGCGGAAGCCGAAGCCTCGGTCGCAGATCTTTCCGGCCAGCCGCGCGGCACGATCCGCGTCACCGCGCCGCTCGGCATCGGCAAGCGTCTGATCGCCAGCGGCATTCCCGAATTCCGCGACCAGTATCCCGAAATCGAGGTTCGCTTACGGCTCTCCGACCATGAGGTCGACATGATGCGCGAGGGCATCGACGTCGCCTTCAAGCTCGGCATTCTGGAGAATTCCTCTTTCCGCATGCGCGGCATCATGGATTGCGAGCGTGTTCTGGCGGCGGCCCCTGATTATCTGAAACGGCGCGGCGAACCGAAGACGCCCGAAGCGCTGATCGATGAGCGGCACGACTGCCTGATGTTGCGCTTTCCCGGCGCGCGCGAGCATTTCTGGATGCTGCAAACGCCGGAGGGCGCGCGAAAGTTCGAGGTCGGGGGACCGTTCGATTCCGACGATGGCGACGTGATCACCGACTGGGCGCTTGCCGGGCGCGGCATCGTCAACAAGCCCCGCTTCGAGATCGAACCATTCTTGCGAGACGGGCGGCTCCAGGTGGTCCTGCCCGAAACCCCGCCAGTGCCGGTAAAGCTCGCCGCGCTCTACCCGCACAAGAAGTTTCAGGACCCCAAAGTGCGGCTCCTGGTGGACTTCATGGCAGGCCGCTGCCAGCGCATGATTGGCGCGACCCTGTCAGAGCAATAATGGTCAGCCTGCACGCAGACTTTCCAGACCGCGCTGAACAAGCTCGCGCATGAGCCGCTGATAGGGAACACCACGCTTCTTCGCCTCAGCCTTCACGGCATCCAACTGGCTTTGCGGCATGCGCATATTCACCCTTGCCGCCTTGTTCTCGAACTCGAACCCGGCGGGTTTGAATGCACCAAAATCCAGATCGGAAAGATCCTGATCGAGGAAGTCTTCCGCATCCTTATCAGTTTTCAGTTTGGGAACGCTGCGTTTCATAGCGTTTCACCTCCTTGGCATGCATATAGCGCGCTGTGATCGGACGAATAAGACGCTTCCCGTCAACCATGCGAAAGGTCACGCCCATGAACATGGGGCGGCCCTGCCGGTTGCGTCCGATGACGATGTAGCGATCTTCGGGCCCAGAGTGTGCTGGATCAGGCGCAATCAACGGGTCATGAAGAAGCGCATGTTCGATCTCGTCCTTCGAGACACCATGCTTTGCGCATTTCGGCCAGTTTCCGGTGTCCCAGTCAAAGCCCGCGATCTTCATTTATGAAGTATGTAAGTTTGTACACACAAATGTCAACATCACGACTGCAAAGCCGTCAGTATCTCCGCAGCCGCCATGGCTGCGATGACGGCGGGGCGCTTGTCGTGGACGGCGTTCCCGCCAATGGGGGTGGTCAGCTGCGCGAAACGGCGTTCATCTCCGCCATTCTTCAGATACCAGCTGCGGAAGGTCGCGCGTTTGGTTTTGGAGCCGATCATGCCGACATAGGCTGCGTCATTGCGCGCCAGCGCCTCGGCAACCAGCAGAAAGTCGAGCGCATGATCGTGGGTCAGGACCACGAAGGCCGTCCCGGCGGGGGCTGAACGCACCGCATCTTCCGGCAGGGCCGTAAGGCGCGTCTCCACATCGCTTGGAAAATCCTCCAGCGCTTCCTCACGGGTCTCGACCACCAGCACCCGCACGGGCAGCGGGGTCAGCGCTGCCGCCAGCGCATGGCCGACATGGCCGCCGCCAAACAGGATCACCTGCGGGAAGGCGTTCGCCTCATCGCCGACGCGCTTCACCAGCGCCCTGCGCTCCGCCTCATCGAGAAGGCGAATGTCGAGCGCCACCCGGCCGCCGCAGCACTGGCCGATTTCCGGTCCCAGCGGAATGTCGAGAGCACCGTTTGCAAGATTGTCCGAGATGAGTTCGCGCGCCCTGGCAATCGCCATGAATTCAAGCTGACCGCCGCCGATGGTTCCAAAAATCGCTTCTGGCGAAACCAGCATCCACGCGCCCTCTTCGCGCGGGGTGGAGCCTTTCGCCTCGCGCACCTCGACGAGAGCGGCGGACGGCGCGGCATCCAGAAATGTCTGAAGGGTTTCAGCTGGATGGCTCATTGCCGCCCCCATGCATGACGGTGAGAAGACGCGAACCAGAGACCAGTGCGAAGAAGCAGAAGCATGTCAGAACGATAACGGCAGGAAGGCGCGCAAGCTAGGGTCAGGACTCATTAATATGGCCACAATGGTCTGCCTGATTTGTGCGGATACGCGAAGCAAGGCTGCAGGAAGACTTCATGTCTTTCAAGGCTTTGCGACAAAGTAGCCCGTGCAAATCAGGCTGATCCGAAGGACGCTCGATAGACCGGCGACCTGCTGCGTCAAACCCCTTGACCGGGGGGAAACCCCGCTCTGGGGGCTTTTCCTGGCATCTCTTGGTCTATCGAACGCCATTGCGGTCATATTAATGGGTCCTGACCCTAGCGCGCGCCTTCAGCCTTCATGCGTTCCACCGCCATCAGCACACGCTCCGGCGTGGCCGGCGCATCGAGACGCGGGCAGACCGTGTGACCGGCAACGCTCGCCACTGCATCGGACAGCGCGTGCAGCACGCACATGGCCAGCATGAAGGGCGGCTCGCCCACGGCCTTGGAACGGTGCACCGTCGGCTCGGCGTTTTCCGCCCAGTCGGCAAGCGCCACGTTGAACACTTTTGGCCGGTCGGACGCGAGCGGGATCTTGTAGGTTGAAGGCGCATGCGTCCGAAGCCGCCCCTTGCCATCCCAGACCAGCTCTTCCGTCGTCAACCAGCCCATGCCCTGAATGAAGCCGCCCTCGATCTGGCCAATGTCGATGGCGCGGTTCAGCGAACGGCCCGTCTCGTGCAGAATATCAACGCGCTCGACCATGTATTCGCCGGTCAGCGTGTCCACGGAGACCTCGGCGCAGGCTGCGCCATAGGCGA
This sequence comes from Nitratireductor sp. WH36-1, assembly GCF_058725515.1. NCBI lineage: Bacteria > Pseudomonadati > Pseudomonadota > Alphaproteobacteria > Hyphomicrobiales > Phyllobacteriaceae > Nitratireductor > Nitratireductor sp. WH36-1. The sequence goes on along the minus strand of NZ_CM178970.1, from coordinate 1,058,795 downwards.
AGTAGTAGAACGGCCGCCCCTGCCCCTTGTCGCGATCCCAGTGGATCTTCGGCGTCTTGTAGAAACCGGCTGCGGAAAGCTGGATGCGGGCCATATAGGCCTCGCCGATCAGCTCGGCGAAGGGGATTTCACGGTTGCCGATGCGCACCCGGCCCGGGAGGAACACCACCTGATCCTTCGGCACGTCATGCGCCTCGGCGGCGAAGGCGATCAGCCGGTTCTTGATCTGGCGCGCCGCGTCCTGCGCGGCCATGCCGTTCAAATCCGTGCCGGAGGAAGCCGCCGTTGCGGAGGTGTTGGGCACCTTGCCCGTGGTCGTGGCGGTGATCTTCACCTGATCGATGTCGATCTGGAATTCCTCGGCAACGATCTGCGCCACCTTGGTGTGCAGCCCCTGCCCCATTTCGGTGCCGCCATGGTTCAGATGCACGGAGCCATCCGTGTAGACATGCACCAGCGCGCCGGCCTGATTGAAATGCGTGGCCGTGAAGGAGATGCCGAACTTGACCGGCGTCAGCGCCAGACCACGCTTGATGACCGGGCTTTTTGCGTTGAAGGCCGCGATTTCACGCCGACGCGCGGCATAATCCGCACTTTCCTCCAGTTCGGCGATGACCCGTTCTGCAACATTGTCCTCCACCGTCTGGTGATAGGGCGTGACGTTGCGGTCGTCCGTGCCGTAGAGGTTTTTCTTGCGGATTTCGAGCGGGTCCCTGCCCAGCGCGAAGGCCACCTCATCGATGATGCGCTCTGCGCCAATCATGCCCTGCGGCCCACCGAAACCGCGAAACGCGGTGTTGGAAACGGTGTTCGTGTAGAGCGGGCGCGAGACGGCCCGCGCAGCCGGGTAGAAATAGGTGTTGTCGCAGTGAAACAGCGCCCGGTCTGTCACCGGACCGGAGAGATCCGCCGCATAGCCGCAGCGCGCGGCATAGGTGAAATCGACGCCGAGAATGCCGCCCTCATCATCGAAACCGACCGTGTAATCGATCAGGAAGTCGTGACGCTTGCCGGTCGCGGTCATGTCGTCATCCCGGTCGGGACGCAGCTTGACCGGCCGGTTCAGCTTCTTGGCGGCAATGGCCGCAATGGTGGCGAACAGATTGGCCTGCGTTTCCTTGCCGCCGAAGCCGCCACCCATGCGCCGCACCTCGATGGTGACGGCATGGGAGGGAACGCCCAGCGCATGCGCCACCATGTGCTGCACCTCGCTTGGGTGCTGGGTGGAGGAAAACACGGTCACATCGCCGTCTTCGCCCGGAAGCGCGAAAGCGATCTGGCCTTCAAGATAGAAATGGTCCTGCCCGCCAACCCGCATCTGACCGCGGACCGTGTGCGGCGCAGCGGCAATCGCCGCAGCGCTGTCACCGCGCTCGAGCTTCAGCGGTGCGGTAACGAGCTTCGCGTCATCCGCGGCATCGGCGACATCGATCAGTGCGGGTTCTTCCGCATAGTCGATCTTCGCCAGACGGCAGGCGCGCCGCGCCGCTTCGCGCGTTTCGGCAATGACGGCGAAAACCGGCTGGCCGAAAAACTGCACACGCCCGTCTGCCAGAATGGGCTCGTCATGCAGCCCGGTCGGGCTCATATCGTTGTCGCCGGGCACATCGTTCGCCGTCAGAACGGCGACAACGCCGGGCGCTGCCCGCACATCGGAAAGGTCAAAGCCGGTGATCGCGCCATGCGCCACCTCGGAAAGACCGAGACAGGCATGCAGCGTGCCGGCGGGTTCGGCCATGTCATCGATATAGATGGCCTCGCCGCTCACATGTTTGCGGGCGGAATCGTGCTTCTCGTCGCTGGCGACGCCGCCATCGATCTTCGCCTTGCCCTGCGTGCGTGGTTCATGCCGCGTCATGGTCAGGCCGCCTCATGTCTGGAGAGGTCCACCGCGCCAGCGCCGGTGCTTTCAAGGAAATAGCGGCGCAGCAGGTTCTTCGCCGCCATCATGCGATAGTCGGCGGATGCGCGCATGTCGGAGATGGGCTGGAAGTCCTCGTCATAGGCCGAAAGTGCTGCCTCGACGGTTTCCTGCGTCCATGCCTTGCCGGTCAGCGCCGCCTCGACGGATTTTGCGCGTTTCGGCGTCGCGGCCATGCCGCCATAGGCGATGCGGGCGGCTTCGACCCGGCCATCGGCGATCCGCAGATCGAACGCGCCGAGAACCGCCGTGATGTCTTCATCCCGACGCTTGGAGATTTTCCAGACCGAGAAACGGGAGGCCGCATCGGGCACCGGAACATGCACCGCCTCGACGAACTCGCCGGGCGCGCGATCCTGCTTGCCATAGTCGATGAAGAAATCTTCCAGCGGAATGGTGCGGCGCGCGCTGCCCCTGCGCAGTGTGAGCGTTGCGCCAAGCGCGATCAGTGGCGGCGGCGTGTCACCGATGGGCGAGCCATTGGCGATGTTGCCGCCAATCGTGCCCATATTGCGCACCTGCTCGCCGCCAATGCGGTCGATCAGTGCGCCCAGCGCGGGAATGCGTTTCGCCAGAAGTTCAAATGCCCCGGTGTAGCTCACGCCCGCGCCAATGCTGATGACGCCATCCTGCTCACGGATTTCCTGCAGGCCGTCGAGCCCGCCGATGAAGACCACCGGCGCGATGTCGCGCATGAACTTGGTGACCCATAAGCCCACATCCGTTGCACCGGCGACGATTGTGGCCTCGGGCTCGGCTTCAAGGATCGCGGCAAAATCATCGACATCCGCCGGGATGAGCAGACGCTCGCGGCCGGAACCGATCTCCACCCGCGCGCCATCCTTCATGCCTTGCAGCGCGGCGATGACCGCAGCGCGCTCCAGCGCCAGCGGATCAGACGCGGCATTGCCATAGTCGGAGACCGCGCGCGCAGCCCGCACGATGGGTTCATAGCCGGTGCAGCGGCACAGATTGCCCTGCAACGCCTTTTCGATGGCCCTGTCGGAGGGCTGCGCCTCGCGCATCCAGAGCGCGTAAAGCGACATGACGAAGCCCGGCGTGCAGAAACCGCATTGCGAGCCGTGATAATCGACCATCGCCTGCTGAACCGGATGCAGGCTGCCATCGGCCCGCTTCAAATGCTCCACCGTCACCACGTGACAGGCATCCAGCGATCCCAGGAAGCGGATGCAGGCATTGACGCTCTCATAGGAAAGCGCGCCATTGCGCAACCGACCGACGAGCACGGTGCACGCGCCGCAATCGCCTTCCGCGCAGCCTTCCTTGGTGCCGGTCAGGCGCTGCCGCAGGCGCAGATAGTCAAGCAGGGTTTCGTCCGGGCGGACATTGCCCAGCGCCACCGGCGCGCCGTTCAGAAGAAAACGGATTTCACCGCGCGCGCCCATCAGCTCCCCCTGTAGGTGGAATAGCCATAGGGCGAGATGAGAAGCGGCACGTGATAATGCGTGTTTTCAGCCATGCCGAAGCGGATCGGCACCTGATCGAGAAAGGCCGGAGCCGGCAGATCAACGCCCTGCGCACGCAGATAGGCGCCGGCTTCAAACACCAGTTCATAGAAGCCGGTGCGAAACGCATCGCCGGCAAGCAGCGGCGCATCGCAGCGGCCATCGCTGTTGGTCGTGACCGTCTTCACATGAGTGCGCGCCTCCCCCTCCAGGCGATAGAGCGCAATCTCCAGTCCTCCGGCCGGTTTTCCGCTGGCCGTGTCCAGCACATGGGTCGTCAGACGGCCCTCACCCGCATTGCTCATGCGGCCTCCCTTTAAATTCACTAAAGCCACTTGCCCTATATATAGGGTTGATTGTGGGACAAATCCGCAGCGAGCATAAGAGCCCCGGCGAAGGATCGACAACTAAACTCTTTCAAATTTTTCGGGAAAGTTCACACCCCATTCCATCGATTATCCTTGCCAATAAAGAATATCGGAAAGTTTGCATGACCCGCTACCTCAGAAACATGACCGGCTACGGCCAGAACCCGCCGAATGCCGACTGGCCCGATGGCGCGCGCGTAGCCGTGCAGTTCGTCGTCAATTACGAGGAAGGCGGCGAAAACTGTATCCTGCACGGCGACGAGGCCTCCGAAGCCTTCCTGTCGGAAGTGGTGGGCGCAGCGCCCTGGCAGGGCATGCGCCACTGGAACATGGAATCCATTTATGAGTACGGCTCGCGCGCCGGGTTCTGGCGGCTCCACCGCATGTTCACGGCAGCCGGCGTGCCGGTCACCGTTTTCGGCGTCGCTTCAGCGCTTGCCCGAAGCCCCGACCAGCTTGCCGCCATGCAGGACGCCGGCTGGGAAATCGCGTCGCACGGCCTGAAATGGATCGACTACCGCGCCCATTCGGAAGAAAGCGAGCGCGCCGACCTTCTGGAAGCCATCCGGCTGCACACCGAAGTGGTGGGCGAACGCCCGCGCGGCCTGTATCTCGGACGCACCTCGGTCAATTCGGTCAAACTGGCCATCGAGGAAGGCGGGTTCGACTGGATTTCCGACACCTATGACGACGACCTGCCCTACTGGATCGACCATGACGGCCACGGGCACGGCACGCGCGCGCAACTGGTCGTCCCCTACACGCTTGATGCAAACGACATGCGCTTTGCCACGGCGCAGGGCTTCAATTCCGGCGATCAGTTCTTCAGCTATCTAAAGGACGCTTTCGACACACTCTATACCGAGGGGGGCTCGGGGCGGCCGGCCATGATGAGCATCGGTCTTCATTGCCGTCTCATCGGCCGGCCGGGACGCGCTGCAGCCCTCCAGCGCTTCATCGACTATGTGAAGAGCCACGACCATGTGTGGCTTGCGACACGCGGCGAGATCGCCCGGCACTGGCGCGAAAAGCACCCTTATGAAGCCCCCGCCCTGCGCCCGAGCCGCATGAGCGAACCGGAATTCATCGAGCGGTTCGGCAGCATCTATGAGCATTCGCCATGGATCGCCGAACGCGCGGCAAAGCTGGAACTCGGCCCCGCACATGACACGGCCGGGGGCCTCGCCAATGCGCTCGCCCGCGCCTTCCGTTCGGCCAGCGAAGACGAACGCCTTGGCGTTCTGAAAGCCCATCCGGACCTTGCGGGCAAGCTGGCGGCAGCCAAAAGGCTGACCGAGGAATCGAGCAAAGAGCAGGCTTCGGCAGGGCTTGATGCGCTGACCGACAGCGAACGCGCACGCTTTACCGAACTCAACACCGCCTATACGCAAAAATTCGGGTTTCCCTTCATCATCGCCGTCAAGGACAACACCAGGGACAGCATTCTGAAGGCCTTCGAAGCCCGCTTGGAGAACAGCCGCGACGAGGAATTCGCCACCGCCTGCCGGCAGGTGGAGCGGATCGCCCGGCTGCGGCTCAACGACATCCTCCCCGTGTGAAATCAGGACGAGACCAGATGAACGCCCGCACCTATTACGCCCCGCATGGCGGGCATCCGCCGCAGACCCAGCTCCTGACCGACCGCGCGGTTCTGACGGACGCCTATGCACTGATGCCGAAAGGCGTCATGCAGGACATCGTCACCAGCCTGCTGCCGTTCTGGGAAAAAACCCGCTGCTGGATCATTGCGCGTCCCCTTTCCGGCTTTGCCGAGACCTTTTCGCAATACATCATGGAAGTGGAGCCCGGCGGCGGCAGCGACCGGGCCGAACTTGATGAGACCGCGGAAGGCGTGCTTTTCATCGTCGAGGGCGAGCTGACCGTCGAGATCGCAGGCGAGACGCACAAGATGACGCCCGGCGGCTACGCCTATCTGCCGCCATCGAGCGGCTGGACCGCGCACAATCGGGGCGACGCGCCCGCGCGCTTCCACTGGGTCCGCAAGGCCTATGAGCCCGTTGCCGGCCTCGACACGCCCGATCCGCTGTTTCTGAACGAGGCCGATGTCGCGCCCTCTCCCATGCCGGGAACGGATGGCAAATGGGCAACGACGCGCTTTGTCGATCCGGCCGATCTGCGCCACGACATGCATGTGACCATCGTCACGCTGCAGCCCGGCGCGGTGATCCCCTTCGCCGAAACGCATGTCATGGAGCACGGTCTCTATGTGCTGGAAGGCAAGGCCGTCTACCGGCTCAACCAGGACTGGGTGGAGGTGGAAGCCGGCGACTTCATGTGGCTGCGCGCCTTCTGTCCGCAGGCCTGCTATGCGGGCGGGCCGGGCAATTTCCGCTACCTGCTCTACAAGGACGTCAACCGGCACGCCCGGCTGGGTGGCAGCTTCGCGCGATGAAGCGGATCGAAGCCGAGAAGCTGACACGCGCAGCCTTCGCGCCCTTCGGCGACGTGATCGAAACCGAAGGCGCGGAAAGCTTCCTCATCAATGCCGACAAGTGCCGCCGCTTTCACGATCTGGCGACGGTCGAAACGGCGGGTGAGAACGCGCGTGTTCTGATCAACATCTTTCGCGGCACGCCCTATGCGCTGCCGCTGCGGCTTTCCATGGTGGAGCGGCACCCGCTTGGAAGCCAGGCCTTCATGCCGCTTTCACCGGCCCCCTTTCTGGTGATCGTGTGCCCGGATGAAGACGGGCGGCCCGGCTACCCCCGCGCCTTCATCACGCATCCCGGACAGGGCGTGAACTATGCGCGCGGCACCTGGCATGGCGTTTTGACGCCCATTGCCGCACCCCAGGATTTCCTGGTGGTCGACCGTGGCGGAGACGGCAACAATCTGGAAGAATTCCACTTTCAGGAACCCTATGAAATCACAGTGCCATCCCTCCCATGACCGCTCCCGACCTTCACCTCATCAACCGGCTGCTCGACGTTATCGAACAGGACATCCTGCCGAAAACCGCCGCGGGCGTCGCCCATGGCAACAAGCTCTTCGGCGCGGCCATCCTGAAGAAAAGCGACCTGTCGCTGGTGCTTGCCGAAACCAACAATGAGCTGGAAAACCCGCTCTGGCATGGTGAGGTTCATACGCTGAAGCGGTTCTACGAGCTGCCGAAGGATGCGCGCCCGGACACGAAAGACTGCATTTTCCTGTCCACGCACGAGCCCTGCTCGCTGTGTCTTTCGGCGATCACCTGGACCGGCTTCGACAATTTCTACTATCTGTTCAGCCACGAAGATTCGCGCGACGCCTTCGCGATCCCGCACGATCTGAAGATTCTCAAGGAAGTCTTCACGCTGGAGCCCGGCGGCTACAATGCCGAAAACGCCTTCTGGAAAAGCTACGCCCTGCCCGCTCTGGCAACCGCACTGCCTGCGGCTGATGTGGAAGCCGTGAAAGCGCGGATCGCAAAGCTCGCCACAGCCTATGCCGCCCTTTCCGAACGCTATCAGGACAGCAAGGCAGAGAACGACATTCCGCTGAACTGACGGGGATGGCCGGGGTGGAGGAACGCGCCAACGTCACCGCCTGAGCCCGTCATGTCGCCCTCGCCCTTCGACAGGCTCAGGATGAGGGCTGTGTGGCGAGCTCGACGCGCGAGACGATGGGATGAACACTTCGAAGACCAAGACGGTGCGGAAGCGCTGGTGATGTGAGAGGCGAACAGCCACCTCACGGCATTGCAAGGCGCTGCAAAGCTACCCAAGGCAAGGCGGGGCAACGCAACGCGAGACAAGGCAAGGCAAGGCAAGCGCCCCACATCTCCCTGCTTTCACCTCATCCTGAGCCTGTCGAAGGGCGAGGTGAAGGCACGCGCCAACGTCACCGCCTGAGCGCGTCAAACCGCCCTCGCCCTTCGACAGGCTCAGGATGAGGGCTGTGTTGGCGCTACTGTGCTGTGAGGGCTCATGTTGTCACCCTGCGAGGATAAAGGCCCCCACCGCAATGAGCGCGCCCAATAACACAAGGGCGGGTTACCCCGCCCCATCGCCATCGTGATTAAACGCGTTCCATCGCCAGTGCGATGCCCTGGCCAACGCCGATGCACATGGTGGCGAGCGCGCGCTTGCCGCCGCCGGCCTGCAACTCAAGCGCAGCGGTGCCGGAAATGCGCGCGCCCGACATGCCGAGCGGATGGCCAAGCGCGATTGCGCCGCCATTCGGGTTCACCTGCGGCGCATCCTCGGCAAGCCCCAGTTCGCGCAGCACGGCGATGCCCTGCGAGGCGAACGCCTCGTTGAGCTCGATGACGTCGAAATCCGAAGGTTTCAGGCCAAGCCGCGCACAAAGGCGCTGCGTTGCCGGAGCCGGACCGATGCCCATGATGCGCGGCGGAACGCCCGCCGTCGCGCCGCCGAGAATGCGGGCGATCGGCGTCAGGCCGTATTTCTTCGCCGCTGCTTCCGAAGCGATGATGAGCGCAGCCGCACCGTCATTGACGCCGGAGGCGTTGCCGGCGGTCACGCTGCCGCCCTCGCGGAAAGGCGTCGGCAGCTTGCCGAGCTTTTCAACCGTGGTGCCCGGACGCGGATGCTCGTCCCTGTCGACCACCACCGGATCGCCCTTGCGCTGGGGAATGGTGACAGGGATGATTTCCCTGGCGAGACGCCCGTTTTCCTGCGCGGCAACAGCCTTGTTCTGGCTGCGCACGGCAAAGGCGTCCTGATCGGCGCGGCTGACAGAGAAATCAGCCGCCACGTTCTCACCCGTCTCCGGCATGGAATCGACGCCATACTGCTTCTTGAGCAGCTTGTTGACGAAGCGCCAGCCAATGGTGGTGTCGTAGATTTCCGCATGACGCGAGAAGGCCGTTTCGGCCTTCGGCATGACGAAGGGCGCACGGCTCATGGATTCCACTCCGCCGGCGATCATGATCTCCGCCTCACCCGCCTTGATGGCGCGCGCGGCAATGGTGATCGCATCCATGCCCGAACCGCACAGGCGGTTCACCGTGGAGCCCGGCACCTCGATGGGCAGGCCCGCAAGAAGCACGGCCATGCGCGCCACGTTGCGGTTGTCCTCACCGGCCTGGTTGGCGCAGCCATAGAACACATCGTCCAGCGCCGCCCAGTCGACCTTCGGGTTGCGCTCCATCAGCGCCTTGATCGGCAGGGCAGCCAGATCGTCGGCGCGAACGGAGGAAAGCGCGCCGCCGAAACGGCCGATCGGCGTGCGGATGTAGTCGCAGATGAAAGCTTCAGCCATGAGTGAGGTCTCCTAACCATCAATGCCGGGCAGCGCCCGGCCGCCGCGTGCGCCACGCGACGGAAAGATCATGCGCCCTTATGGGCCGCTTCGGTGCGGGCTTTCAAGTCGCGCAATGTCGCAAGCTCGAGTTCGGTGGGCGGCGGCGTCTCTTCGACACCGTCAGCAAACGTCACGGTCCAGCCGCAGGTTTCCTGCACCTGATCGCGCGTAACGCCGGGATGCAGCGACACAACGGTGAACTCCTTCGTCACCGGATCCGGCTTCCAGATCGCAAGATCGGTGATGAGCAACGTCGGCCCCTTGGTGTCGATGCCGAGCTTCTGGCGGTGGTCGCCGCCATCGCCATGTCCAAAGGAGGTGTAGAAGTCGATCTTCTCCACCATGCCCCGCTTCGACTGGGCGAGCGTGATGTAGACTTCCTGCGAGGAGGTCGCGATTTCCGGAGCACCGCCGCCGCCGGGAAGCCGCGTCTTCGGGCTGTCATAGTCACCGATGACGGTGGTGTTGATGTTGCCATATTTGTCGATCTGGGCCGCGCCCAGAAAGCCGATGGTGATGCGCCCGCCCTGCAGCCAGTAGCGGAACATTTCCGGCACCGGCACCGTGGTCAGCGCGGTGTCGCACAGCTCGCCATCGCCAATCGAGAGCGGCAGAACGTCCGGCGCGGTGCCGATGGTGCCGGATTCGTAGATCAGCGTGATGTCGGGCGCATGCGTCAGGCGCGCAATGTTGCACGCAGCCGAGGGCGCGCCGATGCCGACGAAACACACATCGTCGTTCTTCAGCGCGCGTGAGGCCGCAATCGTCATCATTTCATTGGGAGTGAATTCGGGCTTGCTCATCCTGCGTCCCTCAGCTTCTCAACGCGGCCTGCGAAATCCTCGGGCGTCGCATCAAGCACATTCTTCTGCATCCAGTCACGGAACAGGTCGCGGTCTGCGGCGATCTTGTCCCATTTCAGATATTCGGCGTTGTCACGCGCGTAATAGCCATGCGTGTAGGAGGGGTGCGCGCCACCCGGCACCACGGCGATGTCGGTCACCGTCCAGTGGGGCAGAATGGTCAGATTGGGGTGCAGGTCGGAGAAATCGTCGACGACTTCTTCGACGGTCACGACAGCGCGTTTCGCTGCAAGCACCGCCTCTTTCTGAATGCCGACAATGCCCTCGACCAGAACATTGCCCTTCCGGTCCGCCTTCTGCGCATGAATAAAGACGACATCGGGCCGCAGCGCCGGCACGGCGGCCAGGCTCTCGCCCGTGAAGGGGCACTCGATGAACTTGATGTTCGGGTTCACACGGGCGAGCTCCGCGCCGCGATAGCCACGGAAAATCGCGCAGGGAAGCCCGGCCGCACCCGCCTCATAGGCATTGGCCATGGCGGCGTGGGAGTGTTCCTCGATCTCGATCTTGTGCGGAAAACCGTTTTCCACCGCATCGCGCAGGCGACGCAGAAGCCCCACTCCCGGATTGCCGGCATAGGAAAAGACCAGCTTGCGGGCGAGGCCCATGCCGATCATCTGGTCGTAGACCACATCGGGGGTCATGCGGATCAGCGTGAGATCACGGAAACCCTGGCGGATCGCCTCATGGGCGGCGGCGGTGGGGATGAGATGGGTGAAGCCTTCAAAAGCGACGCTGTCGCCATTGTTCAGGTTCTCCGCAACCGCCTGGGGCAGCGGAACGAAACGCGCCATGGCACTCCTCGTAAGTTCGTATTGCGAACAAAAGTTTTATATGCGATACTTTGTAGATGGAGAATGAAACTGAGTCAAATGCCCCTGCCACAGCTGAAGCCCAGGCTTCGCGCGTTCTCGTGGGATCGCTGCAGAAGGGGCTGGGCGTTCTGGAAATTCTGGCAAATGCGCCGGACGGCATGACGCTGACGGAAGTGGCGACGGAGGCCGGGCTGACACGCGCAGGCGCGCGGCGGCTGCTCCTCACACTGGTGGCGAGCGGCTATGCGCGCCAGACGGACCGGCGCTTCCTGCTTTCCGCGAAACTGCTGGGGCTCGCCCGGACATGGATGGGCGACGCCGCGCTCTGGCGCTATGCAGAGCCCGTCATGCGACGTGTGTCCGCAACGCTTGGCGAATCCTGCTCCGCAGCCGTTCTGGAGGGCGAGGATGTCGTCTATGTGGCCCGTGTGGCCGGCCGGCGCATCGTGTCCGTGAGGCTCAATGTCGGCACGCGGCTTCCGGCCTATTGCACGTCGATGGGCCGGGTTCTTCTGTCAGATCTGGAAGCGTCCGAACTCACCGGTTTTCTCGCGAAGGCGTCGATCAGCGCCAAGACCGAACGAACGGTGACGGACCGGGCCGAACTCGCCGAAACGGTGACCCTGGCCGGCGCGCGCGGTTACGCCATCGTCGACCAGGAGCTGGAGCTCGGACTGCGCTCGATTGCGGTGCCGATACGCAACAGGGCGGGGCGCATCACCGCCGCCCTCAACGTCTCCACGCAGTCGGCGCGCTACACCTGCACCGAGATGGAGCAGTCCATCCTGCCCACCCTGCTGGCTGCCGCGCGCGAAATCGAAGACTTTCTCGCCCTGCAATAGGCGGCCGCCCTCAAGCGGAATGACACAGCGGTTCATGCGGCACTCCTTGGACGTTTGTCGTCATTGCCTGGAGATTGCTCGATGGTCTGGCGCATACGGCGTGCAAGGCGCGCTTCGAGCCGCGCCTCCAGCACACGCTCCAGCACGTCGCGCGCGCCGGCATGGCCATGCCCCTTTGACATGGTGAAAAGCGAATCCACGATGGACACCTCATCCTGCGGAGACAGGAGGGCATCGATTTGCGCATCAGTCTGCGCGTCCGAACGGGCGTTTTGAATCAGTCTTCTCATAATTTGGAATCTTGCGCGCCGAACCTGACGGCAAAGCGGCGGCTGGGTGAAATTTTGACGACAGTTTCTAGGGTCAGGCCCCATTAATATGGCCGCAATGGTCGGCCTGATTTGTGCGGATACGCGAAGCAAGGCCGCAGGAAGACTTCACGTCTTTCAAGGACTTGCGACAAAGTAGCCCGTGCAAATCAGGCCGATCCGAAGGACGCTCGTTAGACCGGCGACCTGCGGCGTCAAATCCCTTGACCGGGGGAAGACCCCGCTCTGCGGGCTTCTCCTGGCATCTCTTGGTCTATCGAACGCCATTGCGGTCATATTAATGGGTCCTGGCCCTAGGCATAACAGCGCCGCGCAGAGACCTGCGCGGCGGCATGCCGATTTGGCGGGCGCTATCTATTGATGGGCCAGGCCCTGCCCCTGATAGGCAGAAGGCGGGGGTGTCATGCGATGCAACTCACCCTGCAGAAGCTCGAAAATGTCCATTGCGAGCCGCAGGTTGAAACGCTTGTCGTCGAAGAACATGCCGTAGCGGATCTCGAGCCCGCCCGGAATGACCTCGACACAGTCTTCATGCAGCGCCGGATTGCCATCGAAAACGAAACCCGGCAGCGGTGAGACCGCAGCCCCGTTGGCGACCAGCTTCATCGCGTTGGTGATGTCATCCACCTCGCCGATCACGTCATAGGAAACGCGGCGATGGCGAAGCCATTCGCGGGCGACGATGCCGAGCGGCGACTGCGGATTGGTCAGCACCACCGGTATGGAGCCGCTGTTTCGCTTGGTCTGTTCGGCCAGCTCGCGCGAGCCCATCCACCGCATCGCATATTCGCTGATCAGATCCGGCCCCATTTCATTCGGGTAGAGCGCGCGGAAAACGGCATCCACCTGCCCCAGATCGTACATCTCTTCAAGCCGCCTGGAATCGGCGATGCGCCAACTCACGCTTTCCTTGATCTTGCCAAGCCGCCCGAGCCCGGCAAGCAGCAGCGGCGCGGTGTAGGTGCAGATACCGACCTTCAGCTTGGAAACATTCTTTTCATAGCCCACCGTGCGCAGCCGCCGCTCAAGATCGAGCATCTGGCGGATAAGCCGGGAAATCTCTTCCTTCACGATGATCCGGTTGCCGAGTTTCTTGATCAGCGGCGTGCCGATCGCCTTCTCAAGACGCCCCAGATGCATACTCACTGCCGGCTGGCTGATGCCCAGCTTCTGCGCCGCGCCGGTCAGGCTGCGCGTGTCGATGACCGCCTCGGCAGCCCGCAAAGTTGCAAATGAAAGTCCATCCTGTCTGTGCATGCCCATATGCTCTACGCCTCGCTTCATAAGAGGTGGGAATCTGACCCGAAAGACGCTGCCGCGAACGCGGCACACAACGCTCCTGCAAGACGGCAATAACCGTCCGTCCGCATCACACGGTTCACCCGCGCAATGCAGTTTCACGATGCGCTCTGCACCGTTCTGCATCAGCCACGCCAAGCGCTGCCGATGCGACGCCAACTCATCAGCCCGGACCCGAATGGCCCGGAAAACCGATCAAAGCGGCGCTACAAACATGTCCGCTGAAACATAAGTACCCCCGGAATTCCGACGTACCCTGCTCGATACAACTTCTGAACGATATCGGATTCAGATTACATATACAACCTGTAATGGATTATGTGGATATCTATGCAACCTTTGAGGAGTCAATATCGGGAAAATCCATATTTTTCATAAGGATACTCGGTTATCAACATCGATAAGTGATAAACAAGAAATACAACTTATACGCTAAATTCCACGTATAATTATGCGTATACAACCCCGTAAAAAAGCCGGCCACGAGGGCCGGCTTTTGCCGATTCTGAAGGGAGCGAAAAAACGTCGAAACCGACGGCTGCTCCACCAATATTCCAGACCGCCTCTTGAGCATCCGGTCGCTCGCAGGACGATCTAACGCTCCATGCGGAAGCCCAGAAGCCTCAGCGCATTCAGCGTCACCAGAACGGTCGCGCCGGTGTCTGCAAGGATTGCGATCCAGAGCCCCGTGACGCCCAGCACCGTCGTGACCAGGAACACGGCCTTGAGCCCCAGCGCGATGGCGATATTCTGATGGATATTGGCCATCGTCGCACGCGCCAGCCGCACCATGCCGGCGACATCACCCACACGGTTGCGCAGAAGCGCGCCATCGGCCGATTCGAGCGCCACATCGGTGCCCGAGCCCATGGCCACGCCAACATTCGCGGTGGCCAGCGCCGGCGCGTCGTTGATGCCGTCGCCAACCATCATCACCGTGTTCCGACCGGTCAGCTCACGGATCGCGGACACCTTGTCATCGGGCAGAAGCTCGGCGCGATACTCCATCGAAAGACGTCCGGCGATGGCTTCCGCCGTGCGCGCATTGTCACCGGTGAGCATCATGGTGCGCACGCCGAGCGCCTTGAGCTCCTGCATGGCGGCGGCGGCATCCTCGCGCGGCTCGTCGCGCAGGGCGATCACGCCTGAAAGCGCACCGGCGCGGAAAACGGCGGCAACCGTCTTGCCCTCGGCCTCGAGAGCCTCAATGCGGCTCCTTGCCGGCGCGGTCATCGCGCCTTCTTCCTCGGCATGGCGCGGCGAACCAACGAACACGGTCTCACCACCCACGCGCGCTTCCACACCGCGGCCGGGAATGGCGCGCGCATCCCTGCCCGCCTCATAGGAAACGCCAAGGCTCTCGGCATGGGCCAGAACGGCTTCGGCCAGCGGATGGCTGGAACCGGCTTCAACGCCGGCAGCCAGCGCCAGAACACGCGCCTCATCGCCATCGGCCGCCCACACATCCGTCACCGCCGGACGGCCGACCGTGAGCGTGCCGGTCTTGTCGAAGGTCACGAGATCGGTCCGGGCGGCAGCCTCGATAACGGCCCCGCCCTTCAGAAGCAGGCCACGCCGCGCACCGGTGGAGAGTGCGGAGGCGATGGAAGCAGGAACGGAGATCACCAGCGCACAGGGGCAGCCGATCAGGAGCAGCGCCAGCGCGCGATAGATCCAGACATCCCAGGCAGCCCCCGCCGCAAGCGGCGGCACGATGGCGACCAGCAGGGCGAACCCCACCACTGCCGGCATGTAGTAACGGCTGAACCGGTCGATGAAACGCTCTGTTGGCGCACGCGCATCCTGCGCCTCCTCGACCAGACGAATGATGCGCGCAATGGTGTTGTCCTCCGGCGCGCGCGTCACGCGCACACGGATCGCCGCATCGGTGCTGATCGAACCGGCGAAAACGTCTTCGCCCTCGCCCTTCGTGCGCGGCACGGATTCGCCCGTCACCGGCGCTTCGTCGATGCCGGCAATGCCATCAACGATCTCGCCATCGGCGGGAATCCGGTCACCCGGCCGCACCATGACGATCTGGCCGATTTTCAGCTCTGCGGCCTGCACCTTGCGGGTCTTGCCGTTTTCCTCAAGCAGCGCGGTCTTGGGCACCAGATCGCCCAGCGCCCGGATGCCGGCGCGCGCGCGGTTGGCCGCCACACCTTCCAGCACTTCGCCCACCGCGAACAGGAAGACGACAAGCGCCGCCTCCTCGGCAGCGCCAATGAACAGGGCACCGGCGGCGGCCACCGTCATCAGCATCTCGATGGTGAAGGGCATGCCTGCACTCAGCGCGGCAAAGGCCCGGCGGGCGATGGGCGCAACGCCGATCAGACAGGCCGCCACGAATGCCCACATGCCGAGTTCACCCGGCAGCAGGAATTCCGCACCCCAGGCGGCGACCAGAAGAAGTCCGGTCAGGATCACCAGACGCCCCTTGCCGGTCTGATACCAGCTGCGGTCGCCATCATCCGCGCCGTGCACATGACCGGCAACGCCATGTCCCGGATCGGCGCGCTCAACTTTAGAACCCTGCCCATGCGTGTGGTCATGCCCACTACAACAGGAGCTCTGCGTAACCGCGCCCGTTTCGGCCGCTTCCCCGCGCTGACGCGGCGCAATCGAATAGCCGAGTTTCTTGACCGCACGCTCCACCTTGTCGCGCCCGGTCTTGTTTTCATCCAGCGACAGGGCCAGCGTCTCGGACATCACCGAAACACTGACATCACTCACACCGGGAAAACGCTCCACGGCTGTGCGGATCTTGTTCGCACAGCTTCCACAATCCATGCCGCCCACCTTCCAGGAATAGGGGTTTGCGGCGCTATCATCCTGTTTCAAGGACACGATGATTCTCCTTACAGACTTTCAACGCCTGCAAGGATAGGATCTCTAGTCACTAGAGCTTCAAGAGGAAAAATGCGCGAATTCGATCAACCGGCCTGATGCACGGGTTCGCCGCCGATCCAGGTGGAGACAACGCCGAGATCATCGTTCAGAACCACGAAATCGGCGTCCCTGCCAGCGCCAAGGCGGCCCTTGGCGTGATCGAGCCCGATGGCCTGCGCCGGATAGACGCTTACCATGCGAAGGGCCTCTTCGAGCGGTAGCCCGACCGTGCGGTGCAGATAGGCAACCGTCGCAATCATGTCGATATCCGCGCCAGCCAGCGTCCCGTCCTCCAGCGTCAGCCGGCCATTCTCACGCATGATCGTGCGGCCGTTCAGCGTAAAGGATTTCAGATCGGTGCCGATGGTCGACATGGCGTCCGTCACTGCGAAAATGCGGGCCGGGCCATTCTTGCCGCGCAGGGCAACGCCAATCGCCACCGGATCGACGTGAACACCATCGGCAATGATGCCAACCCACAGACGGCCACTGTCGAGCGCAGCGCCCACGACACCCGGCTCGCGATGGGCAAGCGGGCTCATGGCATTGAAGAGATGGGTTACCAGCGATGCCCCCGCCTCGGCATAGGCCAGCGCCGTGCGGCAGGTCGTGTCCGTGTGCCCGAGGCTCACCTTCACACCGCCCCCGACCAGCGCCTTCACCTGTTCAGCCGTCGCATTTTCGGGCGCCAGCGTCACCATCAGCGCCGGCAGCTCCCGGCGCGCCTCGATCATGGCGGCGAGATCGCCATCCTCCAGCGGACGGATCAGCGCCGGGTCATGCGCGCCCTTGCGCGCGATGGAAAGGTGCGGTCCTTCCAGATGCAGGCCGAGAAAGCCGGGCATCTTCATCCGCGCCGCTTCAACACCGGCGGCAATCGACGCTACGGTCGATTCACGCGTATCGGTGATCAGCGTCGGCAGAAGCCCGGTCGTGCCGAATTTCGCATGCGCGCTGCAGATTTTCTGCAGTCCCCCGACCCCGCAATCGCCGTCGAACATCACGCCGCCGCCGCCATTGACCTGCAGATCGATGAAGCCCGGCACGACCATCGCACCGCCCGCCTCGCGCCGTTCGCAGCCGGGAGCAAGCGCGTCCAGCGGCTCGACCCCGGCAATCCGGCCGTTCTCGACGATCAGCGCCCGATTATCCTGCCAGGCGTCTCCATCAAAGATGCGCGCGCCGACGAGTGCGAAAGAAGACATGTCTCGGTTCCGATTTTCTGGATTACATCAACGTTCCGGAATCTTCAGCTCGGCGACGAAATCATAGGCGTCGCCGCGATAGATCGAACGGGTGAATTCAATGACCCGGCCATTGGGCAGGTAGGAAACGCGCTCGATATAAAGCGCGGCCTCACCGGGCGCGACCTTGAGAAGCTTGGCCTCGCGCTCATCCACATTGCGCGCGGAAATGCGCTGCGTGGCGCGGCACGGCCGGGCAGAACGCATGTCCAGCGCATCATAGAGCGAATCCGTGACCGATGCCGGATCGGGAAGGAAGCTGCCGATGATGGATGCCCGCTCGATGGCCATGGGCACATCGTCGGCGATGCGCAGGCGCTCCAGCCGGGAAACCGTATCCCCCACCGAAAGCCCCAGCACCATCATTTCGTCGGGAGACGGCGCGACAACCACCCGCTCCAGCCACTCGGAGCGGGCAGACAGTCCGCGCCGCGCCATGTCCTCGGTGAACGAGGTCAGCAGCGAGAGAGACTGCTCGACGCGCGACACCGAGGGCGCAACGAACGTGCCGGAACCATGGCGGCGAATGAGACGCCCCTGCTTCACCAGATCATCGACGGCGCGGCGCACCGTGACACGGCTCAAGCCCGTCAGTTCGGCAATGTCGCGCTCGGTCGGCAGGGCCGCGCCCTCGCCCAGCACGCCGCCGCTGATCGCATCTTCAAGAAGGCGACGCAGGCGCACATAAAGCGGGCCGGACCCCATGGCCGCAACGCTCTCTTCGGTGAAGAGTTTCGATACGCTCATCGTCGCACCTCCCCTTCCATGGCCGGCGGGAACGCGCGCAGCGCAAGCTGCACCGCACCACCCAGCGCGTCGGCCAGTGGCTCTTTCAGGATCGCCTGGTGCCGCGGCTCAAGCCGCCCGGCATAGAGCGCCCCGAGACCACCCAGGAGGCAGAGGCGTTCGCATCCGTCAAAAACAACCGTGTCGAGCGTCTCGGTGATATCGCGCACCGTGTCGCGCAGAATGCGCCCGGCCAGAGGGTCGCCCTGATCGTCGTACTCGAAAACCATCGGCGCGAAGGAACCATAATCGGCCGGTCGCGCATTCTGCTGCGCGAACTCCACCATCGCTTCCGGATTGTTCTGGAAATGCGCCATCACGGCGCGGCTGAGCGGCGTGTGCTCGCGAATGCCGTCATGGGCGAGCAGGGTCTGCTGTAGCAGTGTACGGCCAAGAACCGCGCCACTGCCCTGATCGCCGATGGCGAAACCCCAGCCGCCCACATTGCGCAACACGCCGCCGGAGCGCGACACATAGGCGGAGCCGGTGCCCAGAATGGCCATGACGCCGTCATTGTCGCCCAGCGCGCCCTGAAGCGCGATCAGACCGTCATGCACGAATTGTGTGTCGGCAAAGGGCAGCGCCCGGGCAAGCGCCCGCTGACGCTCACCCACATTGATGCCCGCAAGCCCCAGATAGGCCGGAATGCCGGAAAGATCGAGCGCATCGAGCCCTGCATCGTGGAGTGCCTCACGGGCGGCCATCACGATGTTCTCGCCAATCGCGTCCGACGCGGTAAAAATATTGGCGGAGCCGCGTTTTCCGCGCCCGAGAACATTGCCATGCCGGTCGGCCAATGCGGCCCGGCAGCTTGTTCCCCCACCATCGATTGCAATGACAAATTCGCTCATGATCACTCCTCGCAATCATGATACCAAAAAGATACCTCTAGGAAACAAGAAAAAACGTGACGCCGAAAATTAAACGCATCACCTTGTTTTTTATATCAAAAATTCCTGACATCATAAAAACCCGTCGGGAAAGCAACGATTCACCTCTGGACAAATGGTATTTTTTTGGCCTTTAATTTCTCCATTGGAGGAGCAGAGGGGTCCGGGGAGCGGAGCGCACAAGGCACACAAAGAAGCGCCAGTGCGTGACCAGAAAACCGGAAATGCCGGCCGGGCTCAAGAGCCGGCTACCAAAAAGAACCTCCATAGGAACAGTTCAGCAGCGCTCCGGGCGCCGTTGCGACCTGTCGTGCAGGCGCGGCTGCGATGCCCCGGGGCAAACCAGGGAGAAGACCATGATGAAATCCACCAAACTGGCGTTACTCGCCGCAACCATGCTCGGCGCGTCCGGCGTGGCGATGGCGCAGGATGCCGAGCTCATCATCGAAAGCTGGCGCAATGACGACCTGACCATCTGGCAGGAAAAGCTCATCCCGGCTTTCGAAGCCAAGAATCCCGGCATCAAGGTCAAGTTCGCGCCGAGCGCGCCGACCGAGTACAACGCGGTCCTCAATTCCAAGCTGGACGCCGGCACGGCTGGCGACCTGATCACCTGCCGTCCGTTCGACGCATCGCTCAGCCTCTACCAGAAGGGTCACCTGTCGGCGATCCAGGATCTGGAGAACATGGCGAACTTCTCCGACGTGGCGAAGGCCGCGTGGAGCACGGATGACGGCGCGGAAACCTTCTGCGTGCCGATGGCGTCCGTGATCCACGGCTTCATCTACAATGCCGACGCTTTCGAAGAGCTGGGCATCGAGCCGCCGAAGACCAATGAAGAGTTCTTCGCCGTTCTCGAGAAGATCAAGGAAGACGGCACCTACATTCCCATGGCCATGGGCGCCAAGGACCAGTGGGAAGCCGCCACGATGGGCTACACCAATATCGGCCCGAACTACTGGAAAGGCGAAGAAGGCCGTCTGGCGCTGATCAGCGGCGAGCAGAAGCTCACCGACGACCAGTGGGTCGAGCCCTTCCGCCAGCTCGCCGCATGGGCGCCCTATCTGGGCGACGGCTATGAGGCGCAGGCCTATCCCGACAGCCAGAACCTGTTCACGCTCGGCCGCGCGGCGATCTTCCCCGCCGGTTCGTGGGAAATCTCGATCTTCAACGACCAGGCCGACTTCAAGCTGGGCGCATTCGCACCGCCAGTGCAGAACGCCGGCGACGAGTGCTACATCTCCGATCACACGGATATCGGCATCGGCATGAACGCCAAGACCGAGAATGCGGAAGCCGCCCGCACCTTCCTGAACTGGGTCGGTTCGGCTGAGTTCGCCTCGCTCTACGCCAACTCGCTGCCGGGCTTCTTCTCGCTCTCCAGCGAAACGGTCGAGATGGAAGATCCGCTGGCGCAGGAATTCGTTTCCTGGCGCGAAAACTGCAAATCCACCATCCGTCCCGCGCATCAGATCATCTCGCGCGGCACGCCGAACCTCTGGAACGAGATGTGGAACGTCTCGGCCAATGTTCTGCGCGGCGCACAGTCGCCCGAGGATGGCGCGAAGCAGCTTCAGGACGGCCTGGCAGGCTGGTACGAGCCGCAGCAGTAAATCCTGATCCTTTGAACAGGAAGCCGGGTCCGCCACCTGCGCGGGCCCGGCGCCATAGAGCCTTTTCCGATCAGATGAAATCACCTGATCGGCAAGAAATGGCTCCAGATTCAATAAGTTGAGCAATTCCTTTTCATTCGCATTGGTTCATTCCGAACGGGAAATGCTCCAGAGAGACGTTCCATGGCCCAAGCCACCAAGAAGCCCATACGCTGGCATATCGCCGTGTTTCTGGCGCCCGCCGTGCTGATCTACACGGCCATCATGATCATCCCGCTGTTCAGCACACTGCAGCTGGCCATGTACAGCGACGTGGAAAACAGCCAGGTCTATGTGGGCCTGCAAAACTTCCGCGCCCTGTTCGGCGATCCGCAATGGTCGGATCAGTTCTGGAACGCGCTCAAGAACAACACCTGGTTCTTCATCGTTCACATGATCGTGCAGAACCCGATCGGCATTCTTCTGGCTGCGCTGCTTTCAAGCCCGCGCCTGCGCATGCGCTCCTTCTATCGCACGGCCATCTTCATCCCGACGATCCTTTCCTTCGTCATTGCAGGCTTTGCGTGGAAACTCATCCTGAGCCCGTTATGGGGCGTGGCCCCCAACCTGCTCGACATGGTCGGCCTGAAAAGCCTTTTCCAGCCCTGGCTCGGCAAGGAAGCCTACGCGCTGACGACGCTGGCGCTGATTTCGGTGTGGCAGTTCGTCGGCATTCCGATGATGCTGATCTATGCCGCGCTGCTCTCCATCCCGGACGAGCTTCTGGAAGCCGCCGAATGCGACGGCATCACCGGCATGTCCCAGTTCTGGAAGGTCAAACTGCCGCTTATCCTGCCCGCCATCGGCATCATCTCGATCCTCACCTTTGTCGGCAATTTCAACGCATTCGACCTGATCTACGCCACGCAGGGCGCGCTGGCGGGACCGGATTTCTCGACCGACATTCTGGGCACGTTCATGTTCCGCACCTTCTTCGGCTTCCAGCTTCAGCTGGGTGACCCGAACCTGGGCGCGGCCATCGCCACCGCCATGTTCGTCATCATTCTCATCGGCGTGTCGATCTATCTGTTCGGCATCCAGCGGCGACTGCGCCGCTACCAGTTCTGAGCGGGAGGACACAGACATGAGCATGGCAAGACACTCCCCCGCCCGCTCCATCGCCGCCCATGCGGTGCTGGCCACCTACACGATCATCGCACTGTTCCCGGTGTTCGTGATCGTCATCAACGCCTTCAAGTCGCGCAAGGCCATCTTCCGCACGCCGCTGGAGCTGCCCAATGCGGAAAGCTTCAGCCTGGTCGGCTTCGAAACCGTTCTGAAACAGGGCGACTTCCTGCTCTATTTCCAGAACAGCTTCATCGTCACCGTCGTGTCGCTGTTCATGGTGCTGCTGTTCGGCGCCATGGCCGCCTTCGCGCTTGCCGAATACCGCTTCAAGGGCAATTCGCTGATGGGCCTTTACCTGGCGCTCGGCATCATGATCCCGATCCGGCTCGGCACCGTGGCGATCCTGCAGATGATGGCCGCCTCCGGCCTCGTCAACACACTGACCTCGCTGATCCTCGTCTACACGGCGCAGGGCCTGCCGCTGGCCGTCTTCATCCTGTCGGAGTTCATGCGACAGGTATCCGACGACCTGAAGAACGCCGGCCGCATCGACGGGCTCAGCGAATACCGCATCTTCTTCCGCCTCGTCCTGCCGCTGGTGCGGCCGGCCATGGCCACGGTCGCGGTCTTCACCATGATCCCGATCTGGAACGATCTGTGGTTCCCGCTGATCCTCGCCCCTGCCGAGGAAACGAAAACCATCACGCTTGGCGCACAGGTCTTCATCGGCCAGTTCGTCACCAACTGGAACGCGGTTCTGGCGGCCCTCTCGCTCGCCATCCTGCCGGTGCTGATCCTCTACCTGATCTTCTCGCGCCAGCTCATCCGCGGCATCACCTCGGGAGCAGTGAAATGAGTGCGCAGGAGACGCCCGTGCGGGTGCTGGTCGCAGGCCTCGGCAATATGGGAATGAGCCACGCGCTCGCCTATCACGCCAATCCCGGTTTCGAGATCGTCGGCCTTGTCAGCCGCTCGAAGCCGGACCTGCCGGATGCGCTGAAAGCCTATCCACACTTCACCGGCTATGAGGAAGCGCTGGCCGAAACCCGGCCGGATCTCGCCTCCGTCAACACCTATTCCGACAGCCATGCGGCCTACGCCATCGCCGCGATGGAAGCCGGCGCGCATGTGTTCGTGGAAAAGCCGCTGGCCACCAATGTCGCAGATGCAAGGCGCGTGGTGGAAACGGCAAAGGCCCATGGCCGCAAGCTGGTGGTCGGCTACATTCTGCGCCATCACCCTTCCTGGGTGCGGCTGATCGAGGAAGCGCGCGGGCTCGGCGGGCCTTACGTGTTCCGGCTGAACCTGAACCAGCAGTCCTCCGGTCCGAGCTGGCACACACACAAGCAGCTGATGGAGACCACGCCGCCCATCGTCGACTGCGGCGTGCACTATGTGGACGTGATGTGCCAGATCACCGACGCCAAACCGGTGAAGGTGCGCGGCATGGGGGTCCGGCTTTCAGACGAAATCGCCCCGGACATGTACAATTACGGACATTTCCAGGTGATGTTCGAAGACGGTTCGGTCGGCTGGTATGAGGCCGGCTGGGGGCCGATGATGTCGGAAACCGCCTTCTTCGTGAAGGACATCGTGTCGCCGAATGGCTGCGTCTCCATCGTCATGGACGAGGGCGCGAAATCGGACGACATCGACGCCCACACGAAAACCTCACGCATCCGCATCCACAGGGCCGAAACCAATGCCCAGGGCCGCTTTGCCAATGAGGACACGCTCCTCTCCATGGAAGGCGAGCCGGGTCATCAGGAGCTGTGCGACCGCGAACAGGCCTTCGTTCTCAAAGCCATCCGCGAAGACATCGATCTCTCGCGGCACATGAACGATGCCGTGCAATCTCTCAACATCTGCCTCGCCGCCGACGAAAGCGTGCGAAGCGGCAAAGAAGTAGAACTGTAGGACGAAACCGTGGGCTCACTCGCACTCAAGAACATCACCAAGTCGTTCGGCCAGGTAGACGTCATCAAGGGCGTGGACCTGGAGGTTCAGGACGGCGAACTCGTCATCTTCGTCGGCCCGTCGGGCTGCGGAAAATCCACCCTTCTGCGCATCATCGCCGGGCTGGAAGACGCCAGCGGCGGCCATGTCGAAATCGACGGCGCCGAAGTCAACACAACGCCGCCCTCCAAGCGCGGCATCGCCATGGTGTTCCAGACCTACGCGCTCTATCCGCACCTCACCGTGCGCGACAATATGAGCCTCGGCCTGAAACAGGCGAAACACCCGGCCGCGCATATTGCCGAACGTGTCGATTTCGCTTCGAAAATGCTGTCGCTCGAGCCCTATCTCGACCGCCGGCCGGCAGAGCTTTCGGGCGGCCAGCGCCAGCGCGTCGCCATTGGTCGCGCGGTGGTGCGCAAGCCCAAGCTCTTCCTGTTCGATGAACCGCTTTCAAACCTCGATGCGGCGCTGCGCGTCAACACGCGTCTGGAGATCGCGCGTCTCCACCGCGAGCTGGGCGCGACCATGGTCTACGTCACCCATGACCAGACCGAAGCCATGACGCTGGCCGACCGCATCGTCGTTCTGAATGCCGGCAGGATCGAGCAGGTCGGCACGCCGATGGAACTCTACAACGATCCGGCCAATCTGTTTGTCGCCGGCTTCATCGGGTCGCCGCAGATGAACTTCATCGAGGCTGCACGGCTTGGCCGCGACGATGCCAAAACCATCGGCATTCGTCCCGAACACATCTCCATCGTTGCCGAAGGCGGCGATATCGAAGGCCGTGTCTCTCACATCGAGCATCTGGGTGCAGACACCAATGTCTATCTGGACTGCGGCGAATCCGGCCTCGTCTGCGCGCGCCTGTTCGGCGAGCAGAACTTCGAGATCGACAGCACGCAGCAGGCAAAGTTCGACGAGAACCGCGTCTTCCGCTTCGACGACGAAGGCAAGGCCATCCGCCGGAACGGCTGAACAGGCTCCAACTCAGATATATGGGGGACGCGGGCGTGGTTCATGTCTGCGCCCCCGCGCCCCTGCCCTCCCTGCCCCCCTGCGCCAAAACGCGCCGCAACCATCGCTTAGTCTATCCTTAACCCGTCCACCGGAAGCTGTTATCGTGCGTTTGATACGGACAGGAGGTTGGATTGGCCATGGATAGCGGATTTGTCCCGGTCTCCCGACGCGTCACCATTCAGGACGGCGTCTACCAGCAGCTTCGTCATGCGCTCATGGTCGGTCGTTTCGATCCCGGCCAGACACTCACAATTGCATCGCTCGCGGAGACTTTTGGCACCAGCCACATGCCGGTGCGCGAAGCCCTTCGCCGGCTTGCTGCCGAGAACGCGCTCGAAATCGCCTCAAACGGCTCCGCCCGCATCCCCGCCATCAGCACCGCAAGGCTGGATGATCTGTGTCGCGCCCGTGTCGCAGTGGAAGGACTTGCCGCAGAACTCGCCTCCACCCAGGCAACGGACGAGGCCATCGGCACGCTCGAGCGCCTCACCACCGCACATGACGCCTCAAGCGGTGAGGAGAGCATCTACGAGATGCTCGTGAAAAACCGTGATTTCCATTTCACGCTTTATCGCTGTTCCGGTTCGGACGTGCTGCTGCAAATCGCGGAAACCTTATGGCTGCGCTTCGGCCCTTACATGCGCCTGCTCTCACGCCACCTGGAGCAAATTCTGCGCTCGCCGGAAGGCAAGAACTTCACCCGCCATCATCACGACGCCATCGCCGCCCTGCGCAGACAGGACGGCATTGGCCTGCGCCAGGCCATCAATGCCGACATTGGCGCAACACAGGCCCTGCTGCGTCCGCTCTGCAAGTGAGGTGCGATCCGCTTGGTGCCCCGCGCCCGGCTGATACTCCCGGCTACTCCGTGGCAGGCGGCTTGTTCCAGTGAATGTGCTCCAGCGCCTGAATGCGGCTGCGCGCGGCGTCCCAGTCCCGGTGCGTCACGCGGTCGACAATGGCTTCCGCCAGCGCCATCAGCACCACGCCGGAATCCCAGGTGCGGCCGGAATCGATGGCGCAGGGTAGAACCACCCGCGCGTAATGCGAGATCGGCGAAAGCCAGGTGTCGGTGATGAGCACAATGCGCGCCTTGCGCTCGCAAAGAAGCTCGCTCAGATGCACGAGGTCGCGCTGGTAGCGGCGAATGTCGAACAGCACCACCACGTCCCCTGCCCTCACATCCAGCAACTGATCGTCCCAGGTAGAGGTCTGGTCCTGAAAGCGGCGCACATTGGGCCGCACGATGCGCAGATGCGCCGCCATGTAGCGCGCAATGGCATCGCTGAAGCGCCCGCCAAGCATGTAGCAGGCCGATTTGTGATCTGAAAGCAACGCGCAGGCAGCCTCGAACTCGCTTTCGGGAATGGCGTCGAGCGTCGCCTGAATGTTGGCCGTCGCCCGCGCGAAGTAAGACCCGAGCGCTGAGCCATCCGCGCTGCGCGCCGGCGAGGTGTCGCCTTTTTCCAGCGGCGAGAGAAGCTCCGCCTGGATTTCCGTGCGCAGCAGGCGCTGAAACTCCGGATACCCGGAGAAACCCAGCCGCGAGACGAAGCGCAGCACGGTCGGCGCGCTGGTTCCGGCAAGAGCGGCGAACTCGGCAACCGTCGACAGGCCGCTGCTCGGATAGTTGGCGAGAAACGCATGCGCCACTTTGCGCTCTGCGCCCGTCATCTGGCCGAGCGCTGCGTGAACCTGTTCTTTCATTCCCAAACGCGTTTCTCCAAAAGGCGCTGCCACATTCCGTAACAAAAATTACACGATTGACAAATGAGCGGCAATGCTAATCAATATTACAGAGCCGTTTCAGGGGATCGTTCCACTCAAAAAACAACAAGGGAGCGGACGGCTTGTGTGGAGGTTTGATGGTCAGGGCATTGCTTGCTCCATCCGAGGGACAGCCATTCGAGATCGAGCGCGCAGACGGGCAGTCGCCGGTCATTCTCGTGTGCGAGCACGCTTCGCGCGCCATCCCGCGCGCGCTTTCAACGCTTGGCGCAAAGCCGGAAACGCTGGCAAGCCACGCGGCCTGGGACATCGGTGCGCTGGCCACCGCGCGCAGGCTCTCGGCCCTGCTCGACGCGCCACTGATCCATCAGCGTTTTTCGCGCCTCGTCTATGACTGCAATCGCCCGCCGGAGGCGATGGACGCAATCCCGGAAATGAGCGAAGTCCACGCCATTCCAGGCAACCGCAACCTTTCCGACGATGCCCGGCGCGAGCGCGTCGCGGCAATCTACGAACCGTTTCGCGATGCGCTGGCGGAGCTGATCGCCAGCCGCACCGGCCCGGAGAAACTGCCGGTCATCGTCACGATCCACTCCTTCACGCGCGTCTATTTCGGCATCGCCCGCCACCGCGCCGTCGGCATTCTGCATGACCGCGACCGGCGGCTGGCCGACGCCATGCTTCAGCACGCGGAGGAGGAAGGTGTCGCCAATGCGATGCGCAACTATCCTTACGGGCCGGATGATGGCGTCACGCACACGCTGCGCCTCCACGCCATCCAGCACGGCCTCCTGAATGTCATGATCGAATATTGCAGCGACCTGATTGCCGACGAGGCGGGGCAACAGGAATGGGCGGAGCGCACTGCGCGGCTGCTCGAAGCAGCGCTGGAGCGCTTTCACATCGACATACACGCAGCCGGCCCCAGGCAAAACTGACAACAAAAACAGGGCTGGCGGCGAAACCAGAACGGGGAACGAGGGAGAGAGGAATGGGAGACAGGAGCCGATGCCAAACGCCATAAGGCGCTATGTGCGCCTGATCGACCGGACGAACCATTATGTCGGTCTGGTGGTCATGTACATGATCTTCCTGATGATCGGCATCCTGCTGTACTCGTCGATCATGAAGACCGTGTCCATTCCGCCGCTGTGGACGCTGGAAATGGCGCAGTTCGCCATGGTCGCCTACTACATGGTCGGCGGCGGATGGGCGCTGCAGAACGATTCCCACGTGCGGATGGACCTGATCTATGCGCGGTGGTCGCCGCGCACCAAGGCCATCGTCGATTCCATCACCATCCTGTTCCTGATCTTCTACCTGTCGCTGCTCCTTTACGGCGGCTTTTCCTCCACGTCCTACGCGCTGAAATACGGCGAAACCAGCTACTCGTCCTGGTCGCCCTACATGGCGCCCATCAAGATCATCATGTGCATCGGCATCGCGCTGACGCTGCTTCAGGCGGTGGCCCAGCTCTTCAAGGATCTGGCGCGGGTGCGCGGGGAGGAACTCACTTGAGCTACGAACTCACCGCCATCCTCATGTTCACGGGCATGATGGGCCTGCTTCTGACCGGCCAGCGCGTGTTTGGCGCCATCGGCTTCATCGCCGTGGTGTTCGCGCTTCTTCTGTGGGGCACGGGCGGCTCCGAGATCGCCTTCTCGGCCGCCATGAAGCTGATGAAATGGTACGCGCTTTTGACGCTGCCGCTGTTCATCTACATGGGCTACATGCTGTCGGAATCGGGCATCGCCGACGATCTCTACAAGATGTTCCATGTCTGGTTCGGGCCGGTGCGCGGCGGGCTTGCCATCGGCACCATCGCCCTGATGGTCGTGATCTCGGCCATGAACGGCCTGTCGGTCGCCGGCATGGCCATCGGCGCGACCATCGCGCTGCCCGAGCTGCTCCGGCGCGGCTATGACAAGATCATGGTGACCGGCGTCATCCAGGCAGGCTCGTCACTGGGTATTCTCGTGCCGCCCAGCGTGGTGCTCGTGCTCTACGCGATGATCGCGCGCCAGCCGGTCGGCCAGCTCTGGCTTGCCGGCGTGTTTCCGGGTCTCCTGATGGCCGGCCTGTTCATTCTCTACATCGCCGTGCGCTGCTGGCTGCAGCCCAATCTCGGCCCCGTCCTTCCGGCGGAAGAGCGGCGCATTCCGATGTCGGAGAAGATCAAGCTCCTGTCGGCCGGCATCCTGCCCTTCATGATCTTCTTCCTGATGACCGGGCTCTTCGTCATGGGCATCACCAGCCTCGTGGAAAGCTCCGCCATCGGCGCGGTTTCGGCAACGGCGGCTGCCGCCATTCGTGGCCGGCTGACGCTGAAAGTGGTGCACGACACGGTGCGCAAGACGCTCTCCGTCTCATGCATGTTCATGTGGATCATTCTGGCCGCGCTCTGCTTCGGCGCGGTGTTCGACGGGCTCGGCGCGGTCAAGGCCATCGAGGGCTTCTTCCTCGACCAGCTCGGCCTGTCGCCCTGGGAGGTGCTGATCCTGATGCAGCTCTCCTATCTCATCATGGGCATGTTCCTGGACGACACGGCCATGCTGGTCATCGTCGCGCCGCTCTACGTGCCGCTGGTCAAGCTGCTCGGCTTCGACCTCATCTGGTACGGCGTGCTCTACACGATCACCTGCCAGATCGCCTACATGACCCCGCCCTTCGGCTACAATCTGTTCCTGATGCGCGCCATGGCGCCGCCGGAAATCAAGCTCGGAGACATCTACCGATCCATTGTGCCCTTCGTGGCGGTGATGGTGTTCGCGCTCATCATCGTCATGGTCTTCCCGCAGATCGCGCTGTGGCTTCCCCAGCACGTCTACCTTCGCTGACACACCAAAAACCCAAGGAGGTCACGACCAGAAAAGCCTGCGCCAATGCCCGGCATCAACGACCGGGACAACAACCAGAGGAGTGAACAGAGATGCAAAACAGACGCGACTTTCTGAAGAAAGCGGGCATGGCATCGGCGGCGGCCGCTGGCACCACGGCCCTGGCAACGCCTTATGTTCGCGCGCAGAGCCCGATCCGCTGGCGGCTGCAGACCTATGCCGGACCGGCGCTCGCAGAGCATGTCGTCAAACCCGCCATCGACGCTTTCAACAAGGCGGCCAATGGCGAAATGGTGATCGAGCTCTACCACGCCGACCAGCTGGTTCCGACGGGCGAGCTTTTCCGCGCCATGCAGAACGGCACAATCGATGCCGTGCAGTCGGATGACGATTCCATGGCCGCTCCGGTCGATGTGTCGGTGTTCGGCGGCTACTTCCCCTTCGCCACGCGCTACTCGCTGGACGTGCAGGCGCTGTTCTACAAGCATGGCCTGGCCGAGATCTGGGAAGAGGCCTATGGCGAGGTGGAAGGCGTGACCTGGCTTTCCGCCGGCTCCTGGGATCCGTGCCACTTCAACACCAAGGAACCGATCAAGAGCCTGGAAGACCTGAAGGGCAAACGTGTCTTCACCTTCCCAACAGCCGGCAAGTTCCTCTCCCGCTTCGGCGTCGTGCCCGTCACCCTGCCCTGGGAAGACGTGGAAGTGGCGGTGCAGACGGGCGAGCTCGACGGCATCGCCTGGTCGGGCATCACCGAGGACTACACGGTGGGCTGGGCCGACGTCACGCCCTACCTGCTCACCAACAATATCTGCGGCGCGTGGGTTGGCTCCTTCTTCGCCAATTCCGACCGCTGGAACGAAGTGCCGGACCATCTCAAGCAACTCTTCCGGCTCGCCATGGACTCGTCGCACTATTACCGCCTGCACTGGTACTGGGCGGGCGAAGCAGATCTGCGCGTCAATGGCGGCAAGATGGAGCTCACCACCATCCCCGATGCCGAATGGGCGACGGTGGAAGCCGAGGCCGAAAACTTCTGGGACGAGATCGCTGCCGAAGGCGGTCGCAAAGAGCGCGTGGTCGAGATCCTGCGCAACTACCGTTCCCTCATGCAGAAGGCCGGTCCGCCCTATCGCTACGGCTGAGCGCAACGCGACTTCATGGCCCCGGGGCGTTCGCGCCGGGGCCATATCCCGAAGCATCGGACAGAACCGCGAAAGCGGTTTTCCTTTGTCCCGGTGCTCAATCCGCAAGTCAGATCACCGTTTGAGCGTCCGGATGACGCGCGGCGATCGGGAACCACCGACAGGACGAATTGAATGGCGGGCAAACTGACACTGGAAAGCCTCAGAGCAGCGGCAGAGGCCGGCGAGATCGACACCGTGCTCGTGGCGCTGGTCGACATGCAGGGGCGTCTGATGGGCAAACGCTTCCATGTGGAATATTTTTTGGAAAGCGCCTTTGAGGAAACCCATAGCTGCAACTATCTGCTCGCCACCGACATGGAGATGTTCACCGTCGAGGGCTACCACGCGACGAGCTGGTCGGCGGGCTATGGCGATTACACGATGAAGCCGGACCTCTCGACCATGCGCCGCATTCCCTGGCTGGAAGGCACGGCGCTGGTTCTGTGCGACGTGCTCGACCACCACACCCATGAGGACGTGCCGCACTCGCCCCGCGCCATCCTGAAAAAACAAGTCGCGCGGCTGGAAGCCATGGGCATGAAGGCGATGATGGCCTCGGAACTGGAGTTCCACCTGTTCCGCGACACGTTTGAGGAAGCCGCCGCAAAGGGCTATCGCGGGCTGGAGCGCATCAGCGCCTACAACGAGGATTATCACATCTTCCAGACCACCAAGGAGGAGGATGTGATGCGGGCGATCCGCAACGGCCTCCATGGCGCGGATGTGCCGGTGGAGAACTCCAAGGGCGAGGCCGATGCCGGACAGGAAGAAATCAACGTCCGCTACACCGACGCGCTGACCATGGCCGACCGCCATTCAATCGTGAAGAATGGCTGCAAGGAGATCGCCTGGAAGGCCGGGCGGGCCGTCAGCTTCATGGCCAAGTGGGACGACAGCGCCGCCGGCAATTCCTCCCATGTCCACCAGTCTCTGTGGACGCTCGACGGCAAGCCGCTTTTCTTCGATCCGGCGGGCGAACACGGCATGTCCCCGCTCATGCGGCACTACATGGCCGGGCTTCTCGCCCATGCCGGCGAGATCACCTGTTTCCTCGCGCCTTATATCAATTCCTACAAGCGCTTTGCAGCCGGAACCTTCGCCCCCACCAAGGCGATCTGGTCGTTCGACAACCGCACGGCGGGCTACCGCGTCTGCGGTTCGGACACCAAGGCGGTGCGCGTGGAATGCCGGGTCGGCGGCGCCGACCTGAACCCCTATCTGGCCTTCGCCGCGCTGATTGCGGCGGGCATTCACGGCATCGAGAACAAGACCGGGCTGGAGCCGGCCTTCGTTGGCGATGCCTATGAGGGCCAGGGCGTGCGCGAAATACCGAAAACCCTGCGCGACGCCACCACCGCACTGGACGGTTCGGCCATGCTGCGTGAAGCCTTTGGCGACGCGGTGGTGGATCATTACGTCCACGCAGCCCGGTGGGAACAATCCGAGTATGATCGTCGCGTGACCGACTGGGAGGTCAGGCGCGGTTTTGAGAGAGCATGACATGACCAAGACACTGCAATGCATTTCCCCCATCGACGGCTCGGTCTATGCCGAGCGCGCCGTGATGGACCCCGACATGGCGTCTGCCCTTCTGGCGCGTGCGCGCCAGGCGCAGAAGGCCTGGGCCGCGCGTCCGCTTGATGAGCGCGTCGCGATGGTGAACGCCGGCGTCGCCCGCCTCAACGAGATGAAAGACGAGGTGGTGCCCGAGCTTGCCCACATGATGGGCCGCCCGGTGCGCTATGGCGGCGAGTTCGGCGGGATGAACGAGCGCTCCTCCTATATGGCCGGGGTCGCCGCACGCGGCCTCGCCCCCATCGTTCTGGAGGATTCAGAGAATTTCGACCGCCGCATCGAACGCGTACCCCACGGGCTGGTCGGCGTCATCGCGCCGTGGAACTATCCCTACATGACGGCCATGAACACCATCGTTCCCGCCCTCATCGCGGGCAATGCCGTCGCCGTCAAACACGCCACGCAGACGCTGCTGGTGGGTGAGCGCATCGTGCGCGCCTACCATGAGGCGGGCATTCCCGAAGAGCTGTTCGTCAACCTCTTCCTCGACCATGCCGGAACGGAAAAACTGATCGGCGAACGCTCTTTCGACTTCATCAACTTCACAGGCTCCGTCGGCGGCGGGCGCGCCATCGAGCGGGCAGCTGCCGGCACCTTCACCGGGCTCGGGCTTGAACTCGGCGGCAAGGATCCCGCCTATGTGATGGACGATGCGGATATCGACTGGGCGGTCGATGGCCTGATGGACGGCGCGATGTTCAATGCCGGCCAGTGCTGCTGCGGCATTGAGCGCATCTATGTGGCCGAACGGCATTTCGACAGTTTCGTCGAGAAATCCGCCGAATGGGTCGGCAAGCTGAAGCTCGGCAACCCCTTCGATGCAGAAACCACCATCGGCCCCATGGCCAACCGCCGGTTTGCAGCCGAAGTGCGCAGCCAGACCGAAGACGCGCTGGCGCAGGGCGCAAAAGCGCTGGTCGATCCGAAAGCCTTCCCCGAGGATGATGGCGGCACCTATCTCATGCCGCAGATCCTTGTGGACGTGAACCACCAGATGCGGGTGATGCGCGAGGAGAGTTTTGGCCCCGTCGTCGGCATCATGCCGGTGAAGAACGACGCCGAAGCGCTCGACCTCATGAACGATTGCGAATTCGGCCTCACCGCCTCGCTCTGGACCGCCGATCCGGACCGTGCGGCGTCACTCGGAGCCGAAATCGACACGGGCACCGTGTTCATGAACCGCGCCGATTATCTCGATCCCGCCCTGTGCTGGACCGGCTGCAAGAACACCGGGCGCGGCGGCGCGCTGTCGGAAATCGGCTACCACAATCTGACCCGTCCGAAATCCTACCATCTGAGAAAGAAACAGGCATGAAGCTCGAAGGAAACTGGTCCTATCCCACCTCCGTGCGGTTCGGCGCGGGCCGCATCCGGGAACTGGCCGAGGCCTGCAAAGCGGCCGGCATCACAAGGCCCCTGCTCGTCACCGACCGGGGCCTCGCCGGCATGGAGATCACGAAGAATGCCCTCGGCATTCTGGAAGAAGCCGGCCTTGGCCGCGCGCTCTTCTCCGAGGTTGACCCCAATCCCAATGAGAAGAACCTCGAAGCCGGCATCAGGGCGTTCGTGGATGGCGGGCATGATGGCGTCGTCGCCTTTGGCGGCGGCTCGGGCCTTGATCTGGGCAAGCTGATTGCCTTCATGGCCGGTCAGACACGGCCAGTCTGGGATTTCGAGGATATTGGCGACTGGTGGACCCGCGCCGACGCCTCGAAGATCGCCCCCAATGTGGCCGTGCCCACCACGGCAGGCACCGGCTCGGAAATGGGCCGCGCGGGCGTTCTCACCAATTCGCAGACCCATGTGAAGAAGATCATCTTCCATCCGAAAATTCTGCCCTCGGTGGTGATCTGCGATCCCGAACTGACCGTCGGCATGCCGAAAGCGATCACCGCGGGCACTGGCATGGACGCCTTTGCCCACTGTCTGGAAGCCTATTCATCGCCCTTCTATCACCCGATGAGCCAGGGCATTGCGCTGGAGGGGCTTCGGCTCGTGAAGGAAAACCTGCCGCGTGTCTATGAAAATGGCAGTGATCTGGAAGCCCGCGCGCACATGATGAGCGCTGCCGCCATGGGCGCGGTCGCCTTCCAGAAGGGGCTCGGCGCGATCCACGCGCTGTCGCATCCGGTCGGCGCGATCTACAACACCCATCACGGCACCACCAATGCCGTTGTCATGCCAGCGGTGCTGAAGCTCAATCGCCCGGAAATCGAGGACCGCATCGCCGCCGCTGCCGCTTATCTGGGCATTGCGGGCGGGTTCGACGGTTTCTTCGATTTCGTGATGCAGCTTCGGGCCGATCTCGGCATTCCCGACCGGCTGGGCGACATGGGCGTCGGCACGGATCGCATCGACGAGATGGTGGCGATGGCGCTGGAAGACCCAAGCGCCGGCGGCAACCCGGTCAAGATGACCGCCGCCAACACGAAAGCGCTGTTCGAAGCCTGCATCTGAGGTTCGGCGCACGCGCCCCTCATCCGCCTGCCGGCACCTTCTCCCCGTTCATGGGGAGAAGGAAAGCGCGGCGATGACGGCGGAACCATTTCACCGATGCAGTGAAGGGCGCTAACAACAAAACTTCCTCCTTCTCCCCGCGCGCGGGAGAAGGTGCCGGCAGGCGGATGAGGGGCCTGCGCCAACGCTACAAGTTTGCGCCCTCCATCCCGCCCCCGCCCTTCGCCTTTCGGCAAGCTCAAGAAGCTCAGGATGAGGGCTGTGGTTGTGCTGGCCAACAGCAAACTATGCCGCGTATGTCTGGCCTGTCCCATAATCAGGAACTCTCCAGCAGATCCCAGCTGCCCCCCAGAAACGTCCTACCTTCGCCAATAACGAAGAGCGATACGGCTCACCCTTTGCTCACTGCCGCTTCGACCGCGTTGCCTTGCCTTTCCCTCATCCTGAGCTTGTCGAAGGGCGAGGGAAAGGGCACGCACGACCACCGCCACCGCCGCCCGCCTAAAGCTTCAGCAACATGGTGACGATCCCCGCCTCGCCGCTATCCTTCACCACGAAACCGAAATCGCGGCACATTTTGAGCATCTTGATGTTGTCGCTCAGGACAATGCCCTCGATGGCCCCGATGCCCTCTTCCTTGCCGTAATCGATGAGCTGCTTCAGAAGCGCAAAGCCAAGCCCGTGGCCCTGAAGATCGGTGCGCACCAGAAGACCGTATTCGGCGATCTCCTTGTCCGGATCAGAGGAAAGACGGCCAATGCCCGCCATCTCGCCATCCTCCTCGCGCAGCGCGATGAAGGCCATGTCGCGCTCGTAATCGAGCTGGCTCAGCCGCTCCAGCATCTCGTCCGGGAAATGCTTGCGCGGGGCAAGGAAACGGAACCTGATGTCTTCGGGCGAAACGCGTGCGAGAAAATCAGGGAAAAGCGCCACATCCGCCGGCTTGATGGGGCGTAAATGATAGTGATGCCCCTCCAGGTCTACATCCTGTTCCCACCCGTCCGGATAGGGCCGGATGGCAAGGTCGGGGTTCGGTCCCCTGCGGTTGATCTCCGCCGGCTCGATCTCGATGCGCGCATCGAGCGCCACCACGCCGTCGGCATCGGCCAGCAGCGGGTTGATGTCCATGCCCTTGATGCAGGGAAAGTCGACGATCATCTGCGACACCGCATTGAGCGCGCCGGCAATCGCCTCGCGGTCTGCGGGGGCGCGGTCGCGATAGCCGGCAAGCAGCTTGCCGATGCGCGTCGAGGCCATCAGGTCACCGGCCAGCACATCGTCGAGCGGCGGCAGCGCGATTGCCGTGTCCTCCATCACCTCGACAGCCGTGCCGCCCGCCCCGAACAGCACGACCGGCCCGAAAATCGGGTCCTGGCTGACGCCGAGGATCAGCTCGTGGGCATGCTTGCGCTCCACCATGGGCTGAACGACGAACCCTTCGAGTTCCTCGCGCGTGCCGGCATCCTCCAGCCGCTTGATGATGTTCTCCGCCGCCTTTTCCGCAGCCTCTCGCGTTTTCAGGCCCAGCACCACGCCGCCGACATCGGATTTGTGCGTGATGGTCTTGGAGAGAAGCTTGACGACCACCTTCTCGAATTTCTCGAAAAGCCGCGCAGCCGCCTCGCCCACATCCTGCGGCGTCTCCACGATCAGCGTCTCCGGCACGCGAATGCCGTAGGCCGCAATGGCCGCCTTGGCCTCAGGCTCCGTCAGCATGCGCCGGCCTTCGGCAGCCACTTTTTCGAGAATGGCGCGCAGGCCTTCACGGTCGCCCTGCACATCCTCGCTGCGGCTCGAAGGCACACGGGTCAGCGCCTTTTGCGCGCGCGACCACTCGCCGAGATAAGACAGCGCCGCGGTGGCGCTGGACGGTGTGCTGAAATTGGCGATGCCGGATTCCTGCAGGATGCGCCGTCCCTCGCGCGCGGTCTCCTCGCCGAGCCAGCAGGTGATCAGCGGCTTGCCGTTGATCTTGCCCCGGTCGGCAAGGGCCGCAACCGCGCGGGCGGCATCGGAGGGCGAGGCAAGCCCCGTCGGGCAGTTGAAGACGAGAACGGCGTCCGTGTCTGCATCGTCGGCCACCGCCAACACCGCCTCGCTGTAACGCTCCGGCGGTGCATCACCGATAATGTCGGCGGGGTTCGAATGCGACCAGTTGGGCGGAAGCGCCCGGTCCATGCGGGCAATCGTTTCGGGCGAGAACTCGGCCATCGTGCCGCCCAGATCGTTGAGCCGGTCGACCGCCAGAACACCCGCGCCACCGCCATTGCTGACAATGCCCACCTGCGCCCGCTGCAACGGGCGAAAGCGCGCCAGAACCTCGGCGGCGTCAAACAGTTCGCCCAGATCCAGAACGCGCAGAATGCCGGCGCGGCGCAGCGCCGCTTCGACCACGCGGTCCGCGCCTGAAAGCGCGCCGGTGTGGGTTGCCGCCGCCTGCGCCGCCTGCGCATGGCGGCCCGCCTTGATGGCGATCACCGGTTTCAGCCTTGCAGCCGCGCGCGCAGCCGTCATGAATTTGCGCGGGCTGGGGATCGTCTCGAGATACATGAGAATGCCGCGCGTGCGGCCGTCGCCCGCAAGCATTTCCAGATAGTCGCCCACATCCACGTCGGCCATGTCGCCCAGCGACACGATGTGCGAGAAGCCCACGCCCTCCGCCGCCGCCCAATCGACCAGCGATGTGGCGATCGCGCCCGACTGCGACAGGAGCGCCAGCCCACCGGGCTTTGCCTGCATATGCGCGAAGCTGGCGTTGAAATTCATCGGCGGCACCATCAGCCCCACCGTGTTCGGCCCGATGATGCGGAAGAGATAGGGCCGCGCCGCGTCGAGCATGGCCTGCCGCAGGCCGTTCTCACGCGTCAGCCCGGCGGTGATGACAACCGCCGCACGCGTTCCCTTTTCGCCAAGCTCGGTGATGATGCCGGGCACGGCTTCCGGCGGCGTCACGATCACGGCGATGTCGGGCACACCGGGAATGTCTGCCGCGCTCCTGTAACAGGGGCGGCCGTCGATCTCGCTGTATTTCGGATTGACCGCCCAGACCTCGCCGGCAAACCCGCCATCCTTCAGGTTTTGCATCACGATGTGGCCGACAGCGCCGGGCCTGCCCGATGCGCCGATCACGGCCACGGAGCGCGGGCGGGCGGCGAATTCGAGATTGCGGATCGTCATGGGCGATGACTCCGGGTTTTTCAGTGCGGAAATTTGCAGGGTCACTATAGCGGCATCCGGCAACGGAAATGCAACCCGCCACGGGCGGTTCCCCTCAGCCTATTTCGGTCAAATGCCCTAACGCACAAGCCGTGGTGCGGCGGCCACGAGCGCCCGGCCCGCCCGCGACTGCGGATCTGCGATAAGCTGCGGTGTCGCTCCCGTTTCGGCAATGCGGCCTGCCTCCATGATCGCCACCCGATGCGCGATGAGACGCACGACCGCCAGATCATGCGCGATGAAGAGGTAGGAGAGACCGTCGCTTTTCTGCAAATCAGCGATGAGTTCGAGAATATGGCCGCGCACCGACTGGTCGAGCGCGGAGACAGGCTCGTCGAACACGATCAGCGCGGGGCGCGCGGCCAGCGCACGGGCGATGGCGACCCGCTGGCGCTCGCCGCCCGACACTTCGTGAACGCCGCGCGCGGCATAGCCTGCGGGAAGCCCGACCCGCTCCAGCAGCGCGCCCACCCGCACCGGGCGCGCCGCACGATCCGCAAGGCCGTGGATGCGCAACGGGTCCGCCAGCACACCGCCGATGGTCGCGCGCGGATTGAAGGCCGCAAGCGGATCCTGAAACACCATCTGGATCGCGCGGCGGCGCGCGCGCAGCGCCCGCCCGCGAAGCCCAAGCCAGTCCTCGCCGAGAAGCCGCACCGCTCCCGCATCGGCCGGCAAAAGCCTGAGCAGCACCCGCGCGAGCGTCGACTTGCCGCTGCCCGACGCGCCCACCAGCCCCAGCGTCTCGCCCGGAGCGAGCGTCAGGCTCACATCATCAAGTGCGGTCACCCTGCGCCCCCGGCTGGTGAAGGTCTTGCAGAGGTTCTGCGCAACGAGAAGCGGCTCAGACATCGGCCACCCCGTCGATCAGGCGCGGTGTTGAAAAGTCGATCTGCGCGGCAAGAAGCCGCTTCGTACAGGCGTGCGCCGGCTGTGCGAGAACCGCCTGCGCCGCACCCTTTTCCACCAGCTGCGCCCGTTGAAACACGGCTATGTCGTCGGCAAAGCCGGAGGCGAGCGCAATGTCATGCGTGATGAAAACCAGCGTCATGCCCGCTTCGCGCACCAATTCGTCGAGCAGCGCCACGATCTCGGCCTGCACCACCATGTCGAGCGCGCTTGTGGGCTCGTCGGCGATCAGCAGCCCCGGCCGCGCCGCAATGGCGGCGGCAATGGCGATGCGCTGGCGCTGCCCGCCGGAAAACTGATGCGGATAGGCACGAAGCGCAGCCTGCGGATCTGGAATGCGCACCCGCTCAAGCAGGGTCAGCGCATGCGACCGCGCCGCGCGCCAGTCGAGCCCCAGATGACGCACCGCGCCTTCCGCCACCTGTTCGCCAATGGTCAGAACGGGGTTGAGGCTGCCGCCGGGGTCCTGAAACACCATGCCGATATCGCGACCCGCAACCGGCGCTTTCGCAAGGCCGGGCCAGCGGACAGCGCCCTCAATCCGCGCCTGCGGCAGCAGCAGCCCGGCGAGCGCCAGCGCCAGCGTGCTCTTGCCCGATCCGCTCTCGCCGATCACCGCCAGCCGGCGGCCTTTCGCAATGTCGAGATCGACGTCACGAAGCGCGAAGCTTCGCGCATCATCACGCAAGTAGGAAACGGAAAGGCCCCGGATTTCGGCCAGCGGCGCGCTCATCCGCGCGCCTCACGGCCTGCCATCGCATCCGCCAGCCCCTCGCCCAGAAGATAGACGCCAAGCACGGTGGCCACGAGGCCCAGCCCCGGAACGATGGAAAGATGCGGCGCGGTGCGCAGCACATTGCGCCCCTCGGCGATCATCGAGCCCCAGGTCACCACATTGGGATCGCCAAGCCCGAGAAACGAAAGCGCGGCCTCCACCAGAACCGCCGTGGCGACGATCACCGCCGTAAGCGCCAGAACCGGCGGCAGCGCATTGGGCAGGACTTCGCGCAACGCAATTTCGGCCGGATGCATGCCGATCACCCGCGCCGCCGCCACATAGTCGCGCTCGCGGATCGACAGGACTTCCGCCCGCACCAGCCGCGCCGGCCCGGTCCACGCACCAAGGGCAATGGCGAATATGATCACCGGAAGCGATGCCCCGGTGACGCTGACAAAGGCCAGCGCCAGAAGAAAGCCCGGCACGATCTGAAACGCATCGACCACCCGCATCAGCGCCTCGTCCACCAGCCCGCCGGCAAGCCCGGCAACCGTGCCGACAAGCGCCCCGGCGGCAAGTGCGACCAGCGCCGTGGCGAGCCCGACCAGAAGCGATGTCTGCGCGCCATGCATCAGGCCCGCAGCCACATCCCGGCCCAGCCGGTCCGTGCCAAGCGGAAGCGCCGGATCGGTGAAAGGCGCGGTCATCGGTCGCCCGACAATCGTCAGCGGATCGCCCGGAAAAAGAAGCGGCGCAGCAAGCGCCATGGCGGCAAGCAGCACCAGAAGACAAAGCCCCGCCACCCCTTCGGGCGAGTGCAGGAGACGCCCTGCAACACGGTTCATGACGCCGCCTCCCCGCTGCCCACGCGCGGGTCGAGCGCCGCATAGGCAATGTCCACCAGAAGATTGACGGCGATCACGAGCACCGCACTGACGATGATGATGCCGGTCAGAAGCGGCGCATCGCGGCCTGAAACCGCTTCATGCGCAAGCCGCCCGAAACCCGGAATGGCGAACACGCTTTCCACCACCACACTGCCGCCCAGCATGGCCGCCGCCTGCAGGCCAAGCATGGTGACCAGCGGCAGAAGCGCATTGCGCGCCACGTGGCGCAGCACGATGCGCCGCCGCGCCAACCCCTTGGCGCGCGCAAAAAGCACAAAATCCTGCCGCCAGGCTTCCGCCATGCCGGTTCGCATCATGCGCAGAAAAAGAGCCAGGTAAATGAAGCCGAGCGCGGAAACCGGCAGCACCAGATGCCAGGCAATGTCGGCCACGCGCGCCAGTCCGGTCTTGCCGGAAGCGATGGTTTCGATGCCGGCCGTGGGAAACCAGCGCAGATCGACCGCAAACACCAGAACCAGAACAAGGCCAAGCCAGAAGCTCGGAACCGCGTAAAGCGCCAGGGACCCGATGGAAAGCGCCCGGTCCGTCAGGCTTCCCGGCCGCGCGCCGGCAACAATGCCCAGAAACGAGCCAAGCGAGAAGGCAAGCGCCGTCGCCGCCCCCATGAGCCAGAGCGTGTTGGGCAACCGCTCCGCGATCAGATCGAGAACCGGCCGGTCGAACGTCACCGACCAGCCGAGATCGAACCGCAGCAAGGCCCCCACATAAAGCGTCAGACGTTTCAGCAGTGATTGATCAAGCCCGTAGCTCTGGCGAAGCTCCGCCACGAGGCCCGCATCGCCGCCGCCCAGTGAAAGCAGATAGGCGTCCACCGCATCGCCGGGTGCTGCTTCCAGAAGCAGAAACGTGCCCACAATGACGATCAGCAGCACCGGGATGCTGCTGACGATACGCCGCCGCGTCAAAGTCAGGGCCCGGTGCATGCCAGTGCGTGTTCCTTGCGTTCTCAGGAAGCGAGTGCAGTATCAGTCCAGCTCGAGACCGGCCAGCGCGGATTGTTGCCCACATTGAGAACGGTGTCACTGGCAACCGTGGTAAAGCCCCACTCGGCCACATTGATCAGCGGCAGGTCTTCCACCACGATGCGCTGGAAATCGTTGTAGAGCGCGGTGCGCGCTTCCGTATCAATGGTCTCGGCCGCCTGATCGATGATCGTGTCGAGCTCGGCATTGGCATAACCACCCTGATTGGAAAACGGCACGCCGTCAGGAATGCCCGACTGCACGAGGATCGTGGTCGAGATGGCCGGATCGCCGCGGAACACGGGCGAGCCAACGGCAATGTCGAAATCATGATCCGTGTAGACCGCCTTCAGATGCGCCGGCGTGTCGTTGTTCACCAGCGTCACGTCGATGCCCACCTTGCCAAG
Source organism: Nitratireductor sp. WH36-1 (assembly GCF_058725515.1). Taxonomy (NCBI): domain Bacteria; kingdom Pseudomonadati; phylum Pseudomonadota; class Alphaproteobacteria; order Hyphomicrobiales; family Phyllobacteriaceae; genus Nitratireductor; species Nitratireductor sp. WH36-1. The sequence continues at coordinate 1,017,215 of NZ_CM178970.1, read as the reverse complement.
CGCCTGACGCAGATAATCGCCGAACTGGCGCGTTTCGCTGAAGAAGGGCGCGGGCAGGAGGCGCAGCGAAAAGCGCTTGCCATCGTCGCCACGCGGATACCCCGCATCGTCGAGCAGCCTGTTCGCCCGCTCGATGTCGAAGGAGTAGGGTTTCACATCGGGATTGTAGAATTGCGGCGCGTTCTGCGGCACCGGGCCGGTAGCCGCCTGCGCATAGCCGAGAAACACCGTATCGACCACGAAATCCCGGTCGATGGCGTGCGAGATGGCCTGCCGCACCTTCCGGTCGGCGAGGATCTCGTTGCGATGGTTGATCTCCACCACAAGCTGATAGGTGAGCGCCTCATAGCCTTCCGTCACCACTTTCAGCCCCGGCACGCTGGCGATGCGTTCCAGATCCACCAGCGGCACCTGCGAGAAGGCGGCAAGCTGGATTTCGCCGGCCTCCAGCGCCGAAGCCGCCGCCGCCCGGTCGGGCAGAACGCGGAAGATGATCTCGTCCAGCTTCGGCAGCCCCTCGCCCCAATAGGCGTCATTGCGGGTAAGGCGGTAATATTCGCCGGGCCTGTGCTCGGCGAATTTGAACGGCCCCGTTCCCACCGGTGCCTTGTTGGCCGGGTTGGCGGCAATGTCCGTGCCCTCATAGAGATGTTTTGGCAGAACGCTCGTCACCACCGGCAGCGCATTGCGAATGAGCTGGATGGGCGTGGGCGCGGAAAAGCGGAAAATGGCAGTGTGCGCATCGGGCGTTTCCACCGTGTCGAGATTGGCGAACACCACGCGGCCAAGATTTTGCAGCGGCTTCCAGACCTCCATCGCGGAGAAGGCGACATCCGCGGAGGTGAACGGCTCGCCATCGTGCCAGGTCACCCCCTCGCGCAGTTTGAAGGTGATGGAAAGCCCGTCTTCTGAGCCTTCCCAGCTTTTGGCCAAACGTGGCGCAAGTCCGCCCTCGCCATCCATCATGGCTTCGGCCAGCGGCTCGATGACCTTGCTGGCGATGAAAAACACGCCATTCGACGCGACAATTGCCGGGTTCAGCGTGCGCGGCTCGGAATCAGCCGCCACAACCAGCCGTCCGCCGCCGCGTGGCGTGTCTTCTGCCCATGCCATGCGCAGCGGCCAGCCGGCCGCCGCCAGCGCCCCCGCGCCAAGAAGAAGATTGCGTCTCGAGATCAAAAGACCGGCCATCGGAAACCCTCGTTTTACGAGCCAACCATTTCCGGGCGGATCAGGTTCCCCGAAAACGTCATGCGCAAAGTTTAGAAGCAGCGCCTTGCACGAACAGGGCCATGAATGCGTTGCGTTGGTCCAGCCTGTTGAAGATGATCGCCTCAGAGATAAGGCGGCGTGCAGGCGGAAACGACGATGGTGCGCGTGTCGGACAGATTTTGGAAACGGTGCGGCTGGCGGCTGTCGAACAGATAGGCTTCGCCGGCCTTCAGAATGCGCATCTCATCCCCCACGGTGAGGGCGAGCTCACCCTCCACCACATAGCCGCCCTCGCTTGAGGCGTGCTGCAGCATGGTCTCGCCCGTGTCCGCCCCCGGCTCATAGACCTCGTGCAGGATCTGGAGATTGTGCAGGCGCGCATCGCCGATCTGCCGCAGGACCAGAAGCCCGCTCTCCGGCGCGCCCGCATTGATCGCCACACGCGACGTCAGGTCGATCAGCTCATCCCTGCCGAAAAAGGGACCGGGATTGTCCTCCCGCTCCGGCTCGAAGAAATCCGCCATGCTGACACCCATTCCCCCAAGCACCTTGCGCAGGGTGGAGATGGACGGGCTGATCTTGTTCTTCTCGATGTTGGAAATCTGTGCATGGGGCACGCCCGCCTGCTCGGCGAGCTGCCGCTGCGAGAGATTGCCGGCCGTACGCATGGCCTTCAGACGGGAGCCAATGTCGAAATCGTCCATAAATCCTTCGCCGCAACCTTTGCCCGTTCTGGTTTCCATCATCGCGCTCGCAGGGTCAAAACCGCGCAAACGCGCTGCTATCCGCTCAAGATATTAGCCTTGAAGCGATTTCACAATGCGCAGATGCGTATAATTTTCAGTGCTTTCGAAGTCGCACCGAGAATGATCGCTCAAAATATTGAACAGAGAATTGCCTAGCTGCAAAATGAGTGCTACCGCTAGAAAAAGAGGAGAGAGGCGATGAGACAGCCTCATCCCGCAACAATACCTTCATTTCGACGCAGGACAAGCCGATGACCGACAAGCCAAATTCCCCAGAAGCGCGCGATATCGCCTATCACCTGCACCCCTATACGAACGCCAAGAAACACCTGCAGGACGGCCCGCTGATCATCGACCGCGGTGAAGGCGTGTTCGTCTACGACAACAATGGCAAGCAGTACATCGAGGGCATGGCCGGCCTGTGGAGCGTCGCGCTCGGCTTCAACGAGAAGCGCCTTGTGAAGGCCGCGACCGAGCAGATGGAAAAGCTGCCCTACTACCACACCTTCACGCACAAATCGCACGGGCCGGTGATCGAGCTTTCCGAAAAGCTGATCGGCATGGCCCCGGTGCCGATGAGCAAGGCGTTCTTCACCAATTCCGGCTCGGAAGCCATCGACACGGCGCTGAAGCTGATCTGGTACCGCTCCAATGCGCTTGGAAAGCCGGAAAAGAAGAAGATCATCGTCCGCAACCGCGCCTATCACGGCGTGACCATCGCCGGCGCATGCCTCACCAGCCTGCCGGCAAACCACAAATCCTTCGACCTGATCGTGCCGAACGTGCTGCGCATGACCGCGCCGCATTACTGGCGCGAGGCAATGCCGGGCGAGAGCGAGGAAGAATTCGCAACCCGCCTTGCCAGGGAACTGGAAGACACGATCCTGGCTGAAGGCCCGGAAACGATTGCCGCCTTCTTCGGCGAGCCGGTGCAGGGCGCCGGCGGCGTGGTCGTCCCGCCGGCCACCTACTGGGAAAAGGTGCAGGCCGTTCTGAACAAGTACGACATCCTGCTGGTCGCCGACGAAGTGATCTGCGGCTTCGGCCGCACGGGCACCATGTTCGGCTCCACCACCTATGACATCAAGCCGGACATCATGGTCATGTCCAAGCAGCTTTCGTCGTCCTACCTGCCGGCCTCGGCCCTGATGATCAACGACCGGGTATTCGAGCCGATCATGGAAGAAAGCGGCCGCATCGGCACGCTCGGCCATGGCTACACGGCAAGCGGCCATCCGGTTGTCGCAGCCGTTGCGCTTGAAAACCTCAAGATCATCGAGGAGCGCGATCTGGTGGGCAATGCCGCACGCATGGGCGAACGCCTGCGCAACGGCCTTGCCGCGCTGGCCGATCATCCGCTGGTTGGAGAAGTGCGCGGCGTCGGCCTCATCGCCGCCGTCGAGCTCGTCACCGACAAGGCAAACAAGACGGCGCTCGAAACGCCCGGCGCGCTTGGCGCACTGGTCAACGCGCATCTCCAGGAAGCCGGCCTCATCAGCCGCGCCATGGCCGATGCCGTCGCCTTCTGCCCGCCGCTCATCATCACCGAGGGCGAGGTCGACGACCTGCTCGCCCGCTTCAAGACCGGCCTCGACAAGGCGCTCGCCGAACTGCCCAGGGAGGCAATGCCGGCATAACGGGCACCGCCAGCACATAATCGGAAAAGCACAATTGGAGGAGAATGCTTATGAAGATGAAGAACTGGCTTGCAATGACAGCACTTGCTGCGGTGGCGGGTTTCTCCGCCACCACGGCAAACGCACGCGACCTCACGGTCGTCTCGTGGGGCGGCACCTATCAGGACGCCCAGCGCGAGATCTACTTCAAGCCGTTTGCCGAAAAGGCCGGCAAACCGCTTCTCGACGAGGCATGGAACGGCGGCTACGGCGTTCTTCAGGCCAAGGTGAAGGCCGGCGCACCCAACTGGGATGTCGTTCAGGTCGAAGCCGAAGAGCTTGAGCTGGGCTGCGGCGACGGCCTCTTCGAGTATATCGACTGGGACAGGCTCGGCGGCGAGGACAAGTTCCTGGAAAGCGCCGTGCATGATTGCGGCGTCGGCGCAATCGTCTGGTCCACGGCAATCGCCTATGACGCCGACAAGCTGCCCGATGGCGGCCCGGCCTCATGGTCCGATTTCTGGGACACCGAAAAGTTCCCCGGCAAGCGCTCGCTGCGCAAGGGCCCGAAATACACGCTGGAGTTCGCGCTCCTTGCCGACGGCGTCGACAAGGACGAGATCTACGACGTGCTCGCCACGCCCGAGGGCATCGACCGCGCCTTCGCCAAGCTCGAAGAAATCCGCGACGATGTGGTCTGGTGGGAGGCCGGCGCGCAGCCGCTCCAGTTCCTGGCCTCCGGCGAAGTCGCCATGGCGTCCGCCTATAATGGCCGCATCACCGGCATCAACCGCACCGAAGACCGCAACTTCAAGGTCGTCTGGCCCGGCAGCATCTATGCCGTCGACAGCTGGGTGATCCTGAAGGACGCCGAGAACCGCGATGCGGGCATGGATTTCATCGCCTTCGCCAGCGAACCGGAAAACCAGAAGAAGCTGCCGGACTATGTGGCCTACGGCCTGCCCAACAACGAAGCCGCCAAAATGGTGAGCGACGCGCAGAAGGCAGAGCTGCCGACCACCGAGGAAAACCTCACCGACGCAATCGCGCTCGATGTCGATTTCTGGATCGACAATTCAGAAGCCCTGACCGAGCGTTTCAACGCCTGGCTGGCTCAATAAGAGCCAGTCGAGAGCCGCACCGGGCAAGGCGTCCACCGCCCTGACCGGTGCGGCTCTCATCGAAACGATCCATCGTTTCCGACAGCGCGACATCAAGCCAGCCGGGGGAGAGGCTCTTGAGCGAACTACGCATTCGATTTGACCGCGTGACCAAGTGTTTTGGCTCTTTGTGCGTGGTCGATGATCTTGAACTGGACATCGCGAAAGGCGAATTCGTCAGCCTTCTTGGACCGTCCGGCTCCGGCAAGACCACGCTTTTGATGATGCTCGCCGGCTTCGAGCGCCCGACCAAAGGCCGTATCCTGGTCGATGGCGCGGTGGTGGACACGACCCCCACCTACAAGCGCGACATGGGCGTCGTCTTCCAGAATTACGCGCTCTTCCCGCATATGAGTGTCGGCGACAACATCGCCTTCCCGCTCCAGATGCGCGGCGTCGGCAAGGCCGAAATCGCCGAACGCGTCGCCAGAGCGCTCGACATGGTGCAGCTCAGCGCACTTGCAGACCGGTGGCCCGCCCAGCTTTCCGGTGGCCAGCAGCAGCGCGTGGCGCTCGCCCGCGCCCTCGTTTTCGAACCCCGCGTCGTGCTGATGGACGAGCCGCTTGGCGCGCTCGACAAAAATCTGCGCGAGCAGATGCAGCTCGACATCCGCGCGCTGCACAACCGGCTCGGCCTGACCATCGTCTTCGTCACGCACGACCAGTCGGAAGCCCTCACCATGTCCGACCGGATCGCCGTCTTCAACAAGGGCAAGATCGAGCAGATCGGCACCCCGCGCGAGATCTACGACCATCCGCAGACGCGCTTCGTCGCCAATTTCATCGGCGAAACCAATCTTCTGGAAGGCACAGTCGCGGGCAGGTCCGCAGACGGTTTGCGCGTCCGCCTCGCCAATGGCGCGGAACTGACGGCCTCGGCTTCCGACAATTACACGCCGGGCGAAAACGTGCTCGTCTCCATCCGGCCGGAGCGCATTCGCCTCGACGCGCTGCATGGCGGCGACAACCAGTTTACTGCAAAAGTTGCCGACAGCGTCTATCAGGGCAATCACCTGCGCATCCAGCTTGACGAGCAGGCGCACGACTTCGTCATCCATCTCGACCGCAAGGCCGAGCAGCATGCGCCCGGCGCAGATGTCACCGCCCGCTTCCAGCCGGACGACTGCTGGGTGATCCGGCCATGAGCGGCACGGGCGGAAAAGGGCATCTGAGCGCGATCGCGCTGGTCGCGCCGCTCTTCCTCTTCATCGCGGTTTTCTTCCTGTGGCCGCTGGGCACGATGATGTCACAGGCGGTCTCCGACACCGCCGTCCTGCGCATCCTCCCGCAGACGGCGAAGGTCGCAGCCTCCTGGGATCCGGAAACGCCACCGACGGCAGAGATGAAGGAAGCGCTCGCCGCCGATCTTCGCGCCGCCGATGACCGGCAGGCCGTTGGCGACATGACGCGCCGTCTCAACAGCGCCCAGCCCGGCTTCCGTACGCTGATGTCGCGCACCACGCGCGCGCTGCGCAAGGATGACGCACCACCGCTCTCCGAGATTGACGAGCGCTGGGACGATCCCCGCTTCTGGCAGGCCATCACCGGCGCACTTTCACCGACCACGGACCGTTATCTGCTCGCCGCCGTCGATCTGGAGCGCGATGTTTCCGGCAACATTGTCGCCATGCCCGAAGAGGCGTCCGCCAACCGCGACATCATGATCCGAACCTTCTGGATCGGCGCGCTGGTCACGCTTGCCTGCCTGGCCATCGGCTTTCCCTATGCGATGCTGATCGCCTCTACGGAAGGGTGGAAACGCCAGCTCCTGCTTGGCGCGGTGCTCCTGCCGCTGTGGACCTCGCTTCTGGTGCGCACCGCCGCGTGGTTCATCATCCTGCAGGACAACGGCCTCATAAATGCGGTCATCACCGGGCTTGGCATCTCCAGCGAACCGCTTGCCCTGATCTTCAACCGCACCGGCGTGGTGATCGCCATGACCCATGTGCTTCTGCCGCTCATGGTGCTGCCGATCTACAGCGTCCTGATCTCGATCCCGGGCAACCTGATGCCGGCAGCCGCCTCGCTCGGCGCAAATCCGCTGCGCGCTTTCGTACGGGTGCTTCTGCCGCTCAGCCTGCGTGGCGTCGCCTCCGGCTCGCTGCTCGTGTTCATGACCGCCATCGGCTACTACATCACACCGGCGCTCATCGGCGGCGCGGGCGACCAGATGATCAGTTCCGTCATCGCTTTCTACGCAACCGGTTCGGCGAACTGGGGCATGGCCGGCGCACTCGGCATCGTGCTGCTTGTCGTCACCCTCCTGCTCTATGCGGTCTACGGTCGTCTGTCGGCGGCCGAAGAAAGGAGAAGCTGACATGCTGCTGAAAAGCGCCCGGCTCACATTCGGCACGCTCGCAGTCATCTTCCTGCTCGCGCCGCTGATCGCCATCCTGCCGCTGGCGTTCACGTCCAGCCAGTTCCTCACCTATCCGATCCCGGAATTCTCGTTGCGCTGGTTCGACGAGCTGTTCACCGCCGCCGCCTGGCGTCGGGCGATCTTCAACAGCCTTGTCATCGGCGGCGGCACGACAGTGCTCGCCACCGTTCTCGGCACGCTCGCCGCGCTCGGCCTGCGCAACTGGAACCTGCCCTTCAAGGGCACGGTGCGCACCCTCTTTCTTCTGCCCATGGTGGTTCCCGCCGTGGTCATGGGCGTGGGCATGCAGGTGCTGTTCGTGCAGTTCGGCATTGCGTCGAGCTATTTCGGCGTCATCGTCGCCCACACCATCGTCGCCATCCCCTTCGTGGTGGTGAGCGTGATCGGCGGCCTCGGCGGCATCGACCGGCGCGTGGAACTGGCGGCGGCCAGCCTCGGCGCATCCCCGGTCACCGTGTTCCGGCGCGTGACCCTGCCGCTCGCCATGCCCGGCATCCTGTCCGGCGCGGTCTTGGCCTTCGCCACATCGCTGGACGAGGTGGTTCTCACGCTTTTCGTGGCAGGCCCCAACCAGCGCACGCTGGCGCGGCAGATGTTCGCCACGATCCGCGAGAACATCAGCCCGGCCATCGCCGCCGCAGCGTTCCTGTTCATTGTCGGCACCATCGCGCTCGCCATCATCGCATTGCTTGTGCGCCGGCAGATCGCCGCGCGACGGGGCGGCTAAGGCCCGCAAACCAGCGCTTTCCAGCCCAAAAGCAGCCCGCAGCCGCATCCGGTTGCGGGCTGTTTTCACTCAGCAAAACAGGCTTATGTTTTTAAGTTATAATTGAGTCTGCAATTGCGATAGGACAGCGCACCTCCTGCGCTATAGGGTCGCGGAAAGCGTTCCCTATTGAGGTCCAACAGTGACAGATCAAATTCAGGAGACGCGGGAGGGTACAGGTGTGCCGATGTCCGCGCCCCAAGGAAATACTGAAAAATCAAGCCATATCAAATTCTTGATATGGGGCATTGTGGTCGCGGCCATTGTCGCCGTCTTTTTGCCGGCTCCATTGTTCGCCAGCAATCTCTCCTTCCTCTTCTACATGATGCTGTGGATCACCATGGCGACGTCGTTCAATTTCGTCGCTGGCCTGGCCGGATATATGCCTTTTGGTTATGTGGCGTTTTACGGCATCGGCGCTTACGCTACCGGCGTTCTGTACAAGACCTTCGGCCTGCCCATTCCCGTGGCGCTTGCCGGTGCGGCGCTGGCCGGTGTCACCATCGGTCTTCTGGTCGCGCCCACGCTGCGGCTCAAGGGCGTTTATTTCGGCATTGTCAGCCTCGCGCTCGCCATGGCCATGAAGCTCGTGATCTCGCTCATGCCGAGTGACATCACCGGCGGCAGCCTCGGCCTTATCCTGTCGGCGGCAAACGATCCCGTGGCCGCCTATTACGCCATGTTCGTGGTGCTGATGGGCGCGCTGGCGGCCGGCACCTGGCTCACCATGTCGCGCCTCGGCACGGCGCTGCGCGCCATCCGCGATGACAGCGAGGCCGCAGAGGTGGTCGGCGTCAACGTGGTGGGAACCCGCCTCAAGGCCTGGATCATGGCCACCATGTTCCCTGCCCTCGTGGGCGGCGTCGAGGCCTGGTACACCAATGCCATCGACCTCGATTCCTCCTTCAACCTGCTGGTGACGGCAAAGAGCATCGTCTACGCCATGGCCGGCGGCCTCGGCTTCCTGGTCGGCCCGATCATCGGCGCATCCACGCTCTACGGCATCGACCAGCTGATCTGGCGACATTTCCCGACCCTCAACCTGCTCATTCTCGGCGTGGTCATCATCGCACTGATGCTGCTCCTGCCGCGTGGCATCGTCGGGGCCTTCGCCCAGCGCTTCTCGCGCTTCCGGCGCTTCATTCCGTAAGACGTACAGGATTGAAACAAAGATGAACGAACTTCTGCTTCAAGGCCTCGTCAACGGCATCGTCGTCGGGCTGATCTACGCGCTGATCGGCGTCAGCCTCAACGTGATCTTCGGCGTCCTGCGCGTCGTCAACTTCGCCCATGGCGAATTCATCGTGCTGGGTGCCTATGGCGCCTATTTCGCCCAGGCCTGGCTCGGCCTGTCCCCGCTGCTCGCAATGCCGCTGATCTTTATCGTCTTCGGCATGATGGGCTACGGCCTCTATTTCGTGCTGGTTAAGCGTCTTGCGCGCTCCAACGATCCCGAGCACGCCTCGCTTCTGGTCATGTTCGGCCTGTCGCTCGTGCTGGGCGCGCTCATGCTGCTCGCCTTCGAGGCGGATGCACGCTCGCTCAACTTCACGCTCGACCCGCCCTTCCTGATGTTCGGCAACATCATCCTGCCGACCACCAAGCTGCTTGGCCTTGCGGTTGCGGTCGTGGTCACCGGTGCGCTGGCGTTCTTCCTCTACCGCACACTGCCGGGCAAGGCGCTGCGCGCCATCATTATGAACCGTGACGCGATCCAGATCGTCGGCGTGGACCTGAACCACCTTTCGGCCCTGACCTTCGGTCTCGGCCTTGGTCTGGCGGGCATCACCGGCATCCTCGTGTCGATGATCTTCCCCTCCTTCTCTCCCTTCATCGGCCAGGACTACACCCTGATCGGCTTCATCGTGATCGTTCTGGGCGGCCTCGGCCATCCGATCGGCGCAGTCGCCGGCGGCATCCTGTTCGGCCTCGCCGAGCAGACGGCCATGGTGTTCTTCAGCGGAACCGTGGCGATGCTCCTCGGCTTCGTGCTCCTGATCGCCGTCATTCTCATTCGCCCCGCCGGCCTGTTCGGCGTGCAGAACTCGCGGTGACGTCATGTTGAAAGTCGACAAGCTCGTAAAGAAATTCGGTGGCATGACGGCGCTCGACGGCGTCAGCCTCACCCTCCCCGACCGGTCGATCCTTGGCGTTCTGGGCATGAACGGCTCCGGCAAGACCACGATGCTCAACTGCATCAACGGTCTCTATGACGCGACCGCCGGTGAAATCACGCTTGATGGCGTCAGCCTCATCGGCAAGGCCCCGCATGCGGTGTTCTCCGAAGGCGTGGGCCGCACCTTCCAGGTGCCGCGCATCTTCCCGCAGATGTCGCTGCTGGAAAATCTCTCGGTCGCACTCCTCAACAAGGGAATGAGCAACGCCGAGATCGCCGAAATCAGCGCCTACTGGCTCAAAAAGGTGGAGCTCTACCGGCTGCGCCACAACTATGCGGAAGAGCTTTCCGGCGGCCAGCAGAAGCTTCTGGAACTCGCCCGCATCATGGTGGCCAATCCGAAGCTGGTGCTGCTCGACGAGCCGTTCGCGGGCGTCAATCCGAGCCTCGCACTACTGCTCATCAACATCATCCGCGAAATGCCGAAGGAGCTGGGCTGTTCGGTGCTTCTCGTCAGCCACGACCTCACCTCCGTCTACGAACTGTCCGACAACATTCTGGTCATGCATGAAGGCCGTGTCCTCGCAGAGGGCAACGCCGAAGCGATCCAGAAGAATCCGGACGTCATCGAAGCATACCTGGGAGCCTGACCATGCATGGCGTTGAACTGAGCATGGAGAACATCTCCGTCGCCTATAACGGAGACATCACGGTTCTCAAGGAAGTGGCATTGCGGGCAAAGCCCGGCGAGGTCACCGGCATTATCGGGCCGAACGGCGCGGGCAAGTCGACCGTGCTGAAAACCATCTTCGGCCTCCTGTCCACCAAGACCGGCACCATCAACATGGGCGGTCGCGACATCACCAATCTGAAGGCGTTCCAGCGCGCACTCGAAGGCGTGTCCTTCGTGCCGCAGAACCGCAGCGCCTTTGCGGGCCTGTCGGTCTACGACAATCTGCTTCTGGGTTGCTGGCCCTTCCGCAAGGACAAGGCCCGCATCGAACGCGCCATCGACGGCATTTTCGAGCGGTTCCCGATCCTCAAGGAAAAGCGCTCGACACTCGCCGGCTCCATGAGCGGCGGCCAGCAGCGCTTTCTGGAAATCGCCCGCGCGCTCGTCACCGAGCCGAAGGTGATCCTGCTCGATGAGCCCACGGCCATGATCGCGCCAAAGATCTCCAAGGACATCTACGCGCTCACCCGCGATCTCGCAGACCAGGGCGCCACCATCATTCTGGTGGACCAGAACGTGCGCCAGTGCGCCACGATTTCGGACCGCCTCTACATTCTGGAGCTTGGCCGCAACAAGGCGGAAGGCACCAGGGAGGATTTCGCCACCGATGGCCAGCTCAAGGAAATGGTCGCCGAGTGGATGAACTACAAGATCGACGTGTGAGGCGTCGTTTTTCCAAGATCAACAAAAGGGGAATGCCCATGTGGAATATGACCAAACGAAGCTTCATGGCAGGCACGCTGCTTGCCTGCTTTGCGCTGCCGGTCACCGGCCAGGCGCAGGAAAAGATCCGGATCGGCATGACGGTTTCGTCGTCCGGCAACTTCGCGCTCGCCTCGCAGTCGGGTGTGCGCGGCGTGGAAATCTGGGTCGATGAAGTCAACGCCAATGGCGGCCTGGAAGTGAATGGCGAGAAGCGCCTCGTCGAGCTCGTCAAGCGCGACGACCGCTCCGACAAGCAGATGGTGGCGCGCGTCTATGAAGACCTGATCGCCAATGAGAATGTCGACGTGCTGATGGCCCCGTTCGGCTCCACCCTGACGGCAGCCGCCGCCACCGTGACCGAGCGTCTCGGCAAGTTCATGGTCATCTGGTCCGCGGCCTCCGATGCGCTGTATGACCAGGGCTTCAAGAACATCGTCTCGGCGACCCAGATGCCGGTGTCGCGCATGCCGTCGGCCGGTCTCGAAGCCGCCGCAGCACTTGGCAACAAAAAGGTCGCCATCGTCAATGTGGACGAGCCCTTCCCGGCCGGTCTCGCCGATGGCGCGGAAGCAATTGCCGAAAAGCTCGGCATGGAAGTGGTCCTGAAGGAAGACTATCCGAAGGGAACGAAGGATTTCAGCCTGCTCCTGCAGAAGGCGCGCGCGGCTGGCGCCGACGTGTTCTTCCCCACCAGCTATGAGGGCGACCTGATCTCCATGGTGCGGCAGATGCACCAGATGAACGTGAACTTCCCGTTCTCGTTCATGGTCTACGCCTCGACGCCGCAGTTCATCGAGATCGGCGACGATGCGCAGTACATCTACAGCCACACCAACTTCCACCCGACCATCAACTGGGAGGTCAATGCCGGCCTCGACCGTGAAGGCTTCCTGGCAGCTTATGAAAAGCTCTTCCCGGACGTCTCCTATGAGCCGGACTTCCAGACCGTTCTCGCCTATGGCGCCGCCGTCATCGCCGGCGAAATCATCGAGAACGCAGACAGCTTCGACGCCGCCGACATGAAGAAGGCGGCCATGGAACTCAGCGACAACCTGACGGTCCTCGCCGGTCCTTACGCGATCGACGAAACCGGCAAGCAGCTGAAAATGCCTTTCCCGGTCGTGCAGTTGCAGCCGGGCAAGGGGCTCGTGACCGTGTGGCCTGAAGAAGTCGCCGTTGCCGAGCCTGTGTACCCGATCCCCGGTTGGGATCAACGCGACTAGCCAACTTGCGCCCGGCTTCCGAAACGTCTCCCTCGGGGTCGGGCGCATTTTCTCAAGAAAAGAATATCATGGATCCGTCATTCGCGTCCCTCGCGGACCTCTCGAAAGCGCTGAGCGAAGGCTCGCTCACGTCCAGCACCATCACCCGGCATTTCCTGGAGCGCATCGCCAGGCATGACAAGGCTCTCGGCGCCTTCGTGCATGTCGATGCCGAGCGGGCAATGTCCATGGCGGAGGGGCTCGACAAGCTGCGCGCGTCTGGCGTGGTCTACGGCCCCCTTCACGGCCTGCCAATTGCCGTGAAGGACCTGGTCGACTGGCAGGACGAAACCTGTACGGTGGGCAGCGCCGCCTGGAAAGACCGGCGCTCAACCAGCGACGCCACCGTCATGCGCAAACTGCTTGCCGCCGGCATGATTCCGATCGGGCGCGCAGCAATGGTCGAATTCGCATTCGGAGGCTGGGGCACGAATCCGATATGCGGAACACCGCGCAACCCCTGGGACATGCAGACACATCGCATTCCCGGAGGCTCCTCCAGCGGCTCGGGCGTGGCCGTTGCCGCCGGCCTTGCGCCGGCGGCCATCGGCAGCGACACGGGCGGCTCCGTGCGCATTCCCGCCGCGCTCAACGGCATTGTTGGCCTGAAACCCACCTATGGACGGATCAGCCTGAAAGGCTGCTTCCCGCTTTCCAGCACTCTCGATTCCATCGGCCCGATGACGCGCACCGTCGCCGACGCGGCCCTTCTGCTCGACGCGCTTTGCGGACCGGACGCCAGCGACCCGGCCACCCGTCTTGCACCGGCGCTGAAGCCGGGCGCATGGCAGGGCCTGCGCACGCAGGGCATGCGTGTCGCGGTCATGCGCGAAGAGGATTTCCCGATCCCGCTCGATGCCGAAAGCCAGGCCGCTTACGATCAGGCAAAGGAAGCGCTCATCAGCCTCGGCGTGACGCTGGTTCCCGCCGACCTGCCCTTCGCTTTCAACGAGCTGACGGAGAGCAACGGCCGCATCATCGCCGCAGAAGCCTATGCGGTTCACCGCGATTACATCCACGACGAGAGCGTTCCCATCGGCCCCTATGTGCGCCAGCGCGTGCTCGCCGGAGCCAATGTCAGCGCCAACGACTATATCGAGACGCTCGCCGGCCACAGGCGCATGAAGGCGGTCTATGCCGATTTCATGAAGCCGTTCGACGCGCTGCTCACGCCGACGGTGCCCTTCCCCGCCATCCCCGTCTCGGAGGTGGATGAAACTGCGGTTCCGATGGCCGCCTATGGCCGCCCGGCAAACTATGTCGGCGCATGCGGCCTGGCGCTGCCGGCAGGCTTCACCGAAACGGGCCTGCCGCTCTCGGTGCAGCTCATGGGCGCAGCCTTCGCGGAGGAGCCGCTGCTTGCGCTCGGCGCGGCGCTTGAACAGCGCATCTCGACAACAGACCGGCTGCCGGACCTCACGGCAGGCTGACTCTCTACGGACAGCAAGGAGTTTCCGATGACGCAATCCACCTGCGACACGCTTTTGACAAACGCTTTGCTGTTCGATGGCCTGGGGGGGCAACCGACCCGCGGCGGCGTGGCACTCTGCAATGGCCGCATCGCCGCGGTCGGCGACGTTTCCGGCTGGCAGGCAAACGAGACAATCGACCTCGACGGTCTCAGCCTCGCACCCGGCTTCATCGACGTTCACACCCATGACGATCTCGCCGTCCTGAACGACAGCGCGATGGAGCCCAAGATCACGCAGGGCGTGACCAGCGTGATCGTCGGCAATTGCGGCATCAGCCTCGCGCCATACGCAAAGCCCGCCGAACTGGTGCCCCCGCTCGGCCTTCTCGGCACGGCGGAAGACTATCGCTTCGGTTCCTTTGCCGCCTACCGCAAGGCGGTGGATGCAGCCGGCGTCGCCGTCAATGTGGCCGCCCTTGCCGGCCATGGCACGCTGCGCGCCATGACGCTCGAAGATACGGATGCGCCCGCCTCCGAAGGCCAGATCGTGGCCATGCGCCTCCTGCTCGAAGAAGCGCTGGAGGCAGGCGTTCTGGGCCTCAGCACCGGCCTTGCCTATCCGGTCGCCCGCCACGCACCGACCGATGAGGTCGTGGCGCTCTCACAGACACTCGCCGCCTTCCCCGGCGCGCTCTACGTCACCCATATGCGCGATGAACGCGACCGGGTGGAAGAATCCGTCGGCGAGACGATTGCCATCGGTCGGCGCGCCGGCGTCCCGGTGGTGATCTCGCACCACAAATGCATCGGCCGCCACAATTACGGGCGATCGAAGAAAACACTGTCAATGATCGACAGCGCGCTTCGCCATCAGGACATCGCCATGGATGTCTATCCCTATGAGGCAAGCTCGACCGTGCTCCTGCCGGAGCTGACCCGTCATGCGGAGCGCATCCTGGTCATCGATTCCACCGCCCATCCCGAATTCAACGGGCTGGAGCTTTCCAAAGTCGCGGAGAAAATGGGCTGTGATCAGGAAGAAGCGGCCCGCAGGCTTTCGCCCGCACGCGGCATCTATTTCCAGATGTCGCCGGAAGACATCAACCGCATCATGCAGCACCCGCGCACCATGATCGGCTCCGACGGCATCCCCGGCCCGCAGGCCCATCCGCGCCTCTGGGGCACCTTCCCCCGCGTGCTTGGCCGCTATGTGCGCGAAGATGGCGTGCTGCCGCTGGAAGAAGCCATCCGCAAGATGACATCCCTGCCCGCCCAGATCTTCGGCTTCGCCCGGCGCGGCAGGCTGCAGGAAGGCTTCCATGCCGATCTTGTCGCCTTCGATGCCGACACGGTTCTGGATCTTGCCGACTATGACACGCCAGACCGCCCGTCGGTCGGCATCGAGCATGTGTTCGTCAATGGCGTCGCGGTTCTCGCCAATGGCGCGGTCACCGGCGCGCGCGGCGGGCGTTTCGTGGCGCGTGGCGAGGCCTGACCGGCAGGAAAAGCGTCACCCCTCCCGGTGCAGTTCCTGGCAGGCCGATTTCAGAATCCTGATGAACATTTCCTCGGCGTTGGAGATCGCACGGTTCTCCGACGTCAGCGCCGTGATCGAGAATTGCAGATTGGGCACCAGCGGCCGCAGCCGCACGCCGCGCGTATAGCGCGCTGAAAACTCGTCCACGATGGCGCAGCCCACGCCCTGGCTGACACAGGCCGCCGCCACCGAATAGGTGTGCACCGAAATCCGTGGCTCATAGGGCAGCCCCTCTTCATCGAAAGCCGCCTTCAGGAACACGCCCACGGGCGATTCCTTCTCAAGCCCGACAAAGGACTGCATGTCGATTTCGCTCAGATGCACCGGCGAAGGATCAAACGGCCTGGCGGGGTCATCCGTCTCCAGATAGGTCAGGCTCATCGTGCCCACCGTGGTGGAGCTGATGCCCGGCGTCTCAACGATGTTGAAGGCCACCGCCAGATCGAGATCGAGCGCATGAAGGCGCTTCAAGAGCACGTCGTAGTGATGCGTGAACAGCTCGATCTTGAAGCCTTCCCAGTGCCGGGGCAGGTTCGACATCACTTTCGGCGCAAGCCCCACACCGAGGCTCGGCAGAAAGCCCACCCGCAGCACGTCGTCGGGATTGCGTCCCAGATTGCGGGCGAGCGTGCGGAAACGCTCCAGCGCGCCATGCACATCCACGGCTTCGGCAAACAGAAGCTCCGCTTCGCGCGTCGGCACAAGGCGCTGCTTCACACGATCGAACAGCTTGAAGCCGAGAAGCGATTCCGCGTGCTTCAGCGTCCGGCTGAGCGCCGGCTGCGAGACATTCAGCCTTTCAGCCGCAGCATTGATCGACCCGGCCAGACGGATCGCGTGAAAAACCTCTATGTGCCGTAGATTCATTAAGCCCGATTTGCTTCTGCGTGTTCCCATCCGCAGTCTTGTGGCTGCGCTTGCCGGCAATCATACACGCTCGCCGGAATGCCATGCACAAAAACTTTCCGGCGCAAAAGAATTCATAAACAACTTTAGGTCACACATTGGTCCCGAGTGTATTTGTATTCAACCGGGGCGCGTAATTGTCCGTGAGTGAAATCCGTCCATTGGAGCGTGATGACATTTCCGCCATTGCGGAGATGTTCCAGCGCATATTGCGCAAGGGACACGGCCCCGCGCCGCTTGGCGCGCGCGAATATCTCGAGACACTCTTTCTCGACCCGCCCTACCGCGACGACGACATCCAATCACTTGTGCATCTTCGCGAAGACGGCACGGTCAATGGTTTCATGGGTGTGCTTCCCATGCCCTTCGTCTATCAGGGCAAAACCCTGAAGAGCGCCATCGGCGGCAGCTTCATGGTGGATGGTCACGAACAGGATCCCTATGCCGGCGCGCGCCTTCTGCGCGCCTTCCAGTCCGGCCCGCAGGATCTCTCACTGACCGAAACCGCCAATGATGTTTCCACGACCATGTGGCGCAAGCTGCGCGGCACGATCCTTCCGGATTACAGTCTCGAATGGCTGCGCATCCTGCGCCCGGCCGGCTTCATCGCCGCCATGGCCGCGTCCGCCTTCGCGCCTGCCGCCATCGCAAAACCGCTCGCACGGCCCTTCGACGCCCTGCTGCGACGCCGGGGCGCACCGCCCCAATGGACCCATGTGTCGGATGCGGAATTTGCGGGCAAGACACTTGCCACCGAAGACGCCGATGCGGCTGAAACGGTGTCGCTGTTCCAGCAATTCGTTTCCGCCTTCGCCCTGCATCCCCAATGGACGGAGAGCGAGCTTCAACGCATGGTGGATGAATCGCAGCGCAAGGCGGATTACGGCGCGATGGTGCGCCGCAAAGTGCTCTCGCGCAGCGGCAAGCCGGTCGGCCTCTTCCTTTACTACGGCAATACGGGCGGCATCGGACGCGTGATCCAGATCCTGTCGCTCCCCGGTCAGGAAGGCGCAGTCATCGACGCGATGCTGGCCGACGCTACCGAACGCGGGCTGGTCGCTCTGCGCGGGCGCGGACAGCCGACCCTGATCAACGCCATGCTCGGTCGCCGCTTCGCATTCGTCCATGCGTCCTCCAGCATTGTTCATGCGAAAGACAAGACGCTGCTCGAACCGTTCATCAAGGGGCAGGCTTTTTTCAACGGCTTTGCGGGAGAATCCTGGACGCGGCTTCTTGGGGACCGTTTCGATTAAAGCAATTCCAGGAAAAGTGGGCACCGGTTTTCCGTCCGGAATTGCGGAAAAGCAAAAAACTGGAGCGCTTTCGCGTTTCAACGAAAAGCTGCGAAAGCGGAACCGGGCCGAATGGCCCGCAGGGGTGGTTTATAAATGTGCGGAATAGCGGGTTATTGCGGAGCGGGTCTTCACCCGCAGGAAGCTGAAAGGCTTCTTGCGGCCATGTCCGCCACAATCGCCCATCGCGGCCCGGACGAAGCCGGCATCCACGTGACAGACGATGTGGGCCTCGCCCATCGCCGCCTTTCCATTGTCGATCTGGCGGACGGCCAGCAGCCCATGACGAGCGCCGACGGTCAGCTCCACATCACCTATAATGGCGAGATCTTCAATCACGTCGAACTGCGCCGGGACCTTGAAAGCCGTGGTCATCGCTTTCGCACGTCAAGCGACACCGAAGTCATACTGCACCTCTACGAGGCGTTCGGGCCAGATTGCGTTGAGCAGCTCAATGGCGATTTCGCCTTCGCGATCCATGATGCGCGCCGCAAGCGCCTTTTCCTAGCCCGCGACCGCATGGGCGTGCGCCCGCTATACTACACTTGGCGTCAGGGCCGGTTCCATTTCGCGTCCGAGATCAAGGCGCTCCTGACCGTTCCCGGCATGGAGGCGCGGCTCGACCCCTTCGCGCTCGACCAGATTTTTACGCTCTGGGCTCCCATTCCACCGCGCACGGCGTTTGAGGGCGTCAGCGAACTGCCGCCGGCGCACTGGATGATCGTCGAGAATGGCGCGGCCCGCACGCAACGCTACTGGGATCTGAATTTCTCCGATGTCCGGCACGACCGTACCGAGGCAGAGCTGGCGGAGGAGACCCGTGCGCTTCTGGAAGACGCAACGCGCATTCGTCTGCGCGCCGATGTGGAGGTGGGAACCTATCTGTCGGGCGGGCTCGATTCCTCCATCATCGCCGCACTCGCCAAGCGCATGGCGCCCGCTGGCCTGACCAGTTTCGCCGTCACCTTTTCCGATCCCGCCTTCGACGAACGCGCATTCCAGAACGAGATGGTGCGAGCGCTCGGCACGGAGCATCACACTGTCGATTGCGACATGGACGAGATCGCCACCGTGTTTCCGCAGGTCATCCGCCACACGGAGCAGCCCATCCTGCGCACCGGTCCCGCACCACTCTACCGGCTGTCCGGTCTGGTGCGCTCGAAAGGCATCAAGGCGGTCCTTTCCGGCGAAGGGGCAGACGAGGTCTTTGCCGGTTACGACATTTTCAAGGAGGCGCGCATCCGGCGCTTCTGCGCGCGCCAGCCGGGCTCGCAATTGCGGCCGCACCTGTTCCGCCGCATCTACCCCTATCTCTCCAATCTAAAGCGCCAGACACCGGATTATCTCGCCGCCTTTTTCGGCGTTGCCGGCGACGATCTGAACGATCCGCTGTTCTCGCATCGTCCCCGCATGCGCAGCACCGCAGGCGCGAAGCTCTTCTTCTCCGATGCACTGAAGACAACGCTCGGCGATTATGATGCGGCAGACGAACTCGCCGCCACACTGCCCGACGCCTTCAGCGAATGGCACCCGCTGCATCAGGCACAGTATCTGGAAACCCGCTTTCTCCTGCCCGGCTACATTCTCTCCAGCCAGGGCGACCGCATGGCGATGGCGCACGGGATCGAAACACGCTTTCCCTTCCTCGACCACCGGCTGGTCATGCATGCCGCGCAGATACCGGCAAACATCAAGCTCAGAGGGCTCAGGGAGAAGCATCTTCTGCGCGAGGCAATGCGCGATGTCGTGCCGCCACAGATCGCCGACCGGCCCAAACAGCCCTATCGCGCGCCAGAGGCCAGCGCCTTTACCGATCACGCGCAGGCCTATGTGGAAGAAGCATTCGAGAAATCGGCGCTGGAAGAAAACGGAAACTTCCACGTTGAAAAAACAGCCAGATTGTATAAAAAAAGCCGGCTAAATAGTTTCACCGGTTTTCGAGACAACGCAGCATTCGTCGGCATTCTGTCGACACAGCTTTGGTCCCAGCAGTTCGCCAGGCCGGTTCGGATAACGGATCAACCTCTGGCGGTTCGTGCCTGACCGTGAAAGGA
Source organism: Nitratireductor sp. WH36-1 (assembly GCF_058725515.1). Lineage (NCBI taxonomy): Bacteria > Pseudomonadati > Pseudomonadota > Alphaproteobacteria > Hyphomicrobiales > Phyllobacteriaceae > Nitratireductor > Nitratireductor sp. WH36-1. The sequence goes on along the minus strand of NZ_CM178970.1, from coordinate 997,319 downwards.
AGCACCATGCCCCAGTCCATCAATGCCGATATCCGCGCCTTCATTATCGAGAACTTCCTGTTCGGCGATGAAGCAGACGCCCCGGAAGACGATGTATCTCTGATCGAGAACGACATTGTCGATTCCACCGGCATTCTGGAGATGGTCTCGTTTCTCGAGGAGCACTTCGCCATCGATGTCGCCGACCCGGAGATCGTGCCGGAAAACTTCGACACGATTGCCCGCTTAAGCGCCTTTGTCGCGGGCAAGAAGAAGGCCAGGGAGACCGCGCCAGCCGGCGCATAGGAGCGACGCAATGCGCGTTGAGACCTTACTGAAAGACCGTGCAGGGCTTGCCCCCTCCGCCACCGCGCTTGTCACGGGACCGGACCGGTTAAGCTACGCCGATTTCGACCGTCTGGCCGACCGTCTGGCCGGGGCCTTATGCGCCCACGGGGTCGAGCCCGGCGACCGGGTTGCGCTTTGCATGGACAATTGCCGGGAGATGGCCATCGCCATCTTTGCCGGTCTCAGGGCCGGCGCGACGGTCGTTCCGGTCAACCCCGGCGTCAGGGCCGAGGGCCTCGCCCAGATCTTAATGGACTGCACGCCAAAAGCCCTCATTCATGAGGCCAGGCATGGCGGCCTCGTGAACGAGGCGATTGCTGCGGCGGGCCACACGCCCCTTTCCATCGTCGCCCGGACGGACATCGTCACCCGGACGGACAGGGCCACGCTCAGCGACGCCATCGCCTTCGACACCTGCCTCGATTTAGAGGCGCCCTTACCCGCCCGGCAGGAAAACGACCGGGATCTCGCCTTTCTGATCTACACGTCCGGCTCATCCGGCAGGCCGAAGGGCGTGATGATGAGCCACCGCAATGTCGATGCGGCAGCGGCGATGATCGCCGATTATCTGGAAAACGACGACAGGGACGTGGTGCTTTCCGCACTGCCGCTTTCCTTCACCTACGGGCTGTATCAGCTTCTCGTAGCCGTGCGCAGCGGCGCAACGCTCGTTCTGGAAAAGAGCTTCGCCTTCCCCCATGCGGTTCTGGAAAAGGCGCATGCCGAAGGCGTTACCGGGTTTCCCCTCGTGCCAACCATGGCGGCCATGCTCGCCACGCTCGAAGGGCTCACGCCCGACCGGCTACCGCCGCTGCGCTACATCACCAATGCCGCAGCCCACCTGCCGCCCGCCCACATTCAGGCGCTGCGCGCCCTTTTCCCGGCAGCGCGCATCTACTCCATGTACGGTCTCACCGAATGCGCGCGGGCAAGCTTCCTTGCACCGGAAGAGCTCGACCGTCATCCCACCTCCGTCGGCAAGGCCCTGCCGGGCACCTCGGCCCTTGTCGTCGATGAAGACGGCAACGAAGCCGAGGCGGACGTCACGGGCGAACTTGTCATCCGCGGACCGCATGTGATGCAGGGCTACTGGAACAATCCGGAAGCAACCGCGCTTGCGCTGCGCGATGCGCCCGATGGCAGCGGCAGGAGGCTCCACACGGGCGACCTCTTCAAACGCGATGCGGAAGGCTTCCTCCATTTCGTCGGCCGCCGGGACGAGGTGGTGAAGATCCGCGGCGAAAAGGTTTCGCCCAGACAGGTGGACGCCGTTCTGGCCGCCTGTCCCGGCGTGCGCGAGGCGCTTTCCTTCACCACGCCCGATCCCGTCTTCGGCCACCGGCTCGACGCGCTGATCGTCGCCGACGATCCCGGTCTCACCGGACGCATGCTCGCCCGGCACTGCAAACACCGCTTACCGGACACGATGGTCCCGAAGTCATTCATTTTCCAGGCGGAACTGCCGAAAACGGCAAACGGAAAACCCAGCCGCCGCCTCGCCGCCACGGAGGCCCTGAAAGCATCATGAACGACATGAACATCAGCTTTTCCATCGACGATCTGAAGATCGATCCCGCCGCTGAAGCCCAGCGCATCGTCACGGCGGTGCGCACGCAGCTGCGCAGCAGACTGCGCAAGCGGGGATTAGTGCTCGGCCTGTCCGGCGGCATCGATTCCAGCGTCTGCGCGGCCCTTGCCGCGCGTGCGCTCGGGCCAGACCGCGTCTTCTGCCTGTTCATGCCGGAATATGATTCCGACCCGGAGAGCCTGCGGCTCGGCCAGGAAGTCGCAACGACGTTCGGTCTCTCCAGCGTGATCGAGGATATCGGCCCGTCGCTCGCCGCCATGGGCTGCTATGAGCGCCGCGACGCCTTCATTCGCCAGGTCGTGCCGGACTATGGCGCAGGCTGGTCGATGAAGATCGCCATCGCCAATGCGCTCACCACAAAAGCCTACAACATCTCCTATCTGGTGGTGCGGCGGCCCGACGGTACGGTCGAGAAGCACCGGCTCCCGCCAGAAGTCTATCTCGGCATCGTCGCCGCCACCAACATGAAGCAGCGCACCCGCAAACAGCTCGAATATTACCATGCCGACCGGCTGAACTATGCGGTCATCGGCACGCCCAACCGGCTGGAATATGATCAGGGTTTCTTCGTGAAGAACGGTGACGGCGCAGCCGATGTGAAGCCCATCGCCCACCTCTACAAGTCGCAGGTCTACCAGCTCGCGAAATATCTCGGCGTGCCCGCCGAAATCCGCCGTCGCATGCCGACGACAGACACCTATTCGCTCGCCCAGTCACAGGAGGAGTTCTATTTCGCGCTCCCCTATCGCGAGATGGATCTGTGCCTCTACGGGCTCGACCACGCCATTCCGGCCAAGAAGGTCGCCTGCGCCACCGGCCTCAGCGAGCGGCAGGTGGGGCTTGTGTGGCGCGACATTGCCGCAAAACGCAAGGTCGCCCACTATCTGCACCTGCCGCCGCAGTTGGTCGAGGAGATCGACGCCCCCTGATCAGCCAGTTTTTTTGGCCGCGAGCAGCGAAGAGCCGGGGAAACGCAGAAGCATGCCGAAGAGATCGCGCGGCTCATCGGGGTCGGCCAGAAGGTCGAGCTCGATGAAGTGATCGGTCTCGCGCACGCGGTCATAGACATAGCGCAGTGCCGAGAAATCCTCCGTCGCGAAACCGACGGAATCGAACAGCGTGATCTGGCGCGGCTCGCGACGCCCCTTCACCTTTCCGGCAATCACCTGCCACAGCTCTTCCACCGGGTGATCCTCCGCAAGCTGCTGGATCTCGCCCTCAATGCGCGTCTGCGGCGGATACTCCACGAAAATGTCGGAGCGGGTGAGAATGTCGCGATGCAGCTCGGTCTTGCCGGGGCAGTCGCCGCCCACCGCGTTGATGTGCACGCCGGAGCCAACCATGTTGTCGGTCAGGATCGTCGCATATTGCTTGTCGGCGGTCGCGGTGGTGATGATGTCCGCGCCTTCCACGGCCTCTTCCGGCGTCTTGCAGGCGGTCAGCTCGAAACCCAGCCCTGAGAGATTGCGCAGGCACTTTTCCGTCGCGCCGCCATCAACGTCATAGAGCCGCAGCCGGTCGACGCCGAGTGCCGCCTTGAAGGCCATCGCCTGAAACTCGGACTGCGCGCCATTGCCGATAAGCGCCATGGTGCGCGAGCCCTCAGGCGCAAGATACTTCGCCGCCAGAGCAGATGTCGCCGCCGTGCGCAGCGCCGTCAGGATCGTCATTTCGGTGATCAAAAGCGGATAGCCATTGCCCACATCGACATAGACGCCGAATGCCGTCACCGTCTGCCGTCCCTCGCGGGTGTTCTTGGGATGACCGTTCACATATTTGAAGCCGTAATGCTTGCCGTCGCTCGTCGGCATCAGCTCGATCACGCCTTCGCGGCTGTGCGCGGCCACACGCGGCGTCTTGTCGAAATCCTCCCAGCGGAGAAAATCTTCCTCAATGTAATTCGTCAGTTCCGCCAGAAAGCGCTCCACGCCGATTTCCAGCACCAGCTCCATCATGTGATGCACACTGACGAAGGGAACGAGGTTCAGCTTGTCGATCGAAGGGGTGTAGGTCATCGTCAATGGCTCCTGGTAGGCCGATCCATGATGCGCCGGCCAAGCAGACTGGCTGTGAGGTCGACAAGCAGGGTCGCCGTGCGACCGCGCTCATCGAGGAAAGGGTTGAGTTCCACGAGGTCGAGGCTGGTGACGAGACCGCTGTCGTGCAGCATCTCCATCGCCAGATGGGCCTCGCGGAAGGTTGCGCCACCGGGCACGGTGGTGCCCACCGCCGGCGCAATGGCGGGATCGAGAAAGTCCACGTCGAGGCTCACATGCAGGCGTCCGCCCTCGGCGGCCACCCGCTCCAGAAAAGCGCGCAGCAGCGGCGCAATCCCATGCTCATCGATGGCGCGCATGTCATGAACGGTCACGCCCGCCCCGCGCAGCGCGGTGTGCTCCGCCGGGTCCACGCTGCGCAGCCCAAGGGCGCAGATGCGGGTGGGATCGATGGGTGTGTGAAGGCGCGGAAAGAAGCCGTCAAAACCCGCCTGCCCGCTGGCATAGGCGAGCGGCACGCCATGCAGATTGCCGCTGGCGGTGGTGTCGAGCGTGTGAAAGTCCGGATGCGCATCGAGCCAGAGAACGAAAAGCGGCCTGTCGGCCTCCGCCGCCCGGCGCGCCATCCCGGCAAGGGTGCCGGCCGCCATGCTGTGGTCGCCGCCAAGAAAGATCGGCATGCCGCCTTCGCCTGCGGCGTAAGAGGCCTCGCTGATCGCATCCGTCCAGGCGACGATCTCCGGCAGCGCCTTCAGCGCGGGGTTGCCATGCGGCTTCACATTCTGCGGTTTTGGAACAACGGTTCCGAGATCGGAAACCTGATGGCCAAGCTCGCCAAGCGCCGCCACGAGACCGGCCGTGCGCAAGGCGCTCGGTCCCATTTCGCAACCCATGCGCCCGGCGCCATCCTGCACCGGAATACCCAAGATCTTGCAATGCATAGCGCCACCGACCCATCGAACAGTTCCCATTATTCGACCCCGGATCGTCGGCAGAATGAACAAACCAAATTGCCAAAAATTTCATAAGCATTTATCATTTTGCTAATTATGGATTTCATTTTGCACAATCATGGATGAACTCGACGAACGCCTGATCACCCTTCTGCGCCATGATGCGCGCCGCAGCATCTCGGATCTGGCGATGGATCTGGGCGTGTCGCGCGCCACGGTGCGCGCCCGTATGGAGCGGCTGGAAAAGGCCGGTCACATTGTCGGATACACGGTCATCCTGCGGGCCGACACGGTGGAAGCGCCCGTGCGCGGCATCACCATGGTGGAGATCGAAGGGCGCTCCGCCGACCGGGTGATCCACGCGCTTGAGGGTTTTCCGGAAGTTTCCGCCGTTCACACCACCAATGGCCGCTGGGACATCGTGGTGGAGCTCGGCGCATCCACACTGACCGATCTCGACGCGGTGCTGCGCCGCATTCGCCTCATTCCCGGCATCATGAACAGCGAAACAAGCCTGCTTCTGGCCACGCCCCACAGCACCCGCGCGCGGCTGTGATCGAGCACCGGCCTGCACCTGTCCGCACCGGGCTTATTCTGGCGTTAACCCGGCAAAGCTAACCTGCACTCCCCTGCCCCTTTCCAGAACCGGCGAGCAAGCGACGATGCATTCAAGACCCTCAGAAACGATCCGCTGGGGCATCGTCGGCGCCGGCGTCATGGCCGAGCAGTTCGCCAGCGATCTGGCACTGACGGAAAAAGCCGCACTCACCGCCGTTTCCTCCCGCACGCCTGAAAAGGCCGCAGCCTTTGCCGCGCGGCATGGCAATGTCACGGCGCATGCCGCTTGTCAGGCGCTTCTTGGCGACCCTTCAGTGGACGCGGTCTACATCGCCACGCCAAACGACACGCATTTCGAAATCGCCCGCGCCGCCATCGAGAGCGGCAAGGCGGTTCTGGTCGAGAAGCCGCTGGTGACCACCAGCCGGGATGCCGCCCGGTTGGCGACACTTGCCTCGGAGCGCGGTGTCTTTCTGATGGAGGCCATGTGGACGCGCTTCCTGCCGGCCATCGCCAAAACCAGGGCGCTGATCGGGGAAGGCGCAATTGGCGAGGTCACGCGCCTGCGCGGCAGCCTCGCCTTTCACCACCCCTACGATGCCGAAAGCCGCTTTTATTCCAGAGCCCATGGCGGCGGGGCCATGCTCGATCTCGGCATTTACGGCATCTCGCTCGCCCGCTTCCTGATGGGCGAGCCGCTGGAAGTTGATGGCGAATGGCAACAGGCCCCAAGCGGCGTCGACAAATCCGCATCGGTGACGCTTCTGTTCGACCGGGATGTCGAAGCGCACCTCTCCTGCTCCTTCGAGCATGAGGGCGACAACTGCTTCATCATCGAGGGCAGCGACGGGGCGCTGGTTTTGCAGCCCCCCTTCATTGCCGCAAACGCCGTCCTGCATTGCCGCAACCGGCTTGCAGCCCGCCTTGCCGCCTTTCCCGGTCAGTCGGCCCTGTCCCGCGCCATTCGCAAATTCGCGCGAGGCGCGCCATTGCCGGGCATCCACCGGCACGCTTTTCCCCGCGCGGGATACGGGCTTCAGTATGAAATCGCGGCGGTCGGCGACGCTCTCCGCGCCGGCCATACACATGACCGGCGCAGCGCCCCGCTCGACACGGCGCGCACTCTGGAAATCATCGAAACGGTTCTTGCCGAGCAAAACCGGAAGGGTTGAGGACCGCTCAGTCCTTCTGCGCCTCCGGCTTGAACGCAAAATGCGTTTTCGGCGTGTAATCATGCTCGCCGGCGCTCAGCGCCAGAACGAGCTCGGTCAGGTGCAGGGCCACCTTTCCTGAATAGAAGGGCATGCTGCCGCCAGAGAGCGCCTTCGCCTGCTCTGCAACGCCCCGGGCAAAATCGATCCGCGAGGGATAGGCAGGCAGGGCCTTGCCACCCTTCGGCGCGGTGCTCGCAACGCGCTGGCCGGGCGTGATGCGCAAAGGCAGGGTGCGCCCGATGCGGTTTTCGATCCCGTCGAGAACCTTCTGCAAAAGGCTGCGCTCACGCCCCGGCGCTGAAAGATGGATTGCGGAATTGTCGTCCCACAGGTCGCGCAGGATCATGCTTCCACGGTCGCCAAGCACGGTGAGCGAGCGGTCGCGCGGTGCTGCCAGCCCACAGGTGATCCGTGCCTTGACCCCGCTTTCGAAGGTCATGATGCCCACGGAGAAATCCGGGGCCAGCGCCTCGCCTTCAAGCTCCGGCCCCTTTTCGGCAAAGCAGAGGGCGGATGACGCCGACATATGCACAACGGGGCCGAACAGACCGACCAGCCAGCTCATTGCATAGCCGGCATGCTCCAGCGTGCACCCAACCTTGAACTCCTCGGCGCCCGGCCAGCGCGCGCCAGAGCGGCTGCGCCAGCTTCGCCAGTCGGCGCGAAACACGGGACCATCTTCCATCTCGGCATAGACCAGCCGGGGCGCGCCGATGTCACCGCGCGCCAGGATCTGCGAGAATGTCCGGTAGGCCGAGCTCAACCCGTTGGCGGGCGCAGTGCAGAGAATGAGGCCGCGCTTTTCGGCCAGCGCTGCAAGCTCCATGGCCTCATCCAGCGACATCGCCAGCGGCTTCTCGCAATACACATGCTTTCCCGCTTCAAGACAGGCGCGGTTGATCTCGTAATGGCTTTCCGTGCTCGTCAGATTGACGACAATCGCAACATCAGGATCGCTCAGAAGCGCGGGCTGATCCTCATAGGCGCGCACACCATGAAAGGCGCAAAAGCGCTCCAGCCGCTCAGCCTTGCGGTCCCACACACCGGCAAGTTCAAGCCCGGGGTGGTTGGCCAGCGTGGTCATATAGTAATCGGCAACAAAACCGGTGCCGATGAATGCGATTTTTGTCATGGGAGCGCCTCAATTTGAAACGGCTTACAATTACCCGCCTGAGTTTTCCAGAGGACGCCAGTCTAGTTTTTCAGCTCCCCGACCATGCGCAGCACATCATCTTCTGCCCGACGTCCGCCGAATTCTTCAACAATTCCAAAGGCTCCGCCATAACCCCAGATAGACCAGGAAAAGCCACGCTCCTCGGCCTGCGCGATCATGTCACGCATATAGGCCGCTCTCCATTCGGCGGGCATCACATCCGGGTTCTGATATTCCTGACGGATCATCCCGAACTCACCGAGAATGATGTTCGCGGGATCGACGCCATACTTCGCCGCCCAGTCGGCAACGATGTTGAAGGGGGCCGCCATTTCGGCTTCCAGTTCCTCCTTCGTGTCGACACCGGCGATCAGCTCGTCCAGATAGGCCAGCATGCCGGCGCGGCGCAGGAATGGCGCGTCGTTGCGAATGCGTTCGCGCGCCTTCTCAATGGCTTCGGCCAGTGCTTCCGGGTGCGCATGCGGCGGATAGGGAACGCGCGTCACATAGCGGATGAAATCGCCGGCCCACAGCGCCCCCTGCGAGGTCAGGACAAACGGCGCATAGGAGTGAAAGCCCCAGAGAATGTTGTCGTCGGGAATGGTGTTCGGGTTGAGCGCGGCAAGCCCTTCCGCCGTTCCCCAGCATGCGCCGGACAGTATCAGCGTCGTGCGTGGAGCCGACGAGCGCGCAGCGGCAAAGAGCCTGCCCAGCTGCTCGTCCCAGGCAGCGCCTTCCGCGCCCTCGCAGCCCGTCACCGGCTCGTTCAGAAGCTCGAATGCAACCATGGCCGGATCTTCTGCGGCGAGTGTCCGCCCCATCTCGCGCACCAGGTCCAGATAGCGCTCGAACAGGGCCTCGTCGCGCAGGATCTCCTCAACGCCTGCAAAGCGGTCCGCGCCGCGCGGAATGGGATGCAGATCGACGATGACCTTGAGGCCCGCCGCATTGATTGCACGCGCGCCTTCGAGAACGGAAGCAAACAGCCTGTCGCGGAAGCCAGCCGATTTCGGCGACAGGAACGGGATCGGATCGACCGGCATGCGCACGAAGTCGAAACCTGTCTCCTTCAAAAGCGCCAGATCTTCGGCATCGATCTTGCGACGCCATTCGGGATAAGGCAGGAGCACATCTTCCTGCGTCCACTCCGCTTCATCGGGCCATGTGTCCCAGATGTCGAGGTTGACGCCACGGGCAGGCGCAAACATCGCTGCCTCAAGCGGTCCCGCGAAACAGGCCAGAAGGCCGGCAGCCGCCAGAAAGCCCCTGAACCGCATTGTTCTGCCCACCATGGCGGCGCTCCCCTCTCCGATCCTTCCGAGCGCGCATCAGCGCCCACGGCATACCAGTGGGTATCAGCCCCGGATTAACGAAATATAGCGATTTGCTTGCATACGGTGCACGCGCCGGTTGCGACCGGCAAAACGCATTTGCGCAAGGGAAAGATGATGACGGTAACTGACCGATGGCGGCCTGAAACGGCAGCCGGGGGATTTACGCGCGATGACGAAGACATCGCTTTCTACACGCGCATCAACGCCCTTGTCCGCCCGGACATGGTGCTGGTCGATCTCGGTGCGGGACGCGGTTCGCGCTTCGATGAAGGCACCTCTCCCTTCCGCAAAGATTTCTGCAATTTCCAGGGCAAGGTGAAGCACGTGATCGGCCTCGACGTCGATCCGGTGGTCATGGAACACCCGCATCTGGACGAGGCGCATGTGATCGAGCCGGGCGGCAGGCTGCCGCTGGCGGATTCGAGTGTCGACATCATCGTGTGCGAATGGGTGATCGAGCATGTCGAGCATCCGCAGGAATTCGCCGACGAGATCCACCGGGTTTTAAAGCCCGGCGGCTGGTTCTGCGCCCTGACGCCAAACAGCTATGGCTATGTGGGCATCTCGAACCGCATCATCCCCGACAGCGTGAAAGACCGGCTGATGCGCCTTGTCTGGCCGGAGCGGCCGCATGAGGACGTGTTCCCCACCTTCTACCGCATGAACACGATGGGCAGTGTCCGTCGCGCCTTCGGCGAGGAGAAGTGGACGCATCACGGCTACACGGCCAATGGCACGCCGCGCTACCACGGCAACACCGCGATCGGCTTTGCTGCGGTCGCCTTCTTTCAGGCCATCATGCCGCCGCCGATGCGCACCAATCTTCTGGTGTTTTCGCAAAAGCGTCCAGACGCCGCATCAGCGCGCGCAGAGACTGCAAAGGCAGCCTGAAATTCCGGGAATTTCAGTCTGGAATTTCGTCATTCCGGGCAAAATTTCCGAAAAAATCACCGAATGAAAGAATTCGGGCGGCCAGTGGGCGGCCGGGGGGCCGCCCGTCAAAATCAGTGGATCGCCTGCGCCCGGAAGTCACCCGGCTGGCCGCCATTGGCGGCATCCTGTTCGGCCTGACTGGCAAGCCCGGCGGCAACCACCGAAACACGGAACGTGCCTTCCAGCTTGTCGTCAAAGATCGCGCCGACGATGATTTCGGCGTCGTCGCCGACCTCTTCGCGGATGCGGGTCGCGGCTTCGTCGACCTCGAACAGCGTCATGTCGCGGCCGCCGGAGATCGAGACCAGAACGCCGCGGGCGCCCTTCATGTTGGCCTCGTCCAGAAGCGGGTTGGCGATGGCGGCTTCAGCAGCCTTCATCGCGCGCGCATCACCCGTCGCCTCGCCCGTGCCCATCATCGCGCGGCCCATGTCACGCATGACAGAGCGTACGTCGGCGAAGTCGAGGTTGATCAGGCCTTCCTTGACGATCAGATCCGTGATGCAGCGCACGCCCGAATAGAGAACCTTGTCGGCCAGCTCGAACGCCTCGGCAAAGGTGGTCTTGGCGTCGGCAATACGGAACAGGTTCTGGTTGGGAATGACGATGACGGTATCGGCGGCCTGACGCAGGAGTTCGATGCCCTGCTCGGCAATGGCCATGCGGCGATTGCCCTCGAAGGTGAACGGCTTCGTGACGACAGCCACGGTCAGGATGCCGGCATTGCGCGCGGCAGCGGCGATGACCGGCGCTGCACCCGTGCCGGTGCCGCCGCCCATGCCGGCGGTGACGAAGCACATATGGGTGCCCGACAGATGATCCATGATCTCGTCGATGGTTTCTTCGGCAGCGGCCTGACCGATCTCCGGCAGCGAGCCCGCGCCGAGACCCTCGGTCGAATTCGCGCCCAGCTGGATCAGCCGTTCGGCCTTGGACATGGTCAGCGCCTGCGCATCGGTGTTGGCGCCGATGAAGTCCACGCCCTGCAGATTGTGCGCGATCATGTTGTTGACGGCATTGCCGCCACCGCCGCCGACACCGATGATGGTGATCTTGGGGCGCATTTCAGAAATTTCGGGCTTCTTCTCGTCCGTCATTGGGCCTTGGTCCTTCCTGGGGGCAAGCGGCGACAGCGAATCGCTCCGCCCGCGCGTCCGCCTGAAGGAATCAGAGTGCGCCGGCTTGTTCAAGTGTGCGCTACGCCCTGAACACCCGGAGTTTACAGCTCTGATTCAAATGTGATGACGGCCTGTAACGCTTTCAATGGCGGCTCACGCATTATCCGCCTCGACACCCTCACGCAGCGTCCTCAAGACATCCGGGTCCGCCGACTGGACGCGGCTCCAGTTGGGGATGAAGGGCGTCTCCATGGGATGTTCGAGAAAGGTATGGCCCGCCTCGACGATGTTCGCGGCAAAAAGCTCCACAGCCTTTTCCTCCCTGTGACGGTCCACATGGAGCCCGTTCATCACCGCGTCGTTGTAGTAGCGTTCGATCAGGTCGAGCGCGAGGCGGTAATAGGTGGCTTTCAGGGTGCGGAAATGCTCCTGGCTGAAGACGACGCCATCGGTGGCGAGCTTGCGGAAGATCGCCTTGGAAATGTCGATGGACATGCGCGAGAGACCGCGTGCGGCATCCTCCGCCGAAAGCGGCTGGTGCTTGTGGTCGTAACCGTCGCAGATATCCACCTGGCAAACCGCATGGCGGCCGAGATTGCGCCATGCCTCGGACAGGACACCGATCTCCAGCCCCCAGTCGGAGGGGATGCGGATATCGGGCAGAATGGAGGTGCGCATGGCGAATTCACCGGCCAGCGGGTAGCGGAACGCCTGCAGATATTCGACATAGTCGCTGTGCCCGAAGGTGCGCTGAAGGGCGAGCAGAAGCGGCGCAATGAGGAGCCGGCTCACGCGGCCATTGAGCTTTCCGTCCGCAACGCGCGGATAGTAGCCCTTGCAGAACTGATAGGGGAAGGTCGGATTGGCCAGCGGATAGACCAGCCGCATCAGCATTTCGCGCGTGTAGGTGATGATGTCGCAATCATGCAGGGCCACCACATCGCTGTCCTGGCAGGCGAGCGTATAGCCCATGCAGTACCAGACATTGCGCCCCTTTCCAGGCTCCTCGGGCGCAAGCCCCAATGAGGACAGACGCTTCTGGACCGCCTTCAGACGCGGCCCGTCATTCCAGAGGATCGAATGGCGCTGCGGCAGCCGGGCGAAATATTCCTGCGCGAAATGGAACTGCTCTTCACTGGCGCGGTCGAGGCCGATGACGATGTGATTGATGTAATCAACCTCACAGAGTTCATCGACGATCCGCCCCAGCGCCGGCGCTTCAAGCTCGGAGAAGAGCGACGGCAGGATGAGTGTGATCCTTCGCCGTTCGGCGAAAAGCCTGAGCTGGCGCTCCATCTCTTCCGGCGTGGTCGTGCCGAGATTGTGCAGCGTGGCCACGCTGCCGCTCTGCTGGAAATCCGACATGGCGCTCCTCCCTATTCCGGTGCGTTCAACAGTGCGAGGATTTCCTCGTTCCAGCCTTCAGGTCCGGGAAGCCTTGCCCATCGTATCACCCCACCCTCTACCGGTGCGAACGGGGCGAGACCGGCATGGGCCGGATTGGGTATGACAATCCCGATATCGACGCTCTGCAGCATGGCGACATCATTGGGCGCATCGCCCAGCGCTACGCTGACCAGAGCTTCGTCTTCCGTGCGGTAGCGGGCAACAAGTTCGTCCACCCGCGCGCCCTTCGTTCCGCCGAAGGAGAGCGTGGCAAAGCGCCCGCCCTTTTGAACGGTGACGCCGTTCTCCTTCAACGCGGCACAGAAATCTGCGTAGCCCTCTTCCGTGCCGTTCCAGAGACCGGGTTCCGAAAAAGCGCGCTGTTTCGCGCGCGCGGCAGCCTCCATACTCAGGCCGGTGCGGGCCGCAACCTCTTCTGCGCTCCAGTCGGAAAAGCCGGTGAAATGCCGGCGCAATTCTGATGGAAGCGCATCCAGCGTGCGCATAAGGCGCTGATGTCCGGACGCCACGGGCTCGTCACCAGCCTCGTGCTCCGGCGGCAGAATGCCAGCGCCGTTTTCCACGATTGCAGGACAGTCGGGAAAGCCGGCCGTTTGCCGGATCGGCGCGACCTCGGCTGCGGTCTTGCTGGATGCAAGGATGAGGTAATGCCCTTCGGCCCGCAACCGCGCAAGCGCCGGGCGGGCTGCATCGAAATCATAGGTCTCGTGGTCGAGCAGCGTTCCGTCCAGATCGCTGAAGACGATGAAGGACCGCCGGGCGCTCATGAGACCTGCCGCCGGTTGGAGATCCAGCGCGTCTGGTAGGGGGCAAAGGCGATATCGCCGGCAAGCTGCGCGACCGGATCGCCGGTCAGGAGATCGTGCCAGTCATCGCCCTCGATCAGGTTCAACGCCATGGACGGCACGTTGCGCTCCTCATTGGTGAGATTGGAAATGGCAAAAATGCTCTGCGAGCGGTCGAGGCTCTGCCGCCAGAAGCCGAAGAAGGCGTCGCCGAGCTGGAGGGTGAACTGGGTGGCGTTGGGATGGAAGGCCGGCTGCGCGGAGCGCGCACGCACCATGGCCCTGAGGCGCGAAAGGACACGCGCCGGTAAGGTCTGCGGATCGTCCAACTGCTCCCGTAACGCGGCATAGTCGAGTCGTCTGCGGTTGATCGCACGGTTGTAACCAAGCTTCTCGACCCCGTCATAATCGTTGCGGGTGGCGAGCAGCGCATGAATGTAGAAGGCTGGAACGCCCTCAAGCCCCATAACAATCGCCTGGCTGCATAAGAAGCGCTCGAGCTGGTGATCGTCGACGCCCTGATGTGTGCCGGCAAACGCGTCGAACAGCGCCACGTTCAATTCGTAGGGGCGCTCGCCATCCGGCCTTGCGTAATAGGATACGCGACCGCCAAAGCCCTGCACCGTTTCGATGACCCGTGCGATCTCGTCTTGCGGGATCAGCCCCTCTGCCGGGCGCAGGCCGATGCCGTCATGCGAGGCGGAGAAATTGAAATAGGTACAGCCCAACTGGGCCGGTGGCATGGCCATCTGCCAGGCGTTCAGATATTTCGACGTGCCGCCCAGAAGCGCATGCAGGAGAAGCGGCGGCAGCGCGAAATTATAGATCATGTGCGCTTCGTTGCGATTGCCGAAATAGCTGAGGTTCTCGACATTCGGAACGTTGGTCTCGGTGATGAGAACAATCGGCTCTTCGCGATAATCGCACAGGAGACGGATCAGCCGGATGATCTCGTGCGTCTGGCGCAGATGGATGCAGGGCGTGCCGACCTCCTTCCAGAGAAAGGCCACCGCATCGAGGCGGATGGTGCGCACGCCATGCTCGACATGCCCGCGTATGATGTCGAGAAACTCCAGCAGGACACGCGGATTGGCAAAGTCGAAATCCACCTGATCGTGGCTGAACGTGCACCAGACATAACGGCTGCCGCTTTCGGTCCTGAATTCACGCAGCAGCGGATGCGTGCGCGGCCGCACCACGGCGCTCAGGTCGTCGTCGGGGCTTGCTTCCTTGAAAAAGCCGTTCCACGGCTCGTGGCCCTGAAGAAAATCGGAAAACATGCGGGCCTGGCTCGAACAGTGGTTCATCACCAGATCGGACATGAGGCGGAAATGCCCGGCGATGCGGGCGATGTCCGCCCAGTCGCCCAGCTGGCTGTTCACCTGACGATAATCCGTGACGGCAAATCCATCGTCGGAGGTGAAAGGGAAAAAGGGCAGGATGTGAATGCCGGTGAAGACGCCCGCCAGATAACGGTCGGAGAAATCGTGGAGCAGATCGAGCGGCTTGTGCTCGCCATCGACAAGCGTGTTGCCATAGGTGATGACGTAGTTGTCCTTCTCGCTCCAAAGTGCGTTTGCGGGAAGACGGCCGCGCCTGCGCGGCGCACTGGCCGCGCCGAAGAAAGCCCTTTCGGCGCTGGTTGCCAGTTCGGCGGGATCGTGATCCGGATAGATGGAGGCGAGAAGCTGGCGCAGACCGTTTCGCAGTCTGGCGGGCGCGGCCGCCCGGGGCTGGCGCGCTGCTTCTCTCACAGTCATGGGCTGAACCGGCCATGTTGCATTGCAGCATGATGACGCGGGACGGCGACGATGACAAGAGGCCGCACGGGAAGCGACTGCAATTGCGGATGCGCCACCGGCTGAAGCCGTTTATAGAATGGCCTCATGCGCATTCTCGATATCAAGACATTCGTGGCGCTCGCCCGCAACCGGCATTTCGGCCGCACGGCGGAAGAGCTGAACACGACACAGCCGGCGATTTCGAGCCGGCTTGCGGCCATTGAGGCCGAACTGGAAAGCCGGCTGATCAACCGCGGGGATGGCAGCTTTGCGCTGACCGCCGATGGCGAGCGCGTGCTCCAGAGTTTTGAGGCGATCCTTGGCGATATCGACCAGTTGCGGGGCACGCTTCAGGGCGACGCCGTGCCGGCGCTGGAGCCGCTGCGGATCGGAGCAATCGATTCCGTGTCATCCACCTGGATGCCGCACCTGATCGACTCGCTGCACCGGAGCTTTCCGAACCTGAAGATCGAACTGACGGTCGACGGCACGAAACATCTCGTTCAGGGCATGACCAAGGGCGAGTTTGACGTGATCTTCTCGCTGCACCCGGTGCTGGATGACGGTTTCCGAAGCTTCACTTCCTGCGTGCTGCAGATGGTGTGGGCGGGTTCGCCCAAGCTGATCGACCCGAACAGGACCTATAGCGTGGCGGAGCTGGCGAGCCTGCCGATCATCAGCTTTCCGAAGAATTCGCCGCCCTACCAGATGATCGCGCCCTATTTTCACGACGAGCAGGCACTGGCCTCGAAGCTGACCACCTGCAATTCGCTCTATGCAATCATCAACCTGATCATTGACGGGTTCGGCGTGGGCGCTATCCCCGCCGTGACCATCAGGCGCGAGTTGAGCATGGGGCTCCTGCATCAGGTGCAGGTGTCGAAGCGCTTTCCGCCCATGCACATCGTGGCCAGCTATCAGGCCTCGACCCATCAGGACTTCATCCGCAAGGTCATCAGCCAGGCGCGCATCAGCGCCGCGCGGTTCTGCGCCAGTGTGGAACCGGACATGGCCTGGATCGACTGATCCCGGCAGGAAACACAAAAAGCCCGGCATCGCTGCCGGGCTTTTTCATATCCGTGCCGTTGCGGCTCAGGCCACCATGATGTGGCGGGCCTGCGTATATTCCAGCAGTGACTGCATGGAGAGATCCGAGCCATAGCCGGAGTTCTTCATGCCGCCATGCGGCATCTCGGTGGCGAAGACGCCATGGGTGTTGACCCAGGTGACGCCGTATTCGAGATCGTTGGCAAGACGCAGCGCGGCGCCGGTGTCACGCGACCAGACCGACGAGGCAAGGCCGTATTCCGAAGCGTTCGCCCAGCTCAGCGCCGTGTCCGGTTCATCAAACTCGGTGAGCGTGACGACGGGGCCGAACACCTCTTTCTGCACGATCTCGGCGCCGATGGGCGCACGCACAAGCGTCGGCTCGTGGAAGAAGCCTGCGCCGTCCGGCTTGTTGCCGCCAGCGACGATGTCCGCACCCGATGCGCGGGCGCGCTCGACGAAGCCGGCAACGCGCTCCTGTTGGGCAGCGCTGATCAACGGGCCGAACTCCACATCCTCACGCTCCGGCGCGCCGTAAACGAGGCTGCCGATCATGGCGGACAGCTTGTCCGTCAGTTCATCGGCAATCGCCTTGTCAGCGAAGACGCGGCAGGCTGCGGTGCAGTCCTGACCGGCATTGTAGAAGCTGGCCTCGCGCATCGTGTCGACAACGCTGTCGAGATCGGCGTCCTTCATCACGATGACCGGAGCCTTGCCGCCAAGCTCGAGATGGGTGCGCTTGATCTGCTCGCCGGCAGCCGCCTTGAGGATGGCGCGACCGGTGCGCACATCGCCGGTCAGCGAGATCATGCGCACGAGCGGATGGGTGATGAGCGGCTGGCCGACATCCGGGCCGTTGCCGCAGATGACATTGACGACGCCGGCGGGCAGAACCTCGTTGAGGATCGCGGCCAGACGCAGAAGGCTGAGCGGCGTGTTCTCCGATGGCTTGATGACCACGGTGTTGCCCGCGCCGATGGCCGGGGCAAGCTTCCATGCGGCCATGAGCAGCGGATAGTTCCACGGCGCGATGGACGCGATGACGCCAAGCGGATCACGGCGCAGCATGCTTGTCATGGTGTGGGCGCGATAGCCGTCTGCGGCGACGCCCGGCATGTTGCGCACAGCGGTCGCATAGAAGCGGAACACGTCGGCCACATTGGCGAGTTCGCCGGCCTCGACGAAGCGGCGCGGCTTGCCGGCGTTCAGCGATTCAACCTCGGCGAGACGGGCTGCGTTTTCCTCGATCTTGTCGGCGACGGCCCACAGCATGCGGCTGCGTTCCTTCGGCGTCGTGCGGCGCCAGCGCTGGAACGCGCGGTAGGCGGACTGCACGGCGGTGTCGATCTGGCCTGCGCTGGCCGAGGCGACACGGGCGAGCTCGGTCCCGCGTGCGGGATCGAATGCGGTTTCCTCCGCGCCCTCACCGGCGACGAACTCACCATCGATGAAAAGACGTGTTTCAAGGCTGCTCATGCGTGTCTCCATTCGCTCAAGGGCGATCGGTTTTCAAAACTGTATGTGAATGCGTCCGGCAGAACGCGGCCGAAGCCGCTATTCCCCTTCGGACAGAACGCGCAGGCGCGCCGGATCGATGGCGAGGCCAACCGTCTCGCCGCGCTCGAAATCGAGATCGTGCGGGGCCAGAACGCGGATTTCTTCCTTGCCGATCTGGATCACGTAGCGATTGCGCGCGCCAAGATAGACGCGGGTGCGCACCTTGCCCTCGATGACGCCCTCGCCCTTCGGCTTGATGGCCACATCTTCCTGACGCAGTGCGACGACGGCCGGGCCACGGCGCGTTTCGTCCTTGCCGACCGGCAGGGTCTGCCCGTCGGCAAGTGTTGCCACCGGCCCGCCAGCTTCTTCGGTAATGTTGGCCGACACGAGGTTGGCCGCACCAAGGAAGCTCGAAGCGTAGCCGGTGGCGGGTTGGGCGTAGATCTCGCGGGGAGCCCCCTCCTGTTCGATCTTGCCCTTGTTCAGAAGAATGATGCGGTCCGAGAGGCTGAGCGCCTCTTCCTGATCGTGCGTGACGAACAGGGTGGTGAGGCCGAGACGCTTGTGGATCTCGATGAGCTCGACCTGCATGTCTTCGCGAAGCCGCGCGTCGAGATTGGACAGCGGCTCGTCGAGAAGCAGGATCTGCGGACGCGAAACGATGGCGCGGGCGAGCGCCACGCGCTGCTGCTGGCCACCGGAGAGCTGGTTGGGCCGGCGGTCGGCCAGATGGCCGAGCTGCACGGTCTCCAGCGCATCACGCACCTTGTCGCGCTGCTCGTCAAGCGTGCCGATGCGGCGCATGCGCAGCGGGAAGCGGACATTCTCGGCAACGCTCAGATGCGGCAGAAGCGCGTAGGACTGGAACATCATCGCGATGTCGCGCTTCTCGGGCGGCAGGTCGGTGACGTTGCGCCCGCCGATCTCGACAGTGCCGGAGGTGACGCTTTCGAGACCCGCAACGATGCGCAGAAGCGTGGTCTTGCCGCAGCCGGAGGAGCCCAGAAGGCTCACGAACTCGCCGGATGCGATATCGATGGAGATGCCGTGAAGAACCTCGACCGGGCCGAAGGACTTCTTGATTGCGTTGAGACGGACTTCAGCCATGGATCAGGTGCTCGCGAAACGGTGCAGGCCAAGCATCCGGTCGATCACGAAGATCAGAAGGACGGTCAGGCCGATCATGATGGAGGAAACGGCAGCCACCGACGGGTCGGGGCTGAATTCGAGCTGGCCGTAGATCTGCACGGGCAGCGTGGTCATGCCGGGCTTGCGCAGGAACAGCGCCAGAACGGCCTCATCGAAAGAGATGTTGAAGGCGAAGAAGGTGCCCGCCGCAAGGCCGGGAAGGCACTGCGGAAGAACCACCAGCCGCAACCGCTGGAAACGGCTCGCGCCCATGGTCTGCGCCGCTTCCTCGAGGAAGGGGTTGGACTCCGACAGAACCGCCAGCGTGGTGCGGATGACATAGGGCGTGGTGATGATCGTGTGGCTGACCCACAGGGTGAGCACCGACACCGGCCCGAAGATCGCGCTCCACAGCATCAGCATGCCGATGGCGTAGATGATGGTGGGCAGAACCAGCGGCGACAGAAACAGCGTCGAAAGCAGGCCCGAGAAGGGCAGCTTGCGCCGGTGGAGCGCGATGGCCGCCGCACCACCCACGAGACAGGAGGTGACGGTGACCAGAAGCGCCACCTGGATGCTGATCCAGGCCGCATTGAGATAGGCGTCGGACGACAGGACCGCCTCGTACCAGCGCAGCGAGAAGCCCGTTGGCGGGAACGAGATGAACTGGCTTTCCGAAACGGACACACCAACGATCACGACCAGCGGCGCGAGGAGGAAGATGCCCGTCAGGACGACGAAGGCGACAGCGCCGATGCGCAGCGGAGTGGAAACGGCTCTAACCATTGGAGCGCCCCGAAAGTCTGGCATAGGGCATCAGGAGAACGATGATGCCGAGGAACAGGATGACAGCCTGGGCTGCGGCGAAGGGCCAGTCGAGCGTCTGCGTGACCGAACGGTAGATGGACGCGGCCAGAACCTGAATGCGGGCGCCGCCCAGAAGGTTCGGCGTGACGAACGAGCTTGCCGAAAGCGTGAAAACCAGAAGCGAACCGGCGACGATGCCCGGCACCGAAAGCGGCAGGACGACCGTGCGCAGGGTCTTCAGGAAGGAACAGCCCATGGTGCGCGCCGCCTCTTCAAGCCGGCTGTCGATGCGGGTGATGACGCCGAGGATCGACAGGGTCATGAAGGGCAGAAGCACCTGCACCATGCCGATGACGATGGCGGTCTCGGTCTGCATCAGGCTGAAATTGCGCCCGACGAGGCCAAGGTCACGCAGGACCTCGGGCACGAGGCCGCTGCGGCTCAGAAGCACCATCCAGCCGAAGGTACGCACGACAACGGAGGTCATCAGCGGCAGGATCACCATGATGACCAGCCAGAGCCGCAGCTTCGGGCTGACATGCGCCATGATATAGGCCATCGGGAAACCGATCAGCGCGCAGATGAGCGTGATGATCGCCGACAGGCGCACGGTGCGCCACAGCACATTGAGATAATAGGGGTCGCTCAGGAAGCGGGTGAAATGGGCCAGGGTCAGCCCGTTCTCGCCCGAGACAGACAGCATCAGCATCTGTGCAATCGGCACGAAGAAGGCGAGCACCAGGAGCAAGAGGCCCGGCAGGATCAGAAGCGAGTTTTCCGCGCGGTCTGTCATGGTCGTCCTTGTTTCAGCTTGCATTGGACCGGTGAAGGCCCAGCGGGTTTGGCCGCGCGAATGTGCAGGCGCAAGGCGCGGCGCCGCAAGGGGATGCGACGCCGCAATTCATGCTTTCGGCTTAGCGGGCGATGGTGCGGTTCCAGGCGTCGACCCAGGCCGAACGGTTGGCCTCGATCTTGACCGGGTCAAAACGGATGAGGCCCTTCACGCCTTCTTCGCCATAGGCGACGTCCGCGGCGACTTCACCGGCAAGCTCGGTCTTCGCGTTGGTCGGCGAATAGCGCAGCTTCTCTGCGAAGCAGGCCTGCGCCTCAGGCGAGATCGACATGTCGATCAGCTGAACGGCGAGATCCTGGTTCGGACGGCCTGCCACGAGGTTTGCCGTGATGAAGCTTGCCGGCGTGCCTTCTGCACCCTGGGTGAAGGCGGTCGGCAGACCGGCCTTGCGCAGCGTGTAGGCGTAATCGGAAGCGTAGGCCGCGATCCAGGCGTCGTTCTGGGCGAACTCCTGCTGGATTTCCGGCGAGGTGGAAACAACGATTGCGCCATTTTCGAGCAGCTTGGTGACTGCATCGAGACCCGGCTGAATGTTGTCGAGATCGCCACCATTGACCTGGTTGATCATGAGGAAGCCGAGCATGCCGTAACCGTTGGAAATGTCGGTCAGGACGATGTGGTCGGCATAGGCCTCGTTGGAAAGATCCTTCCAGGCAGTCGGCTTGGGATCGGCAGCTTCGTCGTTGTAGAGAAGGCCGATCGCAGCAATCGAGTAGGCCGGACCTTCGCCCTTGGCGAGGTTGGCGCGCGCGAAGTCATAGACATCGGCGGCGTTGGTCAGCTTGGCCTCGTCGATGGGCGACAGGAGGCCTTCTTCGGCAGCCACGATTTCCTGACCACCGGAGAAGTGGATGACATCGAACTGCGGAGCGTTCTTCTGAGCGCGAAGCTGGGCGAAAGCGTCGGCGGAATAGGCCGTCACCACGCGCACCTGAGCGCCGGTCTTTTTCTCGAACGGGGTGAGAATGCACTCACGATGTGCTTCTTCGTAAGCACCGCCGAAGGAGTTGATCGTGAGCGTTTCGGCCTGGGCAAGCGCCGTGCCTGCCATCAGAGCGCCAACGCCGGCGACCGTGATCTTGGAAATCGTCTTCATGGCTGTTCCCTTGCTGTCTTTATGTTTGATCTTCTGGAAGTTGGGCAGCCGGCCCCGAGAAGGGCTGGCTGCCGGATCATCAAACGATGCGGCCGATCTCGACCGTCTTCAGGCCTTCCTTGCGGATCAGGCGGCACTGCTCGGCGATTGCGTCGAGCCCTTCGGACATGTTGCCGAAGTAGGTGCACGGGATCCAGCCGGTCGGGCCGAACGTGCGGCCACCAACACCGTAGAACATGCCGATCTCCCAGAACTCGTCCGGATCGATCTTGAAGAAGTTCTTCGGCTGATAGAACCAAAGCATATCACCAGGCTCCGGGAGAACCGTCTGGTTTTCCGGCGGCAGGCTGGTCGGATCGAAGTTGCGGGCCTCTTCCGGCAGACCCATCATGATTTCCGGGCCGGAGAAGATGGCATGGCTGGCAGGAACCTGAATCGGCTTCTCCAGTGCACCCCAGATCGCTTCGCAGGTCTTGGGCGCGGTATCCCAATAAAGAGAAATGATACCCTTTACGTCTGCCTCGACGAATTTCAGATAGATATTCTTGTCAGTCATGAACCTAAACCCGTTTGTTACGCCCATATTTCAAGGCAAGGCCGGGTGCATGTCCAATCGCAATGCGGAATTCTGCCTATAAAGAAATTTTATCGCCAGTCAGATCAGAGCGCGCTTACGCCTGTGACAATCCCGCCGCACGACGCGCTGCCTCTCCGACGTAACGCCAAAACGCCAGGTCATGCGGCCGTTTTTCCGCTTCCCACTCGGGATGCCACTGCACGGCGAAGACCGGAGCCTTTGTCCCGGCGGCTGCGACAGCCTCGACAACACCGTCATGTGAACGAACTGCGGCGGAAAGCCCCTCGCCCAGCTCACCAATGCGCTGATAGTGAACGCTGTTGATCTTCAGGGGACCGGAGACGGCGAGCGCCTTCTCATAGGCCGCACCCGGAACCACCTCGGCGTCATGCCCATAGGCGAACATGGCATCGAGATCGACGCCATCGGGCGCATGGTGCGAGAACTCCGGCGTGCCGGCATCACGCTCGTCGACAAGCGTGCCGCCAAAAGCGACATTGATTTCCTGAAGGCCACGGCAGATGCCGAACAGCG
Organism: Nitratireductor sp. WH36-1; assembly: GCF_058725515.1. Classification (NCBI taxonomy): domain Bacteria; kingdom Pseudomonadati; phylum Pseudomonadota; class Alphaproteobacteria; order Hyphomicrobiales; family Phyllobacteriaceae; genus Nitratireductor; species Nitratireductor sp. WH36-1. The sequence goes on along the minus strand of NZ_CM178970.1, from coordinate 974,629 downwards.
GCGTGCCGCCTTCTACCGCTGCATCGATGAGACGCGCGGTTGCGCTGTCACGCGCAGCATCCAGCATGCCGCGCTGCGCATGGGGCGAGCGATAGCGTGCGGGCGAAATGTTGGAATTGCTGCCGGTCAGAAGCAGGGCATCCATTCTGGGCAGGAGTGCCGCGACATCATCCCCATCGAGATTGCTGGGAAGGATGAGAGGCAGCGCGTCCGCGTGCTGCCGCACGGCGTTCAGATAACGCTCCTTGACGATCTGGGCATTCTCTCCCTCCACCGCGCGGGTGCAGGCGATGACGCCGATGACAGGCAAAGCGGACATGAACTTCTTCCTTTCGGGAACTGGAAAACGGCAAACAGCGGCGAGGCTCATAACGCCCCGGACAACGCTACGAGAATAAGACAGCCGCGAAAAGCTTCTGGACCAAACGACCAGTCCAGCAATAAATCAACCCGCTATTCGGTCGCAGCCGGTTGTTCAGGGAGCCAACCGCCTTCAGGCGTTGGCGCAAGGGCCGGCGTTTCGAACACGCCGACAACGCGGTCGCAGATGCCATCGCTCTCGGCCGAAAGCGCCTCGCGCCAGCGGCGCGTCTGCAACATGGCCGCACCGACGGCGACGGGCTCGATGTTGCACAGTTTGAGGAGTTTCAGACCGGCGAGAATGGAACTGCCGGTGCTGATGACATCATCCACCAGAAGCACGCGGTGCCCTTCGATGAGGGGCAGCATGCGGGGGTCCACATAAAGGCGCTTCTGCTGATCGGGGCTGGTGACGGAGCGCAGCGGAACCGAGCGCTCTTCCTCGTACCAGAACTTGCGCGACGTGCTGAGCGGCACATAGCGGCTGTGACCGAGCGCGCGGGCGACCTGCGAGGCGAGCGTCAGGCCGAGAGTGGGCAGACCGACGACAACATCCGGCCTGAAGGCGGACGCCTTTTCAGCCAGCGCCTTCGCCAGCGCGTCGGAGACGGAGAAGCTCGCCTGGTTGACGATCAGCGAAGCCAGCGCCCGCTCCCCGCCTGAAAGAACGCGGATCGGGAGGCCGAGCTGACGCCCATCGGGCAGCTCTGCGGGGAAGAACCCCTTATGGCCGCCGCGCGGGGCGCGCTCGTAGGTTCCTGCCGGTTCGAGCTCCTGCCAGAATGCCTGGGGATCGATCTGGAAATCGGAATGCGTCATTGTCTGCCGAAAGGCCCCGCGTTAAGAATGAGCTGTTTTCACCTGGATTTCTGTTCCCGGACAGAGCGTATATCTCCACGCCGGCCGCCTTGTTGCGGAAGGCACCTTTTATCCGGGCAGACGCATAAATGGAAAGGGCGTATTGATGGCTGTTAACGAGGATGTTCGCGCGGAGATGGATTTTCTCGTCGCATTGCGGCGCGATCTGCACGCACATCCCGAGCTGGGCTTCGAGGAAGAGCGGACCAGCCAGATTGTCGCCGAGCATCTGACAGAGACCGGCATGAAGGTGCATCGCGGCCTTGGCGGCACCGGCGTGGTAGGCACGCTGACGGTGGGCAATGGCCTGCGCACGATCGGCCTGCGCGCGGACATGGACGCGCTCGCCATGCCCGAAACCGCCGACCGCCCTTACAAATCGACCGTGCCCGGCAAGATGCATGCCTGCGGGCATGACGGACACACGACGCTGCTTCTGGGCGCGGCGCGCGAACTGGCGCGGACACGCAATTTCTCCGGCACGGTGCACTTCATCTTTCAGCCGGCGGAAGAAGGCCGGGGTGGCGCAAAGCGCATGGTGGAAGACGGCCTGTTCGAGATGTTCCCCTGCGATGCGGTCTATGGCCTGCACAACATGCCCGGCCTCGACACCGACGAGATGGCCGTGGTGGCCGGCCCGCAGCTCGCCTCCTCCGACAGCTGGCAAGTGCGTTTTCGCGGCGTCGGCACCCATGGCGCAAAACCGCATCTGGGCAAGGACCCGGTGACGGCGGGCGGACATTTTCTCGCAAGCCTGCAAACGATTGTCGGCCGCGTGGTGGACCCGTTGCAGCCAGCCGTGGTGAGCGCCTGCTCGGTGCAGGCGGGCGATCCCAACGCGCTCAACGTGATCCCCGATTTCATCGACATCGCAGGAACCGCCCGCGCCTACACGCCGCGTGTGCGCGACCAGCTGGAAGAAGAGATCGGCCGACTGGCGAATGGCGTTGCTGCGATGTTCGGCATTGAGGCCGAATACCGCTTCATCCGCCGCATTCCGCCCGTGGTGAACAATGCGGATGCGACGGCGCGTGCGCTGGCGGCGGCACAGGCCGTGTGCGGCGACAAGGTGCGCACCGACTTTCCGCCTTCGACGGCGGGCGACGACTTCGCCTTCTTCTCGCAGGACGTGCCGGGGGCTTATGTGTGGCTCGGCAATGGACCGGCAGTTGATGGCGCGCTGCACCACAACACGGCTTATGACTTCAATGACGGGGCAATCGGCACCGGCGTGAAGTTCTGGACGACGCTGGTGGAGCAGGAACTGGCGGCCTGATTTTTGATGAGGGGCGCGCGCCCCTCATCCGCCTGCCGGCACCTTCTCCCCGCCTGCGGGGAGAAGGAAAGCGCGGATTTTCTCTCGCTCAAAAACCAAGATGCGGCTTCTATGCCCCCTTCTCCCCGTTCACGGGGAGAAGGTGAGGATGAGGGGCGAGCGCTGACTTCTAAAACCTATCCCAGAACCTCGAGAACCGGTGTTTCCAGAACGGCGGGGCGGGCATTGTCGGCAATGCCGAGATCGGTCTGGTGCGGGCCGGCATTGCAGGCGAGCGTCGCGCCGAAACAGGCCTTGAACACCAGATAGGGCGGCTCCCAGTCGACAATGCCGTCCATGGCGGAGCGCAGGGCCGCAAAGCCCGCTGCCACATCGGCCAGCGGCTCATCGGAAACTAGGCCCGACAGGGGCAGCGCCAGAGAGGCGACGATGCGACCGCCCTGCGCAACGGCCATGCCGCCGCCAGCCTTGATCACCCAGTTGGCCGCTGCCGCCACATCTTCCTCATTGCCGCCGAAGACCGTGACGTTGTGGCTGTCATGGGAAACCGTGGTGCAGAATGCGCCACGCCAGGCGCCCCAGCCGGTGAGATAGCCCACACGGGGAATGGCCGGCGCGCGGCCATGACGGTGGATGACGCTGATCAGCGTCGCGCCCTCGGGCGGCACGACGAAGCCATCGCGCACCGTTGTTTCGGCCTCGCCCCACTCGGTGAAGCGGGGCCGGTGAATCGTGGCGACGCGGACACGCTCCCCTTCCGCCCGGACGCGAAAATCATCGGGCGTGAAGGCGGGGCATTTGATCGAGCCTTTGAGCGGCGCGGTGGAATGCGCCTTCACCGGGGCGGTCAAAGCGCCATCGCGCGCGACCACAACGCCATTGGCGATGACGGCGGCGGCGCGGAAATTCTCCAGATCGTCAAACAGCGCGATGTCGGCGCGGCGACCGGCGGCGACAAGGCCGAGATCGGGGCGCGCGAGCCGGTGCGCGGCATTGAGCGTTGCGGCCTGAATGGCCCAGCTCGCCGGCATGCCGTAGCGCACCAGACGGCGCACCACATCGTCAAGGCCGCCTTCGTTCAGAAGCGAGTCGGGAAACACGTCGTCGGTGCACAGCGTTACCGTGGAAGGCAGCCGCCCGAGTGCGTTCAGCGCTTCGACGAATTCCGGCAGGAGATGATCGTGCGAGCCGCGCATCTCGATCGCCAGGCCGGCACGCAGCTTGGCCATCAGATCATCGCCGGAGACGAGTTCGTGATCGGAGCTGACGCCGGCGGCCATGAAGGCGTTAAGGTCTGCGCCTGCGAGGCTGCGGGCGTGGCCAAAGACGGGCTTGCCACTTTCAAGGCCGGCCTGCACCACATCGCGCATGGGAGCGGTGCGGTCGATGACCCCGCGCATGTTCATGACCTCGGCAACGCCGCCAATGCCGGGACGCGCCAGCATGTCGGCAAGCTCGGCTCCGCCGAAATCGGCGGCGGACATTTCAAGCCCCGGTGCTGCGGGAACGCAGGACGGCGCAAGCACGATCATGCGCAGCGGCAGACCGGCTGCCGCCTCCAGTGCCCATGAAACGCCGTCGAGCCCGTGCACATTGGCGAATTCGTGCGGGTCCCACTGAACGGTGGTGACGCCGCGCGGCAGGACAGCCTGCGCATAGGCGGCCGGCGTGATCATGGAGCTTTCCACATGCATGTGCATGTCGATCAGGCCGGGCGTGACGGTGAGCCCTTGCGCCTCGATAATCTCGGCTGCGTCTTCGCGCGCGCCCCGTTCGTGGACGCTGGCGATGAGCGCGCCGACAATGCCGATATCGGCGGGGCGCAGTTCGCCGGTCACCGCATCGAGCAGCGTGCCGCCGCGAATGAGAAGATCAAACGGCGCATCGCCGCGTGCGGCCGCAACGGCGCGGTCGCGCAGGGCGGCATTGTCGAGATCGCGGGGTTCGACGGTCATGAGCGGGCAGCCTCCACGAGGGCATCGAGCGCCAGCGCGCGAACGCGGGCGGCATCGGCGCGCATGCCCCACAGGGCGTTGGGTTTCACATGCGGGCGCTGGTCGACAATGGTGCGGCCGCGCGTGTGCGCGCCGGCAAGCTCCATCGTCACCTCCGCTTCTTCGAAGACGAAGGCGTCAGGCGCGACAAAGGCGGCGGCGGCGGTGGGATCGTAAAGCGCCATGGCGGGACGGCCGCGCGTGAGCGCGATGTCGACATAAGCGCCAAGAAGATCGGCCAGAATTTCGCCGCGCGGCGTGCCGGCGGCGCGCACGACATCGACATCTTCGGGACCGACGAGTACCTGGCGGCACAGGTCGAGATCGGCGACGCGCAGCGAAATGCCGCTTGCCAGAACGATGGCGACGGCCTCCGGGTCGGCGAAAGCGTTGAACTCGGCGGACGCCGTGTGATTGCCGCGCGTTGCGCCGCCGCCCATCCAGGTCACGCTGTCTATCTTTGAAAGCAGGTCCGGGCGGGCGAGCGACAGGATCGCGATGTTGGTGAGCGGCCCGAGCGCCAGGATTTCGCCCGGCGCATCGAGCCCTTCAAGCCATGCAGTCAGGGCCGCAAGCGCATCGGTGCGCGGCAGCGCCTCGGCTTGAGGAAGGCTGCGCCCACGGGTCGGAATGCCGGTGGGGCCGAGAACATGGGCGGGTGTTTCCACCCCGCCCAGGATCGCCCGTTCCGCGCCGGTGTGGATCGGGAACCGCCAGCCCAGCAGCGATGCGGCTCCGGCGGCATTGGCGCGCACCGCATCCATCGGCGCGTTGCCGAACACCAGCGAGACGCCAGCGACCGGCTTCGACGAGGCGGCGACCATCATCACCGCCAGAATGTCGTCGAAGCCCATATCCGTGTCGATCCAGACCAAGGCGGACACTCCCTTTCTACATGCGTTCGAGAACGGCAGCGCGTTCCGGCGGCAGGTCGAAGGCGACCCGGCTGCCCGGCTCGAAAGCGGGTGCGGCGGCATCCATCTCGGCCTTGATGGGGCCGAGCGGGCTCTTCAGAAGGTATTCGCGCGAGCCGCCGGCAAAGGCAGCGCCAAGCACCTCGCCCTCAAAGCGCCCCTCGCCGAGGGTCACCATGTTGGGACGCCAGGCAAGACCGGATGCGCCGGCGGCGGGCTTTGCGGAAAGCTGCATCGCGCCGGCTTCGGTGCGAATGCCGTCACCTTCCACCGGGAAGATGTTCTCGAAGCCGACGAAGTCCGCGACGAAGCGGGACTGCGGCCGGTTGTAGACATCCTCGGGCGAACCGACCTGCTCGATTGCGCCTTCCTTCATGACGACGATGCGGTCGGCCAGCGCCAGCGCCTCGTTCTGGTCATGCGTGACGAAGACCATCGTGACGCCGCTCTCGCGCTGAACGCGCTGCAGCTCGGTGCGCATTTCCAGACGCAGGCGCGCATCAAGGTTGGACAGCGGCTCATCGAGCAGCAGAACCTTGGGCTCCATGACCAGCGAGCGGGCAAGCGCGACGCGCTGCTGCTGACCGCCGGAGAGTTCCGCCGGCTTGCGGCTGTGGAACCTGGAAAGTCCGACCATGGCGAGGCCGGCCTCGACCCGCTGGTTGATCTCCACCGTGGGAAGCTTTTTCAGGCGCAGGCCGAAGGCGACGTTCTCGAACACGGTCAGGTGCGGGAACAGCGCGTAGGACTGGAACACCAGACCGACATGACGCTTGTTGGCCGGCACATAGGTGATGTCCGCGCCATCCAGCGTGATCTTGCCGGACGCCGGACGCAGAAGGCCGGTGATGGCGCGCATGGTGGTGGTCTTGCCGCAACCGGAGGGGCCGAGCAGTGCAATCAGCTCGCCCTTGCGGATGGACAGGTTGAGGCTTTCGACCGCGACGGTCTTGCCGTAGGCGAGCGTCAGATTGCTCAGATCGAGATAGGTTTCATCAGACATAGCGGGAGAACCCCAGGAAACGTTCCGCGAGGAAAACGATGGAAATGGAGAGGAAGGCGAGCAGCGCGGCAAGAGCGGCCACCGACGGATCATAGGTGATTTCCATGTACCAGATCATGTCGATGGGCAGCGTGCGCACGCCCGGTCCTGAAAGGAAGAGCGACACCGGCACCTGATTGAAGCTGGTGACGAAGCCCAGAATGAAGGCCGCCAGAATGCCGCTCTGAATGTTGGGCAGCACGATCCGGAAGAAAGTGGCGACCCGCGAAGAGCCGAGGATGACCGCAGCCTCCTCGATGTCGCTGCGCAGATTGTCGAGCGAGGCCGAAACCACGCGCACCGCATAGGGCAGGATCAGCGCCGTGTGGGCGATGAACAGCGCCACGCCGACGCTGACATCAAGCGGGATCACCAGATAGCGCAGCAGCGCCAGACCGACGATGATGCCCGGCACGATGATCGGCGCGGAGACGATGGTGCGGATGGTCTCGCCGAAAGGCAGACGATAGCGCGAGGCGGCATAGGCCACCGGCACGCCAAGCACGAGTGCAGCGAGCGTGCCGAAGATGGCGAGGAACATGGAAAGCGCAAAGCTTGCCCTGAAACTCTCCACCTCGAACACTTTCATCACCCATTTGAGCGACAGGCCCTGTGGCGGGAAGGCGAGCGTTTCGCCGCCCGAAAGGGCCGCCGCGACGATGATGACGAACGGCCCGAGCAGGAAGATGAGGACGAGCGTCAGCGTGACGTAGGACAGAAGGCGGGAGGTCATCGCTTGTTCCTCGCGGTGGCCAGGCGTTTCAGAAGCAGGTTGGCCGAAAAGCTCATGACCATGAGGATCATGGCGATGATGCTTGCCGAGGCGAAGTCATTGGCGACGGTGACGCGCTGATAGAGCAGCGTTTCCAGCATCAAGACCTTGGAGCCACCGAGAATGGCGGGGGTGATGTAGGCGGTGAGCGAGCCGGTGAAGACCAGCGTGCCGCCGATGACGAGCCCTTCCTTGGTCAGCGGAAGGATGACCTTGACGAAGACCTGCAGCCAGTTTGCCCCCAGAACGCGCGCGGCGGGTACGGCATCCTTGGGCATGTTTTCCAACGCACTGATGAGCGACAGGATCATGAGCGGCAGGAAGAGCTGCAGAAGACCGATGAAGACGGCCGTCTCGGTGAACAGGAACCGGATGGGCGTGTCGGAAAGACCGAGCCAGACAATGGTTTCGTTGACGAAGCCGGTGCGGCCCAGAATGACGATCCAGGCATAGGTGCGGGCGACGGGCGAAATCATCAGCGGCATGACGACGAGGCCGATCATGCGGCCACGCGCGGTGGGCGGCAGCGTGACGATGGAATAGGCCGTGGCATAGCCGATGACCGCCGACACGGCAGTCACGATCGCGCCGAGCTTCAGCGTGCGCCAGAAGACGGTGCGGTTCAGGTCGCTTTCAAAGAAGCTGGCATAGGACGCCAGGGTCCAGCTTCCCTCGGCGCGAAAGCCCTCGGAAAGCAGGATGCCCACGGGAACGAGAAAAACGATCGCCGCGAAGACCGCCGCAGGCAACGCCAGCGCCAGTCCTTCCATCCGATTCTGAAACATGTGTTGGAACCTTGTGTTGGGTTCAGGGGCGGGTCCTCCACCCGCCCCCGGACCATCGCATCAGCGTATCGGCTTACTGGCCGATCTGAGCATTCCACTCCGAGAGCCAGGTCTCGCGGTTGTCGAGGATGACAGCCGGGTCGAGCAGCTGAAGGCTCTCAACGGTCTCGGCGCCATAGGTGAGGTTTTCGGCGATCTCCTCGGAGACCTTCACTTCCGAATTGGCGGGGCTGTCCACCAGCGCTTCGGCAAGCTTGGTCTGGACCTCGGTGGAGAGCCAGAAATCCATGAACTCATAGGCGAGATCTTCGTTCTTCGCGCCCTTGGTCAGGATCATGACGTTCATGCCGCCGGTCTGGCCTTCCTTCGGGGTGGCCCAGGCCATGTCGAAGCCCATCTTGGCGTATGCGCCCCAGGCAAAACGGCCAATGGGTGCTGCCAGGATCTCTTCCTGCTGCATGAGCTGTGCGACCTGCGAGGAACGCTCGTAGAAGGTGACGATGTCGTCCTTGTTCTTGGCGACTTCGGCAATGGCGGCCTTCAGGTCTGCGGAATCGTCACCGATGGCCTTGCCGACCATGTAGAGCGCGGGCGGGCCCTGATTGGTGCTGACATTCGGGAACGCAACGCGGCCCTTCAGCTTGTCCTGGAACAGGTCGGCCCAGCTTTCAATCGTCACCTCGTCGGCGCGGTAGGCGATGGAGGTGGCGTAGAAGGTGTAGCCGACAGCCAGATTGTCGCCGAGCGGGTCCTTGGCGATGTCATAGAGCTTGTCGTAGTTCGACAGGCGGCTGACGTCGATGGACTGGGTGATGCCCTTGCGCGATGCCGAAAGCGCGTCGTGCGTGGACATGACGGCCATGTCGATTTCCGGATCGTCCTTGCGGGCTTCCAGCTTTGCCAGACGCTCCACGGAGTTGCCGGTCTCGACCACCAGCTCACAGCCGCACTGGGCCTCGAACGGATCGTAGACGATCTCCTTGAAGGCGTCCTGGGCGAAACCATAGACGGAGATGACGAGGGTCTTGTCGGCTGCCTGTGCTGCGCCGCTGAGTGCGGCCAGCGCAACGCCGGAGGCCATGAGTTTCTTGAACATGTCTAATCGCTTCCTTCTCTGGTGGTGCTTTTCTAGACTGGGTCCGTGGCGGATGATGACGCGGGCCAGCGATGGACCGACGTCCTGTCACCAGGAGCGGCCCGACCCAACACCGGGCCGCTTGACTGGCGTATGATGAGCTCCATCGGGATGGAACTCTGGCCCTTGAGGGCCGGCAGATCGGACGACGCATCGCGCGCGCCGCCTTGGTCGATCTGGGAAATGAGGTCGGCAATGGCGATCTCGGCAATGCGCTCCATATCCATGCGCATGGTGGTGAGGCTCGGCGCGATGACGCCGGCCCAGATGAGATCGTCAAAACCGGTGACGCTGACATCGTCGGGAATGGAGACGCCGCCCTGCTGCAGCTCGGTGATGGCGCGCAGGGCATGAAGATCGGACACGGCGGCGAAGGCCGTAACGCCCTCCTCCACCAGACGCACAAGACCGAGCGGGCAGCCGGAACCATGGCTGCGCTCCATTTCGCCGATCCAGATCAGGCGGGCTTCGCCCTTGCCGGCGAAGGCTTCGCGAATGCCGGCAATGCGGTCGTTCTGAACGTTGGAATCGGAATGAAGGCCGATGATCGCCACGGAGCGGTGGCCGAGCTCCAGCAGGTGCCGGCCCATTTCGAGGCCGCCATTGCGGTGATCTGCGGCGACCGTGTTGCCCGGCGTGGAAGGGGAATCGATGACCGCAACGGGACGGCCAATATCGGCAATGCAGGTGCCGTGGCGCGGGACGACGACGATGCCATCCGCGCCGCGCTCGATCAGCCGGTTGATGGCGCGGGACTGGGCTTCGATATCCCCGCGACTGTCGCCGATGAGAACGCCATAGCCGGCCTCGGAGGCGGCATGCTCGATGGCCTGCGCAAACTGGGGAAAGAGCGGGTGGCCGATATCGGCCAGAACGAGGCCAAGCACATGACTGCGCCCGGTGCTCAGCGCCCGGCCTGCGAGGCTGGGCACATAGCCCAGCTCTTTTGCCTTTTCGCGGATCGCCCGGCCGAGCTCCTTCGACACGCGGCCCTTTCCGGACATCGCGTTTGAAACGGTCGCAACCGATACGCCAAGAGCTTTGGCAATATCGGATAGATTGGCGCGAGAAGCCATCAAAGCCCGATTCAAATGAAGGTTAAGCGTTTAAGCATTATGCCCGGCAAGAACCATCATGTCGAATCGGATTTTGAAAATCCCCAGAAATAGCGGTCAGGACATATCAATATCATGACCGCTATGGCGATCAGGCGGACGCCGTGACCGCCCTCGCCTCGCCGACCTGTGCTCCCTCCTGCCCGGCGGACCGGGCAGGAAGCGGCGCCTGAAAGCGCTTGAGGCGCAGGGCATTGCCCAGCACGAAGACACTGGAGAGCGCCATCGCACCGGCAGCGAGCATGGGCGACAGGAGCGTGCCCGTGGCCGGATAGAGGACGCCGGCAGCAACCGGAATGAGACTCACATTGTAGGCGAAGGCCCAGAACAGGTTCTGCCTGATGTTGGTCATGGTCGCCTGCGAGAGGCCGATTGCATTGGCAACACCGGTCACATCGCCCGCCATGAGAACCACGTCGGCGCTTTCGATGGCGACATCCGTTCCGGTGCCGATGGCGATGCCGACATCGGCTTCTGCCAGTGCAGGAGCATCGTTGATGCCGTCACCGACGAAGGAGACCGGACCTGCCAGACTGCGCAGGCGCTTGAGCGCCTCGACCTTGCCCTCGGGAAGAACCTCCGCCTCGACCCGGTCGATGCCCAGCTTTGCGGCAATGGCTTCGGCGGTGTGGCGGTTGTCGCCGGTGATCATGGCCACTTCGAGCCCCAGCGCATGCAGTGCAGCGATGGCACGCGGCGTCGATTCCTTCACCGGATCGGCAACGGCGACCACGGCGGCAAGCCGGCCATCGACCGCCGCATAAAGCGGCGTCTTGGCGTCGGTTGCGAGCCTGTCGGCATCGGCGGATGCGCTGCCGATCTCGACGCCCTGCTGGCGCATGTAGCGGTCCGCACCGATGTGGAGTTTGCGGCCGTCAACGGTGGCTGCGATGCCGAAACCCGGAACCGCATCGAACGCGGCGACCGGCTTGAGGGTGAGCCCCTCGGCGCGCGCGGCCTCGACAATGGCCTCGGCCACCGGATGTTCGGACATGGCTTCCGCCGATGCTACGAGCGAAAGGATATCGGCGCGCTCGAACCCATTCTGCATCACGAAATCGGTGAGTGCGGGGCGACCGAGCGTCAGCGTGCCGGTCTTGTCGAAGGCGACGACACTTGTGTTGCGCAGGCTCTGCAGCGCCTCGCCATTGCGGAACAGAACGCCGAGCTGTGCAGCGCGGCCGGTGCCGACCATGATGGAGGTGGGCGTGGCGAGCCCCATGGCGCACGGGCAGGCGATGATGAGCACCGCGACCGCGTTGACCAGCGCGAAGGCGAATGCGGGATCGGGACCGAACACCATCCACACGACGAAGGTGAGCGCGGCGGCAAGCATCACGGCCGGCACAAACCAGGCCGTGACCCGGTCGACCACCGCCTGAATGGGCAGCTTGGCCCCTTGCGCGTTTTCGACCATGCGGATGATCTGCGCCAGCACCGTGTCGGAGCCGACCTTGGTGGCGCGGTAGACGAAGCTGCCGGTCTTGTTGATCGTTCCGCCGATCACCTCGTCGCCTTCGGCCTTGGAGACAGGCACCGGCTCGCCGGAGATCATGGCTTCATCGACATAGGAAGAACCGCTTTCGACCAGACCGTCGACCGGCACCTTGTCGCCGGGGCGCACCTGAAGCCGGTCGCCCACAACCACGTCCTCAAGCGGCAGCTCGACAAAGGCATCATCGCGGAGAACACGCGCGCTCTTGGCGCGCAGGCCCATCAGCCGCTTGATGGCCTCGCCGGTGCGGCCCTTGGCGCGCGCCTCCAGAAGCCGGCCGAGCAGGATGAGCGTGACGATGACGGCGGACGCCTCGAAATAGACGTTGACCGTGCCGGACGGGAGAACGCCGGGCGCGAAAGTCGCCACGACCGAATAGGCCCAGGCAGCGGTGGAACCGAGCATGACAAGCGAGTTCATGTCCGGCGCAAAGCGCATCAGCGCCGGGAAGCCCTTGCGATAAAAGCGCAGGCCCGGCCCGAACTGCACGATGGTCGCCAGCACGAAATAGAGGAGGTAAAGCGTCTTGCGGTCGGCGATCCCCATCAGCCAGGCATGCATGCCCGGTATGAAATGGCTGCCCATCTCGAGAATGAAGATCGGAAGGGTGAAGATTGCAGCCAGCGTGAAATCGCGCTTGAGCGAACGAAACTCGGCGGCCTTTGCCTCCTCATGCGCGTCACGGGCGGCAGCGCCATCGGAACGGGCAACCGGCGTGTAACCGGACTTGCGGATCGCCTCTTCAACGCCGCGGCGCGCTTCATCGTTCAGAAGTTCGACGGATGCGCTTTCGGTGGCGAGGTTCACCGCGACCTTTGAAACGCCGGGCACGGCGGCAATCGCCTGCTCCACACGCCGCACGCAGGATGCGCAGGTCATGCCCTCGATGCCGATATCGAGATGGCTCTCCGGCACGCCATAGCCGGCACGTTCCACCGCACTGACGATGCTGGAAAAATCAACGCCGGGATGCACCGCCACATCAGCCGTCTCGGTCGCCAGATTGACCGAGGCGCTTTCAACGCCATCGACGGCGGCAATCGCCTTCTCCGCGCGTTTGACGCAGGAAGCGCAGCTCAGTCCCTCGATGCGGAAGCGTTTTACATTGGCCGAAGACGTGCCGGCAGGAAGGGTATTCATCGCTTTCACCCTGAATGACTATTGTTCAGGATTGCGCTTCTAAACCTTCCAGTCAATGGAAGGTCAAGCGAGAAAATCACTGCATCGTGTCGGAGCCGGAAAAGGCGCTCAGGAGCAGGCGCAGATATTGCACTTCCGGGTGGTTCGGCAGCCGCCGGTCGATCTCGGCAAGCTGGCGGCGCGCTGCATATTCGAGATCGGCATCGCCCGGGAGGCTCAAAAGCCACTCCATGAAAGCGCGCTGCTGCGCGGGGATCGACCCCGCGCGCAACAGCTTCATTCTGGTTGCGTCATACGCCATGGATCAGTCCCAGCTCAGCGCGCCGCCGTTCTGATATTCGATGACGCGGGTTTCGAAGAAGTTCTTTTCCTTCTTCAGATCCATCGCCTCGCTCATCCACGGGAACGGGTTTTCGGTTTCGGCGAAGACCGGAGCCAGGCCAAGCTGGGCGCAGCGGCGGTTTGCGATGAAGTGCATGTACTGTTCGCACAGCGCCGCGTTGAGACCGAGAAAGCCGCGCGGCATCGTATCCCGCCCGTAGGATGCTTCCAGTTCGGCAGCATGCGCGATCATGCCCCGCACCTCGTCCTGAAAGGCGGGCGTCCAAAGATGCGGGTTCTCGATGCGGATCTGGTTGATGACGTCGATGCCGAAGTTCAGATGGATCGATTCATCGCGCAGGATGTATTGATACTGCTCGGCGATGCCGACCATCTTGTTGCGGCGGCCAAGCGACAGGATCTGTGCGAAGCCGGTGTAGAACCACATGCCCTCGAAGATGACATAGAAGGCCACGAGGTCACGCAGGAACGCCTGATCGGCCTCCGGCGTGCCGGTCCTGAATTCGGGATCGTCCAGATGCTGCGTGAAGTCGAGCGCCCATGCCGCCTTGTCGGTGATGGAGGGCACTTCGCGATACATGTTGAACAGCTCGCCCTCGTCCAGCGACAGGCTTTCCACGATGTACTGGAAAGTGTGCGTGTGGATCGCCTCCTCGAAGGCCTGACGCAGCAGATATTGCCGGCATTCGGGATTGGTGAGGTGCCGGTAGATCGCCAGAACGATGTTGTTGGCGACAAGGGATTCAGAGGCGGCGAAGAAACCGAGATTGCGCTTGATCATGCGCCGCTCGTCTTCGGTCAGGCCATCGCGCGATTTCCAGAGCGCAATGTCGGCCTGCATGGAGACCTCGGTGGGCATCCAGTGATTGTTGCAGCCGGCGAGATATTTCTCCCAGGCCCAGCGATATTTGAGCGGCAGGAGCTGGTTGACGTCGGCGCGCGCGTTGATCATGCGCTTGTCATCCACCGAGACGCGGGCCGCCCCGCGCTCGATCTCGCCGAGGCCCGTGGCGTCGGCCTCGTCAGCGGCAGGGTTCGCGGCAGTGGCGGGCTGCGATTGTTCGTTCCAGTTCAGCATTTTTTTGTCTTCCGATTGGGTTTGGGCGCTACGTACCCACCTTCGTCCTTCGACAGGCTCAGGATGAAGGTGGGGGGCTCAGGATGAGGGGGGGCTCAGGCTCACGATGAGGGTTGGGGCGCGGAGCGGGAGATGCGAAGGCCGGGCTACTGGCAGGCTTCGCACTCGGGATCGTCGATGGCGCAGGCCCTGCCCCATGCGGCGTTCGGATCGATGGCGATGGGCGCAGCAGGAACGCTCGTGGCGGCGACGGCGTTGAGCTTGCCGTCGGTTCCCTTGAGCGTGGATTTCTCCACATGGGTGGCCGAGCGCGAGCGCAGGTAATAGGTCGTCTTCAGGCCCTTACGCCATGCCAGCCGGTAGAGTTCGTCCAGCTTCTTTCCACTCGGATTGGCGATGTACAGATTGAGCGACTGGGCCTGATCGATCCATTTCTGGCGGCGCGAGGCGGCCTCGATCAGCCAGGCGGAATCGATCTCGAACGCGGTCGCATAGAGCGCCTTCAGATCATCCGGCACGCGGTCTATCTGACCGACGGACCCATCGAAATATTTGAGGTCCGACATCATGACCTCATCCCACAGGCCGCGCTCTTTCAGATCGTGAATCAGCGCCGCGTTCACCACGGTGAAATCGCCCGACATGTTCGATTTGACGAACAGATTCTGATAGGCGGGCTCGATGGACTGGGACACGCCGCAGATATTGGAGATGGTGGCGGTGGGCGCGATGGCCATGCAATTGGAATTGCGCATGCCGGTTTTCTTCACCCGCTTGCGCAGGCTCTCCCAGTCAAGCGTTGCCGCACTGTCCATCTCAACGCCCGGTCGCGCTTCTTCCAGAAGCCGGATGGAATCGATCGGCAGAATGCCCTTCGACCAGAGCGAACCGTCAAAGCTGGCATAGCGCCCGCGCTCGGCGGCAAGTTCCACCGAAGCGGCAATCGCATGATAGCCGATTGCCTCCATGCTCATATCGGCAAAGGCGACCGCCTGTTCACTCTGATAGGGAATGCGCAGCTTTTGCAGGGCATCCTGAAAGCCCATCAGGCCGAGACCGACCGGGCGATGGCGCAGATTGGAATGGCGCGCCTCGGGAATGGTGTAGAAATTGATGTCGATGACATTGTCGAGCATGCGCATGGCGGTGCCGACCGTGCGCGCCAGCCGCGCCAGATCGAGCACGCCATCGGCAATGTGATTGACGAGGTTCACCGAACCCAGATTGCAGACGGCCACCTCATTCCTGGACGTGTTGAGCGTGATTTCCGTGCACAGATTGGATGAGTGAACGACGCCCACATGGCCCTGCGGCGAACGGATGTTGCACGGGTCCTTGAAGGTGATCCAGGGATGGCCGGTCTCGAACAGCATGGTGAGCATGCGCCGCCACAGATCGACCGCGCGCACGGTTTTGAAGACACGCAGTTCACCGGCTTCCGCCTTTGCCTCATAGACCTCGTAGGCAGCGCGAAACGCCTTGCCATAAAGATCGTGCAGGTCGGGCGTCTCGTCAGGCGAAAACAGCGTCCACGAACCGTCCGCCTCGACGCGTTCCATGAACAGGTCCGGCACCCAGTTGGCCGTGTTCATGTCATGCGTGCGGCGGCGGTCGTCGCCGGTGTTCTTTCGCAGATCGAGGAACTCCTCGATGTCGATGTGCCAGCTCTCCAGATAGGCGCAGACGGCGCCCTTGCGCTTGCCGCCCTGGTTGACGGCGATGGCCGTGTCATTGGCGACCTTGAGGAACGGCACGACGCCCTGGCTCTCGCCATTGGTGCCCTTGATATGCGCGCCGAGACCGCGCACCGGCGTCCAGTCATTGCCGAGACCGCCGGAATATTTGGCAAGCAGCGCATTGTCCTTCACCGCCTTGAAGATGCCGTCGAGATCGTCAGCCACCGTGGTGAGGAAGCAGGAAGAAAGCTGCGGGCGCAGCGTGCCGGAATTGAACAGGGTGGGCGTGGAGGCCATGAAGTCGAAGGACGACAGAAGGTCATAGAACTCGATGGCGCGCGCCTCGCGGTCGATCTCGCGCACGGCAAGCCCCATGGCGACACGCATGAAGAACGCCTGCGGCAACTCGAACCGAATGCCCCCGGCATGAAGGAAATAGCGGTCGTAGAGCGTCTGGAGGCCAAGGAACTGGAAGTTCAGATCACGCTCCGGCCTGAGCGCCGCGCCAAGGCGCGCCAGATCGAAACGGGCAAGCTCGGGGTCGATGAGCTCGCTGGCAATGCCGCTCGCGATAAAGTCGGGGAAATAGCTTGCATAGCGCTCCGCCATTTCGGCCTGCGTCGCCTGCTCGGACCTGCCGGCCACAAAGGTCAAAGCCTCGCGCCGCAATTTGTCGAGCAGAAGACGCGCGGAGACGAACGCATAGTCAGGCTCCTGCTCCACCAGCGTGCGGGCGGCAAGGATGGGCGCAAGCGACAGCTCGTCCTGACGGATGCCGTCATAGAGATTGCGGCGGGCTTCCGTGAGGATCGGTTCGGCGGAAACGGTCTTGAGGCCGGCACAGGCTTCTTCGACGATTGCGGCAAGCCGCGCTTCGTCCAGCGGAACCAGCGTTCCGTCATCCGCCGTCATCTGCAGGGCGGATTGCGGGGCTTCCACACTGGCCGTCCCGGCGGCGCGTTCGCGGGCGCGCTCCTCGCGATAGAGCACATAGGCGCGGGCAACCCGATGATGCTCGCCACGCATGAGGGCGAGTTCCACCTGATCCTGAATTTCCTCGATGTGGAACAGACGGTCGGCATCGGCCCGGCGCGTGAGCGCGGACACGACCTGTACGGCAAGCTCCTCGACAATTTCATGGACACGGCGCGAGCCAGCGGCGGTGGAACCCTCAACCGCCAGAAACGCCTTGGTCAGCGCCACCGCGATCTTTGCCGGATCGAACGGTGTTACACCGCCACTACGGCGGATGACGCGGTAACCCGGTTCAAGAGATGTAGTTTCGGTGTTTGCAGTGGAATGCGGAACCGTGGCGGTGCCGTTGGTGTTTTGTGCTTCAGTGGTGTGTTGTGCTTCAGTCGCCGGCATGTAGACCCCCGTGGCGGTTGGACGGGGGCGCGGAGACATGCGGCGCGACGGCATTGCCGTGGCGACACACGCACCACCGGGACACCCCGCCCGTGGACGTTTATTTCGTCATGGCAGGTCTCCTGGCTCGCAGGTCATCACCGCTTTCCGGCCTTCCCGATGCGCTGGGGCATCAGTGACACAAAGTGAAAGCGGCTCGCTGCTTACAGTTGCGGGGGCAGCGCCGGCCTTGCCCAGAGGCGCACCGGCTTCCCTTTTCACTTCCGATCCCACGAGGAATCGAAAGAACCATAACCCCTACAGTTGGTATCTTCTGGATATATGAAGTCAATATATTGTTTCCGGGGAAAGCAGAAACAAACTGCTGGATTATTCGCAACGCCGCTTTGGGCATGGCTCTACGGCACGCGTGTGATCTCCTCCAGAACGGAAAAAATCCGTTCATCGTCGCATTGAGCAACGTTGAAACGCAGGAACCCGCAGGCCGAGCCTGACAGGCTGAAGGCGTTTCCGGGCGCGAGCACCACGTCCCTCTCAAGCGCATGGCGGGCAAGCGTGGCCGCATCCAGCCCGTCGGTCACCGCCGCCATCATTCTGTGCGTGGCAGGCGCCAGATTTTCCGCCGGGCGCTCAGGCGCGCCGCCGGCAGTTGGTCAAGATCTCAGGCGAAGCTCGACGTCTTGAGGAATTCGGCAAGGCGTTCGGTCTGCGGCTTCAGGAACATCACCTTCGGATCCCCCTCCTCGCCGATTACCCCCTGGTTCATGAAGATGACGCGGGAGGAAACCTCGAAAGCGAAGCGCATTTCGTGGGTGACCAGAAGCATGCTCATGCCATCGGCAGCCAGATCCTTGATCACCTGAAGCACTTCGCCCACCAGTTCGGGATCTAGCGCAGACGTTACCTCATCAAAGAGCATGAGGCGCGGGTTCATGGCGATGGCGCGGGCGATGGCCACGCGCTGCTGCTGACCGCCGGACAGCTGGCCGGGGTAGTGATCCGCGCGCTGGCCGAGACCGACGCGCTCGAGCCATTTTTCCGCGACGCTGCGCGCCTCGTCGCGCGCCATCTTCTTCACCTTGATCAGGCCGAGCATGACATTGGATGCTGCGGTCATGTGCGGGAACAGGTTGAACTGCTGGAAGGCCATGCCCGTCAGCGCGCGCTGGCGGGCGATTTCCTTCTCGCTCTTGCGAACGCGCACGCCGTTGCGCTCTTCATAGCCGATGGGTTCGCCATCGATGAGGATGCGGCCGCCCTGAAAATCCTCCAGCATGTTGATGCAGCGCAGCATGGTTGTCTTGCCGGAGCCCGACGAACCGATGATCGAGATCACCTCGCCCTGCTGCATGGTGCAGTCGACGCCCTTGAGCACCTCCACCGAACCGTAGCGCTTGCGCAGGGCCTGAATTTCAAGAAGGTTCTTCGTCATGTCGGGTACTCTCAGGATGGAACAGACACCTTGCGCTCGACATATTTGCCGAAGCGCTCGATGGCGTAATTGATGGCGAAGTAGAGAAGGCCGGCCAGGAAATAGAACTCCAGGCTCATGAAATTGCGGGAGATGATCTCCTGCGTGCGGAGCAGAAGCTCGGCCACGCCGATGACGGACAGAAGCGTGGACGCCTTGACCATCTCCGCAGCCGTGTTCACCCAGGTGGGCAGCATCTGGCGCAGCGCCTGCGGCCACAGAACCGAAGTGAAGGTCTGGCTGAAGGTGAGGCCGATGGCCTTGGCCGCTTCTGTCTGCCCGGGCGGAATGGCCTGCAGCGCGCCGCGCACGATTTCACCCACATGCGAGGAGCAGAAGACCGCCAGCGCAAATACACCCGCCTGAAACGCGTTCAGCTCAATGCCGATCGTGGACAGGATGTAGAAGCTGGCGAGCACCAGAACGAGCACGGGCGTGCCACGGATGAAATCCGTATAGGCGCGCACGACAAAACGCAGCGGCCTGTTTCCATAGGTCAGCGCAAGCCCGACCATAACGCCCAGCACGGAGCCCAGGGCGATGGCCAGAAGCGAGATTGAAACGGTCAGGCCAAGGCCGCGCAGGATCACGAAACGGGCAAGCCAGACCTGATCGAGAAATGCGAGAAACTCGTTCATCGGCTCACCTCGAAATCACAAGACGACGCTCGACCATGCGCATAAGCGCGGCCAGCACCGTGCAGGTGGCGACATAGAGACAGGAAGCGACGATCCAGGTCTCGACCACACGGAAGGTTTCGACATTGATCTTGCGCGCCTCGAAGGTGAGTTCCGGCACCGCGATGGCTGCGGCCAGAGACGTGTCCTTGAAAAGCGAGATCAGCGTGGAAGAAAGCGACGGCAGCACGTTTCTGAACATCAGCGGTATGACGATGGAGGTGCGGATCTGCATCGGCGTCAGACCGATGGCGAGGCCCGCCTCCTTCAGACCGTTGGGGATGGACAGAAGGCCCGCGCGAAACACCTCCGCCAGATAGGCGCCGGAATAGATGGCGAGCGTTGCCACGAAGCTCTCGATCTTGCCCAGACGGACACCCATCTGCGGCAGCGCGAAATAGGAAAACAGGATCAGAACGAGAATCGGCAGATTGCGGATCACCGTGACGTAAAGCGCTGCCGGGCGGCGCGCCCAGCCGCTTTTGGAGATGAGGCCAAAGGCGGTTACGAGGCCGATGACGGCGCCGATCAGGATCGCGCCAATCGCCAGTTCAAGGCTGAGCAGCAGCCCCCAGAGAAGCTGATCGAAGCTGCGCCAGACGGCGGAAAAATTGAGTGTATAGCCCATATCGGGTCCCAGCCATGCAGGAAGGCCGGCGGATGACGCACCCGGTCACCCGCCGCCCTCATGCAGATGCGATGCTTACTTGTATTCGACCGGGAAGCCGATCTGCGGCGGCTGCAGATCCTTGCCGAACCAGGTCTTGAACGAGTCCGCATAGAAGTTGAACTCAACGCCCGTCATCGCCTCATGCAGGGCGGTGTTGACGAAGTTGAGCCAGTCCTGATCGCCGCGCGCGACGGCGCAGGAATAGGACTGCGGGTTCCAGCCATAACCGGCATCGCGGTAACGGTCGGGGTTCTGCGTCATGTACCAGGCAAGCGACGACTGGTCGGTGGCGACGGCGTCAGAGCGGCCGGATTCCAGCGCCTGATAGATGAGATCGACGGACTCATACTGGTCGACGCTCGCCTCGGGCAGCGCCGCGTGCACCATGTCTTCCGCGTAGACATTCTGAAGAACGGACACGGTGACGGAAGAACCGGCCTCCTTGAGCGCCTCGTAATCCGCATAATCACCATCGGCCTTCAGCATGAGGCCGACGCCCTCGCGGTAATACGGGATGGTGAAGGCAACCTGCTGGGCGCGCTCACCGGTGACGGTCATGAACTGGCAGGTGACATCGACCTTGCCGGTGGTGATGTTCGGAATGCGCGCATCCGAGGACTGCGTCACATATTCGATTTTGTCGGGATCACCGAACAGCGACTTGGCGATGATGCGGCCCATGTCGACATCGAAGCCCTGAAGCTTGTCGTCGACGCTCTTGAAGTGCCAGGGCGCGTTGGTGCTGCCGGTGCCAAGAACGAGGTGACCGCGTTCCAGAACCTCGTCGAGCTTGCTCTTGTCCTGCGCGACCGCCGGTGCGGCCGCGACCATCATTGCGGTGGTGAGCAGAAGCGCATGTGCGCGAAACGGAATAGCCATGCTGAGTTCCCCTTTCCCAAATTTGTCAGTTCCATTATTATGGACACATATCCATATTAGTGGACTTCCACATCAAGCCGTATAGCCGGCTTGTTGTCAAGGAATGCCGTCAGCGCTTTTTTGAAACTGCACAGGCCCGGGCAATGCGGAAAACCCGCATGCCAGCGGGCGCCGCGCACAGACATGTGGCGGCGTCTGACACCTCGCGAAATGGCGCTGTCTTACGACAGGCGGTCGGTGGCGGTGCGCACCCAGTCGAGGCGCTTTTCCGGGATCAGGCCGTAATTGTAGAAATTCACGCCATCAGCACCGGCGGCGATGGCGGCCTGCGCCCGCTCGGCAAGGTCGTCGCCGTTTTCCATCTCCGGGTAGAAGACGCGCAGCCCGACGCCCAGGAATTTTTCTGGTCCGACGATGCCACGCGCTTTTTCGAATAGCGCACTCACGGCCTGCGGCTCCATGCAGTAGCAGCAGAGGATCACGCCATCGCAGGCCCCTGCCGCTTCTTCCAGTTCGACCCCGCCCAGCCATCCGTCGGCAAGGTCGATCAGGACCACCCTTGTTTCAGGATGTGCGGCGTCACGGATCTCGGCAATCAGCGACGTGACCGGCTCGCTGCGCCAGGCAAGGTAGGCGCGCAGGTCTTCATGAGCGTTGAACGCATCGAGGCCCGCTTCCGGGAAATCCGGGAACTGCTTTTCCGGAATTTCACGGGCGCACATTTCTGCGATGAAACGGCCAACCGTCTCGCGCGCGCCCTTTGCATTGACGCCAGCCGCCCCGGCACGCGCCATGCAATGGTCGCAGAAGCAGAGCGACAGGAGGAAATCATCCTCCGCATTGAGGCCGACGCCGTCCTTCTCGTGGTGATATTCGTGCGCGAACCCCATGAAGTTGGGGCTTTCAAGCTCGATCATGTCCGGCCGGTAGCGGGTGCTCACATCCTGAACGAGCGTCGTGACATAGGCGCGGGCAGCCGGGCTGGACGGGCAGAGATTGTAATAGTTCGGATTGCCGAACGCGTTGCGGGTGACGTGGTCTGGATGCTCCATGCCCAGACGCGTGTTGTGCAGGCAGACGGTCCAGCAGGAGACTTTCATGCCGGTCTGTGCGCGCGCGTCTGTGAGCACCTTCAGCATGTCGCCACGCTCGGCAACATTGCGCGCCTTGAGCGGCTTGATCTCCCGATCCGCCCAGAGCGCTTCATCCGGCTCGAAATAGACCGTTCCATCCTCGGGAAAATAGGCTTTCTGATGCGGGCTGCGCGGCTGGAGAAAGCGACCGGCGTGATAGGACGTGGCGAGGCTGACCGTGTTGAGCCCGGCGCGGTCGCGCAGATCGGCGACAAGCCGCTCCAGCCCCTGATCCTGAACATCCCAGGGGTAAGTCCACATCGACAGATGCATGGCGGGCACTCCTTTGAAATCAAACATTATCGGGCCGCCGGGGGCGGCCGCGGAATTGGCTAGAGAACGCGGCCGGGACGCGCGCCCGTCTCGCGGCCATCCTCGATGACCATGCCCCCATTGACGAAGAGATGGCTGACACCGGAGGGCAGTTGCGATGAATCGTCGAAGGTCGCGCGGTCTGCGATGCTCTCCTCGAAGAGCACGACATCGCCGGCCATGCCGGGGCGCAGAAGCCCGCGATCCGTGAGCGAAAAGCGCTGCGCGGCCATGGACGTCATGCGGCGCACGGCATCTTCCAGCGAGAACCAGTTCTGGTCGCGGACAAGCGGTCCGGCGATGCGCGGAAAGGTGCCGAAGGCGCGCGGATGCGGCTTGGAGCCCGGTCGCGGAAGCCCATCGGACCCGGCCATGTAGAGGCGGTTGCAACAGGCGGCGTGCAGATCTTCTTCTGCAAGCTGGAACAGGATGATGCCGGTCTGCCCGTCATCTTCTTCTATGAAGCGCAGCATGAGATCGAACGGATCGACAGCCAGTTTCGCTGCCGCGGCCTGCATGTCGAGCCCTTCAAGATGCTTGAGCGCATCAACGCCCACGGCGGAGAGACGAACATTCTCCCAGCCGATGAGCGACACCTTGCTCTGGCCGGGGAATTCCGGGCCTCCCTCATTGACCCAGCGGCGCAGGAGCGCCTGCTGGGCGGGATCGGCCAGACGCCGGCGCAGCCCGGCAAGCCCGCCTTCCATGACAGCGGCGGGCAGGAGCTGGAGTATCCATGTGCTGCCGGCGGGATAGGGATACATGTCGAAGCTGACATCGACGCCATCCCGGCGCATTGTCTCCAGAAGCGCGATGGCATCGGGAATGCGGCCCCAGTTGGGGCGACCGGCAGACTGGAGATGCGAGAGCAGGCCAGCAGCACCCGACGCCCCAAGCACACGCCCGAACTCTTGAGTGGCGTCGATCAGCCCGGCCTCATAGGAACGGATATGCGCGGCGAGCACCCGGCCATGACGCCCGACAACGCGGCCGAGCGCAATCAGCTCCGCCTCGTCGGCAAAGGCGCTTGGCGGATAGACAAGGCCGAGCGACAGGCCTGCGGCGCCCTGCACAAGCTGGGCTTCCAGAAGGTCGCACATGGCCTGCGTTTCTGCCGGCGTGGCCGGGCGGTCGTCATGCCCCATGACGGCAAGGCGCAGTGCGGCATGCCCCACAAGCGACACGAGATTGAGCGCGATGCCAGCGCCCTCTGCCCCGCGCAGCGCGTGACGGTAGCCATCGAGATCGGCGAAGATTTCTTCATGCGCCGTTTCGCCGAGAAGGCCGGAAAAGTGCCGGCGCAGATCCTCGTGGGATCCGGACGTGGCGGGATAGAGCGAGAAAGAGCAGTTTCCGACAACAATGCTGGTGACGCCCTGAAACGCCTTTTCCGGACGCCCGCGCTCGCGCAGGAAGATCAGGTCGTCATGACAATGCGCATCGATGAAGCCGGGTGCGGCGTAGCGCTCTTCGGCATCCACCACATGCGCGCCGGAAACGGGCAGATCGCGCCCGATGCGGGCGATGCGCCCGCCCGATAAGAGAATATCGCCGCGATACCAGGGCGCACCGGTTCCATCGATGATGCGCGCCCCGCGGATGAGCGTGTCGGTCATTCAGATCCTCTCAGGCTTCAATCGGCTCGGCCACTTGTATCAGGCAATCGCCGGACTGGCTGTCGCAATGAAGGCGATGCGAGATGACGATGCCGCCCTCGGCGAAGTGCAGTGCTTCCTCGGGTGCGTCGATGCGTTCAAGATCGTGATACCAGCCGGCGAGATCGCCAGCGGCAACGCGGTCGCCCAGACGGGAGGCGGGCTCGAACCAGCCGCGCCGGGTGGCGTAGATGCCCTGACTGTGGCGCGACAGCGAAAGAAGCTGGAGCGGCTGGACCTTTTCATCAAGCGAGGCGGAGAGCACCGGCGCGGACACGATGCCCAGCGCAACAAGCAGGCGATCGATTGCGCCCTCCGTGAAGGCCATGCTGTCGGGCGTGACCGTGCCGCCGCCACCGAACTCGCCGGAAAGACCGACTGCGCCAGCGCGGCCGGCAGCGCCCATCGAGGTCGGCGCTGCCGGCCCATTGTCGGCGATGAAGGCGTGGGCGGCACCCATCTGGCGCATGAGATCAAGTGTGCGCTCGAAGCGTGCCGGCTCCGCCTGACGCTCGATCAGCGTGCAGGGCAGATGCGCCATGGAGGTTCCACCCGAATGGAGATCGAGCACCACATCGTGGCGCGGGAACAGCTCATGTTCCAGAAAATGGGCGATGCGCTCGGTTGGCGTTCCGGCAGGGTTGCCGGGAAAGGCGCGGTTGAGATTTCCGCCATCGAAGGGGGAGCAGCGGCGGGCCGCCATGACAGCCGGCTGGTTGACGATCGGCAAAACCGTGACCGTTCCGCTGATGTCGAGCGTCTTCAGGCGGCGCATGAGCCGGGCGAGCTGAAGTTCGCCCTCATACTCGTCGCCGTGATTGCCCGCCATCAAAAGGAGGCTCGGTCCCTCGCCATTGCGGACCCGCAGCCAGGGGATGCGGATCTGGTAATAGGGCGACCGGTCCACCGAATAGGGAATTGCCAGGAAGCCGGACTGGACGCCCCCGGCCTCGAAATCAATGGAATGAACAATGCCCGTATGCATGGCAGGACTCCGGTCGCCAGAAGAAGAGCCGGTGCGCGGGGCACCGGCCAGGTGTCAGACTGCGGCAACAGCCGTCATTTCGACGCGCAGGTCCGGATCGGCAAGGCGCGCCTCGACGCAGGCGCGGGCCGGCGGGTTCTCCGGGTCGATCCAGGCATCATAGACGCTGTTCATCGCGTCGAAATCGATGATGGCCGGCAGGAAGACGTTGACGGCCACGAGCTTGGAGCGGTCGGTTCCGGCTTCGGCGAGGAGCGCGTCGATCTTGCGCAGAACATCTGCCGTCTGATCCTCGATGCTCGCCTTGCGGTCATCGGGAACCTGCCCCGCAATGTGGACGAGACCGCCATAGACGACGGCCTGGCTCATTCGGGAACCTTTCTGGTAGCGCATGATCATTTTCCAAAATTCCTTTTGCTTGGGTAGGGGGTGGGGTGGGGTTGGAACAGTTTCAGCCGAAGCTGGTGAGATAGGCCGAGACAACGCGATGATCGTCGTCCAGACCGTAGAGGATCGCGTGCCGGTCGAGGCAGGTGCAGGGGTGCGAGATGCCGAACTCCACCACATCGCCGACACGCAGATCGACGCCCTCGCCCAGTGAGACGAAGGCATGCTGATCGTTCAACGCGGTGACGCGAACCGTCTTAGAAAGAGCGGTGCGCACGCCATCACGATAGAACGCCAGTGGGCGCGGCAGGCCCTGATCGGCCGCCACATCGCGCAGGCCCATGCCGCAAACGGCAAGCCCCGGCTCCGGCCTCGAAAGAACCTCGGCCCAGACGCGAAGCGCGGGACGGAAACCGGTGGCCGCCGAAACCGCTTTTCCGCTGATCACGAAACCAGACCGGTTGTCGAGGCCGGTGAGACCGCGCTCATAGATGCCGTGATCATGAAAGAAGATCGCGCCGCTGCGCAGGACCAGAACCGCGTTTTGATCTGCCGCGACCACCGCCTTCAGACCGCGAACCACCATGTCGAAATAAACCGAACCGCCGGCGGTGACGATCATCGGACGCTCCGGTCCAAGCCGCTGGCGCAGCGCAGAGAAAAGCGTTGCCGTGCGTTCGACCAGAGCAGAAATGCGCAGCGCCGTCTCAGCCGCATCGGGCGTTGCGGCTGCACCTTCGTAAGCCGCGACGCCGGCGAGCCGGAAAGTGTCGGTCTCGCGTTCGAGAATGGCCTCGGCGAGCTGTAACGCGGCTTCACCGGAGCGGAGCCCGCCACGGGCAGCGCCCAGCTCGACCAGAAGTCCGAGCGGCGGCAGATCCCTGGAAGAAGACCAGGAGGAAGCGAGCGCCTCCATCATCTCGCGTGAATCGACGAAGATCGAGAGATCGGCATCGGGATAGGCGGAGACCAGGCGGGCAAGCCGTCTCACTGCCGCCGGGCCACCGATCTCGTTTGCGAGGATCAGGCGGCGGAAGCCCGCGCGCAGCATGACGGAAGCCTGACGAATGTCGGCCACCGTGACGCCCCATGCCCCGGCCTCGACGAGACGGGCGGCGATGGCCGGCGACATCGGCGTCTTGGCGTGTGGTGCGATCTCGACGCCCTGCTCGCGCACATAGGTCATCATCAGATCGACATTGTTGGCGAACGCCGTTTCATCGAGCGAGATCAATGGCAGGGACATGGCGCCGTCGAAGGGCTTCCACCCCTGATCGCCAATGGCGCCGAGGCCAAGGGCTGCATGGCCTGCGGGAAAACCGCGAACGCGGTCATCGATGACGGGATCGCTCGCAGTGGTGAGCGTGGCGTCAGACATGGGAAGCATCCTGTGATGTTTGCGAAGGCGACAGGCCAAGGCGGTAAATGCGGTTCGCCGTCGAGAAGAACAGGGCCTCCTGCTCATCATGCGAATGGCTGGCGGCTATGGTTCTGAACGCGCCATAAAGCGCATCGAAATCCGCGTGCAGACCGGCAACGGGAAAATCGCTGGCGAACATGGCGCGCTGCGGCCCGAAACAGGCGATGCAGTGGTCGATCACCATGCGCAGACTGTCGACTGTCCAGTGGTGATCATAGGCCACGGGATCGGAGATCTTGATGGCGATGTTGGGCGCACTGGAAAGCTCCGAAAGCCCGTTGCGCCAAAGCGCCAAGCCTTCCTCGCTGCGGTCAACCGGGCTGCCGCAATGGTTGAGCACGAATTGCGTGTCGGGATGATCGGCGACGAGGCGCGCCGCCTCCCCCATCTGCCAGGGAAAGAGCATGAGATCGAAGCTGAGGCCGAGTTCGGTGGCGCGCGAAAGCCCCTCGCGCCAGCGCGGGTCGCTCATCATGCCTTCGCGGGAGGCGAAGCTCTTTGCCGGGTCGGGATGCCAGCTGACGATATCGCGAATGCCGACCACAGCGGGATTTGCAGCCTCACGCTCAACGAGACGCTGCGCATCCGCACCGGCAAGCGGCACGCGCGCCACATAGCGCGCGGCAACGCCAAAACGCCTGTCGAGACTGTCGAGCCAGCGCGTTTCCTCCAGCGGGAAATCATCCGACCAGCCGGCCTCGACATGGACGGTGGCGACGATGTTCTGCCGGGCCGCGTCCCACAGATATTCGCCCACGCCATAGTCGCGACGGATCGGCGCGATGCTGCCGAACACCATCTCCTCATCAGCGGCTTCAGGCGGCGCAAGCCAGGGGTGCCTGCCAAGCGACAGGTCCCACAGATGGTGGTGCGGGTCGATGACCGGACCCGCATAGGCAGAACTCATCGTCGCGCCTCACGCCCCGAGATCAGGAGCAGCGCCAGAATGAGCGATCCGAACATAATGGACCGCCAGCCGGGCGACGCGTTGACCACGGTGATCAGCGCCGTGGTGGTGACGAGAAGGATCGCGCCGGGAATGGTGCCGGCATAGGTGCCGCGCCCGCCCAGAATGGAGGTGCCCCCCAGAACCACGGCGGCGATGGACGTCAGAAGATAGGGATCGCCGATGCCCACATAGCCCTGACGGTTCATGCCGAGGATCAGGATGCCGGCAAGACCGGCAAAGAAGCCCGAAAGCGTGAACAGGAGCAGCGTGTTGCGCTTGACGCTGACGCCCGAAAGCTCGGTTGCCAGCGGGTTGGCCCCCAGCGCCAGAAAACGCGCGCCGGCCGGCATGCGGTGGATGATGAGCAGCACCACGATCGACACGGCCACCCACAGGAGAACGCCGGCGGGAATGCCGAAGGGCCGCGCCTGGCCGAGCCAGATGACGGTTGCGTTCGTGACGGAGACGGCGCTGCCGCCGGCGACGATGACCAGCATGCCCTGCAGGAAGGTCGCCATGGCCAGCGTCATGATGATGGGCGGCACTCTGAGATAGGCCGCGCCAACGCCATTGAGAAAGCCGATGCTGGACGCGATGCCCAGCGCAAGCACGATGCCCACGAGGCCGGTGGGATCGATGTCGGGCGAGATGAGCGGCAGGAGAATGGCCGTGACCGTGATGACCGCGCCGACCGAAAGGTCGATGCCGCCCATCAGGATCACGAGCGTCTGGCCGGCGGCGACGATGCCGATGACTGCGGAGAGTTCCAGCAGGTAGCGCAGGTGGCCAAAGGCCCCGAAGCCACGCAGCGTGAGGCTGGCGACGATCCAGACGAGGATCACCAGGATCAGCGTCAGAAGCGGCGGATTGCGGAAGGCCGACTTGAGAGCGTTCATGGCTTTGCCCTCCACTGGCTGGTCAATTGCGGGATCGCGACGGCGCCGACGATGATGAGGCCCTGCGCCACATATTGAGCGACCGGCGGGAAGCCGAGGAAGAACATGACGTTGATCATGACCGAGAGAAGCAGGCTGCCGCAGATGACGCCGCGCATCGTGCCCTTGCCGCCGAGAAAGGCGACGCCGCCAAGCACCGCGCCGGCGATGGAGTTGAGCGTGAAGGGCGTGCCGATGACCGGATCGCCAGAGCCGGTCTGGGCTGCAACGAAAAGGCCGGCAAGGGCCGCAAGCAGACCCGAAAGCGCGAAGGCGAACACCTTGACGCGCTCGACGGGAACGCCCGAGCGGAACGCGCCGACGGGATTGTTTCCGGCGGCATAGATGCCAAGGCCGAGCGGCGTTGCCAGATAGAGTTTCCAGCCGATCAGAAGCAGGACCAGAAGGCCGAAGGCAACCGGCGTGTGACCGGCAAGCAGGTCGGAAAACCAGTCGGGGATGTAGCCGCCGGGACGCGGCAGGAGAATGAGCGCGATGCCGGTGATGATGAACGATCCGGCCAGCGTGACGATGATGGCCGGCAGGCGCAGATAGGCGACGATGCCGCCCGTTACCGCACCGATGAACAGGCCGGCGACCGAGACGGCGATCAGCCCGCCCAGAACACCCAGCGGACCGCCCATGGTGACGGCGGCAATGACCGCGCCGAGGCTGACCATCGGACCGATGGCAAGCGAGATGCCGCCATTCAGCATCATCAGGGCCTGCGCCATGGTGACGAGCGCCAGCGGGAACCAGTTCTGCGTGAACTTGGAAAAACCGCCAACGCTGAGAAGGCCCGGAAACAGAATGGCGTAGACCACGAGAAACGCGGCGACGACCAGATAAAGGCCCGTCAGGCCGCGATTGCGGCGCTTCTGGACGGCGGCATAGAGATTTGCCGGAACGGTGGTGGCACTCATGCCGCAGCTCCCTTCGCTGAGACGCCCATGGCGGCGCCGACGATCGCTTCTTCGGAGATGTCTGCGCGCGGCAGCGTGGCCACGACGCGCCCCTCGCGGAACACGGCGACACGATCACAAAGATGGACGAGTTCAGGTGTGTCGGAACTCAGAAGAATAACCAGCTTTCCCTCGCGCGCGAAGGATTGCAGCATCAGATAGATTTCCCGCTTGGTCTCGATATCGACGCCGCGCGTGGGGTCGTTGAGGAGCAGCACCGAAGGATCGAGCGGCAGCCATTTGGCCAGCGCCACCTTCTGCTGATTGCCACCGGAAAGCGCCTGAACCGGACGGGTCACATCGCCCTTGATCGTCAGGCGTTTGGCGAGGTCGGCAACCAGATTGCGCTCGGCCGCGCGGTCGCGCAGACCATGTTTCACCAGATTGCCAAGCGAGGGCAGAAGGAGGTTCGACGCAATGGAATGCGGCAGAACGAGCCCCTCATGCTTGCGGTCAGCCGGCACATAGGCAAGGCCGGCCTGATTGGCCGCCTCGACGCTTTTCAGCGGGCGGTGACTTCCCGAGATTTCCGCCTTCTCTGCGGAAGCGGGAATTGCGCCGTACAGGCCGAGCAGGAAATCCTCCTGTCCCTGCCCCACCAGACCGCCGATGCCAATAATCTCGCCGGCGGATGCCTGGAAATCGACATCAAGGGCCGTGCCTGCGGAAAATTTCTTCAGATGGATGAGTTCGGCGCCGGCGGGATGGTCCTGCCAGGCGGGGAACAGGTCGCCCGCATCGCGGCCCACCATCAGGCGCACGAGACCTTCATCATCGACGCCGGCCAGCGGCTGGTCGGCGGTCACCACGCCATCTTTCAGCACCGTGACATGCGAGCACAGCGCCTGAACCTCGTTGAGGCGATGGGAGATGTAGAGAAGCGCGATGCCTTCATCACGCAGCTTGCGGATGAGGCCTGCCAGAATGCCCGCCTCATGCGCGGACAGGGAGGATGTCGGCTCGTCCAGAATGAGCACACGCGGCTTGCGGAAAAGCGCCTTGGCGATTTCCACCATCTGCCGGCGGCCAAGCGAGAGATCGCCAACGGGCATGTCGAGCGGTTCGGTCAGGCCGACCCGCTCGCAGACCTCCGCGACGGAGGCAGAAAGCGCCTTGTAGTCGATGAGACCAAAGCGCCGTGGCAGAGCGCCAAGGCCGATATTCTCGGCAATGGACAGCTCGGCGGCAAGGCTCAGCTCCTGTTGAACGACGGCAATGCCCGCCTCTCGCGCAGCAGCAGGGCTGAAACGCGAGACGGGCTTGCCGTCCACGACAATGTCGCCCTTGTCGGGCTGCAAAGCGCCCGAGAGCAGATTGATCAGTGTCGATTTTCCAGCACCGTTCTCACCCAGAAGAGCGTGAACGCGTCCGGGCTCAAGGGCGATGTCCACGCCCTTGAGCACCGGGTTGCCGAAAAACCCCTTGAACACCTGCCTGGCTTCGAGCAGGGGCTTGGTTTTCGTCATCAGGAACCGGCCTTTTCGTCTTCGTGTCTTACTGCGCCAGCAGCTTGTCGAAGAGCGCGCGGTCGTAGTCGGAGTAGATGTATCCGTCGGCCGGGAACTGATCGGCGCGCGCGAGATAGCCGTCGATCGTGTCGTCGCCGATGACCGGCAGCGGCACCTTGATGAAAGCCGGAACGTCCTTGCCCTCAAGCGCCTGAACCGCCGCGTAGACAGACAGGGCGCCCAGCCAGTTCGGCTGCATGGTTGCCCAGCCTTCCAGACCCTTCTCTTTCCAGAGCTCAAGGAACTGACGTGCGTTTTCACCGGTGGTCGGAACCTGCTCGCGGCCCTGACGGTCGAAGGCGAGAACGGAACCGGCCGAAAGCGCGCCGCCAAGCGAAAGAACGCCGTCGATTTCCGGGTTGGCGAACAGAAGGCTGGTCATGGCCTCCTGCGCGGGCGCAACATTGTATTCGGTGTTGGTCTCGGTCAGTATCTCGATGCCGGGATTGGCATCCAGAACCGGCTGCGCGCCCTTGCGGCGGTCATCGCTGACGGAAATACCTGCCGGGCCGTTCATGACGATGATCTTGCCTTCACCGCCGAGCTGATCGACCATCCACTGTGCGGCAGCCGCACCCCATTCACCGGAATCGGTGTTGATCTTCGCGGTCACCTTGTCGGTGTTGACCAGGCTGTCGAAGTTGACGACGGCGATGCCCTTGTCACAGGCGTCAGAGATCACGCGGTCAAGCGCGTTGGACGAACCGGCGATGACGACGATGGCGTCGACATTGGCGTCGATCATGGACTGGATGTGCTGGATCTGCGTCTGGGCATTGCCCTGGGCGTCGGTGATCATGAGATCGTCGACCAGACCGGCCTTCTTCAGCTCTTCGACCTCGGCAGCGATGGTGCCTTCGGTCTGCTTCATCCAGGTCGGTACGGAATAGATGTTTGCCCAACCGATCGTATAGGGCGCTTCGCGGTCTCCCTGGATGCAGTTGGCCGCAGCCGAAGCCGCTCCGCTGCCGGCAACCAGCATGGATGCCGCCGCAACGCCCATGAGCAGGCCGCGACGACGCCTGGAATTTTCAGAACCCGATAAATGCATGTCTTCCTCCCTCAACAAGATGCGGCGCCCCAAAAGGCTTGCCGCCAATCAATGTCCGCTATAATGTACAAGTGATCTTTATAGTGGAAGTGCATATTATCCGGTTTTGACGCCCCTGCAAGTGGCGGTCGAAAAATCACGGCGAACAGCCCTTCGACTCCGGGTGTGACGCCAAGAGCATTGACAGGCTGCAACGAGTTCAGAAGAAGGACAGAGCCAGAAGCGATGGAGACGAGGCCGTTGGATACCGCCGCACCGACCAGCACTGCCAAGCGCGCACGTGGTCTCGACCGCGCATTCGAGATACTGGATTTTCTGCGTGATCAGAAAAGCCCGATGCGCCCCAACGAGATCGCGGTCCAGATCGGCGCGCCGCGCTCTTCGGTCTACGAACTGGTGAACCTTCTCCTGCGCAACGAGATCCTTGAACTCGCCGGCGGCGACGGGCGGGTCTTTCTCGGGCGCAAGCTCTATTTCCTGGGCGCGGCCTATGAGGAGCAGTTCGATTTCACCCGCGAGTGCGAAGCAGCCCTTGAGATGATCGCGCATGAAACGCGCGAGACCTCGCAGTTCTGCATGCTGGACGGCAACAAATACATCGTCGTTCGCATGAAGGAGGGCGCGCGCCCGTTCCGCATCTCATCGGATGTGGGGCAGTCGGTGCCGATCCCGTGGACGGCGTCAGGCCGCCTGCTGGTCGCGCATCTTTCGGATCAGGAAATCATCGACTTCATCCCGCCGCAGGACTTTCAGCTGCCCAATGGCGAATGGCTGGAACCGGCGGTCTTCATTCGCGAAGTGCGCGAAGCATGGCTCAAGGGCGAGTTCACCTTCGACAGCATCGTGGACAGCTTCACCCATTGTTTCGCGGTTCCCGTTCTCGATGCGAACCGACGCTGCGTGGCGACGCTCTGCCTTGTCGCGCCACGGGAAGACGGGATCGAGAACAGGGAAGAATACCTGCTCTGCCTCAAACGCGCCTCGCAGCGCCTGAGCGGACAGACAAGCGTTCCGCCACTCAGCCGTTAGACACCCGGAAATGAAAACGGGCGGCTTTGGCCGCCCGTTTCAGTTTCACGATCAGATATCCGCAGGGCGCGGTTGCAGCGGCGGCTGCACATCTTCCGGAATCGGACAGGTGTAGGGCGTCGCGGCCGTGCGGGCGGCGTGTTCTTCCCTGGCCTTCGCCAGCAGATCGGCGTCGCCGATCAAATCGAGCGCCGTTCCCGCCATCACCTTTGCGGCGTAGACCATGCCCTTGTGGGCTGCGGGCATTTTGCCCTGCGCGGTGATCTGCCAGGAGTGCCCCGGTGTGCCGATGGCATGGGTCGCAACACGGGCCTGAACGGTGGGAACCACCCAGCTCACATCGCCCACATCGGTGGAGCCGATCATCGGAACGCCCTCGAGATCGCGCGGCACCACGCAATCGCACAGCGGTGTGTTGTCCTTCACCGGCAGGCCGATGCGAAGATAGTCGTTGTGAATATCCTCGTCCGACAGCGTGTCCTGGATCTTGGCGGCAAAAGCGCGGTCCTCATCGTCGAAGGCGACGGGGCCGAGACGGTCCATCTGACGCTGCATGGCTTCTTCGAGCGGCGTGTTGCCAAGCAGATTGGCCACCGCGCTCATGATGGAGATGTCGACCTTCGTTTCGGTCATCATCGCCGCGCCGCGCGCCACCTTCTGCACGCGCTCATTGAGAGCGAACATGCCCGGCAGGCTGGTGGACCGGATCGCATAACGAACCTTTGCTTTTGCCTGCACCACGTTCGGCGCGATGCCGCCGGCGTCGAGCAGGGCGTAGTGGATGCGGCTGTCGGCCGGCACATGCTCACGCAGGTAATTGACGCCGACGCTCATGAGCTCGACGGCATCGAGCGCGCTGCGGCCCAGATGCGGTGCGGCGGCAGCGTGGGACGAACGGCCCGTGAACGCGAAGTCCATGCGCGTGTTGGCCAGCGACATGGCCTCGTCAACACGGGTGAAGGACGCCGGGTGCCAGGTGATGGCCGCATCGACATCTTCGAACGCGCCGGCGCGCGCCATGAAGCTCTTCGCAGCGCCACCCTCTTCCGCCGGGCAGCCATAATAGCGCACGCGGCCCGGACGGCCGGTCTCTTCCAGCCAGTCCTTGATTGCCGTGGCGGCCAGAAGTGCGGCGCTGCCAAGCAGGTTGTGGCCGCAGCCGTGACCATGGCCACTGCCCGGCAGGGGACGCGGCTCGGCGATGCCGGCCTCCTGGCTCAGGCCCGGAAGCGCATCATATTCGCCGAGGATGGCGATGACCGGACCGCCCTCGCCTGCCTCGCCCATGACGGCGGTGGGAATGCCGGCAACGTCCTCAACCACCCGGAACCCCTGCTCGCGCAGCATGGCGGTGTGCTCGGCGCAGGAGCGGTACTCGGTGTAGGCGATTTCCGGCATACCCCAGACACGATCGCTCAACGCCTCGAAACCGGCCTTCTTTGCATCAACGAGATCCCAGATCTCATCGCTGTTCTTCATTTTTGGCTCTCCTTGTCGGATGAATGATCGTGCGTCGAATGATGGTCGTGGCCGGGATGGGCCACATATGCGTCAGGCGTTGAAACCACCGGTGCCAGCGCCGAGCTGGTCGCCGGCCGGCAGAGCGCCTTCGAACCAGAGACCGGCAGCGGCAACCGACATGGCGCAGCCATCGTGAGCGACGCCGGGAACCTCGGTCATCTGCCAGTTGAACGGGACGCCCAGCTCTTCAGCCTTCGCCTTGCCCCTGGCAAAGTAGTTGCGGGCGCGGTGAAGACGGCCCGGCCCCTGGGCGATGGCCTCGGGCTGGGTCGGCAGGTTGTCGGCGTTGGACTCGCAGTCATTCAGACCGGCCATGATGTGCAGCGGCGTGGCGAGCAGCGCCACCAGATCCTGCTGCCCGTAGCCCAGACCGCCAAGACCGGCGGGGAAATTCGCTTCCAGATCGGGGAGAGAATACCAGCCGGCATTGGCCGCGCCGACGGCCTCGAACGGCCCCATGCCGAACAGCGACACCATGCGGTGCAGGAACTGACCACCGGCGGAGTGACCGAAAATCTTCGGCTTCACGCCCTTCATGACGCCGGCCTCTTCAAGGGCCTCGGCGATCAGCGCCGGAGCGCGGTAGATCCAGCTTTCACGCGGGGTCGGCTTTCCCTCGGCATCGAGAACCATGCCGTTGTTGTAGTTTTCCGGCTCGGGAAAATCGCCATTCGGGAAGGTCGGAGCAACGATCAGGAGGTCGTGCCTGTCGGCAGCCGCAATCCAGAAATCGCGATAGTCGTCGCCATTGCGCAGCATGCCGTGCTGGACGAACACGACCGGCTTGCCCGGCTCATATCCGGCAGCCTTGTAGGTGTTCAGGATGACGGTCTTTTCCGGCTGACCAGAGAAGATGAAAGGCAGGGCGTTGGAGCCATTGCCGTCGAGCAGGCGTTGAAGTTCCATGAAGTCCTCAAGAAGGTTCGTGCAGATGACAGGCGACCGTGCGGCCCGGCGCAATCGTCCGGCTGATCGGGCGTTCGCTGCGGCACCGGTCGGTGGCCATGGGGCAGCGGGGATGGAAGGTGCAGCCGGATGGCGGGTTGAGCGGCGAGGGTAGCTCGCCCTTGACCGGCTGGAAGGCGCGGCGACGGCGCTTCACCGAGGGGATCTCGGCTAGCAGCGTCTGTGTGTAGGGATGGGCCGGGCTGTCGAACAGCTCCGTTGTCGGCGCGAGTTCGACGATCTCGCCCAGATACATGATCGCAACCCGGTCGGCGATGTGCCAGACGACCGACAGGTCATGGCTGATGAAGAGATAGGTCAGCGCACGCTGCGCCCGCAGCTCCAGGAACAGGTTGATGACCTGCGCCTGAATGGACACGTCGAGCGCGGCAATGGGCTCGTCGCAGACCAGAAATTCGGGATCGACAATCAGGGCGCGGGCAATGCCGATACGCTGACGCTGACCACCGGAGAACTGATGCGGATAGCGATCCCTATAGGACGGGTCGAGCCCAACCTCATTGAGCGCCGCATCGACACGTTCGCTGATTTCCGCCCGGTTCTTGCATCGATTGTGCACGCGCAGCGGCTCGGAAAGGATCTCGCCGACCGTCTGTCGCGGGTTGAGCGACGCATACGGGTCCTGAAAGACCATCTGCACGGCGAGCGTATAGGCGAGCCGTTCCTGACGGCTCATCTCATCCGTGCGCTTGCCATTGTAGAGGATTTCGCCTTCCGATGGCGGGTTGATGCCCGTCATCATGCGGCCAAGCGTGGACTTGCCGCAGCCGGACTCGCCGACAAGGCCCAGAACCTCGCCACGCCGCACGGTCAGATCGAGCGACTTGACGGCCGTGAGAACCGGAATTTCCGGCGCTTTTCCAACCAGACCGAGAAGCTGCTCAGCCAGTACGGGCTTGCGCGAAAAGCGGCGGGAGAGCCTGCGAACCTCAAGGATCGCGTCCTCATCCCTGTCCGGAGCGCTCGTGATGTCGTTGCGCGGGCTCATGGCGTCTTCTCCGGATCAAGCGGATGGTGACAGCGCCAGCTGTGATCGCCGGCCTGCGCCAGCGGCGGCGCCTCGGTGCGACACAGATCGCTGGCGCGGAAACAGCGGGGATGGAAGGGACAGCCGAGCGGCCTTGCCGTGAGCGACGGGGCAGCACCCTCGATCTGGCGCAGCGCCTCGCCGCGTGGCGTGTCGCCGGGAACGGAGTTGAGCAGGCCAAGCGTATAGGGATGGCGGGGCGTATCGAGCACGTCATCGACCTGCCCGATCTCGACAATGCCGCCCGCATACATCACGGCAATGCGGTCAGCCAGTTCCGAAACCACGCCCAGATCATGCGTGATCCAGATGAGCGCAGTTCCGGTTTCCTTCTGCAGCGTCTGCATCTCAGCCAGGATCTGGCCCTGAATGGTGACGTCGAGCGCGGTGGTCGGCTCGTCCGCGATGATCAGTTCGGGCTGGTTGAGCAACGCCGTGGCAATGGCGACGCGCTGGCGCATGCCGCCGGAAAGCTCGTGCGGAAACTGGTCGACACGCGTTTGCGGCGAGGTGATGCCCACCTTGGTGAGCGTATCGATGCAGCGCTGGCGCGCGGTGGCCGGATCGACCGTTTCGTGCTCGCTGATCGCCTCCATCATCTGCTCGCCGATGGTGAGCACGGGATTGAGCGTGGTCAGCGGATCCTGAAAGATCATGGAGACGGATTTGCCACGCACACGGCGCAGCTCCTCGTCGCTCAGCTTGCGCAGATCACGTCCCTTGAAGCGGACCTCGCCGGAGACGATCTCGCCGGGCGCATCCACCAGACCGATCAGGGAGAACCCGGCGACGGACTTGCCGGAGCCGGATTCGCCCACAAGCCCCAGAACCTCACCGGCCCTGAGTTCGAAGGAAAGACTGTCGATGGCGGGATAGGCGCCATCGGCGAAGTGAAACACGGTGCGCAGATTCTCGACCGCGAGCAACGGAGATGAAGACTGATCAGACATCATGAACGCTTTGGATCGAGGGCCGTGCGCAGGCGGTCGCCGGCCAGGTTGAGGGAAAAGATCAACACCAGAAGGGCAAGGCCCGGAAAGAAGCTGATCCAGTAATCGCCGCTCATCAGGAAGTCGAAGCCATTGGCGACCAGAAGCCCGAGCGAAGGCTCGGTGACCGGCACGCCGACACCCAGGAAGGAGAGCGTCGCTTCAAGCGTGATGGCGGAGGCAACCTGAATGGTCGCCACGACGAGCACGGCGCTCAGGCTGTTGGGCATGATGTGGCGGAACATGATGCGCAGGCGCGAATAGCCGAGATTGTAGGCAGCCTCGACATATTCCTTCTTGCGCTCGACCAGCGCGGCTGACCGCATGATGCGCGCGTAGTTCGCCCATTGCACCACGACGATGGCCAGAATGACCTTGTCGACGCCGCGCCCGATGACAGCGAGCATCACCAGCGCCACCAGAATGGTGGGAAAGCCGAGAATGAAGTCGACCAGCCGCATGAGCAGCGTTTCGACCCGACCGCCGAACACAGCGGCGGCAAGACCCACCGTGACGCCGATGATGAGCGCGATGGCCGTGGCGACAAGACCGACCAGAAGACTGATGCGCAGGCCATAGAAGATGGCCGAGAGCATGTCGCGCCCCTGGGAATCGGTGCCCAGCCAGAAGATCTCGCCATTCATGCCCTCGCTGCCGGGCGGCAGGCGGTTGTCCATGACGCTGAACGACGCGAGGTCATAAGGGTTCTGCGGCGCGAAGAAGGGCAGGAGAAGCCCCGTCGCCACCACGATGCCCAGAAGGAGGAGCGCCTTCCTGACGCTCGGCCGGCGCTTGATGCGGCGCAGATTGGCCCCGCGCTGCGGTGTGTCGGCCAGAGGCGGGCGCGTTTGAGAAGACATGTTCTGCATCTCGCTCATGACATGCGCTCCGACAGGCTGACGCGCGGATCGAGCAGCGCGTAGGTGAAGTCGACCAGCAGATTGACGACGACGAAGATGAAGGTGACGAGCATCACGTAGGCAACCACGACCGGGCGGTCGAGCTGGTAGATGCTGGTGATGAGCAGCTTGCCCATGCCCGGCCATGCGAACACGGTTTCCGTGATCGTGGAGAAGGCGATCAGGGAGCCAAACTCGACGCCCAGCACCGTGATGATGGGAATGAGAATGTTGCGCAGGATGTGACGGCGCACGATGCGCTTTTCGCGCACGCCCTTGGCGCGGGCGAATTTCACGTAATCCTGCATGCGCGCTTCGGAAGCGCCGGCGGCCGTCAGCCTTGTGATCAGCGCGATATTGGGAATGGCCAGGTTGATGACCGGCATGGCCAGATGGCGCAGGCCGTCAACGGTGAGGAAGCTGAACGGAATGCCGAAGACGGAAACCGTTTCGCCACGACCGGAGGCAGGCAGCCACTGAAGCCAGACGGCAAAGAAGAGAATGAGGACCATGCCCTTCCAGAAACTCGGGATCGAGTAGCCGAAGATGGAGCCGGTCATGATCGCGCGGGCGATGCGGTTTTCCTCTTTCAGCCCCACATAGAGACCGAGCGGAATGCCGATGATGCTGGCGACGAGCATGGCGAGAAACACCAGCTCGAAGGTTGCCGGCATGCGGCTCAGAATGAGCTGAAGCGCTGGCTCGGCATGCACGAAGGAGGTGCCCATATCGCCCTGAACGGCGTTGGACAGAAAGGTGAAATATTGCATCCAGACGGGCTGATCGAGGCCCAGCCGGGAAACCATCGCCTCACGCTCAAGCTGCGTGGCTTCCGGATTGACCAGAAGCTCGACGGGATCGCCGACCGCGTAGACGGCAAGAAACACCGCAACCGACACGGCAAGAAGAACAGCGATGCTTTGCAGCATCCTTTGCAGGGTAAACAATAGCACCGGAAGCGCTCCCGCCCGTTAATGACCATCGGCGCGAAGACGCGCCGATGGATGGTTCAGACTGTTTGAAGTGGCTACTTGGCCGGGCGGATGTCCTTGGCCATGGTGTACTGGTCCATGCGGCCATCGAACTCCAGACCATCGCGGTAGGCCCACAGCGTGCTCTCGAAATGCACGGGGATCAGGCCCAGCTTGTCGAGCGCCATCTGGCCTGCCTGCTGCAGCATCTCTGCGCGCTTCCCGGCATCGACGGTCTCGATGGCTTCGAGAATGACTGCATCGAACTCGGGATCGGACCAGCCGCCATAGTTCGAACCGCCAACGCCACGCTCCTTGTCGCCGGTCGTCACATACTGGCGCAGGAAGGATGCCGCACCGCCGGAGGTGGAGCCCCAGCCGCCCATGGAGAAGCTGAACTCACGCTTGCTGCGGCGGGAGAAGAAGATCGAGCGGGTCATCGCGTCGAGGTCGGTTTCGATGCCAACGCGCGTCAGGAACTGCGCGATGGCCTGAGCCACCTGCGAGTCGTTGATGTAGCGGTCGTTGGTCGCAGAAAGCGTGACCTTGAAGCCATCGGGATAACCGGCCTCCGCAAGCAGCGCTTTCGCCTTCTCCGGGTCATAGGTCAGCGGAACCGGGTCCGTCTGCGCGCCGAACATTTCGGACGGAACGAACTGGCTGGCCGGCTCTGCGAAACCGTCCATGATGCGCTCGACGATCGCTTCACGGTTGATGGCGTGCGCAACGGCGCGGCGAACGCGCTCGTCCTGGAACGGGTTCTTGCCGCCTTCAGCCTCGATGAACGGGCTGTCATCGCGGGCAACGTCCATCTGCAGGAAGATGACGCGGCTCGACGGCTTGGCCGTGTAACCGAACTCTTCGCCAAGCTGCTTCACGTCGCGGGCAGCCGGGCTTTCGATGAAGTCGTAATCGCCGGCGAGTAGACCTGCCAGACGCGGACCTGCGGAGGGAACGGGCACGAGCTCGACCTTTTCCCAGGCCGGAGCCTCGCCCCAATAGGCGTCGTTGCGGCTCATCTTGATCTTCGAACCCTTGGTGAAATCATCAAGGACGAAGGGGCCGGTGCCGATGGTCATGGAACCATTGTTGAAGCTGTCGACGCTCGGCCATTCGCCGGTGACGCCGCAGCCATTGGCCGGGTCGAAGGACAGGTCGCCATGCTCGAGAATGCCGTCGCTGAGAATGTAGATCTGCGACAGGAGTTCCGGCAGAAGCGGCTCGACCTGCTTGGTGGTGATCTTCACCGTGTAGGGATCGCTGACCTCGACGCTGGCGAAGTTTTCCACGTCCGGCGCAAACGAGCCCGAAACGTTGTTCTCGTTGTTCAGCACGCGGCAGAAGGTGAAGACGACGTCATCGGCATTGAAGTCGCTTCCATCGGAGAACTTCACACCCTCACGCAGCTTGAAGACCCAGGTGTTGTCGTCCACGCCTTCCCAGGATTCAGCGAGCGAAGGCCCGACATTCTGGTTGGCGTCGGTCGCCGTCAGCGCTTCGAAAATGTGCTGAACGAACGCGTTGTTGGTCGACAGATTGTGGTAGTGCGGATCGGCAGCCGTGGGCTCCGAGGACAGCGCGATCTTCAGTTCTTCAGCCTGGCTCGACATTGTTGCCGACGCCAGAATGGCTGCCGTGCCTGCAAAGAGAAACGACTTCATTTTCACCAGTTCACCCTCCCGGTTCATGCGCGCAAAAGCGCTCCATTGAATTTCTGCATCTGATATGCTGAAACGATGAAAGAAAATTTTCATCGAAATGAAAAACATGAAAATTCATTAGGGTCAAGGGGGCTGACATGGACACGATGTACCACTCGGAAGTGGCCAGTCGCATCGGCAGGGCGTATCAGGATCTGAGCCTTGGCCACCGCCGGATTGCGGACTTTATCCTGCGCTCCCCGGCCGAAGCGGCGATGATGACCAACGTGGAACTGGCATCGCGCTGCAATGTCTCCAACGCGACCGCGAATCGCTTCGCCAAGGCCATAGGTTTCAAGGGGTTTCCCGAGTTTCGCGCAAGCCAGATGGACGCGCTGCGCATGGATATGGCAGCCGTGGAGAAACTGCGCACAGAAATTGACGATGATGCGAGCAATATCGACATCATGCGCAACGGGCTCACGCAGGATCTGGACAATCTGCAGAACACGCTCGACGGTCTCAATGAGGCCAGCTGCAGCCACGCGGTCGAGCTTATTCTCGACGCGCAGCGCATTTTCACCTTCGGTTCCGGCATCAGCTACTACATCGCCGGCATGCTGACACACGGGCTGGAGCCCTTCTGCCGCGGCAATGTCACGATGATGGGCGCAACGGGCGGCGCCAATTCAGCCTATCGGCGGCTGGTTCACTGCAATGAAAACGATCTCGCCGTGTTCATCTCGTTCCCGCGCTATTCTCCCAACACGGTGGAGCTGTGTGGTGTTGCCAAGCGCCGCGGCGCGCGCATTCTGTGCATCACCGACAGCCCGACCAGCCCGTTCGCACGCGACGCAGACGTGGTTCTGTTCGCCGAGGCAAAGAGACGCCTGCTCCCCAATTCAGCCACATCAGCCTTCGCGCTTGTCGACGCGCTCGTGGCGGCAATCGCCAATCAGAGCACGGACGGCGCGGACGTTCAGCTCCGCCTGGCAGAACGCTACATGCCCGACATCGGAAAGGTTTCGGGCAAGGACCCTGACGGTTCGTGAAGACAGCTACCGCTCGGACCTGGTTTTCCTGGGGGCACGCCCCGGTGTATTCTGAGCGACGTCGCCAGATGCTTCTGGCATGAAA
This sequence comes from Nitratireductor sp. WH36-1, assembly GCF_058725515.1. Taxonomy (NCBI): domain Bacteria; kingdom Pseudomonadati; phylum Pseudomonadota; class Alphaproteobacteria; order Hyphomicrobiales; family Phyllobacteriaceae; genus Nitratireductor; species Nitratireductor sp. WH36-1. Next base: position 932,106 of record NZ_CM178970.1, on the reverse strand, counting down.
ACCCGGAAGACGGGCGATCTCGCGTATCTGCCCGGGTATCTGCCCGGGTATCTGCATGTCTCCTTCGGTGAGAAGACACCGGGCATAATCGAGCCGAAGGTTGATAAGATACCGATGCGGGCGCTCACTGAACGTGTTTGTGAAAGCCACGATGAAAGGCCCCGGTGAAGGTCGCAGACGCCGACGAGGTCGGCTACACTGAGCTTGCGTCTGAAATTCTCGGCCAGGTGCTCCCGTATCCTTTTCTCATTGCGAAACGAAAGCCCGCCCGTCGCGCTCTTCTTCGGGCGCGCGGCATCGTCGTATCTCCGCAACACCTCGACCCCGAACTTGGTGAGCAGTGCATCGACATAGAGTTCGTTGACGCCATTGCCGCCCGCCAGCTCATCCCGAAACATGCGCGCCATCTGTGGGGCCCAGCGATCGGGAGACGTGGCCTTTGTGAGCCGGATATGCGGACGCCCGCCTTTACACTCTTGTTCGGCAAGGGCGGCAAGGTGATCGGGCGAAATAACGATGGCGACGGGCTCGCGGGGAACCGGCAAGGAGATCAGGGCGCCCGCATCGTCATCAAACTCAGGCGAACCGAACGCGGCTTGTCCAAACCAGTTTACTGCGGACAACGGAGCTTCGCCCCGCACCGCTTCGAGCAGATATCCGTTTCACCTCTATCACGAAGCAATGCGTATCGACCAAGAACACCTATCAAGTGCGACTGTCTTACAATTTTCAGCGGTTGAGAACGCCGGAACCGATCTGGGGAACCGCCCCCTTCCCTGAGCGCCAACGCGCCCCGCCCGAAAGGATGGACAGATAAAGCACACCAGCTGCCGTTTTTATGCGATTGAGACTGGTTTGTGGGGCGGTCCTTTGGATGCTTTGATTGTTCGTACGATCATCACGGGTAAGATTGAGGGTCGATTTTACGATCTATCTTCGCTTTCGATGACGTTGGGTCTTCCGCTTTCGACGACGCACCGGAAGATCCTTGAGCTTGAGGCTTCTGGATTTCTGGAGCGAGTGCGCAGCGGGCGTTCGACGCATCTTGTCCCGACGCGCCGGAGCTGCGTTGAGCTGGACAAGAGTTTCGAGGAGATGGTTTCGACGCTTCAGCGTCTTTACCGGGGTGGTCCGGGGCTTGGTGAGGACAGGCGCGGTTCAGCGTCCCGGGAGCGTCTCTGAGCGACGGGGGCAACGCATGTCAGCTGTGCCCGCGCCTTTGGGTTTCTGGGAATCTGGTCGGTTTTCTGGAGCGTTAGAACGCAAAAAACCCCGCGGCGTGTGCAGCGGGGTTTGTTCGTTGATTTGGTTGCGGGGGCAGGATTTGAACCTGCGACCTTCAGGTTATGAGCCTGTTGAAAGACAATTGCCACCAATAAGCGCCAATCAAAAAGTTGCGTGATTTCAGTACTTTGTCAATGCGTTGCCTATTGACCGCTATTGACATTTTTGGACGTTTCATGAACATTAGTGCCCCTAAACTGCCCCCAAAGGGGATTTTCCGCACCATCAGGTTGTTTCTGCCTGATGTTTCAGAGGCACACTCACGGGGGCGACATGGCGACCATCGAGAAACGCGACCGCAAGGGTCGCACGGTCTACATGGTGGATATTCGCATTGCTGGCTTCCCACGTCAGAAGAAGACGTTTCAGCGTCTGACCGACGCGAAGCAATGGGCGTCGAAAACCGAAACAGCCATCCGCAACGGCGAGTTCCGCAACGTGGTGCGCACGGCGCAGCGTAAGACGCTCTGTGACGTTATTGAACGGTACGAGGGTGAAGTCCTTCCCCATAAGGCAAAAAGCACTCAGCGCGCCGCACAGACGTATCTGGGGCATTGGAAGCGAGAGTTGGGCAGCTATGCCCTCTCCTTCATCACGCCCGAAGTCATCGCGGAGCAGATGAAAAAGCTGGAAACTGCGCCGGATGCGCGCGCCAAGGAAGAAGGCAAAGCCAAGCCGAAGGCGCGCAAGACGCTGAAACACTACCGCGACACCCTCGCCGTGTTGTTCAACCATGCTCGGACCTGGGGGTGGGTCGGCGGCAATCCGCTCGATGGCGTCAACAAGATTACCGGCATCCGCGACCAGCGGGACAGGTATCTCAATGACGGTGAGCGTAAGGCACTGCTGGAAGCCTGCCGGACCAGCGATAACAGCCAGCTCTACCCTATCGTGATTTTCGCGCTGTCCACCGGTGCGCGGAAAGGCGAAATCCTCGGCTTGACGTTGCCCGATGTGGACATGGCGCGCGGGCTGGCGGTCCTGCGGGATACGAAGAACGGCGAAACCCGGTCAGTGCCGATCGTCGGCCACCTGCATGATGTGCTTGTCGAGCACATCGAATGGGTGAAGGACAGCTACAATGAAGCCCTACCCGATGCCGATACGCGATGGCTGTTTCCGCGCCGCGACCTGAAAGCCGCCATCGACATCCGCACCGCGTGGGAAAACGCGCTGGAAACGTCGGGGGTGAAGGACTTCCGTTTTCATGATCTGCGGCACAGCACCGCCAGCTATCTCGCCATGCAGGGCGCTGGCCTGCTGGAGATAGCAGACATGCTGGGCCACAAGACGTTGCAGATGGTGAAGCGCTACTCCCACCTGTCGCAAGACCACAAGAAGGGTCTCGCCGAAAAGCTCAGCGAGGGCATTTTCTGACAATGAGCATGCGAAGCCCGCCTGCGACGGCGGGCTGTTCTGAGAGCTTGAAGAGGAGCCTAGTGCCCCTCCCCCTGCTTGTCATTGTCGATGCTGCGCAGAATGATGCGGCCGTCGCGGGGCAGTAGGTCGAGTTGGAGGCTCATGCCCTTGCCGTCCTTATGCGGCCAGGCGGCGCCGATGCGTACCCAATGAGCCTTGTCGTCCTTGCCGTCCGTCACGTGAAAGAGTGCGTGGGTCGGCTTCTTGCTGATCTTGGTGGTGTTCGTGTTGCGGGTCGCCATGGTCTTTCTCCTGTTTCAATTTCTGAAGACAGCGCCCCTCGCTGCCTTTCATGGATGTCAGGAGAACCGGCCTCATGAGGCGCGAAGGCACAGTGGCAACACGGATTCGAGCGGGCAGCCACTTGCCGAGCGCCGGGGCGGGTCACAAATCCCATGAAGCAAAAGGCAAGCGAGGCGTGCGTTGTCCCTGAAGGCTGAAACAGCGGTCAGAAAGCCAATGGTGACTGTCGGGGCGAACACCGGACCAGCGGCCGATAGCACTCGATGCAGCGACGAGCGGACAGATGCGAACCTGTTGCCGCATCGATCGGCACCTCTGGCAGATGACGGCACGGGATTGGATAGCTCACGACCTGCGAGCGTTCATGGCCAGCATCATGCCGGTCAACAACAACGATGTGTCCTTGAGGTGGACTCGGTCGCGCCTCAACGGCCTCTCAGAGCATTTTCGGCTGGTTGAATGCCGAAGGGGCGCGGCGTGTCGGGAAAATGCATCTATGCGGCGATCAGGGCGCCACGTGAGGTAAGGTCAACTCGCGTCCTTCTGTTTGTCAGTGTGCCGCTGATGATAGGTCTCGGTAACAAAATCGATAAATGCCACTGCTGCACCGACGGCCAGACGCGCATGGCGAGGCTCCAAACCGCGGTGCTTTCCGTCGCGTCCATGCCCGGACCCGTACAGTCCACGAAGTTCGGCCAGATTCTGCGTCATGGCCGACAGATTTTGCAGTATGAGCCGAATGGCATTCGCGCCCTTTGCCTCATCCGATATGCCCTCGGGGACAAGCTTCAACTCTTTGGCCACCGCCTTTGTCAGTTTGGGTAGATCATCGGAACGGGACACGGCGACACCCCGCTTAGACAAAATGCTCTTGCAGCAGGTCTCAACAAGCTCTTTCGCGGTGCCGATTGCTAGTGCGGGGTCGCGCTCAACCGCATTTTCAAGCCTCTCAATCTCTTTCTGCATCCAGCCGGCGTCCAGCGCATCTGCAACGGTTCGGGCACGCGAAACCGAGCGATAGCTGGAATTCCTGATACGCTGTCCGACAAAGCGAGGCCGTCCGGCAATCTTTTCTTCCTCGACCAGATGCCACCCCTCTCGCCGCAGTTGGTCGTTGAACTGTTGAACAAGCTTCAGAGCCTCATTCCTGTCCGGTCGAACGACTGGATGCACCATTTCGCACAGAAAGCGGAGGAAATTGTCCGACGAGCCTTGCAGCAGATTGAAACGCGGGTCGGCATAGATCCAATCGTCGTCCCAATCCTGCGGGTTGTTTACCCGATGCTGCCAGATGTCGCCCGCAGCGTCGGGAAAGCGGCTATCGTGAGAAGGAAGCGTTTGGAGATCATAGAGGCGCTGTAGGAACTCAACTTCCTCCAATCTGCCGCTCCACGGAACATTGTCTATTCGTAGGCCATCGAAGATGTTCTGGCGCGTGACGCGTGAAACATCTCCCTGGGCTTGTCGCCATTCCGGCTTGGGCGAGACTTCGGGCACGATTTTGACGCTGAACCAATCGTCCGTGAATTGTTCCAGAACAATTTTCAGGCGGTTATAAATCTGCTCTTCCAGTGCCTCGCGATTAGCGCCAAGCTGCGCATAACGTGCCGGCTCCATTCGAAGATAAATTGTCCAGATCGTCGTGCCGCCGTTCCAATTATCGTATCCGGTTTCGTCCACTCTGGGCGTTGAAACTCGCAGGACATCAGCCGCCTCAGTCATGCCCTCGGCAACAAGCAGTTCTGTCGCGGTTGCTAAGTATGTCTCGTAGTTTTCGGATAAATAGCTCAAGGGATCGCGCCTCTGCACCTAGCCGCCACATACTGTTACAGTGGCAAACAGCGTTAACTATTGTCGAGCGCCGCCAATGAGAGAAGCGCGACAAGCGCCTCCTCCCCTGCGCCAAAGCCGTTTTCCTGTGCGTATCGCCAGAACCGATTTTTCGTTTCGGGCGTAACGCTGACGTTCAATTGTGCCGTGCGATTGGTAGTGCGCAAACTTCGTGCATCAACGATCGGAGTTGGTGCCTTCTGCTCGGTTTCGCGGGCGCTGAAGCCGCTAGCTTCTCCTATCCGTCGCGCTTCCTCAACTGAGATGGTGGGCTTTTCGCTGCGCGGCTCGAAAGATGCTACGTTGTCCAACGGGTCGGCATTTTCTGCAAAGGTCTGGGGACGTTGACGGGTCATGCGGCTTCCCTCCCCTTCTCTGCTGACGCAAGCAACGCCGCGACAGCGCGAGCGAACGCTTCAGCGTTCTCAATCGCGGCCTCTGGCTTCGATACCTCGGCCGTCGTCAAATCATAGATGGTGCCGCCAAGCTGCATGATGGTGCGGAAGGCTGCTCGCTCGGTCATCTCGACGGGCAGCATACGGATGGCATTTGCTTTCAGGTCAGCTTCGATATGCGAGAGGTCTTTCGACCGGATGACAGGGCTGGTGCGCGTGAAGAACACCGCATAGGGAATCGCGCGCCGGAATGCCTTCTCTTCCCGCCGGATGAGTTCGATAACACGGCGGGACTGGTCGGCGTCCAACTGGCTACCCTGCATGGGCACCAGTACAAGGTCGGCGCGACCGATGGCGTAGGACACTGCCATATTGGCCGACCCCTCCAGGTCGACGATTACGAAAGCGTTCTTGGCGGCCGCCTCGTCAATTGTATCGGTAATGCTGTTCTCAGTGACGTTCGGCACCAAAGTCAGATTTGCTGGAACGTGCTCCGGGTCGCGCTGCCACCACTGCGACAGCGGCTGGTTTGGGTCGGCATCAATCAGGCTCACACTCGCACCGCGATTGGCGAGCACCTGAGCGAGCACCACGGCAGATGTGGATTTGCCAACGCCGCCTTTTGAATTTGCGAATACGATAACAGGCATAATTTTCCCCTCCCTTTTCTTTCATTGGACAGGACGGAACAGGCTGCCGCCAAGCATATTCGCTATGAAGCGACCACATAGTGACGAGAAAGAAACTAGGTAAGTTGCAGGAATGCCATAGGAGGCAGCTAGGTAGGCGATGGCTGCTCCCTAGGCATTGGCTAGGAAGTCGCTACCTAGTGGATTGCTGCGGCCAGTCCAGGGTCAAAAATATAGGATTCACAGAGCCATAGCACATGCAGCGAAGACAAGCTGCTTGACGGATTCTGGCCTCACATGCATAGTCTGCGAAAGGCTTGCAGGCAGAATAATTGCCCGGTTATCGAGGCATCTGATCCAACGTCAGGAGAGCACTTGTGCTCCTCATGATGTCTATTGCCCGGTCATCTTATCCGAGTGACAAGGGTTGCCCATGCGCATAGGAGTGCCTGCAAGCCTTTCTATTAGGAGGGGGACATGTGTCGGCACTGGAGAAGCTGAAGCAGGCAACAACATTACACGAATTTGCGGCGCTACTGGGCTATTCACCAAAAGGTCTTGCCTACATCCTTTACCACCTTCCGATGGAGGCAAAGTATACGACATTCCCAATCAAGAAAAAGGATGGCTCCGACCGAATTATCAAGGCGCCCAGCCCTGAGCTGAAGAAGCTCCAAAAGCACTTGGCCAACCTTCTCTATGTGTGCCGCGACGAGATTGAGAGAGAAGGCTTCCGAAATTCGGTGTCGCATGGTTTCCGTCGTGGCCATTCCATCATCACCAATGCCAAGGTGCACAAGCGGCGGCGTCACGTATTCAACCTGGATATCGAAGACTACTTTCCAACCTTCCATTTCGGCAGAGTGCGCGGCTATTTTCTCAAAGATAAAAATTTCGAACTGAACGAGAAAATCGCCACGCTGATAGCCCAGATTGCGTGCGACGGAACCGCGTTGCCCCAGGGAAGTCCGTGCTCGCCCGTAATCTCTGATCTAATAGGCCAGATTCTTGATATGCGGCTGGTGCGCTTGGCCAAGCGGCACGGGGTGACGTTGCCCCCAAGTTTTATCCAGTTTGACGGAGACTCTGGCGGTGGGTTTGGCCGATATGGCCGGGGCGATTGACGGGGTCTGACGCGGAGCTCGCGAGCGAGCGGAGCGGCAGATCCCGTTTCGGGTTCAAGGTGTCGGCATATTCGGTCGGGGTCAGCCAACCGAGCCGGGAGTGTGGGCGGTTGAGGTTGTAGTCGTTCCTCCAGGCCTGAAGAGTTGCTCGGGCGTGCGAGAGCGACGGGAACAGCGTTTCGTTCAGCAGTTCGTCCCTCAGCCGGCCATTGAAGCTCTCGATGAAGCCGTTTTGCATGGGCTTTCCTGGCGCAATGTAGTGCCAGTCGATCTGCATTCGATCAGCGAAGCCCAGGATGGCGTTCGAGGTGAACTCGGTCCCGTTATCGCTGACCACCATCTTCGGCTTGCCGCGCCGTGCCAGGAGCGCTTCCAGTTCGCGGGCTACGCGAAGACCCGAGAGCGATGTGTCGGCGACCAAGGCCAGACACTCGCGGGTGCAGTCATCCACGATTGTCAGGACCCGGAAGCGCCGGCTGTCGGTACGTCGACGAGGTGGCCGGAAACGGGCAATGGGCACAAGGCGGCCGATGCTGATCCCCATGGCCCCGAACGAGAGATGGTCGCTCGACTTCGTCTCGGACCAGTTGACCGACAGCCAGCGCTTCCGGGTAGATGCGGAACAGGCGCTTATGATTGACCACATGCCCTTCGCGGCGCAGCAGGACGTGTAGCCGTCGATAGCCGAACCGTCGCCGCTCATGGGCAATCGCCTTCATCCGCTCGCGCAGAACCACGTCGTCCGTTCTCCTGGTCTGATAGCGCATCGTCATGCGGCAACAGCCAAGGATCTTGCACGCCCGCCGCTCGCTCATTCCAAACGCGATCTGGAGATGTGCGACGGCCTCTCGCTCGACGGCGGGCGTCACCATTTTTTTGACAGAAGGTCTTTCAGCGCAGCGTTGTCGAGCATGCTGTCGGCAAGGAGCCTCTTCAGCTTGGCATTCTCGTCTTCAAGCGTCTTCAGCCGCTTCGCCTCGCTGATGTCCATGCCGCCATACTTGGCTTTCCACTTGTAGATGCTGGCGTTGCTGACGCCGTGCTTGCGGCACAAATCCGCAACCGGAACACCGGCCTCGTGCTCCTTCAATATGCCTATGATCTGTTCTTCGGAAAATCGGTTGCGCTTCATCTCTGGTCCTTCGCGTGGGGCCAGAGCCTACTTCAACCTGGATTAATTCATTGGGGCAACGTCAGCGCCAACCTCGTCGCCCCGATTTCAGGACGAACTTGGCCGACAGGTGTTGGGGGCTATTGAGAACGGTTGGAAGGCACTGCCCCTAAACTGCCCCTAAAACGAAAAACCGCCCCGGAGGCTGTCCGAGGCGGCTTGATAACATGCTGTTTTTACTGGCATTTTTGGTTGCGGGGGCAGGATTTGAACCTGCGACCTTCAGGTTATGAGCCTGACGAGCTACCGGGCTGCTCCACCCCGCGTCAACTTTTGTGTTCTTTTTGCATGCCAAAAGGCCGCGCTTGCGGCCTTTTGTTTTTGGTTTGTGTCGAGAAGCTTACATGCGTTTGGCAGACCTGGCAGCGACCTACTCTCCCGCGTCTTAAGACGAAGTACCATCGGCGCTGGGGCGTTTCACGGCCGTGTTCGGAAAGGGAACGGGTGCAGCCGCCCCGCCATGACCACCAGGTCGGCAAAGCGCATGTAATCGAGAAGCTGGTTGGCCTTTTGGCCAGTATTTTGTCGCTCTTGATGAGCATAAGCAATGAGAATGATTCAAGCCTATCGAGTTATTAGTACCGGTAAGCTCCATGCGTTGCCGCACTTCCACACCCGGCCTATCAACGTGGTGGTCTCCCACGACTCTCAGGGAATACTCGTTTCCAGGTCGGTTTCCCGCTTAGATGCCTTCAGCGGTTATCCGTTCCGTATATAGCTACCCTGCTATGCGGCTGGCGCCACAACAGGTCCACCAGAGATACGTCCATCCCGGTCCTCTCGTACTAGGGACAGATCCTGTCAATATTCCTACACCCACGGCAGATAGGGACCGAACTGTCTCACGACGTTCTGAACCCAACTCACGTACCGCTTTAAATGGCGAACAGCCATACCCTTGGGACCTGCTCCAGCCCCAGGATGCGATGAGTCGACATCGAGGTGCCAAACAACCCCGTCGATATGGACTCTTGGGGGTCATCAGCCTGTTATCCCCGGCGTACCTTTTATCCGTTGAGCGATGGCCCTTCCACGCGGGACCACCGGATCACTATGACCGACTTTCGTCTCTGCTCGACTTGTCAGTCTTGCAGTCAGGCAGGCTTATGCCATTGCACTCAGCGAACGATTTCCGACCGTTCTGAGCCCACCATCGCGCGCCTCCGTTACTCTTTAGGAGGCGACCGCCCCAGTCAAACTACCCACCATACACTGTCCCGGATCCGGATAACGGACCGCGGTTAGACATCCATGTAGATAAGGGTGGTATTTCAAGGATGGCTCCATCCAGGCTGGCGCCCGAACTTCAAAGCCTACCACCTATCCTACACATGCCGACACGAATGCCAGTGTAAAGCTATAGTAAAGGTGCACGGGGTCTTTCCGTCTAACCGCAGGAACCCCGCATCTTCACGGGGAATTCAATTTCACTGAGTCTCTGCTGGAGACAGCGGGGAAGTCGTTACGCCATTCGTGCAGGTCGGAACTTACCCGACAAGGAATTTCGCTAC